>NZ_JBEEAQ010000003.1:0-3312592 GCF_046056895.1 Vibrio sp. TBV020 | reverse complement strand
TGTAGTTAATAGCTACATTATTTGACGTTAGCTGCAGAAGAAGCACCGGCTAACTCCGTGCCAGCAGCCGCGGTAATACGGAGGGTGCGAGCGTTAATCGGAATTACTGGGCGTAAAGCGCATGCAGGTGGTTTGTTAAGTCAGATGTGAAAGCCCGGGGCTCAACCTCGGAATTGCATTTGAAACTGGCAGACTAGAGTACTGTAGAGGGGGGTAGAATTTCAGGTGTAGCGGTGAAATGCGTAGAGATCTGAAGGAATACCGGTGGCGAAGGCGGCCCCCTGGACAGATACTGACACTCAGATGCGAAAGCGTGGGGAGCAAACAGGATTAGATACCCTGGTAGTCCACGCCGTAAACGATGTCTACTTGGAGGTTGTGGCCTTGAGCCGTGGCTTTCGGAGCTAACGCGTTAAGTAGACCGCCTGGGGAGTACGGTCGCAAGATTAAAACTCAAATGAATTGACGGGGGCCCGCACAAGCGGTGGAGCATGTGGTTTAATTCGATGCAACGCGAAGAACCTTACCTACTCTTGACATCCAGAGAATTTTCCAGAGATGGATTAGTGCCTTCGGGAACTCTGAGACAGGTGCTGCATGGCTGTCGTCAGCTCGTGTTGTGAAATGTTGGGTTAAGTCCCGCAACGAGCGCAACCCTTATCCTTGTTTGCCAGCGAGTAATGTCGGGAACTCCAGGGAGACTGCCGGTGATAAACCGGAGGAAGGTGGGGACGACGTCAAGTCATCATGGCCCTTACGAGTAGGGCTACACACGTGCTACAATGGCGCATACAGAGGGCAGCAAGCTAGCGATAGTGAGCGAATCCCAAAAAGTGCGTCGTAGTCCGGATTGGAGTCTGCAACTCGACTCCATGAAGTCGGAATCGCTAGTAATCGTGGATCAGAATGCCACGGTGAATACGTTCCCGGGCCTTGTACACACCGCCCGTCACACCATGGGAGTGGGCTGCAAAAGAAGTGGGTAGTTTAACCTTCGGGGGGACGCTCACCACTTTGTGGTTCATGACTGGGGTGAAGTCGTAACAAGGTAGCCCTAGGGGAACCTGGGGCTGGATCACCTCCTTATACGATGATTATTGCGATGAGTGTTCACACAGATTGATATGTCTTATTAAGAGCCCTTTATTAGTGTCCCGTTCGTCTAGAGGCCTAGGACACCGCCCTTTCACGGCGGTAACAGGGGTTCGACTCCCCTACGGGATACCATCTTTAAGCGTACTTGATTAAGTGCTTTTAAAAATGGTTACTTCTTCGGAAGTGATTAGCTCTTTAACAATTTGGAAAGCTGACAAATCAACAATTTATTGTTGATTGTAAAGTTCTCAATGTTTGTCTTTATGACAAACACCAATACAACACATTCAAGTGTTCTTGGAATTTGAGTCCGGCAAAATCGAGTCTGCATCATGTATAAAAATTGCAGACAACTTTGGTTGTTTAAACAACATCCTCAAGATTCGCTTTGCGAAACTCTTTGGGGTTGTATGGTTAAGTGACTAAGCGTACACGGTGGATGCCTTGGCAGTCAGAGGCGATGAAGGACGTATTAACTTGCGATAAGCCCAGATTAGGCAGTAAAAGCCACTTGAGTCTGGGATTTCCGAATGGGGAAACCCACATGCATAAGCATGTATCATTAACTGAATACATAGGTTAATGAGGCGAACCGGGGGAACTGAAACATCTAAGTACCCCGAGGAAAAGAAATCAACCGAGATTCCGAAAGTAGCGGCGAGCGAAATTGGACTAGCCCTTAAGCTTTATATGCGTTAGACGAACGGTCTGGAAAGTCCGGCGATACAGGGTGATAGCCCCGTAGTCGACAACGCACATTCAGTGAAATCGAGTAGGGCGGGACACGTGATATCCTGTCTGAATATGGGGGGACCATCCTCCAAGGCTAAATACTACTGACTGACCGATAGTGAACCAGTACCGTGAGGGAAAGGCGAAAAGAACCCCTGTGAGGGGAGTGAAATAGAACCTGAAACCGTGTACGTACAAGCAGTAGGAGCACCTTCGTGGTGTGACTGCGTACCTTTTGTATAATGGGTCAGCGACTTATATTCAGTAGCAAGGTTAACCATCTAGGGGAGCCGTAGAGAAATCGAGTCTTAACTGGGCGTCGAGTTGCTGGATATAGACCCGAAACCAGGTGATCTAGCCATGGGCAGGTTGAAGGTTGAGTAACATCAACTGGAGGACCGAACCGACTAATGTTGAAAAATTAGCGGATGACTTGTGGCTAGGGGTGAAAGGCCAATCAAACCTGGAGATAGCTGGTTCTCCCCGAAATCTATTTAGGTAGAGCCTCGGACGAATACTACTGGGGGTAGAGCACTGTTAAGGCTAGGGGGTCATCCCGACTTACCAACCCTTTGCAAACTCCGAATACCAGTAAGTACTATCCGGGAGACACACGGCGGGTGCTAACGTCCGTCGTGGAGAGGGAAACAACCCAGACCGCCAGCTAAGGTCCCAAATTATAGCTAAGTGGGAAACGATGTGGGAAGGCTTAGACAGCTAGGATGTTGGCTTAGAAGCAGCCATCATTTAAAGAAAGCGTAATAGCTCACTAGTCGAGTCGGCCTGCGCGGAAGATGTAACGGGGCTAAGCTATAAACCGAAGCTGCGGCAATGACTTTTAGTCATTGGGTAGGGGAGCGTTCTGTAAGCCGTTGAAGGTGTGTTGTAAAGCATGCTGGAGGTATCAGAAGTGCGAATGCTGACATGAGTAACGATAAAGGGGGTGAAAAACCCCCTCGCCGGAAGACCAAGGGTTCCTGTCCAACGTTAATCGGGGCAGGGTAAGTCGACCCCTAAGGCGAGGCCGAAAGGCGTAGTCGATGGGAAACGGGTTAATATTCCCGTACTTCTTACAATTGCGATGGGGGGACGGAGAAGGCTAGGTGGGCCTGGCGACGGTTGTCCAGGTTCAAGTGCGTAGGCTTAAGAGTTAGGTAAATCCGGCTCTTTCTAAGGCTGAGACACGACGTCGAGCACCTACGGGTGTGAAGTCATTGATGCCATGCTTCCAGGAAAAGCCTCTAAGCTTCAGATTGTAAGGAATCGTACCCCAAACCGACACAGGTGGTCGGGTAGAGAATACCAAGGCGCTTGAGAGAACTCGGGTGAAGGAACTAGGCAAAATGGTACCGTAACTTCGGGAGAAGGTACGCTCTTGACGGTGAAGTCCCTCGCGGATGGAGCTATTGAGAGTCGCAGATACCAGGTGGCTGCAACTGTTTATTAAAAACACAGCACTGTGCAAAATCGTAAGATGACGTATACGGTGTGACGCCTGCCCGGTGCCGGAAGGTTAATTGATGGGGTTAGACTTCGGTCGAAGCTCTTGATCGAAGCCCCGGTAAACGGCGGCCGTAACTATAACGGTCCTAAGGTAGCGAAATTCCTTGTCGGGTAAGTTCCGACCTGCACGAATGGCGTAATGATGGCCACGCTGTCTCCACCCGAGACTCAGTGAAATTGAAATCGCTGTGAAGATGCAGTGTACCCGCGGCTAGACGGAAAGACCCCGTGAACCTTTACTACAGCTTGGCACTGAACATTGACCCTACATGTGTAGGATAGGTGGGAGGCTTTGAAGACGGTACGCCAGTATCGTTGGAGCCGTCCTTGAAATACCACCCTTGTAGTGTTGATGTTCTAACGTTGACCCCTGAATCGGGGTTGCGGACAGTGCCTGGTGGGTAGTTTGACTGGGGCGGTCTCCTCCCAAAGAGTAACGGAGGAGCACGAAGGTGGGCTAATCACGGTTGGACATCGTGAGGTTAGTGCAATGGCATAAGCCCGCTTGACTGCGAGAATGACAATTCGAGCAGGTGCGAAAGCAGGTCATAGTGATCCGGTGGTTCTGTATGGAAGGGCCATCGCTCAACGGATAAAAGGTACTCCGGGGATAACAGGCTGATACCGCCCAAGAGTTCATATCGACGGCGGTGTTTGGCACCTCGATGTCGGCTCATCACATCCTGGGGCTGAAGTCGGTCCCAAGGGTATGGCTGTTCGCCATTTAAAGTGGTACGCGAGCTGGGTTTAGAACGTCGTGAGACAGTTCGGTCCCTATCTGCCGTGGGCGTTGGAAGATTGAAGGGGGCTGCTCCTAGTACGAGAGGACCGGAGTGGACGAACCTCTGGTGTTCGGGTTGTGTCGCCAGACGCATTGCCCGGTAGCTAAGTTCGGAATCGATAACCGCTGAAAGCATCTAAGCGGGAAGCGAGCCCTGAGATGAGTCTTCCCTGACCCCTTGAGGGTCCTAAAGGGTTGTTCGAGACTAGAACGTTGATAGGCAGGGTGTGTAAGCGTTGTGAGGCGTTGAGCTAACCTGTACTAATTGCCCGTGAGGCTTAACCATACAACACCCAAAGGGTTTTGATGGACTCAAATAAGAACATTGAATGTGTAAGAACTTCAGCTTTTCAAATTAAAGAATTTGCTTGGCGACCATAGCGATTTGGACCCACCTGATTCCATGCCGAACTCAGAAGTGAAACGAATTAGCGCCGATGGTAGTGTGGGGCTTCCCCATGTGAGAGTAGGACATCGCCAGGCTTTAAATCTGTACTTGCTTAAGATTTAAGCAAGTCACCATAAAGTTTTAAATTATTTTAGAATTTTATGTTGACTTATAGAGTCAGTAGCGTATTATACGCATCCGCTTCGGTGCTAAAGCATTGAAAGCAAAGCTCTTTAACAATATAAACCTATCAATCTGTGTGGGCACTCGTTGATGATAATCCAATTAGAAGCTTCGGCTTCAAATTAGGTTTCAATGAAACGAAGTGACCAACGAGTCGAAAGACTCAGCACAGTCAATTCAAACATTACTTTATGTAATGTTCAGTATTCATTGAGCCGACAAAATCTTAAATTGAAGAGTTTGATCATGGCTCAGATTGAACGCTGGCGGCAGGCCTAACACATGCAAGTCGAGCGGAAACGAGTTATCTGAACCTTCGGGGAACGATAACGGCGTCGAGCGGCGGACGGGTGAGTAATGCCTGGGAAATTGCCCTGATGTGGGGGATAACCATTGGAAACGATGGCTAATACCGCATAATAGCTTCGGCTCAAAGAGGGGGACCTTCGGGCCTCTCGCGTCAGGATATGCCCAGGTGGGATTAGCTAGTTGGTGAGGTAAGGGCTCACCAAGGCGACGATCCCTAGCTGGTCTGAGAGGATGATCAGCCACACTGGAACTGAGACACGGTCCAGACTCCTACGGGAGGCAGCAGTGGGGAATATTGCACAATGGGCGCAAGCCTGATGCAGCCATGCCGCGTGTATGAAGAAGGCCTTCGGGTTGTAAAGTACTTTCAGCAGTGAGGAAGGTGGTGTAGTTAATAGCTACATCATTTGACGTTAGCTGCAGAAGAAGCACCGGCTAACTCCGTGCCAGCAGCCGCGGTAATACGGAGGGTGCGAGCGTTAATCGGAATTACTGGGCGTAAAGCGCATGCAGGTGGTTTGTTAAGTCAGATGTGAAAGCCCGGGGCTCAACCTCGGAATTGCATTTGAAACTGGCAGACTAGAGTACTGTAGAGGGGGGTAGAATTTCAGGTGTAGCGGTGAAATGCGTAGAGATCTGAAGGAATACCGGTGGCGAAGGCGGCCCCCTGGACAGATACTGACACTCAGATGCGAAAGCGTGGGGAGCAAACAGGATTAGATACCCTGGTAGTCCACGCCGTAAACGATGTCTACTTGGAGGTTGTGGCCTTGAGCCGTGGCTTTCGGAGCTAACGCGTTAAGTAGACCGCCTGGGGAGTACGGTCGCAAGATTAAAACTCAAATGAATTGACGGGGGCCCGCACAAGCGGTGGAGCATGTGGTTTAATTCGATGCAACGCGAAGAACCTTACCTACTCTTGACATCCAGAGAACTTTCCAGAGATGGATTGGTGCCTTCGGGAACTCTGAGACAGGTGCTGCATGGCTGTCGTCAGCTCGTGTTGTGAAATGTTGGGTTAAGTCCCGCAACGAGCGCAACCCTTATCCTTGTTTGCCAGCGAGTAATGTCGGGAACTCCAGGGAGACTGCCGGTGATAAACCGGAGGAAGGTGGGGACGACGTCAAGTCATCATGGCCCTTACGAGTAGGGCTACACACGTGCTACAATGGCGCATACAGAGGGCAGCAAGCTAGCGATAGTGAGCGAATCCCAAAAAGTGCGTCGTAGTCCGGATTGGAGTCTGCAACTCGACTCCATGAAGTCGGAATCGCTAGTAATCGTGGATCAGAATGCCACGGTGAATACGTTCCCGGGCCTTGTACACACCGCCCGTCACACCATGGGAGTGGGCTGCAAAAGAAGTGGGTAGTTTAACCTTCGGGGGGACGCTCACCACTTTGTGGTTCATGACTGGGGTGAAGTCGTAACAAGGTAGCCCTAGGGGAACCTGGGGCTGGATCACCTCCTTATACGATGATTATTGCGATGAGTGTTCACACAGATTGATGGTTTATGTAGTTTAAGAGACGATACTGGGTCTGTAGCTCAGGTGGTTAGAGCGTTCGCCTGATAAGCGAGAGGTCGGTGGTTCAAGTCCACTCAGACCCACCAATTTCCTTTGGACATTGGCACACAGTATCAACACCTGATGGGGCTATAGCTCAGCTGGGAGAGCGCCTGCCTTGCACGCAGGAGGTCTGCGGTTCGATCCCGCATAGCTCCACCATCTTTAAGTGTTCTTTCACAAGAATCTTTAAACATGGTTTTCATTAGAAAATCTGCTCTTTAACAATTTGGAAAGCTGACAAATCAACAATTTATTGTTGATTGTAAAGTTCTCAATGTTTGTCTTTATAGACAAACACCAATACAACACATTCAAGTGTTCTTGGAATTTGAGTCCGGCAAAATCGAGTCTGCATCATGTATAAAAATTGCAGACAACTTTGGTTGTTTAAACAACATCCTCAAGATTCGCTTCGCGAAACTCTTTGGGGTTGTATGGTTAAGTGACTAAGCGTACACGGTGGATGCCTTGGCAGTCAGAGGCGATGAAGGACGTATTAACTTGCGATAAGCCCAGATTAGGCAGTAAAAGCCACTTGAGTCTGGGATTTCCGAATGGGGAAACCCACGTGCATAAGCACGTATCATTAACTGAATACATAGGTTAATGAGGCGAACCGGGGGAACTGAAACATCTAAGTACCCCGAGGAAAAGAAATCAACCGAGATTCCGAAAGTAGCGGCGAGCGAAATTGGACTAGCCCTTAAGCTTTATATGCGTTAGACGAACGGTCTGGAAAGTCCGGCGATACAGGGTGATAGCCCCGTAGTCGACAACGCACATTCAGTGAAATCGAGTAGGGCGGGACACGTGATATCCTGTCTGAATATGGGGGGACCATCCTCCAAGGCTAAATACTACTGACTGACCGATAGTGAACCAGTACCGTGAGGGAAAGGCGAAAAGAACCCCTGTGAGGGGAGTGAAATAGAACCTGAAACCGTGTACGTACAAGCAGTAGGAGCACCTTCGTGGTGTGACTGCGTACCTTTTGTATAATGGGTCAGCGACTTATATTCAGTAGCAAGGTTAACCATCTAGGGGAGCCGTAGAGAAATCGAGTCTTAACTGGGCGTCGAGTTGCTGGATATAGACCCGAAACCAGGTGATCTAGCCATGGGCAGGTTGAAGGTTGAGTAACATCAACTGGAGGACCGAACCGACTAATGTTGAAAAATTAGCGGATGACTTGTGGCTAGGGGTGAAAGGCCAATCAAACCTGGAGATAGCTGGTTCTCCCCGAAATCTATTTAGGTAGAGCCTCGGACGAATACTACTGGGGGTAGAGCACTGTTAAGGCTAGGGGGTCATCCCGACTTACCAACCCTTTGCAAACTCCGAATACCAGTAAGTACTATCCGGGAGACACACGGCGGGTGCTAACGTCCGTCGTGGAGAGGGAAACAACCCAGACCGCCAGCTAAGGTCCCAAATTATAGCTAAGTGGGAAACGATGTGGGAAGGCTTAGACAGCTAGGATGTTGGCTTAGAAGCAGCCATCATTTAAAGAAAGCGTAATAGCTCACTAGTCGAGTCGGCCTGCGCGGAAGATGTAACGGGGCTAAGCTATAAACCGAAGCTGCGGCAATGTGCTTTGCACATTGGGTAGGGGAGCGTTCTGTAAGCCGTTGAAGGTGGATTGTAAAGTCTGCTGGAGGTATCAGAAGTGCGAATGCTGACATGAGTAACGATAAAGGGGGTGAAAAACCCCCTCGCCGGAAGACCAAGGGTTCCTGTCCAACGTTAATCGGGGCAGGGTAAGTCGACCCCTAAGGCGAGGCCGAAAGGCGTAGTCGATGGGAAACGGGTTAATATTCCCGTACTTCTTACAATTGCGATGGGGGGACGGAGAAGGCTAGGTGGGCCTGGCGACGGTTGTCCAGGTTCAAGTGCGTAGGCTTAAGAGTTAGGTAAATCCGGCTCTTTCTAAGGCTGAGACACGACGTCGAGCACCTACGGGTGTGAAGTCATTGATGCCATGCTTCCAGGAAAAGCCTCTAAGCTTCAGATTGTAAGGAATCGTACCCCAAACCGACACAGGTGGTCGGGTAGAGAATACCAAGGCGCTTGAGAGAACTCGGGTGAAGGAACTAGGCAAAATGGTACCGTAACTTCGGGAGAAGGTACGCTCTTGACGGTGAAGTCCCTCGCGGATGGAGCTATTGAGAGTCGCAGATACCAGGTGGCTGCAACTGTTTATTAAAAACACAGCACTGTGCAAAATCGTAAGATGACGTATACGGTGTGACGCCTGCCCGGTGCCGGAAGGTTAATTGATGGGGTTAGACTTCGGTCGAAGCTCTTGATCGAAGCCCCGGTAAACGGCGGCCGTAACTATAACGGTCCTAAGGTAGCGAAATTCCTTGTCGGGTAAGTTCCGACCTGCACGAATGGCGTAATGATGGCCACGCTGTCTCCACCCGAGACTCAGTGAAATTGAAATCGCTGTGAAGATGCAGTGTACCCGCGGCTAGACGGAAAGACCCCGTGAACCTTTACTACAGCTTGGCACTGAACATTGACCCTACATGTGTAGGATAGGTGGGAGGCTTTGAAGACGGTACGCCAGTATCGTTGGAGCCGTCCTTGAAATACCACCCTTGTAGTGTTGATGTTCTAACGTTGACCCCTGAATCGGGGTTGCGGACAGTGCCTGGTGGGTAGTTTGACTGGGGCGGTCTCCTCCCAAAGAGTAACGGAGGAGCACGAAGGTGGGCTAATCACGGTTGGACATCGTGAGGTTAGTGCAATGGCATAAGCCCGCTTGACTGCGAGAATGACAATTCGAGCAGGTGCGAAAGCAGGTCATAGTGATCCGGTGGTTCTGTATGGAAGGGCCATCGCTCAACGGATAAAAGGTACTCCGGGGATAACAGGCTGATACCGCCCAAGAGTTCATATCGACGGCGGTGTTTGGCACCTCGATGTCGGCTCATCACATCCTGGGGCTGAAGTCGGTCCCAAGGGTATGGCTGTTCGCCATTTAAAGTGGTACGCGAGCTGGGTTTAGAACGTCGTGAGACAGTTCGGTCCCTATCTGCCGTGGGCGTTGGAAGATTGAAGGGGGCTGCTCCTAGTACGAGAGGACCGGAGTGGACGAACCTCTGGTGTTCGGGTTGTGTCGCCAGACGCATTGCCCGGTAGCTAAGTTCGGAATCGATAACCGCTGAAAGCATCTAAGCGGGAAGCGAGCCCTGAGATGAGTCTTCCCTGACCCCTTGAGGGTCCTAAAGGGTTGTTCGAGACTAGAACGTTGATAGGCAGGGTGTGTAAGCGTTGTGAGGCGTTGAGCTAACCTGTACTAATTGCCCGTGAGGCTTAACCATACAACACCCAAAGGGTTTTGATGGACTCAAAGAAAGAACATTGAATGTGTAAGAACTCCAGCTTTTCAAATTAAAGAATTTGCTTGGCGACCATAGCGATTTGGACCCACCTGATTCCATGCCGAACTCAGAAGTGAAACGAATTAGCGCCGATGGTAGTGTGGGGCTTCCCCATGTGAGAGTAGGACATCGCCAGGCTTTAAATTTAGACTTTAAGTCTAACCAGTGCGGAGCGGTAGTTCAGTTGGTTAGAATACCGGCCTGTCACGCCGGGGGTCGCGGGTTCGAGTCCCGTCCGCTCCGCCACTTATTTAGAAAGCCTAGTCTTATGACTAGGCTTTCGTCGTTTTAAAAGCCCGTTGCTCTCGCAACGGGCTTTTTGCGTTTATAAGGCTTACAAGTTATCTGTTTCTCATATACTTCATGATGAATATAAATAGCAAAAGTATATCATTCTGTTAAAATGCGCACTCTTCTCAACGTAGTGAAAGTAACGTGACAACGACTTATGAGATAGGATTTAAGAAAACTTTTGCATGGATAACAGCAACGTTTGTTCTGTTTATAGCATTACTTATTATTGATTCGGCTGAAGAGTCAAAATTTGAGTACCTTCAAGAAAAACTAAGGGTCGAGCAATCATTGGAAGAGTTGACCCAAGTGGTTAACGCGCTTGAATACAACATCACAGCTCTATATCCACTTCATAATGAAGAGTACGTGCTTCCACATACTATCAACTTATCAGGTATCACTTGTAATTTTAGTGGTGTCAGTAGTGATGGCGAAGATTACGATTTCTTGTTCTCTGGCCCAACAGAGATGTGCGATGTTAACTCTGAGCTTTATAAAGAAGCTTACCGACGCCTCTTCATCGCGCCATCAATGGCTTATTTTTCAAAGTCGATTGAGTCTATCTCGGCTATCTACTTCTTATCTAAAGACAAGTTCATCATCTCTTCACCACAAGAGTTTGCCCAAGCAATCAAGGGAGACACGTTTGATAGTGTTGTTTTGAATCGTCCTTATTGGATTAACACGGTACGTCACGGATTAACCCAGCAGCAAGAGCGAGTCGTATATACAGGAGACTACGAAGACTACATGACAGGTCTCAAAGTGGTGACGATCACGAAAGGTGTCTATGTAGATGGCGAGTTCAAAGGCGTTCTAGCGATAGATACCTATTTAGAGAGTCTATTGCATGACAAGCTCTCTGGTTATCGTTTGTCGGCGACTCCTGGACCGAACTTAAAGGATCTGGTTAGCTTTACTTTCTCTGCTCCTGTTTATATTCATGGTGAGCACTCAGGGCTCTATTTGAATGTCGATGAGCCCAAACGGGTTCATATTATCCATATTATTAACCATGAACAGAGTCAGCTAATGATTCTGCTCTTTGCGTATGCACTAGCAATTGCATTCATTTGGTATCGATACACTCAAGCAACTCAGTCAACGTTGAAAGAACTTGCTATGCGAGACCCATTGACAGGGTTAAGCAACCGTAGAGGGTTTGAAGATCGTCTAAAGGCTCAAGATGAACTGCGCTTTCTAGGCTTAGGTGTATTTGATATTGATGACTTTAAGCGAGTCAACGACCAATTCGGCCATGAGGTTGGTGACCAAGTGATCGATCATATTGGCTCGTTGATCACGGATAGTTTGAGGCAATGCGATATTGTTGCTCGGTTTGGTGGTGAAGAGTTTGTTGTCGCTGTTACTGGAGAGTCGAACGAATTGATTTCTTCGATATTCGAACGTATTCAACGTGACGTTAGCTTGCAAGGCTATCGCTTAAAAAGTGGTGAAAGGATTGATGTAACGGTGTCAGGCGGCGTTCAAATCTATGCGACTCACCACTTCGACAATCTGCGTCACCTGTGGAGTAGTCAAGGGATAAGGAAAGCAGACGAACTGCTTTATCAAGCTAAGATCTCCGGTAAGAATCAAGTTTGTATTGATACAGATTAACTAAAAAAGGTCAGTAAGCTACTGACCTTTTTTGTACTTAGAACATTATTGATGAATTAAAGAATGATATCTCTAACTTCAGGATCTTTACGTTCTAGGTAATGTGTTGATTTAATACGACGAATCGTACGACAACGGCCACGGATTAATAGAGTTTCAGTCGTTGCAATATTACCTTGGCGAGAGATACCATCTAGTAAATCACCCTTAGTAATACCTGTTGCTGAGAAAACAACATTGTCACTACGTGCCATATCTTCCATCGTTAGAACGACATTAGCTTTTACGCCCATTTCTTCACAACGTTTAAGCTCCGCAGCACCGTAAATTCGGTTTTCTTCACTATCACCTTTTACTTCGTGACGAGATAGAAGCTGACCATGCATATCACCATCTAGTGCACGAATGACAGCAGCAGATACTACACCTTCTGGAGCGCCACCGATGCAGTACATTGCATCCACTTCGCTATCAGGCATACAAGTTAAGATTGAAGCAGCAACGTCACCATCAGGCACAGCAAATACACGTACACCCATTGCTTGCATTTCTGCAATAACCTTGTCATGGCGAGGTTTTGCTAACGTGATAACAACTAGGGTATCTAATGTTTTATTTAGCGCTTTAGCGATGTTTTCTAAGTTCTCTTTTAGTGGTTTATTTAGGTCGATACAACCTTTTGCACCCGGACCGACAACCAGCTTTTCCATGTACATATCTGGCGCTTTAAGGAAACTTCCTTTCTCTCCGGCTGCAAGAACAGCAAGCGCGTTTGACTGGCCCATTGCCGTCATTCGAGTGCCTTCAATTGGATCGACTGCGATATCGACTTCGTCACCACCAATGCCAACGTTCTCGCCAATGTAAAGCATCGGAGCATCATCGATCTCGCCTTCACCAATTACGATCTCTCCGCTGATCTCTGTTTTGTTGAGTAGGGTGCGCATGACTTCCACTGCTGCACCATCAGCTGCATTTTTATCGCCTCGGCCAAGCCACTTGTAACCAGCTAGTGCTGCGCCTTCGGTAACTCGAGAAAATGCCATTGCTAAATCGCGTTTCATGATGACTCCAAAATTAAAGGAAAGAGAAAAATAAAAACGGGCGAATTTTAGCATATCAAGAAGGAAACGTTTGCTTTTTTAATTGAACGACCATTGAACTGCATCAATCTATCGAGTTAAATTGGTCATTGAGATCAACGAGCTCCCTAGATGTAAGGCTATTGTCAATTTGCGCTGTTTTTTTGACCGAATGGTGCAAAATATCAAATATAGGGAGTGTTTATCAGCTCTCGGCTGAGTAGAATGGAACAAAATAGGTTTTGGTACATCAGTGGCCAAAACCCTTATCCGAATAAATATAGGTAGGCTAAGATGTCTTTTGAAGTACTAGAACAACTAGAAACTAAAATCCAAACTGCAGTAGATACTATTGCCCTTCTACAAATGGAAGTTGAAGAGCTTAAAGAAGAAAAAGAGAAGCTAGCTACTGAAGCTAACGAGTTACGTGCAAATCGCGAAGAGCTAGAACAGAAAGCTCAACAGATGCAGCAAGAGCACACAGCATGGCAAGAGCGCATCCGTAACCTACTAGGCAAAATGGATGAAGTAGAGTAATTATTACTCTGCCTAACTCAGATTGAAAAGCTGGACATAATGTTCAGCTTTTTTGCTTTTTATAGAAGAAAAATAGCCGATGAAGGCATCGGCTATTTCTTGGATTTTTGAGGGTGGTATTAAGCTGAAGGGCGAACACCAAGTGTGTGACACAGTGCGTAGGTCATCTCTGCACGGTTTAGTGTATAGAAGTGGAAATCTTTAACACCTTCGCGGCTAAGAGTTCGAACCATGTCGATTGCTTGGCTAGCTCCAACTAACTGGCGTGTTGTTGGGTCGTCATCTAACCCTTCAAACTGTTGAGCCATCCATCCCGGAACCTTTACATTGTTCATCGCAGCGAAGCGAGAGGCTTGCTTAAAGTTCGAAACAGGGAGGATACCTGGGACGATTTCTACATCAATACCTGCTGCGACACTGCGGTCACGAAAACGCAGGTAGCTCTCTACATCGAAGAAGAACTGAGTGATTGCACGGTTGGCGCCAGCATCAACTTTGCGTTTTAGGTTTAGCAGGTCAGACTGAGCGCTCTTTGCTTCAGGGTGAACTTCAGGGAAAGCAGCAACAGAGATATCGAAGTCATGACGCTCTTTTAGCAGAGTGACAAGGTCAGATGCGTACATTTCTGGAGCACCACCACCAGGTGGAATGTCACCACGCAGAGCAACAATGCTTTGGATTCCGTTTGCCCAGTAGTCATCAGCGATTTGGATTAGTTCTTCACGCGAAGCATCTATACATGTCAGGTGCGGTGCCGCGACTAGACCCGTTTGGTCTTTAATCTCTTTGATGATGGAATGAGTTCTGTCTCGTTCTCCAGAGTTGGCTCCGTAAGTAACAGAGACAAATTTAGGTTTTAGAGTTTTTAGACGATGTACTGAGTTCCACAGTGTCTCTTCCATTTTTTCACTGCTTGGTGGAAAAAACTCAAATGATACGTTGATATTGTCAGACAGTTCAGCGATATTCTGATTTAAAGCGTCAATATGACTGGCGTGCGTGTATCCCATCTTACTCTCCCTGTGGCCATCAGTGCCGAAAAACTCAAAAATCCAAATCGACGTTTAGACGTCTATATGTCTACAGAATGTATTGAATACGATTTAATGTCAACCGTACTATTATGAATTTTTTTCAAGTTAATTATTAGCTAAGTTCAAGTTTGGTTGAAAGGGATTCATGCAGAGGATAGAGAGGAAGATAGGCGCAGTACTCACTGCGCCTACAGAGCTTAAAGTAAGCTAGAAAGGAAGTTTAAGTCTGATTGAATAGCGCCAGCGGTAACTTCTCTACCTGCCCCTGGGCCACGAATGACTAATGGATTGTCCTTGTACCACTTACTCTCGATGGCGAAGATGTTGTCACATGGCAATAAGTTAGCTAAAGCGTGTTCTTTATTTAGCGCTTCTACGCCAACTGTTGCAGTGCCATTCTTTTCTAGACGTGCGACATATCTTAGTACCTTATCGTCGCGCTGAGCCTTTTCTAGGCGCTCTGCGAGTAACTCACTCAGTAGTTGGCTCTTGTCTAAGAATTCATCTAAAGAAACGTCAGCCAGTTCTGCAGGTACTAAACTCTCCACTTTGACTGCTTCTGGCTCTAAAGACAGTCCAGATTCACGCGCTAAGATCACTAGCTTACGCATTACGTCTGAGCCATCTAAATCACTACGAGGGTCAGGTTCTGTTAGGCCTTGTTGCCAAGCTAAGTCGACAAGCTCAGCAAATGGGATGCTGCCATCATATTGTTGGAATAGCCAAGATAGAGTGCCAGAGAAGATTCCTGATAGTGCGATGATGTCATCACCACTTTTTCGTAGGTCACGTACAGTGTGGTTGATTGGAAGTCCTGCACCAACAGTGGCATTGTACAACCAATGACGATTGATCTTAGCAAATGCATCTTGCACTTGGTGGTAGTATTCACTGGATGCTGAACCGGCAACTTTATTAGCTGATATTAGATGCATGCCTTGTTCGGCAATTTCAAGATAGCGGCCTGCTAAAGTTTGGCTTGCGGTCACATCAAGTACAACGACATCGTCATAACCTTGTAGCGCACCTAATCTTTCAATCCAGTTACTACCTTCGTGGCTAACAGACTCTTCATCAAAGTGCGCAGCTACTTTCGTCGCATCAATGCCTTTTGAATCGAACCAATACGTTTGGCTATCTACCACAGCGACTAGCTCGAAATTCATACCATGGCGTTTTTCTAGTTCATTTTTTTGCTCAGTGAAAAGCTCGATCCAGCTAGAACCAATATTACCTTTGCCACATAGAGCGATTGCGACACGTTTTTGAGCCTGGAAAAGCTGACTGTGAATCGACTTAACTAGTGGGTTTGTGTCGGTTGTACGCAAAACCGCGACTAAGCTGAGACGCGATAGTGACTCTGAGATAAATTCGATAGGAGCATTTTTCAGTTGCTGGTAGAAACCGTAACAGTGATTCGCATTAGTCGTGACGCCCGCACCAACGGCAGCGACCATTGAGTAACCTTCTTTTAGCTTAATTTCAGCTTCGATAGCGGCGTCCTGCAGATGTTCTAGTGCACCACCGGCAATTTCGGCAGTGTAAGCTAAACGCAGACAGTGTTGATCTGGTTGAGTTTCATAAGTCAGTGGCTCTAGCTGAGCACGTTTTAGGCTTGTTAGTACCTCATTTTCTACACGCTGGAAGTCATGGCCAGAAGCGAAGTTCAGCTCTATCAATAGTACTTCATCAAGTGAAGAAATAATTTTCGCGCCGCGTCCAGAAGCTAGTACTCGTTCAATACGTGTCGATCCTGATTCAGGTTGGTAGCTGCAACGTAAATGCAGATCCATAGTGCTTTGCGCAACAGGCTGTAAAGTTCTGCTGTGAAGTACTGGTGCCGCTAAGCGTGCAAGCTCACTCGCTTCATCTAAACGGAGTAGTGGTAATAAACAAGCGTCAGAGACCAAACGAGGGTCGGCACTGTAAACGCCCGCTACGTCACTCCATATCGTCACTTGGCTTGCTTCTGCCAATGCACCAATAACAGTTGCGGAGTAGTCAGAACCGTTACGACCTAGTAGAACCGTATGGCCTTGACTATCTTGAGCCATAAAGCCAGTGATCACGATGCGGTGATGTGAATGCTGTGCGAGAACTTCTTTAATGAGCGGATAAGAAGTACCGAAGTCTACTTCTGGTTGCGTGCCTGCTTCGGCGCGAAGAAATGCTCGAGCATCTTGTGCTACCGCAGGCAATTCACTTTGATTAAGAAGGGCTGAGAGCAAGCGAGAAGACCACATTTCACCGTGACCTAAAACGGCTGCTTTCTCTGCCTCAGTCAATGGTGAGGTGAGTTCTCCTAAAGTACTGAACTCATCACGAAGCGTCGCCAATAGTTTGGTTTTTTCTTCACCATCTAACAGTTCTTCTACTAATCCAATTTGAAATTGGCGCAGTGCTTGAAGCTCTTCATGCGCAATACGGCCATCTTTGGTAAGTGCCTCTAGAAATTCGATCAGACGGTTTGTTGTTTTACCTGCGGCCGAAACAACAATCAGATCATCAGGTTTAGAGTACTCTTTTAATATTCCAACTACTCGGCGGTAGCACTCTGGGTCTGCTAAGCTGCTGCCACCAAACTTATGTAGCTGACGAACAATAGACATTAGAAGGCCTCCTTAGCTTTAGCAAAGGCCTGCTCTAAATCATCAATCAGGTCATCGGCATCTTCTAGGCCTACAGATAAGCGTAGTAACTGCTGTGAAACGCCTGCTTCAGCAAGTGCTTCTTCACCCATTGCTCGGTGTGTCATCGATGCAGGGTGACAAATAAGGCTTTCTACACCACCAAGAGATTCAGCCAGAGAGAACAGTGCCAGTTCGCCAACAAAAAACTTCAACTGATCGAAGCTACCAGCAAACTCAAAGCTAAGCATAGAGCCGAAACCAGATTGCTGTTTCTTGGCAATCTCATGGCCAGGATGGTCTGGTAAGCTCGGGTGGTAGATGTTGCCGACCAGTTCTTGAGTCTGCAAGAAATCTAAGATCTTACTTGAGCTCTCTTCATGTACCTTCATACGAGCACCAAGTGTACGAATACCACGTAGGGTCATATAGCTGTCAAACGGTGTTCCCGTTGCGCCAATACAGTTCCCCCACCAGGCTAGCTCTTCAGCGTGCTGTTCCGATTTAGTAATGACCACACCACCAATGACATCTGAATGACCATTGATGTACTTGGTTGTGGAATGAATTACAAAGTCAGCACCTAGCTCTAAAGGCTTTTGGAACACCGGTGTCAAAAAGGTATTGTCGACAGCGACTAGAGCGCCAACTTGCTTGGCTTTTTCACATACATCTGCAATATCAACGACGCGCACTAATGGGTTGGATGGAGTCTCTAAAAGAATCAATTTTGGCTTTTTGGCAATCGCGGCTGCAAATGCTTGTTCATCGGATTGATCAACAAACTCGACCTTGAAATCACCTTTATTCGCTCGCGTATTGAATAGACGGTAGGTACCGCCATAGCAGTCATGCGGTGCTACGATAAGATCGTCAGGACCTAAAAATGTAGAGACCCAAAGATTAAGAGCTGAAGTACCACAGTTAGTGACCACTGCTCCTTTACCTGATTCTAGTTCGAATAGAGCGGTTTCAAGCAAACCACGGTTAGGGTTACCTGAGCGGGTATAGTCGTATTTTGGTACTTCACCAAAAGCTGGGAAGCCATAGTTGGTCGATAGGTAGATTGGTGGAACAACTGCGTGATGCTGAGTGTCAGACTCGATACCAGTACGTACCGCGATTGTGGCTGGTTTGCGGGTGTTCATAAGTGTTTCCTTTCGAACTTTAGTGACTTCTAGTAGGGAATACGCTATACCTGTCTGTTGTTAGATATATGTTATTCCAATTCCATATCTGTTCACTTTACTTGTCATTTTTGTGGCCGTCAACACTTCTAGACGTCTATATGTCTTTGCTTATGGCCATAAATCCCGCTAAAATTGCGCTTTCTAATTTCAAACATAAATATTTACAAAAGGTGCGCAATGGCAGATTGGAATGGCGAATACATAAGCCCATATGCTGAACATGGAAAGAAAAGCGAACAAGTAAAGAAGATTACGGTTTCTATTCCATTGAAAGTATTGAAGGTATTGACTGATGAACGCACGCGTCGTCAGATTAATAACCTACGCCACGCAACCAATAGTGAGCTACTGTGTGAAGCATTTCTCCATGCCTACACTGGCCAACCATTGCCGACGGATGAAGATTTACGTAAAGATCGCCCAGACGATATTCCTGCAGAAGTGAAAAAACTGATGACAGAGATGGGTATTGAGTTCGAAGCATTTGACGAAGAATAATAAAAACCACAAGCACCTTAGTTTTTCGCTGTGAGCCAATACTGAATAGATACAAAAAAACCGCTGTCCATTGGAGAGCGGTTTTTTATTATCCGTGATTAAAGCGGATTAGCTTGCCATGTAGTTCTCTGGCATTTCGATACGAGCAACACCTGAATCAACCGCTGCTTGAGCTACTGCTTTTGCTACACGCGGAAGTAAACGTGAATCCATTGGCTTAGGAATGATGTAACCAGGGCCAAATGATAGTGATTCAACACCTGCTGCAGCAAGAACTTCAGCTGGTACTTCTTCTTTAGCTAGCTGACGAATCGCATCAACCGCTGCTAGTTTCATTTCGTCATTGATTTCACTTGCGCGAACGTCTAGTGCACCACGGAAAATGAATGGGAAACAAAGTACGTTGTTTACTTGGTTAGGGTAGTCACTACGGCCTGTACCCATAATAAGATCATCACGAACTTCATGAGCAAGCTCTGGCTTGATTTCTGGATCAGGGTTTGAACATGCGAATACAACAGGCTTGTCTGCCATTAGTTTTAGCGCTTCTGGTGACAGTAGATTAGGACCAGATACACCTAGGAACAGATCAGCACCTTCAATCACGTCTTCTAGTGTGCGCTTATCTGTGTTGTTGGCGAACAGTTGTTTGTATTCGTTTAGATCGTCACGACGAGTGTGAATAACGCCCTTACGGTCAAGCATGTAGATTTTTTCACGCATTGCGCCACATTTGATCAGTAGCTCCATACATGCAACCGCTGCAGCACCCGCGCCAAGACAAACAATAGTCGCTTCTTCTAGTTTTTTACCTTGCAGCTCAATTGCGTTAAGCATGCCTGCAGCAGTAACGATCGCAGTACCGTGTTGGTCATCATGGAATACTGGTACGTCACAGCGTTCAATAAGTTGCTTTTCAATTTCAAAACAGTCTGGTGCTTTGATGTCTTCAAGGTTAATACCACCGAATGTGTCGGCGATGTTTGCTACGGTATCAACAAACTCTTCGATTGTGCGGTGTTTAACTTCAATATCAATCGAGTCTAGGCCTGCAAAACGTTTAAATAGAAGAGATTTACCTTCCATTACTGGTTTTGACGCTAGAGGGCCTAAGTTACCTAAACCAAGAATCGCGGTGCCGTTAGAGATAACCGCAACCATATTTCCTTTAGAAGTGTATTTGTAAACGTTATCGGCGTTTTGCGCGATTTCACGTACAGGTTCTGCCACGCCAGGGCTGTATGCTAGTGCGAGATCTTTTGCTGTTTCAGCTGGAGTAGTTAGTGCAACTGCAATTTTTCCTGGGGTAGGATAAGCATGGTAGTCCAGTGCTTGTTGGCGGAATTGTTCTTCAGGGGATAGTTCTTGGCGATTGTCATCTGACATGGGTGTAGGTACTCGTTAATAATTATAAATGAAAGGGGGAAATCCATTTTAGAGTAACTAAGTCAAGCTGCATAGGTCAGAATGCGAGCTAAAGCAATAAAATGCGGTAAATGACTGGAGATAAGACCAGATGAATAGAGATATGGCTAGCGAATACGAAATTTAGTAATAGATTACTCTGTAAAATACCAAGTTATTCGGTACCCGATAACAAAAAAGGACGCCTGAGCGTCCTTTTTAGATTCGGTTAAGCAGAAATTACTTCTTGCTTGATAGAGCACCGAAACGCTTGTTAAAGCGATCAACACGGCCGCCTGTATCAACGATACGTTGCTTACCAGTGTAGAATGGGTGACATTTGTCACATACGTCTAGGTGGATAGACTCTTTAGCTAGAGTTGAGTTGAACTCAAAAGAGTTGCCACAAGAACAAGTTGCTTTAACTGCTTTGTATTCTGGGTGGATACCAGCTTTCATGGGAGAACCTCTAAATAGGCCGTGTCGCTATCCGAATCTAAGCCGGACACCACACGTAGTTAATAAAAAATACTCTTGGATACCGCTGCAATAAAGCGAGCCATATCTCTAAGGCGCGATATAGTAATGAATACGCGCGTCTGGATCAACCAATTTGAAGATAAAGTTGCTACTTTTTTAGCCGTTGTTGTTTTCCTTCTGTTATTCGGCCTCCCTTTCCACTGAAACGCTTTTCCCTTAGACTAAATACCGTTTCCTTCCAGTGAGCTCTATTGCCAACTATGCGACCTTTAATAGCCCGAGTAGCACTACCGGTGCCGCTTGATAAGCAGTTTGATTACCAGATTCCTAGCCACCTCTTTCCAGTGATAGGTGGGCGAGTGTCTGTGCCTTTTGGGCGTCAAACATTAGTGGGTATTGTTACTGCGTTTGCCAATGAATCTGAGTTTAGCTTGGATAAATTGAAACCGATTAAGCAAGTGCTGGATAGCCAACCGGTATGGCCAGAAAAGCTCTATTCTTTGCTTTTATGGTGTAGTCAGTTTTACCAGTATCCGTTAGGCGACACTCTATTAAATGCGATGCCGAGCGCTCTTCGTAAAGGTAAGGCTGCAGACTTTGCTTCGTTGGTAGAATGGCAATTGACGGCTGGTGGCCGAGACCAATTAATGCAAGGCTTTGGGCGGGCAGTAAAGCAGGCTAAAGTGATGCACATGCTAGAAGGCGGCGCTGTTTCACATCAGCGTTTTATTGATGAAGAGGTATCGTCCTCAGTATTGAAGACTCTTAGTGAAAAAGGTTGGATTGAGTCTGTTGAAACCAAACCTGTTATTCGAGATTGGTGTCAGAACGTTGAAGCCAATGTGGATAAGCCTAAACTGAACTCGGAGCAAGCTATTGCGATTGCAACAGTTAATAGTGGAGAAGGTTTTGGTTGTTATCTTCTAGAGGGCGTAACTGGTTCGGGCAAAACCGAAGTTTACCTTAATCTGATCAAACCTATTCTCGAGAAGGGCCAACAAGCCTTGGTTCTCGTTCCTGAAATTGGGTTAACACCGCAAACAATTAACCGCTTTAAGAAGCGATTTGACGTTCCTGTGGAAGTGATCCACTCCGGTTTAAATGATACGGAGCGCCTGAACGCATGGCTCAGTGCTCGTGACAATGCATGTGGAATTGTTATTGGCACACGCTCGGCTCTACTGACTCCGTTTGCTAACCTTGGCATCATCATTGTTGATGAAGAACACGACGCCTCATACAAGCAGCAAGACAGCCTTCGTTATCACGCTCGTGATGTAGCTGTGATGCGTGCAAATAAAGAGCAAATTCCAATTGTACTGGGCTCGGCAACTCCGGCACTGGAAACGTTGCATAATGCGCTAGCGGGTAAATACCATCACTTGGTGCTTTCTTCTCGAGCGGGTAGTGCGACCCCGACCACGAATAAAGTCTTAGATGTGAAAGGCCTCTATCTTGAAAGTGGTTTGTCAGCCCCGCTTATTGCAGAAATGCGCAAGCACCTTAAAGCGGGCAACCAGGTTATGTTGTTCCTCAACCGCCGAGGTTTTTCGCCGGCATTGATGTGCCATGAATGCGGCTGGATTGCGGAATGCAAACGCTGTGATGCCTACTATACCTACCACCAATACAGTAATGAAATCCGCTGTCATCATTGTGGTTCTCAGCAGCCCATTATTCACCAATGTCAGGGATGTGGCTCGACTCACTTGGTGACGGTAGGTGTCGGGACAGAGCAGCTAGAAAAGCAGTTAGCGGAACTCTTCCCTGAATATAAAACCATCCGTATTGACCGCGACAGCACACGTCGAAAAGGCAGCCTAGAAAGTGCTTTAGGGGCGATCCGAAATGGTGAGTACCAAATCTTGATTGGCACCCAGATGCTGGCAAAAGGGCACCACTTCCCTGATGTTACGCTGGTGGCATTGCTGGATGTTGATGGCTCTTTATATAGCAGTGATTTTCGTGCTTCTGAGCGTTTAGCACAGCTATTTATCCAAGTGGCAGGCCGTGCAGGTCGTGCAAGTAAACCTGGTGAAGTTGTGCTGCAAACTCACCACCCAGAGCATAGTTTGCTGCAAGCGTTATTGACTAAGAGCTACCGTCACTTCGCTGATACCGCTTTGCAAGAACGAAAGTTAGCTCAATTGCCACCATATAGCTTTTTAACGCTGTTCAGAGCGGAAGCGAATCAGTCCGAAATCGTAGAAGAGTTCTTACGCCAGGTGCGTTATACCCTGGAAGCACATCCTCTATTTGATGATTACTGCCAAGTATTAGGCCCAACACCAGCTCCTTTAGCGAAAAGGGCGGGTAAGTATCGATGGCAGTTGCTGTTGCAGACGCAAAGTCGACCAACGATGCAGAAACTTCTCTCAAGTGCGAAGCCGGCGATTCAAATGTTACCCCATGCGAAAAAAGTGCGTTGGACACTTGATATCGAGCCGCAAGATCTTAGCTGATCTTTTTTGATTGAATGGGAAATGGATTTTCCTAAACGGTACCCCGTTGGCTTTTGAAAAAATGTATATGCAGATTTTTTTCATTTATTTGTGATTGAGATCGCTCATTGGCTGCCTGTTTTGTTAAATCTCCCGTAACTTTACTCCTCGAAATGAATAAACTAGGTCATATGCAAATTGCTGTTTTTCACTGATAGTTGGAAAGTAAAACGTTTGCGTAATAAAGAAATTGAGAAGATAGGCCTTAGCCTGCACACAACATCAAATTGTCCATTTGGTCGATATGATGCAATTCATTAGGTTTAGGTGGCGACCAGGCTACCAGATTAGGAAATCAAAGAGGGTTAAGAAAATATGGCGACAATGAAGGATGTTGCCCAGCTTGCGGGAGTTTCAACAGCGACGGTTTCACGTGCGCTAATGAATCCAGAAAAGGTATCGTCAGCGACACGGAAGAGAGTCGAAGATGCCGTTCTAGAAGCTGGTTATTCACCAAATTCACTTGCGCGTAATTTACGTCGCAATGAGTCCAAGACAATTATCGCAATCATTCCAGATATCTGTGACCCATACTATACCGAGATCATTCGTGGTATCGAAGACGCTGCTATGGAACATGGGTACATCGTACTACTCGGTGACAGTGGCCAACAAAAGAAACGAGAAAGCTCGTTTGTGAACTTAGTCTTTACTAAGCAAGCTGATGGGATGTTGTTGCTAGGTACCGATCTTCCATTCGATGTGAGTAAACCTGAGCAGAAGAACTTGCCTCCAATGGTAATGGCTTGTGAGTTTGCTCCAGAGCTTGAGTTACCAACGGTTCACATCGATAACCTGACCTCTGCATTTGAAGCGGTTAACTACCTAACACAGATGGGCCACAAGCGTGTCGCCCAAATCTCTGGCCCTGAATCGGCAACTCTATGTCAGTTCCGTCATCAAGGTTATCAGCAAGCGCTTCGTCGTGCTGGTATCGCGATGACAACGACTTACTGCACTTATGGTGATTTTACCTTTGAAGCAGGGGCAAAAGCGATTCGTCAGCTACTTGCACTGCCAGAGCCTCCAACAGCAGTGTTCTGTCATAATGATGCAATGGCGATCGGTGCGATTCAAGAAGCGAAGAAGCTTGGATTACGCGTTCCTCAGGATTTATCGATTGTTGGCTTTGATGATATTCACTTTGCTCAATATTGTGATCCACCGTTAACGACAATTTCTCAGCCTCGTTACGAGATTGGCCGTCAGGCAATGCTTATGATGCTGGAGTTACTGCGTGGTCATGATGTACGTGCGGGCTCGCGTTTGCTGGAAACCAAACTAGTGGTTAGAGAGAGTGCGGCTCCGCCGAGAGTTCTTTAGTCTTAGATGTTTTCAAGCGGCGCATTTTGATGCGCCGCTTCCATATCTACGCTGTCATCGAGATGCGATCTGGATTAACATATCGTAAGTGGTAACCAACTTTATTGATGTTTAGTAGTGGCAAATAGAGATTACGTAAAAAGAGGCCGTGGCGGTAATAGCCGTAAGCCAACAAAGAAGAAGAGTGCACCTCGTCGTAAGCCTTGGCGCAGTGGTTTACTTGCTTTGATACTTGTTGGTGCTTTTGGCTATGGTTTATACCTTCTGAGTAACGATCCTGAGCCACCAGCGCCGGTAGCACAAACGGTTAAACCTAAGCCAAAACCAAAGCCTCAAGCGACACTTCCACCTCCTCCAGAAGAGAAGTGGGATTATGTTGATAGCTTGCCAAATCGTGAAGTGGAAGTGAAAGCCAAAGAACAAGTGGTGTCTGAAATTCCATACATCATGCAGTGTGGTGCTTACAAAACAGCTGAACAAGCGGAAGCACGTAAGCTAGATATCGCATTCCAAGGCATCAACAGTAAGATTCGCAAGAAAGAAGGCAGCAGCTGGTATCGAGTGGTGCTAGGTCCTTACAAGTTCAAGCGTGACGCAGAGCGAGATAAGCATAAACTGCAGCGGGCGAAAATTGAGCCTTGTGCGATTTGGAAAGAGTCCCAGTAATCAGGAAAAAGCGAGCTACATGGCTCGCTTTTTTATTGCCTGCTTATCCGCTTTTATTTCATACGCTCGTGAAGGAGGGAGTAGGGAATTTTGTAGGTTAGTAACTCTCATTGAACAGATCCCCCAGTTCACTTGTACCTTACTCTTGAAGATGGCTGAATAAATAGATTCTCCGTCATTGTAACGCTTGATCCCCCCTTGAATTCCTCTACCGATATCCTCATATAGTTTTTAACACTGAGATTAAAACAACTATGAGGCCCTACTCGTGACTACCATTGTTTCTGTACGTCGTAATAACAAAGTCGTCATCGCTGGTGATGGACAAGTATCTCTGGGTAACACAGTAATGAAGGGCAATGCGCGCAAAGTGCGTCGCCTCTACAACAATAAAGTTTTAGCGGGTTTTGCTGGTGGCACAGCGGATGCTTTCACACTGTTTGAAAAGTTCGAAAGTAAATTGCAAATGCACCAAGGCCATCTAACCAAAGCGGCTGTAGAGCTAGCGAAAGATTGGCGCAGTGATCGCGCACTTCGCAAGCTAGAAGCGCTACTGGCTGTTGCCGATGAAACTGCCTCTCTGATCATCACTGGTAACGGTGATGTGGTTCAACCAGAAAACGATCTGATTGCGATTGGTTCTGGTGGTAACTTTGCTCAAGCTGCGGCTACAGCACTACTTGAAAATACAGAATTAGATGCGCGTGAAATCGCAGAGAAGTCACTGACTATTGCTGGTGATATCTGTGTGTTCACTAATCATCACCACACTATCGAAGAACTAGAAATTCCAGCGACTCCAGCCGAGTAATTAACTGCTGAATAAGCAAAGATAGTGCAAATAGAATTTAAGGAATCTGATTATGTCTGAAATGACTCCTCGCGAAATTGTTCATGAGTTAAACCGCCATATCATTGGTCAAGAAAAAGCAAAACGTTCAGTGGCGATTGCACTGCGTAACCGCTGGCGTCGTATGCAGCTTGAAGAGAGCTTGCGTGTCGAAGTAACGCCAAAGAACATTCTAATGATTGGCCCAACAGGTGTTGGTAAAACCGAGATAGCACGTCGCCTGGCGAAACTAGCGAATGCACCGTTTATCAAGGTAGAAGCGACGAAATTTACTGAAGTCGGCTACGTTGGTAAGGAAGTAGAAACGATTATTCGCGATCTAACGGATGTTGCGATTAAGATGACTCATCAGCAAGCGATGGAAAAAGTAAAATTCCGCGCTGAAGAACAAGCAGAAGAGCGTATTCTAGATGCACTTCTGCCACCTGCACGTGATGCTTGGGGTCAAAACGAGCAGCAAGATGAAAGCTCATCAAACACACGTCAAATCTTCCGCAAGAAGCTTCGTGAAGGCAAGTTAGACGACAAAGAGATTGAGATTGATGTTGCTGCACCGCAAATGGGTGTGGAGATCATGGCTCCTCCTGGTATGGAAGAGATGACAAACCAGCTTCAGGGCATGTTCCAGAACCTAGCAGGCGACACGAAGAAAAAGCGCAAGCTGAAAATCAAAGATGCATTCAAGGCTCTTACAGAAGAAGAAGCAGCGAAACTGGTAAACCAAGAAGAGCTGAAAGAGCAGGCGATCTTCAATGTTGAAAACAACGGTATTGTATTCATCGATGAGATTGACAAAATCTGTAAGCGTGGTGAGAGCTCTGGCCCTGACGTTTCTCGTGAAGGTGTTCAGCGCGATCTGCTTCCTTTGATTGAAGGCAGTACGGTTTCAACGAAACACGGCATGGTTAAGACAGACCACATCTTATTTGTTGCATCAGGTGCATTCCAAGTAGCAAAACCATCGGATCTGATTCCTGAACTGCAAGGCCGTTTACCAATTCGTGTGGAGCTTGAAGCGCTTTCAAGCCACGACTTTAAGCGTATTCTAACCGAGCCAAAAGCATCTCTTACTGAGCAATACATCGCTCTTATGAAGACTGAAGAAGTAGATATTGAATTTACCGAAGAAGGTATTACTCAAATCGCTGAAGCGGCATGGACCGTGAACGAAACCACCGAAAACATTGGTGCTCGTCGTCTGCATACGGTGATGGAACGTCTGATGGATGAGATTTCGTTTGAAGCAACAGATAAGTCTGGTTCTAAGCTGACTATTGATGCTGAATATGTCAAAGCGAAACTTGGTGACACGATTGAAGATGAAGATTTAAGCCGCTTTATTCTTTAGAGGTCGAATTGAATAACGAAGCCCGCTCTAATGAGCGGGCTTTTTGTTTATATGACGCTAATGATTTGTTTATTAGGGTATTTCGCTGTCTATGACGTTAAATATCGCTAGAAGTCCCGCTTTGTACAAAAGCTCTCTGTACATAAAAACATCGAGAATGTGGTGTGCAATTAGGTTTTTTGTCTGTATGATGGCGCGCTTTTATGATCGTTCTCACATTATTTTGTAATGAGAGAGAAACACGCCTAACCCGAAATATCGGGCCAGCAAAAGCGAGACTCTAATGTCTAGAGCCAGTTTGGCGGCAGGAGACCCCTGCATTTCTAATGTCGATAACTCGACCACTTCACTTAATCTATCCAACAAAACAAACATTCGTTCTCAGTTAGAACTATCTAACCCAGTGCTGTGGATTAGTGGCAGTTTTCTCACCATATTTGTCCTAATAGCACTGCTTGATACGCAGTTATTGACCACCTTGGTTAATAGTGGATTTGGCTACGCTACCCAGTACTTCGGTGGTTATTGGCAAATTCTAATGTTAGCTAACTTTATTATTGGTTTGTTCCTTGCTCTAGGTCAGACAGGATATGTTCGCCTTGGTGGGCTAGCGGCACCAGAAGTCGGAACATTTAAGTGGCTATCAATTCTATTGTGTACGCTATTGGCGGGGGGCGGAGTGTTTTGGGCAGCCGCAGAGCCGATTGCTCATTATGTTTCAGCGCCTCCATTTTATGGCCAGACTGAAGCGCGTGAGATGGCGATTAATGCTCTGTCTCAGTCTTTTATGCACTGGGGATTCCTTGCGTGGGCAATTTTAGGCTCATTGTCTTCGATTGTTTTGATGCACCTTCATTATGATAAAGGGCTTCCACTGAAGCCACGTACCTTATTGTATCCCGTTTTTGGTGAGCGAGTGCTTCACGGTTGGCTAGGCAATACGGTTGATGCGTTAAGCATTATTGCTGTTGCAGCGGGTACTATCGGGCCTATTGGCTTTTTAGGGCTGCAAATAAGCTATGCCATTAATGCGCTTTTCGGTATTCCAGATACGTTAGCTACCCAGACATTTGTTGTGTTAGTTGCGATGGGGGCATACACCTTGTCTGCACTGAGCGGTTTAAGTAAAGGTATGCAGATCATCAGCCGCTACAACATCCTGCTCTCTTTTGCGCTAGTAGTCTTTATCTTATTGGCGGGTCCAACAAGCTTTATCGTTGATGGTTATATTCAAGGTGTAGGGCAAATGATCGATAACTTTGTTCCTATGGCGCTATATCGCGGTGATACTAATTGGTTGAGCTGGTGGACGGTATTTTTCTGGGGATGGTTTATCGGCTATGCACCGATGATGGCAATCTTTATCGCCAGAATTTCACGCGGCAGAACGATTCGACAATTGATTCTAGCGATCAGTATTGCTGCACCGCTGATTACCTGTTTTTGGTTTAGCATCGTTGGTGGTAGCGGCCTCGCGTTTGAACTCGCGAATCCGGGGAGTATCAAAGCTGGTTTTGAAGGTTTTAACTTGCCAGGTGCGCTATTAGCCATCACGCAGCAATTGCCATTCTCTTTGCTGATTTCGATTCTGTTTTTGATTCTGACCACTACGTTTATTGTGACTACGGGTGATTCAATGACTTACACCATAAGCATGGTAATGACGGGAGATAGCCAACCGAATGCGATGATTCGCTCATTCTGGGGAATTGTGATGGGGGCGATTGCGATTGTCTTAATTTCAATGGGAGAAGGAGGCATTTCTGCCTTACAGTCATTCATTGTGATAACAGCAGTACCGGCATCATTCATCATCTTACCTTCTTTATGGGCCGCGCCTAAGTTAGCCCATCAAATGGCGAAGAGTCAGAGTTTACTGAAATAAAAAAATCCCTCGCATTTGCGAGGGATTTTTATATCAAGTAGTGGCTTAAATCATGAAGATAAAGATTACAGCCAATGCAGAGATTAAACCTGCAAATGCGTAACATGCCACTTTGCCAACCAAACCGGTATGGAATTTAAGATCGTGCATACCATGGTGTACACGGTGCATTGCATGCCACATAGGCAGTGCAAGTGTACCGATGATAAACAGAGCACCGATGATGCTTGTTGCAAACTCAGAGACGCGTTCGTAGCTGAGTGCTTCCGCATTAATCACGCCTAATGGTGCCAGTACGCCAAGCACTAAGATGGTGATTGGGGTAATCATCGCAAACCAAGTACCGCCAGCGCCAAATAGGCCCCACCAGATTGGCTCATCAGAACGTTTCGGAGATCTATCTACAGAGTAATTAGGTTTCATCGTCAACGCTCCTTACACTACGACCAGTACGATTAGTGAAATAAATGCCACAGCAGCCCACTGAGTCAGCACAATGATCTTCTTATCAACTGGCTTTCCTTTTAGGCGAATCGGCATTACTTGCGGCATCATGCTAAAGAAAGTTTGTGCATGAAGTAGGCTGCCTAGTAGAGCGACGATATTGATCGCAACGACGACAGGGTTTGCCATGAACTCAAGCCAACCTTGCCATGCTTCAGGACCTTTCACTAATGAACCTAAACCAAAAGTTAGGAAAATAGTGAATAGAATCAGTGGCAATACCGTTGCTTCACGAAGCATGTAGAAGCGATAAAACGGATGATTTTTCCACCAAGTACGTTTTACTTCACGAACGTAAGGTTTACGGTTACTCATCTTACGCCTCCTCTGCTGTTTTCGTTGGCGTGCCATCAGGCTTGAACATAGAGATAACGAAGTCCATTGAAGACTCCACTTTGCCTTGGTTTACCGCTGCTGCTGGGTCTACGTTCTTCGGACATACGTCAGAACAGTAACCTACGAATGTACAACCCCAAGCACCGTTTTCACCATTGATCAGTGCCATACGCTCTGATTTACCATTGTCACGGCTATCTAGGTTGTAGCGGTGAGCGAGTGTCAGTGCTGCAGGACCAATGAACTCTGGGTTTAAGCCAAACTGAGGGCATGCTGCGTAGCAAAGACCACAGTTAATACAACCAGCGAACTGCTTGTACTTAGCCATTTGTTCAGGTGTTTGCAGGTTAGTGCCATCTTCAGGTTTACGGTCGTTCCCAATGATGTATGGCTTAATTGCTTCTAGGCGCTCGATAAACGGCGTCATATCTACGATTAAGTCTTTTTCGATTGGGAAGTTGGCTAGCGGCTCGATCTTCACGCCATTTGGGTAATCACGTAGGAAGCTCTTACACGCAAGCTTAGGCACACCGTTCACCATAATGCCGCACGAACCACAGATCGCCATACGACAAGACCAACGGTAAGAAAGATCTTTGTCTAGGTTATCTTTGATGTAGCCGAGTGCATCAAGCGTTGACATAGTCTCATCAAATGGCACTTCGAAGGTTTGAAAATGCGGTTCCGCGTCGTGCTCTGGGTCGTATCGTAGAACTTCTACTTTTTGGATGCGATTCGCTGACATTATGCTTGCTCCTCTGCTTTCTTCTCTGCCGCTTTCGCTGCTTCTTCAGCAGCTGCTTTCTCGGCGGCTTCACCGTATAGACGCGCTTTAGGTTGTGACTTAGTGATGGTCACATTGCTGTAGTCGATACTTGGTGCCGCATCTTCTTTGAAGAATGCCAGAGAGTGCTTCAGGAAGTTCACGTCATCACGTTCAGTGCAATTGTCATCAAGACGTTGGTGCGCACCGCGTGACTCTTTACGCAGGATTGCTGAGTGAACCATTGCTTCTGCTACTTCTAGGCCGTAGCCCACTTCGATAGCGTAGAGAAGGTCAGTGTTGAACACTTTGCCTTTGTCTTTGATGCTGATGTTTTTGTAGCGTGCTTTCAGCTCAGTGATCTTATCGATCGTTGCTTGCATCAGATCTTCTTGACGGTAGATACCACAACCCGCTTCCATGGTGTGACCCATTTCAGTACGGATATCAGCCCAGTTTTCGTCGCCTTCTTGATTCATCAGTGCTGCGATGCGCTCTTCAACCGCTTTAACTTGAGCTGCGATAGACTCTTCGTTCCAGCCTTTGAATTCTGCAGCGCGTTTCACTGCTTGCTCACCTGCTACGCGGCCAAATACCACGAACTCAGCCAGTGAGTTAGAACCTAGACGGTTTGCACCGTGAAGACCAACAGAGGCACATTCGCCAACTGCGAATAGACCTTTAATGCGAGTTTCACATTCGCCGTTGGTTTCAATACCACCCATGGTGTAGTGAACTGTAGGGCGAATTGGAATCGGCTCTTTTGCAGGATCAACGTTCACGTACGCTTTTGCTAGCTCACAGATGAACGGTAGACGCTCTTGCAGGTACTCTTCACCAAGGTGGCGAAGATCTAGGTGTACCACATCACCAAGAGGGTGTTTGATGGTGTTGCCTTTCTGTTGTTCGTGCCAGAAAGCTTGCGAAACTTTGTCGCGAGGACCGAGTTCCATGTATTTGTTCTTCGGTTGGCCAACTGGAGTTTCAGGGCCCATACCGTAATCTTGTAGGTAACGGTAGCCATTCTTATTGACGATGATACCGCCTTCACCACGACAACCTTCAGTCATCAGGATGCCTGTGCCTGGAAGACCTGTTGGGTGATATTGAACGAACTCCATATCGCGTAGAGGAACGCCGTGACGATACGCCATTGCCATGCCGTCGCCCGTTACGATACCGCCGTTAGTGTTACAGTGGTAAACACGACCTGCGCCACCCGTTGCAAGCACAACAGATTTTGCTTTGATTGTGACTAATTCACCTTCTGACATGTGGATTGCGATCAGGCCTTGAACCTCACCTTCGTCCACAAGTAGATCCACCACAAAGTACTCATCAAAGCGTTTGATGTTGTCGTACTTCATTGATGTCTGGAATAGGGTGTGAAGCATGTGGAAGCCGGTTTTATCGGCTGCGAACCAAGTGCGCTCAACTTTCATTCCGCCAAAGCGGCGTACGTTGACTTCACCGTTCTCTTTACGACTCCATGGGCAACCCCATTGCTCCATTTGGATCATTTCGCGAGTCGCGTTTTCTACAAAGTATTCAACAACGTCCTGTTCACATAGCCAATCGCCACCGCCAACAGTGTCGTTGAAGTGGTTGTCTAGGCTATCTTCATCCTTGATAACTGCTGCTGAGCCACCTTCCGCTGCGACTGTATGAGAACGCATAGGGTAAACCTTAGAAATCAGTGCTACTTCTAAGTCTGGGTTTGCTTCAGCTGCTGCAATAGCAGTACGAAGACCAGCGCCGCCTGCGCCGATGACTGCGATATCTGTGGTGATAATTTGCACAGTTATCCTCCAGTGTGAAATTGCGGAATTTTCCGCTTGTTATAATTAAATGGGGATACACCCCAAAAGTGGTAGGGTTAGTGTAGAAGAGCTAATTTACAGAAAAATTGATTTATTTAGCTTTTTGCTCCGGTAATGCATCAAAGGGCATAAAAAATATAGGTTATGTGACTGCAATCACGGCAACAGTTGATTGAGGCTCTCGTAGTTGCTTACGCATGTTAAAGGGCTGTTACGTGACATTACCTACGTTGATACTAGAGTTAATAAAGGATGTTTTTTGTACTGTGCTACGTAAATTGCTTGCTTCAATTATGAGCGAATTCTTATTTCCTCCTAATGATCATTAAGCTAGGCAATTAAGGATAAACTTGATACTTTCCTCGCCAGATATAGAGATGAGATTTTCTAAGATGAGTAATCAATGGCAACCAACAGCGTCTGTAGCCCAGCTTCGCCAACGCGCTGAGATCCTGGCTAAAATTCGTCAATTCTTCGCTACGCGAGATGTGCTGGAGGTCGATACGCCAGCAATGAGTCACGCAACGGTAACTGACATCCACCTACACACTTTCCAAACTGAGTTTGTTGGCCCGGGGTATGCGGATGGAAGCAAGTTGTATTTCATGACAAGCCCTGAATTTCATATGAAGCGCTTATTGGCGGCAGGTAGTGGCTGTATTTATCAGATCAACAAAGCATTCCGAAATGAAGAAAACGGCCGTTACCACAACCCAGAATTTACAATGCTGGAATGGTATCGAGTAGGGTTTGACCATCACAAACTGATGGATGAGATGGATGCGCTGCTTCAACTTGTTCTTGATTGTGGAACTGCAGAGAGAATGACCTACCAGCAGGCGTTTGTTGATGTCCTTGGTGTATGCCCATTAGAAGCGACAATGGCGGAGCTAAAAGCTGTAGCTCGCACCTTAGGCTTAAGTGATATTGCTGATCCTGAAGGAGATCGAGATACCTTGCTTCAATTGCTTTTTAGTATTGGTGTTGAAGGCAAAATTGGTCAGCAAGCTCCCGCATTTGTTTATGACTTTCCATCGTCTCAAGCGGCCTTAGCGAAAATCAATCAACAAGACCCTCGTGTAGCGGACCGGTTTGAAGTGTATTTCCAAGGCATTGAGCTGGCGAACGGGTTCCATGAATTGGACAACCCGCAAGAGCAGTTAAATCGATTTGAAGCGGATAACGCAAAACGTATCGAAATGGGGCTTAAAGCTCAACCTATCGACCGCCATCTGATCGCGGCATTAGCATCAGGTTTGCCAGAATGTGCTGGAGTTGCGTTGGGTATCGATCGACTCATTATGTTGGCGATCGGTTGTGATCATATCGATCAGGTGACCGCATTTCCGTTCCCAAGAGCATAGGGAAATGTGCAATAGATTCTTATTCTGAGTGTATTTGACTCGCTTAGGCATCTTAACCTCGCTATACTTCGAGACTGAATTTTTAGCCTAGAGCCGCAATCCCCTTCATATTTGAAGTTACAACTCCAACTATTTTGGGCATTCAATCTTTTATTGGAAGCTGCGGTTCTATCATCAAAGAGCACAGGACATGCAAGAGTACATCGCATTTTTTCAAGAGAACATGATTCTATCAGTGGTTTGGGTAGGTCTTGTTGTCGCCCTGATCATGAACATTGTTAAGTCATCAACAGCGGCTTACAAAGAGATCACTGCAGCACAAACTACACAACTAATGAACCGCGAAAATGGTGTTGTGGTTGATATCCGTAGTAAAGATGAGTTCCGTAAAGGTCATATTACGGATGCAGTTCACATTTTACCTTCAGACATTAAAGCGGGTAACTTCGGAAGCCTTGAAAACCACAAATCAGACCCAATCATTGTGGTATGTAAGACAGGTCAAACGGCGCAAGAGAGCGCAAACCTTCTTGCTAAAGCAGGTTTTGAAAACGTAAACCTGCTTAAAAGCGGTTTGATCGCTTGGAGTGAAGCAAACATGCCTTTAGTTAAAGGTAAGAAGTAATTCCAAGGCCTAATATCGAAACGCTGATTGAAAAATCAGCGTTTGTTTTAGAGAGATGTGAAGAGTTCCACGAAATTTATCGGAAACCTAGTCATAGCAACATCTCTCGGTTAGTCTCCAGTAAGACTTTTTAATGCAGGATTAAAGGATTTTTAAAATGGCTGAAGCAGCACCACAACAAGAAGCACAGAACTTCGCAATTCAACGCATCTTCCTAAAAGACGTATCTTTCGAAGCACCTAACTCTCCTGACATGTTCCAAAAAGAGTGGAATCCAGATGTTAAACTGGATCTAGACACTCAAAGCCGTGAACTAGGTGAAGGTGTATATGAAGTTGTTCTACGTCTAACAGTGACAGTTAAAAACGCCGAAGAAAATGCATTCCTATGTGAAGTTCAGCAAGGTGGTATCTTCACTGCTGATAAGATGGAAGCTGGTCAACTTGCACACTGTCTAGGTGCATTCTGCCCGAACATCCTATTCCCATACGCTCGTGAAACTATCTCAAGCCTAGTGGTTAAAGGTACGTTCCCTCAACTAAACCTAGCACCAGTTAACTTTGATGCTCTGTTTATGAACTACCTACAGCAGCAAGCTCAGACTGAAGGTCAAGCTGAAGCATAATTAATTGTCCTCTGTTACACAGAGGAGCTGTAAAAAATGCACAGAGTGTCTACTATCGACGCGATGTGCATTTTTTGTTTAGAGGCATCTATAGCCAACGTAATGCTGGGAGTTTATTGTTAACTTTTAATCTCGCTTAGAGCTTAACGATAAGATTCTAGTTACCCGAATGAAAATCAGGCGGAACAATGAAAGACAAGACCAATAATGCCTACGGTAAAGATATTGCAATGACAGTACTTGGTGCTGGTTCATACGGTACTTCACTAGCGATTTCTTTGGCACGTAATGGTGCAAACGTAGTAATTTGGGGTCACGATCCAGAGCATATGGCTCAACTAGAAGCAGATCGTGCCAACCATGAATTCTTACCAGGTATTGAGTTTCCTGAGTCATTAATCGTTGAATCAGATTTAGAAAAAGCGGTCCAATCAAGTCGCGATTTACTAGTCGTTGTTCCTAGCCATGTGTTTGGTATCGTGCTGAACAATGTTAAGCCTTTCCTGCGTGAAGATACGCGTATTTGTTGGGCAACTAAGGGCCTTGAGCCTGAAACAGGACGTCTACTAAAAGAAGTGGCGTTTGATGCGATTGGTGAAGGATATTCACTGGCAGTGCTATCAGGACCAACGTTTGCAAAAGAGCTTGCGATGGGGATGCCAACGGCGATTTCAGTTGCTTCACCGGATGCAGAGTTTGTTTCTGATCTACAAGAAAAAATCCATTGTAGTAAAACGTTCCGAGTGTATGCGAATAGCGACTTTATTGGCATGCAGCTTGGTGGTGCAGTGAAGAACGTGATTGCGATTGGTGCGGGCATGTCTGATGGTATTGGTTTTGGTGCTAACGCACGTACTGCATTGATCACTCGTGGTCTTGCAGAAATGACGCGTTTAGGTGCTGCATTAGGTGCTCAGCCTGAAACCTTTATGGGTATGGCTGGTCTAGGCGATCTTGTTCTGACTTGTACCGATAACCAGTCCCGAAACCGCCGTTTTGGTCTTGCGTTAGGTAAAGGCAAAGATGTCGATACTGCACAACAAGAAATTGGTCAGGTTGTAGAAGGTTACCGCAATACAAAAGAAGTGTTCTTATTGGCTGAACGCATGGGTGTAGAGATGCCAATTGTTGACCAAATTTATCAAGTATTGTATCAAGGAAAGGATGCACACTTGGCAGCAAAAGATTTGTTAGCTCGCGATAAGAAAGCAGAAGCTTAATTTGGCCGCTAACACCGTACTAGAGACTAGGGATTCAGTACTAGGTAATTAAATGAAACATTGTGAGAAACAGAAAGTTTGGCAAACCATTGTGAAGGAAGCGCGAGAGCTTTCAGAGCAAGAGCCAATGTTAGCAAGCTTCTATCATGCGACCATTATTAAGCATGATAGCCTGAGCGCAGCACTAAGCTATATTCTAGCGAATAAGCTAAATACTGCATCAATGCCAGCAATGGCAGTCAGGGAAGTCGTTGAAGAAGCATTGAATGCGGATCCAAGCATCAGCGCAGCGGCAGCATGCGATATCTGTGCGACAGTGAATCGTGACCCTGCCGTGGCTATGTACTCAATGCCGCTGCTATACCTAAAAGGCTATCACGCGTTGCAAGGTTACCGAGTGGCAAATTGGCTTTGGAAGCAAGGCCGAATTGCACTGGCGACCTATTTGCAGAATCAAATCTCGGTGGCTTGTCAGGTAGATATCCATCCAGCGGCAAAAATCGGTCGCGGTATCATGCTTGACCATGCGACTGGGATCGTTATTGGTGAAACGGCAGTGGTAGAAAATGATGTTTCTATTTTGCAGGATGTGACGCTTGGTGGTACGGGTAAAGAGTGCGGTGATCGTCACCCGAAAATCCGTGAAGGTGTGATGATCGGAGCTGGCGCTAAGATTCTAGGCAATATTGAAGTTGGCGAGGGAGCTAAGATTGGCTCATGCTCTGTGGTGCTTCAACCAGTACCTGCCCATACGACGGTGGCAGGGGTACCTGCGAAGATTGTTGGACGACCAAAGACTGACAAGCCTTCTTTGGATATGGACCAGCAATTTAACGGCCGCTCACAAAGCTTTATTGGTGGTGACGGGATTTAATCCCTACGCTTTAAAAACAAAAAGGTTGGCTTTCGCCAACCTTTTTTCGTTTAGGTGGTTAGTTATGCTAGTTCTTCTAGCTCTGCTAATACTTCTTCTGCCCACGTAATCCAAGCTTGGCGGATCAGTAGGTTTCTACGCAGCGTAAGACGTTCTAGACGTTGCTGCTTATCTAATGTCGTTGTTGCTGGGTAGTATGCGTTTTCAATTTCTTGGTAGTGCGCAACTAGCTTACGTGATTCTTCAACGAGCTCAGAAAGCTGAACTTGGTATGGCGCAGAAGGTTGCACAGCACAAGCCATCAATTTTGCAGAGAATTCGTCGCGGACAGTTGGGTGTGCTGTTGGTTGGTCAAACCATTCACCAAGCGCAACGCGCCCTGAATCTGTGATTGAATAAACTTTACGGTCTGGTTTGCCTTCTTGAGGCTCAAGTACGCAAGTCACTAGGTTGTTCTGAGCCATTTTATTTAGCTCACGGTAAACTTGCTGGTGGCTCGCTTTCCAGAAATAGCCAATAGTGGCAGAAAATTCTTTAGTGATGTCGTATCCGGTTGCGTCGCGTGTGCTTAGAACGGTTAAGATAACGTGTGGTAATGACATGTCTTCAATCCAAATGGTAAATAAACTACTAAATACAACCGCTTAATTACTGTCGTGCTTCTTGAGGCACTCTTCGTTAGTAAAAAAAGCAGCACCAACAAATGTTGGTCATGTCACCTTGAAAAGCCGGTTTATCACCTAGGATCGATAAGTGAATTATCGAGGAACTGCAGCATGTAGATTTTTATATGTGTCGCTACAGAGGTTGAGTAGTATATCTAAATAATAAGCATAAAGTGGAATAGAAGGACAAAATAGCCCAAAAAACTGACAAAAATCTCAATAATGATTATTGGTTGGTTTTTTGTTCTTTGGTTGTTGTCTATTTGTCTCTTGTGTGGTTTTTATAACTGCACTTTTAGGTGTTGGTAAAATAAAAAGGTTGATGCTTTCACATCAACCTTCTTCATTACGACACTGATATGGCGTTAACCCGTGTTACGCATACCAGCTGCAATACCAGCAATAGTGACCATTAGCGCTTCTTCAAGCTCTGGTGCTGACTCTTCATTTTGACGAGTACGGTATAGCAGTTCTGCTTGCAGCATATTCAATGGCTCAACGTAGATGTTACGTAGGCGAATTGATTCTAAGCCCCAAGGGTCGCTTTGCATTAGGTTCTCGTTGTTTTCAACGTTTAGCACAGACTTGATGTCTTGCTGAAGCTGATCACGTAGACGATCCCCAAGTGGAAGCAGATTACTGTCAACAAGACGCTCATCGTAGTAGCGAGAAATTTCTAGGTTACATTTGGTGTAAACCATTTCAAGCATACCTAGACGAGTTGAGAAGAATGGCCACTCACGACACATCTCTTCTAGCAGCGCCTGATGGCCTTTATCTACTGAATATTGGATTGCTTCACCAGCCCCTAACCATGCAGGGAGAACCAGACGGTTTTGACTCCAAGAGAAGATCCAAGGAATCGCACGTAGGCTTTCTACGCCGCCTTTCGGGTTACGTTTTGCTGGGCGAGAACCTAGTGGTAATTTACCTAGTTCCAGTTCAGGTGTTGCTTGGCGGAAGTAAGGAACGAAATCAGGCTCACCACGAACTACGCTACGGTAAGCTTCACAGCTCACTTCTGACAGAACATCCATCAGATCACGCCATTCTTGCTTAGGCTCTGGCGGTGGCAGAAGGTTGGCTTCTAGAATCGCACTCGCATACAGATTGAAACTGTTTACAGCAACATCAGGCAAACCAAGCTTAAAGCGGATCATCTCACCTTGCTCTGTTACACGTAGACCACCTTTAAGACTCTTAGGTGGCTGAGATAGCAGTGCAGCATGAGCTGGTGCACCACCACGGCCGATAGTACCGCCGCGGCCATGGAATAGCGTCAGCTCAACGCCTTCTTCTTCGGCAACTTTAACCAGTGAATCCATTGCGTGGTATTGAGCCCAACCTGCAGACATTACACCAGCATCTTTCGCTGAATCGGAGTAACCGATCATTACCATTTGATGGTTCTGGATAAATCCGCGGTATAAGTCGATACCCATTAGCTGTTTGATGACCGCTTCAGCATTGTTCAAATCGTCTAACGTTTCGAACAGAGGACATACGTCCATGCGGTAAGGGCAGCCCGCTTCTTGCAGCAGTAGGTGAACGGCCAGTACGTCAGAAGCAGTACGTGCCATTGAAATAACGTAAGCACCAAATGCTTCACGTGGTTGAGCTGCAACAATCTTACAAGTATCTAGGACTTCTTTGACTGGCTCTGACGGTTCCCAATCACGAGGTAGAAGAGGACGCTTAGAAGCTAATTCATTTGTTAGGAAAGCAACCTTATCTTGTTCACTCCATTGGTCGTAATCACCAATGCCTAGGTAGCGTGTTAGCTCAGAAAGCACGTCTGAGTGACGAGTACTCTCTTGACGAATATCAAGACGAACTAGGTGAACACCAAACGCTTTAATGCGGCGCAGTGTATCTAATAGTGAACCGTCAGCAATGATACCCATGCCACACTCATGTAGCGATTGGTAACAGGCATAAAGTGGATCCCACAGTTGCTCTACACGTTGAAGTGGAGCTTTGACTGCAAGCTTCTGGCCGTGCACTTTGGCATCCAGAATCTCTTTCGTTTCATTTAGTAGTGCACGTAACTGTTTAAGCACAGCGCGGTATGGTTCGTGCTCATCATCACCCGCCAGCGCACGGACGGCGTCATTACATTTGGTCATCGATAGCTCGCTAACCAATTCGTTAATGTCACCTAGGTAAAGGTCAGCCGCTTTCCAGCGAGATAACAGCAGTACTTCACGTGTAATGGTATGGGTAACAAATGGGTTTCCGTCACGGTCACCACCCATCCAAGATGAGAAATGTACCGGACGAGCATCGATAGGTAGGCCTTCACCAAGGTAACCTTCTAGACGCTGATCGAGTTCGCGTAAAAAGTCAGGCACTGCTTCCCATAGCGAGTTTTCTACAACTGCAAAGCCCCATTTAGCTTCATCAAGCGGTGTTGGGCGCTGCTGACGAATGGTATCTGAGTGCCAGCTTTGGGCGATTAACTGCTCTAGACGACGCTCTGTTTTTGCGCGCTCTTTAACGGATAGTTCACCAAGCTCTAGCTTAGACAGACATTCGTTGATTTTGACCAGTTTGTTGATCATGGTGCGACGAGTTATTTCTGTCGGGTGAGCCGTTAAGACGAGTTCAATGTTTAGGTCTCGAACCGCTTGTGCCGTGTCTAGCTTGCTAATGTCATTTTGTGCCAGCTTAGAGAAAAGCGAGTTGATCGCGTCAGGTTCACAAACGTGAGCGTCACAGTGGCGAGAGATCGTATGGTACTGCTCTGCCATGTTGGTGAGGTTTAGAAATTGGTTGAATGCATGAGCAACAGGAGTGAGCTGCTCATTTGGCAGGCTTTTAATCTCTTCGATCAAGCTGTCGCGATCTTGTTGATTGCCTGCGAGGGCGGACTTTGAAAGTTTACGAATGGTTTCTACTTTCTCTAGAAGTACGTCACCATGTGCGTCCTTGATGGTGTTGCCGAGCAAGTGTCCTAGCATGCTCACATTGCTTCTGAGCGCAGAGTATTTCTCGTTCATTATCATCCTGCCTTGTAAAAAAATTACATCCAATGTTCCTTGTTAGGTAAACAATCTAGCGAAAAATGTCGCCTGGAGTCAATTACTGTAGGCTAAGTTTGCAAATATTGTGCAAGTGAATGTAACGCTATGCGAGCCATGCGATTGACTAATTATGTTGAAATTTTATTACAGAATGGCCGCGCTGTATTCTGTCATTCCCTAGACTAACGGAGGAAGGAGTAGGGAATTTCGAAAAGTTATCGACTTGCTTCAAAGGATCGCCAACTCGTTTGCTCCTCACTCTTGAGGACGACCAATTAAAAAAGGGTTGGTGTTCAACACTAACCCTTCTCTTAGGCACTCAAAAACTAAAAACAATACTTATGCATCGCTTTTGAAAGAACATCGATGGTCGGGTCAATAAAATCAAACGCGAGGAACTCGTCGGGCTGGTGAGCTTGGTCAATGGAGCCCGGTCCAAGTACTAGTGTTGGACAAAGCTGCTGTAAGAACGGCGCTTCAGTACAGTAGTTAACGGTTTCAGAGTCCACACCACAGATCTCTTCAACGCCATCAATGAATGGATGGTCATGTTGACACTCGTAGCCTGGAATAGGCTCATGTAATGGTGTTATTGAGATTCGGCCTGGCCATTTCGCTTCTACTTCTTTTAGCGCACCACGTAGCATGTTATCGAGCCCGTCCAAACTGATGCCTGGTAAAGGGCGAACATCGTAGTGCAATTCACAGCAACCACAAATACGGTTGGCGCTGTCACCACCGTGAATATGACCAAGGTTGAGGGTAGGGCTAGGAATCGCAAATCCTGGGTGATGGTACTCTTTCACTAATTTATCGCGCAGCTGCATTAGAGCAAACAATACTTCATGCATGATTTCGATGGCATTGACGCCAAGAGCAGGGTCCGAAGAGTGACCTGATTTACCGGTGACACGCACTGCATTGGCAACGTGTCCTTTGTGTCCACGAATAGGTACAAGGCTAGTCGGTTCACCAATGATGCAGTAGTCCGGTTTAAAAGGCGCATTATCGGTAAAGTGACGCGCTCCCAACATTGTGGTTTCTTCATCACAAGTGGCCAAGATATACAGCGGCTTAGTCTGTTTAGTCCAGTCGACCTTTTTCACTGCCTCAATAATAAAAGCAAAAAAGCCCTTCATATCTGCCGTGCCTAAACCATAAAAACGATTGTTAGCTTCGGTCAGCGCGTGAGGTTCATAGTTCCAACGTCCTTCGTCAAAAGGAACCGTATCGCTGTGGCCTGCTAGCAATAGACCACCTTCGCCCGACCCTTTCTTGGCGATTAAGTTGAATTTACCCGGTTTAACTTCCGTCAGGTTTACTTCAAAGCCGATGTCTTTTAACCAAGTGGCGAGTTTTTCGATCACTTGTGCATTGCCTTCATCCCAACTTGGATCTGTCGAGCTAATTGATGAGGTGGAGATAAGGCCACTGTAGACCTCTAGAAAACTTGGTAATTGCATAATTAGTTTACTTTCCCTGTTGACAGAATTGGGTTAAGAAGGTAAAACACATATTAAATCACTTTTATTGAATAAAAAACCAATAAAAGCCAAATAATTTAAATTTATAGTCACAAGTTGAGTGGCGCTTTTAAGTCGAAAATGGATGTATGAGATGCTTAAAACCACAATCATAGGCGCAAGCGGTTATACCGGAGCAGAGCTTGCTCTGATGGTTCACAAACACCCTGAACTTACGCTATCAGGTTTGTATGTTTCCGCCAATAGTCTAGATGCTGGTAAGAGCATCGCTGAGCTACACGGTAAGTTAGCTGGCATTATTAATCATCCAGTTCAGCCTTTAAAAGATCCGAGTGAAGTCGCACAGCAGAGTGATGTGGTGTTTTTGGCTACTGCCCATGAAGTGAGCCATGACTTAGCGCCGATCTTTTTGGAGCAAGGGTGCCAAGTTTTTGATCTTTCTGGTGCATTCCGTGTTCAGAAAGAAGGATTCTACGATGAGTTTTACGGCTTTGCTCACCAACATGAAGCGTGGCTTGATAACTCAGTTTATGGCTTAGCAGAGTGGAATGCTGAAGGGATTAAGCAGAGTCAACTTATTGCAGTTCCAGGCTGTTATCCAACGGCGTCTCAATTGGCGATCAAGCCGCTGCTTAATGAAGCTCTGCTGGATACCAGTCAATGGCCAGTGATTAATGCAACCAGTGGTGTGTCTGGGGCAGGAAGAAAAGCGTCGATGACCAACAGCTTTTGCGAAGTGAGTTTGCAAGCGTATGGGGTATTCAACCACCGCCACCAACCTGAAATTGCAACACACCTAGGCACGGACGTCATTTTCACGCCACACCTTGGTAACTTTAAGCGTGGCATTCTTGCCACTATCACAATGAAACTTAAAGCAGGCGTAACAGAAGCTCAAATTGCTGAAGCGTTTACGTCGGCTTATCAAAACAAACCGGCAGTGAGACTGACAGGGTCAACATTGCCAACACTACAAAATGTAGAGAATACACCTTTCTGCGATATCGGTTGGAAGGTTCAAGGTGAGCATATCATCGTTGTTTCAGCGATTGATAACTTACTCAAAGGCGCATCAAGTCAAGCGATGCAATGTGTAAACATCCACTACGGATTTCCAGAGCTGACTGCTCTTGTTTAATTGGGCAGGGAAGGAATAAGTGATGACAGATAACAAACAAACTCCATTAGTGATCAAATTAGGCGGTGCTGCACTGTCGTGTACTGAGACGTTAAGCCAGGTATTTGGTGCGATTGCCAACTACCAAAAGCAAGCTCAGCGACGAATTGTGATCGTCCATGGAGGAGGTTATCTAGTGGACGATCTTATGGCGAAGCTACAGCTGGAAACGGTAAAGAAAAATGGCTTACGTGTGACCCCTTATGAGCAGATTCCTGTGATTGCAGGTGCGTTAGCGGGTACGGCAAACAAGATGCTTCAAGGTCAAGCAATCAAAGATGGTCTCAATGCAGTTGGTTTAAGCCTCGCAGACGGTGGTCTTTGTCATGTTGAAGAACTTGATCCTGAGCTAGGCGCTGTGGGTAAAGCAACACCGGGTGATTCATCTGTTCTTCAAGCAGTCTTGTCAGCGGGCGCTTTGCCAATCATTAGTTCGATTGGTTTGACCGAGCAAGGTCAAATGATGAACGTGAATGCTGACCAAGCTGCAGTCGCAGTTGCAGGCTCATTGGATGCTGAATTAGTCCTACTTTCTGATGTGAGTGGTGTATTGGATGGTAAAGGCCATTTGATTAAGAGCCTAGATGAGAAAGAAGCGCAAAGCTTGATTGATGGCCATGTTATCACTGATGGCATGATCGTTAAGGTCCAAGCGGCACTAGAGGCGGCGAATGACTTAGGTCGCCCAATTGAAGTAGCAACCTGGCGTTACCCAGATAAGCTGACAGATCTATTTGCAGGTCAGAGCATTGGTACACAGTTTCTACCTCAGTAAGTAAAGACAAAAGAATTGAAATTCAGCGCCATGGCGTTGAGCACAATAAGAATCAATAGGAAGTAACCCGTAGCACTGACCGCCAAGCGCAGCGCCGGGAATTTGGAGAAAGAAAATGAGCAAAGTTCAAGTAAATAAAGTAGTTGTCGCATACTCTGGCGGTCTGGATACATCGGTAATCATTCCATGGCTTAAAGAAAACTATGATTGTGAAGTTGTCGCATTCGTTGCCGATGTGGGTCAGGGTGAAGAAGAACTGGCTGGTATCGAAGAGAAAGCAAAAGCATCAGGTGCATCTGAGTGTTACATCGCTGACCTAAAAGAAGAGATGGTTGCTGACTACATCTACCCAACACTAAAAACAGGTGCTTACTACGAAGGTAAATACCTACTGGGTACGTCAATGGCACGTCCTATTATCGCCAAGGCACAGGTAGAAGTAGCACGTAAAGTAGGTGCAGACGCACTATGTCACGGTTGTACAGGTAAAGGTAACGACCAAGTTCGTTTTGAAGGTGCATTCGCAGCACTAGCACCAGACCTACACGTAATCGCACCATGGCGTGAATGGGATCTAGTTAGCCGTGAAGAGTGTCTAGATTACCTAGCAGAGCGCAACATTCCATGTACTGCATCTCTAACGAAAATTTATTCACGTGATGCAAACGCATGGCACATTTCTACTGAAGGTGGCGTTCTAGAAGATACTTGGAATGCGCCAAACGATGACTGCTGGGCGTGGACCGTTGACCCAGAGCAGGCACCAAACGAAGCGGAATACGTAACGCTAAAAGTTGAAAAAGGTGCAGTTGTTGCTGTAGATGGCGAGACAATGACACCATACAACGCACTTGTATATCTAAATGCTAAAGGTGTTAAACATGGTGTTGGTCGTATCGATATCGTTGAAAACCGTCTAGTCGGTATGAAGTCTCGTGGTTGTTACGAAACTCCAGGAGGTACCATCATGATGGAAGCGCTACGTGCAGTAGAGCAGCTTGTTCTGGATAAAACAGCATTTGAGTTCCGTGAAGAGCTAGGCGTAAAAGCATCACACCTAGTTTACGATGGTCGTTGGTTCACTCCACTTTGTAAGTCTATCCTAGCGGCGTCAGAAGAGTTGGCTCAAGATGTAAATGGTGAAGTCGTTGTGAAACTATACAAAGGCCATGCAACAGTTACTCAAAAGCGTTCTGATAACAGCTTGTACTGTGAAGAGTTTGCGACATTTGGTGAAGACGAAGTTTACGACCAAAGCCATGCAGAAGGCTTTATCCGCCTTTACTCATTATCAAGCCGTATTCGTGCGCTAAACAGCCTGAAAAAATAAAGCTAGTAGCTAGAAACAACAAAGCCCATTTGTCATGCAAATGGGCTTTTTCTTTTATTGGAGCAAGAGAAGTACAATCCTGAATAAATATGTGAAAAAAGTGAATTAATACTTTATTTTTATTTTATTTTGACGTAACTTTGAACCATCATAAAATACTGAATTTAATTCAGAGTCAATCTTAGCAATAACAGCGATTCACACTTTTAGTGAGCATAGGTAATCAGGAGAAACGCAATGGCATTATGGGGCGGAAGATTTACCCAAGCGGCAGATACGAGATTCAAAGATTTTAACGACTCATTGCGTTTCGATTACCGACTAGCTGAGCAAGATATTGTCGGCTCTATTGCTTGGTCAAAAGCACTGTTATCTGTTGATGTATTGACAGAAGAAGAGCAACAGAAACTAGAGTTAGCGCTTAATGAACTTAAGCTTGAAGTGATGGAAGATCCTCATCAGATTTTACGTTCTGATGCAGAAGACATTCACTCTTGGGTTGAGCAACAACTGATTGGTAAAGTGGGTGACTTAGGCAAAAAACTTCACACGGGCCGTTCACGTAATGACCAAGTAGCGACTGACCTTAAACTATGGTGTCGTCAGCAAGGTCAGCAGCTGTTAATGGCTCTTGATCGTTTGCAAGCTCAAATGGTTTCTGTTGCCAAAGAGCATCAAGGTACGGTTTTACCAGGTTATACTCACTTACAACGTGCTCAACCAGTAACATTCGCTCACTGGTGTCTAGCTTACGTAGAAATGTTCGAACGTGATTACTCTCGTTTAAGTGATGCGATTCATCGTTTAGATACCTGCCCGCTAGGTTCTGGTGCATTGGCTGGTACTGCTTACCCAATGGATCGTGAAGAACTTGCTCATAGCCTTGGTTTCCGTCGTGCGACACGTAACTCATTGGATTCAGTATCGGATCGTGATCATGTGATGGAGCTGATGTCGATTGCCTCTATCTCTATGCTGCACCTGTCTCGTCTTGCTGAAGATATGATTTTCTACAACTCTGGTGAATCTAACTTCATAGAGCTGGCGGACACGGTGACTTCTGGCTCTTCGCTAATGCCACAGAAGAAAAACCCAGATGCCCTTGAGCTTATCCGTGGTAAAACGGGCCGTGTTTATGGTTCTTTGGCAGGCATGATGATGACAGTGAAAGCACTGCCACTTGCCTACAACAAAGATATGCAAGAAGACAAAGAAGGTCTGTTCGATGCGCTCGACACATGGAATGACTGTATGGAAATGGCAGCGCTTTGTTTTGATGGCATCAAGGTGAACGGTGAGCGTACTCTTGAAGCAGCGAAACAAGGCTATGCAAACGCGACAGAGCTAGCGGATTACCTAGTAGCGAAAGGCATTCCATTCCGTGAGGCGCACCATATTGTCGGTGTAGCCGTGGTTGGTGCCATTGCAAAAGGTTGTGCGCTTGAAGAGCTTTCCATTGCAGAGCTGAAAGAGTTCTCTGAAGTGATTGAGTCCGATGTGTATGACATCCTGACTATAGAATCATGCCTAGAGAAACGTAGTGCACTGGGTGGCGTTTCACCTAAGCAAGTCGCTCACGCGGTAGAGCAAGCAGAAGGACGTTTGATTAAGCGTGATACTTCTGCAGTGAATGTACGTCCAGCTCGTCTAACAGACATTGAATCGCTAGAAGGTATGGTGACTTACTGGGCGAATATGGGTGAAAACTTGCCTCGCTCTCGCAGTGAACTAATACGTGATATCGGCTCATTTGCAGTTGCTGAACACCATGGTGAGGTGACAGGTTGTGCATCGCTATATGTTTACGATTCAGGCTTAGCAGAAGTTCGTTCTCTGGGGGTTGAAGCTGGCTGGCAAGGCCAAGGTCAAGGTAGTGCGATTGTGCAATACCTAGTTGAAAAAGCGCGCCAGATGGCGATTAAGAAAGTGTTTGTACTTACTCGTACGCCAGAGTTCTTTATGAAGCAATCTTTCTTGCCAACGTCGAAGTCATTACTGCCTGAGAAAGTACTTAAAGATTGCGACCAATGTCCTCGTCAGCATGCATGTGATGAAGTTGCACTGGAAGTGAACTTGGTTGAGCAATCAATTGCTCGGGTAAACGTTGCATAACTTTCTGAATCACAAAGGAAAGGGAAAAAGATCAAAAAAGATCGAGTAAGTTTTGGAACTAATTAGAAAAGGCAGAGTCTATTAAAGTACCACTGCTTTTTCTTAGAAGAATCTAAGAAGGCCCCAAACCATAATTGGTTTTGGGGCTTTTTTCTTTTCTGCTCTTCATAATTTAAGTCAGCCCTATAGAGCCTATGGGCAAAAAGAAATTTTACTTACTTCCTTTTTGGCGTTTCTGCCACGGTAAGATGACAAAGCGCATCCATAGGTGAAGAGCCAATAAACCATTAAAAGCAAACCCTGCGATGATCAAAGTAATCGACTCTATGCTTTTTGGGTCTTCTTTAAATAGAAACCACCATACGATCCAGCACAACACCGATAGTACGGTGAGCTGATCCATACAGCGTTTGCAGCGGCCAATTTTTTTCCAAAACCAACCGTTATTTTTGCAGTGAGGACATGTCATGGTGGCACGAATTAGGTAACATAACTTGCTATAGAATATCGCAATCGAATTTGAAAGTGAGAAAAATGATCGAACGTCAACACACAAAACAGCGTATGAGCCGTATTGTTAAACACAACGGTACGATTTACTTATGTGGACAAGTTTGTGCAGATGCAACTCAAGGTATCACAGAGCAGACTCAGACTATGTTGGATAAAGTAGAGCAACTGCTGCTTGAAGCGGGCAGTGATAAAGAGCATATGCTGTCTGCAACTATCTACCTAAAAGATATGAAAGACTTCCAAGAGATGAATGCGGTGTGGGATGCGTGGGTACCTGAAGGTCATGCTCCTGCGCGTGCTTGTGTCACTGGTGATATGGCTCGTGAAGCTCTGCTGGTCGAAATTTCAGTGATCGCAGCAGAAAAGTAACGGTTGTTCTTTCGCAAAATATAAAAAACGAGCCGCTTGGCTCGTTTTTTTAATGTGTTCAGTATATAGACCAGAGGTATTAGCCTAAGTAAAGCTCTAGCTCTTCGCTGCCACCGATGTGTTTACCACCAATGAAGACTTGAGGAACTGTTGTACGGCCAGTAATTGCACGTAGACTAACTGTCGTTGCGTCTTTACCTAAAATGATCTCTTCGTATTGCAGACCGTGGTCAATAAGGTTCTGTTTCGCTTTTACACAGAATGGACAACCTGGCTTTGAAAACACAGTGATTGATTCTTGCGTTTTGAAGTCTGGTGCAATGTGGTTAAGCATTGTGTCGGCGTCTGATACTTTGAACGGGTCGCCTGGCTCGTTTGGCTCGATAAACATTTTTTCTACCACACCGTTTTTCACCAGCATGCTGTAGCGCCATGAACGTTTGCCAAAGCCGATATCGTTCTTGTCGACAAGCATTCCCATACCATCCGTGAACTCACCGTTGCCATCAGGAATGAATGTGATGTTTTCTGCTTCTTGGTCGTTTTTCCAAGCGTTCATTACGAATGTATCGTTGACAGACACACACACAATCTCGTCTACACCGTGTTCTTTAAACACAGGGAATAGTTCGTTGTAACGTGGAAGGTGGCTAGATGAACATGTAGGAGTGAACGCGCCAGGAAGACTGAACACGATAACCGTCTTATCTTTAAATAGTTCTTCTGTCGTTACATTTACCCACGCGTCGCCTTGACGAGTAGGGAAAGTGATTTGAGGTACGTGTTGACCTTCTTTAGATGCAAACATATGGGTTTCCTTTTTATTTTTGTTTAATTTTTTGTTGAGACTTATCAGCTTTTTGACTGTGCTCTGTTTCGATGAAGTTATTATTAAAGAAAAGCTTTGATAGCTCTAATCGTTTGATGCTATGGTTTTGATAGATTTTTTCTATCTTCATTTGAGAGCATTAGAAATGAATATCCGAGATTTTGAGTATTTAGTAGCTCTAGCAGAGCATAAGCACTTCCGTAAAGCGGCAGAGGCTTGTTTTGTTAGTCAGCCGACATTAAGTGGCCAAATCCGCAAATTGGAAGATGAGTTAGGTACGGCGTTACTAGAGCGCAGCAGCCGTCGAGTATTATTTACTGATGCGGGCTTACAGCTAGTCGATCAAGCCAAACGTATTCTGACGGAAGTGAAAACCTTTAAAGATATGGCAAGTGGTCAAGCAGGTGAAATGGTTGGTCCTATGCATATTGGATTTATTCCAACCGTTGGACCTTACTTGCTCCCTAAAATTGTGCCAATGCTAAAAGAGTCTTTTCCAGACCTTGAGCTTTACTTACACGAAGCTCAAACCCACCAACTTGTTCGTCAATTGGAAGATGGTAAGTTGGATTGTTTGGTGCTCGCTTCGGTAGCAGATACCGAAGCGTTTAAAGAGATTGAAGTGTACAACGAGCCATTGAGTGTCGCTGTACCTTGTGATCATGAGTGGGCGGAGCTTGATGAAGTAGACATGCTTGACCTTAATGGTAAAACCGTATTGTCACTCGGTGATGGTCACTGTTTAAGAGATCAAGCTCTTGGCTTCTGCTTTGCTGCAGGTGCAAAAGACGATGAGCGCTTTAAGGCGACTAGCTTGGAAACGTTACGTAATATGGTTGCAGCAGGGGCAGGGATAACCTTACTTCCTCAGCTTTCTTTGCCAAATGAGAAGAAAAAAGATGGTGTTTGCTATGTACGAGCAACTAACCCAGTGCCATCTCGAAGCATAGTTCTCGCTTATCGTCCTGGTTCGCCACTTCGTTCTCGATTCGAACAATTAGCTCGCGCTATTAGCGATGAACTTGAATCGCAAGTTAAATAACAAAAAGGGGTTGATACTATGTATCAACCCCTTTGCTTTTAAGCTTAGCTACTTTTACTAGAACAGAATCTTCTTCCCCATCTTCAGAGGTATAGATACTGTCTGTAATTTCACTTGTGACATACTCTGTTGGTTCTGTGCCTTCAAGGAAGTACTCAAACATTGAGCTTGAGTCGAACTTGTTGGTTAGTAAACCAGAGTCTCTATCGATACGTACTCGTACAATGTTTTCAGGGATGACTTTCTCTTGCTGTGGTAGACCAGCTAGAGCAGTGTGCATGAAGTCTACCCATGCTGGCTGAGCCGTTTTCGCCCCTGCTTCAGCACCTGAGATTTGGTCTTTACCTAAGTTGCTGTTTGGCTTAGTTCTACCAAGCTTTCTCGTATGGTCATCAAAGCCAACCCAAGCGATCGCAACCATTCCTGGACCGTAGCCGTTGTACCAAGCGTCTTTTGAGTCATTGGTTGTTCCGGTTTTACCACCAATATCACGACGTTTTAGTTTTTGAGCTCGCCAGCCGGTACCATTCCAACCAGTACCATCACGCCAGTTACCACCGCCCCAAACGTTGCTGTACATCATTTCACGCATTAAGAATGCCGTTTGCTCAGAGATGACTTGAGGCGCGTATTGTGGCTGTTCAGAATCTGTAGAAATGTCTTCCTCAGCGAATTCATTACTCGCGTTGCTTGTCTGTTCACAGTCCTGCTTACAAATCGTTTTCGGTGTTGCTTCAAACTCTAAGTCACCAAATGGCCCTTCCACTCTGCTGATGTAGAAAGGTTCTACGTAGTAACCACCATTAGCAAATACGGAATAGCCTTGTGCCATCTTAATTGGTGTTAAGCTACCTGCACCAAGTGCAATGGTTTCTGAGCGAGGCAATTGGTCAATTTCGAAACCAAAGCGAGTTAAATACTCACGCGTTTCATCAAGGCCAACTTCACGCAGAACACGCACCGCCATAACGTTCTTTGACTGCGCTAGACCGATACGTAGGCGAGTTGGACCTGTATACGTTGGTGGCGAGTTCTTAGGGCGCCAAGCTGTGCCTTGACTCTTATCCCATTGGTTAATTGGTGCGTCGTTGATAAGTGTTGCCAGCGTTAAACCTTGGTCAATCGCTGCCGCATAGATGAAAGGTTTAATACTTGAACCTACTTGGCGAACAGACTGAGTGGCGCGATTAAACTTGTTATGAATAAAGTTAAAGCCACCAACCAAAGAAAGGACTGCGCCATTTTCTGGGTTCATTGCGACGAACGCAGTATTCGCATTTGGTACCTGACTAAGGTGCCATGCCAATGAGCTTTCTTCATTGTCTGCATCGCTTGCGATTTGGCGAACCCAAATTTGCTCACCTACCGCTAAAACATCAGAAGCTTGGTTTGGTACAGGGCCTTGGCGATCATCTGTAAGGAACTTACGTGCCCATTTTATGCCATCCCATTCAAGCGTTTGTACTCCTTGGTTCTTAACCCAAACAGTTGCTTGTTTACCTTCAACCTTGGTCACGATCGCTGGAACTAATTTGCCATAAGTTGGCACGTTATCCAGCGTCTTATCAATCTTGGCGTCATCAAATGCGGTTTGGCCTTGTTTCCACAGAACCTTTTCAGCTCCACGGTAGCCGTGACGCTCATCATAAGTGAGTAAGTTATTGATGGCTGAATCGTTAGCCGCTGCTTGCAGTTTAGAATCGACAGTTGTGTAGATTCTCATGCCAGAGGTATATGCTTCTTCTTCGCCGTAGCGAGCTACCATCCAAGCACGAGCAAGCTCAGCAACGTATGGCGCACTTAGTTCAATTTCAGCACCATGGTAGCGTGAAACAATCTCTTCAGCGCGAGCCTCGTCGTACTCTGCTTGAGTGATGTATTTCTCATCAAGCATACGCAGTAGAACGACATTACGGCGGTTAGTTGCACGATCCACAGAGTAGATAGGGTTCATCGTAGACGGTGCTTTTGGCATACCAGCAAGGGTCGCGAGCTCACTCAATGTGAGATCTTGTAACTCTTTGCCAAAGTAAGTTTGAGCGGCAGCACCAAAGCCATAAGAACGATAGCCTAAGAAAATCTTATTGACGTATAGCTCCATGATCTCTTCTTTTGATAGAAGCTGCTCAATATGGATAGCAATAAAAATTTCTTTAATCTTACGCATAATCTTCTTTTCATTTGAAAGGAAGAAGTTACGCGCTAGCTGCTGAGTGATGGTACTCGCCCCTTGCTTTGCTGAGCCTGACATGGCCACAACAACGGCTGCACGTGTGATACCGATAGGGTCGATACCAGGGTGATCATAAAAACGACTATCTTCCGTCGCAATTAGGGCTTCCACAAGGTGTTGGGGAATATCATCGTAAGCAACAGGAATACGGCGCTTTTCACCAAATTGAGAAATCAGTTTGCCGTCTTGGCTAAACACCTGCATTGGCGTTTGCAATTTTACGTCTTTCAACGTCGCTACATCTGGTAGCTCTGGTTTGACATAAAGATAGAAGCCGAAAATAGTACCGACTCCAAGAATTATGCAAATCAATGTGAATATAAACAGTCGCTTTATGAACTTCACCGGATATTCCCTGATTAATAGGATTCACTTTATGCAAACCCTTGTACTTTAAGCTAAAAAAACTAGCTCAGTTATCTATGTGTTTACTTAACCATCAATTTAAACATATGAGCGAAGCAAAAAGTACGGAGCCAAGCTTCATGGGTAAATCATTAGTTACAGGCATTGATATTGGCCACCACAGTATAAAAGCTGTGGTTCTCAAGCCATACAAAGGCACATTTGCGCTTGTAGGTTATCAAGAACTGCCAATCGAATCGGACATTTTCACTGATAACCACATGTTAAATTATCAGAAAATTGTAAAGAAACTCAAAGAACTAAGGAAGTCTTTGCCACGATTTAGCCAGAAAGTTGCTTTGGCTGTCCCTGATAACGCTGTAATAAGTAAAGTATTACAAATAGATAGTGACTTAGAAACGCAAGAAACAGAGTTTGCAATCTTTCAGGCATTTTCTCACCAATCTCCCTTTCCTATCGAAGAGTTGAATCTCGACTTCGTCCAAATAGCGGGATCAAACACAAGCCTCAACACAACAAGCTTTCAAGTCTATGCGACGAAAAAAGAGGTGGTTGATAGTCGTATTCAAGCAGTAGAGAAAGCAGGCTACAACCCTGTACTGGTCGACGTACAAGCGCATGGGTTAACCCAAGTATGGCAATTGGCTGCCCGAATGCATCAACAACAGCAATGGATTATGTTGGATATTGGCCTGAGTCAATCCTCACTCTGTATCGACTTTATGGATAAAGCACCATTCTGTAAAGACATTCCCTTAGGCACACAAATCATAGAGAGTTTGGATAATGACGACTCTCTTTTACATAGCAGTACAGAGCGCTTCATTCACACTCTGGTGGAAAAACTACAGCGCAATGTTCAACTGCTAGCTTCAATGCACAATACTCGGGTGGAAGGTGTATGGCTGTGCGGCGGTGGTGCTATGACCCCAATGTTGGCTGAAGAAATTACTCGTCGCTTGAATGTCCCTTGTGAACTATTTAATCCATTAGCGCTTTTTGATGCCAAAGGTAATAAGCACTATGGTGATTTCTCACGCGGTTATGCCTATACCATGGCAGCAGGGTTAGCTATGAGGGGAATTGATTGGTTGGAGCATAAACATGCTGCATAACGTTAATTTATTGCCATGGCGTGATGACTTACGAATGCGTCACAAAAAACGCTTTGTTTGGCTGGTTATGATTGCGGTGCTGGTGGCAATTGCAGCGCAGTGGGGCGCAGGAAAGTACTTACAAAATCAAGCTCAGATCCAGCAATCGCGTTTGAGCTACCTGACATCTTATATTACTCAGCTCGATCGCCGGATTAACGAGTTAAAAATGGTTGAGCAAGACCATAAGGCGTTGCTTACTAGGCTGCAAGTTGTCGAGCAGTTGCAAGCGTTGAGAAATAAAACCACAGACTTTATGAACGCTGTGCCAAGCTACATTCCTGAAGGCGTGTATGTCGACAAAATAAAGATGAATGGCCACCACATCCAAATTTCTGGGATCAGTGATACCACCTCACGTTTAGCCACCATGCTCGACAACTTAGAGAAATCTTCCCTCCTGAGCAATGTAGAAATGCATTCAATCGTGCATGGAAAGGTACGTTTTGGTAAGAAATTTCAAACGTTTAATGTCTCTTTTTCTTTCGAGCCTATGTCCCAGCCAAAAGGAGTTTAGTGATGGCAAACTATGTCGATTTAGATATTGAGGAGATCGCTGAATGGCCCTTACTAGCCCAACTTGTTGTGATGGCACTCCTGATTGCGGCGATACAAGGTTGTGGTTACTGGTTTTATCTAAAGCCTCAATCTGAGCATATTGAAGAGCTAAAGAACAAAGAGCAGACACTAAGATCAACCATTGTGATTAAAGCGAACAAAGTGGCGACGTTGCCTAAGTTACAAGCGCAATTGCAAGAGCTGTCTGAGAGATATAATTACTTGTCGAAGCAGCTCCCTGTTCAGAAAGAGCTGGCGAGTATGTTGGCCTCTGTAAATGAGGTCGGTTTAAAAAACTCGCTGACTTTTACTCGTATCGATTGGGGGCAAAAACAAAACCAACAATTCCTCTACCGTTTGCCGCTAAACATTGAGCTGACAGGCGACTATCACAATATTGGTGACTTCACTCAAGCCATCGCAGAGCTTCCGAGGATCATCAACTTTGATGATGTTTACTGGCAGCGAGTGAGTCAAGAGAGCAGTACTCTCCATTTCCGAGTGCGGGCCTACACCTATCAGTTTAAGCCTGAGGTGAAAGATGAGCAGTAAAAGACTCGTTGTGTTGTTTTGTTGTTTGGTCTTAGGTGGATGTAAAGCGAATCAAGACTCTTTAGGTGACTACATTACCCAAGTTGAAAGTCAGGCCCGAAAAGATGTCATCGATTTGGCTCCTGTACTCGACTTCGACATTACTCAATATGCCTCTCATCAGCAGCGTGAACCCTTCGTTTTACCGCAAGAAGCACTCGTACTTAACCAACCAAAAGAGAAAACAGATTGTTGGCAGCCAAACCGGCGTAAAAAAAGCGGGGAACTAGAGCGTTATCCATTATCCAAGTTGCGCTTAAAAGGCGTGATGAGCAGTAACAACCAAATCTCTGCGTTGGTACAAACGCCAGCGGGAAATGTTTTGAAAGTGAATACTGGACAATATATCGGAGTCAACAACGGCAGAGTGACTCGAGTGACTGAAACGTACTTACAAATTAATGAAACCCTACCTGATGGATTGGGATGTTGGAATAAGCGCAACGTTAAGTTAGCGCTCAAGTAGATGTCAAAGGTTAGAAAACGAAAATGATAAAAGGACTTAATCAGAGGTTTCGTTGCTTTGTGCAAATGATATTGCTCTCGTGCGTTGCCTGTTTTTCTGGTGCTACGTTGGCGCAGCAAAGCGGTGAGAACTTGCTTAAAGGGATAGATTTTCGAGTGGATGCTCAACAACAAGCCAAGATCATCGTGCAGTTAGAACACCCGCAGGTCGCAGTCGATCTGAAAAAGTCTCCAGAGGGTTTAAACATAGAACTGCTGAATACCCAGGTGCCTGATGACAAACTCTATCTTGTCGATGTTAAAGACTTTTCCACCAATGTTGAGTCGATTGAAGTCTTTCGTAAACAGCCCAGTACCTTGCTCGTTGCGACCATTAAGGGCAATTACAGCTATGACTACAGCTTAAATGGCAACTACTTAGAAGTTGTGGTTAAAGCGATAAAAGCTGAAGAAAAGCCCAAGCAGAAAAGTATTCTCGAAAAAGAAGGCAAAAAAATATCGATTAATTTCCAAGACATCCCTGTACGCAATGTTCTACAGCTTATTGCAGATTACAACGACTTTAACCTCGTCGTTTCTGACTCCGTCAATGGAAATTTAACGCTACGACTTGATGGCGTCCCTTGGCAGCAAGTGTTGGACATCATCTTAAAAGTCAAAGGGCTTGATAAACGTGTTGATGGCAATGTTGTGTTAATTGCACCCAAGGCCGAGCTGGATGCGCGTGAACGTGAGATCTTGGAAAAAGCTCGCCTGGAAGAGGAGCTTGGTGATCTTAGCTCAGAAATCATAAAAGTGAAGTTTGCCAAAGCCTCTGAAATTGCAGATATGATCGATGGGGAAGGGACAATTAGTATGCTTTCAGAACGTGGTTCATTAAGTGTGGATGAAAGGACTAACGCTCTGCTAATTAGAGACCTAAAAGAGAATATTGATGTCGTACGTGAGATCATCGCTTCGCTGGATATTCCGGTTAAGCAGGTTCAAATAGAAGCGCGGATTGTGACGGTCAATGAAGGTAACTTAGATGAACTAGGTGTTCGGTGGGGTTATAGCAATACTAACGGCAGTACCTCTATTGGCGGCAGCATCGAAGATAACGTTTTTGGTGTTGTGCCGATTGATGACATGCTCAATGTGAATTTGGCTGCAACCTCAGCCAATGCTTCAACAATAGCGTTTCAAGTAGCTAAATTAGGCTCTGATATGCTTTTGGACTTAGAGCTTTCAGCATTGCAGCGTGAATCTAAAGCGGAGGTTATTTCTAGCCCTAGGCTTATTACCACTAATAAAAAGCCAGCCTACATCGAGCAAGGTACTGAAATTCCTTACTTAGAATCCTCATCGAGTGGGGCGACCAGCGTCGCGTTTAAAAAAGCGGTACTAAGCCTAAAAGTGACTCCGCAAATTACCCCTGACAACCGTTTGGTCCTTGATTTGAGTGTTACCCAAGACAGACCTGGTGACATTGTTAAAACGGGCACTGGTGAGGCTGTTGCGATTAATACCCAGCGTATTGGTACACAAGTTCTGGTAGAAAACGGTGAAACGGTGGTGTTAGGTGGTATTTTTCAACACAGTGTGACCGACGCTGTTGATAAGGTTCCACTGCTGGGCGACTTACCCGTACTTGGGGCGCTTTTCCGCCGAACATATCAACAAATGGGTAAAAGTGAACTGCTTATTTTTGTAACGCCCAAAGTCGTAATTCAGTAAGAATTGGCTGAGGTGCAAAAATAAATTTGCATTAATGGCACCTTATCTAGATAATTTCGGGTCTTATCACGAATTATCTGTGAGGAATAGGTGCCACAAGCATCTCTATTGCTAGTTTCTAACTGGCTTTTCTTGTGGCGATGTCATTGAATTAACGTTGTAAATTACTGCTAAACATGGCTGAGAAACGCAATATTTTCCTTGTTGGCCCAATGGGCGCCGGCAAGAGCACAATCGGTAGACACCTAGCTCAACAACTTCATATGGAGTTTGTTGATTCTGATACCGTTATTGAAGAACGCACTGGCGCAGATATCGCTTGGGTATTTGATGTTGAAGGCGAAGACGGTTTCCGCAAACGCGAAGAATCTGTGATTAATGATCTAACTGATGAGCAAGGCATCGTTCTTGCGACTGGTGGTGGTTCAATTAAGAGCAAAGAAAACCGTAACCGTCTTTCTGCGCGCGGTATTGTTGTTTACCTAGAAACAACAATTGAAAAGCAACTTGCTCGTACTAACCGCGACAAGAAGCGCCCATTACTACAAACTGATGATCCACGTGAAGTGCTAGAATCTCTAGCTGGAGAACGCAACCCACTTTACGAAGAAATTGCGGATTACACAGTACGTACAGACGATCAAAGTGCAAAAGTGGTAGCCAACCAGATCGTAAAAATGCTAGAAGAACGTTAAGACTTTTTTTAGCAACTGGAGAATACCCATGGAACGGATTACGGTCAGCTTAGGCGAACGTAGCTATCCAATCTCAATTGGCGCCGGATTATTTGATGATCCGGCCCACCTTTCTTTTTTATCAAGCAAGCAAAAAGTCGTCGTGATTTCTAATGTCACGGTCGCTCCACTTTATGCAGATAAAATCTTTTCTCTCTTAAAGCAATTAGGCTGTGACGCATCGTTACTTGAATTGCCTGATGGCGAGCAATACAAATCACTCGAAACGTTCAATACCGTAATGAGCTACCTGCTAGAAGGTAACTTTGCACGTGATGTCGTGGTCATCGCTCTTGGTGGTGGTGTGATTGGTGATTTAGTTGGCTTCTCTGCAGCATGTTATCAACGTGGTGTAGACTTCATTCAAATTCCAACTACGTTGCTGTCACAAGTAGACTCCTCAGTCGGTGGTAAAACAGCAGTCAATCATCCACTAGGCAAAAATATGATTGGTGCTTTCTATCAACCTAAAGCAGTAGTGATCGATACTGATTGTTTGAAAACACTACCTGAGCGTGAATTTGCCGCTGGCATCTCAGAAGTGATCAAGTACGGCATCATTTACGATCAAGACTTCTTCGTTTGGCTGGAAGAAAACCTCGATAAACTGTACCAACTGGATGAGCAGGCACTGACATATGCCATCGCTCGCTGCTGTGAAATCAAAGCAGAAGTTGTCGCAAAAGACGAAAAAGAGTCTGGTATTCGTGCATTGCTGAACCTAGGTCATACATTTGGTCATGCGATCGAAGCAGAGTTAGGTTATGGTAAGTGGTTGCATGGCGAAGCGGTTTCTTCTGGCACAGTTATGGCCGCGAAAACGGCGCAGCTTCAAGGACTTATCAGTGAAGAGCAAGTTGAGCGAATTATCTCTATACTGAAAAGAGCCAAACTGCCTGTACACACACCTGAGCAAATGTCGTTTGCTGATTTTATGCAGCACATGATGCGTGATAAGAAGGTGTTAGCAGGTGAGCTTCGTCTTGTATTACCTACCAGCATAGGTACAGCGGATGTAGTAAAAGGTGTGCCAGAGTCGATTATTGAACAAGCTATCGACTTCGCCCGCACTGTTTAAGTCTTCTTGTTTGTAGTATCAACCGAATTTTATGAGTTCGACTCAAAGACGGTTGATACTGCGTGATGATCGTTGGGATATTGTGAAATGAGCTTAGCGCGTGATCCACGTGTGTTGGAGTTAGACTCGCAGGTTGAACTGCTAGAGCGGTTGCAGCTTCTGACCAATTTTGGTTCAAACCTCGTTACCATTGGTGGTGACAAAGGGGCGGGGAAAACTTGGCTTGCGCAATATTATCTTGAAGCTTGGGCACAAGATAAAAATCAGTCGCTACTGATGTGTTTTCCAAACCAAGATGATGATCAGCGACGCTCTACCATTCTGACTCAGCTTATATCCGAACCGCTTTTCAATCCTGCTGACTCTATCGTTGAGTCCTTTTCTCGTTTAATGAGTGGTGAAACGTGCGATATTGTTATTGCGATTGATGATGCGCATTTACTGAGTGAGTCTTTCATCTCAGAGCTTTGGATGTTGGTGTTGGAAGCTCAAGTTAACCCTGGGTGGACTGTTAATGTCTTGCTGTTTGCTCAGCCAAGTAGTCTAGATGCATTGCTGACTCGGTTGAGCTATGGTCAAGAACACAAGCCAATTGACTTGGAAATTGAAGCACTTACTCAACAAGAAGCCGATCGTTTTTTTGAACATTTGGTGATTCGCTTTGTCGAAGACGATATGGAAAAGCGTGTTCGTAATGCCTATCGAACCGTAGCTCGACGTCCAGGTGAAATCATGGCACTAGGGGAACAGAAAGTGGAAAAAAGGATTATTATCCGCTCGATAGTAGGCTCGCCTATTAATATTGCTTTGTTAGTGGTCATTCTGCTGGTGATTATCGGTGGCGGCTATTGGTGGATGATGTCGCAACCATCGCCTGATGATAAAGCGCAACAAATTACTCAGTCGATTGAGCAAACCGTGATCCCTACGTTACCGGAAGTTGCTTCTGCAGCGGACTCTACGTCTGAAGTTATTGAGCCTGAGCTAATTGTTGACCCTACTTTAGCTAATGCTGAAGATGACTCTAGTGCTTTGCCGCCTGATGTCACTGAGGAAGTGTCGAGTGTTGGTAACACCGATGACGACCACCAACGAGTCGTAATTACGTCAGATGTTGTTGATGCTCTAATGGAAAATAAGCCACAAAGCGTCGATACCAGTAAGATTGATGCGGTAGTTGAGCAGTCAACGGTTACTGAGCCTGTCGCTGAACCTGAAGTTGAAAGTGAGCCGGAAACCCAAGAGCAGCCTCAAGACACCGTTATCAAGTTCTCATTTACAAAAGATGAGCTGAAGAGCTTCTCGCCACGCAGTTATACACTTCAGCTAGCAGCAGTCAATTCGTTGCAAGAAGTGCAAAAGTTTATTGACCAATATCAGTTAAGTAATCAAGTCTTCATCTATCCAACAACCCGTAATAATGTTGATTGGTACATTATTACTTATGATAACTATCCAACCATTCAGGTCGCGCGTGACGCAGTGCAAAGTCTCTCTTCGGAGCTGCAAAACCTCGAACCTTGGGCAAAATCTCTCAATCAAGTTCAGCGTGAAATAGAACGTGGCAACTAAGATGGCTCTATTCTTGGTTAGAGCCAGAAAATAGTCTGAGATTAATTACAAAATATGTTACATTCCGCAGCCTTAATTTGTGGTTGATAGATAGAGCAGTAGATGAAGAAGCAGCGTGCCTTCCTTAAATGGGCAGGTGGAAAATACGGACTTGTCGAAGATATCCAGCGTCACTTGCCAGAGGCACGTAAGCTGGTGGAGCCGTTCGTAGGTGCTGGTTCTGTTTTTCTCAACACTGACTATGACCAGTATTTACTGGCGGATATCAATCCAGATCTGATCAACCTCTACAACCTGCTTAAAGAGAATCCGCAAGAGTATATCTCTGAAGCTAAGCGTTGGTTCTGCCCTGAGAATAATCGTAAAGAAGCTTACCTACATATTCGTGAGCAGTTCAATGCAACCGATGATGTGATGTACCGTTCTCTAGCATTCCTTTATATGAATCGTTTTGGTTTTAATGGTTTGTGTCGCTACAACAAGAAAGGCGGCTTTAATGTACCATTTGGCTCGTATAAGAAGCCTTATTTCCCAGAAGCAGAGTTAGAGTTCTTTTCAGAGAAAGCCAAGAAGGCGACGTTTGTTTGTGAGGGCTACCACGAGACCTTCAAACGAGCGCGCAAAGGCAGTGTCGTTTACTGTGATCCACCGTATGCGCCACTTTCAACAACCGCCAACTTCACCTCTTATGCAGGGAATGGCTTTAGCCTCGATGATCAGGCGGCACTGGCTGATATCGCAGAGAAAGCCGCGACTGAGCGCGGTATTCCTGTACTGATTTCAAACCACGATACCACGCTGACACGCCGCCTATATCATGGCGCAGAGCTGAATGTGGTTAAGGTGAAACGAACTATCAGTCGTAATGGTGCAGGGCGTAACAAAGTCGATGAACTTCTTGCGCTATTCAAGCCTGTTGAAAGCAAATAATCACATTTCATCACACTTCTCTATCTTCTGATCTCTAGCTTAGGTAGAATTGCGCGCAAAGTTTCTTCAGTGTGCAATGATGCCAATTTAACCTAGAGGTCAGGTATGAAAGATTTCCTTATCGCTCCATCGATTCTGTCTGCAGATATGGCTCGCTTAGGCGAAGACGTAGAAAAAGTACTCGCAGCTGGTGCTGATGTAGTTCACTTCGATGTAATGGATAACCACTACGTACCAAACCTGACTTTCGGTGCACCAATCTGTCAGGCTCTACGTGATTACGGCATCACTGCTCCTATCGATGTTCACCTAATGGTTAAGCCCGTTGACCGTATCGTGCCTGACTTTGCCAAAGCAGGTGCATCAATGATTACTTTCCATATTGAAGCGTCAGAACACGTTGACCGTACCCTACAACTTATCAAAGAGCATGGTTGTAAAGCGGGTGTAGTACTAAATCCAGCAACACCACTGTCTCATCTAGAGTTCATCATGGATAAAGTTGACTTGATTCTACTTATGTCAGTAAACCCAGGTTTTGGTGGCCAGTCATTTATTCCTAAGACGTTAGACAAGTTGCGTGCTGTACGTAAGATGATTGACGAATCTGGCCGCGATATCCGTTTAGAAATCGATGGTGGTGTAAAGGTTGATAACATCAAAGAGATCGCAGAAGCGGGCGCAGATATGTTTGTGGCAGGCTCAGCTATCTTCAACCAGCCAGATTACAAAGAAGTGATCGACCAAATGCGCGCTGAACTAGCAAAGGTAAAGTAATTCGATGAGCAGTATTAAACTTATCGCTTTTGATTTAGATGGTACGCTGCTTGATAGCGTGCCTGATTTAGCGGTTGCCGCGGCTCAAGCCGTTCAGGCTCTGGGCTATCCAGCAGTTTCTGAAGAGCAGGTTCGTGATTACGTTGGTAATGGTGCTGATATCCTTATTGGTCGTGCATTAAGCCGAAGCCTGACGGTTTCACCGGATTTAGACCCAGAGTTACATGCTAAAGCTCGCGTGTTATTTGATGATTACTATGAAAAAAGTGGTCATAAGCTCAGCCACCTCTATCCTGCGGTGAAAGAGACGTTAGCTGAGTTACACAAGGCTGGCTTTACTATGGCGTTAGTGACTAACAAACCATCGAAGTTTGTTCCTGAGGTTCTAGCTAAGCATGGTATTGATAAATATTTTGTTGATGTGATTGGTGGTGATACTTTCCCTGAGAAGAAACCGAACCCAATGGCACTGAATTGGTTGTTAGAAAAACACCATTGCCAGCCACAAGAGATGATGATGGTTGGCGACTCAAGCAATGACATTAAAGCGGCGAAGAATGCTGGTTGTCATTCGTTTGGCCTGACTTATGGCTACAACCATGGTGAGCTAATTTCTGTGTCTCAGCCAGATTATGTCGCAGATACCATCGCAGATTTAGCAGAAGTCTTAGCTGTTTCAGCTTAATAGCGATAAAAGATCTTTCAAAATACTCGTTAATGAGTACACTGAGTAAACCGTGTGATGAGGTAATGACTACCTGCGTTCACACGGTTTTTTTCATTTATTCGTAATAAGAAGTCAAAGGAATCATTCCCATGAGCAAACCCATCGTATTGAGTGGTGTTCAACCATCAGGTGAACTAAGTATCGGTAACTACTTGGGTGCTCTACGTCAATGGCAACAGATGCAAGATGACTACGATTGCCAATACTGTGTGGTAGACCTTCACGCGATTACGGTTCGTCAAGATCCGAAAGCATTGCATGAAGCGACTCTAGACGCACTCGCAATCTGTCTTGCTGTTGGTGTTGATCCGCAAAAGAGCACGCTATTTGTTCAGTCACATGTACCAGAGCATGCTCAACTTGGTTGGCTTCTTAACTGTTACACCCAAATGGGCGAGTTGGGTCGTATGACTCAGTTTAAAGATAAGTCTGCGCGTTACTCGAAAGACTCATCTAGCCAGTTTGGTGATGTCAATGTTGGTCTATTTGATTACCCAGTACTGATGGCTGCAGACATTCTGTTATACGGTGCCCATCAAGTACCAGTAGGTAGTGACCAGAAGCAACACCTTGAGTTAGCGCGTGATATCGCTAACCGTTTCAACAACATCTACTCGCCAGAGCAACCAATCTTCCAAGTGCCAGAGCCGTACATTCCTACTGTAAATGCTCGTGTTATGAGCCTGCAAGATGCAACGAAGAAGATGTCTAAGTCTGATGATAACCGTAAGAACGTTATTACTCTGCTTGAAGAGCCGAAGTCAATCATCAAGAAGATTAACAAAGCTCAGACAGATGCTGAGACACCACCGCGTATTGCACACGATTGGGACAACAAAGCAGGTATTTCTAACTTGATGGGTCTGTACTCAGCAGCAACGGGCATGAGCTTTGAAGAGATTGAAGCGAAGTACCAAGGTGTTGAAATGTACGGTCCATTTAAGAAAGATGTTGGTGAAGCGTTAGTTGCGATGCTTGAGCCGATTCAATCTGAATACCACCGTATCCGTGCAGATCGCGCATACATGGATCAAGTGATGAAGCAGGGTGCTGAAAAAGCCTCAGCTCGCGCAGCAGAGACGCTTAAGAAAGCATACGAAGCAGTAGGTTTTGTGGCTCGCCCATAGACCTATCTGATTTCGGTAAATATAAAAAACGGACTCATTAGAGTCCGTTTTTGTATCTAGCCTGTCATTCCATAGAGTGACGAAGGAGCGAGTAGGGAATCCTTATTAGTATTAGCTTTCAGAGATCCTCAGTTCGTTCGTACCTCTCTCTTGAGGATGACGAGAATAAACGGTTAACTTCTCGTTACTGAGCACCTTCAAAGCCCATTTGACGCCATGCTTCAAAAGCAATAATCGCTACAGCATTCGAAAGGTTTAAGCTACGGGCGTCTGGCATCATTGGAATACGAATGCGTTGCTCCATCGGCATGCTGTCTATTAGCTCAGCAGGCAGCCCACGTGTTTCTGGGCCAAACAACAACACATCACCTTTGGTGAAATTTGCATCTACGTGATGGCCCGTGGTTTTGGTTGTGCAAGCAAAGATTCGGTACTCTTCTCGTTCTTTCTCTAGGTACTCAACAAACGCTTGATAGCTTTTATGACGAGTAACACGTGCAAGATCGTGATAATCCAAACCAGCTCGGCGCACTTTCTTCTCTTCTAAATCGAAACCCAGCGGCTCAATTAAATGAAGGTTAGCACCGCAGTTGGCACATAGGCGGATAATGTTACCCGTATTTGGGGCGATCTCTGGCTCATAAAGGGCGATATCAAACATATTGTCATTCTTGTGCTTTGGAATTTAGGCCAGAAAGTATAAGGCCACATAGAATCACCGCCAAGTCTGACATGATGAGTTTTGGTCGGTTAGTCGACGTTATTTACCTTGGGCTATTGCGACGGCGTAGTTTTCACTAACCGCATCCCAATTCACCACGTTCCACCATGCATCAATGTATTCAGGACGACGATTTTGATAGCTGATGTAATAAGCATGTTCCCAAACATCAAGCGCTAGAATAGGCTCACCTTGTTGCTCAGTGACATCCATTAAAGGGTTATCTTGATTGGTTGTTGAGGTGATGTGCAGCTCGCCACCTTTAACGATCAGCCACGCGAAGCCAGAGCCAAAAGTATTGATCGCAGCTTGCGCAAAAAGCTCTTGGAACTGTTTGAAGCTGCCAAAGGTATTGACAATTTCTTCTGCTAGTTGGCCTGTTGGTGCTCCTCCGCCGTTCGGCTTCATACAGTTCCAATAGAGAATATGGTTGTAGTAACCGCCACCATTATTGCGCACAGCAGGGGGCTGCTCAGAGATTTTTGCAAAAATATCTTCGAGGCTGGTGGATTCTAGCTCACTGCCTTTTATCGCAGTGATGAACTTATCAAAGTAAGTTCGATGATGCTTACTGTAGTGAACCTCCATGGTTTTAGCATCAATATACGGTTCTAATGCGTCGTAAGAATAAGGAAGTTCTGGGAAAACATGAGACATAGTAAATCCTCCATAATTGAAGGATTTACTTTAAATGATAATGAGATCTATTATCAACTGTATATTTGTAAGGTTATTCAGTACCACCGAGTGGAAGTGTGATCTCCACTCTTAATCCGCCGAGCTTACTGCGTTTGGCAATGATAGTCCCACTGTGTTGACGAATAGCACTTTCAGTGATGGTCAGTCCAAGCCCAGTGCCACCGCTGTGTCTATCGCGTGCTGTTGAAACACGGTAGAACGGACGGAATATCGCATCAAGCTCATGTTCAGGGACGCCTTCACCATTGTCATCTACTGCAATGATGATTTGTGCTTCGGATTCAGACAGCTCAACTTCGATTCGATCTTTACCGTAGTAAATAGCATTTCGAACAATATTGTCCAATGCGCTCATCAGCAGCTTAGGGTTGCCTGAAATAACTCGCTCTGGGATGTCATTAAACGTTAGCGTTTTATCCATTTGCTCAGCTTCAAACTGAGCATCAGATAAGATCGCTTCCCATAGACTGCCCATTGGCTGTTCTTCACGTGTTAAGTGACTATCGACCTGCATTCTAGATAGCTCAAGCAGTTCACCAATCATCTGTTCTAAACGCTGAGCTTCAGTGTCAATTCGGGTGAGCTCAGGGCTTTCGCCTTGCTTACGAGTTGCGAGTGCATTGGCCATTCTTAGACGGGTAAGAGGCGAACGTAGCTCATGGGAGATATCGGATAGCAATCGCTGTTGACCTGAAATCATCTGATTTACCGCCTCAACCATTTGGTTAAAGCTTGTGCCTGCTTGACGGAACTCACTGGTGCCTTTTTCAAGGGTAGGATCAACGACAAATTCGCCTTTAGCGACACGTTTAGCGGCACGCTCTAGTTTACGGGCAGGCTGACTGAGTGCCCAAGCTAACCACAGTAACAAAGGTGTACTGACAAGCATGACCGAAAACAGCAATTGGAAAGGGCGATCAAACATGCGCAGTAAAAATGGCGGAGGTTGATTCCACTTTACGCCCACATACAGCAGCAAATCTTCTTTCGCCAATGTCACAGGAATGGGGCCCGCTAACATGTAGTGGCCATAAAGTTTTTGTTTTGGCTGACCGTCGACATCAATACTGGTGATGAAGTTTTGTAACGCACGGTACTTGAAGTTTTTGCGGTCTTGGACGGTTAAGGTATTGCCTTCCAGATCCGTCACCATATAGTGCGGGCGAGGGTCTTTAGGCGAGCGTTTTGGCCCTTCAAGCGCATAGAGAACACGGGACAAATTGTCTTTATTCGCGTATTTCTGTTCAATTTTCGCTTTGATACCGAGTAACTTGTCGTAGTGATCCGCAGGAATATCTCGGGCCTTTCTCGGGTCAAGGTGAGGGAGTGATAATACCGCCACCAACACAAGAAACATGGTGAACCAGAAAATGGCAAAGATGCGGCCATATAAGCTATTGATCTTAGGCAGACGCATTAATCTTCCTCAACCAGCAGATAGCCACGACCGCGAATAGTCTTGATACGAGATTTACCATCAGCACGTTCTGGGAGCTTTTTACGTAAATTAGACACATGCATATCGATAGCACGATCGAACGCAGCTAGACGTTTACCTAATACATCCAAACTCAGTGCTTCCTTGGTTAAAGTATCGCCCGGGTTTTGAATAAAATGCGCCAATAGAGCAAATTCAGTCGTGGTTAAGTCCATCAATTGGCCTTGGCAATAGGCTTCTTGTTTACCAGGGAAAACCTGTATGTCTTGGTAGTCAATGCTATCACTGCCTTTCGCAGATTTAGTACTGGATGACTGAGTTCGGCGTAAGATTGCTCGTATACGAGCCATAAGCTCACGGTCACTGAATGGTTTAGGTAGGTAGTCATCAGCTCCTAGTTCTAGGCCTATCACTCTGTCTATCTCTTCGCCTTTCGCGGTCAACATTAGAACAGGAGTTTCCCACGTCTCACGTAGCCGTTTTAAGGTTTCCATTCCATTGAGTTTCGGCATCATGACATCAAGTAAGATCAGATCGATTTGGTCGTTTAACCGCTCTAAACCTTCTTCACCATTGTTTGCCTCAGAGACCTCAAAGCCTTCAAACGACAGCACTTCCTTAAGCAAGCTAGTCAGCTCGGTATCATCATCAATAAGTAAAATATGCGGCATAATGAAGTCTCTATACGTAATTCTAATAGGCTTATATTACTGCGAAATGAGCAATAGATTTAGGGGCAATGTTGCTCTTTACGATTCTTTACGCTCTCTAGACGTTCCTTTACGTCCTAGGTCGTATTCTACACTCAAGCGCTGCAGAGAACCGCAGCACAATCCAATAGATCAAGTGAAGGGTACGATTATGAAATTAGCAAAGAAATTAGTATTAGCGGCTGTTGTTGTTCCACTAACGCTTGGTACTGCAAGTGCCTTCGCATTCGGTGGTAAAGATCATAAGAAGGGCGGCCATGGTGAATGTGGTGGTGGCTTTGACCGTAGCATCATGCGCAAACTTGACTTAACTGATGCTCAAAAAGACCAGCTAAAAGAGATGCGCGAAGCAGGTAAAGCTGAAATGAAAGCGAACTTTAAAGAGAACTTTGAAGCTCGCCATGCAGAGATGCAAGCGCACAAAGCAAAAGTTCAAGAGTTAGTACTTGCTGACAATTTTGACCAAGCGGCAGCTGATGAACTCGCTAAGGCAATGGTTGAGAAGCAAACTGAACGTAAAGTCAAAATGCTTGAGAAACAGCATCAAATGTTAAGTGTCTTAACCCCTGAGCAGAAGGCAAAATTTGTTGAGTTGTCTCAAGAACGTGCAGATAAGTGTGCTGAGAAGATGCAAAAGCGTCTGGCAGACAAATAACTAAACACAATAGATCGACAAGGCGGCCAATAGGTCGCCTTTTTTGTGTCACTTTTATTCAATACCGGAGGCGTTATACTAAAGCTATGTTGGTTTATTGATCAGTCAGTTATGAAACAGGAATACGCACGTTTAGTTACCATGGCAGCTTGGACTGCAACCATAGTAGCGACGATATTATTGATCGTGAAAGTGGGAGCGTGGTGGGTAACTGGCTCGGTAAGTTTATTAGCATCGTTAATTGACTCGATGCTTGATATAGCGGCTTCATTGGTGAACCTAATTGTTGTTAGGTACTCTCTGCAACCCGCAGATAGAGAGCATACCTTTGGCCATGGTAAAGCGGAGTCTCTAGCGGCCTTAGCACAGGCAATGTTCATTTCTGGTTCTGCAGTATTCTTAATTCTTAATGGTATTGAACGTTTCTTCCGACCACATGATCTTCAGTCACCAGAATATGGTGTTTATGTCAGTCTATTCGCCATTGCCGTGACATTTGGCTTAGTGAGATTCCAAAAACATGTAGTGAAAAAGACTGGCAGTCAGGCGATTGCTGCGGACTCATTGCACTATCAGTCTGACCTGTACATGAATGCGGCTATCATGTTAGCCCTGGCATTGAGCTGGTTTGGTATCACTCAAGCGGATTCTGTTTTTGCTATTGGTATCGGCGTTTATATTTTGTACAGTGCTTTTAGAATGGTTCAAGAAGCCACTCAGACACTGCTTGATCGAAAATTGCCGGATGATGAGCTAAGAGCGATCAGAGAAACCTGTGTAAAGGTAGAAGGAGTATTAGGGGTACATCAGCTTAGAACGCGTATGTCTGGGCCAACCCGTTTCATCCAGCTACATTTAGAGTTAGAAGATAATATTCGCTTGCTAGAGGCGCATCGAATCTCTGATGACGTTGAAGCAAAATTACTTGAGCTTTTCCCTCATTCAGATGTATTAATTCACCAAGATCCTTATTCTGTGGTGTTAGGTGCGGAGAAAGCGCAGAAGTCTCAAGATTGGTAAGAACGTGCGCAGACAAACGGTGACTTATTGACTATCTTTTCAGCGTTACGACTTTTAACTGTGATCCTGATATGTATCAATTAAGTGAAATGGCAAAGCTGTAATACTCTTACATAAGTAGAAAAGTTACATAATTTCGTGCAAATAAAAGTAGTATTCCTGATTAGGAAAGGTAACATATTGCACAGTTAAAGGAATTAAGTCAGTGGCTAACAATGAAAGTGGCTGACGTAAAAATTGAAATAAGATTCCCAAAAATCGAGGGTGAGCATGATTAAGAAGATCGGTGTCTTGACTAGTGGCGGTGACGCACCAGGTATGAACGCAGCAGTTCGTGGCGTGGTACGTACAGCACTATCTGAAGGTTTAGAAGTTTACGGTGTATTTGATGGCTACTTAGGTCTATACGAAGATCGTATCGAAAAACTAGATCGTTCAAGCGTTTCTGACGTGATCAACAAGGGTGGTACATTCTTAGGCTCTGCACGTTTCCCTGAATTCAAAGAAGTGGAAGTACGTCAGAAAGCGATCGAAAACCTACAAAAACACGGCATTGAAGCGCTAGTGGTTGTAGGTGGTGACGGTTCTTACATGGGCGCTAAGAAACTGACTGAAATGGGTTACCCTTGTATCGGTCTACCAGGCACTATCGATAACGATATTGCAGGTACTGATTACACTATCGGTTACCTAACAGCACTAAACACTGTTATCGATGCGATTGACCGTCTACGTGACACTTCGTCTTCGCACCAGCGTATCTCTATCGTTGAGATCATGGGCCGCCACTGTGGCGACCTAACGCTAATGTCTGCAATTGCTGGTGGTTGTGAGTACATCATTACTCCAGAAACTGGTCTAGACAAAGAGAAGCTTATCAGCAACATCCAAGACGGAATTGCTAAAGGTAAGAAGCACGCGATTATTGCTCTAACTGAGCTTATGATGGATGCGAATGAACTAGCAAAAGAGATTGAAGCGGCAACAGGTCGTGAAACTCGTGCAACGGTTCTTGGCCACATTCAACGTGGTGGTCGTCCTACGGCATTTGACCGTGTTCTAGCATCACGCATGGGCAACTACGCTGTTCATCTACTTATGGATGGCCAAGGTGGTCGTTGTGTTGGTATCCAGAAAGAGCAGTTAGTTCACCACGACATCATCGATGCGATTGAAAACATGAAGCGTCCAGTTCGTGAAGACCTATTCAAGGTAGCTGAAGAGCTATTCTAAGCAAGCTTGCTTAATGCTTTAAATAAAAAGCCAGTTGGGAAACCAACTGGCTTTTTTCGTTTTGGTTGGTGTTATGTGCTTAGTGTTAATTGACCATCGTGGTTGAGAGAACATAACCAACAGTCGTAGCGGTAATCACACCAATAAAACCCGGTAGCAAGAAGCTGTGGTTAAGCACGTATTTACCAATCTGAGTTGTACCAGAACGGTCAAAGGTAATTGCCGCTAAATCACTTGGGTAGAACGGGAAGAAGAAGTAGGCATAACACGCAGGCAGCACACCGATCAGTACTGGCGCTGGAATCCCCATCGCAAAACCGAGCGGTAGCATGATGGTTAGCACTGCAGCTTGGCTCTTTAAGAACACTGACACAACGAACATCGCAATAGCAAAGGTCCAAGGATGAGCCGCAACGATATCACTCACTAAACTGATTAAGTAAGGTTTGTGGAAGCCGATGATGGTGTCACTCATCCAAGCAATACCAAAGATAATGATCACCGCCGTCATACCCGCAATAAACACGTTGCTGTGGACAATCTTCTTCGGTTCAACCTTAGTGGTTAACAAAATCAAAGCACCAACCGACAACATTAAGAATTGAATTGCCACCGACATTTTGACTCCATCAGGCAGCAGACCCAGATCTTTACCAAACATCGCAACAAAGATAACGGTCGCGATACCCGCTAAGAAGATGGTTAAGCCTTTCTTTGCAATCCCTTCATGAGCAGGTGAGTCGTCTTCATCACTGCTTGCATCGATAAGTTGAGCTTTAAATTCAGGATCTTGGCAACGCTCGATAAAGGCTTGGTCTTGATCCAGCTCTTTACCGCGTTTTAAGCTCCACAAACAGCCCACTAAGACACCAATTAGTGTGGCTGGAATCGTTACTAGTAGTACATTGACCAGACTAATATCTAAGCTGTTATCAGCCGCAGTAGCCATTACCACTGCGGCAGCGGCAGCAATTGGGCTCGCAGTGATCCCCATTTGTGACGCGACGGTTGCCATTGCCATCGGGCGCTCTGGACGAATGCCTTTCTTATAGGCCACGTCGTAAATAACGGGCAGGAGTGGGTAAACAGAGTGACCGGTACCGACCAGTACTGTTAAAGAATAGGTACAGAGTGGGCCAAGGAAGACGATTTGGCTTGGGTGTTTACGCAATAAACGCTCTGCAAACTTAACGAGTAACTTAAGGCCACCAGTGGCTTCTAATGTTGCTGACGCTGCGACTACCGCAAGGATAATCAGCATGACACTGACAGGTGGCGAACCGGGAGCGACACCAAAGATAAAAGCGAGAACCGAAACACCAAGGCCCCCGAGCAGACCAAAAGCGATGCCTCCGTGACGGATACCGATAAATATCACCGTCAGAAGCAGGAGCATATGCACGTAAAACATAATTAAACCCTACATTGGTAATGAAACTACAGTTAGATTACCCAAAAGTGGTAGGTTTTAATGTGAAGCTAAGTGCTTATATAACGACAAGCTTTTGTTTTCGAACGCTTCTTTGTCTTTTATCAAAATGCGGCGCTGTATCGACGAACTTGTTTCGATTTCGCCGGATTGTTCAAGCTTTTGGGCGGGGTGTTTTTCGGCTTTGAAATTTTTGGTGAACCCCACGACGTAATGACTTGATGCGATTTTCCGCCTTGTCCACGCCAAGGAGCACCGTCAATACTAAAGCGGTAATGACGACAGATTGTTGTAGATAACCTAGACCAATCATCATCCCCAGTGCCGCCAATACCCAGATCACCGCAGCAGAGGTAACGCCATGAATTTTCCCATCAAGAGTCATCATTACTCCGGCACCTAAGAAGCCGACACCTGTAATAATTTGCCCAAGTACACGAGCTTGATCGAGTGTATTCGGTGAAAGTGAAACTGCCATCGACATAAAGAAATATGTCCCTGAGATCACTAAGATTGATGTTCGTATACCTACAGGTTTACCGCGAGTTTGGCGCTCAACACCGACTAAAATACCATTGATGGCACAGCAAAGGAGCGCGGCCCAGCTAAATGGGCCAAGGTCGAGGAGTTGTTCGATAGTTGGTTGCATATCTGGTTGCATAGTGACCTCCAAAACGTCGGAGTATGCAGATAATAGACCGTGCTATCGAACAAAAGATTTTTGTCTTGAGGATAAATCAACAGCCGTCGGTAGTGAGGATGTAGCTCGGAGCTGAGGCGGATGTAGCTTCATTGTAGGTTAGAAAGCAACCATCTCCTTCTCTGCGGCGACTTCTTGGCATAAACGTGATGATGCTGTCGTCAGCGTCTTCGTTATTGAAGTACCAGTCAGCGTTATCATTTCCCCAGGTACTGTCTTCGATATTCGCTTCAAGGATACGCGACCAAGCATTAGCGTTATCTGCTCGCGCATAACCAAATGCGATGGCGACGGTTTCTCCTTCGACGACGACAGAAGAGCTTGCAACGGTATCTAACCCTTGAACAGAACTTACACCTATCAGCTGATCGTTAGCTCCTTGCATCGCTCCGAGCAGACCTTGAAGTGAAGAGATGCGAGCATCTGTTTGTAGGTCAATGAGTCTTGGAAGTGCGGTGACCGCGAGAATCCCCAGCACAACGATAACGATGACCAGTTCAATTAAGGTAAAGCCTTTGTTTTTCATAATCACTCTAAGTGTAAATCCAATGGGGTCTTACTGGTTCTGCCACCAATTTCGCGAGTCAATTTAGGCACCAAGTAGCCAGATACCTTTGCCATCACTCCGGCCATAATCTGTTTTGCTTGCTGGTCAGAAATGTAGAAGTGAGCGGCGCCTTGTACTTTATCGAGTACGTGCAAGTAATAGGGTAGGACGCCAGCATCAAATAGGGCTTGGCTTAGTGCAATCTGAGCCTCGACGCTGTCATTAACACCTTTTAGCATAACTCCCTGATTTAGAAGAGTAACATTGGCACATTTTAGCTTCATTAAGCTATCTCGCAATTCTTGATTGATCTCTTGAGCATGGTTGATATGAGTCACCAAAATTGCTTGTAAGCGCGTATTTTCAAGTAGCTCTACTAACTTGTCGGTAACGCGTGCAGGGATCACGACTGGCAGCCTAGAGTGAATGCGTAATCTTTTGATATGCGTGATATCAGCAATATGATCGACTAACCATGCTAGCTCATCATCTTTTGCCATTAAGGGATCGCCGCCGGACAAAATGATCTCGTCGATCTCTGGATGTTGTTGGATGTAATCTAAGCTTTGCTGCCAAGCCGATTTCGAGCCTTTATTTTCGTCATAAGGGAAGTGGCGTCTAAAGCAATAGCGGCAGTTGATCGCGCAGCCGCCTTTAACGATCATCAAAGCACGATTATGGTATTTGTGTAGTAATCCTGGAATTGAGTTGTTTTGCTCTTCTAAAGGATCATTAGAGTAACCATCGTGAATTTCAAACTCTTCACTGAGCGGTAGGACTTGGCGTAAAAGCGGGTCAAAAGGATTGCCTTTTTTCATTCTATCGACAAAACTTTGCGGAACACGCTGTGCAAAAAGTTTGCGAGCTTCAAATCCGTTTTGCCAAGGTGAAGGATCAATTTCAAGTTGTTCCAGCAGTTTTGCAGGATCCGAGATCCCATTCGCTAGCTGTTTGAGCCAGTTTTGCTCAACAGAAACAACTTTTCGGGTTATGATGTGCGGCATTGAATTTAGCTCTAAGAATGTAAGAGGAAAAAATGGCTACTGTTAGCACCAATGAATTTAAAGGCGGTCTAAAACTAATGCTTGATAACGAGCCTTGCGTTATCTTGGAAAACGAATACGTTAAGCCAGGTAAAGGCCAAGCGTTCAACCGCGTAAAAATTCGTAAACTTCTTTCTGGTAAAGTGCTAGAGAAAACCTTTAAGTCTGGTGAAACTTGTGAAGTTGCAGACGTAATGGATACAGACCTAGATTATCTATATAACGACGGCGAATTCTACCACTTTATGAACAATGAAACGTTCGAGCAAATCGCAGCGGACGTAAAAGCTGTCGGCGAAAATGCTAAGTGGTTGGTTGAAAACAACACTTGTATGCTAACTCTTTGGAACGGTAACCCAATCGTTGTGACTCCGCCAAACTTCGTTGAGCTAGAAGTAACAGATACTGATCCTGGCCTAAAAGGTGACACGCAGGGTACTGGTGGTAAACCAGCAACACTTTCAACTGGCGCAGTTGTACGTGTTCCTCTATTCATCTCTATCGGTGAAGTAATCAAGGTTGATACTCGCACTGGCGAATACGTAGGCCGTGTAAAATAAGCACGACTTATGTCAACTTTTAGAAAAAGGTCACTTATGTGGCCTTTTTTTGTTTTTCACCGTGCCCTTTGATGTGCCACAATTTTAGTTTAGCTGTAGGTAACTAAACTAATATACATGAAACAGTCTCTCAGAATTTGGCTTGACGCCGCTCGCCCTAAAACTTTGCCATTGGCATTGGTCTCTATCCTAACGGGTAGCGTATTGGCGTACTCTACACATCAGTTTTCTCCTATTGTTGCACTATTGGCTTTTCTTACGGCAACTTTACTGCAGATTTTGTCTAACCTTGCCAATGACTACGGTGACGCCGTAAAAGGCACTGACAATGAAAATCGCTTAGGCCCTGTCCGTGCAATTCAGTCTGGTGCTGTGACACAGCAAGATATGAAGCAAGCAATGGTTATTAATATTATTCTGACCATGGTTTCTGGATTGGTGCTGGTCATGTATGCGCTGGAAAGTTTGCAAAGCATATTGGCTTTTATTGGTTTAGGCATATTGGCGATTGTCGCTGCGATTGCGTATACCGTGGGTAACAAGCCATACGGTTATGTTGGCTTAGGTGATATTTCAGTCTTTATTTTCTTTGGCTTGCTTGGGGTCGCTGGCACTTACTTTTTGCACACCGGGATTGTCGCACCGCAATTGATTTTACCTGCAGTGGGCTGTGGCTTATTAGCCGTGGCTGTGTTGAACATCAATAATATGCGTGATATTGAAAATGATGAAGTATGCGGCAAAAGAACGGTTGCCGTTAGACTTGGACAAAAGCGGGCGAAATACTATCACTCATTGCTCCTAGCTGGCGCGAGCGTTGCTTTTATTGTTTACCTTGTTCATCAACCAAGCCCAGTTTGGATGAGCTTACCTTTTTTGCTTAGTTTGTTGGTGACATACAAACATGGTAAAGCGGTATGGCAGGCTAATGAACCTGCTCAGATTGCTCCGATGATGCCAGTGATAGTTAAGTGCTCTATGGTGACAAATCTACTTTTTGCTGGAGTGGTCATAGCTCAAACTCTAGTGAGTTAAATGATGCATGTCATTGCATTGACTTACTGACCCTTTATACTCGATTAAGAAACCAACGGTATGGGAAGGAATACTATGGAATACAATACTTCTGCCTTGTGTGATATTTACTTAGAGCAAGTAGATGTTGTCGAGCCAATGTTTAGTAACTTTGGTGGTAGTGCATCCTTTGCAGGTCAAGTCACCACCGTTAAGTGTTTCGAAGACAATGGCCTTATTCGTGAAATTCTAGAGCAAGATGGTTTAGGTCGAGTTCTATTGATCGATGGTGGTGGTTCACTGCGTCGTGCTTTGATTGACGCTGAATTAGCTTCACTTGCTGAAGAAAACGAATGGGAAGGTATTCTTGTATATGGCTGTGTACGTGAAGTAGACGAGCTAGAAGATATGAGTATTGGTATTCAGGCTCTTGCTTCTATTCCTGTTGGTGCGACGTCTCAAGGCATCGGTGAAGTCGATGTACCCGTTAACTTTGGTGGAGTTACTTTCCTTCCTGAAGATTATCTCTATGCAGATAATACGGGGGTTATCCTTTCACAAGAGCCGTTGGATATTGAATTAGAAATCGAAGACGAAGACGCCGCTTAACATCTCATTTTGCATGAAGAGACTTCTTATTGGCTGGTACGAAAGCCATTAAGGCGTCTCTTTTTTGTTTTTAGCATTCGTTGAGCGCAAGTTCTGATAAGAACTTTCTACGCAACTTCAAAGCGTAAAGATAGCCTAATATTCCGCCTAATATATTGCCGCAAGCAATACCAATAAATAGCCCCTCAATATCATACAGCTGGCTGCCAATCCAAGCACAAGGCAGAGTGAATATGAACAGGCGCATAAAGCTCCATTGAAACGCCTTTAGTGGTTCATGCAGGGCATTCAAACCAGAAACTAGCATCATCATCACCCCTTGAAATCCATAGCTGAATGGTACAACTAATAGGTAATGCCAAAGCAGATCTTTAACGGCTTGCTCTTGGGAAAATAACGCAGCTAATGGAATGCTCAAAGGGACCATCATTACAAAGATCCCCATCTGAAATACCATTGAAAACCTCATGCTGATAAACATCCCAGCAAAACTTCGCTTGGGATTATTGGCTCCCATGTTCTGCGCGATAAAAGGTGTCAGTGCTGAGGTCAGAGACATCAATACTAGTATCAAAATTGACTCTACTCGTTGTGCTGCTCCATAAGCGGCGACCGCGGTTGTGCCGTGAGCAGATAGCATCATCATAAGTAAAGCGCCAGATAACGGAGTTAGTGCATTGGAAAGAGCTGCTGGCGTGCCGATTTTAAGAATCTGTTTCCAATCGGAACCGATGCTTTTTAAGCAAGGCAGTGCGAGTAGCTTTTCACGTTTTGCTAATACATAGAGTGAACCGATTAACGCACCGAGCCAACTGAACGCACTAGCAATCGCGGCCCCTTGAATACCAAGCTCAGGGAAAGGGCCATAACCGAAGATTAATAGTGGATCGAGCACGCCATTAATAAAGCCTGCCAGCATCATGATCTTTGCAGGGGTTTTGGTATCCCCCGTCGCTCGAATCGCGGCGTTTCCAGCCATCGGAATCACCAATAGAGGGATAGTGAGGTACCAGATATCCATATATTGATGAATTAGAGGTAATAGCGCTCGGTCTGCGCCAAGTAGCAAAAAGAGTGGCTCAATCGTCGCTAAACCTAGCATCGAAGCCAGTGCAACAAGGGATACGGCCAGTATGAGGCCATGAGTTGAAAAGCGTGCGGCGTCTTGTGCCTGCCTTTGCCCAAGTAACCGACCTATATTGGTCGAGAGCCCCATACCGATACCCATAGTAATACAGTTGACGGCGAAGGTGACAGGGAAGGTATAGCTGATAGCAGCAAGCGCTTCAGTGCCGAGCAGGGAAATGAAGAAAGTATCCACTAGATTAAACATCAGAATTGCTACCATACCGAAGGTCATCGGTACGGTCATCTGACGTAAAACAGTAGGGATGGGGCCAGTTAAGAGGCCATGCTTATCCTGCATCGGGAACAACTAAGTTAGTAACAGAGTGCGTAGGATACTTGATTGAAGTTCCAGACACAAAAAAGGCCAGCCGAAGCTGACCTTTCTACGGATTTTTCAAAGCAATGAAAAATTACGCTTTTGCTTTAGCTGCTGCCTTAGCAATAGCGGCAAAGCCTTGAGCGTTAAGAGCTGCACCGCCAACTAGAGCACCATCGATGTCTGGTTGTGCGAAGTAAGCTTCAGCGTTTTCTGGCTTAACAGAACCACCGTATTGGATGATTACTTGCTCAGCAACTGCTGCGTCTTTCTCAGCGATCATTGCGCGGATAGAAGCGTGGATGCGCTGTGCATCTTCTGCTGTTGCTGCTTTACCAGTACCGATTGCCCAGATTGGTTCGTAAGCGATGATTGCGCCGTTAAGAGCTTCAACACCGTAAGCGTCGATAACTGCGTTGATTTGACGTGCACATACTGCTTCAGTTTCGCCAGCTTCGTTTTGAGCTTCAGATTCACCGATACAGAAAACAGGCTTTAGACCGTTCTCTTGTAGGAATTTGAATTTCTTAGCAACAAACTCGTCTGATTCGTTGTGGTACTCACGACGCTCAGAGTGACCGATGATGATGTGAGTTGCACCGAAATCTTTTAGCATCTCTGGAGACATGTCGCCAGTGAATGCACCGCTGTTGTTTAGGTCAGTGTTCTGTGCACCTAGGATGATCTTGTTACCGCCTTCAGCGATTAGACGCTCTGCTAGGTCGATGTAAAGTGCTGGTGGAGCTACTGCTACGTCAACACCTTCAACGCCTTCAAGCTCAGCATTAAGACCAGTTAGCAGCTCAGTTACCATTGCTTTGCTACCGTTAAGTTTCCAGTTACCCATCACTACAGGACGACGCATAGGAATATCTCCGTATTTAATCAGTTAATGTAAAAAATCTTCGTAAGAATATAACAGATAAAATTGACCAGATCATGATTACCGTCATGTCTTATCGGGATATCATCGATTGGTTGGAGCAGTCAGCCCACAGATATCCCTCTATTATGTGGTTTATCAGTGATCCATTGAACAGATTGGCGGTAACCATCTCGGAATTCAGCATAGAACTTGTTAATAGTAGGTGTTCATTTTTCCTTTCTTATGAAACTCACTTACATCTAAGGAATACTATGCCAAACCTAGTAATGGAATACTCCAACTCTGTCGATGAGCGTGTTAATGTTCAAGGTCTACTTGAAGACTTACACCATGTGGCGTTAACTTGCGGCTTGTTTGATGTGGACTCGGTAAAGTCTCGTTCTTTACGCTGCCACAATTGGTTGATTGGTGACGCTGGAGATAGCGTAGACTTTATTCATATTAGTTTCGAATTGCTAGATGGCAGAACTGCTGAGCAGAAAAGAGAGTTATCGCGTCAGTTGATGACTGTGCTACAAGACCAAGCGAGTCATGTGCACAGTTTAACGGTCAACATTCGTGATATGGATAAAGAGTGTTTTCAGAAAGTAATTAATTAGTGTTTCTAGAGGTAATCACCTCTAATTGTTTTGTATTTTTAGGTATTAATGATGTCGATGAAAGAATTGCTATTTTCGTTTCAAGGTCGAATAGGACGTAAAGTCTATTGGATTTGGAACGCCGTTTACTATTTGTTGATTGTTGGTTTTGCCATGGGGATGAATGTACTGTTCCCATCTCTGGCACATCTGGTTCTTCCTGTGTTTCTAATCGTTGTTCTTATTCCAGACTTAGCGATTACTGCCAAACGTTGGCATGACCGAGGTAAATCAAGCTGGTGGCTATTACTTAATGTACCTTTGGTGATTGGGCGAATGACAGTACCTGTCGGTGATCCGAGTATTGCGACGGATACGACGATGCTTCAAGCGGTAAGCTCTTTCGCTGCATTACTTTGTGGTGCTTGGATCTTGGTTGAGTGTGGTTTCTTAAAAGGCACTAGCGGTGATAACCAATACGGTTCGGAACCTAAATAACTCACAGTAGTAACGGGCTTTGTCCAAAGAAATGGGTGTCGTTCCATAGAGTGACGAAGGAGCGAATAGGGAATCTCTTTGAGCCTCATTCTCGATAATGACAGACTTATCTGTGGATACTAAAAGGGTTGGAATCAATGCCAACCCTTTCAAACTTCTAGTCTCTAGCTACTTACGCACAAACACTTCTTCAATTTTATGGCTAGCACCTTTTTTAAGAATAAGGTGCGCTCTACCTTTGGTTGGCAATATATTCGCATCGAGGTTTACACCATTGATCGATTGCCAAATGCTGTGGGCTTTTTCGATGGCTTTAGGGACCGATAGGCGAGTGTAGTGACTAAAGTAAGAACCCGGCTTAGTGAATGCGCCTTTACGGAAATTCAAAAAGCGTTCTACGTACCACTGCTCTATCACTTCACTTTCTGCATCAACATATAAAGAGAAGTCTAAAAAGTCTGATACAAATACACGGTGAGGATCGTGTGGGTAATCCATACCGCTTTGCAGAACGTTGAGTCCTTCTATAATCAAGACATCAGGTCGGTCGACCACTTTAACTTCATCAGTAATATCGTAAGTAATATGCGAATACACTGGAACTTCTAAGTTTGGTTTTGCTGCTTTCACATCTGAAACAAATTGGACCAAGCGCTTAATATCGTAAGATTCAGGAAAACCCTTACGATGCATAATACCGCGTTCATCAAGAACCTTTTTCGGGTACAAGAAACCGTCAGTCGTAACGAGCTCTACCTTAGGGTGATTATCCCAGCGAGAAAGTAAGGCCTTAAGCAAACGTGCCGTGGTACTTTTACCTACCGCAACACTACCTGCGATACCTATGATAAAAGGTGGAGCGCTCTCTTGGTTACCGAGGAAATTATTCAATACGGAATTTCGGTTTTGTCTTGCTGCGATATAAAGATTTAATAATCGAGCGAGAGGCAGATAAATTTCTTCTACTTCATCCATCGTTAGGCTTTCATTGACGCCTTGCAGCTCGACCAGATCGGTCTCGGATAATGTCATCGGTACTGAATTGCGTAATTCAGCCCATTGTTGACGATTAAAAGAGAGATACGGGGTCATAGTCATCCTAACTTGGTTTTACGATAGAGCTGCGAAAATACAACAACCAACAAATATTGCAAATGACGGATACGACATTCGCGTCTTTTATAAACAGAATTGCGTGATTTTTCGGCAATCAAACAGAAAGTTGGTAAAAAGCGGATTTTTTTTAAATTAGCTATTGCAAGGTAGAAAATCATTCAATAGAATGCGCACCACTTATGCCGACTTAGCTCAGTAGGTAGAGCAACTGACTTGTAATCAGTAGGTCACCAGTTCGATTCCGGTAGTCGGCACCATTTCTCCTTTATGAGAGATTTGGAGTAAAAATTTGGAGGGGTTCCCGAGTGGCCAAAGGGATCAGACTGTAAATCTGCTGGCACTGCCTTCGATGGTTCGAATCCGTCCCCCTCCACCATATTCTTAAGGAAATAGCTCACAGAGTTACGTGTTGCGGGCATCGTATAATGGCTATTACCTCAGCCTTCCAAGCTGATGATGCGGGTTCGATTCCCGCTGCCCGCTCCACTCAATAGTGATGCTGATATAGCTCAGGCGGTAGAGCGCATCCTTGGTAAGGATGAGGTCCCCAGTTCGACTCTGGGTATCAGCACCAGCTCTCAAGCACACTTTCCTTTTGATACTTTCTCTCGACTAAACTACGTTTAGTGATTGAAGGTAACTATATCACCAATACTTTTTTGGTTGCGTGGTCATCAAAGCCACCTAAATCCGTACCTAGAGGGACAACTCATGTCTAAAGAAAAATTTGAACGTACGAAACCGCACGTAAACGTTGGTACTATCGGCCACGTTGACCACGGTAAAACAACTCTAACTGCTGCTATCTGTACTACACTTGCTAAAGTGTACGGCGGTGTTGCGAAAGACTTCGCATCTATCGATAACGCTCCAGAAGAGCGTGAGCGCGGTATCACAATCGCTACTTCTCACGTAGAGTACGACACTCCAACACGTCACTACGCACACGTAGACTGTCCAGGACACGCGGATTATGTTAAGAACATGATCACAGGTGCTGCACAGATGGACGGTGGTATCCTAGTTGTTGCTGCAACAGATGGTCCAATGCCACAAACTCGTGAGCACATCCTACTAGGCCGTCAGGTTGGTATCCCTTACATCATCGTATTCATGAACAAATGTGACATGGTTGATGATGAAGAGCTGCTAGAGCTAGTAGAAATGGAAGTTCGTGAACTTCTATCTGAGTACGACTTCCCAGGTGATGACCTACCAGTTATCCAAGGTTCTGCACTAGGCGCACTAAACGGCGAAGAGCAGTGGGAAGCGAAAATCGTTGAGCTTGCTGAAGCACTAGACTCTTACATCCCAGAGCCAGAGCGTGCAGTAGACCAACCATTCCTACTACCAATCGAAGACGTATTCTCAATCCAAGGTCGTGGTACAGTAGTAACTGGCCGTATCGAGCGTGGTATCCTAACTGTAGGTGACGAAGTAGAAATCGTTGGTATCAAAGACACTACAACTACTACTTGTACTGGTGTTGAAATGTTCCGTAAGCTGCTTGACGAAGGTCGTGCAGGTGAGAACGTTGGTGCACTTCTACGTGGTACTAAGCGTGATGAAGTTGAACGTGGTCAAGTACTTGCTGCACCTGGTTCAATCAACCCACACACTAAGTTCGAGTCAGAAGTATACGTACTTTCTAAAGACGAAGGCGGCCGTCATACTCCGTTCTTCAAAGGCTACCGTCCACAGTTCTACTTCCGTACAACTGACGTAACTGGTGACATCTCTCTACCAGAAGGCGTAGAAATGGTAATGCCAGGTGACAACATCCAAATGCAAGTAGAGCTAATCGCTCCAATCGCAATGGATGAAGGCCTACGTTTCGCTATCCGTGAAGGTGGCCGTACAGTAGGTGCTGGTGTTGTTGCTAAGATCTTCGACTAATTCTTAGGAATTAGCTAAAGACTTCGGAAAATCTATTAATTAGATTTGACGAACCAGTAGCAAAAAGGGCATCATTTGATGCCCTTTTTCTGCACTGAATAAAATGCCTGTTGGTTTCTTATCCAAATAGGTGTTTAGCAGGAATTTTTTGGTCGAGGTGTTGCGTCTTGATCAATAAAAAGAGTACGTCAATTCATTAAGATTGTCGTTTCATGGATTTGCCCTGCAACAGCGGGGTTGTTGTCGTCTATATTAAGACTTAGACAGGTTGGTTTTATGAAAGCAAATAATGCTGAAACTCCTGAGAGCTCAAATGGCGCAGATATCTTTAAGTGGATTGTCACTTTTGCTCTGTTAGCTGCCGCTGTTGTGGGTAATTACCTGTACGGTGAGATGTCTGTAGTGATTCGCGCTGCAGGTGTTGTTGTACTTATCGCTGCGGCACTTGGTGTTGCTGCTACAACAACTAAAGGTAAAGCTGCGATCGAGTTTGCAAAAGAATCTCGTATGGAAGTACGTAAAGTAGTTTGGCCTACACGCCAAGAAACTATGCAAACAACACTGATCGTTTTAGCTGTAAGTATTGTAATGGCTCTAGTGCTATGGGGCATTGACGGCATTATGGTTCGTCTTGTTGCATTAGCAACTGGGGTATAGAGGGTTTTAATTCATGAGTGAAGCTCCAAAAAAACGCTGGTATGTGGTTCAAGCCTTCTCTGGATTTGAAGGTCGTGTAGCCCAATCTCTTCGCGAGCATATCAAAATGCACAGCATGGAAGAGCTGTTTGGTGAAGTACTAGTTCCTACTGAAGAAGTAGTTGAAATGCGCGCTGGTCAGCGTCGTAAGTCTGAACGTAAGTTCTTCCCTGGTTACGTCCTTGTTCAGATGATCATGAACGATGAATCATGGCACTTAGTACGCAGTGTGCCGCGTGTCATGGGCTTCATTGGTGGTACCTCTGATCGTCCAGCTCCTATCACTGATAAAGAAGCTGATGCGATTCTTAACCGTCTAGAGAAAGCAAGTGAAGCTCCTCGTCCACGTACTATGTACGAAGCGGGTGAAGTTGTACGTGTTACTGATGGTCCATTCGCAGACTTCAACGGTACTGTTGAAGAAGTGGATTATGATAAGAGCCGCGTAAAAGTGTCTGTATCGATCTTTGGTCGTGCGACACCAGTTGAGCTTGAATTTGGTCAGGTTGAAAAACTTGATTAAAAAAACACCTTAACAGGGTTGTTTAGGGCGCGAATTATGACTATAATTTCGCGCCTTATTATTTTGGCTCAAACGAAAGTTATGGCCGAAGTAAAAAGTATTTATATCAACGGGGAGCTGATCAGCCGATTAGCGTTTGTACCCAAAATTAGGAATAATCATGGCTAAGAAAGTTGAAGCTTACATCAAGCTACAAGTTGCTGCTGGTATGGCGAACCCAAGTCCACCAGTTGGTCCTGCACTAGGTCAACACGGTGTTAACATCATGGAATTCTGTAAAGCGTTCAACGCAAAAACAGAATCTATCGAGAAAGGTCTACCTACTCCAGTTGTTATCACAGTATACAACGACCGTTCTTTCACGTTCATCACTAAGACTCCACCTGCTGCTGTTCTTCTTAAGAAAGCTGCTGGCGTTAAGTCTGGTTCTGGTCGTCCAAACACTGAAAAAGTGGGTACTGTAACTGACGCTCAAATCCAAGAAATCGCAGAAACTAAAGCTGCTGATATGACTGGTGCTGACATCGAAGCAATGAAGCGTTCAATCGCTGGTACTGCTCGTTCAATGGGCCTAGTGGTAGAGGGTTAATAAGATGGCTAAACTAACTAAGCGCATGCGCGTAATCCGCGAAAAAGTTGACGTAACTAAAGAATACGAAATCAACGAAGCTGTTGCTCTTCTTCAAGAACTAGCTACTGCTAAATTCGTTGAGTCTGTAGACGTTGCTGTTAACCTTGGCATCGATGCTCGTAAATCTGACCAGAACGTACGTGGTGCAACTGTACTACCTCACGGTACTGGCCGCGAAATCCGCGTTGCAGTGTTCACTCAAGGTGCAAACGCTGAAGCAGCTAAAGAAGCTGGCGCAGACATCGTAGGTATGGAAGATCTTGCTGAGCAAGTGAAGAAAGGCGAAATGAACTTTGACGTAGTTGTTGCTTCTCCAGATGCAATGCGCGTTGTAGGTCAACTAGGTACTATCCTAGGTCCTCGCGGTCTAATGCCAAACCCTAAAGTTGGTACTGTAACTCCTAACGTTGCTGAAGCTGTTAAGAACGCTAAAGCTGGTCAGGTTCGTTACCGTAACGACAAGAACGGCATCATCCACACTACAATCGGTAAAGCAAACTTCTCTGCTGAGCAGATCAAAGAGAACCTAGAAGCTCTTCTAGTTGCTCTGAAGAAAGCTAAGCCGTCTTCTGCTAAGGGTACATTCCTTCAGAAGGTTAGCATCTCTACTACAATGGGTGCTGGTGTTGCTGTTGATCAGGGTAGCCTGAACACTCTAGCAAACTAATATATTTGCTTAGGCGTGGAATTAGTGTATAATTCTGCGCCTAATATTTGTGGTTGGGGCTGAACTTTGGTTCATTAAATTCGTTAGAATTTAGTCTGAATTATGACCCAGTCTCCGTCCAAGACCGTAGGTGTTTGCTTTTTGTAAACTTAATTTCCCTACGTAGATGGTGCCCGAACTGACAGAAAGCTCTATGTAAATAGTTACTTTCTTCTGGGAAGCACCTAAATAACTCTCACTGTCGTGATGATAGTGAGTGGTGTAACGACAACCAGGAGTAAATCCAAGATGGCTTTAAACCTTCAAGACAAAAAAGCAATTGTTGCTGAAGTCAACGAAGCTGCCAGTGGTGCACTTTCTGCAGTTGTAGCTGATTCTCGTGGCGTTGAAGTTGGTGCTATGACTTCACTACGTAAACAGGCTCGTGAAGCTGGTGTTTACGTACGTGTTGTTCGTAACACGCTTATGCGTCGTGCGGTAGCTGGTACAGATTACGAGTGTCTAACTGACACTTTCACTGGTCCTACGCTAATCGCATTCTCTAACGAGCACCCAGGTGCTGCAGCGCGTCTTTTCAAAGACTTCGCTAAAGAGAACAAAGACTTCGAGATCAAAGCTGCTGCATTTGAAGGCGCGCTAACTGACGCTGAAGTACTAGCGACACTACCAACTTACGACGAAGCTATCGCACGCCTAATGATGTGCATGAAAGAAGCTTCTGCAGGCAAGCTGGTACGTACTATCGCTGCACTACGCGACCAAAAAGAAGAAGCTGCTGCTTAAGCCTTGCTTTTCACTGGTTGCTATTTAAACTTATTGTTGATTTAAAAGAGAATTGTTATGTCTATCACTAACGAGCAAATCCTAGACGCAGTTGCAGAAATGTCTGTAATGCAAGTTGTTGAACTAATCGAAGCAATGGAAGAGAAATTCGGTGTTTCTGCTGCTGCTGCTGTTGTAGCTGGCGGCGCTGCTGCAGGCGAAGCTGCTGCTGAGCAAACTGAATTCGACGTAATCCTAGAATCTGCTGGCGGTAACAAAGTTGCTGTAATCAAAGCAGTACGTGGCGCAACTGGCCTAGGCCTTAAAGAAGCTAAGGGTCTAGTAGACTCAGCTCCTGCTCCACTAAAAGAAGGCATCGAGAAAGATGAAGCTGAAGCTCTTAAAGCTCAGCTAGAAGAAGCTGGCGCAACTGTTGTTGTTAAGTAATTATTACTTAAGCTTCTTAGCCTAACGGCTAATGGCTGGTGGTTTTATAACCACCGGCCTTTTTGCGCTGTAGGGGTTGGGTGATTTTTCCGCTGTTTGAGCACCCAGATCTCTAGCAAAAAACGTTTCATTATCTCTTAATGAAACGCTACTACAATCAAACAGATTTTCAGTCACTGTCTCATAACGATTGGAGACAGTTTGGGTCACTTATCAGCGAGCTGAGGAACCCCATGGTTTACTCTTATACCGAGAAAAAGCGCATCCGTAAGGACTTTGGTACTCGTCCACAAGTTTTGGACATTCCATACCTGCTATCGATCCAGCTCGATTCGTTCGAAAAATTCATCGAACAGGATCCTGAGGGTCAATACGGTCTTGAAGCTGCTTTCCGTTCTGTATTCCCGATTCAGAGCTACAACGGCAACTCTGAGCTGCAATACGTTAGCTACCGTCTTGGTGAGCCAGTATTTGATGTTAAAGAATGTCAAATCCGCGGCGTAACGTACTCAAAGCCACTACGCGTAAAACTACGTCTAGTAATTTTTGATAAAGACGCGCCAGCAGGCACCGTTAAAGACATCAAAGAACAAGAAGTCTACATGGGCGAAATTCCGCTTATGACAGACAATGGTACCTTTGTAATCAATGGTACTGAACGAGTTATCGTATCCCAGCTTCATAGAAGCCCTGGCGTATTCTTCGACAGCGATAAGGGTAAGACTCACTCTTCAGGTAAAGTTCTGTATAACGCACGTGTTATTCCTTACCGTGGTTCATGGCTTGATTTCGAGTTTGATCCTAAGGATAACCTATACGTACGTATCGACCGCCGTCGTAAGCTACCAGCATCTATCATTCTTCGCGCACTAGGTAAGACGACAGAAGAGATCCTGGACATCTTCTTTGAGAAGGTGAACTTCGAAGTTAAAGATCAAACTCTACTTATGGAGCTTGTTCCTGATCGTCTACGTGGTGAAACTGCGTCATTCGATATCGAAGCAAACGGTAAGACTTACGTTGAAACAGGTCGTCGTGTAACTGCACGCCACATCCGTCAGCTTGAAAAAGATGGCGTTGAGCATATCGAAGTACCAGTTGAGTACATCGTAGGCAAAGTTGCATCGAAAGATTACATCAACGAAGCGACTGGCGAGATCATTGTTGGTGCAAACCAAGAAATCAGCCTTGAAGCACTAGCTAACCTTTCTCAGGCAGGCCACAAAGCTCTACAGACGTTATTCACTAACGATCTAGACCACGGTCCATTCATGTCAGAAACACTACGTATCGACAGCACTGTTGATCGTATTTCTGCACTGGTAGAAATCTACCGCATGATGCGCCCGGGCGAGCCGCCAACGAAAGAAGCTGCTGAAGCACTATTCGAAAGCCTATTCTTCTCTGAAGAGCGTTACGATCTATCGACTGTTGGTCGTATGAAGTTCAACAGCTCTATCGAACGTGAAGATGCTCAAGAGCAAGGCACACTTGACGAAACTGATATCGTTGAAGTGATGAAGAAGCTTATCGCAATCCGTAACGGCATCGGTGAAGTGGACGATATCGACCACCTAGGTAACCGTCGTATCCGTTCTGTTGGCGAAATGGCAGAAAACCAATTCCGCGTTGGTCTAGTACGTGTTGAACGTGCTGTTAAAGAACGTCTAAGCCTTGGTGACCTTGATGCAATCATGCCTCAAGATCTTATCAACGCTAAGCCGATCTCTGCTGCGGTTAAAGAATTCTTTGGCTCTTCACAGCTTTCACAGTTCATGGACCAAAACAACCCGTTATCAGAAGTAACGCACAAGCGTCGTATTTCTGCATTGGGTCCTGGTGGTCTAACTCGTGAACGCGCTGGCTTCGAAGTTCGAGACGTACACGTAACTCACTACGGCCGTCTATGTCCTATCGAAACTCCGGAAGGTCCAAACATCGGTCTGATCAACTCTCTATCTGCGTTTGCACGTTGTAACGAGTACGGTTTCCTAGAGACTCCATACCGTCGTGTTGTAGATGGCGTAGTAACAGACGAAGTAGATTACCTATCTGCTATTCAGGAAGGTCAGTACGTTATCGCTCAGGCGAACACTGTTCTTACTGAAGAAGGTACATTCTCTGAAGAGCTAATCACTGCTCGTCAGAAAGGTGAATCTGGCCTACACCCACGCGAACATGTTGACTACATGGACGTTGCAACTAACCAGGTTGTATCTATCGCTGCATCGCTTATCCCGTTCCTAGAACACGATGATGCGAACCGTGCATTGATGGGTGCGAACATGCAACGTCAGGCAGTTCCAACGCTTAAGGCTGATAAGCCTTTAGTTGGTACTGGTATCGAGCGTAACATCGCAGTTGACTCTGGTGTTACAGCTGTAGCGAAACGTGGTGGTGTAATCCAGTCTGTAGATGCTTCTCGTATCGTTGTTAAAGTTAACGAAGACGAGCTGATTCCTGGTGAAGCAGGTATCGATATCTACAACCTAACTAAATACACTCGTTCGAACCAAAACACGTGTATCAACCAGCGTCCATGTGTGATGCCGGGTGAACCAGTAGCACGTGGCGACGTTCTTGCTGATGGTCCTTCAACAGACCTTGGTGAGCTAGCGCTTGGTCAGAACATGCGTATCGCATTCATGCCTTGGAACGGTTACAACTTCGAAGACTCGATCTTAGTATCTGAGCGCGTAGTTCAAGAAGACCGTTTCACTACGATCCATATCCAAGAGCTATCTTGTGTGGCGCGTGATACTAAGCTTGGTGCTGAAGAAATCACAGCTGACATTCCAAACGTAGGTGAGTCTGCTCTGTCTAAACTAGACGAGTCAGGTATCGTTTACATCGGTGCGGAAGTGAAAGGCGGTGACATCCTTGTAGGTAAAGTAACGCCTAAAGGTGAAACTCAGCTAACTCCTGAAGAGAAGCTACTACGTGCTATCTTCGGTGAGAAAGCGTCAGACGTTAAAGATACGTCTCTACGCGTACCAAACTCAGTGTCAGGTACGATCATCGACGTTCAAGTATTTACTCGTGACGGTGTTGAAAAAGACAAACGTGCGCTTGAAATTGAACAGATGCAGCTTAAAGAAGCGAAGAAAGACCTTACTGAAGAATTCCAGATTCTTGAGGGTGGCCTTCTAAACCGTGTTAAAGCTGTACTAATTGACGGTGGTTACACTGAAGCGAAGCTAGACTCTATCGATCGTAAGAAGTGGCTAGAGCTAACGCTTGAAGACGATGCGCAACAGTCACAGCTTGAGCAACTTGCTGAGCAGTGGGATGAGCTAAAAGCTGACTTCGATAAGAAGTTTGAAACTAAGCGTCGTAAGATCACTCAAGGTGATGATCTAGCACCTGGCGTACTGAAGATCGTTAAGGTTTACCTAGCGGTTAAACGTCGTATCCAGCCTGGTGATAAGATGGCGGGTCGTCACGGTAACAAGGGTGTAATCTCTAAGATCAACCCTGTTGAAGACATGCCTTACGATGAGAAAGGTCAGCCGGTTGACATCGTACTAAACCCACTGGGTGTACCATCGCGTATGAACATCGGTCAGATCCTAGAAGTTCACTTAGGTCTGGCAGCGAAAGGTATCGGTGACAAGATCAACCAAATGGTGAAAGAGCAGCAAGAGCTAGCTAAGTTCCGTGACTTCCTACAGAAGGTTTACGATCTTGGTGAAACTCGTCAGAAAGTAGACGTTGCGTCTCTATCTGATGACGAAGTTCGTACGCTGATCAAGAACCTACGTGGTGGTCTACCGATCGCGACTCCAGTATTTGACGGTGCTTCTGAGCAATCAATCAAAGAGCTACTAAAACTAGGTGACCTACCAGAATCTGGTCAGCTAACGCTATTTGATGGTCGCACAGGTGATGCGTTTGAGCGTCCTGTAACTGTTGGTTACATGTACATGCTGAAACTAAACCACCTTGTTGATGACAAGATGCACGCTCGTTCAACTGGTTCTTACAGCCTAGTAACTCAGCAACCACTTGGTGGTAAAGCTCAGTTCGGTGGTCAGCGTTTCGGTGAGATGGAAGTATGGGCACTAGAAGCATACGGTGCTGCTTACACGCTTCAAGAAATGCTAACAGTTAAGTCGGATGACGTTAACGGCCGTACTAAGATGTATAAGAACATCGTAGATGGTAACCACAGCATGGAACCTGGCATGCCAGAATCATTCAACGTACTGTTGAAAGAGATTCGCTCGCTAGGTATCAACATCGAGCTAGAAGACGAAGAGTAATCTTTTCTCTTTAGAGAATACGATTATTTGGTAGAAGGTGCTCACTTTTGCGGGTGAGCTCCTTTTAACTCCTTACAGGAGCTGATTGTGAAAGACTTATTAAACTTTCTAAAAGCGCAGCATAAGACCGAAGAATTTGATGCAATCAAAATCGGTCTATCTTCACCAGACATGATCCGTTCATGGTCTTTCGGTGAAGTTAAGAAACCTGAAACGATCAACTATCGTACGTTCAAGCCTGAGCGTGATGGTCTGTTCTGTGCGCGTATCTTTGGTCCAGTGAAAGACTACGAATGTCTTTGTGGCAAATATAAGCGTCTAAAACACCGTGGCGTTATCTGTGAGAAGTGTGGCGTTGAAGTTACACAAACTAAAGTTCGTCGTGACCGCATGGGCCACATCGAGCTTGCTTCACCAGTTGCTCACATCTGGTTCCTAAAATCACTACCGTCTCGTATCGGTCTACTGATGGATATCCCTCTACGTGATATCGAACGTGTTCTTTACTTCGAAATGTACGTAGTAACTGAACCAGGTATGACTGATCTAGAAAAATCTCAGATGCTTACTGAAGAAGAGTATCTGGATCGTCTAGAAGAGTGGGGTGATGAATTCACGGCTAAGATGGGTGCAGAAGCGATCAAAGACCTACTTGCGTCTATGGATCTTCCTGCTGAAATCGAAGAAATGCGTGAAGAGCTTCAGTCTACTAACTCAGAGACTAAGCGTAAGAAAATCACTAAGCGTCTGAAGCTTGTTGAAGCGTTTGTTCAATCTGGTAACAACCCAGAGTGGATGATCCTAACTGTGCTTCCGGTACTTCCGCCAGATCTACGTCCTCTAGTACCACTAGATGGCGGTCGCTTCGCGACTTCTGATCTGAACGACCTATACCGTCGCGTAATCAACCGTAACAACCGTTTGAAGCGTCTTCTAGAGCTAGCTGCTCCGGACATCATCGTACGTAACGAAAAGCGTATGCTGCAAGAGTCTGTTGATGCACTTCTAGACAACGGTCGTCGCGGTCGTGCGATTACTGGTTCGAACAAGCGTCCTCTGAAATCTCTTGCTGATATGATCAAGGGTAAACAAGGTCGTTTCCGTCAGAACCTTCTAGGTAAGCGTGTAGACTACTCTGGCCGTTCTGTAATCACAGTAGGTCCATACCTTCGTCTACACCAGTGTGGTCTTCCTAAGAAGATGGCACTTGAGCTATTCAAACCATTCATCTACAGCAAGCTAGAGACTCGTGGTCTTGCGACTACAATCAAAGCTGCTAAGAAAATGGTAGAGCGCGAAGAAGCGATCGTTTGGGATATCCTAGACGAAGTTATCCGCGAACACCCAGTACTATTGAACCGTGCACCTACACTTCACCGTCTAGGTATCCAGGCGTTCGAACCAGTACTAATCGAAGGTAAAGCGATCCAGCTTCACCCACTAGTGTGTGCGGCATACAACGCCGACTTCGATGGTGACCAAATGGCGGTTCACGTGCCTCTAACTCTAGAAGCACAGCTTGAAGCTCGTACTCTGATGATGTCGACAAACAACATTCTGTCGCCAGCGTCAGGTGATCCGATCATCGTACCTTCTCAGGACGTTGTATTGGGTCTGTACTACATGACTCGTGACAAGATCAACGTGAAAGGCGAAGGTATGTACCTTGCTAGCCCAGCTGAGGCTGAGAAGGCATACCGCACTAAGACTGCTGAGCTACACGCTCGCGTTAAAGTTCGTATCACTGAGACTGTTAAAGACGAAGATGGTAATAGCACTACTGAGACTAAGATGGTTGATACAACTATCGGTCGTGCAATGCTATGGCAAATCGTACCGGAAGGTCTACCGTACAGCATCGTTAACCAAAAGCTAGGTAAGAAGCAAATCTCTAACCTACTTAACGAAGCGTACCGTAAGCTAGGTCTTAAAGACACGGTAATCTTTGCTGACCAAATCATGTACACAGGTTTCGCTTACGCGGCACTTTCTGGTGTATCTGTTGGTATCGACGATATGGTTGTACCTGCAGCGAAATACACTGAGATCGAAGAAGCGGAAGCAGAAGTTCGCGAAATTCAAGAACAGTACCAATCTGGTCTTGTAACTGCGGGTGAGCGCTACAACAAAGTGATCGATATTTGGGCATCGACCAACGATCGCGTAGCAAAAGCGATGATGGAAAACCTTTCATCTGAAACGGTAGTAAACCGTGAAGGTGAAGAAGAGCAGCAAGAGTCATTTAACAGCATCTACATGATGGCCGACTCGGGCGCACGTGGTTCTGCAGCTCAGATTCGTCAGCTAGCAGGTATGCGTGGTCTGATGGCACGTCCAGATGGCTCAATTATCGAAACGCCGATCACTGCGAACTTTAAAGAAGGTCTAAACGTACTTCAGTACTTTATCTCAACGCACGGTGCTCGTAAGGGTCTTGCGGATACGGCACTGAAAACAGCGAACTCGGGTTACCTAACTCGTCGTCTAGTAGACGTTGCTCAAGACGTTGTAGTACACGAGCATGACTGTGGCACCCACGAAGGTGTTGACATGATGCCGCACATCGAAGGTGGTGACGTTAAAGTTGCACTTTCTGAGCTGGCACTAGGTCGTGTAGTTGCTGAAGATGTTCTTAAGCCAGGTACTGAAGAAGTTCTGATCCCACGTAATACTCTAATCGATGAGAAGTGGTGTCAGATCATGGAAGACAACTCTGTAGATAGCATGAAAGTGCGTTCAGTTGTTACCTGTGATGCGGACTTCGGTTGTTGTGCACAGTGTTACGGTCGTGACCTAGCACGTGGTCACCTAGTGAACCAAGGTGAAGCAGTTGGTGTTATCGCTGCTCAGTCTATCGGTGAGCCGGGTACACAGCTTACGATGCGTACGTTCCACATCGGTGGTGCGGCATCTACTGCAGCAGCAGAGAACAGCATCCAAGCTAAGACAACGGGTACAGTTAAGCTACACAACGCTAAGTTCGTAACGAACAAAGACGGTAAGCTTGTTATCACTTCTCGTGCATCTGAACTAACTATCATTGATGAGTTCGGTCGTACGAAAGAGAAGCACAAACTGCCTTACGGTTCTCTACTATCTAAAGGCGACAACGACTCAGTTGAAGCTGGTGATACAGTAGCTAACTGGGAAGCGCACACTATGCCAATCATCACTGAAGTGGCAGGTCGCATCCAGTTCGTTGACATGATCGACGGTGTAACAGTTTCTCGTCAAACAGATGACCTAACAGGTCTATCTTCAAGCGAAGTAACTGAAGCAGCAGCTCGCCCAGCAGCAGGTAAAGATATGCGTCCAGCAATCAAACTTGTTGATGAGCAAGGTAACGACGTAATGATCCCTGGTACTGAAATGCCAGCTCACTACTTCCTACCTGGTAAAGCGATTGTAAACATCGAAGACGGCGCTGAAGTAGGCGTGGGTGATACTCTATCTCGTATCCCTCAGAAATCTGGCGGTAACAAAGATATCACCGGTGGTCTACCACGCGTAGCTGACCTATTCGAAGCACGTAAGCCGAAAGAGCCTGCAATTCTTGCTGAGCACACAGGTACTGTGAGCTTCGGTAAAGAGACGAAAGGTAAACGTCGTCTAGTAATCACTCGTGACGGCGGCGACGCTTACGAAGAGATGATTCCTAAGCACCGTCAGCTTAACGTATTCGAAGGCGAGAAAGTTGAACGTGGTGACGTGATCGCAGACGGTCCAGAGTCTCCACATGACATTCTACGTCTACGTGGTATCCACGCTGTGACTCAATACATCGCGAACGAAGTTCAAGAAGTATACCGTCTACAAGGCGTTAAGATTAACGATAAGCACATTGAGACTATCGTTCGTCAGATGCTACGTAAGTGTACAATCACTCACGCTGGTGACTCTACTGAGTTCCTAGTTGGTGAACAGGTTGAATACGCGAACGTTAAGATTGCTAACCGTCAGCTAGAAGCTGAAGGTAAAGAGCTAGTTCGTTTCGAGCGTGAGCTTCTAGGTATCACTAAAGCATCTCTAGCTACTGAATCGTTCATCTCTGCGGCATCGTTCCAGGAGACAACTCGCGTACTAACAGAAGCAGCCGTTTCTGGTAAGCGTGATGAGCTACGTGGTCTGAAAGAAAACGTAATTGTTGGTCGTCTAATCCCAGCAGGTACAGGTTTCGCTTACCACCAAGATCGTCAAGCTAAGCGTGCAGAAGAGCAAGAAGGTCCTTCAGCTGAACAAGCGACTGACAACCTTGCAGCACTACTTAACGCTGGTTTCTCAGCTGACGAGTAATCGATAGCTAAGAAATGATAAAAGGCACCTTCGGGTGCCTTTTTTGTTTTTGGCGAAAGGTAATTTGTCATTTTGAATATGATGAGTGTTGCTAGAGAGTGTCATTCCATAGAGTGACGAAGGAGCGAATAGGGAATCTATGTTTGCCTTCGACTTGCTTCAAGAGATCCCCAACTCAGTCGTACTTCCCTCTAGGGGATGACGTTATTAAAACGAAAGTGAGGAAACACGGGGATTCTTACTGATAGTCATTCCATAGAGTGACGAAGGAGCGAGTAGGGAATCTCTATTTGCTATCGAATTGCTTTAAGAGATCCCCAACTCGGTCGTACCTCCCTCTCGGGAATGACGGTATTGAAGCAAAGGTCAGGCGCCTTTTGAGCCCCCCGTTGATGACCATTCTTAAAACACAAAAGGGTCGACGCATACACGTCAACCCTCAGAATAAATCTCGCTTTTCGCTTTTCGCTTTTCGCTTTTCGCTTATGCGCCTGGTGGGATCGCTAAGCTATCGGCTATCAATTGAATTAAATTATCTTCAACCTCAAAACGCACTTCGAGCAGTTCACCTACTTTCGACATATCCACTTCAAAGTTAGGTAGCTCATCATCGGCACTAACTTTTACGTATTTATCATTAAATTCTAGTAGTGGTTCGGTAGTCAGGACTATTTTTGCGTAGGTAGCATCAATATCGTCATTGGATTTGAAGCCTGTTGCCTGCCACTTTTCCATCACCATATCGTAGATCTTAAAGTGACCTTCAGAGATGTAATCTACAACATGATTGCAGAATGAGCTTATCTCTTTTGGGGAAGGAAGTTCGACAACGTTTGATTGCCCGTTAACCGGTTGAAGGGAGCCTAGCTTACAATACTCAACGATAAGTGACTGACGGGTTTCAAGCCAGTGATCGATGACTTCACTTGAGCCACCCCATTGTTCTTGTGTCTGTTTGAATTTATTTAGCATGACCATATCCTCATGATCGGGTCACTTCTTGGGTGACCATTAAGCTCTGAGCTTAAAGCATATGTAGAGATACAAGCTCTTGTCCTTACTAGAATTTATAGTCTCAAAATTGATGGACTACAAACTCTGGTATGAATTTAGATTGCCAGTAAAATAGACGAACTGCAAGTGAAGAGGGGGTGGAATGTTAAATAAAAGTGACACAAACCGTACGCTAAATTCTTATTGGTGTGTTGTATCAGGAAGTGATGTTTGGTTAGTTGATAATGCGATTCCATTTGGTACGGCACAAGATTTATCACTGCCACAAGACGTTGCGATAGAAATTGGTCGTTATAACAATGCGCCAGTATTGTGGCTCAATGCGGCTGATATAGAGCAAGATATTGAGCTTATCTCATTGCGAGAATGCCTCGAATTTCCTAGTGAACTTTTTTTGTTACTCAGTAAGGCAGTGCAATATAGCCATATGACGCAAAGTATGCGTTTTTGCCCACTATGTGGAGGTAGAAACCATCTCAACCATAACCAACTTGCTATGCAGTGTGGTGATTGCCGAACGCTTCACTATCCTCGTATCTTCCCATGCATCATTGTTGCAGTACGTAAGCAAGGGCAAATCTTATTGGCTCAACACCCAAGACATCGCAATGGAATGTATACGGTGATCGCAGGTTTCCTTGAAGTGGGTGAGACGCTTGAACAGTGCGTGGCTCGAGAAGTAAAAGAAGAAACGGGCGTTCAAGTTAAGAACATCCAGTACTTTGGCAGTCAACCTTGGGCGTTTCCTTCTAGCATGATGATGGGATTTACTGCCGAATTTGAGTCTGGAGAGCTGAAGCCGGATTATAGTGAGCTAAGTGATGCTCGTTGGTTTGACTACAATGCGCTACCACCGATTGCTCCTAAAGGAACTATTGCTCGAGAATTAATTGAGCATACCTGTGGTGAGATATGATTATCTTTCTGAAAAATAAGTAAAAAAAACCCTCCAGAAGGAGGGGGTAAGTAAGATGTCGTTATGAGATGCCAAGCACTAAGTGCTCGGTTTATAATTGTAGTTTTCGCTAGCAAACAAATTTTTAACACTGTTACTAATTGGGTGCAAATTAAGCATTGATTTAAAAGTTAATAACTTGATCTAGGTTGCAAAGCACACAGCTTTTGAGAGCCAAACAGTGTTAGAATAGCCCCAACAGAAATAAGCCTAACAATCGGAAAAACGGAATGACTGAATTAAAGAATGACCGCTATCTTCGCGCCCTACTTAAAGAGCCGGTAGATTACACTCCAGTATGGATGATGCGTCAGGCAGGTCGATACCTTCCAGAATACAAAGCGACACGCGCAGAAGCGGGTGATTTCATGTCTTTGTGTAAGAATGCAGAACTTGCATCAGAAGTAACCCTTCAACCACTACGCCGTTTTCCTCTTGATGCTGCAATCCTATTCTCAGACATTCTGACGATTCCTGATGCAATGGGTCTAGAACTGCGTTTTGCCGCTGGTGAAGGCCCAGTATTTGATAAGCCAATCACTTGTAAGGCGGATGTTGAGAAGATTGGTCTGCCAGATCCTGAAGGTGAGCTGCAATACGTGATGAATGCTGTTCGTCAGATCCGTAAAGATCTGAATGGTGACGTACCACTGATTGGTTTCTCTGGTAGCCCATGGACACTGGCAACTTACATGGTTGAAGGTGGCAGCTCAAAAGCGTTCACTAAGATCAAAAAGATGATGTATGCAGAACCACAAACGCTACATCTGTTACTAGATAAGCTGGCTGACAGTGTCATTGAATACCTAAACGCGCAGATCAAAGCCGGTGCTCAATCAGTAATGGTATTTGATACTTGGGGTGGTGTTCTTACTCCTCGCGACTACAACTTGTTCTCGCTGCAGTACATGCACAAAATCGTTGATGGCTTGATTCGTGAGAACGATGGTCGCCGCGTTCCTGTTACTCTGTTCACTAAGAACGGTGGTATGTGGTTAGAGCAAATCGCTGCAACAGGTTGTGATGCAGTTGGCCTAGACTGGACTATCAATATCCAAGATGCAGTGAAGCGCGTAGGCGATAAAGTGGCACTGCAAGGCAACATGGATCCATCAATGCTATATGCTTCTCCTGAGCGCATTCGTGAAGAAGTCGCAACGATCCTTGAAGGGTTTGGTGATGCAGGCACTGGCCATGTCTTTAACCTTGGTCACGGCATCCACTTGGATGTGCCGCCAGAAAATGCGGGCGTATTTGTTGATGCGGTTCATGAGTTATCAAAGCCGTACCACAAATAACTAAGAAACACATGAAAGCGTCTGGTCTAATCAGGCGCTTTTTTGTTATTGGTTAATATACTCAGTTATACTGATTAGATTAATGGAATAGGGTTCGGGAAAGAATGAAAACACGCGATAAAATCGTGCTTGCAGCACTAGAGTTATTCAATGAGCACGGTGAGCGCAATATCACAACTAACCATATTGCGGCTCATATCGATATCAGCCCAGGTAACCTTTATTATCACTTTCGTAATAAGCAAGAGATTGTCCGTGAGATCTTTGCGCTCTATTCAAATGAGTTGCTTGAGCGTTTTACCCCTATTCAAGGCCAACAAGAAAGTTTAGTACTGTTAAAGCACTACTTAGATTCTATCTTTACGCTGATGTGGAAATATCGTTTTTTCTACGCCAATCTGCCAGAGATCTTGCAGCGAGATGAGCAGCTGCATGATGAGTACATTCAAGTTCAAGAGAAGCTTCAATCAAACCTAATTAACATCATGCGCGCGTTTGTCGGCTTAGAACTCGTTTCAGTGGAAGACAGTGAGATGAAGTCATTGGTGACTACGTTACACTTAATTGCGTCAAGCTGGTTAGGCTATCAAGCCGCAATGTCGCCTAAAACACAAATTACTGAGCAAGTGATTCACCAAGGTATGCTGCAAATGATCTCTGTAGTTAAACCTAAGGCAACAGCGCAAGGTCTTGAACAGCTTCAGCTTTTAGAAGATGGCGTTAAAGCGATTCATGCTTAGTCATAACTAACTGAAATTGTTAATACACTGAGAACCCATTAGAGTATCGAAAGATATTTTAATGGGTTTTGTTTTATGCACTACGATGTTTTTAACGGTGATGCGGATGGCATTATCGCGCTACTCCAGCTTCGCTTGGCAGAGCCAAAGTTATCAACTCTGATTACTGGAGTGAAGCGCGATATTCAGCTGTTAGAGAAACTTACAGTAACTGAAGGTGATTCAGTTACTGCGCTGGATATCTCAATGGAGAAGAATAAGCAGGGCTTGGAAGCGCTTCTTAGCGTAGGTGCTCAGGTGTTTTACGCCGATCACCATAAAGCTGGTGATATACCTAAACACGTAAATCTTGACGCTCACATTAACTTAGATGCTAACACTTGTACGGCTTTGATTGTCGATGAGTTGCTGCAAGGCAGGTTTCACCCTTGGGCGATTACCGCTGCGTATGGCGATAATTTAATAGCAAAAGCAGACCAACTGGCAGAGCTTGCGGGTTTTAGCGTTGAGCAGAAGGAGCAGTTAAAAGAGCTAGGCACTTTAATCAATTACAATGGCTATGGCTCCAAGATTGAGGACCTTCACTTTGATCCAGCAAAACTGTTTAAAGAGCTTTTGGCCTATGATGATCCATTTGCTGTGATTGCTGATCAAAACTCACCATTTCACACACTTCGCTCGGCTTATCAACAAGATATGGATAAAGCTCTGGCGATTGAGCCGCAACACAAAAGTGAACAGTTGAGTGTGTTTGAACTGCCTAATCAAGCCTCATCACGTCGTATTAGCGGTGTTTATGGCAACCTGCTAGCAAATCAATCTCCGGACTCTGCTCACGCTGTCTTGACGGAAAATCAAGATGGGACGTATACGGTGTCTTTAAGAGCGCCATTGAATAATAAGCAAGGTGCTGGGGACATTTGTTCGCAATTTCCATCTGGTGGAGGCAGAGCCGCAGCAGCAGGGATTAATGCCCTACCGAAAGAGGAGTTACCCGCTTTCATTGATGCTGTCGAGAACCATTACAGATAGAGACTTAAAAAATAAGGCGTCTTTTCGAGAGAAAAAGACGCCTTATTTGTATCTGTTCGCGGTCAATTATCGCGTTAACCAACTCTTCGGATTTTGTGTTTTACTGTTACGACGAATTTCAAAGTAGAGTGATGCTTGAGGTTGGCCTCCAGTATCTCCGGCAAGTGCGATGGTTTCACCGGAAGTGACTTTATCACCTTCTTTTTTCATCAGGCTCTGGTTGAATCCATATAGCGTCATATCTCCTTTACCGTGGTCTAGCAGTACAACTAAGCCATAACCGCGGAGATAGTCGGCAAATACGACAGTGCCTGAGTAAACCGCTTTAACTGGTTGGCCATAGTTGGCGTCGATCACCATACCTTTCCACTTTATTTGACCAGTTTGACGAGAGCCGTAGTTATGTAAAACGCGACCTTTTACTGGCCATGGCAGTTTACCTTTCTGTCGAGCTATACCGTCCATTGGCACAGAATTACGTTTTGCGGCTTTGGCAATCTCTGCCTTTAAGCGAGTTTCATTACGTTGTAGCTCAGAGAGGTAGACTTTGTCATTCGAAATGCTTTTGCGAATTTTTGACACCGTCCCCTTACGTTGAGACTGAGTTTTGGCCAGCTGATCGCGCTTTTTAGTTTGTTGATTAAGCAGCGTCGTGATTTGTTCTTTCTCTAATTTGAGCTGCTCTTGGCTGTCATCAAGTTCTCTTACCGTTGCTTCAAGCTCACTGATTGTTTCTGCTCTGGCTTTTGCTAGATGCTGGAAGTATTGACTGATTCGGTCTTCCTCAACGCCTTGATTGAGTATGTTTGAAGAAGTTTTAGCACGTTGAGTGACATAGTAGGTTTGAATCAATTCAGCTAATTTGTCACTTTGGGTTTTCTTCTGGAGTTGGAGTGATTCGACTTTTTTATCTAGATTGGCGATGTTTGCATTGGTTGTCGCGAGGGAAGATTTTGTTTCTTTGATTTCTCTTTCCAAGCGAGTAATGGTCGTCTCTTGGCTTTTTAGCGACTTTTGTAGCGAATCGAGTTTCTTCTGTTGGCTAGAAAGCGACTGTTTCTGGCGCGAGATTTCACCGCTGACGCCTTTCAGTTCTGCATTATTGGCAGCGTAGCTAGGGGCTATTGAAGAGGCAGAAAGTATCAACCCGAGCGCAAGCCAAGTCTTGCGAGAGAGTAGCGTCCTTAATGGGGTGATTGCCATTGTTCAAATCTGTCCTAACTATTTGAGAGATAGCCAGTATACCCAAACCTTTTGATTTGAAGAAAGGAGAATGTCAAAAGTTGCAGCAGGGCGAAGAGAAAACAAAAAGCCCGAGCAGGTAGGTGCTCAGGCTTTTATATAGGAACGTCTCAGTTAATTACTTAACTAGAACGTCACCAGTCATTTCTGCAGGGATTTCTAGACCAGTTAGAGCAAGCATTGTTGGAGCTAGGTCAGACAGTTTACCGCCTTCTTTGAACTCAACTTCTTTGTCACCAACGTAGATTAGAGGTACTGGTAGGTTAGTGTGAGCAGTGTGAGTACCACCTGTCTCTGGGTCTACCATCATTTCTGCGTTACCGTGGTCAGCAGTGATCAGCATTTGACCGCCTACTTCTTCGATCGCTGCCGTTACTTTGGCAACACACGCATCGATTGCTTCGATTGCTTGCTCTGCTGCTTCGTAAACGCCAGTGTGACCAACCATATCTGGGTTAGGGTAGTTACAGATGATAGTGTCGTACTTACCAGATTTAATTGCTGCGACCATCTTCTCTGTTAGTTCTTCAGAGCTCATCTCAGGTTGTAGGTCGTAAGTTGCTACTTTTGGAGAAGCAACAAGTTGACGCTCTTCACCTTCGAACTCGTTTTCAACACCACCGTTGAAGAAGAAAGTAACGTGTGCATATTTCTCAGTTTCAGAGATACGTAGCTGAGTTTGACCTTGCTTAGATAGCCACTCACCGTAAGTGTTCTCTAGAGAAGCTGGTGGGAATGCGATAGCTAGTGGGATGTCAGCTGCGTATTGCGTTAGCATTACGAAGTTGATAGCTGGGAATACAGCGCGCTCGAAGCCGTCGAATGCAGGTACGAAAGTACGCGTGATTTGACGCGCACGGTCAGCACGGTAGTTCATGAAGATAACTGCGTCGCCATCAGCGATAACAGCATCTTCTTGACCTTCCGCTTTGATAGCCGTTGCTTTAACGAACTCGTCGTTTTCGTCACGAGCGTATGCCGCTTCTAGACCTGCAACTGCTGTATCGAAAGTGAACTCAGCTTTTGCTTGAGTTAGAAGATCGTAAGCAACTTGAACGCGATCCCAGTTGTTGTCACGGTCCATTGCGTAGTAACGACCTACTAGAGATGCTACGCGGCCTTTGCCTAGTTTAGCGAACAAGTCTTGGAAACGTTGTAGCGAGTTCTCTGCACTACGTGGTGGTGTGTCACGACCGTCTAGGAAGCAGTGTAGGTAGATTTTTTCTGCGCCACGTGCTGCAGCCATTTCAACTGCGGCGTAGATGTGATCTTCGTGAGAGTGTACGCCACCTGGAGACATAAGACCCATGATGTGTACCGCTTTCTCTGCTTTCACAGCTGAGTCGATTGCTTCAACTAGAGCTGGTGTTTCAGTGAACTCACCGTCAGCGATAGACTTAGTGATGCGAGTCAGGTCTTGGTATACAACACGGCCAGCGCCAATGTTTGTGTGGCCAACTTCAGAGTTACCCATTTGACCATCAGGTAGGCCAACATCCATGCCAGAAGCAGAGATTAGAGTGTTTGGCTTGTTAGCAAACAGGCTATCAAGGAATGGAGTTTTTGCGTTCGCGATTGCGTTGCTTGCTGTATCTTCACGGTGTCCGTAACCGTCAAGAATAACTAGAGCCATAGGCTTCTTAGCTGTCATAGTGATGACCTCGTCAAATTTCAAAGTAACTTTGGAAACTAAATTAGCGTAATTTTACTACACTTTTTAACCAAAACTGTAGGTTAAGATCAAATATTGTTTGTGAAATATTGTTGTTATCTTTCACCTTACAAAGAGTGTGTGCAACGCCAACCTGTCAATTTAGACCTTTTTGCTTACTCTATTCTCTCGCTTAAGACAGAAAAATAAAGCGGGAATTACCGATTACTGCGATAGGTTAAGAGACCAAAATACCTGTACCGATAACGGCAACTATCGCCCCTATCCACGCAAAGCGGTTAGGTCGTTTTCCGGAATAAATCCATAGTATAGGCAACAACATAATTGGTGTCGTAGAAGAGAGTAAAGCAACCATCCCCACATTCCCTTGTTGCAATGCATAGAGAATGAGCGTCATACCAACGGCCATGGCTAAGAAACCGTTCACCGCTGTGATTGAGAAAATCTTTAGGTTCATTGGCTTAGTTGCACGAGCTAACTTTGCGCCTGTTAAGAAGAATAGGCAGTGGGCGGTAAATGCCGTCATCATCCGCATTGCCGATGCAGCAATTGGATCGATGCTGGTTTGCATCACGGGTTTCGCAATGATTCCGCCTAATGCTTGGCATAGAGCAGCGAGCAAGCCTAAGCTAACTCCAACCCAAACTTTACCTTTGATCGATTCTAGCTGGTTGTTACTTTGTCCACGCCTGCCAAAGAAGATAGCGGTGAGTACGCCAGAGAAAACGAGCAGTGATCCCAGTAGTTCCAGAGATGTCATGGTTTCACTAAATAGGAAGTACCCCAGAATCGCAGAGAAAACGGCGTGACATGAGAAGAGTAAACCTGCTTGTCTTGGCCCCATGCGGTTGAGACACGCAAAGAGGGCGGTATCGCCAATAAAAATTCCAATAACACCCGACAGCATCATAGCCGATATTGCACTCGTTTCGACACTAGCCCAGCCGCCTGTATAAAGCGCCATACTACCCAGAATGAGAGAAGTGCAACCCATACGCCAACGGCTATAGGCAAAGGTTCCTAAATGTTGTGCAGGCACGACTGAAAGTAGGCTTGCGACTGCCCAAAGAAATGCGGCAGCAAGTGCCAGCCATTCATAACCCATCGACACGTAATCCTTGTGAGTGTGGAATAATCCAGGCTGACAATATGCAATAAATCTGGCTTAAAACAAAGTTATACCTTGAAGCGAGTCACCTCCATACGCATGGTTTCTGCAGACTCGCGCATATTATCTGCGCTGTCGCTACTTTGTTGAGCCTGAGCTGCTAATACGTCGGAGGCATCCTTAATGCCTTGTGTATTGCGGCTAATATCTTCACTAACCGCTCTTTGTTCTTCTGCTGCACTTGCGATTTGTAGCGCCATATCATTGATCTTATTAATCGCATCAGTGATATCGGTAAGGCTTTGAGCGGCTTGCTGAGCATAATCAACACTTGTATCTGCTAATGAGGTGCTGGTCTTCATGCTATTTACAGCAAGTTTGGTGTTGTTTTGCAGCGTCTCAATCATGTTGCGGATCTCTTCTGTAGATCCATGTGTACGCTGACTTAGCACGCGTACTTCATCAGCGACTACCGCAAATCCCCGTCCTTGTTCACCAGCCCTTGCGGCTTCAATTGCTGCATTGAGCGCTAATAAGTTGGTCTGCTCAGCAATCTCTTGAATGGTAGACAAGATCTGATTAATGCTCTGCGTATTGTGCTCAAGCTCAGAAATGACTCCCGACGCTGCTGTGACTTGCTCTGCGAGTTCAACGATTGATTCGCGATTTTTCTGAATGACTTTTTGTCCATCATGGCAGGCATTAGAAGAGGTTTGAGAAGCTGATGCGGTCATTTCTGCATGACTTGCTACTTCTGCCGCAGTGGCTGACATCTCATGAATGGCTGTTGCGATCTGATTGACGTCGTTTTGTTGGACCTCTACTTGTTGAGCCGACTGTAAAGAGAGCGAATTTGCATGGCTAGCTTGCTGCACCAGTTGCTCACTATGGTTAATGATGTCAGCAATCATACGTTGCATCTGACTGAGGAACTGATTGACATGTCCAGCGAGCTCGCCTATTTCATCAAGGCGTTTTATTTCTACTCGCTGCGTTAAGTCCCCTTCGCCTTTTGCAAGCTGAGAGAGTGATGCCGATAAATCTTGAAGAGGTTTAAGCAGCTTAGTAATAGTGTAGGTACTGAATGTCGCGATGATTAGGTAAAGCACCAAAGACGCGATAGCAGTAAATTGAATCTGTTCACTAACGGAAGCGAAAGCCAGTTCTTTATCAACAACGATCCCTAATGACCAATCCGTAGAAGGGACATTAGTAACATAAATCAGTTTGTCACCTTGCTCTGGCCATGAAATTGTCGAGATGGAAGAGTCATTAACGAGAGCTTGAATCTGAGCATGAGAAAGCTGTGGGTTGAGCTTGGTCAAGGGTTGTTGGCTTAATGATTCATCTTGATAGGCGACGATATTATTGTTGCCATCAACAAGGAAAGTGAAACCATCATTATCAAGAGTGACATTAAGAACTTCATCGATAATATTGGTCACCGTCAGATCAGCTGCGAGTACACCTTGCTTCTCTCCAGAAAACGCTTTAGCGAAACTGACCACGATACTGCCATCAAAATCTTGATAAGGCTCTGTAATGATGAGTCCGTTGCTCTTCATCGCGTCTTGATACCAAGGGCGAGTTCGAGGGTCATAGTCATTTGGCCAGTCTTCGGTTTTGTCACCGTATGCGATTGAGCCGTCGCTGAATCCGGCATAAACAGAAAGAAAGTCGCCAGCGCGTTTAGTGATCAGCATCTCTCGATCTGAATCATCAGACTCAACAATTGTTTTCTCGTTTGCCAGCATCATATCACTGCGGATTGCCAACCAATCACTGATATAGCGTGAGGTAGAGTGGCTGATATTCGCCATCTCACTATTGAGGGCGGAAGTGGTTTCTTGCTGGAGTTGATTGACTGATATCCAAGCTTGAACACCACTGACGATAGCAATGACAACCGCGATTGCTATTTGCATTTTTAGTTTGATTGTATTTCTCATTGCCTTTCCTTATTTGTAGACAATAGGGAGAGAATAATAGGGCTACCTCCATTGTTTCACAGAGAGAGCGAAATAGACGTGGATGGTAGATAAGGGGGGATTTTATAGCTGAGGGCTATATCTATAATTGATCCCTACGGCAAATATAAGAAAAGCCCTTTTGATTTGTAAGGATTTGTGACCTCTAGCCCAGCGTGCTAGAGGTCAGATACTGGCGTTATTAAGTGATAATCAGTGTTGCGGCGTAAACAATCAGCAGTCCTATCACGCCGATGATAATGCCGGTTTTCGCCATATCTCGACTTTCGATTAATCCTGTAGAGTAAGCCAATGAGTTTGGTGGGGTTGATACAGGAAGGATCATGCCGAGTGAGGCTGAAAAAGCGACGACAACGAGTAAACCTTGCAACCCACCTACTGAGGCTAAGCTTTCCATTGATGCACCAATCGCTGCTGCAATCGGCATAAGCAGGTTAGCTGTCGCCGTATTCGACATAAAGTTTGCCATCAACCAGCAGACAATCGACATGGTGAAGATAACGGCGATTGGAGAGAGTGACTCATAGTCGATTGCGTGTGCAAGCGCTGAAGCGAGACCGGTCTTATCTAAACCAATACCTATCGCAATACCGCCTGCGACCAACCAAAGTACGTCCCAATTGATCAGTTTAAGCTCAGCTTTGCCCATAATTCCTGTCAACGTAAATACTGCGAGAGGGATTATTGAAACGACATAGGTATTCATGCCGTGCAGCTTTGTGGTCATCCACAGCAAAATAGTGGCTGCAAACGTGGCATAAACGACGATCGCGCGCCAATTCTTTTGAAACTGGCCATCAAGTTTTAGTTTCATCTCTTGTTGAGCGGATGGAAAGAGCTTTTGTAACAAGAACCATGCGATGGTGAGTTGAGTGATCACAAACGGTAAGCCCATCATCATCCAACTAAGAAAGTCGATACTGTTTTCACCAGTTAAATATTGCAGCGCAATGGCGTTGGGTGGTGTACCAATTGGTGTCGCAATACCGCCAGTGTTCGCTGCAATAGGAATACACAGCACTAATGCTTTGATACCAAGATCGCCCTTGGGTGCAGAAGCGACAATCGGCCCGAGTAGGGCGAGCATCATGACCGTTGTGGCGGTGTTAGACATAAACATTGAAAACACTGCAGTGATCAGCATTAAACCTAGCATGATGAATCTAGGCTGGTGGCCAAATGGTTTGAGTAAGACTCGTGCGAGGTTATTGTCCAGCTCATATTTGGACGCGGCGATGGCTAGGGCGAATCCCCCCATAAATAGAATGATGATAGGGGAAGAAAATGCACTAAAGATGTCAGTGTATTTCATCAACTCGCCAAGGTCGTGACCAGCGGGAGGTGTTCGAAATAGGTGTAACCCTTTATCCGAAATCATGACCAGTTCTAGAGTGATAATCAGGATAGAAGTGGCGAATACAGGGACAGGCTCTAGTACCCAAAGTAGTGCCGCTAAGAGAAAGATCGCGAGTAAACGATGTTGAATTAAGGTCAGATCATCAATTGGGATCCAATCAATGGGCATAAAAAGCACACCGATTGGCAAGCCGAAGCTAATTAGCAGCTTAACAACAACCCCTAGATCTATTTTTGACATAGTTATATGAACCTCAATCTCAGCACTTGAAGCTATAGCTTAATTTACAAAGAAATGAGTGTCTTAGACCGAGTTTGGAGTTTTTAATAAACAGTAAAAATTGTTGCAATGACTTTGTTTTGGGTCAAAAAAAGCCTCGACGAATCGAGGCTTAGAAAGAAGGCAACGGAATTAAGCTTCCTCTGATTCCGATTGCGCTGATGCAGTGTGAGCATAAGGTGTACCCATCACTGTCGGCTGACCATTTTGCATTGTTTCATCAAAGGTTACAGCGCCTTTAGCGAATAGGTTGATCACTGTAGAGCCAAGTTTAAAGCGACCCATCTCTTCACCTTTTTTCAAGACTACAGCTTTGTCGCCTTCAGCCGGGTAGTCCCATTTGTACACGGTGTTACCGCGTGGTGGCGTTACCGTGCCTGCCCATACTTGCTCGATGCTTCCAACAATCGTAGCCCCTACAAGTACTTGTGCCATTGGGCCAAACTCAGTGTCGAAAATACACACGACACGCTCGTTACGGGCGAACAGATTTGGTACGTTTTCAGCCGTTAGTGGGTTTACTGAGAACAGATCGCCAGGTACATAAATCATTTGGCGAAGTGTGCCGTCACATGGCATGTGTACACGGTGATAATCACGTGGCGATAGGTAAAGTGTTGCGAACTCACCATCAGCAAACTCTTCAGCCAAGGCAGCGTCACCACCAAGTAGTTCTTGAGCTGTGAAATCGTGACCTTTTGCTTGGATAAGCTTGCCGTCAGTGATCGGGCCAAATTGGCTTACACACGCGTCAGCTGGATGAGTAACGACTGTTGTTTCTTCTGTAATTGGACGTGCGCCTTCTTTTAGCTCACGTACAAAAAATTCGTTGAACGTCTTGAAGTGTTTTGGATCTGAATGAAGTGCTTCATCCATGTTGACGTTGTACTGCTTGATAAACCAGCGAATGATTGCTGTTGTTAGACCGCCAGCTTTTGCAGAAGCTAGCTTACCCACTAAGCGTGTGAGTCCATGCTGTGGGATCCAATATTGCAGTCCAACTTTAATCTTATCCATGGTGTTCAATTCCAATGCTATTTTCATGATTGACTATATTCTGGGCGCGAGATGTTACTCAAAATGCGCCCAAAAGTCAGTAGTTGCGAGAGTTTGCTTACAAATTTGCGGCTACAAATCTGCTTTTTTGCTGCGTGAGTACTGTCGATTCGCTTTCACTTCCGCCATGCTCTCTAGAATGCGATGGTAGTTTTCGAAGCGTACTTCGTTTATCTCACCATCTTCGACGGCTTGACGTAATACACAACCAGGATCGTCATTGTGTTTACAGTCACGGAACTTACAGCCCCCAAGGAAAGGTCTAAACTCAACAAACGCTTTTGTGACTTCCTCTGCTTCCAAATGCCAAAGGCCGAACTCACGTACTCCTGGTGAGTCGATCAGGTCACCACCAGTTGGGATGTGATACAGACGTGAAGCTGTGGTCGTGTGTTGACCAAGCCCTGAGTTTTCAGACACTTCGCCTTCTTCGACGTTGAATTGAGGCATGAGCGCGTTTACTAAGCTCGATTTGCCCACACCTGATTGACCCACGAAGATGTTTATACGGTCTTTTAGCTCGGCTTCAAGCTCGGCGATGCCTTCACCCGTTTGCTTACTGACGAACAAGACTTTATAACCAATGCGCTCGTATTCTTTCAGCCACTCTTGGTATTGCTCTAGTTGTTCTTGCTCGAGAAGATCGATCTTGTTCAATACGAGCAATGGAGCAATGTTGAGTGTTTCAGATGCAACAAGGTAACGGTCAATGATGTTGAGTGATAATTCAGGTAACACGGATGAAACAATGATCATTTGATCAACGTTAGCCGCGACCGGTTTTAGGCCGTCATAGTAATCTGGGCGAGTAAGAATTGAAGTACGTGGTTCAACAGCTTCTACAACACCACTGATGCCTTCCATTGATTCAAGTCCAGGGCGCCAAATGACCTTATCGCCAGATACAAGGGTCTCGATACCTCGACGTAGGTTACAGCGCTGAACTTCACCAGTTTCAGTATCTTCGATATCAGCGTGTTGTCCAAAGCGGGTGATAACCAGGCCTGATTTACTGCTACCTAGCATGGACTCATCCCATTGAATGGACTCTTCTTGCTTAAGTTTGCGCTTTTGGTTATGACGAACTCGCCTTACCTGACCTTTGGTTAGCTTTTTCTTTTTAGCCACGTTTCTCTACTTCAGTTCATTAATTTATCGAGTGATACCGGCAAGTAGGTGAGTATCTCAAGCTATCTTGGGTATCGGAATTTGGGTATAGTACCTTTTTTATCATAAAACCAATAGGCAACGATTTATGTCCTTTAGCGATCAAAACTTAATTTGGATTGATTTGGAGATGACAGGGCTTAACCCAGAAACGCATAAAGTCATCGAAATCGCCACCATTGTCACTGACAGTGAACTGAATATTTTAGCTGAAGGACCTGTACTTGCCATTCATCAGCCAGAAGAAGAACTACAAAAAATGGATGAGTGGTGCGCGACAACTCATACCGGTAGTGGTTTAGTTGATCGTATCCGAGAAAGCAAAGTTGATGAGCAGGAAGCCGTTCGCCAAACCATCGAATTTCTTGAAAAATGGGTACCAAAAGGTAAATCACCGATTTGTGGTAATAGCGTAGGTCAAGATCGTCGCTTCTTATACAAACATATGCCTGAGCTCGAAGAGTACTTCCACTACCGTTATATCGATGTGAGCACTCTTAAAGAGCTAACTCGTCGCTGGAAGCCTGAAGTACTGGATGGTTTCTCGAAAACAGGCAGTCACCTGGCATTGGATGACATCAGAGAGTCGATTGCAGAATTGCAGTACTACCGAAAAACGATTATCTCAATCTAATCTTTAAACCAGCATTCAATGCTGGTTTTTTATTGTTTGTTACGGCACAGGTAGGAAAACGAATTGGGCTACACCGTGCGCGACTTTGGTTATGCCTCGATTAGTTTTATCTGCCACAATCAGTGCCATCATGTCTTGGATCATGACCATCTTTGTGAATAAGCGATCAAAACTAATATCTCCACCGGCCTCTGTAGTCGCATTGGTGTAGATGTATGGTTTTCCGTTCTCATCTTTTCGGTGATAGAGGCGCCAAACGAATATTTCGATGTTTCTTGCACTATTATACAAAGCTTGCTCATCAAGTGAATCGAGAATAAAAAACTCCTGCTGGTGGTTGTATGAACGTCTTAACATCTCAGAAAGGCCAACAGTAGCAGCGAAGACACGGTCTCCTTCAAAGTTCTCATCAAAGCTCAGTAATATGGCGTCAATGCCTGTGACGCCTCCAAGTTCATCAAATTCCAAGGGAGGGAGAGTGATACTATCTTCAGGACCAAAGATCTGTTCTATACGGCTGTCTATAGTTGCTGAGGGATTCTTACTGAGTTGAATAGGGTTCCTAACATAGAGTTTACGGGTTAACTCAACCATTTGAGCTTTGAGCTGCCTTGCATGAACATCCATGACAAAGTCCACATCACTTTTCCCCAAATTCCTCATTGGTTTAGGCATTGAACCACAGCCGTTTAATACGATCATTAGCGATAGAAGAGCAATGATTTTGACTAGCGCTGAGTGAAACGGCATGGAAGTGAACCTCTTCTGAGTTAAGAAGTTGTTTAGCAATATGAATCTATATCAGACATTTATATTAAAAATAGGAGTTATTCGCGACAAAGAGATCTAAAAACGTGGTGGGAGTTCGCATTTTGATCTTTTGGTGAAAATTGGCACTGATAATTTGTATGCTTTTCAAGCTTTTTGATTGATAAGTGTGTGCTTTTTATCCGATAAGAAAAAAAATGCCCTTTTTTTTCATGAAGGACTTGCATCACAAAAAAATGCTCTTATAATTCGCAGCCCTGAACGACGGAAACGTTGTTGATGCGACACTAGCTCAGTTGGTAGAGCGCAACCTTGCCAAGGTTGAGGTCACGAGTTCGAACCTCGTGTGTCGCTCCAAATTAAAAGGCTTTCATCATGCCTCAAATGGTGAATACGGACGCGGGGTGGAGCAGCTTGGTAGCTCGTCGGGCTCATAACCCGAAGGTCGTCGGTTCAAATCCGGCCCCCGCAACCAAATTTTAGGTATTGTGATTCGCTAGCTCGTCGGGCTCAGCTATTCATAAAACCTCGCGAAGGTCATCGATTTATATCCGGCCTCGCAACCAATGCGACACTAGCTCAGTTGGTAGAGCGCAACCTTGCCAAGGTTGAGGTCACGAGTTCGAACCTCGTGTGTCGCTCCAAATTAAAAAGCTTTCATCATGCTTTGAATGGTGAACTACGGACGCGGGGTGGAGCAGCTTGGTAGCTCGTCGGGCTCATAACCCGAAGGTCGTCGGTTCAAATCCGGCCCCCGCAACCAATGCGACACTAGCTCAGTTGGTAGAGCGCAACCTTGCCAAGGTTGAGGTCACGAGTTCGAACCTCGTGTGTCGCTCCAAATTAAAAAGCTTTCATCATGCTTTGAATGGTGAACTACGGACGCGGGGTGGAGCAGCTTGGTAGCTCGTCGGGCTCATAACCCGAAGGTCGTCGGTTCAAATCCGGCCCCCGCAACCAATGCGACACTAGCTCAGTTGGTAGAGCGCAACCTTGCCAAGGTTGAGGTCACGAGTTCGAACCTCGTGTGTCGCTCCAAATTAAAAAGCTTTCATCATGCTTCGAATGGTGAACTACGGACGCGGGGTGGAGCAGCTTGGTAGCTCGTCGGGCTCATAACCCGAAGGTCGTCGGTTCAAATCCGGCCCCCGCAACCAAATGCGACACTAGCTCAGTTGGTAGAGCGCAACCTTGCCAAGGTTGAGGTCACGAGTTCGAACCTCGTGTGTCGCTCCAATTTATAGTCTTCATCGTACTTAACGATGACAAAATGCGACACTAGCTCAGTTGGTAGAGCGCAACCTTGCCAAGGTTGAGGTCACGAGTTCGAACCTCGTGTGTCGCTCCAGTTTATAGTCTTCATCGTACTTAACGGTGACAAAAAGCGACACTAGCTCAGTTGGTAGAGCGCAACCTTGCCAAGGTTGAGGTCACGAGTTCGAACCTCGTGTGTCGCTCCAAATTCTTCATTCAAATGAATATCCATTTGAATCGACCTAAACGGTCACCGCTCTTTAGCTAATGCTGCGAAGCATGAACCCCAAAAAATATAAGAAGTCCTCCTAATCACTAGGTGGGCGTTTTTATGTCTAAATTTATTGTTTAAGCACGGGATGTGCTGATAGAAGACCGATAGCAAACCCTGTGTGAGCTAGGGGTTTACACATCAGTCAACAGACTTATCCACATAATAGTATTTGTGGATAACTTAGTGGGTAACCCAACTTTAAGCGATAAAAACTTCTTGACGAAAAAGATCTTTTTGTTTGTGAAACTTTCTTACTTACTGAGAAAGGCAGGTTAACTTGTTGTTTTTGTTGGAGTTTGTCTGGTTTTTGGTATGAGGCTTAGTTGTTCTATTCGATCATTAAGTCACTGTTTTTTGATCCTAGTCATTTCTCTGCGTTGTGATTAACTTCTTTATCTGTAAGAAAATAAGTAATCATCCTTTCTTTTTTCCACATTTCCATTTTTGGACCTAAATCAACTTATCGGCTATTGAGTTCGGCAAGTATTATGCATCTCTTGGTAGGCCTTTTTCGACAATCCTAATAAGTCGATTGAGTTTCGTTGATGTGTGAGGCAGCTGTGCTTGTTGTTGCGCTAATGCCCAATGGATATGTTCATCTAGCACCTCTGACAGCCCGAGTCTGTTTTGTAGTGTGTCCACAATGATTTGTGAGAAGGGTGCATTGCCCATTGCAATGGAAAGGTTACGCATCCACTGAAGGTGACCTATACGACGGATTGCCGAACCTTCCATGTTCTTTAAGAACGTCGCTTCATCCCATAGAAACAATGTGACTAAGTCTGAGTTTTTAAAGGCTTCGCGCCTGTGGAAATCACTTTGTTGTGTTAAATCTGAAAATCGATTCCAAGGGCAAACCAATTGGCAGTCATCACAGCCATAAATTCGATTGCCCATCGGCTTACGAAATTCTTCTGGGATTACACCATCAAACTCAATCGTTAAGTAAGAAATGCAGCGTCTTGCATCGACGACACCATCGTCGACAATAGCGGCAGTAGGACATGAAGTAATACAGGCTTTACATTTACCGCACTCATCAATACTTGGTTCGTCGACCGGAAGAGGAAGATCAATTAATAGCTCGCCTAAGAAGAACCAAGAGCCGCAATCTTTATCGAGAATAAGTGAGTGTTTGCCAGTCCAGCCTAGGCCTGACTTTTGTGCTAAAGGGCGCTCCAGAATAGGGGCAGAGTCAACAAATGGTCGATAGCCAAACTGTCCAACTTCTTGCTCTATTTTCTGGCCAAGTTTTTTCAGTTGGTTTCGGATTAGTTTGTGGTAGTCACGACCAAGTGAATAGCGACTAACATAAGCTTGAGTCGGATCGGATAGATTAGAGGCAAACTGGGCCTGTGGAGGTAGGTAGTTCATGCGAGCGCTAATCACTCGTACGGTTCCAGGCAGTAGCTCATTTGGTCGTGCTCTCATCATGCCGTGACGAGCCATCCAGTCCATATCACCATGGTAGCCAGCATCTAACCATCTTTGCAGCTCTTCTTCGTGCGCTGATAAGTCGACGTCACAGATCCCAACTTTCTGGAAGCCTAACTCTTGGCCCCAAATTTTGATCTTTTCGACGAGCTCTTGGTAGTTCATGCGGATACGTCTCTGGTGAAGGGGGCAGGATCTTAACGGATCTTATAGGCTGATTCTAGGCGAGTAATGGGGAAAAATACCAAGAAATCGCTTATTTTTCGTTTTACTTACACAAGATCTCTTGTCTCTCAATTCCAACCCAGTTTACTATTCCTGTTCTTTTGATTTTTATAGTCACCCTATTAGACCCTAGAGATTTATCTTAATGACCACGAAACAATTTGCCCTAAAAGATGAACAAGCAACGATTCAACTAGGGACAGTATTAGCAAACCTGTGTTCTCAGCAAACCACGATCTACCTACACGGTGATCTTGGTGCCGGTAAGACCACATTTAGTCGTGGTTTCGTGCGAGCGCTTGGTCATCAAGGAAATGTAAAAAGTCCTACTTACACGCTAGTGGAACCCTACCAACTCGATCAGTGGCAAGTTTATCATTTTGATCTTTATCGCTTAGCTGATCCAGAAGAGTTGGAGTTTATGGGAATTCGTGATTACTTTACTCCTGATGCAATCTGTCTCGTTGAGTGGCCTGAAAAGGGGCAAGGTTTATTACCTGAGCCTGATCTTGATATCGACCTGCGTTACAAAGGTGAAGAGCGTGTTGTCGAGCTGACTGCAAATAATCAATATGGAAGTCAATTATTGGAACAGTTGGAGTTATGTTGAATAGTCGATTATTAAGAGCTGTTTTCTTTCCGTTTCTCCTCGCTCTTACCTTATTACCAAGTTTTGCCTTCGCGAATGCTCTTGAAGGGATTCGCGTTTGGCCGTCCCCTGATGAAACGCGTGTTGTTATCGATCTAAAAACGGAAGCAGATTATAGCTATTTCACGCTTTCGAGCCCTTCTCGTTTAGTGGTCGATCTTAAAAAGACGTCGTTAAGCACCAAGCTACCTATCAATATATCCGATAGCCCGGTCTTAAAAAAAATCCGTAAGAGTTCTCCACCAGACAAAGGGACCTATCGTTTAGTCTTCGAGCTAACGCGTAAAGTGACCCCTCAGTTATTTAAATTGGCGCCGACACCTGGTGGTCAATATGGTCATCGCCTTGTGATTGATATGCCTCATGGGGCGCAGAAAGGGTCTACCTCAACACCGGCTAAGCCAGCAAATCCTTCAACAGTCAGTCGTGATGCGTCTCAATTATTGGGAACTGCAGACATTGTTGTCGCTATTGATGCGGGTCATGGTGGTGAAGACCCAGGTTCGATTGGTCCAAGCAAAAAATATGAAAAGCATGCAACGCTAGCCATCTCAAAGAAGATTGCAGCACAGATTAATGCGGTTCCTGGGATGAAAGCGGTGCTGACTCGCGGAGGGGATTACTTTGTTAATCTTAATAAGCGTTCTGAGATTGCTAGAAAGAACAAAGCCCACTTTTTGATATCCATCCACGCTGACGGGTTTAGAACGCCACAACCACGTGGAGGCTCGGTATTTGTACTCAATACACGTCGTGCAAACTCAGAGATAGCTCGTTGGGTAGAAAACCATGAGGAGCAGTCTCAGCTTCTTGGTGGTGCAGGTGATGTGTTGGCCAAGAACACTAATGATAAGAATGTAAGCCAAACCTTGCTCGACTTGCAGTTTAGCCATTCGCAAAAAGAAGGCTATAAAGCGGCGACTAAAATCCTACGAGAAATGACTCGTGCGGGTATCCACTTACATAAAAAAGAACCAGTCAATGCAAGCTTGGCGGTATTGAAATCGCCGGATATTCCTTCTGTCTTAGTTGAAACTGGGTTTATTACTAACCCAACAGAAGAGCGATTGCTTTTCCAGCGTAGTCACCAAGATAAGCTAGCCCGTTCGGTCACAAAGGCGGTCGTGCAATATTTTGAAGAGAATCCTCCAGAGGGCACGCTGTTTGCGAATCGCGGTAAAACCATTAAGCATAAAGTTTCACGCGGTGAATCATTGTCTGTGATCGCGAAGAAATATGGCACGTCGACAAAAGCAATTATGCAGGCGAATAAGTTGAAGAGCAGCAGCCTTGCTATTGGTCAGGTGCTGACTATTCCTGGTTCATCTAGTGCTGTCTCTGTACCAACGATTAAGAATCCAGTAGAGACGAAAACGCTTACACACGTCGTTCAGCGTGGGGAATATTTAGGTAAGATTGCTTCAAAATATAAAGTATCTGTGGCTGCAATTAAGCGTGAGAATAACTTGAAGTCGGATACGCTAAAACTGGGTCAAAAGCTCAAGATTACAGTGAGTATGAAGGATCAACCGCTGCGTAAGCATACTGTGAAGCGGGGTGAGTTCCTTGGCAAGATCGCCAGTAAGTATGGTGTGAGTGTAAGCAATATTCGCAAAGCCAATAATTTGCGCTCTGACCAGCTAGCAGTGGGGCAAGTGCTGATTATTCCTCGCAACTAATTAATAGTGTGATGAGACATGACGATTAAAATATTGCCTGCTCGCCTTGCTAACCAAATCGCGGCAGGTGAAGTAGTTGAAAGGCCAGCATCGGTTGTTAAAGAGCTGGTTGAAAATAGCTTAGATTCAGGTGCTACTCGTATCGATATTGATATCGAAAAGGGCGGTGCTAAGCTCATTCGTGTGCGAGACAACGGCAAGGGCATCGTCAAAGATGAACTTGGTCTTGCTCTGAGTCGTCATGCCACTTCAAAAATTCACACCTTAGATGATCTAGAGGCGATCATTAGCTTAGGCTTTCGTGGTGAGGCGTTAGCGAGTATCAGTTCTGTTTCTCGTTTGACTATGACGTCGCGTCCGGCGACCCAAGAACAAGCTTGGTCGGCATATAGTGAAGGGCGAGACATGCAGGTAAAATTGCAACCTGCAGCGCACCCGATTGGCACAACAGTGGAAGTGCTGGATCTGTTTTTCAATACGCCGGCAAGACGTAAATTCCTCCGTACCGAAAAAACGGAGTTTGCCCATATTGATGAGCTTCTCAAGCGTATTGCTTTAAGCCGCTTTGATGTGACGATCAACGTTAGACACAACGGCAAGTTAATCAAACAATACCGCGCAGCGAAAACAGAGGCTCAAGCGGAAAAGCGCATTGCGGCTGTATGTGGGAATTCTTTTGTTCGAAACATGCTGAAAATTGAACTCGAACATCAAGGTCTAAAACTTCACGGTTGGATCACAACGCCTGAAGGCGCACGTCAACAGAGCGATCTTCAATATTGTTATGTGAATGGTCGTATGATGCGTGACAAGCTGATCAACCATGCGATCCGCCAAAGTTACGAAACCAGTTTACGTCCTGATCAATTTGCCACTTATGTTCTGTTCATTGAGCTCGATCCTCACCAAGTAGATGTCAATGTTCACCCGGCTAAACATGAAGTGCGTTTTCATCAAGCGCGATTAGTGCATGATTTTATCTATCAAGCCTTGAGTGATGCGTTAGCTCAAAGCTTTCATATCGATCAGCCGGAGCAAACGGCTTCCGCTTTCCATATTGAACCTCAGCAGGCAGATCCTGAAACTCAGACTCAATTAGAGCCAGTACCGACATCTCAAGTCTCTCAACAAGAATATCAGGCAATTGAGTCAGTACCTTCGTATCCAGGTAAAGTAGATTATCAAGAAAGTAGAGACAATCTGCGTGAGTCGCGTCCTCGTAGTGAATGGAATGAATCCCGACCTGCAAGCAAACCGAAAGTCACAGAACGATACAGCGAGCCTGCACCAAGCAAGCAAGAGGTAAAGGCTTACCAAGAGTTACTGAAAACGCCAGATTGTGCACCTATCCGTTCGGCTCAGGCAACGGAGCCACAACAGACTGAACAAGTCGCGGTATCTGCGGTCGAAAGCTTAGGTAAAGCGCTTCATGTGGTTCAAGGGCGCTACCTAGTGATGGGTGATAAGTCTGGGACTTGTCTAGTGAGCCTTGCTAAAGCAGAGTGGCTACGAGTGAATGGTCAGCTGGCTACGCATCAAGGTAGCTTAAAGAGTCAGCCTCTATTGGTGCCTTTATCACTCAAATTGGATGAAGAGTTACTGACAACCGCCAATAAGCTTGAGCCGGTATTGAAGGTCTTTGGTATTGAATTAAAGACACGTGGCAATAAAGCGCTGATGATCATGGGTGTACCACAACCGCTGAGACAACAAAATCTACAACAACTGTTGCCAGATCTGTTATCTTACGCCGCTTCGTACATTGCGACCTCTCAGCCATTAGATCATCGTCAGTTAGCTAACTGGCTAAGTGATCAAATTACGCAAGTAAAAAGCGACTACACTTTGTCGGAGGCAATACAAATAATTGCTGACATCGAACAACTTTGGCAGGGGAAACTTCCTCTTGAGGATCCGGCATTTGTAAGGCCCGTTGATTTTTCTGCGACAATTGCAGCTTTAGAATTATGAAAAACAAAGAATTACCTTTGGCTCTGTTTTTAATGGGGCCAACCGCATCAGGCAAAACAGATTTAGCCATTCGCCTTCGAAAGAAATACCCTGTTGAAATAATCTCGGTTGATTCAGCATTAATCTATAAAGGTATGGATATTGGTACGGCTAAGCCAGATGCGGAAGAGCAAGCACAAGCTCCGCATCGCTTGATCGATATTCTGGATCCAAGTGAAGCATACTCAGTCGCTGATTTTCGCCGTGACGCGCTTAATGAAATGAGCAAAATTGTAGAGCAAGGCAAGATCCCTCTGTTGGTGGGCGGCACAATGCTTTACTACAAAGCATTACTTGAAGGCTTATCGCCACTTCCTGCCGCAAATCAAGAGATCCGTCAGCAGATAGAGCAAGAAGCATTGACTCTTGGCTGGGACAAACTCCATGATGAACTGAAAGAGATTGATCCTGTATCTGCTGAGCGAATTCACCCAAATGATCCACAAAGATTATCTAGGGCATTGGAAGTTTATCGAATTTCAGGTAAAACTCTTACTGAGTTGACTCAAACAAAAGGTGAAAGTCTGCCTTACCGAGTTAAACAGTTTGCAATAGCTCCCAAGGAAAGGGCTGAGCTCCATCGTCGTATAGAGTTACGCTACGAAAAAATGGTAGAAGCAGGCTTTGAAGATGAAATGCGAGCACTTTATGCTCGTGATGATCTTCATCCGGATCTACCGTCAATTCGCTGTGTTGGCTATCGACAGATGTGGGACTATTTGGATGGGAACTGCACATTAGATGACGCTATTTTTAAAGGTGTCTGTGCAACTCGTCAATTGGCCAAGCGACAAATCACCTGGTTACGCAGCTGGGATGATTTAACTTGGTTAGATAGTGAGAACATTGAACAAGCGCTAGAAACTGTTTCAAATGCAATAGCATCTGAAGGTTTTAGCTGTGTATAATGTGATCGCTTTTGCGTGAATGTACCCTGTAAAGGATCTGTTACTTGAAATTTCAGCTTAAAGCCGTCATAACAGGTAACGACAGGGTGTTATTTTATTCGTTTAGCTCAGAGCAAAGGCCGCATACTTTGTGCAGCGCACCACTAGCTAAATAACTAAAACAAAATTACAAAATAAGGAAAATAAAAATGGCTAAGGGGCAATCTTTACAAGACCCATTCTTAAATGCATTACGTCGTGAACGTATTCCAGTATCTATCTACCTTGTAAACGGAATTAAACTACAAGGTCAGATCGAGTCATTTGACCAATTTGTTATCTTGCTGAAAAACACAGTTAACCAAATGGTGTACAAGCACGCTATTTCAACGGTAGTTCCTGCTCGTCCAGTGAGCCACCACAGCGGTGATCGTCCACAAGGTGATCGTCAGCAAGAGAAATCAGAAGATTAATTTTCTGAATTACCTATTTAGTTTTTAAGGAGTTGATTGCTTGTTTGACCGTTATGAAGCCGGTGAGCGAGCCGTACTTGTTCATATCAACTTCACGCAAGAAGGGGAGTGGGAAGATCTCAGTGAGTTTGAGATGCTGGTCTCTTCTGCTGGTGTTTCTACGTTACAAGTTGTAACAGGAAGTCGCCAGTCACCACACCCTAAATACTATGTCGGAGAGGGTAAAGCTCAGGAGATTGCGCAAGCTGTGCAATTAGCCGGAGCTGATATTGTGATTTTTAATCACGCCCTCTCTCCTGCCCAAGAACGTAACCTTGAAGCGTTGTGTAAGTGTCGAGTGCTAGACCGTACAGGCCTAATCCTTGATATCTTCGCCCAACGAGCCCGTACCCACGAAGGTAAGCTACAAGTTGAACTTGCTCAGCTGCGCCATATTTCTACTCGATTAATTCGTGGTTGGACTCACCTTGAAAGACAGAAAGGTGGTATTGGTTTACGTGGTCCAGGTGAAACTCAGTTAGAGACTGACCGACGTTTATTGCGTGTACGTATTAAGACGATATTACGTCGTTTAGAAAAAGTAGCTAAACAACGTGAACAAGGTCGCCGTGCAAGAAATCGAGCGGAAATCCCAACTGTTTCTCTAGTTGGTTATACCAACGCAGGGAAATCGACGCTGTTTAACCGAATCACTGAAGCAGGCGTGTATGCTGCTGACCAATTATTTGCAACGCTAGACCCTACATTACGTAAGATCGAGCTATCAGATGTCGGTCCGGCTATTTTAGCCGATACGGTAGGCTTTATTCGTCACCTACCACATGATTTGGTTGCTGCGTTCAAAGCAACACTTCAGGAAACGCAAGAAGCTGACATTTTGTTACATGTTGTCGATGCCAGTGATGAGCGTTTTCGTGAGAATATTCAAGCTGTTCATGACGTACTAGCTGAAATCGATGCGGATGAAATTCCGGCATTGGTTGTCATGAACAAGATCGATAACCTCGAAGGTCAAAACCCTCGAATCGATAGGGATGACGAAGGTGTCCCTCAAACGGTTTGGGTTTCAGCGATGGAAGGCAAGGGTATTGAACTCCTGTTTGACGCGCTGACTGAACGTTTGGCAAGTCAAATGGTTCAGCACCAAATGCGAATTCCGCCACAACATCAAGGCAGACTTCGTAGTACATTCTTCCAGATGAAGTGTATTCAACGAGAAGAATATGACCAAGAAGGTAACCTGTTGATTGAAGTTCGAATGCAACAGGCAGATTGGTCTAGACTTGAAAAAAGAGATGAGGCAGTTTTACGTGACTTTATAGTTACTTAAATGACTGCTACAGTATAACGTCATATCAAATGATGGAGCTTTCTAATGGCGTGGAATGAGCCTGGTAATAACAACGGCAACAATGGCCGCGATAATGACCCTTGGGGTAATAATAATCGTGGTAACAAAGGTGGCCGTGATCAAGGACCGCCAGACTTGGACGAAGTTTTTAACAAACTGAGTCAGAAACTGGGTGGAAAGTTTGGTGGCAAAGGTGGTAAAGGATCGCCAATTGGCGGCGGTGGTGCACTAGGTTTTGGTGTTATCGCAGCAATTGCAGTCGCAATTTGGTTCTTTGCTGGCTTTTACACTATCGGTGAAGCAGAGCGTGGTGTTGTACTACGCCTAGGTAAATATGATCGCGTGGTCGATCCTGGTCTTAACTGGCGTCCTCGTTTTATTGACGAGTATGAAGCCGTTAACGTTCAGGCAATTCGCTCGCTACGTTCGTCAGGTCTAATGCTGACTAAAGATGAAAACGTTGTGACGGTTGCAATGGATGTACAGTACCGTGTTGCTGATCCATATAAATACCTATTCCGCGTAACTAACGCAGATGACAGCTTACGCCAAGCGACAGACTCTGCTCTACGTGCTGTTGTAGGTGACTCTCTGATGGATAGTATCCTGACAAGTGGTCGTCAACAAATTCGTCAAAGCACACAAGAAACGCTGAATGAAATTATTGATAGCTACGACATGGGTGTTGTCATCGTTGACGTCAACTTCCAGTCTGCACGTCCACCTGAGCAAGTAAAAGATGCATTTGATGATGCTATCGCAGCTCGTGAGGATGAGGAACGTTTCGAGCGTGAAGCAGAAGCTTACCGCAACGACATTCTTCCTAAAGCGACAGGTCGTGCTGAACGTTTGAAGAAAGAAGCATTGGGTTACTCAGAGCGCGTTGTTAACGAAGCACTGGGTCAAGTAGCTCAATTTGAAAAACTACTACCTGAATATCAAGCGGCTCCAGAAGTTACTCGTAACCGTCTGTACCTAGATACGATGGAAGAAGTTTACAGCAGCACTTCGAAGGTTCTGATCGATTCAGAGTCAAGCGGCAACCTACTTTACTTGCCGATCGATAAGTTAGCTGGTGAAGGTCAAACTCAAACAAAACGTAAAACGAAATCAACGTCTGCTTACGATCAAATTGAGCTTGAAACTCAGTCAAATGACACTACTTCAGACTCGCAATCTCGTACAACTGGTTCACGTCAAGGGAGATATTAAGAATGCGTAAGTTAATGATCCCTGTATTAGTCGTAACGATTGCATTATTGCTGATGTCAGTATTCGTTATCCAAGAGGGTGAACGAGGCCTAGTAATCCGATTCGGTCGTGTCCTAGATGACAATGGCGTGTCTAAGATTTACGAACCTGGCCTTCATTTCAAAATGCCTCTGTTTGATCGTGTGAAAACACTTGATGCACGTATCCAAACAATGGATGGCCGTTCTGACCGTTTCGTAACGTCAGAGAAAAAAGACGTAATCATCGATACTTACGTTAAGTGGCGTATCGAAGACTTCGGTCGTTTTTACCTGACAACAGGTGGCGGTAATGTTTTGACTGCTGAAGCGCTACTTGAGCGCAAAGTGACAGACGTGTTACGTTCTGAAATTGGTGCTCGTGAAATCAAACAGATTGTTTCTGGTCCACGTAACCAAGATGTACTTCCAGAAAGTGCAGACAGTGAAGAAGTAACGACTGAAGCGGCTAAAGAAGCATTAGAGATTGATGGTGAGCGTGACAAGATCATGGCGAATGTACTGGAAGGTACACGTGATAGCGCGCTAACGGACTTAGGTGTTGAGATCGTTGATTTCCGTATGAAGAAAATCAACCTTCCTGACAACATCAGTGACTCAATCTACAAGCGTATGCGTGCTGAGCGTGAATCAGTAGCTCGTAAGCACCGTTCTCAAGGTCGTGAGCGTGCGGAAGTTATCCGTGCACAAGCTGAACTTGAAGTCGCAACTGTACTTGCAGAAGCGGATAAGACAGCTCGTGTAACACGAGGTGAAGCGGATGCGAAAGCTGCTAAGATTTACTCAGATGCTTACAATAAAGACCCAGAGTTCTTTGGCTTTGTGCGCTCTTTGAAAGCTTACGAGAAATCGTTCAGTGAGAAGAGTGATATTCTTGTTCTGGATCCGAAGAGTGACTTCTTCCAGTACATGAACAACGCTACTGGCGCACCAGCGAAGTAATTTGAAATTTTGATACTCTAAAGGCTCCTATATCGGGAGCCTTTCTTTTTTCTGCTTTCTAGAATTAGATAGGGAACCTATGTCTAACTCATTGTGGCTTGCGTTTGGAATCGTACTTATTGTTGAAGGCCTAGGGCCATTAATTGCCCCAAATGGATGGCGAAATATGGTCGCTCAGTTGAGTCAGCAGCCTGATACTCAGCTAAGAAGAATTGGCGGGTGTTTGGTTGTCGCAGGGGCGGTGATTGCTTACGTATTTGGCTAGCTGTGTCAGCTAGCCAACGAAGGTTGTTAGTAGTGTGGAGGCGGTGTTTCTTCAGACTGATCAGCGAGGTTAGATGAATCCATGTTTTTGACTTTGCCTACGACATATTTCATCTGATCTTGCATCTTTGTAATAAGTAGCTGCTGCTGACTTAGTGCTGCATTTAGTTCTTCAATCGTCTGTTCTTGGAAAGCCATTTGACACTCTAAGTCATTTATACGGCCTTCTAACTGTTCAATTTGCTGTTCTGTCATCGCTAACGCTTCTCAAGTGTTAATAGTCCACGTTCCAAGCTTGGGCTATGCCGGCCGATGTGCCGGATATGACGCGGTTCTGGCTATCAAAGGCTGCATCATACACCACTGCGCGAGGAGGGCGAGTATCTTTTAATGGCTCCGCTTCAAATCCATCTACGCGTTTACCTGTTTGGGTATTCCACACCATGATTCTGCTTGAAGGTGTTCCAGTCACTAAGTGTTTGCCATCATCTGAAAATCGAGCGGTAGAAAAAATAAGTTGGCGTGAAAAACTGCTCAGCTGAGAGAGTTTCTTCCCTGACGGAAGTTCCCACACAATTGCTTGATTCCCACCGTCAGAAGTAAATGCTAATTGGCCATCACGCTGAAGAGCGACACGGTTTACGCGCTGCTCATGTTCGAACGTGTGAATGATTTGCCCTGTATTGGTGTCCCATAAATAAGCTTTGTAGTCATTGCCACCAGACAGCGCAAAGCGTCCGTTCGGTGAAAGGGCCACTGAATTAACTTTTTCGTTATGAGCAAGGAACTCTAAACGACGTCCGGTGACTAAGTTTACGTAAATAGCTTTGCCATTAGACAGGCCAAGTAAAACCTGGTCACCGTTACTGGCTATATCGATATCTCGGATAAGTCCGTCAGAGATAGACCATAAGCCTTCGGCTTGAGTCCATGCTAAATCCCAAACGGCAAAGTTAATTTGGGTAGCTGTAACGGCAAAGCGACCGCTATCAGAGATTCGGATTTGAGAGACGGTACTGGATTGTGGATCTTGTGCACCTAAAGACGCAAGCTCTTGGCTTTCGTTAAGATCCCATAACACCAGCTGGTGTTCTTTAGAGTAAAGTAACGCAAAGCGAGCATCTCGGCTGAGTGCAAAGCTGGTCGTTCCTTGAGGCTCAATAGTCCAACGTTGTGCATCTTTGGTGGAGAAAAAACATCCATTTAACGAAAAGATGACAATAACAATGATTAGTGAGTTAAAAATTATACGCATTAAGTCCAAATATCCGCTTGTTTACGTTTAATTACAACGCATATTGGTTATATTGGTACAACATGCGAGTGTGTACCAGTCTTTCTTAAAGAACTGTGCACAAAGACAAAAGTCTCAATTGGAGAGTTAAATGAAATCAATTTTTAAAGTGTCACTGCTTGCTGCAACTGTTGCATTAGCTGCTGGCTGTCAAAAAGAAGAAGAACCTAAAACAGACGCCGCACCTGCTGTAGAGCAAGTACAGGCAGAAACAGGCAAAGCGGTTCACTTTAAAACAGACGATGACAAAGCGGCCTACGCGATCGGTGTTTCTTTCGCAAACTACCTAAATACAAGCCTAGATAAGCCAAATGAAATTGGTATTACTCTAAACAAGGATCTTGTACTTAAAGGTATTGAGCACGTATTCGCTGGTAACCCAGAGTTAAATGAAGAAGAAACACGTGCAGCACTAGAAGCGCTGGATAAGCGTGTTGCGGAAACTATGCAAAAGCAAGCGGCTGAGAAAGCAGCTGCAGCGAAAAGTGAAGGTGATAACTTCCGCGCTGAATTCGAAAAGCAGGAAGGCGTGACTAAAACTGAATCTGGTCTACTTTACCAAGTAATGACACCAGCTGAAGGTGAGCAGCCAAAAGATACTGATACAGTTCAAGTACACTACAAAGGTACATTGATTGACGGAACTCAATTCGACAGCTCTTACGATCGTGGTGAACCTGCAACATTCCCACTGAATCGCGTGATCCCTGGTTGGACTGAAGGCGTTCAGCTAATGCCAGTAGGTTCTAAGTTTAAGTTTGTTATCCCGCCTGAATTAGCATACGGCGAGCAAGACACACCAACAATTCCTGCTAACTCAACATTAGTGTTCGAAGTTGAGCTACTAAAAATCGACAACGGTGAAGCGGCTCAATAAACTGCACTAACGAATAATGGAAAAGGCCTGGATTGCTCCAGGCCTTTTTGTTTTTCGGTTTCATGAAATATAACTCATGATTTTTTTGTTCTAAATCACTAGATGACAGGTTAGCTAGGTGTTCTCTTCAAAATTTCTGATAAACTTACACCAATTTGTTGATTTTTCGCTCTAAGGCTTAAAGAAGTGACAACTACAGAAACAGTAAACACGGATATGTTGCTCGAAATGGAATCTGTTAATGTGATGCCATTTAGTGAGCACGATAAAATCATTCTTAGATCTTACGAAGCGGTGGTTGATGGCATTGCTAGCCTCATCGGTCCGTTTTGTGAAATCGTTCTTCACTCACTTGAAGACCTAAATACCTCTGCAATCAAAATTGCCAATGGTGAGAACACAGGCCGTCAAGTCGGTTCGCCTATCACAGACTTAGCATTAAAGATGCTGCGTGATATTGAGGGCTCAGAGCGCAACTTCTCTCGTTCGTATTTTACGAGAGCGAAAGGTGGCGTATTGATGAAGTCAATCACAGTTGCTATTCGCAATGGTGAAAACCGCGTAATTGGCTTGCTTTGTATCAACGTTAATCTAGATGCGCCATTCTCTCAGGTTCTGCAATCGTTCATGCCAACGGAAGAAGCTAAACAAGCGGCATCATCGGTAAACTTTGCGAGTGATGTAGAAGAGCTGGTGGACCAAACGGTTGAACGTACGATTGAAGAAATCAATGCTGACAAGTCAGTGTCGAATAATACTAAGAATCGCCAAATCGTGATGGAGCTATACGATAAAGGTATCTTCGATATTAAAGATGCAATCAATCGTGTAGCAGATCGCTTGAACATCTCTAAGCACACTGTTTACCTATATATCCGCCAACGTAAAACTGAGGATGATGAAAGTTGAGTCAATTGACTTATACCATAGTGGTGAATGGCTCGGTCTATGGGAGTCAATCGGCACGAAGCGCGTATCAGTTTGCCAAGGCTGTGATTGCAAAGGGGCACTCACTCGTCAGTGTGTTTTTCTATCAAGATGGAGTGACTAACGGTAGCGCTTTAACTGTCCCAGCTAATGATGAGTTTGACCTGGTGAAAGCATGGCAGGAACTTGCGCATGAACATAATGTTCGCCTCGAAACGTGTGTCGCAGCTGCTCTACGCCGTGGGATTGTCAGCCAAGATGAAGCGAATCAGCATGGTTTGAGTCAAAGCAACTTAGCTGATGGTTTTCATCAAGCAGGTCTTGGCAGCTTGGCTGAGGCAATGTTAGTCCAAGATAGGGTCGTGCAATTTTGAGTCAGTTAACGTATCTATTTCGCAGCGCGCCTCATAGCAGTTCTGCTGGGCGTGAAGGTGTTGATGCGCTGTTAGCCGCTTCCGCATATTGCGAAGACATTAGCGTCATTTTTGTTGGTGACGGGGTATACCAATTACTTCATGGGCAGCAGACTGCTGATATTCTGAGTAAAGATTATTCACCAATGATGAAGTTGTTCGATTTGTACGATATCGAACAAGTATTCGTATGTGAGGCATCTCTTGCTGAAAGAGGATTAGCACAAGCTGATCTTGTGGTTGAGGCTCAGTCTTTGACCCAGCCAGCATTGGGTGAATTACTTCATCAGGCTGGTAAAGTGCTTACATTCTAGGTGGACCCTATGCTTCATATCGTTAAAACCGTGCACGCTTTGGAAGAGATGGGTCGCGTTTTCCATGAAGGTGATAGCCTACTGCTCATCGAACAAGCTGTTTTTGCAGCGAATCCCCTTCATCAGTCGTACCGTCAGATTCAAGGCTTAGACATTTCAGTGTTAATCAGTGATGCAAAAGCTCGCGGTATCGAGAATCGAGTCAGCTCAAACATTGCGCTTATCGACTATGATGGCTTTGTTGAATTGACCATCGCTCACTCAAATTCGATTACTTGGGAGTAGTCGAATCAGCCCACTCCATTTGTGTCGCTGAATGTTTACGCTCTTTTCGTCAGAGTTGAACAAAAAAGATCCGTATATTTCTTGACACACCTCTCACTGCTGAATAGAATTTTGCGTCCCTAACTGCCACTGGTAGCTAGGGATAGATTTTTCACAAAGCTTACTTTTAAGTAAATCAGGAGCTAGTTAATGGCAACTATTAACCAGTTGGTACGTAAGCCACGTGCAAAGCAAGTTGTTAAAAGCAACGTGCCTGCACTAGAAGCGTGCCCACAAAAACGTGGTGTATGTACTCGTGTTTACACTACTACACCTAAAAAACCTAACTCGGCACTACGTAAAGTTTGTCGTGTACGTCTAACAAACGGTTTCGAAGTAACTTCGTACATCGGTGGTGAAGGTCACAACCTTCAAGAGCACTCAGTTGTTCTAATCCGTGGCGGTCGTGTTAAAGACCTTCCGGGTGTACGTTACCACACAGTACGTGGTGCACTTGACTGTGCTGGCGTAAATGACCGTAAACAAGGTCGTTCTAAGTACGGTGTGAAGCGTCCTAAGTCTTAATCGTCTTTTCTCTTAAAGAAAAGCGTTAAGTAAGGCCAAACACTAAAATTAAATTTTAATTTTTGAAGAAACTGAAAAGTTTTGGATAACCTGAAGAATAAGACAACGGAGAAATTCCATGCCACGTCGTCGCGTCATCGGTCAGCGTAAGATCCTTCCAGATCCAAAGTTCAAATCTGAACTGCTGGCAAAATTCGTTAACATCCTAATGGTTGACGGTAAAAAATCTACTGCAGAGAAAATTGTTTACACTGCACTAGATGCAATGGCTGAGAAATCTGGTAAAGATCACTTAGCTGTATTTGAAGAAGCTCTTGAAAATGTTCGCCCAGCGGTAGAAGTTAAATCTCGCCGTGTAGGTGGTTCAACTTACCAAGTACCTGTAGAAGTACGTCCGGTTCGCCGTAATGCACTTGCTATGCGTTGGTTGGTTGAAGCTGCGCGTAAGCGTGGTGAAAAATCTATGGCTCAACGCCTAGCTGCTGAAATGCTAGACGCGTCTGAGAACAAAGGTACTGCGGTTAAGAAACGTGAAGACGTTCACCGCATGGCTGACGCAAACAAAGCGTTCGCACATTACCGTTGGTAATACCTTTCAGTGCCGCGAGATCCCTCGCGGCGCTACTCTAGTTCCTATGCGTAAGCTTAGGAACTATTGCTATATCTAGGGGTAAGGAAAATTGCCCAAAGCAATCCTAAGCTAATCTAGACATAGCAATAGTCCCTAATTCAAGAGGATTCAATCGTGGCTCGTAAAACACCTATTGAGCGCTACCGTAATATTGGTATCGTCGCTCACGTAGACGCAGGTAAGACAACCACAAGTGAACGTATTCTGTTCTATACTGGTCTTTCTCATAAAATCGGTGAAGTGCACGATGGCGCTGCTACCATGGACTGGATGGAGCAGGAGCAGGAGCGTGGTATTACAATCACCTCAGCTGCGACTACAACTTTCTGGCGTGGTATGGAAGCGCAATTCCAAGACCACCGCATCAACATCATTGATACTCCTGGACACGTAGATTTCACTATCGAAGTAGAGCGTTCATTACGCGTACTTGATGGTGCTGTTGTTGTGTTCTGTGGTTCATCAGGTGTTGAACCTCAATCTGAAACTGTATGGCGTCAAGCAGACAAGTACCACGTTCCACGTATGGTATTTGTAAACAAGATGGACCGTGCAGGTGCTGACTTCCTACGTGTTGTTGATCAAATCAAAAACCGTCTTGGTGCGAACCCTGTTCCAATTCAACTTAACGTTGGCGCGGAAGATGACTTCAAGGGTGTTATCGACCTGATCAAGATGAAGATGATCAACTGGAACGACGCAGACCAAGGTACAACCTTCACTTATGAAGATATCCCAGCAGACATGCTTGAAGAGGCTGAAGAATGGCGCAACAACCTTGTTGAGTCGGCAGCTGAAGCAAGTGAAGAGCTGATGGATAAGTATCTTGAAGAAGGCGAACTTACTGAAGCAGAGATCAAACAAGCTCTACGTACACGTACACTAAATAACGAAATCGTGCTGGCTACTTGTGGTAGTGCGTTCAAAAACAAAGGTGTTCAAGCGGTACTAGATGCAGTAGTTGAGTTCTTGCCATCACCAGTAGATGTTCCTGCGATTAAAGGTGTTGATGACAATGAAAACGAAGTTGAACGTCACGCAGACGACAACGAACCGTTCTCAGCGCTAGCATTTAAGATCGCAACTGACCCATTCGTAGGTACGTTGACCTTTATGCGTGTTTACTCTGGTGTGGTGAACTCTGGCGACGCAGTCTACAACTCTGTGAAGCAGAAGAAAGAACGCTTTGGTCGTATCGTACAGATGCACTCAAACAAGCGTGACGAGATTAAAGAAGTCCGCGCGGGTGACATCGCAGCTGCAATCGGTCTAAAAGATGTGACTACAGGTGACACGCTATGTGACCAGAACCATAAAGTGATTTTGGAACGCATGGAGTTCCCTGATCCAGTTATTCAGATCGCAGTAGAGCCACGCTCTGTTGCCGATCAAGAAAAGATGGGTATTGCTCTAGGTAAACTAGCGGCGGAAGATCCGTCTTTCCGTGTCGAAACGGACGACGAAACAGGTCAGACTCTGATCTCTGGTATGGGTGAGCTTCACCTAGATATCATCGTTGATCGTATGAAGCGCGAATTCAGCGTCGACTGTAATGTAGGTAAACCTCAGGTTGCTTACCGTGAGACAATCCGTGGTAGCGCGGAAGTTGAAGGTAAATTTGTTCGTCAATCTGGTGGTCGTGGTCAGTACGGTCACGTATGGATCAAACTGGAGCCATCTGAACCTGGCGAAGGTTTTGTCTTTGTTGACGAAATTGTGGGTGGTGTGGTTCCTAAGGAATACATCAGCTCGGTATCGAAAGGTATCGAAGAGCAAATGAACAGTGGTGTTGTAGCGGGTTACCCGGTACTAGACATTAAAGCAACACTGTTTGATGGTTCTTACCACGATGTTGACTCTAACGAGATGGCGTTTAAGATCGCCGGCTCGATGGCATTCAAGAAAGGTTCGCTTGAAGCGCAACCGGTACTTCTTGAGCCAATGATGAATGTTGAAGTAACGACTCCTGAAGATTGGATGGGTGATGTTGTTGGTGACCTTAACCGTCGCCGCGGCATGATCGAAGGTATGGATGACGGTGTGGCTGGTATTAAGATCATCCGCGCTCAAGTACCTCTATCTGAGATGTTTGGTTACGCAACTGACCTACGCTCTGCAACTCAAGGCCGTGCGTCTTACTCTATGGAGTTTAACGAGTACGCTGAAGTACCGAAAAACTTTGCAGATAAAATCATTGCAGACCGTGGTTACTTATAAAACGTCTTGATCTGAAAAAAAGTCTGGTTTTTTTTGAAGATCAATGCGTCCAAATATTGCGCTGACTGACGTTGGCGCATAAAATAGCAATTTCTGGCGCGTCTCGATCAATTCGGATCGTGGCGAATCATAACTAGGAAGGAACACGATCGTGTCTAAAGAAAAATTTGAACGTACTAAACCGCACGTAAACGTTGGTACTATCGGCCACGTTGACCACGGTAAAACAACTCTAACTGCTGCTATCTGTACTACACTTGCTAAAGTGTACGGCGGTGTTGCGAAAGACTTCGCATCTATCGATAACGCTCCAGAAGAGCGTGAGCGCGGTATCACAATCGCTACTTCTCACGTAGAGTACGACACTCCAACACGTCACTACGCACACGTAGACTGTCCAGGACACGCGGATTATGTTAAGAACATGATCACAGGTGCTGCACAGATGGACGGTGGTATCCTAGTTGTTGCTGCAACAGATGGTCCAATGCCACAAACTCGTGAGCACATCCTACTAGGCCGTCAGGTTGGTATCCCTTACATCATCGTATTCATGAACAAATGTGACATGGTTGATGATGAAGAGCTTCTAGAGCTAGTAGAAATGGAAGTTCGTGAACTTCTATCTGAGTACGATTTCCCAGGTGATGACCTACCAGTTATCCAAGGTTCTGCACTAGGCGCACTAAACGGCGAAGAGCAGTGGGAAGCGAAAATCGTTGAGCTTGCTGAAGCACTAGACTCTTACATCCCAGAGCCAGAGCGTGCAGTAGACCAACCATTCCTACTACCAATCGAAGACGTATTCTCAATCCAAGGTCGTGGTACAGTAGTAACTGGCCGTATCGAGCGTGGTATCCTAACAGTAGGTGACGAAGTAGAAATCGTTGGTATCAAAGATACTACAACTACTACATGTACTGGTGTTGAAATGTTCCGTAAACTGCTTGACGAAGGTCGTGCAGGTGAGAACGTTGGTGCACTTCTACGTGGTACTAAGCGTGATGAAGTTGAACGTGGTCAAGTACTTGCTGCACCTGGTTCAATCAACCCACACACTAAGTTCGAGTCAGAAGTATACGTACTTTCTAAAGACGAAGGCGGCCGTCATACTCCGTTCTTCAAAGGCTACCGTCCACAGTTCTACTTCCGTACAACTGACGTAACTGGTGACATCTCTCTACCAGAAGGCGTAGAAATGGTAATGCCAGGCGACAACATCCAAATGCAAGTAGAGCTAATCGCTCCAATCGCAATGGATGAAGGCCTACGTTTCGCTATCCGTGAAGGTGGCCGTACAGTAGGTGCTGGTGTTGTTGCTAAGATCTTTGACTAATATTTAGTTGATATCTTGCATTCTTCGTAAGAAGAACATGCATCTGAAAAGGGAAGCTTCGGCTTCCCTTTTTGCTTTTGGTTATAAGCTAATTTCATATCACCCCCTTTAAGTTCCTGAAAATCCGCGTGGATTTTTTCTCTTTCCGTACGCTAGTGACTAAGTCATTGAAATGCATTTTTTCATCTTGTTTCGATATAACAAAATGTTCTTAAGTTGGGTCTAATACAACTAGTAATGATAACGGTTCTTGTTTATATTTAATGCTGTAAGTTGTTTTTAGGTTTAATTGGTATGTACGTTTGTCTTTGTCACGGTATTTCAGATAAGAAAATTAGGAAGTTAGCGATAGATGAAGGCATTACTGATATTCGAGGAATTAAAAAGTGCACAGCTTTAGGCAGCCAATGTGGCAAGTGCATTAAGCAAACTAAAGAAATTTTAGCGGAAACAGACCACCTAATATTAAAACAAGCGAGTTAATCTAACGCTTGCACCTTTTGACACCTCTCTGATTGGAACTAGAGTTAAAAGAGCCAAAGAGGAGGGCTATGTCATGAAAGGCGATCCAATCATCATTCAACATCTCAACAAAGTGCTCGGCAATGAGCTCGTCGCAATTAATCAATACTTCCTTCATGCTCGAATGTACAAAGACTGGGGTTTAAAGCACCTAGCGGAGAAGGAATACCATGAATCGATCGATGAAATGAAACATGCTGATCATTTGATTGAACGTATTCTATTTTTGGAAGGGCTTCCCAACTTACAAGATCTCGGCAAACTCATGATTGGTGAAGATACCAAAGAGATGTTAGAGAGTGATTTAAAGCTAGAAATGGCAGCGATACCCGATCTAAAAAATGCCATTGCTTACGCGGAAGATATTCATGACTATGTGTCTCGTGATCTATTCCAAGACATCTTAGAAGATGAAGAAGAGCATGTTGATTGGCTTGAGACTCAACTCGGCCTAATTGATATGACCGGTATCCAAAATTACCTGCAAGCTCAATATGTTGATGAGGATGATGACTAACTATTAAGTTACTTTAATTCCCTTGTTAAAACAGCCTACCTTAGTCAGTAGGCTGTTTTGGTTTCTCATCACATTTCTCTTGCTTAAACTGCTTTCTTTCTGTACTATTCGTGCTCCTTAAAACTCGGTCAATTATCTTTAGTTCCTTGCTTCCTCTGGACGACCGAGCCATTTGTGGAAGCTGAATAATCCGTAAGGAGCAACCAATGCGTCATTACGAAATCGTATTCATGGTGCACCCTGATCAAAGCGAGCAAGTTGCTGGCATGATCGAGCGTTACACTGGTTCTATCACTGAAGCTGGCGGTACTATCCACCGTCTAGAAGACTGGGGTCGTCGTCAACTGGCTTACCCAATCAACAAGCTTCACAAAGCTCACTACGTTCTAATGAACGTTGAAGCTGACCAAGCTGTAATCGATGAGCTAGAAACTGCTTTCCGTTTCAACGATGCAGTTCTACGTAACATGATCATGCGTACTAAAGCGGCTATCACTGAGCAATCTATCATGCTTAAGCAGAAAGAAGAGCGTGCTCCTCGTCGCGAAGAGCGTGCTGAAGCTAAGCCAGAAGCAGCTGCTGAGTAATTTCTCTTATGACCAATCGAATGGAGCTATCTGGCACCATTGCCAAACCGCCCATTCGTAGTAAAAGCCCAAGTGGCATTGAACACTGTCGATTTTGGTTAGAGCATCGCTCTACGATTATCGAAGCTGAACTTCCGAGACAAGTTTATTGTCGTATGCCGGTAGTTGTCAGTGGGCAAAGGTCACAAGCGTTCACTCAGAATTTAGTACAAGGCAGTAGCATTAAGGTAAGTGGCTTTGTTGCTTATCAAACCGGCCGAAATGGCGTAGGTAAATTAGTGCTTCATGCCGACAACATTACTCAAATTTAAGATCAGGAGATAGCCCATGGCTCGTTTCTTCCGTCGTCGTAAATTCTGCCGTTTCACTGCAGAAGGCGTACAAGAGATTGATTACAAAGACGTAGCAACTCTTAAAAACTACATCACTGAAGCTGGTAAAATCGTACCTAGCCGTATCACTGGTACAAGCGCTAAGTACCAACGTCAACTAGCTCGCGCGATCAAACGTTCTCGCTACCTAGCTCTACTACCGTACACTGACAAGCATCAGTAATCGGTTCGTTTTTAAAAAGAGGAATTAAACAATGCAAGTTATTCTACTTGATAAAATCGGCAAACTAGGTGCTCTAGGCGAAACTGTAAACGTTAAGTCTGGTTACGCTCGTAACTTCCTTATCCCTCAGGGTAAAGCGGTTATGGCTACTAAAGCTAACGTTGAGATGTTCGAAGCACGTCGTGCTGAACTAGAAGCTAAAGCTGCTGAGCAACTATCTGCTTCAGAAGCTCGCGCTGAGAAAATCAACGCACTAGAAGCAGTTGTTCTTGCTTCTAAAGCTGGTGATGAAGGTAAACTATTCGGTTCAATCGGTACTCGCGACATCGCTGATGCAATCACTGCAGCTGGCGTTGAAGTAGTTAAGAGCGAAGTTCGTCTTCCAGAAGGCGCACTACGTAACACTGGTGAGTTCGAGATCAGCGTTCAACTTCACTCTGAAGTTTTCGCTACAGTTAACCTACAAGTTGTTGCTGCTGAGTAATTCAGTATCAAGACGTAATTTAAAAGCACCTCCTAGAGGTGCTTTTTTTGTATCTGGAGCTCAGAAAAAGAGGCTAGAAAATAAAGAGTAGGTTTACTGAGAAGATGCTGTCTGCCTTTTCTAGGCCATCAGGCACTTTATCGTGATACTGTCGTGAATGAGATAGCTTAAGAGCGATATCTTCAGTGATGTTGTTTGTTACGCTGATATCAGTATCGGTTCGCGTGTTACTGTCACCTGAAACCATGGTTAGGTCAGCGGAAATAGACAAGTTGTCTAACGCTTTCCATGTTGTGTTGAGGTTGCCTCGAAAAATCGACTCTTGAACCGTTTCTGGGAAGATAATGTCGTCGTCATCGATTTCGTCTAAGTTAGGCTCTTGATAGCGAAAGCCAGGGCCAAGTTCTAGCTCAAGCACAAATTGCTCTGTATTGGAGAACTGATAACCTAAACCACCCGATAGGGTGTAATCTTTGAAGTAAGCACTGTAGCGAGAGTCTACCCCTTTGAAACTGCCATATAGGTAGGTTTTAGGGCCAAGCTTATAGTCACTCTGCGCTGTGTAGGTTGACTGCCTTTTATCCTCTTCACCATCCTTGTACAGCAAATAGTACTTCCACTCGCCGCTGGTACGATGACGTCCCTCAACATATTCCGCATTGAGTCGAGAGTTTAGAGATTTTGAGTCCGAGTTACCGGTATGGGATTGATAACCAAACTCTACTTCAGTATTCCATGGTGAAGGCAGTTCAATATCCGTGTCGTTTTGCCCTGTATCGTCAGCATAGGCGAGCATGGAGCTCATTAGGCTGAAACTCATAAGCCAAAGTCTAGACACTTACTACCTCTATATTGATGGAACGAATGACGCAATATTAGATTTAAACTGATGGAATACCGTCAGCAACAAGTTAATTCTACATTAGAACTCGACAAAGTCTTTCTTTGGTACAGACAATGGCGACATTCTCGTTATAATTAGCGATCTAAAGCAAGTTGTTGAGCAGACCCATGGCCGAAACCAAAGTAGATAATCGAAATAAAAAATTTAGAGATGCACAAGTCGATGCAATCAAAGTCCCACCTCACTCATTAGAAGCAGAGCAATCCGTTATTGGTGGTCTTCTTCTTGATAACGAGCGTTGGGATACGGTTGCAGAGCGTGTTGTTGCCAAAGATTTCTACAGCCGACCACACCGTCTAATCTTTGAAGCGGTAAAGACTCTACTTGAAGAGAACAAACCACTCGATTTAATTACGTTGTCAGAGTTCCTTGAACTGCGTGAACAGCTCGATGATGTGGGTGGCTTTGCTTACCTTGCTGACTTGGTTAAGAACACGCCAAGTGCAGCTAACATCAACGCTTATGCTGATATCGTTGCAGAACGAGCACTTGTTCGTGACTTAATTGGTGTTGCCAATGAGATTGCTGATGCAGGCTATGATCCTCAAGGGCGTAATTCTGAAGATCTGCTCGATCTTGCTGAGAGTAAAGTTTTTGCTATCGCTGAATCTCGTACCAACGAGAATGAAGGCCCACAGAACGTCGATAACATTCTAGAAAAAACGTTAGAGCGAATTGAGATCCTGTACAAGACACCACAAGATGGTGTTACAGGGGTAAATACGGGCTTTACTGATCTGAACAAGAAGACTGCGGGCCTACAAGGTTCAGACTTAATCATTGTTGCGGCACGTCCATCGATGGGTAAAACCACTTTTGCGATGAACTTATGTGAAAACGCGGCAATGGAGCAAGAAAAGCCAGTTCTTATTTTCTCGCTAGAGATGCCAGCAGAACAGATCATGATGCGTATGCTTGCGTCGCTTTCACGTGTTGACCAAACTAAAATTCGTACTGGTCAGTTGGATGATGAGGATTGGGCGCGTATTTCCTCTACCATGGGTATCCTCATGGAGAAGAAGAACATGTACATCGATGACAGTTCAGGTTTGACTCCAACCGAAGTTCGTTCTCGTGCTCGTCGTATTGCTCGTGACCATGGTGGTCTTTCAATGATCATGGTCGACTATTTGCAGCTAATGCGAGTGCCAGCTTTATCTGATAACCGTACGCTCGAAATCGCTGAAATTTCTCGATCATTGAAAGCGTTGGCGAAAGAATTGAACGTACCAGTGGTTGCACTTTCTCAGCTTAACCGTTCCCTAGAGCAACGTGCCGATAAACGACCTGTTAACTCGGATCTCCGTGAATCAGGCTCTATCGAGCAGGATGCCGACTTGATCATGTTTATCTACCGTGACGAAGTGTACAACCCAGATAGCTCAATGAAAGGTACGGCAGAAATCATCCTAGGTAAGCAGCGTAACGGCCCGATTGGTTCTGTTCGACTTACTTTCCAAGGTCAATGGTCTCGCTTTGATAACTATGCTGGACCTGCGTTTGATATGGATGATGAGTAAGCCAATGAGCTACATGAAAGCCGCAACGGCGTATATCGATTTAGAAGCTCTTCAACACAATCTTCAACAGATCAAACAGCAAGCGCCAAGCAGTAAAGTAATGGCTGTGGTTAAAGCTAACAGTTATGGCCATGGTTTACGTCATATTGCTAAGCATGCCAAAGGTGCCGATGCATTTGGTGTTGCTCGTATTGAAGAAGCGTTGCAACTGCGCGCCTGTGGTGTGGTTAAGCCGATTCTATTGCTTGAAGGCTTTTACTCTTCTGGTGATTTACCAGTATTGGTGACGAATAACATTCAAACCGTGGTTCATTGTGAAGAACAGCTGGAAGCTCTTGAGCAAGCAGAATTAGAAACTCCGGTTGTTGTGTGGCTAAAGCTAGACAGCGGAATGCACCGTTTAGGGGTGAGACCAGAGCAGTACCATGAATTTGTCTCACGACTTAAAGCTTGTCGAAATGTAGCCAAACCACTGCGTTATATGAGTCACTTTGGTTGTGCTGATGAATTAGATAAATCGACGACTAATGAGCAAACTGAGCTTTTCCTTTCTTTGACCGAAGGTTGTGAAGGTGAACGTTCTCTAGCGGCTTCTGCTGGTTTGCTTGCGTGGCCTAATAGCCAATTAGAGTGGGTTCGTCCAGGCATTATCATGTATGGCGTTTCTCCATTTAATGACAAGACGGCTCAAGACATGGGCTATCAACCTGTCATGACCTTGAAGTCTCATCTTATTGCTGTCCGTGACGTCAAAGCGGGCGAAAGCGTTGGTTATGGTGGAACTTGGACTAGTGAGCGTGATACTAAGGTTGGCGTGATTGCAATTGGTTATGGTGATGGCTATCCACGAACGGCACCTAATGGGACACCTGTATTGGTCAATGGTCGAAAAGCACCCATAGCAGGACGTGTATCAATGGATATGTTAACCGTTGATTTAGGACCAAATGCGACAGATAAAGTGGGTGATGAGGCGATTTTGTGGGGGAACAAGCTCCCGGCGGAAGAAGTTGCTAGTCACATCGGAACCATTGCCTACGAATTAGTGACTAAGCTGACATCTCGCGTTGATATGGAATACTCCCAATAAATGAAGTTGAACCGAATCAAACAAGTGCTGGCCTTATGTGCCAGCCTTTTTATTTGCGTCCAAGTGAATGCAAAAGAAAAAGATTCTGCATTTGTCCCGTTTTACTTTAGTACTGAAACCATGGGCAATACGTTTGGTGTTGCTGGCGTTGCTAAGGGAGTAGGGCAGCCTCAAGCAGCTCTTTTTGGTATGGCGCTTTATTCTGACAAAGACAGCTATGTCGGCTTCTTATCAGCCTTCAATTACGCGTTGTCAGAGCGGTTACTGTTTAGTACGCAGATGTACCAAGCACAATTCAACCAAAACCCATATTATCTTGGTGAACAAGGCAGTAATAGCTCTATCACTGGAGATAAAACGGTAACAGATGGGTTTGAACAGAACTATCAGTTTGAATTTAAATACTTGCTACCTTGGGGCAATGTTGAAAAGCATGGCTTAATGGGTGCTTTCCAGCCAATACGAGATGTGGATTTTGCTTCTCCGTTAGAGTCTGGTGTGAGTTCGTTGATAGTGACACCGTTTTTCTCATCCCGTGAATTAGATGTTTATGGCTATCCAGAAAAAGCTACTGGGGTTGAGCTGACACTCGATTGGGATAACCGCGACAGTGTACGTAACCCATCAAAAGGTTCTCATACTTCTTTTGAACTTACCGTCGCGGGAGAGAGTTGGCAGAGCGAAGATATCTGGACAAAGTGGGAGTTCCAGAATAGTCAGTATTTTGCTCTTGGGCCATTGGGCGAACTGTTTGACCAACAAGTTCTTGCATTTGATTTTTATACCGCAGATACACCAAGCTGGGATAGAACTAAGCCACCTGAACAAGACCAAGTTCGCTTAGGTGGGCTTTATCGTTTGAGAGGGTATACCAGTGGTCGTTATCATGGTCGTAGCGCAGTTCACTATTCAGCCGAGTACAGGGTATTACCAGATTGGCAGCCGTTGGACGATATTCCAGTCATCAATTACTACGACTTGCCATGGTGGCAGTGGGTACTGTTTGCCGAAGTCGGCCGAGTGGCTGATGAGTATGATGTAAAAACATTGCATAGTGATATGCAGTGGAACCTTGGTGGCGCAGTACGTTTTCAAGTAGAGGGTATTGTCGTTCGCGCTGAATTAGCTAAAGGGGCTGATGAAGGAACGTTTCGCGTAATGATCAATCAGCCGTTTTAGCCTCTAAATTTGCCCACTTAGGAATGAGAGGTTCTAAACGTAAAAATGTTTTTGGGGCTCAGCCAACTTTTGAAATATCAGCTGTTCTTTTTTGATATGGAGTTTGATTGGAAAAAGCAATTGAGGTCTATAGAAGCAATTTAGGATCTCGTTGAATTCCGCATCCGTTCTTGAAGATAGTAGCCTTCTTTGAGTGGGAGGCGTTAGTTCCCTAATATCTCTAATGATGCACAGTCCAACCCCTCGTAGAATATCTGTACTATGGAAAATGAGTGATAATGCTGATCTTTGAACAATATTCCCCTTAAAAAAGTGTTTTTTATCTTCTTGAGTAAAGTAGCTAGGAAGTCTATCGGACGGACGCTGATCAAAGTTACCGAAATCATTGACTTGGCAGTGAGCATGTTCGAGGTCTTGTCGAGAAATATCGCTGAACTTGACGCTGTATTTATAAGATCCAAAGCGACTTTTAGATTTTTGGTTGGCACCGCATTCCAGTGCAGTAAAAGCAAACCCTGTTGTAGCGAAGCTCTCAATATCGAGCCGAGGTGTGTTCTCGCGGTTGAAGTTTATTTTTTGTTTGATCATTTCCTGTCTAGACAAAATAGTGACAGAACCATCAGGCGTTCTAAAGTCACCACTAGTAAAATGAGTCAGGTAAAACGGTTGGCTTTCAAAAGCACTGAGAAACTCTTCTTCTTCCGCGGATAAACTTTCTATCACTAAGTTGCTGTGTGAAATATTTCTGATTGTTTGCTCACCTTGAGTATGGTCTAAGTGATTTAGACGCCAGAGCTCTCCTTTCTTGAGCATTGAAACGTAAATACTATCGGCTGCAGGCTCGATCGCTGCGGCTTGAGAAAAGCTCTGGGGTATATTTCGAGACGCTTCTAAAGGGGAAGATGATTGAGCATGCGTGGCGTTTGTATCTGCATCTGATGTCGCCCCCACTTCTATATGTTTGACATTAGGTTTCTCCGATGTCTTTGTTGCTTTTTTCTTCCACCATTTATTTACATTTGGCATATATCCTCACGAGTAAAGAATATCTCCAACACTCGACCTGAGCCTTGGAAAGCGATCCGAAACAGCGTGATTGTATAGTGCAGGTTAAATAAGTGGATTGGGAAAGAGCGACGTACTTTGATGAGATTATTCTGAAATACAATGCGACTTGTTAGCGATCTTATATTTGGGCTTGTATATAACCGCGAGTGCGTGGCTTTCTGGTATAGCGATGTTCTGATGACAGGCAAGCCAAATTGGCCATTTTCTTATCGAGTCCAGCTTGCCAGAGGTCGACAGTAATCGATTGACTAGCGTACTCTTTTTTCCAATTGATTCTCTCGTTACTCTTGTATTGGTTAACGGACATAAGCACTAACGTATGGTTAGAGTCAGGTAATTGGAAGATATAGAGATGTTTGTTGTAAGCCATCGCTAGTTCAGTCAATAAATTCGCAGCAAGAGCGGCCATTTCTGCGCATTTGCCAAACATAAAGCCTTGTTGGTCGAATTCGTTGGCGACTCTTTGCGCCAAATGCCGGTGGTATTTACTTTGAGATATTGCGTCTGAAGGAGTAAAGCCAAGGCTTCGAGCAAGGTCACACCTTCTTTTTCTTATCGCATCATTGTTAACATCAAACTCATACTGACAAAGCCCCGCGGAATTTGTGTAGGGACGATCAGCAATTTTTACTTTTTCGAGTAGTCCTGATAACCGATCACGTATTTCCGTTATCTGCATTTCACTATCATCGGTACTTGTTTCAGAAGTACCAAAACAGTTATATGAAGTCGTATTTTGATCTGTTGAGCGGGATGTAGGTGGTACTGATGTACGGCTTATTCTAATGGTGTCGCTGTCGTCGTCGGTATTCTCCCCGACGGGCAAGAGTCTAATATTGGGTCTGGCAGACACTTTTGTCGCTGTCTTCTTCCACCATTGAATCGAATTTGGCATACGATTTCACCGAGTTAAGAAACCTTTCTCTATCCACAAGGTTCATGGACATCTCTGTTACTGGTGTGATTGTATCTTGAACTCAATCTTGTTTAATTGGGAAAGTGAGTGTCGTACGCCGAGAATTTTCTGAAACCGCTCTGTTTATTTATATTGCTCTCCTTGAATGGTGGCAATGATGGTTCTCGCGCCACCAAAGTCACGGTGTTCACCTAAGTAGATACCTTGCCATGTTCCTAGTGCAAGACGCCCGTTACTGATTGGAATCATGATACTAGTGCCGAGTGTCGAGGCTTTAATATGAGCAGGCATATCATCATCTCCTTCATAAGTGTGCTTATAGTATGGTGCTCGTTCTGGTACAAACTTATTAAAGTGTTTTTCCATATCATGTCTTACTGTTGGATCAGCGTTTTCATTGATCGTAAGACTGGCAGAGGTATGTTGGATAAAGAGCTGTAATAATCCCACAGAATAGTCAGATATTTGAGGTAATTGTTGTTCAATTTCATCGGTAATTAGATGAAAGCCACGCTGGTGGGCATTGAGATGAATGACTTTTTGCTGCCACATAACAGACCTATAATCGAGAATTCGTTGACCGGACATTAAGCTTAACCTAGCTTGGTGGTAATATCATAAGACCAGCAATGAATTTGTTTAAATTTGAATCAGGTAACGTGACCTAACTCAATGTGAGTGAGAGTAGCCTGCGTCATAATGCTGGCCTGAAAAAAAATTACAAACTCTTGTTTTGTGGCAATTTGCCCTAACATATCTAATATTACTATTTTGCTTAATCGGGGATTCCGCCAGTTTTCGCTAGACTGTATGGAATAAAACCTACTGAACATCGGGATAGACACCATGTTGAAAAATATCAACCCAACGCAAACACAAGCTTGGAAAGCGCTAACTGCGCACTTTGAATCTGCACAAGACATGGATCTTAAAGCGCTATTTGCTCAAGATTCTGCACGTTTTGATAACTTCTCTGCACGTTTTGGTGCTGACATCCTTGTTGATTACTCTAAGAACTTAATCAATGAAGAGACGCTTAAGCACCTATTTGCTCTTGCAAATGAGACTGAGCTGAAAGCAGCAATTGAAGCGATGTTCAGCGGTGAAGCGATCAATAAAACCGAAGATCGTGCAGTACTTCATACAGCACTTCGCAATCGCAGCAACAAGCCAGTTGTGGTTGATGGCGAAGACGTGATGCCAGCTGTTAACGCAGTACTAGAAAAAATCAAATCATTCACTGACCGCGTTATTGGTGGTGAGTGGAAAGGTTACACAGGTAAGGCAATTACTGACATCGTAAACATCGGTATCGGCGGCTCTGACCTTGGTCCATATATGGTGACAGAAGCACTAGCACCATACAAAAACCACCTAAACCTACACTTTGTTTCTAACGTTGATGGTACTCATATCGTTGAAACACTGAAGAACCTAAACCCAGAAACAACGCTATTCCTAGTTGCTTCTAAAACATTTACTACCCAAGAAACAATGACTAACGCACACAGTGCACGTGATTGGTTCTTAGCTTCTGCTGGCGATGAAGCACATGTAGCGAAGCACTTTGCAGCACTGTCGACTAACGCTGCTGCTGTTTCTGAGTTCGGTATTGATACTGACAACATGTTTGAATTCTGGGACTGGGTTGGTGGTCGTTACTCTCTATGGTCTGCAATCGGTCTTTCCATTGCGCTAGCGGTAGGTTACGACAACTTCGTTGAGCTACTAGATGGTGCGCACGAAATGGATAACCACTTCGCGACAACAGAACTAGAAAGCAACATTCCAGTGATCCTTGCGCTTATCGGTCTATGGTACAACAACTTCCACGGCGCAGAATCAGAGGCGATTCTACCGTACGATCAATACATGCACCGTTTTGCTGCTTACTTCCAGCAAGGCAACATGGAATCAAATGGTAAGTACGTTGACCGTGATGGTAACGCAGTCACTTACCAAACGGGTCCAATCATCTGGGGTGAACCAGGTACAAACGGCCAACACGCGTTTTACCAGCTAATTCACCAAGGTACTAAGCTAATTCCTTGTGACTTCATTGCTCCAGCAATCAGCCACAACCCAGCAGGCGATCACCACCAGAAGCTAATGTCTAACTTCTTTGCTCAAACAGAAGCACTGGCATTTGGTAAAGATGAAGCGACTGTAAAAGCAGAGTTTGCTAAAGCAGGTAAGAGCGAAGAAGAAGCGGCAACACTAGCACCATTCAAAGTATTTGAAGGTAACCGCCCTACGAACTCAATCTTAGTTAAGCAAATCACTCCGCGTACGCTAGGTAACCTAATTGCAATGTACGAACATAAGATCTTCGTACAAGGTGTAATTTGGAACATCTTCAGCTTCGACCAGTGGGGTGTAGAACTAGGTAAGCAACTGGCTAACCAAATCCTTCCAGAGCTTGCGGATGACTCTGCAATCAGCTCTCACGATAGCTCAACGAATGGTTTGATTAACGCATTTAAAGCGTTCAAAGCTTAAATTTCCGTCGTAATTGATATTGAAACGCCAGCAGAGATGCTGGCGTTTTTGTTGGTATTAAACTTCGTTGTTGAGGCTTTGTCATTCCATAGACTGACGAAGGAAGGAGTAGGGAATCTATTCTAGAGTGATTTACGTTCTAGAGATCCCCAATTCACTCATCCTTCGCTCTTGAGGATGACTAGTCGTAGAGGTGTTTTCTCGTTTGTTATGATCCTAAGCCATCGTATCAATGGTGGACTTTGCTTCGCTGCTGGCTGTGAATTTTTGACTTAGTAGCGCCACCAACTGATCGTAATACTGAGAGTTTGGCTTATTACCCAATAGCTTACATAACTCGTTCCCAGTAGGGCTAAAACGGTAATAGAGTAAGCGAACCCCTTTGTTGTGAGCTTGAAGAGAAAGCTGCTTACCTTGGTAAGTTAAGGGTAAAGGTGTATCGAGCTCGATTTCACCCGATTCTAGCTCTGTACCGTGCATTAAGCCAAGTTCGAACAATACCAGCAAGCTTGAGTAGGGTAACTGAAAATTACCAACATTGATGTTACCGGTGACATTTCGTTTTCCGAAGCTAAAAATGCCACCTTGCGCTCGATAACCTACCAATAGCTTTCGGCTATTATCGCCACCAAAACTACATGCTAATGAAGCCGCGCGTTGAAGGATTTGCGCTTCTTTAGGTGTCATGTCTTGTAAAACTTTTAGCGCCTTCATAGACGTTGAGCCTGGGTTGGTGACTTCGCGCTTAAGTACTTGTGCCCATAACCGTTGCATCGCCTGGTTGTGGACTTCTTGTGCCATATCGAAGAAACGATAGAGCCAATCTTGATCGGGATCGCCAGCGGTTTCATCTTTACATGAAACGTGCGCAAGTTTGAGGATTTGTTCTAAGTTTTTTTGGCGTAGCTCTTTACGCTTTTTTTCACGAATTAAAGCCCGTTCAATAGTGGTTTTTTGGGGAGATTCGGCCTGCAATAGCGCATCTAAGCCGTAGGTTTGTGCAATGTTGATAATACGGCTTGCACTGTCTTTGATATAGCTAGATTTCTTCTCTTGTCGTTGAGATTGCTCAGCTGGTTGGTCTATGACAACGGGTTTACTGTTCTCAGACATGCTATTTCCTTAGCCATCAGATGCTTACTATTGATTACTAAATGTACCTCGGAACTGCATCGTCTGCCAGAAAAAGACTGTGAGCCACTCTATAAAAAATATCACTATCATAAATGATAACAAGTTGTTAAAATTGTTATCGTCAGTTTTGAGGGGCTTATGAAGTATTTCAATGAGAATAAACTAAAAAAGCACCTGTCAATTGCCCTATTGTTGCTCATCTACGTCGGAGTGCTAGGTTATCTCTCTAGCTACTTATCCTAATATAGGTAATTAACAGGCTGCTTCAGTTGTTAACATCTACATATCATCATATTCGGCGATTTCAGTGCCTTGTATGACATATCCCGTTTCCGCTAGCTCATGACTAATGGTTTCTGTCTTAAGCGTGCCTATTACGTAAATCACATCCCATAGCTGCTGTACAGGTGCTCCTTTCGGGAATTTCACGTAAATGATCTGGTTTGGCGGCGGTGGTGGAACGTGGATACAAGCTCCAAAATATGGCACTAGAAGAAACTCAGTGACCATATTCTCATCCCCTTCTAGAGGAATAACAAATCCTGGAATTTTTACAGTGCTACCGTTGAGTTCTTGTCTTACTGTTCCGACTTTAGACTGCTGCATGACATCACCAGAGTGATCAATGGCAGGCATACCATAAGCATCAAACTGGTTGCGTTCGCTTTCTGGAATTAAGTCAATCCATTCTAGTGTTAGTGTATCTTCAGCGCTTGCTGAGTGTGTTGTCAGGCCAACTGAAAATATGGCCAAGAATAAAAGAATCAGTTTTTTCATAGTTATACTCGAATCGTCATGCCATCGCTGAGAGATTGCTTGTAAGCTCTGAGTGCAGGAATAAAGCCGATGATAGTACCAGCAATTTGGACTGCAGCTAAGAGTAACCACTCATATTGGGATAAGGTGGTCATTTGTAAGTTAATGCCATATTGCTGCTGAATGATAGGAGCAGCCATTGCAAGCATTGCATATAAGCCAAGGGTACCGACAACCAAACCGATGAAGGTAAGAACACTGGCTTCTAAGATCAGTAGACTAAATACGTGTCGTGGACGAGCGCCCATTGCTCGTAGGATCGCCATCTCTCTGCGTCGCTCTTGCAAACTGGTTAACAAGCTCGATAGCATTCCCAATAGGCCAGCAATTACGACGAAAACGGACACGGCCATCAATGCTTGCTCTGCTACTGACATCATCCCCCATAATTCATGCAATGCTACACCAGGTAAAATTGCACTGAGTGGTTCTTTTGAATAGGTGTTGATTTGCCTTTGCAGAGCGAATGTTTGAATCTTGGACTTCAAACCTAGCATCATTGCGGTGATTTGCTTAGGTTGAAAGTTCATTTCCAGCAATTGCTCTGCGCTTGGGTTATTACCTAGGTTAGCGCCTGACTCCCAACCAACGTGAATCGCTTCAATAGCCTCAAGAGAAACGTGTACGGTCTTATCAACTGGTGTACCTGTCGGAGCAAGAATACCGACCACTTTAAACGGGGTGTTCTCGTGGCGACTAAACCCAACATCACTGATGCCGTGAGCGATAACCATTTCACTGCCGATACGGTAGTTAAGGGAGCGGGCAACATCGGCGCCAATCACAGCCTCAAACAATCCATTGAATTCTTTACCTTGGCTAAAGGCTAAATTTTGTTTTTGTCCATAGCGATAGTGTTCAAAATAGCTATGGTTGGTGCCCATTACTCGAAAACCTTTGTGTGAGTCCCCAAGTGATATTGGAATTGCCCAATCGACAGCGCGATGTTGGCTAAACTCTTGATAGCTTTTCCAATCAATATTGTTGGTCGCATTGCCAATACGAAACACAGAGTAAAGAAGTAAGTTTACTTGGCCAGAACGTCCACCAACGATTAAGTCTGTGCCTGAGATAGTGTTAGCGAAGCTACTTTTTGCTTGAGTTCGGATACGTTCCACGCCGAGGAGGAGAATCACCGAGATAGCGACCGTTAGAATAGTAAGTATTGCAGTGACTTTTCTATTACGTACGCTCTTCCAAGCTAGTGAAAGCGTTGGTGTCATAGCTGACCTCCCGCTTGGTTTAGTTGCTGTAGGTTGATTGTGCGGTCAAACAATGGTTCGAGCGTAGGGTCATGGCTGACAAACAATAATGTGGCATTAGCTTGGTTAACTTGCTCTAGCAACAGTTCGATAAATACACTTCGGGTGTCAAAATCTAGCGATGAAGTTGGCTCATCAGCAATGACGATTTGAGGGTTGCCAATTAAGGCTCTTGCCGCAGCAACGCGCTGTTGTTGACCAATGCTAAGCTCTGTCACTGGTTTATTGAGCAGAGCGCTCGGTAGGCGCAGTTTTTTCAAAAGCTCGATAGCTTTCTCGGCTAAGTCCCCCGCGACTTGTTTTTTTCGTTGTGGGGCGAACTGGCAAGGAAGAGTGACGTTTTCAATGACACTTAAATAAGGGAGTAAGTTGAACTGCTGGAAAATATATCCGATGTGATTGGCGCGAAACTTATCTCTCTGACTGCCTGACATCGCAGATAGCTCTTGGCTGAGCACATTCACTTGACCACGAGTGGTGGTATTGATCCCGGTCAGAAGCCCGAGCAAGGTTGATTTGCCACAGCCACTTGGTCCTTTAATAAAAAGATGTTCACCACGATTCACAACTAATGAAGGGATATCGAGAGTTGGTGAGTCATTGCCCGGCCAAGTAAATTGGACCTGAGTAAGTTCAACCACGGAAGAATGGTCTGTCTTAGCCATAGTAGGAATCCAGATTGAGTTTAGTGGCCTAGTGATAACTAGGCCACGTTCTAACGTTAAAGTGAGATTTTGTGGTTGTCTTTATTTAGCTGCAGAGCGGCTTGCTTAGTATCGGTTAATACATTTACTTTAATTGATTCAGTCGTTGGGAAGTGAGAGAACCAACTAGTATCAATGCTATCTAATGCGGCTACGTCGCTACACTCGAAATGATACTCAACAGTAAACTCGCCATGTGATGACGCATGTTCACCATGGTCATGGTGATCATGGCCTTTGTGGTCATGGTGGTCGTGGCCTTCGTGATCATCATGGCCTTTGTGGTCATCATGGTGGTCGTGGCCTTCGTGATCATCATGACCTTTGTGGTCATCATGGTGGTCGTGGCCTTCGTGATCGTCATGGCCTTTGTGGTCATCATGGTGGTCGTGGCCTTCGTGATCGTCATGGCCTTTGTGGTCATCGTGATGGTCGTGACCTTCATGGTCGTTATGATCATGGTGGCCATCATTGCCACCCAATGTATGTGTCACTGATTGATGTGTGATTTTACAGCCTGCACTTGCTGCCAGAGTAAAAATGTTACCTGCGTTCTTCAGCTGAGCCACAGCACTTTCTAATGCGTGCTCTTGCTCTTCCGTTTTTGGTGCATGTTCAAACCCAACAACATCGGCACCTGGTGCAGTGATTTCCATAAGGAGTTCATTGCCATCTTGAGCAATGTTCAGTTCAACTTCACCGTGAACATGAGCACTATGTTGGCGGAAACCATCTTCAGCTTGTGCAAATCCGCTGACGGCTAGAGTAATACCAAGTGCGATAGGGGTGATCTTATTCATTGTATTTCCTGAAAATTATTTAATTATTAAGATTTAAGTAATCACAATGTAGTGGCTACTTTGACTACTGGATTGAGACAACGTTCAAGAAATTGGTGGAGAGCGAGCTAAATAAGCAAAAGAAAAAACGCTGTTGAAGTGATAGATCTTTAGAGGGTCGTGATCGATCCCGACAAGAGGGAGAGTCGGAGCATTGAGTGAAGGGCTCGCTCCGTGCAGCACACTGGCAAATTGTTCGCAGTTGTGATGAGAATGATGCGATCGTGATAGATCATATTGGTGCTCAATAAACGCAAAGTTGAGCCACAGCAATAATGCAATAGCGCTAAGTGCCGTTATGGCGCAGCGAGTGGAGACTAAGCGAAATTGAAACAATGTAGCATCATATTGAGTAAGAGGAGTTGTTATACTATAACAATTCCTCTTTAAACTCGATACTGTTAAGGCGGAGTTTTAGATGTTCTCTTTGACTAATAAGAGTACTTGTTGGATCTCTTGCTCGTTTAACGAACCTTCTTTAACAAACAGTACTTTACCTTGTTTATCTTGAACAATGATTGCAGATGATTCTTCCGCAAGATCCCATGCTTTTGCGACAGTCCCTTCTTCATCAAGAACCATTGATGACCAAGGGAACTCTTTTTTACTGTCTTGCGCCGAAGACTTCACGAACGATCCTGTACCCCAAATAGCATCATCTTGGTTGATGATCGTCGTGGTTTGATAACTTTGTTCTGGAAGTTTCGCTGCGGTAATTGCAGTCATAAGTGGTGCATTCATTTCTTTCGAGCTGCTACGTCCTGCAATCGCTTGTATTACTCGAACTTTACCAAGCATGTTTTGTGTCGACCATTCGTTGAACGCTGTCTCTTCACCGCTTAAGACAATTTCACCATGATTCGATACATCCACACTTGGAACAGTTTGTCCTACAGAGATGTTGTGTGCCATTGCAAATGTTGGAGAGCATGCAATAGCAAGTGCTAGTAGAGTTTTATTTTTCATTGTTATCTTCCTTTTAGTAAGCGCAAAAAGTATATACCGAAAATTGAAAAAGTGGTGTTATGTGTTTCCATGCAGTGAAATGGCCCAAACTTTTAACAAAATGATATACATTAAAAACAATGTGTATATAATGCTCCATGAGCTCTAAGGAATAGAGCACGTAACCCTGCGAGGTTGCATCACAAAAGGATATTGGAGTTGTTATGCTACGTGAGTTTACTATCTATCGACCACGCCAAGTGGCTCGTTTTGTTAAAACCTTGTTTAAAGGTCAATTCGTTATTTCAGGTGTAGGTGAGTTCAACTTTGATAATGGCAAAGTGCTTGTCCCTGATGTCAAAGACCCGCAAAAGCTGCTGACTTTCAAAGAAATCAATCAAGCGATAGCGGCATTACCGGTCTAATTTACGGTTTCTTATACTTAGCATGAAATAAGTCGCCTCTTGGCGACTTTTTAGATTGAGTTATTGAGGTGGAAAACAGACGCCTGTCCCACCTATTCCACAATACCCATTTGGGTTTTTCGCGAGATATTGCTGGTGGTAATTTTCAGCGAAGAAATACTTTCCTGCGGGCAGAACTTCTGTAGTAATACTGTCGCTACCGAGAAGCGCTTGGTATTCCTGTTTCGACTCTAGGGCAACCTGCAGTTGTTCTTCACTGTAAACATAAATTGCTGAGCGGTATTGTGTTCCTAAATCATTACCTTGTCGCATGCCCTGCGTCGGGTTGTGTTTTTCCCAGAATGTGTGCAGCAGTTGTTTGAAGCTGATTTGGTTCGTATCAAAAATCACGCGTACGACCTCGGTATGCCCAGTTTGGCCAGAACATACCTCTTCGTATGTTGGGTTCGGGGTAAAGCCGCCGGAATAGCCGACTGACGTACTGATGACCCCTTCTAGTTGCCAGAAGAGACGTTCAGCTCCCCAGAAGCAGCCCATACCAAGTAGAACTTGTTCGCAACCTTGAGCAGGTTCTGCGGTCAAACTAGATTGATTGACGAAGTGAGTGTCTTCGATCGCAAGCGCAGTCTCACGGCCAGGTAACGCATCTTGTGCGGATATCAGGGATTGTTTGTTGAGCATCGTAGTTTCCTTGCTAAAGATAGAATTATATAGACCGCCTAATTGACTGTTTTTATACAGACTTATATTTTTACAGGCTGTACTATTCCCTTACGTGATGTAAACAGATAATTAAGCATGATCAGAAAGTCTTTACCAGCGCTATTAATACTTCTCACTGTAGCTCCTTTTTCGTCGGCTCAGGAGACGGATCTATCTATTGAGGGATTAGATGGTGCGTTAGAAGACAATGTTGATGTTTACCTATCTTCTATCCCTGTTGAAGAGTATTCGACCAGTTTACGTTTTCAAGCACGAGTGGAACGCAATATAACCGAGGCATTATCTGCACTGGGCTATTACCACCCTACGTTTGATTTTACTGTTCCTGAAGGTAGTTCTGATTTAACGGTAAAAGTCACCCCTGGCCCTGCGGTTATTATCCAAGAAGTGGATGTAAAAATTTCGGGAGAAGCGAAGAACGATCCCGATTTTGCTGCTTTGATTGAGAAAAGTGGCCTGAAAGCAGGAAATGCGCTTAACCACAGTTTATATGATGCACTCAAGTCAGGTATTCGAAACCTTGCGTTGCAAAAAGGGTACTTTGAAGGTGACTTTGAAGTTAGCCGTCTTGAAGTCGCGCCAGACTTGAATGAAGCGTTTATACGTCTCCATTACAATAGTGGTATGAGATATCATTTTGGCGCTAGCACCATCACTGGCAGCCAAATCGAACAAGATCGCGTCGAGTCCCTTTCCCCTTACAAATCAGGCGATCCCTATTTAGTTTCTCAAGTAGGTGAGTATAACCAAAACCTATCTAACACCGATTGGTTTTCTTCGGTGTTTGTTGAACCTGATTTGTCTCAACTCGGTGAAGGGCGAGAGTTACCGATGAAGGTATCGTTGGCTCCTCAGGCTCGAAATCAACTTGAAACGGGTATCGGTTATTCGACCGATGTGGGAGTGAGAGGGTCTCTAAAGTGGAAAAAACCATGGGTAAACAGTCGTGGACACAGTTTTGATAGTAGCTTCTCACTGTCAGCTCCTGAACAGACTATTACCGCAGGTTATCGTATTCCACTTGAAGATGTACTGCATGAGTACTATCGCATTCAATATGGAATGAAGAACCTTGATAACCGAGATACGAAAAGTTTGGAGTCTAACCTAGCTTTAGAAAGACATTGGGTTCTGGATAATGGTTGGCATAGAACCCTGTATGTTCGTTACTTGCTGGAAAACTATGAGCAAGGTTTGCAAGATGATACGGCCCAGTTTCTATTACCAGGCATCTCATTTTCTCGTAGTCGAATTCGTGGTGGTTCGATGCCTATGTGGGGGGATCGTCAAAGCTTAACGTTAGAAATTGGTGATTCGAGTGTATTGTCTGAAACTCGGGTTGCTCGTTTGCTCGGTGGTATGACTTGGATTCGCGGTATTGGTGATAACCATCGAGGAATTTTCCGTATTGATGGTGGTGCCAACTTCGCTGACGAGTTCACCAAACTTTCACCATCGCTGCGTTTCTTTGCTGGTGGTGATAACAATTTACGTGGTTATGGTTACGAATCTATCTCTCCAACCGATGCCAGTGGTGCGTTGACTGGTGCGAAATACATCGCAACCAGCTCTCTTGAATACCAATATCGAGTTTATGGAAATTGGTGGGGAGCGGTGTTTTATGATGTCGGTGATGCTTTTAATGAAACAATGGATTTAAAACGAGGTACGGGTGTGGGTGTGCGTTGGGCATCGCCAGTCGGGCCAATTCGATTAGATTTTGCTTGGGGTCTTGATGCGACTCCAGGTGATGAGTTCCAAGTTCACTTTACGTTAGGACCTGAACTATGACCCGAGTTGTAATTAAGTGGTCAAAGTGGCTGTCAGTTGCTCTTTTGGGTTTATTGGCGACTCTACTGCTTGCTATAAGCCTACTGCTGTTTACCAATAGTGGATTGAACCTAGCGTTATGGGGGGCAGAGAAATTTGTCCCTCAGTTAAAAGTAGAATCAACCAAAGGGGCGATATTGCCTCGCTTCACTTTGAATAATGTTTCCTTCAAAGATGACTCTTTGAATGTGGACACTCAACTCACATCCCTGACATTGGCAATAAATGCCAGTTGCTTGACAGAGCCAAGAGTCTGCATAGATGAAGTTGCGATTGATGGGCTTCGCTTTTCAATGCCTGAGTTACCTCCGACGACAGCACCAGCGGAAGAAGAGCCTGCTTCCTCTGGTGGTAAAGTAACGTCGCCTATTCCGATTGTAGTGAACCGTATTGCTCTAACTGATATTGAACTTGATGTTCTGAGCAATCAGATCTCTTGGCAGTCATTCACGACGGGAATTGCCTTTCAAGGTAATCGCTTGAGACTTAGTAAAACCAAGCTAACTAAGCCTTGGGTCAAGCTAGCGCCTACTAATGAAGCAACAGAGGAAAAAACGGTCTCAGAGCCTAATGACAAAGAGCCTGCACCTATTGTATTGCCAAATGTAGAGCTGCCTTTGCAAGTTGAAATTGTCCGTATCGATGTACATGACTTCAAGTTAGAGCAGGAGACGCCAGTCATTGTTCACCATTTAGGTTTAAGTGCCAATGCGAAAGGATCTAAGGTAGATGTTAAGACACTTGAGGTAAATATGCCTCAAGTGGAGGCAAGCCTTGCGACCCAAGTGGAGCTCACAGGGGACTACCCTTTAACACTGGATCTGGATGCGACGGTCAAAGAAGAAGTCGCGGCAGGACAAACACTCAAACTCAAGGCGGATGGCAGTGTTGCTAAGTTGAACTTAGATGCCAAGCTAGGTGGGCTTGCTAAAGCGGAATTGTCGGCAAAGATCGAGCCCTTAAAACCAGAACTCCCATTTGATATCAGTTTGAGTCAAGGTGATGTGCAGTGGCCTTTGACGGGTAAAGGCGACTACTTTGTCGTGATTGATAAACTTAATACCCAAGGCTCATTAAATGGTTACCAATTAGAACTAGATAGCGATATTAAAGGCAAGGAGCTCCCTGATCTTACTGTTTCATTGCAAGGAGAAGGGGACCTAAATCATGTGAAGATTCAGAAACTGGATTTAGCAACTTTGGGTGGTCATGTTACCGGAGACCTTCTTGCTGATTGGCAAGCGCCAATTAACTGGGCTGCTAACTTAGATCTTTCCCATATTCAACCAGGATTACAATGGCCGGAAGCTGAGGGTGACATTAGTGGTCGTGTAGAGACTACCGGTAATTTAACTGAGCAAGGTGGCTGGCAGGTTGAACTACCAACCCTGGATATTGATGGAATACTACGAGAGTACCCATTGAATATTGAAGGTGCATTATCCGCGTCAGATAAATCAGGTAAGGGTGATTTAAGCTTGCAAACACCACGCTTAGTGCTGTCTCATGGGCCAAACAGAATTGAGGCCAAAGGGGAGCTTGATAAAGAATGGCGAATGGATCTCGCGATAGATTTTCCGGACTTGATTAAGACAGTTCCCGACTTAAAAGGTAAAGCGGTTGGTGATGTATCCCTTCGAGGTGCACTGAAAGAGCCGAAAGTCGGTTTAGCATTAGATGTTAAAGATATCGATTGGCAAGATCAGGCAAGTGTTAAGCAAATTGTTCTAAAGGGGAATATCACACCATTGCCTGCACCTATTGGGCAGCTTTCTCTAAAAGTTCAACAAGCGCAGTATCAAGACACATTAGTCGATACTATTACTTTGAACTTTACCGGTTCACAACAAGAGCACCAGCTCAGTTTGGATGTAAATTCGAATATCGCTTCGACCAGTTTGGCGCTGAGTGGTTCATTGACAGATAAACCAGACATTGCTTGGCAAGGTGTTTTAGAAAGAATGACGCTGAGCTCTGAACAAGGTGAGTGGGAGCTCAATAAAGCAACCGAATTAGGCTTCGAAATGGCGACGCAACAAGTGGCTGTTGCAGCTCACTGTTGGCTGCAAGCGGACTCGTCTTTGTGTCTCGATAGTGACATTAAGGTAGGCCAAAGCGGTGAAGCAGCCTTAACCTTAAAGCAGTTTGATTTTGACCAAATAAAAACCTTTATACCAGAAGCGACTGAGTTGTCAGGGCAGACCAATGCGAACGTGTGGGCGAAGTGGGCAGCAGACACAGCACCTCAAGTGAAAGCGTCGATTGAATTACCAAAAGGTCAGGTGGTGCAAAAGCTGGAACAGCCGATACAAATTGGCTGGGAAAAGATTCACCTCAATGCTCAGCTGGCGGAAAATAAACTTCAGGCTGATTGGTTACTAGACGTTACTGATAATGGCGATGTGTCGGGGAACGTGACAATCCCCGATGTGCTAACTGACGATAAGCAGCTTGACGGTAAGTTAAAACTGACCACGTTCAATCTAGATTTTCTTGCCCCAATAGTGGGGGATTACAGTCAGTTGAAATCGAGTATCTCTACAGACTTATCGCTCAGTGGCCCAGCGATGCACCCAAAAGTGAACGGTAAGTTTTTAGTCGATGGTATTTCCTTGAAAGGAGATATCTCACCTGTAGAGGTAGATTCTGGTCGTTTAACTATCGACTTTAAAGGCTATGAAGCTCTACTAGCTGCCGCGATTCACACTCCGGATGGCAAGCTTGAAATCGCAGGTGATGCTGACTGGCAAGACTTAAAAGATTGGAGCAGTAATGTAAGAGTCTTTGCTGAGGAGTTGTATGTAGATGTACCTCCTATGGTTAAGGTGAAAGTGAAACCTGATATGACTATCTCAGCGTCGCCAAAACATGCCCGTATTGATGGTGACATCGCACTGCCATGGGGACGTATTACGGTTGAAGAATTGCCACCAAGTGCGATAGGGGTCTCGAAAGATCAAGTTCTATTAAATGATCAGCTTGAACCGATCGATCAAGACAGCGCGGTTCCGTTTGTTCTTGAAACCAATATCAATATTAAGATTGGAAATGATTTTAAGCTCTCTGCCTTTGGACTTGAAGGTGGGCTTGTCGGTAATCTAAATGTCACTCAGAAAGATAAAGGACCATTCATTACCGGTGAGATAAACATTACCGATGGTTCTTATACCTCGTTTGGTCAAGACCTTCTGATTCAAGAAGGCAAGATCTTGATGAATGGTCCAGCAGATCAGCCGTATGTACAAATTAGTGCAATCCGTAATCCGGACAATACTCAAGATGATGTGACTGCGGGTGTGAAAGTGACGGGGCCTGCTAGTGAGCCAACGGTAACCATCTTCTCAGAACCTGCGATGCCACAAGCCAATGCGCTCTCGTATCTATTGCGTGGCCAAGATATTGATGGTGAGGCGGGTGGTAATTCCATGACGACGACTCTGATTGGTCTAAGCTTAGCAAAGAGTGGACGAGTGGTTGGTGAAATTGGTGAGGCATTCGGTGTTCAAGATCTACAACTTGATACAGCAGGTAGTGGTGATGATTCTCAAGTTACGGTGAGTGGTTATATCTTACCGGGGCTACAAGTGAAGTATGGTGTCGGTATCTTTGATTCTGTCGGTGAATTCACGGTTCGATATCGTTTAATGCAAGATCTGTATGTTGAAGCGATATCCGGTGTCGATAGCGCAGTGGATCTCCTCTATCAATTTGAATTTAATTAGGAAATGCGATGCAACATTTGGTTTTTGTCTACGGCACATTACGCCATGGAGAGTGCAATCATCATTTATTGTCTCAATCTCAGTGGCTAGGGAATCACACGACGCCACCGTTTTACTCGCTTTATGATCTTGGCGCTTACCCTGCCGTAATAGAAGGTCATAGCGCAATCATCGGCGAAGTATACTTGGTGGATGACCAGACATTAGAGCAGCTTGATCTACTCGAAGAGGTGCCAGTGACCTATCGGCGTGAACAAATCGAAACGCCATTTGGTCACGCTTGGATGTATCTTTATCAAGATGTCAGTCAGCTCAGTGAAATGATATCGTCGGGAGATTGGTGTCAAAAGGTATAGCCATATTTGGCGAGCTCTAAGGTTTGCGCTGAGTATTCATTAAGGAGAGACTTATGAAATATCTATTAGCCGTGACGATATTCTTGCTGGTGGGATGTACTTCTCAACCAACACCAATGACCAGCTTAGCAAGTGATTGGTCTGATTATGGCCAGCAGCGTGCTGAACAAGGGTTTATCAAACAATCTGAGAGCAAGTTGGCTAAGCTAGACTCCCAAGGTTATTTAAATTCAGAGCTTTATATGGCTTATGATAATGGTTACGAACAAGGTAGAGAAACGTACTGTTCTCAAAGTGCTTATATGTTAGGTGTCATGGGTAAACCTTATCGCGGAATTTGCGAAAGATTGGATCCATTCTTCTACCAAGACTATGTCTCCGGTAAGAACTCGACAGCGGGATCTCCATTTTAGTTCTCGCGCTAAGTTTTATATCCAGAAGCTATAAAAAAGAGTCGACTATGGTCGACTCTTTTTTTGTTGAAAGGGTGTTTGACGTTAATCGTCTTCACGGTTGAGTTCTAAAAACTCTTCCACTTTTTTCACCATGTTCTTCGAACCGACGAAGAACGGTACACGTTGGTGCAGCTCGGTCGGTTTGATGTCCATAATACGTTGTACACCATCAGAAGCCACGCCGCCCGCTTGTTCAATGATGTAAGCCATTGGGTTGCATTCATAAAGAAGGCGTAGCTTACCATTTGGGTGGCTTTGTGTGCTTGGGTAAAGGTAGATACCACCTTTAAGCAAGTTACGGTGGAAATCAGCTACCAGAGAACCAATGTAGCGAGATGTGTATGGACGATTCTCGCTTGGCTCACTTTCCTGACAATACTTGATGTATTTTTTTACGCCCATTGGGAAACGGATGTAGTTGCCTTCGTTGATCGAGTAGATGTTGCCATCTTCTGGGATCATCATATTTTCATGAGATAAGCAGAAGGTGCCAAGTGATGGGTCGTAAGTGAAACCGTTTACGCCGTTACCTGTTGTGTAAACCAACATCGTTGATGAACCGTAAATCACATAACCTGCAGCGACCTGTTTGTGGCCAGGTTGAAGGAAATCTTCTTCCGTTGGAGGAGTACCGATAGGTGACACACGGCGGTAGATTGAGAAAATAGTACCAACAGAAACGTTTACATCGATATTTGATGAGCCATCAAGAGGGTCCATCAAGACAACGTATTTAGCATTTTTGTTGAGTTCTTTATTAAACGCTACAGCCTCATCTTCTTCTTCACTGGCTACACCACACACTTGATCGCGTGCTTCTAGAGCAGCTTTAAACTTGTCGTTGGCATATAGGTCCAGCTTTTGTTGATCTTCGCCTTGGACATTTTCAGTGCCGACAGCACCAGTAATATCACCTAATCCTGCCGCATTAATTTCGCGGTTGACGATTTTAGCAGCTAGGCGAATAGAAGAGAGTAGGGATGATAGATCACCGCTAGCGTGGGGGAAGTCCGCTTGTTTTTCAACAATGAACTCGCCAAGGGTGCGCATTCCAGACATGGTTTTTCCTTAAAAAGTCGCTCTTAAAATAGGGGGATGGGCAGTGTTGACCTCTTACGGATCTTTTAGGGCTACCCGTGGATAAGTGTAAGAGTTAGATCTTTTTATTGGTAATGAACTAACTGTTTGAGATCTCAATTTATTTGTCGACTAATGAGTGGACTTACATTTATTCATTGAATAGAGAGTTGCTGGTGCAAGAGTGAGCAACTAGATAGTGAAAGAGAGGTTTGAGTGCGCAAAGTGGTTCGCTTTTGGCGGCTTTATCGCCATAATGAAGAACTTATTTTTGCCTAGGACAAGGTCAGTTATGCATATTCATATCTTGGGAATTTGCGGCACATTTATGGGTGGCGCGGCAGTTTTAGCTCGTCAGCTTGGACATAAAGTGACGGGAAGTGATGCGAATGTTTACCCGCCAATGAGCACCCTTTTGGAGTCTCAAGGTATTGAAATTATTGAAGGCTTTGACCCATCTCAGCTAGACCCTGCTCCTGATCTTGTTGTTATAGGTAATGCTATGAGTCGGGGCAATCCATGTGTCGAGCATGTACTAAATAGTAACTTGCGTTATACGTCTGGCCCTCAGTGGTTACAGGAGTTCTTGTTACATGATCGTTGGGTATTAGCAGTGTCGGGCACTCATGGCAAAACGACGACATCAAGCATGCTGGCTTGGATCCTTGAAGATTGTGGCTACCAACCTGGTTTCCTTGTTGGTGGTGTTCTAGGGAACTTTGGTATCTCAGCGCGCTTAGGCGAAAGTATGTTTTTTGTGGTGGAAGCTGATGAATACGACAGTGCTTTTTTCGACAAGCGCTCGAAGTTCGTTCATTACCATCCAAGAACGCTAGTGATGAATAATTTGGAGTTTGATCATGCTGATATTTTTGATGATCTAGAAGCAATTAAGCGTCAATTCCACCACTTAGTTCGAACTGTCCCTGGCAATGGTCGTATTTTGGCACCGAAACAAGATATCGCTTTAGATGATGTATTGCAGCGCGGCTGTTGGAGTGAAACGGAATTTAGCGGTCAACAAGGGGATTGGCAGGCCGAGAAGCTGATTGCCGACGGCTCAGAGTTTAAAGTCCTATTCCAAGGTGAAAATGTTGGGATCGTGAAGTGGGACTTAGTTGGTGACCATAATGTTGATAACGCTTTGATGGCGATTGCCGCTGCGCGTCATGTTGGTGTTACACCGGATTTAGCCTGTGAGTCATTGGCTAAATTTATCAATACTAAGCGTCGTCTAGAATTAAAAGGCGAAGTGAATGGTGTCATGGTTTATGACGATTTTGCTCACCACCCGACAGCCATTGAACTAACTTTGGGTGGTCTGCGTAATAAAGTCGGCAGTGACAAGGTTATCGCTGTTCTTGAGCCACGTAGTGCCACTATGAAACGTGGTGTCCACAAAGATTCATTGGCTGATTCGTTAGCTAAGGCCGACGAAGTATTTCTTTACCAACCGGACAGTATTGACTGGTCAGTAAAAGAGATTGCAAATCAATGTCATCAGCCCGCGCAAGCATCTGGCAACATTGACGAGCTAGTCGCTAACATCGTTAGTCGTGCACAGCCGGGCAGCCATATCCTAGTGATGAGCAATGGCGGGTTTGAAGGCATTCACGGCAAGTTATTAGAAAAGTTAGGCGAGTAACCAGAAATAGAAATGAGTAAACAGCAAAAAGCGATTACCTTGGCATTCACCGGAGCTTCTGGAGCACCTTATGGGCTAAGGTTATTGGAGTGTTTATTAGCAGCAGACTATCAAGTCTATTTATTGATATCTTCAGCCGCGCGAGTAGTTCTTGCTACTGAGCATGGTTTGAAGCTGTCAGGTAACCCTGATGCCGCTAAACAAGCGCTAATTGAGCACTTAAATTGCGATCCTGATAAGTTAGTCGTTTGTGGTAAAGACGATTGGTTCTCTCCTGTAGCTTCAGGGTCTGCTGCTCCAAAACAGATGGTGGTTTGTCCATGTTCTGCGGGTAGCGTTGCCGCTATCGCTCATGGTATGTCAGACAACCTTATCGAGCGTGCTGCCGACGTCGTCATGAAAGAGCGTGGACAGTTATTACTTGTTGTACGTGAGACTCCATTTTCAACGCTGCACCTAGAGAATATGCACAAGCTTTCTCAGATGGGAGTAACCATCATGCCAGCAGCGCCTGGTTTCTATCATCAACCTAAGTCTATTGAAGACTTGGTCGATTTTATGGTTGCGCGCATCTTGGATCATCTTGGTGTGGAACAAGGTTTAGTTCCTCGTTGGGGCTACGATTCCCGTCATATTTGAATTTGATTGTCGCCTAGCGGAACTCCAACTATTTAGGGGATAGCTATTGGGTATCAATAATATTACAATTTGACGGTTACTCATCGGGGAGCTATTGACCCAAGTTATATTGGATCAAGCTGAGATCAAGTTAAGCTTGGGACCCGTGGACCTGAACCAGATAATGCTGGCGTAGGAATTGAGTCTGGATTTATCACCAAGATACCTCCCTCAACCCTGTGCCGCTCATACAAGGAGAGAGCGAGCAGTGAAAACCACTCTAAGCACACTTTCAATCAGCACTCTAGCGGCTGCGACACTAACTTCATTTTCTGCTTTCGCTGCAGACAACACATTAACGGTTTACACCTATGACTCTTTTGCAGCAGATTGGGGACCGGGTCCAACCGTAGAAAAAGCGTTTGAAGAAAAATGTGGCTGCGACGTGAACTTTGTCGCGCTAGACGATGGCGTTTCAATTCTTAACCGCTTACGTTTAGAAGGCGACAATAGCAAAGCTGATGTCGTGCTAGGTCTAGACAACAACCTGATGGCTGAAGCAAAGCAAACCGGCTTGCTCGCTGAGCACAAAGTTGATACTAGCTCTGTGACTCTACCAAATGGCTGGAATGACAAGACGTTCGTTCCTTACGATTTCGGTTATTTTGCATTTGTTTACAACAAAGAAACGCTTGCTAACCCACCAAAGAGTTTGAAAGAGTTAGTAGAGTCTCGTGATGACCTAAAGGTTATTTATCAAGATCCTCGTACCTCGACACCTGGTCAGGGTCTGATGCTATGGATGAAATCTGTCTATGGTGACAATGCGACTCAAGCATGGAAGCAACTGGCGGAAAAGACAGTGACCGTAACCAAAGGTTGGTCTGAAGCTTACTCAATGTTCTTAGAAGGTGAGTCTGATTTAGTTCTGTCTTACACCACTTCACCAGCTTACCACCTGATTGCTGAAAATGATGCCAAGTACGCAGCGGCAGATTTTGCTGAAGGTCACTACACTCAAGTGGAAGTTGCAGCAAAAGTAAAAGGCTCAAGCAACGAGAAACTTGCCGATGAATTTATGAGCTTTATCTTAAGTGATGAATTCCAATCAGCAATGCCTACGGGTAACTGGATGTACCCAGTGACGAATGTCGAGCTACCTAAAGGTTTTGAAACTCTGACTGTTCCTAGCCAAGCGCTAAGCTTTAGTGCCGATGAAGTTGCACAGAGCCGCAAGTCTTGGATTCGTGAATGGCAAAGTGCATTAACCTTCTAAGGGATTCTTTTGCGTAAAACACCTTTAATTGGTTTATGGGTCGCGATGATTATCGCGGCCTTTGTTGTTTCTGCACTTGTGGCTTTGATGGCGAATGCAGAGACATTAAATATCAGCCAAGTTTGGAGCGATCCTTATTATCGTCATGTCACCAAATTTAGCTTTTACCAATCATTTCTATCAACTGTATTGAGCGTTGGTCTGGCATTGCCCGTCGCACATGCATTATCTCGCCGACATTTCCCAGGCAAGGCTCTGTTATTAAAGTTATTTGCAACTACGCTCGTACTACCTGTATTGGTGGGCGTATTTGGCTTACTGGCGATTTATGGCAACAGTGGTTTGATTGCTACTCTGTTTAAGTCTTTAGACAGTAAATTACCGTTTTCTATTTACGGTTTAAACGGCATCTTATTGGCGCACGTTTTCTTTAACCTTCCCTATGCGACAAGGTTATTGTTGCAAGCATTAGACTCAATCCCTCAAGAACAACATAAACTGTGTGCTCATTTAGGGATGGGGCATTGGGATAAGTTCCGTTGGGTGGAGTGGCCTCGGTTACGTCAACAATTACCTCATGTGAGTGGCTTAGTATTTATGCTGTGCTTTACCAGTTTCGCTACTGTGATGGCGTTAGGTGGCGGCCCCAAATCCACCACGATTGAGCTAGCAATTTATCAAGCGATTAAGTTTGATTTTGACTTACAAGCTGGTGCATTACTTGCTATTTGGCAAATGGCTTTGTGTAGTGTGATGGCTTTGACGATTCAAAGGTTGGCTAAACCGATGTCGGTTACAGCAGGGAGTCAATCAACCCAAGCCCATTTATCGAAAGACTCTTTGCTATCAAAATGCTGGGATTGGAGTTGGATTGTTGGCGCGATGTTACTGGTGCTGCCTCCATTACTTATGGTGGTGCTGAGCGGCTTAAACAAAGAAGTGATTGATGTTTTAACTGACAGTCGATTTTGGCTCGCTTTTTGGGCTTCGATTAAGGTTGCAACACTAGCGAGTATCCTGGCTTTATTAGCTGGTATTGCCATTCTTATTACCAGCCGTCGTCTGAGACTTAATTATAAAGTTAAACGTGCTGATCATATTGAATTGATCGGTACCATCATTCTGGTGACGCCGGGTTTGGTGGTTTCTACAGGACTATTTTTGCTACTCCGCTCCTTTACTGATGTGTTTAGTCTCGCATTTATTGTGGTGGTAGCGGTTAATGCTTTAATGGGGCTGCCTTATGTCATCCAGACCTTGTCACAGCCTATGCTCCATATCGAACAGCAGTATCAATACGTGTGTGCAAGTTTAGGCATGAAAGGCTGGCAGCGATTTAAAGTGGTTGAGTGGAAGGCGCTAAAGAAACCACTAGCTCATGCTTTCGCGATCAGTTTTATGTTTGCTATCGGTGATTTGAGTGCGGTGGCTTTATTTGGTAGCCAAGAATTTCGCACATTACCGCTGTACCTCTTTCAATTACTAGGAAGTTATCAGATGGAAGCGGCAGCCGTGGTCTCGGTAACATTATTATTGCTAAGCGTTGGGTGCTTTGCCCTAATTGAAATCTTGTTCAAAGTTAATAAGAAGGTGAGTTATGCTGACTCTGAGTAAAGTGGATTATTACTACCACAATGAGCTGTTCCACTTTGATGTTGAGGTTAAGCAGGGCTCTATTGTGGCTTTAATGGGCCCAAGCGGGGCGGGTAAGTCGACATTACTTGCATTAGTGGCTGGATTTATTGACCCAGAAAAGGGCTCAATTACGGTTGATGATAATGAAATTGTAGGTTTAGAGCCTTATCAGCGACCTTTTGCCATGTTGTTTCAAGAACATAACTTATTTGCTCATCTCACTGTTCGTCAGAATATTGGATTAGGTCTGCATCCGGGACTAAAGCTGAGTGAAGAACAATTGCATCAGGTTGAACTGGCAGCTGCTCAAGTGGGTGTTGATGACTATTTAGATCGGTTGCCTGAACAACTTTCTGGAGGGCAGCGTCAGCGTGTAGCCTTGGCTCGTTGTTTTGTTCAGCCTCATACGACTTGGTTATTGGATGAGCCCTTTTCTGCTTTGGACCCTATCTTACGTGAAGAGATGCTCTCTTTAGTGGAGAAGTTGGCTAAGGAAAGAAATATTACTGTTTTGATGGTGACGCACCATATCAGTGATGCGAGAGCGATCGGGTCAGACTTTATCTTTGTTGCTAATGGACGAGTGGAGGTGGCTGATGAGATTGGTCAGCTTTCTTCTGCTCACTTGAACACAACTCTAAGTGAATTTGTACGAGCGGGTGAATGAACTAAGTAAAGGGTGCGTCACGAGTTTGGTCATTCCCTAGACTGACGAAGGAAGGAGTAGGGAATCTCAGAAAGTTATGACTTGTTGGAAGAGATCCCCAACTTACTCATCCTTTGCTCATGAGGATGACCAGCTAATTTATTGAAAATAAAATAGGGCTGACGTTTGGCATCAGCCCTCTTTTAATTTTAAGCGAAAGTGCTTTGGAAGCTTACATTTCTTCTTCGTTGAGTGCTTTTAACACCTGGAAGATTTCACGGAAGGCTTTCGCTGGTTTTCCAGCTTTTTTCTCTTTTGCGGCTTGGCGAGCTAACTGGCGCAGACGTTGACGATCAGCGCTTGGATATAGTTCCATTGCATCGCCGATTGCACTGTCGCCTTCTTCTACGATGCGATCGCGAAGTTGTTCCAGTTTATGCAGTTCAGCAGTTGCTTGAGAGTGCTTGTTACGTACTTTGTCTAGTGCTGCTTGTAGCGGCTCAGTTTCTTCAAAGCGCATAAGCTTGCCAATGTATTGAAGCTGACGACGACGCGCTTCGTTCTTAAAGCGTTGTGCGTCTTTGATTGCTTCTGCTAAGTCTTCGCTCAATGGGAACTTCTCAAGTACAGACGGTTTTAGTGCTGCTAGCTCTTCACCCAGTTTCTGTAGCTCTTCCATGTCGCGTTTCAACTCAGTCTTACTGACCCAGATGATTTCCTCTTCTTCTTCCCATGGCGCTTTTTGATTCTTACGTGCCATCTTTCTGCCTTAATTTGAACATCTATTTCTCTATTTTAACAAGAATCGTGGGGAGAAAGCGAAATTCTTGTTATTCTAAAGGCAATTGATCTTAAGAAATAAGTAAATATGGACGTAAGACAGCAAGTAGCTCAACAGCGTGTTGAGTTGGAAAACGCAGTAGCTAAAGCGTTAGAGATGGCCGCAGAGAAATCGGACGCGGCAGAAGTTGCCATCAGCAAGTCAACAGGCTTAAGCGTTTCAACCCGTATGTGCGAGGTAGAAAACGTTGAGTTTAATAGTGATGGCGCACTTGGCATCACGGTTTACCGTAATCAGCGTAAAGGCAGTGCGTCAACATCAGACTTGAGTGAAAAAGCGATTCAACAAACGGTGCTTGCTGCTCTCGATATTGCTCAGTATACCTCTGAAGATCCATACGCAGGTCCGGCACCGAAAGAGCTGATGGTGCAAGAAATCCCTGATTTAGATTTATTCCACCCAGATACGCCAGATCCTGATTACGCTGCGCAAGTGGCGATTGCGGCTGAGCAACAAGCCCTATCGTACAGTGACAAGATCAAGCAAAGTGACGGCGCTAGCTACGACAGCCACTATGGCTTAAAAGTCTATGGTAACAGTCATGGCTTACTCGCGAGTTATGCGTCAAGCCGTCATAGCACTAGCTGCTGCGTGATTGGCCAAGGTGCTAATGGCGAAATGGAACGAGACTATAGTTACACAGTAGCTCGCCATAAAGATGATCTTTGGACGCCTGAAGTTGTTGGACAAAAAGCTGCTGAAAAAACCGTAAGTCGTTTGGATGCGCAGAAACTGAAGACAGGTAAGTACCCAGTGATGTTTGCAGCCGACGTTGCAACTGGATTGCTTGGCCATCTGGTTATGGCGATCAGTGGTGGTAACCTATACCGCAAATCTTCATTTTTATTAGATCACCTTGGTAAGCAGGTATTACCAGAGTGGTTTAATGTCTCTGAGCGTCCACATGTTTTGCGTGGCTTGGCATCAAGTCCATTTGATAGTGAAGGTGTGTTTACTCAAGATCGTGAAATCATTACTGATGGTGTTCTTGCGACTTACCTGCTGACGAGTTATGCGGCTCGTAAGATGGATATGGCGCCTACTGGCCATGCAGGTGGTATCCATAACTGGTTTGTTAATTCGACAGGTCAGAATTTCGACCAGATGCTAAAAGAGCTTGGCACTGGTCTGTTAGTGACAGAAGTAATGGGACAAGGTGTCAACATTGTTACGGGTGACTACTCACGTGGTGCTGCTGGTTTCTGGGTTGAGAATGGTGAAATCCAACATCCTGTATCTGAGATTACTATCGCAAGTAACTTAAAAGATATGTTCAATCAGATTGTTGCGGTGGGTAACGATGTTGAAACTCGCTCGCAGATTCAAACTGGTTCGATTTTGCTTGAGTCGATGAAAGTTGCTGGTGAGTAAGGGATAAAACCTTCACTTTCTCGTTCCTTCGTCATTCCATAGACTGACGAAGGAAGGAGTAGGAAATCTATAAAGGTTTTCTACTCGCTTTAAAAGATTCCCAACTCGGTCGTCCCTCCCTCTCGGGAATGACAACAAAAGAAAAGGTTGATGTTCTTGCATCAACCTTTCTTGTTTCTAGCCTTCAAACAATTCCGTATGTAGTTTCTGAATTGCTTGCTTAGAAACCGATTCATGAACTAAGAAGCAAAGGTTGTGTGGGCTTGCTCCGTAACAAATCATACGCAAGTTAAAATCTTCTAGGGTACCAAAGACTTGTTTTGCGTAGCCTTTGCTCTCACTCATATTGTTACCAATTAGTGCTACAAGGCAAAGGTTGTGTTCAACTTCTACAGTACATAGCTCTTCAAGCTCGAGGCGCGCCGCTTCAGGAAGTTGTGGTGCACCGCCTGATGTATCTGTTTGATCGAGAGTCAGTGACACACTGATTTCAGAAGTCGTGATCAAATCTACCGAAACTTTATGCTTGGCTAAAACCTCAAATACTTTGGCTAAGAAACCATAAGCGTGGAACATTTTCGCGCTGCGCAGTGTGACCATAGTTTGGTTACAGCGCAGAGCCAATGCACGGAAAAGCGGCGAGCTTTCTACTTGATGGCGAATCCAAGTACCGCCTTTTTCAGGTTCTTTTGATGAACCAACAAACACAGGAATGTCGTGGCGTAGAGCTGGAAGCAGTGTTGAAGGGTGCAGGATTTTTGCGCCGAAGTTTGCCATTTCAGACGCTTCGCTGAAGCTGATTTCTGAAATTGGTGAGGCTTTCGATGCGATGCGAGGATCGGTTGTATAGATACCAGGAACGTCTGTCCAGATCTCTAGTCCAGATGCTTCAACAGCTTCCGCAATCAATGCAGCACTGTAGTCACTGCCGCCACGACCAAGAGTGGTGGTATTGCCTTCTTCATCTGAACCAATAAAACCTTGAGTGATTACTACATGTTCTTGGCACTGTGGTACAAGTTTATCTTGTGCGAGTCTACTGATATCCTCCAATAGAGGTTCGGCTTTACCAAAGTTACTGTCGGTACGAAGCACATCACGAATATCGAATCGAACAGCATTAATGCCACGCTCTTTCATTAACTGAGTCAGCAGGTGAGTGGACATTAGCTCACCACAAGCAACAAGATGATCGGTCAATTTATGGCTCGATTGAATGGAAGCGGCTTCAGCAAGGCTGGTGACTGTATCTAGAATGGTTGATACTTCACTCGCTGCTTGACTTGCATCTTCCAGTTGATTGAGTACGGCTTGGTGAATTTCTGCCAGTTTCTCTAGTACTTCACTGCGACGAGTTTGATCTTGAACACCATTGGCCAGTTCTACCAATAAGTTAGTCACTCCCGAACATGCGCTACTCACGACCAGCTTTGTGTTTGGATTGCTTTCTATAATTGCAGCACAGCGGCTCATTGCTTCAAAGTTTGCAACACTAGTTCCACCAAATTTAGCTACATTAAAACTGCTCACAGCATTTCTCCCACGACTTCCTAAAATAATTACTTTGGTAGCTATACCAACATCCAATGTTTACTTTGATGAAGAGAGTTGAGCGAAAGAGAGGTGTTTATTTGAATTGTCTACCTCAGAAGCTCATCATCAGGCTGAGCTGATGACAGTTGTAGGGATTCAACCCTAGCAACCGATAGACGTAAGCCACAACTTTTATCTACCTCGGCACTACTCCCCCTCAATATGCTGTATCGGATTTGCGGTTCCACAACATACCTACCTGGGTAGTGCTCCTCTTCTGCAAAATAATTTGCTATGTGGCATAAATATTCACCACATAATCTGCATTGAACGTTTTTCTGTGACTCATGTCAACGAGAATTTGTAACTTTATCTTTTTTATAAATTAACAAACTTGTGACACTGGTTTGACCTCAAGACTTTGGGCTAATTGCTGGCAGATGAAATATGCATTAATGTGGTTAAGCAAAAATAAATAGAACGAAAAAATACAAAAGGAACTGCCAATGACGATTCAAAGTTTTATTCCTCCACACCGCATTTTAATGGGGCCGGGACCATCTGATATTTCACCTCAAGTATTGCAGGCTTTGAGTCGTCCTACAGTTGGGCATTTAGACCCTTTGTTTGTGGCTATGATGGATGAACTTAAATCTCTACTAAAGTACGCTTTTCAGACCGAAAATGAGTTTACGATTGCGGTGTCTGCTCCGGGAAGCGCTGGGATGGAAACTTGCTTTGTTAACCTGGTTGAGCCTGGCGAGAAGGTGATTGTCTGTCGCAATGGTGTGTTTGGTGAGCGCATGCGTGAAAATGTCGTTCGTGCTGGTGGCAATGCTGTGGTGGTGGATGATGAGTGGGGCGCGCCGGTATCGGTTGATAAAGTTGAGCAAGCTCTAAAAGATAACCCTGATGCTAAAGTACTGGCTTTTGTTCACGCAGAAACCTCAACTGGTGCATGCAGCGATGCACAAGCTCTTGGACAACTCGCAAAGCAATACGAAGTGCTAACCATTGTTGATGCAGTAACGTCCCTCGGCGGTGTTCCACTTAAAGTGGATGAATGGCAGTTAGATGCGGTTTATTCAGGCAGTCAAAAGTGTCTGTCTTGTGTACCTGGTTTATCACCAGTAACTTTCTCAGCCGCAGCTATTGAGAAAATTCAGTCTCGTACTACACCAGTGCAAAGTTGGTTCCTCGACCAAAGTTTAGTTCTGGGTTATTGGAGCGGTGAAGGCAAGCGTAGCTACCATCATACTGCGCCTGTGAATAGCCTATATGCACTGCATGAATCGTTACTGATCTTAAAAAATGAAGGGTTAGAGAATGCTTGGCAGCGCCACCGCGACATGCACGAGAAACTAAAGCAAGGTCTTGAAAAGCTTGGTTTTGAATTTGTTGTGGAAGAAAATTCACGTCTTCCTCAACTGAATGCCATTTATATTCCTGAAGGAATTGATGATGCTAAAGTACGTAGTCATCTACTCAATACCTATAACCTTGAAATTGGCGCAGGGTTAGGAGCGTTAGCAGGGAAGGCTTGGCGTATTGGTTTGATGGGCTACGGCGCTCGCGCTGAAAATGTTGCTTTGTGCCTTCGAGCTTTAGAGGAATCTTTAGCACAATAAGCTTTAGACTTTAGAAATTAATAAAGGCGACCGATTGGTCGCCTTTATTATTTTATTTAGCAGGAAGCAGTTCTTTCTCGTTATCAGCTTTTAAAGCATCGATGTTCGGTGGGATATACTGCACCTCAGAGAAGTCACGATTTGGAAACAGAAATTGCGCTTCACTGCGAATTTGCTCCGCTTTCGCTGTATCCCCAAGCCCTTGGTAGGCCAAGATCAAGTTGTTGTAGAAAGCCGGGCGTGGCTTATCTTTTATGATCTCTAATGACCAGTCGACATAAGGCTGAATAAACTGCGCATCTTGTTTATACAAACCAATATTGAGGTAAGTGCTGAAGATGTCCCAGTCGTATCTGTCTTTCCAAACGATGGGGTTGCTCACCTGTTCTAGCAATTCAGGGTTCTTCGGTTGAGAGCGCTCAAATTGAGTTAAAACATAATTGGTGTGTAGGGCGCTGATCATGTAGAAACTCACCACGATTGGGATAACTAAGCTAAAAACTCTCAATAGTGTTTGAGAAATGAAGCTTAACGAGGCTTGCCTATAAGAGACCGTTCTTTGATCAACCCAGTAGAGTAAAATGACAAACGTTATCCAGTGAATGGCTGAGTGGTAAAATGGGTACTCAAGTTGGCTATGTAGAACGATAGGTACAAACAGGGCAAATAATGCTAAGCGTGTGCCTCGGGCGGTTTGAGCGATCCGAACCAACACCAGTGTTGCTGCAAGGAATATAGCAACCAATGGGATTAATCCACCTTCAACGCCCCAATACAATAGTTCGTTGTGTGGATGATCCATCGATGCTAGGCCAGGCTTATAATCTTCATTAAGTTGATGCTGTCGTGCCGTATAGATGATGTATTCAGGTTCAAAGCGGCCGTAGCCATATCCCGTAAATGGTTTCTCGATCAGCATATCGAGTGTTTGAGGGAAGGTGTATTGCCTTGGGCTCTCTAGGTTAGTTCGTTGTGCAGCAAGTGAAGGATCCGAAGATACAATGTTGGCACTAAGGCCTATGAGTGCTCCTACAATTATTGCTAGAGACCAGCCAAAGAAACGTTTTTTGGTCGCAAATCGATAGATATATGGAAGTAATAGGCCAACGGAGAGTAGCCCTGCCAACCAACCCGTGCGGGAGGCTAAAAAAATTAGCAGTGGAATAGTTGCGATTGGCATCAAATAAAGTAGAGCTACCTCACTGACTTTGCGCTGATACTTTGTTGGATGGCGAGTGAGCAAATAACCAGAAAGGGCAAGGCCAGTAGCAAGGAAGCTTGCCATTACATTCGGTTGTTGAAATATACCGTAAGGACGATTCTTAACAGTGTTATAACCAAAGATATTCCCAGGTTCTAAAACAAAGAATTGTATCCAGCCAAATAGCGCCTCGATAAAGACTGCGATAGTAATAAACCACAATAGGCGTTGTTTTTGCTTATTGCTGAATCGAAATTGCTGTAAAACGACAAAGAGTAAGTAGCCAGTCCATAAGCCAATTAGCTTGCCTGCGGAGAGGGTAGGGTTAGCTTGATGATAGAGAATTGGCAAAGTCAGCATAACGCAACAGATAAACAAACCGATTGAGAGTTTGTTGTAGCTAAGCTTTCCCTGAGTACCTAGCTGGTACAAGCCAATTGCAATAGAAAAGCTCAGTATGAGCCATGTGACAGGGTTGAACGAAAGGGCGAGACCAGAGCCGCCAGGATTTGGCATAAAAAAGTGCATTGCCAGTAGATAAACAATACCCATTGAGACTAAGAATGGCTTAATCAGAGGCAGCTTTGGTGCTCTGAGTTCTAGTTCCGTCCCTGCTACATGTGTAGTCGCCATAAAATACAACACCTCAAAAAAACAGACCAGTGAAGTATTCACTGGTCTGTTTATCTTACAATTAATTGCTATTTTAACATAGGTTTGAGGAACCTAGCAGTGTGTGAGCCTTCGACTTGCGCCACATCTTCTGGTGTTCCGCTTGCAATGATTTCACCACCACCTTGCCCTCCTTCTGGGCCTAGATCGACAATCCAATCTGCTGTTTTGATGACATCAAGGTTGTGTTCGATAACAACAACCGTGTTTCCATGGTCGCGCAGACGATGAAGCACAGTCAGCAGTTGCTGAATATCGTGGAAGTGCAAACCAGTGGTTGGCTCATCGAGAATGTATAAGGTCTTTCCTGTATCTCGTTTGGATAGCTCACGTGCGAGTTTTACTCGTTGAGCTTCGCCTCCTGATAGGGTCGTTGCTGCTTGACCTAAGCGAATGTAAGATAAGCCTACATCCATTAAAGTTTGCAGTTTACGTGCAATAACAGGCACAGGATCAAAGTACTCGCGAGCATCCTCAACGGTCATCTCAAGTACTTCATCAATGGTCTTTCCTTTGTAACGGACTTCAAGTGTTTCTCGGTTGTAACGCTTTCCTTTACATACATCACAAGGCACATAAACATCAGGTAAAAAGTGCATTTCTACTTTGATTACACCGTCGCCCTGACAGGCTTCACAGCGGCCACCGCGAACGTTGAAACTAAAGCGACCTGGCTTATAACCGCGAGAACGGGCTTCTTGTGTTCCAGCGAATAATTCTCGGATAGGGGTGAAAATTCCCGTATATGTCGCTGGGTTTGAACGCGGTGTTCGGCCAATTGGGCTCTGGTCGATATCAATAACTTTATCGAAGTGCTCAAGCCCCTTAATTTTTTTATACGGCGCTGGTGTTGCTGTCGTGGCACCATTTAGTTGAGTGTGAGCAATTTTGAAAAAAGTGTCATTGATAAGGGTTGATTTACCTGAACCAGAAACACCAGTGATACAGCTAAACAAACCAACGGGGATCTCTAAGGTGACATCCTTTAAGTTGTTGCCTGTAGCGCCGATAAGTTCTACGGTTTTCTTGTTATCTTTTGGTGTGCGAGATGCTGGTATGGCAATTTCTTTCTTGCCGCTTAGGTATTGCCCAGTCAATGAGTTTGGATTATCGATGATCTCATCCATAGTCCCTTCGGCAACAACATTACCGCCATGCACTCCTGCTCCTGGGCCGATATCAATGACGTGGTCAGCCATACGAATAGCATCTTCATCATGTTCTACGACAAGAACAGTATTACCGAGATCTCGAAGGTGGGTGAGCGTTTGCAACAAGCGCTCATTATCACGTTGATGCAGGCCAATGGAAGGTTCATCCAACACATACATAACGCCGACTAAGCCGGCACCAATTTGGCTCGCGAGTCGAATACGTTGCGCTTCACCGCCAGAGAGTGTTTCAGCACTTCGAGACAAGTTGAGGTAGTTGAGGCCAACGTTAACCAGAAACTGAAGTCGATCATTGATCTCTTTCATTACTTTCTCGGCAATTTGTGCACGTTGTCCTTCAAGCTCTAATGTGGCGAAAAAAGACAGTGCGTCAGCAATACTTAACTCAACGATTTCAGGCAGTGTTGTATTTCCAATGAAAACATTTCGTGCTTCTAAACGTAGACGGCTGCCATCACAGCTCGAACAGGTTTTGGTCGAAATGTATTTCGCTAAATCTTCGCGAACTGCGTTAGATTCTGTATCACGATAACGGCGTTCAAGTGTATTGAGAATGCCTTCAAATGGGTGGCGCTTAACGCGAATGTCACCACGATCGTTAATGTACTTAAATTCGACTTCGGTACGCCCAGAGCCAGTTAAGATGATGTCTCGTATTTTTTTCGGTAGTGATTTAAATGGTTTGTTAAGATCGAAATCAAAGTGTTCTGCCAACGATGACAGCATCTGGAAATAGTAGTAGTTCTTCTGATCCCAGCCGCGAATTGCACCCTCAGCTAAGCTTAAAGCCTCGTCGACGATCACTCGCTCAGGATCGAAATATTGTTGTACGCCTAAGCCATCACAAGTACCACATGCCCCCGCCGGGTTGTTGAATGAGAAAAGACGCGGTTCGAGTTCTTGCATGCTGTAACCACATAATGGGCAGGCAAAATTGGCTGAGAAAATGATCTCTTCACCTTCTCCATCCATAGGAGCAACAACTGCAATACCACCAGACAACTCAAGTGTTGTTTCAAACGATTCAGCTAAACGCTGTTGAAGGTCGCCACGCACTTTAAAGCGATCGACAACGACTTCAATGGTGTGCTTCTTGTGCAATTCTAATGTCGGTGGATCAGAGAGATCACAAGTCTCACCATCAATACGAGCTCGAATAAAGCCTTGAGCCGCTAAGTTTTCTAGTGTCTTAACGTGCTCACCTTTTCGCTCTTTCACGATCGGAGCAAGCAGCATCATTTTTGAGCCTTCCGGAAGCTCAAGAACCTTATCGACCATTTGGGAGACTGTTTGAGCGGCTAACGGCGTGTGATGTTCAGGACAACGTGGCTCACCTACACGGGCATAGAGTAGGCGCAGGTAGTCGTACACTTCAGTGATCGTGCCCACTGTTGAGCGAGGGTTATGCGATGTAGATTTCTGTTCAATAGATATCGCTGGAGATAAACCTTCAATGTGGTCAACATCAGGCTTTTCCATTAAGGACAAAAATTGGCGTGCATAAGCCGATAATGACTCAACGTATCGACGTTGGCCTTCAGCATAGAGAGTATCGAAGGCGAGGGAGGATTTACCTGAACCTGATAAACCAGTAATAACGATAAGTTTATCGCGAGGAATAGTTAAATTGATATTCTTCAGGTTGTGGGTGCGGGCACCGCGGACTTCTATCTGATCCATTCTCGTCACTCTATGCAAAAACAAGTTGGCTAAGTATTGCATAGTGTGACAAATGTGCAAAGAAATACTGGATAAAAAAACAGTAAAGGCGGCTGTGATAGCCGCCTTTATCATTGAACTGTTGCTTTTAAGCTTGTTCTTTAGTTGTCTTTTGTTTGCCTAACTCAGACGCCTTTGTGTCCTTTAGGTAGAGGTTTTCAAAGCAGTAGTTGGTTGCTTCAATATAGCCTTCTACGCTACCACAATCGAAACGCTGGCCTTTGAATTTATACGCTAGAACGCAACCTGCTTTTGCTTGTTTCAACAAAGCATCCGTGATTTGGATCTCTCCACCTTTACCAGGTTCGGTATTTTCAATCAGCTCAAAAATATCAGGGGTAAGAATATAGCGGCCAATAATCGCTAAGTTGCTTGGTGCGGTGCCTGGCTCAGGTTTTTCAACCATGTCGTCGACACGGAAGATATCATCTTTGATCATCTCACCAGAGATAACGCCATACTTATGTGTTTCATCTTCTGGCACTTCTTGCACTGCGACAATTGAGCAACGGAATTGCTTAAATAGCGCGACCATTTGTGCTAATACGCCTTCTTGCTCATTGACGCAAAGATCGTCAGCAAGAACAACGGCAAATGGTTCATCACCAATTAGCTCTTTCCCAGTTAAGATTGCGTGACCTAAACCTTTCATTTCACGTTGGCGAATATAAGTGAAGTTTGCTGTATCGATAATGTCGCGAATATCAATCAGCAAGTCTTCTTTGTTGGTTCCGCTGATCTGGTGCTCGAGCTCGTAGTTTTTGTCAAAGTGATCCATGATCGAGTGTTTGCCACGGCCGGTAACGATACACATTCCGTTCATACCCGCTTGAATTGCTTCTTCAACACCGTATTCAATCAATGGTTTATTCACCACTGGCATCATCTCTTTTGGCATTGACTTGGTTGCAGGTAAAAAGCGAGTACCGTAGCCTGCGGCGGGGAAAAGGCACTTTTTGATCATAGTTAAACCCTTTAACTTTCTATTTATATTTCAACTGGCGCAACCATATCATGATTTAAATGAATAGATAATGAATACGCCATGTGAAAACATTAAAAATATGGCACTGTTAAAGAGTTAAGACAAAGGGCGCATATGTTGCTTCGCCCATGCGGCCGCTTGGACACGGTTTTTCACGCACAGCTTTTTAAATATCTTTTGCAGGTGGGATTTAACCGTAAACTCACTAATAAACATATCTTCGGCGATTTGTGTATTCGAAGAACCCGCCATTAAGCAGCGGAGAATTTGAATCTCACGTGTAGTCAAATCAACGGTTGCAGGAGCGGTGTGGCTATCAACAACATTTCTAAAGTGGAATAGTAGTTGAGCTACGACTTTCCTCGGTAACCAATTCTCTCCATTAATAATCGCTTCACACCCTTTAGCCATAACTTCAACCTCTTCGTCTTTATAGAACAGACCTTTTAAGTGACCGAATGAAAGAAGTTCATCGGTTGTTAAACGATGCGTTAGATTGAAAATGATGGTTTCGAATGACTTATCAGCAAGTGGCAGGTCCCTAAGTTTGCTTTTTATCTTTGTGTAGTCCTGATGATCGATCATTAAGATTCGATGCTTATGTTGCTGGAGTGCTATAAGAAGATCCTTAGCAACAATACGAGGGATAGGTAAGCCGATCTGTTGCTCGAGATCATCGATAATAGGGTTAGTCACATTGGTATCTTCACATAGGAAGTAAATAGTTCTGCTGTATATATTTTTAGCCATAATTCCTCGCATATTGACGTTGTGTTGTTGTTTTTCACAGAGTGAAGCAAGCTAACTCTGAGTGCGAGTTTCGGTGAATGGTTTGCGTTTTATTTCATAGTGAGAAGTAATTAATCAATTACTCAGCCTAGATAAAACTTGAACGCTCTCCAAAAATTGATGCAGTGCAATATTGTTGTGGCAGGGAAATCGACATTGTTGGTTGGAACATTTGTACCAAGCGCAAAGCATGTTATCCTATTGCGCTATTTCTATATCAATACCAATTTTGGACGGAGCAAAACATGGCTAGCCGTGGAGTAAACAAAGTCATCATCATGGGTAACCTAGGGCAAGATCCTGAGGTTAAGTACACTGCTAATGGCAGTGCTGTGGCGAATATCACCATTGCAACATCTGAAACATGGCGCGATAAAAACAATGGTGAACAGCGTGAAAAAACAGAATGGCATCGTGTTGTTCTGTTCGGTAAAACAGCTGAAATTGCAGGTGAATACCTACGCAAAGGTTCGCAAGTTTATGTTGAAGGTCAACTTCAGACTCGTAAATGGCAAGACCAAAGTGGACAAGACCGTTACACAACAGAAGTGGTTGTTCAATGGCCAACAGGTCAAATGCAACTACTAGGTGGTCGTGCTCAAGGTGGTGCTCCAGCACAAAATATGGGTCAATCTCAGCCTCAGCAAGGTGGTTGGGGTCAGCCTCAGCAGCCAATGCAGCATCAACCTGCTCAACAGCAACCACAGTCTCAGCCACAGCAAGCTCAGCCACAATACAATGAGCCGCCAATGGATTTTGATGACGACATCCCGTTTTAAGTGTCTGTTATTCAAAAAAAGCCGCGCATGTCGCGGCTTTTTTATATATTAGATATGAACAATCTTATTAAGCAAAGTCTCTGGTTGGTTTTGTTCGGTAGATAGTAAAGCTGTTATATATAGGTTACCATTCCGATAACAGTGTTATATGGTAGAAAAAGGATTTTTTATTGATGAGGTATACCCCTACCTTAAAGTTGAGTACTCGTTTAGTTGCATTTGTAACTGTCATTGTTATCAGTGCGATGTTTATCCTATTTTTGGGAGGTACTCTATCCTTTAAACGTTTGGGGCAAGAGTACCTTGACCACTCTCTACAAGGAATTGTGGAAGTCGTTGATAAAGAGATGGAAGATCCCGATGCAGCGTATTCTTTACAGCGTTGGATGCCAAAAATGCTTCAAGCTTCCAATATTGTAGAGATGGAGCTTCGTTCCTCTTATGGCGTGATTTATCGCTTTAAAGACACCTCATCGAAAATTGATGCCGCGCTTTTGCATGACGCTGAATACACACTCGAGCGCAATGATGGGTACAGTATTCGCTTCAAAGCAGTACCTCCATACATTGGTTATGGCTACTCGATGCAGGCGCTTTGGTCGATAACACTTGCTGTTATTCTGATCGTATTTTGTTTGATGCGCGGTTTGAAGTGGTTGAAAGAGCAATTGCTCGGCTCTGAGTTATTAGAAGAGCGTGGGCGAATGATCTTAGCAGGTCGAGTCGAAGAATATGCACAAGGCGATCTGCGTGAATGGCCTTATACCGCTAGCGAAGCACTAGATCGTCTGATCGAAGAGCTACAAGATGCACGTCAAGAACGTAGTCGGTTTGATACTTTTATTCGAACACAAACGTTCTTAGATCAGCTGACGGGAACAGCAAATCGAGTTTTATTTGATAGTAAACTTGAATCGGCACTTTCAGAACATGGTTCCCATGGTGGCGTAATGCTACTAAGAGTGAATGACTGGGAGGATGTTCAAGAGGAACAAGGCAAACAGATCGCCAACGATTTCCTAGTTGAAGTTGGTGAAGGTTTGAATAATGTGATTCAACGTTACCCTGAGGTCATCTTATCGCGTTATTACAGCTCAGACTTTGCCATTTTTGCACCTAATCTATCGAGTAAAGAAATCTCTAATATTGCAGGGCAATGTTTAAAGCAGCTTGCCAAGATTCAGCCTCCACAGCCTCTTGCCCTTGATGACTGGGCACACATCGGTGTCAGTATGTACCGTGAAGGTGAAAGTCCAACTAGAATTATTGATGAGGCAGAAACTGCACTGAAAAGTGCTCAGTTACAACGCAATAATACTTGGAGTCGCTTTAAAAAGCATGTGTCGCAGACAGAAGAGCGAGGTAGCGTGCGCTGGAGAACTTTATTCGATCTCGCGCTGAAACCGGATCAACTCTATATCTTCTCACAACCATGCTACAGATTAGATGCTCATAAAGATAAACATATCGATCATTTCGAGTTATTTGCGCGTTTAAACGACCCAGAAAATGGAGTGATAAAAGCATCGCGATTTAATTCGGCAATTGAATCAGTTGGTTATGAAAGTGTTCTTGATAAAGCGGCAATTACGGCGATTACTCAATATTTGAAAGGTTCAACGTATTCAAACAGTTACGCTATCAACCTACATGTGATACCTTTTGCAGACCGAAATTACTTTAAATGGTTTAGGGATGAGCTGTTGCAACTTTCGTCAGAACTCAGGGCAAAATTGATTTTTGAGTTTGCTGAAGCGCGAGTTGTTCAACACCTAGACTATATGCGGCCGGTGATCAAAATGATTGTTGGACTTGGGTGTCAGGTCGCTATCGGCCAAGCTGGACGTTCGATAGTGAGCACGCACTACCTTAAAGAGCTGCCGGTTGGTTTCTTGAAGCTGCACCGTAGTCTTGTGAAGAAAATAGATCAACGTCATGAAAACCAGCTCTTCGTTCGGAGTTTGCTCGGGGCATGCGCTGGCTTAAAGACTCAGGTTATCGCGGTGGGTGTCGATAATAAACAAGAGTATCAGACCGTTATTGAGTTAGGTGTGCATGGTATTCAAGGGCGCTACCTAGCAACAGAACAGCAGTTGTTACCTAAGAAAGAAGAGCAACAGAAAAAGAATGTTGTAGCGACGCCAAATAAAGTTCAGATAGGCCGACGGAATCGTTGGCGGAAAACGTAAAAGTACTAAATGAAAATTCAATCTTTGATCGGTAAATTTAAAAATAGCAAACAAGCTGCAACACGCCTTGGTGTTGTGGTTCAGCCGAGTGCGCTCTTTTTCTCGTCGGTCGCAGGAACAGAGCTTCCACAAAAAATTCAGTTTGAAAATCTTCCTTGGCAAGAGGCGTTAATTAAAGCGCTGAAAGATAATAATGTTTCTGATGTTGCATTAGATATTGTTCTTCATTCAAACCTTTATCAAACATACCAAATTGAAAAGCCTAGCGTTCCTGATGAAGAACTCTCTAGCGCACTACCATTTTTGCTGAAAGACCTTATTTCTGAACGAGTCACTGATATCGTCGCTGACTCGGCACCTTTACCTCTTAGCACAAAACGTCAAGTGTATGTTGTTTCTCGGGCTTTAGTAATTGGGCTGTACGAGGCGCTCAATAAGTTGGGGATCGATCTCAGGCAGGTACTCGTTGAGGATGAAGTTTGGGGACATACCGCAGGTGAACTTTCTAACTTCCTATTACTACAACGCAGTAAGCAGGGACAGTTTCGTGTCAGCGCTTTTGTCGACAAACAGTGTGCTTTTCAGAGAACCATTCGCGGTGTCACCCCACCATTAACGGGGGTCGCGAGCAGCGTATTGCAACTGGATGGAATTGCGCTCGAGCTACAACGTTCCATTGACTATCTCTCTTCGCAACTAAGAGGGACGTCATTACACCAGATGCAAGTGTGCTGTGATGAAGAAGCTCAACAAGAGATCGTTCAAGCTCTTAGTGAAAGGCTTAGCGTTAAGGTTGGGGCTTTATCTGACGGTGAACAAGAGTCAGGGCTTGTTTTAGCGACTATTCTCGAAGGTATACAAGACGCTCAAGTTAATCTATTCCCTGCCGACTTAAAGCCTAAGAAAGATCATTTTACACTACAAAATGTGGTCGTTGGTTGGGGAGTTGTTGCTACTCTATTAATGCTCTTTGCCGCTTATGCTCATTATCAGAAAAGTCAGTTAGGCCAAGAGTTACAGTTAATCAAAGCGCAAGAAACTGAATTCAAACAGCAAGTCGCGAGCTTAAACGAACGCTTAAGCAAGCATAAGCAGACCCCTGCAAAAGTGGCAGCGGTTGCAAGGTTAAAACTCGAGATTGAAGCCAAGCGCAACTCTTTAGATGCAGTAGGTGAGTTTGATGAATCACAACAACAAGGTTACTCGGGAGTGATGCGATCCCTTGCTGAACTTGGTCGTGATGATATCTCTTTAAGCTCGATTTCGATTAATGCTACAACGCTCGACCTACAAGGGTTAGCGAGAGAAGCAAAGGCGATTCCAAACTGGGTTAACCAATTTAAGCATGAAATTAACTTAGTCGGGCGTAGTTTCGAAAAACTAAAAATAGGCCGAAACGATCAAGGCATTATTACATTTGAGCTAAAAACCAAGCAGGAGAAAGAGTAATGCAGCGGTATTGGCAGCAGTGGAGCGAAAAGTTCACTCAAATGAGCCCGCGTGAAAAGTGGTTAATTACTCTTTGTGGTTTTGTCATCATCGCGCTATGTCTGTTTACTTTTGTGGTTGAGCCTCCGCTAAAAAGTAATCAGTCTTTGTCTAAACAAATCACTAACTCCAAGCTGAATGTACAACGTTTGGAAGCTGATATCTTGGTAATGACAGCCAAATTAAAGAAAGACCCGGACCAAGAGTTAAACCTTGAGTACAAGCGTTTAATGACAGAAAGTCAGGAGCTTTCTAAACAGCTCGCGGAAATAGTCGAAAGTTTGATTGCTCCAAGTGAAATGGCTCAGTTGTTGGAAGAAGTATTAGCAGGCACAAAAGGGTTACGTCTTGTTTCTTTAGAGTCTATGAATGCTGAAGCGATTGTAAACAGTAAAGAGAACCAATCACTGTCTAGTTACTATGTGCATCCAGTGAGACTAGAGTTAACAGGAAACTACTTTGCGATTGTTGAATACTTAGAAACGTTGGAAAGTTTACCGGTAAAATATTATTGGAGAGCATTCCAATATTCTGTTGAAGAGTACCCAACAGCTCGATTGGTTTTAGAAGTGTATACATTAGGAACGAGGCAGGAGTTCATCGGTGGTTAAAACATGGCTAACTATATCACTGGCTCTTGTATCCTTGAGTGCATGGGCCTCTAAAGATCCAACGGCTCCTTTAGGATGGGAACAACCAAAGCAAGCGACAAGTCAAGCGAAGGTAGCGAGAAAGCCATTACCACGTTTGCAAAGTATCGTTTGTCTTGAAGCTGGTCAGTGCCGCGCGATTGTCAGTGGCAAAGTTGTATTGGCTGGTGAAAGTGTCAGCGGTTATAGAGTAAATCGAATTGAACCAGAAGTGGTCACCTTATCTCGCAGTGGTAAGCAGTGGAAATTGGAATTGTTCACTCTGGACGTAAAACAGTAAGGTCAGTAGAAGTATATGCGTAAACTCGCGATAACAATAACTATTACATCATTATTAGCTGGCTGCTCAATGGGACATCGAGACCCTGTTGAAGCGAAAAGTGCATTGAACCAAGCTATTAATGAAAACAATAGTCGTAGCCTAGAAACTTTGCCGCCATCGGTAGAGGCAGACCTTATGCCAGAGCTGGATGGTGAGGAATTAGGGGCTACTCAAACGATAAAACGCTTTAGAATTAAAGCCAACCAAGTTGATGCCAAAGCATTCTTTGCTAGTTTGGTGAAGGGTACTGAATTTAGCGCTGCGATTCACCCAGAGGTAAGTGGTTCGATTACAGTGAATTTAACCGATGTATCGCTTGATGAAGTGCTATCGGTTGTACAGGATATGTATGGTTATGACATTGCTAAAACAGGCAATGTTATTCAAGTATACCCAGCTGGCCTTCGTACAGTGACTATCCCTGTTGATTACCTCCAATTTAAGCGTGTTGGACGCTCATTAACTTCTATTTCAACAGGTACGATTACTAATACAGACAGTGGTTCGTCTGACTCGTCATCATCAAGTTCGTCATCAAACTCTTCTTCGAGTTCTTCTTCTAGCTCGAGCAGCACAGCGAAGGGTGGTACGGAAATCGAAACTACCAATGAAAGTGATTTTTGGCCACAGTTAGAAGTAGCAGTTTCCCAGCTTATTGGCTCTGGTAACGGTCAAAGTGTCGTCGTAACACCGCAAGCAAGTGTGATTACTGTCCGTGCTTATCCTGATGAAATTCGTGAAGTTCGCAGTTTCCTCGGCATTTCTCAACAACGCATGCACCGACAAGTGATCTTAGAAGCGAAAATTTTGGAAGTCACTTTAAGCGATGGCTATCAGCAAGGTATTAACTGGTCGAAAGCTTTCACCTCAAACGGCACTAATTACTCTATTGGCCAGGGTTCAATTGTTAAAGATGCAAACGGCAGTATTGTTCCAGCTGCATTGCCTGGCCTAGATACGATTGGCACTCTGCTTGGTGGACAGTCTAACCTTGTTATATCAAGTGGTAGTTTCGAAGCTGTGTTGAGCTTTATGGCGACTCAGGGTGATTTGAATGTTCTGTCTAGCCCTAGAGTGACGGCATCAAACAACCAGAAAGCAGTGATTAAAGTGGGTACTGATGAGTACTACGTAACAGATTTATCCAGTGTAGTGGGAAGTGGCGATAACTCAGAGCCCTCCCCTGAAGTAGAGCTGACGCCATTTTTCTCAGGGATATCTCTAGATGTGACACCACAAATTGATGACCAAGGTAATGTATTGCTACATGTACACCCGGCGGTTATTGATGTTGATGAACAAGTCAAAGAAATTGGTTATGGCAATACCAGCATCACTCTGCCACTTGCACGCAGCTCGATTCGTGAATCAGACTCAGTTATTCGTGCGCAAGACGGCGATGTGGTAGTCATTGGTGGTCTGATGAAATCCAACACGATTGATCAAGTGTCAAAGGTACCATTTTTAGGTGATGTACCGGCCCTAGGTCATTTGTTCCGTAATACAACTCAATTAACTCAAAAAACAGAGTTGGTGATTCTATTGAAGCCTTCTGTTGTAGGTGTGAACACTTGGCAAAAAGAGCTAGAGCGTTCTCGCGATCTATTGCAAGAGTGGTTTCCTGAAGAGCAATAATTGAGATGTATCTCGACCATTTTGGGTTTGAATCGCTACCTTTTCATTTAACTCCGGATACGGAGCTGTTTTTGGGGTTAGCTCCCCATTATGAAGCGATTCAAACTGTCAACGCTGCGCTTGAAATGGGCGAGGGGCTAATCAAAGTGACGGGTGAGGTGGGCACTGGTAAAACGATGATCTGCCGGGTGATGGTTAAGCACTTTAAGCCTCATATTCAATTGGTCTTTTTACCTAACCCTGCCTTAGATGGTGATAGGCTTCGAGTCGCGGTGGCGAAGGAGCTTGGTATTGAGGTTATTGATACGACATCAATTGTTGAAGATATTCAGCGACGCCTTATCGAGTTAACAAAGCAAGGCCGACAGACTGTGGTGTTGGTCGATGAAGCGCAAGCTTTGAGTGATGACGCTTTAGAGGTTCTTAGGCTATTTGGAAACTTAGAAACTGAGCAGTCCAAATTATTACAAATTGTGTTGTTTGGGCAACCAGAGTTGGACGAGCGCTTATCCCAATATCACTTACGACAGTTTCGCCAAAGGATTACCTTTAGTGCTCAGTTACGGGGGTTAACCTTGGATGAAGCGGTGGCCTATATCGATAATCGGTTGTCGAAGTCAGGTGGAAGAGAAAGCTTATTTACTCTTAATCAGAAAAAAGCGATTTGGCGAGCTAGTAAAGGTTACCCGAGATTGATTAATCAAATTTGTCATAAAGCGTTTGTGTTGGCTTACAGTCAAAAAGCCTCAAATATTTCTAATGCCTATTTATTTGATGCTATCCATGACACTTACGATAGCTGCAAACCAAAATTTAAAAGCCCGCGATTGTGGGGGTGGAGTTAAACCATGAGTGCGATTAATAATGCGCTTTCTGAACTGGCTAAAGAAAAGTCGACAGCAACTGACAGTATCACTCGAGCAGATGTTAAGCCAGTTAAACAAAGGGCAATCCTACCTTGGGTCATTGGTAGCTTTGGTGTGAGCCTTGCCGTAGGAGGTTGGGCGGTGTCTCAGCAGGCGCCAGTGGTCACTCAGGTTCAAACACTACCAGCTCCTATTGTTGTGGTTAATAGTGATGATATTGTATCGCCGACAACAAAAGTGAGTGCCGATAAACAGCCTATTTATCAAGCTCAAAGTCGTGATGCAGTTGTGGAAACGGCTATTAAAGCAAATGCTGAAATCTCTCCAGTCATCGTAAAAGCTTCACCTTCTGTTTCAAAAGTGCATGCGGAGCCTACCCTTGTTGCTCGAGTGGATGTCCCTGTTAAATCGAATGCAGCGAAGCCAGCGAGTGGTGGTCAAGTTGTGATTGAGCAGGTTGAGTTAACTCCGGAACAACTGTCGCAGAAGGCTCAAGAGCGGGCAAAGAAAGCCCTAGATAGCAATAATTTGGCTGAAGCGCTAAAAAGCTATAATGAAGCGCTTCGTTACACCCCTTTAAATGCAGATGTTCGTAAACGACTTTCGGCGCTTTATTACGGTAAAGGGGAAGTTCGTAAAGCGGCAGAAATCCTGCAAAAAGGCATTGCGCTCGACTCTAACAATGCGAGGTTGCGTTTATCTTTGGCAAAAATGTTGATGAAAGAAAAACAAAGTGGCGCTGCACTGACAGTACTGAGTGTTTTGCCTGATTCAGCTTCTACTGAGTATTTGTCTTTGCGGGCGGTGTTAGCTCAGAAAGCAAAGCAAGATGAATTGGCACTTGAAAGCTATAAAAAGTTAGTGGAAAGGGAACCAGAAAGTGGTCGTTGGTGGCTAGGGTTAGGCATTCAGCAAGAGCGAGCCTTCGATCTGGGTTCGGCGAAAGAATCTTATCAACAAGCGATAACCAAACTGGGATTATCGAGCCAAACACAGCAGTTTATTCGTGACCGATTAACGCTTATCAGCCGCCTAGAGGAACAACCTAGTGAAAATTAAACTAAGAAAACGACTTGGTGACTTGTTAGTCGAAGAAGGCATTATCACCGAGCAGCAGGTTGAACAAGCGCTAAACGCACAGAAAACCACGGGCAGAAAACTGGGGGCCGCGCTGATTGAGCTTGGTTTCTTAAGTGAACATCAAATGCTGACCTTTTTGTCACAGCAATTGGATATTCCGCTGATTGATTTAAGTCGTGCGGATGTTGATGTAGAGGCGGTTCAACTGCTACCAGAAGTGCATGCTCGCCGTTTGAGAGCATTAGTTATCGGTCGTCAGATAGATACCTTACGTGTTGCTATGAGTGACCCAGCCGACCTTTTCGCTCAAGAAGCGCTACTAGGTCAATTAGGCCAGTACGGTATTGAGTTTGTTATTGCCCCAGAAAAGCAGCTAGTTGAAGGCTTTGACCGCTATTATCGACGCACCAAAGAAATTGCCTCATTTGCGGAACAGCTACAAGCTGAACACCAGGTTACCGAAGCGTTTGATTTCAGTATTGAAGGTGATGACAGCGAAGAAGTTACAGTTGTAAAACTGATCAACTCACTCTTTGAAGATGCGATTCAAGTAGGCGCATCCGATATTCATATTGAACCTGATTCGAATGTACTGCGTTTACGTCAACGTATTGATGGGGTACTCCACGAAACGCTACTCAATGAAGTTAATATTGCCTCTGCACTGGTATTGCGCCTCAAGCTAATGGCAAACCTTGATATATCAGAAAAGCGTTTACCACAAGATGGGCGCTTTAATATTCGAGCGAAAGGTCAGTCAGTTGATATCCGTATGTCGACTTTGCCAGTTCAACATGGTGAAGCGGTAGTTATGCGTCTGCTTAATCAATCTGCCGGTGTTCGTAAACTCGAGCTGTCTGGTATTCCTGACCATTTATTAGAGCGCTTACGCCGCCAACTACGTCGTCCGCATGGGATGATCTTAGTTACAGGTCCAACAGGTTCCGGTAAAACCACAACGCTTTATGGTGCGTTGAGTGAGCTAAATGAGCCGGGTAAAAAGATCATCACCGCAGAAGATCCGGTGGAGTATCGTTTACCACGTATTAGTCAGGTTCAGGTGAACCCTAAAATCGACCTCGATTTCTCAACCGTACTAAGAACCTTCCTTCGTCAAGACCCAGACATCATCCTTGTTGGTGAGATGCGTGACCAAGAAACGGTAGAAATTGGTTTGCGAGCAGCTCTAACCGGTCACTTAGTCTTAAGTACGCTCCATACTAACGACGCCGTTGATAGTGCATTGCGAATGATGGACATGGGCGCCCCAGGGTATTTGGTTGCCAGTGCTGTTCGTGCCGTTGTTGCTCAGCGCTTGGTTCGTAAGGTTTGTCCAGACTGTAAAACGGAAGATGTTTTAGATGACTCCCGCAAACAATGGCTTGCACAGCGCTTCCCGAATCAAGTTGGCAGTAGCTTCGTTAAAGGACGAGGCTGTCAGAACTGTAATTTGACGGGCTATCGCGGACGAGTCGGTGTTTTTGAGCTGCTAGAGCTTGAGCAGGATATGATGGATATGCTGCGTGCAAATGACGCGGTGGGGTTCTCTCGAGTTGCTCGTCAATCTGAAAATTACAAACCATTATTAGCGTCTGCCATGGAGTTAGCGCTTGATGGTGTTGTGAGTTTTGGGGAAGTTATGAGCTTAGGTGAGGGTGATTCATCAGGCTTTGAACAAGCGATCTATATTTAGGTTTAGATTATGCCAAGTTTTCATTATCAAGGGCGAAATGCCGACGGCTCTTCAGTCTCAGGAAACCTAGAAGCACCAACCGAAGATGCGGTCATTGAGCAGTTGATGAATAAAGGCATTATTCCTGTCAGTATTAAAGCTGGTAGCGGAAAAAGTGCGTTTGATATTGACCTGAAAACCCTGTTTACGCCAGCTGTACCACTTGAAGTGCTGGTGATTTTTTGTCGCCAGTTATATAGCTTGACTAAGGCTGGGGTTCCATTGCTTCGCTCTATGAAAGGTCTGAGTCAAAACAGCGCGAATAAGCAATTACAAGAAGCGTTAGAAGATGTGACGCAAGAACTGACCAATGGTCGAAGCTTATCTAGCTCAATGCAGATGTTTCCCAAGGTGTTCAGCCCATTGTTTGTCTCTATGATTCATGTTGGTGAAAATACAGGTCGATTAGATGAAGCGTTACTCCAACTTGCCAATTACTATGAACAAGAGGTCGAAACTCGTAAGCGAATTAAAACTGCAATGCGTTATCCGACTTTTGTCATCAGTTTTATTATGGTGGCAATGTTTGTACTTAACGTGAAAGTGATTCCACAGTTTTCCAGCATGTTTGCTCGCTTTGGTGTAGATCTTCCGTTACCTACTAGAATATTGATAGCCACCTCAGAATTTTTTGTAAATTACTGGATGATGATGGTAGCTGGAATGGTCGCGATGGGTTTTGCTTTTAAGGCGTGGCTCAATACTGCAAATGGACGAGAAAAGTGGGATAAATTTCGCTTACGTATGCCTGTCGTCGGTGAGTTAATTAACCGAGCCCAGCTGTCTCGTTTTTCTCGTACCTTTGCTCTAATGCTAAAAGCAGGTGTACCGCTGAACCAGTCTTTAGCTCTTTCAGCAGAAGCATTAGGGAACAAATTTTTAGAAAACAGACTGTTAGAAATGAAGTCTTCGATAGAAGCGGGCGGCACTATTTCATCAACGGCAATTAATAGTGGTGTGTTTACACCGCTAGTAATCCAAATGATATCTGTTGGTGAAGAAACAGGCCGCATTGATGAGCTGTTATTGGAAGTGGCTGATTTCTACGATCGTGAAGTGGACTATGATTTGAAAACCCTGACAGCGAGAATTGAGCCAATTTTGCTTGTTATTGTTGCAGGTATGGTATTGATTTTAGCGCTAGGTATTTTCCTACCTATGTGGGGAATGCTCGATGCCATCAAAGGCTAGTCTGGTTACCAACCTTGAGCGTTCACGCTTGGTCATTTGGCTTTTAGTTATTACCATTTTGATCATGAGCTTTTTACTTGCTTGGCAAAATGTTGAAAGTGAAGCCAATGACACAGCCTTTTTGGTTGCGAGCAAACGAGTGATTGAGCGTGCGGGGTATTATAAGCAGCAATGGTTGCTTTCAGGGCAAAAGCCAACGGTGGAATTAGAAGGCAGAGTGCTTACTTATTCGAGCTCTGGGTGGGTAACCCCGTTGAATAAGGAGCAGCAGCAAGATTGCACATATTGGCTTGAAGTTCTGTACCCCGAAAGGAAAGTGTTAGGCAACGCTCCAATAGAAGTTGAAAGTGAAATTATGGATCAGGGTTATCTCTGCAATTATTTATATAATCAAAATAGATTTATTTCTATTAGCTTGATTGATAATAAGTTTTCTGCAAAAGTCGGTTTTTTGGCGAATTGATATTTTGACGTGTTGAATAGTAGCGTAATTGTATATTTTCCGTATAATACGGTGTTCTAAATAGTGAGTAGTGATTATTATGTTTAACAAACAATCTGGTTTTTCTTTAGTTGAGCTAGTGGTCGTTATTGTCGTAGTAGGCTTATTAGCAGTAGCGGCGTTGCCTCGCTTTTTAGATGTAACAGATGAAGCTAAGAAAGCCAGTATTGAAGGTGTGGCTGGTGGCTATGCTACTGGTGTGCTGTCTGCGCGAGCCCAATGGGAAGCAGAAGCTAGACCATCTGTGACAATCAACACAACAGTGCGTAATACAGTTAATTATGATGGTGTTGATTTTTGGCTAACAAGCTCTGATCAAACAGGTGGTGATTTCCGTGATGGCTACCCTTATGGCATCAATACCGATAATAGTAGTTTTCCTACAAGCCTAGACGACGATGCCTGTATTGATCTGATGGAAAACTTACTACAGAATCCTCCTCGAGTTGGAACAGTCGCTGAGGCTGAGTCTGATTCGAATTTTAAATATTCTGCGCAAGCTGATAATGGCGCTTCTACATGTACTTATGTACAACAAGAAGGCAATAGCAACCATCAGTTCGTGTATGAAATTGAGACTGGTCGTGTGACCGTAACTTTGCAGTAGTGCTGCAAATATTATCCATAGAGAGAGTTAAACTATGAAAAGACAAGGCGGTTTCACCCTAATCGAACTAGTGGTGGTAATTGTTATTCTAGGTATTCTTGCAGTAACTGCAGCACCTCGTTTCTTGAATCTACAACAAGATGCTCGTCAAGCATCTTTGCAAGGCCTAAAAGGTGCTATTGATGGCGCGGCTGGTATTGTTTATGGTAAGGCAGCTATTGAAGGGGAAGAAACCTCAACTGTAGCTGTCGATGTAGACAATATAGAGACTATTTTTGGCTACCCGACTGCATCAAATGATGGTATCGGTGAAGCTGTTGTCGGTTTTACTAATGATTGGAGTAGTGCAGTTGTTTCTGGCGCAACACCAGCATCTATTGTAGTGACTTTCCGAGACGCTACTCTTACTGACGATACTGACATAACGGCTACAAACTGTTATGTGACTTACACACAAGCAAGCGGAACTGAAACTAACGAAGCGGCTGTTGCTGCTGTAACAGATGTCTCTGGTTGTTAGAGCAAATTTACTATGTACATCAAAAGGCCAGCCCTCGCTGGCCTTTTCTTTATCTGTTCAAATCAATTTCTAAATCCTTCTCAAACTGTCGCAAAAGCTTCCCTTTCTTTTATTTTCTCTTTTATACTGTATAAGTAGAAAAATTAATCACTTAGGTGTTTCATGGAAGCAAAGCCTATCTCTTCTCATCAGGGCTTTACTCTTACTGAGTTAGTCGTTGTTATTCTGTTATTGGCCATCGTGTCGTTAGTGGCAGCTACACGCTTTTCCGGACGCCAAGACTACGAGTTATATGCCTTGCAAGATCAAACCATGGCATTGGTACGACAAATTCAAGTGAATCGTATGCAATATAATGGTGAAAATACCAATCAGAACTTTATTTTAGCGACACAAACTATTGATGGTACAACAACCAACTGCCTAGGCTCTGTTGAAGCCTGTGGGCTGACACTCAATCGAGCAGAACAAAGAAGCGATGTTATTCTTACTGAGAGTTATCAGTTCACCATAACCGCAAATAATAACCGGGTAAGCTTTGACTTATTTGGTAACCCAACCAGTGCCATAGTCGAAGGCGGCAATGTTGATATTCGAATTTCAACACTCGATGGTAATAATAGCTCTTGGGTCTGTATTAATAGTGCAGGTTTTGTCTTCCCACAAAACTCGGGGTGCATCTGATGAGAAAAAACGTCGGGGGATTTACCTTATTTGAAGCTGTCATAGTGACCATTATTCTTGGTCTTGCTGTAGTGACCTTTTCATCTTTTCTCGCTCCGCAATTATCACAGTCAGGGGAATATCATTACTTTTCTCGAAGCGCGGCCCTTGGACAAAGTGTGATGACTGAGATGTTGTCTATTGATACCAACGTCACCTCTCTTGCCAGCGCGGCTGATGATATTGTGGCAAATTTAGGTCCTGACTATGCAAACTTTGAACTCGAGATAGATATTAACCCTGCAAGCGGAGCTGCAAACTTACAACAAATTACTTTGAATATAACAGCAAGCAGCCAGTCTCCAGTGACGTTCACAGGGTTTAGAGGAGAGTACTAGTGAAAGTCAAAGGTTTTACTCTGATTGAAATGGTGCTGGCTTTAATCGTGTCAGGAATATTGTTACTTGGTATCGCAAACTTCACCAATATAGGTGTGACTGGTTATTTTGGTTCGGTAGAGCGCTATAGGTTACAAACAGAGGCCACATTCGTATTAGAGAAAATGTCGCGTGAAATTCGTCATGCTGTCCCTAATATGTTTGTCGATGATAACAGCAACTGCGTGTCGTTTTATCCAATTTTAGATTCTGGTTTTTATGCCGTTTCTGGTGCAGATATCAACTTTATAGTGAGCGATACAGACTCAGTAAGTGGTGCTGCCAATACACAGTGGCTGGTGATTAATCCAACTCGAACAACGGTTAATCTAAACGACCTAGAAAATGCTTTTCAGACTGTGGACGCTGAAAGTATTGATGACAACGTATTTAGCTTAACCAGTGGCGCATTAGATCTCGTCGGAAACTCTGTGAGTAATCGTCATTTTGTTTTCAATGAGAATGAGATGGCGACATATTGCATCAATGGACCAACGGTTACCCGTAACGGAACATTGATTACAGATAAACTGGCAGCAACAGGTAATACACTCACTTATCAACCTGCAACGGTTCAAAATAGCGGTATTGTAAATGTTACTTTAACGTTTGAAATGAATGGTGAATCTTCCACCTATAATCAAGATATACAGGTGATCAATGTCCCGTAAATCAAAGCAAAATGGCAGTATGCTGATCATTGTTATCTTCGTCATTTTGGTGATGGGTTACCTTGCGACAAGCTTGAATCTCACCAGTTGGTCTAGCCGCGATTCGACGACACGAAGTATTTTAGGTACTCAAGCTTGGCTATTGAGCCATTCAGCAAATGAGTATGTCTTGACCATTATGTATCCTGATCAAAATACGGACGATGTCGGTGCAGTATGTACTAGTAATCGCTTAGATTTGGGCGGGGATATAAGAACTTTTATTGAAAGCGAATTGATGACAAGCGCGACTGCTAATTGTCAGTTACAAGCACTAGAGTGTGATGATAGAGGTGAGCTAGATGCTCAAACCTTCTATATTTTGGAATCAACGGTGAGTTGCGGAACGGGTATTCATGAAGTACAGCGTAGTCAGCAAGTGTGGTTGAGGGAGTAATGAACATGTTTCGAAAACTAGTTGGCGCAGTGACTCTTTCTCTATTGAGTGTTAGTGCTCATGCTGAACTTTTTCCTGGTGGGGTTTGTCCGAGTGCCAGTGTGCAAACGTGGAGTGGCAGTGGTGGCGAGGTTGAATTTAAAGATGATGGCTACATTCGCAATTCAGCAGGGGTTGGCTTTAGTTCAATAAAGAAAAATCATGATGAGTCTTGTGGACGAAATGCTTGCTCTGCCGATAGTTCAAAAATTCTGGCTCAATCACCTAATTTTGCGATTCCAAACAGTGCTACCAATATTGAGTCATTACCCGGTGTTCCGAACTTTGTTTCTGGTAACAAGATCAAGCTAGATAATCACGACAGTATTGTCATTCCGAGTGGGACTTACTTTACAACAAAAGAAATAGAATTAAAGGATGATTCAAGTCTAAGAGTATCTGGCGACGTCATTCTCTATGTTGATAAGTTCAAAATGAAAGATGACTCCTTCATTCGTTACAACAGAGGCAACAGTGGCAATGAATTCTTTCTAGTAGGTACAGATAAGTCTCATATTAAAATTGAAACGGAAAATTATGCTTACGCACACATTGTTTCTGATGATCATGTTGATTTAGAAGACGATGTTTATTTTACAGGTACCATAACGGGTAAAAAAGTACACTTGAAGGATGACTCGATCTTAAATACGCAGCTTCCAGCGAATTGCGACCACGAGTCACCGATTTATTCGACTAATGCTAAATATGAATTTGGTGTAAAACAGTGTACTGGGATGCCTTGTGAAATTGAGTTTCTCGAAGATTATGAGATAGCACCTCTAGTCTTCGTCATGCCAACAGTCAGAACAACCGACCCCGATTATGATGCACCTTCTCGATTGCAGATAACTTCGTCAATTGATGAAAACTCGTCCAGTGTATGGATAGACCAAGATAGCCAACCTGACTTGCGCTTTTCGTACCAAGAAGTTCCGATGACAGAAATTAGCTACTTTATTATTGAGCCCGGAACAGTAGAAATTGATGGTCACAAACTGGTTGCTGGTTATGTCGATACTAATGCAGCGATTCGTAGGAGAGGTAGTGTTAACGAAGCTATTGTTCCTTATTCCCGGTTCGGTGGTGAAGGGTTTAATTCGACTCCAGTCGTACTCCATCAAATACAAACTAATGCCAACTCTCAAGCTTGGATGACATCAGGTCGCCGACATCAAGGGAATCAGTTCAATGAAGTTAGGCTGTTTATCGAACTCTCTGCGACAGGAAACCCTAATTTTAATAATCAAATCGAAAGGTTAGCATTCCTGGCAGCTGAACCATCAGGGAAATTGGCGAGTAAGAATAGTTTCATTCAATTTGAGCACTTCGATATCGTGAGGCAATCGGGCACATACAGTTCTCTTCTTGATGGCTGCAGAAACTCGAAAGCGACCACTGCGTTGACTGAAATAACGGGTATTATTGGTAACAAACAACAACGTTTAGGTAGCGATGGTGGCTGGATACGTCGATGTGAAATTAATGGCAATGAAGCCACTTTTGCAATGGATGAAGACCGGTATGAACGTAGTCATATCCCTGAACTAGGGGGATATTTAGCATTTCAGAAGAATACCATTGAGCTTCCTCCTGTTTGTAGTGTCACGCCATTTGCAGTTCAATCTTGGGATCATTCAAGTGAGTTAACCTGGACATCAACTACGACGGGAATTCAAATCAATGGGACATATAACCGTTCAGGTGCGGTCGGTATTCGTTTAGATCCAAGCAACCCCAACAATCCGACAGATCCGAACAGCTTTAAGCAGTGTGACGGTGGAAGATGTATCGAGTCTGATAATCTATATGTATCTGAACCTGATGTAGTTTCTGTTGATTGGACGACAGGGAATGACTTCACCGCTGGTAGTGGTAGCCATAATTTAGCAGGTGGAACCTATAATACAGTTTCAACTGGTGGTGACGGCCGCATAACATTAACGGATGACCTTTACTATATTGAGCACTTAATTGTGACTGGTAGTGGCTCAATCACGCTTTCGAAAGACACAACATTAATCGTCAACACTTTCACCCTGAATGGTGGTGCAAGGTTTAATAATAATGGCTACTCGATGAGACTTTGGGCAGAGAACAAAGGCTCTTCTTCTGCATCTGTAGTGGTAAAACATAGTTTAACTGCAGACGTGTTTAGTAGAGGAACCGTCGAAGTGTCTAGCGGTCAAGGTGTCATCAACGGACGTGTGACAGCCATGGATGTCACTTTAAAACCAGATGGAAAAATCATTAATAATGATCTGAGCTGTCCGGTTGAAACGTCGGACTATGAAGTCGTTATGTCTCCGGAAATCGATATTGCTTTAACCTGTGAGGCGATCACAGCGACTGCAAAGGTATACAACAATAAGGTCATTGACACTTCGTTTAACGGCACAGTGACTTTGTCATCAAATGGAAATACGCTTGATACAGCGACCGCTCAATCTGGTGTGGCAACATTCTCTGTTAGCTCTAATGTTGTCCAAGCAATAGACGCAATGGCTAGTATCACGATCACCGGGCAAGACTATGTATCTAATACTGTTAATTATCAGTTTGTTCCGGAACGTTTTGAAATTTTGCCAACCCCTTTAAACCTAATTGCAGGTCGTTCACAAGCTATCACTATCTCCCCACTAGAATGTGATGCAGGGGGAACACCTATCTCAGATACTAGCTACTTGGGTGATTCGGAAGTGTCTTTATCGAATATTTCTTATATTTATCCAAGTACTCCTTTGAATTCAGCATCAATTGAAATACTCGATAAAGATGGTAACTGGGTCAGCTCTCCAAGCGCAGGCATCACACCTCTTGATCTGACTTTCGTTTCTGAGAGTGGGAAAGTGGTAGCGAATACTGAAATTAAATACGCAGAAGCTGGCCAGGTAACATTCACTCTTAGTGATAAACAATGTATTACCGATGAAGATGGTGGTGAGAAGTGTAAAGAATATACAGGCACGAAAGAGGTTAAATCTCGACCTTGGACATTTGCAGTTTGTCCTCCTCCAAGTACTAATGGTACTGATGGTGATAGTTCTGGTGGATTTGGTTTTATGCCTGCCCGCGAGACATTCTCTCTTAATGTAAAACCTGTTGTTTGGAGTGCTGCTTTAGACATAAATGTTGACAGTAATGGTCAAACTGGCCCATTGCGTTTATTACAAAAGCTATCTAATTCTCCATTCTGTGGTTTAGCGACGACAGAAAACTTCTATGTGGATGACTCCGCGATCAATGCTCCTGTTGAGTTGGAGCATAGTCTTGCAACGCCAAGTAACGGTACTGCTGGTGAAATGAGTGGTGGTGATGCAATTGAAAACCACAGCACAACAACCGAGCTTGAATTTACCAATATATCGGTAACAGAGGTGGGAAGTTTTCATTTCCAGGCTCAGTCAAGTAATACATTCTATGACGCGATTGAAGGAGGGATTGATCCCGGAGCGAGAGAGCTTGGTCGATTCTATCCACGCTATTTTCAAGTCGTGGGTGAAGATTGGGACTACTTTGGTGCTCAAACGGCTTTCAATTACATGAATCAGAACTTTGACCAAGTGAGTTTTGATGTTGAAGCTCTCTCTTCGTCAGGTTTAACTACGCCACAAGGGGTTGAGAACTACCAGCACTTTGCGCCAGCAGTTCAAGCTCGCTTCAACCTTTATGACAATGTGATGCCAAATAGGTTGTTGTTCCCTGACTTTGGCAATGCGTCTTGGGCGGGGACAGGAGAAAGTATAGGTACTTTCTCTGCCACGCCAACCGGCCACTGTAGTGATGGCAATGCTAACAGTTTGTGCTGGAGTAAGGCAGATACTGCTATTGGCTATGAAGATGGGCCATTTAATGATGGAGCTGGAAGTGAATCAACAGATATTCGTATTGCACTAGAAAGTGGTCCTGACCCAGTAGAGTTTTGGGACAACGGCGATCAACTAGATTCTCAGCCTGTACTTCGTTTCGGCCGTGTCGTTCTGGATAGTGTGGGTGGTACAGTGAATAGTACGCTTACGATTCCGCTGCGCGTTGAGTTTTGGAATGGTGATAGGTTTGTTGCCAATGATGATGACTCAATGACGGTTGTTGAATCAGTTAATGACTCTTCAGCGAATGTAGATATTTGGGTTGAGGAAAATCAAACTGCAGATACCTTGACGCTTAACGGGACTGGAACCGTGGTGGGTGGAGAGTCAGATGGTATTACTGTTACTCATTCCACTCAGGTTCGTCAGAAAACGCAGATGTGGCTCGAGCTTGATAGCGGTGCCAATGATATGCCTTGGCTACGCTATAACTGGGATATTGAAACAGGGGTTACCCCTGCGGTTGAAGAAGATCCATCGAGTGTGGTCACATTTGGTATTTTCCGTGGTAATGATCGAGTGATCTTCAGAGGTGAACGTAATCTAATTGGCCAATAATAATTGCAAATTCTGGCCTTAAGTAAGGAATATGTTAGAAATTGCGGGTTTCAGCCCATGTTTACACTTCAATGCCTTGCTGTGACGGCAAGGCATTGGTACATTTAGTGCAATTTTCTATCTTCTAATTCTTTCAGGACGAGCGAAGAATATGTTCAAAAAACTTCGTGGCATATTTTCAAATGACCTATCTATCGATTTAGGTACTGCCAACACTCTTATCTACGTTAAAGGACAGGGTATTGTTCTAGACGAGCCTTCAGTAGTCGCAATTCGCCAAGACCGCAATCGTGCGGGTAAAAGCGTTGCCGCAGTTGGTCATGCTGCAAAACAAATGTTGGGTCGTACACCAGGAAACATCTCTGCAATCCGTCCTATGAAAGATGGCGTTATCGCTGACTTCTACGTGACAGAAAAGATGCTTCAGCACTTTATCAAGCAAGTTCATGACAATAGCGTACTAAAACCAAGTCCTCGTGTACTGGTATGTGTACCTTGTGGTTCGACTCAGGTTGAGCGTCGTGCTATTCGTGAGTCTGCGCTTGGTGCGGGTGCACGTGAAGTTTACCTAATTGACGAGCCAATGGCGGCGGCAATCGGTGCTGGTCTACGTGTATCAGAACCAACAGGTTCAATGGTCGTTGATATTGGTGGTGGTACAACAGAAGTTGCAGTTATCTCGCTAAATGGTGTGGTTTACTCTTCTTCAGTACGTATCGGCGGTGACCGCTTTGATGAAGCAATTATCAACTACGTGCGTCGTAACTACGGTAGTTTGATCGGTGAAGCAACGGCTGAAAAAATCAAACATGAGATTGGTTCTGCATATCCAGGTGACGATGTAGAAGAGATCGAAGTTCGCGGTCGCAACCTTGCTGAAGGTGTACCACGTAGCTTCTGTCTAAACTCAAATGAAATCCTAGAAGCACTTCAAGAGCCACTAACGGGTATTGTATCTGCTGTAATGGTTGCACTAGAACAGTGTCCACCAGAATTGGCTTCAGACATCTCTGAAAATGGTATGGTTCTAACCGGTGGTGGTGCACTATTGAAAGATCTTGATCGTCTTCTAACGGAAGAGACAGGTATTCCAGTGGTAATCGCAGAAGATCCACTTACTTGTGTTGCACGTGGCGGCGGTAAAGCTTTAGAAATGATCGACATGCACGGTGGCGATCTCTTTAGCGAAGAATAATCGATGCGGCCTCAGTATTGTGCTGAGGTTGGCAAGATACAAGGATCTCACTATTCATGAAGCCTATTTTTGGCCAGGGACCTTCACTTCAGCTACGTCTGTTTTTTGCCGTCATTCTATCAGCCAGCCTTATGCTGGCTGATAGTCGTTTAGGCGCATTTGCTCAAGTACGTTATTTACTCAATAGCATGGTCGCTCCTATCCAATATTTAGCAGACGTGCCAAGAGTCATGTTTGATGGTGCTTATGAACGCTTCAATATCCGTCAGGATTATATGGAAAGTACTCATAGCCTAAAACGCGAAGTGCTGCGTCTTAAAAATGACCTGCTCCTGCTCGACCAATATCGAGAAGAGAATCAGCGCCTAAGAAAGCTATTGGGTTCATCATTTATTCGTGATGAGCGCAAAGTCGTTACTGAAGTAATGGCAGTTGATACCTCTCCATATCGTCACCAAGTTGTGATTGATAAAGGCCAAATAGATGGCGTTTATGTTGGCCAACCTGTCGCTAACGAGAAAGGTATTGTTGGGCAAGTGACGTTCGTATCGGCACACAATAGCCGAGTTCTCTTATTGACCGATAGCTTGAGTGCGATTCCTGTCCAAGTCATTCGAAACGATATTCGTATTATTGCCTCTGGTACCGGTAAGTCTGATCGTATCAACCTTGACCATATCCCAATTAGCTTGGATATCGTAGAAGGCGATTTGCTTGTGACTTCTGGTCTAGGCGGGGTGTACCCTGAAGGCTTCCCAGTAGCCCATGTGGCTGAAGTTGAACGCGACACTAGTCGAGAGTTTGCCCTGATCGAAGCAGAGCCGGTCGTTGATTTTGAGCGCTTGCGTTACCTGCTATTGATTTGGCCGAATGACTCTCGTCAGGAAAAAGTTCAGCAATCTCTGTCTGGAACTATTGAGGAATAAGTAAAAATGGCGAATAGTGTACTAAAAGGCAAGTTTGTCATTGCAGGCTCTTTCCTCGTAGCATTGACACTACAAACAATACCTTGGCCAGGTGTACTTGATATGTTGCGCCCATCTTGGCTATTGCTTGTGACATGTTATTGGGTATTGGCGCTGCCTCATCGAGTGAATGTTGGTACTGCACTGATACTTGGGCTGCTATGGGACCTACTTCTAGGATCGACGCTCGGTATCCGTGGGATGATGATGTCGATCGTCATTTATCTAATAGCGTTAAACTTTTTGGTTATTCGCAACATGGCACTATGGCAGCAGGCTATCCTAATTGGTTTGATGTCAGTTGCTCTCGATGTGCTTATTTTCGGTGGTGAATACCTTATCCAAGATGTGACGTTCAACCCAGTGACAATGTGGAGTGGTTTAATTAACTGCATATTATGGCCTTGGATGTTCCTATTAATGCGTCGAGTAAGACGCCACTGGCATGTGCGATAAATAATGACTAAACCACTGATTTTGGCTTCGGGCTCGCCAAGAAGAAAAGAGTTACTGGCGCAACTGGGTTTTGAATTTTCAGTGTTGAAGACCGACGTTGAGGAGAGTCAAAACCAAGGTGAGACTGCATACAATTATGTCTCGCGCTTGTCGAAAGATAAGGCGATGGCAGCAGTAGAACTTCAGCCAGAATCAGTGGTGTTAGGCTCTGACACGATTGTTGTTTGTGATAACAAGGTGTTAGAAAAACCTGACGACTTAGCGCATGCTAAACAGATGTTATTGATGCTTTCAGGACGAGAGCATCAAGTGATGACCGCAGTAACGGTCGCCACAAAAGAGATTCAAGAAACTGTCGTGGTATCGACAGACGTATGGTTTAAGACCCTGTCAGAGCAAGAAATAGAACGATATTGGCAAACGGGCGAACCATGCGATAAAGCTGGCAGTTATGGAATTCAGGGGATTGGTGGACGTTTTGTAACGCGCATTGAGGGCAGTTACCACGCTGTCGTTGGCCTACCATTGTTTGAAACTGACCAGCTCTTGCACAAATTTTTATAATTTTATTTTTGAGGTGCGCTCATGAGTGCAGAGTTGCTGATCAACGTGACCCCGAGTGAGACTCGTGTGGCCATGATTGAAGGGGGAACCCTACAAGAAATCCATGTCGAACGTGAAGCTAAACGCGGTATTGTTGGCAATATTTACAAAGGAAAAGTCAGCCGAGTGCTGCCGGGCATGCAAGCTGCCTTTGTTGATATTGGCCTAGAAAAAGCGGCTTTTCTTCATGCGTCTGATATTGTCCCGCATACTGAGTGTGTTGCTGATAATGAAAAGCAGCAGTTCCAAGTTCGTGATATTTCCGAGCTCGTCCGTCAAGGGCAAGACATTGTCGTGCAGGTGGTGAAAGACCCACTAGGTACTAAAGGCGCACGTTTAACCACAGATATTACCCTTCCTTCTCGTTACTTAGTCTTTATGCCTGGCGCAAGCCATGTAGGTGTCTCACAGCGTATCGAGAGTGAGCAAGAACGTAACCGCCTAAAGAAGGTAGTTGGTCATTACTGCGATGAAAACGGCGGTTTTATCATTCGTACAGCAGCAGAAGGTGCGGATGAAAAAGAACTTTCCCAAGATGCAGCTTTCTTAAAGCGTTTATGGTCTAAGGTGATTGAACGCCGTAGCAAGTACAAGACACGTGCAACTCTTTATGGTGAGTTAGGTCTGTCACAACGTATCCTTCGAGATTTTGTTGGCACTGAGCTCAATAAAATTCTTGTTGATTCACGTCTAGAGTTTGAAAACCTTAAGGAATTTACTTCTGAGTACGTACCCGAGCTGACGGAAAAACTGGAGCTCTACGAAGGTGAGAAGCCTATCTTTGATATGTACGACACCGAGAATGAGATTCAGCGTTCATTAGAGCGCAAAGTTGAACTCAAGTCCGGTGGCTACCTGATTATTGATCAGACAGAAGCGATGACAACAGTAGACATCAATACTGGTGCTTTTGTTGGTAGGCGCAATCTAGAAGAAACCATTTTTAATACCAATATTGAAGCGACTCAGGCTATCGCACGCCAATTACGCCTGCGTAACTTAGGTGGCATCATCATTATCGATTTTATCGATATGATCGCCGATGAGCATCGTAGTCGAGTATTAAGCTCACTGGAGAACGCATTAGACAAAGATCGCGTAAAAACCAACATCAATGGCTTTACTCAACTTGGCCTAGTGGAAATGACTCGTAAGCGCACACGTGAAAGTATCGAGCATATTCTATGTTCGACTTGTCCTACGTGTGAAGGGCGTGGCAGCGTGAAGACCGTTGAATCTGTGTGTTACGAGATCTTACGTGAAGTTACGCGTGTTAATCGTGCTTACGATGCTGACAAATTCGTCGTTTACGCATCACCAGCGGTAGCCGATACTTTGCAAGGAGATGAATCTCATGCTCTTGCTGAGTTAGAGGTCTTTATTGGTAAGCAAGTGAAGATTCAAGCTGAGCCACTCTATATTCAAGAGCAGTTTGACGTTGTAATGATGTAAAGGCTGTATGTGACTTCGACTGCTACTCGTCTAACCCGATTCCTTCTTTGGCTGACCGTTACTGTATTGGTTGTTTTGGCAATTGCAGTAACGGGTCTGCGTATTGCACTCCCTCAGCTCAATCATTTCCAGCCGCAGATTCAAGCTTGGGTTAACCAAGGTTCAGGGTTGAACTTTGAGATCTCTGGTATTCATGGTTTTTGGCGCAATACCCATCCTTCAATTTCATTACAGGGCGTTAAAGCACAAACCCCAGAGAGCAGTGGTATTCATTTTTCGGCTGAAACGGTCGAGGTTGAAATTGACCTGTTTCAAACCATTATTCAGCGTCAGCCTGTAGTTGCAGATTTAAGTATCCATCAACTTAATTTAGATATTACGTCTGTGAAATGGGCGACTAATGAGGAAAAGTCAGAGCTACAGCCGCAAGGTGAGCAGAAAGGGGTCATGCAGCAGTTAGACCAGTTGCTGTTGAGACAACTCGACGGTTTCACGTTGGCGGACTCTCAAATTCACTTCTTAGGCATTGATGGGAATGAACGTGAGCTAAGTATTGCGAAATTGAGGTGGCAAAATGACGGACGCCATCACCTTGCTGATGGTGAAGTCAGCCTAGTCAATGCACAAATTAACTCTGCACAGGTTAAAGCGAACTTTGTTGATTATGGCTCGCTATCCGAAGTCAGTGGTGAGTTTTACGTTTCTGCGCAAAATGTACTCGTAACGCCTTGGCTGACTAAATACTTAAAGACTGAAACGGGCATTGAAAAGGGACAAGTCAGTTTCAATAGCTGGCTGACGCTTAAGAAAAGCCAGCCAGTAAGTGCTTACTTAGAATTAGAGTCATCAGAGTTAATCTGGCAAGAAGGTGGGCGACATGAGCTATGGATTGAATCTGGCGTCTTAGAGTTAGAGCCGAAAGACAATGGTTGGCAAGTAAATGCTCACTCACTTGAACTACGAACGGATGAGCAAGACTGGCCTGAGCTTGATATGGCGTTTGACTGGCAACCAGAACAGTGGCGCTTAAACATTTCTCAACTGGATATTACCGCGTTAACTCCTTTGGTAAAGTTAGCACCTGACTCTCAATCGACCACGGAATTATTAGAGACTTTCTCTTTGGGTGGTTTGGTTGAAGATATCCGTATTTCTATGGGAGATGGACTAGATAGCCTTAAATACTCTGCAGAACTTTCAGACGGAACCATGTCACAGTGGGAACTACTGCCAGGAGTTCATCATCTATCTGCTTCTATTTCAGGGAACTTGAAGCAAGCACAAGCAAGTGTATCCCTAATCGATGATGTCTTACCCTATGGTGAAGTGTTCCAAGCGCCGCTGAATATTAAGCAAGGGCAGGTGGATATCGTCTGGCAAAATGGAGAGCATGGCTGGAGTTTGTGGGCAGATAAAGTGACCGCGGCAACCCCTGATCTTCAAGTCCTTGGAGCTTTCCGTCTCGACTTTCCTAAAGAAAGAAGCCCGTTCTTATCTTTCTACGCTGAAGCAGATTTATATAACGCTGGTGAAACTTGGCGTTATCTACCGACATTGGCACTTGGCCGCGACTTAACGGATTATCTGAGTACGGCGATCCAAGGTGGTCGGGTCAATACCGCTAAACTACTTTGGTTCGGGGAGTTAGGTGACTTCCCCTATCAAAACCACAACGGCATGTTCCAAGCTTGGGTTGGATTGAAGCAAGCAAAATTCAGTTTTGACACTGCTTGGCCAGCGATAACAGATTTACAACTCGACCTTCTATTCCAAAATGATGCGATGTATTTAGATTCGCATAGCGCTACTTTAATGGATGTGACCGCTAAACGAATTACCGGTCGAATTCCGGTACTAGGACCAGGTGGACACATTGAGATTGAGGCTCAAGCTAGTGCACAGGGTAATGCTGTTCGTGACTACATGACCGCCTCACCACTTGTGGACTCGGTAGGTGCAGCGTTAACGGCTGTTCAGGTAGATGGGCCAGTTACATCAAGCTTCCAACTGAATATTCCATTTGATACCGATAGAGAAGCACGTGCATGGGGTTATGCTGATTTGAGCAAAAACCATGTCACAATAGACGCGCCTCCGATGACTCTCGAAACTGTTTCTGGGCGTATCGAGTTTGATAATGATGTGGTGAGTGCTGCAGGGTTATCGGCAGACTTACTTACTCAGCCTGTCTCGATTGACTTTAACGGTGAGAACATCGACCAAGGTTATGGGGTAGCGATCAATGTCGTGGGTGATTGGGATGCGAGACCATTAGCACCATATCTAGGTAGCCATTGGTTAGAACCTGTAGATGGGCATGCGCCTTGGCAGACGGATATTGATTTGCAACTCAACGATGTCGGCTTTACGTATCAAATAGATACCATTGCAGACCTTAAGTTAGTAAGCAGTAACTATCCGGCACCTCTTGGTAAAAAAGTGGGTGAAAAAGGCAAAGCGCGCTTACAAGCTTCGGGTAACCAAGAGAGCATTACTGCGCGACTCCAGTTACCAAACGCTAAATATCAAACTGAAATTGATATTCGTCCGGATGTACCGGTATTAACTGCAACTAACCTGGTACTTGGTAAAGGCAGTTTTAAAATCAGTCCTATCACCGGCCACCAAGCTCAAGTGCGTTTGGACAACTTCAATCTCGATAGTTGGATTGAACTCGCCTCTAAAGAACAAACGAATTCTTCTGCAGTTTTGGCGCAGATGAATACGCCACAAATCCCATTACCGTCGAGAATCGACCTTGATGTTAAAGAGTTGACTCTGGCAAGTATTGGTTGGAATGACGTGGATTTCAGCGCCAAACGTAAGGGACTAGGTTGGTATATGAACCTAGATAGCCAAGAGGCAAAAGGGGAAGCGACTTACCTCGAACCGTATGATTTGTCTGTCTCTTTAAAACGCTTACATGTTTATGTTCCAGCTCTCGATGAAGAGCTTAAAGACAAAACCATGTTCGACAATGAAAACACCGAAAAGCCGTTGATAGATACATTTGATCGTACTTTCCATCAACAGATTCCAAATATCACCTTAACCATCGATGATTTTTGGTTGCAGGGATACAGAGTCGGAAAAACGCATCTGGATCTGCAACGCCAAGGTGAAAAGATTGAGTGGAAGAAGCTCTCTTTTGAAAGTGGCAGTAATAAGGTCAACATGGACGGTTGGTGGCAGCTCAACGAAACGCAGAACCATACCAAGTTTAATATCACCATGTCGGGTGAGAACAACAGTGATGTGATGGAACGCTTTGGCATTTCGTCTGGTATTCAGCGTGCTCCGTTTGATATCAGTGCCAACATTGAGTGGGACGGTTCACCATGGTCAGGTCGAGTGTCTACTTTGAAAGGGGATGTCAAAACCAAGCTAGGTAAAGGTGTGATTTCTGATGTGAGTGGAGCAGCTAGGTTGCTAGGTATCTTCAGTCTAGACTCGATCATTCGAAAAATGCAGCTCGACTTTACCGATGTATTCGATAAAGGCATGGCATTTAACTCTATCACTGGTAGTGGCTCGATTCGAAACGGCATTTTCCTCACCAACGACATCAAAATGGATGCGGTAGCGGGTGAGATGAGCATTAAAGGATTGGCCAACCTAAATACACGTACGGTGGATGCAGAGGTGAACTTTACCCCAGATATAACATCAGGTATTCCCGTCCTAACGGCGTTTGCGGTAACTCCACAAACAGCGCTGTATGTGTTGGCGATTACTACGGTTATTTCACCGGTTGTGGAAGTCTTTACCCAAGTGAATTACGAAGTGAAAGGTCCCTTGGATGCGCCTATAGTTAAAGAGCTTTCAAGAAGTAGGGGCGAATTTAAGCTACCGCAAAAGCTGCGAGATGCAGCGAAATAGGAGAGTTGCTCATGGAACGAGTTGGACTAATTCAGATGACTTCTGGACCAAATCCTCAGCACAATTTTGCGTACATCCGTGAACAGATTGTCGCGTTGGCCAAAGCCGGCGCGACGTTAATTGTTACTCCAGAAAATAGCCTCGTTTTTGGTAGCCGTAAGGATTATCACGATAATGCTGAGTGTTTAGGAGAAGGGCTATACCAACAGCAATTAGCTAAGCTTGCGAAGGACAACTCTGTATGGCTATTGATTGGCAGTATGCCCATTCAACGTCAACACGGAGTGACCACGACATCACTGCTTTTTTCTCCTCAAGGAGAGCTTGTCGCCCATTACGATAAGCTACATATGTTCGATGTTGATGTGGCTGATGGACACAAACGTTATCGAGAGTCTGAAACTTTTACTCCGGGCTCTCAAATTGTTACTTATCCAACCCCATTCGCGCATCTTGGCTTGAGTATCTGCTATGATGTTCGCTTTCCTACACTGTATAGTGAACTTGCCCGCTTAGGCGCTAACCTTATTGTTGTCCCTGCTGCATTTACGGCTGTGACAGGCCGAGCGCATTGGGAGCCTTTGTTATGTGCAAGGGCCATTGAAACACAATCATGGTTAATCGCTGTGAATCAAGCAGGGGTTCACCCTTGTGGGCGAGAAACTTGGGGGCACTCGATGGTTATTTCTCCATGGGGAGAGATTGTCGGGGCACTATCTGATGAACCAAGTAATTTATTAGTCGAAATTGACCTAGCCCAAGTCGATGAATTGAGAGCCGCAATGCCAGTAAGGCAACACACTCGATTCAGCAACCAGTTACAAAATTAAGAGCAAAGTATGACCATAAATCACGTAGAAGACGCGTTGCTTAAACCAGCCGGACTTAGTGAGCAAGATATTGCAGATACCCTAGCAAGCATTGCCACACGTCAAATCGATTACGCAGATATTTATTTCCAATCGAGCTGGCATGAATCTTTGGTATTAGAAGATAGCATCATTAAAGATGGCTCTTTCAATATTGATTGCGGCGTTGGTGTAAGAGCGGTAACCGGTGAGAAAACAGGTTTTGCTTACTCTGATCAGATTCAACTAGAAGGTTTAAAGCAAAGTGCTGTCGCGGCGCGTGGTATTGCTCAGCAAGGTCAAAACGGTCAAGTTCAGGCATTTAAACGTACAGACAATCAGAGCTTTTATGCAGCTGCTAACCCACTAGAGAGCTGGGAAAAAGAACAAAAGACTCAGCTGCTTAAAGAACTAGATGCTTATATCCGTACTAAAGAGCCTTTGATTAAAGAGGTGTCTGTTAGCCTGAGTGGCGTCCATGAACAAATGCTGGTGGCAGCAACAGATGGAACATACGCAGGTGATATTCGTCCGTTAGTGCGTTTATCTATCAGCGTTCTTGCTCAGAAAGGCGATCGCAGAGAGCGTGGTAGTTCAGGTGGCGGTGGCCGCTTTGGTTACGATTTCTTCTTATCCGATAGTGATGGTGCCAAGGTCGCTTATCATTATGCCGATGAAGCGATTCGAATGGCGCTTGTTAACCTTGAAGCAGATGCAGCCCCAGCAGGTATGATGCCAGTCGTACTAGGATCAGGTTGGCCGGGTGTGTTACTACATGAAGCAGTAGGTCATGGCCTAGAAGGTGATTTCAACCGTAAAGAGTCCTCAGTGTTCAGCGGTAAAGTAGGCCAAAAGGTCACGTCAGATCTATGTACTATTGTTGATGATGGTACTTTGAAAGATCTACGTGGATCTCTAAACGTTGATGATGAAGGCGTAAATGGACAGTACAACACCTTAATCGAAAACGGCGTGCTAAAAGGCTACATGCAAGACAAGCTCAATGCTCGCTTAATGGGCGTTAACCCAACAGGTAACGGCCGTCGTGAGTCTTATGCTCATCTGCCAATGCCTCGTATGACTAATACTTACATGCTGCCTGGTGAACATACTCCAGAAGAGATCATCTCAACGGTGAAGAAAGGTCTATATGCACCGAACTTTGGTGGTGGTCAGGTAGATATTACTTCGGGCAAGTTTGTTTTCTCTGCATCTGAAGCCTATTTAATTGAAGATGGCAAAATCACTCGCCCAGTTAAAGGTGCGACCTTGATTGGTTCTGGTATTGAAGCAATGCAGCAAGTGTCGATGGTAGGTAATGACCTAAGTATCGACCGCGGTGTTGGTGTATGTGGTAAAGCAGGCCAAAGTGTTCCAGTTGGTGTTGGTCAGCCTACACTGAAGCTAGATTCAATCACAGTGGGTGGTACAGAATAAGAACTAAAAAGGGTTGATGCGTAAAACATCAACCCTTTATTATTTCTGCGACTTGCTTAGTGAGGTGTTAAATACCGTCACGCTCAATAGGACAACTCATACAACGAGCACCGCCACGGCCACGGCCTAGTTCATTACCAGGAATAGTTAGCACTTCAATACCTGCTTTGTCGTACTTTTCATTGGTATAGACGTTGCGCTCGTAACCGATAACTACACCTGGCTTAACAGTCAGTACGTTGTTGGCATCATTCCACTGTTCGCGCTCTGCTTCGTAACTATCACCACCGGTGGTAATGATCTTCAAGTAATCTAGCCCTAATGCTTCTTCAATGGCATGAATAAAGCTTGGCACTTTCTCTACCTTCATATCACCATCATCTTTAGCTGATAAGCGCCAAGTGTTGAGATCTTTACGCATGATCTCAGGGTAGACAGAGAAAGTATCGATATCCATATGGGTCATTACCGTGTCTAAGTGCATGCACGAACGGTGCTTAGGTAACTCAATAGCAATGACTTCTTTAGCTTGGCCATGCTTAAACAGATTTGCAGCAAGGTTTTCTACACCTTGTGCCGTTGTTCTCTCTGACATACCAACCAGCACGGCGCCTTTACCGATAACTAATACGTCACCACCTTCAATATTGGCGTTATCGTAATGAAGATCTTCATCACCAAAGTATTTAATAAAGTCTTGGCCGGCAAACACAGGGTGCCAGCGATAAATGGCTCTTAGATGGTTAGTTTCACGCTGACGAGCAGGCTTCATCATTGGGTTAAGAGACACTCCGCCGTACACCCAGCATGACGTATCACGGGTAAAAAGATGGTTTGGCAAAGGCTCAATCACAAAGTCGAGAGGCTGATGCATGCGCGGTAGCATAGAAGACGACTTAATAGGAAGCTCTGAATAAGCAAGGCCACCAAGCAATACTGTTGCTAAGTGTTCATTGTCCATGTCAGCTAAGTAGTTGCGAAGGTCTTTAGCGAAGGTCGGGCCGTAGCGAAAATCAGAAATTTGTGTATTCAGCAACCAAGTTCGTGCTTCCGCAACCTCTAATGTTTCTACCAGTAAGTTGTGCAGTAGTAAAACTTCAACCCCTTGGCCAGTTAATGTCTCAGCAAACTTATCATGTTCCTCACCAGCCGCTTCTACAGCCAGTACATCATCAAACAATAGATCATGACAGTTAGAAGGGGTTAAGTGGGTGAGTGCTCGCTCAGGACGGTTTAATAGTACTCGTCTTAATTGACCAACTTCTGAGCCTACGTACAACTTACTCATTTTGTATCCTTACAATTAATTCCAGAACGTATTTATGACAAGTTTGTTATAAAGATGCAAGTCAACTTAATGGTAAAAATAACTAGCTTTTGTTTCTATTGTGGTCATTTGTTCTGATATTTTTCCTTAATATATAAAATCACCAAATATCTTGTTTCAGGCAGTTTAGTGTAAAGGTGAGTCTATATGCGCTTCATACCAGTTTGGACAGTGCTGAGTTCTATCAAGCTGAAGCATAGCTATTCACTAATTAGCGATTTGTTGTAGATGGCGTATATTTTTATGCATTTGTTCAGTGCTACTTGATATGCAAAGAATGCTGATAAAAACGCATAAATTGAAGTTATCAAAGCGGAGGTGTCTGAAAGAGATAATTCTGAATCGCTTAGTTGATAACGAAATGTTAAATTTTTCATCTTGTGAGGTTGATCTGGTTTGATCTTACCTTTTTAGGGAGAGAAAGATCGTGATCAAGCCACATTCTGGGTAGTAATTTATCTGGATCCATGCGATATTTCCTCGCTGTAAATTACGATCTATTTTGTCACTATCTGGAGCACGACTTATGTCTCACGAAGATGAATATCTATCTGTTGAAGAATTAATTGAGATTCAAAAGGAAGAGACTCGCGATATTATCCAAGCCTTATTAGAAGATGGCAGTGAACCAGATGCTTTGTATGAGATCGAGCACCACCTTTTCGCTGAAGACTTTAACACCCTTGAAAAAGCGGTAGTTGAAGCATTCAAGATGGGCTTTGAAGTATTAGAAGCTGAAGAAACTGAAGATGAAGACGGCAACAAGCTACTTTGTTGTGATGCGACGATGGAGTCTGCATTGAATGCAGAAGCGATCGATGCACAGGTAGAAAAACTGATTCATCTCGCTGAAAAATACGACATCATCTATGACGGTTGGGGCACTTACTACGAAGGCGAAGATGCGCTATATCCTGAAGAGGATGACGAAGAGTAATCGCTTCTCTTTAAGCCTAGATTAGATTTGAGAATGCCAGTCTTAGTGACTGGCATTTTTGTATCTTTATAATAATCACTGGATTATAATCTCTCAAACTTGATCTGGCTCAATTTATAAAAGGGATTATGCAGCTTTCACTTGCCGGTCTTTGGCAGATATCGCCACTTACAGACTTATCTGTCCCACAAGATGACATCACTTTTCCTGCTCCATTAAGTGCTAAACTTCCTGATTCACTATCTGAAGCAGAGATAGCAGCTCAAGAGTGGCACCTAATGCATGATATCGAAGTCGATGAAGCGATGATGGCGTTTCCAAGTGTTGATTTAGTGATTGGTGGCGTTGACTACCATGCTGAAGTTCGCTTGAACGGTGTCGCTGTATTTGACTGTGATGGCAGCCAAGCGGAATATAAAAAAGACATTCGACCTTATATGCAGCTAGGTCGAAATCGCTTTGAGATTCTTTTCTTAGAGGAAGATGAAGATCTTCTATTTGAAGATGATCAATTAGAGCTATGTCCGCTGGGGGAGCAGCCTTATCAAAAGAGTGATAGCCGAATCGGAGTCTGGAAAGAGCCGTACCTGCAGTTCATTCGTAACGTACGATTAGAACATATTACGACGGAACAGATTTGGCATCATGGTGGTGGCTGTGAATTCCTAGTGGATTTACACTATCACACCTATTCTCCGGGGCTAATTTCAGCGGCGGTGCAGTTCAATGGCATGACGTATCACTTACCAATTGATGTTCGAGATACCCATGCAAGTGCATTATTCCAGATTGAGGCACCAATATACGCTGATACCGATAACCCAAACCTGGATGATCTTTACTTGCTGGAAGTAGCTTTAGATGGCCAAACCCGACGTGAATACATCGGGTTGAATAAAGATATGTGTGTGTCGCATTATCCACTTTAGGCGTGAACGCATCCCCAATGTTGTGTCGCTTCTTGCTTACGTAGCCACACCTTTTCATGAAAGTAGTAGGCGAATGTATTGATGGTTGGTTCTATGGCCGCCATCACGCCACCTACAAATACATCTCCTGTCATTAAGTACACAACACCAAAAGCGACACTGAAGTGAACGACTGCAAAGCTGGTGGTTTTTACCTTAGCGGATTGAGCTAATTTTTGTAGTGTAGAACTCTTATACCAAATACGCTCATGGAAGTAGAAAGCGACTGAGTTTACCGTAGGCTCAACCATTGCAATTAGACTGCCAATTAGGATATCACCCGTCAATACATACGCGACTGTGAACGCAATGGTGAAGTGAATAGCAGCGAATGTTAATGTCTTTTTCATGGTAATAACCTAATCTTGGGTAACTCGATATGGTTATTATTGAGAATTATTCTTATTAAAGAAATTGGTTTATGACGATAGTTTTGATAGGTTCTATCTATTGAAATTATGAAGTGGTTAAATAAAAAGGCGCTTAAAGCGCCTTTTTTACTTGAGGGTGGTCAGTGGATTAACCTTGTGGTTTAACAACTAACACATTGATAGGAGAGTTCTGGACTACTTTACTTGCGACTGAACCCAGTACCACTTTATCGATTTTTGAGCGCTTATGGCTTGGCATCACAATCAGATCAGCGCCAAGTTTCTCAGCGTAATCTAAGATGGTTGAGTAAGCCTTACCTTCACCTACGTGTACCTTGTAAACCACGTCATCGTCAATATGGTTGACGGCAAAGTCTTTAAGCTGATTTTCTACGTCAGCTTTCATTTTTAGAGCAGCATCTTTAGGAAAGTAGGTCGCTACCATCGACATGTGAATTCCTGGTAGAACATTAAGCAAATGCACTTCAGCATTCGAGTGTTTTGCATGCCAAACAGCAAGCTCGACCGCCTTGTCAGAAAAGCCTTTGTCGTTTAAATCAACAGGAACAAGAATCTGCTTATACATCATTATTTCTCTTATTGTTCACCTTGAAGCGTGTCTTCAAGGGGGAGTTAATGCATCCTTAGCTTAATTGTAGCCCCACTCTAAGAGCAGGGCTGATTAAGTTACGCGCTCAGCTGTTCCTTTCGAGCTCGTCTTCTCTGGTTCATCGCCAGACCAATAAGAAGGAGTAACGCAGGCACGAATACCCACTCTTTCATTGGACGGTCTGCATCAACAACCACAGAACGAATTTCCCAGTCAAAATCGACGCCTGCTGCTTCTGCAGGACTGCCGAACTCAACCATATCTACTAGCATGCGGCCATTAGCATCGTTAAGCATCAAGCCCATTGACGTAATACGCTCTTCTGCTGTTTTAGCTCGGTCTTCAAATGGCAGACGCACTGTTTTAGAAATATAGTCGCCTTCTAGGTTTTCACCTGCTACTAATAGTTCGATCTCTTCGCCTACTTTCAATTGCTCAGTAATTTGCGCAATTTCTGTACCTGGGTGCATGATCTTCGCTGGGTAGATTTCATCCCACCAGAAACCTGGACGGAAGAAAGTAAACGTCAGTACTAGTAGTGCAACAGTTTCCCACCATTTGTTTTTGGTAAACCACCAGCCTTGAGTCGCTGCTGAGAATATCAGCATCGCAATGACTGAAGAGAAAATGGTCAGCAATAAGTGCCAAATACTATCAATGCCCATCAACAGTAACTGGGTGTTGAAGATAAACATAAATGGCAAGATCGCGGTTCGAATATCGTAAGTAAAGCCTTGAATACCCGTTCGAATCGGATCTGACTTCGCAATTGCAGCTGCAGCAAAGGCTGCTAAACCAACCGGTGGAGTATCGTCCGCTAAAATACCGAAGTAGAACACAAACAGGTGGACTGCAATCAATGGAATGATTAAGCCACTTTGCGCACCAAGGGTAACAATTACTGGTGCCATTAGTGTTGATACTACGATGTAGTTTGCTGTTGTTGGTAGACCCATACCTAAGATCAAGCTGATCACAGCGGTAAATAGCAGCATCAGAATGATGTTACCGCCAGAAATAAACTCAACAAAGTCAGTCATAACCAGACCGATACCCGTTAGTGTTACTACACCAACGACCGTACCAGCCGCCGCTGTCGCTACGCCGATACCAATCATATTACGAGCACCAGACACTAAGCTTTCAGCTAGATCAATAAAGCCTTCTTTAGTTTGGGTCGCTACGCTACCTTCTTTCGATAGAATTGCTATCAATGGACGTTGAGTGATCAAGATAAAGATCATAAACACTGTTGCCCAGAAAGCAGACAGACCCGGAGAGAAGCGCTCTACAGTCAAACACCAAACCAAAACAACGATTGGTAGTAAGAAGTGAAGACCAGATTTAATCGTTGGACCCGGTTCTGGGACTTCAGTTAGCTCTGCATCAATCTCAATTGCGCCTTCTTTAGCGTATTTCGCTGAGATGTTCACAAGTGCAACGTAAGCAATCAGCAAGGCTACAGTAACGATAGGAGTTGCTGCTTCACCAAAGACATCTTTCGTCCAGCCAACACCGTAGTAGACCGCACCGCTTAAAATACAAAGGCCTAAAATGGTGCCAGTAAACGACAGTAGGCTATGAATAAACTTCGGCGTGTGACGACGAGGTAAGCCAGTCATACCCGCTTTACATGCTTCAAGGTGAACAATGTAGATAAGTGCGATGTAAGAGATCAGGGCAGGCAGAATCGCTGCTTTGATTACTTCAACGTAAGAGATACCCACGTACTCAACCATCAAGAATGCTGCTGCACCCATGATTGGTGGAGTTAGCTGACCGTTCGTTGAAGCCGCAACTTCTACTGCGCCCGCTTTAGTACCAGGGAAGCCAACACGTTTCATCAGTGGAATTGTGAAAGTACCTGTTGTTACCACGTTAGCAATCGATGAGCCTGATACTAAGCCAGATAGGCCGGAAGCAACAACGGCTGCTTTCGCTGGACCACCTTTCATGTGACCAAGTAGAGAGAAGGCTACTTTAATAAAGTAAGCACCGGCACCAGCACGTTCTAACATTGCGCCAAATAGAACGAACAAGAAAACAAATGAAGTCGATACGCCTAATGCAACACCGAACACACCTTCAGTCGTTAACCATAGGTGTGACATTGCTTTGTTTAAGCTTGCGCCTTTGTGAGCAATAACGTCTGGCATATGAGGACCGCCAAACGTGTATAGCAAGAAGACTGCTGCCACAACCATTAACGGTGGACCTAAAGCACGACGAGTCGCCTCAAGTAACAACACCATACCTGTTACTGCGATAACAATATCCAAGGTAGTTGGTGCACCAGAACGACCAGCGAGCTCGGTGTAAAAAATATAGATATAAGCAGCAGAAAAGCTACCAGCCAGTGCTAATAACCAGTCCACTACTGGAATACGATCCCTTGGGGAATTCTTTAACGCTGGATACGCAGTAAAGGCAAGGAATACAGCAAACATTAAATGGATGGAACGTGCTTCAGTATCGTTGAGTACGCCAAAATTGAAAATAAACGGTAGAGGGGATGCGTACCAAAGTTGGAACAGTGACCAACATAGCGGCACAAACCATAAGATGCGACCAGAGAGTCCTTGCGGAGCACGCGCACCAGTATCGGATTGAGCTACCATTTCCTGCACATCTTGAGACGGAGTGTTTGTCGTCGACATGTACTTAATCCTTATTATAAATGGTCCGTATATTTATGATTATGAGAACCTTTATTTAGCATCTTTTAGTGTAGTGAAAAGATGAAATATTGCTCAGTTGTGTGGGTTTCTTAGATATAAAATGAGAAAGAGTTTCAATAATGTGAAACTCCAAATAGAGTGTAGTTCTTTGACTACATTGATATTAACTAAGGAGGCGGAGTGCCTCCTTAGTCATCAAAGAGTGCTTACTTAAGTAGGCCAATCTCTTTGTAGTATTTCTCTGCACCTGGGTGTAGAGGGATAGAAAGACCAGCTTGAACCATGTCTTCTTTCTTCAGGTTAGCGAACGCTGGGTGTAGACGTTTAAATGTATCGAAGTTTTCGAATACAGATTTCGCTACGTTGTACGCTACATCGTCAGAAACGTTTGTCGTTGTTACCATAGTTGCAGCAACACCGAAGCTGTTTACGTCTTTGTCAGTGCCACGGTACATACCCGCTGGTACTGTGCTGAATGCGTAGTATGGGTTGTCCGCTACGATTTCATCGATTTTCGCACCAGTTGCAGAAACTAGTTTTGCGTCACACGAAGTCGTTGCTTCTTTGATTGATCCGTTCGGGTGACCAACTACGTAAACAAATGCGTCAATCTTGTTATCACAAAGAGCTTGTGAACGCTCAGAACCTTTTAGTTCAGAAGCCAGTTTGAAGTCATCGTTAGTCCAGCCCATAGCGTCCATTACAACACCCATTGTTGCACGGTCACCAGAACCTGGGTTACCAATGTTTACACGTTTGCCTTTCAGGTCAGAAACGTTTTCAATGCCAGCATCGCTACGAGCGATGATGTTGAACGGTTCTGTGTGTAGAGAGAACACTGCGCGCAGCTCTTTGTATGGGCCTTGCTCAGCAAACTTACTTGTACCGTTGTAACCGTGGTACTGCCAGTCAGACTGAACGATACCGAAGTCTAGTTCGCCTGCACGGATAGTATTCACGTTGTAAATTGAACCACCAGTTGATTCTACTGAACAACGAATGTTGTGGTCTTTACGGCCTTTGTTAACTAGCTTACAAATTGCACCACCAGTAGGGTAGTAAACACCTGTTACTGAACCTGTACCAATTGTGATGAACTCTTGAGCGTTAACTGCGCCTGCGCCCATAACTGCAGCAGCAATAGCGCCAACTTTAATAAGTTTGTTCAATGCCATGAATTTCCCTTCCTTTATTCATTATTAACCCTTAGCAAGTGTAGTTGCTTTGGGCGTTTCCTATTACTGGAAACGGCATCTTTTTCAATCCGTATGTTGAAAAAGTGGCTGAATAATAGCAAAAAATTGGCACATAATTACACGGATGTTAATGAATATAGGCAAAAAGCCTGAATATTAACCTAATGTATTAGGAATATTTCAAGGGTAAAGTTCTTTTAAATCATCGTGTTACGTGGTGGTGTTGGCTGGGGCATGATTTTTTTAAGATGTGATCTCAATCACGCCGCGAATTTAGCGGCGTAATTTATATAGCGTTGTTTTATATGAAACTAACCGGTGTACTCAAACAGGTCACAAACTGAGTTAAATAGCTGCTCTGTGGTAATTGATAACGTCGGAGTAATGAAGATGGTGTCATCACCGGCAACCACACCTAAGATGCCTTCCGCTTTACCTAAAGAATCAAGTAGGCGAGCAATCAATTGAGCAGCACCAGGACCTGTGTGGATGACAACCAGAGCATTGTTATGATCAATATCAAGTACTAACTCTCTCAGCGAGCTCGATACTGTTGGTACACCAAGTTCAGCTGGAAGACAGTAAACCATCTCCATTTTGGCATTACGTGTACGTACGGCACCGAACTTGGTTAGCATACGAGACACTTTCGATTGGTTGATATTATCGAACCCTTCGTTTTTAAGAGCTTCCACAATATCGCCTTGGGAGCCGAAACGTTCTTCTTTTAGTAGGGCTTTGAAAGCACGAACGAGGTTATCTTGTTTTTCTGAATGGCGCATGGTTCTCTTTCTATCTTTGATTTATAAAAAGCAAGTGAATATTTTCGCATAGATATGCAAAATGTGCCAATGCTAAACCTCAAATCTGTCTAGCAAATCACTGTAAAACTGGCAGGATTTATTGACAGAAAACCATTTAATTCTTTGTTCTTAAAAAGATTAAGAACATAATGGCAAAAAGGCGTGAAGCCTGATTTGGTTGGCTTGCGCAAGGTCGCAAAGCTGACGTTAATCATTTGTAATCATCTTGTGATTACTATAGGTTGAACACACCGATTTCAAATCGACCTACAAAACATATATAAGAGAGTCATCTCAAGGAGAACTACGATGAAAGTAGCCGTTATTGGTGCCGCTGGTGGCATCGGTCAAGCCCTAGCCCTACTACTGAAAAACCGTCTGCCTGCAGGTTCAGATCTAGCCCTTTATGACATCGCTCCGGTAACGCCGGGTGTTGCTGCTGATCTTAGCCACATCCCTACGCCAGTTTCTATTAAAGGTTACGCTGGTGAAGACCCATCTCCTGCACTTGAAGGTGCAGATGTGGTTCTAATCTCTGCGGGTGTTGCGCGTAAACCAGGTATGGATCGTGCTGACCTATTTAACGTTAATGCAGGTATTGTGAAGTCTCTTGCTCAGAAAATTGCTGATGTTTGTCCAAAAGCGCTAGTGGGTATCATCACAAACCCAGTTAACACAACTGTGCCAATTGCAGCTGAAGTTCTTAAGAAAGCAGGTGTTTACGATAAGCGTCGTCTATTTGGTGTAACAACACTGGACGTTATCCGTTCTGAAACATTTGTTGCGGATCTAAAAGACAAAGATCCAGGTGATGTACGTGTACCAGTAATCGGTGGTCACTCAGGTGTAACTATTCTTCCTCTACTGTCTCAAGTTGAAGGCGTTGAGTTTACTGCTGAAGAAGTTGAAGCTCTGACTAAACGTATTCAAAACGCAGGTACAGAAGTCGTTGAAGCGAAAGCGGGTGGTGGTTCTGCAACTCTATCTATGGGTCAAGCAGCATGTCGCTTTGGTCTAGCACTAGTGAAAGCGGCGCAAGGTGAAGAAGTGGTTGAGTACGCTTACGTTGAAGGTGACGGTGAGCACGCACCATTCTTTGCACAACCTGTGAAACTAGGTAAAGACGGCGTAGAAGAAGTACTAAGCTACGGTCCTCTAAGCGACTTCGAGAAGTCTGCACTAGACGGTATGCTAGAAACACTAAATGGTGATATCCAAACTGGTGTTGATTTCGTTAATAACTAATACGAAGTTAAATAATGAAAAGCCGACTTTCGAGTCGGCTTTTTTGATCTTGTTATTCACCTCTTCCGTACTCTTCTCTAATACAAAAGGAGAAAGTTATGGACATTAGTGAGATCAAAAAAGGGATGTTGGTAGAGTGCCAACAAGGGGTAGGGAAAGTCCTGGTGGTTGACGCGCAAACACGCTCACTACTCGTTGAACATTCCGATTCACATCAGCAAATGGCGGTTGAAGTGGATGACTTGATTGATAACCCACAATTGCACACTGGTTGCGACAAGTATTATTAACTCAGTATATCAACAAACACAAAAGCGAGCTCATCGGCTCGCTTTTTTCATTCTCACTTAATCGCGCTTACTTACGAACCGCGATTGCTTCGATTTCGATACCGACATCTTTTGGTAGTCGAGCAACTTCAACACATGAACGTGCTGGGTAGTTAGCTACGTTGTGCTCGTCGAAGAATTTGCCATAAACTTCGTTCACAGTGCCGAAGTCGTTTAGGTCTTTTACAAATACAGTCATTTTCACGATATCAGTAACAGACAGGCCAGACGCTTCTACAACCGCTTTAACGTTGTCTAGAGATTGACGAGCCTGCTCTGCGATATCTGCAGATACTTCACCAGTTGCTGGATTTACTGGGATTTGGCCAGAAGTCAGTACCATGTTACCTAGGTCTACACCTTGAACGTAAGGGCCGATAGCTGCTGGTGCTGATTCTGTATGAAGTACTTTAGTCATTATTATGTTCCATCTGTTTTAGGGGGAAATAAGAGGCTTCAGTGTGCCGTGATTTATAGACTGCGTAAAGAAAAAATCCCCACTCAGTTTGAGTAGGGATCACGCTTTTATCTCATCAAGATAGCACAGTTAGCGATTAACGCTCAGTGACGATTTCACGAGAGAAAACTTTTTCGCAGTACTTACACTTGAGGCGAATGTCTTCTTTTTTCTCGAAAACGCTGAAGCTACTTTCAACAGGTTCGTCGTGAGTAATACAGTTGGTATTTGGACATTCAAACACATTGTTTACTCGTTCAGGCAGTTCGAGTGGCAGCTTTTTCACAACTTCGTAGTTTTCGATTTGATTTACGGTTGCGTGAGGTGCGTACAGTGCGAGTTTGCTTGCCTGTTCTTCAGTAATGAAGACGTTTTCGATCTTGAGCAGATCTTTATGACCCAGTGCTGAAGATGGTAGGTTTAAGCCGACTGTGACACGCTGATTCGATTTGTCCATTGAGAATAGTTTGAGGACTTTAATACCGATTTGAGCAGGGATATGGTCGATTACCGTACCGTTTTTAATTGCTTCTACCTGCAATTGAGTTTCTTTAGACATCTTTATTTCTCCCTCGATTACAGTGTTTCGTTTAGAACAAGCGCCAGTAGAGCTTCACGGGCGTAAACCCCATTTTCAGCCTGCTGGAAGTAGTAAGCGTGCGGTGTTTTATCCACATCAACCGTGATTTCATCAACACGTGGCAGTGGGTGAAGTACTTTCAGGTTTTCACGTGCGCCTTCTAGTTGTGCTGCTGTCAGGATGTAAGCTGACTTGATGTGTGCGTATTCAGACTCATCAAAACGCTCTTTTTGTACGCGCGTCATGTAAAGGACGTCCAGTTCAGGAACAACGCTATCCATGTCAGTGTGCAGGCTGTATTCAATACCCGCTTCATCTAGCTCTTCACAGATGTAATCTGGCATCGCAAGGGCTTCAGGTGCGATAAAGAAAAAACGTACGTTGTTAAACTTCGCAAGTGCTTGCGTTAGAGAGTGGACAGTACGGCCATATTTTAGGTCACCAACAAAAGCGACATTCAAGTTGTCCAGACGGCCCTGCGTTTCAGCGATAGAGAATAGGTCGAGCAATGTCTGAGTCGGGTGTTGGTTCGCACCGTCGCCGGCGTTAATGACAGGAACGCCATTTGAAAACTCAGACGCAAGGCGCGCTGCTCCTTCTTGTGGATGGCGCATAACAAACGCATCGACATAAGAAGAGATAACTTGAACTGAGTCAGCCAAGGTTTCACCTTTCTTGGCAAGTGATGTATTACCACCGTTATCAAAACCAATCACACTGCCGCCAATGCGTTGAATCGCCGTTTCAAACGAAAGGCGAGTACGGGTTGAAGGCTCAAAGAAACAGCTCGCAATCACTTTGTTTTTGATTAACTCAGGTTTTTGATCGGCTTTTAACTCACCCGCTGTTTTGACAATCAATTCGAGCTCTTCACGAGAAAGCTCAGGAATCGAGATAATGTGCTTGTTATAAAGCGTGTTGGTCATAATCATCTTCCCATCTGAGTACTAAAATTTAGGCAATAAAAAAGCCCCCCATAACGGGAGGCTTTAGAAATCGATGGAAATAGAAAAAACTAACGCCGATAAGCACTTTGGCTTACCTAGTGTAATACGCTTTGTTGAACACGAATTACGTGGCATTGTTTTACTACCTCCAGACAAATTGCCGAGCATTATACGCTGAAGATTTGTTAACGCAAGCGATTACATCGACGCTTTTTGTGTCGAATATTGACTGTTCTCAGCTACCAAGTGTGGCGACCATCACGGCCTTAATTGTGTGCATGCGGTTTTCTGCTTCATCAAATACAATGGAGTGTTCTGACTCGAACACCTCTTCGGTGACTTCTAACCCGTTCATGCCATATTTTTCAGCGACTTCTTTGCCAACGGTGGTTTCGTCATTATGGAAAGCAGGTAGGCAGTGCATAAACTTCACTAGCGGATTACCCGTTTTCTTAATCGTGTCCATATTGACTTGGTAAGGCGTCATCATTGCGACACGCTCATCCCACGCTTGTGCGGACTCACCCATTGAGACCCACACGTCAGTGTAAAGGTAATCACAACCCTTGACGCCTTCTTCAACGTTCTCAGTCAGGGTGATCTTTGCGCCAGTCTGCTCAGCGATAGTTTGACATTCAGTGACGAGCTCTTCTTCTGGCCAGTACGCTTTTGGCGCGACAAGGCGAACATCCATACCCATCTTAGCGGCACCGACCAACAGCGAATTACCCATGTTGTTGCGTGCATCACCGAGATAAGCAAACTTAATCTCATGTAGCTGTTTACCGCGGCCATGTTCAAGCATGGTTAGGAAGTCAGCCAAGATCTGTGTTGGGTGGAACTCATCGGTTAAGCCATTCCACACTGGAACTCCTGCATATTCGCCGAGCTCTTCAACGATAGCTTGTCCAAAACCACGGTATTCGATGCCGTCATACATTCGACCTAATACACGGGCGGTATCTTTCATTGATTCCTTATGACCGATTTGAGAGCCCGATGGACCGATATAAGAAACTTGAGCACCTTGATCAAATGCGGCAACTTCAAAAGCACAGCGAGTACGAGTAGAGGCTTTTTCAAAGATCAGAGCGATGTTCTTACCAACCAGTTTTTTCTGTTCGGTACCTGCATATTTGGCTTTTTTCAGATCGGCAGAGAGGTCCAACAAAAACTGAATCTCTTTTGGAGTGAAATCGAGTAGTTTGAGAAAGTTTCTGTTGCGTAGATTAAAGGCCATGCTCCCATCCTTGAATGTTCATTCTTGTAATGGAGCTAGTTAAACATATTTAACTAATGGTTGTGAATAATTATTTTAAATAAATGCCAAGATATGAATTATATCTCGGCAAAAGTGATTATAAATTCTCTTCGGCAAACTCGGCCAGACGACTGCGTACCACGCCGTTAAGGTGGATATTAGCGCTACCTTCAAAGTTCTTGAAGCGCTCAACCATATAAGTCAAACCGGAAGTCACAGGGGTCAGATAATGCGAATCGATCTGCGCTAAGTTACCGGAACAGACGATCTTAGTGCCTTCGCCACAGCGGGTAATAATCGTTTTGATCTGCGAAGCGGTGAGGTTTTGACACTCATCGAGCAACACGAAAGCATTTTGGATCGAACGCCCGCGCATAAAGTTGATCGATTTAAATTGAATGTTGGCTTTGTCGCAAATGTACTTAAGTGATCCTTCTGTACAATGATCATTTTTGTGCAACGCTTCTAAGGTGTCCGTGACAGCAGCGAGCCAAGGCAGCATTTTTTCTTCTTCACTACCGGGTAAGAAACCGATTGATTCACCGATATCTGGAGTGTTTCGCGTCACGATGATCTTATCGAACATCCCTTTCTCAATGGTCTGTTCGAGTGCAGAAGCAAGGGCAAGTAAGGTCTTACCGCTACCAGCAGCACCCGTTAAGATCACTAAATCAATGTCTGGATCGAGTAGGGCATCAAGCGCCATTCCTTGGTAGATGTTTTTCGGAGTGATGTCCCAAGCTCGGCGGTGCATCATTCGCTCCCGACTGAGATCTTTGATGGTAATGGAGTCATTTTCGATCTCTTCAACGCGACCAGCAAAGTCACTCTCTTCATCAATCAAATACTGATTAATAAAGGTTGGCTCAAAAGGCTCCCTGTCGAGAGTGTGATAAGTGCGACCAGCAAGGTTACGGCTCTCAACGTTTTGAATTTTGCTCCAAAAGTCCCCGTCGATTTGCTGAAAACCTTTGGTGAGATACTGAACATCATCAATGAGTTGGTCTGTTCGGTAATCTTCGACAAAGCGTACTCCTGCGCCTTTGGCACGCAAACGCATATTGATATCTTTAGTCACTAAGATGACTTCACGGGGAGCCCGTTTATTCTGGAGGTAAAGCACGCCATTTAGGATGCGATTGTCGCCTGCTTTATCTGCGAAGGCTTTGACGGTTTCTTGCAGCTCGAAATCGGCCAGAATTGAGATATGGCCTGTCGATTCGTGCTCTTTATTGATCGGAATACCTTCTGAAATTTCATCAGGTGTTGCGTCCTTGAACATGGCTTCAAGTGCTCGGATAGCGACACGAGCGTCTCTTGCGACGTCTCGCTTGCTGTCTTTAATGCGGTCGAGCTCTTCAAGGACTGTCATAGGAACAACGACATCGTGTTCTTTGAATGAGTAGATGGCTAGTGGTTCATGAAGAAGAATATTGGTATCGAGAACAAAAAACTTCCGGTCTGTATCGCCCATAAGCGTCTCCTTGCCGACGTGCGGCTTGCTTACCCCTCATACTATTGCATGAAGTGGTCTACCTGCGGTTGCGTGCAGAGATGTAGCCTGGTAATCAGAGATCGCTGATGGTTTGACTACAAATACTGCAAACCCGTGTTGATCGTCATCTTAAACAATGCATCTTTTGTACCTACGTTTTTCTGACACAAAAGGTACACACTCATAAATAAGTATAAGCAGGTTTCTCAACACTCTTAGTTAGAAGTGCCACTGATTTCTTACACTTTGATGTCAAGCTCAGCTTGAGCAAAAAATTGTTGTTTTTTGAGGCCTTTGTACGTGACCAATGTCACAGCTTCGAGTAAGATTAGCGACCTTTTTCTGCGCAGCGGCTGACACCTTTTTTCCTCGTCAGTTGCCTTTCAAGTTGCGTAAGAACAGCTAAGATTTATAGACCCATTTTCGAATTAAATAGATGAGGTAGTCGATTCATGACATTTGCTTTGGGCCAGCGCTGGATCAGCGATACGGAAAGCGATCTAGGTTTAGGAACCGTTGTAGCATTGGATGCTCGTACTGTGACACTAATGTTTGCAGCTTCTGAAGAAAACCGAGTTTACGCTCGAAATGATGCGCCTGTAACCCGAGTAACCTTTAATGCTGGCGATGTCGTCGATAGCCAAGAAGGGTGGTCTCTTAAAGTTGAGCAAGTGGTCGAAGACCAAGGGCTATTTAGCTATGTGGGTCAGCGTGAAGATACGAGTGAAGAAGGTGTGATTTTGCGTGAAATCATGCTGAGTAACCAAATCCGCTTTAACAAACCACAAGACAAGTTGTACGCAGGTCAAATCGATCGTATGGACAACTTTGTACTGCGTTACCGCGCTCTGATGAACCAGTATGAGCAGCACAAGAGCCCAATGCGCGGCCTATGTGGTATGCGTGCAGGCTTAATCCCTCACCAGCTTTATATTGCTCATGAAGTCGGTCGCCGCCATGCACCTCGCGTTCTCTTAGCAGACGAAGTAGGTCTAGGTAAAACTATCGAAGCCGGTATGATTATCCACCAGCAGGTTTTGGCGGGTCGTGCTGAACGTATCCTAATCGTGGTACCAGAAACACTACAGCACCAATGGCTGGTTGAGATGATGCGTCGTTTCAATCTGCATTTCTCTATCTTTGATGAAGAGCGTTGTATCGAAGCGTTTGCTGACTCTGACAACCCATTTGATACTCAGCAATATGTGCTGTGTTCGTTAGATTTTTTACGTAAGAGTCGTAAACGTTTTGAGCAAGCTTTAGAAGGCGAGTGGGATCTATTGGTTGTTGATGAAGCGCACCACCTAGAATGGAGCCCAGAAAAGCCAAGCCGTGAGTACCAAGTCGTTGAAGGCTTAGCTGAGCGTACACCTGGCGTGCTACTACTGACCGCGACCCCAGAGCAGCTTGGCCGTGAAAGTCATTTTGCTCGTTTACGCTTACTCGACTCAGACCGTTTCTTTGATTACGAAGAGTTCGTTAAAGAAGAAGAGCAATATGCACCAGTGGCAGATTCAGTGAGTGCATTATTCTCCGGTCAAAAACTAGAAAATGAAGCGAAAAACCAGATCACTGAACTACTTTCAGAGCAAGACGTAGAGCCACTGTTCCGTATTATTGAGAGTGACTCAGAGGAAGACGCTAAGGCAGCTGCTCGCCAAGAGTTGATCGATAATTTAATGGATCGTCACGGCACCGGTCGCGTGTTGTTCCGTAACACACGTGCAGCGATTAAAGGCTTCCCTGTTCGTAACGTAAACTTGTTACCTATGCCTATCCCTCAGCAATACACCACCTCAATGCGTGTATCAGGCATGATTGGCGGCAAGATGAGCTCAGAAGCTCGCGCGCTTAAGAACCTTTACCCAGAAGAAATCTTCCAAGAGTTTGAAGGAGAAGATTCAAGCTGGTGGCAATTTGATAGTCGCGTTAACTGGTTGCTTGAAAAGATCACAGAAAAGCGTAGCGAGAAAATCTTGGTTATTGCTTCTCGTGCAAGTACAGCGCTGCAGTTAGAACAAGCTTTGCGTGAGCGCGAAGGTATCCGTGCCACAGTATTCCATGAAGGGATGTCGATTCTTGAACGTGATAAAGCTGCTGCTTACTTCGCTCAAGAAGAGGGTGGTGCTCAGGTTCTTATCTGTAGTGAAATTGGTTCAGAAGGGCGTAACTTCCAATTTGCTAACCAGCTAGTTATGTTCGATCTGCCGTTTAACCCGGATTTGCTTGAGCAGCGTATTGGTCGTCTAGACCGCATTGGTCAAAACCGTGATATCGACATTCATGTGCCATACCTACAAGGGACATCACAGGCGATTCTTGCTCGTTGGTTTGATGAAGGCCTGAATGCGTTTGCTGAAACTTGTCCGACTGGTCGCACTGTTTATGACAAGTATTCTGATCAACTGATCGAGATGCTAGCGTCGGGTGATACTACTGAGTTAGATGACGTAATTGCTGAGTCTGCTGCGATGAACAAAGAGTTGAAAGCGCAGTTAGAGCAAGGCCGTGACCGTCTTCTAGAGATGCACTCAAACGGTGGTGAAAAAGCACAAGCGATCGTAGAGAAAATTGCTGCAACAGATGGTGATACTAACCTTGTGACGTTTGCTCTTAGCTTGTTCGACACGATTGGCTTAGACCAAGATGACAAGGGCGAAAATGCCCTAGTAGTGACACCATCTGAACATATGTTAGTACCAAGCTACCCAGGTCTACCATACGAAGGGGCAACGATTACGTTTGATCGTGATACGGCACTGTCTCGCGAAGATATGAACTTTATCAGCTGGGAACACCCAATGATTCAAGGTGGTATCGATTTGCTGATGAGTGAAGGCGTGGGTACGACGGCGGTATCGCTACTCAAAAACAAAGCACTGCCTGTAGGTACGATGCTGCTGGAACTTGTTTACAAAGTGGATGCACAAGCACCAAAACGTAGTGGTATCAGTCGTTTCTTGCCAGCAACACCTATTCGTCTAATGATGGATGGCAAAGGTAATGATCTGTCTGCACAAGTTGAGTTTGAAAGCTTCAACCGCCAGTTAAGTCCAGTTGGCCGTCATATCGCGACTAAGCTGGTGGCATCGGTTCAAGCACAAGTGCACCAGATGATTGAAGCAGGTGAGAAGCTGATTGTTGAGAAAGTTGAAGCTATCCGTAACCAAGCACAGCAAGAGATGCAAGCTAGCCTGAACTCTGAGTTAGAGCGCTTACAAGCTTTGAAAGCGGTTAACCCAAACATTCGTGATGAAGAGATTGAAGCAATTGATGCCCAGATTAAAGAGCTAAATGGCTACATAAGCCAAGCTCAGTATCAATTGGATTCATTACGTATGATTGTGGTTTCTCACAACTAATTTTCGTTATTCACGTCATTCCTGAATTGAGGAACGAGATGTCAGGAATCTCTTCAATCGTTAGAGATTCCCGACTACACTCCTTCGTCGCTATCGGGAATGACCTAAATGCGTCATTCCTGAATCGAGGAACGAGATGTCAGGAATCTCTCCAAATCGTTAGAGATTCCCGACTATACTCCTTCGTCGCTATCGGGAATGACGTTTTAGTTTCTATGGTAGAGAGAGCCTCTTATGGCAATGCTGGAATATAACCCGCCGACAGAACCATGGGTTGATATCGTATTTGAAGATCAGCACATCTTAGTGGCGAACAAGCCTTCTGGACTACTCTCTGTTCCAGGGCGTTTGGCTGAGCACTATGACAGTATGTGGTCACGTCTGGTCGAGAGCTATCCAGACATTCAAGTAGTACATCGGCTCGATATGGATACCTCTGGCTTAATGCTGTTTGCCAAGCATAAAGACGCTGAACGTTCTTTGAAAAAGCAATTTCAGTATCGCTTAACACACAAGGTTTACTATGCACGCGTGTGGGGGCACCTAGAGCAGCAAGAAGGGGAAGTCGATTTACCATTGATTGGTGACTGGCCAAATCGTCCTAAACAGAAAGTGTGTTTTGAAGATGGTAAGCCATCCCAGACTTTATATCAGGTGGTTAAGCAGGAAGAGAAAACCACTATTGTTCGTTTGCTACCTATTACTGGGCGCTCTCATCAGTTAAGAGTTCACATGCAGGCACTAGGGCACCCGATTGTTGGGGATGAGTTCTACTCTGAAGGTGAAGCGTTTGAGTTTTCTGATCGCCTTGAGCTGCATGCTGCTGAGCTGAGTTTCTATCACCCCGATAGTGAGCGACTGCAAAGTATCTTCGTTCCATGTGACTTCTATCTTGAAGCAGAAAGTGTAATCTTTAACTATTTCAATCCTGTGCGAGAATTACCCGATTACAAAAAGCTGCCTCGCCAATAGAAAGTACGGAGAACTTATGGCAGCACAAGGAGATCTTATGTCGCTGCCAACTGTTGTTTTTCTCGATCGTGCTACGATCCCAACACAAATTGAATTGCCACACCTTCCTTTCGATCATCAATGGATCGAGTACGACTTCACTTCACCTGAACAAGTAGTTGATCGCCTACAAGACGCACAAATCGTGATCACCAATAAAGTCGTTCTTGATCGAGCGGTTCTAGCTCAGTTACCACAAATCGAAATGATTGCGGTGGCGGCGACGGGCTTTAACAACATTGATGTTGAATCGTGCCGCGAGCAGGGAATCGCCGTTTCGAATGTTCAAGGCTACGCAACACAGTCAGTACCAGAGCACGTTGTCGCAATGATGTTTGCCTTGAAGCGTAACCTTAAGGGCTATCACAACGATATTGCTGCAGGAGAGTGGCAACGCAACAAACAATTCTGCTTCTTCACTCACCCTATTAGCGACACCGCTGGATCGACTCTGGGTGTGATTGGTAGTGGTGCATTAGGCCAAGCAACCGCCACTTTAGCTAAAGCGCTGGGTATGAATGTCTTGTTTGCAGATCGAAAAGGGGCGGCTAAGTGTCGAGATGGTTATGTTCCCTTTGAGCATGTATTAGCCGTTTCAGATGTATTAACGCTGCACTGCCCACTTAACAAAGATACTCATCACTTGATTGGCTGCGATGAGCTTGCTGCAATGAAAGCGAGTAGTATTGTTATCAATACAGGCCGAGGTGGTTTGATTGACGAAAAGGCGCTGGTGAATGCACTTAAAGGTGGTGTGATTGGTGGCGCAGGAGTGGATGTGTTTACTGACGAGCCAGCCGATGAAAGCAATGCGCTTATTGCGAATATGAATCTACCAAATTTATTGCTCACACCACACGTGGCTTGGGGAAGTGATTCCTCTATACAGAATCTCGCTACAATATTAATGGATAATATCGTAGCGTTCACTGAAGGAAGAAAGCAAAATCGGGTTGTCTAGGTCACTTGAGCACCAACGGTGAACAGCCCTCAATACTTTGACTCGCTCGCTTTTAATTGTTTGAGCCCTTGGTTGAAAATTTCCATTAGCTCTTGTGCTTGCGGGTGAGCTTTAGAGAACATTAAAAAGCTGTCATTAGACAAGAACGGTTTTGGATGAAAGGTGATCTGTGACTGTGTTTCTATCGGTAGCTTATTGAGTGAGAACATCCCAATGTGCTTTTCTTCCGGTACGAGTTCAACACGACGATATCGGAGTAATTGAAACGCTTTAAGTGGATCTTCTACACGGTTCATTTCAATTTCCCCGTTTTCAAGTAGAGCGTCGAGTTGTGCACCGTAACTGTAGCCTAAACCGCCACCTAGTAGCTTACCTTTGAGATCATCCAGATTAGTCCATTCAAATGGTGTATCTCGTAGATGAAAAAAGACGAACTGTTCTTGGGCAACGGGATCACTGAACCAGAAGAACTCTTGACGCTCTTCGGCATACATCCACACGGCTGTGGCAACGAACTTTCCTTCACTGGCTTTTTTATAGGCACGTTTCCACGGAAAGAAATGAAACTCGACTTGATAGCCTTGTGCGGAAAACACCTTTTCGATGGTTTGCCCGACATGGCCAAACCCTTCGAGTTGCTGCCCAATAAATGGCGGCCATTCACCCGCAGCAATTCTAACGACTTTGTCGTCGGAGGAGGCAAAGCTGTTGAGTGAGGCAAAAAGAAACAGCGTAGTCAGTGTATTAATGTACTTGTTCATAATCCTTTGTCTTTTCTATCCTTAAATTAACCCTAGAAGATAGTTACGGCAGAGCACAAGCTTATAGATACAAAAAAGGCTGGTCATCTTGACCAGCCTTTATTTTATCTTGTTATGCTTTTATAAAACAATTCGACTTATAGCGCAGCAATTGTTGCTTTCTGTTCTTCAAGCTTCGTTAGTGTCTCTTGGTAGCCTACTAGCTTCTCACGCTCTTTAGCGATAACCGCTTCAGGTGCTTTAGCAACGAAACCTTCGTTACCTAGCTTGCCTTCGATACGCTTGATTTCGCCGTGCGTTTTCTGCACTTCTTTATCAAGACGAGCAAGTTCTGCATCTTTATCGATAAGACCTGCCATTGGGATCATCAGCTCAGATTGACCAACTAGCTTAGTCGCACATGCTGGAGTTTCAGCGTTATCTGCAAGAACAGTTAGGCTATCTAGCTTAGCAAGAGAGTTCAGAACTACCTTGTTCGCTTCGATACGCGCCGCGTCTTTCTCGTTAGCAACTTTGATCATTACTTCTAGACCTTTGCTAGGTGCAATGTCGTACTCTGCACGTAGGTTACGGATAGCAGTAATGAAAGTCTTAACCCATTCGATGTCTTCTACGATCTCAGCGTTGAAGCTTTCTTCGTTAAACTGAGGAAGCGCTTGAAGCATGATAGTTTCGCCCTCAACACCGTCTACTAGTGGCTTAACGCTCTGCCAGATAGATTCAGTGATGTAAGGAAGCACTGGGTGAGCAAGACGTAACGTCTTCTCTAGAACAGTGATCAGCATGTAGCGAGTTGCTTGCTGCTGAGCTTCTGTACCTTTCCAAAGAACAGGTTTCGTTAGCTCTAGGTACCAGTCACAGAATTGGTTCCAGATGAATTCGTAAAGCGTGTTCGCAGCCATATCTAGACGGAAGTTGTCTAGGTGAGCGTTAAACTCTTTCGCTGCTAGTTCAAACTGAGATTCAATCCACTTATCCGCTAGAGAGAATTCCATGTTTGCACGTTCTTCAGCTGATAGTGACATGCCACAATCGTGCTCTTCTGTATTCATCAGTACGTAACGGCTTGCGTTCCATAACTTGTTACAGAAGTTACGGTAACCTTCAAGACGCTTCATGTCCCAGTTGATGTCACGGCCAGTAGAAGCCATAGCAGCAAGAGTGAAACGCAGTGCGTCAGTACCGTATGGTTCGATACCGTTTTCGAACGTCTTACGAGTGTTCTTCTCGATCTTCTTCGCTAGCTGAGGTTGCATCATATTGCCACAACGCTTCTCTACTAGAGACTCAAGATCGATACCATCGATCATGTCGATAGGGTCAAGAACGTTACCTTTAGACTTAGACATCTTGTCGCCGTTTTCGTCACGGATAAGGCCCGTTACGTAAACTGTCTTAAATGGCACTTGCGCTTTACCATTTTCATCTTTGTTGAAGTGCATGGTCATCATGATCATACGTGCAACCCAGAAGAAGATGATGTCGAAGCCCGTTACTAGAACGTCTGAAGGGTGGAATGTCTTCAGGTCTTCAGTCTGCTCAGGCCAGCCTTGAGTCCCGAAAGTCCATAGCGCAGAAGAGAACCATGTATCTAGTACGTCGTCGTCTTGGCGAAGAACCACCACGGGTGCAAGGTTGTTGTTTGCACGTACTTCTTCTTCAGTACGACCTACATAAACATTGCCATCGTTGTCATACCATGCAGGGATACGGTGACCCCACCAAAGCTGACGAGAGATACACCAGTCTTGAATGTCACGCATCCAAGAGAAGTACATGTTTTCGTACTGTTTAGGAACGAATTGGATTTCACCATCTTCAACTGCTTTAACTGCAGGCTCAGCAAGAGGTGCAGCGCGCACGTACCATTGGTCAGTTAGCATTGGTTCGATAACCACACCACCACGGTCGCCGTAAGGAACAGTTAGGTCGTGATCTTTGATTTCATCAAGAAGACCTAGTTCTTCAAACTCAGCAACGATCGCTTTACGTGCAGCAAAACGCTCCATGCCGTGGTATTTAGCAGGTAGCTCAGTTGAGTAAACATCGCTAGCTTCACCGTTAGTAGTGAAGACTTCAGCCGCATCACGGATGTCTGCGTTGAAAGTTAGGATGTTGATCATTGGTAGGTTGTTACGCTTACCAACTTCGTAGTCATTGAAATCGTGCGCAGGAGTGATCTTCACACAACCTGTGCCTTTTTCCATATCTGCGTGCTCATCGCCTACGATAGGGATTAGACGGTTAACGATAGGAAGCAGGATCTCTTTACCGATAAGATCTTTGTAACGTGGATCTTCTGGGTTTACAGCAACACCAGTATCACCCAGCATTGTCTCTGGACGAGTTGTCGCAACAACAATGTAGTCTTTACCTTCAGCTGTCTTTACGCCGTTTGCTAGCGGGTAGCGGAAGTGCCACATGTGGCCTTTTTTGTCTTTGTTTTCAACTTCAAGATCAGAAATTGCAGTGTGCAGTTTTGGATCCCAGTTTACTAGGCGCTTACCACGGTAGATTAGGTCTTCTTCGTATAGACGAACAAACACTTCTTGAACAGCGTTAGATAGGCCATCATCCATAGTGAAACGCTCACGGTCCCAGTCTACAGAAGCGCCTAGGCGACGAAGCTGCTTAGTGATTGTGCCACCAGATTCGTTTTTCCATTCCCAGATTTTGTCGATGAAAGCATCACGACCGTAATCGTGTTTAGTTTTGCCTTCTTCTGCAGCGATCTTACGCTCAACAACCATCTGAGTTGCGATACCAGCGTGGTCAGTACCTACTTGCCAAAGAGTGTTTTTACCCTTCATACGCTCAGCACGGATCAGAGTATCCATGATCGTATCTTGGAACGCGTGGCCCATGTGTAGGCTACCAGTGACGTTCGGTGGCGGGATCATGATGCTGTAAGCTTCTTTAGTCGTGTCACCGTGTGGCTTGAAGTAGCCTTTCTCTTCCCAAGCTTGGTATAAAGCTTGTTCGATTGAAGTTGGGTTGTATGTCTTTTCCATAGTACTCATTTACTGGATACGTTGATGGTAATCGTAGTCAATCATTATAAGTGAACTCTCTAAGTGGAGAGCTTAACTATAAGGATTGACCGGTTGCATATTTTGTTGCTGCTAGCTGTGCGCGATCTCGATCGTTTGTAGCTGGTAGCCCGCTTGGCGGTAGATTTTATATCTTTCTCGCGCCAGTTGCTTGGCTTTTTCTTCGCAAGGGACGAAGTCTACCACCTCAGCAAACTTGTTCGCAAAGGTTGTATCATTTTCCGCCAAATTTATTACCAACTGCCTATTCCAAGAAGGTCGCACTCCTTGGTAGCCAATCTCAATGTTGGTTGCATATTTCGGCCCTTCGCCAACTAGATTATGAGCGATAAATTCTTTGGCATCGACTTGCCAGAATAATTCAGCAATTTGTTCGGCATGAGCTTTGTCATGACAGTTGAGGTAAACCTTAGCGTTTTGCTTGGCAAAGTGCTTAGCAAGAAACAGCACATACTCACCAAACCCTTCAGCATTCGCTTGAGGAGAATCGGGAGTGATGATGTAAAACGTTGCGTTTGCCATGCTTGTCTCAGTCTACTTAATCGAGAGATACAAAAAAGGGCCTTGCGGCCCTTTTTAAGATTGTGAGGATTATTCCTCTGTCTCTTGGCCACTGCGGTTAAGCAGGAATTGGACAAGCATTGAGACTGGACGGCCTGTAGAGCCTTTCGCTGCACCTGACTTCCACGCAGTGCCTGCGATGTCGATGTGCGCCCAGTGGTATTTCTTAGCAAATTTCGATAGGAAACAACCCGCAGTGATTGTGCCACCTGGGCGACCACCAATGTTTGCCATATCAGCAAATGGGCTCTTTAGCTGCTCGTGGTATTCGTCAGCCATTGGTAGACGCCATGCACGGTCACTTGCTTGCTCAGATGCATTCACTAGCTCATGAGATAGTGGGTTGTGGTTCGAAATAACACCGCTGATGTGGTGGCCTAGTGCGATAACACAAGCACCTGTTAGCGTTGCTACGTCAACAACACACTCTGGCTCAAAACGCTCAACATAAGTCAGTGCATCACAAAGAACAAGACGACCTTCAGCATCTGTGTTTAACACTTCAACTGTTTGACCAGACATTGTTGTTAGGATGTCACCTGGGCGGTAAGCATTGCTACCTGGCATGTTTTCACAACCAGCAAGAACAGCAACAACGTTGATTGGTAGGTTCAGTTTAGCTAGCGCTTTCATTGTACCGAATACAGATGCTGCACCACACATGTCGTACTTCATCTCATCCATGCCTTCGCCTGGCTTAAGTGAAATACCGCCTGAATCGAAGGTTAGACCTTTACCTACAAGTACAATTGGTTTCGCTTCTGGATCAGGGTTACCCTTGTATTCCATGATAGACATCATAGATTCGTTCTTAGAACCACGGCCTACCGCTAGGTATGAAGTCATACCCAGTTTTTCCATCTCTTGCTCACCAATGATTTTCGTCGTTACTGTCTCGTAGTCGTCAGCTAGGCGGCGAGCTTGAGAAGCAAGGTAAGCAGGGTTTGCGATGTTTGGCGGCATATTGCCAAGGTCTTTCGACGCTTTTACACCAGAAGAGATTGCTAGACCGTGTGCGATTGCTTTCTCACCTAGGTTTAGCTCACGACGCGTTGGTACGTTGAATACCAGCTTACGTAGTGGGCGACGCGTTTCAGGTTTTTGACTCTTGAATTGGTCAAATGTGTAAAGACCATCTTTAGTCGCTTCAACCGCTTGACGCACTTTCCAGTATGTATCACGGCCCTTAACGTGTAGTTCAGTTAAGAAACATACCGCTTCCATAGAACCTGTTTCGTTAAGTGTGTTGATGGTTTTTTGAATAATTTCTTTGTACTGGCGCTCGCCTAGTTCACGTTCTTTACCACAACCTACTAGTAGAACGCGCTCTGATAGTACACCTGGTACTTGATGAAGCAGTAGCATCTGCCCCGGTTTACCTTCCAGATCACCGCGGCGCAGCAGTGAGCTGATGTATCCATCACTGATTTTATCTAGCTGCTCGGCAACTGGAGAAAGGCGACGTGGCTCGAACACGCCTACGACGATACATGCGCTGCGCTGTTTCTCTGGACTGCCACTTTTTACACTGAACTCCATGCGTACTCCTACATCCTGAAGACAAATAGAACTAAATGTTAGATAATGACGTCTTACTTGTTGATTCCTTACTCGGAACTATCTTTAAATAAGCGTATTAACAGTTAGCCAAAAAATTTAAAAATAAAAGGTTCAACGGGAAATTATAGTGATTCAATTAAAAAAACAAGTTTTGTATAGGTAATTTCAGCGTGATTATTGTTAGATATTTGATCCGCGAGACACTGAAGAGTCAATTAGCGATATTTTTTATCCTTTTTTTAGTGTTCCTCAGCCAAAAATTGATCAAAGTACTGGCTGATGCCTCAGATGGTGATATCCCTGCAAGTTTGGTCATGCACTACGTCGCATTGAGCATGCCATCGATGGGTCTTTTAATGCTGCCATTGAGCCTTTTCTTAGGGATTTTGCTGACATTTGGTCGTTTATACGCGGAAAGTGAGATCACAGTAATGAATGCCACAGGGATTGGTAATAAATTCCTGATCCGTGCAGCATTGTATTTGGCCGTGATCACTGGCTTGTTTGCTGGATTTAACTCGTTCTACTTCGCACCATACAGCCAAGATAAGCTGGTGCAATTGCAAGAAGAAGTGGAAGCAGAGAACACGGTTGACCTTCTTAAGAAAGGGCATTTCCAAGGAACCCCTGATGGTTCATCGGTGGTTTTCATTGATGATATCGACGGCAAACAGCTAAAACATGTGTTTGTAGCACAGATGCGCCCACGAGATTCAATTTTGCCGAGTGTCTCTTTTTCTCAATCTGGTGAAGTCAAAGAGCTAAGTGATGGTCGACAGGTGATCCGTATGTACGATGGCACCCGCTATGAAGGTGTGCCAACACGTGTGGATTACATGGTGACGGACTTTGACCAATACGAAGGCCTTATCGGTCAGCGTGATGTGAAACGTAAAGGACGTGATTGGGAAGCGATTCCTACCTTAGATCTTGTTAGTAACCCAGACCCTAGAGCTCAGGCTGAACTCCAATGGCGTATCTCGTTGGTTGTCTGTACCCCGTTATTGACCATGTTGGTTGTGCCGTTGTCAGCGGTTAACCCTCGTCAAGGTCGCTTCGCTAAAATGGGACCAGCGATTTTGATCTACTTAGCTTATTTCTTATCGATCAGTGCCACTAAGTCGGCGCTGGAAGATGGTTCAATACCAACGATGGTGGGTATGTGGCCAATTAACGCCGCACTGTTGCTGACCGCAATCGGTATTAACTCGATGGACAGCATTCCTGTTCGCCGCTTTAAAGACAAACTAAGACAGAAAAAACAGAATAAGAAGGCAGCGTAAGTCGTGTTTAAAATTCTCGATCTTTATATCGGCAAAACCATCATTGCCACAACATCGCTGGTGCTCGCTACGTTTGTAGGTCTGTCTGCGATTATCAAATACGTGGAGCAGCTACGTAAAGTAGGGCAAGGAACTTACGACTTGCTGCAAGCCTTGTTCTACGTATTACTGAGTATTCCTCGTGATATTGAAATGTTCTTCCCGATGGCGGCTCTTTTAGGTGCTCTGATTGGTCTTGGTATGCTCGCGTCTAGCTCTGAGCTTGTTGTTATGCAGGCCGCAGGTTTCTCGAAGCTAGACATCGGTCTATCAGTACTTAAGACAGCAGTGCCACTTATGATTATGGTGACACTTTTGGGCCAATGGGGTGCGCCACAGGCACAAAAAGCAGCCCGTGACTTACGAGCGTTTTCAACTTCAGGCGGTGCTATTTTATCGGTACGAACCGGGGTTTGGGCACGCGACGCCAACGATTTTATTTTTATCGGTAAAGTGGAAGACGAAACGATTTATGGCATGAACATGTGGCGTTTTGATGAAAACAAACAGCTAGAGACAGTCGTTCATGCCAAGAAAGTTGATTACGTGTCAGACAACACTTGGATGATGAAAGATGTTCAAGTGACAGAAATGGTTGATGAGGTTGAGATCTCTAAACAGAGCCTGCCTGAATACAGTTGGACGACATCTTTGGCGCCGGACAAGTTGGCCGTTGTAACGGTTAAGCCTGAAGAGCTGTCTCTAGGTGGGTTATACGATTACGTCACCTACCTTAAGGCTTCTGAGCAAGACCCATCCCGCTATGAACTCGCCTTTTGGCGTAAAGTAACGCAGCCATTTTCTATCGCAGTAATGATGTTGATGGCATTATCGTTCATCTTCGGTCCACTGCGTAGTGTGACTATGGGTGCACGTATTCTTTCTGGTGTGATAGCTGGCTTTACTTTCTACATTTCGAGTGAGTTCTTTGGTCCGCTAAGCTTGGTTTATAATATTCCACCAGTATTTGGGGCAGTGATGCCAAGCGTTGTGTTCCTCTCTATTGCTTTGATGCTCTTGAGAAGAAAGCTCTAGCGAAGAAAAAGACGATAAATAAAAGCGGCAACCTCATATGGTTGCCGTTTTTGTTTCAACTGAATCAGTTAGAGTAGTTTTTTCAAGCGATAAAGCTCTTCAAGTGCCTGACGAGGAGTAAGGTCATCTGGATCAATATTCGCTAACGCTTCTTCGACTTCACTTGGTTCAGGAATCAAACTTAGCTGGTTAGCAATATCTACCGCACTGCTTGGTGCTGATGACGCTTCGCTTTGGCCAATTTGCTCAAGTTGGGTCAGTTTGGCGCGTGCATTCTTAATTACACTCTTTGGTACGCCAGCTAAACCTGCTACTGCAAGGCCATAAGATTTGCTCGCGGCCCCCTCTTGAACTGCATGCATAAAGGCAATGCTGTCACCGTGTTCGACTGCATCTAAATGAACATTGGCTAAGTGAGGGATCTGATTTGGTAGCTCCGTGAGTTCAAAGTAGTGCGTAGCAAATAGTGTCATTGAACCCAGTTCTTTGGCTAGCCACTCTGCACTTGCCCACGCTAAAGAGAGGCCGTCGTAGGTACTGGTACCACGACCTATTTCGTCCATTAACACTAAGCTGTTGGCTGTCGCGTTGTGTAAGATATTCGCAGTTTCAGTCATCTCAACCATGAAGGTTGAACGCCCAGATGCAAGGTCGTCCGATGCGCCAATGCGAGTAAAGATACGATCGACAGAGCCAATGTTTGCAGATTCTGCCGGCACGTAAGAACCGATATGAGCCATCAATGCAATCAGCGCAGTTTGGCGCATATAAGTCGATTTACCACCCATATTTGGACCAGTAATAATCAGCATCTTACGCTGCGGATTAAGATCAATCGGGTTAGCGATAAACGGCTCATCCATCACTTGCTCAACCACAGGGTGGCGACCCGCTTGAATATGAATACCTGGCTCTTTAGTTAAATTAGGGCGGCAGTAATCAAGGCTATCTGCGCGTTCAGCTAGGTTCTGTAGTACATCGATTTGTGATACCGCAGACGCTAAATTCTGTAACTGTTCAAGGTGAGGTAGAAGTAAGTCAAATAACTCTTCCCACAGCTGTTTTTCTAGCGCGAGTGCTTTTGACTTAGAGTTGAGTACTTTATCTTCATGCTCTTTGAGCTCAGGAATGATGTAACGCTCGGCATTCTTTAGGGTCTGACGGCGTACATAATGAGGTGGTACCAAATGGCTTTGACCACGACTGACTTGGATGAAGAAACCATGGACATTGTTATAGCCCACTTTGAGCGTATCGATGCCGTGACGTTCACGTTCATCCTGCTCCATCTGCTCTAAGTATTCAGTGGCACCATCAGCCAGTTTGCGCCACTCATCCAATTCAGCGTTATAACCTTCTGCAATTACACCGCCATCTCGGATAACTACTGGTGGGTTTTCTTTGATTGCGCGTTCTAGGAGTTCACAAACCTCATCCATAGGCGCTGCATATTGTGCCAGCTTAGCTAAGTATGAATGATTGAGTGACCCCATTAGTTGAGACAGTTCTGGCAGTTGCTGCATTGCAAAGCGTAGTCGAGCCATATCTCGAGGGCGCGCACTGCGCAGAGCAAGGCGTGCCAGAATACGCTCAATATCACCAATTTGCTTTAGAACAGGATGTAAGTCGCCAAATAAAGCTTCGTCTTTAAGCTCTGAAATGGCATCAAGACGATGGTTCAAAGTATCGATGTCTCGCATTGGCTGATGTAGCCAACGTTTTAACATACGGCTACCCATTGCTGTCGCAGTATGATCGAGGACTTCAGCAAGTGTGTTATCAGTGCCGCCAGCAAGGTTTTGCGTGATCTCTAAGTTACGGCGAGTTGCCGCATCGAGGATGACTGAATGATCTTGGCGATCAAAAGTCAGAGAGCGAATATGTGGCAAAGCTGTACGTTGTGTATCTTTTACGTACTGGATCAAACAGCCAGCAGCACACAAACCAAGCGTCGCTTTTTCAACGCCAAAGCCAACTAAGTCACGAGTACCGAACTGTTGGTTGAGTTGTTGTTTGGCTGTATCGAGCTCAAACTCCCACACAGGGCGACGACGGTTACCATTGCGTGAAGACATAAGGTGTACCGGCTCAAAGTCTTCAGGGAAGAGTAGCTCGCGTGGGGAAGTTCGCTGTAGCTCTGCTGCCATCGCCTCTTCAGTTTCTGGCTCCATAAGCTGGAAACGCCCAGAGGTAACATCTAGGGTCGCGTAGCCAAATTTACCGTTATGGTAGTAAATTGCTGCAATCAGGTTATCTAAACGCTCTGATAAAAGAGCTTCGTCGGTAACCGTACCTGGTGTCACAATACGTACGACAGCGCGCTCAACAGGCCCCTTGCTTGTTGCAGGATCGCCGATTTGCTCACAGATCGCGACAGACTCACCAAGCTGAACTAGTTTCGCTAAGTAACCTTCAACAGCATGAAAAGGTACGCCGGCCATAGGGATTGGTTCACCTGCTGACGCGCCGCGTTTGGTCAGTGAAATATCGAGTAATTGAGAGGCGCGCTTGGCATCATCATAGAAAAGTTCATAGAAATCTCCCATGCGATAGAACAACATGATGTCGGGGTTCTCAGCTTTGAGCTTGAGGTACTGCTGCATCATGGGAGTATGTTTTTGCTTTTCTTTCTCAGGTAACGCTTTCACAGGCAAAATCTTTCGTTTATTTCTATTGCGGCTTAGGATACGTGAATAGCCAGTGAGCGAAAAGATGCAAAAGGGGATTTGAATATGGAATCAAAGCAAAATCAGGCAAAGCAACTAGGAAAATTCCTCGAGCAATATGAATTAGTGATGACCACTGCTGAATCTTGTACTGGTGGTGGCGTAGCTGCGGCCATTACCGACATCGCTGGTAGCTCAGCATGGTTTGACCGTGCTTTCATTACCTATAGCAATGAAGCAAAGATGGAAATGCTTGATGTAGAAGCAGCCACACTTGATCAACACGGTGCGGTGAGTGAGCAAACAGTGATTGAGATGGTTCAAGGAGCTCTGAGAAACTCTAGAGCGTCTATTGGTGTCTCTATCAGTGGTATTGCTGGCCCTGGAGGAGGAAGCGAATTAAAACCTGTTGGTACAGTTTGCTTTGCTTGGGCGGATAAAAAAGGCTGGCAAAAAGTGTCAACCCACTGTTTTTCTGGGGATAGGGCAGAGGTGAGAGAGAAGGCGGTGGAATGTGCGCTAAAAGTACTGTGTGAAGAACTGTCCAGTCGTGCTTGAAAATAGCCTGTTGAATTTTAAATGTTGAAAAATCAGATGGATATCATTAAAAAACAAAAAAAAACCATACAGCTATAGACACTGTATGAATCAACAGTATAATGACTTTCATTGATTGTTCAGAGAAAAAGACTGAACAGAAGAGTTTAGATTGATAATCATCAGCACACGATGAATCATTTGGAGAAAGTGATGGACGAGAACAAACAGAAAGCGCTCGCCGCTGCGCTAGGTCAGATTGAAAAGCAATTCGGTAAAGGCTCAATCATGCGCCTTGGTGATAACCGCGCAATGGATGTAGAAACAATCTCTACAGGTTCACTTTCTCTTGATATCGCACTAGGTGCTGGTGGTCTACCTATGGGTCGTATCGTAGAAATCTACGGTCCAGAATCATCAGGTAAAACAACGCTTACCCTTGAATGTATTGCAGCTGCGCAAAAACAAGGTAAAACGTGTGCATTTATCGATGCTGAGCACGCTCTTGATCCTGTTTACGCGAAGAAGCTAGGTGTAGACATTGATGCGTTGCTTGTTTCTCAGCCTGATACAGGTGAGCAAGCTCTAGAAATCTGTGACGCGCTAGCACGTTCAGGTGCCATCGACGTAATGGTAGTTGACTCGGTAGCGGCACTAACTCCTAAAGCTGAAATCGAAGGCGAAATGGGTGACAGCCACATGGGTCTTCATTTTATCGGAGAGAAATTAGCAGCTTAAGTATAAGGTAGAAATATAGATTAAAGGTTAGAAGTTCAAAGACTTCTTTTTAAACCTATTTATTAAGTAGAAATTAGAACATTTGAATGTTTATTCACTTTAGATTTGATTAGAAGACTAAAATGAATATGCATTGAGACATAAAAGAACAGATTAATTTTGAGGCAGAAATGGACGAGAACAAACAGAAAGCGCTTGCCGCAGCATTAGGGCAGATCGAAAAGCAATTTGGTAAAGGCTCTATCATGAAGCTTGGTGACAACCGAGCTATGGATGTTGAAACCGTATCAACCGGTTCATTATCTCTGGATATTGCACTTGGTGCTGGTGGTCTACCAATGGGACGCATTGTTGAAATCTTTGGTCCTGAGTCGTCTGGTAAGACTACGTTAACTCTTGAATGTATTGCTGCTGCTCAAAAGAATGGTAAGACTTGTGCTTTCATCGATGCCGAGCATGCTCTTGACCCTATCTATGCACGAAAGTTAGGGGTGAATATTGATGAGCTTTTAGTATCTCAGCCTGATACTGGTGAGCAAGCGTTGGAGATTTGTGATGCTCTAGCTCGCTCTGGTGCTGTTGATGTGATTGTTGTTGACTCTGTAGCAGCTTTGACTCCAAAGGCGGAGATTGAAGGTGAAATGGGCGACAGTCACATGGGGCTTCAAGCTCGCCTTCTGTCTCAGAGCATGAGAAAAATGACGGGTAATCTCAAAGCATCAAACTGTATGTGTATCTTCATCAACCAAATCCGTATGAAGATTGGCGTGATGTTTGGTAACCCAGAAACAACAACGGGTGGTAACGCACTTAAGTTCTACGCATCGGTTCGTCTTGATATTCGCCGTACTGGTTCAATCAAAGAAGGTGATGAAGTTGTCGGTAACGAAACTCGCATCAAGGTTGTGAAGAACAAGATCGCTGCACCATTTAAGCAAGCTGAAACACAAATTCTATATGGCCAAGGCTTCAACCGTGAAGGCGAGCTAATTGACCTAGGTGTTAAGCACAAGCTAATCGAAAAAGCGGGTGCATGGTACAGCTACAATGGCGATAAGATCGGTCAAGGTAAAGCGAACGCAGGTAAGTTCCTACGTGAAAACCCTGAAGCAGCACAAGCTATAGAAAGTAAACTACGTGAATTGCTATTGACTCCAGTAGCAGTTGAAGAGAATGAGTCAACAGAAATTCCATCTGAAGAAGAATTCTAAACACCTCCTTATATCGAAAGCCCTACTTTTTAAGTGGGGCTTTAACTTATCTACCTCATTTATGCTCTATGTACCGACAAAAGCTTTCTTCATTTTCTGCTAAGGATGCCGCCCTTCACTTACTAAGTCGCCGAGACCATGGAGTACATGAACTCCAGCAGAAATTAACTTTCAAAGGATATGAAAGTGAGGAAATAGAAGAAGTTATACGATTCTGTCTTGATCACAGATACTTAGACGACTTACGCTATGCTAGGAGCCAGATTCGTCAGCATGTCAATAAAGGTCACGGAGAACAACGAGTTAAACAAGAGCTATATCAAAAGCGAGTTTCAGAGTTGATTGTCACTCAAGCTATTGAGTGTGAACCTCAAGATTGGTTTGAGTTAGCTAGGCAAGCAGCAGAGAAGAAATTTAAAGGCCAAAAAGCGGCAGATAGAAAAGAGTACGCGAAACAAGTAAGGTTTATGCAGTATAGAGGTTACACCTTTGAGCAAATTAGCTACGCGTTAGACTTTTAAACTACAGGTGCTATTACACATATTGAGCAATTGAATGTATGTCAGGCCTTACAATAGCGAGTGGATTAAAACGAACTTGATATAAGGAAAACCGGTGATGCCACCACAAGATGCTTTTGAGCGATTGATTTCCCAAGAGCCGATGAATGCTGATTTTGAGGATTTAAAGCTGTTAGCCCTAGCTGTGTGGTACGAAGGGTTCACTCCCGATGTGGCGTCTGTTTCTGGATATGAAGCGCAGGTGACTTGCTATTTGTTGGAGCGGCTGATTAGATTCAATTGTGTTAGTGACAATCGCTATGTTGAGATAGAAGGTATCATAAAGCGAATAGAAAATGATTTAATCATTCACCGTACTAACGACCATCACATTTCCAAGCTTGCGAGAAAGTGGGGGCTTAACAGCGATATGAATGCACTCACAGGCAAACTCCTTCCCTACCAGACAAGGCATTATCGACAGGAGTCCTGATTACGGCTAGCTGAGTAGAATGAGCTAGGTCTTAAATTGAATGACGTCGACACTACTTAGGTGGAGATGAGAGACCGTCGAAGCGTATTTAATGCAGCTGTACCAACCTCTAATCTTAATCGGACTTTATGCAACCTCTCTTATATCTTCGTCAGAATCGTTCACCGAATTAGGCTGTTCTTCTGGGCCTTCGAGTTGCTGAATAGCTTCATATGCAACCAAATCAAAGTTTTGATAAGACGTTATCTCTGACGTCGGTATTAATATGACAAACTCACCAATGTGTACATTCTCTTCAAGAAAGTAGCTTTCGTAATTATTGGTGATGACTAGGTTTAGGTTATCTTTGTCGCGAAACCCGCTTCTAATCGGGATTATGCCTACATGTTCTAAGTTCCCGTGAAGTACATTATTACCGCCGACACAGAATCCAATGTAAACCTTTCTTGAGGAGAGTGTTATACACACTACTTGTGAGTCCTCATCGTCGTTTACGAAAGACAATGTGGCTTTTGTTATAAATGACTCTAGTGGGTTTTCTCTTACAACATGCTGCAGCATGTTAAGCTTACGAACTCGGTCCACATTATATTTTCTCGACTTAATCCAAGCCACAGCATAGGAAAAAAATACTGTGAAAGCAGCCCAGACCAAGAGCTTAAGATCGCTATGAGAAAAGGGGATTTGTATAAAGTCTGGTCTATACATTAATCCAGTGGTTTTCTTTAAAACGTCGCCAATAACGTCGGAGAAATCAATCAGTACACATATAAGAGCAGAGCCGATCGATAGCTCAAATCCTCGACGAGCAACCTGAAAATATAGGTCCCATCCATCTGATTTTGCCATCTTATATCGTGAGGGAAGATGTTTGCTCGAATAAATATAGCCTGACGTAAGGATTACGATTAGTAGTACAGCGAACATTAAGCCTCAACGTACTTTTTTATTGAATCAGCCGCCGCCTTTGCTTGAAGAGCTCTTCGCTGAATCTCTCTTTTTGAACGAATCTTTCTTAGCTGCTTCAAGAACTCATTTTTGAAATTCTCATCTTCAACGTTAACTGTCAAAACTCCGTTCCTTGAAACGTGGTACGCTTCACCAACTTCCTTATTGTAGTTCACTAGATCGGCATTTTTCTTTGCAGTAGTCATGTGAATATCCTCCAACTTCTAGTCAACGATACCATGCAAGTTTAGTTCAGAATATGCACTTGGTGTAAAATTGTTCACTTCGTCGCTTTAGATTGGAGTTCTGATTGCATAACAAACGACGTATAAGGCTTAAGGTACTTTTTCTATTCTGGACAGAAACGTGCTAGAGCTTTGGGACAGAAGCGACTTAGGGCTCTCGCTCGCTTGATAAAGACTCATTGTCAAAGTATGGGCCATGAGCCAGCATGCCACGTAGGACTTCTCGCTCAATGATAATCATCATGTTGTAACCTAGCAACATAGCCGCTTCTGTCCTCAACTCCTCACAAGCGAGTTGTGCGTTAAGGTTATTTGAACCTTTTAACCCCTCAAGATTTGAGAAATATATAGTAGCTGCTGAGAAAAAACGTTGATTGACGGGCATACCTAAATAGGACGCAACATCTTCCTGCGTACCGTTGTTGATGATAGAAAGTAAACCATCAATAACAGTTTGATTATCCATGTTCTTTTCTTGAGAAATTTCTGCCATGTACTTCAATGCTTTCTCACCACCCTTTAGGCTTCGATCTATAAACCAAGATATTTGGTTATGGTGATCAACCTGATTTTGTCGATATAATTGAAGACCTAAGAGCATAAACGTAAATAAAGAGAGAATTGGAGTATAAAGACCTCCAATAGCGCTGCCCATTTGACCCCAGTCATCATTGCTTTCCCAGATGCCAAAGCCAAAGGTATAAATATAAAAGGTAATGGGGCTAATCAATGCTCCCCAAAAAATCACAACAATAATTAGGTGTTGCCAATTGAGTTTCATTTAGTTTCTTCTAGTTTTCGGTCAGAGGTGTTGTTATTTATTGAGTCGACGTTTCGGGATAAAAGCAAACCTAGTTACATATTTAATTTTTACTAGCAAAAGCTAGCTCTTCATTAAGAAAAGCCGCTGTAGCTTCTAAAGCAGTGATATCGACGCATGTGTGGTTGTCTAGCTTTACTTCCTTGGGATGCTTAGGATAGAGGAATCCTCTATCAGGTTGCGGTATTGAATGATCTGCTTGGTAAGGGTATCGCTGATTCGTAAATACATTCGCATTTCTTGTTAGGTCATCACGTAAATTTCTTTTATAGCGAATCTGGTACTGATCGATTAGATAGAGGGCATCACGGGGGTGTTTACTGCTCAAACTCGAAAAGAGTTGTAATAAATCATGCCCTTTTTCATGCATAACACCCACACCTCTACCGCCGCTCCAGTATGTTTTGGTTCGTATACTCTTTAGGTAGCACTCTATTGATAGTGATAACAGCACAAAGTAGGGAGTGCCAGTTACTTTGCTTTTTTGTAAGGCCATTGCTGCATCATAGTAATCTTGGCCCTGAGAGCTAAACCCGAAGTCGACGATCTCATTAGTAGCAATAATGGAGCCGTTATCAAGCGCATCATTCCATTGTTTTTGAATTTTTGTCTGAGTCTTGTTTTTCATAGAGTCTTATGGATTTGTGATGCTGTATGGACAAAAGAGACCTAGTGTAATTCGAGCCCCGAAGCGAACCATATGAACGGTACCTAAATTAAGTACCGAGCTTTAGGTACTAATGAGTTTTGGTCCATACCTTATCTGCGACTACTTTAAATCAGAGAAGATAGAGCCCCTGAGTTAATGCGTCGCATTGGAGTGCTTAGGTCGTATGCTGCATTCGCCCTATCCTCAAACGTCCACTGGATTAATTTCGTCATAATATCAACAGAGCTTGTGAACTTTTCCCAAGATACAACTGAAATATTTGCAGAGTTATTCTTTAGATTGTCGATAATACGTTTTGGTGCGCAAGGGTATCTTTCTTTTAGAGTGCTCTCTGAGTCGATACTAATCCACGAACCAATGTGGGGGTAAAGTAATTCTTTTTCTTTGTCACCATGAGCTGCTCGGAAATTGTCGCAATTGGTGGAAGGAAGCATTACAACCAAAATCCCTGATTTTTTGTTAACTTGTCCGTCGTACATACTTGAGTACAACTCCCAGTCCACATGTTTTCTGTATTTTGTATCGGTTCCAACAAGTAAGATTGTCACCGTGGAGTCTTTCAAATAATCATCTCTAATTTTGGTTCTTATAGATTGATCTGAAAGGTTCGAGTCAATGTCGCCAGTGTCAACTGAAGCATCGATGAAGATGCCATAAGTTTTATTAATCTCTAACAGCGTTTCTTTATACTGCTGGTCATTATGATGATGATAACTAATAAAAACCTTATGTTTATTCATTAAGAGACTCCAACTTTGTAATATCCTCAACACCTGCCATTTCGGCGAGCATACTGGCATAAATAGTAAGTTCGAATTGTAGTGTCGTTAGCTCAGTTCTGAATTCTTTACATTTATCTTCACTTTCGAATGCATCGTTAATTGAGAGTTTGTGCCACTTTGCGGTGAACGGTCTAATCTTCTGATTGAGCACTATTATTGCTATTTTTGTAAATTCTTTGCAATCACGACCATGGGACTTAATCACGCTTCGGGTGGTGCCGAATAATGAATAAATGCTGTCAAGAGCACCCCTTTCGTCACCATGTTCTGCTGGTAAAGACTGAGTAGTGACTCTCGTAAGCAGCTCAATATACATATCCCATGCAGCATCTTTATCTGGTTCAGATGGGTTCCAATCCATTTCTAAGAATCCAACGTTAACCTTCAGTGAGGTCATATCCCAGTTTTCTAACCATTTTTGCCACTTCATGATAAGTCCTTACAAAACAATTTGGTGAAAGCTAACTTGTTTTTAGCAATTCAGCGATCTCTGCTGAAATCTCTTCAATAGTGTGCGTTGCTGTGCTTCTCGCTACTTTGTCTGCTAACGATGGGCTAAAATCAACAACTTCTTGCTTCGTAATATTATGCCAGATTGGTAACAAAATTTGTTCGCCAGAGATTGATTTAGTTACCATTCCATCAAGCTCGTAGTTGGTCCACCCTTTTTTGATAAAAGATGGTGATAACACGACTAAACCTACACGGCTATTAGCCAGTCCTTTATCGATTTTTTGTCGTAAACTGTCACCAATTTTTAATGTCATTTCATCATACCAAACATTCAGACCATGCTTTTTTAATGCATCAGCGAAATCTCTTACAAAATGCTCTTTATCTTCTGAAGCATGAGAAATAAACACATCATATGTTTCATCATTAGTCTGGAGAGAAGGTGGGATATTGTCTCTAACAAGACTAGGTACTTCAGATAAAGGTTTTTCGCGATATTCAGGTAAAGGTGCAGGTAAAACTCGAACACTTGATTTTGTGCTCCCGCGCAGCCCTTGCATGTCTATAGCTAGATGCCAACGTCCAGAGCTTGGAATTGTTAAAAGTAGAGGGGAACGTTTAGCGAGTCCGCCAAAATATCGATGTTTCCGACCGTTCTTGTAAGCATTGAAATTACTATTATCCATTAGACGGACATTAGCTCCATTGGTCAAAGAGACTTCTACGAGCTCCCCTTTACTCCGACTACCTAAATCTGTGTGTATAAATTGCAATACTTACTCCTTTTAGGACTATGATAAAAATCAGCAATGATTACATCTTACAATCGCTCGAAATTTTCAGTATGCCCCCAATTTCAATGTCTTCAATTACACTTGCTAACTTAGCATGACCCAGAAGTAACTGAGTAGCTCGTAAATTATTAGTTTTGTCGTAAGTCATAAAAGCCTTGGTTTCGGCGTAGTGAATGTGTTGAATTACGTTTTTCTGACCAACTTGTTTACCTCTGATCCAAGTTACCATAGTATGCTTATAACTTCATAAGGTTCGGGTATAAAAAGGCGTAAATCAAGGACTTTTAGCTCTTGAGTGGTATTATGCCGAAAACTTGTCAAAATCAAGAAAATCAAAATGAACCAACAAGAACAACTATTCCTGAAAGAGCTTGAAAGCAAGCTCTGGACAGCAGCAGATAAGCTACGTTCCACTCTCGATGCAGCGCAATACAAGCACGCTGTACTTGGCTTAATCTTCGTTAAATACGTATCTGATGCATTTAAGCTGCGTCAGGATGAGATTAAAGCTGACCTTGCTAACCCTGATCACGATTACTACCTAGATCCAGCGGACTTCTCAGAAGAAGAGTTGGCAGCCGAGGTCGTAATTGAACTTGAGCAACGTGACTTCTACACAGAGAAAAACGTGTTCTGGTTGCCTACGGAGTCTCGTTGGCAGTTTCTACAAGATAACGGCCCATTGGTTATTGGCGGTGCTGATCTTGAAGTGGATGGCAAGATCAAAAAGATTACTTCGGTTGGTCACCTAATTGATAACGCACTTGAGGGCATCGAGCGTGACAACCCGAAACTGAAAGGCGTACTTAACAAATCATACTCAGGCTTAAAGATCGATCAGGCTAAGCTAAATGAGCTTATCAACCTGATTGCAACGATTCCTTTTGACCATAACTCACTAAACAGTAAAGACATCCTCGGTCACGTATATGAATATATGCTTGGTCAGTTTGCATTGGCCGAAGGTAAAAAAGGTGGTCAGTTCTATACGCCAGCATCAATCGTAACGCTAATCGTTGAGATGATTGAACCGTTTGAAGGCCGTGTCTATGACCCTGCAATGGGTTCTGGTGGTTTCTTTGTACAGTCAGAGAAATTTATTGAGCGTCATGCCAACGAGAAGAAAGTTGATGCACTAACTCAGAAGCAAAAAATCTCTATCTATGGTCAAGAGTATAACCACACGACGTGGCAGCTAGCGGCGATGAACATGGCGATCCGTGGTCTTGATTACGACTTCGGCAAAGAGCCTGCAAGTACCTACACCAATGTACAGCATCCAGATCTGCGTGCTGATTTCATCATGGCAAACCCTCCATTCAACATGAAAGAGTGGAACACGGGTGTTGATGATAACGATCCTCGCTTCAAATACGGCCAACCGCCAGCAGGTAACGCCAACTTCGCATGGATGCAGCATATGCTTCATCACCTCGCTCCTGATGGCTCTCAGGCGCTTCTATTGGCAAACGGCTCGATGAGTTCGACAACCAACAATGAAGGTGAAATCCGTAGAGCGCTTATCGAGAACGACCTTATTGAATGTATGGTGGCGCTACCCGGACAACTGTTTACCAACACACAGATCCCAGCATGTATCTGGTTCTTAACCAAGAACAAGACTGCTCGTACTGATAAAGCGGGTCGCAAACTGCGTGCTCGTAAAGGTGAAGTGCTGTTTATTGATGCGCGTAACCTTGGCTACATGAAAGACCGTGTTCTGCGTGATTTCAGCCGAGATGATATTCAGAAAGTCGCTGACCTTTACCATGCATGGAAAACAGGCGCAGAAGTGAATGGTATTGCTTATGAAGACCAAGCGGGTTTCTGTAAATCAGCAACCCTTGAAGAAATCACCAAGCACGATTTTGTACTCACTCCGGGGCGCTATGTAGGCGCGACTGAAGAGCTAGACGATGGCATCCCATTTGGTGAGAAGATGGCTGCGCTAACCGCTAAGTTGAGCGAGCAGTTTGCCGAGTCAGCAACGCTAGAAGCAGAGATCAAGAAGAACCTAGCGGGGTTGGGTTATGAGCTGTAACACGACTTCTTATGTTTTAGGTGATCTTGTTGAGCTTTCTCAAGGTCTTGCTATCAATGTAAAAACTAAGCATGTCCTAAGCGAAAGTGGTTTACCGCTTCTACGTATAGCTGATCTAATTTCTAGGCAGTATTGCCAGTTTGTTAATCCAGAATTAGCACCTAAAAAATGCCTCGCAGTTAAAGGGGATTTGATTTACACCAGAACTGGTCAGGTTGGTTTGATTTTTAGAGATCAAGCAGGAGTCATACACAATAACTCCTTTAAGGTAATACCTGATGAGAGCAAGGTGAGAAAGGATTTTCTGTACTGGTTTTTGTCTCAAAGTAAAATAAAAGCATTAGCCAACGATATTGCATCAGGCTCAGTACAGAAAGATTTAAATCATTCTGCATTTAAGAGTATTGCCATCGAATTACCTGATTTTGATGCTCAGGATAGAGCTATAAAAGTTCTCGACTCGATCGACCAAAAAATCACGTTAAATACTCAAACAAACCAAACTCTAGAACAAATGGCGCAAGCCATCTTCAAGTCATGGTTTGTCGACTTCGACCCAGTAAAAGCCAAGATGAATGGCGAGCAACCAGAGGGTATGGATGCGGGAACTGCCTCGCTATTCCCAGAAAAGCTAGCTGAGTCTGAGCTTGGTTTGATCCCTGAAGGTTGGGAAGTTGGAGAGCTATCTGATTTGATGGACTTCAATCCTAAACGCACTCTCAAGAAAGGTACAGTGGCTCCGTATCTTGATATGAAAAACATGCCAACAGCAGGTCACCTTGCTTTAGATATCTATGACCGAGAAATGGGTAGTGGAACTAAGTTCGTTAATGGTGATGCACTACTTGCTCGTATCACACCATGCCTTGAGAACGGTAAAACTGCTTTCGTAGATTTCCTTGAAGATGAACAGGTTGGCTGGGGTTCTACGGAATACATTGTCATGCGTTCGAAGTCTGACAGATACAAATACTTCAGCTATTTTATGGCAAGATTCGAGCCGTTCAGAAAGTTTGCTATTCAAAGCATGACGGGTACTAGTGGTCGTCAACGAGCACAAGCCAAAACTGTTCAAACCATGCCTTTTGTTATTCCACCGCTTTCTATTCTTGAGAAATTCGATGAGTTGAACGCTGCAAATATGAAATTGATTAAGCGTCATGGTGATGAGAATAAGACGCTAGCAGATCTACGTGACACGCTGCTTCCTAAATTGCTTTCCGGCGAAATCGAGTTAGAAAAATGCGAACACATCGTTAATTAGTTTAGGTAAGGCATGCCTCAAATGGCGTCATCGTCACCATTTGAGGCATAAAAACGGAATCAATGAATGGAAAGTTTACTTGTCAACGTCAGTAAATATGCGGCTAGTCATCAAACGTCACCAATAGAGAACTTTATTACTGAAGCCTTTGCTTGGTTACTTAAGTATGACGAGCATGTAAGAAAAGCATATTTAGAGTTATTAGCAGAGAAATCATCACAGTATCAAGTAGAGATAGCTGGGTTGCTTTCCTCTACTGACCTTGAAACACAAGTTAACTTCGGTGGTAAGTACCCAGACTTACTGTGGAGTTCTGATAATGAAGATTTTTGCTTAATTTTTGAGCACAAGGTTTGGTCGGAATTACATCATAATCAATTGAGTAATTACCGGAAATTTGGCACTACCACCTTAGATAAACCATTTCTGATTGTACTTGTTACCGCTCATTCTGCACAGCATCGCCAGTCACCGGACATCGCATTGTGTTGGTATGAAGTTGCTAAGTTAATCGAAGATATTGCAGTTGATAATGATAAAGAAAGCTGGTTGCGCATTGAGTTTGTCAATTTATTGAAAAGCAATGGGCTGGTTAACTCAACCCCATTAAATCCTTTAGCGATAGCTTATTACAATGACGTCAAAAATATTGATAAGCAGCTTTACGAAATTGTCAGACGTTCAGTACACCAATTATGGCCGGCGTGCTTCGAAAACAATAAGGTCAAATTTAAATCGCCACCAATACATAGAAGTGCTCGTGGGCGTTACGACGCTTTCGGGCGGATTGGCTTAGAGTTTTCTTCTATACATTCAACAAATGATGAAAGTGGTTGGACTCCCGGTTTATTCTGTGGATTTATTATCGATGGACATGATCATCAAGTAGATGACTTACTTGAGAATGGTCCAGTAGCAGCTTTGGTCTTAAGTGTAGACAAAAGCGTTCAATCCAAATTTAAGTCAGAGGGTCATTATGATCTTCTAGTCCGTGATATTAAGGCTAAATTACCAGCCAATTGGAAGTTGAGTGATAGAACGGAATCTAAACATAAACTCAACCCATGGCATCCTCTTATTGTCTATCGTGATTTGACGAGCTTTGTCCAAGGAGTGCAAACGTTAGATCAACAACAAGAAGTGTTTATTGCTGAAATGATGCAATTGCAGAACCTATTTATTAAAAACGAGGCATTCATCGGCTTTTGTGAAGAAATGCAGCGTTTAAGTTGTAAGGATTCAATGTGATCACAGAAGACCAACTAGAGCAGCTCTGTCTTGACTGGTTTACAGACCAAGGCTACCTATACAAAAATGGCTACGACATCGCACCAGATGGCGACACTCCAGAGCGTGATGACTATCATCAAGTGGTGCTCAAAAAACGTTTGCTTAATCAGTTAGAGATCCTAAACCCTGAACTGCCGGAAGAGACTCTCAATCAGGTCGTGAACACGGTAAGCACCCCTGAAACTCCGGTATTAATAAAAAACAACCGAGCATTCCATAAGCTATTGATTGAGGGGGTGCCCGTTGAATACACCGTCATTGAAGATGGTCAGCCAACCCCAAAGCACACCCATGCCCGTTTGATGGATTTCACTAATTCAGATAACAATGAGTTTTTGGTGGTTAATCAGTTCACCATCACAGGTACTAAAGGCAATCGTCGCCCAGATGTGGTGGTGTTTATTAACGGTCTTCCTATCTCAGTTGTAGAGCTAAAGAACCCAGCGGATGAACATGCTGACATTTGGAATGCCTACAACCAGTTACAGACCTACAAAGATGAAATTGGTGAGTTGTTTGCGTTCAACGAAGCCTTAGTCATTAGTGATGGTTGGACAGCTCGTGTTGGCTCGCTCACCGCCAATAAAGAACGTTTCTTACCTTGGAAGACGGTATCTGGTGAAGATGATAAACCGCTGCTGGAGTTCCAATTAGAGACAATGGTGCGTGGTTTCTTTAAACCTGAGCTCCTATTGGACTACATCCGCTACTTTATTTTATTTGAAACCGACAATGACAAGATCATTAAAAAGATCGCTGGTTATCACCAATTCCATGCGGTTCGTGCCGCTGTCGAAGCAACAGTAAAAGCGAAACAACTTGATGCCGACTTACCGATGGTGGCAGACAATGTTGCCAGCTATGTTGGTAAAGGACAGGTTCAAGCGACAAAATGGTTAGACAAAATTAAACCCGGAAGCGGCAAAGCAGGGGTAGTTTGGCATACTCAAGGAAGCGGCAAGAGTATTTCAATGGTGTGCTACGCAAGCAAATTGCTTCAGCAACCGACTATGAACAACCCAACAATTGTTGTTGTAACTGACCGAAATGATCTTGATGGTCAGCTCTACAATACCTTCGGTATGGCGCAAGAGACATTAAAACAGATCCCACAGCAAGCCGATGATCGTGATGCGTTACGAGATTTACTGTTAAATCGCCAATCTGGTGGCATTGTTTTTACCACTATCCAAAAATTCGCTCTGTTGGCCGATGAAACTAAGCATCCTGTTTTATCTGAGCGAGCGAACATTGTGGTGGTGTCTGATGAAGCGCACCGAAGCCAGTATGGTAATAAGTCTAAACTTGTTGAAGTCAAGGGCGAAAATGGCGCTGTAAAAGCCCACAAGTACGTTTACGGCTATTCCAAGTATCTACGTGATGCTTTACCTAACGCCTCGTTTATCGGCTTTACAGGGACGCCTATCGCGATGGATGACAAAGATACTCGCGGTGTATTTGGCGAGTACGTATCAATCTACGATATTCAAGATGCGGTCGACGATGGCGCGACTGTGCCTATTTATTATGAATCACGTCTGGCGAAGCTCGATATTAATCAAGACAAAATAGAAGAACTTAATGATGATGTAGAAGAGGAAATCGGAGAAGACGAAGAGACCGCTGACCGTGAAAAAATAAAATCGCAGTGGGCAGCTCTAGAAAAACTTGTCGGAGCCCAGCCTCGTATTGAACAAGTCGCTCAAGATTTTGTGACGCATTTTACCACTCGCACCGCAACACTCCCCGGCAAGGCGATGGTTGTCGCAATGAGCCGTGAGATCTGTGTGGATCTGTACAATGCGATTGTGGCGATAAAGCCGGAGTGGCATCACGACGATCCTGAAAAAGGATCAATCAAAATTGTTATGACCGGCAGTGCATCAGATAAGGAAAAGATGCAGCCTCATATTCATGATAAGAAGACTAAGAAGCTGTTTGAAAAGCGTTACAAAGATACCGAGGACGAGCTTCAACTGGTCATTGTGCGTGATATGTGGTTGACAGGTTTTGATGCTCCGTGTTGTCACACGATGTACATCGACAAGCCTATGAGAGGCCACAATTTGATGCAGGCGATTGCTCGCGTGAACCGAGTATTTAAGGATAAACCGGGCGGTTTAGTGGTGGATTATATCGGTATTGCTAACGAGTTGAAAAATGCCCTTAAGACTTATACTAACAGTCAGGGTAAAGGTCAGCCAACTGTAGACACAGCAGAAGCCTTTGCGGTGTTGATGGAAAAGGTTGATATCATTCGAGGCATGTTCGCCACACCCGTTGATGGTGATCCCTTCAACTATCGACCTGACTTTGAAACCGATGCCCTTCGATTACTACCCGGAGCCGTGAATCACCTATCGGGGTTATCTCATGTAGATGGGAATGGCAAAGAAGTTAGAGATGGGAAACGTCGTTTCCTTGATGTGATGGCTGCGTTAACTAAGGCTTTCTCCTTATGCAATACCATGGATGAAACCAGTGGTTATAAGAATGAAATCGCCTTTTACTCAGCGATAAAAACGGCTTTCATTAAGCATTCTACGGTTGATAAAAAGCGTACTGATGAAGAGCGTAACACCGCTCTGAAACAGATATTAGATAACGCTGTCGTTGCTGATGGTGTGGATGATATTTTCTCTATGGTTGGCCTTGATAAGCCTAATATTGGGCTGTTGTCCGAAGAGTTCTTAGAGGACGTGAAGAACGTGAAAGAGAAGAACCTTGCTGTGGAGCTACTAGAAAAGCTGCTCCGCGATGAGGTTAAAGCTCGAATGAAGAATGATGTCGTTCAGGAGAAAAAATACTCTGACCGTATCATGACGACGCTTCAAAAGTACCACAACCGCAACATTGAAACGGCCCAAGTTATTGAAGAGCTGATCCAATGGGCAAAAGAAATGCAAGCCGATGCCGAAATGATGGATGAACTCAATCTATCTAAGGATGAAATTGCGTTTTACCGTGCATTAGTTGAAAACGAAGCTTCTGTTCGTGCGCTTGGTGACGACAACCTGCGAAAACTTGCTATTGAGCTAACTCAACAATTGCGTAAATCTGCGACGGTTGATTGGCAAAAACGAGAAAGTGTTCGTGCCCGTATGCGTAACCTTGTTCGTCGATTGCTTCGCCGTTGGAAATACCCACCAGATGCGGCAGAAGAAGCCATTAAGCTTGTTCTTGAGCAAGCAGAAGTGCTGGCCGATGGATGGTATAGGTAATGGGTTAGATAGAGGAATGGCGGCATATGGTGCTGCCATTTTTTGTAGTGGCTAAAAACTGGGCTTGTGTCAGAACTACTTACCTTTCTGCGAGTTTGACAGCGTAATGTTTCCTCATTGTGTTAACTAATTTAAAGGGGTTCTTCTTAGAGAATGTATTAAGCAAGATCGGTGTCATTTTCCAGTTGTCTTGATGTGTTACCCAATGCTGAATCCAAGAGCTATTAATTTCGGAAATACACAAATGATGTGTGGGAAACTGCTTCCCAATTTCATTCATAAATGTAGAGAAGAAACCTTGATTTCGAAAGCGTTCGCGCACCCCAATGTTACGAATGCATATTACGTCTTCATATGAGATCGGCTTTATTTCTTTTGTGATTATTCGCATCAGTGTTTCAGGCTCCTCTCCGTACAGAGCAACTTCAATTAGATAAGTTTGAGGGTATCCAAGACGAAGGTGCTCTAGTATTTCGTCTTCATAGTGGAAGTCTTCATTGGGATAACTTGAGTTTTTTAGAGCTTTAATACAGTTACTTATCGAACTAGAAAATGTAGTCATATTGTTCACCTTTATCGACGGCCGTTTCAGGCTCTAAGATAGAGTGAAAACTTAAAATAATTCAGTCTGTTTTATTGTTATTGACAGACGATCACACTCTTTAAGTCAAATTCCATTTAATGATAAAAACCAAGTAGATAACTCAATGGTGAATGCTTGTAATAGCTAGTTTTATGTTGTTTTTTATGTGTTACGATACGTTGGAAAGGTATGGGTAGTTCGTGTGTGATGGGCTGCTGGTCTTGGAATTAATTTCGAGGGATAATGATGCAAACTGAGTGTGATAAACAGCTTCCCCAGTTGGAACAATTTGATTTAGAGAACGTAGTATTTAAAGTTGTCGACCCGACGCAACTTCCACCTCGGACGTTTGCAGCATTTGAGGAGTTTTTGGCGGGCTCAACAGTTCCGCATCGTACTTACGTCTATTCACATGACTATTCGAGGTTTTGTTCACTCGTTCGCGAAGGGCATATTACAATCGACGACGATTAGCTTATGTTGTTTGAAAACGTCATACCAAAGCGACGCCTGTAACGCTCGAATTCTCATCGTAAACTCAATTAAAAATGACGACTAATCAAGATCCCTTGGAGTGGGAGATCCCCTAGCAGAGGCTCATTTATGGTTAACGTCGCTCTTGGCTAATTGCTTTTCTAAATTTTCTTTGATTTGTACTAATTCTGCGTACCCTCGATCGCCGCAGAATCCATCCATTTCATTTTTGATTAGGTGTAACAATATTTTAATTTGGTCGTCGTTTAGTTTCATTGTTTCAGCCCTTGATTTGAGGTGTTTTATCTTAGCAGACGTCTATAAAGCTAGGGCATATGCCGCGAACAACTGGAGCCAAGCCACACTGAATGCAATAAGGGAAAGCTGGCACGTTGTGGCGGCTATTGCTGTTCCAATTACAGTTGTCCTGATTACCACAGTTATTGCGCTAATTTTGAGCTTAACTTAAGGTAATAGGGAAGTCCAAAGCTAACTAGAGTTAATGGTGTATCCAGCCATAGTTAATCATACGAAATGATACTCTCAATTGAAGCGACAGCCTTCTTAGCTAGAATTTCTCTCTCCATCTCCACAACCGCATCTTCACCAAGTTTGTCAACGAGGTGCTTGCGAGCTATATCATCAAATGGCCCATTCGAGCCAGACTCCCTTTCTTCCTCAGTTTCCCTCCAATCAATTGCAATAGATACGTAATGCATCATGTTACCGACACTCACATGCCCAGTAAGCAACGTTATGCGTTTCAAAATAATTTTAGCAAGCTCATGTGAACCCTTACTGGCCTTTTGCGACTTTAATTCTTGATAGACTAACAGTGTGATATAGCGGTGCCTGAATAGGTGAGGATGACGTTTATACTGGCTCTTATATTTTCTTGTGAAAATCTCATAGAAATAACTTGAAATCATTTCACCAGTCATGGGGTCGTGGGAGTTTGGTTGAATAAACAACTTATTGAATTCGATGCGGTTTACGGGTGGTAACCCTTTACCTAGACGGTCGTTTTCTGTGACGATGTATTCATCGTAGAACTTTACGACTCTCTGAGCTACCTCAAATGGTATCGGAACAATCCTAACCTTACCTTTATTTCCCCCCTTGGTAGTTCGGAGGTTTAGCCAAGTCAATTCCCCTTGGGTTTGATATATTTTTGACTTGTTATAGATAGCTTCTGCTGCTGCAAGGCTTTTTCGGTCGAGGGTTAGTTGGTTTAGGCGTATGATCTCTTCAACGTCTATTTTGACGCCTCTAATCGCTGCGTTCGTTTGCGTTCGCAATAACTCAATTGTGTGTGTATCAATTGTAGCTATCTCACTGACGCGAGCACCTGTTGCCTCAAGTAGTTCAAGCAAAACAGACAAAAGCTCAAATGCATATACATCACCTGACTCTTCCAATTTATCTAGATCGTCATAGAGGCTCTCTATTGCCGCTTCCGTGATCGGATATCTCGACGGATAAGTCTCTGTATGGGGTATCGCATTGTGGTGAAGGTATGTTTTATTATATCTATTGTTGCGCCACTCAGCATTAACCTGTCCTTCTTTCACTTCAGAATCGAGTCCATTCGTCGATTTATCTGCTATTGCCAGAAGGGTGTAATCCAGCTTATAGGTATCCTGAATAAATTTCAGAAACTTGAGTGCTGCTTTTAGCCGTGCAGCGATAACATTACGTTCAAGTCCAAACTTCTCTTCCAAGTATTTTACATAGTCATAAATGTGCTCATCAGTTACAGATCCTATAGGAATGGATTGCCCTTGGATTCCCTCACCTTTCCAATTTTCATATTCATCTAGATACTCTAGAAAGAGTTCAATAAAGCCCTTAACTGTACTTTTGGAAGACGGGCTAACATCTTTTGATATTAGGAAGTCGGTAGCAAACCAGTTGATATCGCCATTCCTGTAAAAGAAGATTGAAGCATCTATTGCTTCGCCGTTAGCATCGGAAATAGCTTGTTTAACGTCGAGCTTCAAGTCACGGATCACAATTACTTCCCTTTAGCAGAGAAAGAAAAAACGTTACTCTCAACAGTTACATCACCAAGCTCATCCGCAATCTGCTCTAAGTTATCGATTACACTTTTGACATCAGGAACTATTGCTTTCCTGTCTTTGAGCAGGCTCTGGTGGTGCTTCTCATAATAACCTTTTAATGAGCGGCCACTTACGTCACGCTCTTTCAGAAGAGATGCTAAATGCAGATTTTCCGATCTTAGGGTTAACACCTCTCGTGCGAGGGACGCGACAATTTCTGATTGCTGTTTGATAATTGCATTAAGTTCCGCTTTGCTTTTAATCTTCGAACTCGACTTCTTTGAAGAAGCCTTCTTCGTAGTGGGATTAACCTCATCTTTCAAAAATGCAATTTTTTTTCTTAGGTAATCTTTGCAATCTACAACAGTATTTGGACTACCAGTGAATTGAGGATCGATGTCAACAACCTTAACCCCTTTTTTGGCATAGACAGCTGGGTATGTTCTCCTCTTGATCCCTCGTTCACTGTCCTCGTATTCAAGAAGAGCATTCATTGATTTGTGTGCCACGAACCCTTCTGGAACACCGTTACGAATAAATTCATTTAGCATCTCAATACGCAACTTCACCTGTGTAATAGTATCGCTACGTGCTTGCACACTAATATGATTTACCGAAATTTCTTTTTTATTATTCACCGGTTTTCTCATCTAAACCCTCCATGTATAAGATGACCTCACCATCCTCTGTTGTATACTGATGAATGGTTGCTCCGTCAGCTATCCGAACCTGTATAAACTGCTGAACCGACTCGTTTGATAAGTTGTTAAATAACTTTTTAGTTTTAGCCGTAATCGCAGATTCCACTTGCGATGTGTTGATATCTTTGTTGTAAAGTGCATCAAGAACGGCAAACGCTCGCTCTTCCGTTAACTCTTCATTGCCAACTTCTTCAAGCAGATAGTGCCATGTTTCTTCTGTGCTTCGGTGACCCATAAGCCAAGATAGTGCGGGGAAGTCTTCTAAATTTGAAAGGGAGTAATACGCCTTTGCGCCAAAACGTCGAAGTACATGTGTTCTCGTTATGTAAAACCTTGATTTTACTCTATTTACCATCATAGTGGGAACTTCTATAAAGTCGCCGAATTCACAGAGTAGGTTGATAAGCATATCTCGTGACATTTTTTTGTTTTTCGGTGGTTCACCACAACCATTAGAGGTGTACTTTGACGCGAAGATAAAAGGAGATTCATCTTCATCATAGTAATGGAGGTTTGATTCGGCCAGTAGAGTAACGGCATCAGCTACAACATTAGGCACAGGTCTACCAGTTACTAAATTAGACTTATCTGTTGGATCGGCCTTTCGAATACCAAAATGTAGTTCGCTTCCTCCCCATAACCCCTCATTTATTAAGTGGGATTCTTTAAGCTCAAGAACTTCGGAGTATCGTTTAATACAAAATGTATGAATGAGAATATATGATGCAGCCACTAGCATTCTGTATGCTTGTAGGACTGTGACATTGTTTCTGCGATCATGGGGCGTAGCACCAGAACCCAGCTCGTTGTATCGCGTAACGTTGTAGTAATTTGTAAAATCATTATTAGGAATGACTACTTTCTCGGGACACCTGTCTTCAAAAATATAATCTCTTCGGTACTTTGGGTTCTCTTGGTGAATACGCATTAGCTGCTCTTCGCAATCTCTTTTAGTATCAACAATGCTTTCACCATATTGAATCACAAGTGAAATTGCGGCATTCAAATAATATAGGGCTATGTCCGATGGAATGTTCGGGGTACGTGATTTTGCCTTAATGTACTTACCTTCGAATGCTTCAGTGATTTTAACTTCGGGGCAATGATACTCTGTTAATTCAGGTAAGTAGGTCGCGTAATTTGCGAGTAGCTTTGGGGCAGAAGTCAAGCTGTCAAATGTTGTTTTACCAATGCATAGATCATCCGAGTCATCTTTGCTGGGACAAGCATTGGGGAACTCTGTATGCTTGTTTCGACGCTTTTTGCCAGTCAACGCCAATGTCAATGTTGGGAATAATTCTGTGAGTTGATTTACAATTAATTTGCGAGTGAAGTCTGTAATTTTTGATTTTTTAATGGAGATATTTTCTAGAAATTTAGTAATAGAAATGCCGTCTCTTTGGTCTTCTTTGAGGCTACTGATCAGGAGTGCATCTTCAATCTCTTCTTGGCTGAGTGTTCCTAGTTTTGTAAAAACCTCATCAATAAAGCCAATAGCTTTGTCTGCTCGACCGATAGCGATGTCGAGATGGAATTGCTCTACATCTGCCTTGGTAAGCAGGTTGAATCCATGTTCAGCAACATTATCTTCGCCATACACCTTAATCAAAAATAGAGCTAGAGTTTTTAATGATACTGCCTGATCTCGCATGCTGGATGCTCTAGTTACAACAGATTCACCTTGCTCTAAAGCAAGGTGACCAGAGCGACTCATGCACAGTATTTTTTTTATTGTATTTACAACCTTTAAAAATTTAGGGTCTGCTAAATTACATTCAGAGTTTGGGATGTGAGCGTCAAATGGAATTGGTGTAGGTGTTTCACTACCGTTGTCAATTAGCCATTTGGAGTCAGGGAAATCGCTCAATAGCCATGAAAATCTCCACTCAGATATATCGTCGGAGAGGAAAGACCAATCGGCGCCTTCGAGTAACTTTAAATTTCTTATATTAATTAAACCCATCTTCACGCTCTCGCTTTAGTTATTTTCATGCTCTTAAAATCAGTTCGTTCATATAGCCGCTCCCCTTTTTGTGCAATCCGTTTCAGCCCTCTGCTGGCATTTTCATTAATCCAAGCTTTCAGGGGCAAGTAGAGGACTGACAGTTCTTTTATGTTATCACTGACGTCTCCGTTAAGAGAAAGCTCATAACACGCTTTTATTACTGCAATATTTTCGGGGCAGATGCTAAGAGTGATCTTTTGAGTAGTATCGGAAGACGATGGTCGAGACTCCATGCTTGCAATTTGACTCACTACAGTCCTCCAATGCGGTACACGTTTGTCTAATAGACCTAGGTATTTATTTAACTCTCCCTCATCTTTTAAATTAAGTGCGGCGATTTGAAACGGCTCAGTGTCAGTCGCAGCAGCAATAAGTACATTTTGAAAACGGCGAACTTTTTGATTGTACACAGCGATTCGTATTGGCTCGGGTATGTAGTTATTAAGCGCGACGACCTCTGAGTTGCCTAAGTATTTCGCTGCAACCCTAGGGTCTCCACCTGAGTTGAACCAACGTATCACTCCTTCTGTAGCTCTCAATTTTTTTGCATTTGGTTCATATTTCAATACTTCATCTATATCAGCTTGTGAGACTCCCTCGCACCAATCTGGGTTTTTCTCTAGGTAATCATTAGCGTTTCGAAGTAAATTTTTAAAACCCCACTTGAATGGGAGTGATGACATTGGAGCTACAAGGCCTGTTTGAGTAGGTGAGTGGTAAAGAAACAAGCTTTTCGTATCTGAACCATCAACCAAAGAACGATGGTGGGCTGTGGCATCTACAAGATAATTAAAGGCTTTTTGAATATATGGAGTCGCTACTGCATGGTCTAGTTTTCGAGATATATTGGCTTTGGCACGAGCTTTATGGTATTTGATCCGAAACCCACCATCACCGACTACTTCAAAAAAGTCACTCATACTAGCGAAGCTTGTAAGTTTCAGATTACGTAGTGAATCAACGTTAATTCCACTTTCAATTATTATAATATTACAAGCAGCAACGGCAGAAATGCTCGAAATACCAAAGTGTTCACGCAGTTCATGTTGGTTTCTTGTGAATCTATATAAACTGTTATTACCGCCGACAAAATTACGATTTATAAGACCGTTTTGGCAGTGTGCGATATAGGCAATTAGGTTTGTATAGCCGCATTCGCCGTCGCTTAAGTAGTCAGAAAATAAACTTAATTTCTGACCAGATTTATAGGCAGTTTGCGTTGGGTGCAGCAGATCGTCATTTTCCCAAAACTTTTCAGCACCAACTTTCTTCTTCGCTTCATTACCAAAATTCAATCTTTGGATTGCATCTTCTAAATACTGTTTAGAGATGTTGTAAATAACATCACGGTTATCGATCATTGTATCGACAAGGTGTTTTATAAAAGTATCTGGATCTGTTTCAAGTGTAAGGGTGACGCTCTCATTTCTTACTTCTTTTGAAAGGTTTAAGTCACCAAGTAATTTAGACTTTTCGTTTTCAATGTTGGTAAAGACATCCCTTGAGATACGTCGAGGTTTGGGGATTGGAGAGCCGCTCGGTAGACCTTTTACGGAGTTAGAGCTGAGTTTCCTGAGAGCTAGCCACAGCGCTCTGACTTCTGAAATTACGGTATTAGGACTTTTATCTTTTAGCTCATTCTCAATAAACTGCTCATTCCACGCGGAAAAGCAAACCGCGACATCAGCTCCACCTTTGATTGCAAGTTCGTTTTCGAAACAGAACTCAAAGAAATTGTTGATGACGCGAATCCCCCTCGACTTATAGCTTTCGCTTTTTCCAGAAAAAATTTTAACTAAATTTTTATTCATCTTAAATGCATAACTTTCACTTAAGACTGTATAGGTATGTATACCATTTTTTATGTATTCTTCATTATCCACTTAGAGTTCTTGCCTTATAGATTACTCGTACACTTACCTTATACATGAAAATGTGTTTTTGGCTGAGGTATGTTGCATTTTACCTATGTAAAGCTAAGATATATATAGAAAATTTTGATTTGTTGGTCTTAACTTATCGTTTTTGTTTTCCGATAAAATTTACAAGCTCGTATGCTTTCTCAAGCAATGCGTAAGCTAACAGGTAACCTAAAGCAGTCTAACTGTATGTGTATCTTCATTAACCAGATTCGTATGAAGATTGGTGTAATGTTTGGTAACCCAGAAACAACAACAGGTGGTAACGCACTTAAGTTCTACGCATCTGTTCGCCTTGATATTCGCCGTACTGGTTCTATCAAAGAAGGTGACGAAGTTGTTGGTAACGAAACTCGCATCAAGGTAGTTAAGAACAAGATTGCTGCACCATTTAAGCAAGCAGAAACTCAAATCCTATATGGCGCAGGCTTTAACCGTGAAGGTGAACTAATTGACCTAGGTGTTAAGCACAAGCTAGTTGAAAAAGCAGGTGCTTGGTACAGCTACAATGGCGACAAGATCGGTCAAGGTAAAGCGAACGCTGGTAAGTTCCTACGTGAGAACCCGCAAGCTGCTCAAGCTATCGATGCTAAACTACGTGAAATGTTACTTTCACCAGCTGAAATTCAACCAGACGATGCTGAGCTAGGCGAAATGCCAGAGCAAGAGCTATAAGCTAGCTCATTACTAATTATCTAAGCCCTGCCTATGTGCGGGGCTTTGTTGTATTTAGAATTTAGATATTTATTTCAGATGTTCCAAAGAAAGCCACCGACATTATCGAGCAAAGAAGCCGCTATTCAATTGCTAAGTCGCCGAGATCATGGTGAATACGAGCTATACCAGAAACTGAGCCTAAAAGGGTATGAAGAGGATGCCATTCAAGAAGCGGTGAACTTTTGCCTAGACCATAATTATTTGGATGATCTGCGTTATGCCAAAAGCCAAATTCGCCAACATGTTTATAAAGGACATGGGGAAAGACGTATTAGACAAGAGTTGAACCAAAAACGTGTGCCTGAATCCATGATCGAAAAAGCGATGGAAGAAGAACCACAGGACTGGTTTGAGTTAGCAAAAAGTGCTGCGGAAAAGAAATTTAAGGGAATTAAGGCTAAAGACCAAAAAGAGTACGCGAAACAAGTCCGGTTCTTGCAATATCGAGGCTATAGCTTTGAGCAAATCAGCTATGCACTCAGCACAGAAAATGAGGATTAACGCTAAAAATTCTCGCCAATTTGGCTATTTAGTTTCAATTCCTCATACAAAAAGCTCTTTTATGCAAGAAAACTAGTCGTAGCGTTAACCATGATCTACAATAGCGCAAAATTCTAACTCGACTATTTTCAGGAAGAGCTGCATGTACATGAGCACTGATGAGGTTCGTAACGCGTTCCTTAAGTTCTTTGAAAGCAAAGGACACCAAATCGTAGACAGTTCATCGTTGGTTCCACATAACGATCCAACCCTGCTATTCACAAACGCAGGTATGAACCAATTTAAAGATTGCTTTTTAGGCGCCGAAAAGCGTGCCTACACACGAGCAACTACGGCTCAGCGTTGTGTACGTGCGGGTGGTAAACATAACGACCTTGAAAACGTTGGTTTCACGGCTCGTCACCACACATTCTTCGAAATGCTAGGTAACTTCAGCTTCGGTGATTACTTCAAAGAAGACGCAATTGCGTTTGCTTGGGAGTTCTTGACTAAGACACTTGGTCTACCAGAAGAAAAACTACTGGTTACTGTATATGAAACAGATGACGAAGCATTCGAGATCTGGAACAAGAAAGTAGGCGTTCCTGCAGACAAGATCGTTCGCATTGGCGACAAAGAAGGTGGTAAGAAGTTCGAATCAGATAACTTCTGGACAATGGGTGACACAGGTCCTTGTGGTCCATGTACTGAAATCTTCTACGATCATGGTGAGCACATTTGGGGTGGTCGTCCGGGTACTCCTGAAGAAGATGGCGACCGTTTCATTGAGATCTGGAACAACGTATTTATGCAGTTCAACCGTCATGCTGATGGCACGATGGAAGCTCTACCTAAGCCTGCTGTTGATACAGGTATGGGTATTGAGCGTATTTCTGCAATCATGCAAGGCGTTCACTCAAACTACGAAATCGATGTATTCCAAAAGCTAATCAAAGCGACAGCAGAGGTCGTTGGTCACGAAGATCTATCGAACCAATCGCTACGCGTTATTGCTGATCACATCCGTTCTTGTTCATTCCTAATCGCTGATGGTGTAATGCCTTCAAACGAAGGTCGCGGTTACGTTCTACGTCGTATTATCCGTCGTGCAGTTCGTCACGGTAACAAACTAGGTGCACAAGGCGTATTCTTCCACAAACTTGTGGGCGTGTTGGCTGAAGTAATGGGCAGCGCAGCTGACGAACTTAAGAAGCAGCAAGCAGTTGTTGAAAAAGTACTTCGCATCGAAGAAGAAAACTTTGGTCGCACACTAGAGCGCGGCATGGTTATCCTTAACGAAGCACTAGATGTACTTGAAGGCAAAGAGCTGGATGGTGAAACAGTATTTAAGCTTTACGACACTTACGGTTTCCCGGCTGATTTAACTAACGATGTTGCTCGTGAACGTGATTTCACTATCGACGAAGCTGGTTTCGAGAAAGCGATGGAAGAGCAGCGTCAACGTGCTCGTGAAGCAGGCCAATTTGGTACTGATTACAACGCAACAATTAAGTCTGAAGTAGCTTCTGAGTTCTGTGGTTATACAGGTACTGAAGGTAAGAGCAATGTAGCTGAAATCTTCGTAGAAGGTGAAGCGGCTGAATCTCTATCTGCTGGCGATAAAGCGATTATCGTACTTGGTGAAACGCCATTCTACGCAGAATCAGGTGGTCAGTGTGGTGATGCCGGTGTGCTTAAAACAGAGTCGGGTCTTTTCAAAGTTGAAGATACTCAAAAGTTAGGTAACGCAATTGCGCACCATGGTGTTCTAGCTGAAGGCGTACTAGCGAAAGGCGATGAAGTTGAAGCGATTGTTGATGCAGAGCGTCGTGCTTCTGTTTCATTAAACCACTCAGCAACGCACCTTTTACATGCTGCATTACGTAAAGTATTGGGTGAGCACGTTGCGCAGAAAGGTTCTCTTGTTAAGCCTGAAAACCTTCGTTTCGACTTCTCGCATCTAGAAGCAGTAACACCTGCTGAACTGAAAGAAGTAGAGCGTCTAGTTAACGCTCAGGTTCGTCGTAACCACTCTATCGAAACCAACATCATGGACATCGAGTCTGCGAAGCAGAAAGGTGCAATGGCTCTATTCGGTGAAAAGTACGACGACGAAGTTCGCGTACTGTCTATGGGTGAGTTCTCAACTGAGCTTTGTGGTGGTATTCACGCAGAGAGCACTGGTGATATTGGCCTATTCAAGATTACTTCTGAAGGTGGTATCGCAGCAGGTATTCGTCGTATCGAAGCGGTGACGGGTGAAGCGGCGTTAGATGCTATCGAGGAGCAACAAGCTAAGTACGAAGAGAAGCTTGTTGAGTCTGCACAAAAAGCGAAATCTCTAGAGAAAGAAATCCAAAAACTGAAAGATAAGATGGCTGCGGCTGAAAGCGCAAACATCATGGGTAAAGTTCAGGATATCAACGGTACGAAAGTACTGATTGCTGCTCTAGAAGGTGCCGACAATAAGAACCTACGTACTATGGTTGATGACATCAAAAACCAAGTAGGTAGTGGTGTTATTCTACTTGCTAACATCAACGACGATAAGATTGGCCTGATTGCAGGTGTAACGAAAGATCTTATCGGCAAAGTTAAAGCGGGTGACCTAGTTAAGATGGTTGCTGAGCAAGTTGGTGGTAAAGGCGGTGGTCGTCCAGACATGGCTCAAGCAGGTGGTACTGATGTAGCAGCGCTACCTGATGCGATTCAGTCTGTACAACCATGGCTAGAAGAACGCCTATAAATCTAACTTTATAAAATATTACGCTCAATCACTTGTTTGATTGAGCGTAATTTTTTTGTCCCAACCAAGTGGTTTAATTGGCACAATACTCAGTGCCAAGAGAATGACTTGGTTTTTGTTATTACTACTACAGGCAATATTCAACATATTGAATGTGGTTCGAATGAGACTTCTATCTCGGGAAGGTGAAGACTGGTGAATAAGCCCCTTATCGTGCAAAAGTTTGGTGGAACGTCAGTGGGTTCGATCGAAAGAATCCACACGGTTGCTGAACACATCATTAAGGCGAAAAATGATGGCAATCAAGTTGTCGTAGTTGTATCTGCAATGTCTGGTGAAACAAACAGACTAATGGATCTAGCTAAGCAGGTAGATAGTGTTCCTACTGCTCGTGAACTTGATGTTTTGCTTTCTGCTGGTGAGCAGGTGTCGATGGCGTTACTTGCAATGACACTGAACAAAATGGGCTATGCGGCTCGCTCGCTTACCGGAACTCAAGCAAATATTGTGACGGATAATAATCACAATGATGCGACGATTAGACACATTGATACCACGGTGATAAATCAGCTATTAGAACAAGACCAAATTGTCATAGTAGCAGGCTTTCAAGGTATCAATGAAAATGGGGATATCACTACGTTAGGCAGAGGTGGTTCTGATACTAGTGCAGTAACACTTGCTGGCTCATTAAACGCGACCGAGTGTCAAATCTTTACCGATGTTGACGGTATTTATACTTGTGATCCACGAGTGGTACCAACGGCTCAGAAGTTAGATGTGATTGACTTTCCTTCTATGGAAGAGATGGCGCGTAAAGGCGCAAAAGTTTTGCATTTGCCATCAGTTCAATACGCCTGGAAGCATAATGTCCCATTACGTGTGCTTTCAACCTTTGATACCAATGGTGGTAGCTTAGTGAAAGGACAGAAGTGCTCATCTTCCGTATGTGGTGTCGCGATTCAGCGCGATATGTGCCTGATTAAAATCGAGCCTGAAATGCTATCAGGACTGAAAAAACAGTGTCAAATGTTGGGTGTGACGATTTGGAATGTGATCGAGCATCCAGAATGGATAGGTGTTGTTGTAAAAGATGATGCTTATTCAAAGCTGGAACTGGTTTTCAAAGGAAAAATCCGTAATAGTGAAGCAGTAAGTTTATTGACCGCTGTAGGCCTACAAGTCGAAGGACTGGTTGAAAGGTCGTTTGCTCTTCTTACTGAGCAAGATATCCATGTCAAACATTATGCGGTGAATACTCAGTCACTTATGTTGGTACTGTTACCAGAATGTGTCGACAAAGCAGCTAACATACTGCATGATGCTTACATAACTTCTGCAGAGGCAGTCGATTGCCTGCAAAAACATGCCTTTTTAGGCTAGATTCGAGCCACAATTGAGTTTACGAAAATATAACTTTTGTTGGATAATAGCCTCGTAGCAAGATAAATCAGAGATTACTCAAGGAGCACAGAATGCTAATTTTAACTCGCCGCGTTGGCGAAACTCTAATGATCGGTGACGAAGTAACAGTAACTGTACTAGGTGTTAAAGGTAACCAAGTACGTATCGGTGTAAATGCACCGAAAGAAGTGTCTGTACACCGTGAAGAAATTTACATGCGCATTCAGGCAGAAAAAGGTAATGGTAACGTTGCATCTGGCAACTACTAATTACAAAGAGAGGCTGACATTTTGTCAGCCTTTTTTGTATGTGAAAGGCATCTATTTATAGGAAAAAGAGCGAATTAGCACCGCTTTGATTAAATAGCCAACGGTTGGAAGACTTTTTGCTATTTTTGCCAAGAAAATGTTTGACATATTTTTGGTAAATCGTAATATGTGCCTCCGCAAGACGGTGAGGTGGCCGAGAGGCTGAAGGCGCTCCCCTGCTAAGGGAGTATACGGCTTGATACCGTATCGAGGGTTCGAATCCCTCCCTCACCGCCATTCTTGCATCTCTTCTTTTGAAGAGCTTTAAAACAACTTTCTTTAGCAAGAAAGCATAGCGCGTCCTTAGCTCAGCTGGATAGAGTACCTGGCTACGAACCAGGCGGTCGGAGGTTCGAATCCTCCAGGACGCGCCATAATTTCCTTACCAGGGAATAAAACGGTGAGGTGGCCGAGAGGCTGAAGGCGCTCCCCTGCTAAGGGAGTATACGGCTTGATACCGTATCGAGGGTTCGAATCCCTCCCTCACCGCCATTAATTGGCCTATGGTCAATTTTTTTGTTTTTAAAGCTATTTAAATTTGAGAAGAGAAAAAAGTGTGATATGCTTCGCACTTCTCGTTTTCGAGAACATTGCGCGTCCTTAGCTCAGCTGGATAGAGTACCTGGCTACGAACCAGGCGGTCGGAGGTTCGAATCCTCCAGGACGCGCCACTCTTTAGGTTTTCTTGTCACAAGATTAGAGACCCTGATATTGACTTAAGTTGATATCGAAAACTGCGCGTCCTTAGCTCAGCTGGATAGAGTACCTGGCTACGAACCAGGCGGTCGGAGGTTCGAATCCTCCAGGACGCGCCACTCTTTAGGTTTTCTTGTCACAAGATTAGAGACCCTGATATTGACTTAAGTTGATATCGAAAACTGCGCGTCCTTAGCTCAGCTGGATAGAGTACCTGGCTACGAACCAGGCGGTCGGAGGTTCGAATCCTCCAGGACGCGCCACTCTTTAGGTTTTCTTATCATAAGATTAGAAACCCTGATATTGACTCAAGTTGATATCGAAAACTGCGCGTCCTTAGCTCAGCTGGATAGAGTACCTGGCTACGAACCAGGCGGTCGGAGGTTCGAATCCTCCAGGACGCGCCACTCTTTAGGTTTTCTTGTCATAAGATTAGAGACCCTGATATTGACTTAAGTTGATATCGAAAACTGCGCGTCCTTAGCTCAGCTGGATAGAGTACCTGGCTACGAACCAGGCGGTCGGAGGTTCGAATCCTCCAGGACGCGCCACTTATTTAAAGCCCTGCTAGAAATAGTAGGGCTTTTTTGTTTACACTGCTGTAACATTTTTAAAACAACTTAACTATAAGTTACTGTTTCATAATGTTGTTTTGCACTTCTCTTCTTTTTAATCGAGTTACCTTAACTAACCTGACATAACGTAATAAAACTCGCAGTTATTTATGCTTGTTAGAACGTATATTGCAGATTTATGTGATTTACGTGTCGAATAATTCCCTAGATCTGTGCTTTATCCTCAATAGCCCCTTAAACAAAATTGACAAAGTTTAACCAATCGAGATAATCCTAAGCCTCTTGTCAGGATTTTATTGAATATTCTGGCAGCAAGATCACCGACAGATTGTTGGTTAAGCGTTAGCGCTTTGCTGTGATAAAACACGAAGTTTTTAGCAAGCGGCTAATGTCGTTGTCAGGATGACACAGAAAGGATGCAAAAATGGATAATATTGGAAGCCTGCTAGTAGATGCTGCAACCCTGATGCTTACAGGGATGGTTGTAGTGTTTATATTCCTCACTATTCTTGTCTATCTCGTTCGGCTCATGTCAAAACTGGTACCTGAAGAAGTACCTGCGCCGATCGCTACACCAAATCAAAATAATAAAGTTCAATCACCTTCATCTGCTGTTAGCCCAAATGTCGTGGCGGCAATCTCTGCCGCGGTACATCAGTACCGTACTTCGACAGCTAAGTAGTATTTGTAAGGATTAAAAGGAGTTAATGAGCATGTCTAAACCACTCGCTTTAACAGACGTGGTCCTTCGTGACGCCCATCAATCGCTGTTTGCGACTCGTATGCGTCTTGAGGATATGTTACCTATCGCAGAGGAACTGGATAAGGTCGGTTACTGGTCTTTAGAAACATGGGGCGGAGCGACATTTGATGCCTGTATTCGATTCTTGGGTGAAGATCCTTGGGAACGTCTACGCGCATTAAAGAAAGCAATGCCAAACACACCAATGCAAATGCTATTACGTGGCCAGAACCTACTGGGTTACCGCCACTATGCTGATGATGTGGTTGAAAAGTTTGTTGAGCGTGCCCACGCCAACGGTATGGATGTTTTCCGTATTTTTGATGCAATGAATGATGTACGCAACTTCGAGAAAGCGGTAAAAGCTGCGGTTGATGTTGGCGCACACGCTCAAGGTACACTCTCTTATACGACAAGCCCAGTACATAACACAGATACATGGGTAGACTTGGCGAAGCGTCTTGAAGACTTAGGTTGTCATTCGCTATGTATTAAAGATATGTCTGGTCTGCTGAAACCATACGAAGCTGAAGATCTTATCTCACGTATCAAGGCCTCGTGTGATGTTCCACTTGCACTCCACTGTCATGCAACTACCGGTCTTTCAACAGCGACAGCAGTTAAAGCGGTAGAAGCGGGTGTTGATATTCTTGATACTGCTATTTCATCAATGAGTTGTACTTATGGTCACACGCCAACTGAAACTGTTGTAGCTATGCTACAGGGCACCGAGCGTGATACCAACCTTAAACTAGACCAAATCGAGCCTATTGCTGCTTACTTCCGTGAAGTTCGTAAGAAATACGCCAAGTTTGAGGGACAACTGAAAGGTGTTGATTCACGAATTCTCATCGCTCAGGTTCCTGGCGGCATGCTAACCAACATGGAAGGTCAGTTAAAAGAGCAAGGCGCAGCGGATAAGCTAGATGAAGTACTCGAAGAGATCCCTCGCGTACGTGAAGATCTAGGTTTTATTCCACTGGTAACTCCTACGTCACAGATCGTTGGTACACAGGCTGTAATCAACGTGTTGACGGGGGAGCGTTACAAGAGCATCACCAAAGAGACAGCTGGTGTTCTAAAAGGTGAGTATGGCGCAGCACCTGCACAGGTGAACGAGGCTCTACAAGCGAAAGTTCTTGATGGTGCAGAAGCGATCACGTGTCGTCCTGCTGATCTGCTAGAGTCAGAGCTTGATAGCCTAACTGATGATCTACTATCAAAAGCGAAAGCAGACGGTATCTCTCTGGCAGAAGATACGGTCGATGACGTACTGACTTATGCATTGTTCCCACAAGTCGGTCTCAAGTTCCTTAAGAACCGTCATAACCCAGATGCATTCGAGCCAGCTCCTGGCAAAGAGGAAGCTGTACAAGAAGCGCCTCAAGCTCAACCAGCACAAGGTTGTATCGAGACCTACAGCGTCAAAGTTGATGGTCAGGTTTACGATGTAGAAGTAGGCCCTCAAGGCCAGCTAACATCAGTTACACCATCTGCTGCTGTGCCTCAACAAGCGGCTGCCCCAGTTGCTCCAGCAGGTAACTCAGAGACGGTTCCGGCACCTTTAGCTGGCAACATATTCAAAGTCAACGTCCAAAGTGGCGCTCAGGTAGCTGAAGGGGATGTGTTACTTATCCTAGAAGCGATGAAGATGGAAACCGAAGTTCGAGCAGCCCGTGGTGGTATCGTTCAAGATCTTCACGTCAAAGAAGGTGATTCTGTGACGGTTGGTGCTCCACTGCTTAGCTTGGCGTAAGGGGCGATCATGGAAGGATTAATGACCTTATGGTCAGAAACAGGGATCGCTAACTTTGAGTTTGGCCAGATCTGTATGATCTTGGTTGGGTGTACATTGCTGTTTTTGGCGATTCGTAAGGGGTTTGAGCCTTTACTATTATTGCCGATTGGCTTTGGTGCAATCTTAGCGAATATACCTAACGCAGGTTTCACTGATGAGGGTGGCTTACTCTACTACGTTTACTATATCGGGATTGAGTCTGGGATTTTCCCACTTCTGATTTTCTTGGGTGTAGGGGCGATGACGGACTTCGGTGCTCTTATCGCGAACCCGAAAACCTTATGGTTAGGAGCAGCTGCCCAGTTCGGTATTTTCGCTACCTTGTTTGGTGCAATCTTACTTAACTATGTGCCGGGCATGGAATTTAGTATGCCGGATGCAGCATCGATTGCGATTATCGGTGGTGCAGATGGTCCAACCGCTATCTTCCTTGCGAGCCAGCTTTCTCCGGATCTGTTAGGTGCTATTGCGGTAGCTGCATATAGCTACATGGCTTTAGTGCCAATCATTCAGCCACCGATCATGAACGCACTGACAACGCCAGAAGAACGCAAGATCAAAATGGCTCAGCTACGTCATGTAGGTAAAGGTGAGAAGATCTTATTCCCACTAGCTGTATTGTTGATGACGATCTTATTCCTACCATCAGCAACGCCACTGGTTGGTATGTTCTGCCTAGGTAACTTGATGCGTGAAGCTGGTGTAGTAGATCGCTTATCAAAAACCGCTCAAAACGAGTTGATCAACATTGTGACGATCTTCTTGGGCCTTGGTGTCGGCTCTAAGCTGCAGGCTGAAGAGTTCTTAAACGTAGAAACACTTGGTATTTTGGCGCTAGGCGCTGTTGCGTTTAGTATTGGTACAGCCGGTGGCGTACTGATGGCTAAGCTACTTAATAAGTTCTCGAAAGAAGACATCAACCCACTGATTGGTGCCGCTGGTGTATCAGCAGTACCAATGGCAGCTCGAGTAGTGAATAAGGTTGGTCTTGATGCGAACCCGCAAAACTTCTTGTTGATGCATGCAATGGGACCTAACGTGGCCGGTGTACTTGGTTCAGCGGTTGCAGCTGGTATTTTGTTAGCGTTGGTTGGTTAAAGTGACTTGACGTTAATAAATGGTCAATTTGAGAGCAAGTGGCTAACTTGCGGTCAATAAATGGTATATATTCAAAGGGATGCTTTCGCATCCCTTTTTTGTATCGATAGGGAATAAAAGAAATGGAAAACAAACAAATCGCTATCTCTAAATTTGGAGACCCTGACGTTCTCGTTGTTCAAACTGCGGCAATACCAGAACCCCAAGTCGGGGAAGTGCTAGTCAAAGTCCACTTTGCTGGTGTAAACCCTATCGATGTAAAAACACGGGCTGGATTAGGTTGGGCTGCTTCTGAAAACAAAGATAACCTTCCTTGGGTTCCTGGTTATGATATTTCTGGTGAAGTGGTCAAGTCCGGCGATAGCGCTGAACGTTTCGCTGTTGGTGATAATGTTGCTGGCTTTATTGGCTTTCCGCTCGCGGGTGGTGGCTACAGTCAATATGTTTGTGTGCCAGAGTCGGTGTTAAGTCTTGTGCCTGATGCGATTACTCTGGAAGCTGCTGCTGCACTCCCTTTGGCTGGTCAAACGGCAATACAAGCACTAGATAAAGCAGGGGTTAGTGAAGGGGATCGAGTACTTATTCTTGCTGGTGCCGGTGGTGTTGGTCATATTGCAATTCAGGTGGCAGTTGCTGCTAAAGCAGAAGTATTTACGACTTGTAGTGAAGCAAATCTTGATTATATGGCCACGTTAGGTGCTCATGCTGTGAATTATCAATTTGCACCAGTTTCAGAGCGAGTTGAAGAGGCTGATGTACTGATTGATCTCGTTGGGGGAGATGCAGCATTAGATGCACTTAAATGCTTGAAAGATGGTGGTAAAGTTGTCACAGTGCCGACCTTAACTGCAGAGCTTATCTGCGAAAAGGCAAAGTTACTTGGCTTTGAAGCTTCAGGAATGTTAGTCGATCCTAACCCTGAACAATTAGATGCTCTGCTTTATATGGTGAGTGTTGGACTCGTGAAGATGGAAATTCAGCAGGTCTTTGCTTTGGATGAAGTGAGTCACGCTCATCGACAAATCGAAACTGGACATACGAGAGGCAAGATCTTGCTTGATATGCAATGCTAGAAGCGTTTAACAGCGCTTTTGAATCCTTCGCTCTATGGTTTTCTGATTCTGCACTTTGGGTACTGTTTTTTAGCGGTTTCCTCAGTGCCACGTTACTGCCTGGTGGTTCTGAGGCAGGTTTAATCGCTACACTCAGCTTAAACCAGTACTCCACTTCCATGATTATTTTAGTCGCCACCTTGGGCAATACCTTAGGTGGCTTGACCAATTATTGGCTTGGCTTATGGCTGCCAAACCGAACTCAAAACGAAAAACATGGTCATAAAGCATTATTGTGGCTCAATAAATATGGTTATTGGTCTCTAATTTTTAGTTGGTTACCCATCATTGGTGACCCATTATGTTTGGCTGCTGGCTGGCTTCGTATGCGATTTTGGCCTTGCTTTTGGTTGATTTTGATCGGAAAAGCACTTCGTTACACAGCGTTGGCAGCGATTTTCTACGGATTTTTTTAAGGGGATGTCATGAGAAAGATTTGGCTTGGTGCATTTTCTCTCGTCGCACTTTATGGTTGTTCTTCCAACAACCTCTCTTCAGTTCCATTTTTCTCCTCATTACCGGACGGGGTCACACTTGTTGAAGAAGTGGAGGCTCAACCTGGTAAAGCTATGATCCCGTACTCTAAATATGAGTTGGATAATGGCTTAACGGTTATCTTATCTCCAGATGATTCAGATCCTCTGGTTCATGTTGATGTTACCTATCATGTGGGATCAGCTCGAGAAGAGGTGGGTAAATCCGGATTTGCTCACTTCTTCGAGCATATGATGTTCCAAGGCAGCGAGAATGTTGGTGATCAGCAACATTTCAAAATCATTACCGAAGCTGGCGGGACGTTAAATGGTACGACAAATCGTGACCGCACTAACTACTTTGAAACTGTGCCGTCTAACCAGCTAGAGAAAATGTTGTGGTTAGAATCTGATCGCATGGGCTTTTTACTCGATGCAGTTTCACAGCGTAAATTTGAGATTCAACGCGATACGGTGAAAAACGAACGTGCCCAGAACTACGACAATCGCCCTTATGGTTTGATGTGGGAAAAAATGGGTGAAGCGATGTACCCAGAGGGACACCCTTATTCGTGGCAAACCATTGGTTACGTGGAAGATCTTGATCGTGTAGATGTGAATGATCTCAAAGCCTTCTTCTTACGCTGGTACGGACCAAATAATGCGGTATTGACCATTGGTGGTGATATCGATACTGAGCAAACGTTAGAGTGGGTAAGTAAATACTTTGGTTCTATCCCACAGGGTCCAGAAGTAGACCAAGCTCCAAAACAACCGGCGAGTTTATCTGAAGACCGCTACATAACACTGGAAGACAGAATTCAACAGCCGATGCTAATGATTGGTTGGCCGACGGAATACAATGGTGCAGAGGATCAGGCATCGCTTAATGCGCTTGCCAATGTATTGGGTAGTGGTGCTAACAGCCTGTTGTATCAAAAATTAGTGAAGACGCAAAAAGCCGTCGACGCAGGAGCATTCCAAGATTGTGCTGAACTGTCATGTACTTTCTACGTTTATGCTATGGCTCCATCTGGAGAAAAAGGAGCGTTAGAGCCGCTCTATCAAGAGTTGATGCAGACTTTAGCTGAATTTGAAGCTAAAGGGGTTGATGATGAGCGACTAGAGCAGATCTCGGGTATGGCTGAAGCCAATGCGGTCTTCGCTTTACAAAGTGTGCGTGGGAAAGTGTCTCAATTGGCATCAAATGAAACCTTTTTCAATACACCAGATCGTATTCAGACCCAGTTAGAACAAATTCGCTCAGTGACCCCAGAATCAGTGATGGAGGCCTATAAGACTTACGTCAATGGTCATCATAAAGTCGCGCTCAGCGTGGTATCACGAGGCAAAACAGAGTTAGCTGCTGCAACAGCGAATTTTGTTACACCACCAAGAACCTTGCCTAAATATCAAAAGATTACCGATGAACAGCTAGCTTATCGTAAGGCAACTGACGATTTTGATCGTTCAGTCATGCCAGAGGTGGCTGAAGGAGTGAAAGCGCAGATGCCAAAACTCTATCGCTTATATTTTGATAATGGTGCGGAGCTGCTTGGGACGGTAAGTTCTGAAACACCTACTGTGCAGTTAGAAATTAGTTTCCCTGCGGGAGAGCGTTATGTGCAGCGTGGGAAAGAAGGCCTAGCGAATCTTACTGCTGCAATGATGCAAGAAGCGACACTCGATTCCTCATTAGAAGAACTTGAAGCTAAGTTAAATAAGCTTGGCAGTAGTATTTCGATAAATGCGGGTAACTATACGACTAGTATTTCAGTATCAAGCTTAGAGAAGAACCTTACAGAGACTCTCGCCCTGGTTGAAGAAATACTATTCAAACCTGCTTTCCGCGAACAAGATTTTGAACGTGTTCAGAAGCAGATGCTAGAAGGTCTGGTATATCAACATCAAAAGCCAAGCTGGTTAGCTTCACAAGCAACACGTCAAGTGCTGTTCTCTGGCTCAGTCTATCAGCGTCCGAATGATGGTACAGAAAGCTCAGTAGCTCAGTTAACACTTGATGATGTCAAAGCATTCTACAAACGTCACTACACACCACAAGGTGCGCAGATTGTGATTGTTGGTGACATATCTAAACGTCAAGTGAAGCAAGATCTTGCGTTCATTGAAAACTGGCAAGGTGAAATTGCCCCGTTACTAAGACGGCAGTTAGTTAAACCCTTACAGGAACAGAAAGTCTATTTGATTGATAAGCCGAGTGCACCCCAAAGCGTGGTGCGAATGGTTCGACAAGGATTACCTTTCGATGCAACAGGAGAGGTGTACTTATCGCAACTGGCGAACTTCAATCTTGCTGGTAACTTTAATAGTCGTATTAACCAGAACCTCCGTGAAGATAAAGGTTACACCTATGGGGCGAGTGGGTATCTAGCGTCAAATCGTGAAGTTGGTGCGATAGTCTTTTCGGCTCAAGTCCGTGCAGATTCAACCATTCCATCGATCAAAGAGATGCAAAAAGAACTCGCGGAATACAGCCTGAAGGGAATGACTGACGATGAAATGAAATTTTTGCGTTTAGCGGTCGGTCAACAAGACGCACTAAAATATGAAACGCCTTCACAGAAAACAGGCTTACTTAATAGTATTTTGGCGTATAGCCTAGATGAAGATTACTTGAAACAACGTAATGAGATTGTCGAAACGGTCAGTAAACAGACGTTAGATGAGCTTGCGAGTAAGTGGTTCAACCCTAATGACTATCAAATTATAGTCGTTGGTGATGCGAAAACGCTGAAACCGCAACTAGAAAGTTTACATATTCCGATAGAAGAGCTTGAAATCATCCGTTAGAGTACACATAACATAGTGCATAACGAAAGGGTGACATTGCTCACCCTTATAAAATATTGTTTAGCCAGTTTGGTATAAGTACCAAACCACTGATATAAGCGAACCTCATTTTGACTGAATTTGCTGCGCGACTTGAGCGAGTTGCACAAAACCCAGAAGTATTGAAGAGTTTTGGACGTGGTGTGGAGCGTGAGACGCTACGCTACCAACAAGATGGTCACCTCGCTACAACCCCTCACCCAAGTGAGTTAGGTTCGGCTTATGCCAACAATTGGATCACTACAGACTTCTCAGAGTCTCTGTTGGAATTCATTACGCCGGTATCGTCTGACATTGCCACGCTAAAAGCGCAGCTAGAAGATATTCACCACTTTACTCAAACTAAGTTGGGTGAAGAAAAGATGTGGCCACTTTCTATGCCATGTTTCGTTGGTGATGAAGATGACATTAATTTAGCCCAATATGGTTCATCTAACTCAGGGAAAATGAAAACGCTTTACCGTGAGGGTCTGAAAAGACGTTACGGAAGTCTAATGCAGATCATTTCTGGTGTTCACTTCAATTTCTCATTCCCAGAAACATTTTGGGATCAACTGTTTGGTGACCAATCAGAGCAAGAACGTCAGGACAGTAAGTCTGAAGCTTACTTTGGACTCATTCGTAACTACTACCGTTTTGGTTGGTTAATCCCTTACTTCTTTGGTGCATCGCCAGCGTTATGCTCTTCATTTATCCAAGGAAGAGAAACGAAACTGCCTTTTGAAAGTATTGGTGGCACGCTATATCTACCTCATGCGACCTCTCTACGTATGAGTGATTTAGGCTATACCAATAGTGCGCAAAGCTCGTTGAAGATTGGTTTTAACAGCTTAGAAGAGTATTTGGATGGTTTAAATACAGCTATCCGAACTCCTTCTGATGAATTTGCCGAAATTGGTGTCAAAGTAGATGGTGAATATCGTCAGTTAAACAGCAATGTACTGCAGATTGAAAATGAACTGTATGCGCCGATTCGTCCAAAGCGTGTAGCGAAAGCTGGCGAGAAACCATCTGAAGCGTTAGGTCGCGGAGGTGTTGAGTACATTGAAGTTCGTTCTCTAGATGTAAATCCATATAGCTCAGTTGGTATCACTGAAGATCAAGTGCGTTTCTTAGACCTGTTCCTAGCGTGGGCAGCACTGACCGATTCTGAACCAATGGACTATTGTGAACAGGCATGCTGGCGCGAGAATTGGAATAAAGTCATTGTAGAAGGCCGTAAACCTGGCTTAGAGCTTCAAATTGGTTGCCAAGGAGAAGTGCTCACTCTTCAAGATTGGGCTAAGCGTGTTTTTGTAGAGCTAGTGCAGATTGCAGAACAAATGGATGCTGCAAATGGCGGTGATGAGTATCAAGCGGTTTGCTTCAAACTGTTGTCTTGGATTGATAATCCGGAACTTACGATCTCAGGCCAGCTTCTAGAAGATACTAAGCAGCATGGTGGCCTTGGTGAGGTTGGTTGTGCGCTAGGTAAGCAGTACCGAAATCAACACCTTGAACACCAGTATCGCGTCTACAGCGAACAGGAAATGGAACAAGAAGTAGAGCGTTCGTGTGTCGCACAAAAGCAAGTTGAAGAGGGCGACAGCTTAAGCTTTGATGACTTTCTTGTTGACTACTTTGCTTACTTAAAAGCGTAAGGCTGAGTGTGAAGAAAATAGTGCTGCTCATTCTAGGAGCAGCGATGCTAACTGGCTGCGCAACAGCACCACCTAAAAATCAGTCGAATCTTTGCGAAATTTTTCGTGAGAAACCTAGTTGGTATGATGATGCGGTTGATATGCAAGAAGAGTGGGGAACGCCTATTCAAGTTGCGATGGCTTTTGTAAAGCAAGAGAGTAGCTATCGTCATGATGCTCGTCCGCCTAAGGATTATCTACTAGGTTTTATTCCTTGGGGGCGTGTGAGCAGTGCGTATGGTTATGCTCAGGCACAAGATCCAGCATGGGAAGACTTCCAGAAAGCCACCAATCATGGTGGTTCTCGTACAGATTTTGCTGATGCATTAATGTTTATTGGCTGGTATACCCATGAGACTCAAAGACAATTAGGTATCTCTAAGTGGGATGCTTACAATCAGTATTTGGCTTATCACGAAGGGCGAGGTGGCTATAAAAGGAAAAGCTATCAAGCAAAACCAACATTGATAAAAATTGCTCGTCGTGTTGAGCAACAAGCGAAAGATTATGGTTGGCAACTTAAACAGTGCCGACAAGAACTCGAAGACAATCGAAGCTGGTTCTTTTAAGAGCAGTTTATATGGAGAAGGACAATGCCGTTATTAGATAGTTTTACTGTAGATCACACACGCATGAATGCACCCGCTGTACGTGTAGCAAAAACCATGACCACCCCAAAAGGCGATACAATTACGGTATTTGACCTACGTTTTACTGCACCAAACAAAGATATTTTATCTGAAAAGGGCATCCATACATTAGAGCACCTATATGCCGGCTTTATGCGTAACCACCTAAATGGTGATAGCGTAGAGATCATTGATATCTCGCCAATGGGTTGTCGCACAGGCTTTTATATGAGTTTAATCGGTACTCCTCAAGAGCAGCAGGTAGCAGATGCTTGGCTGGCAGCAATGAAAGATGTACTTAAAGTAGAGAGCCAGAACAAAATCCCTGAACTAAATGAGTATCAATGTGGTACGGCAGCAATGCACTCTCTTGATGAAGCGAAGCAGATTGCTGAAGCGATTTTAGAGGCTGGTATTTTAGTGAATAAGAACGATGAGCTAGCATTGCCAGAAGAGATGTTAAAAGAGCTTAAAGTTGACTAGTTCACTATTCACGATTTCAAAGTAAAAAAGGAAGGCGATTGCCTTCCTTTTTAGTATTTGCTTGGGTGTTTGTTAGTTTGCTTTTGGTAACACTACGACTTGAGTCTTTGCCCAAATATCGTGAAACCCACGTTTTTGAGGATCAAGAGGGACAGTAAAGTTTGCTAACCCAAAGCCAGAGGTGCCAATACGAATCAGTGCCTGAGTAACAGAAACAGCAGAGCCGTTATTGCTACGAAGATGTAGCTTCCAAGCTCTCATTCCTAATGTCTGTCCTGCACGAGTCCAGAAGAAAACAAAGAAGTAAATCCAAACAAACGCTAAGTAAGCTGTGTAGATAGGACTCCAAATTGGGTGATTAGTTAGAAAGTCGCTGACGTCCGCATAACTACCTACACTAAAAATACCCATAGCCATTAAGGCATGAAGAATCGCAATCACGAGGCCCGCGGCCATCATTTCGACTGCGATGATAATCAGTCCATCATAAAAAAGTGCTCCCAGACGACGAAATAGTCCAGCTGGTGGCAAAGTGTCAGTTGTTGACATAAAACCCACTTACCAAAATAAAATAAGGCGAAAGAATAAAGCTTCAGGTTAGAACTGAAAAGAGAGCTTGCGCACAGCTTATCAATTTATGGCGATTTTATCAGCAAACGGCAAGTAATTCAGGCTTTTGCACTTGCACGAATCATGGGCATACGTATAATGCCAAACATCAGAGGGCAAAGCCCAAAGATGCCGGTATGGTGAAATTGGTATACACGACGGATTCAAAATCCGTTGCCTTCGGGCGTGGCGGTTCAAGTCCGCCTACCGGTACCATATTTAAATGACAAAGCCTCGACGAAAGTCGGGGCTTTGTTGTATCTGGGATATGGGTAGAGTTGGCTTCGCGATGACGGCAGGACTGCCCGATTTCACAAGTCGTTACACAGCTCGGCGTGTTAGTGCTTTACATCTTGTGCCATGCAAGGAACAATTCCCTTAAAGTGAATACAGCATGACAAAATCGTTAGGTAATTATGAATAACACGACGACGAAAAAATCGAATCCTCTATTTGAGATTCTTTTTAACGTTTTTATCCCTTCCATCATTTTGATGAAGTTAAGTGGTGAAGAACATTTAGGGACGGTAATGGCGTTGGTCGTTGCATTGGCGTTTCCTGTTGTTTATGGCGGGATGGATCTCGTTCGTAATAAGAAGTTTAACTTTATCGCAGCTCTAGGCTTTGTCAGCGTGTTATTGACTGGTGGTATTGGCTTGTTAGAACTCGATACTCGCTGGTTAGCACTTAAAGAAGCTCTGATCCCTGGGCTTATTGGTCTAGCGGTATTAGGTTCTACATTTACCAAATACCCATTTATGCAGAAGATGATTCTTAACGATACCGTGCTAAATCTGCCTTTGATCACAGAACGTTTGAAAGAAAATGGCAAGTCACAGGCATTTGACCGTTGTTTAATGTCCTCAAACTACCTTTTTGCTAGTACCTTTGCATTCTCTTCGGCTATGAACTATTTCCTAGCAACCTGGATTGTAACTAGTCCAGCTGGAACTGCTGAGTTCAATGAAGAGTTGGGTAAATTGACACTGTATAGTTACCCAATCATCGCTATTCCAAGCATGTTGATGATGTTTGGGATTTTCTATTATGTCTGGCGTCAAATTAGAGCTATGACGTCTTTGGAAACTGAACAGATCTTCCATACCAAATAGAACCGAATTAATGATAAGCCCAGTGTAATTGCTGGGCTTTGTTGTTTTTAATGGATGAAACATTTCTTAAGCGTAGAGATAAAGTTTTATCTCGGTCACTAAAGTGGCATTTTGGTCATTGATTGATGACAAAATCTTCAAGTTTTCATGCGACTTTTCAATTGCTTGCCTATCTTTAAAGAATGGAAAGTATATGGAGATTCGAATGTATAAACTCACCCCGTATTTGTTTTTTTCTGGTCGCTGTGAAGATGCGTTGGAGTTTTACCGAAAATGCTTTGGTGGCGTAGTACTCAGCAAGCAGTTATTTAAAGATGCACCTCAAGCTATAGAGGGAGCAGACCCGAACTGGGTGATGCATGCAGAGCTCGAAGCGTTTGGCATGAAATTCATGTTATCTGACGGTTTGGTTGCTAGAGAACTTGGTGGCAACAATATCGCACTATCAGTTGTTTTCGATGATCTTGATGAACAGGCGAGAATATATGACAAGCTCCTAGAAGGTGGCCATGTGATGATGCCTCTAGAAGATACTTTTTGGGGGGCTCGTTTTGGCAAAATAGAAGACCAGTTTGGCGTTCGCTGGATGTTGCATTGTGATTTGGTCAAATAGTAGAACCTAGATTCAGCTCATGAGACGCTATTGATCTCTCATTCCTATCTAAGAGTAGTGAATTCGTATTCTCATTACTCTAAAATTATAAATTAGTTGAAGATTGATAAGTTGTATATATCGTGGCAAGTATAAAAATCACAGTAGACAGACTACAGCCAGGGTTGCATATTCGACTCCCTTGTAAGTGGAATGAGCATCCTTTCTTATTTAATAGTTTCAAAGTTAAAGATGAAGAAACTATTCGTTTGATTCGCCACCTAGGAATCAAACACGTCTTCATTAATCCAAGTCAAAGTGATACTGAGCCTTTACCTCCTTCTCCAACAAATGAGCCTGTTAGTGAAAAACCGGACGCAACGGAATTAGAAGCTAAGAAGCTATGGAAAGAGAAGCAAGATCGAATTGAAAAACTCAGTTCTTACCGTCGTCGAGTTATCAACTGTGAAAAAGAGTTTGAGCGATCGTTGTCACGCATGCGCGCGGTAATGAATAAAATTCGTAATCGTCCTGAGCAAGCCGTTGATGAAGCAAGTCAGTTAGTTAACGATATTGTCGACAAGCTATTGAGTGATGACAACGTGACGCTTCATCTTATGAACGGCAAAAGTGAATTCGAAGATATCTACTTTCATTCCTTAAACGTTTCTGTTGTGGCAATGATGATTGCCAAGGCGAAAAAGCTCAGTGCTCAAGAGATAAAAGATATCGCTTTTGCTTCATTGTTTCATGACATGGGTAAAGTAAAGGTTCCGACAGCAATTTTACGTAAGCAGACAGCGCTATCAGAGCCTGAGAAAAACTATCTAAAACTACATACTAAATATGGATTAGAGATCGCCGCTAATATGGAAAGCTTTCCGGAAACAGCGCGAACCGTTATTGCTCAACACCACGAGTTGAATGATGGGTCAGGCTACCCTGAAGGACTTAAAGAAGAGGCCATCGACCCAATGACTCAAATTGTTGCTGTTGCGAACGCTTATGACAACTTATGTCATAGCAATATTCCAACAGAACAAAAAATTCCTTATGTGGCACTTTCTCATTTATATAAGAACTGCAAACATCTTTATAATAATGAGAACCTCAGCCTTTTGATTAAGTTCATGGGTATCTATCCACCAGGTACAGTCGTTCAACTCTCAAATGATATGGTAGGACTGGTGATTTCGGTAAATGCTAGAAACATTCTTTTCCCTAATGTCCTTATCTATGATCCTTCCGTTCCTCGGACTCAAGCTCCAATTATCGATCTTGCAGAGAAAGAGATAAAAATAGTAAATGCAGTTTTACCTAACAAGCTACCTGATAAAGTGCGTGAGTACTTAAACCCGCGCTCGAGAATTTCTTACTTCTTTGATTCAGATGACTAGTTATCCACAGGGAAATGTGAATAACGTTAGGGTAAGTTGGGTGTAAATAAGGCTTTGAGTGACATTTGCGCACTTGAGCCTTTTTTATTGAAAAAATGCATTTTTTCTCTTGCCTTAAAAAAGTAACTCCCTATAATGCGCTTCCACTGACACGGCAGACGCCACAAGGCTTCAGCGGTGATACAGTAAAGCCAATCAGCAAAATTTCAGATTGAAAAGTTTGAAATAAAAAATTCAAAAAAGTGTTTGACACTTGAGAATGAAACGCTAGAATGGCTGCCTCTTCCGAAGTGATGTAAGTCACAAAGAAGAGAAGCTCTTTAAAAATATAGACCTATCAATCTGTGTGGGCACTCGTTGATGATAATCCAATTAGAAGCTTCGGCTTCAAATTAGGTTTCAATGAAACGAAGTGACCAACGAGTCGAAAGACTCAGCACAGTCAATTCAAACATTACTTTATGTAATGTTCAGTATTCATTGAGCCGACAAAATCTTAAATTGAAGAGTTTGATCATGGCTCAGATTGAACGCTGGCGGCAGGCCTAACACATGCAAGTCGAGCGGAAACGAGTTATCTGAACCTTCGGGGAACGATAACGGCGTCGAGCGGCGGACGGGTGAGTAATGCCTGGGAAATTGCCCTGATGTGGGGGATAACCATTGGAAACGATGGCTAATACCGCATAATAGCTTCGGCTCAAAGAGGGGGACCTTCGGGCCTCTCGCGTCAGGATATGCCCAGGTGGGATTAGCTAGTTGGTGAGGTAAGGGCTCACCAAGGCGACGATCCCTAGCTGGTCTGAGAGGATGATCAGCCACACTGGAACTGAGACACGGTCCAGACTCCTACGGGAGGCAGCAGTGGGGAATATTGCACAATGGGCGCAAGCCTGATGCAGCCATGCCGCGTGTATGAAGAAGGCCTTCGGGTTGTAAAGTACTTTCAGCAGTGAGGAAGGTGGAGTCGTTAATAGCGGCCTCATTTGACGTTAGCTGCAGAAGAAGCACCGGCTAACTCCGTGCCAGCAGCCGCGGTAATACGGAGGGTGCGAGCGTTAATCGGAATTACTGGGCGTAAAGCGCATGTAGGTGGTTTGTTAAGTCAGATGTGAAAGCCCGGGGCTCAACCTCGGAATTGCATTTGAAACTGGCAGACTAGAGTACTGTAGAGGGGGGTAGAATTTCAGGTGTAGCGGTGAAATGCGTAGAGATCTGAAGGAATACCGGTGGCGAAGGCGGCCCCCTGGACAGATACTGACACTCAGATGCGAAAGCGTGGGGAGCAAACAGGATTAGATACCCTGGTAGTCCACGCCGTAAACGATGTCTACTTGGAGGTTGTGGCCTTGAGCCGTGGCTTTCGGAGCTAACGCGTTAAGTAGACCGCCTGGGGAGTACGGTCGCAAGATTAAAACTCAAATGAATTGACGGGGGCCCGCACAAGCGGTGGAGCATGTGGTTTAATTCGATGCAACGCGAAGAACCTTACCTACTCTTGACATCCAGAGAATTTTCCAGAGATGGATTAGTGCCTTCGGGAACTCTGAGACAGGTGCTGCATGGCTGTCGTCAGCTCGTGTTGTGAAATGTTGGGTTAAGTCCCGCAACGAGCGCAACCCTTATCCTTGTTTGCCAGCGAGTAATGTCGGGAACTCCAGGGAGACTGCCGGTGATAAACCGGAGGAAGGTGGGGACGACGTCAAGTCATCATGGCCCTTACGAGTAGGGCTACACACGTGCTACAATGGCGCATACAGAGGGCAGCAAGCTAGCGATAGTGAGCGAATCCCAAAAAGTGCGTCGTAGTCCGGATTGGAGTCTGCAACTCGACTCCATGAAGTCGGAATCGCTAGTAATCGTGGATCAGAATGCCACGGTGAATACGTTCCCGGGCCTTGTACACACCGCCCGTCACACCATGGGAGTGGGCTGCAAAAGAAGTGGGTAGTTTAACCTTCGGGGGGACGCTCACCACTTTGTGGTTCATGACTGGGGTGAAGTCGTAACAAGGTAGCCCTAGGGGAACCTGGGGCTGGATCACCTCCTTATACGATGATTATTGCGATGAGTGTTCACACAGATTGATGGTTTATGTAGTTTAAGAGACGATACTGGGTCTGTAGCTCAGGTGGTTAGAGCGTTCGCCTGATAAGCGAGAGGTCGGTGGTTCAAGTCCACTCAGACCCACCAATTTCCTTTGGAGATTGGCACACAGTATCAACACCTGATGGGGCTATAGCTCAGCTGGGAGAGCGCCTGCCTTGCACGCAGGAGGTCTGCGGTTCGATCCCGCATAGCTCCACCATCTTTAAGTGTTCTTTCACAAGAATCTTTAAACATGGTTTTCATTAGAAAATCTGCTCTTTAACAATTTGGAAAGCTGACAAATCAACAGTTTATTGTTGATTGTAAAGTTCTCAATGTTTGTCTTTATGACAAACACCAATACAACACATTCAAGTGTTCTTGGAATTTGAGTCCGGCAAAATCGAGTCTGCACATGTATAAAAATGCAGACAACTTTGGTTGTTTAACAACATCCTCAAGATTCGCTTCGCGAAACTCTTTGGGGTTGTATGGTTAAGTGACTAAGCGTACACGGTGGATGCCTTGGCAGTCAGAGGCGATGAAGGACGTATTAACTTGCGATAAGCCCAGATTAGGCAGTAAAAGCCACTTGAGTCTGGGATTTCCGAATGGGGAAACCCACATGCATAAGCATGTATCATTAACTGAATACATAGGTTAATGAGGCGAACCGGGGGAACTGAAACATCTAAGTACCCCGAGGAAAAGAAATCAACCGAGATTCCGAAAGTAGCGGCGAGCGAAATTGGACTAGCCCTTAAGCTTTATATGCGTTAGACGAACGGTCTGGAAAGTCCGGCGATACAGGGTGATAGCCCCGTAGTCGACAACGCACATTCAGTGAAATCGAGTAGGGCGGGACACGTGATATCCTGTCTGAATATGGGGGGACCATCCTCCAAGGCTAAATACTACTGACTGACCGATAGTGAACCAGTACCGTGAGGGAAAGGCGAAAAGAACCCCTGTGAGGGGAGTGAAATAGAACCTGAAACCGTGTACGTACAAGCAGTAGGAGCACCTTCGTGGTGTGACTGCGTACCTTTTGTATAATGGGTCAGCGACTTATATTCAGTAGCAAGGTTAACCATCTAGGGGAGCCGTAGAGAAATCGAGTCTTAACTGGGCGTCGAGTTGCTGGATATAGACCCGAAACCAGGTGATCTAGCCATGGGCAGGTTGAAGGTTGAGTAACATCAACTGGAGGACCGAACCGACTAATGTTGAAAAATTAGCGGATGACTTGTGGCTAGGGGTGAAAGGCCAATCAAACCTGGAGATAGCTGGTTCTCCCCGAAATCTATTTAGGTAGAGCCTCGGACGAATACTACTGGGGGTAGAGCACTGTTAAGGCTAGGGGGTCATCCCGACTTACCAACCCTTTGCAAACTCCGAATACCAGTAAGTACTATCCGGGAGACACACGGCGGGTGCTAACGTCCGTCGTGGAGAGGGAAACAACCCAGACCGCCAGCTAAGGTCCCAAATTATAGCTAAGTGGGAAACGATGTGGGAAGGCTTAGACAGCTAGGATGTTGGCTTAGAAGCAGCCATCATTTAAAGAAAGCGTAATAGCTCACTAGTCGAGTCGGCCTGCGCGGAAGATGTAACGGGGCTAAGCTATAAACCGAAGCTGCGGCAATGACTTTTAGTCATTGGGTAGGGGAGCGTTCTGTAAGCCGTTGAAGGTGTGTTGTAAAGCATGCTGGAGGTATCAGAAGTGCGAATGCTGACATGAGTAACGATAAAGGGGGTGAAAAACCCCCTCGCCGGAAGACCAAGGGTTCCTGTCCAACGTTAATCGGGGCAGGGTAAGTCGACCCCTAAGGCGAGGCCGAAAGGCGTAGTCGATGGGAAACGGGTTAATATTCCCGTACTTCTTACAATTGCGATGGGGGGACGGAGAAGGCTAGGTGGGCCTGGCGACGGTTGTCCAGGTTCAAGTGCGTAGGCTTAAGAGTTAGGTAAATCCGGCTCTTTTTAAGGCTGAGACACGACGTCGAGCACCTACGGGTGTGAAGTCATTGATGCCATGCTTCCAGGAAAAGCCTCTAAGCTTCAGATTGTAAGGAATCGTACCCCAAACCGACACAGGTGGTCGGGTAGAGAATACCAAGGCGCTTGAGAGAACTCGGGTGAAGGAACTAGGCAAAATGGTACCGTAACTTCGGGAGAAGGTACGCTCTTGACGGTGAAGTCCCTTGCGGATGGAGCTATTGAGAGTCGCAGATACCAGGTGGCTGCAACTGTTTATTAAAAACACAGCACTGTGCAAAATCGTAAGATGACGTATACGGTGTGACGCCTGCCCGGTGCCGGAAGGTTAATTGATGGGGTTAGACTTCGGTCGAAGCTCTTGATCGAAGCCCCGGTAAACGGCGGCCGTAACTATAACGGTCCTAAGGTAGCGAAATTCCTTGTCGGGTAAGTTCCGACCTGCACGAATGGCGTAATGATGGCCACGCTGTCTCCACCCGAGACTCAGTGAAATTGAAATCGCTGTGAAGATGCAGTGTACCCGCGGCTAGACGGAAAGACCCCGTGAACCTTTACTACAGCTTGGCACTGAACATTGACCCTACATGTGTAGGATAGGTGGGAGGCTTTGAAGACGGTACGCCAGTATCGTTGGAGCCGTCCTTGAAATACCACCCTTGTAGTGTTGATGTTCTAACGTTGACCCCTGAATCGGGGTTGCGGACAGTGCCTGGTGGGTAGTTTGACTGGGGCGGTCTCCTCCCAAAGAGTAACGGAGGAGCACGAAGGTGGGCTAATCACGGTTGGACATCGTGAGGTTAGTGCAATGGCATAAGCCCGCTTGACTGCGAGAATGACAATTCGAGCAGGTGCGAAAGCAGGTCATAGTGATCCGGTGGTTCTGTATGGAAGGGCCATCGCTCAACGGATAAAAGGTACTCCGGGGATAACAGGCTGATACCGCCCAAGAGTTCATATCGACGGCGGTGTTTGGCACCTCGATGTCGGCTCATCACATCCTGGGGCTGAAGTCGGTCCCAAGGGTATGGCTGTTCGCCATTTAAAGTGGTACGCGAGCTGGGTTTAGAACGTCGTGAGACAGTTCGGTCCCTATCTGCCGTGGGCGTTGGAAGATTGAAGGGGGCTGCTCCTAGTACGAGAGGACCGGAGTGGACGAACCTCTGGTGTTCGGGTTGTGTCGCCAGACGCATTGCCCGGTAGCTAAGTTCGGAATCGATAACCGCTGAAAGCATCTAAGCGGGAAGCGAGCCCTGAGATGAGTCTTCCCTGACCCCTTGAGGGTCCTAAAGGGTTGTTCGAGACTAGAACGTTGATAGGCAGGGTGTGTAAGCGTTGTGAGGCGTTGAGCTAACCTGTACTAATTGCCCGTGAGGCTTAACCATACAACACCCAAAGGGTTTTGATGGACTCAAAGAAAGAACATTGAATGTGTAAGAACTCCAGCTTTTCAAATTAAAGAATTTGCTTGGCGACCATAGCGATTTGGACCCACCTGATTCCATGCCGAACTCAGAAGTGAAACGAATTAGCGCCGATGGTAGTGTGGGGCTTCCCCATGTGAGAGTAGGACATCGCCAGGCTTTAAATTTAAGAGAGCCCGTTTGAAAAAACGGGCTTTTTTAGTCCTTAAAGGACATCTTGATGCTGATATAGCTCAGGTGGTAGAGCGCATCCTTGGTAAGGATGAGGTCCCCAGTTCGAGTCTGGGTATCAGCACCAGTTACTGTTTGTTTTATGCTTTTATCAAGAGCCTAAATCAAAACGTAAAGAATTTTACTTGGCGACCATAGCGCTTTGGACCCACCTGATTCCATACCGAACTCAGAAGTGAAACGAAGTAGCGCCGATGGTAGTGTGGGGTTTCCCCATGTGAGAGTAGGACATCGCCAGGTTCTAACTTAGACTCAAGAGTCTAACCAATGCGGAGCGGTAGTTCAGTTGGTTAGAATACCGGCCTGTCACGCCGGGGGTCGCGGGTTCGAGTCCCGTCCGCTCCGCCACTTATTCCAGACCTCAGCAGAAATGCTGGGGTCTTTTTGTATGTGCGGTATTATTTTGGTCTTCGACCAACGAGTCCCGCTTGAGCGCAAGCCCGGCCACTCCGCCACTTATTCAGACAAAGCCCTAGCAGAAATGTTAGGGCTTTCGTCGTTTTATAAGCCCGTTGCTGACGCAACGGGCTTTTTGCTTTCAAAGGAGAAGTAAAAACTTTCTAGCGGTGCGAGACTTCTTTCCTTAGAACTTTGATTCAAAAGGCATTTACTGTCATTCCATAGAACGACGAAGGAGTGAGTAAGGAATCTCGCTGGCTTTTCAAACAGCTATCAAACTCTTTGTTCCATACTGTCGAGAATGACAATAATAAAAAGGACTGGCACTATTCCCAGCCCTCTTGGAATTTTCTATTTCACTACTTTTTATCGTTCAAATCCCAGTCGTATTCATAACTAAACTTACCATTGAGGTTGGCTAATTCAGGACGATATTTCGCTAAGTGCTGAACCAACTCTTGCTTGCTACCGAAGTCATCAGAGAACCAATCATAGATTGATGAAAGCTGAGTCTTGTTACCAGTGATCAGCACACCTTTATCACTATTAATAAACTCTTGAGCTGCTATTTCGAGAAGTTGCTCTGTGTTCTCAGAAGTAAATGCGTTTGGTTGTAAGTTAGGACAACCTAAACTTGCACAGTTAACCGCGTAATGAGTACGTGGATCATTCCAGATAGGACGAAGAATTCGATGCTCTATATCATTCAGAGTGAGATCCTTACCTGCAACTGTCGCTACTTCATCTCCCCAAGGGCCAAAACTAAACAATCCACCTAACTTAGTTATTGATTTCACCGGGTAGTCATCAAGGATTAAATCGACGGTAATCGCATTGTAGAGGTTGACCCAATACGCATACTGCTCTTTTAGCGAATATTCACGAGGATCAATCTTTTCAAGCGATTCGATATACTGATTTAACTTCTGCTTATCTTGGTTTGAGACAGAACCATATTTTACTAACGTGTAGCCTCCATCTTTAACTAAATAGTTATCAAGAAAGTTCTGCCAATCTTGATGAGAAATCGTTGTCGTATTCTCTTGATTGGATTGCTGCCAAAAAGCCCACAGTTCAGACTTTGGTACCGCGAATAGATGAAATGAGGTAAGAGTTAGTAGTAAAGCAATGATGCGTATCATTAGGCAAAATCCTTTAGTCGAAAGCGCTTTAATTAACAGACCTAACTAAGCGCGAATTTGTTTCGTTAGAAACAAAAAAGGTTAGCCTTAGCCAACCTTTTCATCATCTTTCTGTGTAAAAGCTTACTTCAGGAAGTTTGGTATATTTGCTTCAAAAGCAGCAATCTTATCTTCGTGCTGTAGCGTCAAACCGATGTTATCTAACCCGTTTAATAGACAATGGCGACGGAACTCATCAATTTCAAATGAGTACTCTTTACCATTAGCACGAACGACGTTTGCTTCTAGGTCTACTTCAACCTCAGCCCCTTCGTTTGCTTCGACGAACTGGAAGATTTCATCCACTTCTTGCTCAGTTAGACGTACTGGAACCATTTGGTTATTGATTGAGTTACCGTAGAAAATATCGGCGAAGCTTGGTGCAATCATCGCTTTGATGCCGTAATCCGCTAGTGCCCATGGTGCGTGTTCGCGTGAAGAACCACAACCAAAGTTTTCACGAGCGAGTAGAATCGAAGCACCTTGGTATCGAGGAGCGTTCATCACGAACTCTGGGTTTGATTGCTCACCAGCGTCATCTAAGAAACGCCAGTCATGGAATAGGTGCTTGCCAAATCCTAGTCGAGAAACCTTCTGAAGGAACTGCTTAGGAATAATTGCATCGGTATCGACGTTCGCTGCATCTAAAGGAACAACTAAGCCTGTGTGTTGTTTAAAACCTGACATCTATTTGCTCCTTAGTCTAATTCACGAATATCAACAAAGTGACCAGCAATCGCTGCTGCAGCTGCCATTGCAGGGCTGACTAGATGGGTACGACCATCACGGCCTTGGCGACCCTCAAAGTTACGGTTTGAGGTTGATGCACAACGCTCGTGTGGACCTAAGCGGTCATTGTTCATTGCTAGACACATTGAACAGCCTGGCAAGCGCCACTCAAAACCAGCATCTTTGAAAATTACGTCTAAACCTTCCGCTTCTGCTTGAGCTTTAACTTGCTCAGAACCAGGTACGATAAGTGCTTGTACGTTATCTGCGACTTTACGACCTTTTGCAACTTCAGCGGCTGCACGCATATCTTCGATACGTGAGTTAGTACAAGAACCAACGAAAACTTTATCTACTTTGTAGTCAGATAGCGCTTTACCCGCTTCTAGACCCATGTAAGCCAATGCTTTTTCAGCCGATGCTTTTTCTACTGGGTCAGCAAAGCTTTCTGGAGCAGGGATTGCTTCATCTACCGCAATAACTTGACCAGGGTTAGTACCCCAAGTTACTTGTGGTTTGATGTCAGCAGCGTTAAGCGTTACTACGGCATCGAACTCTGCATCGTCATCAGTTTTTAGAGACTTCCAGTATTCGATCGCAGCGTCTAGATCTTCACCTTGAGGTGAGAACTTACGACCTTTGATGTATTCGAATGTCGTTTCATCTGGAGCGATTAGACCTGCTTTTGCGCCTAGCTCGATCGCCATATTACATACTGTCATACGACCTTCCATCGTAAGATCAGTAATCGCTTCACCGCAGAACTCAACAACGTAGCCAGTACCACCTGCCGCTGTTGTTTCACCGATGATTGCTAGCACGATATCTTTAGCAGTGATGCCAGGTGCTACCTTGCCTTTCACTTCGATCTTCATCGTTTTAGCGCGTGCTTGTTTTAGCGTTTGGGTTGCTAGGACGTGCTCAACCTCAGAAGTACCGATTCCGAATGCTAGCGAGCCGAACGCACCGTGTGTCGCTGTATGCGAATCACCACAAACAATAGTCATACCAGGTAGAGTAATACCTAGCTCAGGACCCATCACGTGCACAATACCTTGGTACTTGTGGTTGATGTCATAAAGCGTTACGCCAAACTCTTCACAGTTTTTCGATAGCGTCTCCATTTGGATACGTGCCATCTCACCTGAAGCATTGATGTCTTTGGTTTGCGTTGAAACGTTATGGTCCATAGTTGCAAATGTTTTGCTTACTTGGCGAACCTTACGACCTTTCTCACGTAGACCATCGAACGCCTGAGGAGACGTTACTTCGTGAACTAAGTGTCGGTCGATGTAAAGAATCGGGTTTTCACCCTCAGCGGCTACGGCGACGTGTGCGTCATAAACCTTTTCGTATAAAGTCTTACCCATTATCACTATCCTGTGTGTAGCTCCTGACAACGGCTTATCAGGAGCGAATAATTATTATCTGTCTGCTTAAATCAAGAATTTAGGATGTACTCAGCGATTTTATCGCCCATCTCTGAAGTCGATAGCGCTGGCTTGTCTCCTGATAGGTCGCCTGTTAGTTCACCTGCTGATAACGCTTTAGATACTGCTGCTTCAATATCTTGCGCCGCAGCTTCTTCACCTAGGCTGTAACGTAGCATTAGTGCAGCAGATAGGATTTGCGCTACTGGGTTTGCAATGTTCTTACCTGCGATGTCCGGTGCACTGCCGCCTGCTGGTTCGTATAGGCCGAACTTACTTTCGTTTAGTGATGCAGACGGAAGCATACCCATAGAGCCTGTGATCATTGCACACTCATCAGAGATGATATCGCCAAAGATGTTTGAGCAAAGCATTACATCGAACTGAGCAGGATCTTTGATTAGCTGCATGGTTGCGTTATCGATGTACATGTGTGAAAGCTCAACATCTGGGTAATCTTTTGCGATTTCTTCAACCACCTCACGCCATAGGATCGAGCTTTGAAGTACGTTCGCTTTATCGATAGAACATACTTTCTTGTCACGTAAGCGCGCAGATTCAAATGCAATCTTAGCGATACGTTCGATTTCGAAGCGGTGGTAAACCTCAGTATCGAATGCTTTTTCGTTTGGACCTTCGCCTTCACGTCCTTTAGGTTGGCCGAAATAGATACCACCAGTCAGCTCACGAACGACAACGATGTCAAAACCGTTGCCAGAGATATCTGCGCGTAATGGTGAAAAACCTTCTAGACCTTTGTGGATCTGTGCTGGACGCAGGTTACAAAATAGTTGAAAGTGCTTGCGTAGCGGAAGTAGGGCTCCACGTTCAGGTTGATCATTTGGTGGTAGGTGCTCCCACTTTGGGCCACCAACAGAACCGAACAGTACCGCATCTGATTCTTCACATGCTTTTACTGTACTTTCTGGAAGCGGGCAGCCGTGGTTATCGATAGCGATACCGCCAACATCGTGCTCGTCGCGAGCAAAACTAATACCGTGCTTTTTCTCAATCGCATCTAGAACTTTATGCGCTTGAGCCATAACTTCTGGGCCAATGCCGTCACCTGGTAAAACGGCAATGTTGTATGATTTGTCTGTCATGTTATTCCTTTAATTTTTATGTCTTCCAGAGACGACTCGCATCCCTGGAGTCTTACTTATACTGTTTCGATTTTCTTTTGTTTGATCTCTGCGATCTTATCAGCACGGTGGATGCTGTTTATTACGTGAAGTAGTGCTTGGCCAGATGCTTCGACGATATCGGTAGAAACACCGGTACCGTGATATTTGCGACCTTTATAGTTGGCAATAATATCTGCTTGGCCTAGTCCGTCTTCGCCTTCACCTTTAGCCGTTAAATCGAACTTATCTAAAACAATATCATAACCAGTTATACGATAGATACACTGGTATAGCGCATCAACAGGGCCGTTACCGACAGCCGCTTCAGATTGCTCTTCATCACCACATTGAAGTTTGATACTGGTGGTCGCCATTACACTGCCAGATTGCACACTTAGGTAGTTCAATTTGTAGAAATCGTCTTCTTCACGCAAGTTAGAGAAGTGCATTAAAGCTTCTAAGTCGTAATCGAAAACTTGTCCTTTACGGTCAGCTAACTTCAAGAAGTCTTCATATAGAGCGTCTAGGTTGTACTCGTCATCTTTGTAGCCCATGGTATCCATGTGGCTCTTCACGGCAGCGCGGCCGCTGCGGCTTGTTAGGTTTAGAGCTTGATTCTTAAGGCCAATCGACTCTGGTGTCATGATTTCGTAGGTGTTTTTATTTTTAAGCATGCCATCTTGGTGGATACCTGAAGAATGGCTGAATGCATTCGCACCTACGATTGCCTTGTTATCTTGAATCGGCATATTACAAAGCTGACTGACTAGCTTACTGGTACGGTGGATTTCATCATGCTTTAGACCAGTATGAACACCAAGTAGTTCTTGGCGAGTCTTGATGATCATCGCGATCTCTTCTAGTGAGCAGTTACCAGCTCGCTCACCGATGCCGTTGATAGTGCCTTCGATTTGACGGGCGCCGGCTTGAACTGCGGCAATAGAGTTTGCTACAGACATGCCTAGGTCATCGTGACAGTGAACTGAGATGATCGCTTTGTCGATGTTTGGTACACGGTTGAATAGAGTTTGGATAATACCGCCAAACTCATTTGGTACTGTGTAGCCAACTGTATCTGGAATGTTGATGGTATTTGCGCCTGCGTCAATCGCAGCTTCAACCATACGACATAGGTTGTCGATTGGTGTACGGCCTGCATCTTCACAAGAAAATTCAACGTCGTCAGTGTACTTACGAGCATGTTTTACTGCTTTTACACCCATTTCGACAACATCATCGTAACTACGACGTAGTTTGTCTTGGACATGAACAGTAGAAGTAGAAATAAACGTATGAATTCGGAACTGGTCAGCTACTTTTAATGCTTCAGCTGCGGCATCGATGTCTTTCGCAACGGCACGCGAAAGGCCACAGATACGGCTGTTTTTAACATTACGAGCAATGGTTTGTACTGATTCGAAATCACCAGGTGATGAAACTGGGAAACCCGCTTCAATAACGTCTACACCGAGTCTTTCAAGTGCGTAGGCAATTTGCAGTTTTTCTTTAACCGTCAAGCTTGCTGACAACGCTTGTTCGCCATCACGTAGTGTGGTGTCGAAGATAATGACTTGATCGTTCATGAGTGCTTCCTTAGTGATTCGATGCTTATTGCACCAGTTAATCGTTTACTTCCAGTATTTTGGTATAAAAAAACCCGCATCTAAGTGCGGGTTCTGTGTAATTCTGTGTGGTTATTTTTCTTCCACAGCCTACCCGCGCGATGTTTTCACGATAAGGAGGAGGCTCAGCAGGAAAGAAAAACGGTTCATCATTGTTAACGATTCCTTTAAGGGCGTTAAATAATCCACATATTTAAGTTAACAAATTAGTACCGCACTCAAGAGGTCACGTCAACCCTAAAGTTACTTTTTTGTGCAAGTCAGATCAGTTCAGCAGAGAATCCTACAAAATCAGCAATCTTAACGACAGTTTTCATTAACTTTATGAATTAATTACCTTAGAAGCTATTTCTGAAGTAAACATTAATCTTGGGTTCATTTGTGGTTTCTTATTATGAGGAGGCTTTGGGGGTGACAAGATAGGAGTTTGTGTCACATGCGTTTAGTGCAGCCGCTTATTAGATTCGATCTCGCCTTTTCAACATTTTGTTTATCGAATCGCTTTAATATTCCGCTCTCGGTCATTAGTCGTTGGGTATCACGCAGTGGAGATGGGCCACTGTATATCTTAATCGCATTAATGGCTTACCAATTCGATAATGCGCTTGGTAGCGTGTTTGTCAAAACTAGTATTTTGGCTTTCGCAATCGAGTTGCCAATCTATTGGATGATCAAAAATACTACTCGCAGGCGTCGTCCATTTGAGTGTTCTGATTCGCTTAGCTCTTTTATACAGCCCGCTGATCGTTTCAGCCTTCCTTCTGGGCACACTGCTGGGGCTGTCTTAATGGCAACAATGCTTAGTGCTTTCTTCCCAGTGCTGCTGCCAATAGCTGTAGTATGGGCATTTGCTGTTGGGGCTGCGCGCGTGATGCTCGGCGTTCATTTCTTTAGCGATATTCTAGTTGGTGCTGTACTTGGTTTTACAGCGGCTCAACTTGCATTGTTATTGACAATGTAATCGAAACTCAGTGAAAACTTCACGAGCTTGTCACCAACCCACTTTAGCTTGAGCGTAACACCGTATAAGAGGAGTCGGTAATGCGTTCAATTGAACCAATAGCAAAAATGGATCTAGCATTTTCTCTGTTTTGCCTCCAGCACAGGTTTTCTCAACCCTTATCCCGATTAAGTAAGGCTATCTCACATACTGGAGATGGCCACTTATATGCATTGTTTGGTTTACTTGCATTTGTGATGGGCGGGGATAACGGTCAACTATTCTTTATGGTCGGGTTATTAGCGTTTGCTATCGAGCTGCCGATCTATTGGCTGATTAAAAATATCTTTAAACGACGTCGTCCACATGACTGTTCTGAGCTAGTGACCTCATATATAACGCCAAGTGATAGATACAGCTTACCTTCCGGCCATACGGCGGCGGCATTTTTGATGGCAACTTTAGTGAGCGTTTGGTATGTCGATCTTTCGACGTTTGTTTACACATGGGCTTGCTTGATTGCGAGTTCGCGAATTCTGCTCGGTGTCCATTTTCTTACCGATATCATTCTTGGCGCTGGATTAGGTATTACGAGTGCCATCCTTGCTATTAGCTATGTCGGAGGAATGTAGATGAAAATCCTTTATGGGGTACAAGGAACTGGAAATGGACATATTGCAAGAGCTAGGGCGATGTCTAAGCCTCTTTTAGAGCAAGGGCTGCAAGTTGATTATTTATTTACGGGCAGAGCAGAAGACAAGTACTTCTCTATGGAGGAGTTTGGTTCATTTCAGACTCGTCGCGGATTTTCCTTTGTGACAGAGAGAGGCAGTATTAGCTACTTCAAAACCATGATGTCGAATAACATCTGGCAGTTTACTAATGATGTAAGCAATTTAGAGCTCTCTGAGTATGATCTTGTTCTGAATGATTTTGAGCCTGTCTCTGCTTGGGCTGCCAAAAAACAGGCAATCCCTTCAATCAGTATTTGTCACCAGAACGCTTTTCGTTATGCCGTGCCGCTACAAGGAGCAAATTGGTTAGATAAGCAAGTCATCGAGCATTTTGCTCCGGCGGATCATCATATTGGTCTTCATTGGCATCACTTCGATCAACCTATTTTACCCCCAATTGTTCACCCTTCTTGTTACCCAACCCAAGAAGAGCCGTTGGTATTAGTTTATCTGCCATTTGAAAGCGTTAACGATATAACCGAGTTGCTCCTTCGCTTTACCACTCAGCCTTTTGTTTGTTTTCATCCTGAAATTATTGAGCACAAGAAAGTTGATAATATTGATTTCTATCCATTGGGCTTACAAACATTTCAAGCTTACTTGAGCTGCTGTAAAGGCGTGATTACCAATGGGGGATTTGAATTGCCTTCTGAGGCGCTGACTCTCGGTAAAAAGCTACTCTTGAAGCCCTTAGTTGGGCAGTTTGAGCAGGTAAGTAATGTAGCAACTTTGGAAGAGTTGGGCTTAGCAACAAGGATGGATATTCTTGATGCCGCGACAGTAAGGCATTGGTTGGACGAATCAAGGGCAGAGAGTGTGACTTACCCTGATGTTGCAGCGGCATTAGCTGCTTGGATAAAGCAAGGGGAGTGGGAAGATACTACTGCCTTGAGACAATCCCTATGGGAAAAAGTTGATTTTCCAAGCTATGCGACTCGAATCTAGAATGCTTCCTTCTTCACCAAACAGCATCACTCATTGATGCTGTTTTTGTATCTACTTTCGAAATAATAGCCTCGGTTAATGTCTGACACCGTGGTGTAACACTTGGAATTAATATCAAATATTTATATATCAGTGTGAAATCTAACTATTTACCTTTTTTTATAAATGGTCTAATTAATTGTTGTATAAATGATTTTTTAAGGGATAAGTAAAAAATAATGATTAATTGTCAATCTTATTGCTAATCGCTGAATGATTCGCCGATAGTAGAAATTCGTCAGCAAACATCTAACAAATAAATATAACGGATGAGACGAGACTTGGGTTTTCTATTCCAACTCAAATTGAACTAAGAACCATTTACGCTGAAGAATTAAGAGGCTTGCCTAATGATTGACAAGAAAGAGTCTATGAGTGCTATCGCTAGCTACCGCATGGAAAGTACTTTACGTGGAGTAGATTTAAACCTATTAACTGTTTTTGATGCTGTTATGCAGGAACAAAACATTACTCGTGCAGCGCACAACCTTGGCATGTCTCAGCCAGCAGTAAGTAATGCTGTAGCGCGTCTAAAAGTGATGTTTAATGATGAACTGTTTATGCGCCAAGGACGTGGTATTCAACCAACTCAACGTGCTCGCCAATTATTTGGTCCTGTTCGTCAAGCACTACAGCTAATTCGTAACGAGCTTCCTAGCTCAGTATTCTCTCCAGAAACATCTACGCGTCTATTTAAGCTAGCTATCTGTAGTCCATGTGATATGCGTTTCGCTCCGAACATTATGTCAACGATTCACGAAATGGCACCGAATGTTCAACTACACTTAGATGCTGAATTTGATCGTCAGCTGGCTGAGCGTATGCGTTACCAAGAAATCGACTTCGTTATCGATTATGCTCGCTTCGATGAGCAAGGTTTCTCTAGCACAGAAATCTTCCAAGATGAGTTAGTCGTTGTTGCTTCAAAAGGACACCCTCGCATTCAAGGTGCTGTTACTGCGGACTCATTACTTCGCGAGCGTCATGCGAAACTGTCTAAAGTTCATGGTCAACGTAGCTTCTCAGAGCAAGCGTACCGCGAACTAGACGTACAAGCTTACTATGAAGGCACAAGCTTAAGTAATGTTCTATACGTTGTAGGTCAGTCAGAGCTTGTGACAATTGCACCACGCTGGATGGTTGAGAACGCAGCGAATAAAGATCAGCTGCAAGTGATCGATTTCCCGTTTGAAAATGGCAAGATCAGCGGTTTCCTAAGCTGGCATGAGTCTAGCGAGAAAGACAAGGGTCACATCTGGCTACGTGATCAACTAATGATGATTTGTGGTGAAGTGGTTGCGTTAGATTAATCAACTCAATCATCGAAATCGTAAAACCTCGGATGGTGAATACTGTCCGAGGTTTTTTATTATTTATATTGATAACTTTGACGCTCATCAGTTGCCTTTTCTAGTCCGAAATGTACACTTGTGCGCTGATTAAAGCTTACATGTGTAAGCTAAAGGTAGACAAAGAATGGCCGACTTAGATTTTCATATCGTAAAACGAATTAGAGACCAAATTGCCAAGGGCAGCGACCGTATTGCACTTAAACATAAAGTGGGCAATATGTGGAACGGCATTAGCTGGAAGCAGTTTGGTCAGCAAGTTGATTCTCTATCACTTGCTCTATTGGCTCATGGAATCAGAGTTCAGGACAAGATCGGTATCTTCTCCAATAACATGCCACAATGGACAGTGGCAGACTTTGCAGCACTTCAATTACGTGCCGTTACTGTACCTATTTATCCAACCAATACCGCCGCTCAGTCAGCATATATTTTGCAAGATGCAGATGTACGTATTCTGTTCGTTGGTGAGCAGCCTCAGTTTGATGCTGCCGTTTCTATTTTCGACCAATGTGAGCAACTAGAACTGATTGTTGCGATGTCAGATGACATTGAGCTTGGCGATTTTGAACATGCGATTGGCTGGCAGCAGTTTATTGCCAAAGCTCAAGCAGAGCAGCAAGGTGAGCTAGACGAGCGTTTGGCTCAAGCTAACTTTGATGACCTTCTAACGCTTATTTATACGTCAGGCACAACGGGGCAGCCAAAAGGTGTAATGCTTGATTACGCCAATATTGGAGCGCAATTAGAAGGTCACGATCAGCGTTTGAGTTTATCTGAGTCTGATGTATCACTTTGCTTCCTACCTCTTTCTCATGTTTTTGAGCGAGCTTGGACTTTCTATGTTCTTTATAAGGGAGCAACCAACTGCTACTTGCAAGACACGATGCAAGTGCGTGAGGCCCTAAGTGAAGTTCGCCCTACTGTTATGGCAGCGGTTCCTCGCTTCTACGAGAAGATCTTCTCTGCAATTCATGAAAAAGTTGCCAAAGCACCATTTATTCGCAAAGTTCTATTTACTTGGGCAGTGAATATGGGTGCAAAAATGGCGGTTTGTCACCAAGAAGGCCGTAAGCCATCTGTGATGCTGAAGAAATCACATGCACTTGCAGATAAGTTAGTGTTATCGAAACTACGTGCGCTGTTAGGTGGCCGAATTAACTTCATGCCATGTGGTGGTGCGAAGCTTGATGAGACCATCGGCCGCTTCTTTCATGCTATCGGCATTAACGTGAAGTTAGGCTACGGTATGACGGAAACAACGGCGACAGTTTCGTGCTGGGATGACAAATGCTTTAACCCTGACTCTATTGGTATGTCGATGCCAGGTGCGCAAGTTAAGATCGGTGAGAACAATGAGATCTTAGTTCGTGGCCCAATGGTAATGCGTGGTTATTACAAAATGCCTGAAGAGACGGCGAAAACGTTTGATGAACATGGGTTCTTAAAAACGGGTGACGCTGGTCATATCGATGAGAACGGCAACCTATTTATCACTGATCGTATCAAAGAGTTGATGAAAACCTCGGGTGGTAAATACATTGCTCCTCAGATGATCGAAGGTGCGATTGGTAAAGATCACTTCATTGAACAAATTGCGGTAATTGCTGATACTCGTAAGTTCGTTTCTGCTTTGATCGTTCCTTGTTACGACTCACTGGAAGAGTATGCGAAAGAGCTCAACATCAAATATCACGATCGTGTCGAGCTTATAAAGCATCACCAGATTGTTGAGATGCTAGAAAAGCGCGTTAATGATCTACAAAAAGAACTGGCGAAGTTTGAACAGGTGAAAAAGTTTAAGCTATTGCCAAAAGCGTTCTCAATGGATGATGGTGAGTTAACACCAACACAGAAACTTCGTCGTAAAGTCATTAATGATAAATATCAGGACGAAATCGAAGAAATGTATAGTGATAAGCCAGACAAAAAGTAGTTTTTCACAAAGTTAATTTTTCGATTGCTTAATAATCCCCCAACGTACTTTTAGTGCTTTGGGGGATTTTTTTTAGCACTTTGGATTTAATAAACTGTTCACTTTTTGCAGGCTGATGAGATTTATGAACGATATTATCGAGTGTATTTATTGCTTTTAATGGGGTAACTATCTATTTAGTGGCATTGAGGTAGGCTGTTTTTATGATTTATTTCCAATAAATAGCATATTGTTTAAAGTGAGAGAGACATCTCATTAGACCCATTGATAATAAAACGTTACATTTGTTGCGTGAACTTGTTTGATTTTAACTTCAGGCAAGACATAGCCGAAAAAGTGGAAGTATTTCGATTAGGCTACGAATAAGACCTAGACTATGTAAAACCAGTCCACAGTGTTGACCTTACGCTTTGGTAAACTGGTTAAGGAGAAAAGTATGGCAGCAATGTTGTCCGGTGCAGAGATGGTGGTTCAATCTCTGATCGAAGAAGGCGTTGAACAGATCTTTGGTTACCCAGGTGGCTCTGTTCTCGATATCTATGATGCACTTCATGCAAAAACAGACCAAATTAAACATGTACTGGTTCGTCATGAACAAGCAGCAACGCATATGGCTGATGGCTATGCGCGTGCTACCGGTAACCCCGGCGTAGTACTTGTCTGTTCTGGCCCAGGCGCAACCAATACCATCACGGGTATTGCGACAGCGTACATGGACTCTATCCCTATGATCGTAATTTCAGGTAACGTTCCAAATAATATGATTGGTAACGATGCCTTCCAAGAGTGTGACATTGTGGGTGTATCTCGCCCCGTGGTAAAACACAGTTTCTTGGTGAAGAAAGCAGAAGATATTGCAGAAACCGTAAAGAAAGCCTTCTATATTGCGACAACAGGCCGACCAGGCCCGGTTCTTATCGACTTACCTAAAGACGTGATGAACCCGCAAATCAAATTGCCTTATGAGTATCCTGAGTCCATTTCGATGCGCTCTTACAAACCAACGACAACGGGTCATAAAGGGCAGATCAAGAAAGGTCTTAAAACGCTTCTTGAAGCGAAAAAGCCCGTTCTTTATGTCGGTGGTGGTGCGGTGATCTCTGAAGCCGAAGAGCATCTTACTAAATTGGCAGAAGCACTTAACCTACCTGTTGTTAGCACGCTAATGGGTCTTGGCGCGTTCCCGGGCATGCACAAAAATGCTCTGGGTATGTTAGGGATGCATGGTGTATATGAAGCCAATATGGCAATGCACAATGCTGATCTTATCTTTGGTGTTGGCGTTCGCTTTGATGATCGAACAACTAACAACTTAGAAAAATACTGCCCGAATGCGAAGGTAATGCACATTGACATTGATCCTTCATCGATCTCTAAAAACGTCAAAGCAGACGTACCTATTGTTGGTTCAGCAGAAAAGGTTTTAGAGGCAATGGTGAGCTTGCTAGAAGAGCAGGGCAGTACCAATGATCAAGAAGCGTTAAATCGCTGGTGGGACGAGATCCAGGTATGGCGTGATCGTAAGTGCTTGTCTTATGAAACCTCTCCTGAGCGAATCAAGCCTCAGCAAGTTATTGAAACATTACATAAGCTCACTGGTGGTGATGCGTATGTCGCATCAGATGTTGGTCAGCACCAAATGTTTGCCGCATTATACTACCCGTTCAACAAGCCACGTCGTTGGATTAACTCTGGTGGTTTAGGCACGATGGGATTTGGCCTACCTGCGGGTATGGGGGTTAAATTTGCCAAGCCTGATGAAGAAGTAGTTGTTGTAACAGGTGATGGTAGTATCCAGATGAATATTCAGGAGCTATCAACGGCGATGCAATATGATATCCCAGTGAAAATCATCAACTTGAACAACCGTTTCCTAGGTATGGTAAAACAGTGGCAAGACATTATTTACCAAGGCCGCCATTCAAACTCTTACATGAGTTCTGTTCCCGATTTTGCAGCTATCGCTGAAGCGTATGGTCATGTCGGTCTCCGCATTGAATCTCCAGATCAACTTGAGTCTGGTCTAAAACAAGCGCTCGATATGAAAGATCGCTTAGTGTTTGTTGATATCAATGTAGACGAAACCGAGCACGTATACCCTATGCAAATCAAAGGCGAAGGTATGGACAATATGTGGCTAAGCAAAACGGAGAGAACTTAATATGAGACACATTATTTCACTACTAATGGAAAACCAACCAGGTGCGTTGTCTCGTGTTGTTGGTCTGTTTTCTCAGCGCGCGTACAACATTGAGTCATTAACGGTTTCTCCGACAGATGATGAGACACTCTCTCGTTTGAATATCACAACGATTTCAGATGATATGGAGCTTGAGCAGATTCAGAAGCAGCTAAATAAGTTGATCGATGTACTCAAGGTTCAAGAAGTATCAGAGCTTGAACATATCGAGCGTGAGCTGATGATGGTAAAAGTGAAAGCAAGTGGATTTTCACGTGCCGAAGTTAAGCGTACCGCAGATATCTTCCGTGGCCAGATTGTGGATGTGACCGCTTCTCAATACACGGTGCAACTAGCGGGAACCAGTGAAAAGCTCGATGCCTTCATTCAAGCGTTATCTGAAGTGACAGAAGTTTTAGAAGTAGCGCGAAGTGGTGTCGTTGGCATTGCACGTGGTGAGCGAGCTTTAAAAGCTTAATATCTAGCTTCAATAAAAAACCACCGGTAAATCGGTGGTTTTTTGTATCTGGCAATTAGTGATTAGTGCAGGATACGCGCACGAATCGTACCTTCGATACTTTTCAGTTTTGCTAAGGCTTCTTCTGAGCGTTCTGTCTCAACGTCAATGACCACGTAACCAAAGTCAGCGGCTGTTTGTAGGTACTGACCTGCGATGTTAATCCCTTCTTCCGCGAAGATGGTGTTGATTTGCGTCAGTATACCTGGACGGTTTTGGTGAATGTGCAGTAGGCGTGAACAATCACGGTGCTCAGGTAGTGATACCTCAGGGAAGTTCACACTTGAAAGCGTAGAACCGTTATCTGAGTATTTCGCCAGTTTACCAGCAACTTCTACACCGATGTTTTCTTGCGCTTCTTGTGTTGAACCACCTACGTGCGGCGTCAAGATAACGTTATCGAATTTCTGTAGTGGAGACTCAAATGGGTCAGCGTTGGTCTTTGGCTCTGTTGGGAACACGTCGATAGCAGCGCCAGCGATGTGGCCTGCTTCTAGGCTATGACATAGTGCTTCAATATCTACAACAGTGCCACGCGCGGCGTTGATAAAGATTGAACCAGGCTTCATGCGAGCAAACTCTTCTGCGCCCATCATGTTTTTGGTTTCTGGGGTTTCAGGCACATGTAGCGTAATCACATCACACTTATTAAGCAGTTCGCTCATAGTATGAATTTGCGTTGCATTACCTAGCGACAACTTGTTTTCGATATCGTAGAAGTAAACACGCATACCAAGGTTTTCAGCAATAATACCCAGCTGAGTACCAATGTGACCGTAACCGATAATACCTAAACGCTTACCACGAGCTTCGTATGAGTTGTCAGCGCTCTTCTTCCAAATACCACGATGTGCAAGAGCATTCTTCTCAGGTATACCACGTAGAAGCAGAAGAAGTTGACCAAGGACTAGTTCAGCTACACTTCGAGTATTGGAGAATGGTGCGTTAAACACTGGAATACCACGAGCGGCCGCAGCATTAAGATCAACTTGGTTGGTACCGATACAGAAACAGCCGATCGCAACCAGTTTTTCCGCTGCAGCGATAACTTCTTTAGAAAGGTTAGTACGTGATCGAATACCGATGAAGTGAACATCCTTCACAGCTTCTAGTAGCTCTTCTTCTGGCAGTGAGCCTTTGTGATATTCAATGTTGGTATAACCAGCTGCTTGAAGTACTTCTACAGAAGATGGGTGTAGACCTTCGAGCAGGAGGATCTTAATTTTTTCTTTTTCCAGTGAAACTTTGGCCATTATCTTCGTCCTTAAAGTGGGGAAATTGGGGCTTAACTGGCGCACAAAGTATGTAATGTAGTAAAAGCAAACGTTTTGTTACCTTACAAGGTGACGCAAACGTTTTCCTTGTGCGTCTTCTGCTCACTAAGTTAACAAAAAAAATACAGTTTGGGTAAGAAAATTACGGAATAAGGAATAATTAATAAAGGAATAAACAGCAAAACGGCACCAATAGGTGCCGTCTGTAATGAAATAACAAGATTCGCGACTCTATCGCGTTGATTGTTATTACTCTTCGATTTTTGCGCCTTCAGGAGTACCTGTGATCACAACATCAGCACCACGGTGTGCAAATAGACCAACAGTCACAACACCAGGTAGAGCATTAATCTTGTCTTCTAGTTCTTTAGGGTTTGTGATTTTTAGACCGTAAACATCTAAGATCACATTACCGTTATCCGTTGTTACGCCTTCACGGTAAGCAGGGTCACCACCCAGTTTAACAAGCTCACGTCCAACGTAAGAGCGAGCCATTGGAATGACTTCGACTGGCAGTGGGAACTCACCTAAAACGTCAACGGCTTTAGTATTATCAACGATACAGATAAATTTATCTGAAATTGCAGCAACGATCTTTTCACGAGTTAAAGCAGCACCGCCACCTTTAATCATTTCACGATCTGCATTGATTTCATCAGCGCCATCAACATAGATGTCTAGACCAGCAACTTCGTTACAATCAAATACTTCGATTTCTAGTTCTTTTAAACGCTCAGTAGACGCTACTGAACTTGAAACCGCACCTTTGATTTCCTCTTTCATTGTGCCTAATGCATCGATGAAGTGATTCACAGTCGAACCTGTGCCTACACCAACAATACTGCCTTTTTCGACATACTTAAGTGCAGCCCAGCCAGCTTCTTTCTTCATTTCATCTTGAGTCATGCTCATCTCCTAAAAGAGGTTGTATTAACGTTTGCGCGGCGATTATAGCCTTATACGTAGCATACTTGAAGCGATGAGTAAGTGTAGATTCTTACCATTGCCAAATCTTGGTTGGAGTCACAATTTTAGGCAGTGGAACATCCCAAGACTCAATAGGTAGTGCTTCGACATGCTGACAATCATGAGCAAGACCAATAGGTTTAGGGCCTTGACCAGTATTAAACCATGGCGCCAATGTACGATCGTAGTAACCGCCCCCCATGCCTAGCCGATGACCTGATGAATCAAACCCGACTAGAGGCGTGCAAATAATATCGAGCGATTGAGCTGGGATGATCTTAGTTTGATCGAGCTTAGGTTCTGCGATTTGGTACTTATTTAGCACCATTGGTGAATCTGGCGTGTAGTGAAGAAAGAGTAAGTGTCCTTTCGAGAAAGGATGAATCACTGGCAAATAAACGTGTTTACCGCTTTGCCAGAGCTTTTCGATGAGTGGCGCAGTGTCTACCTCTCCATCTGCAGACAAGTAAAGTGCGATGTGCTGAGCAGATAGGACTTCAGGTAAGCGAAAGAATTGTTGGCAAAGGTCGAATCCAGCTTGGCGCTGAAAATCATCGCTTAGTTGTTGACGTTGTTGGCGGATTAATTGACGAAAATCTTGTCGGGAAAGCGTCATGATATTACCCATAGTTATGGGGTAATTAAAGGAGGATACCCCAGAGTGCCGTTGGAGATTTTTGACCCATGAACCAGCTGGTTCAGGGCGGATCAGCAATGGTTACCGTAGGCTTCTCGGTGCATGCCGAGCTTGCTCAATAGCAACCAAGTACTAACCCTTAAGGATTGCTTATCGGCTCAGGGACGTAATCCCCTAACGAACACTCCAGGGTAAATTCTTGTTTTGCGGTAAAGGCTATTGCTGTCCTGGCTTAACTTTACTAATTGCACTGTCTAATGATGCTGAGAGCTGTTCCATTCGCTCATGAAGTGCATTTTGCTCTTGCTTTAAATCGCCGTCACGAGTTTCAAGCTCATGACAAAAGTTTAAGGCAACAAAAGTTAATAGCTGAACTTCATTAGTAATCTTAGTCTTTTCTGCCATTTCTTTCAGGCGGCTATCTAGACGTAGGGCGGCATTAATCAAAGACTCTTCTTGTCCTGCTGGGCAGTTTACTCGAGTTAGTTTGCCTAAGATTTCAACTTCTACCGCTTGATTACTCATATCGACTCTATTATCTGTTGTCTAAGGTGATAAAGCAGACAATCACCGAGGGAGAAACTATAGAAAAACGCCCATTAAGATTCAAGCTTTTCCAGAATCTGTGATGAAAATCAGCGCACAATGACACAGTAATTGGGCAATTTGAGTAAAAGCTACCCACAATTGCGTAATCGTTCGTTTTCGCGTGCTTTGGTAAGTGATACGATTGAGCTTATTTATTTCAATTGGGTCATTCTTATGAGCGACAAACAACTTCCTGATTATCTGACATTTGCGAGCGAATTACAGTCTGCCGGTTTAGCGGTAAATCCAGCTGAACTGCATGGCTTACTAACCGGTATGCTCAGTGGCGGTCTAAGTTTGACGGACAAGAGCTGGCAGCCAATGGTTTTTGACTATGTCAGTGAAGGTATGGGGTGGCCAACAAAATCGCTCAAGCTGGCAGAATCAGCGCTTGATGCAACGATTAGTGAACTGACAGGCTCTGGAATGGACCTTGAAATACTCCTCCCTGATGAAGAAGCGAGTGCATCTCTGTTTGATATCGCTGATGGTTTGGCTGAGTGGGTAAATCACTTTATTTCTGGTTTGGGTCTGGTGAATGCAGAGCTTAAGAAAGCATCAAGTGATGTTAAAGAAGCGCTCGCTGATCTCGAAGAAATTTCTAAGCTCGGAATTGATGAAGACGATGACTTAGAAGAGCAAGCGCAACTTCTTGAGCAAGTGATTGAACACGTGAAAGCATGTGTGTTGACGATTCACGCTGAGTTTGGTCAACGCCCGACGCAACAAGCTGCACCAACTATTCATTAAGTAGGTACGTTCTCATGAAGCAGTTTGATGTGGTTATCGCTGGTGGTGCTATGGCGGGAATGACCTTAGCACTAGCGATTAATAAGTTGTCCTCACAGCCATTGTCTATTGCAGTGATAGAACCGTTTCCGGTTGATCATCAAGCTCACCCTGGGTTTGATTCTCGCTCAATCGCGCTTTCTTATGGAACGGTGAATATTCTTAAACAGTTTGAACTTTGGGAAGAGATCGCGCCCGTAGCAACTCCGATTACACACATTCATGTCTCAGATCGTTCTCATGCGGGAATGACAGATATTACAACGGACGAGCTGTCTGTTGATGCGTTGGGGTATGTGGTTGAGCTAGCGGATGTTGGTCGTATTTATCATCATCAAATTGAGCAAGATGAGCACATTGAACTGATTCATGCTTCCGTGCAACAAGTTACCCGTCAGCAAGGTAACGTGAGCTTGGCATTAAGCGACAACCAAATGGTGGAAGGTAAGCTATTGGTTGCTGCTGATGGTGCGATCTCAACCTGTTGTCAGCAAGTCGGTTTACCTCTTTCTGAACATGACTTTGACCAAGTGGCGGTTATCGCCAACATTACGACTCAGCAAGCTCATGAAGGACGAGCATTCGAGCGATTCACAGAGTCAGGACCAGTTGCGTTACTACCTATGTCTGAAGGACGTATGTCACTAGTATGGTGCCTAAGGCCAGATGCTGCCGACAAGGTGATGAACTATAGTGATGAAGAATTCTTATCTGAATTGCAAGAGAGCTTCGGTTGGCGTTTAGGCGTACTAGAAAAAGTTGGGCAACGTGCGAGTTACCCTCTATTACTGCGTTATCGAGAACAGAACGTGTCGCATCGATTTGCGATTGTGGGCAATGCCGCTCAGACGCTTCATCCGATTGCGGGTCAAGGTTTTAACTTGGGTATACGTGATGTCGCAACGTTGGCTGAAAGCATTGCACAAAATGGGGAAGACGACCCAGGTCAATATCGTGTACTTAAGCAATTTAAGTTGGCGCGTGCAGACGATCGTCATGCAACTATTTCGATGACTTCGTCGTTGGTACATATCTTTTCTAATGATTATTTGTCGATGCGTATCGGCCGTAATGTGGGGCTGTTTGCCATGGATAATCTTGCACCGTTAAAAGCCCCATTACTCCAAAGAACTTTAGGTTTGGTGGCTCGATAAGCCAGCAACAAGGACAATTAAAAATATGATGCAAAGTGTAGATATCGCAATTGTTGGCGGTGGCATGGTCGGCTTAGCACTGGCTGCTGCTTTTAAAGAGACAGATTTACGTATTGCGGTAATTGAAAGCCAAGAGCCTGAAAGTGACCTAAATGCATTGCCGGATGTTCGAGTGTCTGCATTGAGCCGCTCTAGCGAATCTATCTTGCGCAACTTAGGCGCGTGGCAAGGCATTATGCAGCGCAGAGCTGCTCCTTATCGTGCTATGGAAGTTTGGGAGCAAGATAGCTTCGCGCGTATTGAGTTTGAGGCTCAGAAGCTTGCTCAGCCAGATCTTGGGCATATTGTAGAGAACCGTGTGATTCAATTAGCACTACTGGAGCAAGTAAAACAGCAAAGCAATGTGTCGCTGTTTATGCCTTCAAGATGTGCCTCGATGGCGGTTGGAGAAAGCGAAGCTTGGTTGACTTTAGATAGTGGACAGGCTTTGACTGCGAAATTGGTCGTCGGTGCTGATGGCGCCAACTCTTGGGTCAGAAAACAACAAGATATTCCATTAACGCATTGGGATTATGGGCACAGTGCGATTGTCGCTAATGTTCGCACTAAAGAAGTGCATGAACGTATTGCTCGTCAAACTTTTACTCCACAAGGTCCGTTAGCCTTTTTACCGCTGGGTGAAGACAACTTAAGTTCGATTGTTTGGTCAACTGAACCAAACCGAGCGGAGCGTCTTGTAGAGATGTCGAAGAGCGAATTCAACAAAGCGTTGACGACAGAGTTTGATAACCGTTTGGGGTTATGTGAAGTGGAGGGTGAGCGTTTCGCATTTCCACTTAAGATGCGTTATGCACGTGACTTTGTGACTGATCGTGTCGCATTGGTTGGCGACGCGGCTCATACCATCCACCCGTTAGCAGGACAGGGCGTAAATCTAGGGCTACTTGATGCAGCAAGTTTAGCGCAAGAAGTGATTGAGCTTTGGCAAAATGGCGAAGATTTTGGCACTAAGCGTAATCTACGCAGTTATGAGCGCTGGCGTAAGGCAGAGGCTGCGAAAATGATTGCAGCAATGCAAGGTTTCAAAGATCTGTTTGAAGGTAGCAACCCGGCGAAGAAACTAATTCGTGGTATTGGCATGAAGCTAGTTGGGCAATTGCCGGGGGCGAAAGATGAGATAATGAAACGAGCACTTGGCCTTTCGGGGAACTTACCGAAGCTTGCTCAGCGAGCTGTTTTAAAATCGTAAATTACTCTTCGATAGATACTAAAAGGGTTGGCAATTGCCAACCCTTTTTAATTCGTTCTATGCGTAAGCGCAACGCAGTTTCATGACTTCTTTATTAATTTCCTTAACTGCTTTGAAGTGACGCGTTTCAGCTCTTTCCGGTAAAATCAGTTTACCGTTATCGAATTCAAACTTCCCTACGCCATAAATGTAAATTCTTCCCTTGAATAGCCGACTAATGTGTTTAGCAATCATACCTGGTGTATAGCGCTTAAACAGTCTCATACATTTGTCCTTATGTTTAGCAAGCACTGCAAATTATACGAATTATCCACCTGAAATTATGTGATTATGGTGGTGGAATATGCAGTAGAAACTGAATAATTGGATATTTGTGTTGCTGTAGGCAAATCTACGGATAAATATCCATTTTATTGTGATGATTACCCCATTTATGTTCTGGTGATTGAACCCGTTGGGGTGAACGAGCGTTATTAAGCCTTATCTGTGTGACAGATACTTTAAAGAATAGTTTAACTTTTTTGTTAGATGTGATTTTTCGGTGAGTTTTTTCCAAAAAAAAAGCCCGCTCATTGGGCGGGCGAATAGTCACAGATGCATTACACAAAAAGTGGATGTCCTGAAACAATCAGTGGATTCACTTTTTTGTTGGAGAAGGGTTACACATCACTTAAGAGTCACATACCAACTCTTCTAAGCGAGTGCCAAACAAAACCAAAAGGTTCTGCTCGAACTTTAACCAACAAGTTCAGCATACTTCAAAAATACACTTGTGACTACTTATGCTTTAAATTTGAATAATAATTTAATTGGTTAATGTTGCTTGATGCGGAAATGATCAAAGTTTCATGCAAGATTATGCAAATTTGAGAAAGAGGAGCTAGCTCAAAAGTTTAATCACGACAGATGGAGGCGATCTTTGGTTGGCATAACTGGATCAAGTCATCGCAAGCCAATGCAATGCCAGCCATGTTAGAGCCACTACTAATCGTGACTTCTGGTTCATTTAAGATCTGTTGATCAAAAATGATCTCCATTTGTGTGCGCAGCAGTAACGGAACCACAGTGCCTATTTGATACCCCGTCAGACTAGCGACTTGCTCCATAGATACGCAGGTCATACGTCTCCAGTTAAGTAATGCGCGGACTTTTTTCGGATCTACAGATTGATTACCTGGTGCGCAGGCAATGGCGTAGCGATTGCTCATATCTCTAAGCACAATACATTTGACCATCTGTTCTGGGCGAATGCCGCGCTGAGCTGCGGCATCTTCGATGGTTGTCGCTGGTGTTTGATGCGGAAGCAGGCGAAAGGTCACCTGTTCAGCATCTAAATATTGGGTAATATGGGTGGAAAATGAATTACTCATCGTCTTGTAAAGAGTATGGTAATTGTGTGATAGCCCAAGTGTGTTCAGGTTGTGCTTTTAAGCGCAGTTGAACATCATCATCTAAGTTGTTTGGTAGCACAACTAACGCTAAGGCTACGTTATCTGTAAAACGGTAACTCGCAAGTAACTTACCTGCAGCACGCCAGTTTTCACCAACGGCACGTTCTAATTCTGCATTTTTTTCAATATCACTATCAGCGGTACCTTGAACAATAAACAGCGCACGCTTGTTCATACCACGATACTTTGCACGAGCAACGGTTTCTTGACCTGTATAGCAACCCTTAGTAAAGCTAATACCGTCAACTGCTTGGACGTTAATCGCTTGAGGGATATGCTCATTTTGCTGTTCGGCGTTAAGTAGAGGAGTCGCTGCTTTGATGTCATGCAGAGTCCATAACTCTTCAGACACTTTAGTCGCATTACTTGAAGAGATGATTTGCTCAGCGTTTTGCTCTGACACTAATAGTAACCAACGCTGGTCATCAATCTTAACTGCGCTCCCACCTTCAATAGTACGGACATCACCTGTATCGCTTGAAAGCGTATCAACAAACGCGTTTGCATTGTTGCCCATGACCCCTAAAGCGATATCGTTGCTTTTCGACATTTCGACTTTGGAAAAAATGGCATATTTCTTTAGCTCTGCAAGTTCTTTCTCGATAACAGATTTAGGCTGGAACATCGCGTAGCCACCATTATGGTGAAATAGGCGAAATACACTCCAAACTTTACCTTTGGCATCGCAGTGGGCACCAAATGTGGATGCTTGCTCACTCAGTGTCACCACATCACAAGTTACTTGGCCTTGTAGATATGACTTTTTATCGTCACCCGCCATTACGATTGCGCCCCAAGAAGTGAGTGGTGCAATTGCTAACTCAGGTGCTTTGTCAGTTGATGCTAAATGTAAAGGAGCAAAGTCTTTTTGCCAGTCCATGATCGTTACCTAATAGAATCTGAATAGACGTATGTTATCGCCTAATCCTATCGATAAACAACCTTTAGAGTTATGTGTCATTAAATCCCTTAATATCAGGGAAAATGTTGACCTTGCTCGGGAGTGTGACTGGCGTACTAGTTGCAAACCAATTTGCTTGTTACACTCGGCCAAAATCAACCGATTAGGTGAGGAATTAGAATGTATACCGCAGAAGAAAAAGCGCGTATCAAATGGGCGTGTCGTCGTGGAATGCTAGAACTCGACGTTGTAATCATGCCATTTTTTGAAGAGTGTTTTGAAAGCCTTAAAGATAATGAGCAACGAGACTTTGTGTCACTACTAGAGTGTGATGACCCAGACTTGTTTACGTGGATCATGGGCCATGGCCGTAGTGAGAACCTAGGTCACGCATCTATGGTTGATAAGATTGTCGCTCACAACCTCAGTAAAGTGCGTTAGGCTTTTCCTAACTCGCTCTTACCTTTCTTTACTGGCCAATTACTTCATTCTTATATTGGCCAGTTCATACGTTATCCTATCTGATTTGCCGCTTCTTGCTCTCTTCCCCATCATTTATCTATTAGTTAAGCTAACCCAAACAGAAGGGTTTCTCATACCGCCATTACTGGGGGATGTGACGTTCCGCTCCGCTAAAGAGTACCAGTTAAATGGCTCGACCATCGCGATTAAACAGGTTGTGTTTGCTGTTTTACCCTTAGGCTTGCTCATTATTCATGAAGATAACCGCAGAGTATTCTTGTGGCGTGATAGCGTTAACGATAAGCAGTATCGAGATTTAGTGGTGATGTTAAAAAGGGAGCACTAGGCCCCCTTTAGACGTACAGAACTGAACGCTATTTTAGTTTTTCTGGGACTAAAATAGTTGGATGACTTTCTTCGGCTAATTCCGGATAGTCGAGAGTATAATGAAGACCACGGCTCTCTTTTCTTTCCATCGCACAACGAACCATTAGTTCAGCTACCTGAAGTAAGTTACGCAACTCCAATAGATTGTTGGATACTTTAAAGTTGCTGTAATACTCCAGCGTCTCTTGCTGTAATAATTGGATTCGGCGCAGTGCACGTTCTAAGCGGCGATCCGTTCGCACAATTCCCATGTAGTCCCACATAAATAGACGCAATTCATGCCAGTTATGCTGAATGACGACTTCTTCGTCGGAGCAACTTACTTGGCTTTCGTCCCAAGCTGGTAGTGCTGGTGGTAAGGTCGCATTATCAAGGTTGGCGATAATGTCATTGGCAGCAGCCCAAGCATAAACAACGCACTCAAGGAGTGAATTTGACGCCATGCGGTTAGCACCATGCAATCCGGTGTAGCTCACTTCACCAATGGCATAGAGTTGAGATAAATCCGTTTGGCCTGTTTTATCGACCATGACACCACCACAGGTGTAGTGCGCCGCTGGGACAACAGGAATCGGCTCTTTAGTCATATCAATACCAAGATCGAGCAAACGAGTATTGATGGTCGGGAAGTGTTTCTCGATGAAGTCTGCCGGTTTGTGACTGATATCTAGGTACATGCAGTCTGCACCAAGGCGCTTCATCTCGAAGTCGATGGCGCGCGCAACGACATCGCGGGGAGCAAGTTCTTCACGCTCATCAAAGTCAGGCATAAATCGTGTACCGTCAGGACGACGAAGATAAGCGCCTTCTCCACGTAAAGCTTCCGTCAATAGGAAGTTTCGTGCTTCTGGGTGATACAGACAGGTTGGGTGGAACTGGTTGAACTCTAAGTTGGCAACACGACAGCCTGCGCGCCATGCCATAGCGATACCATCACCAGATGAGACATCAGGGTTTGAGGTGTATTGATACACCTTAGATGCACCGCCAGTAGCGAGAACAACATATTTTGCTCTTACTGTCTCAACGTTTTCATCATTGCGGTTCCAAATATAGGCACCAACAATCTTATTGCTATCGCCACCCACCTTATCTTCGGTGATAAGGTCAAGAGCATTATGGCGCTCCAGTACCGTGATATTAGGGTGATTGTGAACGTTATCTTGTAGCGATGTTTGCATGGCCATGCCGGTAGCATCTGCAGCATGGAGAATACGGCGGTGGCTATGTCCCCCTTCGCGTGTGAGATGATAACGAGGTGCTTCATCGCTATCATTTTCTTCACGGTCGAAAGGTACACCGCCATCGATTAACCACTGAACGCACTCTTTAGCGTTCTTGGCAATAAATTCAACGGTGTCTTGTTCACACAGGCCAGCACCAGCAATCAGGGTATCTTCTACATGAGACTCGATACTGTCTGACTCATCAAATACTGCTGCTATACCACCTTGTGCGTAGTAGGTTGCCCCTTCACTACGTGGTCCTTTGCTTAGTACGATGACTTTGCCGTGTTCTGCTACACGTAACGCTAACGATAGACCAGCTGCGCCACTACCCACCACTAACACATCACATTGATGTTCACGGTTTGCGTTCATAAAACTTTTAAATTCCCGAGTTAATTTGTACCACTGGCGGCTTACATCGTAAGAAACTCACCAGAGGCCACTGAGCGATCCCGCTCATAAATCTGTCATTGATTGAACAATGCGACTCTGAATATAAGAGAGTCAATCCACTATAGTACCATTGAGCGAGTTGCTTTGCATTGAGTGCAATTCTTCGTAAAGGGCATTGCTTTTCTTTACTCTCATCCTCACAATCTGAGCAAGAGGTAGATTTGACGCTTCATTGTGTAAAATAGTTTGAAGAAAGTTTGAACTTATATTTATTTACTAGGTCACAATAGTGCTCAAGTAAGCAGTGGTGTCAATACTACATTTTGCATAATTAATGCTCATGTCTGATAAGGCAAGGGCTAATAACAATAGGAGTACCCGCTCGAATGAACGAGCAGCTGACCGATCAAGTATTAATTGAGCGAGTTCAGAATGGGGATAAGCAAGCATTCAACTTATTGGTGACAAAGTACCAGAACAAAGTCTGCAACCTTATTTCTCGCTATGTGAATAATCCTGGTGATGTTCCCGATGTAGCGCAAGAAGCATTTATTAAGGCGTACCGAGCGATTCCAAGCTTTCGTGGTGAAAGTGCCTTCTATACTTGGTTATATCGGATTGCCGTTAATACTGCAAAAAACCATCTTGTGGCTCAAGGGCGTAGGCCGCCGGCACAAGATGTGGATACTGAAGATGCTGAATATTACGAAACGGGTAGTGCATTAAAAGAAATATCGAACCCTGAGAACTTAACGTTGTCCAACGAATTGAAACGTGTTGTTTTCAGTGCGATTGAAGCACTGCCTGATGACTTAAAAACCGCAATGACGTTGCGTGAGCTTGATGGCTTAAGCTACGAGGAAATTGCAGCGGTTATGGATTGCCCTGTAGGAACGGTACGTTCGCGTATCTTCCGAGCTCGTGAAGCGGTTGAGAAAAAGATCCAACCCCTTTTGCAACGCTAGACCAGTAACATTAATGGTGAAAATAATGGCTGACAAAGAGAAACTTTCAGCACTCATGGATGGAGAGTTGGTTGATAAAGCTCTGATTACAGAATTAGAGCAAGACCAAGAAAGCCTACAATCATGGCAAAACTACCATTTGATTGGTGATGTTATGCGTGGTGAGGCTCCGGAGAAACCGGAGTGGAATATTGCTGAAAGCGTAGCGTTAGCGCTCGAAGATGAGCCTGCGCACTCCACAGTAACTCAGTTAGAACAACATCGTCGTGTTGAGTCTCAACCAACACCGTCTCAAGCTCGTAAGCAAATGCCTGCGTGGTTGAGTCAGTTTGGTCAAGTCGCAATGGCTGCGTGTGTTTCATTGGCTGTGATCTTAGGTGTGCAACAGTATGGCGGCAGTGATCCAAGTGCGCCAGAAGCCGAGACGCTTCCAGTTTTACAGACGATTCCATTTTCTGGCAGCGCCGAGCCAGTTAGCTTAACGCGTTCTTCTGTTGAGCCGCAAAGCGCTAACGAAGTCAACGTTCAAGAACAACGTCGTCGTATAAATGCGATGCTGCGAGACTACGAATTACAACTACGCTTAAATAGTGATAATACTATTGAGCATAGCGATAATCCTGAAACGGTAGTTGAATGAAGAAATTTCTGATCAGTGCGCTGACACTGTTCAGTTTGAACACACCATTGGCCTTTGCAGAAGACAACGCTGCAGAGGCTTTGTTGTATCAAATGAACGAGGCAAGTCAGCATCTTAACTATGAACTGTCTTACATACTGATAAAGAAAAACAGTATCGAACCTTTGCTGTACCGCCATGCAGTATCTGATGATAAACAGCTCGCACACCTAGTGTACTTGAGTGGGCCAGTTCGTGAAGTGATTCGCCGAGGTGATGAGATAAGCTACCTTGAACCTGGTGTTGAACCTTTCACTATTGAATCTGGCAACATGGTTGCACCTACCATTCCGATGCTTAACTCCGACGTGAGTCAATTAAAAGAGTTTTACGACTTTGTTCAAGTTGGTCGTGCTCGTGAGGCCGGAGTTGCCTGTCAGGTTTTGAGAGTTGTACCAAAAGATGGTCAGCGTTATTCCTATGTCTTGTGGGTTGATGAAAACAGTAAACTGCCACTGCGTGCGGACTTGGTTGATCGTGATGGTGAAGTGTTAGAGCAATATCGAACCATCTCTTACAATGTGAATGAAAAAATTGAGCAGGCTTTGAGTGGTCTAAACCAAGCAAAACTGCCAGAAGTGCTCTCATTACCTAAAGGGCAAATCGAAAATGCACATTGGACGGTTTCGTGGGTTCCAAATGGTTTTGAGCCAAAAGAGCTCAATCGCTACCGTATGAATGACACCGAGCGTATGGTTGAAAGTCAGATGTATAGCGATGGCTTGTTTAGCTTCTCAGTCTATATCTCTCAAAGCGATAACTTGTCGTTAAAAGGCCAGTTGGTTCGTCAAGGGCGCCGAACCTTACATAGCTTTGTTCGGGGGGAGCATGAAATCTCTGTGATTGGTGATGTACCACCTGCGACAGCGAAACGTATTGCTCAATCTGTAAAATTTGCCAACTCTGCGAGTGATTCACAATGATGACCGCATTGGCAACAGTTGCTCACGTTAAACCTCTTTCAAAGGGGTTTGACGTTGAGTTAGCGTGCGAACAGCAAACCAGTTGCAGTAGCTGTTCTTCGCAAAAAAGTTGTGGAACGGGCATTGTTTCTAAAGCTGTTGGCAATAAGTCTCTGAGTTGGCACTTAAAGACGAACAAGTCAGTTAAACCAGGTCAGGTGGTCGAAATTGGCCTACCAGAAAAGAGCATTTTACAATCTGCGGCGGTTGTTTATCTTGTGCCACTTTTTGCTATGATCCTCGGGGCTTTCATTGCTCATTGGTGGATTGCGCCGCTTTTGGCAGCAGGAGAAGGCATCGTAATTCTATCTTCTGCCCTCGCAACGGCTGCGGGCATTTATCTCGCCAAGCGATTATCTGCACGATTAGAGCAGCAATCTTCTCAGCAAGTCATATTATTAAGGATATTGGGCGAACCAATTAGCTAGTGCGAAGCGGCTAGAAATTGGGTAGAATCTGCCAACTTGATTGAAATGCCGTCGCTCAGTGTATTGAACCAGAGCGAATAAACGGCTTTCTTGTCCCTATTTATAAGAGTTTAGTCACACCAAATCATGAAGCACATTCGTAACTTTTCGATTATCGCCCACATCGACCATGGTAAGTCGACCCTATCAGACCGTTTGATCCAAGTATGTGGTGGATTGAGCGACCGTGAAATGGCCGCACAGGTTTTAGACTCCATGGATCTAGAGCGTGAGCGTGGTATCACAATCAAATCACAGAGTGTGACGCTTAACTACACAGCAAAAGATGGTGAAACTTACCAACTAAACTTCATCGATACCCCAGGACACGTTGACTTCGCATACGAAGTTTCTCGTTCTCTAGCGGCGTGTGAAGGTGCTTTGCTTGTAGTCGATGCCGGCCAAGGTGTAGAGGCTCAAACTCTTGCTAACTGTTACACAGCAATCGAAATGGACCTAGAGGTTGTGCCAATCCTAAACAAGATTGACCTTCCTGCTGCGGATCCTGAGCGTGTATCAGAAGAAATTGAAGAAATCGTTGGTATCGATGCGATGGAAGCGACTCGTTGTAGTGCGAAGACAGGTATCGGTGTTGATGACGTTCTAGAAAACATTGTTTCTGCGATTCCAGCACCTGAAGGTGATCCAGAAGCGCCGCTACAAGCATTGATCATTGACTCATGGTTCGATAACTACTTGGGTGTTGTTTCTCTAGTTCGAATCAAGAACGGTGTTCTTAAGAAGAACGACAAGATCAAAGTAATGAGCACTGGTCAGGTTTGGGGTGTTGACCGTCTTGGTATCTTTACACCGAAGCAAGTCGATACAGATATTCTGCGTACTGGTGAAGTAGGCTGGGTTGTTTGTGGTATTAAAGACATTCTAGGGGCACCTGTAGGTGATACGCTAACACTGGCTAAAAACGGCAGCGAAGTTGCTCTACCAGGCTTTAAGAAAGTAAAACCTCAGGTATATGCAGGTCTATTCCCAGTATCTTCTGACGATTACGAAAGCTTCCGTGATGCACTAGGTAAACTAAGCCTGAATGACGCATCGCTATTCTACGAGCCAGAAAACTCAGCAGCGCTTGGTTTTGGTTTCCGTTGTGGCTTCCTTGGTATGCTGCACATGGAGATCATTCAAGAGCGTCTAGAGCGTGAGTACGATCTAGACCTGATCACAACAGCACCAACGGTAGTGTACGAAGTTGAAGAAACTAACGGTAACACACTGTACGTTGATAGCCCGGCTAAACTGCCAGCGGTTAATGACATCGAAGAAATTCGTGAGCCAATTGCTCGTTGTAACATCCTTGTGCCATCAGATTACTTAGGTAACGTAATCACACTATGTGTTGAGAAGCGTGGTGTTCAGGTTGATATGGTTTACCACGGTAACCAAGTTGCAGTGACTTACGATATTCCTATGGCAGAAGTAGTTCTAGATTTCTTCGACCGCCTGAAGTCTACGTCACGTGGTTACGCATCTCTTGACTACAACTTCCAGCGCTTTGAAGCATCGAACATGGTTCGTGTTGATGTACTTCTTAACGGTGATACGGTTGATGCCCTAGCGATGATTACGCACAAAGATCAGTCGCAAACTCGTGGCCGTCAGCTAGTAGAGAAGATGAAAGAGTTCATCCCACGTCAGATGTTTGATATTGCTATTCAGGCAGCGATCGGTAACCACATCATCGCACGTTCAACAGTGAAACAGCTGCGTAAGAACGTAATCGCGAAGTGTTACGGTGGTGACGTGAGTCGTAAGAAGAAGCTACTGAAGAAGCAGAAAGAAGGTAAGAAACGTATGAAGCAGATTGGTAACGTAGAGCTGCCTCAAGAAGCGTTCTTAGCTATCTTACACGTAGGTAAAGATTAGAGTTGAACCACTCTGATTCTGGTCTGTCATAAGACGTTAGATAATAAAACAAGTGAAAGGGTTTCGGCTCTTTCACTTTCGTATTTTTGAGATAAGGGAAGTCAATGGCGAATACATTTTCACTCATCCTTGTGATTGTTACTTTGGTAACGGGTATTGTTTGGGTGCTAGAAAAGTTGGTTTTTGCAAAGAAACGCCAAGAAAAATTGGCGGAAGTCGAAGCGCAAACCAATGGTTTAGATGCCGCTGTTCTTGAAAAAGTGAAGACTCAACCGTGGTGGATTGAAAATAGTGTCTCTATTTTCCCGGTGATCGCGGCTGTACTCGTATTGCGCTCTTTTATCTACGAACCGTTTCAGATTCCGTCTGGTTCTATGATGCCAACGCTGCTGGTCGGTGACTTCATCTTGGTAGAGAAGTACGCTTATGGCCTGAAAGACCCAGTGTGGCGTACGCAGCTGGTTGAAACAGGTAAACCTGAACGTGGTGATACCGTGGTATTTAAATACCCACCTCAGCCAAGCATCGATTACATCAAACGTGTGGTTGGTCTACCGGGTGATACGGTTCGCTATAACAGCAAAAAAGAAATCTGCATTCAGTCTGCTGGTGAAAACGTATGTAAACCAGTGAAACTATCGAATGTAGAAGAAAGCCAGTTTATCCAAAATGGTATCCCACTGATTCAGTTGGATGAGCAATTAAGTGAAACTGGACACCAAATCTTGGTAAACCCGCTACGTCGTGACCGTGTTGAGTTGTATCAACCGCGCAATGGCGTTAATGAGTGGGTTGTACCAGAAGGTCAGTACTTTGTGATGGGCGATAACCGTGACAATAGCGCTGACAGTCGCTACTGGGGCTTTGTTCCGGAAGCAAACCTTGTAGGTAAGGCAGTCGCTATTTGGGTTAGCTTCGAGTTTGAGCGTAGCGAAGATAGCGTATTACCTTCATGGATTCCAACTGGTGTGCGTTTTAACCGCATCGGTGGTATTCACTAATCAATCTATATCGAGAGAGCATGAATTCTCCTACACCAAAACTAGAGAAGAAGCTCGGCTATCAGTTCAATGATGCTGAGCTAATCAGTTTAGCGCTGACACACCGCAGCGCTAATGGAAAACATAACGAGCGTCTTGAGTTTCTGGGCGATTCAATTTTAAGTTTTGTCATTGCTGATGATCTTTATCACCGTTTCCCTAAGGTTAACGAAGGGGACATGAGCCGTATGCGTGCGACACTTGTTCGTGGTAATACGCTCGCTGAACTAGGTCGTGAATTCGAACTAGGAGATCACTTAAAATTAGGTCCAGGTGAATTAAAAAGTGGCGGTTTCCGTCGTGATTCAATTCTTGCCGACGCTGTGGAAGCCATCATTGGCGCTATCTACCTAGACAGCGACATTGAAGTAGTTCGTGGCATTATTCTTAGCTGGTACAAGACGCGCCTTGATGCAATCAAGCCGGGTGTATCGCAAAAAGATCCGAAGACTCGCCTTCAAGAGTTCCTTCAAGGTCGAAGAAAGCCACTACCTGCTTACACAGTGACTAATATTAAAGGTGAAGCACACAACCAAGAATTTACGGTTTCGTGCGAAGTGGCAGGTATTGGACAGCCTGTTATTGGTAAAGGCACCAGCCGCCGCAAGGCAGAACAAGCGGCTGCTGAATTAGCACTAGAGCAATTAACCAATGACTGATTCAACGGATAACAACGAATTTGATATTGATGCGTTTTTCTCATCAGGCGGCGAGCAAGCTACCTCACCAGAAAATCAGCATTGTGGTTTTGTCGCGATCGTTGGTCGCCCTAATGTAGGTAAATCGACCCTTCTAAACCGTATTTTGGGTCAGAAGATTTCGATTACTTCACGTAAGCCTCAAACAACTCGTCACCGCATTATGGGTGTTGATACTGAAGGCGATTACCAAGCGATTTTTGTCGATACTCCTGGTCTTCACATCGAAGAGAAGCGTGCGATTAACCGTCTGATGAACCGTGCAGCAAACTCATCTTTGAGTGATGTGAACCTTGTGTTCTTCTTAGTGGATGGTACACACTGGACCGCCGATGATGAGATGGTTCTGACTAAACTGCAGAAATCGAACTTCCCAGTGGTATTGTGTGTCAACAAGGTTGATAACGTACAAGATCGCAATGAAGTCATGCTTCACATGATGGATATGTCGAAGAAGATGGAATTCGTTGATGTTGTGCCAATCTCAGCGAAACACGGTAAGAATATTGATGTACTACGTAAACATGTACGTGAGCACTTACCTAAAGCGACGCATCACTTCCCAGAAGAGTACGTGACTGACCGTTCTCAGCGTTTTATGGCGTCAGAGATCGTACGTGAAAAGCTAATGCGTTTCACTGGTGAAGAATTGCCATACTCAGTAACGGTTGAGATCGAGCGTTTCGATTACAACCCTGAAACCGATGGTTTCCACATCAATGCCCTGATTCTTGTTGAACGTAATGGTCAGAAGAAGATGGTTATTGGTAAGGGCGGCGAAAAGATCAAGACGATTGGTCGTGAAGCGCGCCTAGATATGGAAGAGCTGTTTGGCCGCAAGGTTTACTTAGAAACTTGGGTTAAAGTGAAATCTGGTTGGGCAGACGATGAGCGTGCACTACGCTCTCTTGGCTATATCGACGATCTATAAGGTTTGCGAGGCTGGCGCTTCGCTCCGAATAAGACGAAATAAGGAGCCCTGTGGCTCCTTATTTTTTATGTAACATTAGTTTGGCAATCTCTATGTCCTCTGAAGGCTTACAGCGTTGTTTTGTTTTACACCGACGCCCTTACAGCGAATCGAGTTTAATTCTCGATGTGTTTAGTGAGGAGTATGGTCGTATTACCTTGATGTCAAAAGGTGCGCGGAGCAAACGCTCGAACTTGAAAGGTGCGCTTCAACCCTTTACCCCTCTATTGCTGAAATGGTCGGGTAACGGCTCGATGAAAACGCTGCGCCAAGCAGAACCGATCAGCTTGGGTTTGCCATTGACCGGCATAAACCTTTACTCGGGGATGTACGTCAATGAGTTAATTGGCCGTGTATTGATGGCGGAAGTCGCAATGCCTGCTCTGTTTCATGACTATTTGCACGCTCTAACTGAGTTAGCTCAGGCTGATAATCCAGAACCTGCACTAAGGCGGTTTGAGCTAGCATTGTTATCTGCCATGGGATATGGAGTGGATTTTTTACATTGTGCTGGCAGTGGAGAACCTATCGATCCCGGAATGACTTATCGTTATCGCGAACAGAAAGGCTTTATTGCGTCAGTACGTCATGACAATTTAACTTTTAAAGGCGATGAACTGATTGCCATCAGTGAACGTAGATTTACCACAAAAGAACAACTGAAAGCGGCAAAACGCTTTACACGTATAGCATTAAAGCCGTATCTTGGCGGCAAACCATTAAAAAGCAGGGAATTGTTTATGTCGATGATTCCCCGAGCACGGAGTATTGGAAAATGAGCTCAATCTACCTAGGTGTAAATATCGACCACATTGCAACGCTACGTAACGCGCGTGGTACTAAGTATCCTGATCCTGTACATGCAGCAGAAATTGCTGAGCGAGCAGGTGCCGACGGTATTACAATTCACCTGCGTGAAGACCGTCGCCATATTGTTGATCGTGATGTTCGTATCCTACGTGAGACGCTACAAACACGTATGAACCTAGAAATGGCGGTTACGGACGAGATGGTAGAGATTGCGCTGAAGACGAAACCAGAATACGTATGTCTTGTGCCAGAAAAACGTGAAGAACTGACTACAGAAGGCGGCCTTGATGTTGCTGGCCACTTAGAAAAGGTTAAAGCAGCGACTCAAACACTAACTGAAGCAGGCATCAAAGTATCGCTATTCATTGATGCAGACCGTGAGCAAATTGACGCAGTAAAAGCGTGTGGTGCACCATTTATTGAGCTGCACACAGGTCACTATGCAGACGCTGAAACTGAAGAAGATCAGCAAGACGAGCTGAAAAAGATTGCGGCTGGTGCAAGTTACGCTGCTGACCTTGGTATTACGGTTAACGCAGGTCACGGCCTGACTTACCACAACGTAGCACCAATCGCTGCCATTCCAGAAATTTTTGAATTAAACATTGGTCACTCGATCATTGGTCGTGCAGTGTTTGATGGCTTACATAAAGCGGTTGCTGATATGAAGGCCATCATGGTTGAAGCTCGTAAATAACTGTTATGGCAATTGTCGGTTTAGGAACAGACATAGCTGAGATTGAGCGAGTCGAAAAAGCGCTCGCTCGATCTGGTGAAGCATTTGCAAAGCGTATTTTGACCGACGTCGAATTTGAGATTTTTTCGGGGTTAAAGCAACAAGGGCGTTTTTTAGCTAAACGTTTTGCCGCGAAAGAGGCAGCTTCTAAAGCTTTGGGTACTGGTATTGCGCTGGGTGTCACCTTCCACGATTTTACCATTGTTAATGATGATCTTGGTGCACCAAAGTTGAGCTTGTCTAAAAAAGCATTGGAGATTGCTGAGCAAAGAGGGGTGACGAGTATTCACCTTTCTATTTCCGATGAGCGGCATTACGCAATGGCAACAGTGATATTAGAAAAATAGCGACTCGAGGTCGCTATTTTTTTGTCGGCAGTTAGCGCGTTTTAGCTGTTCAAATAGGGTTGTGCACTCGCGACTACTTTCTCCATTTCATCTTGAAGTTCGAAAAGCTCTGGTTCTATATCTTCAATACTCGAACCTGAACGCAATTCTTTTTCAATCGTTGCACAGACACTCTTCAGACGCGGGACACCGCAGTATGAACTGCTGCCGTGAAGTTTGTGAACATGGTGAATGAGTTGCTGGGTATCAAAGTGGTCATCCTCAAGGGCGCCTTCTACAATCGCATTCACCTCTGGAATATAGTCGACTAGCATTTGCAGCATATCTTGTGCGAGATCTTCTTTGTTGGCTGACTGCTTTAAGGCTGCTTGCCAATCGATGATCATATTGCTGTGACTATCTTGGCTGACAGCTTCCTCTTGATGTTCAATAACCGTAGGCGTACTCGATAGATCAAGTTTTTCAAGATCCTTTTCACTGGTATGAGGATTCCAGTGCATTAATACTTGCTGAAGTACGTGCTCTTCAATCGGTTTAGTGAGGTAGTCATCCATACCCGCAGCAAGTAGACGGTCACGTTCACCGCTCATTGCATGGGCCGTCACTGCAATCACTGGTGTCGCACTATTGAGCTCAGTCTGTTTGATCTTGCTACACGCTGTTACCCCATCCATATGAGGCATTTGAATATCCATTAGAATGATATCGAAATGCTGAACCTCAGCTTGTTTCACCGCATCAAGGCCATTGGTACAAGTGACAACTTTCTCAACTCGTTCGTGAAGAAGTGCGCTGATAAGTTTTAGGTTGGCTGGGTTATCATCGACCGCCATAACGGTTAATGGCAGTGTCTCATTGTGTTCACTTGGGCTTTCTAACAGTGGAGTGCTTTCTTGGTTAGCGGCAAGTGTTTGAAGCAGCTTTCTGCGTGATAGCGGCTTGGTAATACAGTGAATGTGATATTTCTGTATTAGATGGTCTGACAATGCAAGGGTTGTACTTGGTGTACCAACAACAACATGAGAAGCACAGCGCATAGCATGCTCAACCCATACTTGAACCGTTTCAATATCGTTTTCTTTATTCGGAGATAGGTTAAGTAGAACGTAGTCGTAGCTTTCCGACTCGTCAGGTAGAGACGAACGATACGTAACGATAAGGCCTTCTTGTACCAGTGTTTGTTGAATCACAGATGCAGCTTGCATGTTTGGCTCAACCAGAAGCAGAGAACGCTGCTGTAGAACTTGTGTCTCAATTAGATCGCTTACTGGCATATCAGTCGAGGATAGACGCAGAGTAAACCAGAACGTCGAGCCTTGGTGTAGTCGACTCGTCAGACTGATCTCACCACCCATCTGGCTGACCAGTTTCTGGGTGATAACCAAACCAAGACCGGTGCCACCGTAGCGGCGAGAAATACTTGCATCTGCTTGGCTAAATGCTTGGAATAGTTGAGACTGCTGACGTTCTGAAATACCGATACCTGTATCTCGCACCATGAATTGCAGTTCGACTGAATCTTCTTTTTGTGAACGAAGCTCAACACTAATATCGATATTGCCGCGTTCTGTAAATTTAATCGAGTTGCCTACTAAGTTGGTCAATACTTGCTGTATACGTAATGGGTCACCGACCAGTCCAGCAGGGATCTTCGGATCAATCTTAAGGGTTAATTCAAGCCCTTTTTCGTGTGCGCTGGTGGCTTGAAGGCTGACAACTTCTTCTAGCGAAGCTTGGAAATCAAACGGGATATTTTCTAGTGCTAGCTTACCTGCCTCAAGCTTAGAGAAGTCGAGAATGTCGTTGATGATATTCAGTAAGTTATTGGCTGAATTCTCAATCGTTTGCAGATAGTCGGTTTGGCTGTTGGTCAATGTAGTTTTGAGCATCTGACGGGTGAAGCCAATCACACCATTCAACGGAGTACGTAGCTCATGAGACATATTGGCTAAGAACTCAGACTTAACTCGAGCAGCCTCTTGAGCGCGTTTTTTCGCAATATCGAGCTCGACGTTTTGAATCTCTAGCTGTTCTAAGGTTTCTCGTAAATCAGACGTGGCTTGGTCGATACTATGTTGCATCTCCACATGGTATTCCGACAGGGACACAGCCATCGAGTTGATACCATTTTTCAGTGAGTCGAGCTCACCATGCATCTTGCCTTCAATTCGCACATCTAGGTGGCCACGACGAATTCGGTCTACCATGTTCTTCATATGAGAGATCGGGCGCGTTACGTCATGCATTAAGCGATGGGCAAACACAGCAGATAGCCCCAAACCAATCAGAAGTACAAGGAATGCTGAAAATATCTCTTGGTATTGTTGTAAGCGTAATGATGACAGGTCGAGCTCGATAGCCACATAACCTAGAGCAGGGTTGCTGCTTTGGCCTTTGATAGTCGCAACCAGTCCTGACTCTGCGATGACAGGTGCGCGCAGAATGAGTGTATTTTCTTGCAGTACTGAGCTGACTAATAAAGGAATCGGTTCATTTCTTGGAAAGGTCAGTAGCTCAAAATTAGGGTGGAAGTTCGAGGTAACAAACAGTTCGTGATTGTAGTCAAAGACGGCAATACTGCGCACAAATTTGGAATTCTTGCGGTGCGCATAGCTGATGATGCGACGGACCGATTCTCGGCTATTATTTTTAAGGCCGTCTTCACTGGCTATCGCTAAAGGCTCAATAATATTTAGGCCTGAATTAATCACCTGTTTTTCTAGGTCGTGATAGCGATTGAACGAGAAAAAGGCGCTGAGAAGCAGTCCGATAATTAGTGTTGGCGCTAAGGTAAGTGTAATAACACGGGCACGTAAGCCATATCTTGTCATTATTGTCTAAACATCGTGGTGTGGATATGGGAAAATAACTTCCAAAATAAAAGAAGCCGTCGAAATACTAAGCATAATCAACTCAGTCGGCTCAGACAATGATTCAGGCGTAAAAGCTGGGACATAAGCAACTTTTCGAGCAATAGGCCGTAAGGTCATAGAATATAGGCACATAGCATGGCGCGTTTTTTCCAACCAAAGAAGAAAACTCAACTCAATAGTAAGCATCAATCATTGACGATTGAGAAGTTGGATCATCATGGCGCAGGTATGGCTTATCAAAACAAGAAGCCTATCTTTATTGAAGGCGCATTGCCAGGTGAACAAGTTCTGGCTCAATTAACCGAGAGTAAGAGCAAATTTTCTCGAGCGAACTTGATTAAAGTTCAAAAACCAAGTGAACAGCGAATCGAGCCATTCTGTGCTTACTACCACGAGTGTGGTGGTTGTAATATGCAGCATTTAGGTATTGAGGCTCAGCAAGAATATAAACAGCAAACTCTGAGTCAATTGATGAGTAAATTTGCTGGCCAACGTATAGCACTAGAAGCGCCAATCGTTGGCGAACCTACAGGTTATCGCCGCCGCGCGCGAGTGAGCTTGAAGCTAAATAAGAAAACTCGTCAGCTAGAGTTTGGTTTTCGCAAGAAGCAGAGCAAAGATATTGTCACGGTGACACACTGTCCAGTGCTCGATAAAGACCTTGATGTATTGCTAGCTCCGCTTCATGAGCTATTGAGCGGTTTTGCTAACCAAGAGAACTTAGGTCACGTAGAGTTGGTCAAAGGTGATAACACTAAGGTGGTTGTTTTACGTCATCTAAAAGCATTGAGCGAAGCAGATCATCAAGCTTTGACGAAGTTTTCGGAAAACCATCAAACGACACTTTATTTGATGCCGGAAAGTGATCATCTTCACCGAGTTGTGGGTGAGTCTGCCAACTATACGGAAGCTGGTGTGACGATCCCATTTGAACCGAACAACTTTATTCAGGTCAATCAGAAGGTGAACCAGTCAATGGTGTCACAAGCGTTGGATTGGCTAGAGCTGAGTGACGAAGATCGAGTGCTTGACCTATTTTGTGGCTTAGGAAACTTTAGTTTACCAATGGCAAAGCAAGCGCAAAATGTTATTGGTGTGGAAGGTGTTGATGCCATGGTTGATAAAGCGTCGGACAATGCTAGTGTCAATGGCATTAGTAATGCGACTTTCTATCAGGCAAACCTTGAACAAGATTTCTCTGGTCAGCTTTGGGCACAGGAAAAATTTGATAAAATTCTACTCGACCCAGCAAGAGCAGGAGCAAGCGGTATCATTGAGCATATCTCTCAGTTGGGGGCATCGAGAGTTGTGTATGTCTCATGCAATCCTGCTACCCTAGCAAGGGATTCACAAAGCTTGCTAAATCAAGGATACAAGTTACAAAAATTAGGTATGCTCGATATGTTTCCGCATACCAGTCATTTAGAATCAATGGCGCTCTTTGTAAAGGATTAAACTAACTTGCTCTGTGTCTGAAAAAACAGATACAGACCAGGTCGAATATAAAAAGAATAACAGGACGAAAATAATGGTTGCGGTAAGAAGCGCACATTTAAACCAAGACGAACAGTTTGAGCTAGATAAGTGGATTGCTAGCCTAGAACAAGAACCTAAAGTTGCTAAGCGCCTTAAAGAGGTTTACCTACGTGGTGAAGCCGTTTTAGAAGGCAACGATCAAGGACCGCTATTATTATGGCGTGGCCGTGAAATGATCGAAATCCTAATTACCCTTTCGATGGATAAGGCGACTCTTGTTGCTGCCTTGCTCTTCCCGCTAGTCAGTAGCGGTGCCTACAACCGTGAACAGTTCGAAGAAGACTTCGGCAAAGAAACAATTAAGTTAATTGATGGCGTCGAAGAGATGGCGGCGTTAGGGCAACTTAACGTGACGACTGAAGGAAGCGCTGCTTCTGCTCAGGTTGATAATGTTCGCCGAATGCTTTTGGCTATGGTGGATGATTTCCGCTGTGTCATCATCAAACTGGCAGAGCGAATCGCCAATCTGGTTGAAGTTAAGCAAGCGCCAGAAGAGGTTCGCCAAGCGGCTGCAAAAGAGTGTGCCAATATTTATGCGCCACTCGCGAACCGCCTTGGTATTGGTCAGCTTAAATGGGAAATGGAAGATTACGCTTTCCGTTACCAGCAACCAGATACCTATAAGCAAATCGCTAAGCAGCTTTCTGAACGACGCATCGTACGTGAGCAGTACATCCAAGATTTTGTTGATGACTTAACTTCTGAGATGAAGGCATCGTCGATCAATGCAGAAGTGAGTGGACGTCCAAAACACATCTATAGTATTTGGCGCAAAATGCAGAAGAAGGGCTTAGCCTTTGATGAGCTGTTTGATGTGCGTGCGGTACGTATCATTGCTGACAAACTGCAAGATTGTTACGCTGCACTAGGTACAGTGCATACCAAATATAAACACCTACCTAGTGAGTTTGATGACTACGTCGCGAATCCAAAACCAAACGGTTACCAGTCGATTCACACCGTCATTTTAGGCCCTGAAGGCAAAACCATCGAAATCCAAATTCGCACCAAAGACATGCACGAAGACTCGGAGCTTGGTGTTGCTGCGCACTGGAAATACAAAGAAGGTGGCGGCGGTCGTAGTGGTTATGACGAGAAGATTACTTGGCTGCGTAAGCTACTGGATTGGCAAGAAGAAATGTCAGATTCAGGAGAAATGCTTGATGAGCTGCGCAGTCAGGTGTTTGATGATCGCGTCTATGCGTTTACGCCTCGCGGTGACGTGGTCGACTTGCCGATGGGCGCAACACCACTTGATTTCGCTTACCATATCCACTCTATGGTTGGTCACCGTTGTATCGGGGCCAAAGTGGCTGGCCGTATCGTTCCGTTTACTCACAAGTTGGCTATGGGCGATCAAGTTGAGATCATCACTGCCAAAGAACCAAACCCATCTCGTGATTGGTTAAACCCTACCACTGGCTTCGTTACCTCCAGCCGTGCACGCGCTAAGATTAATGCTTGGTTCCGTGCTCAAAGTCGTGAGAAGAACTTAGAAGCGGGTCGTGAGATTCTAGAACAAGAACTTGTCAAGATTGGTGCAACGCTTAAAGATGCAGAGCAATATGGTCTTAAGCGCTTCAATATGAACACCCCTGACGAGCTCTATGTAGGCGTTGGTAGTGGCGATTTACGTATTAATCAGATCATCAACCACATCAATGCCTTGGTAAACAAGCCAACAGCGGAAGAAGAAGATCAGCAAGCGTTAGAGAAGCTGAAAGAGGCTGGCAATAAAGCACCAGCACAAAGTCGCCCTAAGAAAGACGCGGTAGTTGTTGAAGGTGTTGATAACCTAATGACTCACCTTGCACGTTGCTGTCAGCCTATCCCTGGTGATGACATTGCTGGCTACATTACTCAAGGCCGTGGTATCTCAGTTCACCGTGCAGACTGTGAGCAGCTAGAAGAGCTAAGACATCACGCAGCTGAACGTATTATCGATACAGTCTGGGGCAGTGGTTTTGTTGGTTCTTACATCATCACGGTACGTGTAGAAGCGATGGAACGTGGCGGGTTATTAAAAGATATCACCACGCTATATGCTAACGAGAAAATTAAGATCACCAGCATGAAGAGTCGAGTCGATTACCGTACGCAAATGTCGATTATGGACTTTGATTTAGAGGTTACCAGTGTTGATATTTTAACGCGTGTCTCTAAACGTGTTGAGCAGATCAAGGATGTTATGAGCGTCAAGCGCCTAGGCTAACTTTCACGTCGTACTTGTCACTTTTACGGCGTTAACTGCGTTTTCTTGCTCCATCACATAGGCGAGCTATGCTCAGGAGTCGCAAAAACTTGTTGCCTTGTTAAAGTAACAATTACTTAGTGAAAGTGGAAAACAGTCATTCCCTATAGTGAGGGACGAACGTGATAGGGAATCTCTTCAAGTGATCAGAGAACCCCAACTTTTTCAGGTTTCATTTGTGAGGATGACAGATAAAAATTAAAGGTGAGTAGTTTTTACTGCTCACCTTTTTCTTTAGATAAAAAGATTTAAAGGAACAGAAGATGAGTCACCCAATTGAACAATTAGAACAGATTATGGCGCAGCTACGTGACCCAGAGAGGGGGTGCCCGTGGGATATCAAACAGAGTTTTGACACCATTGTGCCGTATACCATCGAAGAAACCTATGAGGTGGTGGATGCGATTCAAAAACGCGACTGGTCGAATCTCAAAGAAGAATTAGGTGATCTACTCTTCCAAGTCATCTTTTACAGCCAAATGGCGAAAGAGCAGGGCTTGTTTGATTTTTCGGAAGTGGTTGAAACCGTCAATGAAAAATTAACTCGACGTCATCCTCACGTGTTTTCTGATACCAAATTTGAGAATGACGAGCAGATTAATGCCAATTGGGAAGCGGAAAAAGCGAAAGAAAAAGCCAAAGTAGGCAAATCTGAAGAAAGTATTCTAGACTCAGTACCAGCTTCATTACCGGCGCTTTCACGTGCTACAAAAATACAGAAAAAATGTGCCAAATTTGGCTTTGATTGGGATTCGCTAGGGCCGGTTGTCGGCAAGGTTCAAGAAGAAATCGAAGAAGTGATGGAAGAGGCACTTCAAGTCTCAGTCGATGAGAAAAAAGTGGAACTGGAACTTGGTGATTTACTCTTTGCTACCGTAAATTTAGCGAGGCATTTAGGTAAAGATCCTGAAGTCGCATTAAGTAAAGCGAACTTAAAGTTTTCTAGACGATTTAAAGGTGTTGAAGCCATCGTCGCAGAGCAAGGTAAACAGTTAACGGATTTCAATCTAGAACAGTTAGATAGGTTCTGGGATGAAGTCAAAATGAAAGAAGCGCTGCAAAACAGAGACGAATAACTCGATACTCGAATTTGATTTGAAGCAAAAAATAAAAAATTGCAGTGTGATAGATTTCACGTTGTGGCGGTTAAGGGCTTCTGGTATATTTATATCCCGTCCAGAAGAAATCCATTTTCCCTCATTCAACCAATTTCAGGTTAAACATGACGACAAATTACATTTTTGTTACTGGCGGGGTTGTATCCTCTCTAGGTAAAGGTATTGCAGCAGCATCTCTTGCGGCTATTCTAGAAGCTCGTGGTCTTAAAGTGACTATGATGAAGCTTGACCCTTACATTAACGTTGACCCAGGCACAATGAGCCCTACTCAACACGGTGAGGTGTTCGTCACGGAAGATGGCGCTGAAACTGACCTTGACCTTGGTCACTATGAGCGTTTCATTCGCACCAAGATGACTAAGCGCAATAACTTCACTGCAGGTCGTGTTTACTCAGACGTTTTAGCAAAAGAGCGTCGCGGTGATTACCTAGGTGCAACTATCCAAGTAATCCCTCACATCACTAACTCTATCAAAGACCGCGTAATCGCAGGTTCTGAAGGCCACGACGTAGCTATCGTTGAAGTTGGTGGTACGGTTGGTGATATCGAATCTCTACCATTTATGGAAGCGATTCGTCAGCTAGCAGTTGAACTAGGCCGTGAGCGCGCAATGTTCATGCACCTAACTCTAGTTCCTTATCTAGCAGCAGCGGGTGAAGTGAAAACTAAACCGACTCAGCACTCTGTAAAAGAGCTACTGTCTATCGGTATCCAGCCAGACATCCTAGTTTGTCGTAGCGATCGTATGATCCCAGCGAACGAACGTAAGAAGATTGCTCTGTTCTGTAACGTTTCAGAAAAAGCAGTAATCTCTATGAAGGACGTAGATTCTATCTACAAGATCCCTCAGTTAATCAAATCTCAAGGTCTAGATGACCTAGTATGTACACGCTTTGGCATTACAGCTCCTGAAGCTGATCTGTCTGAGTGGGAACAAGTAATCTACGAAGAAGCGAACCCAACGGGTGAAGTGACTATCGGTATGGTTGGTAAGTACATTGAACTACCAGACGCATACAAGTCAGTGAACGAAGCACTGAAGCACGCAGGTCTTAAGAACCGTCTAAGCGTGAAGATCAAATACGTAGATTCTCAAGACGTTGAGTCAAAAGGTGAAGAAGCACTGGCTGACCTTGACGCAATCCTTGTTCCTGGTGGTTTTGGCGACCGTGGTGTTGAAGGTAAGATCCTTGCAGCAAAATACGCTCGTGAAAACAAAGTACCTTACTTAGGTATCTGTCTAGGCATGCAAGTAGCACTTATCGAATACGCGCGTAACGTTGCGGGTATGGAAGGTGCACACTCAACAGAATTTAACAAAGAGACGAAGTACCCAGTTGTTGGTCTAATCACTGAGTGGGTTGATGGTGAAGGTAAAGTTGAAGAACGTACTGAAACCTCTGACCTAGGTGGTACTATGCGTCTTGGTTCACAGCTATGTCACCTAGAGAAAGGTACTAAAGCTCGTGAACTATACGGTAACGCGACGATTCATGAACGTCACCGTCACCGTTACGAAGTGAACAATGTTCTTCGTCCACAGATTGAAAAAGCAGGCCTAAAAGTATCAGGTCTATCTGCAGACAAGAAACTGGTAGAAGTAATTGAGAACCCAGCTCACCCATGGTTTGTAGCGGCTCAGTTCCACCCAGAGTTCACTTCAACACCTCGCGATGGTCACCCACTATTTGCAGGTTTCGTGAAAGCGGCTGGTGAATACCAACGCGGCGAATTAGAGAAGTAAAGGATACGGGCAGTAGCGTTAGTAGTGCTGCTGCCCTTAATTTTGACATTATATATTCAACGAGAAGGAAACATTCAATGTCTAAGATCGTTAAAGTTCTAGGTCGTGAAATCATCGATTCACGTGGTAACCCAACTGTAGAAGCTGAAGTACACCTAGAAGGCGGTTTCGTAGGTATGGCTGCTGCTCCATCTGGCGCATCAACTGGTTCACGTGAAGCTCTTGAGCTACGTGACGGCGACAAAGCTCGTTTCCTAGGTAAAGGTGTTCTTAAAGCTGTTGAAGCTGTAAACGGCGAAATCGCTGAAGCTCTAGTTGGTAAAGACGCTAAAGACCAAGCTGCAATCGACGCAGTAATGATCGAGCTAGACGGTACTGAAAACAAGTCTAAGTTCGGTGCTAACGCAATCCTAGCTGTATCTCTAGCAAACGCTAAAGCTGCTGCAGCGGCTAAAGGCATGCCTCTATACGAGCACATTGCTGAACTAAACGGTACTGCTGGTCAGTTCTCTATGCCTCTACCAATGATGAACATCATCAACGGTGGTGAGCACGCAGACAACAACGTTGATATCCAAGAGTTCATGATCCAACCAGTTGGTGCTAAGACTCTTAAAGAAGGTCTACGTATCGGTGCTGAAGTATTCCACAACCTAGCTAAAGTTCTTAAGTCTAAAGGCTACAGCACTGCAGTTGGTGACGAAGGTGGTTTCGCTCCTAACCTTAAGTCTAACGCTGAAGCTCTAGAAGTTATCGCAGAAGCTGTTGCTGCTGCAGGTTACGAACTAGGTAAAGACGTTACTCTAGCTATGGACTGTGCTGCATCTGAGTTCTTCGACAAAGAAGCTGGCATCTACAACATGAAGGGCGAAGGTAAGACTTTCTCTTCTGAAGAGTTCAACCACTACCTAGCTGAGCTAGCTAACCAATTCCCAATCGTTTCTATCGAAGACGGTCTAGACGAGTCTGACTGGGATGGCTTCAAGCACCAAACTGAACTACTAGGTGACAAGCTTCAACTAGTAGGTGATGACCTATTCGTTACTAACACTAAGATCCTTGCTGAAGGTATCGAGAAAGGCGTAGCTAACTCTATCCTTATCAAGTTCAACCAAATCGGTTCTCTAACTGAGACTCTAGCTGCAATCAAGATGGCTAAAGACGCAGGTTACACAGCTGTAATCTCTCACCGTTCTGGCGAAACTGAAGATGCAACTATCGCTGACCTAGCGGTAGGTACTGCTGCAGGTCAAATCAAGACTGGTTCTATGAGCCGTTCTGACCGTGTTGCTAAGTACAACCAGCTAATCCGTATCGAAGAAGCTCTAGGCGCTAAAGCTCCTTTCAACGGTCTTAAAGAAGTTAAAGGTCAATAATTCACAACGAATTATTAGCTTAAAGCTTTAAAAAACGCCTCCGATTTCGGAGGCGTTTTTGTATCTGTTATTCCTTAGAGCGACGAAGGAGAGAGTAGGGAATCCCTTCAATTACTCAGTTCGCTTCAAGAGATCTCCAACTCATTCGTACCTCATTCTTGGGGATGACAAGAATTATTAAGGCTGTGTGACTCGTCATTCCATAGACTGACGAAGGAAGGAGTAGGGAATCTCCTCAAATATTCAGCTCGCTTCAAGAGATCCCCAACTCATTCGTTCCTCATTCTTGAGGATGACGACTGTCGATTAAGCTCCGCGAATAGCCTCAACTCTACGCTTTTCCATCTCAGTGCGAATATCCGCACCCTTAAAGCCATCCTTGATAATATCTTGCACATTTACTGCTAAAGCAGCCTGGTAAGCGTCAGTAAAGAGCTCTCTTTGCGGGTAATCAATCTCTTCATAACCTGTTCGACCACGACTATCGGCCATACAGCACAGCAGAATGTCTTCAAGTCGTTCTGGCTTGCGCCATACATCGAACTTATTAAGTACTTTGAGTTTTGTCTCAGGGCGAAGCTCAGCCGCTCTATGGATATTGGAGTGTTGCTCGCAGACTATTAGTGCGAGATCTCTGAACTCATTAGGCACTCGTACACGGTCGCAAAGCTTCTTAATTAACTTAAGCCCGGTGTGGCAGTGCATTTTGTGACTCGGCCATTCCGATTCAGGAGTGATGCCTTTACCTAGATCATGGACTTGAGAGGCAAAGCGCACAGGGAGAGAGTCACTGAGTTTCGCTGCTTGTTCAGCAACCATCAATGTGTGAATGCCAGTATCGATTTCTGGATGCCACTTTTCCGGTTGAGGCACGCCAAACAAAGCGTCTAGCTCAGGTAGAACAACCTTTAATGCTCCACATTCTCGAAGCACACTTAAGAAAGTCTGTGGGCTTCGGGTAGAGAGAGATTTATACCACTCTTGCCACACACGCTCTGGAGTTAAGTGAGTTAACTCGCCAGATTCTGAGATTTCACGCATCAAGCTCAGTGTTTCAGGTGCAACGGTAAAGCCGAGATGATCGAGCTTCGCAGCAAAGCGAGCAACACGTAGAACGCGTAAAGGATCTTCAGTAAATGCATCAGAAACATGACGTAGGACACGATCATGCAGATCTTGCTGGCCGTTAAAGGGATCGATGACATTTCCATCAGGATCTTGCGCCATGGCGTTGATAGTAAGATCTCGACGTAGTAGATCTTCTTCTAAGGTAACATCCGCTGCGAAGTAACACTCAAACCCTGTGTATCCCTGACCAACTTTTCGCTCTGTCCGAGCAAGAGCATGTTCTTCTTTTGTTTTTGGATGAAGGAAAACGGGGAAGTCTTTTCCGACAGCTGTGTAGCCTTTTTCTAGAAGTTTTTCAGGTGTGGACCCGACCACTACCCAGTCTTTGTCATAGACGTTAATATTTAGCAGTTGATCGCGGACTGCACCACCGACAAGGTATCTTTGCACCGAGTCATCCCTTTTCTTGATAATGCCATTGGCTAATAGTGCCAGCAATGGTACTTTTCTTAGCACTAAATTCCCAGAGACGAGAAGTATGTATCAACAACATTTTGCGCTGACAGAATTGCCATTTTCGATTGTGCCTAATTCTCGTTTTCTTTATCAAAGCCGTCGCCATAAAGAAGCGCTGTTTCAAATCCAAGCAGGATTGGGCGTGGGCGGTGGTTTCGCTATGCTGACTGGTGAGGTGGGCACAGGGAAAACCACCATTGCTAAATCCATATTGAAAACTTTAGCAGAGACAACGCGCGCAGGACTTATTCTTAATCCAACCTTTTCTAATATTGAGTTACTTGAAGCCGTTTGTGATGAATTTGATTTAGCCTATGAGCCGAATTCATCGTTGAAGCAGCTCAATCAACATATACATCAGTTTCTGTTGCACAATCACTCCAATGGCATTCAAACCTTACTCGTGATTGATGAAGCTCAGCATCTCTCGGCTGATGTATTAGAACAGTTGCGATTGTTGACCAACTTAGAAACGGAAAGCCAGAAACTTTTAAAGGTTCTATTGATTGGTCAGCCAGAGTTACAACAAAAGCTCAAGATGCCGCAGCTAAGGCAATTAGCTCAGCGTATGACAGGGCGTTACCATTTGCTGCCCCTCAATCAAGATGAAACTCGTGACTACATTAAGTTTCGTCTAACTCTCGCTGGTGGTTCTCCTGAGCTATTTTCTTCTCAATCGATAAAATATATAGCTCGGCAAACAAACGGGATTCCTCGTCTGATTAACCTAGTCTGTGATGCGAGCTTAAAGCAGAGTTACAGTTTAGGAGAGGCGAAACCTTCGAATGCGACAGTACAAGCAGCTTGTGATGATGTAATGAGCTTCCAGACGGGTTCTGTCCCTACCGTGAATGACAGAGCTGTTAAGTCGTCATCTAACCCTATGCTTGCATCGTTGATTATTGGTGGGTTACTTGCTGTAGGAGCGTATTGGTATACCCCTTCCCTTGTGACACCTTGGGTTGAGAGTTCAATTCAGCAGCAATACCCTCAAGTTGACAATGTGGAACAGCAGAAAACGGTTTTCAACAGCCAACTAAAAGAGGTGCTCAATCAGAGTATCAATCAAGAGGCGGCTCTGGCAGATTTGTATAAGGTTTGGGGATTTCGTGCATCTGTTCTTGATCAGTTATGCCTCAACAACAATGAATCTTTGTTTCGTTGCCAGTTAGCTGAAGCGACCTTGGATGAACTTGTCCAAGCCAATCGTCCTGTGCTGTTAACTTTAGATATTGATGGTCAATCGAGGTTTGCTACTTTGTATGCTGTATCGGATTCGCATGTGCAGTTACTTGTAGGGGGCAAGCTAGTTACCTTTGAACGCCAATGGCTTTCCTCAATATGGCAGGGGCAATACCGTTCAATTTGGCAAAGCGCGTGGAATGAAACCCTAAAACAAGGAATGGAAGGTGAATCGGTGGCCAAGCTAGATAAAGCACTTTCGAGAGTGTTAGGCGAGCCTGATTCAGAGAGCGTTCAGTTTGACTCTGATGTAAAACGTAAAGTAGAGCTTTTCCAACGTTGGCAAGGTTTGACTGTTGACGGAGTTGCTGGACAGAAAACCCTACAATTGTTAGAGCGACTATCGCAGCAAGATGCGCCGACATTAAATCAATTTAAGGAGAGCTCGAATGTCTAAAGTGATGCAAGCACTAGAAAACTCAGAGCGTCTTCATCAAGCGATCGAGCCATCTGCGAATTATGGTTTACAGGCTAGCCAAGCGGGTATCAAGCCAACTAGTAAATGGATCTGCGCTCTTGCCGTCGTTGCGCCATCGTTGATTGTAGCGGGGGGGATGGCCTATCAAACGTACCACGACTATCAGCAGCAATGGTTAGCTGATAATGTCTCTCAAACCATTATTGTTGACGTACCATTTGCTCTTGAAATACAAACCGCCCCTGCGTTTAGCGCACTACGTGATACCTATAAGGCGCCATCTGAGCCAAGTGAATTATCAATGATGGATCTTGCGCAAGAAGAAAGCATCATCGATTCGAAGATGTCACAAAGTGTTCAAAAGTCCAGTAAGGATGAGGATTTACTTAAGGGAATTGATCTATCAGGTTTGTCTCCGGAGCTTGCTCAGCGTTTTGAGTCGGCGATATCCAGCCAACCAAATAAGACCAAAACAGTGAGTCGTGATGCTAGTAACTTAGCGCAAGATGCAGAGCAATGGTATGGGAAACTGCCGCCATTGAACTTTCAAACCCACGTTTACTCAAGTCAAGAGAGCAAGCGATGGGTAAAGATTAATGGTACTGAGTATGGGCAAGGGGACTGGATTAATAATGAACTGCAATTAATCGCTATCGAGCAGCAGTCTTGCTTGGTCCGCTACCAAGGGGAGCTAATAGAAATCCCTGCCTTGTATGATTGGCAAGGCTAGTTCTGAAACGAAGCGTTATTTGAAATCATTCAGATATGAAAAAGGTCACTGCAAGGTGACCTTTTTTCGAATTCTATCTAGCGTTATGCCCAACCAGAAGGAGAGCGTTTTCTGCGTGGCATGATATGAGGAAGAATCAGACCAAGTAGAAGACCGATACCTGCAACGCCACCACCGTACATGAAGTACTTCAGAAGCAGATCATCTTTTTGTGTATCTAGCTTCGCGCGAAGTTTGCGGACTTCTTCTTGCGATGCAGATAGCTGCTGGCTCATCTCACTGTAGCCTTGCTCTAGATCGTGAATCTGATTATTACGAGTCTCAAGAGAATCAACTAGACCAGCTTTCTCTTGATCAGCGCTTGAGCGAGCATTTGCTAGTTTTTCTTTAACTTCAGAAAGCTCTTTTTCAAGCTTTGGTAGACGCAGCGCCATGCTTTCTTGGTTCGTTACAAAACGACTTTCAACCCAGCCTTTACGACCTTTGCTGTCCTGAACTTGAGTGTAACCACTATCTTTATTGGTGCTAAGCAGTTTTACTTTATCCCCTGCATCAACACTGCCGATAATGCGAAACTGGTTGCTAGGGCCAGAGTGCATGTAAGTGAATAGTTTATCTGAGATATAACGGTCTTGAGCGAATGCCGCAGGTACAGCTAGCATTGATGCTAAAACTAAGCAAACCAGTTTTTTCACGGTAAATCCTTTAACAGTCTAAAAGGGCAGAAAAGCCACAGCCCCAAATCTTGAATTTTTCTAAGGTCAAATAGTAAGTAGTTTCTAATCTGACTGCAACAAAGAAGGGAGGCTAAGCCTCCCTTTCTGCGGTTTTGAGTCAATAATGACAGTGAGTTAACATATCACTGTCATTGTTGATTAAACGAACATCGCTTGGATTGCGTAGAAGAATACGACAGCCAATAGGGCACCTGCTGGCAGTGTTACAATCCAAGAAGCAACGATATTACGTACAACACCTAGGTTAAGGGCTGCGATACCACGAGCAAAGCCAACACCTAGAACAGCACCAACCAGTGTTTGTGTCGTAGAGATAGGTAGACCAGTACCTGATGCAAGAACAACGGTACATGCTGTTGCTAGCTGAGCTGCAAAACCACGGCTTGGTGTTAGTTCAGTAATACCTGTACCAACTGTTGCCATTACTTTATGACCTAGAGTTGCTAGACCAACAACGATACCAAAACCACCTAGTGGCAGAATCCACCAAGCAATAGTGCTCTTGCCTGTGATTTCACCCATGTGCTCAACAGTAGAAACAACCGCTGATAGTGGACCAATCGCGTTTGCTACGTCATTTGAACCGTGAGCAAATGCCATCGCACACGCAGTGATTACCATTAGCACACTGAAGATACCTTCAACGCCAGCAAAACCATGGTCATCTTCGCGGCTTGCGAATTTCTTCTGAATGTAGAAATAACCACCCGCCATAACAAGCGCAGATACACCAGCAGCCCATGCCCAAGCTTCACCGTTTGAAAGGTGCAGACCAACGTGCTTAAGACCTTTTTTAATCGTTACCAGAGCAATAACCATAGTGGTGATGAACATGTACACAGGTACAAAGCGTTTTGCGTTGAATAGTGGCTTTTCAGTATCGAAGATCAGACGCTGTGCACTGACAAAGATAACGTAAGCAAAGAAACCAGAGATAACAGGGGTAATAATCCAGCTACCTACAATGCCTTGAACTGAGCCCCAGTCCACCGCTTCTGTACCAACAGATACACACGCAAAACCGATGATGGCACCGATGATTGAGTGAGTAGTCGATACAGGCCAGCCCATGTAAGACGCAAGCAATAGCCACGTACCAGCAGCAAGAAGTGCTGACATCATGCCGTACACAAGTACATCAGGTTGGTGAGCAAATAGGGACGTTTCGATTACCCCTTTACGGATGGTGTCAGTAACTTCACCACCTGCAAGGTATGCACCTGCAAATTCAAAGATCATTGCGATAATGATCGCTTGTTTTACAGTCAGTGCTTTAGAGCCTACTGAGGTGCCCATTGCGTTCGCAACGTCATTCGCACCAATACCAATAGCCATCAAGAAACCGAAAGCTGCTGCAATAATAATCAGGACAGTGCCGTAGTTAGCAAGGATATCCATCGTAATACCTAGTTGTTTGATAACAAGCGGAGCAAAAATTTAGCACGACAAAACCCCTTCAGCGCGTCAGTATTTATCGCCTATAAGGGGTGTGAACCAGTTAGATGCTCTTCGTTATTTGGTTAACTTATTTTATGAGCGAGACAACATTACTTCCAGACGCGCACCAACACGTTGCGCCTGATCAGCAATACCACCTACCCACTCTAGAATTTTGTAAAGGAACATCACATCAATCGGATTTAGATCGGCTTCGATTGTCATTAGTTGCTGACGAAGCTGAATCTGCATCGCGTCTGTGTCGTCCTCAATCACATCCAGTTGATGGATCATTTCAGCCACAAGTGTTACTTCACGGCCTTTAAATCCAGTTTCCAATAACTCATCAAGCTCATTGATAACTTTTTGCGCTTGCTCTGCTGCGTCTAGGCAACGTTTTACGTACGCAATGAAGTTTTCTTGAAGAGGTGCAGGGATAGTCAATTGACGGCCATACACGCGGCCAGCAATATCTTTTGCAAGGTTTGCGAGTTTGTCTTGCTGAGTCAGTAGTTCCAACATGTCACTACGGTCTACAGGCATAAACAAACCACGAGGAAGTTTAAGACGAATTTCGCGCTTTAATACGTCTGCTTCTTTCTCTAGGTGAGAAATCTGTGAACGGATCTCTGCTGCTTTCTCCCAATCACCCTTTGAACTTACTTCAAAGAAGTTAACTAGGTGTGAGCAACATTCATTCACACACACAACGTGGCGCTGCAAAGGTTTAATAGGGGACTTTGCAAATAACCCCATAATTGTATTTACTGGCATGGTCATTCAACCCAATTAATATAACCTAAAAACTAACATACACCATTTCATGGCGAAATGTTGAACGATGGCTATAAAGGCGCGCATGTTAACCCATTAAATCACTCATTTAAACTGTTTTAGATCATCATTGGGGCGATATTTCTTTCTTGCCGAGTAAGAAAATAGGCAATATCCTGTCTCTATCTGCTTTGAAAGGTATAACTATGGAAACCGAGATAGAACTGAAGTTTTTTGTTTCTCCCGATTTTTCAGAGACTTTACGTCAAAAAATCTCTGAAACCAAAGTACTTCAGCATAGCTGTCGAGAGCTTGGTAACACCTACTTTGATACGCCTGATAACTGGCTTCGCCAACATGATATCGGCATGCGTATTCGTCGTTTCGATGATGTCTTTGTTCAAACTGTGAAAACGTCCGGACGCGTTGTAGCGGGTTTACACCAAAGGCCAGAATACAACGCTGAGCACGTCGGTAACGATCCAGACCTAACGCTTCATCCTAGTGATATTTGGCCGACAGGTAAGGATGTTCAAACCCTCCAGTCAGAACTTCATCCATTATTCTCTACTAACTTTACCCGTGAACAGTGGTTGATAGGTATGCCAGATGGCAGCCAGGTAGAAGTTGCTTTTGACCAAGGCAAAGTTGAAGCGAATGGCAAAGAAGATCCTATTTGTGAAGTTGAGTTAGAGCTCAAGTCGGGTCAGACAGATGCGCTGTTTACATTGGCACGTAGTTTCTCTGAAGATGGAGGCATGCGCTTAGGTAATTTAAGTAAAGCAGCGAAAGGCTACCGACTTGCGATGGGTTATACAGGGGACGAAGTAAAACCGCTTTCTCTTGTGGATACCAAGAAAAAAGATAGCGTGGAATCGTGTTTTGTGAACTCGTTAGAGCACGCCCTTTCACATTGGCATTACCACGAACAGATCTATTCTGAGCGAGATTCCATCGAAGCTGTACATGAAATCAAGCATTCGATCAGTTACATTCGCCAGATTTTAACGGTATACGGCGGCGTTGTGCCACGTCGTGCTAGTGCTATTCTGCGCCAAGAACTCAAATGGTTAGAGCAAGACTTAGAGTGGTTGAATGATTACGACTACTTAGAGGATTTGCTTGATGACAAAGGCCACGCATTACGTAAGTTAGATGCGCGTAAGTTCTTGGTTAGTGAACTGAAGCTAATTGAAGAGCAGTTGCCAAGTCGTGAGCAAATCCTAGAGCTACTGAACTCTTCTCGTTATACTGGTTTGTTACTCGATTTGAGTCGTTGGATTCTCACTCGTGGTTGGCAACCATTTTTAGATGACAAATCACGTGAAAAAATGGCTCTTAATATAGAGCACTTCTCTGTGCAGCAGTTAGATCGCACTTGGGCTGAGTTAATGGAAGCTTTTCCGCCTGAACGCAACTTGACTAGTGAAGATTACATTGAGCAGCAGTACCGCTTGATGCGTAACCTTTATACAGGTGTGAGCTTCGCAAGTCTGTATGATTTTGATGAGCGTGACAGTTTCCGTTTGCCGTGGAGTGATTTACTGCATGGTACCGATGACCTGCTTAAGCTTAGAACATTAGCTAAGCTGGTGGATAAACTTGAAGGTGAAGAGCGAGAGCAACTTGAGCGCTGGCTAGCTCGTCAAGAAAGTTCGATTCTACATGCGATGGAGCAGACTCGTATCATCTGTATTGAAGCAGAGCCATATTGGCAAGATTAAGTCACTTAGTTATGAAACGGGAGCCTCAGGGCTCCCGTTTTTGGTTGTTATCGCTATTGCGCTCTAGTCTGTCTAATCGTCTCAATATCTCATCTTGTTTTTCGACGAGCTCTCTTAGCAGGCGTTCTTTATTTTCTGAACGGGTGGTTTGTACCTTTGATGGGGAGGTGATCATAGAAGTCACAAGCCCCGAGATCATACCAAATAAGCCAACACCACAGATAATTAGCCCTGCCGCTAAGGCTCGGCCTGCGTCCGTCACAGGGTAGTGATCGCCATAACCGACGGTAGAGATGGTGACTAATGCCCACCACATTGCATCGCCACCATCATGAATATTGCTTCCAGGCGCTTGCCCTTCGATAAACAGCATCATGCTGGAGCCTGCGGTCAATAGAACAACCATCACTAACAAGATAGAAGCCAGTGTGGTCTCATGTTTATTACGTAGTAATTGTCTGATAACCGTTCTGCTCGAGCGAATCACTAACACCACTCGCAAAATTGAAAATAGACGAGCATAGCGTAGAGGCTCGATCATCGGCAGACTAGCGACAAAGTCGATCCAATGTCGTTTCATAAATTGCACTCGATCTGCTGAGCGGATCAAATCTATGCTCAATTGTAGGATAAATATGCTACAGATTATAAAGTCCAAGCCGATAAGTACTTGTCGAGTTTCTGGGCGTAGTGGGAAAAACAATAAGCCTGAGATCACAAATAGCGCCATAAATGACAAGATTAGTGACAGTAAGCTCATCGGCTTGGTGTCGTCTTTGATATTATTCTTTTTCATACGAGGCTCGAAATAAATAACAGCTATCCTCAATATTATGAAGATAGCGGAGCTTAAGAGGCCTGATGCGAGTCAGGAGCCCTCAATATATAAGACTTAGTGGAGAAGTAACAATGACCAAACTGGCATTTAAACCATGGGAGCGAGTGATCACGGATATTCGCTTAGTCCCAAAGATGGTAATGCTGATGGTGTTCAGTACCATTCTGATCATCGCAAAGCAGTTGTGGGATGCGAGCACCTTTCATGATTCTCTATTAGCAGCAACACAAAATGCTCAGGTTGCTCAAGAGCACTATGAAGCGTATTTGGTTCAAGTTGCTTGGCAAACAGCATTGATGATTTTGGTCTTTGTTGTGCTTCTGTTGTTTGCAGCACGCATTATGCTTCGTCAGACGCAATATCTGAGTGACGCGATCAAAACAATGGCAGAAAAAGATCTGTCTGTTCCAATCGAAATGGCGTGTAAAGATGAATATGGTGATGTAGCTCGTGAGCTCGAAAAAACACGTGTTCAACTACAAGAGATGATCAAGCTGCAAGTTGACGCTTCTCAAGAATTGGCTGGACTAACTGAAGTTATGACGCTGAGTATGTCTGAAACCAAAGAATCTGCGCAGGAAGAGTTCAATGAAATTGATCAGCTTGCGACTGCAATGAGTGAAATGACGTCTACGGTACAAACTGTTGCTGATCATGCGCAAAATGCTTCAACGTTAACAGAAAACGCTTCAACTCAGGCAGCGACTGGCCAACGTTTTGTACAAGACACGGTTATGAAAATTAGCGAGCTATCGAAAGATATCTCAGCTTCTGCGCAAGCGGTTAATGAAGTAGAAGATAGCGTTGGCTCAATCGGTAGTGTTGTTAGTACGATTCAAGGAATCTCTGAGCAAACTAATCTACTTGCACTTAATGCAGCGATTGAAGCGGCACGTGCGGGTGAAGCTGGTCGAGGTTTCGCGGTTGTTGCTGACGAAGTGCGTAACCTAGCGCAACGCACTCAACAAGCAACCGTTGAGATTCAAGATATGATCTCTAAGCTGCAATCGAGTGCAAACTCTGCGGTAGAGCTAATGGAGAAAAGTGTTGTAGAGGCGGCCGAAGGTGTGGATCTTGTTACCAATGCGGGTAGTGAGTTAGATGGTATTGTTGGGCAAGTGAACCAAATTAACGATATGAACTTCCAGATCGCGACAGCCGCGGGTCAGCAAAGCAGTGTAGCTGAAGAGATGAACCAGAACCTAACCAATGTTCGAGAACTGGTTGAAGCATCAGTAACGGTAGTATCTGAACTATTGGAAACATCGGAAATCATGCAGCAAAACGCTGAAGAATTAGATAAGAAAATCACCTCATTTAGAGTCTAGATTCGCTAACTAGCTAGAATTAAACGCCCACTGCTTGATAGTGGGCGTTTTTTATTGGTTTAAGTCTGGTATAAATAGTCCATAACCTTTCAAAGGCTTATCGAAACAAGGAAGAATCATGCAACTGCCAGCTCGTCTCACGCCCATCTCCCAAACCGCAATTGAACCGTTAATAGAGTCGCAAGCTTTGGCTCATTGGTCGCAGCCGCTACTTGAACAGCTCGAATATGTCGCTGGACTCAGTCAGTTTGTTCTTGAAACGCTTAAGACGGATACACATCTTCAGCAACATTTACCTGAAATGCTCTCTGAGGCTGCTCGCTGTGATAAGTACCGAGAGCGATTGGCTGAGCAGCTAGCTACTTGTGATGATGAAATGCAAGGACATCGAGTATTACGTCAGTTTCGTAATCGAGAAATGGCCTACATAGCGTGGCGTGACTTTGTTGGTTCTTGGAGTCTTGAAGAGAGCTTGGCTCACCTTTCTCAGCTTGCGGAGGCGATGATCTTCGAAACCTATCAGTGGCAATATAAAGCGTGTTGTGAACTGTGGGGGACGCCAACCAATGACGCTGGTGAAGCTCAACCGATGCTGATTATTGGTATGGGCAAGCTTGGTGGTGGTGAGCTTAACTTTTCTTCCGATATCGATTTAATTTTTACCTACCCGGAAAACGGTGAAACTCAAGGTACACGTCGAAGTATTGCGAACGCTCAGTTCTTTACTCGCTTAGGCCAACGCATCATTAAAGCTCTTGATCAACAAACCTTTGATGGATTTTGTTATCGCGTTGATATGCGCCTGCGCCCTTTTGGTGATAGTGGACCATTAGTGATGAGCTACGCTGCGTTGGAAGATTATTACCAAGAGCAAGGACGAGACTGGGAACGCTATGCAATGATCAAAGCGCGCGTTATGGGACGTGAAATGTACCCAGAGTACCAAGAGCTACGTCAAATGCTGCGTCCATTCGTGTTCCGTCGCTATATCGACTTCAGTGCGATTCAATCGCTGCGTCGAATGAAATCAATGATCAGCAGTGAAGTTCGTCGTCGTGGTTTGAGTAATAACATTAAGCTGGGTGCTGGTGGTATTCGCGAAATTGAATTTATCGCTCAAGTGTTCCAGCTTATTCGTGGTGGTCGAGAGCCAAGTCTGCGTCAAAGAGGGCTGCTTGAGACTTTAAGCGCGATTGAAGAATTAGAGCAGCTGACAGCGCAAGAGACTGAGTATTTACGCCAAGCGTATAAATTTTTGCGTCGCCTAGAGAACTTGCTACAAGCGATGGCGGATAAACAAACTCAAACACTACCAGAGAGCGATATAGAGCAGCTCCAACTTGCTGTGGCGATGGGATACCAAGAGTGGAGTGAACTCATTGCTGATGTGCAAGCGCATATGGCTAATGTACATGCCGTATTTGCTGACTTGATTGGCGATGACGAAGAAGAGCAAGAAGACATCGCGAAACATTTTGTCGAACTATGGGATATGGCCGCTAAGCAAGATGTGCTTGAGCATATTCTTCAAACCGATATTCAAGCTAAGCAACCACAAATCATGGCTGAAACCATCATCCAGTTTAAAAAAGATCTTGCGAAAAAGACGTTAGGTCCGCGTGGTCGAGAAGTGCTGAATAGACTGATGCCGAAAGTCTTCTCTGCCATCTATGCTCATCAAGACGCTGAGTTTGGTTTGCCGCGAGTACTGCATTTGCTCCACAGAATTGTTACTCGAACCACATACCTTGAACTGCTTGATGAACACCAAGCTGCATTGACTCAGTTAGTTCGCCTATGTACCGCGAGCCCGATGATTTCAGAGCAACTCGGTCGTTACCCGATATTGTTGGATGAATTAATTGACCCGCAACAGCTGTACAACCCGATCCCATTGGAAAGCTATCAGAGTGAACTAAGGGATTTCCTAGCCCGCATTCCAGAAGATGATATGGAACAGCAGATGGAGGCGCTGCGCCAGTTTAAGCAAATTTGTATCTTACGCATCGCAGCGGCTGACATTGCAGGTGTATTACCTGTAATGAAAGTGAGTGACCACTTAACCTATTTAGCCGAAGCCATTGTTGAGTCGGTTGTTGGCCAAGCTTGGCTGCAAATGACAGAAAAATATGGTGTGCCTTCTCACTTGAAAGATAGAGAGGGTAAGGGATTTGCTGTTATAGGGTATGGCAAAGTCGGTGGTTGGGAGCTTGGCTATAATTCTGACCTTGATATTGTGTTTATGCACGATAGTCCAGTTCACGCCTACACTGATGGTAAGAAAGAGATCGATGCTCGTCAGTTTTACTTACGTCTAGCTCAACGTATTATTCATATTTTCTCGACCAGAACAGCGTCGGGGATTTTGTACGAAGTGGATACTCGCTTACGTCCATCTGGAGCGTCAGGGCTACTGGTGAGCCCAACCGATGCATTTGATGAGTATCAACGTCAAGATGCGTGGACTTGGGAACACCAAGCTCTAGTACGAGCGCGTATGATTTACGGAGATGAGCCTTTACAACAAGCATTTGCTAAGACTCGTCATGAAATCCTTACCTTGGACCGTGATGGCACTAAACTCATCAAAGATGTCTCGGAAATGCGTGTAAAAATGCGAGACCATTTGGGGGGTAAGAAAGCGGGGCGTTTTATGCTTAAGCAAGATCCTGGTGGGATTACGGATGTTGAATTTTTGGCTCAGTATCTGGTCTTACGCTTTAGTCATGAGAAGCCGAAGTTGACTCGTTGGAGTGACAACGTTCGTATTTTTGAATCCATGATGGCGCAAGGAATAATGGAAGAAGGTGCAGCCATGGCGCTGACACATGCCTATACCACCATGCGCGATCAAATCCACCACCGCAATTTGTTGAACTTAGATGCGGATGTGGCAGAAGAAAAACTCGTTGCTGAGCGCGAGCTGGTAACGAAACTATGGCACGAGTGGTTAGAATAACGCCGAAGCTTTATGCTAAACTCTTGCCCGAATTAGAATTTGGAGATCCACAATGAAGCCAATCCTACCTAACTACAGTGATTCTGGTGTGCTTATCATCGGTGACGTGATGCTAGATCGTTACTGGTATGGTCCAACCGGTCGCATTTCACCGGAAGCGCCAGTCCCTGTAGTCAAAGTAGAGAATAATGAAGAGCGTCCTGGTGGTGCTGCTAACGTAGCAATGAATATTGCTTCATTAGGCGGTCACGCTCATATTGTTGGTTTAACAGGGATTGATGAACCTGCCAAGGCACTGAATGAAACGCTTTCTGCACTGAAAGTGAAGTGTGATTTTGTTGGCTTACCAAACTACCCAACAATCACTAAGCTACGCGTGATGAGTCGTGGCCAGCAACTGATTCGCTTAGACTTTGAAGATAAGTTTGAAAATGTTGACGCTGAACTGATCTTAGACCGAATGGAGCAAGCACTACCTAAAGTAAAATCGGTAGTATTATCAGACTACGCAAAAGGTGCTCTAGAACACGTACAACAGTTTATTCAAAAAGCTCGTGCAGCAAATGTTCCAGTGTTTATTGATCCGAAAGGAGCTGACTTTGAGCGTTACCGTGGCGCGACACTGCTTACGCCAAACATGGCAGAGTTTGAGCTTGTCGTTGGTAAAGTGAAATCGGATGAAGAGCTTGTAGATAAAGGTCTTGCGCTAATCGAAGAGTTTGATTTCGAAGCGCTACTTGTGACACGCAGTGAGCACGGTATGACGTTACTACGTCGTGGTCAGGAACCATTCCATTTGCCGACGCAAGCGAAAGAAGTCTATGACGTTACCGGTGCCGGCGATACGGTCATCTCGGTACTAGCTGCTTCAGTAGCCGCAGGTAAGCCTCTTGACGAAGCGTGTGCGCTAGCGAATGCTGCAGCCGGCATTGTGGTTGGTAAACTGGGTACTTCGACACTATCTACTATCGAATTGGCTGAAGCTGTTCATGGTAGCCAAGATACAGACTATGGTGTCATTGGCGAGCAAGCTCTGATTGAAGCGGTGAAGAAAGCGCAAGCAAAAGGCGAGAAAGTAGTTATGACTAACGGCTGTTTCGACATTCTTCATGCAGGCCATGTGTCTTACCTAAACCATGCTGGCGAGCTTGGTGACCGTCTGATTGTTGCTGTTAACACTGATGAGTCAGTTAAGCGCCTTAAAGGCCCTGGTCGCCCAGTAAACCCAACAGATCGCCGTATGGCGGTATTGGCGGGGTTAGGTGCTGTTGATTGGGTTGTTCCTTTTGGTGAAGATACCCCTCAACGCTTAATCTCTGAAGTACTGCCTGACCTATTGGTTAAAGGCGGGGACTATAAGCCAGAAGAAATCGCTGGTGGCAAAGAAGTGATTGCCAATGGTGGTAAAGTTGAAGTGCTGAATTTCGAAGATGGTTGTTCAACTACTGAAATCATCGATGCGATTAAAGGTGGCCGAGGCTAACCCGAGTTAATCGATATAAATGGTCGCTAATGAGCGGCCATTTTTGTATCTACAATCTAGATATAAAAAATGGAGCCAAGTGGCTCCATTTTTTGATAAAGAGTGAATTACTCTTCTAGATCACCACAGAAGCGGTAGCCTTCACCGTGAATCGTTGCAATGATTTCTGGAGTACCAGACACTGATTCAAAGTGTTTACGAATACGACGGATTGTTACGTCTACTGTACGATCGTGTGGCTTAAGCTCACGGCCAGTCATTTTCTTCAGTAGATCTGCACGAGTCTGGATCTTGCCTGGGTTTTCACAGAAGTGAAGTAGGGCACGGAACTCAGAACGTGGCAGTTTGTAACCATCACCGCTTGGGCTTACAAGCGAGCGACTGTTGATATCTAAAACCCAACCGTTAAATACGTACTTCTCAACGCTACGCTTCTCTTCACTTACTACGCTTGCATTCATCGAGCGGTTTAGCAGGTTGCGAGCGCGGATAGTTAATTCACGTGGGTTGAACGGCTTAGTGATGTAATCATCTGCACCGATCTCTAGGCCAAGAATCTTATCAACTTCGTTGTCACGGCCTGTTAAGAACATTAGCGCAACGTTAGCTTGCTCACGCAATTCGCGAGCGAGTAGTAGACCATTCTTGCCAGGTAAGTTGATGTCCATAATAACCAAGTTCACTTGGTTGTCAGACAGCACCTGGTGCATCTCTTCACCGTCACTGGCCTCGAAAACAGCGTATCCCTCTGCTTCAAAAATACTCTTTAGAGTGTTACGAGTTACTTGCTCATCTTCAACAATAAGAATGTGCGGGGTTTGCATTGGCGGTACCTAAACTTGTGAAAAATTTGTGCTAATAGAATAAATTCTAGGCAAAAACATAACATACAGGTAATGTGATGTTGATAATAAACCAAAGGCTGTAAAAATACACTCTCTTTGATCGCCCGCCATCCATGGTGCTTCTTTTCTAAACTAGAGGTCCTAAATCCTCAGTATCCCATTAGTCTTTGAGGCGGATTTTATAATGTTAACAGCATGCTAACAACGTAGAACTATTAATTCCAATCACTTTGTTGATTTATATCAAGAGTTGGAATGTAACAAATATTAATAGTATCCATTAAATGTAAATTGATTGGAGGCGCAATGATTAACGATGAGCTATGGCAAGCTTATAGTGATCCCTATTTCCGTTTTCATACGCAACCAATAAGCCAAGAATTTGCCATTATCACCGCGTGGAATCCTGGTAGTGTTTGGCTACCTCAGGCTGATAATGACCTAAATAATCAACACTTAGAACAAGAAATAGACCATACTAGTTATAGTATTGTTCAGGTTGGCAATGAGACTTTTACGTGGAGTGAAGCGAGTTTTGCTGTCGAGTTCAGCTTAGAGCAGGCATTAATACTTGGACAAAAATACCGCCAAAATGCGATTTATTACGTACAAGGAGAGAGTTTGTTCTTGGTCTCTTGCTTAGAAAAACGTAACAAGGTCTTGCTGGGGAGATGGCGAGACCGATGTAAATAATGGATTTTTAGAAGCTCATGGAGGAAAAATGAAAGATATTACACCGGATATTTGTGACAAGCATGAAGATAAAGTGACGCTGCTAGCGCTGCCTCTTCATAGTTTCGGCCGCAAGCTAGCGTTTTACGGTGAAATTGTAACGGTGCGTTGCTATCACGATAATTCTAAAGTTAGAGAGATGCTCAGCCAAGATGGTACGGGCAAAGTTCTCGTTGTCGACGGTCATGGTTCTTGTCAAAGGGCTCTGCTTGGCGATCAGCTGGCAATTCTTGCGATTGATAACAATTGGGAAGGTGTCATTGTCAATGGTGCCGTCCGAGATGTCGCAATGATGGCTGAGATGGATTTAGGAATCAAAGCACTTGGCACGAATCCATTTAAGACAGAGAAGCGCGGCGCTGGGGAAGTGAATGTCACTTTAACTATCCATAACCAAATGATTCAGCCGGGTGATTACATTTACGCTGATTGGAATGGAGTGTTGATGTCTGCAGAATTGCTAGATTGGAGCTAAAAGCGAAAACCTAAACCAACCTCAACCCCTTTCTGCCACTCTTGATAATCGAGAGTGGCATGAATATCTAGGTTTTCTGTCAGCTTCATACGACTCGATACCTCAGCAGATAGGCGAGAATCTTTCCCTTCTTCAATGCTCTCTTCACTTGAGGAGTGCAACATACTTTGCACTGATACTCTTGGCGTTACTTGATAGCTCACACCACTCAGAAAGCCGGTTTCATTGATCTTATCGTTATTGTTTAAACGAGCACCGACATAAAGATCAATGTTATCGAATACATTATATGAATACCCCCCGTCGAGCTTCCACGAATCAAAGTCGCGTTGATCATTTTCACTAGATAAAAAGATCTTATGTGGAGAGTGTGATTGCTGAGAAGGAAGAGGTGGAAGCTCTGTAGCAAATAGTGGACAGGCGAAGGCAAGCGCTGACAGGCTTAGTATTAGTCTCATTGGCCGCTCCTTGCTTGTTTTTTGTCCACTGCGCTAGTAATTAAAGCATAAAACTTAGGAACTAGTTGCAACTTTTATATAGCAATTAGTTATTATGATATGTGCTTATGGTTTCATTGCTTGGTTAAATTAGTTTGTTACTTAAGTTTTATTTGTGAATGCGAGTAAAACGGAGTGTGAACAAAAAATAGTAACTTTTCATTGACGCAAGGATGAAAAATAAGGTAAACGTATGGGTAAGCAAACACATCGTTAAGATAAATATAGTATGCAGCATCAAAGCCTAGTAATGACCACAACCATTATTATTACCGACATCGCAATTGTTGGGGCAGGCTGCTAAGCGAAAGAAATTCAAGAAAAGGCCTGTATCCAACAAGATACAGGCCTTTTTTTATGCCGATTTAAAACATTTTGGAGGAAGGGATGCGAGTTTTAAAGTTTGGAGGTTCATCATTAGCGGATGCTGACCGTTTTTTACGAGCAGCAGATATCATCGCTAATAATGCACAGCAAGAAGAAGTGGCAGTTGTGCTTTCAGCACCAGGGAAAACCACAAACAAATTGGTAGCGGTGATTGAAGGGGCATTGAAGAACGGAGAAGCTGAGCTGCAAATTGCTGAGCTTGAAGATTCGTTCCGAGATCTCTTCCAAGATATCAAGCAGGTGCTACCAAACATTGATGGCAGTGGTTATGACAACCAGGTAAAAACCTCTTTAACACAGCTTCGCCAATTTGTTCATGGTGTTAATCTACTGGGTATGTGCCCTGACCATGTAAATGCGCGCATTATTAGTAAAGGTGAGCGTGTTTCTATCCAGTTAATGAAAGCGGTATTAGAAGCTAAAGGTCAGGCGGCTAGCCTCATTGACCCAGTTCAATACTTATTCGCTCGTGGCGAACACTTAGAAGCGATGGTCGATGTTGAAATTTCGACTCAGAACTTCCGTCAAAACCCTCTTCCTCAAGGTCATGTCAATATCATGCCTGGCTTTACGGCTGGTAATGAAGCTGGTGAGTTAGTAACACTTGGCCGAAATGGTTCTGACTATTCTGCAGCAGTACTTGCCGCGTGTCTGCGTGCCGATTGCTGCGAGATTTGGACAGACGTGGATGGCGTATACAACTGTGATCCTCGCCTTGTTGATGATGCGCGTTTATTGAAATCACTGAGCTACCAAGAAGCGATGGAGCTTTCTTACTTTGGCGCTTCAGTACTTCATCCCAAAACCATCGCTCCAATTGCTCAGTTCCACATTCCATGTCTGATCAAAAATAGCTTTAACCCTCAAGGTGCTGGCACCCTGATTGGTCAAGACACAGGTGAAGACAAACTTGCAATTAAAGGTATTACAACCTTAAGTGATCTGACGATGGTCAATGTGTCTGGTCCAGGTATGAAGGGCATGGTTGGCATGGCGAGTCGTGTATTCGGCGCAATGTCATCGGCAGGTGTCTCTATCGTTCTGATCACACAGTCCTCTTCTGAGTACAGCATCAGTTTCTGTATTGAAGCAGAAGACAAAGCGTTGGCAGAGCAAGCGTTGAGCGAGACGTTCGAACTTGAACTCAAAGATGGTTTACTTGAGCCGGTTGAGTTTATCAGTGATGTTGCCATTGTAACTCTAGTTGGTGATGGTATGCGCACTTCTCGCGGTGTTGCTTCACAATTCTTCTCGTCACTTGCTGAAGTGAACGTCAACATCGTAGCGATTGCTCAAGGTTCATCAGAGCGTGCAATCTCGGCAGTAATTCCTGAAGATAAGATCTCGGAAGCGATTAAGGCGTGTCATGAGAACCTATTTAACTCTAAACACTTCCTTGATGTATTTGTTGTCGGTGTTGGTGGTGTCGGTGGTGAATTGGTTGACCAAATTCAACGCCAACAAGTAAAACTGGCAGAAAAAGGCATAGTGCTACGCGTATGTGGTCTAGCAAACAGCAAAGGCTTACTGCTTGATAGCGAAGGGGTAACACTCGACCATTGGCGTGATCGTATGAAGGATGCGTCAGAAGAGTTTAGTTTAGCGCGTCTTATTTCTTTGGTTCAGCGTAACCACATTATTAACCCAGTATTAGTTGACTGTACATCAAGCGAAGTGATCGCTAACCAGTATGCAGACTTCTTAGCAGCTGGTTTCCACGTAGTGACTCCAAACAAGAAAGCGAATACAGCAAGCATGGCTTACTACCATCAGTTACGCGACGTTGCACGTAGCTCTCGCCGTAAACTGATGTACGAAACAACGGTTGGTGCAGGCCTTCCAGTTATCGAAAACCTACAGAACCTTATTGCTGCTGGTGATGAATTAGAGCGCTTTACTGGTATCTTATCTGGCTCGCTATCTTACATTTTCGGTAAGTTAGATGAAGGAATGACATTAAGCCAAGCGACTAATATTGCGAAAGATAACGGCTTTACTGAACCAGACCCTCGTGATGATCTATCAGGTATGGACGTAGCGCGTAAGCTACTTATCCTTGCTCGTGAAGCGGGAATGAATTTAGAGCTTGAAGACGTGATTGTTGACCAAGCGCTACCGCCGGGCTTTGATGACTCAGGCAGTGTAGAAGACTTTATGGCACGTCTACCTGAAGCGGATGCTTACTTTAAAGAGCAGTCAGCAAAAGCAGCAGAAGAAGGTAAAGTCTTGCGTTATGTCGGCGAAATCGCTGATGGTCAGTGTCGCGTGAGTGTTGCCGCTGTTGATGAAAATGATCCGATGTTCAAGATTAAAGATGGCGAGAACGCTTTGGCATTCTTTAGTCGTTACTACCAGCCAATCCCGCTTGTATTGCGTGGTTACGGTGCGGGTACTGAAGTAACGGCGGCAGGCGTATTCTCAGACGTGATGCGTACATTAGGTTGGAAGCTAGGAGTATAAGGATATGAGTCGTGGTATGGATGTAGTGGTTTATGCTCCAGCGTCAATTGGTAATGTCAGTGTCGGCTTTGATGTGCTGGGGGCGGCAGTGTCTCCAGTTGATGGCACTTTGCTTGGTGACCGAGTAAAGGTAACAGCAGGTGATGAACCATTTTCGCTTAAGACGGCTGGTCGTTTTGTCTCTAAGCTTCCGGACGATCCAAAAGAGAATATTGTTTACGATTGTTGGCGTGTTTTTGCTCGAGAGTTAGAAAAGAAAGGTGGCGCACTGCTTCCATTGGAGATGACCCTTGAAAAGAACATGCCAATCGGGTCTGGTTTGGGCTCAAGTGCATGTTCGATTGTTGCGGCTCTTGATGCATTAAACCGCTTTCATGGTGAGCCACTGAATGAAACGGAACTTCTTGCCCTTATGGGAGAAATGGAAGGTCAAATCTCTGGTGGAGTTCACTATGATAACGTTGCACCATGTTACCTAGGTGGGGTGCAACTGATGCTCGAAGAGCTTGGTATCATCAGCCAAGAAGTCCCATGTTTTGATGACTGGTATTGGGTCATGGCTTACCCTGGTATTAAGGTTTCTACTGCAGAAGCAAGAGAGATCCTACCATCTCAGTATCGTCGTCAGGATATCATTGCCCATGGTCGTCATTTAGCGGGCTTTATTCATGCTTGTCATTCGAATCAGCCTGAGCTAGCAGCCAAGATGATCAAAGACGTGATTGCTGAACCATATCGTGCGAAACTGCTACCTGGTTTCGCTGATGCTCGTCAGTATGCGGCGACCGCAGGCGCATTAGCTACCGGCATTTCTGGTAGCGGCCCAACACTATTTAGTATTTGTAAAGATAAAGATGTCGCTGAGCGAGTAGCTCGTTGGCTTGAACAAAACTACGTACAAAATGAAGAAGGATTCGTCCATGTTTGTCGTCTGAACAAACAAGGTTCGAACGTAACAGGAAGTGAGCTATGAAGCTGTACAACATAAAAGAAAATGACGAACAAGTTTCCTTTGGCCAAGCCGTGCGCCAAGGGTTAGGCCGTAATCAAGGTCTATTTTTCCCGCAAGAACTGCCTAAGTTTGACAATATTGATGCGCTACTTGCAGAAGATTTTGTTTCACGTAGTACCAAAATCTTGTCGGCACTTATTGGTGACGAACTAGCGGAAGAACAAGTAAATTCAATGGTTGATGCAGCATTCCAATTCCCTGCACCAATCAATAAAGTGAAAGATGGCGTTTACGCATTAGAGCTATTCCACGGTCCAACACTAGCGTTCAAAGATTTCGGTGGTCGCTTTATGGCTCAGTCGTTAGCGGCAGTATCCGATGGTGGGAAAATCACTATCCTTACTGCAACGTCTGGTGATACTGGTGCAGCTGTTGCCCATGCATTCTATGGGATGGAAGATATCAATGTAGTTATCTTGTATCCGAAAGGGAAAATCAGCCCACTGCAAGAAAAGCTATTCTGTACACTAGGTAAAAACATCCACACGGTTGCGATTGATGGCGACTTTGACGCGTGTCAGGCACTAGTGAAGCAAGCATTTGATGATGCCGCGCTACGTGAAGAGATTGGCCTAAATTCAGCAAACTCAATCAACATTTCCCGCCTAATGGCGCAGATCTGTTACTACTTTGAAGCGGCATCTCAGCTAAGCAAAGAAGAGCGTGAAAACTTAGTGGTTTCAGTACCAAGTGGTAACTTTGGTAACCTGACAGCTGGTCTTCTTGCAAAAGCACTGGGTCTTCCTGTGAAGCGCTTCATTGCTGCAACTAACGAAAATGATACGGTTCCTCGCTACTTAGAAACAGGTCAGTGGGATCCTAAACCAACGGTTGCAACAACATCGAACGCGATGGATGTAAGCCAACCAAATAACTGGCCACGTATCGAAGAGCTTTGTCAGATTAAGGGCTGGGGTTTAGATACGCTGGGTAAAGGCAAAGTATCTGACGAGCAAAGTGCTGAGTCTGTACGTGAACTTCATGCTCAAGGTTATCTATGTGAGCCACACGGTGCGATTGCATACCGCTTGCTTGATGAGCAGTTACAAGAAGGTGAAACAGGTCTATTCCTATGTACTGCGCATCCAGCGAAGTTCAAAGAAGTGGTGGATGAAATCCTTGAGTCTGACATTGAACTGCCTGGCCCATTAGCTAAGCATGCAGCGATGGAGCTTTTGTCTGAAGACCTTGCTAATGACTTTGACTTATTGAAACAAGTATTGCGTCGAGTGCAGAAGTAATCAGTACAGATTGAATATAAAAAAGGTCACTTCGGTGACCTTTTTTTAGTTTCTGTTGGTCGTAACTCGATTGTCATTCGTTGATCTAGAGCTTATGTCATCCTCAAGAGTGAGGAACGAACGAGTTGGGGAACTCTTATAGTTAGTCGATTCGCAAGTAGAGATTCCTTACTCACTCATTCTTCGTTCTAAGGAATGACAATCTAAGTAAACCTTTAATTAATTCGCTTAACGATTTAGGGCAAACGTCGGCAGAGACAAGTGCCAACGAATAGCACCTAGACGAATTAATAGGGTCGAGAATACGCCGGCTAAGAAAGCACTATCACTGTCGACGCCCATGGCGAGGGCAGTGGTATGGAATACGCCACCAATGATACAAGCTGTCGCATACACTTCACTTCTCAGTACCATTGGCACCTCTCTTGCCAATACATCACGGATAATGCCACCGCCACAGCCAGTAATGACGCCCATGATGACAGCAACTAGTGCTGAGTCTTGGTAAGCCATGGTCTTTTCAACGCCGATTCCAACGAATACCGCTAAGCCAATGGCGTCACATACCGGCAAGATCCACCATGCTAGGCGTTTTGGGCGTCTAACCACAATCATTGTGAGAAGGCAGGTGATGAGGATTGTCCAGAGGTAGTTGGTGTCGGTAATCCAAAACACAGGAGTAGCACCAAGGGCCATATCCCGAATGGTACCGCCACCAATGGCCGTCACGCTGCCTAAAACAGCAACGCCAAAGGGATCCATTTTTAATCGACCTGCAAGCAGGACACCTGAAATGGCAAATATTGCCGTACCGAACAAGTCGATAACGTAAAGCAGCATGGAGTCCATGACACTAAAATCTCTTACTAAAATTTGGGAACAAGAAATGAAGAGGAATTGTACGAGATATCGTGGTTAAACGTTAGCGTTTTTCCCTTATGGTCTCGAAATGCTCACAAACTTGCTCGATTGCTTTTAGAGTCCGTGGTGTAGGGCGGTTAATCCAATCTGAGTTGAGAGTCCACATATGGTTATTTTGAACAGCAGCTAGTTGGTCGTGCCACTTTTGCCACATCTCGCCATTCTCAATTGCATGTTGAGAAGTAAAGATGACATCAGGGTTTTGGATGATTACTTGTTCCATTCCCACTTGAGGGTAAGGCGCTGAACTGTGTTCAAAGATGTTTTCACCGCCACAGAAGCTAAAGACCTCACTTGGCCATTTTCCTTTCGCTAACGTGATGATGGGCTGTTCGCTCAATTGATAGAAATAGCGTACAGGAATCTCAGTATGGTACTTGGCCTTCAAGTCTTGCAGAGTTTGCCTAAAGTCGCTTGCTGCTTGTTTCCCTACGCTTGGTGTGTCTGAGTACTCACTAAGCTGTTCAATGTTATGAGCGATGTCTTCAAGAGAGTTAGTTTGAGAGTAGTAAATCTCAAACCCAAACTGTTCGAGTTTTTTGAGCTCCCCAATTGGGTTGCCAGATGGCCAAGCAATGATTAAGTCTGGTTGCAGAGCAATGATTCGCTCGATTTTAATGCCTTGGTAGTTGGAGACTTTTTCTATGTTTTTCGCTTGCTCAGGATAGTCACTGCGTTCACTTACCGCGATTAGCTTATTGCCAAGCCCCGCAGAAAAAGCGATTTCAGTAGCATGGGGCGCTAGACTAATCACGCGCTCGACAGGAGCTGCGCTTGCACCACAAGAAATAGCAAAAGGTAGAGTAACGAAGAATGACGGTCGCATTTAAAATCCTTGGTAAACCAGTCCCATGATAAGGCTTTGCACAACAATCCAAGCAAACATACGCCAAGCTAATAATTTTTGCACTTGGGCAACATGGATAGCCGATGGAGCGATGCGTCCCCCTAACTTTGCTCTGACTGCTTTGTGTTTGTTGTAGATTGCAGGGCCACCTAAAGAAAGCTCCAACTTCGCGCCTACCGAAACTAGTAACCAAGCGGGACCAGGTAATGGCCAAGATTTGGCTTGTTGCGAGATAAGCTGCGCAGTTTCTTTTGCTCGGTGTCCGACTATAACCATGATGGCAAAAAGTCGCATCGGGACAAAATCAAGCACCGCAACGGCGCGAACTGCTGGAACACCAAAAGGTGAAAACTGTTGTCTTGATGGTGACCAAGCTCGTGCCAGTTCAACACTCATTCGGTATAAGAAAGCCCCAATACCGCCACCAATGCCATACCAAAACAGTACGCCGACAACGTTACGCCCATAAGACATAATCAAAGTTTCAGAGCCTGCTTTGCCTAGGCCGAGTAATGACAGCGTGGATGTTGAACGATTGACGATAGGTTTGATCAGCATCTTAGCGTGTTCTTTATCTTCACGGGCCAGTGCCGCAACAAACTGCGCAGTAAACTTATCCGTGTTACGCCAATCAATCGCCAATAGTAAGAATGCCAACTCAAATAACTCTGGCTGCCAAACGAGAGGTTTCAATGCTATCAGTACAATGAGCATAGGTATTAACATCAATAACCAAGCTAATGTGCCCGAGATGATGCTTTGTGAGTAGTTAGCATTGTTGTTGACCTTGTCTGCTAACTGTTCAGCAAACTTATGCCATAGAATCGCAGGGTGCGCTTCACGAGGAAAAGGAAGAATTAAGTGGAATAATAGAGCGCCCCATAGAATAAGGAGTGCTCCATTTGAGTAGAATTGATTGAAGATATCTTCCATGATATTGCTTACTTTCCTTAAAAGGTTTTACTTAAGCAGTTCAACCATTTTAACGACCATTTCTGATGAGCTTTTTGCTGCTAGAGGCAAGAATTCATCGAAACTCATACCCGCCTCTTTATCTGCAACATCAGAGATAGCGCGTACAACAACAAATGGTACTTTGAATTGGTGACAAGTTTGAGCAACAGCAGATGCTTCCATCTCTACTGCAATAACAGAAGGGAAGTGCTTACGAATGAACTCTTGACGCTCAGCGCTTGCAATGAAGGCATCACCAGTACAAATCAAACCACGTACAGCGTGCTTATCTTCCATTTGCTCTAATGCTTTTTCAGCAACATCCATCAGTTTCTCATCAGCGATGAACGCTGCTGGCTGCTGAGCCATTTGACCGATTTCATAACCAAATGCAGTGACGTCAGCATCGTGGTGACGAACTTCAGTTGAGATGACAACATCACCCACGTTTAGGCTTGAATCAAAGCCGCCTGCAGAACCTGTGTTGATAACCACGTCTGGCTGGTACTCATCAAGTAGGATTGTTGTACCTACCGCTGCTGCTACTTTACCAATACCTGATTGAAGCAAAACGACCTCAACACCGTTGATCTGACCTGAAAAGTAAGTACAACCAGCTTTGCTAACTTCTTTACGGTTTTCAATTGCTTGTTTAAGGATGGAAACTTCTTGTTCCATTGCACCGATGATGCCGATTTTCATAGAGAATCCTGTTTATTCAAATAGGTAGGTTTTATTGGCCTAAGTGTAACAGAAAAGGGAAAGATGGGAACGGACAGCGTCCTTCGAACCTACCTTTGTCATTCCCTAGACTGACGAAGGAAGGAGTAGGGAATCTCATAAAGTATTCGCTCGCTGAAATAGATCCCCAATTCGCTCGTACCTTGCTTTCGAGGATGACAGCGATAAAGGGGAAGCATTTATAGCGACTTCTCCAGAAACGGTAGGATGAAGTCCGTTCTCGCATCCCACATCCATATCCTCCCGCGAAGCGTGCAAATAGCTATTGCTTAACCTTTATACATCCCATATAATTCGCGCTCCTCGTGTCGGCTGAATCAGAGATTGGCTGGCACAATGTTTAACTTACTCTTATTTAGGAGAGAATTATGTCTCTGAACGCAGAAACTAAAGCAGCAATCGTTGCAGAATACGCACGTGCTGAAGGCGATACAGGTTCACCAGAAGTACAAGTAGCACTACTAACTGCTTCTATCAACCACCTACAAGGTCACTTCAAAGCACACAAAGGCGATCACCACAGCCGTCGTGGTCTTCTACGTATGGTTTCTAGCCGTCGTAAGCTTCTAGACTACCTTAAAGGTAAAGATCTTGGTCGTTACCAAGAGCTAATCAAACGTCTAGGTCTACGTCGCTAATTAGCGACTGCATAGCAGTTTGTTAGGAAAGGGGCTTATAGCCCCTTTTTTGTTGCCCGTTACTTATTTTAGTTGCTATAGCTTAGCCAAATCACTTTTATACCGTTATACTACGCACGGTAAAAATCCCTGATTGGGATTTTCTACATAATTACTCATAGCGTTACAGTCAACCACGTCGACCAAAAGGTCGCGACTATTCAAAGTGAACTTGATAATAACGACAGTTCATTTTCACTAGTCGCGATTTGTAATGCCTTGAGTTTCAATCAATATCATCTGAGCACTATCTTATGATAGAAGGCTGAGAAACAAGGAATTTCCATGTTCGAAAAACCAGTTGTTAAAACGTTCCAGTACGGTAACCACACAGTTACTCTAGAAACTGGCGTTATCGCACGTCAAGCTACGGCTGCAGTTATGGTTACTATGGACGATACAGCAGTATTCGTTTCTGTAGTAGGTAAGAAAGAAGCGGTAGAAGGTCAAGACTTCTTCCCTCTAACAGTAAACTACCAAGAGCGTACTTACGCTGCAGGTAAAATCCCTGGTGGTTTCTTCAAGCGTGAAGGCCGTCCATCTGAAGGCGAAACACTAACGGCTCGTCTAATCGACCGTCCAATCCGTCCTCTATTCCCAGATGCGTTCAAAAACGAAGTTCAAGTTATCGCAACAGTTGTGTCTGTAAACCCAGACGTTCAACCTGACATCGTAACTATGATTGGTACTTCGGCTGCGCTTGCTATCTCTGGTATTCCATTCAATGGTCCTATCGGTGCTGCACGTGTTGGTCACATCGACGGTCAACTAGTTCTTAACCCAAGCAACACTGAACTAGAAACGTCTAAACTAGACCTAGTTGTTGCAGGTACTGAATCTGCAGTACTAATGGTTGAGTCTGAAGCTGACAACCTAACTGAAGAAGAAATGCTATCAGCGGTTGTTTACGGCCACGATCAACAGCAAGCGGTTATCAACGCAATCAACGAATTTAAAGCTGAAGTTGCTACTCCAGCTTGGGATTGGGTTGCTCCAGAAGAGAACACGACTCTTGTAAACAAGATTGCTGAGCTAGCTGAAGCGAAACTTGTTGAAGCTTACCAAATCACTGAGAAAATGGCGCGTTACGACCGTATCCACGCTATTGCTGGTGAAGTAAACGAAGTGCTACTTGCTGAAGACCCTGAAGCAAACACGAAAGAAATCCACACTATCTTCCACGATCTAGAGAAGACAGTTGTACGTCGTAGCATCATCGCGGGTAACCCACGTATCGATGGTCGTGAAAAAGACATGGTTCGTGCACTAGACGTACGTACTGGTGTTCTTCCACGTACTCACGGTTCATCACTATTCACTCGTGGTGAAACTCAGGCGCTTGTAACTGCGACTCTAGGTACGCAGCGCGATGCTCAAATCATCGACGAGCTAACTGGTGAGCGTAAAGATCACTTCCTACTACACTACAACTTCCCTCCATACTGTGTAGGTGAGACTGGTTTTGTAGGTTCTCCTAAGCGTCGTGAGATCGGCCACGGTAAACTAGCTAAGCGTGGTATTGCTGCAGTAATGCCATCTGTAGACGAGTTCCCATACACAGTACGTGTAGTATCAGAAATCACAGAATCTAACGGTTCTTCTTCAATGGCTTCTGTATGTGGTACGTCTCTAGCACTTATGGATGCTGGTGTTCCAATCAAGTCTTCTGTTGCGGGTATTGCAATGGGTCTAGTTAAAGAAGGCGACGATTTCGTTGTTCTTTCTGACATCCTTGGTGACGAAGATCACCTAGGTGACATGGACTTTAAAGTAGCAGGTACTAACACTGGTATCACTGCACTTCAGATGGATATCAAGATCGAAGGTATCACTAAAGAGATCATGCAAATTGCTCTTAACCAAGCGCAAGGTGCACGTAAGCACATCCTATCTGTAATGGATGAAGCTATCTCTGGTGCTCGTGAAGATATCTCTGAGTTCGCTCCGCGTATTCACACAATGAAGATCAGCGCTGAGAAGATCAAAGACGTTATCGGTAAAGGTGGTGCAGTTATCCGTGCTCTAACTGAAGAGACTGGTACAACTATCGAAATCGAAGACGACGGTACAATCAAGATTGCTGCAACTGAAGGTACAGCTGCGAAAGAAGCAATCCGTCGTATCGAAGAGATCACTGCAGAAGTTGAAGTGGGCCGTATCTACACAGGTAAAGTTGCTCGTCTAGCTGACTTTGGTGCATTCGTTACTATTCTTCCTGGTAAAGATGGTCTAGTACACATCTCTCAAATCGCTGATAAGCGCGTTGAGAAAGTGTCTGACTACCTAGCTGAAGGTCAAGAAGTTCAAGTTAAAGTTCTTGAAATCGACCGTCAGGGCCGTGTTCGTCTAAGCATGAAAGAAGCGGTAGAAAAGACTGAAGAAGCAGCAGCTGAAGAAAAACCAGCAACTGACGCATAATTTAGCCGCAATAGGCTAATGAGCGAATTAGCCTATTTTGCTAAAAGCATGTTATAAAGGGAGCATTACGCTCCCTTTTTTAATGTGGATAAGACTGAGAATTTACTCAGTGACAGGAGTATCTATACGTGAAATGGTTTCGAACAGCATCGCTTAGCCTTGCATTATTAGTTACTGCTGGTTGTGCTTCAACCTCCAATGACAGTGCTCAGTGGCTATACCCACCAATGGCTGTTCCTTTACAGGCAAGTGTGCAACAAGAAGTACAAATAGCTCGTTTATCACAGCTTTTACAGCGCCCTGATTTATCGAATGATGTTAGAGCCAAAATGCTCTACGAACGTGGCAACTATTACGATAGTGTTGGCTTACGTGACCTCGCGCGATTGGATTACAACCAGTCACTGGCTTTGAATCCAGCGCAGCCAGATCTATTCAATCTACTTGGTGTTTACTTTACTCAAGTTGGTGAGTTTGATGCAGCTTACGATGCTTTTGACTCAACATTAGAGTTAGCACCTGATAATACCTACGCAGCTCGTAACAGAGCGATCGCACTTTACTACGGCGATCGTATTGATCTTGCGCTTGAAGATATTCAAAAACACTACGATGAAGATCCTAGCGATCCATTTAGAGCTTTATGGCTCTACATTGTTAAGAGCGAAAAAGATCCCACTTTAGCACGTCAAGAGCTTGAGCAAAGGTATCAAGTCCGTGATGAGCAGTGGGGTTGGGTGCTGGTGGCCATCACTCTAGGTGAAGTCTCTGAAGACCAAGCGTTTAAAGCGATTCTTGCAGGGACAAGAGACAACACGGTACTAGCTCAGCGACTGACTGAGGCATACTTTTACTTAGGTAAACGCTACCAAGCAGAAGGTGATTTTGCGAGTGCTATTTCGCTGTATAAGTTGGCGATTTCGTTCAATGTGTTTGAATATGTCGAGCACCGTTACTCTTTCCTTGAGTTGAGTAGAATCTATAATCAAGTCAAAGCTGAGCACCTAGCCAAAGCTAAGCAAGCTAAAGCACAAAACGCTCAATAAGCATTATCCTACATAAAGAAAGCCGCTGTTCTCAGCGGTTTTTTGTTGCCTGTAATTTAAATATCGTTAAAATAGTTAGCCTTGCTAACTAAATGGTCAAAGCACAATGGCATTAGAAAAGAGCCTGATTGATTTGGAACGCTTTTGTGCCAAAGCGTGGCGTGTGTACGCCAAAGAAGATCCGCTTTCACATTTGAGCTTTAATGAATTTGATTATTTGAGAGTGATTCAACTTCACCCTGAAGGTATACGTATTACCGATTTGGCTGAAGAGCTTCAAGTAACCAAACCTTCAGCTTCAAACATGGTGGTTCGTTTGGAGAAAAAGGGCTTAGTGAAGCGCATAGCTTGTGCTGAAGATGCTCGTTCTAAACGCGTGCTATTAACCGAAGAGGTGATTGCTGAAATGTCGTTGGAACAAGTGGTGTACAAAGATATCTCACAACAGCTTATGCGAAAGTTGGATGCAAATGAAGTTCAGCAATTGAAAGCGCTATTAGATAAAGCGCTCGGAAACTAAACATATTTTTTATTATTTTATCTATTTAGTTAGCCTTGCTAACTATTGGTGGTAGTCATGCAAAACTCTATTTACAAACAGTTTTGGAAATACACAATTCCGACCGTAGCAGCGATGTTGGTTAACGGTTTATACCAAGTCGTAGATGGTATCTTTATTGGTCGTTATGTGGGAGCTGATGGATTAGCGGGAATTAACGTAGCTTGGCCTATTATTGGCTCGATACTCGGTATCGGTATGATGGTAGGTGTGGGCACTGGTGCGTTGTCGTCTATCAAGCAAGGTGAGCAAGACAGTGAAGGTGCAAAACGTATCCTTTCTACTGGCTTATTGCTTTTAGTTGCTTTGATGCCAATTGTCGCGACAACGTTGTTTTTCTTTGCCGATGATTTTATTCGTTGGCAAGGTGCAGAAGGTCGCGTTTATGAACTTGGCTTACAGTACCTACATATTTTAAGCATCGCCTGTGTATTCTCGCTAGGATCAATAGCAGTGCCGTTTTTGCTGCGTAATGATGATAGCCCAAACTTAGCGACGATCTTGATGGTGATTGGTGCAGTGATCAATATTGTGCTTGATTACCTCTTCATCGCTTGGCTTGGTTGGGAACTAAAAGGTGCTGCTATTGCTACTGCATTGGCGCAGATGGTCGTGACCATTCTTGGTGTCGGTTACTTCTTTACTTCAAGAGCTAAGATGCGCTTGTCGATGAATGACCTGAAGATGCAGTTTGATGTCGTCCCTAAAATTGTCATGATCGGTACATCGAGCTTCTTTATGTATGCGTATGGTTCAATGATGGTAGCGCTGCATAATGCGTTGTTCGCTCAATACGGTAGTGCGTTGTTGATAGGTGCTTATGCCATCTTGGGTTACATAGTGACGGTTTACTATTTGGTGGCAGAAGGTATTGCAAATGGTATGCAGCCTTTGGTGAGCTACAACCATGGCGCTCGCAATCAAGACAACATTCGTAAACTGTTGAAGGTGGCAATGGGGACTTCAGTGCTTGGTGGTGTCGCGTTTGTTGTGTTGATGAACATCTTCCCATACGAGTTTGTTTCTGTGTTTAACAATGCAGACCAAAACTTGATTGATGCAGCCGTTGTCGGTATCCGTCTGCACATGTTCGCGCTGTTCTTAGATGGTTTCTTAGTTGTTGCCGCGGCATACTATCAATCGGTGAACAAAGGCAGCAAAGCGATGTTCGTTACCATTGGTAATATGGCGATTCAATTGCCGTTCTTATTTATTATGCCAAAGCTATTGGGTGTGACAGGGATTTGGATTGCCTTCCCACTGTCTAACATTGCCTTGAGTTTGGTGGTAATGACTATGCTGTGGCGTGATATTAAAAAGCTAATGAATGAAAGTTCTGCCGAGCCAAGCATTCAAATGTCTTGAGCTAAAAAGCGAGGCTTAGTGCCTCGCTTTTATGTTGTTTTGAAAGTGGAGAAAAATGCTTAAATGTTTTTCACCTCTAGGCCTGCAAGTTGATGCCAGTAGCCATTGCATTGTCGACTTTCGATGATCGATGGATTGTTTCCTTGCTCGTTAGCACGGAACTTATCCATTTGTGAGAAAGTATCGATCCCTAGTGGGCTGAGGCGTACAACATCAACTAAACCATCCATACTTGGAAGATCATTGATTAGGTTATAGCAATAACCAGACTGAGTTTGAATACCGTTCAGGTTAAACACCTCTTGGCCTTCTTGGCTGCTAACTTGGATGCCAGTAGGGTATTTGATACAGCAAGTTTCACAATCATCTTTGGCTTTATCTTCAGCGCGGGCAGTAAAGCAGCGTGCTGAATAGGCTAATGGCAGGTAGCCGTGACTGAATACCTCTACCTCAAACTTACCTTTGATTCCTAACTCATCACATTGAGTAAGTACGTTACCTAACCATTCTCGTGATAGCTCGACGGGCATACACCAACGCGTCATCCCTTGCTTTAGGAATAGATTCAATGTGTGAGCATTGTATGTGTTGACCGCAGGACCAACCACAAAAGGCACTTTGTTTTCATGTGCTAATTGGATCGCAGAAACGTCATTGGCTTCAATTGCGAAGTCACCATTGTTGATGTACTTCTTCATCACGTTGACTTCACTTGGTGCCTCGAGCAGAGCCATAGTAGACAGGACAACTTGTTTACCGGCACTGCTGAGTTCTTTAGCAATATCAAACCAGTGAGCAGGTTTCATCTCACGACGTTTTGAACAGACACTTTCACCAAGGTAAACGATGTCAGCTGAACTACTTTTCGCTTGGTTGTAAAAGTCTTCAACGTCTTGCTTTGGCCAGAAGTAAAGTAATGGGCCTAATGCATATTTCATGTTGTTTTCCATCGTGTTCTTCACTATTTAGGCTCTATTGCCATTTACGGTGATAAGCACCGAGTGTGGTTTGAGCACCTTCCGATACATTCGCTAGTGCCGCATCCCAAGCTGGTTCAACTTGGTAACTTTCTGGATTGGCCAGGTAGCGGTCGATAGCAGCACGCCAAGTACGAGTTACTTGCTCTACATAAGCAGGACTGCGCTGACGGCCTTCGATTTTTACAGAAGCAACATTGGCAGCAAATAACTCTGGCAGCATAGATAGCGTATTCAAACTGGTAGGCTCTTCCAATGCGTGGTAAGCCTTGATTTGGTTTTCTAAATCTGCGGTGAAGCGACCTTTACATAGGGTTGGATAACCTGCGTTTTCCCCCTCACTGTAACGATCAATAAGAATGTCATTTAAGCGAGATTCTAACCCCTTGTCAGTCTCTTGCCAGCGTACATATTTAGCTGGAGAACAAGCACCAACGGTATTTGGTGATTCTCCCGTCATGTATGAAGAAAGGTAGCAGCGACCTTCAGACATAATACACAGACTGCCAAACGCGAACACTTCAAGCTCAACATCACTGGTGATATTACGTGAGAGTTGTTTTACTTGATGAATAGACAATACACGTGGCAAAACAACACGTTTTACATTGAAGTTATTCTTATAAAAGTCGATCGCTGCGACATTGGTTGCAGAAGCTTGAACAGATAGGTGAAGCTCTAGTTCAGGATACTTGCGAGCGGCGTATTCAAGCACGGCTATGTCAGCAACAATCAGAGCATCTACACCGCTATGTGCTGCACGATCAACCGCTTCGGTCCAGCGTTCAAACCCATTTGGATGAGCAAAAGTATTCAATGCAACGTGAATTTTCTTGTTGTTGTCATGAACGTACTGAACGGCTTTTTCAAGCTTCTTACCAGTAAAGTTTAAACCAGCAAAGTGTCGTGCATTGGTGTCATCTTTAAAACCGATGTACACCGCATCTGCACCACAATCAATTGCAGTTTTTAAGGCAGGTAGGTTACCTGCAGGGCATAGGAGTTCCATTGCTCTACCAAGACTGTCTTCTTCTAAAATTGCTGAGCATTTTATGAAGAATTATGAATGGCAAATTTGATGTAAGGCAGGTTTGAGTGAGTTTCTAAGTTAAATACTCACTTGGAGTTAGTTTTTGTGGCGACGATTTTGTGCAAACAGCTCTTCAACCTCTTGTCGCGGCTGAGGGCGATAGAAGTGGAAGCCTTGAATTGAGTTACAGTTGAGGTTTGAAAGTAGAGTCGCTTGCTGTTGAGTCTCGACACCTTCCGCAACAACGGTCAGGTTAAGAGACTTACCAAGGTTGATGATGTTCTCGATAACCGTGATTTGCTTAGGCAGCGTATCAATGTCTGAAATGAATGCACGGTCTATCTTAAGCTCATCAATAGGGAATCTAGCTAAGTAGGAGAGTGACGAGTAGCCTGTACCAAAGTCATCAATCGACAAAGCAAAGCCGAGCTTTTTAATTGCGTTGAGCATTTGCAGAGTGTGCTCACTATCACTCATGACTGCACTTTCTGTTAGCTCGAATGTGATACAACTAGGGTCAAGCTCTGTCGTTCGAAGGAGCTTCTCCATGTAATCGATCAGTTTCGGGTTACCAAATTGTTCTGGTGACAAGTTGATCGCTACGCGGCCAGGTAAGATGCCTTGAAGCTTCCAGCGTTTTACCGTCGAAAAGACATCACGCATGACTACTCGACCTAGGTGTTCAATTAGGCCGGCCCGCTCTGCGACAGGAATGAATGCCCCTGGGCTGATGTAACCCTCAACTGGGTGCTTCCAACGGATCAGAGCTTCAGCGCCGTTAATACTGAAATCACGAGCGTTAACTTTAGGTTGATACCAAACTTCTAAACCATTTTGCTGCAGCGCTTTTTGCAGTTCAATCTCAAGCCAAAGACGCATACGCGCTTCTTTGTTCATCTGATCATTAAACTTAATCAGACGGTTACGGCCGCGATCTTTTGCTTCATACATTGCAGTGTCGGCATTTTGCAGCAGAATACGTGCATCATTGCCATCACCAGGGTAGGCGACACTACCGATTGAACAAGCAAGGCGCTTACTAAAATGGTGGAGGTCAAAAGGTTGGTTGATAAGAGAGATAATCCGCTCTGACAACATTTCTACCATTCGGTTGTTATCAGGTTCAGGCAGGATGATACCAAACTCATCTCCTCCTAAATGCCCTAGTACCGCATGTTGAGGTAAAAGGCGCTTAAGACGAGAAGAGACTTCTTTAATGACTTTGTCACCAATATGATGACCTAAAGAATCGTTAATGTTTTTAAAGTTATCGATATCGAGATAAAGCATGATGAGCGGTGTTTCATTGTGAATCAGTTGCTCAAGGCGCTTAGTAAAACCAAAACGATTATAAAGCCCAGTTAATGAATCTAGGTGTGCGTCTTCATGCTGCGTTGTCGACAAAGTAGTTTGGCCAGATTCAGCATCTTGAATCAAAACCAATTGAGAGTCGCTGCCTAGCACCATTGTTGAGTCAGCAAGCAATTGAACTTTACGTTCAAAGCCACATCTTGGTCCGGTTAGACAGGTTAAAGGTGTTTCACTTAGTTGCTCAACAAAAGAACTAGAAAAAACCGTTTTAGTTTTCTCATCGACAAACAGCCTAGATAAACTCTCACCCAGAATATCTTGCATGGACTCAAAACCGAGTAAACGCAGTGCGGCTGGGTTTGCTGAAATGATGCAATCATCTTCGAGAAGAAAAATGCCTTCAGGAAGGAGAGAAGTTAGGGTCGAGAACTTACCTTCTGACTCTTCTAGAGAGCGAACAAGGATCTGCTTTTCTGACGTATCGAGTGCGTGGAAAATGACGTGTTCGACCTTGCCATCATTATCGATCGGAGAGATATTGAAATGAAGGCTAGTCTCAAGACCAAGATCGCCCATGGTCATTTCAGCTTCAATAGACTCGCCCTTAAATGCTCGTTCGTAATAAGACTTAAGGTGATCATAGAACTGTTGCCCCATGATTTGGGTGTCGTTCATACCGATTAATTCGGTGGATGTTAAACCTGCGATATCACAATAGCGTCCGTTAACCATGGCATAGTTATGCTGGTTATCCAAGATGGCGAAAAAAAACGGACTATTGGCCGTTATTTTTGTAAACCAGTGCTGTAATTGTTGCGATAGCATCAAGTTTGTTCCGACTCTCCGACGAGTTACATATTCACAGTATAAGTGAATTTAAGCGATGTAATTACTATAACTGTCCTAGCTTCCAGTTTAAAGAGTTAAACCAGAGCGTCTATTTTTTGATAAATGACAGTAATTGGCAGTAAAACATACTCTATGATGGGGGACTTAGCTAACAAAGTAACGGATAATTCGCGTGATTAACAAGATTCGCACCCAACTAGTTCAAAATGCCGCATCAATTTTGCGATCTCCAGTCCACTTATTGCCTCAAACTGTACAAAAAAAAGCCTTGCTTGAAGGGCTAAAAACCGTTTTCAAAGAAGCACTTGAAGATGGAGATTTTGAGTTTTTAGAAGGTAAGTGGCTAAAAGTAGAAGTAAAAGATATGCAGCTCAGTTGGTTAATTAGCTACGAAAATGAGCAAATTATCGTAGCGGATCACGAAGTCAAAGAAGACGTGCTATTTAGCGGAAATCTAAATGACCTTGTCTTGATTGCGGGAAGAAAAGAAGATCCTGATACATTATTCTTCCAACGCCGCCTACGTATTGAAGGTGACACTGAGCTTGGACTTGAAGTGAAAAACCTCATGGACAGTGTTGACCTCGAATCTTTACCAAAAGCATTACAAACTCTTCTAAATCAACTAGCCGAATTTGTGCAAAAGGGCTTACAATCGCCTACGACACAAAAAGAGGTTGTAAATGCTTATTCGAACTGAAGCGCCAGCAGATATTCTGGCCATCGATAGATTACTCAAGTCTACCTTTGAGACAGAGGCAGAAGCGAACTTAGTCATGAAGCTAAGAGAGAATGGTCGTCGTACACTATCTCTTGTTGCATGTAATGATGAAGGGGAAGTTGTGGGCTATGTTTTGTTTAGTCCAGTGACCATCGAAAATAATGATCTTAATTGGCAAGGTTTGGCACCGTTGGCGGTACATGAAGATTATCGCAATCAAGGTATTGCCGCTGAACTTGTAAAAGAAGGCTTCTCTTCATTATTAGAGTTTGGCTACCCAGCTTGTGTGGTATTAGGCGATCCTGCTTATTATGGTCGCTTTGGTTTTGAGAGCAGCGCCAAGTTCAATATGCATTGCCAGTGGGAGGTGCCTGAAGGTGCATTCCAAGTTGTGGCACTTGCTGATGGTGAACTAGATGGTCACTCTGGCTTGATTGAGTATAGTCCTGAATTCTTAGAAATTTAGAGCCAATAAAAAGAGGGATGAAAGAAAAGTTATACTTTTGTCCTTTTTTTGACCGCTTAAGTCTAAGTGCGTGCTTTTTTGAAAAAATCTACTTGTCAGCGTAATCGTGTTTCGCTAGTATTGCTCGGCCTTCGATAAGGAGGTCGCTAGCCTTGTTCAAAAACACGATAAAAAGCGTTTTCGAGCGGCGCTGGCTCAACAATTTGGAACATAGGTGGAAATCATGTTTACAGTTCTACTTGTGATTTACCTGTTGGCAGCGGTTGGTGTAATCGGCCTAGTGTTGATTCAACAAGGTAAAGGCGCAGATATGGGAGCCTCATTCGGTGCAGGCGCATCAAACACAGTGTTTGGCGCAAGCGGCTCAGGTAACTTCCTAACCCGAATGACTGCAATTTTTGCAACAGTATTTTTCATCCTTAGCTTAGTGCTAGGCAATATGTCTACACACAAGACTGAATCTCAGTGGGTTGACCCTTCTCAAGGTCAAGTCATTCAGCAAGCTGACGATGCGAGCGAAATTCCAGCCCCTCAAGGCGACGAAATTCCTCAATAAGCTATTTTCTAGCTGAGAATATAGAATTAGCTGCCGAGATGGTGAAATTGGTAGACACGCTAGCATGAGGTGCTAGTGCCTTAGGTGTGAGGGTTCGAGTCCCTCTCTCGGCACCATTGATTTACAAACTTGTAAAACACCTTGGAGAGCGTATAATGCTCGACAAGTCGGACGCGGGGTGGAGCAGCTTGGTAGCTCGTCGGGCTCATAACCCGAAGGTCGTCGGTTCAAATCCGGCCCCCGCAACCAAATCCCTTTTCTTTTATAGATAGTGGATTCGGACAAGTTTGCGTAGTAGCAATACTACGAGTTAAGCGGCATAGATATCGTTTAACGTATCAGGGTCCAGCAACAAAAAACCCCGACTTTTCGGGGTTTTTTGTTATCTAAATTTCCTTAATTGGATTTTTGGAGCTTTGCTTGGAATTTAAATTGGGCTCTGAGCCCTTTTTTTGTTTCTGGAGTGGTTAAAAATGACTGGTTTAGAAAGACAACTTACTGAAATGCTTGAAGCTCCTGTAGCGGCATCAGGTTATGAGTTAGTTGGATTAGAATTTATTCGCGCAGGCGAGCATTCAACGTTACGTATCTTCATCGATCACGAGAACGGCATTAATGTCGAAGATTGTGCTGAAGTTAGCCGCCAAGTAAGTGCGGTTATGGACGTTGAAGATCCAATCACAGTGGCTTACAACCTTGAAGTGTCTTCACCAGGTTTAGAAAGACCACTTTTCAAAGCTGCACACTATGAACAGTTTATTGGTCACGAGGTAAGCATCGTTTTGAAGATGGCTGTTGGTAACCGTCGTAAGTGGAAAGGTGTTATCCACGCAGTCGATGGTGAGACAATCTCAGTTACTGTAGAAGGTAACACAGAAGAGTTTGTACTTAGCAACATCTCAAAAGCTAACCTGATCCCTAAATTTTAATTAAAGTCTTAGAGGCTATTTAAAATGAGTAAAGAAATTTTAGCGGTAGTAGAAGCGGTATCGAACGAAAAAGCGGTACCTCGTGAACGCATCTTTGAAGCCCTTGAAATTGCTCTAGCGACTTCTACAAAGAAGAAGCACGAAATGGAAATCGACGTACGCGTTGAAATCGACCGTAAAACAGGTGAGTTCGAAACTTTCCGTCGTTGGTTGATCGTTGAAGACGTTGAAAACCCAACTAAAGAGATCTCTCTTGAAGCAGCACAGTTTGAAGACGAAGCTCTTCAACTAGGTGATTTCGTTGAAGATGATATCGAATCAGTAACGTTTGACCGTATTACGACTCAAACAGCTAAGCAAGTAATCGTACAAAAAGTACGTGAAGCAGAGCGTGCTCAAATCGTAGAGCAGTTCATCGATAACGAAGGTGAGCTAGTTACTGGTGTTGTTAAGAAAGTAAACCGTGAGACGGTTGTTCTTGATCTAGGTAACAACGCTGAAGCAGTTATCCTACGTGATGACCAGCTTCCACGTGAAAACTTCCGTCCAGGTGACCGTGTTCGTGGTCTTCTGTACAAAGTTGCTCCTGAAGCTCGTGGTTTCCAACTATTCATCACTCGCTCTAAGCCAGAAATGTTAGCTGAGCTATTCCGTGTTGAAGTACCAGAAATCGCAGAAGAGATCATTGAGCTGAAAGGCGCTGCTCGCGATCCTGGTTCTCGCGCTAAAATCGCAGTGAAAACTAACGATAAACGTATCGACCCTGTTGGTGCGTGTGTTGGTATGCGTGGTGCACGTGTACAAGCAGTATCTGGTGAGCTTGGTGGCGAGCGTATCGATATCGTGCTTTGGGATGACAACCCAGCACAATTCGTAATTAACGCTATGGCGCCTGCAGACGTGGCTTCTATCATTGTTGATGAAGACGCAAATGCAATGGATATCGCTGTTGAAGCTGACAACCTAGCGCAAGCTATCGGCCGTAACGGTCAAAACGTACGCCTAGCGTCTCAACTAACTGGTTGGGAACTAAACGTAATGACAGTTGAAGATCTTCACAAGAAACACGCTGAAGAATCTCAAGCTGCAATTGAAAACTTCATGAAGCACCTAGACATCGAAGAAGACTTTGCTCAACTACTTGTTGAAGAAGGCTTCTCTACTCTAGAAGAAGTTGCTTACGTTCCTGTAAACGAGCTTCTTGAAGTTGATGGTCTAGATGAAGACCTAGTAGAAGAACTACGTAGTCGTGCTAAGAATGCACTAACAACTCTTGCGCTTGCACAAGAAGAGTCTTTCGAAGGTGTTGAACCTGCAGAAGACCTACTAGGCCTAGAAGGTCTAGAGCGTGAGATGGCATTCAAACTGGCAGCAAAAGGTGTGGCAACACTAGAAGACCTTGCTGATCAGGGTATTGACGATATTGAAGGTATCGAAGGTCTGACCGAAGAACGTGCGGGTGAGCTAATCATGGCTGCTCGTAACATTTGTTGGTTCGGCGAAGACGCATAATTTTCAGCAAGGAGGAAGCGGCATGACACAAATTACTGTTAAAGCACTGAGTGAAGAAATTGGAACTCCAGTGGACCGCTTATTAGAACAACTTGCTGACGCTGGTATGAAGAAAGCGAGTAGTGATCAAGTTTCTGACGATGAGAAGCAGAAGCTTTTGACTCACCTTAAGAAAGAGCACGGTGACACTTCAGGTGAGACTGAGCCAACTCGCTTAACTCTACAGCGTAAAACTCGCAGCACACTAAGCGTGAATGCAGGTGGCGGCAAGAGTAAGGATGTTCAAGTAGAAGTACGTAAGAAGCGAACTTATGTGAAGCGCAGCACTATCGAAGACGAAGCAAAACGTGAAGCTGAGGAAGCAGCAAAACGTGAAGCCGAAGAGCTTGCGAAACGTGAAGCTGAAGAGCAAGCGAAACGTGAAGCTGCAGAGAAAGCACAACGCGATGCCGAAGAGAAAGCGAAGCGAGAAGCGGATGCAAAACGCGAAGCTGAAGAAAAGGCAAAACGCGCACAAGCTGATAAGGCTAAGAAAGACATGAATGCAAAAAATGCAGAAGTGAATACTCAAGCGAAGAAAGAAGCTGACGAACTGAAACGTCGTCAGGAAGAAGAAGCACAGCGTAAAGCAGAGCAAGAAGCTGCGAAGCTTGTTGAAGAAGCTCGTAAACTTGCAGAAGAGAACGAAGCGCGCTGGACTGAAGCTGAGAAGAAAAAGAAAGAGTTAGAGAACTCTGACTACCACGTAACAACATCGACTTACGCTCGTGAAGCGGAAGATGCAGCTGACCGTAAAGAAGAAGGCGGCCGTCGTAAGAAGAAGAAAAAAGCTTCTAACGATGATCAGAACCGTGGTGGCCGTAACCAACGTGGTGGCAAAGGCCGCAACAAAGGTAAACTGGCTAAACCTACTTCAATGCAACAAGGCTTCGATAAGACTGCAACTGTAGCGAAAGCAGACGTTGTAATCGGTGAAACGATTGTTGTTTCAGAGCTTGCTAGCAAGATGTCTGTTAAAGGCACAGAAGTTATCAAAGTAATGATGAAGATGGGCGCAATGGCGACTATCAACCAAGTGATCGACCAAGAAACAGCGACTCTTGTTGCTGAAGAAATGGGTCACAAGGTTATCCTACGTAAAGAGAACGAGCTAGAAGAAGCGGTACTATCAGATCGTGATAACAACGCTGAAGCTGTTCCTCGTGCTCCAGTTGTTACTATCATGGGTCACGTTGACCATGGTAAGACATCGACTCTTGACTACATCCGTAAAGCACACGTTGCTTCAGGTGAAGCGGGCGGTATCACACAGCACATTGGTGCATACCACGTTGAAACTGAAAACGGCATGATCACTTTCCTTGATACTCCTGGACACGCAGCGTTTACTGCAATGCGTGCTCGTGGTGCTCAAGCGACAGATATCGTAGTTCTAGTTGTAGCAGCAGACGATGGCGTAATGCCACAAACAATCGAAGCAATCCAGCACGCGAAAGCGGCAGGTGTTCCTCTGATTGTTGCTGTAAACAAGATCGATAAAGAAGACGCGAACCCAGATAACGTTAAGAACGAACTAGCTCAGTACGACGTTATTCCTGAGGAGTGGGGCGGTGAGAACATGTTCGTTCACATCTCTGCGAAACAGGGTACAAACATCGAAGGTCTTCTAGAAACTATCCTTCTACAATCTGAAGTTCTTGAACTTACAGCTGTAGAAGAAGGCATGGCTTCTGGTGTTGTTGTTGAATCTCGCCTAGATAAAGGCCGTGGTCCAGTTGCAACTGTACTAGTTCAGTCTGGTACTCTAAACAAAGGCGATATCGTTCTTTGTGGTCAAGAGTACGGCCGTGTTCGTGCAATGCGCGACGAGAACGGTAAAGAAGTGACAACTGCAGGCCCATCTATCCCAGTTGAGATCCTAGGTCTTTCTGGCGTACCTGCTTCAGGTGATGAAGCAACAGTTGTACGTGATGAGCGTAAAGCACGTGAAGTAGCGAACTACCGTCAAGGTAAATTCCGTGAAGTGAAACTTGCACGTCAACAGAAAGCGAAACTTGAGAACATGTTCTCTAACATGGCTGCTGGTGAAGTTGCTGAGCTTAACGTTGTTCTTAAGGCTGACGTTCAAGGTTCTGTAGAGGCTATCGCAGACTCTCTACTTAAACTTTCAACTGACGAAGTTAAAGTGAACATCGTAGGTTCTGGTGTTGGTGGTATTACTGAAACTGATGCGGTACTAGCAGCAGCTTCTAACGCTATCATGCTTGGCTTTAACGTTCGTGCTGATGCGACTGCTCGTCGTACAGTTGAGAACGAAAACCTAGACCTACGCTACTACTCAATCATTTACCAATTGATTGACGAAGTTAAACAAGCAATGGGCGGTATGCTAGCTCCTGAATTCAAGCAAGAGATCATTGGTCTTGCTGAAGTACGTGACGTATTTAAGTCACCTAAGCTAGGCGCAATCGCTGGTTGTATGGTAACTGAAGGTCTAATCAAGCGTAACAACCCTATCCGTGTTCTACGTGATAACGTTGTTATTTACGAAGGTGAACTAGAGTCACTTCGTCGCTTTAAAGATGACGTTCAAGAAGTTAAGAACGGCTACGAATGTGGTATCGGCGTTAAGAACTACAATGATGTTCGCGTTGGTGACCAAATCGAAGTATTCGAAATCGTAGAAGTTAAACGTACTCTTGACTAATTGACTGTGATTGCTCGCTTAGTCATTGATGAATAAGCAGTAATTGGTTGTTGAATACGCCATGGGGGGCTGGAATTTATCCATCCCCCCATTCTTTCTAATAAGAGAAAAGATATGTCAAAAGAATTTAGCCGCACGCAGCGTGTTGCACAGCAGCTGCAAAAAGAACTTGCGATGATCCTTCAACGTGAAGTTCGTGATTCTCGCCTAGGTATGGTGACCATTTCAGATGTAGAAGTGTCACGAGATCTAGCTTACGCAAAAGTATTTGTGACTTTCCTATGCGTTGGTGAGCAAACGCCAGAATCTTGCCTAGAAGCATTACGTGAGCACGAAGTTCACATCCGTATGATGCTAGGTAAGCGTATTCGTCTTCGTCTAACACCTGAAGTTCGTTTCTACTACGACAATACTCTAGTTGAGGGTATGCGTATGTCGAACCTAGTTTCTGAAGTTGTAAGTGAAGATAAGCGTAAACTAAAAGATTCAGGTCGCGAAGAAGATCAGGCAGGTGAAGAGTAATGGCTCGTCGTCGTAAAGGTCGTCCAATTAATGGTGTTATCCTTTTGGATAAACCAACAGGCATTTCATCCAATGATGCACTGCAAAAAGTTAAACGTATCTATTTTGCAGAAAAAGCAGGTCATACCGGTGCTCTGGATCCCCTAGCGACGGGTATGCTGCCGATTTGTCTTGGTGAAGCAACGAAGTTTTCTCAATTTCTATTAGATTCAGACAAGCGTTACCGAGTAATCGCTAAGCTGGGTGAGCGTACCGATACATCAGATTCTGATGGTGAAGTGGTAGAGACTCGTCCGGTTGATGTGAATCTAGAGAAGCTTGAAGCTTGTATCGACAAATTTCGCGGTGAGTCAGACCAAGTACCTTCAATGTTTTCTGCATTGAAGTATCAAGGTAAGCCTCTTTACGAATACGCTCGCCAAGGTATCGAAGTACCACGTGAGTCTCGCAAGATTACTGTCTACGAAATCGTTCTTCACCGTTTTGAAGGCGATGAAGTTGAGATGGAAGTACATTGTTCAAAAGGTACTTACATCCGTACTATTGTTGATGATCTTGGTGAAATGCTAGGTTGTGGCGCACACGTGACGATGCTTCGTCGTACAGGTGTTGCAAAGTACCCATACGAGAAGATGGTGACGCTTGAACAGTTAAATGAACTGCTAGAGCAAGCACACCGTGATGAAGTGGCACCAAAAGAGCTACTTGATCCACTATTGCTACCAATGGATACCGCTGTAGAAGATTTACCTGAGGTGAATCTAAACGCTGAACTAACAAACTTAGTTCAACATGGTATGCCGGTACGGGTACTTGGTGCTCCGGAAGGAACTTTGCGTATGACTTCTGGCGAAGAAAAGCTGTTTATCGGTGTTGCTGAGCTCAACGATGACGGTAAAGTTGCTCCTAAACGCTTAGTGGTGTTCCGCGAAGAGACTGAATAAGCACTCAAAGAGTTGTTGACTATGAAATTTCGCCCTAGGCTCATAGGGTTTAAATTTTTGTCGCCTAGCGGGTACTCTAATTATTTTGAGTATATGCATTGAATAAAAAAACCGAAGCCAAGTGCTTCGGTTTTTTTATTTCTTCCAATTCTCAGCCAACGGAATAACCTGTACAGCTATTGCGTTCCAAGTCGCTTGAGGATAGCGTCGTCGTTGAAATTAGCGCTGAGCTATTTCTGCGCATACTTGACACAATAGCAGCACAGCCCATTCCATTTAAAGTAGCACTTTGAGTTACTAGTTACTTGATCAAGTTCGCTTCAGTGAGAGCTGTTCGTAGGGCGTCGGCACGTTTACGATTCACACCAAAGTCAGAGTAGCCGACTCTAGATTCCGATCGAACCAATAATTTATCCCCTTCGATTTTTAGTTCCAGATCATCGGTGAAACGCATTATCTTAGACGTACATTCAATACGTAAGTAACCTTCCTCTTTAACGGCTGTTTTCGCGCCTGGTAGTGTTAGTGCAGCAGCTTCAATCGAGTCAATATTTGCGTCTGTTGTGATAATAAACGGTGCAAGTTGGTACTTTTCACGATCATCTTGAGTGGAAACACAGTTAGGTTTATCACCACAAGGTGAGGCAGTACGATCTGTCATGGTTTGAACTCCTTGGCTACAGGCGGTTAAACCCAACATTGCGATGGAAAGGAGAGCGACTTTCTTCATGTTGAATCCCTATTTTTTATTGTGAGGTAATTATATGTAGAGAAAGAAAAAAGGATCCATAAATAGGACCCTTTTGTGATATTGATTGAGCATTAAGGCTGGATTACACCTCTAGGAAATCAAGGATTCCTTCTGCCGCTTTACGTCCTTCGTCGATTGCAGTAACGACAAGGTCTGAACCTCGAACTGCATCTCCACCAGCAAAGATTTTTTTATTACTGGTCTGGAACATAAATTCTTGATCGGAAGGTGCTTTAATTCGTCCCCATTGATCAAGTTCTACACCATATGGTTCTAGCCAAGCCATTTGATGAGGCTGGAAACCAAATGCCATGATTACCGTGTCGGCTTCAAGTACGTGCTCGCTACCTTGAACCGGTTCTGGGCGACGACGGCCAGCTTCATCTGGTTCACCAAGTGCTGTCTTAACCACCTTAACACCAGAGACATTACCAGAACTATCAACCTCAAGACCAAGGGGTTGTAGGTTGAACATAAAGTTAACCCCTTCTTCTTTGGCATTTTTTACTTCACGGCGGGAGCCAGGCATGTTGGCTTCATCACGGCGGTAGGCACAAATCACCTTATCTGCATTTTGGCGAATCGAAGTACGAACACAGTCCATAGCGGTATCACCACCACCTAGAACCACTACTTTTTTACCTTCCATATTGATGAATGGTTTGTCATCCTCTAGATCCATAACTTTGTAGGTATTGGAAATGAGGAAAGGTAGGGCGTCATAAACACCAGGGGCGTCTTCGTTCTCTAGCCCTGCGCGCATATTTTTGTAGGTACCAACACCAAGGAAAACAGCGTCATACTCATCAACAAGTTGCTGCATTTGTATGTCTTTACCTACTTCCGTATTGAGGCGGAATTCAACCCCCATTTCACTAAAGACTTTACGGCGATTTTCCATCACGCCTTTTTCTAATTTGAATGATGGAATACCGAAAGTGAGTAGCCCGCCAACTTCAGGGTAGCGATCAAACACCACAGGCTTAACGCCATTTCTGACGAGAATATCTGCTGCAGCTAAACCTGCTGGGCCTGCGCCAATAATGGCAACTTTTTTATCGGTCCATTCGACTTTCGACATGTCTGGTTTCCAACCCATTTCGAAAGCTTTGTCGGTAATATACTTTTCAATGTTACCAATAGTGACAGCGCCAAAGTCATCGTTCAGAGTACAAGAACCTTCACATAGGCGATCTTGTGGACAGACGCGACCACAGACTTCAGGAAGACTGTTGGTTTGGTGAGAAAGCTCGACTGCTTCGATAATACGTCCCTCATTGGCAAGCTTAAGCCATTGAGGAATATAGTTGTGTACTGGACACTTCCATTCACAGTATGGGTTACCACAATCTAAGCAACGATCAGCCTGAGCGGTTGCTTGTTGTTTAGTAAAGGGTTCATAAATTTCAACGAACTCGATCTTACGGATTTTAATGGGTTTCTTCGCAGGATCTACACGTTGTACGTCGATAAATTGATATACGTTCTGGCTCATGATCTATACATCCTCCATGACTTACTGGGCTTGAACGCGCAGTTCTGCAGCGCTGCGACTTTGGTGACCAAGAAGCGTGTTCAAATCGGCCGCTTTTGGTTTCACCAAGTAGAACTTTGGAATCCATTCATCAAAGTTCGCCAAAATATCTTCAGCGTGTACGGAGCCTGTTTCTTCTAAGTGCTCTGCAATTAAGCCTCGTAAATGTTCTTGGTGAATGTTCAAGTCGGATAGAGCAACGGCTTCTACAGATTCTTGATTCACTCGACCTTGGAAGTCATCATTTTTGTCTAACACATAAGCAAAGCCGCCAGTCATACCTGCACCGAAGTTAACTCCTGTTGCACCTAGGATTGCCACAATACCGCCAGTCATATACTCACATGCATTATCTCCAGCGCCTTCAATGACTGAAATCGTGCCAGAGTTACGCACTCCAAAACGCTCGCCTGCAGTACCTGCTGCGAAGAGCTTACCTCCGGTTGCACCGTATAGACATGTGTTACCAATAATAGTGGCTTCATTACACTTAAAGGCTGTACCTTGGTGAGGTTTAATGACGAGCTTGCCGCCAGCCATACCTTTACCTACATAGTCATTGGCATCACCGGTTAGATAAAGCTCAACACCTCCAGCGTTCCAAACACCGAATGACTGACCAGCAGTACCGTCTAAGTGCAATTTAATTGGGTTAGCTGCCATGCCTTGGTTGCCATAGCGTTGAGCAATCTCACCGGATAGGCGAGCACCAATAGAGCGGTCGGTATTAATAACGTTGTAGAAGAAGTCTGCAGACTGATTTGCTTCAACTGCTGCCAATGCGTCATCAATAATTTGCTGGTTCAACTCGGCTTTATCAAACGGAGCGTTAGGCTCTGTCCAATAAAGTGGGTGATCTTGTGGCGATACTGGAGCCTCTAAGATGTTAGAGAGATCGATTTTGCTTTGTTTGGCTGTCATGCCCTCTACGGTTTCTAACAGATCGGTTCGGCCAATCAGATCGGTTAGTTTCTCAACACCAAGCTCTGCAAGTAGCTCACGTACTTCATCGGCTAGACCAATAAAGTAGTTCATCACCATTTCTGGTAGACCTTTAAAGTACTCTTTACGTAGTGTGTCATCTTGTGTTGCAACGCCAGTCGCACAGTTATTTAAGTGACAGATACGTAGGAACTTACAGCCCATTGCCACCATAGGAGCAGTACCAAAGCCAAAGCTTTCAGCACCTAAGATAGCCGCTTTCACTACATCAAGACCTGTTTTGAGACCGCCATCAACTTGCAGGCGGATCTTATGGCGCAGGCCATTCGCGACTAGTGCTTGCTGAGTTTCAGCTAGACCTAGTTCCCAAGGGCTACCCGCATATTTTACCGAGGTTAATGGGCTAGCCGCGGTACCGCCATCATAGCCAGAGATAGTGATTAAGTCGGCATAAGCCTTTGCTACACCTGTCGCGATGGTGCCGACACCAGGTTCAGATACTAGCTTAACGGAGACAAGCGCCTTAGGGTTAACCTGTTTAAGATCGAAAATAAGTTGAGCCAAATCTTCGATTGAGTAAATATCGTGGTGCGGAGGTGGAGAAATCAGGGTAACCCCTTGTACGGAGTAGCGCAGTTTGGCGATTTCAGCGGTTACTTTGTGTCCAGGAAGCTGACCACCTTCACCCGGTTTTGCACCTTGAGCAACTTTTATCTGCAGCACATCGGCGTTAGTTAAGTAATGAGGCGTTACCCCAAAGCGACCGGATGCAATTTGCTTGATTCGTGAGTTACGTTCAGTGCCAAAACGACGTGGGTCTTCACCACCCTCACCTGAGTTTGAGTAACCACCTAAACGGTTCATCGCTGTTGCTAGAGCTTCATGCGCTTCAGGGCTTAATGCACCGATAGACATTGCGGCTGAATCAAAGCGTTTAAATAGCTCTGTACTCGGTTCAATCTTTTCAAGAGGTAGGGGAGAGTTTGACTTTTTCAGCTTCATTAAGTCACGCAACATCGCAGTAGGACGTTCATTTACCTGCTTAGCAAAGCTCTTATAGTCTGAAGAATCACCAGACTTCACGGCTTGTTGTAATGTACCTACGACATCTGGGTTATAGGCATGATACTCCCCACCATGAACGTATTTCAGTAGGCCACCATGTTCAATCGGTTTGCGTTTTGCCCAAGCCTTACGTGAAAGGTTATAAATATCTTGCTCGAAGTCTTCAAAGTTGGCGCCTTGGATACGAGTCGTTACGCCTTTAAAGCAAAGCTCGACAACATCTTGGCTAAGACCAACGGCTTCAAAAAGCTGAGAACAACGGTACGAGGCGACTGTCGAGATACCCATCTTCGACATGATCTTATAGAGGCCTTTGTTGATGCCATATTGGTAGTTTTGCATCACTTCACGATAGGTCTTTTCGATCGCACCATCATCAATGACTTTACCTAGTGCCTCGTAAGCAAGGTACGGATAAACCGCTGTGGCACCAAAGCCAAGTAGTACTGCAAATTGGTGAGGGTCACGAACTGTACCTGTTTCAGCAATGATGTTTGCGTCACAACGAAGATTCGCATCAATTAAGCGACTCTGAACCGCGCCCACTGCCATTGCAGCAGGAATAGGAAGCAGACCTTTTTTCAAATTTCGATCAGACAGAACGACTAAAACAGTACCACTTTGAACTACTTCTACTGCTTGTTCGCACAGATCTTGGATTGCTTTCTCAAGATCTTTTTCTTCAGGATCGTAGTTAATATCGATCACTGTACTGCGATAGTGTTCATCATTGAGCTGAAGTAGCTGCTGCATATCTGAATAAAGCAGAACCGGAGAGCCAAACGTCACACGGTGAGCATGTCCATCGGTCTCGCAAAAGACATTCATCTCTTGACCGATACTGGTTGCCAAAGACATAACATGTTTTTCGCGCAACGGGTCGATGGGTGGGTTGGTGACCTGAGCGAACTTCTGGCGGAAGTAATCAGTCACTAAACGTTCTTTAGAAGAAAGCACCGCCATTGGGGTATCGTCACCCATAGAACCGACAGCTTCTTGTCCCATATCACCAAGCACTCGTAGCACTTGATCGACCTCTTCGTTGCTCATCGCAAACTGCTTTTGGTAGGTCTTCAGTTGGTCGTCATCGAAACTGCGCTCACCAACTTTATCGTCGGGTAGTTCAGCAAACGGGGTTAGCTTGTGGACATTGTTTTCCATCCACTCACGATATGGATGACGGCCTTTTAGGTCATTATCGATTTCACTTGATTGCCAAAGTTTTCCGCGACGAGTATCGACAACGAGAAGCTCTCCGGGACCAACTCGGCCCTTTTCTGCCACTTCATCAGGTGCGTAATCCCAGATTCCGACTTCAGATGCAAGGGTGATAAGTTTATCTTTTGTGATGACATAACGTGCTGGACGCAGACCATTACGGTCAAGGTTACAAGCAGCGTAACGACCATCAGATAAAACGATACCGGCAGGGCCATCCCACGGTTCCATGTGTTTAGAGTTAAAGTCGTAGAAGGCACGCAGATCTGGATCCATATCTGGATGGTTCTGCCATGCTGGTGGTACAAGCATACGCATTGCTCTAAACACATCCATTCCGCCTGCTAGGAAGAGATCGAGCATATTATCTAAGCTGGAGGAATCTGAGCCAGTCTCATTCACGAATGGAGCTGCCGTTTTCAGATCGGGTAATAATGGCGAGGCAAACTTGTACGCGCGCGCTCTTGCCCACTGGCGGTTACCTTCAATGGTGTTGATCTCACCGTTATGTGCCAAATAGCGGAATGGTTGAGCTAATGGCCAACGGGGTTGCGTGTTAGTTGAGAAACGTTGGTGGAATAGACAGATCGCCGACTCCATACGCAGATCAGCAAGATCTAAGTAGAATCGAGGTAGATCTGCAGGCATACACAGGCCTTTATAAACCATTACCTGAGTCGACAGACTACAAATATAAAAGTCACTGTCGTCAGTGATTTGTTTTTCAATTCTACGACGAGCGATATATAGGCGTCGTTCAATATCGCGTTCACGCCAACCCGCAGGAGCTGAGATGAACACCTGTTGAATATTGGGTAGAGAGTCCGCTGCAATCGGGCCAAGAACTGCCGAGTTTGTTGGTACTTCACGCCAACCCGATACGGTTAAGGTTTCTTGTGCAAGTTCTTGGTTTATAACATCTTTAGCTTGCTTGGCTTTGATTGGATCTTGGTTAAAGAAAATCATACCAATGGCATATTGCTTGCCAAGGTTGAAGCCATTTTCTTCGGCTATTAAGCGTAGATATGAATCTGGTTTTTGCAGCAATAAGCCACAGCCATCACCGGTTTTTCCATCTGCTGCAATGCCGCCTCGATGGGTCATGCGGTCAAGTGCAGAAATAGCGGTACGTACCAATTTGTGGCTTGGTTCACCTTCCATGTGTGCAATCAAGCCAAATCCACAGTTGTCTTTTTCAAGACTAGGATCATATAGAGCCATTGCAATTCTCCCTTTGCTTCACCTGTCTTCCCGACAGAACTACCAACATTTAAAGGGTTGGTATATATGACTAACTATTCGTTCTAATTGTTATTATTTGTATAAATATGCACTAATTTCCGTTAGAACTATTAACAAATATTGAGAAAATAATTTTCATCGACTTCACAACGTATAGGTTATTATGAAAAAGGTCAAGTTCTTGGTGGAAAATCATGCCAATGTGCGATTTACCACTTAATACGCTGTAATTGTCTATATAATTCAGAAGCTTAAGGTTTCTAATGTTACAATTTTGCAACATTAAGTATTTTGAGAAAATAAAAAAGACCAGCACAATGTACTGGTCAAATGGAAAAGTTTGGAAGGAATGATTATGTAATCATTGCCACCCAGAATCTACTATATGAAGTAGTTAGGGTGGCTAGGTATTATGCAGATAGCATTAATGAGTCTGCTTTAGCTTCTAGGTTTGAGTTACCCATTAGGTAATCATCGATAGCGATTGCACATTCACGGCCTTCGTTAATACAACGAACAACCAATGATTGACCAGTACGCATATCACCCGCAGCAAATACACCTTTTTGGTTGGTAGCAAAACCTTCAGTTGCTACGTTACCACGCTCATCAAGTTTGATATCTAACTGAGCAAGTACGCCAGTTGGCTCTGGGTGCAGGAAACCCATTGCAAGAAATGCCATGTCACATGGGATTACTCGCTCCGAGTTTGCAACTTCTTCAAAGCCCGGACGTTCACCAGGTTTCGCATCTTGCCAAACGATATCAGCAATACGTAAACCAGTGACTTCACCTTTATCGTTACCGATGAACTCTTTAGTCAGGATGTTCCAATGACGATCACAACCTTCTTCGTGAGAAGTTGTTGTCTTCATGATCATTGGGTACTGAGGCCAAGGCATGTTTGCTGGGCGCTTCTCTGGTGGGATCGGCATGATCTCTACTTGAGTAACACTTGCTGCTTTATGACGGTTGGACGTACCAACACAGTCAGATCCAGTATCACCACCACCGATAACCACAACATGCTTGTCTTTCGCGTGAATCTCTTCACCCTTAAGATCCATGTCGTTTGCACGGCGGTTGTTTTGACCTAGGAATTCCATTGCGAAGTGAACGCCTTTCAGCTCACGACCTGGAACTGGTAGGTCACGTGGAACCGTTGACCCGCCAGTTAGCAGTACAACATCAAACTCTTGACGAAGCTGTTGTGCATTCACGTCAACACCAATGTGTTGGTTTACTTTGAACTCAACGCCCGCTTCAGCCATTAGGTTAATCTTACGATCAATCACGTCCATACCCAGTTTGAAATCTGGGATGCCGAAGCGCAGTAGACCGCCAACTTTCTCATCACGCTCAAATACCGTCACTGAGTGACCTGCACTATTTAGCTGTTCTGCCGCTGCAAGACCTGCAGGGCCCGAACCGATGATCGCAATAGTTTTACCTGTGCGAGAACGAGGTGTTTTTGGTTTTGCGTACCCTTCACGGTACGCAGTTTCTACAATCGTCTTCTCGATATTACAGATAGTGATTGGGTCTTGGTTGATACCCAGTACACATGCACTCTCACAAGGAGAAGGACATACTCGGCCTGTAAACTCTGGGAAGTTATTGGTTGAACTTAGAATGTTCCACGCTTCTTCCCAGCTATCGCGATAAACTGCATCGTTAAACTCAGGGATGATGTTACCAATCGGACAACCGCTGTGACAGAAAGGAACACCACAGTCCATACAACGAGAAGCCTGAGTATTGATCTTGTCACCAAACTCTTCGTTTAGAACGAATTCTTTGTTGTCTTCAATACGAACCGAAGGGTCGAGCTTCTTTGGAAGCTCGCGACCATGTTCTAAAAATCCAGTAGGCTTACCCATTATACTGCCTCCACTTCTTCCGTTTGTGCTTGCTCTGCTTCAGCCTTGCGCTTTTGAAGTACCGCTTTGTAATCACGCGGCATTACCTTAACCATGGTTTCTAGGCTTGCTTCAAAGTTGTCTAGGAAAGACTGAGCAACTTCACTTCCTGTGAATTGAACTTGCTTAGTTAGCATCTCTTTTAGTAGTTCGCGATCTTCTGCTTCGATTGGATCTAGGTCTACTAATTCAGGGTTTAGCTTGGTTTCGAAGTCGCCTGACTTATCCCAAACGTAAGCCACACCGCCACTCATACCAGCTGCAAAGTTGCGACCTGTTGAGCCAAGGATTACTGCGACACCGCCTGTCATGTATTCACAACCGTGGTCACCAACACCTTCTACGACTACTTTCGCGCCTGAGTTACGTACACAGAAACGCTCACCAGCCATACCGCGGATGTATGATTCACCTGAGGTTGCACCGTAGAAACATACGTTACCAACAACGATATTATCTTCAGCGACAATTGAAGATTTTGCGTCTGGGTAAAGTACTAGCGTACCGCCAGATAAACCTTTACCCCAGTAATCGTTCGCATCGCCTTCTACTTCGAACTTCACGCCCTTAGCTAGGAATGCACCGAATGATTGACCTGCTGAGCCGTTGAACTTCACGTTCATTGGTTGTGGTAGACCCGCGTCTTTGTAAACCTTAGAGATTTCGTTCGACAGCATGGTACCTGCAGAGCGGTCCGTATTGATGATAGGGAACTCAGCGTCAACTGCTTCACCTTTCTCAAGTGCTGGGATAGCCGCTTGAATCAACTTACGGTCTAGAACTTCTTCTAGGTTGTGGTTTTGCTGTGTTTGGTTGTAAACGCCATCTTCTTCACGAGCTTGCTCGATATGAAGAACAGGAGACAGATCTAGGTTTTTGTACTTCCAGTGGCCAATGTCATCACGAACTTTTAGTTTGTGTGATTGACCAACCATCTCATCGATAGTGCGGTAACCAAGCTCAGCCATCACTTCACGTAGGCCTTCAGCCATGTATTGGAAGAATGTCACTACGTCTTCTACGCGGCCATCGAAGCGCTCACGCAGAGTCTTGTTCTGAGTTGCGATACCGACAGGACAGGTGTTCTTATGACACTTACGCATCATGATACAACCTTCAACAACTAGCGCTGCTGTTGCTACACCCCATTCCTCAGCACCAAGTAGTGTTGCTACTGCAAGGTCGCGAGGCGTTTTCATCTGACCATCAGACTGAACAACGATACGGTTACGTAAACCATTTTTCAGAAGCGTTTGGTGCGTTTCCGCTAGACCAAGCTCCCAAGGCAGACCTGTGTGACGGATAGATGACATCGGAGATGCACCTGTACCACCATCGAAACCTGCAATTAGGACAACGTCAGCTTTCGCTTTCGCAACACCTGACGCGATCGTACCTACACCGGCTTCCGATACTAGCTTCACGTTGACGCGACCAGCACGGTTTGCGTTCTTCAAGTCGTAGATTAGCTGAGCTAAATCTTCGATTGAGTAGATATCGTGGTGTGGTGGTGGCGAGATTAGACCTACGCCTGGAGTCGAGTGGCGTGTTGCACCGATCCAGTCATCAACCTTATCACCTGGTAGCTGACCACCTTCACCTGGTTTTGCACCCTGAGCCATTTTGATCTGTAGCTCATCTGCGTTAGTTAGGTAGTAAGACGTTACACCGAAGCGGCCTGAAGCAACCTGTTTGATTGCAGAGCGTTCCCAATCGCCGTTTTCTTTACGCTCGAAACGAGTTGGATCTTCACCACCTTCACCAGAGTTTGATTTCGCGCCAATGCGGTTCATCGCAACAGCTAGTGTAGAGTGAGCCTCGTACGAGATAGAACCAAATGACATTGCACCTGTCGCGAAACGCTTGAGGATGTTTTCGATTGGTTCTACTTCTTCTAATGGGATCGAACCTGCTGGGTTCTTAACAAAGTCTAGCTGGCTACGTAGCGTTGCTGCGTTATCGCCTTGGTCGTCCACCGCTTTCGCGTATTTCTTGAACTGAGCGTAGTCTTTGTTACGAGTAGATTCTTGCAGTAGTGAAATAGTCTCAGGGTTAAACAGGTGTTTTTCACCACGCTGTTTCCACTGGTAAACGCCGCCTACATCAAGAACTTGTACTGGGATTTCACGAGTTGGGTAACCAATACGGTGACGCACAAGCACTTCTTTCGCGATATCGTCGATAGTTAGACCTTGGATACGTGAAACCGTACCAGTGAAGTACTTATCAACTACAGATTTGCTGATACCCAATGCTTCAAAGATCTGTGCGCCGTGGTAGGACTGCAGTGTTGAGATTCCCATCTTCGAGAAGATCTTCAGTAGACCACCGTTGATAGACTTACGGTAGTTCTCGAATAGCTCACGAATATCTGTGTTTGGATCCAGCTTCTTCGTACGCTGTAGCTCAACCATAGTTTCGATAACTAGGTATGGGTTAACTGCGTTTGCACCGTAACCAACTAATGTTGCAAAGTGGTGCGTTTCACGTGCGTCACCAGTTTCAACCACGATGTCACACTTCGCACGTAGACCTTTACGGATTAGGTGGTGGTGAACGGCGCCAACTGCAAGCATTGCTGGGATAGCTGCATGGTTAGAGTTAACAGCACGGTCAGTTAGAAGGATGATTGAGTAACCGTCGATTACTGCATCTTCTGCATACTGACAGATACGCTTAAGTGCACGCTCTAGCTTGCCTTCGTCTTCGCTTGCTTGGAATACGATGTCTAGCGTCTTCGCTTGAAGGTGCTCATTGTCGATAGCACGCAGTTTTTCTAGCTCAGAGTTAGAAAGAACTGGCGACTCAAGCTCTACTTTTTGACAGTGCTCTGGAGACTCAGCAAGTAGGTTCTGATCCTTACCTAGATAAGTGTTCAGAGACATAACCATGCGCTCACGAATTGGGTCGATTGGCGGGTTAGTTACCTGAGCAAATAGCTGTTTAAAGTAGTTTGATAGATGTTGTGACTGGTGCGACAGAATCGCTAGTGGCCAGTCGGCACCCATTGCAGAAAGTGGCTCTTTACCATCTTTCGCCATTGGTACAATGATTTCGTTTACTTCTTCTGAGCTCACACCGAATGCTTGCTGCTTGTGCAGTAGCTTCTCTGGTGAAGGCTGGCTGAATTCATTGCTCGCATCTGGCAGTTTTTTCAAGCTCAGTAGGTTTTCTTCAACCCACTTCTCGTAAGGTTGTGCTGATGCAATGCCATCTTTCACTTCTTCATCAGAGATGATGCGACCTTCTTCTAGATCTGCAACGAAGATACGGCCCGGTTGTAGACGACCGCGGAACTCAACGTTCTCTGGGGCAATTTCAACTACACCAGACTCAGAAGCCATCACTAGGAAATCATCTTTAGTCACTGTGTAGCGAGAAGGGCGGAGGCCGTTACGGTCAAGGGTTGCGCCAACTTGAACACCGTCTGTGAAACATACTGATGCAGGGCCATCCCACGGTTCCATAACGTTCGCGTGGTACTGGTAGAACGCGCGACGAGTTGGATCCATGTTTTTGTTTTCTTGCCATGCTTCAGGGAGCATCATCATCAATGCATGTGGCAGGCTGCGACCAGAAAGAACTAGGAGCTCAAGTGCCATATCGAAGTTAGATGAATCTGAGCTGCCTTCCTGACAAATCGGTAGAAGCATATCGATCTCTGCTTGAGTAAACAGGTCAGATTCGATGATTGCTTCACGGGCTTTCATCCAGTTCAGGTTACCACGAACTGTGTTGATTTCGCCGTTGTGAGCGATGTAACGGAAAGGCTGAGCTAGACGCCAGCGCGGGAATGTATTGGTAGAAAAACGAGAGTGAACAAGCGCAAGTGCACTCACCATCGTTGGATTCTGTAGATCTAGGAAGTATTGAGGTACTTGCTCTGTCGTTAGCTGACCTTTGTACACCACAGTCTTGTAAGACATAGAGTTGATGTAGAAGTCATCGCCAATGTTTGACACGCTTTCAAGACATACACGAACCGTGTAGTTACGTAGTACGTATAGTTTACGCTCTAGCTCTTCAGGTGTAGTACCAGGACCACCAGAGATAAATACATGCTCAAATTGAGGTTCAGTGCTTAGTGGGTCTGCACCAATCATTGAGTTATCGGTCGGAAGAACGCGATAGCCAATTACGTCTAGTTCAAGGCGCTTAGCATTGCGCTCAAGAATATCGCGACATTGAGCGCGTTTGTGCTCATCTTTAGGGAAAAGTACAACACCAACACCGTACTTTTCAAAAGAAGGCAGCTTGATACCAAGCTGAACAGCTTCTTCTAAAAGAAATTCGTGTGGTTTTTGCAGCAAGATACCGGCACCGTCACCCGAGCAAGGGTCACACCCTTGACCGCCACGGTGTTCCATGCGAGCAAGCATATCAAGTGCTTGCGTAATTACTTCGTGCGATTTGCGGTTTTTTAGGTGAGCAACAAAACCGATACCACAAGCGTCATGCTCCAACTCTGGAGTATATAGACCTTGTGAACTTTGCTCTCTATCTACCATGGATACATCCTTCCAGTTCAAATAGGCGCAATGAGGCTAGTCGGAAACTAGTTCTACGTCCTGTCCTTTATTTTTATGATTCGAAGTCGCCTAGGTTGGTGACTTTGATTCCATTCCGTATCTCGCAGGAAAAATATTGCGAGAAAAACAATCCTTGGTGTAATCCATTTTTTTTGTATCACAATCTAGTGATTTATATAGGTAGGAGTTGGAAAACACCGATGTTTTGCTGAGTTTCCATGTAATTGAAAATACAAAAAACAGCAAAATCTGTAAGTATCCTACAATTTAGTTAGGCGGAAATGCAATCAAAACTCGACCCTGTTGCCCACTTTTTTCGTAGTTTAAATGAATAATATGTTTAACTTTTGCTTAACATATCGCCTGTGACACGTTATTTCTGCATGTTTATTGACTTTGCTTAACTTATCGCCTGTTTGAAATCGTTACATTCCATGCTCGAAAATTTTTCAAAACTGTAATTTAATTACATTAATCTTAATGATATTCATTTCGATCTAGAAGAAAGAGTAAATATGCAACTTCACGAACTCGTCAACACCATCGGCCAAGACTTACAACGTCGGTACGGAGAAAAAGTCCATAAACTGACTCTGCACGGTGGTTTCAGTTGTCCAAACCGTGATGGAACAATAGGGCGGGGTGGATGTACGTTCTGTAATGTTGCGTCGTTTGCGGATGAAGAAGCGCAGATAAAAAGCATTCACGATCAATTGAAAGATCGCGCGGGAGAGATCGATCGCGCAAAGAGATACCTTGCATACTTTCAAGCTTACACCAGTACTTATGCTGAGGTACAAGTGTTGAAGAACATGTATGAAGAAGCATTAAAAGCGGCAGATATTGTCGGCTTATGCGTCGGTACTCGACCAGACTGTGTCCCTGATGCGGTGCTAGATCTATTATCCAGCTATGTTGAGCAAGGATATGAAATTTGGTTGGAGTTAGGGTTACAGACAGCAAACAACCAAACGCTCAAGCGCATTAACCGTGGTCATGACTTTGAATGCTATGCTGAGATCACTAAGCGAGCGCGCGCTTTGGGCATAAAAGTTTGTACTCATTTAATAGTCGGCTTACCTAAAGAGACGAGAGAAGACAACATTGCCACGATGCAACAGGTGCTGGAAGTCGGTACTGATGGTATTAAGTTGCATGGACTTCATATCGTTGAAGGCAGCACTATGGCTAAAGCTTGGAAAGCGGGCAAGCTAGAAGCACCTGAACTTGACGAGTATGTATCAACGGCAAGTGAACTCATTCGGATGACACCTCCTGAGGTGGTTTATCACCGAGTATCATCCGCTGCGAGAAGGCCGACACTTCTTGCCCCATTATGGTGTGAGAATAGGTGGTTAGCGATGACAGAAATCGGTCGAGCTTTGGACCGTGATGGAGCACAAGGCACGCTAATAAATCAACCGTTTATATATACAAAACCAATATTAAAGGCTGAATATTAAGCAATAAACTGATATCTTTTGTACCCTTACAATAGATATGTATTAAGAGTTTGAGTATTGGGATGGAACAAGTACTAGTTTGGTTGTGGGACACGACTCACGGGCATGGTTTTGATCTTGTTGTTATCTTACTCGCTATTGTTGCCACTGTTGCAATCTATGCTCGTAACCAGGCTCATCTGGCCGAGTTAGTGACGACAACCCCCAATGCTTTACTCTTAATTGATAGTAAAACTGGCGAGTTACTGCTTGCTAACTCAGTTGCTAGCCAAGTCTTAGGAGTACGCAGAGTAGGTAAGAACTACATGCTACCGGATTTGGTAACTGCTCAATTTCTTCTTACTACTGTCTCGCCTTTTTCTGGGCAAAGTTTTTCTTCTCATAAACTCAGTTGGCCTCTCTCTAAAACTCGTCGTATTGAGTTGGATGTTACTGGACGCAAGACTATTTATCGTCGTCGAACGGCTTGGCTTCTTTATTTTTCTGCTCATCAAGAAACCGATGAAGAGTTAAAGAAAGAAGTTGATTCATTAATGATGGTGAAAAGTGCTTTCGATAATTTATCTGAGCTTGTTTTTATCAAAGATAAAGAGGGGCAACTCATCTCTAGCAACCGAGCATTCCAGCGCTTTTGGCATAATCGTGAAGAGGAGGGGACTGCTGATATTCAGGGAGTGATTAAAGGTCGAGCGAGCAAAAGGCGATGGACGGTAACACCAGATGGCAGAAGCTGTTTACTGGAAAGCTATCAGAGTGTATTGCTCTCTTCTAGTGGTGAAAGAATCGGTACTTTGGGTATCAGTCATGATGTCACTGATTGGCACGATATGCAGAAAAGCCTACGTGATGAGATGGATAAACGTAAAGACACCGAGGTAGCGCTGGCTCAGCGTGATACGATTCTGCAGAACATTTTGGAGTCGAGCCCAGATTCAATCGGTATCTTTAACGAAAACATGGTCTATCAAGCGTGTAACCCGCCGTTTGTAAAAGCCCTTGGCATATCTGAGGTCGATGATCTTATCGGTAAGCGTCTGCAAGATGTAATTCCAAATGAATCGTATAGCCGCTTATCAGAGACGGACAACAAAGTGCTGCATGAGGGGAAATCTCTGCGCTATATCGATCGCGTCGTAAACAGCAATGGTCAGTTTATTTGGTATGACGTGGTGAAATCACCGTTTAGAGATCCCGCTTCTGGCACCAACGGTGTTCTTGTTATGGCGCGTGATGTTTCGGAGCGCTATTTAGCAGAGCAAAAACTGGAAGAGGCGAATCAAGAACTCGAAAGACTGAGCTTTATCGATAGCCTGACTCAAATTTCCAACCGTCGTCGTTTTGATGAACAGCTTGATACTTTGTGGCATGTCCACTCCCGAGAGCAACAGCCAATGACTGTGATGCTGTGTGATATTGACTTCTTCAAAGGCTTCAATGATTTTTATGGTCATCAACGCGGTGATGAAGCACTGATTAAAGTTGCAGAAGTATTTAAGCAAGTACTGCCTCGCTCAAGTGATTGTGTGGCTCGTTATGGTGGTGAAGAGTTTGCGTTTATTTTGCCTAATACAACGTCAGACGGTGCAATGAAAGTGGCTGAGCGTATCCATCAGGGGGTTGAAGAATTAGCGCTAGAGCATCAAACATCAGGGGTATCTAATGTTGTCACTGCCAGTATTGGTCTTGTTTCCTTGATCCCTCAACCGTTAGATACCAGTGAATCGATTGTCGCACTGGCTGATAGCGCCCTATACCAAGCTAAAGCGAATGGGCGTAACCAGACCTGTGTGCATCACACATCAGAAAATTAACCCGCTCCTAATTTGGATTCTTTTCGCCGTGACTGGTGAAAACAGGTAGTATGAGTGATAGTTGTCTAGGCAAGCCCTTGTTTAGATTACGATTGCTTTATACTACCTTTCGGAGCTCTTGATGAAGCCGATAAAAAACCTTGCCCAGTATTATGTCGACTTGCTAGTAAAGCTTGGCATCCTACGATTTTCTATTCTTCTCGCCCTTGCCCTTGTCGCCCTTGCCGTTGTGGTTCAGGTTGGCATTACTTTAGTGTTAAGTGGGCATGTGGATGATATTGATATTGTCCGTTCTGTCTTCTTTGGTTTGTTAATCACTCCATGGGCCGTTTACTTTCTTTCAGTTGTTGTTGATCAGCTAGAAGAATCACGCCAGCGCCTTTCCAAGCTGGTTTCGAAATTGAAGGACATGCGCTCGCGAGATCAAGAGCTCAACAACAAACTTCAACAGAATATTTCTAAGCTAAATCAAGAGATTGAAGAACGTATTAAAGCGGAAGAAGCCCGTGAAGAAGCGATGAAAGATCTTGAGAATGAGGTCTATCAGCGTGAAAAAACACAGGTTGAGTTGGCGGAACGTACCGCGTTGCTACGCTCTTTCATTGATGCTTCTCCTGACCTGATCTACTACCGCAATGCTGAAGGGGTATTCTCTGGCTGTAACCGTGCGATGGAAGAGTTGACCGGTAAGAAGGAAAGCCAATTAGTCGGCTTAACCCCATGGGATGTGTACAGCAAAGAAGTGGCTCAGCAAATAGTTGATACCGACCAAAAAGTATTCTCTGACAATCAGGCACTCACTTATGAACAGTGGTTAGAGTATCCGGATGGTCGTCGTAATTACTTTGAATTACGTAAGGTTCCTTTTTACAGCAAAGATGGTCGACACCTTGGGCTGGTCGGTTTTGGCCGTGATATTACTGAACGTAAACGCCATGAAGAATCGTTAGAAAAAGCGAGCAGGGATAAAACCACCTTTATCTCTACAATCAGTCATGAACTTCGCACACCACTCAATGGTATCGTGGGCTTAAGCCGAATGCTGCTTGATACGCAAATGACGCAAGAGCAGCGTAGCCACATGCAAACGATCAATGTTAGCGCGATTACACTTGGTAATATCTTCAACGATATCATTGATATGGATAAGTTTGATCGCCGCAAACTGGAGTTGTTCCCATCGCCATTGAACTTTGAAGAGTTTGTGGCTGAGATGGAAAGCATCTCGGCTCTTATGGCTTCGCAGAAAGGGCTACGTTTTGATCTTGAACGCTTGAGCGATTTGCCTACCGCGATTGAAGTTGATGCGACCCGTTTACGTCAGGTGCTTTGGAACCTTATCAGCAATGCGATGAAGTTTACTAAAGAGGGTGGTGTGGTGATGAGTGTGAGCTCTGAAGTGGATGAAGAATTTGCTCATATCACCATGGAGATTGAAGATAGTGGCATCGGTATTCCGGAAGCGGAACTAGAGAAGATCTTTGCCATGTATTACCAAGTTAAGTCAGGTAAAGATAACCTGCATGCTGTAGGTACCGGTATCGGTCTCGCAGTATCGAAGCAACTTATTAATATGATGGATGGGGATATCACGGTATCTAGTGAAGAAGGCTTTGGCAGTACGTTCACGGTTACAATACGCGTACCGCTTGCTGAAGTTGAAGTACCTCAAGCCGTAGCATCGGTGAAGTCTCAGGAGCTGAATATTTTCATGGTAGAAGATATCGAGCTAAATATTACCGTTGCTCGTTCTTTACTAGAAAGCATGGGCCATGAAGTGTCAGTTGCCATGAATGGTGCTGAAGCTATGGAGATGTTTGACCCTGAAATTTACGATCTGGTGTTCCTAGATATTCAGCTGCCAGATATGACAGGGTTTGATATAGCAGAGTATTTCCGCAGGACTTACTCTGATCTACCACCGCTGGTGGCATTAACAGCCAATGTATTGAAGAACAAGCAAGAGTATCTTGAAAAAGGTATGGATGATGCCATCAGCAAGCCACTTTCAGTGACAGCGGTGCAGGATGTATTAGCTAAGTTCACTCAAGGTGAGCGAGAAGACGTAGTTCCTCAACAAGAACATGTTGAAGTGATCCCTGAAGGGGGAGAAATATATTCAACGCTACTCGATCTAGAAATGCTGGAGTCGTATGTCAGCATTGTTGGTCCTCAGCCAGTGTTAGATAGCATTCAAATGTTTGAAGACATGATGCCTGATTACCTGCAGGTGTTGGATTCCAATATGGTTGCAAGGCACCAAGAAGGCATTGTTTCTGAAGCCCATAAGATCAAAGGTGCTGCGGGGTCAATTGGCTTGAAACATATTCAAAGTGTAGCCCAGAAAGCTCAATCACCAGATTTACCCGCTTGGTGGGAAAATATTGATGATTGGGTTGAAGAAATGAAAAATGAGTATGAAAATGATATTCAAATACTCAAAGAATGGCTAAATAACAACAAAGGTAAATAAGATGAAAAAAGTAGCATTAGTTTCGCTCGGTGTCGCTTTGTTGGCTGGTTGTGCAACTCAGCAAGTTGGTTGGGACCAAGATAATCAGGCAGTGATTGCAGAAACAGAAGTGACGCTAAAGAGTAACCTTTGGTTGAACAAAATGCCGACTATTGGTGAAGTGCAAGACAACACTTTACATGGTGCTCTATATATTGAATCAGAATCAACGCTGCCAGCCGAGTTGGACGTAGAAAGTATCTCAATTCAGCAGGGTGACGAAACATGGATGATTGATGGCGATCTATTAGAGCTACGTACTCATAGTCCGAATCAGTGGGAAGTCGTATTTGTGTGGCAGTTCCCAGTTGACCCAAATCAGCCTGTCAATGTGGCTCTATTACTCAACAGTAATGATAAGGTTGATTGGTTAGTTGAGAAAAATGTGAAGATTGATACTGTTTACTGATATTCATACCAATGACTTGATACAAAAAAGGCTGACTCCAATGGGGTCAGCCTTTTTCTTATAGAACAATCGGATTACTTACTTGCCGTTTTTAGGCCTGCGTTAATATCCAAAATATCTTGCTCGCTTAGCGTACCGACTGCTTGACGAAGCTGAAGTACACTTAGGATGTAATCGTAACGTGCGTTAGATAGGCTCTTGTTCGCATCATATAGACGACGAGTCGAGTCTAGTACGTCAACGATAGTACGAGTACCTACATCAAAACCAGCTTCTGTTGCTTCAAGTGCAGATTGTGCTGAAACTACAGTCTGTTCGTAAGCGCGTAATGCACCGATAGAAGCACTGATGTTGTTATTGAATGCACGAACGTCTTTTACAACGCTGCGGTAGGTTGCTTCTAGATCTTGGCTCGCTGCAACGTAGTTGAACTCAGCTTGCTTCGTTAGCGAGGTAGTTGCACCACCAGTGTAGAGTGGAACATCAAGTTGGATTCCAACGTTAAAATTATCGGTTTCAACATCACCAGAATCAGCACTAGTGTCTGTGAGATTGTACCCACCTTTTAAGTTCAGCGTTGGTAGGTGGCCAGAACTAGCATTAGAAATATCGTCTTTAGCGATATCTTGTTTGATTCGAGCAGCAAGTAGGCTTAGGTTTTTCTGTTGTGCTTCTTCCACTAACGCATCAATAGCAGTTGATGTTTTACTTGCAGAGAAACGATCAGTGTCTAGAACGTCTAGGTTAGAGTGCTCTTGGCCTGTGATCTCACGTAGGCCTTCGTAGCTATTGACCAGGCTGTTTTGTGCTAGTACTTCATCTGCTAGTACTGCATCGTATTGAGCTTGTGCATCATGTACGTCAGTAATCGCTGATAGACCTACTTCAAAACGCTGCTTTGTCTGCTCTAGCTGACGGCCAACAGCGGCTTTCTCTGCTTGAACAAATTCAAGGTTGTCTTGGGCACGCAATACATCAAAGTATGCTGTTGAAACACGTAAAATCAGCGCTTGTTGCGTCGCAGCAAATGATGCGTCTGATTGGCGCGCAGTTTTTTCAGATGTATCTAGAGTAATCCAGCTAGAGCGGTCATATAGCTCTTGTGTGAAATTAATACCTGCATTCCACCCATCGCTATCGTTGCTTACGCTGTTTCTGTCCCCGCGATTGATATCGTAACCTGCAGTCAATCCAATTGTTGGAAGTAAAGATGCTCTACTTGATGTCACTGCTTCAAATGCGGCATCACGCTGAGCAGCTGCGCTTAGAAGCGTCGGGTCGTTTTCTTTCGCCTGGTTATAAATGTCTGCCAGTGTATCGGCGAAAGCGTTTGTGCTTAGGCCGCCAAGTGCTGCACTGATAAATAGTGGAAGCAGTTTTTTCATAGGTCCTATTCCTGCCAAAATATGAAAAAGTTTTCTCATCAAGAGTTTAACTCAATTGATGGTAAATCACTCGAAACTTTGCAAAGTTTTACACTTAACTATCCACTTGTGCAATAAAAATAATTCATCAATTTAACTAGAACTATAAAAATTGTATAAAAAGTTGAGCCATGCCCTTGGAAGTTAAGCTTTTGTCTGAGTAAACTATAAGATTCACTCAGAGAGGTGCCAAATGCAACAGTCTGACAATCAACATCAACAGTTTACTCCCGAAGATGTGGAAATTATCTCAAAAGAAACACTGTTTCAGGGTTTTTTTAGAATGATTAAGTATCGCTTTAGACATAAATTGTTTGAAGGCGGTTGGAGTGAGCCCATTGAACGCGAAATGTTTGAGCGTGGTCATGCTGCTGCAATGCTCCCTTATGACCCTATTACTGATCAAGTTGTCATTATTGAACAAATCCGAGTTGGGGCGTTAGAACATGAAAAACCATGGCAGCTTGAAATTGTTGCAGGCATGATTGACCGTGATGAAGTCGTAGAAGATGTCGTGCGCCGAGAAGCGGTCGAAGAAGCAGGAATCGAAGTTGGACAACTTGAGAAAGTAACCTCTTATTATCCTTCTTCAGGTGGGTGCTCGGAAAAGCTAGATGTTTATGTTGGCCAAGTCGATGCAAGCACAGCGCATGGCGTTCATGGTTTAGACTATGAAGGGGAGGATATTCGTGTCCACGTTATGTCTCGCCAACAAGCCTATCAGTGGGTTGTAGATGGAAAATTTGAAAATGGTGCCTCTATTATTGCTTTGCAATGGTTAGAGCTTAATCATCAACGTTTGAAAGAAGAATGGAACAAGTCGCTTTAAAGAAACCGTATCATGTTGATTTATCAGATTTGATGCGGACATACGAAACAAATTATGCCAAGTTAAACGCTTTGTTGCCTAATCAGCCGAGTGTCGATGACGTACGCTGCTATCAAGCTGCAAATATGACGTACCAAATCCAAGTGGTTGAAGTCACAAAGTACACAACTTTGGTCGATATTTGTCAAAGTGATGACGTTCCAGTATTTCCATTGCCGACGATGTCTGTCAGGCTTTATCACGATGCTCGTGTAGCAGAAGTGTGTAGCTGCGACCATCTGAAACGAGTCAATGCCCGATACGATTATCCAAACGAAAAAATGCTACAGCAAGATGAAAAGGTCCAGCTCAACCGCTTTCTAGGTGATTGGCTTTCATTTTGTTTAAGACAGGGTATTAGTCGCACCCCATTGAATATTTAGGTTTTGTTTTGAAAGTAACATCTATTTCATCAGGTCAAGACAGCATTAAGCTGCTGCAAATCACTGACACTCATTTGTTTGAGCCAGTGGATGGCAGCTTGCTAAGTGTCAAAACATTAGACAGTTTTCATGCTGTTGTTGACGCTATTGCTGATAGTGGTGCGAGTTATGACGCTATGTTATCGACTGGTGATATATCCCAAGACCATAGCGCTGTTTCTTACCAACACTTCGAGAAAGGCATAGAGAAGTTAGAATTGTCATGCTTTTGGCTTCCAGGAAACCATGATTTCAAGCCAAGCATGCACTCAGTGCTGCCATCTACTCAAATTCAGCAAGTTGAACACGTGTTACTTGGTGACCATTGGCAAATGGTGCTGCTAGATTCACAAGTTGTTGGTGTACCGCATGGTTTTTTAAGCGACGATCAACTTGCTATGCTGGACGAAAAGCTTACCGCATACCCAGAACGCAATACATTAGTCTTGCTTCACCATCACCCTATACTGGTTGGCAGTCGCTGGTTGGATCAACACACGCTGAAAGAAGCGGATAACTTTTGGAACCTAGTCGCTAAACATAACAATGTCAAAGCGGTTGTATGTGGTCATGTTCACCAAGACATGAACGTGATGCACAACGGAGTCCAAGTGATGGCTACACCATCGACCTGTGTTCAGTTTAAGCCAAATTCGGATGACTTTGCGCTCGACACATTGTCTCCAGGCTGGCGAGAGTTGGAGCTACACAACGATGGTTCAGTTTCCACACAGGTGAAGCGCTTAAAACCAGGCAGTTTTCAACCAGACTTTAATTCAGCAGGCTATTAATGAAACCGTCACTACTTCTTTATATCCACGGCTTTAACAGCTCACCTTTGTCGCATAAGGCTAACGTAATGAAAGCCTACTGTGAGTCACAGAGACCTGATATAAAGGTGGTGATTCCTCGTTTACCCTGTTTCCCTCAACAAGCCGCAGATTTGCTTTTAGATATCGTCAATCAATATAAAGATGACTACCAAATAGGGTTAGTAGGCAGCTCCCTTGGTGGGTATATGTCGATGTGGTTGAATGCTCAGTTTGGGTATAAAGCGGTTGTTGTTAACCCAGCAGTAAAGCCTTATGAATTGTTAGTCGATTTTCTTGGTGAGCAGGAGAATCCGTACACCAATGAAAAGTATCTGTTGGAAGCCAAACATATCGATGAACTAAAAGCGATAGATACGCCTTCAATCAAATCTCCGAGTGACTTTTGGTTGTTGCAACAAGTTGAAGATGAAGTTCTCGATTACCGTCAAGCCGTGACACATTTTTCCGGTGCTAGACAATCAGTAGAAGAAGGGGGTGATCATAGCTTTGTTGACTTCGAACGTTACCCTGCACAAATCATCGAATTCTTACAACTCTGACTCTCATTGAGGGAAGAGTCATAATTTTACTTGTTACTTACTTATCTCTCTTGACATAATTAGGTCTGTTCCAGACTATGTTTCTCCTGTGCTAAGCAGGATATAAAGCGATTAGGAATTAGTCGCACTCTCGATGTACATAATCATTGAGCATGTTTTCACCTACCTGTTTAGCTACTCCATTTATTCTTTATAAAGATATTCCGTATTATGACTGAACAATATAATGCGAAAGACCTTTCGGTTCTTGAAGGTCTTGACCCAGTACGACATCGTCCTGGCATGTATACCGAGACAGAGCGTCCAAACCATCTTGCACAAGAGGTTATTGATAACTCGGTCGATGAAGCACTTGCTGGGCATGCAAAAAAGATCAAAGTCATTCTCCATGCTGACCAATCACTAGAAGTGATCGATGATGGTCGAGGCATGCCGGTTGATATTCACCCTGAGAAAGGTATCTCAGGTGTCGAACTTATTATGACCAAGCTACACGCTGGTGGTAAGTTCTCGAACGACAACTATAAGTTTTCTGGCGGTCTACACGGCGTAGGTATTTCAGTAGTAAATGCGCTCTCAAAGCGTGTTGAAGTGACGGTAAGACGTGGCGGCGAAATACATGAGATTGCTTTTGAAAACGGCAATGCAGTCACACAGCTTACGGTGACTGGTACATGTGGTCACCGCAATACAGGTACTTCTGTACATTTCTGGCCAGACGCAAAATACTTCGATAGCTACAAATTCTCTGCATTGCGTTTGGTGAACAACCTGCGCGCAAAAGCCGTTCTTTGTCCTGGTTTAGAGATTACCTTCAGCGACAAAGTGAACAACGAAGAACATAAATGGTTCTACGAAGATGGCCTAAAAGATTACCTTTCTGAAGGTGTTAAAGGCTACGAAGTTCTTCCAGCAGAACCTTATATTGGTGAATTTACCGCTGATACAGAAATGGCAACATGGGCCGTGATTTGGCAGCCAGAAGGCGGCGAAATGATCACAGAAAGTTACGTCAACTTAGTACCAACTAAGCAAGGTGGTACACACGTTAACGGTCTGCGCCAAGGTTTGCTTGATGCAATGCGTGAGTTCTGTGAATTCCGTAACTTGCTTCCGCGTGGCGTTAAGTTAACTGGCGACGATATCTTTGACCGCTGTTCTTATGTTCTATCAGTGAAGATGCAAGACCCTCAGTTTGCAGGTCAAACGAAAGAACGTCTTTCATCGCGTCAAACTGCGGCATTTGTATCAGGTGTTGTAAAAGATGCCTTCAGCCTATGGTTGAATGAAAAACCTCAGCTTGCAGAACAACTGGCTGAAGTTTGTATTGCCAATGCTCACCGTCGTATGCGCGCAAGTAAGAAAGTTGTACGTAAGAAGGTTGCATCAGGCCCTGCATTACCAGGTAAGTTGACCGATTGTTCAGTTCAAGACCTAAATCGAACAGAAATCTTCTTTGTCGAGGGTGACTCGGCAGGCGGCTCAGCAAAACAAGCTCGTGATCGTGAGTTCCAAGCGGTAATGCCACTGCGCGGTAAGATCTTGAACACGTGGGAAGTGTCTGCTGACCAAGTACTTGCCTCTCAAGAAGTGCATGATATCTCCGTTGCACTTGGTATTGACCCTGACAATGACAATCTAGAAGGTCTTCGCTACGGTAAAATTTGTATTCTTGCCGATGCGGACTCGGATGGTCTTCATATTGCGACTCTACTTTGTGCATTATTTACTCGTCATTTCCGCGCGTTAGTGGAAGCGGGTCATATCTATGTTGCAATGCCGCCTCTCTATCGTATCGACTGTGGCAAAGAAGTGTTCTATGCCTTAGATGATGATGAGAAAGAGGGCATCTTAGAGCGTCTATCGAAGAAAAAAGCCAAAATCAACGTGCAGCGATTCAAAGGTTTGGGTGAGATGAACCCACTTCAGCTGCGTGAAACAACCATGGATCCAAATACTCGTCGTCTGGTTCAGCTAACCATTGATGATAATGAGCAGACCATGGAAATGATGGATATGTTGCTAGGTAAGAAGCGTGCGGATGACCGCCGTCACTGGCTGCAATCTAACGGTGATATGGCAGAGGTTTAATGAATGTCTACTGAGATTACATACGATGGCGTTGAACAATTGCCGATGCGCAAGTTCACCGAGGACGCTTATCTAAATTACTCAATGTACGTAATTATGGACCGTGCGTTGCCATACATTGGCGATGGTTTGAAGCCGGTTCAACGACGTATTATTTACGCAATGTCGGAGCTTGGTCTCTCGGCAGCAGCAAAATATAAGAAATCAGCGCGTACCGTTGGTGACGTGTTAGGTAAATACCATCCACACGGCGATTCAGCGTGTTATGAAGCGATGGTATTAATGGCTCAACCATTCTCTTACCGTTACCCACTAGTGGACGGTCAAGGTAACTGGGGTGCGCCAGACGATCCTAAATCTTTCGCTGCGATGCGTTATACCGAAGCAAAACTTTCTAAGTTTGCCGAGGTTCTGCTTGGTGAACTTGGCCAAGGTACGGTTGAATGGCAACCTAACTTTGATGGCACAATGAAAGAGCCGCAAATGTTACCAGCGCGTCTACCACATATTCTTCTGAATGGTGTGACAGGTATCGCTGTTGGTATGGCTACGGATATTCCGCCTCACAATGTACGTGAAGTTGCTGATGCAGCGATTCACTTAATCGATCATCCAAAAGCAGAGCTGCCGGATGTGATGAACTTTGTGCAAGGTCCAGATTACCCGACTGAAGCAGAAATTATCTCTCCGAAAGCGGATCTTGAGAAGATCTATCGTACTGGTCGCGGCAGTATCAAGATGCGTGCGGTATGGCATAAAGAAGGCTCAGATATTGTTATCACTTCTTTGCCACATCAAGTTTCTGGTGCGAAATTGCTAGAACAGATAGCCAACCAAATGCGAGCGAAAAAGCTGCCGATGGTTGATGATCTTCGTGATGAATCGGATCACGAGAACCCAACACGTATCGTTGTAGTCCCTCGTTCAAATCGAATCGACTGTGATCAATTGATGAACCACCTGTTCGCGTCAACGGATTTAGAGAAAAACTTCCGTGTAAACCTGAATATGATTGGTCTCGATAACCGTCCACAAGTGAAAGGCTTAGTACAGATTCTTTCGGAGTGGATTGAGTTCCGTCGCACTACAGTTCGCCGTCGTTTACAACACCGCCTTGATAAAGTGATGGCGCGTTTGCACATCCTTGAAGGTTTGTTAGTTGCATATCTCAACCTTGATGAAGTAATTGACATTATCCGTACCGAAGACGATCCTAAATCCGTCCTGATGGAACGCTTTGGTATCACTGAAATTCAAGCTGATGCAATTCTAGATACCAAACTTCGTCACCTAGCGAAGCTAGAAGAGATGAAGATCCGTGGCGAGCAAGATGAGCTTGAGAAAGAGCGTGAAAAGCTAGAGAAGCTTCTTGGCTCTGAGCGTCGTATGAACACCTTGCTGAAGAAAGAGATCCAAGCCGATGCAGACAAGTATGGTGATGATCGTCGTTCTCCACTCGTTGAACGTGCAGAAGCAAAAGCGCTGACTGAGCGTGACCTAGTACCAAGTGAACCAATCACAGTTGTACTTTCTGAAAAAGGCTGGATTCGTCATGCGAAAGGGCATGATGTTGACGCAGAAGGCTTGAACTACAAGTCGGGTGATAAATTCCTTGCTTGTGCACGTGGTAAGAGTAACCAACAGGCTGTGTTCTTGGGGAATGATGGTCGAAGTTACTCACTAGAGTCGCATTCGTTACCATCGGCACGTAGCCAAGGTGAGCCAATTACTGGCCGCTTGAACATCAACGCAGGGACGAACATTCGTCATGTTGTGATGGGTGAAGAAGAACAACTATGGCTTGTAGGTTCAGATGCTGGTTATGGCTTTGTTTGTAAGGGCAGCGATTTACTGTCTAAGAACAAGAGCGGTAAGGCGTTGGTAACACTACCTGCAAACTCAGAAGTGATTTCACCGCAGACTATTAGTAACTTGGATACTGATGAAATTCTAACGATTACTAACCAAGGTCGAATGCTGCTGTTCCCAATTAAGGATCTGCCGCAACTTGGTAAGGGTAAAGGTAACAAGATCATCAATATTCCAGCTGCAAAAGCTAAAGAGCGTGAAGAATATGTTTCTCACCTAATCTCTTTGCCGCAGGGAAGCTCAGTCACCCTATATGCGGGTAAGCGTAAGCTAGGCTTGAAAACGTCAGACCTAGAGAACTTCCGCGGCGAACGTGGACGTCGTGGTGGTTTACTACCAAGAGGTCTTCAGCGAGTCACACGTATTGAGATAGAGTCAGGGGAAAGCTCAGACTCAGATGCTCAAGAGTAACAATGAAAAAACCCATGCTAAGGCATGGGTTTTTACTTTTATATTGGGAGAGATTTATTCTCGGGTGTCTTCTTCAATAGTGACAGGTATAGTTATCTCTTTACCCTTACGCAGAACCAACACATCGACGACAGTTCCTGGGCGTAGCTCGGTGACAATATCCATAACGCTTTGGCGTCCATTAATTTTCTGACCATCAATTTTTAAGATAATGTCTTGAGCTTCAAAACCAGCGTCAGCAGCCGGACCATTGGGATCTACCCCTAACACCACAATTCCACCTAGATGTTCGTTGCCGAGTAATCTGGAAGTAACAGAATTGATATCTTGTCCATCGATACCAATGTACCCACGAATGACACGACCATCAGCAATAATTTTCTGCATGATTTTGTTAGCAAGAGCATAAGGAATCGCAAAAGAAATTCCATAAGTCTCAAGCTCGGTTGCTTGCTGGAAAGAGGCAGTATTGATACCGACCAGCTCACCACGAGTGTTAACCAGTGCACCGCCAGAGTTACCTTCGTTGATAGCTGCGTCAGTTTGAATGAACGCTTGATGGCCATCTGCACTGATCGAGGAGCGTCCTGTTGCGGAAATAATGCCAAATGTGGTGGTTTGACCTAAGTTGTATGGGTTACCAATCGCTAGAACGACATCACCCACTTTCGGAGAATAACTAGGATTAAGTGGGATAACTGGTAGGTTATCTCCATCTACACGCAATACCGCAATATCTGTACGACGGTCTTTACCGACCAACTGTGCAGCAGCAACTCGGCCATCTTGCAGCGCCACGATAATCTGATCTGCTTGAGCTACTACATGATAATTCGTGATGATGTAGCCTTTTTCACTGACGATAACTCCTGAGCCTAGCCCTTGAGTCAGAAGTTTAGAGCGGTCATTCTCAGTGTATTTGCGGCTGTAGATATTAACCACTGCTGGTGCAGCTTTTCTGACGGCTTGATTAAATGAAATTTGAGATAAGCTATCGACGCTGCGATCTTCAGGAACAGTTTGGGGAAGAATATTCGTGCGTAGAGATGGAACGGCGATCAGCAACAGAGCAGCTGTCGCCAGGCCTAAACCAACAGAACGCAACATAAATTGCAGCATGCTTTCCTCGTCAACGGTTAGAAAATAGATAAGTTGGTGAAGAATAGCACTAGATGAGAAAATAATAAAAGGACAGCAGCTTATGCTACTGTCCTTTCAAGTCTATCTCGCATTTTGTATCGGTATAAACGTTAGCGAATGACTAGGTAAATGCTGCGATCATCACGTTGAATGTTCAGTGCGAGTACACCCGACTGCTTTTCGACGATTTTTCTGAAATCAGCAAGATTTTTTACTCTTTGGCGATTGACGCCAATGATGATGTCACCTTTTTGTAGCTGATAAGCTTCAGCGCTTGAGCCCGCTTCTATCGATGAGACTTTAACACCTTGCACTTTATCCGCTGCATTCGTATTGGTTAGCTGGGCGCCTGATAATCCCTCATGCAGTTTATCAGCCGTCGTTTTCACATCAGCTTGCTCACCTAATGTGACGTCGTAAGACTTCTCTTTACCATCACGAATAATACCTAAGGTGACCTTTTTACCTGCACCTAGCGTGGCCACTTTAGCGCGTAGTTCACTAAATGAGTTAATCGCTTTGCCGTTGACCGAGACGATAACGTCACCTGCCTCTAAGCCGGCTTTGTCTGCGGCACTATCAGGAACAACTTGGCTGACGAACGCCCCTTTGCTTGATTCATAGCCTAATGCTTCTGCAAGCTCAGAGGTGATTTCTCCACCCTGGACGCCAAGCATACCGCGCTTAACTTCACCAAACTCAAGAATTTGGTCAGTTAAGTTAGTCATCATATTGGATGGGATAGCAAAGCCGATACCTACGTTACCGCCATTCGGACCCAAAATCGCAGTGTTGATACCAATCAACTCGCCATTTAAGTTCACCAGTGCACCACCAGAGTTACCGCTGTTGATTGCTGCATCGGTTTGAATGAAGTTCTCGAAGTTTTCTAGGTTTAGTCCGCTACGTCCCAACGCTGAAACGATACCAGAAGTCACTGTTTGACCAAGACCGAATGGGTTACCAATGGCAACGGTGAAATCACCCACACGTAATTTGTCCGAATCGGCGATTTTAATCTCAGTCAGATTCTTCGCTTTTTCCAGTTTTAGTAGCGCAACGTCAGACATTTGGTCGCCACCTACCAACTCTGCGCTGTATTCGCGACCATCATGCAGTTTTACACGGATCTTTTCTGCGCCATTGATAACGTGGTAGTTGGTGACGATATGACCTTTTTTAGCGTCAATGATCACGCCTGAACCCAGTCCTCTGAATGGACGTTCCTGCAATTGCTCTGCAGGGAAATCTGGGCCAAAAAAGAAGCGGAACTGTTCTGGGATATGCTGTTTAGATACTTGAGTCCCTTCAACTGAAATACTGACAACCGCTGGGGTAACTCGTTCGAGCATCGGCGCTAAGCTCGGCAACTGCTCGCCATCAACCGAGAAAGGTAGTGCAGCGGTCGCTTGAATGGGGGTGATGACTGAACTTAGGCTTAAGGATAGGACTGTTAATGCAAGCAAAGGTTTTTTCATCGAATACTCCTAGTTGATTCAGGGCATAACTCTTAAATTTGTACAAAAAATAAGAAATCAATGGCCGCTTCTAGGAGTATGACTCAAAAACCTTTGTAAAGTTCATCAGAGAAAACAGTTAAGACGCTTTTGCTGATACCACGTCTTGTGAATCTAAGATCTCTTTCTTCTCTTCTTTTAGTAAGCCAGTAGAGCCTGAAGCGTAGTCTTTTGGTGCTTCATTTATCGACTGGATATCAGCTGATGTTTCAGAACCATCACTGTTAGAGTTCGTTTCTGCTTGCTGGCTAATTTTCTTAACGAACGGATTGTCTTGCTCTGGAATGTTAGGCAACAGCTCCGTAGACGTTTTCGCCATGTGTTGGTAAAGCTTAGTGTATTCTTTACCTAATGAGTCCAGCATTTCTGCAGACTGAGCAAAGTGATCCGCAAGATCTTGTTTCTGTTGCTCTAATTCAAACTTTGCGCTTTCTAAATCTTTTTGGACACTTTTTTGTTTCTTATATCCAGGTGTAGTCAAACGAGAAATCAAAACACCTAAAACCGTACCGACAAGCAAACCAACGAGGGCGTACATCCAAGGCATAATAGCTCCTTATCATTGTTATTTAACATGTTTTTTACTGGTTAGTTACACATGTTCTACTCACATGGTACTATGAGAACCTTAGCCAATAAAGAAAAATGCATGTGCTCTACATAGCAGTTTCACAGTCTTCTTCATTAGGTAGCGAAGCGATGACGCCATTAGAAATTTATAACAAAGACATAAAAGAACATGGTTTTCAAAAAGATGCTGCTCAATTAACAGCAGTCTCTGCTCTGGATAAGCTTTATCACGAATTTCTCGAATACTTAAATACGCCCTTAGAAAAACCGACTGGCTGGAGAAGCTGGTTTGGAAAACAATCGCCAGTGTTACCTACTGCGCCTCAAGGTTTGTATTTTTGGGGAGGAGTCGGGCGAGGAAAAACCTATTTGGTTGATACCTTTTTTGACGCCTTGCCAACAGAAAAGAAAATGCGGGTTCACTTTCACCGCTTTATGTACCGAGTCCACGATGAGTTAAATGCGCTCGGTGACGTAAATGATCCCCTAGAGTTGGTTGCTGATAAATTTAAATCAGAAACGGAGATTATCTGTTTTGATGAATTTTTCGTTTCGGATATTACTGATGCGATGATTTTAGGCACCTTGTTCCAAGCGTTATTCAAGCGGGGGGTGATTTTGGTTGCCACTTCCAATATTCCACCGGAAGACTTGTATCGCAATGGATTGCAGCGAGCACGCTTCCTACCTGCTATCGCTTTGATTCAAGAAAACTGTCATGTGTTGAATGTTGATAGTGGCATCGACTACCGACTAAGAACATTAGAACAAGCTGAGATTTATCATTACCCGCTTGATGAGCAGGCGAGTAAAAACTTAGCGCATTATTACGAGCAGTTGGTTGGAGAGGGTAAACGCGGAGCTGACAGCATTGATATCAATCATCGTCAAATTGAAGTGATTCAAGCATCTGAAGATGTATTGCATGCTACGTTTGAACAATTGTGTCAGTCTGCGCGTAGCCAAAATGACTATATCGAGATGTCACGCCTTTACCACACAGTATTGCTTGCAGATGTAAAACAAATGCACAGCACTATTGACGATGCAGCACGACGTTTTATTGCATTAGTGGATGAATTTTATGAGCGTAATGTAAAACTGATTATTTCATCGGAAGTGGCATTAGAAGACCTCTATGCTGGTGGTCAACTCGATTTTGAGTTTAAGCGTTGTCAGTCTCGATTAATTGAAATGCAAAGTCATGATTATTTAGCGAAAGAGCATTTGGCGTAAATATCTCGCCAAGCCAGAGCAGGATTGAAAAAAAATGAATTTTTTCTGTGAAAAGAGGTGATTTTTTCTACTGACTTCTCTATAATCCTGCGACCCACCGTTACTGCAGACCTTATTATCGAAGGTATTTCGACATAACGGGTCGAGAGTGCCAACCACTCGAAGGGGTGTTGACTGGACTCTTAGTCAGTGGGAGCGAAAGCTCCTTAAGTGTAAATTTAATTATTGAACGGGTTATTATTAGCATGAAAACTTTCGTTGCTAAACCAGAAACTGTAAAACGCGACTGGTACGTTGTAGACGCTGAAGGTAAAACTCTTGGCCGTCTAGCAAGTGAAATTGCATCTCGCCTACGTGGCAAACACAAAGCTGAATACACTCCACACTGTGACACTGGTGATTACATCATCGTTGTTAACGCGGAGAAAGTTACTGTAACTGGTAACAAGGCTAAAGGTAAGATTTACTACCGTCACACTGAATTCCCTGGCGGCCTAAAATCAATCAGCTTCGAGAAGCTAATTGATCGCAAGCCAGAGATGGCTCTTGAACTAGCAGTTAAAGGTATGCTACCACGTGGTCCTCTTGGCCGTGCTATGTACCGTAAGCTGAAAGTTTACGCTGGCGCTGAGCACAACCATGTTGCTCAACAACCACAAGTACTAGACATCTAATCGGGGATTTCGAAAATGGCAGATAATCAATACTACGGTACTGGCCGTCGCAAAAGCTCAGCTGCACGCGTTTTTGTTAAACCAGGCAGCGGCAACATCGTAATCAACAAGCGTAGCCTTGATGAGTACTTTGGTCGTCCAACTTCTCGCATGGTTGTTAAACAGCCTCTAGAGCTAGTTGAACTAACTGAGAAACTAGACCTATACGTTACTGTTAAAGGTGGCGGTATTTCAGGTCAAGCAGGTGCGATCCGTCACGGCATCACACGTGCTCTAATGGAATACGATGAGTCTCTACGTCCTACTCTACGTGCAGCTGGTTACGTTACTCGTGACGCTCGTTGCGTTGAACGTAAGAAAGTTGGTCTACGTAAAGCACGTCGTCGTCCACAGTTCTCTAAGCGTTAATTTCCTCTTATTGGAAATTGGGCTTCCAGAGTTTCTGGAAACTGTATCAAAAGCTCGGCTTATGCCGGGCTTTTTGTTTTTCTACCCCTAAAAAACACCTTCCCGACACATACTTAGTGTTTGAGTTATCCTACTTACTCTCCTTTTGTGACCTCACTGGCGATTCGCCTCACAAATGTTACAAAAAGGTAGCTTTATCTTGTCAAAAAGTAGGGTTTTATTTATCATTTGCCGTCAAATAAATACAACTAAATTCGTATTTTGTTAGCCATGCTCTTTAAGCGGAATAACAATAATCCACAAGGAGCAAATGGGAGAATGTTTGGATGAGCAATGCGCCTTTAAATAACGGTCGCAGACGTTTCTTAACTGCTACAACAGCTGTTGTTGGTGGTCTAGGAGCAGCTGCAGTCGCCGTTCCTTTTATTAAATCTTGGAACCCAAGTGAAAAAGCCAAAGCTGCGGGTGCCCCTGTTGAAGTTGATATCGGTAAACTTGAAGAAGGGCAAATGGTTCGTGTCGAGTGGCGTGGTAAACCTGTATGGGTTGTACGCCGTGCACAAGCTGTTGTAGACGGGCTTAAAGCAATCGATGGTCAACTACGTGACCCTTCATCAGGAGAAGAACAACAACCGACTTACGCTCAGAATGCTTACCGCTCAATTAAGCCAGAGTACTTTGTCGCTGTTGGTATTTGTACACACCTTGGTTGTTCTCCAACCTATCTGCCTGACAGTTTTAATGAACAAGTTCAAGGTGTGAAGTCAGGTTTCTTCTGTCCATGTCATGGTTCTAAATTCGACATGGCAGGTCGTGTATTCCAGGGCGTTCCTGCGCCACTGAACCTAGTTGTTCCACAACACATGTACTTAAGCGATACGAAAATCCTTATCGGTGTTGACGAAGAAGGGGAGGCATAATGCAAGCTCTACTTGATTGGGTAGAAAAACGCATACCCGCAATGAATGCGTACAAGAAGCACCTTTCTGAGTACCCGATGCCAAAGAACTTTAACTTTTGGTATCTATTTGGCTCGCTAGCGATGCTTGTATTGGTTAACCAGATCCTAACGGGTATTTGGCTAACTATGAACTACGTACCATCAGGTGATGGTGCATTCGCTTCAATCGAATACATCATGCGTGATGTGGAATATGGTTGGTTACTGCGCTACATGCACTCGACAGGGGCTTCTGCGTTCTTCGTAGTCGTTTATCTGCACATGTTCCGTGGTCTAATCTATGGTTCTTACCAGAAACCTCGTGAACTACTGTGGATCTTCGGTATGCTTATCTTCCTAGTGTTAATGGCTGAAGCGTTCATGGGCTACCTGCTTCCATGGGGCCAAATGTCTTACTGGGGCGCACAGGTAATCATTTCTCTGTTCGGTGCTATTCCTGTTATCGGTGATGACCTAACACTTTGGATTCGTGGTGATTACGTTATCTCTGGTGCAACACTGAACCGTTTCTTTGCTCTGCACGTTATCGCACTACCAATTGTACTTCTGCTGCTTATCGTACTTCACGTACTAGCGCTGCATGAAGTGGGTTCAAACAACCCAGACGGTATCGAAACTAAGCTTCCTAAAGGCACAATGGGCGACGATTACAAAACTCAGTTCCCATTCCACAAGGATTACACTAAGAAATACGACATCATCGATTCTATTCCTTTCCACCCGTATGGGACTGTGAAAGATATGGTAGGTGTTGCTGGTTTCCTATTCTTCTTCTGTTACGTGCTGTTCTTTAACCCAGAGATGGGTGGGTACTTCCTTGAGCCGCCTAACTTTGAAGCTGCAAACCCATTGAAGACACCTGAGCACATCGCTCCTGTATGGTACTTCACTCCGTTCTACGCGATTCTTCGTGCGGTTCCGGACAAGCTACTAGGTGTTATCGCGATGGGTGCATCGATTGCGGTTCTATTCGTTCTACCTTGGCTAGACCGTTGTCGCGTACGTTCTTACCGCTACCGCAGTAAGTTCCATTTATTCAATATCATCCAGTTCACGATCAGCTTTATTGCATTGGGTATCCTTGGTGCGCTACCAGCGACACCAACATACACGCTGCTAGCTCAGATCTTCAGCTTAGCTTACTTCATGTTCTTCGTACTACTGTACTTCTACAGTAAGAACGAAGCGACTAAGCCACTACCAGAAAGGGTGACATTCAAATGAAAAAATGGATTGTAATTTTATTTGCAATGCTGCCTTCATTGGCAATGGCAGCGGGTGCGAACGTACCACTTGATAAAGCAAACAATGACCTGAGTGATCAAGCGTCACTACAGAACGGTGCGAAACTGTTTATGAACTACTGTTTCGCTTGTCACTCAACTCAGTACCAACGTTACGAGCGTGTTGCTCGTGACATTGGCATCCCAGTTGACTTGCTAAAAGAAAACTTAATCTTCGATCCAGAAGCAAAAGTGGGCGACTTGATGGAAAACGCTATTCCAGACAAGTCTGCAGCGAAATGGTTTGGTGCTCCACCGCCAGATCTAACGTTGGTAGCTCGCGTTCGTGGTACAGATTGGTTGTACACATACCTACGTTCTTTCTATGAGGACCCAAGCCGTCCATTTGGCGTAAACAACATTGTTTTCCCAAGTGTAGGTATGCCTCATGTACTAGAAGAGCTTCAAGGTATTCCTAAGCCAATTTTCGCAACAGAAATGGTCGATGGTAAAGAAGTGACAAAGGTTGTTGGCACTGAGTCAGATGGTACTGGTGAGCTAAACAGCGAAGAGTACGATGATGCAGTTCGTGATCTAGTGAACTTCCTTGAGTACTCAGGTGACCCAGTTAAGCTAGAGCGTCATGCACTAGGTTGGTGGGTAATGGGCTTCTTAGTAATCTTCACTATTGTTGTTGTACTACTGAAGAAAGAGTATTGGCGTGATGTGCACTAATTGTGCTATCATACTGTGCTAATTCCCAATTTTTGAACTTAACAATGGAGGCTTAGCCTCCATTGTTTTTATATTTGTAAGTGTGCTGGAGGGCTCCATGGCTGTAGCTGCCAATAAACGTTCTGTGATGACTCTATTCTCAAGTGCATCTGATATGTATAGCCATCAGGTACGTATTGTTCTAGCGGAGAAAGGTGTAAGTGTTGAAGTCGAACTAGTAGATGAAGCAAATCTACCGGCTGAACTTATTGAGCTTAACCCGTACAAGACAGTTCCAACATTAGTTGACCGTGAGCTAGCGCTTTACGATTCAAAGATCATTATGGAATACCTAGATGAGCGTTTCCCTCATCCACCGTTGATGCCTGTATACCCTGTTGCTCGTGGTAACAGTCGTCTAATGATCTACCGTATCGAGAAAAACTGGTACACGCTTGCTGAAAAAGTAGTGAAAGGCAATGCTGAAGAAGCAGAAGCGGCGCGTAATAAACTACGTAACGACCTTCTAACTCTTGGCCCTGTATTCGCTGAATACGAATACTTCATGAGCGAAGAATTCAGCCTAATCGATTGTTACTTAGCACCATTACTATGGCGTCTGCCACAGCTTGGTATTGAGCTAGTGGGCCCAGGCTCTAAAGAGCTTAAAGTTTACATGAACCGCGTATTCGAACGTGATTCATTCCTAGCTTCTCTAACAGAAGCTGAGCGTGAAATGCGTCTAACTCGTTAATCGGCGAGAAGATGGATATTGCAAACATGACACCACGCCGACCATATATGCTTCGAGCATTTTATGACTGGCTGGTGGACAATGACTTGACGCCACACTTGGTTGTGGCAGCAGACCTTCCTGGAGTACGTGTACCCCTTGAGTTTGTTCAAGATGGTCAAATTATTCTGAATATCGCACCTAGAGCGGTGGGAAATTTAGAATTAGGTAATGAAGCGATCACTTTTAGTGCTCGCTTTAGTGGTCGCCCACATTCAGTTATCGTTCCTCTTTATGCTGTTCAAGCGATTTATGCGCGTGAAAATGGCGCTGGCACTATGTTTGAGCCAGAAGATGCATATATGGGTGAATATGAGGAAGAGGGTATCTTCGAAGAAGAAGTGACAGCAGAAGAGTCAACCTTATCTGTTGCTGCTGAGTCTGAAGAACTAGAATCTTCTGAAGTAACCAGCGATGGCGATGATGAGCCACCAAGACCAAAAGGCCGACCAAGTCTAAGAGTCGTTAAATAAAAAAAGCAGCGTCTACGCTGCTTTTTTTTGTATCTGTTAATTGGTTATTTAGCTTTCACTCTCACCAGAGTGAAATGCTCGAACTACTTGTTTCACGCCAGATATGTTTCGTGCAATGTCGGTTGCAATCTCAGCGTGCTGATCTGATACATAGCCTAGTAAGAACACTTCTCTATCTTCGGTGATAACTTTAATCTTTACACCGTTCAGCTCAGAGTTCGCTAACAATGCTGATTTTACTTTAGTGGTAATCCAACTATCGTGGCTAATCTCACCCATAGAAAGTGGAGCTTTTTCTCTGAGTTGGTTATGAACGTTCTTCACACCCTTGATCTTGCGTGTCTGTGACTCTAAATCACGTTTTAAAGCGTCTGTACCTGCTTGCCCCATCAGCACGACCGTACCGTTGTATGAACTCGCAGTGACGCGTGCATTTCCACGAAATGGTGCTTTGTTACCTATGCCGGCAACTTCAAACTCGATGTTGTTGTCGTTCCAAATCTCTTGTGTCGTTCTAGGATCGATAACAATACTTGCAGTGGTTGCCGCTCCCGCAACAAACAAACCAGCACAGCCTGTTGTTGATAGGATAAAGAGGGACAACAAAAACGCTTTAATAGAATGCATAGATTACTCTTCGTGAGCTGGGAACAATACTTGGTCGATAAGATCGCATAAGCAGTGTAGTGTCACCATATGAACTTCATGAATTCTTGCAGTTCTGTGAGAAGGAATACGGATTTCTACATCGTGCTCCCCTAGCAAGCCTGCCATTTCACCACCATCTTTACCGGTTAAAGCAATGATGGTCATATCACGAGTCACCGCTGCTTCCATTGCTTTGATGATGTTTTTGCTGTTACCGCTGGTAGAGATGGCGAGCAAAATATCACCAGGTTGACCAAATGCACGCACTTGTTTAGAAAAGATTTCTTCATAGTGATAGTCATTTGCAACAGCCGTCAGCGTCGTGTTATCAGCAGTCAGAGCCATACCCGGTAAGCTTGGGCGTTCAGTTTCAAAACGATTAAGAAGGCAAGAAACAAATTGTTGAGCGTTTGAAGATGAACCACCATTTCCACAACAAAGGATCTTATTACCGTTAAGCAGGCTTGCGACCATTGCTTGAGCTGCATGGGTAATTGCATCCGGAAGAGCCTCTGCTGCGGCGATTTGGATTTGAATACTTTCTGTAAAGCTGTCTTTAATGCTATCTAGCATTGTTTATCCTTGAGTTATTGCGTTTTTAATCCACTCAATTTGTGCTCCATCTTGATGGATAGCAACCAAATCAAAGCGAAAGTCAGTTGAATAGACGGACAAGCCATTTTTCATTAGCCACACATTGGCAGCTTTGATAAGCCTTTGGATTTTAGAACGAGTTACGGTCTCTGCAGCATGGCCAAAAGCTTGGCTTTTTCGGTAGCGCACCTCAACGAAAACAATGCTGCTTTTGTCGCGCATGACGAGGTCGAGTTCGCCTCCTTTAGCAAGGAAGTTTCTCTCAATTAGAGACAAGCCGCAACTGATAAGGTGTTTTTCAGCTACGGCTTCATAGTGCTGGCCTTTAGCGCGCTTAGTTTTTAGCACCGTGTTCGGCCCAGCTAATCTCACGTTGAACGACACAGTTCTCATCGATGCTCAGAACACCAGTGTTGCCGTCAACAGTGTAGTCACTCACCACTTTCATTTGCGGTAAATGCTCCATTAGGCGGTAAGCATCCATACCGAGAGCTTGTAGTCGTTTCTCTGCATTTGAGTCTTTAGGCCATAACTGATCCATTTGTGCTTCTAAAGAGGCTTCTGGATGGATAAGTAATGGAATGTCACTGTACATAACACCTGACAAGTCTTCGTATTGGTGACGACCACTATTGCTGCGAGAGTTCGAGTACAGTTTTGGTGGTACTGTATCAGGGTTAATCGCTACCTCAATAAAAGGCTTAATCAGTGTTAGCTCTGAGCTGTTTGCGACAATGTAAACTGAGTCAATATCGCGACGGCTACGAGGTTGGCTTTCTAATGGAATATCTAATAGAGATTCCATCTGTGCGATGTTTTGCTGGCTCGCTTGGAGGCCAAATACGCTATTAATATCGCGCTGAAGTTGGCGTTTGTCACCAAATAAGCTCACGGCAACTTTGTGGTCACTGTACTTTTGCCACTCTTGATCGAACGCTTCTACAACACGACTTCCTAGTCTGCCTTTCGGTGCCAAGATTAACGGATATTTGTAGCCTTTTTCCACCAAGTGTTTAGCCGCTTGAGCCACTTCTTGTTCTGGAGAAAGCGCTAAGTAACAAACGTTAGTGCCTGGTTTGATTTCATCAGGGATATTAAGCGCGAGTGCTGACAACTTACTGTTTGATTCGGCTAATGCTTCTTGCAATTGTTCAATGTTGTCTTTGACTAGAGGACCAACAATAGAATCGATTTGCTTATCACTTAAGGCAAGTTTGATCTCTTCAGCTGATTTTGCATTCGTATCGACAACGGTCAACGTAGCATTTTCATCCCGTTCAGTGTCATTCATCATCTCAAGAATAAATCCGTCACGGATCAACTGAGCTTGTTTAGCAAATTTGCCTGACAGTGGCAGTAGTAATGCTGTATTTACTGGCTTAGTCATTTCTAGTGCCAAAATATCTAATACACTTTGCGGCGTGTAGAGAGCTGCTGGGTGATTAGGATTAGCAGCGAGCCATTGTTCGATCTGACTTTGAAGCTCAGGCAGATTGTTTGCTAGTGACTTTGTATAACCAGACAACTCTAGCCAGCCTAACCATACTGAGTTGTTTTCTTGCTGACGGTACGCTTCTAGTTGAAGTGCTGAACGTGCGCTCAAATTAGCCCAGATCTCTTGAGCAATAGCAGGTTGATCAACTCTAGACGCGTACTGACTACCAAGAGACAGCTCTTTTGCTGCGTTATAGCTATCACCCATGTTAGTGAACAGGGATGCTCTTAGTTGGTGGTAGGTTTTCCATTGATCATTCGCAAGTTGCCATGAAGGGCGGAAGTTCAGTAGGTCGAGAGCCTCTTCAGGTTTCTCTTGCGCGATAAGCAGTTCTGCACGGGCAAGTTGCCACTCCGCTTGTTGCATGTCTGTGAGTGACTGGCGTGCTAGGCGTTTAATCAAGAGTTCAGCCTGAGGAAAATCCTGATTATCAACGGACGCTTTCAGAGCCATGATTAACCAATCATTTTGCAGGCTGCCTTTACTGCTGTCCGCACGCATTAGATAAGTCTGAATAGATTGATTCGGGTCTAAGGTAATATCGACACTTTGTGGTGCCTTAGGGGCAGAAGAACACGCTGCCAAAGCGACAGCAAGTGCTACAGGAGTCAATAAGCGTGTTACACTGAGACGCTTGTGGTTATTCTTGGCCATGAGTTCTTTATTAATTCCGTATAAAATTGTGTCTATATTAATCGTTGAAGTGATGGTAAACAAATGACAGATAACAAAACCTTACCAACAGAGGTTCCAACTCTCTATATCGTACCTACGCCAATTGGCAACTTAGGTGATATTACTCAACGAGCGATAGAAGTTCTATCTACAGTCGATCTTATTGCTGCTGAAGATACACGACATACTGGTAAGTTATTGTCTCACTTCTGTATTCAGACTAAAACCTTTGCTCTCCATGATCATAACGAACAACAAAAAGCGCAAGTTTTAGTCGACAAATTGCTAGCGGGGAACTCAATTGCGTTGGTTTCTGATGCAGGTACCCCATTAATTAGTGATCCAGGATACCATCTTGTCAATCAATGTCGTCAAGCAGGCGTCAGAGTTGTGCCACTACCAGGAGCTTGTGCGGTGATCACTGCGCTGAGTGCTTCAGGTTTGCCATCTGATCGCTTTAGTTTCGAAGGCTTCCTTCCTGCTAAGAGCAAAGGACGCAAAGATAAGTTTTTGGAAATCGCCAAAGCAGAGCGTACCTGTGTGTTCTATGAATCTCCGCATCGAATTTTAGACTCTCTAGACGATATGCTGGAAATCTTAGGGGCGGAACGTGAAGTAGTTCTTGCTCGTGAGTTAACCAAAACGTTTGAAACCATTCAAGGTATGCCACTAGGAGAGCTTATTGAGTGGGTGAAGTCTGATCCAAACCAGCAACGCGGGGAGATGGCATTATTGATCCATGGCTATCGCGCTGCAGTTGACGATACTTTGCCTGAAGAAGTCACGCGTACTCTGACTATTTTGACCAAAGAGTTGCCACTTAAGAAAGCGGCAGCGATGACAGCTGAGATCTACAACTTGAAGAAAAATGCCCTCTATAAGTGGGGGTTGGAGAATTTGGGTTAAACAATTGTAATAGGGAATGATAAATTGGGCTCTGTTCATCTTGAAGAGTCGTCTGTTGACCAACTTATAACCATTCAACCCTCCGTTTTCAGCAAATCTGTGATCTCGCTAGACACTGGTCTCTGAACTCTATACAATCCGCCCTCGGAGTTGACTGGGTAATCGCTGCTCTGTTGATGTCCTTCGGGAGACTGACGTTGAGGTCCTTTTAGGAGACTGACGTTGACGTCCTTCGGGAGACTGACAGGGGGGAGGAACGTCCGGGCTCCATAGAGCAGGGTGCCAGGTAACGCCTGGGGGGCGCGAGCCCACGACAAGTGCAGCAGAGAGAAAACCGCCGATGGCCCGTAAGGGAACAGGTAAGGGTGAAAGGGTGCGGTAAGAGCGCACCGTGCGTCTGGTAACAGTGCGTAGCAAGGTAAACTCCACCCGGAGCAAGACCAAATAGGCCTCCACATTGCGTTGCTCGCGTAAGGAGGCGGGTAGGTTGCTCGAGCCTGTGAGTGATTGCAGGCCTAGACGAATGGTTACCGCCGCGTAAGCGGAGACAGAACCCGGCGTATGTGTCAACTCCACCTATTCGAGACCCATCATAACTTTATTGTTATGATGGGTTTTTTGCTTTTTATTGACCTAATTTATTTTCTAACGATTAAACTTGGCGCAAAATCACGTGTTCTCTCACGCTAGAGGTGGCGATAAGCCGCTAAATCAGTACACTGGAGAATCTGAATCCGTCAATGCGTCAGCAACATGAGATAACTATGACCGAAGCATTTAAACACATATCCGTACTTTTACATGAATCTATCGACGGCTTAGCGATTAAACCTGATGGTATCTATATAGACGGAACGTTCGGTCGTGGTGGTCATAGCCGCACGATTCTATCTAAATTGGGTGAAAATGGCCGCCTGTACAGCATTGACCGTGATCCTCAAGCAATCGCAGAAGCGGGTAAAATCGATGACCCTCGCTTTACTATTATTCATGGCCCTTTCTCTGGTATGGCGCAATACGCTGCTGAGTATGGCTTAGTGGGTAAAGTGGATGGTGTACTACTGGATTTAGGTGTGTCATCACCTCAATTGGATGACGCAGAGCGTGGCTTTAGCTTTATGAAAGATGGCCCGCTAGATATGCGTATGGATCCAACCTCTGGTATTCCAGTATCGCAGTGGTTGATGGAAGCTGACCTTGACGATATCACTTGGGTTATTCGTGAATTTGGCGAAGATAAGCACGCGCGCCGTATTGCTAAAGCGATTGTGGCTTACCGTGAAAACGAAGAAAACGAGCCGCTAACTCGTACAGGTCAGTTAGCCAAGCTTATTTCTGACGCTGCGCCAAAAAGCTTTAAAGAGAAAAAGCACCCAGCGACACGTTCATTCCAAGCTTTCCGTATTTACATCAACAGCGAGTTAGAAGAGATCGATACCGCTTTGAAAGGTGCCGCGAGCATTTTGTCACCAGAAGGGCGTCTCTCTGTAATTAGTTTCCACTCGCTAGAAGACCGCATGGTGAAGCGCTTTATCCGTAAAGAGAGCAAAGGCCCTGAGGTTCCTCATGGTATCCCAATGACAGAAGACCAAATCAAAGCACTGGGCAGCGCAAACTTAAAACCAGTGGGTAAAGCGATCAAACCATCGAAACAAGAAGTTGAAGAGAACACTCGTTCTCGCAGTTCTGTTCTGCGTATTGCTGAGAAACTGTAATCAACAATGAGTAAGTCGTCTCCCAACCTTGCTAAATTGATTGCGCTCGACCTATTTGGTGTCGGGCGCGTCCCACTAGTGCTACTTGTGCTGATTTTTGCAAGTGCAATGGGGGTTGTTTTTACGACTCATCATACCCGTCAGGCGATCACCGAAAAAGACCAAGCGATGGTCGAACGAGAACGGCTAGACAACGAATGGCGAAACTTACTGTTAGAAGAAACTGCTTTGGCTGAACATAGTCGAGTTCAAGCCGTTGCGAAAAAGGAACTGGAAATGAAACGTCCAGATTCAGACAAAGAAGTCATCATTAATCTCCCATGAGCAAAAAAGTAAAACCTGCAGAAACTAAATCTGAAGAACAGCCAACAACTCTCATCCGTTGGCGTTTCTATATTGTCCTGTTTTTTGTGTTCTGTGCGTTTGCCGCATTGTGTGGCCGTATTGCTTATATCCAAATTATCGAGCCTGATAACCTTATTAAACAAGGTGATATGCGTTCGATTCGTGCCAAAACGCTGCACTCTGCGCGTGGCATTATTTCCGATCGTAATGGCGAGCCTTTAGCAGTTAGTGTACCGGTTGAAGCGGTTTGGGCTGACCCTGCCACTATTTTTAAAGACGGTGGTCTTGAAGATATTAACCGTTGGTACGCACTGGCGGATGTTCTAGGACTAAAGCGCCAAGGTATGATTGATAAAATAAATCGCAACAAGAGTAAGCGATTTATCTACCTGCAGCGTCAGGTTAGCCCTGCTATGGCACATTACATTCGTGAGTTGAAACTATCAGGGGTTGGCCTAAAAGCAGAATCAAGACGTTACTATCCAGCTGGTGAAGTTAGTGCTCACTTAGTAGGGGTGACAGGTATTGATGGTCACGGTCTTGAAGGCGTTGAGCGTAGTTATGATAAGTGGCTAACAGGCGAAGCAGGGAAGCGCATTATTCGTAAAGATCGCTATGGACGAGTAGTCGAAAATATCTCTTTAGAAGAGCGTGAGGAAGGAAAGCCGCTTGAGTTGACGATCGATCAACGAATTCAAGCGATTGCTTATCGTGCGATCAAGCAGGCCGTCGCTGACTTCCGTGCGACTTCAGGATCGGCGGTAATTCTAGATGTAAAAACCGGTGCGGTATTAGCGATGGTCAACGCACCATCTTACAACCCTAATAATCGTTCCGATCTTCAATCAGCCAAAATGAGAAACCGCGTTATTACCGATGCGTTTGAGCCCGGCTCGACGGTTAAACCTTTTGTGGTATTAGCTGCACTTGAGAACGGTGTCGCGGATGATGACACAGTTATCGATACGGGTAACGGTATCATGCAGATTGGTGGTAGCCGAGTCCGTGATACCTCTAAAGTTGGCAAGGCCGACCTTACAACTATCCTGAAAAAATCGAGTAACATTGGTGTTGCGAAGCTGGCGTTAGATATGCCGCTTGAAGCTTTATTGGGAATGTATAGTTCTGTGGGGTTTGGTGAAGTATCTGGCTTAAACTTAGTCGGTGAAACACAGGGTATTTTCCCGAATCGCCGCCGCTGGTCCAAATTTGAAATCGCGACCCTTTCGTTTGGTTATGGCTTGACGATTACACCTCTTCAACTTGCTCATGCTTATGCAACATTAGGCAACTTAGGTGAGTATCAACCTATTCATATTATCGAAAATAATCAGCAGAACTTCGCGAAGCAGGTCATTGATCATGATAACGCGCGTAAAGTTCTTGATATGCTCGAAACGGTTACCCAACCGGGCGGTACAGCAACTAAAGCGGCAGTACCAGGGTATCGAGTAGCGGCCAAAACGGGTACTTCGCGTAAAGCGATCGCTGGTGGCTATGGCGATGAGTACTTCGCTTATACCGCAGGTGTTGCTCCTGCGAGCGACCCAAGAGTTGCACTGGTTGTCGTAGTTAATGAACCGCAAGGGGACAACTACTATGGTGGTTCAGTTGCTGGTCCGGTATTTTCGGAAATATTGAAAGGTACGCTGCAGATTCTAAATGTGGCGCCTGATGAAAATCGATTTAAACAAGATTAAGTGAGTTTACTATGTCCAAGGAACTGACCTTAGCAGAGCTGCTCTCTCCATGGCAGGATATGTCTGCCGACAAAAGCGCTAATATCATTGTTCAACGACTTGAACTGGATAGTCGTAAAGTGGTTTCTGGGACGACTTTTGTGGCGATAAAAGGCCATGCGGTGGATGGACGTCGTTTTATTACTGCGGCGATTGAAAGCGGCGCCAATGCTGTTATTGCAGAAGCTTGTGAACAGCATCAGTCCGGCACCGTGGAATTCATCAGTGACATTCCAGTGGTTTATATTCGTGAACTGGGTCATCACTTGTCTGCACTCGCCAGCCGTCTATATCCTCTAGATGCTCATAAAGTCATTGGCGTTACTGGTACAAATGGTAAAACTACTATCACTCAGTTGATTGCTCAATGGTTGGAGTTGGTAGGTAAAAAAGCAGCGGTTATGGGAACCACAGGCAATGGCTTTTTAGATGATCTACAGCCAGCAGCGAATACCACTGGTAGTGCGATAGAAATTCAACAAACCCTTTCTCTATTAGAGCAACAGTCAGCCGAGTTTACCGCTTTGGAAGTCTCTTCCCATGGTCTTGTCCAGGGGCGAGTTAAGGCGATTGAATTCGAAGTCGGCGTGTTTTCTAACTTAAGTCGTGATCATCTTGATTACCACGGCACAATGGAAGAATACGCCGAAGCTAAATTCAGCTTATTCAGTGAGCACAAGTGTCACAACGCTGTGATTAATATTGATGACCCAGTTGGTCGTCTTTGGATCGAGCGCCTAGATAATGCGATTGCTGTCTCTCTTAAGCCGACAACGACAGAACGTGCAGTATGGGCAAAAAGTGTTGCCTATTCAGAGTCGGGTATCACGCTCTCCATTGATGGTATGTTTGGCGCTGGTGATTGCGTCGTGCCTCTCATTGGTGAATTCAACGCAAGCAACGTCTTACTGGCGATGACAACCTTGCTCTCCCTTGGTATTGATAAACAGTTGCTGCTAGAAACAGCAAGTTCGTTAAAGCCGGTACTTGGTCGAATGGAGCTATTTACAGGCAGTAACAAAGCCAAGGTTGTTGTTGATTACGCCCATACGCCAGATGCTCTTGAAAAAGCACTGAATGCTTTACGTGTTCATTGCCAAGGTCAACTTTGGGCTATTTTCGGTTGTGGCGGCGATCGTGATAAAGGTAAACGCCCAATGATGGCTGCGATTGGTGAAAGCTTAGCTGACCGAGTTATTTTGACTGATGATAATCCTCGTAGTGAGTCGCCGGCAGAAATAGTAAAAGATATGCTTGTTGGTATGAATCAGCCTGATAGCGCTGTGGTGGAACATAATCGTTTTGATGCACTGAAGTTTGCACTTACTAACAGTCACGCCGATGACATCATCTTGCTTGCTGGTAAAGGGCACGAGGATTATCAAGTTATGGCCAACGAAACGATTCATTACTCAGACCGTGAGTCTGCAATACAGTTGTTGGAGCAAAAAGCATGATCACATTAATGTTGAGCCAAATTGCAGAGGCACTAGAAGCGGAATTAATTGGTCGTGATATGGCGATCTCTTCTGTTTCAACAGACACTCGCTCAATTGAGCAAGGTGCTCTATTTGTTGCTTTAGTTGGTGAGCGTTTTGATGCTCATGATTTTACCCACCAAGCTGTCGAGGCAGGAGCAGGAGCGCTGTTGGTTAGCAAGCCTGTGAGTGGTGATGTGCCTCAGCTGTTAGTTAAAGATACCAAAGTGGCGCTGGGACAATTGGGCGCACTAGTTCATCAAACCTGCTTAACCCCAACGGTGGCGATTACAGGAAGCTGTGGCAAAACCACCGTGAAAGAAATGATCGCTAGTATCATGGAGCAAAAGGGGCAGGTACTGTTTACGGCAGGCAACTTCAATAATGAAATTGGTGTTCCTTTAACGTTGCTTCGTTCTACACCTGAAGATGATGTTGCTGTGATTGAACTAGGTGCGAACCATATTGGTGAAATCGCGTACACAACTCGCTTGGTACAACCGGATGTTGCTTTAGTGAATAACGTTGCCGCTGCTCACCTTGAGGGCTTTGGTTCGATGGATGGCGTTAAGCAAGCGAAAGGCGAGATCTATCAAGGTTTGAAACCGGGTTCTGTTGCGGTTGTAAACTTAGACAGCAACGGCGGTGACTTTTGGCAAGAAGTACTGGCGGATAAAGTTGTAAAAACGCTCTCACTGAAAGACTCAGGTGCAGATTTTACAGCGACTGATATTGAGTTGAATGAAATTGGTGAAGCAAGCTTCACTCTGAATACGCCGCAAGGCTCTATTGCAGTAATGTTAGGCATTATTGGTCAACATAATGTGGCCAATGCATTAGCAGCGACGGCACTGGCGTTAGAGTTAGGGGCCAGCCTTGAAATGATTCAAACAGGTCTCGCTTCTTTGAATAAAGTAAAAGGGCGTGTTGAACTGATCGAACTTAACCATCAAATTAAGTTAATTGACGACAGTTATAATGCGAGTGTTCCAGCGATGAAGGCTGCGGCGGATCTACTTGCAGGGTTCAGCGGCGTTCGTTGGTTAATTTTAGGCAATATGGCTGAGTTAGGTGATGAAAGTCTTGCACTTCACCGTCAAGTCGGACAACATGCTGCCCCATTCAAATTTGAATATGTGCTTACATTTGGCGCTGATGCTAAGGCGATCAGTGAAGAGTGTGATGGCCTTCATTTTGAAGACCATCAGAGCATGATTGATTTTATTAAACAGCAGATTGAACAGCACCAAGAGCCTCAAACTTTATTGGTTAAAGGGGCAAATAGTGCTGGAATGAGCAAAGTTGCTACTGCTGTCAAGGAGATGTATACATGATTATTTGGCTCGCGGAGCTGCTACAGCCATATTTTTCATTCTTCCGTTTATTCGAATACCTATCTTTTCGAGCGATTGTTAGTGTTCTAACTGCACTTGGTATTTCGTTATGGATGGGGCCAATCATGATCCGTCGTTTGCAATTACTGCAAATTGGTCAGGTTGTTCGTAACGAAGGTCCAGAATCCCACTTTAGCAAACGCGGCACCCCAACCATGGGCGGGATTATGATCCTAACTGCGATTGTCACCACTGTTTTACTCTGGACAGATCTATCTAACCCTTATGTGTGGGCCGTGTTGGCTGTGTTACTCGGTTATGGAGCTGTTGGCTTTGTCGACGACTACCGTAAAGTGGTGCGCAAGAATACTGATGGTCTCATTGCACGCTGGAAGTACTTTTGGCAGTCTGCGATCGCATTTGTTGTCGCTTTTGCGTTGTATGCTCATGGTAAAGATACTGCAGCGACTCAGTTAGTGGTTCCATTCTTTAAAGACATCATGCCTCAGCTAGGCCTGCTCTACATTGTCCTCACTTATTTTGTGATCGTGGGTACGAGTAATGCAGTTAACTTAACCGACGGTCTAGATGGTCTTGCGATCATGCCAACCGTATTGGTTTCAGCTGGTTTTGCCGCGATCGCTTGGGCAACAGGTAATGTTCAGTTCGCGAACTACCTGCATATTCCTTATATTCCTCAAGCATCTGAACTGGTAGTTGTTTGTACTGCTATTGTTGGTGCTGGCTTAGGCTTCTTGTGGTTTAACACTTACCCAGCACAAGTGTTTATGGGCGATGTGGGCTCATTGGCACTTGGTGGTGCTCTGGGTACGATTGCCGTGTTAGTTCGTCAAGAATTTGTGTTGGTGATTATGGGCGGTGTTTTCGTAATGGAAACTTTGTCGGTAATTCTTCAAGTTGGGTCATACAAACTACGTGGTCAACGTATCTTCCGTATGGCACCAATTCACCACCATTACGAATTGAAAGGCTGGCCAGAGCCGCGCGTTATTGTACGTTTTTGGATCATCTCTATTGTTCTTGTGCTTGTTGGTCTAGCGACACTGAAAGTTCGATAAGGAAATCTCACCCATGACAATGGAACGCTGGAAAAACGTTGAAAAAGTCGTCGTTGTAGGGCTCGGTATTACCGGGCTTTCGGTGGTTAAACACTTACAATCATTACCTAAGTCGCTCCACATTAGTGTTATTGATACTCGTGAATGTCCTCCTGGCAGTGAAGAGTTAACGGATGATGTTGAGCTTCATTCTGGCAGTTGGAATCTTGACTGGCTGCTTGAGGCTGATCTTGTGGTTGCGAACCCAGGCATTGCTTTGGCTACGCCTGAAATTCAACAAGTACTTCAAGCCAACATTCCCGTTGTAGGTGATATTGAGCTATTTGCATGGCAGGTTGATAAGCCTGTTATCGCGATTACGGGTTCAAATGGAAAAAGCACAGTGACTGATTGGACTGGTTATGTTGCTAAGGCAGCAGGTTTGACAGTCGGCGTGGGTGGCAACATCGGTGTGCCTGCACTTGATCTTCTTGAACTTGACGCTGATTTGTATGTACTTGAACTATCCAGTTTTCAACTTGAAACAACCTCTTCTTTGAAGCCTAAAGCGGCTGCGTTCTTAAATCTCTCTGAAGATCATATGGATCGCTATGAAGGGATGGCCGATTATCGTCAGGCGAAATTACGTATCTTTGAAAATGCCGAAGTGTGTGTAGTTAATGCCGATGATAAAGCGACTTACCCAGATAGTGAGCTCAATATCGTTGAGTTTGGCTTGCTCGAACAGGCTCAATACTATTTGCAGATCGAAGATGACGTCGAGTACTTATCTATTGCAAAGCGCAAAGTGTGTCCAGTGCGGGAGTTATCACTCGTTGGCCGTCACAATGTCGCAAATGCGTTAGTTGTATTAGCATTGCTAACTGAGTCTGGGGTTGATGTTAGCGCGGGTTTAGAAGCGCTGAAGTCTTACAATGGTTTGACACATCGATGCCAAGTTGTTGCAGATAATCAAGGTGTTAAATGGGTCAATGACTCTAAAGCAACCAATGTAGCAAGTACGATGGCGGCGCTAGCAGGCTTAGAGTTAGAGGGCAAACTGTACCTACTTGTTGGTGGCGTTGGTAAAGGTGCTGATTTTTCAGAATTGAAACCAGTCTTAAGTAAGTTGAATGTCCAACTTTGTTGCTTTGGCGAAGATGGCGATGAGTTTATGTCACTGCACCCTAGTGCTAAATCTTTTGTGGGCATGAAAGAGATCGTGGAATGGGTTTCTCCGAAGGTTGCTTCTGGAGACATGGTATTACTATCTCCTGCATGTGCGAGCTTCGATCAGTTCAAGAACTTTATGGCCCGTGGTGATGCCTTCACTGAGCTAGCAAAAATCTATTCTTAATTGTTAGGGAACTATGCAGATACGAGACGTTTTCAGCAGTATTAAGCGTTGGGTGACAAGTGCATCACCTGAGGTCTTATATGATCGCCAGCTAGTCTGGATATCACTCGGTTTGATGTTAACTGGGTTAGTGATGGTTACGTCTGCTTCGTTCCCAATCAGTTCTCGCCTTACGGATCAGCCTTTCCACTTTATGTTCCGTCACGCTGTTTTCCTAGTGTTAGCGATTATTGCTTCGTCCGTTATTTTACAAGTTCCTATGAAGCGTTGGCTTCAATACAGTACTTGGTTATTGCTGATATCGATTTTTTTGCTGGTGGTCGTGCTTGTTGCTGGTAAGTCAGTTAACGGTGCGTCCCGCTGGATACCTTTGGGTCTATTTAACCTTCAACCAGCCGAAGTTGCTAAGTTATCGCTGTTTATTTTTATGTCAGGTTACCTTGTGCGTAAAAGTGAAGAGGTGCGTTCGAGCTTCTTTGGTGGATTCATTAAACCCATTATTGTTTTTGCCACACTCGCAAGTTTACTGTTAATGCAGCCCGATTTAGGTACCGTTGTCGTGATGCTGGTGACGCTATTTGGCATGCTGTTCATAGCGGGGGCTAAGCTGACTCAATTCCTTGCTTTGATGGTTGTTGGTTTGATGTCGGTGGCAACACTTATCTATATTGAACCTTACCGTATGCGCCGAGTGACCTCTTTTCTCGACCCATGGGAAGATCCATTCGGTAGCGGTTATCAGCTAACTCAATCCTTGATGGCATTTGGCCGTGGTGAATGGTTTGGTCAAGGGTTAGGTAACTCAATTCAAAAACTTGAATATTTACCAGAAGCACACACTGACTTTGTGTTTGCAGTACTGGCTGAAGAGTTAGGTTTTGTGGGCGTTGTCCTAGTATTGATATTGATATTTAGTTTGGTACTCAAAGCTATATATATTGGACGAAAAGCATTTGAACATGAGCAGCTGTTTGGCGGCTACCTCGCCTTTGGCATTGGTATTTGGTTTGCGTTTCAAACGCTAGTTAACGTCGGTGCAGCAGCTGGTATGGTACCGACGAAGGGCTTAACGCTACCGTTAATCAGTTATGGTGGTTCAAGTTTGATCGTCATGGCTGTAGCCGTTTCGATTCTCCTACGCATTGATCATGAATGTCGCTTAGTGGCTGCTGATAGTATTGAACAACAGTTAGATAATGATGAAAAAGAATAAAAGATTAATGGTGATGGCCGGAGGTACTGGTGGTCACGTTTTTCCTGGGCTTGCTGTGGCAAAGCAGCTGCAATCTCAGGGATGGGAAATCCGTTGGTTAGGCACTGCCGATCGTATGGAAGCGGATCTTGTTCCTAAACATGGTATTGAAATCGACTTTATCAAAGTAAAAGGTCTACGAGGTCAAGGTATTGGTCGACTAATTAAAGCACCATTCCAAATCATCAATGCAATTATGCAAGCGAAAGCGCATATGAAGCGTTGGCAGCCTGATGCAGTCCTTGGTATGGGCGGTTACGTAAGTGGTCCAGGAGGCATTGCGGCTTGGTTACTTGGTATTCCAGTAGTACTTCATGAACAAAACGCGGTCGCTGGGTTAACTAATCAATGGCTATCTAAGGTCGCGAAAAAGGTGTTTCAGGCATTCCCGGGCGCTTTCCCAACTGCGCCAGTGGTCGGCAACCCAGTACGTGAAGACGTAGCCGCTATTGCTGATCCTAACGAGAGAATGGCTCAGCGAGAGGGTAATATTCGTATTCTAGTCATGGGCGGTAGCCAAGGCGCACGAATTTTGAATCAGACGTTACCAGAAGTAATGTCTAAACTTGGTGAGGGTTATGAAATCCGTCATCAAGCAGGTAAGAATAGCCAACAAGAAGTCGAGCAAGCTTATCAGAATCATCAAGTTGAACAGGCTGAAGTGACTGAGTTTATTGATGATGTTTCAGAAGCCTATGCTTGGGCTGATTTACTTGTGTGTCGTTCAGGCGCTTTAACCGTCTCTGAGGTTTCGGCTGCTGGCGTTGGCGCGATTTTTATCCCATTTATGCACAAAGACAGACAACAAGCATTGAACGCTGACCATTTGGTCGAATGCGGTGCAGCTAAAATGATAGAGCAGCCTGAGCTAAGCGTGGATAAGCTGGTTTCTGAGATTCAAAGTATGGATCGTGAAACTCTTACTTCCATGGCAACCAAAGCAAAAGCGGCAGCGAAGTTAGACGCAGATAAAGTGGTAGCCGAAGCCATTATCGCGTTGACGGAATAACGAGAAGATTCATGACAGTTCAACATACTCAAGATTTAGCTCAGATCCGAGCAATGGTGCCAGAAATGCGCCGAGTTAAATGCATCCACTTCATTGGTATTGGTGGGGCAGGCATGAGTGGTATTGCCGAGGTGCTACTCAACGAAGGTTATCAGATCTCGGGTTCAGATATTGCTGAGAACCCAGTTACAGAGCGACTTGCAGAAAAGGGAGCAACAATTTTTATCGGCCACGCTGAAGAGAACGTTGCTAAAGCAAGCGTAGTGGTAGTTTCAACTGCGATTAATGAAGAGAACCCAGAAATTATTGCAGCGCGTGCCGCGCGCATTCCAGTTGTACGCCGTGCAGAAATGCTTGCGGAGCTAATGCGTTTTCGTCACGGTATCGCGGTAGCAGGGACTCACGGTAAAACAACGACAACGGCTTTAGTGACTCAGATTTATTCTGAAGCAGGTTTAGATCCAACTTTTGTTAATGGTGGCTTAGTTAAAAGTGCAGGCACAAATGCACGTTTAGGTTCAAGCCGTATCCTGATTGCAGAAGCTGATGAAAGTGATGCTTCGTTCCTGCACCTACAACCAATGGTAAGTATCGTTACCAATATCGAAGCTGATCATATGGACACCTATGGCGGTGACTTTGAAACGCTTAAGCAGACGTTTATCGATTTTCTGCACAACTTACCTTTTTACGGTCAAGCGATCGTTTGTGTTGATGATCCTGTTGTTCGCGAACTCATTCCAAAGATTAGCCGTCAGGTAATTACCTATGGTTTCTCGGACGATGCAGATGTTCGCATTGCCAACTACCGTCAAGATGGCCAACAAGGTAAGTTTACTGTAATTCGCCAAGGTAAAGCTGACTTGGATATCACCCTGAACATTCCAGGCCGTCACAATGCGTTGAACGCTTCAGCAGCGATTGCCGTGGCAACAGAAGATGATATTTCTGATGAAGCTATTTTAAACGCAATGGCTGGTACACAAGGTACTGGTCGTCGCTTTGATCATCTAGGTGAGTTCGATACAGGGAACGGCCTTGCAATGTTGGTGGACGATTATGGCCATCACCCAACAGAAGTTGATGTGACGATTCAGGCGGCACGAAATGGTTGGGAAGAGAAACGTCTTGTAATGATATTCCAGCCACACCGTTATAGCCGTACTCGCGATTTATATGATGATTTCGCGAATGTATTAGAGCAAGTCGACGTTTTGATTATGCTTGATGTCTACTCGGCAGGTGAAAAGCCAATCGCAGGAGCGGATGGGCGAGCATTATGTAGGACTATTCGCAGTCGCGGTAAGTTAGATCCGATTTTTGTCCCAGAAAGCAAGGCGTTACCTTCAGTTCTCGCTAATGTTTTACAAGACGGTGACTTAGTACTAACTCAAGGTGCTGGTGATGTTGGTAAAGTCGCTAAACAACTCGCTGCTTTTGAGTTAAATATCGATAAAATGAGCCAAGCTTAGTAAGAAACATCGAATTTTAAGTATTTGCTGCACTTATTGTATTTAAAGTAGCAATTTCTCACTTTCAATGTTTGATACTTTCTTTGACCCCAGTATAATCCGAAGGTTAAAGTAGGTGCTTTTGTCTCTATAAACGAATTGGGTTAGGGAAAGATAAGCGAGCTAATAGCAAGGACTATGGACTTTGATTAAAAGTGCTTTTAATGAAGGCCGTCGTTTAACCTCTGCGCCACTAGTAAAAGAACATGCCCTCGGAGGCAGTTTTTTGCTGGTGGTCTTGTTGTTAATAGGCTCTCTCCTCTACTCTACGATTTCTTGGATGTGGGATGACCAACGTCTACCATTATCGAAAATCGTACTCCAAGGTGAACTGCATTATGTTACCGCGCGCGATGTTCAACGAGCGTTTGCTCAGTTAGAACATGTCGGAACATTCATGTCACAAGACATTGATATACTACAAAGTATGGCAGAATCAATTCCTTGGGTTTCTCATGCTTCAATTCGCAAACAGTGGCCAGATACCGTAAAAGTCTTTTTGACTGAACATCACGCTGAAGCAATCTGGAATGGAAATGCTCTGCTTAACGATTTCGGTCAAGTTTTCGATGGTGATATCGGCCAACTGGAAGAAGATCGTGTAAAACTGTATGGGCCTCTTGATACAAGCAGCGAAGTGCTGCAAGTATGGCGAGATATTAGCCCTAAGTTTGAAGCATTGAATTTAACGATCACTTCACTGGTTCTTAATGAGCGTAGGGCTTGGCAAATCATTCTCGATAACGGAATTCGCCTAGAGCTAGGCAAAGAATCTTTAGAAGAGCGTATTGAGCGCTTTATATCGCTCTACGAGAATTTGGGTAGTGAAGCCGAAAGGGTGAGCTACATTGACCTCAGGTATGATACGGGGGCCTCTATTGGATGGTTCCCTGAGCAAGAGTTAGAACAAGAGAATACAGATGACTAAGACCGCTGATGACAACATTATTGTTGGTCTTGATATAGGCACTGCTACCGTATCAGCTCTGGTAGGCGAAGTATTGCCTGATGGTCAAATCAATATTATTGGCGCAGGCAGTAGTCCTTCTCGAGGGATGGACAAAGGTGGTGTTAACGACCTTGAATCGGTAGTGAAATCGGTTCAACGTGCTGTTGACCAAGCTGAATTAATGGCAGAGTGCCAGATCAGCAATGTATTTATCTCGCTTTCGGGCAAACACATTGCTAGCCGTATTGAAAAAGGCATGGGAACGATATCGGATGAGGAAGTCTCTCAAGAAGATATGGACCGTGCTATTCATACTGCAAAATCTATTAAAATTGGTGACGAGCAACGCATTCTCCACGTTATTCCACAAGAATTTACGATTGATTACCAAGAAGGGATCAAAAACCCGCTAGGTTTATCAGGAGTACGTATGGAAGTCAGCGTGCACCTTATTTCTTGCCATAACGATATGGCTAGAAATATCATAAAGGCAGTAGAGCGCTGTGGCTTAAGAGTCGAGCACCTTGTTTACTCCGGTTTAGCGGCAAGTAATGCTGTTATTACTGAAGATGAGCGTGAACTAGGTGTTTGTGTGGTTGATATCGGCGCTGGTACGATGGATGTTTCCATTTGGACCGGTGGTGCGCTACGCCATACAGAGGTATTTTCATACGCAGGTAATGCCGTTACCAGTGATATCGCTTTTGCTTTCGGTACGCCAGTGAGCGATGCGGAAGAGATTAAAGTGAAGTATGGCTGTGCTCTAAGTGAGCTAGTCAGCAAAGATGACACGGTTAACGTTCCAAGCGTTGGTGGTCGACCATCACGCAGTTTACAAAGACAAACTTTGTCTGAAGTAATCGAGCCTCGTTATACTGAGCTTATGGGACTGGTTAACCAAACTATCGACAACGTTCAGGAGAAACTGCGCGAGGAGGGGATAAAACACCACCTAGCAGCAGGTGTGGTGCTCACTGGTGGAGCAGCACAAATGGACGGAGTGGTAGAGTGTGCGGAACGTGTATTCCGCAACCAAGTACGAGTTGGCAAGCCTCTAGAGGTGAGCGGCTTAACAGATTACGTAAAAGAGCCGTATCATTCGACGGCTGTTGGTTTACTTCATTATGCAAGAGATGCCCAAATAAGCGATGATACTGAATATAACGAGCCTTCTCGTCCTTCAGTAACAAGTTTGTTGGATCGCGTGCGTAATTGGATACAAAAAGAGTTTTAACCTGAGCAGCAGGAAAAACGGAGATAACACATGTTTGAACCGATGATGGAAATGTCTGACGATGCAGTAATCAAAGTCGTTGGAGTTGGTGGCGGTGGTGGTAACGCCGTTGAACACATGGTGCGTGAGTCCATCGAAGGTGTTGAGTTCATTAGTATTAACACTGATGCTCAGGCGCTTCGTAAAACCAGTGTGAATAGTGTTATTCAGATTGGTGGTGATATGACTAAAGGTCTGGGTGCTGGTGCGAATCCTCAAGTAGGACGTGACGCAGCTCTCGAAGATCGCGATCGTATTAAAGAAGAGCTCAACGGTGCCGATATGGTATTTATCGCAGCTGGTATGGGCGGTGGTACTGGTACAGGTGCAGCTCCGGTAATTGCAGAAGTAGCAAAAGAGCTAGGTATTCTGACAGTTGCTGTTGTAACTAAGCCATTTAGCTTTGAAGGTAAAAAGCGTTTAGCTTTTGCTGAGCAAGGTATTGAAGAGCTTTCTAAACATGTGGATTCGTTAATTACGATTCCAAATGAAAAGCTACTGAAAGTACTTGGCCGAGGCATCACTCTACTAGAAGCTTTTGCTAGTGCGAATGACGTATTAAAGAATGCAGTACAAGGTATTGCGGAACTGATTACTCGTCCTGGCATGATCAACGTCGACTTTGCGGATGTTCGCACAGTGATGTCGGAAATGGGTCATGCAATGATGGGTAGCGGTGTTGCGAAAGGCGAAGATCGCGCTGAAGAAGCGGCAGAGATGGCAATCTCAAGCCCACTTCTAGAAGACATCGATCTTGCAGGCGCTCGTGGTGTCCTAGTAAACATCACAGCTGGCCTAGATATGCGTCTAGATGAGTTTGAAACTGTAGGTAACACAGTTAAAGCATTCGCATCAGACAACGCAACAGTAGTAATCGGTACTTCATTAGACCCAGATATGGCTGATGAAATCCGCGTGACTGTTGTCGCAACAGGTATTGGTAACGAGAAGAAACCTGATATCACTTTAGTTGCGGGCGGCAAGGCAAAAGTAGCACCAGTTGCTCAGCCTCAAACTCAACCACAAACGGCTCCTGCACAGCAGACTGTCAATAAAGTGGAAGAAAAGCCGGCACCAACTTTGCAAGAGAAACCACAGGTTACTCCTCAGCCAACGACAACACCATCAGGTTCTGGTGCAGGTCAAAGTGCAGCACCAAAACCTGAGAAAGAAGGCTACTTGGATATTCCAGCGTTCTTACGTCGTCAAGCTGACTAAAAATACTACAATTTGACACTGTTCGATTTTGTGGTAGCATGCACGGTCAATATCGTTTATTGACCGTGATTTGTAGCATATTTACTGAGGCAAGCAGATGATCAGACAACGTACTCTGAAAGAAATGGTGAAAACAACTGGTGTGGGTCTCCACTCTGGTCGTAAAGTCACGCTTACTCTTCGCCCAGCAGCTGCAAACACAGGTATCGTGTACCGTCGCACCGACGTAAATCCACCGGTAGATTTCCCCGCTGACCCTGAATCAGTTCGTGACACTATGCTGTGTACAGCATTAGTTAACGATGCAGGTGTGCGTATTTCTACGGTAGAGCACCTTAATGCTGCGCTTGCAGGTATGGGAATCGACAACATTGTTGTTGAAGTTGACGCTCCAGAAATTCCAATTATGGATGGTAGTGCAAGCCCGTTTGTATTCTTACTACAACAAGCAGGTATTGAAGAGCAAAACGCAGCAAAACGTTTCATTCGCATTAAAAAACCAGTTCGTTTTGAAGATGGTGATAAGTGGGCTGAATTCGTTCCATTTAACGGTTTCCGTATGGATTTCGAAATTGAGTTTAATCACCCTGCGATTGATTCAGACGAACAGCACCTACTGTTTGACTTCTCTTCACAAGGCTTTGTGAAAGAGATTTCTCGTGCACGTACTTTCGGTTTCATGCGTGATATCGAATACCTACAATCACAAAACCTAGTTTTGGGTGGTAGTTTTGACAACGCGATTGTTCTTGATGAGTACCGTATTCTAAATGAAGAAGGTTTACGATTTGAGAATGAGTTTGTTACTCACAAGGTACTAGATGCAATTGGTGACCTTTACATGTGTGGTCATCCAATCATTGGTGAGTTCCGTGCATTCAAATCAGGCCACGGCTTGAATAACCAACTACTTCGTTCAGTTCTTGCTGACCAAGAAGCTTGGGAATGGGTAACATTCGAAGAAGAAGCGACATCTCCAGTTGCATTCGCAGAGCCAAGTATGGTTCTAGCGTAAAAAGAATCTTAAAAAAGCCAGACGAAAGTCTGGCTTTTTTTATGCCTGAAAGATTAGTTAATCATCTCTTTTCGCCAGCTTTGCTAAGCTTTCTAGTCGAGCTTTCACTTTGGGCGAAGCACCGGAAGCAATCATTTCAAGATACTGAGCCGCCGTTTCAGAAATAGGATCGCGAGGCTTACTCTGCTGGTCTTTTTCTTTCTCTACTCGATAGAGATCAGGGTTGATCTGAACAGAGACTGCGATCAATCGTGCGAAGCCTTTTGATCTTAACTGGTTTAAGATATTTAAACGCTCATAATCGATCTTCATTTTGATGCTAGCGCTTGCCACCTCAAGGATCAATTGACCATCTCGAATGTTTGCCACTCGGCAATGTTGTTCCGTCCCGCGTGGCAAGATCGTTTTTAATTCACTATTGATCATCATGATCTCTTTAGCGTGTTGCTGAAGTTGAGATAATCTCGAATCTGCAATAATGTCATCGCCAAGAGTTGGGCGGTGGTCTCTCATAATCTGCCTCACATAAAACGGACCTCTCTAGTTTAGTGAATGCATGCGTTCGAAGATAGATAAATCGCCTTTTTCCTTCCCTCTGTTCTACCTTTAGCGAGCAAACAAGCACCATATAACGGTAAAAAATAAAGAGTGGTTCAAACAAATCACTATGTTATTGGTTGTTAGAGACAAAATTTCATAAACTAAGCGCCACTTAAAGTAACACAAGCCTTGAAATCTATAGTTCTCATCACAATATCTGAGGAAAGTGATTTATCTCAGTATCCTAAGTTAAAAACTGTTAGAGACTGAAGGCATTAAAAGTAGATCGGGCCCGATCTAAGTAAAGAGAGATTCATAGCAAATGATTACTAAGCTACTGACAAAGGTAATTGGCAGTCGCAATGACCGAACACTGCGCCGCCTGAGAAAGATTGTAAAAGAGATTAATAACTACGAGCCGACCTTTGAAGCACTTTCTGATGAAGAATTGAAAGCTAAAACTGTTGAGTTCCGTCAACGCTTAGACCAAGGTGAAACGCTAGACAAGCTACTACCAGAAGCATTTGCGACTGTACGTGAAGCATCTAAACGTGTTTACGGTATGCGCCATTTTGATGTGCAGCTTATCGGTGGCATGGTCTTAAACGCTGGTCAAATCGCAGAGATGCGTACTGGTGAAGGTAAAACCTTAACAGCAACCCTACCGGCTTACTTAAACGCGCTAAAAGGTGCGGTTCACGTAGTAACTGTGAACGACTACCTTGCAAAGCGTGACGCGGAAACCAACCGTGTTCTATTCGAATTCCTAGGTATGACAGTGGGCATTAACGTGCCAAACATGCCTCCACAAGAGAAGAAAGAAGCGTACCAAGCCGATATTCTTTACGGTACAAACAACGAGTTTGGCTTTGACTACCTACGTGACAACATGGCTTTCCGTGCGGAAGACCGTGTACAACGTGAACGTTACTTTGCTATTGTCGATGAGGTGGATTCAATCCTAATCGATGAAGCTCGTACACCGCTTATCATTTCAGGTCCAGCTGAAGACAGTTCTGATCTTTACACACGAATCAACACACTGATTCCTCATCTAGAGCTTCAAGATAAAGAAGATTCAGAAGAGTACCGTGGTGAAGGTCACTACACTATGGATGAAAAATCCAAACAGGTTCACCTGACTGAAAATGGTCAAGAATTTGTTGAAGAGTTGATGATTAAGAACGGCCTGATGGAAGAAGGTGATACGCTTTACTCTCCAGCTAATATCAGTCTGTTACACCACGTAAACGCTGCACTTCGTGCTCATGTTCTGTTTGAAAAGAACGTTGACTACATCGTTAACGAAGAAGGCGAAGTGGTTATCGTTGATGAACACACCGGTCGTACTATGCCAGGTCGTCGTTGGTCTGAAGGTCTTCACCAAGCGGTAGAAGCGAAAGAAGGCGTTAAAATTCAAAACGAGAACCAGACACTAGCGTCTATCACGTTCCAGAACTTCTTCCGTCTATACGAGAAACTGTCAGGCATGACAGGTACCGCAGATACTGAAGCATTCGAATTCCAGTCGATCTACGGTCTAGAAACAGTCGTAATTCCAACTAACAAGCCAATGATTCGTAACGATATGCCGGATGTGGTTTATCGTACAGAAACTGACAAGTTCAACGCGATTATTGAAGATATCAAAGATCGTGTTGCTAAAGGTCAGCCGACGCTTGTTGGTACAGTATCTATCGAGAAATCAGAGCTTCTTTCAAATGCTCTGAAGAAGGCGAAGATCAAGCACAACGTACTTAACGCTAAGTTCCACGAGAAAGAAGCGGAAATCGTTGCTGGTGCAGGTACTCCTGGTGCGGTAACTATCGCAACTAACATGGCAGGTCGTGGTACCGATATCGTGTTAGGTGGCAGCTGGCAATCAAAGGTTGAAGCGTTAAGCAATCCAACACCAGAGCAGATCGCAGAAATTAAGGCAGAGTGGAAGAAAGTTCACGACGCAGTACTTGAAGCGGGTGGTCTCCATATTATTGGTACTGAGCGTCATGAATCACGTCGTATCGATAACCAGCTACGTGGTCGTTCTGGTCGTCAAGGTGATGCAGGTTCTTCACGTTTCTACCTATCAATGGAAGACTCACTTCTACGTATCTTTACTTCAGATCGTATGGCGAGCCTAATCCAAAGTGGTATGGAAGAAGGTGAAGCAATTGAATCTAAGATGCTGTCACGCTCAATCGAAAAAGCTCAGCGTAAAGTTGAAGGTCGTAACTTCGATATTCGTAAGCAGCTACTTGAGTACGATGATGTTGCCAATGACCAGCGTAAAGTCGTTTACGAACTACGTGATGAGCTAATGAGCGCTGAAGACATCAGCGAAATGATTGAGCAAAACCGTGAGGATGTTCTATCAGCTGTGATTGATGAGTACATTCCGCCACAATCTCTAGAAGATATGTGGGATGTGGAAGGTCTACAAGAGCGCCTGAAGAATGACTTTGATATTGATGCGCCAGTAAAACAGTGGCTTGAAGAAGACGACAAGCTTTACGAAGAAGCCCTACGCGAGAAAATCCTTGAAACAGCGGTTGCTGTCTACAAAGAGAAAGAAACAGTCGTTGGCGAACAAGTGCTGCGTAACTTCGAGAAATCAGTAATGTTGCAAACGCTAGATACGCTTTGGAAAGAGCACCTAGCGGCAATGGATCATCTACGTCAAGGTATCCATCTACGTGGTTATGCTCAGAAGAACCCGAAACAAGAGTACAAGCGTGAATCGTTTGAGCTGTTTGAAGGTCTACTTGATGCACTGAAAACTGATGTGATTACGATCTTGTCAAAAGTTCGTGTACAGCAGCAAGAAGAAGTTGAACGTATGGAAGCTCAACGTCAAGCGCAAGCTGAAGAAGCTGCTCGTCGAGCTCAAGCTCAACATGCATCAGCGGAAAACCCACTGTCTGACGATGAAGAATCTGAAGATGCTCACCAACCAATGGTACGTGAAGAGCGTAAAGTTGGTCGTAACGAGCCTTGCCCATGTGGTAGTGGTAAAAAGTACAAGCAATGCCACGGTCAGATTAACTAATTTGGCACTGATATATAAATAATGAAGAGTCGCTTAGGCGGCTCTTTTTGTATGTGAACTCAGTTGTTCCTCCTTCTTGAGGATGACGTAATTCATGATTGAGTTGGCTATAAAGGTTATAGAAAGGAACACCATCAATGAAAAGAATCCACATCGTAGCGGCCATTATCTTTAATCAAGATAAGTCGCAAATCTTCATCACTAAGCGTCCTGACGATAAGCACAAAGGCGGTTTTTGGGAATTTCCTGGTGGTAAAGTTGAAGCGGGAGAAACAATTGAGCAAGCGATGCTTCGTGAGCTAGAAGAAGAAATCGGCATTACGACAACTGAGCAAGCTTTGTTCGAGCATTTGGAATTCGATTACCCGGACAAATCCCTGAAATTTGATTTTATTACTGTGACACAGTTTGATGGTCAGCCATATGGTAGAGAAGGGCAGCAAGGAGAGTGGGTTGATGTCGCTAAGCTGGCAGAGTATGCCTTTCCTGAAGCAAACGTGCCAATTCTAGAGCGAGTAATAAAAGAGTTCGCTTAAGCGCTAGCCACTGATGACGAATGTTGTTAGTTTATTGAGATAGATTGGAATAACTGCAAATACGCAGGACGAAAAAGAATGGAGAACAGCGCAATGGTAAGAATTGCAGTTGCGGGTGCGGCAGGCCGTATGGGACGCAACCTAGTCAAAGCGACGTACAATAATGAAGAAGCATCAGTTGCAGCCGGATCTGAACGCCCTGAATCGTCACTCGTTGGCGTAGATTTAGGTGAGTTATGTGGTGAAGGCAAATTTGATGTTGTTGTTACTGACGATCTTGCCAAAGACATTGAACAGTTTGATGTGATTATTGATTTCACAGCGCCAGTCAGCACTTTGGCAAACCTAGAGTTATGTCGCCAACACGGTAAAAGTATCGTGATTGGTACAACGGGTTTTTCTGATGAAGAACGTGCTCATATCGATCTCGTCTCGAAAGAAGTACCAGTTGTAATGGCTCCGAACTATTCCGTGGGTGTAAACCTTGTCTTTAAGCTGCTAGAAAAAGCAGCGAAAGTGATGGGTGATTATTGCGATGTAGAGATTGTTGAAGCTCACCACCGTCATAAAGTAGATGCTCCATCTGGTACCGCTATTGGTATGGGTGAAGCGATCGCAGGTGCTATGGGTAATCAGTTAAATGATGTCGCTGTTTATGCGCGTGAAGGAATTACTGGAGAGCGTACAAAAGACGAAATTGGTTTTGCGACAATTCGTGCTGGTGACATTATCGGTGAACATACTGCAATGTTTGCTGATATCGGTGAGCGTGTAGAGATTACTCATAAAGCGACTGATCGTATGACTTTTGCCAATGGTGCAGTTAAAGCGGCAGTATGGTTGAAATCTAAACCAGCTGGCTTTTATACAATGACCGATGTGTTGGGGCTTAACGACCTATAAAATGAATATTAGTCTAGTTTCTTAACATCGATAAATGGTGTTAAAAACATAGAATAGATAATTATGCGCTGGGCTTGCCCGGCGTTTTTTGTATTTGCCCTTGTAGGCGAAACAGTGAAATAGATATAGAACAGCAATTAGATAGTGAGTTTAGTGTTTCTTTTGGTTGTTTGGTTTTGTTTTTGTGGTGAGGCGGCTAAAAATCTATCTTGAAAATGCTGTTGCATCGTTTGCGTAGAAAAAATGGAAAAAAGTGTGATCTTGGGTTTGCTAGAATTCCTCTGTTTCATAAATGATTAATCATAACTCAATTAAAACACCACTAAACTTGGGTTTTTAGCGCTCTAAAACGATTTTTTGTTTTAATGCCCCTAAATATTAAATTTATTTTTGAGACAATATTGACAGGTCTCATCTACATCACTAGAATACCGCCAATTTGTCTAATTTCCATAAACACGCACTTTTGAGTGTTGCAGGAAGGTAGATTTGCAAATTAAATCAATTTTAATGCATTTTTATTCTGGAGGTTGTCTTGAGTAAGTCAGCACTGCTAGTCCTAGAAGATGGGACAGTATTCCACGGTGAATCCATTGGCGCAGATGGTTCTGCTGTCGGTGAAGTCGTTTTTAACACCTCGATGACGGGGTACCAAGAAATCCTCACTGATCCTTCCTATTCTCAACAAATCGTTACTCTTACTTACCCTCACATTGGCAACACCGGAACCAATTCCGAAGACGAAGAATCTTCTTCAATTCATGCACAAGGCCTTGTGATTCGCGACCTTCCTCTTATCGCTTCTAACTTCCGTAACGAACAATCTCTTTCTGACTACCTTAAATCGCAAAATATCGTCGGCATTGCTGATATCGATACGCGTAAGCTTACGCGCATTCTGCGTGAGAAAGGTGCGCAGAACGGTTGTATCGTTGCAGGCAACAACCTAGACGAGGCTCTAGCGCTAGCTAAAGCGAAAGAATTCCCTGGCCTAAAAGGTATGGACCTTGCGAAAGAAGTTACAACAAAAGAAGCGTATCAATGGAAGCAAGGTTCGTGGACGCTCGAGGGTGGCCTTCCTGAAGCGAAAGACGACAGCGAATTGCCATATCACGTTGTTGCCTACGACTTCGGTGCAAAACGCAACATCCTGCGTATGCTTGTTGACCGCGGCTGCCGCCTAACGGTTGTTCCTGCTGAAACTTCAGCAGAAGAAGTATTGGCTCTTAATCCAGACGGTGTTTTCTTATCAAACGGCCCTGGCGACCCAGAACCATGTACTTACGCGATTGAAGCAACAAAAGTATTCCTAGAAAAAGGCCTACCAATTTTCGGTATCTGTCTTGGTCACCAAATCCTAGCTCTTGCTTCTGGTGCACAGACAGTGAAGATGAAGTTTGGTCACCACGGTGCTAACCACCCAGTTAAAGACCTTGATCGTAACGTTGTGATGATTACTTCTCAGAACCACGGTTTTGCTGCAGATGAAGCAACACTACCTGAGAATCTACGTGCAACTCACGTATCGCTATTTGATGGCTCACTGCAAGGTATCCACCGTACAGACAAGCCAGCGTTTAGCTTCCAAGGTCACCCAGAAGCGAGCCCAGGTCCAGAAGACGCGGCACCGCTATTTGACCACTTTATCGAACTCATTAAACAACACAGCGCTTAATTCGGAGTAGTAGAGAATGCCAAAACGTACTGACTTAAAAAGTATTCTAATTCTAGGTGCAGGCCCGATTGTAATCGGTCAGGCATGTGAGTTTGACTACTCTGGTGCTCAAGCATGTAAAGCACTGCGTGAAGAGGGTTACCGAGTTATCCTTGTAAACTCAAACCCAGCAACCATCATGACTGACCCAGACATGGCGGATGCAACGTACATTGAACCAATTCAGTGGGAAGTTGTTCGTAAGATCATTGAAAAAGAGCGTCCAGATGCAGTACTACCAACAATGGGTGGTCAGACAGCTCTTAACTGTGCACTAGACCTAGAAAAGCACGGCGTACTTGAAGAGTTCGGCGTAGAGATGATTGGTGCAACAGCGGACGCTATCGATAAAGCAGAAGACCGCTCTCGTTTTGATAAAGCGATGAAATCTATCGGCCTTGAGTGTCCCCGTGCTGATACTGCGAAAACAATGGAAGAAGCTTACGCTGTACTGGATATGGTTGGCTTCCCATGTATCATTCGCCCTTCATTTACTATGGGTGGTACTGGTGGTGGTATCGCTTATAACAAAGAAGAGTTCGAAGAGATCTGTCGCCGCGGTTTAGACCTTTCTCCAACGAACGAACTTCTAATCGATGAGTCATTAATCGGTTGGAAAGAGTACGAGATGGAAGTGGTCCGCGACAAAGCGGATAACTGTATCATCGTATGTGCGATTGAAAACTTTGACCCAATGGGTATTCACACTGGTGACTCAATCACGGTTGCACCGGCACAGACACTAACGGATAAGGAATACCAGCTAATGCGTAATGCATCTCTAGCGGTACTTCGTGAAATCGGTGTTGAGACTGGTGGTTCAAACGTACAGTTTGGTATTAACCCGAAAGATGGCCGTATGGTTATCATCGAGATGAACCCACGTGTATCTCGTTCTTCTGCTCTAGCGTCTAAAGCAACAGGTTTCCCAATCGCTAAGATTGCCGCGAAACTGGCTGTTGGCTTTACACTTGACGAGCTACAAAACGACATCACTGGCGGTGCAACTCCAGCATCATTCGAACCAACAATCGACTACGTAGTAACTAAGATTCCTCGTTTTAACTTCGAGAAATTTGCAGGCGCTAACGACCGTCTTACTACTCAGATGAAGTCAGTTGGTGAGGTTATGGCGATTGGTCGTAACCAACAAGAATCTCTACAAAAAGCACTTCGTGGTCTAGAAGTTGGCGCGACTGGCTTTGATGAAATGGTTGACCTAGATGCGCCAGACGCTCTAACTACAATTCGTCACGAGCTAAAAGAAGCGGGCGCTGAGCGTATTTGGTACATCGCAGATGCATTCCGTGCAGGTATGTCTGTAGACGGTGTATTCAACCTAACGCAAATTGACCGTTGGTTCCTAGTTCAAATTGAAGACTTAGTGAAACTTGAGCAAGAGCTTAAAGCGAAAGGTTTTGCTGGCCTGAACAAAGAAGAGCTAACGAAACTTAAGCGTAAAGGTTTCGCGGATGCTCGCCTATCTAAGATTCTAGGTGTTTCTGAAAGCGAAATCCGTCGTCTACGTGACCAATACGATATCCACCCAGTTTACAAGCGTGTTGATACCTGTGCGGCTGAGTTCTCTTCTGATACTGCTTACATGTACTCATCATACGATGACGAGTGTGAAGCGAACCCAACTGACAAAGACAAGATCATGATTCTTGGCGGCGGTCCAAACCGTATCGGCCAAGGTATTGAATTTGACTACTGTTGTGTACACGCATCACTAGCACTACGTGAAGATGGCTACGAGACTATCATGGTTAACTGTAACCCTGAGACTGTTTCAACAGATTACGATACTTCAGACCGTCTGTACTTCGAACCAGTAACACTGGAAGACGTACTAGCAATTGCGCGCGTTGAGAAGCCTAAAGGCGTTATTGTTCAGTACGGTGGTCAAACGCCACTTAAACTGGCTCGTGCTCTTGAAGCAGCAGGTGTGCCAATCATCGGTACTAGCCCAGATGCAATCGACCGTGCAGAAGACCGTGAGCGTTTCCAAGTTGCGGTTGACCGTCTAGGCCTACTTCAGCCAGAGAACGCGACAGTAACAACAATGGAACAAGCGGTAGAGAAAGCTCGCGAAATTGGTTACCCATTAGTTGTACGTCCTTCTTACGTACTGGGTGGTCGTGCGATGGAAATCGTGTACGACGAGCAAGATTTACGTCGTTACTTCAACGAAGCAGTCAGCGTATCGAACGAATCTCCAGTTCTTCTTGATAGCTTCCTAGACGACGCTGTTGAGGTAGATATTGATGCAATCTGTGATGGTGAGCGCGTAGTAATTGGCGGTATCATGGAGCACATCGAGCAAGCGGGTGTTCACTCGGGTGACTCAGCATGTTCTCTTCCTGCATACACGCTAAGCCAAGAAATCCAAGACGTAATGCGTGAGCAAGTTGAAAAGCTAGCTTTCGAGTTGGGTGTTCGTGGTCTGATGAATACGCAGTTTGCGGTTAAGAACAACAACGTATACCTAATCGAGGTGAACCCTCGTGCAGCGCGTACGGTACCGTTCGTATCGAAAGCAACAGGTGCACCAATCGCTAAGATTGCGGCACGTGTAATGGCGGGTCAATCTCTAGAAGCTCAAGGCTTTACCAAAGAAATTATCCCACCATATTACTCTGTGAAAGAAGTTGTACTACCGTTCAACAAGTTCCCTGGTGTTGACCCACTGTTAGGCCCAGAAATGCGCTCAACAGGTGAAGTTATGGGTGTCGGTGCAACGTTCGCAGAAGCTTACGCGAAAGCAGAACTAGGTTGTGGCAAGGTTTACCCAGAGGGCGGCCGAGCACTACTTTCTGTACGTGAAGGTGATAAAGAGCGCGTTGTAGACCTAGCATCTAAGCTTTCTAAGCTTGGCTACCAGCTAGATGCAACTCACGGTACTGCGGTTATTCTAGGTGAAGCGGGCATCAACCCACGTCTAGTTAACAAGGTACATGAAGGTCGTCCACACATTCTTGACCGTATCAAGAACAATGAGTACACCTACATCGTTAACACTGCTGCAGGTCGTCAGGCTATCGAAGATTCGAAAGTACTACGTCGTGGCGCGCTAGCTGAGAAAGTGAACTACACGACAACGCTAAATGCAGCGTTTGCAGCGTCTATGGCTCACACAGCTGACGCATGTGCATCAGTGACATCAGTTCAAGAGCTACACGCTAAAGTAGCTGAGAACGAAGCGTAATAAAAATCAGTAGGCTCGCAACAGAGCCTATATGACAACCTCATTGCCCGCTCTTTTGAGTGGGCTTTTTTATTTTTTAATTATTGAAAAATAGGAATAGGTTTAAATCTAATCTTTCGTTAAAAGAATGGTTAACTTGATGGTATTTTGTACTCAGAGACTTAAAAATTATTGATAGAAATGGAACTCACATTAGAAATTCTCACCATCCTGTTCTTTGTTGCTACTGTCGCGGGCTTTATTGATGCTATGGCTGGCGGCGGAGGCTTATTAACCTTACCTGCGTTACTTGCTGCTGGTGTACCGCCGACACAGGCATTGGCGACCAATAAACTACAAAGCTCGTTTGGGAGCTTTTCAGCCAGTTGGTATTTTGTGCGAAATGGCATCGTTAGTATTAAAGAGATGCGCTTGGCGATCGCCTGTACCTTTATCGGTTCTGCAGTCGGAGCTGAAGCGGTGCAGTATATTGATGCTGGCGTATTAACGAGTCTTATCCCGTTATTATTAGTCGCTATTTCGCTCTATTTCTTAATGATGCCGAAAACTAGGGAACAATCAGGTAAGGCCAAAATCTCTGAAGCTATGTTTGCTTTTAGTGTCGGTGGTGGCGTTGGTTTTTATGATGGTTTCTTTGGCCCAGGGACTGGTTCGATCTTCACCGTCTGTTTCGTTGTACTTGGTCATTTCTCACTGGTCGATGCGACTGCTCGTACAAAAGTGCTCAACTTTACTTCTAATATCGCCGCGCTACTGTTTTTCATTCTGGCCGGTTTACCTATCTGGGAACTAGGTCTAGTGATGGCTGTAGGTGGTTTTATCGGGGCTCAGCTTGGTGCTAAGGTTGTGGTGAGTAAAGGGCAAAAGTGGATTCGCCCTTTGGTGATTACGATGTCTATGCTAATGGCGCTGAAGCTACTTTGGGAACAGCATCAGCAATGGCTGTTATCACTGTTTTGATTCTAGGGTTCTGATACGAAGACGCTCGACAACAGATATTAATTGGACGATATAAAGGTGTGAGTTGTCTAAAGTGCGAACAATACTTGGACTCAATTTTCATCGCTTTAATTACCGAGATTGGAACAAGCGCAGGGGCAATTCCTGCTATAGCTAACTGCGCCGCTGCAGAGTAGGAATCCATTTGCATGATTGGGGTGATGCCTAACTCAGTTAAAATATCGATTTGATAGCTATTCGCTGGGTTGTTTAGGTCGTTGGTGATAATCGTTTTTGGTAAAGCTTGGAGCTGGCGATCAAATACGATATAGAATGGTTCATCAAGTAAGTGAAATTGCAGTAGGTTATTTTGCTTAGTAAGGTGACCTGCGCAAACACCAATATGGGCTTTACCTGATTCAACATGTTCAACGATTCTTGGTGTGTGATTGGTAGTTAAAGTAAGGTAAGGATCTGATTTAAAGTGATCACCAATGATCGGTGAAAGGTAACCAGCTACTAAAGTTTCTGAGCAATCTAGGCGAATAATCGTTTGATCAGCCATAGTTTGCTGCTCATAAATGAGTCCTCTTAACTCATTAAATGTTGGCCCGATCGTAGTGATCAAATTGATCGCATCTTGCGTCAACTGCACGTTGCGTCCATCAGGTACTATGAGCTTTTTACCTAACTTCTTTTCGAGATTAGCGATGCGCTTACTTACCGCCGATTGACTGATATAGAGTAAGCTTCCTGTGCGGCTCATGGTTTTTGCTTTACTTAAGACAAGTAAGGTCTCAATGCCTTCCAATAGCATATGGTTCACTCTAGAGGGTAACTAATGAGGCTAATGTATCAAATAGAGTGTGAAATGAGGTATAGCTGAATACAAAAAAGGCGCTCAATGAGCGCCTTTTAAAATTTCTAAACTGAGAATTATAGAGACTCAGTGAAAGTACGTGCGATAACGTCGCGTTGCTGTTCAGTTGTCAGAGAGTTGAAACGAACTGCGTAGCCAGAAACACGGATAGTTAGCTGAGGGTAGTTCTCTGGGTGTGCAACTGCATCTTCTAGAGTTTCACGCTTAAGAACGTTAACGTTTAGGTGCTGACCACCTTCGATGCGTGGAGCAGTTTCGATTGCTACTTCGCGGCTTTCGTAGTCACCTAGATCGTTGATTGCGATTACTTGATCAGCTTCAAAACCAGAGTTAGCAGCTACACAACGAGCTTCGTTCTTCTCGCTATCTAGAAGCCAGATAGAGTTTAGTAGGTCATCATTTGCTGCTTTAGTGATTTGAATACCTTGGATCATTACTATCTCCTAGTCCACTTACGTGGTTAATTGGTGTTAATTTTCGATTTTTATTGAGCTACGTATTATATAGCGAATATCCCTTATGATAATATTGATTTAAGTCAAAAAACAACCAAAAACATTGTTTTTATGATGGTTATTTTCTTGTTCTAAATCAATAAAATCTTTGAAAACAATATAGTTACAATATATTTGATAGTATAAAAAATATTTAATAACTCATTTTGTTGTAAATTTACTACAAAATGAGTTCGAAGTTTGAGCTCCATCTTTTAAATGATTGTTTTTGGAGCGCCATACTGAAAGTGATAGGTGATTAAATAACAATGATAAAAAAAGCAACAGGCAACAAGTATATAGGTGCCCATGTATCAGCCGCAGGCGGAGTCGACCAAGCGCCTTTACGTGCGAGAGAAATTGGTGCAAACGCATTTGCGCTGTTTACTAAGAACCAACGTCAATGGGTAGCAAAACCTTTAGAGGCGAGCACAATCAGTGCCTTTAAAGCCAACTGCAAAATGCTGGGTTTCAGCAGTGAACAAATCCTTCCTCATGATTCTTATTTAATCAATCTAGGTGCGCCGGAAGAAGAGAAGTTAGAAAAGTCGCGTGCGGCTTTTATTGATGAGATGGAGCGTTGCAATTTACTGGGCCTTACTCTGCTTAATTTTCATCCTGGGAGTCATTTAAAGAAGATTTCTGAGAAAGAGTGTTTAGCGAGAATCGCAGAATCGATCAACTTGGCTCACCAAGCTGTGCCAAATGTCATTGCTGTGATCGAAAATACAGCTGGACAGGGGACAAACCTAGGTTGGCGTTTTGAGCATCTTGCCGAGATCATTGCGCAAGTTGAGGATAAATCTCGTGTTGGTGTGTGTATTGATACCTGTCACACCTTTGCTGCGGGATACGATTTACGAACGATTGAAGCTTGTGAAGCAACGTTTGCAGAGTTCGATCGCGTGGTAGGGATGCAATATTTAAGAGCAATGCACATCAATGATTCAAAAATTGCCTTGGGTGGCAAAGTCGATAGACACCATGCACTAGGTAAAGGCGAAATGGGTTGGGACTGTTTTGAGTACATCTCGAAAGATCCTAGGTTTGATGGTATCCCATTGATCCTTGAGACTATTGAGCCAGATCTTTGGCCTAAAGAAATCGAAACCATGCGCAAGTTTCATCTAGACGCTCAAGCTGAATTAGACGCTTAATTAAAATGTGGCATCAATCTTTCATAGCTATCAATGAAGCAGCAACAAGAGGATGCCACTATGCCTTTTTCTTTCTCACACGTATCAACTCGTCCTGCGCGTTTACCTATGCCTAATCGTCATATTACCGGACAAGGTCACTACCGGACGCCACAAAAACACTAACTCCTTTGTTCCTTCTACTATTTTTGCGACAATTGAAACGCATATATAGTAGAAGGAATAGATCATGAACACGTCACTTACATGGCATGATGTTATTGGTGTAGAGAAGCAGCAAGAGTACTTTCAGCAGACACTCACGTTTGTCGAAGCAGAACGAGCTGCGGGAAAGGTTGTCTTTCCTCCGGCAAAAGATGTTTTCAATGCATTCAAAGCGACAGAGTTTTCTGATGTGAAGGTCGTGATCATTGGTCAAGATCCTTACCATGGCCCTAATCAAGCTCATGGGCTATGTTTTTCTGTCTTACCGGGTGTTAAAACGCCACCTTCATTAGTCAATATGTATAAAGAGTTAGCTCAAGATATAGAAGGCTTTGAAATCCCACCTCACGGCTATCTACAAAGTTGGGCTGAACAAGGCGTTTTATTACTCAATACCGTATTGACGGTAGAACAAGGTAAAGCGCATTCTCACGCGAAGAGCGGTTGGGAAACTTTTACTGACAGAGTGATAGAGGCAGTAAATCAGCACCAATCAGGTATCGTCTTTTTACTATGGGGAGCGCATGCTCAAAAGAAAGGACGTTTTATTGATAGGAATAAGCACCACGTTCTTTCAGGGCCTCATCCATCACCACTTTCAGCACATCGTGGTTTTTTCGGTTGTCGTCATTTTTCTCAAACTAACACCATTCTTGCTCAGCAAGGACAAAGCCCAATCCAATGGCAGTTGCCTATGCAAGTAGAAGTGTGAGTTGTTGCTGATAGTACTTGCTTAAAATTCGAACAAGATCAAATCGTCATCATAGATACTCTAATACACTTATAAAAAGTAGGTGTTAAGGAGAGACACTATGATGATTGAAAGAATCAAGCGCGAACACGGCTATATGATACGAATGTTAGCGATATTGAGGCACAAGTTGTCGGTGCTCAAGGATGAGCGGAACGTTAACTATTCAGTATTGAGGGAGATCGTTGATTATCTCGCCAATCATTCAGAGAAAGTCCATCACCCTAAAGAAGACATTCTCTACCATCACTATTTGTCTCATTATGGGCATAGTAAAGAGATCGATAACCTAGAGTTAGAGCACCAAGCCCTTTCTGAAAAAACTCATGGTTTTCTTAATGTTGTTGATATGGTGCTGCAGGATGCAGTGGTGCCACAAGATCTCTTTATTGAGCAACTTGAAGCTTTCCTCGATGCACAGAAAGATCACTTAGAGCTGGAAGAGAAGCGGATCTTTCCGCATTTAGTCGCTACCTTCACTACACAAGACTGGCAAGCGGTTGAGGAGCAGTGGAATGTGTGTGAAGACGATCCGGTTTTTGGTTCTACCATCGCCGAACAATATCAACAGATTGCTGAACGTCTTCATCAAAATGCCCATGAGGCCAATTAAAAGCGAAAAAGAGGCGTGATGCCTCTTTTTAGTATTTAATATTCAACTGCGTTTAAATCATCAAAGCCGATATCCATATCCATCAACTCTTTTTGCAAGCGTTGGCGATCTTTAATTGCTTCAATCTCTCGCCATTTGCGTTTCACGGGTTTTGAGCGCGTTGCTCTTCCTTTAGGTAAGTCCTGTTCGAAAATTTCGTCAAAGTTTAAGCCTTCCATAAGCTACCTCTTTTATGATTTGACATCCCTCTAAGTGGGGCATGTTTTTAATACCATATCTAAAACTAACCTAACTTTGATTCGTTTCTCATTTGTTACGTTTCAATGAAGTTTTTACGTATATTGTGCGAGGGAGTCACAAAAAAGCGAGAGCCTTTCGCTGCTTTTTTAAGCATTTGATTCGACGAAAACGATTAAATTGACGGAACGTGTATGTTAATTCCTTGTATGTTTTTTGACCTTAGGTGTAGATAGTTAATTAGGTTCATATAAAATTAAAGCATGGGGCGTCTTTTTACGGGTTGGTGTTTTTTATACTCTGTTTGATGCCTTATAGAGCAAGGCATTGTGGTTTGAAAGCGGCAGAGTCGTTTCTAATTGGCAAGATTTAACTGATGTTGAAGATGCTTTAACTAAGTGTTTTGTTTTTGTTTTCTCTATGTGTGGTTGGCTGTTAATTGATGGTGACTATCTAGTGAAAAATAACATTGAAGTGATATTAATTGCATATTGATTTTTGTCTTTCTTCACTGCATTATCCGCCCGTCAAAAAATACGCTGATACGTAAAATGGAAGCATGAGGCGAGTTTTACAGATCTAAACTGCACAATATAACAATACCAACACTAAGCAATCTTGACACTTAGTAGGGCAGTTAGATGGAAGGCTTGGAAGCAAAGATTGGCGAAAACTCAATATGAGGATGTTATGACAGACTTAATCAACTTAATGAATGACCTGCTTTGGGGTTCTATTCTTGTTTATCTTTTAGTCGGTGTTGGAATCTACTTTACAGTCCGTTTGGGCTTTATCCAATTCCGTCACTTTGGCCACATGTTCTCAGTATTAAAGAACAGCCGTAAAGCAGACAAAGCTGGTATCTCTTCTTTCCAAGCACTTTGTACTAGTCTAGCTGCACGTGTAGGTACTGGTAACATGGCGGGCGTAGCCGTTGCACTTACTGCGGGTGGTCCTGGCGCTATTTTCTGGATGTGGCTGATTGCTATGCTAGGTATGGCAACGTCGTTCGCAGAAAGTACGCTAGCACAGCTTTACAAAACAAAAGACGATGATGGCAACTACCGTGGTGGTCCAGCTTACTATATGGAAAAAGGCCTAGGTATGCGCTGGATGGGCGTACTGTTCTCAGTATTCCTAATTATCGCATTCGGTCTAGTATTCAACGCTGTACAAGCTAACTCTATCGCAAACGCAATGCATAACGCATTCGGTTGGGAAGACACTTACGTTGGTGTTGTAGTCGTACTGCTTTCTTCTGTTGTTATCTTTGGTGGTATCAAGCGTATTGCACGCGTGGCTGAACTTGTGGTTCCAATCATGGCTCTGGCTTACCTTGTACTAGCGCTATTTGTAATGGTAATGAACCTAGAGAAGCTACCAGCGGTACTTGAGCTTATCTTCAAGAGTGCGTTCGGCCTGCAAGAAGCAGCGGCTGGTGGTCTTGGTTATGCAATCGCGCAGGCTATGATCAACGGTATTAAGCGTGGTCTATTCTCGAACGAAGCAGGTATGGGTTCTGCGCCTAACGCGGCGGCATCAGCGACACCATACCCACCACACCCAGCATCACAAGGTTACGTACAGATGCTAGGTGTATTCATGGATACTATCGTTATCTGTTCAGCGACAGTGGCTATCATCCTTATGTCGGGTGAATACGTACCACACGGTGAAGTAACAGGTATCGAGCTAACCCAGAGTGCTCTAAGCTCTCAAGTTGGTGAGTGGGGTGGCATCTTCGTCGCAATCGCAATTTTCTTCTTTGCGTTTACGTCGATCATTGCAAACTACTCTTACGCTGAAACAAACCTTATCTTCCTTGAGCACAACCACAAAGCTGGCTTAGGTATCTTCCGTATCGTAGTACTAGGTATGGTTATGTTTGGTGCAGTAGCATCACTACCAGTAGTTTGGGCGCTTGCTGATGTGTCTATGGGTCTAATGGCGATTGTTAACTTGGTAGCGATTCTTCTACTATCAGGCATCGTTATTAAGCTTGCGAAAGATTACAACCGCCAGCTAAGTGAAGGTAAAGTGCCAACGTTTGATTCGAATGACTTCCCTGAGCTGAAATCTCAGCTTGAAGACGGGATCTGGGATCAGAGCAAAAAAGATTAGTCGAACGTTTATAAATAACGTCTACTAAAACGATTTAAAAAGCCATGCAGTCAATGCATGGCTTTTTTTTACCTCGAGTTAATTAATTCTGCTCGTAGATAGGTGAGCAATTTAATGGCCGGTAAAGTTAATATTGCCCTGCAAGGAGGAACTTGATCGGACGCATCTATCCAAGCTTTGAGCCTTCTTAGCGATGACCACAACTGTGACTGCCTCTGTTGATATCGCTCTTCTCTGGGCTTGTCTTTTATCTCTTGTTCGACGCGATAACGTTTCTGAAACCACGTGATTGCGCGTTGGAGTTAGTTAGCTTCACATCCGTTTTCTCATACGCCTCGTATCCATCGATATGGAGGTACTCCACGTAAAAACTGCCCCTATAGAGACGAAGAGTCAATATCCAAAGCGAAGCAATTGATAAGAAACAGTTACAAGAAAGCATTCGTTTTGTAATTCTGAATGGCTGTTCAATATTAGTTGATATCTCCAGTAATCATATTTTTGATAGGATCGCCGTGTTTCTAAGGTGTAAGTGACAATGAAATAATTCATCTTTCACGAGTTCTAATGTTAGTAAAAATTACCGTTAAGTAATTAGATGGAAATAAATAAAGAAACTGCGATCTTGGCGGTTACTCCATCAATTGTCGTAGTGCCATATCTAAACCTCTTACAAAATAGATTATTGGAAGCAATATAACTAAGTATTAATACATCGTGGCTCTGTCCTTATTAATCATTTGAGATTGTCCTAGGTCTTTTAAAAAGGATTAGGGCGTCATTGAAAATAGTAAATTAACGTTACTTTAAACCAAGCTTTAGTTACTTGTCGGGTGAAGGTTTTTAAAGCAGTCAGCAAATTACATTAAAACTAATCGATAAAGATAAAATTATGTCAGACTCAATTATTACCGGGGAAATGTTATGAATTTCAACGAAGAAGAAAAAATAACTCGGTTCTTTGTTTTTGCTGCTTTGGGGTGGGCGATCATTGGTATGCTCGTTGGCCTAGTTGCAGCGGCTCAACTGTACGCACCGGAGCTCAACTTTGCGAATGAGTACTTAAACTTCGGTAAAATTCGTCCTATTCATACCAATGTGGTCATATTCGGTATGGTATGTAACTTCTTGATGGGGTTATCTCTCTATATTCTCTGTAAGTCATCATCTGTTAATTTAGCTTACAGAGGGCTAGCTTTGGTCTTATTTTGGGGATGGCAGATAATTTTACTCGTTGGTATTGTCACACTATCAATGGGTTATACTTCCACTAAAGAATATGCTGAAATGGAATGGCCATTAGATATAGGTATAGTAATTCTTTGGCTAATTTTTGCTTTTGTTTTTTTTACGACGCTAAGTAAAAGAAAAGTTAAGCACATATTTGTATCAAACTGGTTTAGTGGCGCCGTTATTATTGTTATTGCACTGATATTTGTAGTAAATAATCTTGCAATGCCGTTATATGCGTTTAAATCTTATTCTATTTTCTCTGGTGTCAGTGATTCTCTTGTTCAATGGTGGTGGGGGCATAATGCGGTAGGTTTCCTTCTTACAGCCGTATTTGTGGGTACCAATTACTATTTCATTCCAAAGGTTGTAGATAGACCTATTTATTCTTACCGATTATCCCTAATCACTTTTTGGGGTTTGATTGGATTCTATACATGGGCTGGTACTCATCACCTAGTCTACACATCAGTACCATCATGGATACAAAACGTTGGGGTTGTAATGTCATTGCTGTTGTGGCTGCCATCATGGGCGGGCGCATTTAACGCGTGGATGACGGCAACATCAAACAAAGAAGCGTGGAAAACAAATCCGATCGTCTGGTTCTTCATGTCTTCAATTATTTATTACGCTTTGGCTACTTTCGAAGGTCCGTTAATGGCAATTCGTTGGTTTAACCAAATTGCACACAGTACGAGTTGGGTTATAGGTCACGTACATTCTGGTGCATTAGGTTGGGTCGGCATGACTGTTATTGCCACCTTGTACTACCTGGTACCAAGGCTACTGAATAAACAACTGTTCTCTTACCGTCTCGTTAAGGTTCACTTTGTATTAGCTCACCTTGGTGTGTTGTTCTACATCGTTTCTTTGTGGATTGGCGGAATTGGTCAGGGAAGTATGTGGTTAGCACTTACTGATTATGGTTCGCTTGCTTACACCTTCTCTCAAGTGTTGGATTTCATTAAACCTTACATGCTAGGCCGCACAATCGGTGGAGGACTGTATGTTTTGGGAATGTTGGTAATGGCGTACAACCTATACATGACATCAAGATCACAAATCGAACTGATAGAGCAAAAGGCGTAGTGATATGGAAAACTCAATATCTAAATCTTTATTCGCGTTCATTACGATTACAACGATCGTCGTTATGTTTTCCTTTTTTGTGTGGGTTTTTCCGAGCTTTTTCTATACCAACGAATTAGCTAAAAAGACAATAGCGCAACCCTATACGGCATTGGAGCTAGCAGGGCGTGATGTATACATGGCTCAAGGGTGTGTGTCTTGTCATACCCAGATGGTTCGAAACATTGAAGCTGAAAGAAAGCGTTACGGCCGACCAAATGAAATGGAAGACGATGTCTATGAGTTCACTTTCCTCTGGAGCTCTCAGCGTACTGGACCTGATTTAACCAATATAGGGTTGAAGTACACGCCTGACTGGCATAAACAGCACCTCATTAACCCGCAATCAGTCGTGCCAAATTCGATTATGCCGCAATACCCTTGGCTGTTTGAAAAACCATTGGACCCAGATCATGTAGTAGCGGCGATGGAAACAATGAAAAAATTGGGCGTACCTTATTCCGATAATCAAATTGCTAAAGCCACAAATGAAGTGAAAGACAAAACAGAAGGAGATGCGTTGGTGTCATATCTGATGAGTTTAGGGGTCGATACGCATAATGACGTTGGAGGACTGCAGTAATGGAATGGAGTCAAACGTTATCAACAATTTTATCGATCATCTTCTTCTTCATCATGATTGCGGTTATTTATGCGCAGTTTCGTAAACGTAAAAGTGCGGATAAAGATAAAACGCTAGAAGAGTTCGATGGAATCATCGAGAAAGACGCACCGATACCTAGAATTCTATTTGTCGGCTACTTTCTAGGCTTTGCTGGAGCCATTGTCTATGTGTTGCTATTTCCTGGTTTTGCGACTTGGGGAGGTTTTCTAGATTGGCAACCTAAAGACGATGCGTATGTAGGTTCTCCTGTCAATTTGGATGCAAAGATAGACAGTTTGGTGGTAGGTAAAACAGACAAACAAGTATTTGAATCATTGATTGCTCAAGAAGATATCGTGAGCAACGGTAAAGCACTGTTTGGAGAAAACTGTGGCGCGTGTCATGGCCGCTCGGGAGATGGTCAACATAACTTCCCAGTGCTTTCAGATGATGATTGGCTATATGGTGGCTCTCCGATGGATATCTACACAACGATACATAATGGTCGCGAGGGGCGCATGCCAGCGTGGCGTGATGTGCTTACGGAAGATGAAATCGATTCGCTTACCGATTACGTGTCTAACTTAAATAGCGATAACTTTGTCGTCAATGAGAGTTTCGATAACAACTGTAGTTCTTGTCATGGTGAAGATGCGAAAGGAAATCAGGGCGTAGGCGCTCCAAATCTTACTGATAACGTATGGCTGCATGGCGGAAGTAAAGAAGACATTAGAAAGAACATTACTCAGGGTATTAACAACCAAATGCCTGACTTTGGTGAGAGATTGACTCGCAATCAAATTATGTCTTTGACTACCTACATCATGTCGCTGCAGACCGATGCTGAAACACAGATCGCAAGCGATGAAGACGACAGCTATTTGTTATCTAGAAACGAGAAGCCTCTGCCTTCAAGCGTGTCAGCATGTACAAGTTGCCATGGTAAAGAGGGTAATAGCGTTGTACCTGGAGCACCTAATTTAGCCGGTCTGAAATTTGAGTACATTTATAATCAAATCCATTTGTTTGACAACGGAAACAGAGACAACGCAACAATGAAGAGTATGGTTACCCATCTTAGCGCTCAAGATAGAGTATTGGTTGCCAAATACTATGCATCGTTAACTCCTCCAGAGTTAGAAAATCACCACCCTGAGATTCCGGCTGATGGTGTAATAAGCGATCCGACTGAGCGAATGATCTATCAAGGTGATTGGAAAAGAGCCATTCCAGCTTGTACGACTTGTCATGGTGAGAAATTAGAAGGTAGTGCTTCATTCCCTAGGCTTGCGGGGCAGTCTTCGGAGTACTTGGTTGAGCAGTTCAACAACTGGCGCTCAGGCGCTAGAAAAGGTGACCAAGGTGAGATGATGTATAACGTCGCTAAAAAACTGTCATCTAAAGAAATTGAAGACCTCTCAAATTATCTATCAGAGCTGAAATAGCAACCGTGAATTAGCGTAGGAGATGAATTAGCATGAAAATGAATAAACTGCGAAGAGAGGTTGTAAAAGCCTGTGGGTTGCTGTCACTAACCTCGACTTCATTTGCATCAATAGCAAAGACATTTGTAGAAAACGGAGTTCAATACTCTGATGGTGAGGGCGTTACTTTTGCCGCGGGTCCGAAACCGATATTAAATTCTTTTCCACAAAAGAAAGACATGGTGATTGTTCATACAAGGCCACCACATTTAGAAACACCATTTGAAGTTTTTAATGATGGCTTACTGACGCCGAATGATAGGTTCTTCGTTCGATATCACTTAGCGGATTTTCCAACATTTATTGATACGGATACTTATACAATCAAAATTTCTGGCTTGGTTGATAAGGAAATCAACTTGAGTTTGGCCGAACTCAAATCTATAGAAGGACAGCAAGAAATCATTGCGGTCCAGCAATGTACCGGTAATAGCCGAGGTTACTCTTCTCCTAGAGTATTTGGTGCTCAGTTGGGCAATGGTGCAATGGGCAACGCGAAGTTTAAAGGCGTTCCTCTGAAAAATGTTTTAGCGAAAGCTGGTATCAAACCAGAAGCGACGAGTGTTGTTATTGATGGTATTGATAAACCTGTTCGTTCAACCACGCCAGACTTTTTGAAATCGCTTCCGCTACAACATGTAGATACTGGTGAACCAATGTTGGTTTGGGAAATGAACGGAGAGCCTTTGCCATTTCTGAATGGGTTCCCAGTCAAGTTGATTGTACCGGGCTGGTTCGCGACATACTGGGTCAAACATGTCACTCATTTGGAATTGATTGAAGGCGAATTTGATACGTTCGATTCGTTCTTTATGTCGGAAGGTTACCGACTACCTGACAACGACTCCAAGAGCGAAACCCCTGATAATCGTGCGACCAAAACGAAGCCTGTAACCACATTTCCTATCCGAAGTTTCATAACGAGTGTATTGAATGGTGATTCAGTCGAAGCAGGTAAAGAGATCACTTTAAAAGGGATCGCATTCGACAGCGGAAGCGGTATTAAGAAAGTCGAAGTTTCTTTTGATGGTGGCCGAAAGTGGAATAGTACAACCCTAGGTCGGGATCTAGGCCGATTTTCTTATCGAGGGTGGTCGTTAACACATACTTTCAATGAGAAAGGAAGGACGTTACTTATGGTTAGAGCGGTCGCGAATAGTGGTGAAAAGCAGCCTACAAAAGCGACTTGGAACCATGGTGGCTACAATCGGAATGTCATTGAACGAACGGATATTAAGGTGGTCTAGTATGAAAATTCTAATTGGCCTTTGTTTGTTGTTCAGTGCATTTGCTCATGCTGAATTTAACTCTATCACGCTTCCTGCCGATACGACGAAGTTGAAGCCGTCGGATTTACCTGGGTATGAGTTAGCAAGATCTAAATGTCATCTTTGTCATTCGATGGATTATGTATTTTATCAGCCTCCACGTAAGAACTTGGATGAATGGATCAATGAGATGATTAAGATGAGAAATGCTTACGGGGCTCCGATTAGCGTTGATGAAGCGAAATACATCGCTGCATATCTTGCGGTATCTTATGGCACTGCAAAAGAAGATGATCCTGAAATCGCAGCGCTTACCAAGTCATACAATCGTAAAGAAGTTTATAAGTATCAAAACCTAGATGTGAAAGAGCTTATGGATATGAACGAGTGCATTGTTTGCGATGTTGACGACAAAGCATTGTTGGAGGTTAAGCGTGAGTACGAAGGAAAACCTAACGCTGTTGATAGACTCGGCCATGCTATAAAGACTGGTAAGGTGAATGGCCATGCACCATCATTTAATCGAAATGAGTCAGAGGCAATTGCCGAATATATCCTTAATTTAGAATAAAGATTTGGACAAATTCTGGTGAAGCTGGTTATACGATGTCGTTTGGTCGTATAACCAGATTTTGTTTGTAGTTAGTGTAAATCGAGTTGTACTGGCCAGGTTCAACCGGATATGTTTTAAGACCGCCATCTTGTCTTTCACGCTTAGTCAGATCATGCATCGCATTTCAACTTAGAGATTTCTAGCTTTTTATCTAACTTTATGTCGAGTGTGTTTTTTTGTACCCTAAACTCAATAAAACAAAATATGGATAGAGTTAAGTCATGTTAATTGTCGTTTCTCCAGCGAAAACCCTAGATTATGAATCGCCACTGGCCACTGAAAAGTTCACCCAGCCAGATTTAGTCGAGTATTCAAAACAACTGATCGACGTTTGTCGAAAGCTGACACCTGCGGATGTCGCGAGCCTAATGAAGGTGAGTGATAAGATTGCTGACCTAAACGTGGGCCGTTTTCAAGAGTGGAGTGAAGAGTTCACGGTTGATAACTCGCGCCAAGCAATTTTAGCGTTCAAAGGTGATGTTTACACCGGTCTAGATGCGCAATCTTTGTCTGAAGATGACTTTAACTACGCACAACAGCATCTACGTATGTTATCTGGCCTATACGGGCTATTGAAGCCGCTTGATCTTATGCAGCCATACCGTCTAGAGATGGGGACTAAGCTTGCCAATGAGAAAGGTACTAACTTGTATCAGTTCTGGGGCAATGTAATTACCGATAAGCTCAATGAAGCTATTGTTGCTCAGGGCGACAATGTGCTAATTAACTTGGCTTCTAATGAATACTTCAAAGCGGTAAAACCAAAAGCTCTGGATGCACAAGTAATTACTCCGGTCTTTAAAGATTGCAAGAATGGTCAATATAAAGTGATCAGCTTCTACGCTAAGAAGGCTCGTGGCATGATGGCGCGTTACATTATTGAAAACCGTATTTCGAGCGTTGCTGACCTGACTAAGTTTGATACTGCTGGCTACTACTTCGTTGAGGAAGAGTCTACACCGACAGAATTGGTCTTTAAGCGCGAAGAGCAGTAAACGAAAAGGAGAGTCGGGATGCTCAATTGGTTTAAACGAGCACTAGCTAAGTATGATGCGTGGTGTCAGTCTATGGGGCTTACACCAGAAAACAAACGCAGTTGTGTTCCTTATCGAGCAGAGCCTAACCGACAAATAAAAAGTAACGATAAGGCGCAAAATTAATGCGCCTTTTTGATACACATTGCCATTTTGATTTTGAGCCTTATCAAGACGATTTTAATCAACATTTAGATCAAGCAAAGCAGCAATCGGTTGTGCGTTTTTTACTTCCGGCTATTGGTCCTGAAAATTGGCACGTGATCTCCTCGCTATCTCAGCAACATACCGAGATATATTACTCACTCGGTATGCATCCTTATTTCCTCACCTCCACAGACGAAATCTATCTAAATGAGCTAAACCATTTACTGGAATCGAGAGAAGCTAAATGTGTCGCCATCGGTGAATGTGGCTTGGATGGTATGATTGACGTAGATATGGAACTACAAGAACGTATCTTCATTGCCCAGGTGAAACTTGCAACATCTTTCCAACTTCCGCTCATTTTACATTGTCGAAAAACGCACAATCGCATGATCCAAATATTGAAGCAGCAAAGATTCAAATTTGGTGGTGTTTTGCACGGCTTTTCTGGCAGTTATCAGCAGGCAATGCAGTTCATAGAGCTTGGCTTTTACATTGGAGTCGGCGGTGTTATTACCTACCCAAGAGCCAATAAAACTAGGCAAGCCATCACTCAGCTACCTATCGAAAAATTAGTTTTAGAGACGGATTCACCTGACATGCCACTAAACGGCCATCAGGGCAAGCCCAATCACCCCAAGATGATAGGTGAAATTTTGTCCTGTATCGCATCTCTTAAAGGAATGCCAAGGCAAACGATTGCTGAAATCGTTTGGAAAAATAGCAATTCAGCGTTCTGTATTTGTGAATAAATTCTAAATAAATTGTTTGATTGATGATTGTAATTGAAGTGAAAGGTGATCTTGTTCACGTAAATGAGTGAACAGACCATGAATCTTATTAGAAACTGTGAGGGTGGCATTACTTTATCATTGGCCGGATGAGTATAATTGCCCCCGCTTTTGAGCTCCATTTTGTAACACGCCAACAAATAACATATAAGGAAGTCATAAACTATGAGCCTGTTTATGAGCCTAGTCGGTATGGCAGTATTGCTAGGAATTGCATTACTACTGTCTGATAACCGCAAAGCTATCAATCTAAGAACTGTGGGTGGCGCATTTGCTATCCAATTCATCATCGGTGGTTTCGTTCTTTACGTACCATGGGGTCGTGACCTTCTAGCTGGTTTCTCAGCGGGTGTACAGAACGTAATCGACTACGGTAAAGACGGTACTGGTTTCCTATTCGGCAGCCTAGTTAACTTCTCAGTTGACGGTATCGGTTTCATCTTTGCATTCCAAGTACTACCAACGCTAATCTTCTTCTCTGCGCTTATCTCTGTACTTTACTACATTGGTGTTATGCAATGGGTTATCAAGATTCTTGGTGGTGGCCTACAGAAAGCACTAGGTACTTCACGTGCCGAGTCTATGTCTGCAGCAGCTAACATTTTCGTAGGTCAAACTGAAGCACCTCTAGTGGTTCGTCCGTTTGTTCCTAAAATGACTCAATCTGAGCTGTTTGCGGTAATGTGTGGTGGTCTAGCGTCAGTTGCTGGTGGTGTACTAGCAGGTTACGCATCTATGGGTGTACCTCTAGAGTACCTTGTAGCAGCATCATTCATGGCAGCACCAGGTGGTCTACTATTCGCTAAAATCATCAAACCAGAAGTTGACACTCCAGACGAAGACCTGGACGGCAACATCGATGGTGGTGATGACAAACCAGCTAACGTTATCGACGCAGCAGCAGGCGGCGCATCAGTTGGTCTACAACTAGCACTTAACGTTGGTGCAATGCTACTAGCATTCGTTGGTCTAATCGCACTAGTTAACGGCATCCTAGGTGGCGTTGGTGGTTGGTTCGGTATGGAAAACCTAACTCTAGAACTAATTCTAGGTTGGATGTTCGCGCCGCTAGCATTCCTAATCGGTGTTCCATGGGCTGAAGCAACATTCGCTGGTTCTTTCATCGGTCAAAAACTAGTTGTAAACGAATTCGTAGCTTACCTAAACTTCGTACCTTACGTTGGTGATGCAGCACAAGTTGTTCCAGCAACAGGTGCAGTAATGTCTGAGAAGACTCAAGCAATCATCGCATTCGCTCTATGTGGTTTCGCAAACCTTTCTTCTATCGCGATTCTACTAGGTGGCCTAGGTAGTCTTGCTCCAAACCGTCGTCACGACATCGCTCGTATGGGTGTTAAAGCGGTTTGTGCTGGTACACTATCTAACCTAATGGCGGCGACAATCGCTGGCTTCTTCCTATCTTTCTAATTAAGTAGATAGATTATATAGACGCCGTTTTACAAAGCCCCGTAGTTGCATAGCTTGCTATGTACTACGGGGCTTTTTCGTTTTTTCTTTCGTCGTCATTTACCCGCTAACGGCGTTAACTGCGAATATTCGCCCCAATCATTTAGTGAAACTAAACTCATGGGGACTCATATTCTTGTTGCCTTGTTAGCGAACAAATGACTTAGAAAGAAGCGCGCCCAATTAACAGTTGGGGGTATTGGATTCAAAGCGATTGCTTAGTGAGAAGATTGAGCAAACGTTAAACAGAGTCTTTTTTGAGATACAAACCGTTTGCGCTCTATGAGCCACTACAGATTTTCGATAAATATCTATAATGTATAGTTGTAAGAAGTAGGGTAACGCTTAGCAATAAAGCGCTGCAACGTTGGATCGGATGATACAACGGCTTACTTATATACATTCGGATGAATGAAAATGTTTTTCGCTAGCGATAATTAATACAAGGAGTATGATTGACGCTGGCAGCAACGAGAGTTGCTAGGGCAATAGCCCTTATACGTTAGACACCGCAATCGAAGATTGTTGTGCCATAGACCAAACTGGTACTGTGCGGTGACAAGGATAGCAATTAGGGGTTAATTCGCTGTTTACCCCTGAGTCTTCAAGGAACCAAGTCCGTTCATTAATGACTACATCGCCAACTTGGATAATCGAGTTGTGCAGTAAAATTTTTGAATATTGATCGGAGATAGAAATGAGCGATTTAAAAGCAGCAGCACTACGTGCACTTAAACTAATGGACCTAACTACGCTGAATGATGACGACACTGACGCGAAAGTTATTTCACTATGTCATGACGCAAAATCAGCAGTAGGTAACACAGCTGCAATTTGTATTTACCCTCGCTTTATTCCTATTGCTAAGAAGACACTTCGTGAGCAAGGTACGCCAGAAGTTCGCATCGCAACTGTAACTAACTTCCCACACGGTAACGACGACATTGAGATCGCAGTTGCTGAGACAAAAGCGGCAGTAGCTTACGGTGCAGATGAAGTAGACGTAGTATTCCCTTACCGTGCTCTAATGGCAGGTAACGAAGAGGTTGGCTTCGAGCTAGTTAAGCAATGTAAAGAAGCGTGTGGTGACATCCTTCTTAAAGTGATCATCGAAACAGGTGAACTAAAAGAAGAAGCACTAATTAAGAAAGCTTCTGAAATCTGTATCAAAGCAGGTGCAGATTTCATTAAGACTTCAACTGGTAAAGTGCCAGTAAACGCAACTCCAGAATACGCACGTATGATGCTAGAAGTGATTCGTGATATGGGTGTTGCTGAAACAGTTGGTTTCAAACCAGCAGGTGGTGTTCGTACTGCAGAAGACGCAGCAGCGTACCTTGCAATGGCTGATGAAATCCTAGGTGATAACTGGGTTGATGCTCGTCACTACCGTTTCGGTGCGTCAAGCCTGCTAACTAACCTACTTAATACATTAGAAGTGACAGACGAGACTGCTGATCCAGCAGCATACTAATTCTCTCGTTCGAGAGTAAATAAAACAAAGTCTGTTTGGTGGAGTAGCAAGCCGCTGCTCCACATTACCTCTTTACCTTACAACCTTGCTGCTCAAAGCATGGGAGGATCTAATGTACTTACCTCAAGAAATTATTCGTAAAAAACGTGACGGCGAAGTTCTAACTGCCGACGAAATTAACTTCTTCATTCAAGGTGTTGCAAAGAATACAGTATCTGAAGGTCAGATCGCTGCATTTGCAATGGCTATCTTTTTCAATGAAATGACGATGCCTGAGCGTATCGCACTGACTTGTGCAATGCGTGACTCTGGTATGGTAATTGATTGGAGCCACAAAGAGTTTGGCGGCCCAATTGTTGATAAGCATTCAACTGGTGGTGTAGGTGATGTAACTTCACTAATGCTTGGTCCAATGGTGGCAGCATGTGGCGGTTTTGTTCCTATGATCTCTGGTCGTGGTCTTGGCCATACAGGCGGTACGCTAGATAAACTTGAGTCTATTCCAGGCTACAACATCACACCGACTAATGAAGTGTTTGGTGATGTAACCAAAGACGCTGGCGTAGCAATTATTGGTCAAACGGGCGACTTAGCGCCTGCTGACAAGCGTGTATACGCTACTCGTGATATCACAGCGACGGTAGATAACATTTCGCTAATCACAGCTTCGATCCTATCTAAAAAACTAGCAGCGGGCCTTGAGTCGCTAGTAATGGATGTAAAAGTAGGTTCTGGTGCATTTATGCCAACTTACGAAGCATCAGAAGAGTTAGCGAAATCAATTGTTGCGGTAGCAAACGGTGCCGGTACTAAGACGACTGCAATCCTAACCGATATGAACCAAGTGCTGGCTTCATCTGCAGGTAACGCAGTAGAAGTTCGTGAAGCGGTTCAGTTCCTAACAGGTGAATATCGTAACCCTCGTCTACTTGAAGTAACGATGGCGTCATGTGCAGAAATGTTGGTATTGGCAAAACTTGCTGATAGCACAGAAGATGCGCGTGCGAAGCTGATGGAAGTGCTGGATAACGGTAAAGCGGCACAGTGCTTTGGCAAGATGGTGGCAGGTCTTGGCGGCCCAGTAGATTTCGTTGAAAACTACGATAACTACCTAGAAAAAGCGGAAATCATCAAGCCAGTATTTGCTGATGAGCCTGGTGTTGTTTCAGCAATGGACACGCGTGCAATTGGTATGGCGGTTGTTGCTATGGGCGGTGGTCGCCGCGTTGCAACTGACGTAATCGACTACGCAGTAGGCTTTGATGGCTTTATTCGTTTGGGTGAACAAGCGTCTAATGATAAGCCTCTAGCCGTAATTCATGCACGCACAGAGCAGCAGTGGCAAGAAGCAGCTGACGCATTGAAGGCAGCTATTACAATTGGCGGCGAATACACGCCAACGCCTGAGGTGTATCGTCAGATTCGCGCGGAAGACCTTTAAACTCTTCATATTTGAACTTGCAGCGGCGTTAACTGCGCTCGCTCACCGGAACGCCGGCCGCCCCTGTCACATAGACGAGCTATGCTCAGGGGATTCGCTTGCTTGTTGCCTAGCTGCAAGTCCAACTATCTTGAGTAGAATTACTATTATTATTAGATTGGCCGATTGAGCATTTGTCTCTCGGCCGGTCAAAGGAAGAGAGCAATGAAAAGAGCATTTATTTTAGTTTTAGATTCATTTGGTATCGGCGCAACAGCTGATGCGAAAGATTTTGGTGATGTGGGTTCTGACACTCTAGGCCATATCGCAGAGCAGTGTGATAAAGGTTTAGCAGATAATGCTGATCGTAGCGGCGCGCTAAAACTACCTAACCTATCTAAACTTGGTCTAGCAATGGCGCACAAAGAGTCGACAGGCGCTTTTGCCCCGGGTCTTGATGCAGACGCTGAAATCATCGGTGCTTACGGTCACGCGGCTGAGCTCTCTTCTGGTAAAGATACTCCGTCAGGTCACTGGGAAATCGCAGGCGTACCTGTACTGTTCGACTGGGGTTACTTTACTGATAAAACAAACAGCTTCCCTAAAGAGCTTACAGATCGCATTCTTGAGCGTGCAGGCCTTGATGGATACCTAGGTAACTGCCACGCATCGGGTACTCAAGTTCTTGATGACCTAGGTGAAGAGCATATGAAGACTGGCCAACCAATCTTCTACACTTCTGCAGACTCTGTATTCCAAATTGCATGTCATGAAGAAACATTTGGCCTAGACCGCCTGCTAGAGCTTTGCCAAATTGCACGTGAAGAGCTAGAAGACTACAACATTGGTCGTGTTATCGCGCGTCCATTCATTGGCCCAGGTAAAGGCCAATTTGAGCGTACGGGTAACCGTCGTGATCTATCCGTTGAACCGCCTTCAGCGACAATTCTTCAGAAGCTTGTTGAAGAGAAAAATGGTGAAGTTCACTCGATTGGTAAGATCTCTGATATTTACGCGGGCTGTGGTATCACTAAGAAGACCAAAGCAACGGGCATCCCAGCACTATTTGAAGCAACAAAAGACGCAATCAAAGAAGCCGGTGACAACACTATCGTATTTACCAACTTTGTAGATTTCGACTCAGCGTACGGACACCGTCGTGATGTTGCTGGCTACGCTGCAGCATTAGAATACTTTGATGGCCGCATCCATGAAGTAATGGAGCTGATGGAAGAAGACGATGTTCTTATCCTAACGGCTGACCATGGTTGTGATCCAACTTGGCCTGGTACGGACCACACACGTGAGCACATCCCAGTGATTGTTTACGGTGCTAAAGTTCCAGCTGGCTCTCTAGGCCTTCGTGATACGTTTGCTGATATTGGCCAAACGCTAGCAAGCCACTTTGGTACATCACCAATGGATTACGGTAAAAACTTCCTGTAATTCACATAAGTTATTATCAATAGAGGGCATGTCCCTCTATTGTTTTGTTTGCTTAAACTTAACCTAGTTTAATAAAAGGAAATTGAATCATGGCAACTCCACATATCAACGCAGAAATGGGTGCATTCGCAGATGTTGTTTTAATGCCGGGTGACCCACTACGAGCTAAATACATTGCAGAAACGTTCCTGGAAGATGTTGTACAGGTATGTGACGTACGTAATATGTACGGCTTCACGGGCACTTACAAAGGCCGTAAGGTATCTGTAATGGGCCATGGTATGGGTATCCCATCATGTTCTATTTACGCAACTGAGTTAATTAAAGACTTTGGTGTGAAGAAGATCATTCGTGTAGGTAGCTGTGGCGCGGTAAACGAAGATATTAAAGTTCGTGACGTAGTAATCGGCATGGGCGCTTGTACTGACTCTAAAGTTAACCGCATTCGCTTTAAAGGTCATGACTTTGCTGCAATTGCTGACTACAAAATGGTACGTGCAGCAGAAGACGCAGCGAAAGCTCGTGGTATTGAAGTTAAAGTGGGCAACCTATTCTCTGCTGAGTTGTTCTACACACCAGATCCAGAAATGTTCGATGTGATGGACAAGTACGGTATTGTCGGTGTTGAAATGGAAGCAGCAGGTATCTACGGCGTTTGTGCTGAATACGGTGCAAAAGCATTAACTATTTGTACTGTTTCTGACCACATTAAGACTGGCGAGCAAACAACATCTGATGAGCGTCAAACCACGTTCAACGATATGATGATCATCGCGTTGGATTCAGTTCTTCTTGGTGATGAAGAATAATATTGAGCCATTCTAAAGAGTGAAGACTAAGAAAAAAGGGTTGATGCCAAGCATCAACCCTTTTTGTTTTTTGGTATTTACGACATATCTTTTAGTAGCAAATTTTCGCCTTTACGTTTGTTCGGCTTACGGCGAATGATCAGAGTAAGAAGTAAACCTGCGATAAAACTCATTCCAACCATGGTGTACATGTAGCGGTCACTTTTCCGGTAGTAGTGGTCTGAAAATGCCGTCAATTTACCTGTTTCAAAGGTAATACGCATAAAGCCAATCACGGTACCATCTTTTAAGACGGGCTCAATGAGTTGCTGCTTGCCAATACGTGCAGTCTGAAGAGGAGTATCAAGCCCAAGCATTTCACGTACTGACTTCGCTTGATTACTAGCGGCGAGTTTCACACCTTCCGCATCATAAACCGTCGCATCAACAACCAAGTTATCTTTCGCCAATTGGTTGGTTAGTTTCAATAAACGCTCTTGGTCTTGAGTCACTATCATATCACTGGCGGACAAAGAAGCCTGAGAGATAAGAATGCCCGTTAGTGTTTCTAATTGGTTTGCTTGAATCTGCTCATTACCCTTGGTGATCTTGACGCTATTGATACCAATAGTCGCGACCATAGCAATCAAAAAAATCGTTGCTAATACTTTCAATGCGATACGAAAAGAAAATAGAGATGAGTCCATTTTTCACCCAAATAAAGGATAATTATACTTTAGAGCATATTGAGACTTGCACAGGTAAATTGCAATAGGTTAACGTGTTGAGAGATTTTTTAGGAATGATTGACATGGACTCGTTAAAGCCCCTTTCTATACGTAAACATACCCCTTTAATTACTCGCCTCCCGGAAACCCGCCTCGCGACTCAGTTTGATAAAGCGAAAGCTGGTTGGGTTGTCTTTGGTCATTATCTTTGCCCAAGTAAGTTTGAAGATATCGACTTCTTTGTTGGTTATTACAATGCAGTTGTCGATACTTGGAAGGTTGGTGAGTATGAAGTCGCTTTGATGGCGGGTGAGCTAACCGAGCAGCACGAAGAGATATTGCAAGCTCTTGAGCTCGATTACTCGCCTCTTCATGATATGCCAGATCTGACCAAGCCTGGTTTGATCGTTTTGGATATGGACTCAACGGCGATCCAAATTGAGTGTATCGATGAAATCGCCAAACTGGCTGGCGTTGGTGACGAAGTATCAGAGGTGACGGAACGTGCAATGCAAGGGGAACTCGACTTTGAGCAAAGCCTGCGCCAACGTGTTGGTAAATTAGCCGGAGCTGACGAAAGTATTTTAAGTGCGGTGCGTGAGCAGTTACCTTTTATGCCGGATCTTCCTGAGCTGATTGGAACTTTAAAACAATATGGTTGGAAGACGGCCATTGCATCTGGTGGTTTTACTTACTTCTCTGATTACTTACAAGAGCAACTTGGTCTAGATCATGCTCAATCTAATCAGCTTGAAATTGTCGATGGAAAGCTTACAGGCAAGGTGCTGGGTGATGTTGTTTCTGCACAAACGAAAGCTGAGATCTTGGAGCAGTTAGCTGAGCAATATGAAATTGAACCGCATAATACCATTGCAGTTGGTGATGGTGCTAATGACTTAGTGATGATGGATGCAGCTGGTCTAGGTATCGCGTATCACGCTAAACCAAAAGTAGAACAGCAGGCAAAAAGTGCCGTTCGCTACGTTGGACTCGGTGGTATTATCTGTATTCTATCGGCAATGTTGGTTAAGCAGAAACGAGTAAGCTTTAAACCACAACCATAGACTTATCTTCGATAAAAAAGCGAGGCCATAGCCTCGCTTTTTTATGTTATTAAATCCTACTTTGTCAGTTCTAAGCGAATTAAGACTTCTTCGGTGATATCGGTCAGTTCACCATACCCGACAATGTTGTTAATCTCTTTTTCTAGGCTGCGTGCTTGATGCATGCTGATTTGTGTCAGTTCCTCTAAGTCCTTTCGAACCAGTGCCGTTATTGGATCAAAGACAGGGGCACCACAGATTCGGATTGCGTAAAACTCTCCCATTAACTGCGCCCGCTTAATAAAAGCAATTCGCTCTTTGACGTTTTCAAACTCGCTCGTTAGTTTGGATTCAACGGACTGAATGCGAGTTCCAAACTTATTAGCGCTAAGGTATAGCTCATGATACTGAGGCTCTGCACCTTCAATGCGCTTCATAGGCTGTGCGAGTAATGTATTAGTATGGCCTTTGTAGATTGGTCCTAGTGAAAAGTTTGGCCCTTCACCTAGTTTTGCCAAAATCGCTAAATAGGAGTTGAGTGGATAATTAACGCCAATGGCTTTTGGACGAAGGCTATTGCCCTTTTTCTCGATGTAGAGAGGAGAGCTGACCATCTTATCGAGTAAAATATCATGCAAACTTTCTAAAAGTTCATTACTTGGCAGTAACTCTTTTTTCGCAATCAACTTATCTTGGTTGTGATCGATTAAGCGACCAAAGAAGCTGATGGTCCGCATTATCTGACTCGACTCTTCAATGGCAAACTGCAATCGTTTACCACTAGGACTGATTCGAATTACCTCATAAGGGACTTCGCTCAATGGTAGGTTCTTGTCATAGAGTTGAAGTTCTTTGAAGTTAATGAAGCACGCTTCACCAGCCTTGAGAGTACTTGGAGAGGCTAGAGCAACATTAGCACCATGCTTCGAAATATCTATGGTTGTTCCTTCTATCTCTACGCCGTTAGACCCAGTTAAAACTAAAGGAGATTTGAACTGATATCTTGGTTCACGACGACGGGATTGCGCATCGAAATAGATACATGCAGGATTTGTTGTTGGGTTACGAGCATGCCTGAACTGGTTTAGTTCGTTTGCAGCTAAGCGAGGCTTGTCCGTAAGCAAGTAATCATGGCGGCTGTTTTCATCAGAGATTTCTTGCAAAATACCGCAGTGAGTTAGCGTTTCTGCCTCTAAGTCTAACTCACTGTAATGCTGTGATAATTCTTTCTTTTCGTCCGGGGAAAGTTCGAATACAGAAAGTCGAAACGCTTTCCAACTCTCTTTTTTTGCACCAACATGCCAGAACAGTTGGCGTAGTTCACGAGACGCTTCAGGCATCATCATCGAAAAGAATAGGCTTTTATCTTTATGTTGATGAGTAAACGAATAGATGACGTTACTACTGCCTTTTACCCCTTCAGCGGTTAGTTGAGACATTCGCTTTTGATGGAATAGACTGCTCAAGGTTTGCTGATTTCTTTCGTCGTGCCAGTATTGCCAGATCGGACGATTGTTTTCTGTCATCAGTACCAGTTTTAGCTCATTACCGCTAAAAAACACTGGCAGATTACACGTATGCTTTAAGTATGTGTGTTCAAAGCCACGAGCACGAGCTCGAATTATCTTATCTTGGTTATCATGACGGGCTTTTTGTACATCGTTTTGTAGCAGACGCTCAATGACGACCTCAACAAGGTTCGATGTATCGAGTTTGAGTAGACGCAAGAATTTTACAGCGTCGTTTTCATACGATTCATCAATTCCAACAATACGATAAGGGACAGAGTGTTCAATTCCCTCAACATCTAATGATTTCGCAAGTTCGACGAAGGTAACATCAACCACTTCCCCTAATTTGTAATCGAATGCAGAGGGGGCTTTGAATTTTGCGCCAGAAGGGGATACGTCAACCGTCAACGCATTTACAATTTGGTTGTTGGCGAGTTTGATTTCTATTTGAGAAGAAATTTTTAAACGGTTTTCTTTACGTTTAAGATCGTAGCCGAGTGTGATTGCCTCGACATCTAAACCATTTGGGTTGGCAGCAACCTCAGTTCCAATTGGCTTGCCTCGTTTCTGCATAACGCGGAAGTTATTGTGAGTATTGACCAATGCTTCCCATACGCCTTCAGTATAGCCGCCAAACTTGCGCGTATTCTTGTGGTAGGCGTTAAAGGCAACATCATCAAGCCAGTGCTTTAAACCGTCTAGGTCGTATGCTCGGCACTCTCCTTTCACTCTACCGCGGAGATCAATCGGCTTGGTGCAAGGGGCCATCACTCGATTGAGTTCCATCTTGACCAAGATTTTAGTCGATGGTGGCTCGCCCTCTGTCATTTGGTTGAGAAGGAGTTCGAAGTCCTGTGCGTGGTATGCTGGAATTAATCGCTCTGCTAAAGAGAGTATTTCTGGCTGCTGCATATTTTTTTGTTAGAGTATTCCTTACTCTTGATATCGGCCTTGATATTAAGATCTTTAGTGATATGTTACTGCGAATCAAGTTTCTATGTGAGATAAGCGGCTGAGGGTGCAGTTTATGTCACAAATACCAATTTAATTACCTGAGGTTACATGGCAAAAGCGAAAAGAGCATACGTATGTAATGATTGCGGTGCGGACTTTCCGCGTTGGCAGGGGCAATGCAACGCGTGTGGTGCATGGAATACAATAAGCGAAGTGAGATTAGCTGCATCTCCAGCAGCTGCTCGAAATGAGCGTTTAACGGGTTATGCGGGCAATTCTGGCGAAACTCAGGTTCAGACTTTATCTGAAATAGACTTGCAAGAAGTGCCGCGCTTTACCAGTGGCTTCAAAGAGTTTGACCGTGTGCTCGGCGGCGGTGTTGTTCCGGGAGCTGCAATATTAATTGGTGGTAACCCTGGTGCAGGTAAGTCAACGTTGTTGCTTCAAACAATGTGTTACCTTGCGTCTCAAATGCCGACGCTCTACGTGACTGGTGAGGAGTCCTTACAACAGGTTGCGATGCGTGCATCTCGGTTGGGTTTACCGAAAGAGAACTTAAAAATGCTGTCGGAAACCAACGTCGATCGAATTTGCCAGATAGCTGAAAAAGAGCAGCCGAAGATCATGGTGATCGACTCTATTCAGGTAATGCACGTTGCCGATGTTCAATCGTCACCGGGCAGTGTGGCTCAAGTGCGTGAATCAGCCACCGCGCTCACCCGCTACGCTAAACAAAACAATGTTTCTGTCTTTATCGTCGGCCATGTGACCAAAGATGGAACACTCGCTGGTCCTAAAGTACTTGAGCACATCATTGACTGTTCTGTATTGCTTGATGGCGGTACAGATAACCGATTTAGAACCATGCGTAGTCACAAGAACCGTTTTGGTGCGGTGAATGAGCTAGGTGTGTTTGCGATGACTGGACAAGGCCTGAAAGAAGTCAGTAACCCTTCAGCGATCTTTTTATCTCGTGGTGAAGAGGAAACGTCGGGCAGCTCTGTTATGGTAGTCTGGGAAGGAACGCGCCCACTATTGGTTGAGATTCAGGCTTTGGTTGATTACTCACAATTGGCAAATCCACGTCGCGTCGCGGTGGGCCTTGAACAAAACCGTTTATCTTTGCTACTGGCTGTATTGCATAAACATGGTGGCCTACAAATGGCTGACCAAGATGTGTTTGTAAATGTTGTTGGTGGTGTAAAAGTAACGGAAACCAGTGCCGACTTAGCACTAGTGATGGCGTTATTGTCGAGTTTTCGTGACCGAGCTCTGCCAAAAGATGTGGTGGTGTTTGGCGAAGTGGGCCTTGCGGGTGAAATCCGCCCTGTACCAAGTGGTCAAGAGCGCCTAAATGAAGCGTTTAAACATGGCTTTAAGAAAGCAATTGTTCCTGCAGCGAATATGCCTAAAGGTGGTATTCCTGGCATGCAAATTCACGGAGTGAAGAAGCTTTCAGAGGCGATTGAAGCGTTTGATGAGCTTTAATTAAGAATTAAAAAGGTCGGCATTCTGCCGACCTTTTTTGCATTTATAACATATCTACGGCCTTCTCGACCGCCGCAATAAATCTGTCTACATCTTCCATAGTGTTGTAGATGGCGAAGGAAGCTCTTACTGTTCCTCTGACATTCAAGGCATCCATAAGAGGATGAGCACAATGATGTCCTGCTCGAACGGCAATACCTTGTTGATCAAGTAGGGTAGCAATATCTTGATGATGCACCCCTTCCATAACAAACGATAAGACTGAAGAGCCTTTTTGATAGCCTAACACTTCAATGTCTTCCAGCGCATTGAGTCGCGCGTAGGCATCGCTCACCAATTGATGAATATGTGCTTCGACTGCTTGCTGGTCAAAGTTTTGGTACCAATTTATCGCCGTTTCTAATGCAAGAGCGCCAGCAACATTGGGTGTACCCGCTTCAAATTTTCCGGGTAACTGGCTGAACGTCGTCCCTTCAAATGAAACTTTCTCAACCATCTTGCCACCGCCATGCCATGGTGGCATTGATTCAAGTAGTTCGAGCTTGCCATAAAGTACGCCGATACCAGCTGGTGCGTAAAGTTTATGTCCAGAAAAAACGTAAAAGTCGGCGTTTAGCGACTGCACATTTACTTGTTCATGAACAATGCCTTGAGCACCATCGACAACCACAACAGAGCCAGCTTGGTGGGCAAGTGCAATAACGTCTTCAATAGGTTGACGTGTTCCCGTCACATTGGTGATATGTGCTAATGCGACAATCTTTGTTTTCTCCGAAAGGAGAGATTTAAAAGCTTCTAAATCAAACTGGCACTCAGTTGTCATCGGAACTTTGACGACTTTCGCTCCTGTTTGCTCTGCAACAATTTGCCACGGGACAATATTCGCGTGATGCTCCATCTCACTAATCAAAATTTCGTCACCCGCTTTGAGTGTATTCCTAGCGTAAGTTTGGGCGATAAGGTTTAACGCTTCCGTTGCTCCACGAGTCCAAACGATCTCTTTGCTTGAAGCTGCCCCTAAATAACGAGCCACGGTTTCACGTGCCGATTCAAATTGGCTAGTGGCTTTCGCCGTTAAGCTATGACTTCCACGGTGTACGTTGGCGTTCTGATGACTGTAGTATTCTGAGATAGTATCGATAACACAACGGGGTTTCTGTGTTGTTGCTGCACTGTCCAAATATACTAGTCGTTGGTCATTTACTTGTTGTAGCAGGGCTGGAAATTGTTCAACAACCTCTTGAACGTTAAGCATTACTCGTCACCCAGTTTATGGTATTGCAATGTAGGGATGGTCACCATTGGTTCAGCGACTGTCCAAGCGTGTGCTTTACCTGATAAGTTGATAATGATTTCCATGGCAAATTCTAGTGCGGTCCCAGGGCCTTGGCTGGTTAATACATTATGGTTAATGTCATAAGTAACACGTTTAACACGCCATTTCTTTGGGTTGATGTGGCTTTCAAAACTTGGGTGGCAGGTCATTAGTGCATCAGCATATAGGCCGTGGTGAGCAAGTACTAAAGCAGGAGCTGCACAGATCGCTGCGACTAGTTTGCCCTCATACATTTGCTGACGAACAATCTCGACCAAGATTGTGCTATCTCTGAAGGTTTCAGCGCCTTCAACACCACCGGGTAAGATCACTGCGTCAAACTCGTCATCGGCAATATTGACCAGTTTGCAATCAGCCGTCAATACCACACCACGTGAAGCTTTCATTGTTAACTGGCCATCGAAGTCGGCACTGGCGACAACGGTTTCATAACCTGCTCGTACCATCATATCGATGATCGTAATAGCTTCCATTTCTTCTGTGCCAGGAGCAATAGGGACGAGGACTTTTTTTGTCATGGTTAATTCCAACCTTGTTCGATGTTTTTTACTGCATTAAATAACGACAGATTCATTGGTGTTGCGATGTTGTGGCTTTGGGCTTTCTTTATCAAATACCCAGTAATAAAGTCTATCTCGCTTTGACGTTGATGAACAATATCTTGCTGCATAGAAGATAGGTTCTTAGCCGTTGCCTCAATAACCGTTTTTACCGATTGCGTCAGTTGCGCTTCACTGATGTGAATACCTTCAGCTTGAATGGTCAAGCTCACCTCTTGTATCACGTCACTCAATTGCGACTGAAATTCAGGCTGTGCAAGTTCGCCATTGGTGATTTGGTGGATTGCAGTCAGAGGGTTAATCGCACAGTTGATCGCCAGTTTATTCCAAAGCGCAGTGAGAATTGTAGGGTTCCATATCACTTCAGGAAGTGCATGTTGAAACACGTCAGCTAAGAAATCACAGCGTTTTCCTGCAGAGTTATATCCACCGAGTTCTGTGTTACCCAAACCGGTATGTAAAACGTTCTGAGGAGACTTTCGATACGCGCCATGAGTGGTGGTCGCAAGCACTAAAGGGTTATCAACGAACAGAGCAGAGACTATTTCAGCGGTGCCCATCCCGTTATGCATTAAGACAATAATCGTCTCTTTATTGATTAACGGTTGTAGCTCAGATAAGGCAGCTTTAACTTGTGGAGCTTTTAGAGTGACAAGCAATAGGTCGGCATTTTGAATGGCTTGTTCTGACTGGTTAGCGAATTCGGTTGTAGGGAGTTCATCTCTTTGGATTGAAATCGGTGACTGTGGGTGGCGAGACCAAACAGAAACGGAATGACCAGCATTATTCAGATAGGATGCCCACAAGGAGCCGATTGCACCAGGACCAAGAACGACAATATTCATACGATAGAAAGTCAGAGGGTTTGGTGAGGATCATAAGGGTATATAGAGATAAAGCCAATAAAAATGGCACCTGAAGGTGCCATTTGAAAGTCGTTTTCTTACCGGTTCGATTAGAACTTGTAAGTTGCTGCGATGTAGTGAGCAACACCTGAAGTCTTACCGGCAACGCCACCGTCTGCTAGACCATAAACGTCATTGTATAGTTTTAGACCGTAACCAAGAGCAAATTGGTCGTTGTGCCAGTATAGGCCGTTGTACATTGCACCGCCGTTCGAAGAATTGATTTGCGTACCGCCCGCTGCTGCTGGAAGGTAAGTCTTGTCAATGCCGAACTCGTAATCCAAGTAACCTTGGTAAGTGATGAACGAACCATTTTCGAAGAAGTAGAAAGGTTTGAACCAGTTAAGAGACACTTGGTAACCATTCCAATCTTTTGCATTCATGTCGTACTTTGCGTAAGCGTTCACGCCTACTTTGCCGAACCATGGCACCATTACGTCAGAACCCACACCGGTGTAGATGTTGTAAGTCGGCTTGTCAGCTTTCATTACGTTACCATCAGCATCAATCATCGGTTGGCCGTTTTCCATGTACGTGTATTCACCACCACCGTTAATTACGATTTGGTTTGCGAAGTACAGCTCTTGAACAGGGCCGAAAGACAGGTCTTTACCAGTCAATCCGTCTAGAGACATACGAGGGTTAATCTTAGCGAAAATACGGTCTGAACCACTCTTGTCACTGCCATCGTTGTTTAATACGTTAAAGAAGTCGATGTAGCCGTATAGGTCGAAAATACCAGAGCGACCACCAAACTCCATTTCGATGTAATCGTGTGATGATTCACCAGGTAGTTCATCGAAGGCACCCATTACGTTGAACTGGAACCATTTGTAGTCGTTTTTATGAGTATCGCCGTCGGTGTAATCAGCTGCCATTACAGGCGCAGACATTGCTGCTACAACACCAAGAGCTAAAAGTGATTTACGCATAGTGGAACTCTCTATGTTTAATTAACTATTCATTGGATATTTGTTTTGTTGCACAATCTTTGTTGTGCTCTATGGGTGCGAATAATAGCGATAAATTTCTCAAAAACCATCTGCAACAGATGTAAAAAAACATAAAACAGGTGATCAAGATCTCATTAACAAGTTAAAAATTGCAATGTAACGGAACTAACTGCACGTTGCACAAAAACTGATTCGGGTATCGATTACGTAAGCGTTTGCCTATATTTTTATGTCTATCATGTATTCAACAGATACAGTGAATGATCTTTGAGAGGGTAAGTGACGTAAATGTTATTAAATTGATCAAAAGAGAACGTTTATGTCGGAAGTAATGCTTTTTCCTTTAAGCTCAATGGTACTGCCCGAAGGGAAAATGCGCTTAAGGATTTTCGAACCAAGGTATAAAAGGCTAGTTTCAAATGCGATGAAACGCGATGGTACGTTTGGTGTTTGCCTTTTCGACCGCAACAATCAGTCGAAGCCGCTTTCAACGGTTGGAACGCTGGCTAAAATTATTGACTTTGATTTACTGGAAGATGGGTTACTCGGAATTTCAATCACCGGGCTGAGCAAATTTAAGATAGAGAATGTAAGAGTTGAGCACGACGGGCTAAGATTCGCACGAGTAGAGACTTTACCTTGCTGGGAAGTTGAAAACTTGGAAGAAACAGACGAGAGTTTAAGCCGGGATCTCGTGAGAGTTTATCAGCAGTTTCCAGATGTAGGGGCCATGTATGAACAGAAGTTTTTTGATGATGCTGCTTGGGTAAGCCAGCGTTGGCTCGAATTATTGCCAGTCAGCAACGTCCAATTTGACGAACTGACCTTGCAGATAGATTGCCGTGCAGCAGTAAGCTTTATTAAACAGACACTCGAAAAATAATACTAAAGTGATCGATATACTTATTCATACGTAGTTAATGAAAAAGGTGAGGAAAAGGCTATCAAAATGGAGAATTTAGATACCCAATCTTTTTCGAAAGAAGAATGGAAAGCGTGCATGGATAAAGTTAAGCAAAGGGATAAAAGCTCTTTTGCCATAGTATTCATGCACTTTTCTCCACGTCTCAAGCAGTTTGCTGTTCGTCACATGGGCAATGAGCAGGTGGCGATGGAGATAGTTCAAGATGCTCTTGCTATTGTGTGGCAGAAAAGCGCGCTTTTTGACGCGTCTAAGAGTTCGCTTTCAACTTGGATTTACACAATTGCCCGCAATCTCTGCTATGACATGTTAAGAAAGCAAAAAGGGCGCGATTGTCACCTTCATTCAGAAGATATTTGGCCCAATGATTATTGCCCACCAGATTTGGTTGAGCACTACTCCCCTGAAACGGATAGACTCAAACAGCAAGTGATTAAGTATCTAGATATATTACCCGAAGCCCAAAGAGAGGTTGTAAAAGCAGTTTATCTAGAAGAACTGCCTCACCAACAGGTGGCTGATATGTTTGATATCCCTCTTGGTACGGTTAAGTCACGTTTGCGTTTAGCGGTAGAGAAGTTACGCGACACAATAGAGGCGGATAAATTATGAGTTACCATCCAGAAACATCTATTTTAAAAGCGTATGCAGAAGGAATGCTCGATGATGTCACCGCTTTTACAATTGCAACGCACCTTGAGACTTGCCCCAAGTGCAAATCATTAGTGAGTTCTTTTGAAGAGCAGTGTGGTGAAGAGCTTGCAAGTACGTCAGAAGTTACTCAAGAGAGTTTTGATACTATGCTTGCCAATATACTCGATCTAGAACCGAGTAACGAGCCATTCAGGCCAGCACGAAAACCAAGTTTTGTTGAAGTAAACGGGAAGTCATTTAGATTACCGCTTTCCTTATCACGCTTTAGAGATAACATCAGTGAGTGGAAAAGTTATGGAGGCAAAGTCTTCAGCGCTTCGATAGAGCTTTCAGGCCAAGCCAGAGTCAACCTAATGTATATATCAGAGGGAGTTACTATCCCTCAACATACACACAAAGGACTTGAGTCGACGTTAGTTTTACATGGCAGCTTTAGTGATGAGGATGGTGAGTATCAAGTTGGTGACTACTTACTAAAAGATGCATCTGTCAAACACTCTCCATTTACTAAGCAAAATGAAGATTGTCTATGTCTAACGGTATTAACTGAGCCGATGATATTTACCCAAGGGGTCGCTAGAGTCTTCAACCTGTTTGGAAAAGGCATGTACCCTTAAGTAAGATGGTTAAAAGTAAAAAGGCTTGGTGTTTGACACCAAGCCTTTTTGTTTATTTAGAGGTTATCTCTTCTTGTGCTGCTTCTTCACTATCTCGCTTTCTTGCTTTGTCTAAAAGATCAGTAAAGTAATGACGCAGAGAGTAAAGCATGATTAAGCTTGGAATTACCATTAAAGAAGTAATGACGAAGAATAGTGACCAATCATTCAGGAAGTCAGCCATTTCACCACTAAATGATGCCAGTGTAGTTCGGCCAAAGTTACCCAATGATGCGAGTAACGCATATTGAGTGGCGGAGAAAGCTTGTCCGGTAAGAACGGTCAAGAAGGAAACAAACGCAACCGTTGAGAATGCGGTTGTGAAATTATCAACAATGATTGTTGCTAGGAATAGGTGTTCATTAGGGCCAACTTTCGCAATCCAAGCAAACATCAGATTACTTGCTGCCATGGCAATACCACCGATCATTAGGCCTCGAACAATACCGAACTTCACGTTGAACATGCTGCCTACAAGCGTGAAGAAGATGGTCGCGCCCCAGCCAATTAGCTTAGAGTAGTATCCAATCTGCTCGTTGCTAAATCCGACTTCTTTGTAGAAGGTGATCGACATGCGGCCTAAGAATGCCTCGCCAATCTTAAATAGGAAAACAAACAGTAAAAGCGTTACCGCAACTTGAACACCGTTACGTTTGAAGAAATCGAGGAATGGTTCGATCACAGTAACACTAAACCATGCGACGATTTTTGATTGTACGATTTTGCTGTGTCGAGCTTCTGCTTGGCTTTGAAGTGCTTCTCGATTGGTCTTCGGTTCACCGACCAGTAGAGTGAAGATCATTAATATACCGACAATAAAGGCCATACCGTAGTAGACGCCGTTCCAACCAATCGCATCAGCATTAATGAAAGCGAGGTAGCCAGGCAGGGAATAACCCGTCCACCAACCGATGACCGCCATTGCAGATGCTTGAGGTAATTTAGAAGATTCAGATTTAGGGAAAGTATCGATACGGAATGCATCAATAGCAATATCTTGAGTCGCTGAAGCGATAGCAATACCTAACGCGAGCATTGAAGTGAACATCAAGTTCTTCGAAGGATCTACCCCTGCAATAAATAGCGTGCTGACAAGCACTAAAGATTGGCATAAGAAAATCCAGCTTCGGCGTTGACCTAATAGACTGTGAAGCACGGGTAGTTTTACTCGGTCAACAAGTGGTGCCCATAAAAAGTTGATCGCGTAAACTGCAAACACACTCCCAAAGTAGCCAATTGCAGCACGTGTTAATCCTGCGTCTTTTAGCCACCCAGACATGTTGGAACCGATCAATACCCACGGGAAACCACTTGAACAGCCTAACATAAATACCCACATGAGGCGCTTGTCCATATAGCTGCGGATAGTCTCTAGCCATGACATGGAAGGAGAGTCAGAAGACATACACGAATCCTTGTTTGATTTTTTGGTCAGCAAGAAAAATGAGGCTCCAACCAGTGGGTTAGAGCCTAAGAGAATTATTTAAGAAGAGTAGCTTTTGTAATAATGATGGGTTCTACAGGAACATCGCGGTAACGACCCACTGAGTGAGTAGGCTTTTTACCCATACCTTGGATAACGTCAAAACCTTGAGTCACTTTACCAAACACAGCGTAACCTGGTGGACGTTGGTCATAATCTAAAAAGCCATTGTCGACGAAGTTAATAAAGAACTGTCGAGTCGCTGAGTGAGGGTTGTTTGTTCGAGCCATAGCGATGGTTGCTGTGTTGTTTTTTAACCCGTTCGACGCTTCGTTTCTTACTGGTGAGTAGGTCGGTAGTGACTTCATGTTTTTATCAAAACCGCCACCTTGTGCCATAAAGTTAGGGATCACTCGGTGGAACTGACTGCCAACGTAACTACCGTCATTCACGTACTTTAGAAAGTTCGCTACCGTTAACGGTGCTTTCTCTTCGTTTAACTCAACCGTGAACGAACCAAGCGTTGTTTCGAATTCAACTTTTGGCCCTGCCATTACCAGGCTGCTCACCAGCGCAAGTGAGGCAATTGCAACTTTTAACATTAGAAGCGCTCCTGCATGTACTGTTGAAGTTCACGGTCATTAGAGATCTCTTGAAGCACTAGGTTGATAACATCGTTCAGTACAACTTCGATATCTTCATTAGATGCGCTTAGAGCACCTGTGCGTTTAGCGGTACCGGTGTAAGTTTTTACCAGTTTGCCTTGTGGTGTTTCAGCAGTAATCTCAAGCACTACCTTACCGTCCATTTGGTTTTCCATCACGGTATGTTTAACAGAAACAAGTGCTTCTTGAACTTCAATCGCGATGGTGTTTTCGCTGCTTACTGTGCTACGGAAACCTTGAGATTTGAACTGTTCAAGTAAGGCGTTTTCGATAGAGATACGCACATTCTGCTTTGAATGAATTGGTTCAATGTTGGAACGACCGCTGTCGACTAGCGCAACATATTGTGCAGAACGGACATCTTTACTGGTTAGAGTAAATGCCGCGTCTTTTACAAGGTCACTATTACTCACAACAGCTTTAGGCATAAAGTTAATTTGTTCTTGCTGCGGTGCTGCACACGCAGTAAGTAGTGCCATTGACGCGGCTAAAACCAGTTTTCTCATTGTAATTTCCTTTATTGTTAACTCTTCGAGCTTACTCAAACGTTTAGAGAGATAATAGTGGACTATTTAGTTGCTTGTAAAATAACAAATTTCTTATTGGCTGCCACAACTTTAACGTTCGACTTGCCAAACAGTCTAGCAAGCTTACCATCGTAGCCGAGGTGACGGTTGCCGATAACTAATAATTGCCCACCAACTCTAAGAATTTGCTTTGCATCACAGAACATCTGCCAGGCAATATGATCGGTAATTGCTTGCTGCTGGTGGAACGGCGGGTTACACATGATCATATCAACATCATCCAAGACAAGATCATCAAGGCAGTTATTGGCAATACAGTTAAACTCTCGACCATCTCCAAGGTTAAGAAGAAGGTTCTGTCTAGCGGATTCAACCGCCATAAAACTCTCATCTACACAAGTGAGTTTTACTGATGGATTCAGCTGTCCCATTTTGACTGATAAAACGCCATTGCCACATCCTAGATCGACGACGTGCTTTAGATTGGGGTTAGTTGGGAGGTGCTGAATCATAAATCGTGCACCTAAATCTAAGCTTTCCCCTGAGTAGACATTTGGCAAATTATTCAACTCAATGTTTTCGCCATCAACAGACCAACGTGTATCTGCTGATACTTGCTTAGGGTTGCTGACATTTGCACAGCTAAATACGAGGCGATGTTTTTTCCATGCCAGAGACGTCGTCGTTTCACCTAGGTGCTTCTCAAACAACTTTAATGTTGAGGAATGAATTTCTTTTGCTTTGTTTACTGCAATAACCGGAATTGAATCACCCAGCGATGCTCGTAGCTGACTTAACTGCCAGGTCAAGTGGCGGTTACTCTTAGGTAACTGGATTAAAACCAAATCAACATCAGAGGGTATGGCATCAAACGTGGAAGAAAACTGAACTTCGCCACATTGGTTTAATTCTAAGTTGGCTTGTGTGCCTTTTTGAGAGATAAAGGAATCGCTCATCATAGTGATGCGATGATTGGTGCTAAACCAGCAACTTAAGACACCGAAGTTGTCATTCAGTATAAGAATATGTTGATTGGGCTCTAACGCCATCTCTTCCACATGATTAATGAGGTACTCGTCCCCCGCGTCCCATGCTTGTAGGGTTTCGTTGTTTCTTTTTGGGTATCGGAATAAAGAAAGGGTACGCTCATGCAGCGTAAGCTCAGTTTTCATAGTTGGAACGCTAGATAATATGGAATGGCTAAATTGTCGCAAAACCAAACGGCTGTGAAAACTAAAACCTTTAGCTTTCTACCTAAGGAGATTATTATCTATTGTTAATAGTCGTTAATATTTGATGGTGAAGCACAATGCTGCAAGAAGTGATAGAAACCAAACTAAACGAGGCATTTGCGCCGATTGAACTAAAAGTGATCAACGAGAGTTACATGCATAATGTTCCCGCTGGCTCTGAGAGTCACTTTAAAGTTGTGATTGTCAGTGAGAAGTTCGAAGGTCAAAGATTGATTGCACGTCATCGTCAGGTAAACCAAACCTTGGCTGACGAATTAGCGAATCACATTCATGCGCTTTCTATGCATACCTATACGGCCCAAGAGTGGCAAGCTCAAAATGGACTCGCACCAGACAGCCCAATGTGCCTCGGTGGTTCTAAATAATAGAGTTGAGAAGGGTAGCGTTTGCTACCCTTTTTAGTTAGCCCGAACTAGGTATTGTTAACAACGTAGAAACAAATAAATGCGATAGTTAGTTTTAAGTTAGATTGTTTCATGATGTGAATGGTTGTAAGAATGCCAAACTTGGTGAGTAGTGGGGTTTGTGCGGTGGCTCAAAGTTATGACTATTCCTTAGCCTTTTAAACTCAATTCCTTCGAAATATCTCTGTTATTCATCGGATTCATCATGGCATCAACTTCCAAAAAGATGATAGACTATCGCACCTGATAAATCTCGCCGATTTCTTGTTGCGAGGTTTTTAAGAGGATGTTGCGATTTTGATGTTTTAAACGGCATCAAAACCGGACACTAGTGTCGTGTCTAAAAGTTACGCAATCAAAGAATCTTTTTCCCGATAAAAGTAGTGCAAGTGCGTATGATTACAATAAAGAAGGGTTTGGACCTGCCAATCGCAGGAACTCCATCCCAGGTGATTAATGATGGTAAGACCATCAAAAAAGTCGCCTTGCTTGGCGAAGAGTACGTTGGCATGCGTCCTACCATGCATGTCCGCGTTGGCGACGAAGTAAAGAAAGCCCAAGTTCTTTTTGAAGACAAGAAGAACCCAGGTGTGAAATTTACTGCGCCAGTAGCTGGTAAAGTGATCGAGATTAACCGTGGTGCTAAGCGTGTACTTCAATCTGTTGTGATTGAAGCTGCAGGTGAAGAACAGGTTACTTTTGATAAGTTTGAAGCTGGCCAACTAGCAGGTCTTGACCGCGAAGCGGTTAAAACTCAACTGGTTGATTCAGGTCTTTGGACAGCTTTACGTACTCGTCCGTTCAGCAAGGTTCCAGCAATTGAATCTTCTACTAAGGCTATCTTTGTAACTGCTATGGATACTAATCCATTAGCGGCTCAGCCTGAGTTGATCATCAATGAACAACAAGAAGCATTCGTTGCAGGTCTCGATCTGCTTTCAACGCTGACAGATGGCAAGGTTTACGTATGTAAATCTGGTACAAGTCTGCCACGTTCTTCTCAGTCAAATGTTGAAGAGCATGTATTTGATGGCCCTCACCCAGCAGGTCTTGCTGGCACCCACATGCATTTCCTATACCCAGTAAATGCAGAAAATGTGGCGTGGAGCATCAACTACCAAGACGTTATTGCGTTCGGTAAGTTGTTCCTAACAGGTGAACTTTACACTGACCGTGTTATTTCTCTGGCTGGCCCAGTAGTAAATAACCCTCGTCTAGTTCGTACAACTCTAGGTGCAAGTCTAGAAGACGTAACGGATAGCGAGCTAATGCCAGGTGAAGTTCGTGTGATTTCTGGTTCGGTACTAACAGGTACTCACGCAACTGGTCCTCACGCTTACCTAGGTCGTTACCACGTACAGGTTTCTGTATTACGTGAAGGCCGTGAAAAAGAGCTATTCGGCTGGGCTATGCCTGGTAAGAACAAGTTCTCTGTCACTCGCTCATTCCTTGGTCACATCTTCAAAGGTCAGTTGTTCAACATGACAACCACGACTAACGGTAGTGATCGTTCTATGGTTCCAATCGGTAGCTACGAGCGCGTTATGCCGCTTGATATCGAACCGACTCTGCTACTTCGCGATCTATGTGCAGGCGATACTGACAGTGCAGCAGCACTTGGTGCGCTAGAGCTAGACGAAGACGATGTAGCACTGTGTACCTTTGTTTGTCCTGGTAAATACGAGTACGGTGAACTACTTCGTGAATGCCTAGATAAGATCGAGAAGGAAGGGTAATTTTCATGGCTCTTAAAAAGTTTCTTGAAGACATCGAGCATCACTTTGAGCCAGGCGGCAAACACGAAAAATGGTTTGCTCTGTACGAAGCTGTAGCAACAGTTTTCTACACTCCTGGTCTAATTACAAAGAAGAGCTCACACGTTCGTGATAGCGTTGACTTAAAACGTATCATGATCATGGTTTGGTTTGCGGTATTCCCAGCAATGTTCTGGGGTATGTACAACGCAGGTGGCCAAGCTATCGCAGCGCTTAACCATATGTATGCTGGTGAGCAACTTGCAGCAGTAGTTGCAGGTAACTGGCACTACTGGCTAACAGAAATGCTGGGTGGCACCTTAGCCGCCGATGCAGGCGTTGGCTCTAAGATGATCTTAGGTGCAACGTACTTCCTACCTATTTACGCGACGGTATTCATCGTTGGTGGTTTCTGGGAAGTTCTGTTCTGTATGGTGCGTAAGCACGAAGTTAACGAAGGCTTCTTTGTTACTTCGATCCTGTTTGCACTGATTGTTCCGCCAACACTTCCTCTATGGCAAGCAGCACTGGGTATTACCTTCGGTGTTGTAGTTGCTAAAGAGATCTTTGGTGGTACTGGTCGTAACTTCCTTAACCCAGCACTTGCTGGCCGTGCTTTCCTATTCTTCGCTTACCCAGCGCAAATCTCTGGTGACGTAGTTTGGACAGCAGCTGACGGTTTCTCTGGTGCAACGGCTCTGAGCCAATGGGCACAAGGTGGTAGCGGTGCTCTAATGAACACAGTATCAGGTGAAGCAATCACTTGGATGGACGCGTTCATTGGTAACATCCCAGGTTCTATCGGTGAAGTATCGACACTAGCACTTATGATTGGTGCTGCAATGATCGTTTACATGCGAATCGCGTCTTGGCGCATCATCGCAGGTGTAATGATCGGTATGATTGCAACGGCTACGCTATTTAACGTAATCGGTTCAGATACTAACCCAATGTTCAACATGCCATGGCACTGGCACCTAGTTCTAGGTGGTTTTGCATTCGGTATGTTCTTCATGGCGACAGACCCAGTATCAGCTTCATTTACTAACAAAGGTAAGTGGTGGTACGGCGCGCTAATCGGCGTGATGTGTGTACTAATCCGTGTAGTTAACCCAGCATACCCAGAAGGTATGATGCTGGCGATTCTATTCGCTAACCTGTTCGCACCTCTATTCGACCATGTAGTAATCGAGAAGAACATCAAGCGGAGACTAGCACGCTATGGCAAGTAATAACGACAGCATTAAAAAGACGCTGGGTGTTGTTGTCGGGTTGAGCCTTGTTTGTTCAATCATCGTATCAACAGCAGCAGTTGGTCTTCGTGACAAACAAAAAGCTAACGCTGTACTAGATAAGCAAACTAAGATCGTTGAAGTTGCTGGCATTGAAGCTGAAGGTAAAAAAGTACCTGAGCTATTTGCACAGTACATCGAACCTCGTCTAGTTGATTTCGAAACTGGCGCGTTTGTTGACGGCGATGCAGCGACTTACGACCAACGTAAAGCAGCAAAAGATCCAGCAGAGTCTATCAAGCTATCAGCTGATGAAGACAAAGCTAAGATCCTACGTCGCGCAAACACAGGTGTTGTATACCTAGTGAAAGAAGGCGATGCAGTATCTAAGATCATCCTACCTGTTCACGGTAACGGTCTTTGGTCAATGATGTACGCGTTCGTAGCTGTAGAAACTGACGGTAACACTGTATCTGCGATCACTTACTACGAGCAGGGTGAAACTCCTGGACTTGGTGGTGAAGTTGAGAACCCATCTTGGCGTGCTCAATTCGTTGGTAAGAAGCTTTATGATGAAAACTTCAAGCCAGCTATCAAAGTTGTTAAAGGTGGTGCTCCAGCCGGTTCTGAACACGGTGTTGACGGCCTATCAGGTGCGACACTAACAGGTAACGGTGTTCAAGGTACATTTGATTTCTGGTTAGGCGATATGGGCTTTGGTCCATTCCTAGCAAAAGTTCGTGACGGAGGTCTGAACTAATGTCTAGCGCACAAAACGTTAAGAAGAGTCTATTAGCACCAGTATTGGACAACAACCCAATCGCGCTACAGGTTCTTGGTGTTTGTTCTGCACTTGCAGTAACAACCAAACTAGAAACGGCTTTTGTAATGACACTAGCAGTTATCTTCGTAACTGCACTGTCTAACTTTTTCGTTTCGGTAATCCGTAACCACATTCCAAACAGCGTGCGTATCATCGTACAGATGGCAATCATCGCATCGCTAGTAATCGTGGTAGACCAAGTGTTGAAAGCATACCTATACGATATCTCTAAGCAGTTATCTGTATTCGTAGGCCTAATCATTACTAACTGTATTGTAATGGGTCGTGCTGAAGCATTCGCTATGAAGTCTGAGCCAATTCCATCTCTAATCGATGGTATCGGTAACGGTCTTGGTTACGGTTTCGTTCTTATCACTGTTGGTTTCTTCCGTGAACTGTTTGGCTCAGGCAAACTATTCGGTATGGAAGTGCTTCCTCTAGTGAGCAATGGTGGTTGGTACCAGCCTAACGGTCTGATGCTTCTAGCACCATCTGCATTCTTCCTAATCGGCTTCCTAATCTGGGCAATCCGTATTCTGAAACCAGAACAAGTAGAAGCGAAGGAGTAAGGACGTCATGGAACATTACATTAGCTTGCTAGTTAAATCGATTTTCATCGAAAACTTAGCACTATCGTTCTTCTTAGGTATGTGTACATTCCTTGCTGTATCTAAGAAAGTTAAGACCTCTTTCGGTCTTGGTGTTGCGGTTGTATTCGTACTGACTGTTGCAGTACCAGTGAACAACCTGCTTTACACTTTCATTCTTAAAGAGAATGCGTTAGCTGAAGGCGTGGATCTTAGCTTCCTGAACTTCATCACCTTTATCGGTGTAATCGCGGCACTTGTACAGATTCTAGAAATGATCTTAGACCGTTTCTTCCCACCTTTGTACAACGCTCTAGGCATTTTCCTACCGCTGATCACAGTAAACTGTGCGATCTTCGGTGGTGTGTCATTCATGGTTACACGTGACTACAACTTTGCTGAATCTGTTGTTTACGGCTTCGGTTCTGGTGTGGGCTGGATGCTAGCTATCGTAGCGTTAGCAGGTATCCGCGAGAAGATGAAGTACTCTGACGTACCTCCAGGTCTACGCGGCCTTGGTATTACGTTCATCACAGTTGGTCTTATGGCGTTAGGCTTTATGTCTTTCTCTGGTGTTCAACTGTAAGTCGGGTAAACGGCAGCAATTAAAGGAATAGTCATGAATACTATTATTTTTGGTGTAGTGATGTTTACCCTGATTATTTTGGCGCTAGTTTTAGTGATTCTATTCGCTAAATCTAAACTAGTACCATCAGGTGACATTACAATCTCTGTGAACAACGACCCTTCACTGGCGATCGTTACACAACCAGGTAGCAAGCTACTGGGTGCTCTAGCAGGTGCTGGCGTATTCGTATCTTCTGCTTGTGGTGGCGGTGGCTCTTGTGGTCAGTGTCGCGTAAAAGTTAAATCAGGTGGTGGCGATATTCTACCTACTGAGCTTGACCACATCAGTAAAGGTGAAGCTCGTGAAGGCGAACGTCTAGCGTGTCAGGTAGCAATGAAAACTGACATGGACATCGAACTTCCTGAAGAAATCTTCGGCGTTAAGAAGTGGGAATGTACCGTTATCTCTAACGATAACAAAGCGACATTCATCAAAGAGCTTAAGCTACAGATTCCAGATGGCGAATCAGTACCTTTCCGTGCTGGTGGTTACATCCAGATTGAAGCACCTGCTCACCACGTGAAATACGCTGACTTCGACGTACCAGAAGAGTACCGTGAAGATTGGGACAAGTTTAACCTATTCCGTTACGAGTCTAAGGTAAACGAAGAAACAATCCGTGCTTACTCAATGGCGAACTACCCTGAAGAAGAAGGTATTATTATGCTTAACGTGCGTATCGCTACGCCGCCGCCTAATAATCCTGATGTACCACCTGGTATCATGTCTTCATTTATCTGGTCTCTTAAAGAGGGCGATAAGTGTACGATTTCTGGGCCATTTGGTGAGTTCTTCGCGAAAGACACTGACAACGAAATGGTATTCGTTGGTGGTGGTGCGGGTATGGCTCCAATGCGTTCTCACATCTTCGATCAGCTTAAGCGTCTTAACTCTACTCGTAAGATGTCTTTCTGGTACGGTGCACGTTCTAAGCGTGAAATGTTCTACGTTGAAGACTTTGACGGCCTACAAGCTGAAAACGACAACTTCGTATGGCACTGTGCTCTGTCTGACCCTATGCCAGAAGATAACTGGGATGGTTACACAGGCTTCATCCACAACGTATTGTACGAAAACTACCTGAAGGATCACGAAGCTCCTGAAGATTGTGAGTACTACATGTGTGGTCCACCGATGATGAACGCAGCTGTTATCGGCATGCTGAAAGATCTAGGTGTAGAAGACGAAAACATTCTACTGGATGACTTCGGCGGTTAATCCACCTAAGTATCTGAATGTTATGGCTGACTCATTGGAGTCAGCCATTATTTTTTAAAGAGTGGTAATAGTCGATGCGTTCTATATAGAAGCATGAGCTATTCCCGTTCCCCAAAATACAGGAGTCTAACAAGTGAAAAAGTGGCTTGTTGCATTTGCTTCTCTGTTAGTTTTAGCTGGTTGTGAAAAACCGGTCGAACAGATCCATTTGAGTGGCCCAACGATGGGTACGACTTACAATATTAAATATATTTCTGAAGAAGGTTTGCCTTCTCCGGAAGCTTTACAGAAAGAAGTCGACCGCCTCCTAGAAGAGGTGAATGACCAAATGTCGACTTATCGTAAAGATTCTGAACTAAGCCGCTTCAACCAAAATCAAACATCAGAACCATTCACTGTATCGCCTCAAACCGCGACTGTGGTGAAAGAAGCAATCCGTTTAAACGGTCTAACTTTAGGCGCTTTAGATGTCACTGTTGGTCCATTGGTTAATTTATGGGGTTTCGGCCCAGAAGCACGCCCTGAAGTGGTTCCAACTGCTGAAGAGCTTGCAGAGCGTCAGGCAATGGTTGGTATTGAGCACCTATCGGTTGAAGGAAACACGTTAACGAAAGACATTCCTAACCTTTATGTTGATCTATCAACGATTGCTAAAGGTTGGGGTGTTGATGTAGTTGCTGATTATATCCAGTCTCAAGGCATTCATAACTTTATGGTTGAAGTTGGCGGTGAAATGCGTTTAAAAGGCGTAAACCGAGAAGGGGTGAAATGGCGCATTGCTATCGAAAAACCTTCGGTAGAAGAGCGTGCGATTCAAGACATTATTGAGCCAGGTGATATGGCGGTGGCGACTTCGGGCGATTACCGTAACTACTTTGAGCGTGATGGGATTCGTTATTCTCACATCATTAACCCGGAGACAGGTAACCCAATTCATCATAAAGTGGTGTCTGTTACCGTTATTGATGCATCTTCAATGACTGCTGATGGCTTAGCAACAGGGTTGATGGTTCTCGGTGAAGAGAAAGGCATGGAGATTGCCGAACAAAATAATATTCCTGTGTTTATGATTGTAAAGACACAAGATGGATTCAAAGAGATGGCTTCTTCTGCATATAAGCCATACTTAAACCAATAACCAAATTACAAGAGCATGTCATTATGAGTGAATTTATTATTGCCTTTGGTGTGTTTATGGCCGTGATTGCAGCAATGTCGATCGGTTATATCATTCAAAAGAAAGTGGTTAAGGGCAGCTGTGGCGGTCTTGGAGCAGTTGGTATCGATAAAGTATGTAACTGCCCAGAACCATGTGATGCACGTAAAAAGCGTGAAGCGCGTGAAGCCGCTCGTGCTGAAAAACTTGCAGCATGGGAAAAAGATCGTATTGCTTAGTTCGAGCGACAACGCTAATTAGAACTCAAAACACCAGCATAATGCTGGTGTTTTCGTATCTATGAGCCATGAATGAAGTTTATGAGTGGATAGTTTGGTTACGGCCCGCGGCTTTAGCTGCGTACAACCGATCATCCGCTACCTTAATTTGATCATTTAGGTCTGCATCGAGATTACATACACCAATGCTAATGGTCACTTGGATCTGCTCGCCATTGTGTTTGATCGGCGTTTTTTCTACTCGTTGACGCATATTTTCTATGCGAGTAATAAATTCATCGAAGGGGGCACAAGATTGAATGCAGAACTCCTCTCCACCAAAGCGCACGACTACATCTTCAGGGAAGTAGATTTTTAAGATGTTCGCGACCATCTTTAGTGCCGCATCGCCGCCGTCATGACCAAAGGTATCATTTACCTTCTTGAAATGATCGATATCGAGCATGGCAATATTACGCAATTTACAACCTGAACATGATTGATTAAACAGGAAGCGGCGATTCCACAAGCCTGTTAACGCATCTTGATTGGCCAGCTTGTATAGATCATCAGTGGCTTCTTTCATGTCCAACAGTTGATGAACACGACAGTAAAACTCTTCTTGGTTGAAGGGCTTAGTTAAAAAGTCATTGGCCCCTGCTTTAAGAAACTGAGCGGTGAGAGTTTTTGACTCATTACCGGACAAACCTAAAATGGCTAAGCTGTTTTTGTCGTAAGTCTGTCTTATCTCACGCGTCATAATAATGCCATCTTTCACTGGCATATCATGGTCGGTAATAACAAAAGTAATCTCTGGATTTTCTTCAAGCTTCTTAAGCGCTTCTTGGCCATTTTCAGCTTGAGTCGTGCGAATGTACTGATGTTCTAGAAGCTGAGCTACATGTCGACGAACAGTAGGAGAGTCATCAACAACCAGCGCGTGGTGCTGATCATTGTTCAGCAACCTTTTAGCTAGTGGAAGCAAGTAAGAAACTGACGCCATACTGTCTTTAAGTATGTAGTCCACAATACCTTTTGCGATGAATCGTTCTCGAGCTTCATCGTTGAAAGTTGCCGTCAAAACAATAACTTTCTGGCGAAAAGAAAGTACTAGATCGATCACTTCCCCGTCTTGAGCGTCTGGTAGACAGTAATCGAGTACAGCAAAGCGGAAGTCCTTGTGTTGCTTTAATAGCAGCTCTGCCTGAGCATATGATTCCGCATCGTAAACATGACAACCAAGGGCAGTCAGCTGCTGGACCAAGTAATTTCGATACGCACGGCTATCTTCGACAACCAACACTTTATTGTTCAAAGTCGTGCCTCTTGTTTTTATTTATAAAGCTAATAATAACCCCATCTTTCAAAGATGCGAGCAAATCCTCAGACAATTTATATACCCCTCTCACTTTGAGATGGCATATTTATCGATTATACTGTTTTTATATACAGTTTTATCGGATTTAAATGAGAGTCTATGTCTAGTGATAAAGTCAGGAAAATCATACATATAGATATGGATTGCTTTTATGCCGCTGTTGAAATGCGAGATAACCCCTCGTATCGAAATCGTCCGCTAGCAGTAGGCGGGCATGAAAAGCAGCGTGGGGTGATCAGCACTTGTAACTATGAGGCAAGAAAATTCGGAGTACGTAGTGCTATGGCAACTTCTAAAGCACTGCAATTATGCCCAAAGTTACTTGTCGTGCCTGGTAGGATGAATGTTTATCGAGATGTGTCGCAACAAATACGAGCAATCTTTTCCCGATACACCGATCTTATAGAGCCTCTCTCTCTTGATGAGGCTTACCTAGATGTTACTCATTGCACTCTGCATAAAGGTTCTGCAACCTTAATTGCGCAAGCTATTCGTCGTGAAATTTATGACGAGCTCAATCTTACCGCCTCGGCAGGAATTGCTCCGGTAAAGTTTCTTGCAAAGGTCGCTTCAGATATGAATAAGCCTAACGGTCAATATGTTATTCCTCCTGATAAGGTGCAAGAAGAGGTCGATAAGTTGCCATTAGAAAAGATTCCTGGAGTTGGAAAAGTCAGTTTGGAGAAGCTGCATCAGGCAGGATATTTTGTGGGTGCGGATATTAAGCGTAGTGATTACCGAGACCTCTTACTTAAGTTTGGCCGACTAGGGGCTTCTTTGTGGAATAAGAGTCATGGTGTGGACAATCGAGAAGTGGTGGTCGAGCGAGAGCGCAAATCAGTCGGCGTTGAGCGTACATTTAGCCAAAATATTTCCACTTATGAGGAGTGTTGGAAAGTAATAGAAGAGAAGCTGTTTCCTGAACTGGAAAAGCGTTTAGAAAAAGCCTCACCAGAAAAGGCGATCATCAAGCAAGGTATCAAGTTAAAGTTTGCTGACTTTCAACTCACTACCATTGAACATATTCACCCAGAACTCGATTTGGAATACTTTAAACAACTACTGCGAGATATCTTACAGCGCCAAAATGGACGCGAAATTCGCTTATTAGGCCTAAGCGTTATGCTTAAGCCTGAATCACAAGTACAGCAATTGAGTTTCTTTTAGCACTAGCGGTTTTGCTCTATCCACTCTCGAACTTGAGCAAATGGCGTTGATTCTAACTTACCAAACCCCGACAAAGAGCGAGCCTTAATCTTGGTAAATTTGGGGGTGGTTATGCCACAAAGAAATTTAGCCTGAAGTGACGCTGATACATTTTGCCCAGTTTTTGCGACGAGTTCGTTTAACCAGTCGTGAAGAGGGTGTTCAGATAAAGGAGAAGGTTCACCTTTTGGTAGGGCTGCGACTTGACCTCGACAAACGCTGCAATGCCCACACTGTTCTGGCGCTTGGTGATCCCCAAAGTATCTCGCTAGCTCATGGCTTAAACATTGTGTTGACTCAAAGAAGCTCAGCAAACCATGAATTCTTGCAATGTCACTCTGTTCTTTATCAGAGAATAACTGCCACAGTGTCTGACTATATTCAGAGGTTGATTGATTTGCAGAGTTAACCTGATAAACCTCAGTCATCAACTTACTCTCTAATTCAATCCAACCTTTTTCATTAAAGTAGTCGAGCGCGGCGACAGCGCGTTGTCGCTCTCCCTGGAAATGTGTCCAAAGCGCATCGAAATCGACCTGACACCAGACTTTAGCCTGGCTTGAGCAGTCAAAAAGTGCTTGGACAAAGGCTCTCCTTGCTGGATCAAATTGATTAACAATGAATTGTTTATCTTTAATGAATTTAAATCGATAGTCAGCGAAATAACTGTACTTAGATTGGATAAGGCCAGACATCTCCATATACACCAGTAAGGTTTTCAGAGGTAGTTGGCGCACATTACTTTCACTTGATAGGCGAGAAAGAACCACTTCCCATTGAGGTGAATGTTGTAGTGCCTGTTCAACGACAGTTTGTATGTCGTTTAATTCTGGAGTATCGCCATAAATGAAGTTTTCTAAAGTACTAATGCCACTTTGATTGGCTAAAAGAATACATTGAGAAGGCTTTCCATCTCGACCGGCACGACCAATCTCTTGAGCGTAATTTTCAATCGATTTAGGTAGGTCAAAGTGGATAACGCGTCGAATATCTGATTTATCTACGCCCATCCCAAAAGCAATAGTCGCGACGATGCAATCTACTTCTCCAGACATAAATTGGTTTTGAATCTTTTCGCGATCTTCAGAAGCTAACCCGGCATGGTAGGCCAATGCATTGTGGCCACTATTACGTAGCAATGAGGCGACATTCTCTGCTGTGTTCTGCAATGTCACATAGACAACGGTAGGGGCAGATGGCTCTGGGCGCAGTATCTCTAACAGCGCTTCGCCTTTATTGTCATCTTCGCATGGAGAAATGGTGATATCTAAGTTTGGGCGATAGAAACCTGTGACCACAATATCATTGTCCTGAATAGAGAACTTGCGCTGCATATCTTCGATAACAGACTGAGTAGCCGTGGCGGTAAGCAGTAAAGCTTGAGGGATGTTGAGCTCTGTTAAATATTGCGGCAGCTTGAGGTAGTCAGGGCGAAAATTATGTCCCCATTCAGAGATGCAGTGCGCCTCATCAACAACAAGTAAAGAAATAGGCACTTGGCTGATGAACTGACGAAAGCGCTCATTTTTGAGGCGCTCAACTGAGATCATCAAGATTTTGAGTTCACCTTGTCGAACCTGGTTCATTACCTGCTGTATTTCATCTCTGCTAAGGCTGGAGTCAATAGATGCAGCTGCAATCCCATTACTGTGTAAGAACGCGAGTTGGTCTTTCATCAATGCAAGTAGTGGGGAAACAACAATGGTTAGATGAGGTAAACAGAGTGCGGGCAATTGGTAACATAGTGACTTACCGGAACCCGTTGGAAAAATAGCCGCGCAGGAACGATGTTCTAGTACCGTTTCAATCACTTGTTGTTGGCCGGCTCTTAATTGCTCAAAGCCAAAGGTAGATTTGAGGATCGTTTGGACTTGCTCTGAGTGGAGGGAACTGTTCATATCTGCCTTTTTGCTATTCTTGCCATCTTTAGCAAGGTATTCTAAAGATAATCCGAACATTGGAACACGATTTTAGTATGAATAAGTTGGAACTGCGCCAAACTATTTTGTCGCTTTTACAGCAAAAGCACGCCATAGCGGTTAGCTCTGCTCAACGAGCGATCGAATCAGCAACTGATGAAGAAACAGTACCTGAGCATAAATATGACACGTTAGCCCTCGAAGCCTCTTACCTTGCCCACGGACAAGCGATGCGCGTTCAGGAGTGTGAGCAAGAGATCCGAATGGTGTCAGAACTAGTGTTCCCAGAATCTCCAGAGAAAGTAGTATTAGGCAGTTTGGTGTCACTGCTCGATCTAGATGATCAGCGAAAGTGGTTCTTTATGGCTCCGTGTTCTGGTGGACTTAAAATTGAGTTCGCTAATACCAGCATCATGTTGGTGACGTTTGATTCGCCGTTAGGTAAAGCAATGAAGTCAAAGCATATTGGTGATGAGGTTGAATACCAAGTAAGGGCGCAAAACCATTGCTATGAAATTGAATCGATCCAATAACGGGATTGTTTCTGGTATGGTGTCTTGAGTGAATAAAGTGGAATGACCATGAAGAAGATATTACTAACACTACCTATCTTACTGTCGAGCCAAGTCTATGCTGCTCAATGTAAGGTCGATCTGAAAAATGAAATTCACCTTGATGGTGAACGTATTGAAATTCTCCAAACCAATGGTGATAGTGCGATCGTTGATAGTGATAACAACCTAATGATCCACGGTGAACGTATCGAACTAGACAGTAATCAAAAGCAAGCAATAGAAGCGTATAAAGAGAGTTTGAATGACTACTTACCAAGAGCAAAACAAATGGCTCAAGATGGTATGGCACTTGCGAATGATATTATTGATGATGTTGCCGAAAGCTTTGATACTCCAGGTGCATTTGACGATGTTAAGCAGGCAATGCAGCAGTTTTACGCAGATATCGAAGCTCGTTACTACAAGGATGGGGATTTAGTTCTACCAGCGGATAGTTTTGAGTCGTTTGGTGACTCGTGGGCAGAAGATTTTGAAAAAGCCAAAGCTTTGTTCAATGAAGAGTTCATTACCAGTGCGTTTAATGCGATGTCGGAGAAGATGAAAGAGGAAGGTGGCCTGAACCTGACAGAGATGGCGTCTTCTATGAGTGAACTGAAAGAGCGTATTGCGGAACGTTTACAAGAGCATTCGGTTGAAGTTCAGGAGCAAAGCGAAGCTTTTTGTGATTCTCTAGATCAAATGGCAGAACAAGAACAAGAGTTACATAAAAAGATCCCTGAACTGAAGGATTACCAAATCTTTACGATTTAGGCATTTGTGGCTTTCTGTTTAAGCCTAGATTGCTATCACATTAAAGAGCGCCAAAGGCGCTCTTTTTATAGACAACTTGATGACTATTCGGTTTAATTCAGGGCTCTCGATTATCGTATACCGTCTTTATGCGCATCATTCACCTTTCCCTGAAACAACTGACTCTATTTGCTTCTTTGATGATGGCGAGTGTGTTTGTGTGCTGCTACCTAACGTTTCGATACTTCTGGGTGTACGATTCGGAAGTTGAGCAAGCCCTCCGACAACAAAGTGAAGAAACCAATCGGGTAAAAACGGTACTCGACCTACAAAAGTCAGATTTGGCGAGTGCATTGGTCGATTACGCGGCTTGGGATGAAGTCGATGCATTTATCCAAGGAAAAAATCACAGCTTCTTGGAAACAAGCCTAAATGCTCACTCATTTACCACGAAGCAGCTTAGTGGCGTGTTTATCTTTGACAAAGATATGGGGCTAGTGTGGGGGCAGTTGTACGACTATCTCTATAAGCGAGAGCTCTCGTATGATGAGATACGATATAAATTTGGTGCGCTTATGGCTGATACACTGAGATCTCGCACCGATATCATCACCCCTTACGTCAAATTGCTAGTATTAAATGATAAGCCCACCATGCTTGCTACAGCGAGGGTATGTAACAGCGATGGCATGGATTGTGACAAAGGCTTTATGATGTTTATCCGGCCAATTGACAGTGAGTTTTCCCGTACTTTAAAACAAGCAACCGGACTCAATGTTGAAATAGTTACAACCAACAAATCCGCCGAACAGCTTACCTCTCCAAATATTACCGTACTTGAAAAGCTCGATTATCAGAATCAATCGACGGTGCGAGTGTTAGTTCATCACTCTGCGAAATTACCCGATTTCATTACTTGGGGAGAGCTGTCTATGCTGCTGGCTTTCGCCTTGTTTATGTTTGCTTTCAACCTTAGTGTTGTTCACATGATGGTGAGGCCAATCAAAAGAGCCCGAAACGCTTTGAACTCTCTTTCTCATGGAGGCTCAATCGTTACTGACGAAGAAAACTTCATATCCCACGAGATGAGAGACTTTGTCTGCCGTATTAACGAAGTTTATGCTCAGCTTGATGAAAAACAGCAAGAGCTAGAGTGGATCGCTCGTCATGATGCCTTAACGGAAGTCGGCAATCGTCGCAGTCTGCAACAATATTGGCAGGAGAAACTACGATTGAAAGATCATGGTTATGCTTGTGTAGCCTTGATTGATGTCGATTTCTTTAAACCGTTTAATGACCATTATGGACACTTGGAAGGGGATGTCGTACTAAACAAAGTGGCACAGCAACTTAAAAAGAGTGAAGGTGACTGTGAGCAGTTTGTCGCCCGCTTTGGTGGCGAGGAGTTTTGTGTGGTATTGACGTCTCATACTCCGATAAACGCAAATGCTGAAGGAGAGCGATTACGTCAGGCGATAGAAGAATTAGATCTTGCCCATTGTTACTCTCCTATATCGACCCACCTTACCGTTTCTATTGGTGTTGCTGACTGCGGTAGCCAGAGTTTAGCGGAGCAACAAGAGATACTTTTGCTTGCAGATAAGGCACTTTACCAGGCAAAAAATCAAGGGCGAAATAGAGTGGTTATAAAAGAATATTAACCTGCCTATAACAATTTAAACCTTTCTAAAAATCTACATTAATCCTTAATTTCTTGCGTATCATTTTGAATTAATTGATTGTTGTGGTGAATTTGGTTATTGTACTAGTCAACTAGTTCATTGGTGCGTTTTAAGTAGTATGGCACAAGCAGATACCTCTCAATCTCGTGAGCACTTTGGTTCTCGTCTCGGTTTTATTCTTGCAGCGGCAGGTGCGGCTGTTGGTCTTGGCAATATATGGGGATTTCCAACTCAAGCGGCAAGTAATGGCGGTGGCGCCTTCTTGCTTGTCTATTTAGTGATGATCCTTGTCGTTGCGTTCCCTATGCTAGTCGTCGAAATGGCGATTGGCCGTTATGGTCAAGCGAATCCAGTTGATAGTATGCGCTCACTAACAAATAGTGCGATAGGTAAACAGTTTGGTGCTTTGGTGGGTTGGATTGGCCTAAGTGTGCCAAGTGCGGTACTCGCTTTCTATAGCATTGTCGGTGGTTGGTTAATTTGCTTTTTGCTTGGAGCGATTACTGATCTATTCGGTTTAGAAGCGGCGACGGCATGGTTCAAAGGCTTCAGCGTAGAGCGTAACCTCTTTGGTACTATCACTTTCTATGTTCTTACCATTCTTATTGTTCAAGGTGGAGTGAAGCAGGGGATCGAAAAGTGGTCAACACGACTGATGCCGGCACTGTTTATTCTATTTGGTTTGTTGTTTGTTTATATCATGACGCAAACAGGCGCAATTGAGGGATTAAAGCACTATTTGATTCCTGACTTTAGCAAGGTGATGGATCGTCAATTGATTCTTGCTGCGATGGGGCAAGGGTTCTTTTCATTGACCATTGGTGGTTGTTCGATGCTTATCTATGGTTCTTACCTGAGCAAAAAAGAGAACCTGCCAAAGATGGCGATGAATGTCACGCTGGTGGATACCGCAGTCGCATTCATTGCTGGCCTTGTCGTGATGCCTGCAATGTTTGTCGCAATGCAAAAAGGCGTACAAATTTATGCTGAAGATGGCTCACTACTAAGTTCAGACACCTTAGTATTCACTGTCCTACCTTTGATGTTTGATAGTTTAGGTCTGCTTGGTCAGCTGTTTTCAATTGTATTCTTCCTATTACTGACCATTGCTGCGCTAACCTCATCGATCTCCATGTTGGAATGCCCTGTGGCATTAGTGAGCGAACGCTTCAACACTAAACGCTCTTTAACAAGTTGGGTGTTGGGTGGATTGATTGCTCTAGTCAGTGTGGTGATTGTTTATAACTTCGGTGAGTTATTTGGCTTAGTAGCAATGATCGCGACTCAGTACTTACAGCCAGCAGCTGCACTACTGTTCTGTCTATTTGGTGGATGGGTTTGGAATCGCCACTCAAAGATCAAAGAACTTGAACAGGGTTGCCCTGAGTTTACTCAAGGTTGGTTTGGAAAACTTTGGCCTGCTTACGTGAAGTTCGTCTGCCCAATTCTCGTGGCTACCGTAATTTGGGCATCATTTGGTTAATAGCCAATTTGAGTAACAGAAAAGCGAAAGACAATAAAAAGCCCGCATAGTGATATGCGGGCTTTTCGTTTTCGCAGATTTAGTTTACTGAGCTGGGGCGTTGATTTGACCCGTTGTTAGAGGATCCACGTCAAGGTCTGTTACCTCTTCAATGAACTCTTCTACCACTTGTTCAACCTCTTCATCATCTTGCTCGAAGTAGGCAAGGTGGAAGATAGCGTCGCCTTCGTTCACTAAAGGTAGTGTCTGCTGGCCGATAACAATACCACCTTTGCGAGCAGTAAGCTCAATCTCACTGTGACCAAGAGGCGCACTGATGTAAGCCAACACTTGGCCTTTCTCAACTTTCTCGCCCAACGTCACTACAGTACGTAAAATGCCATCGCTTTCAGCACGCAACCAACTGGTAGATTTTGCAATCACTGGTGTGGGTAGCTTTTTACGGCTTGAGCGCAGCATGCCGATGGCTTGCATCACGCGCTGAACGCCAATGAAACCTGCACTGATACAAATTGGTTCAAAGCGCAGGGCTTCGCCCGCTTCATAAGTCAGAACCGGAATGCCCAGGCGCTCAGCCTCGCTACGCAGAGAACCATCACGTAGTGGAGCATCGACTATCACTGGCGTAGCGAACGCCTGAGCAATACGAAGTGTCTCTGGATTACTTAAATCTGCACGAATTTGTGGCAGGTTAGTGCGATGAATCGCGCCAGTGTGTAAGTCCAGAATGTAATCACAACGCTTGGCAACCTGAGAGAAGAAAGTATTCGCCATACGTGAAGCAAGCGAGCCCTTTTCACTGCCCGGGAAGCAGCGGTTCATATCACGTCTATCTGGCAGATAGCGTGATTTATGAATGAAACCAAATACGTTTACGATAGGCACAGCGATGACAGTACCTTTGAGCTTATTGGCATCAATGGTGTTGATCAGCTGGCGAACGATTTCAACGCCGTTGAGTTCATCGCCATGGATCGCTGCGTTGACCATAAGTACAGGTCCTGCTTGCTTACCATTGATGATCTCAACAGGAATCGATAAAGGTGAATGGGTATAAAGCTTGGCAGCTTCTAACTCAATGACCTTACGTTCTCCCGGCGAGATAGACTCGCCGAGAAATTCAAATGCGCTATTCTTTTTAGCCTTTGCCACGAGTTTTAGTCCTTTTACTTGCCGCATTTTTCTCAATAAATTCGACAATCATTCCAGCAATGTCTTTACCAGTTGCGGCCTCAATACCTTCAAGACCTGGAGATGAGTTTACTTCCATGACCAATGGACCACGGTCTGATCTTAGTAGATCTACCCCAGCCACATTTAGACCCATTATCTTCGCTGCGGCTACCGCTGTACGGCGCTCTTCAGGAGTGATCTTAATTAAAGACGCACTACCACCGCGGTGCAGGTTTGAGCGGAATTCGCCTTCAGCACCCTGACGCTTCATTGCAGCAATTACTTTGTCACCAATTACGAAGCAGCGAATATCAGCACCGCCAGCTTCTTTGATGTATTCTTGCACCATGATGTTTGCTTTTAAGCCCATGAAAGCTTCAACAACGCTTTCTGCTGCTTTACGAGTTTCAGCCAGAACCACACCGATGCCTTGAGTACCTTCAAGTAGTTTGATTACGACAGGAGCACCGCCAACCATTTCTAGTAGGTCTTTCACATCATCAGGCTTGCTTGCAAAACCAGTGATTGGCATGCCGATACCTTTGCGCGATAGCAATTGCATTGAGCGTAGCTTGTCACGAGAACGTGTAATAGCAACTGACTCATTTACTGGGTAAACGCCCATCATTTCAAACTGGCGCAATACCGCGGTACCGTAGAAAGTTACAGATGCGCCGATTCGAGGAACAATCGCATCAAAGCCAGATAGCTCTTCACCTTTGAAGTGGATCTCTGGTTTATCTGAATTGATATTCATGTAACAACGAAGCGCGTCGATCACTTTTACTTCATGACCGCGACTTTCCGCTGCTTCAATCAGACGCTTAGTTGAGTACAGGTTCGCATTGCGAGACAGAATACCAATTTTCATTATTTGATTTCCTCGAAAGGGACTAAAAACGATTCAACAGGGTCGACAATGATGCGTTCGTGCATTGCAGTGCGACCTAATAACATACGAAAAGCCATGTTTTCGCGATTAGTTAATGTAATTTCGATTGGCCAACTTTTTCTGCCAATACTCAGTTCTGACTCGATAACGTAACGTGATTCTTCATGACCACCTGAGTCGCGTACGATGCGCTCATCAATAACTTTAGCTTCACATACTGTTTCGAAATCCGTGTCATGTTGTTTTGGATGAATCCAGAAGCGGACCCAAAGAGCTTCGTCCTTCTTAAAGCTCTCTACTTTGAATGCGTGTAAGCAAGACGTCCTGGCTCCGGTATCAATTTTTGCATTAATTTCTTTAATACCTAAACCTGGCAGGCTAAGAGTTTCTCGCCAACCGACTAATAGTTTTTCTTTCATCGCAGTAACATAATTTTAGAGAGTATTTAAGATGCTCGAGTGAAGTGAGCATCCCCAACATAACACGGTCGAATTGTGCCGAGTCTTGTGCTTGAAGAGGGTAAGAATGTACCCAAAGGCGCTTCAAGGAGGGCGACTGTAGCAACCTGAGTTTAGTGTGACTAACGAAAAAAAATGACCATTAAGATAAAAGTTTTTTATTGATGATTTTCACTGGGTGAGAAAACGAAACTTGAGGCAGGAAGCACAAAATAGAAGTTTTATTGAACTTATCAATGGTTAAGGACTATCCAGTCCAAAAACTCTTCTATCTTTAAATGGATAACTATCGCAAGACATTAAATTAGAGGGATTTATGAAAAAAACGATTGTAAAAGCAGTGGCTATTGCAGCAGTGGTTTCAGGTATGACCGGATGTGTCGGTAGTATGGCGGTCACTGGTAAGCTGATGCAGTTTAACGTCGAGGTGGTTGATAACCGATATGCTCGTGCAGGCGTCAACTTTTTACTTGCGCCGGTATACGCAATTACTACCGCGGCTGACTATATTGTCTTTAACTCATTAGAATTTTGGACGGGTAAAAACCCAATTAATGGTTCACCACACATCTTTGATACCAAAACAGATACCATGTTGGACATTAACGATGATCTGGATGATTCACTAAAAGAAGCGCCTATTGCACCGATCTCTATGTATCGCTCTTTTGAGCAAGGGGAAATGAAGCGTATTAACGACGACACCTTCGAAATCGATATTACTTACAGCAATGGCGATAAATCCATTCTGCGTGGTGTGAAGACGGATGAAAACATCCAATACTTTATTGACGGCGAATTGGTGGGAGAGACAACCCTGGGTCAACTTCAACAGCTTGCTGCCTCAAAAGCTTAATAGAAGCAAAAATAAAAAAGCCGAGTCCTATACGACTCGGCTTTTTAGATCTTGTCCAGATTAAGCTTTTTCTGGAATGGCTTCTAATAGAGCAACCATTTGATCCCAGAACAGGGCAACAGTATCGATCTTCACTTTTTCATCAGGTGAATGAGGGAACTTGATGGTTGGACCGAAAGAAACCATATCCATATTCGGGTAAGGTTCTTTAAATAGACCACACTCAAGACCTGCGTGAATTACCATAATGTTTGGCTTGTGGCCATAGATGCCTTCGTACATATCACGGAAGATTGCCATGATTTCTGAATCTGCGTCAGGCTTCCAACCTGGGTAAGCACCAGAGAACTCAATGCTTGCGCCTGCCAGTTCAGCAACTGAAGCTAGCATGCCTTCAACTTGTTGGCGGCCAGAGTCGATAAGTGAGCGAACAAGACAAAGAACTTGAATTTGGTTCTCTTCAGTAGTGATAACACCAACGTTAAGAGAGGTTTCTACTACACCTTCGATTTCATCGCTCATGCGGATCACGCCATTTGGACAAGCGTTTAGCGCTGCAATGAAGCGTTGTTGGTCAGCAACTACCAGAACTTGAGCGTCAGTGTCGATTGATTCGTTGAAAGAAACAATGTCTGTTTCTACTTTACCTAGTTCAGTTTTTAGTAGGTTAGTGTAGAACTCAAACAGTTCAGCCAGTTTTGCTTCATTTTCAGCAGGAACCGCCACTGTTACAAACGCTTCACGAGGAATTGCGTTACGTAGACTACCACCACGGAATTCAACTAGGCGTAGATCCAGCTCTTGTGCGTGACCAGCTAAGAAGCGTGCGACTAGTTTATTTGCGTTGCCGCGACCTGTGTGAATATCACAACCTGAGTGGCCACCTTTAAGGCCTTTAAGGATCAGTTGGCGAGTGACATAACCGGCCGGAATCGCTTCACGGCTAATATCAAACGTCATTTCACCATCGATACCACCGGCACAGCCCATGTAGACTTCGCCTTCCTGCTCTGAATCAGTGTTAAGAAGGATATCACCTTCTAACCAGCCCGCTTCTAGGCCAAAAGCACCGGTCATGCCTGCTTCTTCATCAACGGTAAGTAGCACTTCAATAGGGCCGTGTTTAATGTCGGTTGAAGCAAGTACTGCTAGACATGAAGCCATGCCCATACCGTTGTCTGCGCCTAAGGTAGTGCCTTTTGCCGTTACCCACTCGCCATCAATGTATGGTTGGATTGGGTCTTTTGTGAAGTCATGATCTGTGTCTTCATTCTTCTGCGGCACCATGTCGATGTGTGCTTGAAGAACAACACCCTTTTTCGTTTCCATACCCGGCGTTGCAGGTTTTTTAATGAATACGTTACCTGTTGGATCGCGACGAACGTCTAAACCTTGCTCTTTCGCCCAACCAATAATGTATTGAGCAAGTGCCTCTTCATGCTTAGAAGGGTGAGGGATAGAACAGATCTTATCGAAAAACTGCCATAGTGGTGCAGGTGATAAGCTGCTGATTTCAGAATGGAATTCAGACACGGATGACTCCTTAAAAAGAATAATGCCAGATCTTGTAACGTGATAAGGTTTTATCATCAGAACAAAAAGCTAAATCTGACCTATTAAATAGAGGCCACAGGATATCACTACCAGCCTTTGGGGAGTAGTAAAAGAGAAATGGAAACCTCAATAACAGTCACAGATTGAGGATTTTACACGAAAACGTTTACGCACCTTAATTCGTATGATTTGTTGTTAACTTCTCTGCTTTATTGATTTTTATGTAACTTAATTACAGTTTAGTTTTGATTTAAATCAATTTTTGATTTTTATGTGATATTTATCACGCAAAAGGTTGTAATTAATTTTCTTTGGGGTATATTAGTAACCAACTTCGAAAGCGAAGAGAAAATGCTCAAAGGATGAGTCCGATTTGTCGCCTCCAAGGAACTGAGAAATCAATATTTGTAATCTGTTTTAATTGATTTAGAAGGTGATAGTTATGAAAGGTTTACCAAGTGCAACGTTCTGGCTAAACAGCTCTGTTTACACAGGTACGTTTACTTATCCAACAAGCTTCGGTTACTAATCCGAGGTTTGTGACTCTCGAACAGAGTATGTTCACCCCTATTATTGGAATTTTTTTTCAGCAGCTTAATTTTTGCTGACATGATTCAACCGCCACTCAACTTGAGTGGCGTTTTTTTATCTCTCAAATACCTCATTTCACTTGTTCAAAGTTAATGCTTTCCTGTGCTAGTTCCAATGGCCTGAATTTTATTCGCATAAACTCATATTGTTTATCGTAAATGGTACTTAATTCACAATGAAAGTTTGCAACATGGTACAAAAAAACACCTTTTTTCCTTAAAAAATGAAATTGTTTTTAGTTGTTGATTAGTAAGAGTTTTGTTTGTGTGTTCGAACAATGTAATCGATTGATTTTCTAATTTGGTCTGAGAAATATTAGTTAGAGTCTTAATTCTATCTGGAATTTACTATTTGTTGACTCTATAATTCACGCCAATCGATTACGCAACCGTTTACTTTTTACCTTTTAGGATTCGATTATGTTCGAAAAACTATTCAAACTCAGTGAAAATGGCACTAACGTCAAAACTGAGGTGATTGCAGGTATTACGACCTTCCTGACAATGGCTTACATCATCTTTGTTAACCCAGCAATGCTTGCTGACGCAGGTATGGATAAAGGTGCTGTTTTTGTCGCTACCTGTCTTGCAGCTGCTATCGGCTGTTTCATCATGGGCTTTGTTGCCAACTACCCAATTGCTTTGGCTCCGGGTATGGGTCTGAATGCATTCTTTACCTACGGCGTTGTGCTAGGTATGGGTCACTCGTGGCAAGTAGCGCTTGGTGCAGTATTCGTATCGGGTGTTATATTTATGGCGTTGAGCGTATTCAAAGTACGTGAGTGGATCATAAACTCTATCCCAATGTCATTGCGAACAGGTATCTCTGCAGGTATCGGTCTTTTCTTAGCGTTTATCGGCCTACAAAATTCAGGCATTGTGGTAGATAACCCAGCGACCTTGGTGAGCCTTGGTAACATTACTGGTCTACAACAAGCTCTTGCAGCACTTGGCTTCTTTTTAACAATTGCACTGGTATACCGCGGTGTGCGTGGTGCGGTGATGATCGCTATTCTAGTGATCACTGCGATTGGTTTGCTAATGGGCGACGTTCAGTGGGGCGGAGTTATGTCAGCGCCACCAAGCATTGCACCAACTCTAATGGAAATGAACATCGCTGACGTATTTGAAGTCGGTATGATTTCAGTTGTTTTTGCTTTCCTATTCGTTGACCTATTTGATACAGCCGGTACGCTAGTTGGTGTTGCAACGAAAGCTGATCTAATCAAAGAAGATGGCAAGCTTCCTCGTTTAAGCAAGGCTTTACTTGCTGACTCAACAGCGACGTCTGTGGGTGCAATGTTAGGTACTTCAAGCACAACCTCTTATGTTGAATCAACAGCTGGTGTTGCTGCAGGTGGTCGTACTGGTCTAACGGCGGTCGTTGTTGGTGTTATGTTCCTACTAGCGCTGTTCTTCTCTCCGCTAGCAGGTATGATTCCAGCGTACGCTACAGCTGGCGCACTATTTTACGTTGCTATCCTAATGATGTCTGGCCTAGTAAGTGTTGACTGGCGTGACCTAACAGAGGCAGCACCTGTAGTTGTGACTTGTCTACTGATGCCACTGACTTACTCAATTGCTGAAGGCATCGCACTGGGCTTTATCTCTTATGCTGCAATCAAATTGCTAAGTGGTCGTGGCCGCGAAGTATCTGTGAGTGTTTGGGTTCTAGCTGCAGTATTCATTATTAAGTACTTGATTGCTTAACTAGCTCAGCTGGTGGAAATATCCATTGGCAATATATGAGTTAAATACACTATCGCTATAGTAGCCACCGCTACTATAGCGATTCTTTTTGTCTAGAGAGTTAAATCTCTACCAGTGCTATCAAAGTTCTGCTTATTCATGCTGAACATTTTATTTATGGCATTGGTATTATGCTGCACTTTCGGTAAAATAAACGTTTGCGTAGCTTTTCCCCAGCTTGCCTGTTGCAATCATTTCATCTTAGATGCTTTGCGGGGATGCAGATTTTTTAAATTATTAGGTTATTACAATGGCTAAGAAATTCATTATCACTTGGGACCAAATGCACACACTTTGTCGTGAATTGGCAGAAAAACAAATGCCAGCAGAGCAGTGGAAAGGCATTTGGGCTGTGAGCCGTGGCGGCCTTGTTCCTGGCGCTATCCTAGCGCGTGAGCTAGGTATTCGTCATGTAGATACAATCTGTATCTCTAGCTACGACCATGATCACCAGCGTGATATGACAGTTGTTAAAGCACCAGAAGGTGACGGCGAAGGTTTCCTAATCGTTGAAGACCTAGTGGACAGTGGTGATACAGCGCGTAAACTTCGCGAAATGTACCCTAAAGCAAAATTGATTGCCGTTTGTGCTAAGCCAGCAGGTGTTGAGCTACTTGATGATTACGTTGTTGATATCGCACAAGACACGTGGATTGAGCAGCCTTGGGATATGTCAATCCAATTCGTTGAGCCTATCAATCGTAAGCAAAAGTAATCACTTTTGGGTTAGTTCCCATCGATTTCTTGATAAATGACCCTTTATTGGGTCATTTTTTTTATTACTATTTAGACATCATTATTTATTTAGGTCGAACTCATGTCAGAGGAAGTCAGCAAGAACCTCTCGGAAACGCTGTTTGCTAATCATAAACAAGCCAAAGAAACGTCTGGATTGACGCGCTATATGCCGAGCAGTCAAACGTTTCTAGATAATAAGCAAGAGCAAGAAGGTTTCAAATGGTATCGCAACCTAAGACGCATGCAATGGTCATGGCAGGGGCTTGATCCGATCGAAATTGAAGCGGTACTGGCAAAAATTGCGGCCTCAAAACACTCTCGTACTCAAGACCAATGGTTAGATACAGTGATGGGCTATCACAGCGGTAACTGGACTTATGAGTGGACCAAACTTGGCATGCTGCATCAAAAACGCTCAAGCCAACTTAAGGGGGAAGAGGCGGCGGATGAAATGTTCAATGCGTCACTCTGTTTTAGTATTGCAGGCTATCCACATCTAAAAAATGATAACTTAGCCACTCAAGCGCAAGTTCTAGCCAGTAATGCTTATACTGAGGCTGCGAATAAAACTAAGTACATTGTTAAACGCCTTGAAATCCCATACCAGAAGAAGACTATTATTGCCCATCTTCACCTGACCAGTACTGATAAGCCTCAGCCAGTCGTTATGGTTAGCGCTGGGCTAGATAGTTTGCAAACGGATCTTTGGGCGCTGTTTCGTGATCACTTCGCCAAGAAGAATATCGCAATGCTGACAGTTGATATGCCTTCAATAGGGCACAACACCCATTGGAATTTGACCGAAGATACTTCTCGCCTTCATCAGGCTGTACTCAATGAGCTATACAACATTCCTTATGTCGATCACCATAAAGTTGGCTTGGTAGGCTTCCGATTTGGTGGCAATGCTATGGTACGACTGTCCTTCTTAGAGCAAGACAAGATTAAAGCGTGTGTTTCTTTAGGAGCGCCGATACATGATGTGTTGTCATCACCAGAGAAGCTCAAACAAATGCCAAAAATGTATTTGGATGTTTTAGCTTCTCGACTAGGTAAGAACGCGGTTGATATTCATAGCTTAGCGGGGCAACTGATGGCGTGGTCGCTTAAGGTGCAAGGCATTTTGGCTAACCGTAAAACGCGAGTGCCTATTTTAGCAATGAGCTTAGAAAATGATCCGGTTTCTCCATTTAGCGATAACCAATTGGTTGCATTGTATAGTGACTACGGCAAAGCGAAGAAAATCAGTTCCAAGACAATTACACAAGGTTATGAGCAATCCCTCGATTTAGCGATAAAGTGGCTAGAAGACGAGCTAATTAGATGACATTTAAACTAATTTAGACAACACTTATGTAGACGAGCTACCCAGACTGTTTAGTCCTGAGGTGTGCACGAATAACAATAAGTAAATGAATATGGAGATTCATTATGTCTGAACAGACAAAAAGTCCGACACATTATCGCTTGTTAACCACACTGAGAGCTATTGGGCCTTACCTTCGTGAATCACAAAGTACAGAAGGCTCCTATTTATTCGATTGTTTATCGGTTTGTGTCAATGATAAAAAGTCACCAGAGCAAAGGGAATTTTGGGGCTGGTGGCTAGAGCTAGAGAAGAACGGCGAGGCGTTTGAAGCTAGATACCGCTCCGGTTTGTATGATGTCACTGGGGAGTGGCAAGACAAAGCCCTACCGAAAAAGGCTGTTCAAGATGTCACTCGAACTCAGGAAGTTTTTCACCAAAAACTGCTAGAAACGTTAGAGAAAGAATTTGAAATCCCACTGGCGATTCACAAAGAATCTGTAGAATTCGTCTAAAATACTCTGGCTTTTCCCTAGATAGACCAAAAAGGCGCTTTTTAGCGCCTTTTCTGCTTGTGAATTTTCTATTTGATTGCTAAAACATCAGGTCTAATCAATCTTTGTCACTTATCAATAAGACAAGATTGTGAGGATTTTTTTATTTTTCATAGTAGAAAGGCAATGAATCAAGAAAGCGGAAATAACCAACAGTCTCAGACTGTCGTGGTTAAACTAGGTACAAGTGTTTTAACTGGTGGTACGTTGGCATTAGACCGAGCTCATATGGTTGAGTTGGTTCGTCAATGTGCAGAACTTAAAAAACAAGGCCACTCAGTGGTTATGGTCTCGTCTGGCGCAATCGCTGCTGGTCGTGAACACTTAGGATACCCCGCACTGCCCAACTCTATGGCGAGTAAACAACTGCTTGCCGCTGTCGGACAAAGTCAGTTGATTCAGACATGGGAGTCGCTATTCGCGATTTATGGGCTGAAAATTGGTCAAATGTTATTAACTCGTGCAGATTTAGAGGATCGTGAACGCTTCCTTAATGCGCGAGACACGATCAATGCGCTGGTCGAAAACGACATTATTCCAGTGGTCAATGAAAATGACGCTGTTGCTACAAGTGAAATCAAAGTTGGCGATAACGACAACTTGTCTGCATTGGTTGGGATTTTATGTGGCGCAGATAAACTGTTGCTGCTCACTGATCAAAAAGGTTTGTTTACGGCCGACCCTCGCAAGGACCCAAATGCTGAGCTGATCAAAGAAGTCAAAACCATCGATGATACGCTTCGTCAAATTGCTGGTGGTAGCGGTACTACGCTAGGTACAGGCGGGATGGCGACCAAGTTACAAGCTGCTGATATTGCACGCCGTGCTGGTATTGAGGTGATTATCGCTGCGGGTAGCGCTCCGAATGTAGTATTTGATTCACTTGGCGACAACCCACAAGGTACGCGCTTTTTACCGTGTGAAGAAGCCTTAGAAAACCGTAAGCGCTGGATCCTAGCAGGTCCTGCAGCATCAGGTGACATTGTGATTGATGATGGTGCCGTTAATGCTGTGGTAGGTAAGGGCAGCAGTCTGCTTGCAAAAGGCCTAACCAAAGTGAGTGGAGAGTTTGCTCGTGGTGATGTCGTCCGAGTGACCGACGCTCAAGGCAAGTTAGTCGCTCGTGGAATTGCGAGTTACTCAAGCCAAGATATGGCGAAAATTGTAGGCAAACACAGTAAAGATATTATTGGAATTTTAGGTTATGACTACGGTAATGAAGTATTGCACCGTGACGATATGGTCGTAATCCAAGAGTAAGGAAAGAAAAGTGGAACTGATTTCTATGGGTATCGCTGCCAAAGACGCGGCGTTCCAACTTGCAACAGCATCAACAGCTCAGAAAAACCAAGCGCTTGCTATTATCGCAGATGAACTTGAAGCCAACTCAGAGGCGATCCTAGCGGCGAACGCAAAAGATATTGAGAAAGGTCGTGAAGCAGGTTTAACAGAAGCACTGCTTGATCGTTTGTTGCTTAACCCTGAACGCCTAACGGGGATTGCTAACGACGTACGTAACGTGATTAGCCTGAATGACCCTGTAGGTAGCGAACTGGACAGTAAAGTACTTGAAAACGGCATGTCTCTATCACGTCGTCGTGTACCGCTTGGTGTAGTTGGTGTGATTTATGAAGCTCGCCCTAACGTAACGATTGATATTGCGGCGCTATGTTTGAAAACGGGTAATGCCAGCATTTTACGTGGTGGTAAAGAGACGTTTTTCTCAAACATGGAACTGGTTAAAGTGATTCAGTCTGCACTTGCGAAAGCGGGTCTGCCAGCAGCATCAGTCCAGTACATTGAGAAGCCTGACCGTGAATTGGTTTCTCAGTTGCTTAAATTGGATGAATACGTTGACATGATCATCCCGCGTGGTGGTGCTGGTTTACATAAAATGTGTAAAGAAAACAGCACGATTCCTGTGATTATTGGTGGTTTTGGTATTAGTCATATCTTTGTTGACGAAAGCGCTAACCTTACCAAGTCGCTGGATGTAGTTGAGAACTCTAAAGTACAACGTCCATCAGCGTGTAACTCACTAGATACACTGCTTGTACATGAAAAAGTGGCAGCAGAATTCTTACCAATGCTAGCGGAACGTTTGGCTGATAAGGTTGCACTCGTTGCAGAGCCAAAAGCGAAGGCTCTGTTAAGCAATGCAAAAGAGCTGCGTGATGCTGGTGACGATGATTTTGATACAGAATGGCTAAGCTACACATTAGGTGTCAAAGTTGTGGCAGACGTTCATGAGGCGGTTGACCACATGCGAGTTCACAACGCTAGTCACTCTGATGCCATCATGACTAATAGCCTAGAAAACTCGGAAGTGTTTATTAACTCTGTTGGCTCAGCAGCGGTCTACGTGAACGCATCAACTCGTTTTACAGATGGCGCACAGTTTGGTTTAGGTGCAGAAGTTGCGGTGTCTACTCAGAAGCTTCACGCTCGCGGCCCAATGGGTTTGGAAGAGTTGACCAGCTACAAATGGGTAGGTAAAGCAAACTACTTACCACGTAGTTAACAAAAACTGCACGATATTGTTTGAAAAAGGGGCTATCTAGCCCCTTTTGCTTTTCTTGTGATCACCAAATCCGCTACACTGTCTGTCACTTATATGGAGGTGATATGCATTGTCCTTTTTGTTCTGAGAACGACACTAAAGTGATTGATTCTCGTTTGGTTGCTGACGGTCACCAAGTGCGTCGCCGTCGCCAGTGCCTTGCATGTAGCGAGCGTTTTACGACGTTTGAAACGGCTGAATTGGTTATGCCGAGAGTGATTAAATCCAATGGCAACCGCGAACCATTCAATGAAGATAAAATGGTCGGTGGACTGCAACGTGCGCTAGAAAAGCGTCCGGTTAGTGCCGATGCTGTAGATGTATCGATTAGCCTGATCAAATCTCAACTCCGTGCAACGGGTGAACGAGAAGTGCCAAGTGAAATGATAGGTAACTTGGTCATGGATCAACTCAAAGAGCTCGATAAGGTTGCGTATATTCGATTCGCATCTGTTTACCGGAGCTTTGAAGACATTCGTGAGTTTGGCGAAGAGATCGCTCGTTTAGAAGATTAACGGTTGTCATCAATGCCAATATTTACCCCTCAAGATTTTAAGATGATGTCGCGTGCTATCGAATTAGCAAAAGGCGGCATCTACACCACAGCACCAAACCCAAATGTTGGCTGTGTGATTACTCAAGGCGACGAGATTGTCGGTGAAGGTTTCCACTACCGAGCCGGTGAACCACACGCGGAAGTGCATGCACTACGTATGGCGGGTGATAAGACAGTTGGTGCAACTGCTTATGTGACGTTAGAACCTTGCTCTCATTACGGCCGAACACCTCCATGTGCGGAAGGCCTAATTAAAGCCAAAGTAGCGAAAGTCATTTGTGCCATGCAAGATCCCAATCCTAAAGTCGCAGGCCGTGGCATTCAGATGCTACGTGATGCTGGTATAGAAGTAGAAATTGGGTTACTCGAACAAGAAGCTGAAGCGCTCAATCCTGCGTTCATCAAGCGAATGAAAACGGGCATGCCATTTGTACAGCTTAAAATGGCAGCTAGCCTAGATGGGCAGACTGCTTTAGCAAATGGTCAAAGTCAGTGGATTACCTCTCCCCAAGCTAGACAAGACGTACAAAAGTATCGCGCCAAGAGTTGTGCAATTTTGTCTACCAGTAAGACGGTTATCGATGACGATGCGTCATTGAATATACGTTGGGATGATTTACCTGCTTCCGTGCAAGCGAAATGCAATCAGCAAGATTTGCGTCAACCAACACGAGTCATTTTAGATAGACAAAGCCAACTGACTTCAGAGCTTAAGCTTTTGAATACACCGGGCAATAGAATCATTGTGGCTGAAGGTAAAGACCTCGATCCTATACTCAATGACGAGAAGCTAATTGATCTACACGCTACATTTGCCGCATTAACGAACGATCATCATATCAATCATTTATGGGTTGAGGCTGGCGCAACATTAGCAAGTAGTCTAATTAAAGCGAACTTGGTCGATGAACTTATCCTCTACTTAGCGCCTAAAATAATGGGCAGCGATGGGCGAGGGTTGCTAGGTGCACTAGGTTTAGAGTCAATGGCAGAGACGATTGATCTCAATATTAAAGATGTAAGACAGGTTGGCGCTGATATTCGTATTACCGCCACCTTGAAGAATAAAGAGTCGTAATCATGTTTACAGGTATTGTTGAAGCAGTTGGTACTTTGACTGCAATCACGCCAAAAGGCGAAGATATTAGTGTCACGGTAGAAGTCGGCAAATTGGATATGTCTGATGTTAAGCTCGGTGACAGCATCGCGACTAACGGAGTTTGCTTAACGGTAGTAGACTTTTCCTCGACAAGTTACAGCGCAGATTTGTCATTAGAAACACTGCAAAAAACGGGCTTTACTGATTATCAAGCGGGCGACAAGGTCAATCTTGAAAAAGCAATGCTACCAACGACTCGCTTTGGTGGACATATTGTGTCAGGCCATGTTGATGGTGTAGGTGAAATTGTGGAACGTAATATGGTTGGTCGTGCTATTGAATTTTGGGTTTCTATGCCGGAAGAGATCGCTAAATATGTCGCGGAAAAAGGTTCAATTACTGTCGATGGCATCAGCTTAACGGTCAATGACCTGCGTAAGAACGCTTTCAAACTAACGATCGTACCTCATACCGGTGAAGAGACGACCATCGCTGATTTTCATGTTGGGCGTAAAGTGAATTTAGAAGTGGATGTACTAGCACGCTATATGGAACGTTTATTGACGAGCCAGCGTGAACAGCAGCCAGAGTCACGTATCACCATGGAATTTTTGCAGCAAAACGGTTTCGCATAAACCAAGAATTATACAAACACTAGCGGCGACGCCTTATTCGCTCGACGACTCAAGATAGGAATACCAAAATGCCAATTAGTACGCCTCAAGAAATTATTGAAGATATTCGTTTAGGTAAAATGGTCATCCTGATGGATGATGAAGATCGTGAAAATGAAGGCGATCTGATTATGTCGGCTGAAATGATCACACCAGAAGCGATCAACTTTATGGCGACGCATGGTCGTGGCTTAATTTGTCTGACAATGACTAAAGAGCGTTGTGAGCGTCTAGGCTTGCCACCTATGGTCCAAGATAACAATGCCCAGTACACCACTAACTTTACGGTATCTATTGAAGCGGCTGAAGGTGTAACAACGGGTATTTCTGCGGCTGACCGTGCACGTACAGTTCAAGCCGCGGTAGCAAAAGAAGCGAAAGCCGCTGATCTTGTTCAACCGGGTCATATCTTCCCACTAGCGGCCCAAGAAGGTGGGGTTTTAACTCGCGCTGGTCATACAGAAGCGGGCTGTGATTTAGCACGTTTAGCAGGTCATGAACCTTCAGGCGTTATCGTTGAGATTCTAAATGACGACGGCACAATGGCACGTCGCCCAGATCTAGAAATCTTTGCTGAAAAACACGGTTTGAAGCTCGGTACGATTGCAGACCTTATCGAATACCGCAATAACACCGAAACAACCATCGAGCGTGTTGCTGAGTGTCAGCTACCGACAGAGTTTGGTGAGTTCAATTTGGTTACTTACCGCGATGTTATCGACAACCAAATTCACTATGCACTATGTAAAGGCGATCTAACTGCAGAAGCACCATTAGTGCGTGTGCATTTACAAGATACCTTTACTGACCTGCTGCATAGCGACCGTAATGCAGAGCGCAGCTGGACATTGGATGCGGCAATGAAGCGAATTGGTAGTGAAGGTGGCGTGTTAGTTGTACTAGGTAATGAGGAATCAACCGACCTACTGATTCACCGTGTGAAAATGTTTGAAGCGCAAGATAAGGGTGAAGCGCCTACGCTTGCGAAGAAACAAGGTACGTCACGTCGTGTTGGTGTTGGTTCGCAAATCCTAGCCGATCTTGGTGTTCATGATATGCGTCTACTTTCTTCTGCAAGCAAGAAATACCATGCGTTAGGCGGCTTTGGATTGAACGTTGTTGAGTATGTGTGTGAATAAACACTGACTCGTGGTTACTGCGCCTTTCGTTGACAGAAAGGCGTGATTAAAAGCTGGATAGAGGCTTTACCTCCATAGTGTCACTTCTGTTAAATTTCTATTAGATATTGCTCACAGATTTGTGCTAGAATCCGGCGATTCTCACTTGATGAACATAGTTAAAGGAAGGCTTATGAAAGTGATCGAGGGTGGCTTCCCAGCGCCAAACGCAAAAATTGCTATCGTTATTTCTCGTTTCAACAGTTTTATTAACGAAAGTCTATTGTCTGGTGCAATCGATACTTTAAAGCGTCACGGCCAAGTAAGCGAAGACAACATTACTGTAGTTCGTTGCCCTGGTGCAGTTGAACTTCCGCTTGTTGCTCAGCGTGTTGCTAAAACAGGCAAATTTGATGCAATCGTATCACTAGGCACGGTAATCCGTGGTGGTACTCCACACTTTGACTATGTTTGTAGTGAATGTAACAAGGGTCTTGCGCAAGTATCTATGGAATACTCACTTCCAGTAGCATTCGGCGTATTGACTGTTGATACAATTGACCAAGCAATTGAGCGCGCAGGAACCAAGGCTGGTAATAAAGGTGCAGAGGCTGCACTAAGCGCACTTGAGATGATTAACGTTCTTTCAGAAATCGATTCCTAATGGGGGCCAGTGTGAAACCAGCCGCACGTCGTAATGCACGTCGATTCGCTCTACAAGCGATCTACTCTTGGCAAATTACTAAAGAAAATGTTGCTACCATCGAAGAGCAATTTTTGTCAGGTGGTAAGTATGATGAAGAAGAACATCATGCTTCTGAACCAGCACTTTCTACTCCAGACACAGACGTTGCATACTTCCGTGACCTACTAACAGGTGTTGTGCTAAGTCACACAGAGCTAGATAGTAAGATTCGTCCATACACAGCTCGTCCAATGCAAGACTTGGATATGATGGAGCTAGCACTGCTTCGTCTAGCTATGTATGAAATGACTCGTCGTGAAGATGTCCCTTACAAAGTGGTAATTAACGAAGCGATTGAACTTGCAAAAGTATTCGCTGCAGAAGAAAGCCACAAATTCGTGAATGGTGTGCTAGATAAAGCTGCACCACACGTGCGTAAGAAATAATCGACTAAGATTACCAAAAGGTCAGCAGATGCTGACCTTTTTTATGCTTGTTACTTTGAACCATTGATAGATTTCGTATGTCCGGTGAATTTAACTTAATTGAGAAGTATTTTGTTGGCCGTCAAAAGCAACGCAAAGATGTGCTTCTAGCTGCGGGTGATGATTGTGCGTTAGTAAAAGCTCCAGAGGGCTTGTCGGTCGCGATTAGCACAGACACCTTAGTTGCTGGAACACACTTTCTAGCGAACGCCAATCCTGCGTGGGTTGCACATAAAGCTCTTGCTTCAAATATCAGTGACCTTGCCGCTATGGGGGCTACTCCAGCTTGGGTTTCTTTTGCATTGACGATGCCAGAACCAGATGAAGCGTGGCTAGCTCCGTTTTGTGATGCTTTCTTTGAGCTTGCTGACTATTTCGACATACAGTTAATTGGTGGCGACACGACCAAAGGTCCTTTAAGCCTTACACTAACGGTTCAGGGACTTGTTGATCCTGAAAAAGCGTTACGTCGAGATGGTGCGAAAGTCGGGGATTGGGTTTATGTCACGGGTAATCTAGGTGATAGTAAAGCGGGACTCGATGTTGTACTTGATCCGAGTCTACGGGCAAAACCATGTGCTGAAGAGCTTGAGAAAAGACATTATTTATCCACGCCAAGAGTCTTAGCGGGCCAAGCTTTGCTTAACTTAGCGAGTGCTGCGATTGATATCTCTGATGGCGTTATCTCTGACGTAAAACACATTCTGAAACGTTCTAATGTTGGTGTGAGCATTGACGTAGCAAGCCTTCCTGTTTCTAATGAACTGCTTCAGTTTGTTGATACTCCGACTACCGCTCAGCAATATGCATTATCAAGTGGTGAAGAGTATGAACTTTGTTTTACTGTTCCTGAACAAAATAAGGGTTCAATAGAGAGTGCTTTAGCGCATTGTGGGGCTAAAGTAACCTGTATTGGCCAGATTAGACCGCAAGGTACATTTGAACTGCATTGCAATGGCCAGCCAATTGACTGGACGCTTCGCGGTTATGACCACTTTAAATAGAATTCGATAGTTATGACAAACCCTCTTGCTCTCATCTCTTTGAAAAACCCATGGCATTTATTGGCTACCGGCTTTGGTAGTGGCTTGTCTCCGATCGTTCCTGGCACTATGGGTACGTTAGCAGCGGTTCCGTTTTACCTTCTGCTAGTCCAACTTCCATTACCGCTATACATCGTTGCGGTTTTAGTCTCTTGCGTTATTGGTATCAAAATTTGTCAGGTAACCTCAGATGATATGGGCGTGCATGATCACGGCTCGATTGTGTGGGATGAGTTTGCGGGTTTTTGGATTACCATGCTGGTGGTTCCAGTATTCAACTTATCGGCGACTGATTGGAAATGGCTAGTGACAGGCTTTGTCTTATTCCGTTTCTTTGACATGGTAAAACCATGGCCGATTGGCTGGTTAGATAAACGTGTTCATGGCGGGCTAGGTATCATGGTTGATGATATTGTTGCAGGTGTCATGGCCGGTGTCGCGTTGTACCTAGTTGGCAAATACGCAGGTTGGTTAGTCTAATTGAGGTTTAGTCATTTCATAGACTGATGAAGAAGGAATAAGGAATCTCATAAAGTAATCTGCTCGTTTCAAGAGATCCCCAAATCACTCGTGCCTCGTTCTCGAGGATGACGCGCAAAAAAAGGGGCTGGTAACTAAGTACCAACCCCCGAGTCGATTAAAACTTGTTACTTCAGCTTCTCTAGATCCGCTTCGATCTCTGCGATCTTGCTCGAAACTACTTTTTCTAAATGACGCAAATCAGATAGGATTTTCTGTTTCACATCCACTTCAGCTGCTTTCTCTGGCTTAGTCAGCTTGTTTAACTCATCAATTACTAGAGTTAGGTTACGGTTGATTTCGGTCACTTCGCGGTATTTGTGACTGCCACTATCAACCAGAACATTTTTCACTTGGCGTGGATATTTGAATTTTACGCTTTTCGCAAACAGCTCACCTTTTTGCTTACGAAAATAGATTTTTAACACATCCTTGTGCGCTTCTTGGCGAAGGGAATAGCGCTCAATTTGTTTAGGATCTTGAATACCTAAACCAGTGAGGTGTGGAAACATAGGCTACCTCTATTGTGTTGAAGTGATTGTTCCTACTTTATGCAGGAAATGAATAATTCACTTACTAATGTAGCAGCCTATGATCGTGGTAGACAGCGCTTTTTTAATCAAGTTAACAACTTGTGGCTGAGATCGCTTACGGGGCTAACTCGGCGATGTTTTGTCTAAGTTTTTCACTTAATTCAAGTTGTTCCTCTTCAGTGAGCTTTCCACCATTTGGACTGGTGATGATGAAAAGGTCTTCTGCACGTTCACCTATGGTGGTGATCTTCGCTGCATGTAGATGTACGCCTTGATCGGCAAAGGTTGCCCCTACTGTAGCCAGTAGCCCCGGAGTATCAAGAGCAACAAATTCGAGCAAGGTACGCTTTTTACTTTTAGTTGGCAGGAAGTCCACTTTGGTTTGTACTTTGAAGTGCTGCAAATTACGTGGCGTGCGACGACGTTTAATTTTAGTCGGACGGCCGTCTGATAAAACGTGTGCTAGGTGTTTGATGACTGCTTTGTGGCGGCTTTCTTCGATGGCTTCACCATGTTGGTCTAGGACCATAAAGGTATCGAGTACATAGCCGTCTTTACTGGTCATGACTTGTGCATCATGAACGTTGAAGTTTCGTCGATCGAGCTCAGCCACGACAGAAGCGAATAGGGCATGTTGGTCTTTGCTGTAGACAAAGACTTCGGTGCCGCCGCGTGTCGCTTTTTTAGATATTAAGATTAATGGTTGAGAGTGATCCTCATGACGCAATAGGTGCATGCAGTGCCAAGCGATCTGCTTGTGGCTGTGACGTAAGAAATAGTCGGCTTTAAAGCGTTGCCATAGCACTTCAATCTCTCGAGCACTGAAGCCCTCTTTACGCAATAGCGCAGAAGCCAGTTGTTGGTTGTGGCGAATACGTTCTCGAACATCAACAGGGTTCTCTAAACCACGGCGAAGAGCTCGCTGCGTAGAGTAAAAAAGCTCAGCCAATAGGGTGCGTTTCCAGCTATTCCACAGTTCTGGGTTGGTCGCACATATATCGGCTACGGTCAGACAAACCAAGTATTCCAAATACTCTTCATCGCGCACTTGCTTAGCGAACTCGGTGATAACTTCCGGATCGTAGATATCACGACGTTGAGCGGTTACAGACATTAGTAGGTGGTTACGCACTAACCATGCGACTAACTTAGCTTCTGGCTTTGACAGACCATGTTCAATACAGAAAGAGTAGGCTTCACCTTCGCCAATAACAGAGTGATCACCCCCTCGTCCTTTACCAATATCATGGAAAATGGCCGCTATGATTAACAGCTCTTTTTTGTGGATTCGAGGGTAAACCTCACAACAGATTGGGTGCTTGTCGTGATTTTTGGCGTAACTAAAGGTATTGATGTGTTTTAGCAAGCGGACGCTGTGTTCATCCACGGTGTACACATGGAATAGGTCAAACTGCATTTGCCCTACGATTTGACTCCATTGCGGCAGATAGGCAGCTAAAACACCAAGCTTATGCATTAGACTAAACGCTTTATGTAAGGCATTTGGGTGGCGACAAAGATCTAAAAACTTTTCACGCGCTTCAGGAATGGTATGTAGAAATTTATTAAGCCTTCTTCGTGCGGTTCGAAGTTGGCGCAATGTCGGTGGCGCGACCCCTTCGATTGTCGAGTCATTGGCGATATGTAAAAACATATCCAGAATTGTCTCGGGTCTTGCTTGGAATAATGCTGGCTTACGTGCTTCGATTAAGTGGCCACGACGCTGGAAGTCATCACTGAGAATTTCGGGTTCTGACTCGATGCCATTGTTGAGGATTGCTTGGTCAAATAGCTTTAATAGCATTTTGTTGAGCTCTGCGACGCGGCGAAGCGTGCGATAGAACTCTTTCATCATCATTTCAACGCCGCGATTACCTTCTCCGGTATAACCGAGGCTCTCTGCAACTTGAGCTTGGTGAGCAAACGTCAGGCGGTTATCATAGCGCTTGAGCTCTATATGCAGGGCGAAACGTGCGCGCCACAAGAAGTCTTGGCACTCAACTAATTCACGATATTCTGCGTCCGTCAGAAAGCCATAGCGACTCATTTCGAGAAGAGAAGTCGCGCCGAAATGTCTCCGTGCAACCCAACTCAAGGTATGGATATCTCGCAATCCGCCTGGAGTAGACTTGATGTCAGGTTCTAGATTGTAGGTGGTATCGTGATAGCGTGCGTGGCGGTTACGTTGTTCTTGGATTTTTGCTTTATAAAAGACTTCGCTTGGCCAAAATGACTCGGAGTGAATGACCATTCTTAGCTGGTGGAAAGTGTCCTCACAACCACATAGTAGCCTTGCTTCTTGTAGGTTAGTGGCAACCGTTAGATCTTCACGTCCGATTTCTGCACACTCTTCAACAGAGCGTACCGCGTGACCCACTTCCAAGCGCAAATCCCATAGTAGGGTGATAAATTCACTGACTTTACCGGCAAGTGACTCTGGCAGCGTTTTTCTCGAAACGACTAGGATATCAATGTCAGAAAGCGGGTGAAGCTCGCCTCGGCCATATCCTCCGACCGCAACTAAGCTGATATTTGGTAGAGCTGAAAAACCAAAATGTATCCATAAGCGGTTGAGTAGCAGATCGATATATTCGGCTCGGCCAAGGACTAAATTAGTCACAGGGTGGTGGTTAAGGAATTCTTGTTTTTGATAGTTGGCAAATTTCTCTAGCTGACTTTTTAATTCAGTGACAGAGAGTTGAGGAGTATCAAAAGTGAGCGGTGATTGAAAGGCCATTCAGCTAGTCCGTGCATAAAATCCATTTGATACCAATCTATCAAAATGGAGCAGATAAAAAAATATCCCCGACTGAGCGGGGATATTTTAAAGAAGATTTTGATTAAGCGTTGTTCATCATACGAGGGATGGTGTCGTCGCTGCGCAGTGTCATTACCTCACAGCCTGTCTTCGTCACCAAAATAGTGTGTTCGTATTGCGCTGACTTTTTGCTGTCGCCTGTGTAAACCGTCCAGTCATCTTCAGCATCAACGGTCACGCCAAACTTACCTGCATTGATCATTGGTTCAATTGTGAAACACATGCCTTCTTTCAATACGCGACGATCGTTGTTCTTGTAGTGAACGATTTGTGGCTCTTCATGGAACTCGTTGCCGATACCGTGACCACAGAAGTCCTTCACGATAGAGAATTTATTGCGAGGGTTCTTCTTGTTGTTCTCTTTAATGTACTTCTCAATAGCTGTACCAATATCACCAACCGTTGCGCCTGGCTTCACTTTGCGCATACCAACGTAAAGTGCTTCTTGAGTAACCATACATAGGCGCTTGTCAGCCGGAGATACATCACCAACGAAGAACATCTTAGAAGTGTCACCATGATAACCTTCAGGGCGTACAGACAGGTCTGCGTCCGCGTCATTAGGAACAATCACAGTAATATCGACGTTAATAATGTCGCCGTTTTTTAGCACTGCTGGCTTCACTTGGCCATTACTGCCGATTTCATCCTGAGATGCAGGGATTCCGTGGCAAACAATATGGTTGATTGAAGTACAGATCGACTTAGGAAAACCATGGTAATCAAGAGGTGCAGAGTACGCGCCTTTTTCAATCCCATAATCGTGACAGATTTGGTTTAGTTCATCTGTTGTCACACCCTCTTTAATATGGGGTTCGATCATCTCTAGGATATCAGCGGCCAACGCGCCCGCTAGTCGCATACGTTCGATTTCTTCAGCTGTTTTAATCTTGATTGACATCGGCTTTCTCTACTTTGTTCTGTTGCACGCATTGGTGCGATTGGGCGCATTCTATCAGGAACACTGCATAATGAGAATGATTCTTCATGGTTCAAGGCTTTCTTCACGTAATTCACCGTGAGTGAAAAAAGACGCAGAATGTTTTTTTACTAGCCAGGTAGGGTGAAAATATGGTATAAAGCGCGCCGGAATGTGGTCTGTTCTCTCTAGTTAAGTTTCTTAGTTAGCGAAGCTGATCAGTTCCAACAAACTTATATCTTTAAATCACACACATTCCGTCACATATTCCGGGGTGCTGGGCAGAAGCCTAGTCGGAGTTATGGGGGATGTGGAGGCCTAACCCCATAGAGGATTTTAAAATGGCAACTGTATCAATGCGCGATATGCTAAAAGCTGGTGTTCACTTCGGTCACCAGACTCGTTACTGGAACCCAAAAATGAAGCCATTCATCTTTGGTGCTCGTAACAAGGTTCATATCATCAACCTAGAAAAAACTGTACCAATGTTCAACGAAGCTCTAGCTGAACTAGCTAAAGTTGGCGAGAAGAAAGGTAAAGTTCTATTCGTTGGTACTAAGCGCGCTGCATCTGAAGCTGTTAAAGAAGCTGCAATCGCAAGCAACCAGTTTTACGTAAACAACCGCTGGTTAGGCGGTATGCTTACAAACTACAAAACTGTTCGTCAGTCAATCAAGCGTCTAAAAGAACTTGAAGCTCAAGCTCAAGACGGTACTTTTGATAAGCTAACTAAGAAAGAAGCTCTAATGCGTACTCGCGAAATGGAGAAGCTAGAGAAATCTCTTGGTGGTATCAAAGACATGGGCGGCCTACCAGACGCTCTATTCGTAATCGATGCTGATCACGAACACATTGCGATTAAAGAAGCTAACAACCTAGGTATTCCAGTATACGCTGTGGTAGATACTAACTCTAACCCAGACGGCGTTGACTACATCATCCCAGGTAACGACGATGCGATCCGTGCAGTACAGCTTTACCTAAACGCTGCTGCATCTTCAGTAACTGAAGGTCGTAACAAAGACGTAGCTGTTGCTGCTGAAAAAGATGGTTTCGTAGAAGCTGAATAATAGCGGCTCCGAGTCACACTTAGTTTATGTGCAACTTAGTTGTAGCATAAACTAAGTTATAGTTATCAGCAGGGGCCGAAAATGTAGGCCCCTGTTTTTTACCAAATCCAGAATCAACTGAGGAATTTAGAATGGCTGTTACTGCTGCTCTAGTTAAAGAACTGCGCGAACGTACTGGCGCAGGTATGATGGAATGTAAGAAAGCGCTTGTTGAAGCAAACGCTGACATCGAACTAGCAATCGAAAACATGCGTAAATCAGGTGCTGCAAAAGCTGCTAAGAAAGCAGGTAACGTAGCTGCTGAAGGCGCAATCATCATCAAAGAAGAAAACGGCGTTGCTGTTCTTCTTGAAGTTAACTGCCAAACTGACTTTGTTGCTAAAGATGGTAACTTCACAGCATTCGCTGACGAAGTTGCAGCTGACGCTCTAGCTTCTAAAGCTTCTGTTGAAGAACTACAAGCTAAGTTCGAAGAAACTCGCGTTGCTCTAGTAGCTAAAATCGGTGAGAACATCAACATCCGTCGCGTTCAATACGTTGAAGGTGCAGCACTAGCTTCTTACCGTCACGGCGAGAAGATCGGTGTAGTTGTTGCTGGTGAAGGCGACGCTGAAACTCTTAAGCACGTTGCAATGCACGTTGCAGCTTCTAAGCCAGAGTACGTTAACCCAGAAGACGTACCAGCTGACGTAGTAGCTAAAGAGAAAGAAGTTCAAGTTGAAATCGCTATGAACGAAGGCAAGCCAGCTGAAATCGCTGAGAAGATGGTTGTTGGCCGCATGAAGAAATTCACTGGCGAAATCTCTCTAACAGGTCAAGCGTTCATCATGGAGCCTAAGAAATCTGTTGGCGAAATCCTTAAAGAGCGTGGCGCTTCAGTAGCTACATTCGTTCGCCTAGAAGTAGGTGAAGGTATCGAGAAAGCTGAAGAAATGAGCTTCGCTGAAGAAGTAGCAGCAGCTCAAAAAGGTTAATCCTTAGAGACTCGCATACTATTTAGACCGTAGCCAAGGCTGCGGTCTTTTTATGACTAACGGTTAATCGTTTAGCTGTGATGGATGCAGACTGTTAGAGTCTTTATCCATGACTGTTAATCAACAACTCTCTTTTGGAAGGTAAACTCCATGACTACGAACCCTAAACCAGCGTATCAACGTATTCTGTTAAAACTGAGTGGTGAAGCTCTTCAAGGCGAAGATGGTTTCGGCATTGATCCAGCGGTTCTTGATCGCATGGCACAAGAAGTAAAAGAGTTAGTTGAACTTGGTGTTCAAGTTGGTGTGGTTATCGGTGGTGGTAACCTATTCCGCGGTGCTGGGCTAGCTGAAGCTGGTATGAACCGTGTTGTTGGTGACCACATGGGTATGCTAGCAACTGTAATGAACGGCCTAGCAATGCGTGATGCTCTTCACCGTGCATACGTGAATGCTCGTGTAATGTCGGCAATCCCACTTAAAGGTGTGTGTGACGATTACAACTGGGCTGATGCTATCCGTGAACTTCGCCAAGGCCGTGTAGTAATTTTCTCAGCAGGTACTGGTAACCCATTCTTCACGACTGATTCTGCTGCATGTTTGCGCGGTATTGAAATTGAAGCTGACGTAGTTCTAAAAGCTACAAAAGTAGATGGCGTATTTACCGCTGACCCAGTAGCAAACCCTGACGCAGAGCTGTATGATAAGCTTTCATTCAGTGCAGTTCTTGAAAAAGAGCTAAAAGTGATGGATTTGGCAGCATTTACGTTGGCTCGTGACCACAAAATGCCAATCCGCGTATTCAATATGAATAAGCCAGGCGCACTTCGTCGCGTGGTAATGGGTGAAGCAGAAGGCACGCTAATCAGCGACGCAGAGTAACTCCAATCACCGTAGCGTAAATTGATTTATGCTACGGTATTGCCTTTTGAAGACTCCCGCATAGGCTTTCTTCGAGAAAGAATTACACATTAAGGTGATATTGTGATTAACGAAATCAAACAAGACGCTCAAGAGCGCATGGAAAAAAGCGTAGAAGCGCTAAAGAACAACCTTTCTAAAGTTCGTACAGGTCGTGCGCACCCAAGCCTACTATCTGGTATCTCTGTAGAGTACTACGGTGCACCAACACCTCTTAACCAAGTTGCGAACGTTGTTGCTGAAGACGCACGTACACTAGCAATCACAGTATTCGACAAAGAGCTAACGCAAAAAGTTGAAAAAGCGATCATGATGTCTGACCTTGGCCTAAACCCAATGTCTGCAGGTACTATCATCCGCGTTCCACTTCCACCGCTAACTGAAGAGCGTCGTAAAGATCTAGTTAAGATTGTACGTGGTGAAGCTGAAGGTGGCCGTGTTGCTATCCGTAACATCCGTCGTGATGCTAACGGTGAACTAAAAGCACTACTAAAAGACAAAGAAATCTCTGAAGATGAAGATCGTAAAGGTCAAGATGAGATCCAAAAGCTAACAGACGCTGCAGTTAAGCAGGTAGACGAAGTGTTAGCAGCGAAAGAAAAAGAGTTGATGGAAGTCTAATTCTCTATAAACTTTCTATATAAATAGCGCTGTGCTCGCAGCACAGCGTTTTTTTATGCTAATCTCTGTCCCCTGCTGATTATCTATCAACGTTTATGCATAATTCACAACTCTCCCCTGATTTACTTCCAAAACATATCGCAATCATCATGGATGGCAATGGCCGTTGGGCTAAAGCACAAGGTAAACCTCGTGTGTTTGGTCATAAAAATGGTGTCGCTGCGGTTCGTAAAGCTATTTCAACGTCTGCGAAACTCGGTATCAAGGCGATTACTCTGTTTGCATTTAGCAGTGAAAATTGGCGTCGTCCTGAAGAAGAAGTTGGCGTGTTGATGGAACTGTTCATTACAGTACTTTCTACTGAGGTGAAGAAACTCCATAAGAACAATTTACGTCTGCGTGTGATTGGTGATAAATCCCGCTTTAATGAGCGCTTACAAAAGAAGATTGCTCAGGCTGAAGCGTTAACTGAGTCGAATACCGGCATGGTTATTAATATCGCTGCAAATTATGGTGGTAAGTGGGATATTATGCAGGCGACAAAAGCAATTTCAGCTAAGGTTGCCAATGGAGAATTAAAGGTCGATGAGATCAGTGAAGAATTGATCACAGAGCACCTTACCATGGCAGATTTACCTGAAGTTGATTTGATGATTCGAACCAGTGGCGAATGCCGCATAAGTAACTTTATGCTGTGGCAGATGGCCTATGCTGAGCTGTATTTCACGCCAATCTATTGGCCAGAGTTCGACGAAAACAGCTTAATTGAAGCAGTGACTTGGTTTGTGAACCGTGAACGTCGTTTCGGTTGTACTGGTGAGCAAGTCAAAGCTCTGATGGAAAGCGAATAAAGGACCCAAGTTTGAAACAAAGAATTATAACTGCGCTTATCCTTGCTCCTCTAGTTATTCTAGGGATATTTGAACTGTCATTACCATGGTTTATGGTCGCGATTGCTGCAGTAACGTTAATTGGTTACTGGGAGTGGACGCAATTTGTCAATGCTAAGTCTCGTGCACTCGCGTTGATTCCGACAGTCGCAGTCAGTGCTGCGAGTCTAGCTCTCGTTCCGTTTGACTCTCTAAGCTTAAATTTAGTAACGAATAGCCATTACGCGATTTTAGCAATTGGTTTCGTTTGGTGGTTAGCGGCGAGTGTGCTTGCGATTACCTATCCAAAATCTTCTTCGTTATGGCAACACTCTAGCCTTTTGCGCCACAGCTTTGGTGTACTCACTTTGTTGCCTTTCTTTTGGAGTGTTTTATTACTTCGCGCAGAAGGCGTTGATGTTGACCCTTACCATGGCGCCAAGTTGGTTCTATATGTGTGCTTTATTGTATGGGCGGCAGATAGCGGTGCTTATTTTGCGGGCAAGAGCTTTGGTAAACACAAAATGGCTCCTCATGTTAGCCCAAACAAGACTATTGAAGGTTTAGTGGGCGGTATTATTACTGCGATTCTTGTTGGTTGGGGTACCGCGCTATGGTTCAATATTGAGTTTGATAGCCCCTTTTCTATGATCGCAATTACGCTTGTTACTGTGGTTATCTCTGTATTGGGTGACTTGGTTGAAAGCATGTTTAAGCGCGTTTCTGGAATTAAAGACAGCAGTAACATTATCCCAGGTCATGGTGGGGTGTTAGATCGTGTTGATAGTCTAACCGCTGCTTTCCCTGTTTTTGCTTTCCTATACTTCATATTTTAAGGCAGGCTTCGGCTTGCCCTTACCATATTTTGGTTTCTTGCTATGCGTAAGTTAACGATTCTAGGTGCTACTGGCTCTATCGGAGCGAGCACGTTTAAGGTTCTTGAACAAAATCCTGAACAGTTTTCAGTGGTTGCGTTGGCCGCTGGGCGAAACGTAGCAAAAATGCGCGAACTGTGTCAGAAGTGGCAGCCTAAGTTCGCTGTTATGGCTGATGAAACTGCAGCCAAAGCGCTTAAACTCCAATTAACAGAACTCAAGATTTCGACTCAAGTTCTTTCTGGTGTCGATGCGATGTGTGATGTCTCATCGATGGATGAGGTTGACACGGTGATGGCGGCGATTGTTGGCGCTGCAGGGCTACTACCAACAATGGCAGCGGTAAAGGCGGGTAAACGTGTTCTGTTGGCCAACAAAGAGGCGTTGGTCATGTCAGGTCAGCTGTTTATCGATGCGGTGAACAAGCATGGTGCAGAGCTACTGCCAGTTGATAGTGAACATAATGCGATTTTCCAATGTTTACCTAGTGATATTCAAACTAACCTAGGTCATTGTCAGCTTGATAGTCACGGTATCTCGCATATCTTGCTTACAGGGTCTGGTGGTCCATTCCGTTATAGCGACATCAGTTCACTTGATGCTGTTACCCCTGAGCAAGCTATCGCACATCCTAACTGGTCTATGGGACCAAAAATCTCGGTCGACTCCGCAACCATGATGAATAAAGGGCTAGAGTATATTGAAGCTAAGTGGCTATTTAATACTCAGCGCGAGCAGCTGAAGGTGGTGATTCACCCTCAATCTGTTATTCACTCGATGGTGCAATACAAGGATGGCTCAGTGCTAGCACAGATGGGCGAACCTGATATGGCGACACCGATTGCACTGACGCTATCTTATCCTGAGCGAATCGCAGCTGGTGTCCCAGCGCTTGATTTTACCAAGGTGGGTGAACTGACGTTCCTTGAGCCGGACTATAATCGTTACCCATGCTTAAAGTTGGCAATTGACGCTTGTTATACTGGACAACATGCGACCACTGCGTTGAATGCTGCAAATGAAATCGCGGTAGAAGCGTTTTTGAATAAGCAGTTGCGATTCACTGATATCGCAAAAGTAAACGAGCAAGTTGCTGACAAGATTTGTGCTTCTTACAGTTCGTCACAATGCCGTGACTTGGAAAGCATTTTAGACCTCGATAGAATGGCAAGAGAACTAGCGGTCAACATGGTAAGCGGACTTAAATGATGACAGGTATTTTGTGGAATTTTGCTTCCTTTATTATTGCGTTGGGAATCCTTGTAGCGGTTCATGAATTTGGCCACTTTTGGGTAGCACGACGCTGTGGTGTAAAGGTTGAGAAATTTTCGATTGGCTTTGGTAAGTCGATTTGGAGCAAGGTCGGCAAGGATGGCACTGAATATAGTGTTTCTGTGATCCCGCTAGGTGGTTATGTCAAGATGCTCGATGGGCGTGTAGACGATCTACAACCTGGGGAGCAAGAATTTGCTTTTGACCGCAAACCACTTTGGAAACGTACAGCAATTGTTGCAGCAGGTCCTGCATTTAACTTCTTCTTCGCTATCTTCGCTTACTGGTTAGTTTTCCTCATTGGTGTCCCGGCTGTTAAACCTGTTGTCGGTGAAGTCACACCTTACTCCATTGCTGCGGAAGCAGGTTTGGAACCGGGAATGGAACTAAAGTCTGTTTCTGGCGTCAAAACTGCGGATTGGGAATCGGTCAATATGGGGCTTATTGCTCATATTGGTGATAGTCAGCTTACAATGACTGTGGCTCCTGCTGATGGTATCGGTGTCGAGCAGATTAAATCTTTTGACTTAACTAATTGGAACTTTGACCCAGAGAAAGAGTCTGCTATGTCAGCGCTTGGGTTTGTTCCATTTACTCCAGCAATTACGTCTCGCTTGACCAATGTGTCAGAAGACGGTGCTGGTGCTAAGGCTGGGCTTGAAGTCGGTGACGTGTTGCTCGCTCTTGATGACGCAGAAATCACGGACTGGAAACAAGTAGTGGATGCGATTCAGCAGCATCCTAATACGCCAATTGAACTTCAGGTAGAGCGAAATGGTCAGAGCATCAACTTAACTCTAATTCCTGATAGCCGTGAACTTGCTGACAAACGAGTGATTGGTTTTGCGGGAATCGCCCCTGAAGTCGCAGAATGGCCAGAAAATTATCGCTTCGACTTACAATTTGGTGTAATTGATTCAGTCGGAAAGGCGGTTGAGAAAACAGGTCAGGTGATCAGTCTAACAGTTAGCATGCTTAAAAAGCTGATTGTGGGCGATGTTGGATTGAACAACTTAAGTGGACCTATTTCGATCGCAAAGGGTGCCGGTATGACAGCCGATTATGGCTTAGTCTACTTTTTAGGCTTCCTTGCATTAATCAGTGTGAACTTAGGGATTATTAACCTTGTACCGCTGCCTATGTTAGATGGCGGACATTTATTGTTTTTTGCTATTGAGGCTGTAATAAGACGCCCTGTACCTGAGAAACTTCAGGAAATGGGTTACCGCATTGGCGGGGCAATTATCTTCTCTCTTATGGCAGTGGCAATTTTCAATGATTTTGCTCGTTTGTAATTGAGCAAAGGTTGAAGTAAGGAATAACAAAAACAAATATGGCGATGAAAAATATTCTGTTTGCAACCTTGTTGGCGACAAGTGTCAGTGCAAATGGTGCCGAGAACTTCGTAGTTCAAGATATTCGAATTGAAGGCCTTCAGCGTGTTGCACTCGGTGCCGCATTGCTGAAAATGCCAGTACGAGTTGGCGATACAGTCGATAACCAAGACGTTTCTGAGACAATACGAGCGCTTTATGCGACGGGTAACTTTGAAGATATCAAAGTCCTTCGCGACAATGATGTATTGGTTGTTCAAGTTACTGAACGCCCAACCATTGCCAGTATTTCATTCTCAGGCAACAAAGCAATCAAAGAAGAGCAGCTTCAACAGAACTTAGATGCTTCAGGTATTCGAGTTGGTGAGGCGCTTGATCGCACGACACTCTCTACGATCGAGAAAGGTCTAGAAGATTTCTACTACAGTGTTGGTAAATACAACGCGGGTGTAAAGGCGGTCGTTACGCCTCTGCCACGTAATCGTTCAGACTTGAAGTTTGTTTTCACGGAAGGTGTTTCTGCAAAAATTAAGCAGATAAATTTCATTGGCAATAAAGAATATACCGATGAAGAGCTACTGAGTCGCTTTGAGCTTAATGTTGACGTTTCTTGGTGGAATTTCCTTTCAGACGATAAGTACCAAAAGCAGGTACTTGCCGGTGACATTGAAGCACTTAAGTCTTACTACCTTGATCGCGGTTATCTAAAATTCCAAATTGATTCGACTCAAGTTGCCATTTCACCGGACAAAAAAGGCGTTTATATCACTCTTGGCCTGAACGAAGGCTTGCCTTACAGCGTGAGCGATGTGAAGTTCCGTGGTGAGCTATTAGGTAAAGAAGCTGAGTTTGAGAATCTAGTACCATTTGAAAGCGGTGAAACTTATAACGGTTCAGCTGTCACTGGTCTAGAAGAGAACGTTAAGCGCCTACTTGGTGAAGCGGGCTATGCTTATCCTCAAGTTCGTACTATTCCAGAGTTTGACGATGAGAACCAAACCGTATCTTTGGTTGTTAACGTAGAAGCTGGTCAGCGTATTTATGTACGTGATATTCGTTTTGTGGGTAACAACTCCACAAAAGATGAAGTTCTGCGTCGTGAAATGCGTCAAATGGAAGGCAGCTGGCTTAACTCGAAATCGATTGAGACAGGAAAAGGCCGCCTTAACCGATTAGGCTTTTTTGAGACGGTTGATGTTCAAACTGTACGTGTTCCAGGTACTAATGACCAAGTGGACTTAGTGTACAACGTGAAAGAGGCTAACTCTGGTAGCGTTAACTTTGGTGTCGGTTATGGTACCGAGTCAGGCATCAGCTTTCAGGTAGGTCTACAGCAAGATAACTTTGTCGGTAGTGGTAACCGCGTTGGTATTAACGCGATGATGAACGACTACCAAAAGAACATCAGCTTGGATTATCGTGACCCATACTGGAACCTTGATGGGGTCAGCCTTGGTGGTAAGATTTTCTATAACGAGTTTGAAGCATCCGAAGCTGGTATTGTTGACTATACCAACGAAAGTTATGGTGCGAGTTTAACATGGGGTTTCCCATTCGATGAGCTCAACCGTTTTGAATTCGGTGTTGGCTATACGCACAACAAGATTGGTAATGTGCCAACCTATGACCAAGCTCAGTTGTTTGCTCAAAGTATTAACCAAGCAGATGGCGACATTCTAACCAATGACTTTGATGTAAACATATCTTGGACGCGCAACAACCTGAACCGTGGTTATTTCCCTACAGCGGGTAACTACCAACGTGCGTTTGCAAAAGCAACTGTACCAAGTTCTGATGCGCAGTACTTCAAAGTTCAGTACGACGTAAGACAATACGTGCCGATTACTAAAAAGCATGAATTTACTCTGCTTATGCGTGGTCGCTTAGGGTACGGTAATGGTTATGGTCAAACGGATGGCAACGATAACTTGTTCCCATTCTACGAGAACTATTATGCGGGTGGCTTTACGACACTGCGTGGTTTTGGTTCAAACAGTGCAGGCCCTAAAGCCGTTTATACGACAAACGGGAGTCCAAGCACTTGTAATAGCGCAAGCTGTGTATCAGCAACTGATGACTCGGTTGGTGGTAACGCGGTAGCGTTAGCGAGTATGGAGCTGATCGTTCCGACCCCATTCGCATCAGATGAAGTACGTAGTCAAATCCGTACCAGTGTGTTTGTTGATGCCGCGAGCGTATGGGATACAGAGTTTGTCTACGACCCAAGTTACGCGGGCGAGCGTTACTACGATGATTACTCAGATCCGATGAACTTCCGTGCTTCTTATGGTGCGGCGTTACAGTGGATGTCTCCTATGGGACCTCTGGTCTTCTCTATTGCTAAACCTATTGAAATTTATGAGGGTGATGACGAAGAATTCTTCACTTTCACCATCGGCAGAACCTTCTAAAACAGAGGAAATAAAAGTGAATAAAACTATTAAAGCGGCTGGTCTAAGCCTTCTTGTAATGACGTCTTCTTTTTTTGCTAACGCAGCAGAAGCGGCTCAAAAAGTAGGTTATGTAAACACTGCTCAAGTATTCCAAGCACTTCCTCAACGTGAAGTGGTACTGCAGAAAATGCAGGAAGAGTTTAAAGATAAGGCTGATGAGCTAAAAGCTATCCAAGCAGAAGCTAAGACTAAAATCGAAAAGCTTAAGCGCGATGGTGAGCTATTAGGCCAAGATGAAGTAGAAAAACTACGCATTGAGATCGGCCAGCTAGATAGCAAGTACAAGATTAAAGCTCAGGCACTAGAACAAGCTTCAGCTCGTCGTGAAGCTCAAGAGAAACAAAAGCTGTTTAAAGTTATTCAAGACGCGGTGCAAAAAGTCGCTGAGAAACAGGGTTATGACATCATTGTTGACATCCAAACCATGCAATATGGCAAGCCTGAATACAATATTTCTGAAGATGTAATCAAAGCACTTAAATAATAAAAACTATGACAGTACTTTCTCTAGCCGAATTGGCAACTATTACTGGGGGCGAGCTACATGGTGATGCGAATGCAACAGTCACCATGGTAGCGCCAATGGATAAAGCACAAGAAGGTCATGTGACTTTCTTGTCTAACCCTAAATACGCAAAGCACTTAGCACAATGTCAGGCAACTGTCGTGATGGTGAAGGAAGCTCAGCGTGAAGAGTGCAATGGAAATGTACTTGTTGTAAGTGATCCTTATGTAGCATTTGCAAAAGTGACACAAGCATTAGACACCACACCAGCGCCAGCGACTGCTATTGCGCCTTCAGCCGTGATTGCAGAAAATGCAAAACTTGGTAAAGACGTATCTGTCGGTGCAAACGCCGTGATTGAGTCTGGCGTTGAGCTAGGCGACAACGTGGTAATTGGTGCTGGTTGTTTTGTCGGAAAAAACGCAAAGATCGGTGCAAACTCAAAGCTTTGGTCGAATGTTAGTATTTATCATGAAGTGGAGCTTGGAACAGATTGTCTCGTGCAAGCTAACACGGTGATTGGCTCTGACGGCTTTGGTTATGCGAACGAAAAAGGTGAGTGGGTTAAAATCCCTCAGCTTGGTAGTGTTCGTATTGGTAATCGTGTCGAAATTGGCTCATGTACGACTATCGACCGCGGTGCGTTAGACGATACGGTTATCGAAGATAATGTTATTCTGGATAACCAACTTCAAATCGCTCATAACGTACACATCGGATATGGTACGGCTATGGCTGGTGGTACGATTGTCGCAGGCAGCACTACTATTGGTAAATACTGTATCATCGGCGGTGGTACTGTTATTAATGGCCATATCGAGATCGCTGATGGTGTTACCATCACTGGTATGGGTATGGTGATGCGCGGTATCTCAGAGAAAGGTATGTACTCTTCTGGTATTCCGCTACAGCCAAACAAAGAGTGGCGTAAAACAGCAACCCGTGTTCACCGTATTGATGAGATGAACAAGCGTCTAAAAGTTGTTGAAAAGCAATTAGAGCAGAAAGAAGAATCTTAATTCCATTTCTGAATAAAAGGCTCGCACTTCGCGAGTCTTTTTGTCTATATAGCCAACCAATTTTCGGGTGGGATTACACCTTAGGCTCACTTGAGTATATAATGCCTGCCAGCAACCAAATTTAGCATTCAAAATAGGAATATGACTTTGACTACTGAACAGAAAACGATGAACATCACTGAAATCCAGGAATTGTTACCACATCGCTACCCATTCTTGCTCATCGATCGCGTAATTGATTTCCAAGAAGAGAAATACCTAACGGCGATCAAAAACGTTTCAGTGAATGAACCTCAGTTTACAGGTCATTTCCCTCAACTACCTGTATTTCCAGGCGTACTTATTCTAGAAGCAATGGCTCAGGCTACTGGTCTATTGGCATTCAAATCATTTGGTGCTCCTTCAGAGAATGAACTGTACTACTTTGCGAGTGTTGATGGTGCGAAATTCCGTAAACCAGTTGTTCCAGGTGATCAGCTAGTGATTGAAGTAGAATTTATTAAAGAGCGTCGTGGTATTGCTGCATTCAAGGGCACAGCAAAAGTTGACGGCGAAGTAGTATGTTCTGCTGAACTAAAATGTGCTCGTCGAGAGTTTTAATATGATTCATGAAACGGCTCAAATTCATCCTTCTGCTGTCATTGAAGGTGATGTGAAAATCGCAGCAAATGTGACTGTTGGTCCATTCACCTATATCTCAGGTACGATCGAGATTGGTGAAGGCACTGAAGTCATGTCACATGTAGTGATTAAAGGTCATACAACCATCGGTAAAGAGAACCGTATCTTTCCAAACGCCGTAATTGGTGAAGAAAACCAAGACAAGAAATATGGTGGTGAAGATACAACGGTTGTTATCGGTGACCGCAACGTCATTCGTGAAGCGGTTCAAATCCACCGTGGTACTACTCAAGACAAAGCGACTACGGTAATCGGCAACGACAACTTGCTGTGTGTTAATGCGCACATTGCTCATGATGTAATTGTTGGTAACCATACTCATATTGGTAACAATGCCATTCTTGGTGGTCACGTTACCGTTGGTGATTATGCAGGTGTTATGGCGCTTTCAGCGATTCACCCATTCTGTAATATCGGTGCTTACTCATACACTGGCGGCTGCTCTGCGGTTGTTCAAGATATTCTTCCCTACGTACTGGCTCAAGGTAACCACGCAACTCCGTTTGGTCTAAACCTTGTTGGTCTTAAGCGTAATGGTTTTGAGAAGCCGGAAATCCGTGCTTTGCAGAAAGCATACAAAGAAATTTACCGTTCAGGTAAAACGCTTGAAGAAGCAAAAGCTAGCCTAGTTGAAATGGCGAAAGAGTTTGAATCAATCAAACCTATGCTAGAGATGCTAGAGATTACTGAGCGCGGTATTATTCGCTAATAACACTTGTGAAGCTGCATAAAAGATCGCAATCTTACGGTTGCGGTCTTTTTTACTTTTTAAAGCAACAAATTAGGTAGGTCATTCAGCCATGGAAAAGCCACTACGAATTGGTATTGTCGTCGGGGAACTGTCCGGAGACACTCTTGGTGAAGGTTTCATCAAAGCGATAAAACAGAAGCACCCTAACGCTGAGTTTGTGGGTATTGGCGGACCAAAAATGATCGCTCAAGGCTGTGAGTCTCTGTTTGATATGGAAGAGCTTGCGGTAATGGGACTCGTTGAAGTACTGGGAAGGCTGCCAAGATTGCTGAAAGTGAAAGCTGAACTGGTTAAGTACTTCACGCAAAACCCGCCGGATGTATTCGTCGGTATTGATGCGCCAGACTTTAACCTGAGGCTAGAGCTAGACCTAAAGAAAGCAGGTATTAAAACGGTTCACTACGTTAGTCCTTCAGTATGGGCTTGGCGACCAAAGCGTATCTTTAAAATTGATGCGGCAACTGATCTGGTATTAGCGTTCCTACCTTTTGAAAAAGCGTTTTATGACAAATACCAAGTCGCCTGTGAGTTTGTTGGTCATACCTTAGCGGATGCGATTCCACTCGTACCTGATCAGCAGGAGGCGAGAGAACTCCTTAACTTAGAACAAGACAAACAATGGCTTGCGGTATTACCGGGAAGCCGTGGTGGTGAGGTTGGTCTAATCGCTCAACCTTTTATTGAGACTTGTCGTCAAATAAAGCAGAAATTTCCTGATATTGGTTTTGTTGTTGCCGCGGTAAACGATAAGCGTAAACAGCAGTTCGAAGAGATCTGGCAACAGACGGCGCCGGAATTAGACTTTATCATCGTACAGGACACAGCACGCAACGTGATTACTGCTTCTGATGCGGTGCTGCTTGCTTCGGGTACGGTTGCACTTGAGTGCATGTTACTCAAGAGACCTATGGTTGTGGGTTATAAAGTTAATCGATTCACGGGGTGGTTGGTGCAGAAGTTAGCGATTACCGAATTCGTCTCTCTACCCAATATTTTGGCAGGGGAAGAGTTGGTAAAAGAGTACATTTTGGATGAGTGTGATCCGGAGTTTCTTGTGCCAGCTGTTGAAAATATGTTGAGCGATAATAACGATGAACTTATTGCTCGATTTACTGAAATGCACCATTTAATCCGTAAAGATGCGGATGTTCAGGCTGCTAAAGCTGTCCTCAACCTGATTGGTAAAGAATAATGGCAAAAGAAAAACAAGAACTCCCTCCTTTTGAATATCCACAAGGCTATCAATTCGTTGCCGGTGTTGATGAGGTAGGTAGAGGACCTTTGGTTGGTGATGTTGTGACCGCTGCGGTTATTTTGGATCCGAATAACCCAATTGAAGGTTTAAACGACTCAAAGAAGCTCTCTGAGAAAAAGCGCTTAGCGCTATTGCCTGAAATTAAAGAAAAAGCTCTAGCGTGGTCAGTAGGGCGCTGTTCGCCTGAAGAAATTGATAAGCTAAACATCCTTCAAGCGACTATGGTTGCAATGCAGCGTGCTATTGATGGTTTGAGTGTTAAGCCCGATCTTGCACTTATCGATGGTAACCGCTGCCCAGCGTTATCAATGGATTCTCAAGCGGTGGTCAAAGGTGATTTACGTGTTGCAGAGATCAGTGCAGCATCGATCATTGCTAAAGTTGTCCGCGATCAAGAGATGGAAGAACTAGATAAACAGCACCCTCAGTTTGGCTTTGCGAAACATAAAGGCTATCCAACTAAGGCTCATTTTGAAGCCATTGAACAGCACGGCGTAATCGATCAGCACCGTAAGAGCTTCAAGCCTGTTAAACGTGCGCTAGGGATTGAATAGAAAGCGCTTTGATGGGGTATATAAGTCGATAGTTTTCACTTAAAATACCCCGAATATCTTCCAAATTTTTAACCTTTCTGGACCTTTTTCATGTCAGAACCAAAGTTTATCCACCTTCGAGTTCATAGTGACTTCTCCATGGTTGACGGCCTATCAAAAGTGCCTCCTTTGGTTAAGAAAGTGGCTGAAATGGGTATGCCTGCGATGGCACTGACCGACTTCACTAACTTGTGTGGTCTGGTTAAGTTCTATGGCACTACTCACGGTTGTGGTATTAAACCTATTATCGGTGCCGATTTCCTTATGCAGTCACCGGAATTTGGTGATGAGCTGACTAAGTTGACCGTACTCGCGGCGGACAATATTGGTTATAAAAACCTAACTTTACTTATCTCTAAAGCGTACCTCCGAGGCCATGTTCAACATCAACCGGTTATCGATAAAGAATGGCTGATTGAACTGTCTGAAGGCGTGATTCTACTCTCGGGTGGTAAAAGTGGTGAAATTGGTAAAGCGCTATTAAAAGGCAATCAGAAAGTTGTCGAAGAATGTGTTGGATTTTATCAGGAGCATTTCCCCGATCGATTCTATTTGGAGCTGACAAGAACAGGTCGCGCTGATGAAGAAACTTATCTTCACTTTGCTCTTGAATTGTCAGAGCAGCGAGAGATTCCGGTTGTTGCTACGAATGATGTCGTCATTCTTGATGAGTCTTTATTTGATGCCCATGAAATTCGAGTTGCTATTCATGACGGTTACACACTCGAAGATCCTCGTAGGCCAAAGAATTACAGCCCTCAGCAATATTTGCGCACGGAAGAGGAGATGTGTGAACTCTTCTCTGATATTCCTGAAGCACTAGAAAACAGTGTTGAAATTGCTAAGCGTTGTAATGTTACTGTTCGACTTGGTGAGTACTTCCTACCAGCTTTCCCGACTGAAGGTATGGAAGAGACTGAATTCTTAGTTAAGAAGTCAGAAGAGGGCCTTGAAGAACGTCTCGAGTTTTTATTCCCAGATCCAGAGGTTCGTGCTCAGCGACGCCCTGAATATGATGATCGTCTTAAGGTTGAGCTTGAAGTAATCAACAACATGGGATTCCCTGGCTACTTCTTGATCGTAATGGAGTTCATCCAGTGGTCCAAAGATAACGCCATTCCGGTTGGTCCTGGCCGTGGTTCGGGTGCTGGTTCATTGGTAGCCTATGCACTTAAGATCACCGATTTGGATCCATTGGAATATGACCTGCTATTCGAACGATTCTTGAACCCAGAACGTGTCTCGATGCCCGATTTCGATGTCGATTTCTGTATGGACAAGCGTGACCAAGTAATCGATCACGTAGCTGAAATGTATGGTCGAGACGCGGTATCGCAGATCATTACCTTTGGTACCATGGCGGCTAAAGCGGTTATTCGAGATGTTGGTCGAGTACTTGGTCATGGTTTCGGCTTTGTTGACCGTATTTCTAAGCTAGTACCACCAGACCCAGGTATGACGCTCGAGAAAGCGTTTAAAGCTGAGCCAGCACTACCAGAGCTTTACGAAAACGACGAAGAAATTAAAGAGCTGATCGACATGTGTCGCATCCTTGAAGGGTGTACACGAAATGCTGGTAAGCACGCGGGTGGTGTTGTAATTTCACCAACCACCATCACTGATTTTGCGCCTATTTATGCCGATGCGGAAGGTCACTTCCCAGTTACTCAGTTTGATAAAAATGATGTTGAAACAGCGGGTCTGGTTAAGTTCGACTTCTTAGGTCTTCGAACATTAACCATCATTGACTGGGCTCTTGGGCTGATCAACCCTCGTTTAGTTCGTGAAGGCAAAGAGCCAGTTGCGATTGAATCGATTCCTTTAGAGGATCAAGCCTCATTCAATTTGCTGCAAAACTCAGAGACTACTGCGGTATTCCAGTTGGAATCACGTGGTATGAAAGAGCTGATTAAACGTCTACAGCCAGACTGTTTCGAAGATATTATTGCACTCGTAGCGCTGTTCCGACCGGGTCCACTGCAATCGGGCATGGTAGATAACTTTATCGACCGTAAGCATGGTCGTGAAGCGGTTTCTTACCCTGATGAACAATGGCAGCACGACTCACTGAAAGAGATTCTTGAGCCGACCTACGGCATTATCCTCTATCAGGAGCAGGTAATGCAGATCGCTCAGGTTCTTTCTGGCTATACGCTAGGTGGAGCAGACATGCTCCGTCGTGCGATGGGTAAGAAGAAGCCTGAAGAGATGGCCAAGCAGCGTGCAACGTTTGAAGAAGGTGCGATAGCTAACGGTGTTGATGGCGAACTAGCGATGAAAATCTTCGACTTGGTTGAGAAGTTCGCAGGTTACGGCTTTAACAAATCGCACTCAGCGGCGTATGCGTTGGTTTCATACCAAACACTGTGGTTAAAGACACATTACCCAGCTGAATTTATGGCAGCGGTAATGACGGCGGATATGGACAACACAGAAAAAGTGGTTGGCCTTGTCGACGAATGTTTCCGCATGAAGCTGAAAGTGCTTCCGCCAGATATTAACGCCGGCCTCTACCGTTTCAACGTTGATGAAGATGGCGCGATTGTTTACGGTATTGGTGCAATTAAAGGGGTTGGTGAAGGTCCAATCGAAGCGATACTAGAAGCACGTAACAAAGATGGTCATTTTAAAGACCTGTTTGATTTCTGTGCTCGTATCGATTTAAAGAAAGTAAACAAGCGTGTTATCGAAAAGCTGATTTACGCCGGGGCACTTGATCGTTTAGGTCCACACCGTGCAGCCATGATGGCGTCATTGAATGATGCAGTAAAGGCCGCGAGCCAACACCACCAAGCAGAAGCATTTGGTCAGAGTGATTTATTCGGGGTATTAACTGAGGCGCCGGAAGAGGTTGAGCATAAGTACACCAAAGTCGAACCGTGGCCTGAGAAGGTATGGCTTGAAGGTGAACGTGATACACTCGGTTTATATTTGACCGGTCACCCAATTAATGCCTATATAAAGGAACTTGGTAAGTACACCAGTTGTCGATTAAAAGATGCGACCCCAACTCGTCGTGATCAAAGTGTCACGGTTGCCGGCTTGGTGATTGCATCGCGAGTTATGACAACCAAGCGTGGTACACGTATCGGTATTATGACTTTGGATGACAGAAGCGGCCGAATGGAAGTGATGTTGTTCTCTGATGCGCTGGATCGATACGCAGAATTGTTAGAAAACGATAAAATTTTGGTGGTTTCTGGACAGGTCAGCTTTGATGATTTCAATGGTGGTCTTAAAATGTCCGCGCGCGAAGTTATGGATTTGGGAACAGCTCGTGAAAAATATGCACGAGGTTTATCTGTTTCGATTGATGAATCGCAAATCAATGACCGATTTTTTGAGCGTTTTAGTCAAATACTAGAGCCTCATCGGGCGGGAAGTGTGCCCGTCCATGTATACTACCAAAGCTCCGATGCTCGGGCGCGTTTGACGCTAGGTACAGAATGGCGAGTAACGCCGAGTGACGCATTATTAGATGATTTAAAACAACTACTTGGGAAAGGCCAGGTAGAACTCGAATTTAACTAAGTTCGGTCACAGCGACCGAATAATAAAGGATCTATAGATGAGCCTGAACTTTTTAGAATTTGAAAAGCCAATCGCAGAGCTAGAAGCAAAAATTGAAGCACTTCGTGACGTTTCTCGTCATGGTGGTGAAGATGGTGTTGATCTTGATAAAGAGATTGAGCAGCTTGAAAAGAAAAGCCTAGAGCTTAAAAAGAAAACGTTCAGCGATCTTGGGGCATGGGAAACGGCTCAGTTAGCTCGTCACCCACAGCGTCCTTACACGCTAGATTACATCGAGAACGTATTTACTGAGTTTGATGAAATGGCGGGTGATCGTCATTACGCAGATGACAAAGCTATTGTTGGTGGTATGGCTCGTTTGAACGGCCGCCCAGTGATGATCATTGGTCACCAAAAAGGTCGTGAGACAAAAGAAAAAGTAAAGCGTAACTTCGGTATGCCAAAGCCTGAAGGTTACCGTAAAGCGCTACGTCTAATGCAAACGGCAGAGCGTTTTAACATGCCGGTGATTACTTTCATTGATACAGCGGGTGCATACCCTGGTGTTGGTGCTGAAGAACGTGGTCAATCAGAAGCGATCGCAACTAACCTTAAAGTGATGGCTGGCCTTAAAGTGCCAGTAATCTGTAACGTTGTTGGTGAAGGTGGTTCTGGTGGTGCTCTAGCTATAGGTGTAGGCGACTACGTAAACATGCTTCAGTACTCGACTTACTCAGTAATCTCACCAGAAGGCTGTGCATCAATCCTATGGCGTGATTCTGATAAAGCGCCACAAGCAGCAGAAGCAATGGGCCTAATCGCTCCTCGTTTAAAAGAGCTTGAGCTTATTGATGAGATCATCGAAGAGCCATTAGGTGGTGCTCACCGTGACCATGTAAAAATGGCAGAGAACATGAAAGCGACGTTGATTCGTCAGCTTGAAGAGCTAGAACAGTTTGATAACGATACTCTGTTAGAACGTCGTTACCAGCGTCTAATGAGCTACGGTTACTGTTAATCGACACTCATTTGATAGAAAGGCTGAACTTAGGTTCAGCCTTTTTTATTGCTAGTGATAAAATACCCCGATAACTCTCAACTTAGAGTCAGCGATGAGTCTTGAATCTACTTTTAACACCATAATCAACCAATGCTATCAGCCAGGTACATGTGTAGTGCTTGGGTTAAGTGGTGGGCTTGATTCTAGAGTGATGTTGGAGCTGTTAGCGAACTATTCTCGGCGTAAAGGGATTAAATGCTTAGCAGTGCATGTACACCATGGCCTGAGCGACAATGCAGAACATTGGGCCGATCAGTGCCAACATTGGTGCCAATCACTTGGTGTGCCACTGGTTATTGAAAGAGTCAGTTTAGATCTTGATGGGCGGAGTATCGAAGAGAGTGCTCGAGACGCGCGTTATGGTGCATTACGTGAACACCTAAATCCAGGCGATCTGTTATTGACGGGCCAGCACGCTGATGATCAGCTAGAGACGTTTTTATTGGCACTGAAACGTGGCAGTGGTCCAAAAGGCCTATCTTCAATGGCGGCGGTGATGCCTTTTGCGAACGCGCATCTTGTCAGGCCATTGCTATCAATTACTCGCCAAGAGATTGAAAAGTTCGCTCAAAATTTAGAGCTAGAATGGATTGAAGATGAGAGTAACCAAGATCAGCGTTTTGAACGTAATTTTATCCGTCATAGTCTGACACCAGTAATGAATGAACGTTGGCCCCATATTCATCAGTCAGTTCAACGAAGTGCCGAACTCTGTGCAGAGCAAGAGAAATTGCTTGATGAGCTGATGGCTGAAAAGCTGTCAGTAACGATGCATTCAGACGACAGCTTAGATATTGCGACGTTAGCAGGTATGAGTGACTTAGCGAGAATACGTTTGCTGAGAATGTGGTTAGAATCTCTTGGTATGCGTATGCCTAGCCGTGTACAGCTTGATAAATTATGGAGTGAAGTAGCGCAGGCTCAGCAAGATGCTAATCCTCAACTTGCTCTGAGCGGCGGACAAATCCGACGTTATGCTCAAAAACTGTATGTTGTAAAAAACTGGCAAAGCCTAGATCAGTGGCAGTGTGACCTTAAGCTAGAGCAAGTAATTGAATTACCCGATAGTTTAGGGCAACTATCTATTGCCCCCTCACTAAATGGGAAATTGTCAGTACAAGCGTTGGTTCAAGCTCCTCTTCAAGTTACCTTTAATCCAGAAGGACTTAGTGCTCACCCTGCAGAACGAGGCCATAGCCGTAAGCTAAAGAAATTATTCCAAGAGTATGGTGTACCGAGCTGGCTCAGACGTAGAACACCTATAATCTTGTGCGGAGATGTGGTTGTAGCAGTAGGAGATTTGTTTATTGATCGGCACTTTATAGGCCAGGACTGTGAACTCATCTGGGACAAGGCTGATTCGATTATGTAAAATTGTATACATAATAACGTACAACTATTATGGAATTATAAGGAAGAGCAATGAAGAAAATCGCTATTGGATTGGTTTTGGGGTTAGGTTTACTAAGTGGTCAAGCACTCGCAGCAGGTGATGCAGCGGCCGGGCAGGCAAAAGCCGCGGTATGTGCTGCATGTCATGGCGCTGATGGTATTGCTGTCATTCCTGGCTATCCAAACCTTAAAGGTCAAAATGAGCAATACATCGTATCTTCAATCAAGGCGTATAAAAACAAAGAGCGTACCGGTGGTCTGGCTGCTGTGATGCAGGCGCAAGCGGCGATGTTAAGTGATGATGATATTGCTAATTTAGCAGCGTACTACGCTAGCCTTAAGTAATGACTTAATAGCAAGTTTAATTGGTTTAGCCCGAGCATATGATTGCTCGGGCTTTTTATTGCCTAGTGAACATGGGATAATGACTCACAGTTACAATAGTTTAAGGGATGAACATGAAAAAGATTGAAGCCATAATTAAGCCATTCAAGTTAGACGACGTTCGTGAAGCGCTAGCTGAAGTAGGCATTACAGGTATGACCGTTTCTGAAGTAAAAGGCTTTGGTCGTCAAAAAGGCCACACTGAGTTGTATCGTGGTGCTGAGTATATGGTGGACTTTCTACCTAAAGTGAAGCTTGAAATCGTCGTAACGGACGAAGTCGCTGACCAATGTGTAGATACTATTATTGAGACTGCACAAACGGGTAAAATTGGTGATGGAAAAATCTTCATTACTGATGTTGAACGCATTGTGCGAATTCGTACAGGCGAAGAAGATGAAGACGCAATCTAATCTACTGAAAAAGAGCCTTAAGGGCTCTTTTTTGTTTTTGGCGATATTGATATGAGAAAAGCTCCATTAATCCTGCTGCCAGTAGTTATAGCCGCAGCAACACTTGTCGGCTACAAGTCTATTTTCCAGTTGTCTGATACCGCTCAGCTGGCATCGTTGTCCGGTGAAAAAATAGAACTCTCGTTGCAATGTTATCTAAACGAGAGTGCAGCAGCAGTGGATCACGCCGGGGAGATTAATCTCTTAGTGTGGAATATTTATAAGCAAAATCGTGAAAATTGGCAGCAAAGTTTGCATGATTTTTCTGCTAATAAACAATTGGTGCTATTGCAAGAAGCCAGCATGACCCCAGAGCTAAGGTCCTGGATAGCGCAAGAAAAATGGTTTGGGAGTCAGGTTGATGCTTTTAAGGCATTCGATACTAGAGCCGGAGTGCTAAACCTTTCACTGAGCTCTCCAAGTAAAGCGTGCGCTTATACTGAACTAGAACCATGGTTACGCTTGCCTAAATCCGCTCTATATGCGCGTTATCCGCTCTCTAACGGTGAGCAATTGGCAGTAGTCAATATCCACGCGGTTAACTTTACTTATGGCACTGTGGAATACCAGCGTCAATTAGAGGTACTGGTGGATGAATTGAAGAAGCACCACGGGCCAGTGATTGTTGCGGGCGATTTTAATAGTTGGAGTGAAGAGCGTTTGAAGGTGATGCACAAAGCTCTTAAATCTGTAGGGCTGCAAGAAGCGACGTATTTGCCGGATCATCGCACTCAATTCATTACAGGGTTGCCATTGGATCATGTGTTCTACCGTGGTTTGTCGCTAGAAACAGCAGAGGCGCCTGAATCGGACGCCTCTGATCATAATCCTATTTTGGTGCGCTTTCGCTTAGAAGATAAGGATGTATAGCGCCCAAATTAGATAGTAACCAACCCAAGGAAGTGCAGAAATCGCAAGGGCTTGGCCTCGCTCGAACTCAGTCCATGTGCCAATCGCAGCATAGCCTAACGCAATGTACCAAGGTAATAGCAGTGGGAATGAACTCGCAAACTGAGACCAGTCGTTGGTCAGTGGCAGTTTGAGTAAGCCATTTAAACTGTTGAGATCAGCGGCATAGACCATGACTTGACCATGTTTAAGTAGCACGCTTACGTAGCTGGCTAAATCACCGATGATGGCAGGGAAGGTAATCACCGCGCCTGCTGCAAACCACTTCCAAAAGCCATGTTGATGTTGGCTTGGTTTAGTCGCTAAGTTAAACCAAAATGCCAACATAAGGATCGTCAGAGTACGTCCTGCAATATCACTGATGATCTCGCTGGCCATCAGTGTATTAGGGTCGAGCAATTCGAGCTGTTTAGGGTTGGTTTCGGCCAGTTGAGCTGCTAATCCTTCTCGTAGCCATTCAAAGTTGACCAAATCAAAATACGATCCCCAGAATAGAAATGGTGAGAGGATCAAAAATACATAAGGTTGCCAGCCCCAAGCTCCTCGTTGGTAGAGGGCGAGAAAACAGGCACTTGGCGATCGAAAGATATCGATCAGCATAACAAGTGGGTTACTTGAAGGGGTCATACGCTTACCTTAGTTACGTCCACGTAAAGCTTAAGTTTTTGTCCAGGTTTAAGGTATTTCTGTTTGTTTAAATCATTCCATTTAACGATATCGTTAGACTTGACCTTAAACTTACTCGCAATTCCGCTGATGGTATCGCCTGAGCGTACGCTATAGAACACGGTGCGAATGATTGCGCCATCTGAACTATTTTTCCAAATTATTAACTTTTGGCCAACGCGAAGTGTGTCACGTGGGCCCATACCATTCCACTTAGCAAGAGACTGGTGAGACACCTTATTTTCTTTCGCAATAGACCACAGGCTATCACCCGAGCGAACAGTATGCGTTAGCTTATACTGCCCTCGACTTTTAGATTGAGTCTTAGCTAGGCGGTTAGAGGCACTCAGCGCATATGCTTTGTCATCTTTAGTTGAGGTTGGAATGAGCAGGTGTTGGCCAACACGGATGTTATTATTGGTCATGTTGTTCGCAGTACGAATAACATTTGAAGTCGTGTTGTACTTCTGGGCTAAAACGCTGACGCTGTCACCAGATTTAACTTTGTAGCGCACAACTTTCATGCCTTTACCGCGGTTTTCACTCACCGCTTTATTAAACTGAGCGACATTGGCAGTTGGAAGCAGTAACTGGTGTGGACCTTCAGGTGCCGTTGCCCATTGGTTATAGGCTGGGTTGAGGCTTTGGAGCTCTTTAACACTAATACCTGCGTACTGTGCAGCGATAGCCAGATCTAACTGCTCTTTAGGGTCAACTAATTCAACGACAGGTTTGTTGGCGATAGCAGGAATAGTCAGGCCGTACTTTTCTTGATTGGCCACAATGTCCGCCAATGCAAGTAGCTTAGGGACATAACCACTGGTCTCTTTTGGTAAGTCTAACGAGAAAAAGTCGATAGGCTTACCTAGATTATTATTTTTACGAATTGCTCTTGATACACGACCACCACCACTGTTGTAGGCAGCAATTGCGTGTGTCCACTCACCATCAAAACGTTTATTAAGGTAAGTGAGGTAGTCTAGTGCAGCATCTGTTGAAGCTGGTACATCTCGGCGGCCGTCATACCAAAAGTTTTGCTCTAGGCCTTGCTGTTTACCTGTCCCCGGAACAAATTGCCATAAACCTGCTGCACTACCATGTGAGTAGGCAAACGCATCAAAAGAGCTTTCAACAACCGGTAAAAGCGCGAGTTCTAACGGCATACCACGTTGTTCGATTTTTTCTGTAATCAGGTATAGGAACGGTTCTGCGCGTTTAGAAACGGTTTTTAAATGGTTGGGGTGTTTTAAATACCAAGTACGGTAGTAGTCGACCAGTTTATGGTCTGGAATTGGCATCTCAAGCTGCATTGCAATGCGTTGCCATACATCTTCTTGAGACTGAGGTGTCACCACTGGTTGTGGCTTTTCTACCGGTTTTTCTGGTTGAGCGGTTTGCTCAGTTTGCTTGTTTGGTGTTGGATGATTTGTTTCTGGAGAGACGGCTTCTCCAGAATCTGTTGGCTGGGTAAGCTGACAGCCAGATAATACTAGCGCTAATACCCAGCTGTGTTTAACTCGCATTTCACAGCCCTTTTTTTCTTTGGCTGCTGATAATACTTGTCGTAATTAGTCAGTGACAAGCAGCAAATCGTTAAAATTCGTTCTTCCACTCACGTAATGCAGTAAAAACTGACAAAGAGTCTGTTTGAGAGGTGCGATTTGAGACAGAACGCATGACGCTTGGTTGATCGGTGCGAAGGAAAGGATTAATCCATTTTTCACGACGAATAGTTGTTGGTAGCGTCGGTTTGTTTTGTGCGCGCAGGCGATTTACTTCATCACGATATTGTTGCAGTTGTTCATTATCAGGCTCGACAGCGAGCGCAAATGCGACGTTACTAGCGGTATATTCGTGGGCACAGAACACTTGAGTTTCTTCTGGGAGTGCGACTAGCTTGCTGAGTGACGTATGCATTTGTTCCATCGTACCTTCAAACACTCGACCACAGCCCCCTGAGAATAAGGCATCGCCACAAAAGAGTTTACTGTCTCCGACGTAACCGATATGGCCAAGGGTATGACCTTCTAACCCTAAGACAAAAAAGACTTCGTCAAACAGCTCTATTTGATCGCCTGCTTCTACAGGGTGAGTCAAAGTTGGAACCGGTTCATTAGCTGGGCCTACCACATCAATATTAGGGTATTGACGAACTAGCTCCGCAATGCCACCGATATGGTCATTATGGTGGTGGGTGATGAGAATTGCTTCTAAACTCAGATCGTGCTGCTCAAGGTAGTCAAGCACAGGCTTTGCATCTCCTGGATCGACAACAGCACAACGGCGATCGCTATTTTCAATCAGCCAGATGTAATTATCATTAAATGCAGGTATGCTTTTGATATTCAACATAGTTGTGTCCCCCAAGAGTGAAGCAGGTTAGATATGAAAGCAGCACGTAGCGCTAAAAAGCTTGAAAAACCTCATTCGTGGTCTCAGCTAAAAAATGGTCAATGGGTCAGTGACTCCATCCAGACCCGTATCGATGAATGGTGCCCAAAGCTATTTGGATACCACTTACTCAAATTGGGTGGGTTAAGCTGCGAGTTAACCAGCTTCAACTGTAATATTCAACATCAAGTTCAGTTAGATATCCAGAACCCTTTGCATAATGTGATTGCAGATGGTTACGATTTGCCCTTTTTAGAGAAAAGCTTCGATGCGGTCTTGATGGCTCATCAACTTGACTATTGCAATGATCCCCACCGAATGTTGCGTGAAGTTGACCGAGTAATGATCGACGATGGCTATCTTATTATTACAGGTTTTAATCCGATCAGCTTTACTGGGCTCGGTAGTTTAATGCCATGGCGTCGGAACAACCTACCTTGGAGTGGGCGTATGTTTACGCCGAATCGCATTAAAGACTGGTTAGGTGTATTGAACTACCAAGTGATTGAGTGCGATACCTATGCACTGTTTCCAATGCAACGTTATCGCACTATGTGGACTTGGTTGGAAAACAGTTTGGGGGATTGGGCGTCACCTATGGGCAGCTTATACTTTATCGTTGCTCGCAAGCGCACTTATCCATTGAAGCCAATCAAACCACATTGGAAACTAAAACGAAAATTGACGCCCGTGAGCGTCAATTACAAAGTGTCGAATAAGCAACAGCACTAGGCTTGGTTTGCCTTAATTTGGAACGTAACCGGTATCTTCTTCGGTTGGGTTCTCAGCAGCAGCGCGAGCAAGTTCATCACACATTTCGTTTTCGCGATGTCCTGCGTGGCCTTTTACCCAACGCCAATCAATTGTATGGCGCTCCGTTTCTTTATCTAGTGCTTTCCACAAATCAGAATTTTTTACTGGCTTTTTGTCTGCGGTTTTCCAACCACGCTTTTTCCAGTTATGAATCCATTGCATGATGCCTTGACGAACATATTGGCTATCGGTTGTGAGAATAACGTCACAAGGTTCTTTTAATGTTTGCAGCGCGACAATGGTTGCTAACATTTCCATGCGATTGTTGGTGGTCAGCGTATAGCCTTTAGCAAGGGTCTTTTCTGTCTGTTTGTAGCGCAAGACGATTCCATAGCCACCAGGGCCAGGGTTACCTAAACAAGAACCGTCAGTGAAAATTTCCACTTGTTTCGTCATGATTTGATACTATTGGGTTAAGCACATTATTGGCATAGTCTGACACACATTTTGTTATGAATACTAGCAACAATTCTAAGCAGCACCGTATCGTCGTTCTCGATACGGAAACCACCGGTATGAACCAAGAGGGTGGTCCGCATTATCAAGGTCACCGAATCATTGAGATCGGTGCGGTAGAAATCATTGACCGTAAGCTCACGGGACGCCATTTTCACGTATACATTAAGCCGGATCGTGAAATTCAGCCTGATGCGGTAGAGGTCCACGGTATTACTGATGCGTTCTTGGTTGGCAAACCAGAATACCAGGACGTCCATGCGGAATTTCTAGATTTTATTAAAGACGCAGAGCTGGTGGCTCACAACGCGCCCTTCGATACGGGCTTTATGGATCATGAGTTTAGAATGCTCGATCCGACCATCGGCACAACGGATGATTACTGTAAGGTGACCGATACGCTAGCTATGGCGAAGAAGATCTTCCCTGGCAAGCGAAACAACCTCGATGTGCTCTGTGACCGCTACGGTATTGATAACTCACACCGTACACTCCACGGCGCTTTGCTCGATGCGGAGATTCTAGCTGACGTATATCTATTGATGACGGGTGGCCAAACGTCACTTCAATTCAATGCAGGTAGTTCGGACGATGCTGGTGGAGAAGCGATAAAACGTGCGGCAAGTGGACGAAAAGCGCTAAAGGTTCTACGTGCAACGGCCGATGAAATAGAAGCCCATAACAATAGATTAGATATCGTCGAGAAAAACGGAAGTTGTCTCTGGCGTCAGTAGGAGAAAGGATGTTGAGGATTTGGATTGCCATTGTAGGTATTGTATTTAGCGCATTAAGCTATTCTGCTGAAGAATCCTCAATGTCATTGCTCGATAACCGTTTTAGGGTAGATCCATCGATCAAACAGATCACGTTTGTGATATATCGAGCGAAGAGCTCACAACCAGTCGTCTTAGTGCGCCCTGATGGGAAGAAGTACTATGCATGGCGTTCTCCTGACAATGTCCGTTGGTACCAAGAATCATCAATGGACATCATTTCTATCGACAAACCCATGCCTGGTCCATGGCAAGCGATCGGGAAGGTCACACCCAAAAATAAAATTAAACTTATTTCACACTTAGAGTTGTCGACAGACAAAATGCCAAATCGCCTCTATCTTGGTGAGTCGATTAAGTTTAATGCTCGCCTTACCTCCGACGGTAAGCCATTAGTTTTACGTGATTTCCTTGATCGAGTTAAGCTCAAAGTAACCTTCACTAAATACATAGAAAATGAAGATACCTTGGTTAAAGAAGCTCGCCCAATTCCTGAAGTGATTGGTGAGTTTGCTGATGATGGCCGTGGTTTAGATGAGATTGCAGGGGATGGTATTTTTACGGTGTCTTTACCTATCAGTAGTGAGCCGGGCAAATATCGTGTACGTATTACTTCGGGTAATGGTGTGTTCCTAAGAGCGCAAGAGCAAGAAGTGTTGGTCTACCCACGACCTTTGCAATCAACCTTCATTCAGTCTAGAGAAGATGGCATTCCTCATCGAGTTGTAGTGAGTGGGGAGCAGGGCATGATTCTTCCTGGATCTATTTCTGCGCACATTGAACATCTAGGTCCTAATGGCGATAAGCTAACGGTACAAGGTAGTGCTGATGCCGAAAGTAATAAACTAGAATTGGAGATACCAAGCAGTGACAAGGTCGGTAATTATGCTTGGTCTGGAAAAGCCTTCGCGACGGAAATGGGATCAGAGCGACCGCTTATGTTCGAGATTACCGAGCATACCTATAGCGTTGTTGAAGAAATTGACTTAGCTGAAACTCGCCGTTTGCAGGAGTTAGAGAGACTCGAGCAACAAAGAATGCTTGAAGAAATGCAGCTGCTGCAGATGCGAGAAGAAAAGAAAACTCGCACTATGATTATTATTGGCGTAGGTAATGTGGTTGTACTTATTTTAGGGCTTGTCATCTGGTTTGTGATGAGAAAGCTAAAAGCGAAGAAGCAAGCTATGCCAGAAATGCAGTTGGAAATGCCTAAGAAGTAGAGTGGGCAATTCCACTGTGACGAGATACTAAAAAGGGCTGCAATGCAGCCCTTTTTGTTACCAATCATACAGATTTAAGCGACTTCATCCATAGACGGTGTAAGTTCTGGTTGAGGCTTAGCCGCTAAATCCTTTGGGTCGAAGTCATCAACGTTAATCACGTATAGACGGTGCTGTTCAGCTTCTCTTAATAGGTTTGCTTCGCTGCTGTCAATGATGCCTTGTTCTAGGCCGATATCTGCGACTAGATCTAAGCGTAAGAAAGGACGACGTTTATTGGTCGCTTTACATACCTTATCAAACACAGGTTCAGCTTCTAAAATGATATGCAGTGCTTTTTCAATCTTGCCGACAGGGTTGAATTCACTCGCTTCAAAGTACTGATTGCGACCGATACGAGAACGTGTAGCACTCGGCGTTTGTAAGATCTGCGCGACTTGGCTGTCTAGCTTATCGCTAGGGGCTTTACGTACACGACCAAACGGTAAAATGATCACTTTAAGTGCTTTGCCTAACCACTTGTTCGGGAAGTTAGCTAAGAACTCGTCAATTGCATGCTCAGTCTGCTTCAAGCTGTCTTGTAGGCCCCAATGAACAAGTGGTAGATCATCGGCAATACGGCCTTCACTTTCATAGCGTTTTAAGGTAGCTGAGCTTAGGTAAAGCTGGCTCAAAATATCGCCAAGACGTGCAGATAAACGTTCTTTACGTTTCAACGAGCCACCAAGCACGGCCATTGAAATGTCTGACAAGAATGCGATGTTGGCACTGTAACGGTTAAGTTGTTGGTAATAGCGTGTCGTTGTATCTTTGACTGGAGCATCAGAGAAACGACCATCGGTTAAACCTAGCCAGAAACTACGTACAAAGTTACTCATGGTAAAGCTAACGTGACCAGCAAGTGCACTATCAAACTTATCTAATGCATCCGATGACTCTGAATACGCCGCATTCATTTCTTCAAGAACATAAGGGTGACAACGAATAGCGCCTTGACCAAAGATGATCATTGAGCGGGTCAGAATGTTTGCACCTTCTACCGTAACAGCGATGGGTGCACCTTGATAACCTCGGGCTAAGAAGTTTGATGGTCCCATACAGATGCCTTTGCCGCCAACAATGTCCATTGCATCAATCACACTATGTTGCATGCGATGAGTACAGTGGTATTTCACGATGGCAGAGATAACCGAAGGCTTTTCACCTAGGTCAATACCGGCGACGGTCAATGAGCTAGCGGCATCCATCACATAGGCATTACCACCCAAGCGTGCCAAAGGCTCTTCGACCCCTTCCATATGACCGATAGGCTGTTTGAACTGGCGACGAATACGTGCATAGGCACCCGTTGCAAGTGCAGCAGTTTTAATACCACCAGTCGAGTTTGACGGTAGCGTAATACCGCGACCAACCGAAAGACATTCAACTAGCATACGCCAGCCTTGGCCAGCCATTTTTGGCCCACCAATGATGAAATCGAGAGGTACAAACAGCTCGTTGCCGCGTGTAGGGCCGTTTTGGAATGGTACGTTTAATGGGAAGTGACGATTACCAATTTCAACGCCTTTCAGGTGGGTAGGAATCAATGCACAGGTAATACCAATTTCTTCTTGTTCACCTAGCAGATTATTTGGGTCGCGCAGTTTAAATGCTAGGCCTAGTACTGTTGCCACTGGAGCAAGAGTAATGTAACGCTTGTTCCAAGTTAAACGCATACCTAATACTTCTTTGCCTTCCCACTCACCTTTACAAACGACACCAAAGTCTGGAATTGAGCCTGCGTCTGAACCGGCTTCTGGACTGGTTAGGGCAAAACAAGGGATTTCTTTACCTTCAGCTAGGCGGGGTAAGTAATAGTCTTTTTGATCATTAGTGCCGTAGTGTTGTAAGAGTTCACCTGGGCCTAAAGAGTTAGGCACGCCAACAGTCGATGAAAGCACACTTGAAACACCCGTTAGTTTTTGCAGCACCAAAGATTGAGCGTAAGCTGAAAACTCAAGGCCGCCGTATTTCTTTTTAATGATCATCGCGAAGAACTTATGATCTTTAAGGTATTGCCACACTTCTGGTGGTAAGTCAGCTAGTTCATGAGTCACATGATAGTCATTAACCATCGCACAGACTTCGCTTACCGGCCCATCAAGGAAAGCCTGCTCTTCAGCACTTAGCTTTGGATCTTTAATCTCGTGTAGCTTGTTCCAGTTCGGCTTACCTTTAAATAGTTCGGCTTCCCACCAAACCGTACCTGCATCTAGTGCTTCTTTCTCGGTTTGAGACATTGCTGGGAGTACTTTCTTAAAGAGAGAAAGTGCCTTTTTACTAATCAATGACTGGCGAACAGAAGGAATTGCCAGAGTGATGACAGCTGCAATGAAAAGAATCCAGCTTAGTGAACCAGCGGTACCAAAGATAGAGAGGGCCACCATCGTGGCAGTTAAAGCCGCGATAGAGAGAATGAGTGAACTGCGGTGATACAAACAGACCGCGAGTACAGCTGTAAAGCCTAAGAGTGAGAGCAAGATGTCCATATTTATTGTTCCTTTTACGGCGAGCTTATATGAGTTTTACGCCTTTAAAGTAGTAAGAGGTCTAACCAGTTAAGTGTAATCAAAATATTAATAAAATGTAAAATGTGTATTTGTTCAAAAAGTGATCTAAGTAGAGTGAAAAGTCTAAAAATGACGAGTCATGCCGGTTTTGTGAGGCGAGATTTGCAATAAAGGTGTAATTGTTAATCGTTGACTATCGACAGTGAGAATTGTTTGAGTAAACTCTGTAGGTAATGCTTTCTGTAATTAATACAGAACTATTTATTAAAAAAATTAGAGATGAACCTATGTACCAGGACCTAATTAGAAACGAATTAAATGAAGCTGCCGACGTACTCAACAAATTCTTGAGTGATGACCACAATATTGCTCAAATTGAAGCAGCAGCGAAAATGATTGCAGATTCATTTAAACAAGGTGGCAAAGTGCTGTCTTGTGGTAATGGTGGTTCGCACTGTGACTCGATGCACTTTGCTGAAGAGCTAACAGGTCGTTACCGTGAAAACCGTCCAGGTCTACCGGGTATCGCGATTTCAGACCCAAGCCACCTATCATGTGTGAGTAACGACTTTGGCTACGATTTTGTCTTCTCTCGTTATGTTGAAGCGGTAGGTAGCAAGGGTGATGTATTGTTTGGCTTATCAACTTCAGGTAACTCAGGCAACATCTTAAAAGCGATTGAAGCTGCGCAAGCGAAAGGTATGAAGACGATTGCTCTTACCGGCAAAGATGGTGGCAAAATGGCAGGTCTAGCGGATATTGAAATTCGTGTACCGCACTTTGGTTACGCTGATCGCATTCAAGAAATCCACATCAAAATCATCCACATTGTGATTCAACTGATCGAAAAGGAAATGGAAAACGCTTAATTGCCGTTACCGTTTTCTATCTTATAACTATAAGCGCTAGCAATCTTGCTGGCGCTTATGTTATTAAAGATGTTCTACACGCAAGGATGAAGGGAGTTTGCTAAACCATGTGTGAATTGCTCGGAATGAGCGCTAACGTTCCAACCGATATCTGTTTTAGTTTTACTGGTTTGATGCAGCGAGGCGGCAATACAGGCCCACATCGTGATGGCTGGGGGATTACTTTCTATGAAGGTAAGGGCTTTCGCACCTTTAAAGATCCTAACCCGAGCTGTGACTCAAAAATAGCGGAGTTAGTGCAAAACTACCCGATAAAGAGCCGTGCGGTGATAAGCCATATTAGGCAAGCTAACCGTGGTGGCGTCAATCTAGAGAACACACATCCATTTACGCGTGAGTTGTGGGGACGTTATTGGACATTTGCACATAATGGCCAGCTTTCTGATTATCAAGACTTCTATACAGGCCGACACCGCCCTGTAGGTCAAACTGACAGTGAGCTTTCTTTCTGTTGGTTGTTAAAGCAAATGGAAGATAGATACCCAGAACCTCCACAAGACATGGTAGGCGTATTTCGTTTCGTCGCTGAATGCTGTGATAAATTGCGTGAGAAAGGAGTGTTCAATATGCTGCTTTCTGATGGTGAGTATGTGATGACATACTGTACCAATCACCTGTATTGGATTACGCGCCGCGCACCATTTGGCAAAGCATCGCTGATTGATGAAGATGTTGAGATCAACTTCCAAGAAGAGACAACGCCAAATGATATTGTGTCAGTAATCGCGACTCAGCCGTTAACTGACAACGAAACTTGGCCGCGAATGAAGCCTGGTGAGTTCGGTATTTTCCATTTTGGTGAATTGATTGATGGTAATGCTGATGAACTCATTGATGTGCCTCATGCGCCAAAGAAGGTAGCTAGCCAAGCGCCAACAGAGCCGTTGGAGTAGGAAGTCGGTTTACTTCAAGAAGATCCCCAATTTATTCGTTCCTCATTCTTGAGGATGACAAAACTACTATGTTTGCCAGTGCGTCATTCGCCACTCGGTCAGAAGGCAAAAACAAAAAGGCCGATGTTTTAAACATCGGCCTTTGTCTATCTAATGTGATAAGCAATTAAGCAAACTTAGATTTAACGTGCTCAATGATATCAGCCATCGCTACGGCCTCTTTAGTACCTTCACGGCGGTTCTTATACTCGAAGTTACCTTCTTTCATTGAACGATCGCCAATCACGATAGTGTGAGGAACACCGATAAGCTCCATATCTGAGAACATTACGCCTGGGCGTTCTTTACGGTCATCGAATAGTACTTCGATACCCATTGCTGTCAGTTCAGCGTATAGCTTCTCAGCCGCTTCTTTCACTTCTTCAGACTTGTGCATGTTCATTGGAACGATTGCAACTTGGAAAGGTGCAAGTGCGTCTGGCCAAATGATGCCGTACTTGTCGTGGTTCTGCTCGATTGCAGAAGCAACAACACGTGAAACACCGATACCGTAACAACCCATCTCTAGGATAACGTTCTTACCGTCAGGGCCAAGTACGCCACAGTTCATCGCTTGCGAGTAAACGTTACCTAGTTGGAAGATGTGACCCACTTCGATACCACGCTTAAGCTGAAGTGTACCTTTACCACATGGGCTTAGATCGCCTTCTACTACGTTACGTAGGTCTTCAATTTGGCCTAGTTCAACGTCACGACCCCAGTTAATACCGAAGTAGTGTTTGTCATCAACGTTAGCACCTGCGCCAAAGTCACTCATTAGAGCAACAGTGCGGTCTACGATGAATGGAAGCTTAAGACCTACAGGACCTAGTGAACCTGGACCAGCTCCAATTAGTGCACGAATTTCTTCTTCAGTTGCCATCTCAAGAGGAGATGCTACTTGAGGAAGGTTTTCTGCTTTCACTTCGTTTAGCTCGTGATCACCACGAACGATAAGTGCAATGATGTCGGCATCTACTTCATCAGAAGCTTTAACGAATAGAGTCTTAACCGTTTTTTCGATTGGTAGATCGAACTGCTCTACGAGTTCAGCGATTGTTTTCGCGTTTGGCGTGTCAACTAGAGTCATCTCTTGAGTTGGCTCAGCACGTTCACCTGTTGGAGCTGCTGCTTCCGCTTTTTCGATATTTGCTGCGTAATCAGACTCTGTAGAGAATGCGATCAGATCTTCGCCACTTTCAGCAAGTACGTGGAACTCTTGAGAACCGCTACCACCGATAGCACCAGAATCAGCAAGTACTGGACGGTACTCAAGGCCCATACGATCGAATGCTTTACAGTATGCATCGTGCATCGCTTGGTAAGATTTCTCTAGACCTGCTTTGTCGATGTCGAAGCTGTATGCATCCATCATGCAGAATTCACGTGCACGCATTACGCCAAAACGTGGGCGGCGCTCATCACGGAATTTAGTCTGGATTTGGTATAGATTAAGTGGAAGCTGTTTGTACGAGCTTACTTCGTTGCGAACAAGGCTAGTGATAACCTCTTCAGCAGTTGGGCTAAGAACAAACGGACGAGTATGACGGTCAGTAAAGCGAAGTAGCTCAGGGCCCATCTTTTCAGAACGACCTGTCTCTTCCCAAAGTTCAAACGGCTGAACAACGGGCATCAGAGTTTCGACAGCACCTGCATTGTCGATCTCTTGACGAACGATGTTTTCGACTTTACGCAATACACGTAGACCAGTAGGTAGCCAGGTGTAAAGACCTGAAGCTAGCTTACGGATCATACCTGCACGTAGCATAAGCTGGTGGCTTACTACTTCTGCGTCGTTTGGAGTCTCCTTCAGAGTAGAAAGAAGATAATTACTGGTACGCATTAAATTTATCCGTTTATTAAAGTTGAATACTCAAGCCAGAATGGACAGGAGTATGAAATCCCAATACAGGGAAATTTTCTAAGCCGTCTATAATATCAGCCAATTGGCTTTGTCAAAAGCATTCGATCGACGTAACCGTGACGAAATTGCCTTCAACCGTGAATTTTACGTTTAAGTCGAACAAGTTGACCGCATACTCTTTATTATCGGTCTTGTTTTTCTTATAGGCAGGGCGAGGATCTTGCGCTAAGACTTGCTCAATCACCTTACTCTCCATTACCCCTTCTTTGCGCGTTTTAAGTACTGCTTGAGCTAACTCAGAGAAGGTGACTTGCGCTGTTTCAGGCTCAAGCTCGGCATATCCCCCAATCGCATCTTCAATGGCGTCGGTATAAGGGATATAAGGCTTAATATCGACAATCGGAGTTTGATTGACCAAATCGACATTGCCCAATTCCAGATAAACTTGGTCGCCTTCTTTTGTTACGCCTTTTAACTCAACAGCAGACATACCAATTCCGTTTGGTCTAAATGTAGAACGAGAAGCCAGTACACCGACACGATCATTTCCTCCTAAGCGAGGGGGACGAACCGTTGGTTTCCAACCTGCTGTCAAATTCTGATCAAACAAGAAAAGTAGCCACACATGACTAAACTGTTCGATGCCTCGTACCGCTTCAGGGCAATTTGCTGCGCCTGTTAAGCGAACGCGGGATGTCGCTGCTGAGACCAATCTTGGCTGGCGAGGAACAGCAAACTTCTCTTTATAAGGTGATTCTACGAAGCCAATAGGCTCAATGGAGTACATATTTGCCACTCTTTACTATCAATCTAGAAGAAAAATATCACAAAATTGCTTGCGTTTCTTTTTGATAATGATTATTAATTGCAATGTTATAACGTATCAACTTGAGCAAGGAGAGAAATATGAAAGCCAACATACACCCTGAATATCGCCAAGTGGTGTTTCACGATACCAGTATCGATGAGTATTTTGTTATTGGTTCAACGCTACAAACAGACCGAACCATAGAATGGAAAGATGGCAAAACCTACCCATATTTCACCGTCGAGGTATCCTCGAAGTCGCATCCTTACTACACAGGTAAACAGCGCGTGATTCAAAAAGAAGGACGTGTGGCTAACTTCAACCGCCGCTTTGCTCAGTTTTCGAAAGGAGAGGAATAAATGAAAGTCGTTAAATCTCTAAAAAGTGCAAAAAGCCGACATCCTGATTGCCAAATCGTAAAAAGGAGAGGGCGCCTTTACGTGATCTGTAAAACCAACCCGAGGTTTAAAGCGGTACAAAAATAAACTGTAAATGGGATGTAACACCAACTCAAAAACGTTTCTCTTCTTGTAGTTGAGTTCGTCGATTAGAAATTATTAGCCTCATATTCACGAGGTGACTTAATTGTCTGCGGAGAGTGAATTTTCACTCTCGTTGAATCAGAGAGTTAGCAACGCAAATATTAACAGTATGAATGTGTTTATATGAATTATAAATCTGCTTTTGGTATATAATTTGGTGATATTTGCTAATTTATTGTTCAAATGACGTTAAATAATATGATTTATTACACACTTTGTAACATTTTGCATTTCTAATTGACTCTTTTGTCGAGTACCCTGCGCTGGCATTTGGAACATTTTTGTCACAATTGCACAGGAATAACTACAAGGAGGGAACAGATGAGTTCATCTGCTTCAATAAAAAACAACTCGCCAAAGAAACCTTTATTTACTCGTTTTCTCGATGGCGTTGAGTATTTGGGGAATCTTTTACCCCATCCGATCACTCTTTTTGCAATCTTCTGTGTTGCGATTCTAATCACTTCAGGCATCGCTGGTTACTTTGAAGTATCAGTAATGGATCCTCGTCCAGAAGGTGCTAAAGGTCGTGCTGCTGACGGCATGATCCACGTTGTAAGTCTATTAAATGCTGAAGGCTTACAGCTTATCGTTACAAATCTTGTTAAAAACTTCGTAGGTTTTGCTCCGCTAGGTACGGTTCTAGTAGCAATGCTAGGTGTTGCGATCGCTGAACACTCAGGCCTTCTATCAGCTGCGATGCGCGGCATGGTAATGGGCGCATCTAAGCGTATGGTTACAGTTACGGTTGTATTTGCAGGTATCATCTCAAATACTGCGTCAGAGCTTGGCTACGTAGTGCTTATCCCATTAGCAGCGATGCTATTCCACTCACTAGGTCGTCACCCTCTTGCGGGTCTTGCTGCAGCGTTTGCTGGTGTATCTGGTGGTTACTCTGCAAACCTTCTAATCGGTACTGTTGATCCACTGCTTTCTGGTATTACAGAAACAGCAGCGCAAATGATTGACCCATCTTACACAGTTGGTCCAGAAGCAAACTGGTACTTCATGTTTGTTTCAACTTTCTTCATTGCGATTACTGGTGCATTTGTTACTGAAAAAATTGTTGAGCCAAAACTTGGTAAATACAACGACGAAGAAGCGTCTGAAGATCTGTCTAACGACTCAATGGGTAAACTTACTGACCTAGAGAAGAAAGGTCTTAAGCTAGCGGGTCTTGCAGTTGTTGCTGTTTCAGCACTTCTTGCTTGGACAATCGTTCCTGAAGACGGCGTACTGCGTTCAGCAACAGGTACGGTAGCGGGTTCTCCGTTCCTTAAGAGTATCGTTGCGTTCATCTTCGTATTCTTCGCAGTCCCAGGTTTTGTTTACGGTAAAGTTACCGGTTCAATGAAAACTGACCGTGATGTGATTGATGCAATGGCGAAGTCTATGTCTTCAATGGGCATGTACATCGTACTTGTATTCTTTGCTGCTCAGTTTGTTGCGTTCTTCAAGTGGACTAACTTCGGTCAAGTATTTGCTGTTGCTGGCGCAAGCTTCCTACAGGAAATCGGCCTAACAGGTCCAATGCTGTTCTTCGCATTCATCCTAATGTGTGGTTTCATCAACCTGATGATCGGTTCAGCGTCTGCTCAGTGGGCAGTTACAGCGCCTATCTTTGTTCCAATGCTGATGCTAGTTGGCTACGCTCCTGAAACAATTCAGGCTGCTTACCGTATCGGTGACTCAACGACAAACATCATTACTCCAATGATGAGCTACTTCGGTCTTATCCTTGCTGTAGCTACTCGTTACATGAAGAACCTAGGTATCGGTACGCTAATCGCGACCATGCTACCTTACTCAATCTGCTTTATCGTAGGTTGGAGTGTACTATTCTACATTTGGGTATTTATCTTCGGTCTACCAGTAGGCCCTGGTGCGGCGACGTACTACACGCCTTAATCGATAGATACTTTGAATTAAGAAACCAGAGCTACGGCTCTGGTTTTTTTATGTCAGAAATAATAACCCTACAATTTACATTACTTTACGCTTCGCCTGATAGAAATTTACACAGGTTGAAATGATAATGATTTCCATATTTACAACAAAATGACTCAATAGGAAGGTCAATATGAGTAAGTCATTGTCAAAGCCAACAATTGCTCTGCATTGGTTAACCGGACTAGCATTTATTGCAGTGTTTGCCCTGGGTATTTATGTAGAAGGGTTGGAGCGAAGTCCTGAAAAGTTTGAATTGTTGGGAACCCATAAATCATTGGGTCTGATTGTCTTGGTAGTCGCAGCAGCTAGATTGGCTTGGCGTCTATTTGAAGGTCAGATCACAAGTGTTGCGAAGCTAACAAGAACGCAAGAATTAGGCGCAAAAGCGATTCATATTGTGCTGCTGCTTGCAACATTGGCAATGCCGCTATCGGGTATTGCAATGAGTGTGGGTAGTGGGCGCACAGTTGATGTGTTTGGGTTAACGCTTATTGCTTCGGGTGAAGAAATTGAGTGGCTTGGCTCTCTTGGTGGCGCAGTGCATGGATTGAGCGTCAACCTTATTATTATTGCCCTAGCTTTACATGTTGGCGCAGCCATTAAGCACCAAGTGATGGACAAGGATGGCACGTTGAGTCGTATGTTTGGTAAGTAATCACTTACCAATCCTGGAACGAAAAAGGGCTGACGTATTAACGTCAGCCCTTAGTGTTTATATAGAGTAGTAAGTGATTACCAACCCTTAACAACACCACCTTGGAAGATTTCTGATGCAGCAGTGTAAACTTCTTCAGTTTGGTAAGCTTTAACGAAGTTAGTTACGTTTTCAGCTGTTGCGTTTTCTTCACGAGAAACGATTAGGTTTACATACGGAGACTCTTTGTCTTCAACAAATACGCCATCTTTTTGTGGAGTTAGGTTGATAGAGCTAGCGTAAGTCGTGTTGATTACAGATAGAGCAACATCATCAAGAGAGCGAGGAAGTTGTGCAGCATCAAGCTCAACGATAGTGATGTTTTTCGGGTTCTCAACGATGTCACGAACTGTCGCTAGAAGACCAGCACCTTCACGTAGTTTTAGAAGACCTTGTTGCTCTAGAAGTAGTAGAGAGCGACCTAGGTTTGTTGGATCGTTTGGCACTGCGATACGTGCACCGTCTTGGATTTCATCAACCGATTTAACTTGCTTAGAGTAACCTGCAATAGGGTATACGAACGTGTTGCCAGCGATAGTTAGCTTGTAACCACGATCAGCAACTTGTTGATCTAGGTATGGCTTGTGCTGGAATGCGTTGATGTCGATAGAACCGTCATCCAGTGCTGCGTTCGGCGTTACGTAGTCAGTAAATGTAACTAGTTCTACCTCTAGGCCGAATTTCTCTTTAGCCACTTTAGCTGCAACTTCAGCAACTTGTGCTTCTGCACCAGCCATTACACCCACTTTCACTTTGCTAGTGTCAGCTTCTTTTTCGCCACAACCTGCTAGAACAAGAGCAGACGCTGCTGCTGCGATAGTCAAAAGACCTTTAAGACTGAATTTCATCACTATCTCCTTATAAATAAAATCTGTGAATTTGTTATATTTTTAGCGGTGATCCACGCGACGGACAATCGCATCACCAATAGATTGAATAATTTGTACAAGTACAATCAGCATTACGACAGTCACGGCCATGATGACAACATCATAACGATGGAATCCATAACGTATTGCGACGTCACCTAGACCGCCACCACCAACAGTACCAGCCATAGCTGAGTAGCTAACTAGGGTGACTAATGTGATTGTTACTGAGTTAACAATCGTAGGCATTGCTTCAGGAAGCAGAACCTTAGAAATAATTTGCATTGGCGTTGCGCCCATAGATTGAGCGGCTTCGACTAAGCCAGTTGGAACTTCTAATAAAGCACCTTCAATTAGACGAGCAACAAATGGAATAGCGCCAATTGTCAGTGGGACAATAGCCGCAGTCGTACCAATAAATGTGCCAACCAAAAGCTTAGTCACTGGAATAATTGCGACCATTAATACTAGGAAAGGTACAGAACGACCTACGTTGACTACTGCGCCAAGAATGCCGTTAAGCTTCGTATTTTCCAGCAACCCGCCTTTTTTGGTTGTGTGCAGAATCACACCTAAAGGGATACCAACCGCAAAGCCCACGATACCGGCAACAGCGACCATGTAGAGTGTTTCCCAAGTTGCACCAAGTAGAAGATTGCTATTTAGGCTTAACCACTGTGAAATTTCATTAAAGGACATAACCTAGCACCTCTACTTTTACATTGTGCTCACGCAGGAATTCAATCGCTGCATTGTCATCTTGCTCGTTACCAAATAGCTCTGCGACCATCATGCCGAACTTAACACCGCCAGCGTAGTCTAGGTCTGAACTTAGAATGCTGACATCAATGTTGAACTTACGCGCAATTTGCGTCATCAGCGGAGCGTCAACAGTTGCCCCTGTAAATTCAAGGCGTACTAATGGATAGCTACCTTCAACACGTGTTTGCTGTAGTCGTACTTGATAATCTTCTGGAATTGACAGATCCAATGTCGAACGGATGAACTCATGCGCCAGATCTGTTTTTGGATGAGCAAAGATTTCACCAACGGTACCTTTCTCAACCAGCTCGCCACCACCAATGATGGCAACTTCGTGACAGATACTCTTTACTACATCCATTTCGTGCGTAATCAATAGAATCGTGATGTTTAGTTTGCGATTGATCTCTTTCAACAGCTCAAGGATTGATTGAGTGGTTGCTGGATCCAGTGCGCTGGTCGCTTCATCACACAACAGAACTTTTGGGTCTGATGCTAGAGCGCGGGCAATTGCCACACGTTGCTTCTGGCCACCACTCAGGTTTGATGGGTAGCTTTCATGTTTGTCTGCTAAACCAACCAGTTTGAGTAGCTCGGTTACTTTCGTTGTAATGCGTTCTTTATCTGCACCCGCAAGCTCTAAAGGGAGTGCTACGTTATCAAAGACAGTGCGCGAAGAAAGTAGGTTAAAGTGTTGGAATATCATGCCGATGTTACGGCGAGCTTCACACAGTTCCGACTTTGATAGCTTAGTTAAGTCAACGCCATCAACAATGATAGAGCCCGTAGTCGGCGCTTCTAGCATGTTCACACAACGAATAAGCGTACTTTTCCCTGCTCCTGATGAGCCAATAACACCAAAAATATTTCCCTGTGGGATGTGTAGGTTGATCTCTTTCAGGGCATGAATTTCCTTATTGCCTTGATAGAACACCTTGTTTACTTGATTAATTTCAATCATCGAGAAACTCGTTTCAGATTAGGAGCAGTAGATTATTTTGAACTATATCTCATTTAGTAGAGGATGCTATGGGTTTGGGCGAAAAGTGTCAATAGATATTTTTACGTCTAGACGTCTAAACGTATTTTTAGCCTAATCAATTTGTCATTAGATAGAGATTCTAGTGATAAGTCATACAAGAGAGCGGCCATGACTTCGAGTGGATAACCTCGTTTAATAAAAGTTTTATATTAATAAAGGGCGTGGTTAGCACACCTCATGAAGATGGCATATTGCAACGACTTGGGTATAATCTTCTTTATATAAAGTAAATTACGAGAAGCATATTTTGGCGAAACCAGCAGTCTTTTTAGATCGTGACGGCGTGATCAACGTTGATCATGGCTATGTACATGATGAGCACGACTTTGAGTTTATTGATGGCGTGTTTGAAGCGACAAAGGCACTGAAAGAGATGGGTTATCAACTTGTCTTAGTCACTAACCAGTCAGGGATCGCCCGTGGTAAATTTAGCGAAGACCGTTTCCTAGATTTAACGCAATGGATGGATTGGAACTTCGTCGACAATGGCGTTGAGTTTGACGGTTTCTATTACTGTCCTCACCACCCAGAACATGGCCAAGGTAAGTATAAAGAAGATTGTGATTGCCGTAAGCCAAAACCAGGCATGTTCATCTCTGCACGTGATTTCTTGAAAATCGATATGGCTAACTCAGTAATGGTTGGCGATAAAGCAGAAGACTTGATGGCGGCTGAGGCTGCTGGCGTGGGAACAAAAATTCTTGTTCGCACAGGTAAGCCTGTGACTGAAAAAGGCGAATCTATCGCTTCCGTAGTTCTTGATAGCATCAAAGATGTTCCTACATATCTAAATCAGTAACGTTATAGGGTCGCTTCGTGCGGCCTTTGTTTTGTCTGGAGGTTTCTATGAAGTATCGTTCATTGCTTATGGCTGTGATTGGTGTCAGTTTAGTCGGTTGTTCATACAGCGCCGTTGAAGAGAAAAGTGCCTACCAAGGTGAGTTTAAAAACTACGCCTGCCAAGACGATAAGAGCTTTAAGGTCGCGTATATGCCGAATGAACCTAAAGCGTTATTACGTTTACCTGAGAATGACTACCGCTTAGCAAGAGTGCGTTCGGGCTCGGGCTCTAAGTACATTCTTGATGATGGAACTTCTGAAACGATTAATCCAGTGACGCTTTTCACAAAAGGCAATGAAGCTCGATTGGAGTTGGGCCGTGTCATTTACAAGAACTGTATGACTGAAGAATAATAGACCATTCCGGCTGAGAGAATAGACTTTCAGCCACTATCACTCCTACAAGCATTCTAAATATCTATGAGCAAAAAATTAACCATTCTTGATATCGCTAAGCTGTCTGGCGTTGGTAAATCAACGGTGTCTCGTGTTTTGACTAACGATCCAAAAGTGAAGCCTGCAACACGTGAGAAAGTTGAGCGTGTAATCCAAGAATCAGGTTATGTTCCTTCTAAATCTGCACAATCTATGCGGGGTGGTAGCCAGAAAGTTGTTGGGGTGATTATCTCGCGTTTAGACTCTCCATCAGAGAATAAAGCGGTGGGGAGCATGCTCAATACGCTTTATCGCTCGGGCTATGATGTTGTCATCATGGAGAGCCAGTTTGATCGTATTAAAACCAACGAGCATCTTGATGTTCTTAAAAAGCGCAATGTGGATGGTGTGATCGTATTCGGTTTCAGTGACTTTGATATTGATAAGCTAGACAGCTGGCAAAATCGCACTGTGGTCATTGCAATGGACACCGATAAAGTCTCTTCAATTAACTACGACAACACCCAAGTGATTACAAAAGCTTTGACCTTTTTGAAGGAAAAAGAACTCAATAATATTGGCTTTATTGGTGTTGATCCAAGTGACAAAACTACTGGTAAATTACGCTTAGAAGCGTATTTAGGTTGGTGTGATAGCCATGAGGTTCAGCCGCAATATCAAACAGGACAGTTGAACCATGAAAGTGCCTATTTGCTCGTCGATAATGTTCTTACTGAGCAAACAGAGGCGATTGTTTGTGCCAGCGATACACTTGCTCTGGGCGTAATCAAGAGGCTACAAGAGCTGAATCGAGAAGATGTTGTTGTAACTGGTGTTGGTGGCAATGAACTGCTGTCGTTCTTGTTCCCCAAAGTATTTAGCATTGATCCTGGCTACGCATTGGCAGGTGAAAAGGCTGCTAACTTGTTGATCTCTCAGATTAATGGTGAGATTGAGCAAGTACACATCACTCAAGAGCCACTCGCGCTCTAAACCATTATTTCCAAACTGATTTAAAATTATACTGTGATCTTATTCAATTAATGGGACTGTTCCCATTTTTATTCAAAATTAGATCTGACAATATAATATCCATAAGTGGGAATGTTCCCATAAGTATAATTAAGAACATCTAGTCAGTTTGAATTGAACAGAATGAGAATCCAATTAGGGTGGACATGGATATGAGTAAGATAGCGAAACAAGAAGTTGAGCGTCTGATTGAGTTGGTCGGTGGCCGTGACAATATCGCGAGTGTAAGTCACTGCCTAACCCGCCTTCGCTTTGTGCTGAACGATACCGATAAAGCAGACGAGAAAGCGCTAGAAGCGTTGCCGCTAGTCAAGGGGTGCTTTACTAATGCGGGTCAGTTCCAGGTGGTTGTGGGTACTGAAGTCGACGAAGTTTATAAGGTGTTGATTGAACTATCTGGCCAAAGCGAAGCGTCAAAAGACGAAGCAAAACAAGCGGCTCGCCAGAATATGAATGTTTTGGAACGCGGTATTTCCCATCTTGCTGAAATTTTTGTACCGCTACTTCCAGCTATCATTACCGGTGGTTTGATTCTAGGTTTCCGCAATGTCATCGGCGACATCAAGATGTTTGATGGACAGTCACTCACTGAAATTAGCCAGTTCTGGGCAACGGTACATAGTTTCTTGTGGTTGATTGGTGAAGCGATCTTTTTCTTCCTTCCTGTAGGTGTATGTTGGTCTACCGTTAAGAAACTTGGTGGTACGCCAATTCTTGGTATTACTCTGGGTGTCACATTGGTATCACCCCAGCTGATGAACGCGTATCTAATCGGCAAGCAAGTTCCAGAAGTCTGGGATTTCGGTTTGTTTGTAATTGAAAAAGTCGGTTATCAAGCGCAGGTCATTCCAGCAATGCTGGCAGGTGTTGCTCTGGCATTTATTGAAACTAACTTGAAGCGAATCGTTCCTTCATACCTTTACCTAGTGGTTGTGCCGTTTGTATCTATCATTGTTTCTGTTGTGCTTGCTCACTCACTAATCGGTCCTTTCGGTCGTGTATTAGGTGATGGCGTTGCATTCGCGGCAAAAGCGGCTATGACTGGTGACTTTGCTGTTATTGGTTCGATGGTATTTGGTTTCCTATACGCACCTCTGGTTATTACTGGTATTCACCACACAACCAATGCAGTTGACCTTCAACTTATGCAAGAGTTGGGCGGTACACCAATCTGGCCTTTGATTGCATTGTCAAACATCGCACAAGCATCAGCTGTCGTGGGCATCATCCTTATCAGCAAAAAGCATGGTGAGCGAGACATCTCAGTACCTGCAGCAATCTCTGCTTACCTAGGTGTAACGGAACCTGCGATGTACGGCATCAACTTGAAATATAAATTTCCAATGCTCAGCGCAATGATTGGTAGTGCAATTGCGGCCGCTATCTGTGGCAGTGCTGGCGTAATGGCAAATGGTATTGGTGTTGGTGGTCTACCAGGTATTTTATCTATCCAACCACAATTCTGGGGCATTTTCGCAATCGCAATGCTAGTGGCGATTGCAGTACCAGCTGCGTTGACTCTGTTCTTTTACAAGCGTGCACAAATGAAAGGCGAGCTAGAGCCTGCTAACGCTTAATCCATCAATTTTCGGAGCGGCACTGTGTCGCTCCTTTTTCAAAGTTTATTATTTTTTGGTAAGTGAGTTTAGAAATGACAACGATCGCTAACGATGCAAACTGGTGGAAAACCGCCTCGATCTATCAAATTTACCCTAAGAGCTTTTGCGATAGTGGCAGTAAAGGTACAGGGGATATTCAAGGTATTATTTCTAAACTCGATTACTTAAAACTCTTGGGTATTGACGCGATTTGGTTAACACCAGTCTACCAGTCACCAATGATTGATAACGGTTACGACATTTCCGATTACTACGCGATTAACCCAGACTTCGGCACCATGGAAGATTTTGACCAATTATTGTCTGAAGCGCATCAGCGTGGTATTCGCATTATTATGGATATTGTCGTCAACCATACTTCTACAGAGCACGAGTGGTTTCAATCTGCGCTCGGCGATAAGAATAGCCCTTATCGCGACTATTACATTTGGAAAGATCCCGTTGAAGGCGAGGCTCCAAATAACTGGCAATCTAAGTTTGGTGGCAGTGCGTGGGAGTTAGATGAACAAACAGGGCAATACTTCCTGCATTTATTTGCGAAAGAGCAAGCGGACTTAAACTGGGAGAACCCAACGGTTCGAGCTGAAGTGAAAGAAGTCATTAGCTTTTGGGCAGAGAAAGGTGTCGATGGTTTCCGTTTAGATGTGATTAACCTGATATCTAAGCAACAAGACTTCCCAAGTGATGACATTGGCGATGGTCGTCGTTTCTATACCGATGGCCCTCGCGTACATGAATATCTCCAAGAGATCAGTGAAGCGGTCTTTCAAAAGTACGACAGTGTGACAGTGGGGGAGATGTCTTCAACGACGCTAGAGCATTGTTTGCAGTACTCCTCATTAGATAACAAAGAGTTGTCTATGGTGTTCAACTTCCACCATTTGAAAGTGGACTATCCTAATGGTGAAAAATGGACCAAAGCACCTTTTGATTTTATTCAGTTGAAACAGATCTTTAATCATTGGCAAACAGGTTTAAATGGTAAAGGCTGGGGAGCACTATTTTGGTGTAACCATGATCAACCACGAGTAGTTAGCCGTTTAGGTAATGATCAAGAATATCGTGTAGAAGCAGCAAAAATGCTGGGTGCATCCGTCCATATGATGCAAGGCACACCGTATATCTACCAAGGTGAAGAAATCGGCATGACTAATCCAGGTTACACCTCAATTGACCAATATCGAGATGTTGAAAGCACTAACATGTACGACATTATGGTGAATCAGCAAGGTGTTGCTCATGACGAAATGATGGCGATTCTAGCGCAGAAATCTCGTGATAACTCACGTACTCCAATGCAATGGAATAGCGAAGAGTATGCAGGCTTCTCTAAGGGGCAACCTTGGTTAGAGGTGGCAGGCAACTATACTGATATCAATGCGGAAAAAGCCGTTGCTGACGATGACTCTGTGTTCTACTTTTATCAGCATTTGATTCAACTGCGTAAAGAGATCGAAGTGATCACCACGGGCAGCTATTTAGACCTTTATCCGGAGCACAAAGCAGTGTTTGGTTATCAGCGTCAATCAGAGAATCAAACTTTGATCTGCTTGAACAACTATTACGGTGAAGAAACAGAGTGTGTTCTGCCCGAAGGATTCGATTGTGAAGCAGCGCAATACGTTTTAGGTAACTATGAGTTAGTGGATAAAAAGGTGTCACAACACCAGGTTCTACGACCATATGAGAGCCGTATTATTCTTTTGAACAACTAACTTCCCCCTATTGATGTTAGTTATCGCCTCGGCTATTCGTCGGGGCTTTTTTATTTTTGGGAGGGGTACAGAAGATTGATGAACTGCAGAAACGAAAAAAGCCAACTCAATGAGTTGGCTTTCTTGAATATGGTGGAGGGGGACGGATTCGAACCATCGAAGGCAGTGCCAGCAGATTTACAGTCTGATCCCTTTGGCCACTCGGGAACCCCTCCAGGGTGTTTTATACTTAACTAATGTTTTCCCAACACGTTAATCAAGTGTTTCTTACAACTTATCAACTAGGTTATTCACCTAAAGAAAGCATATAAGAGAATATGGTGGAGGGGGACGGATTCGAACCATCGAAGGCAGTGCCAGCAGATTTACAGTCTGATCCCTTTGGCCACTCGGGAACCCCTCCAGGGTGTTTTATACTTAAACAATGTTTTCCCAACACGTTGTCCAAGTGTTTCTTACAACTTATCAACTAGGTTATTCACCTAAAGAAAGCATAAGAGAATATGGTGGAGGGGGACGGATTCGAACCATCGAAGGCAGTGCCAGCAGATTTACAGTCTGATCCCTTTGGCCACTCGGGAACCCCTCCAGGGTATTTTTATACTTAAATGATGATTTCCCAACACATCAAGAAAGTTATTCTAATGTTTTAAAGGAACTAAACACTAGATAAAATATGGTGGAGGGGGACGGATTCGAACCATCGAAGGCAGTGCCAGCAGATTTACAGTCTGATCCCTTTGGCCACTCGGGAACCCCTCCAGGGTATTTTTATACTTAATTGATGATTTCCCAACTCATCTCTCAAGTGCGGAGCGCATCATAGCAAACTCGTAAAAGCTGTAAAGCGTTTTCTTATAATTTTGAATTGAATGATGTCTTTTTGGGCAAAGATGGCAGTAATTGAGCATAAAGCTCAAACAATCAACGGCTTTGCTTACAGATTATTTCGCGCTCTTTACATTACTTGACGTTTGAAATGCGTATAAAAGGATACAATACGCCTAACTACTCTATGCAGAACATTATGATGAAAAATAAAATTGTTTTGAGCTTGCTGTCTTTGTCTATTATCGCAGCAGCACCAACGGCTTACGCAAAAAGACAAGGCCCATCATCGGTGACCGTTGTCACTGAGCAGGTACAAACTCACTCCGTTTCTCAGTCGCTTGAATTAGTTGGCAAATTAGACGCTGAGCAGTCAGTGACTATTTCACCAGAAGTGACAGGCAAGGTGGATGTGATTGCGGTTAAAGCAAACCAAGTTGTGCAAAAAGGACAGCTATTGGTTCAGCTTAATGACGATAAAGCGCGTGCGGCAGTGACAGAAGCGCAAGCGTATTTGAAAGATGAGCAACGCAAGCTGAAAGAGTTTGAGCGCTTAGTGAAACGCAATGCGATTACTCAAACTGAAATTGATGCTCAAAAAGCGAGTGTTGATATTGCCAATGCTCGCTTGGATGCAGCAAATGCCAATCTAAAAGACCTTCATATCAGCGCACCATTTGATGGCACAGTAGGTTTTATTGATTTCAGCCGCGGAAAAATGGTCAGCGCGGGTGCAGAACTGCTCAATTTAGACAACCTTTCAGTGATGCAGCTCGATCTTCAAGTCCCAGAGCGTTATTTATCTCAGCTTTCTCAGGGTATGAAGGTGACAGCAACCACAGCGGCTTGGGCTGGCCAAGTATTCGAAGGCGAAGTGGTAGGCATTGATTCTCGCATTAATGAAGAAACTTTAAATCTACGTGTACGAATTCACTTCCCTAATCCAGAGCAATTCCTAAAACCGGGTATGCTAGTTTCTGCCGATATGGACTTTCCTGCGATTGAAGCGCCAATCATTCCAGTTCAAGCGTTAGAGTATTCAGGTACTAAACGCTTTGTTTATGTTATTGGTGAAGATGGCAAAGCGAAACGGACTGAAGTTATCTTAGGCGCTCGTGTAGACAATTTGGTTGTGATTGAACAAGGCTTAGAAATTGGCCAAAAAATCGTTGTTCAAGGCACCGTCAATATGCGTGATGGGATCGCAGTGACAGAGTTAGGCAGTGATGCTCGCCCGAAAACGGCCAATAAGAGTCAAGAAGGGGCGAACTAATGCTGTTATCTGACGTTTCTGTAAAGAGACCTGTAGCGGCCGTTGTACTCAGCCTATTGCTGTGTGTATTCGGTATTGTCTCTTTTAGTAAGTTAGCGGTTCGTGAAATGCCGGATATTGAAAGTCCGGTCGTTTCAATTAGTACTCGCTATGAAGGTGCCTCTGCCACCATTATCGAAAGCCAAATAACCTCGAACCTTGAAGACCAGTTGTCGGGGATTAGCGGTATTGATGAGATCTCGTCTACAACCCGCAACAGTATGTCGCGTATTACGATTACCTTTGAATTGGGCTATGACCTCAATACAGGTGTCAGTGATGTTCGAGACGCGGTAGCACGTGCCCAGCGTTCGCTACCAGATGAAGCGGATGATCCTATTGTTTATAAAAACAATGGTTCTGGTGAGGCGTCTCTTTATATCAATTTAAGTTCGTCTGAAATGGACCGAACTCAACTAACTGACTACGTTGAACGTGTTTTAATGGACCGCTTCAGCCTGATCTCTGGTGTGAGTTCCGTGGACATCTCAGGCGGCTTGTACAAAGTGATGTACGTTAAACTCAAGCCAGAACAAATGGCTGGGCGAGGTGTGACGACGTCAGACATTACTTCCGCACTACGCAGTGAAAATATTGAAAGCCCTGGTGGTGAAGTGCGCAACGATCAGATTGTGATGTCAGTGCGTACTGCTCGTAGCTATAGCCAAGCAGAAGACTTTGAGTATTTAGTGGTTAAGCGTGCGAGTGACAATACCCCTATCTACCTGCGTGACGTGGCGGATGTATATATTGGCGCTGAAAACGAGAACTCTACCTTCAAAAGTGATGGTGTTGTCAACGTGAGTATGGGTATTGTGCCTCAGTCAGATGCCAACCCGCTTGAAGTTGCCTCATTGGTTCACAAACAAGTTGAAGACATTCAGCAATTTTTGCCAGCGGGTACACGCTTAGCGATTGATTATGATTCAACGGTGTTTATTGAACGCTCAATTTCAGAGGTCTACAGCACGCTGTTTATCACTGGTGGTCTGGTAATTCTGGTTCTTTACATCTTTATCGGTCAAGCGCGAGCAACACTTATTCCAGCGGTAACTGTACCGGTTTCTCTGATCTCATCATTTATTGCGGCGTACTATTTTGGCTTCTCAATCAACTTAATCACCTTGATGGCTTTGATCCTATCGATCGGCCTAGTGGTCGATGATGCCATCGTGGTTGTTGAGAACATCTTCCACCATATTGAAAATGGTGAAAAACCGCTGCTTGCCGCTTATAAAGGCACGCGTGAAGTTGGCTTTGCGGTAGTAGCAACAACGTTAGTTCTGGTAATGGTGTTCCTGCCGATCTCGTTTATGGATGGCATGGTAGGTCTTCTGTTTACTGAATTCTCTGTGCTGCTGGCGATGTCAGTGATCTTCTCATCTTTGATTGCATTGACGCTAACGCCTGTACTGGGCAGTAAGCTTCTTAAAGCCAACGTGAAACCAAACCGCTTTAACCTGTTCATTGATCGAATGTTTGGTCGCTTGGAGTCAGGGTATCGTAAGGTGCTCAAAGGGGCACTCAAGTGGAAGTGGGCGGCGCCACTTATCATCATCTCTTGTATTGGTGGTAGCTGGGGTCTAATGCAGCAAGTGCCAGCACAGTTGACGCCATCCGAAGACCGCGGTGTTATTTTTGCTTTCGTACGTGGTGCGGATGCGACCAGTTACAACCGTATGTCGGCAAACATGGACATCGTTGAAGAGCGTTTAATGCCATTGTTGGGTCAAGGCTTCCTAAAATCATTTAGCATTCAGTCACCAGCATTTGGTGGTAATGCTGGTGACCAAACGGGCTTTGTTATCATGATCCTTGATGACTGGAACGATCGAGATGTGACTGCTCAACAAGCCCTAGGTCAAGTTCGTAAGGCATTAGCCGGTATCCCTGATGTACGCGTTTTCCCATTTATGCCAGGATTCCGTGGTGGTTCGAGTGAACCTGTGCAGTTCGTTCTGGGTGGCTCTGATTACCCTGAGTTGAAGAAATGGGCTGAGAAGCTAGAGCAACTTGCGGAAGAATCTCCATTTATGGAAGGTGCAGATATTAACTACTCTGAGAAAACTCCAGAGCTGGTTGTTTCTGTTGATAAGCAGCGTGCGGCCGAGCTAGGCATTAGTGTTCAAGAGATATCTGAAACGCTAGAAATTATGCTAGGTGGTAAGAGCGAAACGACTTTTGTTGAGCGTGGTGAAGAGTATGACGTTTACCTACGTGGTGATGAAAATAGCTTCAACAATGCGTCCGACCTAAGCCAAATCTACATGCGTACTGCTTCTGGTGAGTTGGTGACACTTGATGCCGTAACCAAAATTGAAGAGGTCGCGTCGTCGATTCGTCTGTCGCACTACAACAAACAAAAAGCGGTAACGATTACTGCGAACCTGTCAGATGGCTACACGTTAGGTGAAGCGCTAGATTTTCTTGACCAGCAAGCGATTGAAATACTCCCGAGTGACATTTCGATTAGCTACTCAGGAGAGTCAAAGGACTACAAAGAGAACCAATCAAGTATCTTAGTGGTATTTGCGCTGGCGTTGCTGGTGGCTTATCTGGTTCTTGCTGCGCAGTTTGAAAGCTTTATCAACCCACTTGTCGTGATGTTTACTGTACCTATGGGGGTATTTGGTGGCTTCCTTGGCCTATTCGTGATGAGCCAAGGTCTGAACATCTACAGTCAGATCGGTATGATCATGTTGATTGGTATGGTAACCAAGAACGGTATATTGATCGTAGAATTTGCTAACCAGCTTCGTGACCGCGGAATTGAGTTTGAAAAGGCAATTGTCGACGCTTCAGCACGTCGCTTACGCCCAATCATGATGACTGCGTTTACGACTCTTGCAGGTGCTATTCCATTGATTATGTCGACTGGAGCAGGCTATGAAAGCCGAGTGGCGGTTGGTACGGTTATCTTCTTTGGTATGGGCTTTGCGACTCTGGTTACTTTGTTTGTTATTCCGGCAATGTATCGTTTGATTTCAGCAAGCACGCAGTCACCTGGTCATGTTGAAGCCGAACTGAACAAAGAGCTAAGCCATGACGTGAAGGCTCGTACTTCGCATGGTGAGTTGAACTAATCGCGTGGTTCAACGTGTTATTCCATAGAGCGACGAAGGAGAGAGTAGGGTATCTCATAGAGTATTCGATTAGCTGCAAGAGCTACCCAACTTACGAGTCCCTCGTTCTAGGGGATGACAGTGGAAAGTGTTAAAAAAGGGGCAGACGTTAAACGTCTGCCCCTTTTTTCGTTTGCCGTGTTTAACCGTAATTAACGGAGTAACGAGTCGGTTTATGGTTCATAGCCAGTACGAGGTTAAGAGCGATAGCACCTAGTATCGATAAGCCAATAACTTCAGGTGAGACGAAGAAAAACGACGCTACTAGAATACAGAAATCGATAGCTAGCTGTGATTTACCTACTGAGATTCCAAACTTGTCTTGGATAAACAGACATAAAACGTTGAAACCGCCTAAGCTTGAGCGATGGCGGAATAGAATCAACATACCAAGTCCCATCAACAAACCACCGGCAACTGCGCAGTACACTTCATTAATCGTATCTAAGCTAATCACTAAATAGAGGTGATCGGCGAAAATTGACACCAAAGCGCCTGAAATGGCACTGTTAAATGCGAAACGAGAGCCAAAGCGCTTCCACGCTAATAAATAGAATGGGCAGTTAGCCGCAAAGTAAAGCATACCAAATGAAATGGGTACAAATTGACTAGCCAAAAGCGCCAAGCCTGTTGTGCCACCTGTCAGTAAAGATGCTGATTGTAGAAAGAAGACGCCCTGAGCCACTAAAAAAGTGCCAGTTAAAATTGCGATCCAATCTTCTTTTCTTGAGTGTTTTTCCATCAATTTTAAATTTAACTAGTCAATAATGGCGTGCATACTATTTAAAAATTAAGGATTTCGGTAGCTTGAGACTGAAATTTAAGGTAAACCTATGTAATCATCGTTTTACGGAGTGTAAAGGATAGAATTGACACTTTTCAGAAGTTATCACTTTTGGAAATCGCCATGATGATATTCTTCGTAAAGCATTATGAAAAAACTGCATGAGAAAAAATTGAATTTTCTCTTTATGACCTAGATCAAATTATGTAGAATGCGCGTCATTAGCTTAATGCAAACGTTTGCGTCGGTTAAAAAACGTCGGTATTGAGGTCAAAAATCAGTTTTTTTGCAATTTTTAAGTCTTAATCTGAGTCAGGAGATACAGATGCTAAAGCGTGATATGAACATCGCAGATTACGATGCGGAACTGTTCGCAGCAATCCAAGAAGAAACTCTTCGCCAGGAAGAACACATCGAACTAATCGCTTCTGAAAACTACACAAGCCCACGTGTAATGGAAGCTCAAGGTTCTCAGCTAACTAACAAGTACGCTGAAGGTTACCCAGGCAAGCGCTACTACGGTGGTTGTGAGTACGTAGATAAAGCAGAAGCTCTAGCTATCGATCGTGCATGTGAACTATTCGGTTGTGAGTACGCGAACGTACAGCCACACTCTGGTTCTCAAGCAAACAGCGCTGTGTACATGGCACTGCTAAACCCAGGCGACACAGTTCTAGGTATGAGCCTAGCACACGGTGGTCACCTGACTCACGGTTCTCCAGTAAACTTCTCTGGTAAGCACTACAACGTTATCCCTTACGGTATCGACGAAGCAGGTCAGATCAATTACGACGAGATGGAGCAACTGGCTCTAGAGCACAAACCTAAGATGATCATCGGTGGTTTTTCAGCTTACTCTCAAATCGTTGACTGGGCTCGCATGCGTGAAATTGCTGACAAAGCAGGTGCTTGGCTATTTGTTGATATGGCGCACGTTGCTGGTCTAATCGCAGCAGGTGAATATCCAACACCAGTTCCACATGCTCATGTTGTAACAACAACGACTCACAAAACACTAGCAGGTCCACGTGGTGGTCTAATCCTGTCTAACGCTGGCGAAGAGATGTACAAGAAGCTGAACTCAGCAGTCTTCCCTGGCGGTCAAGGTGGCCCTCTAATGCACGTTATCGCGGGTAAAGCAGTTGCGTTCAAAGAAGCAATGGAACCAGAATTCAAAGCATACCAAGCTCGCGTAGTGAAGAACGCTAAAGCAATGGTTGCTCAGTTCCAAGAGCGTGGTTACAAGATCGTTTCTAACGGTACTGAAAACCACCTGTTCCTAGTTGACCTAATCGACAAAGACATCACAGGTAAAGATGCAGATGCAGCACTAGGTGCAGCAAACATCACTGTAAACAAGAACTCAGTACCAAACGATCCACGTAGCCCATTCGTTACTTCAGGTATCCGTGTAGGTTCTCCAGCAATCACTCGTCGTGGTTTCACTGAAGAAGATGCAAAAGAGCTAGCGAACTGGATGTGTGACGTTCTAGATAACATCGGCAACGAGGAAGTTATCGAAGCAACGAAAGCAAAAGTATTAGAAATCTGTAAGCGTCTTCCAGTTTACGCTTAATTTTCGTCATAGTTGACTGAACTTCGTTGTCGGGCATGCTCATTTACACTTGTAAACTCCGCGTGCCCTCCTAGAATTTCAGCCAACTATTTAGAAAATTTAATAGGTAGTATGTGAGTTCTTTGAACTTTACTCATCTACTTTGAAAATGAATTAAAGCTCTATCGTTTGATAGAGCTTTTTAGTTGGTATTGTGAAAATAACTAGAGCCAACTCAGTTTGAAAACGAATTTAAGCCTCATCTTCGGATGGGGCTTTTTGGTATCTGTGGAAGTAGATTTTAGAACTGAGGGCGAAGAACAAGAGCGTAGAAGGGAAATAGCTATTGTCATTCCATAGAACGACGAAGGAGTGAGTAGGGAATCTATAAACGTGGAAGAGATCCCCAACTCGTTCGTTCCTCACTCTTGAGGATGACGAAAATAAAAAAGGGTAGACGCTGAAACGTCTACCCCGACAATTTTGTTCGAAACTTGCTTACTTAGGTAGGCTAATCAACGTACCTGACTTACATTTGAATGAGTAGTACTTGCGGCTTTCGCTGAACTTACCAAGACCTTCACCATCGCAGTAATCAAAATTAATATCGCGCATCGTTGCTAAAGTTTCTTCGCTGTTTAAAGAAAACTTAGCACCGTCAGCACAGACAATGCGAACGCGCTCATCGTCGCTAACTGAATAAAGAGATACGTCGGTATTACAAAGTTCGAAAGAGGCTTCACGAAAGTTGTCTTGCTTTGTATTCGAAGCGCAGCCTGCTGTCAGCGTCGCAAGTGCCACTGCAACTAATCCTAATCTCTTCATAATAAATCCTTTGATGATTTTATCTTGTGCTTATAACTAGTTAGATAAGCCTATATAAGAGTCGCTGTTCATTCAACCGCTGAAACAAAAAAGGCTGACTTACTCAGTCAGCCTCTTCAACAAGTTGAAAGGTATTAGCTTACTTCTACACCTTGTGCTTGTAGGTCAGCGTGGTACGACGAACGTACGAATGGGCCACAAGCTGCGTGAGTAAAGCCAAGATCTAGGGCGATCTCTTTCAGTTCATCAAACTCTGAAGGTGGCACGTAACGCTCAACTGGTAGGTGGTGACGGCTTGGTGCTAGGTATTGACCTAGTGTCAGCATCGTTACGCCGTGCTCACGAAGGTCCTTCAATACTTGAATGATTTCTTCTTTGGTTTCACCAAGACCCATCATAACACCAGATTTTGTTGGAATATCTGGGTGCTGTTCTTTGAACTTCTGTAGTAGCTGTAGTGACCACTTGTAGTTCGCACCAGGACGAGCCTTACGGTATAAGCGAGGCGCTGTTTCTAGGTTGTGGTTGAAGACATCTGGTGGATTGTCTTTCATTAGCTCTAGCGCGACATCCATACGGCCACGGAAGTCAGGAACAAGCGTCTCGATTCGAATGTTCGGGTTAAGTTCGCGGATTTCGCGGTTACAATCAGCGAAGTGTTGTGCACCACCATCACGTAGGTCATCACGGTCAACAGACGTAATAACGACATACTTCAGTTTCATATCTTGGATGGTTTTCGCCAATTTCTTTGGCTCATCCTCTTCAGGAGTAAGAGGGCGACCGTGGGCAACGTCACAGAACGGGCAGCGACGAGTACAGATGGCACCAAGGATCATAAATGTAGCGGTACCGTGGTTAAAACATTCCGCTAGGTTAGGACATGATGCCTCTTCACAAACAGAGTGTAGGTTATTTTTACGCATCGCAGATTTGATATCTTGAATACGTTGGCTGTCCGCTGGGAGCTTGATCTTCATCCATTCAGGCTTACGAAGAACTTCTTTTTGCTCGGTAGGCATGTTCTTAACAGGGATCAGTGCCATTTTATCAGCGTCGCGGTATTTAACGCCTTTTTCCATTTGGATTGGTTTACTCATGCTTCTCTTACTTCTCGTTACTGTTTGTCTTAGTGGCTTGTGTGCTGCGTTCAATGTGGTCATAACCCAAAAGAGAAACTAGTTCTTCGACTAGCTTGTTCTCAACTTCGGTAATATCCGTTGGACCACCGAGCTGGCTTACTTGAACCATTTCCATTCCGGCATAACCACAAGGGTTGATACGATGAAACGGAGACAAGTCCATGTTTACATTGAGCGCTAAACCATGGAACGAACATCCTTTACGGATTCGTAATCCTAAGGAACAGATTTTTTTGCCATCTACATAAACACCCGGTGCGTCAGGGCGAGCTGCAGAGTCGATATTGTATGTCTTTAGCGTGTTAATTACGAGGTTCTCGATATGCGTGACGAGATCTCGTACACCAATTTTCTTACGACGAAGGTTAATTAGGAAGTAGGCAACAAGCTGACCTGGACCGTGATAAGTTACTTGGCCACCGCGGTCACTTTGTACTACTGGGATATCACCGGTATTTAGTAGGTGCTCAGCTTTACCTGCTTGGCCTTGAGTGAAAACTGGATTGTGCTCAACAAGCCAAACTTCATCAGCTGTTTCATCCGTTCGGTTATCTGTGAAGTCATGCATTGCTTGCCAAATTGGCTCGTAATCTTGTCTTCCTAGATGTTTCACTACAAGCTGGTTTTGCATTCCGCTTTTCCATCGTCGGTTAATAAAGTAAACGGATTATAAACTGCTTCTGGTAAAGGGACTATATACCAGTAACACATTTTTAACCCTAGAGTTTTTGTAGGATCTTTATCTAGCTGATATCTAAAAAGAAAGCAGCTTTCGCTGCTTTCAAAATAATTTGATAATTTCAAATTAAATTATAGAACCATGCGTACGATGTCGATTTCGCCTAGCTCTTTGTAAAGCGTTTCAACCTGCTCGATTGAAGTGGCAGTGATGTTTACTGACACCGAGTGGTAATTACCCTTAGCACTTGGCTTAACTGTTGGGCTGTAATCACCTGGAGCATGGCGTTGAATCACTTCTAGAACCTTCTCTGGTAGTTCTGGCTTAGCGTAGCCCATTACCTTGTATGTAAAAGAACAAGGGAACTCAAGTAGGTCTTTCAGTTTAGCGTCTGAGTTAATGTTCAGCATGTTGGAACTCCAAGTTGAAAGTCGTTATTTGCAGCGCGGAATAGTACTGTCTATCGTTAAGGAACTCAAGGCAACACATCTCTGGCTTGATTTACTAATACAATTAAAAAAGCCGCACTAGGCGGCTTCTTTATAAAGCTGTATGCAGAAATTACAGGAAGCTCTTAAATAGCATCACGATGTAATCCCATAAGCGGCTGAATAGGCTGCCTTCTTCTACATCTTCAAGAGCAAGAAGTGGGTACTCTGCAATATCTTCACCCTCTAGTTGATAGTATAGCTTACCAACTACGTCACCTTTCATGATTGGGGCTTCTAGCTCTTTTTCAAGGATAAAGCTTGCTTTTAAGCTTTTCGCTTGGCCACGAGGTAGCGTTACGTAGGTGTCTTGATCTAGACCAAGAGCAACGGTGTCTTTGTTACCCATCCAGATTTTCTCTTCTACAAAAGTTTCACCTGCTTTGTGCGGTGCAACTGTTTCGAAGAAACGGAAACCGTAGCTTAGTAGCTTTTTACTTTCAGACTTACGTGCATTAGCGTTCTTGGTGCCCATAACAACAGCAACTAGGCGCATTTTGCCTTCGGTTGCTGAACTTACTAGGCTGTAACCTGCATTACTTGTGTGGCCTGTTTTGATACCGTCCACGTTCATGCTTTTATCCCAAAGTAGGCCATTGCGGTTGTATTGGGTAATGCCGTTGTAAGTAAACTTCTTCTCAGAGTAAATACGATACTCTTCAGGTACATCACGAATTAGTGCGCTACCCAGTAAAGCCATATCGTAAGGGGTCGAGTATAGTTCAGGGTTATCTAGGCCATGTACGTTAGCAAAGTGTGTGCTCTCCATACCGATGGTATCAGCCCACGCATTCATCAGGTCAACAAACGCATCTTCAGAACCTGCAATGTGTTCAGCCATTGCAACACAGGCGTCATTACCAGATTGGATGATGATGCCGCGATTTAGGTCTTCTACCTTAACAGTGGTACCAACTTCGATGAACATTTTTGATGAATCAGGGAAGTTTTTTGCCCAAGCGTTTTTACTGATAGTCACATCATCTTGTAGAGAGATGTTGCCACGCTTAAGCTCTTGACCGATAACATAGCTGGTCATCATTTTGGTCAAGCTCGCAGGAGAAAGTTTGGTGTTCATTTCTTTCTCAGCTAGAACTTTACCAGAATGGAAGTCCATTAGAACGTAACCTTTTGCTGCGATTTGCGGCGCATCAGGTACAACAATTGGAGATGCGAAAGCAGATGATGCGATAGTTGCAGAAAGCGCAATTGATGACGCAAACACTGACTTAATTAGTGATGTTTTTTTCATAGTGACTACAGGTTTATCTTTAACTGTCCATATCTTAACAGAATCAATCACTCAAACCAGTGTAGTGATTAAGTACACTGGATTGAGGACTAGTGGGATTTTATGAAAGCGCTGGTATAACCCAGCTCTTTTACTTGCTCTAGTGCTTTTTGGGTCAACATATAATCATTAAATGGACCTAAGAAAACACGGTAAATGTCCTTACCGGAGTTCACATAACTCTTTACCAATAGTTTTTGACTCAAGTCTTGCGCCAAAGTTTCAACGCGGTCTTGATGTTTTGAAGAAGCGACTTGTACGACAAACTTAGGTAAAGCTTCTTGTTTATGTGCTTGGGTTGGCCTATCAATAGTAATCACTTCAATCGCGACATTTGCAGTACCTGTTCGAATCACATCAAGTTTTAATGCTGCCGCATAACTGAGGTCTATGATTCGCCCAGGATGGAAAGGGCCGCGATCGTTTACCCGTACTACCGTACTTTTGCCATTATCTTTATTAGTCACTTTGACATAACTAGGAATCGGCAGCTCTTTGTGTGCTGCCGTCATTGAGTACATGTCGTAGATTTCACCGTTCGAAGTTAGGTGACCATGAAACTTTTTACCGTACCAAGATGCCTGGCCTTCTTGTTTAAAGCCTTGTGGTTCTTTGATGATGGTATAACTTTCACCTCGTAAAGTGTAATCGCTGTTACCACCTAAGCTATATGGTTCATATTGCGGTGTAGCGTCTTCAATATGGTCAACATTAATTGGCGCATCCGGGGCAATATCGTCATCAATGGAGTAGCGTTTGGTTGGGGATGAAGAACATCCAGCCAACACTAGGCTAGCCATAAGAGTAGAGAGCAGTAACTGCTTTTTCATCATTTATATTGCCTTAGAGAATGCTTTTCTATGAGTATGGATCGACATTAAGATGCCAAAGCCCGCCATCAATGTCACCATTGACGTACCACCATAGCTGATTAGAGGCAGTGGAACGCCAACAACAGGTAAAATACCACTTACCATACCAATATTTACAAATACATATACAAAGAAGCTAAGAACGATACTACCCGCCATCATGCGACCAAATGCTGTCTGAGCTTTACTTGCGAGTACAAGACCTCGACCAATGATAAATAGATATAAGCTAAGCAGTACGAGTATGCCGATCAAACCCCATTCTTCGGCTATTACTGCAAAGATAAAGTCAGTGTGTCGCTCAGGTAGGAACTCTAGCTGGGATTGAGTGCCTTGTAGCCAGCCTTTACCAGAGATACCACCCGAGCCAATCGCTATTTTACTTTGAATAATGTGGTAACCCGCACCGAGAGGATCTGATTCAGGGTTGAATAGCGTTCGTACCCTGACTTTTTGGTACTCCCGCATTAAGAAGAACCATAAGATTGGCAGAAAAGCACCTAAGCCACAGGCAGCAGCGAAGATGATTTTCCAGCTAATACCAGCAAGGAAAATAACAAATATACCTGATGCAGCGATCAGAATAGAGGTACCTAAGTCAGGCTGTTTCGCAATCAGTATGGTCGGAACAAATACCATCACCAGCGACAACACCAGAGTCTGGAAAGTCGGTGGTAGTGGACGTTTACCAATATAGCGCGCGACCATTAATGGCACTGCAAGCTTGAGCAATTCAGAAGGCTGGAAACGAATAAAGCCTAAGTTAAGCCAACGCTGCGCCCCCTTTGAGGCTTCACCAAAGAAAAGTACGCCGAGAAGCAGAATGACACCACCGACGAACATCAACGGAGCCAATGCTTCATAAGTGCGTGGTGGTATCTGAGCTAAAATAAGCATCACGCCTAACGATAATCCCATGCGCATTGCTTGGCGATCCATCATTGCAAGACTCTGTCCACTGGCGCTATACATCACCACTAAGCCAAAGCCCATTAGCACTAAAATGCCTAGTAACAACGGTAAATCGAGGTGAAAGCGTTCGAATAAAGCGCGGTTTTCACCTGTTGCTGGATTCAAATCCATGTTATTTCGCCTCTTTATCTTCTAACACGACATGGTCGAAAATTTTACGTACTACTGGACCACCTTGAGATGAGCCGCCGCCCGCGTTTTCTAAAACGATAGTGACAATCAGCTCTGGGTTTTCAATCGGAGCAAAACCGGTAAATAAAGCATGGTCACGTAAGTGTTCGGCAATTTCATCGGCGTTATATTTTTCATCTTCGCCTAGGCCGAAAACCTGTGCCGTCCCTGATTTGCCACCAGTTACATAGTCCATATTGGTAAATGAGCGACGTGCAGTTCCTTTTTTACCATGGTTAACCAGACGCATACCTTCAATAGCAAGATCCCAGTACTTTTCTTTAACCCCAGTAACAGGTGGGTAGGTGTAAGTCTCTAGATCTGATAATTGGTACTTTTCAAATCGCTCACCATTGACAATCGTTGCTCTGAGAAGGTGTGGCGCGACGCGTTTTCCTCGGTTTACTAAGACCGAAGTTGCTTTTGCTATTTGCATTGGCGTTGCCGTCCAGTAGCCCTGTCCAATACCAACAGGGATCGTATCACCTTGGTACCAAGGCACACGGTGACGGGCCATCTTCCAATCACGAGTAGGCATATTGGCTTTGCTTTCTTCATGGATATCAATGCCAGTGTAATCACCAAAACCGAACATCATCATCCAGCGTGAGATACGGTCAATGCCCATATCATAAGCAATTTGGTAGAAGAAGGTATCAACTGATTCTTCAATTGATTTAACGATATCAACCTTACCATGCCCCCAAGCTAACCAATCTCGGAATGGGCGTGTTTTAGAGTTTGGTATTTTCCAATAGCCAGGATCGTTACGTGTGGTGTAAGGCGTAATGACGCCTTCTTGCAAGGCAGCTACCGCCATAAATGGCTTGATGGTTGATGCTGGAGGATAAATACCTAGCGTCGCACGGTTAACCAAAGGACGGTTTATATCATTGAGTAGAGCGCTATAAGCTTTACCGGAGATACCATGTACAAATGCGTTCGGGTCATAGCTTGGGCTCGATACCATTGCTAGTACACCATTGTCCTTAGGATCGAGCACGACAGCACTGCCACGACGGCCGGCTAGCAACTCATGGATGTACAACTGCAAGTCGATATCCAGATTGAGGACAATGTCTTTTCCTGGAACAGGAGGTAGGTACTTCAAGGTACGAATGATGCGGCCACGGCTATTGACTTCGACTTCTTGGTAACCCGCTGTGCCATGAAGCATATCTTCATAGTAACGTTCGATGCCGAGCTTGCCTATGTCGCGCGTGGCTTGATAATTGGCATCCTTCTCCTCACGGATCAGTCGCTGCATATCTCGGTCGTTGATCCTAGAGACATAGCCAATGACGTGTGTGAGAACTTCCCCATAAGGGTAATGGCGTTTTAGTGCAGCATTAACCGATACGCCAGGAAACTTGTGCTGATTTACAGAGAACTTAGCCACTTGCTCTGGAGTGAGCTGAGTCAGAATTGGCACAGATTTGAAGCGGCGAGTTTGGCGGCGTTCTTTTTTGAAACGTTCGACTTGCTCTGGGGTGATGGTTAAGATTTTTTGCAGGTTCGCAATAGTCTCATCCATGTTTTCCACCTTTTCAGGTGTGACTTCGAGGCTGAAAACAGGGCGGTTCTCAGCGAGCAGTTTTCCGTTACGGTCGTAAATTAGACCGCGGTTTGGCGCAATAGGAACGACTTTGATTCGGTTGTCGTTAGAGCGTGTCTTGTAATCTTGGTATTGGTTGATTTGAATATTGTAGAGGTTGGTAACCAACAGCCCCATCATCGTAACAATACCAAGGAAAGCGACAATAGCGCGACTCTTAAACAGCTGCGCTTCCTCATGGTAATCCCTTATCTGGGTACGCTTTCGTAACATCTATTGTTATTCTCGGTGGTATGGGTGGTTAGCAGTAATGCTCCACGCTCTGTATAAACTTTCTGCCATGACAATACGAACTAGCGGGTGTGGTAGTGTCAGAGCTGATAGTGACCAGCTTTGGTCTGCGGCCGCTTTACAAGCAGGTGCTAAACCTTCAGGTCCTCCGATCAGAATCGACACATCTCTGCCGTCTAGTTTCCAGCTTTCAAGCTGTTCTGCTAATTGTGGTGTATCCCACTTCTTACCGGGGATGTCGAGAGTAACAATTCGATTGCCTTTTGGCACTGCAGCCAACATGGCTTCGCCTTCTTTTTGCAGAATCCTTGCAATATCGGCATTTTTTCCACGTTTTCCGGCTGAAATTTCAACAAGCTCTAGTGGCATATCATGTGGGAATCGGCGTTTGTATTCTTGAAAACCTTCCTCTACCCATTTTGGCATTTTAGTACCGACAGCAATCAATTGAATCTTCATTGATTAGCCCCAAAGCTTCTCAAGTTGGTAAAGCTCACGGTGCTCCTCTTGCATGACATGAACGATCGTTGTTCCCATATCAACGACAACCCATTCACCTTCGGCTTCACCGTCGATACCTAATGGTTCTACGCCCGCTAGTTTCGATTCTTTTGCAACGTGTTCAGCGATAGAAACAACATGACGCTTAGATGTGCCCGTGCAGACGATCATAAAGTCGGTAATGCTTGATTTACCCTGAACATCAATCGTTTTGATGTCTTGTGCTTTCATATCATCGGCTTTGTCAGCTAGGAAGTTGTTTAGCTCTTCAAGTTGCAAGGTGTTGTCCTCGTTGGTGCTGTGACTATACACAGGTTGGTTTCTTTTTGGCGGCGAAGTATATCACGCTTTTCATAGCTTCACTTGTGGCAAGCAAATCTCAGCACTTAACTGGTGTAATAGTGGCCAGCTTGATTGTTCATACTGAGTTTTTACTAATAGCTCTGTTTTCGTGAGCAACTGAAGTAATTGAATGAGTTTACTCGGCGATAAGCGATTTAAAGCAGATGAATATAATGGTCGCTTTGATTGCCATATACGATAGCTTTCAAACACTTGACCAATGGGCTTCACCTTAATTTGGTTCGCCATGTTGAGCAATTGAGTAAGCTCTTTTTGAATCGTACGAATTAGGATGACACTTTCGACACCCTCTGCTTCAAGTTGACGTAAGATCCGCTGCGATCGTTTAGCTTTTCCAGCAAGTAATGCATCAACCCAGTGAAAAGCGGTAAAATGATTGTGTCTGCTTAGTGACTCTTCAAGTCGGACTAGGTTTAAAACCCCATCAGGGTACAGTAACGCTAACTTTTCTAGACTTTGAGTCAACGCAAACAAGTTGCCTTCATGCCATTGAGCAAGCATTTGTACCGCTTCTTGATCCGGTTTTAAGTTTAATACTCGGCATCGAGCTCGAACAAACTGGGGCAAGCGTTGAATATCAGGCGTTAAGCAGTTTACCCAACAACCTTGGCTAGATAGAGATTTAAACCACTTAGCGTTTTCTTGTGCTTTAGTCAGCTTACCACCCACTACGACTAAGATAATATCGCTATGTAGCATCTCTGACACTGAGACAAGCTCTTTAGCGATACCAGCATTGACGCCAGACTCTGGCAATTCAAGTTCTATAATTTGTTGAGCTGAAAACAAGCTCATTGCTTGGCAGCAGTCGTAAACTAAGTTCCAATCAAACGAACTATCAATCGCGAAACGGTAGCGCTCTGCAAAACCTTGAGCGAGAGCCGCTTTTTGAATAGCTTGTCGAGACTCTTGGATAAGTAGAGGCTCGTTACCAAAAATAAGGTAAGTAGGGTGGAGCTGCTTATTTAACTGCTCCACTAAACGGTCGGCGAAGATTCGCATAATGATTATTGATTCACTGACGTTTCTGTCGAGGTTGGAGTTTGTGACTCATCGGTGTAGAAGGTCTTCACTCGGTACTGCTCTTCATCAGCACTTAATTGAATTTCAGCCTCTGCTTCTGCTAATTCGTTTGCTTCAATGTCGGCTTTTAAACGCGCCATTTGACGAATGATCTGAGACGCTGCAAGTTTACGCATTTCATCTTCAATCATGTCACGTTCAACCGACTTTGCTAATGCAGTTAGTGGGTTATCTAGATAGCTACGAGTTACGCTAGTTGAAAACGTTTTAGAGCCTAGCTCAGGAATCGTTACTCGGTATGATGCGCGGAACGTTAGCTCTTTTTCTGCCGCACGAGTGTTTTGATAAAGCGAGAGTGTACGTTCACCAACGCCTTCACTGATTAAGTGCAAGTTCGGAACGTTTGCCGCAGGACTAACCACTTCAATTTCGCTCATACGCAGCTGGCCTTTCATCATACGTGTGAAGGTACTGTATTGGTCGTAACTGGTTAGTGACATAGTTTCTAGCTCTTCTGGAACTGAGTAATCACCACGAAGGTGGAAACCACAAGCCGATAGAAGACTTGCCATTAGAACAACACTAGTGAACTTGATTGATGATTTTGAAATCAGGCGTGATGCGCTATGAAACATGGATATAGGGCTCTCGATTATTGGAATACTTATCTTACGATTCTATGCCTCGAGTGAGAGGCTAAAACTTTAAGATAAATAAAGCAGGGGAACGACTTACCCTGCTTATGACTTATTTATCGGCGATTAGTTCGCAATACTTTTATCGCGTGCAATCGCTCTTTAACTTGCAACTAATCTTAGTTGGCAACGATGTTTAGAAGTTTACCTGGTACGTAAATTACTTTACGTACTGTTTTACCTTCTGTGAACTTAGTAACGTTCTCATCGTTAAGACCAAGCGCTTCGATATCTTCTTTCGAGATATCTGCAGGTACTGTCAATTTCGCACGTAGCTTGCCGTTAACTTGAACGATGATCAGCTTCTCGTCTTCAACAAGTGCTTTCTCATCGTGCGTTGGCCATGCCGCGTTGTCGATGTCTGACTGACCAAGACCCGCCCACATTTCGTAAGAGATGTGCGGAGTGATTGGGTAAAGCATTGCAACAACCGCTTTTAGCGCTTCATCAAGGATTGCACGATCTTGTACTGATTCTTGAGGTGCTTTCGCTAGCTTGTTCATTAGTTCCATGATTGCAGCGATTGCAGTGTTGAATGTTTGACGACGAGCGATATCGTCAGTCACTTTCGCGATAGTCTTGTGAACGTCACGACGAAGAGCTTTTTGGTCGCCAGATAGTGCAGATGTATCAACTGCTTCTGCCGCGCCTTTTGATGCGTGCTCGTTAACCAGTTTCCAAACACGCTTCAGGAAGCGGTTTGCACCTTCAACACCAGACTCTTGCCACTCAAGTGTCATGTCTGCAGGTGATGCAAACATCATGAATAGACGTACTGTGTCAGCACCGTACTTGTCGACCATCTCTTGTGGGTCGATACCGTTGTTCTTCGACTTAGACATCTTAATCATGCCCGAGTGTGTTACGTCACGGCCTTCGTTGTCTTTAGCTGAAGTGATGCGGCCTTTACCGTCACGCTCTACAGCAACATCAGTTGGAGCAACCCACTCTTTACCGCCTTTGTCGTTCTCGTGGTAGAACGCATCCGCTAGTACCATGCCTTGACATAGTAGCTGCTTGAACGGCTCGTCAGACGTTACGTAACCTGCGTCACGTAGAAGTTTGTGGAAGAAGCGCGAGTACAGTAGGTGCATACAAGCGTGCTCGATACCACCGATGTACTGGTCTACTGGTAGCCAGTAGTTTGCTTTTTCTGGATCTAGAATGTCGTCAGCTTGTGGTGAACAGTAACGTGCGTAGTACCAAGAAGATTCCATGAACGTATCGAACGTGTCTGTTTCACGTAGAGCTGGTTCGCCGTTGAATGTTGTCTTCGCCCACTCTTTATTTGCTTTGATTGGGCTAGTTACGCCGTCCATTACCACGTCTTCAGGAAGAATTACTGGTAGTTGGTCTGCTGGTACTGGGTGAACTTCTCCGTCTTCAGTGGTTACCATTGGGATTGGAGCGCCCCAGTAACGTTGACGAGATACACCCCAGTCACGTAGACGGAAGTTTACTGTCTTAGTACCTTTGCCTTCTGCTTCTAGCTTCGCTGCGATTGCATCGAATGCCGCTTGGAATTCTAGACCGTCGAACTCACCTGAATCGAACAGTACGCCTTTTTCTGTGTAGGCTTCTTCAGAGATATTTAGCTCGCTGTCATCAGCAGGCTTGATCACAGGAATGATGTCTAGGCCGTACTTAGTTGCGAATTCGTAATCACGTTGGTCGTGTGCAGGTACTGCCATTACAGCGCCTGTACCGTAGTCCATCAGTACGAAGTTAGCGACGTAAACTGGTACTTCACGACCGTTCAATGGGTGAATAGCAGTAAGGCCTGTTGCCATACCTTTCTTCTCCATTGTCGCAAGCTCAGCTTCCGCTACTTTGTTGTTTTTACACTCTTCGATGAATGCTGCAAGCTCTGGGTTGTTCTCAGCTGCTACTGCCGCTAGAGGGTGACCTGCTGCGATACCCACGTAAGTCACACCCATCAGTGTGTCTGGACGTGTAGTGTAAACTTCTAGGTCTTGTTGCCCCTTAACTTCAAACTTAAGTTCTACACCTTCAGAGCGACCGATCCAGTTGCGCTGCATGGTTTTAACCATTTCAGGCCAACCGTCTAGGTTATCTAGGTCGTCCAGTAGTTCTTGAGCGTATTCAGTGATTTTGATGAACCACTGTGGAATCTCTTTTTGCTCTACTGGAGTATCACAACGCCAGCAGCAGCCATCTTCTACCTGCTCGTTAGCAAGTACAGTTTGGTCGTTTGGACACCAGTTAACTGATGAAGTCTTCTTGTACACTAGGCCTTTGTTGTAAAGCTTAGTGAAGAACTCTTGCTCCCAACGGTAGTACTCAGGTGTACATGTTGCGAATTCACGGTTCCAGTCGTAACCAAAGCCCAGAAGCTTAAGTTGGTTCTTCATGTACTCGATGTTTTCGTAAGTCCATGGTGCAGGTGCAGTGTTGTTTTTAACTGCTGCGTTTTCTGCAGGTAGACCAAATGCATCCCAACCGATTGGTTGCATTACGTTCTTACCTTGTAGACGTTGGAAACGAGAGACTACATCACCGATAGTGTAGTTACGCACGTGACCCATGTGCAGTCGGCCACTTGGGTAAGGGAACATAGATAGACAGTAGAATTTTTCTTTATTTGGGTCTTCACTTACAACAAAGGTCTTGTTGTTGTCCCAGTGCTGTTGAACTTTCTGTTCAATATCTTGCGGGTTATATTGTTCTTGCATCGATGATGTCCGGTTATCTTGGAATTTGTGAGTTCGGTTAGAACAGACTTAAATAGATCGTCATAGAATACCTAAAGGAACGAACTACAACAATAGCTATCCCCGTCATACTTGTTGCCTAGCGACAATTTCAATTATTTAGGGGATAAATAGTCGTCAGCAATCTGAGGAGGTGTACGATGCCAAAACGTAAAGCAGGTTATGAAGAAATGCTCGATGACGTGGTTGAAACACTCAAACATAGTCCTGATGAAGTGAATAATGTTATCGAGACGTCGGGGAAAGTGGCGCAAGCGGCCAATGATTTAACCAAAGATGAAATGGCGCTGGTGTCTGCTTACGTTAAGTCCGATTTAAAAGAGTTCGCCGATAGCTATGAGGATTCTAAAAGTGGACCGTTTTATCTAATGGTCGCTGACTCTATTTGGCAAGGCTTACTCGATATTACTGATCGCACTAAGGTGGAATGGGTTGAGCTGTTCCAAGATTTAGAGCACCAAGGTTTGTACCAAGCGGGAGAAGTGATTGGGCTAGGGTGCTTAGTTTGTGACGATTGTGGTCATAAGGTTCAGTATAACCACCCAACAGTGATTATTCCGTGTACCAAATGTGGTTGTAAGGGGTTCAGTCGCCAACCATTGAAGCCTTAGAACAAGACGCGAGTGCGGACTCTCTCGACGTACTCGCCTCAAAAGACCTCCAACTCTGCCCTTCCTTCTTATAGAGGAAGACAGAAAAAGAAGGGTTGATGTTTTCACACCAACCCTAGTTTTTTTCTAGTCTCTTAACTTCCAACCTATCACTAGGCTTAGTACTACCCAGATATATAGCGGCCAAGTACCCACTTGTCGATAAGGTGTTTCGCCGGTAGTCGAGGCGATTTCTGCTCTTAGTACCGCGGTTTCAAATTGTGGTACTTGAGCAGTAATATGACCTAAATGGTTAGTCACGGCAGTGATACCGTTGTTCGTCGCTCGAATCACAGGCTTACCAAGTTCTAGTGCACGCATACGGGCAATTTCCATATGCTGAAGAGGGCCAATAGAACGTCCAAACCACGCATCGTTTGAAAGTGTCAGGATGTAATCTGTTTGATCATTCACATTCTGCCTAACTTGTTCGTTAAAGATGATTTCGTAACAAAGGGCAGGAGCCATCTGTTTGTCATTCGCGTCGATGTTTGGCTGAATGAAATCACCTCGACTAAAGGAAGACATAGGCAGATTAAAAAATGGCGCAATCGGCCTTAAAATGTCTTCAAATGGCACGAACTCTCCAAAAGGTAGAAGGTGATGCTTGTGATAGCGCTTCTCCATATCATAGCTGTAATCACCGTAAGGCGTTTGACCAAGAGTTAAAATGCTGTTGTAAAACTGCTTATCTTCACCTTGGTTCACAATTCCGGTGATAACTGCGCTGTTGTTCATTCGTGCTGCAGCATCAAGGTTACGTAAGAACGACGATATCTCAAATTCGAAGGCAGGAATTGCCGCTTCAGGCCAGATGATCATATCTGCATCCCAGTTTTCTCTGGTGAGGTCAGTATATTTCATTATGGTTGGCCATCGTTGGCTCGGTTGCCACTTAAGCTCTTGAGGGATATTTCCTTGAATAAGAGCTACCTTAGTGATGCTGTCTGGGTTGGGTGTTACCCATTGAGCTGATTTCAGCCCGAAGCCTGTCATGATAATCACTGCAGGAATGATTAGATGGAGCCATTGTCTATGAAGCCCAGCGTAGGCGATAGTGGCAGCACTCAAAATCACGAGTAACGTAAGTAACTCAACACCACCTATAGGGGCAAAGTTAGCTAATGGACTTTCGATTTGGCTATATCCGATCCACAGCCAAGGAAAACCGGTCATTACCCAGCCACGTAGCCAATCAAAAATAAGCCAAAGGGTAGGGGCGGCAAGTAAATAGCGGGTTCGGTTAGAGTTTGGGAAGAAACGGTTCAATCCCCAAGCGAACAGTGCCGAGTAGATTGCCAGATACCCTACGAGTAGGGCCATTAAGAAAACGCTGGCAATTTTTGGCATACCACCAAAGTTATCGATACTAACGTGTACCCAGCTAACGCCTGTCGCAAATTGGCCTATACCCCAAGCGTAGCCAGTCCAGAGTGCGCGTTTTGCTGACTGCCGGTGGATGAGAAGCAAGAGAAGTGCTGGGCTGATAAAGGCGATAGGCCATAGCTCATAAGGAGCAAAGGCTAGTGTTGTAGATGCGCCAACAAAAACGGCCGCAAGCGGCCGTTTGAGGCGATGAAAAAAGGAATTGATCATCGTATTTTCTTTTTAGTTCCCAATCGGGAGCATAGCGTTACTCTTCGGTAGAGTCTGTAATGAGCTCTTCGTCAGGGATAGTCACTTGCAGTTGCAACACTCGACGGTTATCGGCAGATGTTACTTTGAAGTTGTACCCTTCAATATCGACCACTTCACCACGCGATGGTAAGTGACCAAATGCTGTCATTACCATACCACCTACAGTGTCGACCTCTTCATCACTAAATGATGTGTTGAAAGTGTCGTTAAACTCTTCGATTGTTGTCAGAGCTTTTACTGCAAAGGTGTGTTTGCTCAGCTTGCGAATATCTAGTTCTTCTTCATCGTCAAATTCATCTTCGATTTCACCAACGATTTCTTCAAGAATATCTTCGATAGTCACAAGGCCAGAGACCCCACCAAACTCATCAACAACGATAGACATGTGATAACGTTCTTCACGGAACTCTTTAAGTAGGCGATCGACACGCTTACTTTCAGGAACAACTACCGCTGGGCGGATGACTTGTTCGATATCAAATGGTTCGCTGCCAGAGCCTAAGTATTTAAGTAAGTCCTTCGCAAGCAGAATACCTTCTACATGGTCTTTATCTTCACTGATAACTGGGTAGCGTGAGTGCTGAGCATCAGTGATGAGGTTGATTAGAGTATCTAAATCGTCACTACGATCAACCGTAACCATTTGCGAACGCGGTAACATAATGTCACGCACACGCATTTCAGAGATCTCCATAACACCTTCTAGCATATCGCGGGTGTCGTGGTCGATCAGGTCGTTTTCTTCTGAGTCGCGGAATACTTCCACAAGCTCTTGGCGATCTTTTGGTTCACCTTGAAAAATTTGACCTAGGCGTCCGAAGAAGGACTTTCTACTCGGACCTTCAGATTTTTCTTTCTTACCTTCTAGAGAAGAGGGCGAATTGTCTTCGTTCATTGTTTCTCATTTAAGTAACGCTATCAGATGTGTGATAGCTCACGTCAGCAGTGCAAGATTACTTACACTACTCTTTCTCATCAATGTAGGGGTCATTAAACCCCATACCTTGCATGATTTCTGTTTCGAGTGACTCCATCTCGTCAGCTTCGTCATCTTCGATATGATCATAACCTAGCAGATGCAGGCTGCCATGTACAACCATATGCGCCCAGTGCGCCATTAGAGGTTTGTTTTGCTCTACGGCTTCACGTTCAACGACTTGGCGACAGATGATTAAGTCACCCAATAAATCCATCTCGATGCCTGGTGGCGCTTCAAATGGGAAAGAGAGCACATTGGTTGGCTTATTTTTGCCGCGATAATCGTGATTTAGCTGGTGGCTTTCTTCTTCATCCACCAATCGAACAGTGATTTCGGCTTGTGGTTGAAATTTTGTCACTGCCGAGCTTAACCAGAGATGAATATCATCGAAAGTTGGTAAGCCGTTTTCATCTTCGACAGCGAGTTGGAGATCCAGTTCAATACTCATGTTTAATTACTCTCTTTCACAATCGTATTGTTTGCTGTCGCTGCAGCTTCAACTAACGCTTGGTTCGCTGCTTGTTGCGCTTCTCGCTCTTCACGACGAATGCGGTCACGTTCTTTACGCTCTTTCTGATCTTTGGCTTCCCACTTCTCATAAGCGTTAACGATGCGCGCTACAACTGGGTGGCGAACAACATCATCAGCTAAGAAGAAATTGAAGCTAATATCATCGACATCACTTAGTACTTCGATCGCATGACGTAGACCTGATTTTGCCCCGCGAGGAAGGTCGATCTGAGTGATATCACCAGTAATCACTGCTCGTGAGTTAAAACCGATACGCGTTAAGAACATTTTCATCTGCTCTACTGTCGTGTTTTGACTCTCATCTAAGATGATAAACGCATCATTCAATGTACGACCACGCATGTAAGCCAATGGAGCAACTTCGATTACGTTGCGCTCAATCAGTTTTTCTACTTTTTCGAAGCCTAACATTTCAAAAAGTGCATCGTATAGTGGACGAAGGTATGGGTCGACTTTTTGGCTTAAGTCACCTGGTAGGAAGCCTAGCTTCTCACCTGCCTCTACTGCTGGACGAGTTAGCAAAATACGACGAATTTCTTGGCGCTCTAGTGCGTCAACTGCAGCTGCAACCGCTAGGTACGTTTTACCTGTACCTGCAGGACCGATACCGAAAGAGATGTCATGAGTCACCATGTTCATCAAGTATTGCCCTTGATTTGGTGTACGTGGCTTGATGACGCCTTTTTTGGTCTTGATGAACACTTCTTTGCCGTGCTCGAAGTTCGCTTGTAGATCTTGCTCTAGTACGCCTGTTTCTTTGATCGCAAGATGGATCTCATCTGGTTCAACATCAGGAATATTACCGCGAACAGGTGCCGTGTTTACGTAAAGCGTTTTAATGATTTCAAGCGCTGCAGCACTAGTGTGTGGCTTGCCTACGATAGTAAAGAAATTGCCACGGTAGCTGATTTCAACGCCTAAACGACGTTCTAAGTGTTTGATATTATCGTCGAAAGGACCACACAGGCTGGCTAGACGGCGATTATCAGAAGGTTCTAGATTGATTTCTAGAGTTACAATTTTATTGCTCAAAGTTGCCTCTCAAAATGTCCCATTCGCAAGAAGCCCGATTTAGACCGGGCTTCGAATGGCGATCGTTACCTATCTCTAAGATGGTAACTTATACAGCGATTTTCAAGCTTAAGGCGTAAAGGTTGCTACACCTAGCTCATCTTCGCGCTTTGTTTTTGCCATCATCTGGGTAGGAGAGATGACTGTGCGAAGATCCATATCTTTTTCTGTACGAACTAGCTCACCACGTAAAGAGTTAGCAAATACGTCGGTGATCTTCACATCCACAAATTGACCAATTAGGTCTGCGCTACCTTCAAAGTTCACCACGCGGTTGTTTTCAGTACGTGCACGAAGTTCCATTAGATTCTTCTTCGATGGACCTTCAACAAGAACGCGCTGCTCAGTATCAAGCATTAGGCGTGAGTAACGCATTGCTTGTGCATTAACCGTTTGCTGCAGTTCGTATAGACGCTCTTTCTTCTCTTGTTCTGGTACGTCACATGGGTAGTCCGCTGCTGGCGTACCTGGACGTGGAGAGAAGATAAAGCTGAAGCTCATATCGAAATCAACATCTTTGATTAGCTTCATTGTGTCTTGGTGATCTTTCGCTGTTTCGCCCGGGAAGCCAACGATAAAGTCAGAACTGATCTGAATATCAGGACGCGCTTTACGTAGCTTACGAATGATCGATTTGTATTCGATTGCTGTGTGTGGACGCTTCATCATAGTAAGGATACGGTCACTACCACTTTGTACTGGTAGGTGCAGGAAGCTCACAAGCTCAGGTGTGTCTTCATATACTGCGATGATGTCGTCAGTGAACTCTAGTGGGTGACTAGTCGTAAAGCGAATACGGTCGATACCATCAATTGATGCAACAAGACGCAACAATTCAGCGAAAGAACAGATATCACCTTCGTGAGTTGGACCACGGTATGCGTTTACGTTTTGGCCTAGTAGGTTAACTTCACGTACACCTTGATCAGCAAGTTGTGCGATTTCGAATAGTACGTCATCCATTGGACGGCTAACTTCTTCACCACGAGTGTAAGGTACTACACAGTAAGTACAGTACTTAGAACAGCCTTCCATGATAGAAACGAATGCAGTTGCACCTTCAGCGCGAGGCTCTGGTAGACGGTCAAATTTCTCGATCTCAGGGAAAGAGATATCCATAACTGGCGCTTCATTTGATTGAGACTGTTTGATCATCTCAGGAAGACGGTGCAGTGTTTGTGGGCCGAAGATAACGTCAACAAACGGCGCACGTTCACGGATGTGATCACCTTCTTGCGTTGCAACACAGCCGCCAACACCAATAACAACGCCTTCTTTTTTATCTTTCAGCGTTTTCCAACGACCAAGCTGGTGGAATACTTTTTCTTGTGCTTTTTCACGAATTGAACAGGTATTAAGAAGTAGTACATCTGCCTCTTCTGGTTCTTCCGTCAGCTCATAGCCGTTAGCCGCGTTCAGTAGATCCGCCATTTTTGATGAATCGTATTCGTTCATCTGGCAGCCCCAGGTTTTAATTAGCAGTTTCTTACTCATTTTGTTCGCTCGATCGTTAGTTTAAATTAAGGGAGCAAATCGCCCAGTGTTCCTCACGGTCATCTATAAAATTAGCTTTGGATGACCAAATTTTCTGCTCACATTGCAGAGAGCGGCGTATTGTACTGCTTTAAAAACCTACTGACTAGTGTTGGTGAGAAATCAATTCAAAGCGTTATCAAACAAGGGGTTTGCCCATATTGGTGTTGAGGTTTTTGGTTACATTTTAGTAATGAAAACGTACAATGAAAAACAGTCGGGTAATCAATATGATGAAGTACAAATTATGAGCGATTTTGATGTTGCAGTGATTGGTGGAGGCATGGTTGGGGCGGCCACTGCGATTGGTTTTGCCAAACAAGGCCGAAGAGTTGTGGTAGTAGAGGGATCTAAACCTCAGTCGTTTAGCCCAGAGCAACCATTAGATATTCGTGTCTCTGCAATTTCTGAGCACTCTGTTTCAATTTTAAATGAGCTTGATGCTTGGGAAGCGATTAAACAAATGCGTGTTTGCCCATACCGTCGATTAGAGACGTGGGAACACCCGGAATGCCGAACTCGCTTTCATGCTGAATCGCTCAATATGGAGCAGCTTGGCTATATTATTGAAAATCGCTTAATTCAACTCGGTTTATGGCAGCAACTTGAATCGTTAGACAACGTCACTCTTTATTGTCCAGATACACTAGAAGATATTGAGTTTGGTGATGTTAACCAAGTGAAGCTTGCTTCTGGAAAAACATTATCTGCAAATTTAGTAGTTGGTGCCGATGGAGCAAATTCTAAAGTACGTCAGTTAGCAGGAATTGGTATTACAGCATGGGATTACAGGCAGCATTGTATGCTCATCAATGTAGAAACTGAACTTCCTCAGCAAGATATTACTTGGCAGCAGTTTACGCCATCAGGCCCAAGATCGTTTTTGCCTCTTGCACCACTTAGAACGGATGGAAAAGAGATCTCACAAGGATCACTGGTTTGGTATGACTCACCTAGTCGTATTAAGCGTTTGTCGTCAATGTCGCCAGCTCAGTTACGTGAAGAGGTATTGGCGTGCTTCCCGTCGGAGCTTGGTGACATAAAGGTACTTCAGTCTGGTTCATTCCCATTAACACGTCGCCATGCCCAGTCTTATTTCGCTAACCAGTGTGTGTTGGTTGGAGATTCGGCTCATACAATTAACCCACTGGCAGGGCAGGGGGTAAACCTTGGATTTAAAGATGTTGAAGCGCTACTTAAAGTGACCGAAGGTAAAGGTGAGCTAATGGATAGTGTATTAGCGCAATATGAAAGAAAGCGTCGCCCTGACAACTTGCTAATGCAATCGGGTATGGATTTCTTTTATAAAGGTTTTAGCAATGACATTGCTCCACTGAAGCTTGTGCGTAATGCAGCACTAAAGATTGCAGAGAATACTGGGCCGTTAAAAGCACAGGTATTGAAATACGCACTAGGTTTGAAATAAGGCGTATATTTAGGACAGGCAATAAAAAACGCAGCCATGGCTGCGTTTTTTTGTATCTAGATAAAGTAGCTATTACTTAGTTACTTTAAGAACTGCAGTTTCACCAACAGTTACAGAACCAGAAAGCTTGTTTAGCTCTTTGATTTCGTCCATGTTAGAGATAACAACTGGAGTTAGAGTCGATTTAGCTTTCTCTTCTAGAAGCGCTAGGTCGAAAGTGATGATAGTGTCACCAGCTTTAACAGTTTGACCTTCTTCAGCTACGCGAGTGAAGCCTTCGCCTTTTAGTTCAACTGTATCGATACCGAAGTGAACGAAAAGCTCAACACCGTCGTCAGACTCGATAGAGAATGCGTGGTTTGTTTCGAAGATCTTACCGATAGTACCGTTTACAGGAGCTACCATCTTGTCGCCAGCTGGCTTGATCGCGATACCGTCACCAACGATTTTCTCAGCGAAAACCACATCTGGCACATCTTCGATATTTACGATTTCACCTGAAAGAGGTGCGATGATTTCGATTGCACCAGCATCAGCGCTGTCATCAGATACAAGCTTCTTAAGTTTATCAAACAGACCCATTGTGTCATGCTCCTAACGTTTTCGTTTAATTCTGTCGAATTATAGTATACCAATCTCAGAAGATAGACGACTACTTTCGCCGTCTATCTCATTGGAATTAGCTGATTATTGAGTTTTCTCTGCGATGAATTTTTCTACTACTGCTTCGATTTCTGCTGCAGTTGGTAGAGAAAGCGCTTCTTCAGCCATCGCTTTTACTTCAGCGAAGTTAGAGTTACGGATAACTTTCTTCACTTTAGGGATAGAAATACCACTCATAGAGAACTCATCTAGACCCATACCTAGTAGAAGTAGAGTTGCACGCTCATCGCCTGCTAGCTCACCACACATACCAGTCCACTTACCTTCAGCGTGAGAAGCATCGATAACTTGCTTGATAACTGTTAGTACTGCTGGAGATAGTGGGTTGTATAGGTGAGAGATCATCTCGTTACCACGGTCTACTGCAAGTGTGTACTGAGTAAGGTCGTTAGTACCGATTGAGAAGAATGCTACTTCTTTCGCTAGGTGGTGTGCGATAGCTGCTGCCGCTGGAGTTTCAACCATTACACCGATTTCGATCTCTTCATCGAATGCATGACCTTCTGCGCGAAGTTCAGCTTTGTATTCTTCAATAGCTTTCTTAAGTTCACGGATCTCTTCAACAGAGATGATCATTGGGAACATGATGCGAAGCTTACCGTGAGCAGATGCACGTAGGATGCCGCGTAGCTGGTCACGAAGGATTTCACGACGGTCTAAGCTGATACGAACTGCGCGCCAGCCTAGGAATGGGTTCATCTCTTGTGGTAGATCCATGTAAGGAAGATCTTTGTCACCACCGATGTCCATAGTACGGATAATTACCGACTCACCGTTCATTGCTTCTGCAACTTCTTTGTACGCTTGGTACTGCTCTTCTTCAGTAGGAAGTGCATCACGGTCCATGAATAGGAATTCAGTACGGTACAGACCAACGCCTTCACCACCGTTACGGATGATGCCGTCACAGTCTTTAACTGTACCAATGTTACCGCATACTTCTACGCGGTGACCGTCAAGAGTCTCTGCGTGTAGATCTTTTAGCTTAGCCAGTTCTTCTTTTTCAGCAACGAATGCTGCTTTAACTGCTTTCGCTTCTTCAAGTTCAGCTTCAGATGGGTTGATAACAATCTTGTTGTTCATCGCATCTAGGATAAGCATGTCGCCGTTCTTAACTTGCTTAGTGATATCGTTAGTACCAACGATAGCAGGAAGCTCAAGTGAACGAGCCATGATTGAAGTGTGAGAAGTACGACCGCCGATATCACAAGCAAAACCAAGAACGTAATCTAGGTTGATTTGTGCAGTTTCAGATGGCGTTAGGTCGTAAGCTACTAGGATAACTTCTTCATCGATGTCGCTTAGTGAAACGATGTTGATGCCTAGTGCATTTTTAACAAAACGTGTACCGATATCACGGATGTCAGTTGCACGTTCTTTTAGGTATTCGTCGTCTAGAGATTCTAGAGCAGATGCTTGCTCTTCGATAACTGTGTAAATCGCGTTATCAGCGTGCATCTTGTCTTTTTTGATTAGTGCTAGGATTTCTTCCTCTAGCTCTTCGTCTTCAAGAAGCATGATGTGACCTTCAAAGATTGCTTCTTTTTCTTCACCGAAAGTCTCAAGCGCTTTTTGCTTAACAACTTCTAGTTGAGCTGAAGATTTGTTACGAGCGTCAAAGAAACGCTGAACTTCTGCTTCAACTTGGTCTTCAGTGATAGTGTTAGTGTTTAGAACGATTTCATCTTCTTGAAGTAGTAGTGCTTTACCGATAGCAATACCAGGAGATGCTAGGATGCCTGAAATCATAGCCTTACCTTAAATTGGTCAACTTAAAAACGGGAGAATAATGAGTGCGCTAACGAATAGTTGTAGCTTATATATGGGCCTATTTCCAACAAAGCCATTTTGCTTTCACAAAATGGCTTTGAAAATAGGAGACCGAATTAGTGTAGCTCGTCCATTAGAGCAACTAGGTGATCTACAGCTTGCTGAGCTTGAGGGCCTTCAGCTGAGATAGAAACTACTGTACCTTTAACTAGGCCAAGAGTTTGCAGCTTGAAAAGGCTCTTAGCGCTAGCGCTTTTACCGTTAGAAGTCACAGTGATGTCCGCGTCGAATGCTTTAGCTTCTTTAACGAACTGTGCAGCTGGACGAGTGTGAAGACCGTTTTCTGCAGTGATTTCTACTTGCTTCTCGTACATGTTATATACCCCAATTGATTTATTTTTTGATAGTTTCTTAACCAGAACTAGCTTAACTCCAAATAATATATTCTGCTAGATGCAGAACGTTCATTTCGTGTCAGAACTGATACTGGTTGTAAATTATTCAATCGCGATTCCAGTCTATGCTTTCTTTCGCCATTGATAGAAATTCTTATTTAGCTCTTTATTTTGAAGCTAAAAATAAAACAGCCCTGATATTACCAAAGGTGAGGCAGGGATCAACAAAAAAGCCCCTGAATGGGGCTTTTTTAGGCGAAAAATTGATTTGACACCGTATTACTGCTGGTTCTCTTTCTCAGTAAAGATGCCAGCAAATAGGGCTGTACTTAGGTAACGCTCACCAGAGCTCGGTAGTACAGTAACAATGGTTTTTCCTGCAAATTCAGGTAGTTCCGCTAAGCGATTAGCTGCAACCACTGCGGCACCTGATGAAATGCCGGCTAAGATGCCTTCCTCTTCCATTAGGCGACGAGCCATTTCGATTGCTTCTTCAGAAGTTACTGCTTCAACACGGTCAACCACTTCCAAATCTAGGTTACCAGGAATGAAGCCTGCACCAATACCTTGAATTTTGTGAGGAGCTGGTTGAATTTCGTCACCTGCAAGTGCTTGTGCAATCACTGGTGACTCTGCTGGTTCTACTGCAACAGATACAATGTTCTTGCCTTTCTCGCCTTTAATGTAGCGACTTGTGCCTGTGATAGTACCGCCCGTACCAACACCAGCAACGAAAACGTCAATTTCACCGTCAGTTGCATCCCAGATTTCAGGACCAGTGGTCTTTTCATGAATTTGTGGGTTAGCTGGGTTGTTGAATTGTTGTAGAAGTAGGTATTTCTCAGGGTTGCTTGCAACAATCTCTTCTGCTTTAGCAATTGCACCTTTCATGCCTTTTGCAGCTTCAGTTAGCTCAAGGTTCGCCCCTAGCGCTTTAAGTAGCTTACGACGCTCTAGGCTCATTGACTCAGGCATTGTTAGCGTTAGCTTGTAGCCACGAGCAGCTGCTACGAAAGCAAGAGCAACACCTGTGTTACCACTTGTAGGCTCTACAAGCTCTACTCCTGGTTTTAGCGTTCCTGCTTTTTCTGCTTCCCAAATCATGTTCGCACCGATACGACACTTAACGCTGAAGCTTGGGTTACGAGCTTCTACTTTAGCCAGTACCTTACCATTGCTGACTTTATTAAGGCGTACTAGAGGAGTATTACCAATAGTTTGAGAGTTGTCTTCGAAGATTTTGCTCATGGTGTGATCCTTCATCTGATTAAGTGCTTACCTAAATCAAAGTTATAGGGCTAAGTAAGCTTATGTTCTATGTATGACGATATGTCTGTCTGCTTAGAAGATTATGGTAGGAACAACGCCGAGAAAAGGATTAAAAAGTTATATGATATGAATTAGGACGAAGCGCACATTATTTATGTGCGCTAGAAAATAAAAGGTTAAGAGTGACTTATCGATTGTCTTGCTTAAACTCATTCACCCACATCGACGTTGCTCCACAAACTGCAACGGGCATAACGATCAGGTTAAGGATAGGGATTGTAGTAAACACAGAAACCAACATTCCAAAACCATAAGCTTTGCCCTGTTTTTGTTTCAAATTGTTTCGCATGTCATTAAAAGGCACTTTGTGGTTATCAAATGGATAATCGCAGTACTGAATTGCAAGAATCCAAGCTGTAAAAATAAACCACAAGAAAGGTCCAACGGTTTGGCCCAAAGCAGGTATCAATAACAATAAAAAGAGACCAATAGCTTTTGGTAATACGTAGACAAGCTTGCGCCATTCTCTCGCTAATATACGCGGGGTATCTTTAATCACCGCGAGCATCCCGTCTTCATTAACTTTCTTTTGTGTTAAGTGCTCCTCTACTTTTTCAGCGAGTAACCCGTTAAATGGGGCTGCGATAAAATTCGCTAGCGTACTAAAGAAGTATGAGAAGGTTGCTAAGATAGTGAGTACTAACAATGGCCAAAGCAGGTAACTTAGCCAAGAGAGGAAGTCGGGTAGCTGACCCATCATTGCTTCAATCCAAGTATCTAAATTGGAGAAAAGATAAAATAGAGCACCACCAACAAGAACAATATTGGCAAGGAGAGGCAAAATAACAAACCGGCGAATGCCAGGGGTAAGGGCAAGTTCGATGCCATGAAAGAAATATCCGAAGCCGGATCGCTGCTGTAAATGTGTTTTCATAATCATTAGTAGTGGTGTAAAAACGAACGCTTTCTATCTTAACAAGAAAAAAGCGTGTTCAAAATCACAACATTATGGGAACTTCTAACATTAAGTTGTTCTAAAACAGGGGAGAGTTTTGGTAGAGTAACTCATAGTAAGGTTAAACCGATTTGATATGAGTTATCTTAATTGACTGATATCGAGCAAATGAGAGCTAAAGATGCAGGAACTGCGATTTGTACTCATAATTGTCGGAGCATTAGCGATTGCCGCTCTATTGTTCCACGGATTATGGACAAGTAAAAAAGAAGGAAAAGCTAAGTTTGGCAATAAACCACTTGGCAAGTTGGATGTCGACAATGATGACACGGACGTAGTACCTGAAAGAGCGTTTGCTCCAGAAGATGATTTTGAAATCATCAAGAAAGAACGCAAAGAACCTGGTTTTGTTGAACAGCACGATATGGAAATGGCTGCCGATCCATTGATTGATAGCTATCCAGAGTCTGAGTCTTCTGTTTCTCTTACTGACTCTGATAAGCCAAGTATTGCTGATAAAGAAGAAGCAGAGCTAGAGGTTCCTTCATTTTCAAGTAAGTCACTCGATGATGTTGAAGAAGTAGTCGCTCCGGTGATAGAGCCTGTCGCGAAAGAGCCGATTGTAGAGGCTGAGCCTGAAAAGCAAGAAGAAGTTCCACTAGAGGTGATCGTATTAAACGTTCATTGTGCAGGTGATGAACCATTTGTTGGTACTAAGTTATTTGACAGTATGCAGCAAAATGGCTTGATCTATGGTGAGATGGATATTTTCCACCGTCATTCAGATTTATCAGGCACCGGCAAAGTACTATTCAGTGTGGCGAATATGATGCAACCAGGCACATTAAAGCACGACGACCCATCAGAGTTTTCAACGAAAGGTATTTCATTCTTTATGACAATGCCATGTTTCGGTGATGCCGAGCAAAACTTTAAGTTGATGCTGAAAACAGCTCAGCAAATTGCTGATGACTTAGGCGCTAATGTTCTCGACGATGCCCGCAATCTAATGACGCCTAATCGTTTAGACAGCTACCGAGCTCAGATTCAACAATTCAAAGCTTCTCAGCAAGCATAAGCCAACCCAACGATGAAAAGGCTCCTAGATGGAGCCTTTTTTAGTTCATGATTGAGTTGCTAACAATAGTGGGTATGTTCATACTTCCATTTTCAGACTCAGCATGATTGAAACGATCATCACCGCATTAAAGAAATAATAGAGTTAGCCATGTCTACAGAGATTCAAGAACAACTTAATCAACTGCGTGAAACGCTCCACTATCACGGAGTTAAATATTATGTTGAAGACAGTCCAGAAATCCCGGATGCCGAATATGATCGCTTAATGCGAGAGCTTATGGAGCTTGAGTCTTCACACCCTGAGTTTATGACGATTGATTCTCCAAGCCAGCGTGTAGGTGGTGAACCTTTGGATGGATTCGGTTCAGTAACTCATGAGATACCAATGCTATCGCTTGATAATGCGTTTGATGATGGCGAGCTGGAAGGCTTTCACAAGCGTATGGGCGACAGAATTTCGGGCGCAACTTTTGACGTGTTTTGTTGTGAGCCAAAACTTGATGGCCTAGCGGTAAGTCTGTTGTATGAAAACGGAGTATTGGTTCAGGCTGCAACCCGCGGTGATGGCGCAACGGGCGAAAACATTACCGAAAATGTTCGCACGATCAAAGCTATTCCATTAAAGCTTCAAGGTGAAGGTTGGCCCGAGCGTATTGAAGTGCGTGGTGAAGTTTTTATGCCTAAAGCGGGTTTTGACAAACTTAACGAGCAAGCGCTAAAGAAAGGTGAAAAAGTATTCGTAAACCCTCGTAACGCAGCGGCGGGTAGTTTACGTCAACTCGATTCACGTATTACTGCTACTCGACCTTTGAGCTTCTATGCATACAGCGTGGGAGTTGTTGAAGGCGCAGTGTTATCAAGTAGTCACTACGAGCGCTTCCTACAACTGAAAGGCTGGGGACTACCAATGTGCCCAGAGACAAAGCGTGTTGGTAACTTGAATGAAGTAAAGGCTTACTACCAAGATATCTTAGAGCGTCGAGAATCTTTAGCCTATGAGATCGACGGTGTCGTTATTAAGGTGGATGATATTGCACTGCAGGAACAACTAGGTTTTGTTGCTAGGGCTCCTCGTTGGGCGATTGCGTATAAATTCCCTGCTCAAGAGGAAATCACACTTTTAAACGATGTTGAATTTCAAGTTGGTCGCACAGGGGCAATTACACCTGTCGCGAAACTAGAGCCAGTATTTGTTGGCGGTGTAACGGTGAGTAATGCAACTCTCCACAACGCTGATGAAATTGAACGCCTTGGTGTCATGATTGGTGATACGGTTGTGATTCGCCGTGCTGGCGATGTAATTCCTCAAATCGTATCTGTCGTTACAGACCGTCGCCCAGATGACGCTCGTGATATTGTTTTTCCGGAAACATGCCCTGTATGTAAATCACAAGTAGAGCGCGTTGAAGGCGAGGCAGTAGCAAGGTGTTCAGGTGGTCTAGTGTGTCAAGCTCAGCGTAAAGAGGCGCTTAAACACTTTGTCTCTCGCAAAGCGTTAGATGTTGATGGACTAGGTGAAAAAGTTATTGAGCAGTTGGTTGACCGAGAAATGGTTGAGACGCCAGCAGATCTTTTTAAGTTGTCAGCAGGTGTGATTACAGTACTTGATCGCATGGGGCCTAAATCTGCACAAAACGTTGTTGATGCCTTAAAGAAATCGAAACAGACAACATTAACTCGTTTCCTATATTCACTAGGTATCCGTGAAGTAGGGGAGGCGACAGCTGCAAACTTAGCTCAGCACTTCAAAACGCTTGATGCGGTAAAAGTGGCGACTCATGAACAACTGATTGAAGTTCAAGATATTGGCGACATTGTCGCGAGCCATATTACTGCCTTTTTTGCTCAAGAAAAAAATCAATCTGTCATTGATGAACTGTTGAATCAAGGTGTTGCTTGGCCAGAGATAACAGAAAAGGATGCTAACGTACCACAGCCATTAGAAGGTAAAACTGTGGTGTTAACTGGCTCATTATCACAACTGACAAGAAGTGATGCGAAAGCGGCGCTGCAAAATCTAGGTGCCAAAGTGACCGGAAGTGTGTCGAAGAAAACTGATATTCTGTTTGCTGGTGAAAATGCTGGTTCCAAGTTAGCAAAAGCACAAGAGTTAGGTGTTGAAATTAGGACTGAGCAGGATCTTATTTCGCTAATGTAATCGAGATTATAACTACTGAAAGCCACCCATTGGGTGGCTTTTTTTTTGATCATAATAATCTTTGTTTTTCACCGTCATATCGCGCCATTTCCTTCTGTGATTAATGTCTTATTCATGAATAAAACGGAAAACATGAAAGAAAAAATGCGAGGCACTTCAATGTGATTGATGTTTTTTTATTTATTAAGTGATTGTTTTTTATGTATTTTGGTTTTTGTTAGAGCTAGGTTAGTAAGAATGGAGATCTAGATCACTGGAATTATAAAACTTTGTAGCGGGTCATATTTTTTTATATAGAAATTAAGTTCTGGTTGATGTTTTTCGATGCGAAGTTAGTCTGAAAAGCATGGATACACCGCGTGTATGCAGGAAATAGAAAACCTCGATTCAAGGTGAATGGTTGGTTTTCAACATAGGAAATGATTTCTCCCTTCGGCGGCCAACTTAAGGTGAGAAAAATAATAAGACAGCTATATCCATTTTTTAGGAGTTTATTCCATGGACAAAATGTTTAAACGTACCCTTCTAGGTGCAGCAGTGGCAACAGCCGCTATGACTGGTTCAGCAAATGCAGCGATTCAGTTAGCAGGCGAAGCAGTACAATTCTACGGTCAAGCAGCAGGTAACATCACGCTTATCGACGCAGGCGATACTACGAGTGTTGGTACAGAGATTGAGTCACGTATCGGTTTCCGTGGCGTAGTTGAATTTGATGACATTGCACCGAAGTTTATCTGGCAAATGGAAGGTGGTAACGCGAACAATGGCGACAACACTGGTGGTCTAGGTGCTCGTGATACTTACCTAGGTCTTGAATTTGATGGTGTTGGTCAGTTCAAATACGGTCGTCAGCTAGTTGCTGCATACAACTACGTTGATTGGCCACACTCAAACCCTGGTTTAGGCAACGTATTCGACTGGAACAATGACATTGGTGGTGGTTACCAAGATCGTGCAAACAGCGTATTGCGTTTTGATTCTGCAAACTTTGGTGGTTTCAACTTCCAAGCAACGTTGAGTGGCATGGGTAATGATACAGACCAAATGGTATCAAGCTTCGGTACCTCTTTCACTAAAGATGTGTTTAGTGTTCATGCAGGTTACTACCACCAAGGTTCTTACGAGCAAGGTGTGGGTGAGCCAGATAAATTCATTGTCAATGACCAAGACCAAGTTGATGTAAACCCAGACTGGATTACATGGAACAACAACGGTGGCGCAGATCAGAAAGAAACAGTTGAAAGCCGTAACTACGCAATCATCGGTGGTTCTGTATTCTTAGGTGACCTAACTCTTACTGCTGCATATAAAGCAATGGAAGTAGGCAGTGTTGGTCAAAACGCTTACTCTGCAACAGCTCAATATGTTATTGATAGCAAGTACGTACTAAAAGCGGGTTACGCTGGTACTGATGATGCTGATGGCATTGACAACAGTGGTGACCAAGCAATTACGGCTCGTTTTGGTTACCTACTACCAAGCTCTTACTGGTACATCGATTCTCGTAACTACGAAATCAATGACAAAGACAATAGCTACAATGGTGACTGGGCACACCGTATCTTGCTAGGTATGGAATACTACTTCTAATTTAGATTTTTTAACCATACTATAAATCGAGAGCATTCTTTTTTAAGAATGCTCTTTTCACTCAAGGAGATAAATAAATGAAAGTAATAAAAAGGATGTGTGTTATTGGTGCTGTGGTTGCTTCATTTGCTCCAAGAGCTGAAGTGAGTCTAGATTTCCACAGCGATATATCTCCTCTGCTTGTTGGCGGAGAAGAAGTTGGATATTCATTCTTTGCGCGTTCAGCTTATACAATTCCTGATGGAAAAAGTCAGGTTGTATTGAGAGTATCTAAACTTGTTGAAAAAATGGGTGAAAAAGAAAAGTTTAATTCTAAAGCGTTTGTTATGACATTCGATGAAAGTAATCAAGAGCTATTCATTGAACCAAATGCAAAAATTATGAGAGTAGAGCAGGCTGAAGCCTTTAATGAAACCCCACAATTTTCGGTAAAAAATGCTCAAGGAAAACAGATAAAATTTGACCTAGATGAGTTACCCAATCTTGGTGGAATCACGCGAGATCATGAGAAAGAACTGGCTAAATACAATAAGAAAAATTATCCAGAGTTAATTTCAGCATCAGCGGTATCTGTTGTAGCTGACTCCGTAACATCATCTGAAGCGACAAAAAACGAGCAGAAGTCGGTTAGCTCTGAACCTAATATGTTTGAATATTGGATGGAACAAGCAAATGCTTCAGAGATTGAGCAGTTTGCAGATATAGCATTTAAAGAGAGAAAGCTCCCTCAAATCTCCGTTCCTAGCGATGCGTCACAACCAGTTCAAATGCTTGGTTATTGGTTCAACAAAGCAAGCGTTGAAGAAAGAAAGCAAATTTTGACTGATTTGATTAGTTTATAAAGTAAACTGTAATATTCAAGAAAATCGCACCCTTAAGTTAGGGTGCGATTTAAGTTTAAAACATTCTTTTTCCATCTTTCATTTTACATATTTCACTCGGAATATAGTCGCGGCTACCATCTCCTAGCTTACAGTCAACATATGGTCCCATTTCGGTACTGCCATTAGAACCAGCAAATACTGAGAAAGAAAATAAACTTGCTACCAAAACAGCGAATAAACGTTTCATTGTATATCTCCCTTTGATGTGTGATCTTAATCACCTTGGTGATATACCTAGTATGTGCAAAGTTCGATAAAGATCAAAAAAATAGAGAGCAAAGTATTTTTATCGTAATAATAAAGGCTTACTTAATATGTATAGTGAATTAATAAGTGGTTGATGAATATTGAATAATGAGAGTGGATTAGTAGATCTGATTTGTAATATATGAAACTAAACTTAAATTACACGTACACTTAATTTTCATTAATTAGTTTTTAAGTTTCTGAAATAAATATTCTTTTGCTCTGATTTAGTTACATTGAATGGAAAAAGGCTCTTTATATGGAGCAAAGAGCCGAAAATTAATTTAATTTTTTTTCTGAATAGTCAGTAAAATCCCATTTACCGCAGTTATTTCAACAATAGATCCTGCCGAAATCAGCTGCTCACTTTTCGCAGACCAAGTTGTGTCACCCAACTTGATTCGACCTTTTCCTGCAGGAAAGTCTTCTTCTAATGCTAGAGTTTGACCAATTAGTTGTTTCTGTTTCTGGTTAAGCTCTCGCTGAGCGTCACTCTGCATATCTTTACGAAATTGCTTTCGCCACCATAGCCAAGTTGTCACTAATGAGAAGCTACCAAAGCTAATCCATTGAAGTTGCCAGCTCATTGGTATAACGGTAAGTAACGCCCCCACAATAAGTGCTGATAAACCTAGCCATAAAAAGTAGCCTGCAGTACCAAGTAACTCTAATGCTAACAAAGCTAAACCAAAGGCCAACCAGTGCCAATAATTAACAGTATCTAATAACTCAATCAAAGGTTACCTCTACTTATCTGTCTCTTTAGAGTGTTTAAACATTTCAGCTATCCCTGCAACCGAACCCATTAAACCAGAAGCTTCAAGAGGTAGCATGATGATTTTTCCATTTTCTGCTTGTCCTATGGACTTAAGAGCTTCGGTGTAACCTTGAGCAATAAAGTAATTCACAGCCTGCATGTCACCTTTTGCAATGGCTTCCGATACCATCGACGTTGCACGGGCCTCGGCTTCGGCTGCGCGTTCTCGAGCTTCGGCTTGAAGTATCGCAGCTTGTTTGTCACCTTCAGCTTTTAATATTTCTGATTGCTTATGCCCCTCAGCGCGAAGAATTTCTGCTTGGCGGATACCTTCGGCTTCAAGCACTTCAGCACGTTTGTTTCGCTCAGCTTTCATTTGGGCGTTCATTGCGGCGGTTAAATCCGCTGGTGGTTGCACATCTTTAATCTCTATACGAGTAACTTTGACACCCCAAGGGTTAGTTGCTTCATCAACAATTGATAGTAGCTTGGTATTGATCATGTCACGTTGACTGAGCATCTCGTCAAGTTCCATAGAACCAAGAACAGTACGTATATTGGTCAGAGTCAGGTTGCGAATCGCATGCTCTAAATCGTTAACTTCATAGGCTGCTTGCGCAGCATCAATCACTTGTACGAAGCAGACAGCATCGATAGTCACGTTAGCATTGTCTTTAGAGATAACTTCTTGCGCAGGAATGTCTAAGACTCGTTCCATCATGTTGATCTTGTGGCCAATGCCATCAATGAATGGAATGATGATATTAAGTCCTGGCTTTAACGTGTGGGTATATCGGCCAAATCGTTCGACGGTCCAGTTGTTTCCTTGTGGCACTGTTTTCACACCTGCAATGATAAGAGCAATAGCGACAACGAGAAAAACGCCGATTGTAATCAATGAATCAATAGCCATATCTGAAGTTCCTTATGATAGTCGTTGATTAATTGTTGCTTAATTGCTCAATCTAAACAATGGCATAAATGAGAACTTTGGCAAATTTCAGGCAAAATAAAAGCCGGATAAACCGGCTTTAAGTTATTGATTTAGAAGAGTCTAATAAAGGATTGAGTAAAGCTGGCGACGGTACTTACCCGCGATAGGGTTACCTTGTCCAAGTGCGGCAAGAATGTCCATAAAGGATTTCTTTAACTCACCGTCAAGTGCATTTAAATCAAGTCGAATAACGTTCCAGAGTAGCTCCAACGCTTCTTCGTCTCGGTTTACTTGGTGGTAGCTTAATGCCAGTTTATTCGTGAGCTCTAAGTTATTCGGTTCTTGGCTTAGCGAAGCTTCCAGAGATTGAATTTCTGGGCTGTTGGCAGCTTGGGCGTGAAGCTCTAACTTAGCAACTAAACCCTTGTAGTAGTTGTCTTGATATTCGAGAGGAATATGTTCCAGTAACGCTTTGGCTTGCTCAAAATTTTGCGTTTCGAGATAGCAATCTGCGAGGGCGAGTTTAACGTCGCCTTTTTGTTTTATAGCATCTTCTAATCCTTCAAGAAGAGGAAGCGCTTGAGCATGCTGCCCTGCTTGAATGAACTCACTCGCTTGTTTTAGGGTAAGTTCATCTTGGCTAGGTAAATGCTTAACCAACATCTCCTTAATAGCATCGATAGTTTGCGGGCCACCCATACCATCAACAGCCTGCCCATTGATAAACAGTGCGATTGTAGGTAACGCTTGAACACCAAACTGACTTGCAATCATTTGCTCTTGTTCACAGTTGAGCAAAGCTAGGGTAAATGCGCCGTTGTATTGTTGAGTGAGCATTTGAAGCTCAGGAATAATTTGCGAGCTTTCCTGGCTCATTGGTGCCCAAAAGTGCACTAATACTGGCGTTTGCATCGAGCCTTCCAGCACTTGACGGAAATTTTGTTCATTAAGCTCGACAATAAAAGGTGATTGCATGTGAGGTTTCCTTGCAACATGGTCTATATAGCAAAGATATGGGCAGCAGGGGAAGAGTTCAAGATAAGGTGTTGAATTAAGTCATGATGGCAAACAAAAACACCGCTTATATAAAGCGGTGTTTTTGTTGTCCCAAATGGGCAAGCGAAGGTGTCTATAAAACGATAAACAACGTTAGCGCAATACAGACACTCAGCCAGTTTAACTGGTTTAACGACATATCATTATTCCGAATGTTGCGCTTAAATCTATTGGTTAGGGTGTGCCCTAATGTTTACTTTAGTTTTTTATTGTTACGGAATAATGACAATTGTACGTTTTTTAATTAGGCGGCTTGTCGCAGGATCTTGTCGAGTAATCTCGTCGGTAGAATCCGCTTTAGTATTGCGAACACTTTTGTCGGTGTTGTTATTCGATATCGAATCTTAGGTTTGGGTGATTCAAGGGCATCAATTAACGGGGCAATACAAGACTCAGCAGGAAGAACAAAAGCATTATTGGAGCTTTCACTATTTAGCCGTTCCATTTGTTGTTGATACTGAGCTTTATGAGCACTTTCATCAACGGTTATCCAGCGTTGAAAAGCGTTGAACGCATTGGCGCGGAATTGAGTTTCTATTGGACCTGGCTCAATCAAGCTAATATGGATATTCGTATCCATCAGTTCCAGGCGCATCGTATCAGTCCAGCCTTCTAGGGCAAACTTCGAAGCATTATAAGCACCACGATATTTCATTGCTGCGAAACCTAGTACAGAACTGTTCTGTACAATTCTGCCGTACCCTTGAGCTCTCATGATTGGGAGTAGCGAGCGTACTAATTGATGCCAGCCAAAAAAGTTGGTTTCAAATTGTTCACGCAACCCATCCGTCGGGAGGTCTTCCAATGCCCCTGGTTGGCCGTACGCGCCGTTATTAAAAAGTGCATCTAGCTTTCCGTCGGTCAGTCGTAGTGCTTCTTTGACTCCCGAGTCGATACTGTCTGAGCTAGCTAAATCTAACTGTATACAGGTTAAACCTTCCGCTTGTAGCCTTTCTACATCTTTTGATTGACGGCAAGACGCAATGACGTGATAGCCGCGTTTATGTAAAGCGTGGGCACAAACATAGCCAATGCCTGTTGAACATCCAGTAATGAGAATAGTTTGGGTCATTATTCATCAACAAAGTTATCCATAAGAGGGATTAGATTACTGGATTAATCGCGATGTTGTAATAGGTTTTTCAATGCAGGCTCTATTCGAGAGTAACTAAAATGAAACCCTAGCTCAGTGAGCTTCTTCGGCTTTGCTCGAATGCTATCGAAAAGTAGTACGGAGCTTTCTCCCATCGCAAGAGTCATTACCCATTTAGGCGTTTTTAACAGATGTGGTCGCCTTAAAGTTTTTGCTAATGTTTGACTAAACAGTTTATTGGTTACGGGGTGCGGAGCACATAGGTTAAATTCTCCGTGTGCGTGAGGAGTATCAAGTAAATAGACAATCCCACGCACCATATCAAGCATATGAATCCACGGCATGTACTGTTTCCCATTACCGAGGGGCCCACCTAAGCCGAGTCGGTATGGTGGTAGCATCTTGTTAAGGGCGCCACCTTCAGGCGCGAGAACAACCCCAGTTCTAAGTAGGCATACTCGTGTCATTTCCGAGCGTGCACGATTGGCGATTTGCTCCCACTTCGCGCACACTTCGTGAGGGAACCCCAAATCACTAACATGTAATGTTTCATCAAAAGGGTGCTCTTGTTGATCGCCGTAATAACCAACGGCTGAACCACTAATGAAAACATTCGGCGGTGTAGTACTCGCATGGATAAGTGCGACTAGTGTTTCGGTTATCTTCCAGCGACTCTCACAAATGGTCTGTTTTTGTTTTTTCGTCCAGCGTTTGTCTGCGATAGGTTCTCCAGCTAAGTTAATCACAGCGTCAAAATCATTCAGGTGGTGGAAGTCATTAAGATCTGAGATATAGGTGACATTCCCCATATCGGTGTGGCTGAGGTTAATTTTTGCCTTTTGAGGGGTGCGAGTTAGTAAAACGACTTCGTGTGTCGTCAAATGCTTCAACAACTCACGCCCAATAAATCCTGTTCCACCTGTCAGCAATACCTTCATTTGAATCTTTTTCACTCCGCTTGAATCGGTTTTTACTACATCGCTAGCATTTAACCATAGCCAACTATTGTTACTAATTATAGCGACTTAGCAATAAAAGGGATCAACAGGCTGCTACAGAGTGACTAATTGGAATCGAGTGGGTAAAATCCCCGTATTAATTTTGAGGAGATGATGTCGTGAAACTCTTTTTTGCCTCTGACCTACATGGCTCTTTGCCTGCAACTGAAAAAGTACTGGCTCAATATAAGAAGTCTGGTGCACAAACATTGGTGATTTTAGGTGATGTCCTTAATCATGGTCCGCGCAATCCTGTGCCAGAAGGTTACAATCCACCTGCGGTTAGTGAGCTGCTAAATCAATATGCTGACCAGATCATTGCTGTTCGCGGTAACTGTGACAGCGAAGTCGATCAAATGCTCCTCTCGTTTCCTATGATGATGGATTACGCTTGGGTGATACTCCCTTCAGGGCAACGTCTGTTTTTGACCCATGGTCATCTCTATAACTCTGATAAGCGACCTTTATTGCGTGAGGGTGATGTCATTGCTCATGGACACACTCATATCCCTATCGCCAAGCTTGATAAAGGGCAGTTTATTTTCAATCCAGGCTCAATTACTTTCCCGCGTAATGGATACGCAGCGAGTTATGGAATGTTAGATAACAACCAACTGATGGTCATGACGTTTGATGGTGAAGTATTGGCGCAAACTTCACTTAACTGATCTTATTTATGGCAGTTGTTGTTCGCTGCCATATTTCCTTTCTACTGCTTGTGATGAAACTCTACTTACTGTCTGAGTGCCCTAAGTCTCGCTCAGGATCAATTTCATCCCTTACTTTCTGCTTAAGAACTTTCGCCTCTGGGAATCCACCATCTCGCTTACGTTCCCAAATGAGCGTGCCATTACAATGAATTTCAAATCTGCCTCCAGTATCAGGATGCAATGAAATGGTTTCAATTTCTTCGCTGAACGTATGAAGCAGCTCTTGTGATAGCCAAGTCGAACGGAGCATCCAGTTACATTGACGGCAGTAGTAGATATCTATTTTAGCCTTGTTCATGGGTTCCTCTTTAGAAAAGTAGTTTAATACCAATGGCAAATGTCAGTATTTCAAAGCAGATTTTGATCACTTTGTTGCTATAACGAGTGGTTAGGTAAGCGCCTATGCTGCCGCCAATAAATGAGCCAAGTAGCAGAGCAGGCAACCAAGGCCAATAGATTGGTGCGCCAGCTTGGGCCACGGCTATGCCACCAATGCCATTCCAGAATAGACCAACACAAAGCATGGTTAGCGCCACCGCTTGTTTGTAGCTGTAACCAAACCATCTGACAAGAAATAGAGTGACAAGAAGTCCGGAACCCGCAGTCAATGAGCCATTGATGACGCCAATAAGCATCAATCCAAATCCACCGATAGTCCACCCAACTGGGTCACGGTGAGTAAACATTTCTTCCTGTCCGAGCTGCTTCTTAAATCGCGAGTAAACTCCCAATGCTAAAATCATCCCACCAAGCATTTTTTGAGCAATGTCTTCGGGAATAAGTAGAACAATATTTGCACCAATTATCACACCGATACTACCAACACAGATCAAGTAGATAGCAACGTGAAAACTGAAGCTTTTGTTTTTTATGTGGGTGTATGCGGCTCCGAGTCCAAGCGCGACACTGGCAATTTTATGTGTAGCTAAAGCAACGGAAAAAGGTAAACCGAAGAAAATCAGTAGCGGGAACTGTAGTAAGCCAGCACCACCGCCAGAGAGTGAGGCTAGGGTGTTGGCGATAAACGAGCCTAAGAATAGGCCAAAGGTATTAATCCAATCCATGATGTAATGAAAAAGGGGCATCATGCCCCTTTTAAAAATTTAGTTGCTGAAAAGAACCGTAGAGCCGTGGCTAAGACTCGTCAGTAATAATGTTTTTTCATTGACGATGTCGATACGGCGACTTTGCTGAGCATCCATTTTAAAAATCTGAGTGATCAGATTAAGCTGAGCTTCAGTGAAGTCTTTGCTTTGTGCAGAAGAAACATCTTTGAACTCGGTAGGAGAAACCAACAGATAGTTATCGCTGATATCCCACTCACCCGTTTCTGAAATATTAATAACACTTTCATCCGATTGGTCGTCATTTGAATATAAACGGACGGTCGCGACACGGATGTAAGTATTGTTAGGCAAGTACTTCACGTTAGAGGTGATGTCAGCCTTACGTAATGGACCCACGGATTCTTCTTGTAGTGGCGCAGTAATCACGGTCACCATCTTAGATTGCCATTCTTTCGAAGTGATCACTTGTTCTACTTTTAAGTCACTGCCCCAGTATAGCCAACTACTAAATAGTGCTGAGAAAACAAGTAGGCCTGCTGCAATTTTTTGTTTCATTATAATGTTTCCTATTGGCAAACTTTACTTAGATCTTCTTGTTCAGCGAAGATACGGAGCGTGATGTTTTGACCCGAATGATCTAATGAGTGAATGTAGTTCAACACGAGTTGGTTATTCTGGCCACCTGTTGCAATAACTTCAACTGGCGCTTCTTCACCTACGTGAGTTTCATTGTACTTCTTCACACATTGCTCAATCGATGGATACCATTGAGTCAATTCAGGATGATTAATCGGCGTTTTTACTGGAGTGTTATCATAAACACCAAGTTCTCGGAATTTTGATTCTGCTGGATTGGTGAATAACACCACACACAGAGGTAAAAATAGAGCTAACAGAATTAGCAGCTTGGAAACAAGGTTAAGTCCCGTCTCCGGTGCTTTATGTTGAGCAACGTCCGATGGTGTTGGTTCTGGCTGAACAGGTGTAGGCATTTCTACAGCTGCATCTGTGCTAACCGCTTCAGTTAGTTCAACCGTTTCAGTTGCGACTTCTTCTTCGATATCAGCTTCACCACTCATTAATGGTGTGGTTCTTTCAACTGTACAAATCAATTGATAGCCGCGCTTAGGCACCGTCTTCACAAACATTGGTGACTTGGTTGAATCTTTGAGTAGCTTACGCAGCGTTGAGATTGCTTGTGTTAGGCTTGAATCATCTACTTCAAAGCCTTGCTTGCGCCAAACGAAGTCATGCAGATCGTTACGAGAAACGATTTCACTTGGTTTTTCACAAAGGAGTAAAAGAATACGACTTTCGTTGCTTCCTAAGCGAATAAGCTCATTATCGTTTTCCTTATCGATAAGAGAGTTGGTATTCGGGTCAAAAGTGAATCTGTTATCAAGATTAAACTTAGTACCTATATTACTCATCAATCATTGGCCATTTTTGTAAAGGTTTCAGAAGGTAGTACTTACTTAGTACTCACTAGCACAAGTATGAATGTGCCTCGTTTAGAATTTTTGATTTTTTAGAGGTGCAAGGATAGTCAAAATAAAACCAAAAAAACACTGTTTTTATGATTGTTGACCTTGAATTTACATTTGTCACCCTCATGTTAATTGACAGATTTGGGCCAATTAACAATCGTTACTATGAATGTATTGGCTTGATAAGTATAGAACTTATGGAGTTATCATGAGCGAAACTGCAACACATAATAAAGAAACTCGTGGCTTTCAGTCAGAAGTAAAACAATTACTTCACCTAATGATTCATTCTCTTTACTCAAATAAAGAGATCTTCCTTCGCGAGCTAATTTCTAATGCGTCCGACGCTTCTGACAAACTGCGTTTTCAAGCACTGTCTAACTCAGACCTTTATCAAGGTGACGCCGACCTAGGTGTAAAACTTTCTTTTGATGAAGCGTCGAACACCTTAACAATTTCAGACAACGGCATCGGTATGAGCCGTGACGATGTTATTGAGCATTTAGGTACGATTGCAAAGTCTGGCACAGCGGATTTTTTCTCAAAGCTATCTGATGACCAATCGAAAGATTCTCAGTTAATCGGTCAGTTTGGTGTTGGTTTCTACTCGGCATTTATTGTTGCTGATGCAGTAACAGTACATACTCGTGCAGCAGGCCTTTCCGCAGACCAAGCGGTTCAATGGCACTCTGCCGGTGAAGGTGAATACACGATCGAAGACGTGACTAAAGAGTCTCGTGGTACTGATATCATTCTTCATATGCGTGAAGAAGGTAAGGAATTCCTTAACGAGTGGCGCCTGCGTGAAGTTATCAGCAAATATTCTGATCACATCGGTATTCCTGTATCTATTCTAACTGCTGAGCGTGATGACGAAGGTAAAGAAACCGACGTTAAAAAGTGGGAACAGATTAACAAAGCCCAAGCTCTCTGGACACGTAATAAATCTGATATTGCTGAAGAAGAGTACCAGGAGTTCTATAAGCACGTTTCTCATGACTTTGCTGATCCACTTGTGTGGAGTCATAACCGTGTTGAAGGTAAAAACGATTACACGAGCCTGCTTTACATCCCATCTCAAGCTCCTTGGGATATGATGAATCGAGATCATAAATCGGGTCTAAAACTATACGTTCAACGTGTGTTTATCATGGATGACGCTGAACAGTTCATGCCATCGTACCTACGCTTTGTTCGCGGTCTAATAGATTCAAACGATCTACCATTGAATGTTTCTCGCGAAATCCTGCAAGACAACAAGGTGACTCAGTCGCTACGTAGTGCTTGTACTAAACGTGTTCTGACTATGCTAGAGCGCATGGCGAAGAACGACGAAGAGAAATACCAAACGTTCTGGAAGCAGTTCGGCCTTGTGATGAAAGAAGGTCCGGCTGAAGACATGAGTAATAAAGAGAAGATCGCTGGTCTTCTTCGCTTTGCTTCAACAGAAGTGGACTCTGCGGATCAAACGGTTGGCCTTGCGTCTTACGTTGAACGTATGAAAGAAGGTCAAGATAAGATCTACTACCTAACGGCAGACAGCTACGCTGCGGCAAAAAATAGTCCACACCTAGAGCAATTTAAAGCGAAAGGTATCGAAGTAGTTCTAATGTACGATCGCATTGATGAGTACGTAATGAACTACTTGACTGAGTTTGACGGTAAGCAGTTCCAATCAATCACGAAAGCGGGTCTTGATCTAAGCCAGTTTGAAAACGAAGCTGAAAAAGAGAAGCAGAAAGAAACAGAAGAAGAGTTTAAGTCTGTAGTTGAGCGTACTAAGGAGTACCTTGGTGAGCGAGTGAAAGAAGTTCGCACGACGTTCAAATTGGCTTCCACTCCAGCGGTTGTCGTAACTGATGACTTTGAAATGGGCACTCAAATGGCAAAACTTCTAGAAGCAGCAGGTCAAGCGGCTCCAGAAGTTAAGTACATTTTTGAAATCAACCCAGAGCATGCTTTAGTTAAGCAAATGGCTGATGAGGCGGATGAAGAAGCATTTGGCCGCTGGGTAGAGGTTCTACTTGGACAAGCTATGTTAGCTGAGCGCGGTTCGATGGAAGATCCATCTCAATTCCTAGGAGCGATTAACTCGCTTTTGACTAAGGGCTAATAGCTCACTTGATACAAAAAGCTCGCACTTTGCGGGCTTTTTGATTTATTTGCGCTAATCGTGAATAAAATTGCGCGAAAGAGAAGGGAGTGTGAGTGTTTAAGCATTCTTTAGTCGTAAATCGCGCTTTGGTTTCAAATTGTATGTTAGAATGCAATCTTGAAACCAATCAAGCAGGCGTGTAATGTGCACGCCTGTTTTATTGCAATAACAAGAACAGTTATACCGAAACTTACCGTGATACGCTGCAAAGTCAAACTTGGCTAAGCATAGTGAGCTTCGGTATAAATCATCATTATCTTAAGAGGATTCAACATGCGCATCATTCTTCTAGGTGCTCCAGGTGCAGGTAAAGGCACACAAGCTAATTTCATCATGGAAAAATACGGTGTTCCGCAAATCTCTACTGGTGACATGCTACGTGCTGCTATCAAAGCAGGTACAGAGCTTGGTAAACAAGCTAAAGCTGTAATCGACGCTGGTCAGCTAGTTTCTGATGAAATCATCCTTGGTCTAATCAAAGAGCGCATCGCTCAAGATGACTGCGAAAAAGGTTTCCTACTAGATGGTTTCCCACGCACAATCCCACAGGCTGATGGCCTAAAAGAAATGGGTGTTGACGTAGATTACGTTATTGAATTTGACGTAGCTGACGATGTGATCGTTGAGCGTATGGCTGGTCGTCGTGCTCACCTTCCTTCAGGTCGTACTTACCACGTTGTTTACAATCCACCAAAAGTGGAAGGTAAAGATGACGTAACAGGTGAAGAACTGGTTGTTCGTGATGACGACAAAGAAGAGACAGTACGTGCGCGTCTAGGTGTATACCATGATCAAACTGCGCCGCTAATTTCTTACTACGGTAAAGAAGCAGAAGCGGGCAACACTAAGTACCTAAAATTTGACGGTACTAAGCAAGTTGCTGAAGTTAGTGCAGATATCGAGAAAGCACTAGCATAAATTGCTAACAGCGATTTTTGAAAATTTGATATAGTGAAAGCGACCTTTGTAGGGTCGCTTTTTTTATGCTCGTGCTTTGATCCATGGTGGAACTTGTAACGTAAAGAGCCATTTAAGTACTAATAGGAACCTATGCAAAACAATAAAAAACAGGGTGTATTACTGGTTAATTTAGGTACGCCCGATGAAGCAACCGCGCCAGCCGTGAAACAGTTTCTTAGCCAATTTCTACATGATAAGCGTGTTGTAGATATGACCCGATGGCTATGGTGCCCAATTTTGCATGGTGTCATTTTGCCTATTCGTGCGCCAAAGGTGGCTAAACTATACCAATCAGTTTGGACTGAAGAGGGCTCGCCTCTTTTAGTGTTCTCTAAACGTCAGGCCGAAAAGTTGCAGCAGCTGGTGGGTATGCCGGTTGAATTAGGTATGACTTATGGTAATCCTAGTTTGCAAACGGGAGTAGAGTCTCTGTTAGCCCAAGGCGTTGAAGAGGTGATCGTATTGCCTTTGTACCCACAGTATTCCGGTACCACAACGGCAGCGGTCTCTGACGGCTTGACCAAAGCGTTCAAGAATATCCCAGTCACGCCAAGTTTTCAGTTCATTGGTGACTATCATGACCATCCCATTTATATCAAAGCATTAGCAGAAAGTGTAAAACGTTCTTGGCAGGAAAAAGGTAAAGGGGATTACTTACTCTGCTCTTACCACGGCATTCCTAAGCGCTATGCCGATAACGGTGACATCTACCCTCAACATTGCCAGCGTACTACAGAACTATTGGCACAAGAGTTAGGTTTAGGTTCAGACCAAATTGGTATGACTTATCAATCTCGCTTTGGTCGTGAAGAATGGCTACAGCCATACACGGATAAAACCTTAGAAGCTTTACCGGCTAAAGGGATTAAAAAACTCGACATCATGGCCCCGGCTTTTTCCGTTGATTGTTTAGAGACACTGGAAGAACTTTCAGAAGAGTGCCGAGAGATCTTTATTGAACATGGAGGAGAAACTTTCACCTATATACCATGTTTGAATGAAGATGAACTTCATATACAAATGATGGCTAATATCATCTGCCGTCATTAGCGAAGAACCGTTGCTGAATAAGGCTGCCTTGGGGCAGCCTTTTTTCTGCCTATGACTTTCTAGGTCATGAGGCTTTAACGCTATGTATTGATCATGCTTATGTGAAGTGATCAAGATCTCATTATTATTATTGGAAATTAAGTGAAATCTAAATCTGGTGTGACTCAGAACGAGATAGTCATATTCTGTAGGACGATTTGTGGGACACAGATCACTCTACGTCATTTTTGATGTTTTTATTTTTATTTAAGCTATTGAAATTAAAGGCTTAAATTACTTTGTCGTTTTTGACGGTGAGCTAAGTCTCATTAAATAGGGATTTATTTTTTATTGGAAAATAATTCTTGCAGTATGAAAAGCAAGCCAGGGAGGCGAACCTTCTTTGCGGTCACAGGTGAAGAATTACCAGATAAGAGCCGCGGCTATTTTTGATACTTTAAGGCAGATTCTAATGAAAAAATTATTTACGCTAAGTGCACTTTCTCTTGCATTCGCTTCAACAGCATTCGCGGGTTCTTCATACGTAACAGGTAACGTACAGTTTCATGATGATGACCTTCATGGCAATAGCGCGACCTCAACACTAGAAGCAGGTCATACTTTCGATAACTCTATCGGTGGATTAACGGTTTATACTGAGTTCGACGGCATCTCACTTGGTGACCCAGTGGTAGATGGAGTTAACAACTCTGTTGGTGTAACGCTTGGTGGTGAGCAGTCGTACAATATTACAGATAACCTATGGGTTGCAGCAGGTTACCAACATCTTCTAGTAGATGGTGAGACAGCACAATACCGTCCATTAGTGAAGATTGGCTACAACTTCGATAACGGCCTGTCATTGAGCAACCGTACTCGTCTACACATTAACGAAGACAGCAGTCTAGACAATGACATCCGTTTTGATAACCGTATTGGTTACGTAGTTAACGAAGATATCTCTCTAAGCTACAACAATGTTTATGTTATCGCGGGTAATGAATCTAAGTACAACCCAGCGGGTGATATGAAGAAACAAGACACAATGGACCACGAGTTACGTGCAACATGGACTCGTGATGGCGTTCAACCATACTTTGAGTTCCGTAGCCAAGCGAATGGTGCAGATTACGCAGATGGTTCTAGCAAGCAGAACAACGCATTTGTGTTTGGTGCTTCATACGGCTTCTAAGTCTGATTTACTACTGTCCTAAAACAAAGCCCAGCAACATGCTGGGCTTTCTCATTTTAGTGATTGGCTTAGTTGCCTTGGTAGTGACGATATTCGAAGACCTGACCTTGTTCATTAAAGGCATAGACCGAGTATTCGTCTTTCTTATCGCCATACTCCATCCCAGGAGAGCCCATTGGCATACCAGGAACCGCAAGACCTTTCGCATTGCGTGGTGGATTTTCTAGAAACGCTTTCACATCTTGCGCAGGGATGTGGCCTTCAAAGACATAACCATTAATTTCAGCTGTGTGACAAGAAGCTAGCTCAGGCGTTACTCCTAACTTCTGTTTAATAGGATTCATGTTCTCATGCAGTTTCTCTTCGACAGTGAAACCGGCATCTTGCATGTGCTTTGTCCATTCTGTGCAGCAACCACAGTACGGTGATTTGTGGTTAATCACGTCAGCAGCTAATGCATTTCCAGCAACGAATAGTGATGCAGCCAAAGCCAGTGTTTTTTTATTCATATTAACCTCTACGAAGTTTTAAATAATCTCAGGCGATTAGCATTACTAACGACTGTGATTGAAGATAGAGCCATTGCTGCTCCAGCCACAACTGGGCTAAGCAGAAAGCCAAAGGTTGGGTATAGAACGCCTGCAGCGATAGGGATACCCAAAGAGTTATAAACAAACGCACCAAATAAGTTTTGCTTCATATTTCGAACGGTTGCTTTAGAAAGCTCAATTGCCCTGATTATCGACAAAGGAGATGAATTGAGTAGCGTCATTTGTGCGCTCTCGATCGCGACATCACTGCCACTGCCCATTGCAACTCCGACGTTTGCAAGCGCCAGCGCTGGGGCGTCATTGACACCATCTCCAATCATTGCAACGCATTTTCCTTGTAGCTGTAAATCTTCGATGTTTTTGGCTTTCTCGTCCGGCAAGACTTGGGCGATTACTTGCTCAATTCCTAATTGTTTCGCGATGGCTTCCGCGACGATTTGATTGTCGCCCGTGAGCATGACAGGAGTAATACCCATTGCTTTTAATGCTGAGACAGCTTTTTTTGCATCAGGTTTGATTGGGTCAGCAATAGCGATAACACCCCGTACTTCTTGGTCTACCTTTACAATGATAGGAGTCCAAGCATTACTTAGGTATTTATCTAGAGTCGGTTGGAGAGCGCTAATGTCCCATTGATTTGACTGAGCAACGTTTAGAGATACCAATGAGATAGTGTTTCCTAGATAGTTTGCTTCGACGCCTTGCCCTCTATGATTCTTAAAGTCGCTTACTTCTACTAGCTCAATTTGCTGCTCTTGTGCTTTGGCGACAATCGCTTTCGCTAAGGGATGTTCTGAGTGTTGCTCAACAGAAGCGCTTAAAGACAACAATTGGTACTCATCTTCAGACAAAGAGAATACGGCTTGTACCTCGGGTTTTCCCAGCGTCAAGGTACCGGTTTTATCGAAGACTACCGTATCAATTTTACTGGCGGATTGAAGAACGTCTGCGTCACGGATAAGAATCCCCATCTCAGCCGCTTTACCGACGCCAACCGTGACCGACAGCGGTGTAGCTAATCCAAGAGCACATGGACAGGCAATGATTAATACCGTGGTTGTAACGACCAACATATAACTAGCACTTGGCTCTGGTCCCACGAAATACCAAACAACGGCGGAGATTAGCGCGATAGCCACTACAACAGGGACAAAGACAGATGATATTTGATCGGCAAGTTTAGCTATTTGAGGTTTACTGCTTTGAGCTTGGCGGACCATAGTAACGATACGCGCTAACATTGTATTGTTGCCAACCCCTTGAGCTTGAATGACGAGAGAGCCATCTTGGTTGATAGTGCCAGCAGACACTGCTTCTCCAACTTGCTTGCTAACTGGAACAGGTTCACCAGTTAGCATCGATTCGTTTAAGTAAGACTCACCTGAACGGACATAACCATCTACCGGCACTTTTTCTCCTGGTTTAACCCTCAGAAGCATGCCGACCTGAATTGATTTAATGTCAATGAGCTGTTCACCGTTATCGGTAACTAAATTCGCTGTTTGAGGTTGTAAGCCGATGAGTGCTTGTAAAGATTGGGTTGTTTTTGCTTTTGCTTTCGCTTCGATATAGTGGCCAAGAGAAATAAGACCGACAATCATTGCGCTGGCTTCAAAATAGACGTGACGAGACTGCATTGGAAACCAATTAGGGAATAACACAACAAGGATTGAGAAAATCCAAGCCGCTCCAACACCTAAGGCGACCAAGGTATCCATTGTTGCTCGCCTATGAGTGAGTGCTTGCCACGCATTGACAAAGAACGAGCGCCCAGCAGTTGCGAGTAACCAAAGACAGACAACACCTACGATTCCCCAAACGAACTGATCTTGAGGCGTTCGGATCATCATGTTTCCGCCTAGAACGCCCCATAACATCAAAGGAGCACCAACGGCTAGCCCCATCCAGGCGCTACGTTTATGGTGGGCTTGAAGTTGCGCTTGTTGTTGCTGTTGTTTTTCTTGCTGAGTTTCAGGATCAGTCACTCGCTGAGCTTGATAGCCTGCCTTTTCTATCGCAGAGAGTAGCTCTGGTTCAATGAGTTCTTCTTCTAAAGCACTAAATACAATAGAGCTATGTTCTGCGAGGTTGACTTGTACACGCTCTACGCCCGAAACACTCATCATCGCTTTTTCGACAGATGTGACACAGCTTGCACAGGTCATCCCCGAAAGTAAAAGGTGTAACGTACGAGATGAGTGACTCAATTCGTTTGTCATTGCCACTGTCGGTTCGTCAGACGCTTCTTCCTGAGTAGGTTCATCTGTCGTTGCTTGATAGCCGAGCGAGGCTATCAGCTCCTGTAATGTTTCTAGTGAGTGGAGTGAACTGACTTGAAGCGTCGTTTTGGTCGCTGAGAATTGACCTATCAATGGATCTTTGGTGAGTAAATTTTCTAGCTTCGCCACACACTTACCACAGTTGAGTCCACTTAAATGCAGCTGATAATGTGTCCCAGCTTGGTAGCCCAATTCTTGAATGCGTCTTTCGATCTCAAGAAATGTTTGAGCACTTTCTATAGATATAAAGGTAGGTGACAACTCTAAGATTGTTGCGTCTAGCTCAGAGCCTAGTTTTTTCTCAACTTTTCTAGCACACCCCATGCAATTGAGCCCTGATAGGGGGATATCTAACTTAGCCATAACGATACCTTTTTAAGAAAGCGATAATGTCCCAAGAATAAACCTTACCTCAAGGGGAAGGTCAAACATTGATTGCGTTAAAGGCAAAAACGTTAAATTTGCCTTTTTGATTAGGTCTTTTGACGTTTTTTAGTGCGACTCATCTCTAACTTTTTTATCGATAAATATAAAGTTCCGTAAAATGATAAGAAAAGTGTGAGATCTAGGTGGCATTTTTCTACGACTATCTATATAGATATGATTAATTTTTCTAAATTTGACGTTTTTGTGGTTTTATATTTTGATTCTAAGTTATTGAAAGTAATGGCTAAAGACTTTTTCTTGAAAAGTTCGATTTGAAGTGAGTCGAACTTTTTTTTGGATAGTTTTTTGAAGAAAAAAAAGTTTGCCAAGATAAGCCCGTCCATAAATGGTTCTCCCCATTAAATCAGTAAGTTAAAGGTTTATGGGGAGTGCTAATAAAAAATAAATCTTAATAATAGGGGTTAATCTTATGTCTCATTTCAAAAAGACACTACTTGGAGCAGCGATCACAGCAGCTACCTTGGCCGCAGGTACTGCAAACGCATATATGATCGGTGATCCAAACGATGCTAACGTTGAAGTGTACGGTGTTGTGTCTATTTCTGCAGTTGATTACGGTGCATCGAACCCAACAGGTCCTGATGCAGGTTGGGCTCTAGAAAACGAAACTCGTGTTGGTTTCCGCGCTGCAAAAGTGATGACTGACAGTGTGACAGCATTTGCTCAAGTAGAGTCTGGTTGGGTACTTGATAATGGTGCTGACCTTGGTAACCGTGATACCTTCGTAGGTCTACGTGGCGATGACTGGGGGCAAGTACGTTTTGGTCGTATGCTGACACCTTTATACGAACTTGTTGACTGGCCGTACTCTGCATCTAACTTAGGACGTACATTTGACCGTGCTTGGAAATCAGGTGAACGTTACCACTTCGACCGTAAGAGCCAAATGGGCCGCTACGACTCTCCAATGTTTGCTGATATGGTGAAGTTCAGCCTAGCGGGTGGTAACGGTAGTGAAAATCACGAAGACTCAAACTTTTTTGGTGGTTCTCTATCGGTAACGCCAGTAGATATGCTAACGCTACACGCAGCATTTGAAACAGCGAAAGGTACAACGTTCGAGGGTGGTGAAGAGGCTTACTGGAATTCGAACAACCCGACTCCAGAAGGTACCCCTACATGGGATGAGGGCAAAGCTGCTTCAATTGGTGATACCGACTCTTACTTCTTCGGTTTTGAACTACGCCCAATTGATAATTTCAATATTCTAGGTGCTTACAAGTCAGGCTCTTACGATTCAACCAACGGCGGTGGTGGTTACACTTACACAAAACGTGAAATCGATGCTTACTCTGTTCAAGCTAACTACTTCTTTGGTAACGCTAACATCCGTGTAGGTTACGCAGACCAATCAGGTCAACAAGATGGCGTTGATAACAAAGATCTAGATTCAACATCGATCAGTGGTGAATTCGGTTACTCATTTAACTCTGTGTACACGTTCTTGCGTCTGACACAGCAAGACGATGATACTTACAATGACGACCTAATGGTTCGTATCGGTACTGAGTGGACATTCTAATCTAATAACAATTATACGGCGGACCCAGTGTCCGCCTTTTTCCGTTTGTAGCAGGTGAGGAAATATGAACAAAATTTTTGCAGTTATTGCCTTGGGGCTAATGAGTACATTGGCGAATGCACAAGTGACAATCCAGACAGACAATCGAGTCGATATATTGGCCGTGAATCAAGAAATAAACGCCATCCCTAAGAAAGCTAAAGGGGATTTAAAAATAGAGAATGGTGTGAATCAACTTTTGATTCGTGTGACGGCAATGGTTGATGGAAATGGTGGCAAGAGCAAATTTAACTCTTTCCCTATGGTGGTAAAATTTGAAGCAAATGACCAGACGTTAAAGTTTGAAACGCCTTTCGCCATTCGTGACGAACGTGGCGTAAGAAAATTTGAAAAACAGCCAACTGTGAAAGTGACCAGTAATGGTAAAGACGTACCGGCAGAAACAGATCTTATTTACGATCAGACATTCGCTTTGATTAAAGACTACGATGAGATGCTTGAGCAGTATAATTTGGCTGGTGGTGTTGCTGCGATTGTCATGACGGAATCCACTGTTCAAGTAACTCCTAAAAAAACACAATCTAAGACTTCAGTACAATCCGTTCCTGTATCATCGAGCGATATTAAAGGAGAGTTCCTTGAGATGACGCCGGCACAACGTCAAGAGTTTATCTCCTGGGCAGTAAAACATATCAACGATTAACAAAGATTGTTGATGATGGATTGTAGAATTACATATCGGTGCTAAAATAACGCGCAATTTTGGCACCATGCTGTTTGGCTTGGTGTGGTCATCTAGACAATCAAGGTATTTTACATGACGGTTAAAACTCGTTTTGCTCCTAGCCCTACTGGCTACCTTCACGTTGGTGGTGCGCGTACTGCACTTTACTCTTGGCTTTTTGCTAAAAACCAAGGCGGTGAATTCGTTCTACGTATCGAAGATACAGATTTAGAACGTAACTCTCAGGAAGCAGTCGATGCGATCCTAGAAGGTATGCAGTGGATGGGTCTTGAGTGGAATGAAGGTCCTTACTTCCAGTCTAAGCGTTTCGACCGTTACAACGAGATGGTTGATAAGCTACTAGCAGAAGACAAAGCATACAAATGCTATGCGTCTAAAGAGCTTCTAGACGAAATCCGTGCTGAGCAAGAAGCAGCAAAAGAGATGCCTCGTTACGATGCTGAACACCCGAAAATTGTTGCTGCTAATGCAGAGGCAAAAGAAGGTGATGCGTTTGTTATCCGTTTCCGTAACCCGAAAGAAGGCAGCGTAGTATTTGATGACCAGATCCGTGGTCGCATTGAAATCGCAAACAGCCAGCTAGATGATTTGATCATTCGCCGTACTGATGGCGCGCCAACGTACAACTTTGTTGTTGTAGTCGATGACTGGGACATGGGTATTACACACGTTGTTCGTGGTGAAGACCACATCAACAACACGCCTCGCCAAATCAACATCTATGAAGCACTAGGCGCTCCAGTACCTACGTTTGCTCACTGTGCAATGATTCTAGGTGATGACGGTGCGAAATTGTCTAAGCGTCACGGCGCTGTTTCAGTAATGCAATACCGCGACGAAGGTTACCTACCAAATGCACTAAACAACTATCTAGTGCGTCTTGGCTGGTCTCACGGTGACCAAGAGATCTTCTCTCAAGAAGAGATGATCAACCTGTTCTCTCTAGATGCCGTTTCTAAATCAGCGTCAGCATTCAACACTGAGAAGCTACTTTGGTTGAACAACCACTACATCAAGACATCAGCTCCTGAGTACGTGGCAGAGTACCTACAATGGCACCTAGACAACCAGAACCTAAGCATTGAAAACGGTCCTGCAATTACTGAAGTGATCAAGCTTGTTGGTGAGCGTTGTAACACGTTAATAGAGCTAGCTGAGCAAATCCGTTACTTCTATGAAGACTTCTCTGAGTTTGAAGCTGGCGCAGCTAAAAAGCACCTACGCGGCGTTGCTAAAGGCCCACTAGAGCTTGCACTTGCAAAAGCAGAAGCACTAGAGGAGTGGACAACTGCAAACATCAAAGAAGGTGTTATTGCTGCTGTTTGTGAAGAGTTAGAAATCGGCATGGGTAAAATTGGTATGCCTCTACGTGTTGCAGTAACAGGGGGGGGTCAGTCTCCATCTGTAGATGCTGTAATGGAACTAGTAGGTAAAGAGCGTTGTGTTGCTCGCATTAAGATGGCTATCGCATTCATTGAAGAACGTGAAGCAAACGCTTAATTAATTGCTTAAAGCATAAAAACAAAACCGCAGCCATATTAGCTGCGGTTTTTTGTTATGTACAAGATGACAATCAGAGCCAATCATTCCCTCATGCAGAGCAGAATCTTTGGGGACTACTTTAAGTCGATGCTGTTTAGGCGTCCCATAAACTCAAGAATTTCTAAGTTTTCTTTATTAGCTGCAAGTAGTGCTTTCTTCGTTTTAGAGTAGGCTGCCAACCGCCCGTGTCTTTTTATAGAGCATACGACACTGCGATAGATCAGCTTGCCATTTTCGTCATAGTTGCGCCATGCAGCGATGTAGCATTCATCTTTAGCATCAGGATTATCTTTGGTTGGACGAGGTTTAAAGATAATTTTGGGTTCGAGTGAATGTGGCAGACGAGTCATTAAGTAAGGGTCTTTCAGCAATCGACGCCAAAATTTCCCCCACATTTCACTTCCCATCTCATTACGCAACTTAATCGCTTTTTGTAGTCCTTTTTTCTCCCCAATACGGATATAACCCACAGAGCGGTGGATGACTTTATCATCTGGGGTATGAATATGGATTTTAAAGGCGGTTTTGGCCTTGGAAATGAAGCGATGACCTGTATTGGTTTCTAAGTTACTCTTTTTCATCTTCTAACTATAGATAACTTTGTTAATAATTATTTTAGATGAAAGTTGAAGGATGGTGAAGATAAGAAAGCAAAAGGACTAAGCATTTTACTTAGTCCTGTTAAACATAAGGTGTCTTAAGCTAAATCTAAAGCAGTTTATGCATCACATCTCCGAGTTGGATGCTGCCAGCTAATTCTGCTTGGTCAACGGAGAGCTCTGCTTCATTTTCATAGACACGCGAAACGGTCAAGGTGATGTCAGTTTCTGTCACTTTGTTTCGTGGTAATCCGCGTTGGTCTATAAATGAGCCAGTGTGCCAAAGTTGTAACTTATCGCCTTCTTGGACACCATGGATACGACCTAGGTCGATAGTAATGGTGTTGCCCCATTTTGCCACTACTTCTGGTAGCGTGATTTTACAAGATACTTCTGACTCAAGATCCAACATGATGTTTCGACTTACGCGCAACATCATGTCTCCATACGTTGATGCCCAAAAACGCGCGCTTTTTGTATCGACTTGGCTGGTTTTCGCAAATGGCCATCGCGCCACTTCTCGATAGTTGCGGTTATAAACCTCGTTACCTGTTTTTCCATCAAAAATGGTCATTTCTAGAGCGAACTGTCGGTTAATGACGTCATCTTTAATCAGGTTTTGCTCTACAGTGGCGGTAAGGTCAGTAATGACTCCACCAATAATATATTGTGCTCCCGTATCTTCGGCGATCATCTTAAGTCGCTCAGGATATTGTTTGCTGATCTCAAAGTCAGTGGTACCAACGGAAATGAAGCTAGCGGACTCTTGATCTAATTGACGGTTGATGACATTGGCAAAGTCGTCACCCACATTATAGATTTGGCCCATTACCGCTTGCTGAGGGGCGGCGAGATCGATATTGCCGACCAAGAAGGTCTTTTTATACTGGCTAACATGGCAACCTGTTGCCGATGGGTAAATATCAATCCTCGCTCTTACGAACATCACACCACGACGGGTTCTCTCTTCTTCTACGAGAATGTAACGAACTTCGCTACCCGTAAATTGATATTCTTTTCTGCCACTTTCAAGTAGTGGGCGCAGATTGGCAATACTACCTATATCTGCCCCTGAAAAGCTCACCGCTTTATAGATAGCATCTTCCAGTGCGTGAACACGAGCCACTTCTTCTGATGAAACGATTGTAGAAGTGCCCGTAACTTCATACCAACCCGCTAGTGCCGAATTTGCAAACAGGCATACATAAAGGGTTGATAGAAAGAACAGAAGCGATTTTTTCATGATTGATTACCAAGTTGGTTCATTTTTTGCTTATTAAATCTTAGCTGATTTAGGCATTGCATTTCTTAATAGTTGCATTGATAGAAAAGCAAAGAATGTTCCACTTTTAGACTTTTGCTAAAAGAGTCGACATTTAAGCCTTAATGTATCGGAGATTAGAGAATGAAAAAATGGTTATCGCTTGTGCCAGTGGTGTTTCTGACCGCTTGTGCTTATGCGCCAATATACAATGGTAAAGAACCGTACAATGGTTCCCAGTTTATGCTGATGGACAGCCCGCGCCATACTCTTGACTTTTTTGTGGAGAGTATGACGGAAGACTTGATGATTTCGAACACAAGTGTATCTGCTCGTACGCCGATTGCAGTGACATCATTTGTTGATTTACAGAACATGGATGCCACCAACTGGCTAGGTAATTCAGTATCTGAAGGTTTTATTCACCAATTTCAGCGTCGTGGTTTTAAGGTCGTTGATTATAAAACGACAGGTTCAATCCAAGTGACTAACCAAGGTGATTTTGCTTTCAGCCGTGATTGGAAAGAGCTGGCTCAAGAGCAAGACATTCAGTACGTTTTAACAGGTACAATGCTTCGCCAAGAAGGTGGGGTGATAGTTAACGCAAGAGTGGTTGGTATGCAGTCTCGAATCGTTGTAGCAACGGCACAAGGTTTCTTGCCTGCTGATCGTATCGGTCGAGATCTTGATACGCTTAATAGTATTCGTACTCAAGATGGGGTATTAATTCGTTCTGATCCAACGATGACTCAACCTTACACTGTGATTCTGCGTCCATAGGAGACACGATGAAAAAGTTATTACTTCTTGTTGTTGCCTTAATAATGGTTGGCTGTCAGCCTTTGCAGAATATGCGCCCTGATGATTGGTTAACAGCGGTAGGCTACGCGAGCATCAGTGAGCAAAAAGGACGTAATTTAGACGAGAAACAAGTACGAGCAATGCGAGCATCTAAAATTGATGCTTACCGTGAACTCGCTGAGCAAGTGTACGGCATGAGAGTCAGTGGCCGCGCAGACCTTCAAGACCAGCGTTTAGGTACTGAGTTAACGTCAGGTGCTGTAGATGGTGTGATACGTGGTGCTGAAGTTGTGCGTAGTTACAAAGTAGGTGATAGCTATGTTACTGAGCTGCGTTTAGACATTAAGAAAATGGACAAGCTACGTGATTATGGCGAAGTGCAACAAGTGCCAGAAAAAAGGCAACAGACTCTTTTCTAATTAAGTCATTCTCTCCAGATACAAAAAAGCGGCAATTATTGCCGCTTTTTATTTGTTTGGATTTTCTATTCAGCTGGCGAACAAATTGCCTAAGCTTTAATGTTGGTTCCTAGCGTAGTGACATTTTTTGTTTGACCTTCAGCTGTGTAGGTCATGCCAAGCTTACCCTGAGACTGTTTCATCAAGTTATTGAGTTTGTTATAGCTAAGCTGTGCCCGCTGCAGTGCTTGGCCATTGACCTCATTGGCTTGCTGACACTGGCTGATGAGTGCTCGGATCTTCTCTACCAGAGGGCTCAACTCTGGATCTGAGGCCAAACTCTCAACGTCAGGGTGACGTCGTATACGATCATCGGTAACTTGTAGTTGCTCAATCAAGGTGATCTTTTTATTGGCGATTTGCTCAATATCTTTTGATTGTCGGTTGGTGATGGCGTGCTTTTCTTGCTCAAGAACATCATTGAGCTCTTGGGCATTTTTAAACTGAAATTCGACTAAACCTTGTAGTGCTGCCATCTATTGAATTCTCACTAACGACTACAGTCCGCCAAGTTCTTTCTCAAACTTCATCATATTGCTTGCCAGTTTTTCTGGGTCGACGGTGTACGAACCATTGGCAATAGCTTCTTTGATTGCGGCAACTTTTGCCTGATCAAAGCTAGGCTGGCTAACCATTTGATTGTGCATCTCACCAACTGCTTTGCCTTGAGAGCTTAGCGAAACGGCGTCTTGAGCAACGGTAGACTTCTTTGCTGAATCTGAACCGCTTGTCGTTGCGTTATCATTACGAACGGAGCTCCTCGTCGTTGTCGAGAGAGTTTGCCCAGAACGTATATTATCAATGCCTGCCATAGATGAGCCTTTTTTAAAATAGAACTTGTACTGTCAATATCGACGAATAGACGAAGAACTTTAGTTATTTTTTACATTAACTAAAAGACTATCGTGATCTCCGAAATTCCAGATACTCGTCCTTCAATTATACGGTTGGATTTACTATTTTTCACTCTTATCTGCTCACCATGTGAACCATCTGTCAGAGCGACCCCTTTTGTTGTAATCGTCATGCCTGATTTCACGGCTTTAATTGTGACTGTCTCATTGCGACATACGACACAAATATCATTATCTTCAATGACTTCGCCAGCGCGAAGGTTTTTTTTAGCTTTGGCACCGATAACCGCATCGATTGTGGAAAACCCTTGCCGCCTAAAGCGTTGCAGATCTACCATACTTACAGTGACATCGTGTTCGGAAATGAGTTGGCCACGGGATAGGGGATTAACTAGCGTCACTTGAGGGCCTGTACGAATTAAACGAACAGGCACATAAACACGCCAATTGTCATCTGGGCACTCGACAAGTACGGTAATATTACTCGCACTAGGGTTAGTTGATGAAGAAGAGCTAGAGAGCGGACTTGGGCAGTCGGTGGCAAATATACGGCTATCAACATTCGCTGCTTTGGCTTCGAGTTTTCCGCCAGCGGGCCATTCAACTACTGAGGTTATGTACTCCTCTGCAGTTTGTTGAATAAGCTCAATTTGGCTTTCTGTTGCGGAAAACACTGAAAAACTAAAGAAAAAGAATAAAAAGCCGATAGACTTACGAAACTTTTTATAGAAAGCTCTACAATTAGTTATGGAAATTGAGCGCAATGATGTTTTAGAATATGTCATTCTGTTTCTCTGGTTTTTCATGGCCATGTGTAGATTACCATTTTTTTAGCATGAAGTTTGAGATGGAGATGAGCTTATGACGGGTATTCTTGATTCAGTGAATCAGCGTACGCAACTCGTCGGTCAAAACCGATTAGAACTCCTTACCTTTCGCCTAATGGGGCGTCAGCGTTACGGAATCAACGTATTTAAAGTAAAAGAGGTACTACAGTGCCCTAAGCTTACTTCAATGCCAAACCTACACCCTCTTGTTAAAGGGGTTGCACACATTCGTGGCCATACTGTGTCAGTCATTGATCTAAGTTTAGCAATTGGCGGACGTCCTACTACTGACGTTGATAAAGCCTTTGTTGTTATTGCTGAATTTAACCGCACCATCCAAGCATTTTTGGTTACCTCTGTAGAGCGTATTATCAATATGCACTGGGAAGCGATTTTGCCGCCACCAGATGGGGCAGGTAAAGCAAACTACCTAACGGCGGTTACTAATATTGATAATGAGCTGGTTGAGATTTTAGACGTAGAAAAAATTCTTGCTGAGATCGCGCCTGTTGATGAAACAATGGACTCTTCAATCAGTGAAGAAATCGCGCAAGCAGAAACAGAAAAAGAAATTGTTCGTCGTATTCTAATTGCTGATGACTCTACTGTTGCTCGTAAGCAGGTCGAACGTGCGATTACGTCACTGGGTTTTGAGGTTGTTTCAGCAAAAGACGGTAAAGAAGCGTACGATAAGCTGATCGAAATGGCTGCAACTGGTAGTATTTATGATCAAATCTCTTTGGTGATCTCTGATATCGAGATGCCAGAGATGGATGGCTATACTTTAACTGCAGAAGTAAGACGTCACCCTGATTTAAAAGACCTTTACGTGATCCTTCACTCATCATTGAGTGGGGTATTCAACCAAGCTATGGTAGAGCGCGTTGGAGCGAACTCATTTATCGCGAAATTTAACCCGGATGAATTGGGTAATGCAGTGAAATCGGCACTTACAGAATAAAGAGAAGTGAATGACAGCAATAACTATAAGCGATCAAGAGTATCGTGATTTCAGCCGTTTCCTAGAGTCACAATGTGGTATTGTTCTTGGTGATAGCAAACAGTACCTCGTTAGAAGTCGTTTAAGCCCACTTGTAACCAAGTTCAAGTTGGCTTCGCTTTCTGACCTACTAAGGGATGTAGTGAGCGGGCGTAACCGTGAGCTACGAGTTGCTGCTGTCGATGCGATGACAACCAATGAAACTCTTTGGTTCCGTGATACTTATCCATTTGAAGTACTTGCAAATAAGCTATTGCCTGAAGCGGCAGCAAATAAGCGCCCAATTAAAATTTGGTCAGCGGCGAGCTCGTCTGGTCAAGAGCCATATTCGATGGCGATGACAGTACTAGAGCAGCAGCAGCGTAAACCGGGTATGCTTCCAAGTGTCTCGATCACTGCTACTGACATCTCTACAAGCATGCTAGATATGTGTCGTGCCGGAGTATACGATAACCTCGCTCTTGGTCGTGGTCTTTCACCTGAGCGTCGTCGTAACTTCTTTGAAGACGCCGGTGATGGCCGAATGAAAGTTAAGGACAATGTTAAACGTTTAGTTAACTTCCGCCCTCAGAACCTGATGGATAGCTATGCGCTGCTTGGTAAGTTTGACATTATCTTTTGTCGAAATGTTCTTATCTACTTCTCTCCTGACATGAAGTCACAGGTATTGAATCAGATGGCAAACAGCTTAAACCCAGGTGGTTACCTACTACTGGGGGCTTCAGAGTCATTGACCGGATTAACAGATAGATTTGAAATGGTTCGCTGCAACCCAGGAATAATCTATAAGCTCAAATAAAAATAAATATTTATTTCAAAGCCCAGCTCAGTGCTGGGCTTTTTTGTATCTACTTAAAGGAAAAACTGTAAGTGGTTAAGTGAGAGCGAGTATACTTTCGAAGAGACATTCCAAACTCTCAGAGCGATACCGATAGTCAAAACTAAAGTTGGCTTGGTTATTGCTCTACAAGTAGTGAAAGCAAAAATGCGCTAATGATGAAAGTTGGTACACATATTGCTTTTATATTTAATACTAACGGTCAGTTCTTTGAGTAGAGGTCAACATGGCTATTTCTTTTGACAATGCATTAGGTATCCACCAACACACGGTGGGAGTACGTGAGCGCAATGCTGAGGTGATTTCCACCAACATTGCTCAAGCGAACACGCCTGGCTATAAATCAAAAGGAATGGATTTCCAGAAAGCGCTGCAGGCGGCAACATCAGAGGCAAGCATTGGTCTTAGCCGTACTGATGGTCGGCACATCGCTGCCTCTACACAAGTGACAGGTGAAGTTATGTATCGTCTTCCGACACAACCTGACACTGGTGATGGTAATACGGTAGATGTGGATTTGGAACGTAACTTGTTTATGCAAAACCAAATTCGCCACCAAGCATCACTCGACTTCTTAGGAAGTAAATTCAAGAACTTAACGAAAGCAATTAAAGGGGAATAATTAGATGAGCTTATTTAACGTCTTCAATGTAACTGGTTCTGCCATGAGCGCTGAATCTGTTCGTCTAAATACGACCTCAAGCAACCTTGCAAACGCAGACAGTATCGCTAGCTCAGCAAAAGATACCTATAAAGCGCGTCATGCAGTGTTTGGTGCTGAGTTAAGTAAGGCAAAGTATGGCCGCGACCATACGGTGCCAGTGAAATTGATGGGTATTGTTGAAAGTGATAAGCCGCTTAGTGCGGAATACAACCCTGAGCACCCGCTTGCAAATGATGAAGGCTATATTTACAAGCCAAACGTCAATGTAATGGAAGAAATGGCTAACATGATATCTGCTTCACGTTCATACCAAACGAACGTTCAAGTAGCAGATGCGAGTAAACAAATGCTGCTGCGTACGCTGCAGATGGGTCAATAAGGATAAGGGGGTAGCAGATGGCCGGAGGCATTAATAATAATGTTGGTCAGAGTGGCTTGTCCTATATCGATCAGCTTAAACAGCTTCAGGACAAGAACAAGCCGAATGAGACAACAGGTAAGCAGGATCTAAAGCAAGAAGACTTCTTATCATTGCTCACAAAGCAACTTGCCCAACAAGACCCGTTTAAGCCGGTTAGTAATGACCAGATGATTGCGCAAATGGCGTCATTCGCAACCGTAGATGGTATCGGCAAAATGAACAATCAGTTTGAAACACTGAATGCGTCGATGACATCAAACCAAGCACTTCAAGCATCATCCTTAGTTGGTCGTGATGTGCTAGTACCAGGTGCTGCGGGCGTGAAAAACGATGACGGCAGTATGGCTGCCATGGTCAAACTACCTCAAGCTGTCGATAACGTGATGGTAAGAGTAGAGGACCAAATGGGACAGCTTGTCCGTACCTTCGAAGTAGGCTCAAAGCCTGGCGGTGATAACCGCGTCGAATGGGATGGTAAAGATCAAAACGGTAATCCATTGCCGGCTGGCAAATACAATGTGAGAGCATCGGGTTTGTTAGACGGGGAAGCTAAAGAGTTTGAAGTTTCGACATATGCAAACGTCAATAGCGTCCTGCTTGGTAAAGGTGATGGTAACGTACTACTCAATCTGGCTGGCTTTGAGTCGCCAGTTCGACTTGCTGAAGTACTAGAAGTTGGTAAGGCGTAGCACTCTTTAAAAGAGTAGATATGCTAGCTAGATAGGAGATTTTGGAATGTCATATGTTGCACTAAGCGGATTATCCGCTGCTCAATTAGACTTGAATACAACCAGTAACAACATTGCGAACGCGAATACGTATGGCTTTAAAGAGTCACGTGCTGAGTTCGGTGATGTTTACTCTAATTCACTGTTCACTCACGCGAAAACGACACCTGGTCAAGGTGTACAAGCGGCGAAGGTGGCACAACAATTCCACGAAGGTTCAAGTATTTATACGAATAACCCAATGGATTTACGTATCGGTGGTACCGGTTTCTTCGCGGTTGCTAAAGACCGTTTAGCGCCGACATCAAACGAATTGACACGTAATGGTGCGTTCCACTTGAACAAAGATAACTACATGGTTTCAGCTAATGATGAATTCCTATTGGGTTATCAAGTGAATAAAGATACGGGTGATGTTCTTTCTTATGAGCCGTCGCCTATTAACATTCCAAAAGAGTTTGGTAAGCCAAAGCAAACGGCAAACATCGAAGTTGGTGTGAACCTGCCTGCTGGTGGCGAACTGAAAGATCCGGCGTTATTTGATTACTCAGATCCTGAAACCTACAACCGCTCAACATCTTCGACAATTTATGACTCTATGGGTCAGTCGTACAAGTTAACGACTTACTACCTAAAAGATCAGACTCAGCCAAATACATGGCAGACTTACTACACGGTGACAGACAGTGCTGGTGAGAAACCTCTGAACATTACAGGTGGTGATGCGACTTCTCCAACGGGTCACATTGGTCACACAATGAAGTTCAATAACGATGGTACTTTAGCAAGTCTGAATAATGGTCAGAACATTGTTTCAGAACCTCTAGGTACAGGTGCAAACCCAATTGAGCTAAATGGTGCGGATGTTAACCAGACTCTGTCATTTGGCCTTAATGACGCAACTCAGTTTGCCGCTCCGTTTGAATTAACTAAGTTTGATGAAGACGGTGCAACAACAGGTTTCTTAACTAAGGTTGATTTTGACGAGAATGGTAGCGTTTTAGGTACATACTCAAACGGTGAGAATATTACTCTAGGTCGAGTAGCACTGGTTCGTGTTGCCAATGAGCAAGGTCTTGATAAGAAAGGCGGCACTCAGTGGGATGCAACTCAGTTCTCTGGTGACAAAATTTGGGGCGAGTCGAACAAAGGTTCGTTTGGTTCTATCAGCAGTGGTACCCTTGAGCAGTCAAACATCGATATGACTCAAGAGCTGGTTGACCTTATCTCAGCTCAACGTAACTTCCAAGCGAACTCTCGTTCTCTAGAAGTGCACAACCAAACTCAACAGAATATCTTGCAAATCCGTTAATCTGATTCCGCAATTTCGCAACAATCTGAATAGCAAGCTGGTGGCAATGATCAGCTTGCTATGTTGCCGCTTACCGCTATCCCTCTTAAATACCTCTCCTTAAAAATTGCCGTTTTAATAGTAATTTATTGATATTAAACGACTTTTATAAGTTGGCATACCTATTGCTTTCTATTGATCAGAATTGTGATTATTGGAGCAAATTATGGATCGTGCACTGTTTCTTGCTATGAGCGGCGCCAAGCAGAATATGCAGGCATTGCAGCTTAGAGCAAACAACTTAGCGAACGTCAGTACCACGGGTTTCCGTGCTGATTTGGCGCAAGCTCGTTCAATGCAAGCCTACGGTGATGGTGTACCTAGCCGAGTATTTAGCATGACAGAGCGTCCGGGACATAATTTCCAACAAGGTAGTGTGATTACGACGGGTCGAGATTTAGATGTCACTATTCAAGGTGATGGTTGGATCTCTGTACTGGATCAAACCGGCAAAGAGGGTTTGACTCGTAATGGTAACTTAAACGTTGACGCTAACGGTCTACTGACAAGTGGCAATGGCCATCTAGTGCTTGGTGAAACGGGCGCACCTATCACACTTCCAATTCCAGTAAGTAAAATTGAGATCGGTAACGACGGTACGATTTCTGTGGTCCCTCAAGGTGCGCCAGCAGACGCTATCGAAGTAGTCGATCGTATCAAACTTACACGCACCAATAATCAATCACTATTCAAAGATATTAACGGTCTATTCCGTGCAAAAGATCCTAATACGGCATACGAAGCAGATGCCGATGTGAAACTGCTCACCGGCGCAATCGAAGGTAGTAATGTTAATGCTATCGGTGAAATGACTAGCCTAATTGACTTGCAACGCCAATTCGAAATGCAAGTCAAGATGATGAGCACGGCAGAAGACATGGACAAAGCGTCTGATTCTCTGCTTCGTATGAGCTAATAGATTTTAGGAGAAGGTTATGCATCCTGCATTATGGGTAAGTAAAACGGGCCTAGACGCTCAACAAACCAATATTTCAACGATTTCAAACAACTTGGCGAACGCATCGACGGTTGGTTATAAAAAGAGCCGCGCTGTGTTTGAAGATCTGTTCTATCAGAATATTAACCAGCCAGGTGGCCAGTCATCACAGAATACTGAACTGCCAAGTGGTTTGATGTTGGGTGCTGGTTCTAAGGTTGTTGCGACACAAAAAGTCCACACTCAGGGTAATACGCAGACGACGAACAACAGCTTGGACATGATGATTGAAGGTGATGGCTTCTTCCAAATCCTTATGCCTGATGGAAACATCGGTTATAGCCGTAACGGCCAGTTCACTGTTAACGATGAAGGCGTGATTGTGACATCTGGTGCGGGCTACGCATTGGAGCCTGAAATTGCTATTCCTGAAGATGCTCAAAGCATCACTATTGGTACAGATGGTGAGGTTTCTGTACGTATTCGTGGTCAACAAGATAATCAAGTCGTTGGCCAAATAGCGACAGTAGATTTTGTTAACCCAGGTGGTCTTGAGCCAATTGGTCAGAACCTATACATGGCAACAGGCGCAAGTGGTGACCCACAAGAAGGTGTTCCAGGCTTTGACGGCTTTGGTGATATTCGCCAGTCAATGTTAGAAACTTCAAACGTTAACGTGACCGAAGAGCTAGTGAATATGATTGAAGCTCAGCGTGTTTATGAAATGAATTCAAAAGTCATCTCTGCAGTCGACAAGATGATGAGCTTTGTTAACCAACAGCTTTAATCTAGCACTTTGAGGGTAAAGAGATGAATAGATTACTAGTAGCATTGTTTGGTTTAGTGGCATTGTCTGGGTGTACTTTGATGCAGCCACCGATTGAAACTCCTGACGTGGTTCAAGGAACAACAACGGTCGATGCTGTTGAAGGCGACAAGTCCGAAGATGAAGAAAGTGGGATCATTGACACATTACGTGGCAGAAACGATCCGGTTGCCGGTGATCCAGCTTGGGCTCCGATTCATCCTAAACATCAACCAGAGCATTACGCAGCAGAAACTGGTTCTCTGTTCAACATCGGGCGTGCATCAAGCCTATATGATGACTCTAAGCCTCGCGGTATTGGTGACATCATTACGGTCACCTTAGATGAAAACACCAACGCATCGAAAAGCTCTGATGCCGATCTGTCCAAAAACAATGATGCGACAATGGATCCACTTGAGGTGGGTGGTCAACAGCTAAACATTGGTGATTACAACTTCTCATACAACCTGAGTAACGATAACTCATTCAGTGGTAGCGCAGCGGCAAACCAAAGCAACAGTTTGTCAGGCTCTATTACTGTAGAAGTGATTGAAGTACTGGCAAACGGCAACCTTGTTATTCGTGGTGAGAAATGGCTGACGCTGAATACGGGAGACGAGTACATCAGACTCAGTGGTACTATTCGTCCCGATGATATTGATTACGAGAACACGATTGCATCAAACCGCATATCTAACGCAAGAATTCAATACTCAGGCACAGGAACACAACAAGATATGCAAGAACCTGGATTCTTGGCACGATTCTTTAATGTATCCCTATAATCCCAGCTGATGCCGCTTTTTTGGCACACGAGTTAAGCTGGTCGAGTGTAGAGCAAAGGTATGGTTATGAAAAAGTGGTTTCTCCTTCTAATAAGCCTGCTGTTTATCGCGACTCAAGCGCAAGCAGCACGCATCAAAGACGTTTCGCAAGTTGCGGGTGTCCGTAGCAACCAACTGGTTGGTTATGGCTTAGTGACTGGCTTACCGGGTACAGGTGAATCCACTCCATTTACCGATCAAAGCTTCAATGCCATGCTGCAAAATTTTGGTATTCAGATGCCACCGGGTACCAAACCTAAGTCTAAAAACGTTGCCGCTGTTATCGTGACCGCAGAGCTCCCTGCTTTTTCTAAGCAAGGTCAAACGATTGATGTCACTGTATCTTCAATCGGTTCAGCAAAAAGCTTACGTGGCGGTACCTTGATGCAAACCATGCTAAAAGGCCTAGATGGGCAAATCTATGCCGTTGCTCAAGGTAACCTTGTAGTGAGTGGCTTTAGTGCGACAGGCGCTGATGGCTCAAAAATCGTAGGTAACAACCCAACAGCAGGTATGATTTCTAACGGTGCTATGGTCGAGCGTGAAATCCCGACACCATTTAGCCGTGGTGACTATATTACCTTTAACCTACTTGAATCTGATTTCACTACTGCTCAGCGTATGGCAGATGCAGTGAACAACTTCCTTGGCCCGCAAATGGCATCGGCAATTGATGCAACATCAGTAAAAGTACGTGCCCCACGAGATATTACTCAGCGCGTTGCCTTCTTATCAGCGATCGAAAATATCGAGTTCAACCCTGCTGAAGGTTCAGCAAAAATTATTGTTAACTCTCGTACTGGAACCATCGTTGTCGGTAAGCATGTTCGTCTTAAACCTGCAGCGGTAACTCACGGTGGTATGACCGTGGCGATCAAAGAAAATCTTAACGTAAGTCAGCCGAATGCGTTTGGTGGTGGCGAAACCGTTGTTGTCCCAGATACAGATATCGAAGTAACCGAAGAACAGGGCAAAATGTTTAAGTTTGAGCCTGGTTTGACGCTCGATGATCTCGTTAGAGCGGTGAATGAAGTTGGTGCCGCACCTTCTGATTTGATGGCAATCTTGCAAGCATTGAAGCAAGCGGGTGCTATCGAAGGTCAACTCATCGTTATCTAAAGGAGCTGAGCATGATTAACAATGGCAATGACATCGGTTTTATTCATGATATCGCGGGGTTAGATAAGCTTCGTCAGAAAGCTGTTGACGGTGATGATGCCAGTGAAAAAGCGGCACTAACGGCAGCGGCAAAACAGTTCGAAGCTATTTTTACTTCAATGCTGTTCAAATCGATGCGAGATGCAAACACGAGTTTTGAATCGGGCTTAATGGATAGCCAAAATCAGCAGTTCTATCGCCAGATGATGGATGAACAAATGTCGAGTGAGCTGAGCTCTTCAGGCTCATTGGGTTTAGCTGATATGATCGTTGCACAGTTAACATCGGGTAGTGTTGAAAATCAAAATGCCAATGCTCGTAATACTGATTTTGAAGCGATGATGGAAAAAGTTGACCGTATGCGTCAAGAACGGGCTGACACAACAACCGTCGTTAAATCTGAAGCTCAGCAACCATCTCGTTTTGAGTCCCCTGAATCGTTTGTAAACTCAATGAAGCCGTACGCAGAAAAAGCTGCACGAGCGCTTGGTGTAGATTCTTCATTGTTGCTGGCTCAAGCGGCATTGGAAACGGGGTGGGGTCAAAAAGTCATTAATAACTCACGTGGCAGCAGTAACAACCTATTCAATATCAAAGCGGACAGAAGCTGGAGCGGTGATAAGGTGGCAACACAAACGCTAGAGTATCACCAAGGTGTGCCTGTAAAAGAGCAAGCAGCGTTCCGTTCATATCAGAATTATGAAGACAGCTTTAACGACTATGTACGTTTCTTAAATGAAAACCCTCGCTACACTACCGCATTACGCCACGGTGGCAACAACGAAGAGTTTATTCGTGCGATTCACCAAGCTGGCTATGCGACAGACCCAAGTTATGCAGATAAAGTTCTAAGGGTCAAAGCGAAAATTGACCAGATGTAGAAATAGGCTCACCTTCGGGGGAGTTTTTTGTTCGAAGCGAGAGCACTTCGCTCCGATATATGAGTGTCGTCCTCAGGGAAAAATGTCATTCCATAGAGCGACGAAGGAGTGAGTAGGGAATCTGTTCATTCTTCTTTATCACCTTACAGAGATCCCCAACTCGCTCGCTCCTCACTCTTGAGGATGACTTTGAAAAAAGAACCACGTTTTTAAAACAACATTGGTAATTCTTATTACTCTCAACGCTGGCACACATATTGCTTTTAGTAAACAAGATGTTCAGTTAACACTGATTTATATAGGTTTCTTGGGGGCAATATGGCGTCTGATCTTCTGAATCTTGGTTCGCAAAGCGTACTGACGGCTCAGAGACAACTCAACACCACGGGTCATAACATCTCTAATGTAAATACAGAGGGTTATAGCCGCCAGTCGGTGATACAAGGCACGAACATGCCACGTCAATATGGTGGGGAAACCTACGGTATGGGCGTACACGTGGAAAAAGTTCGCCGCTCTTGGGATCAGTTTGCCGTTAACGAACTAAATGTTTCGACCACAAGCCATGCCAACAAAATAGATGACGAAGCAAACTTAGAAATGCTGTCCAATATGCTGTCTTCCGTGTCATCTAAAAAGATTCCAGAAAACTTAAATGAATGGTTTGACGGTGTTAAGTCACTTGCTGATAGCCCAAACGATGTTGGTGCTCGTAAGGTCGTTCTAGAGAAAGCAAACCTCATTTCCCAAAACCTCAACGACTTCCATGAAACTATCCGTCGTCAGTCGGATGTCACCAATAAAAAGCTCGATCTTGGTATTGAGCGAGTTAACCAACTGGCGGTAGAAATTCGCGACTTACATCGACTAATGATGCGTACTCCCGGTCCGCACAATGACTTAATGGATACTCACGAGAAGCTGATTGCTGAGCTCTCAGAGTACACCAAAGTTACGGTAACACCACGTAAGAATGCTGAAGGCTTTAATGTCCATATTGGTAATGGTCACACGTTGGTTTCTGGTACTGAATCCAGCGAATTAAAAATGATTGATGGCTACCCAGATGTACATCAACGTCGCTTAGCGATGATTGAAGGTAAAGGAATTAAAGCCATTACCACTAAAGACATCGATGGAAAACTTGGCTCGATGTTGTCAATGCGAGATGAAAAAATCCCTCAGCTAATGGACGAGTTAGGCAAACTTGCAACATCTTTTTCATATGAAGTAAACAAGCTTCAATCTCAAGGTTTGGATCTACGTGGCAATATCGGTGGGTTAATGTTCACCGATGTGAACTCTGACATTGTCGCTGAATCTCGCGTCGTGACATCTTCCAATTCTCAAGCGGATTTGGCTGTTTATATTGAAGATACCAACAAACTAATTGGTGGAGAATACTCACTGCAGTACAGCGGTGGTGACTACTACATTACGAGACCTAGTGGTGAACAGTTTATTGTGCCTGTCGTCGATAAAGCCATCACGTTAGATGGTATTCGTATTGATATCCGAAAAGACCTTGAGTCTGGTGAGCGCGTGCTATTAAGACCAACTCGAAGTGGTGCTGCACAAATGAGGGTTGAAACAAACGATCCTAGTGCCATTGCCGCGCAGAGTTATGAAGCATCCACCACGTTTGCCCAAGGCTCTGCCAAGTTCAATATCGAGCAAGCTGGTGCGTTGAGAGAATTCGAAGTTGTTATCTCACCAGATGGTAAACAGTTCGCTGTGACTGATACAAAGGGCAAAGTGTTGTTGCAGCCTCAAGCGTACCCGCCAGGCGGCACAGTGACCGTTCAGGGTACATCGTTCGAACTAACAGGCGGCGCATTGCCGAACGACAAGTTCACGGCAAACCTTGTCCCTTCTGAAGGTGATAACGGCAACCTACTAAAAATGCAGAACATTCAGACAGATAAAAAACTGAATGATGGTGAATCCACTATTTTGGACATTTACCACAACCTCAATACTGATGTTGGCTTGCAAATGTCGACCGCTTCAAGATTAACAGATGTATCAAGACTCGAAAAAGAAGCAGCCCAAGAGCGTGTGGCATCTATCTCTGGCGTGAATCTTGATGAAGAAGCGGCAAACATGATGAAGTTCCAGCAAGCGTATATGGCTTCGTCTCGCATCATGCAGGCTGCTAACGACACTTTTAATACCATTCTGGCATTGAGATAAGGAGGCGTAAATGATTAACCGAATTTCCAGCTTCCATAATTACCAATCAGTGCAGAATGACTTAAGACGTACTGAGGCAAAAGTTCATCACAATCAAGCTCAGCTAGCGTCTGGTAAAAAGTTGATGAAAGCCAGTGATGATCCATTGGCTACTCACTACATTCAAAATATCGGTCAACAAAAAGAGCAACTGCGTCAATACACAGATGCCATTGTCTTAACTCGCAATCGCCTAGAGCATCATGAAGTGATTATCTCCAATGCGGAAGAGTTTACCGACAATGCGAAGCGTACGGTCATGGAAATGATTAACGGCTCGCTCTCTCCAGAAGATCGCTTGGCAAAACGCCGAGAGATTGAAGAGATGGCCAACAACTTCTTAAATTTGGTGAACGTCCAAGATGAGTCAGGTAACTACATCTTTGCCGGAACCAAGCCTAAGAATCAGCCATTTTTCCGCGATAAAGACGGAGATGTGACTTACGCAGGTGATGACTATCAACGCAAGATGAAGATATCAAACAGTTTAGAAATGCCAATCAATGATCCTGGTAGCAAACTGTTTATGGAGATCGATAATCCGTTTGGTAGCTATGAACCTCAATACAACTTGAAAGAAGCTTCAGAGCTTTTACTTGAACGAGCGATTAATACTAATCCTGACGATCAGTCTGCTTATAAAGTGACGTTTGTTGATATGCCAGATGGAAAGTACGGTTACCAGTTAGAACGTGACGGTTCAGTAGTAAAAGCAGATGTATTTGATCCTGCTGAAGGCATTAAGTTTGAAGAACTGACTATTCAAGTGAAAGGGCAGATCACAAAAGGCGATGAGATATCTCTTGAACGGCGTGATACCTACAGTGTGTTCGATACCTTCAAAGATGCGATGGCATTGTCATCGGGATCCGTCTCGGATTCGTCTAATACTGCCAAACTTCATCAAATTACAGAAGAGTTTCACGCAGCGTTTATTCATTTAAACAAAGCACGAACTGATGTGGGTGCTCGCTTGAATACATTAGATATTCAAGAAGAGCAACATGAAGATTTCAATATGACCTTAGCAAAGTCTAAGAGCAACTTTGAAGATCTTGATTATGCGGAAGCAATTATCGAATTCAATGAAAACTCGAGAGCGTTGCAAGCATCACAACAAGCGTTCGGTAAGACAAAAGATTTAACGCTATTTAATTACATCTAAGTTCATTGCCTTATGTGCTATGCCATAAGAGCGAACGAGATAATTGGATAGTGCCTTCATGAGCTATAGCTATGGCAAGTGGAGGCAAAATAGGCGGCAATTAGATTGCCGCTAAATAGATAAAGTAATAATTAATCCGCAATAACTAATATATCTTATTTATAAGATGCTGATATTAAAGTGGATTTAAAATAATTACTGATGAATTCAAAGTTGGCACACAACTTGAATTAACTAGATTAGAGTTTAAACAACAAGCTTTGAGTTGGTGATATACCGACTCGGCTACGAATTTACGGTCAGTGCTTCCAAATGAGACAAAGCTGGCCGCTTCGCAAGCAGTTGCGAACTCAATAGGAGAGCAAACTATGACCATAACAGTAAATACCAACGTTTCAGCGATGACCGCTCAACGTTACTTGAACAAGGCGACGGGCGACCTGAATACTTCGATGGAACGCTTGTCATCGGGCCAAAAGATCAACAGTGCAAAAGATGACGCTGCGGGTCTACAGATCTCGAACCGACTAACGGCTCAGTCTCGCGGTCTAGATGTTGCTATGCGTAACGCAAATGACGGCATTTCGATTGCACAAACAGCAGAAGGTGCGATGAATGAATCGACCTCTATCCTGCAACGTATGCGTGATCTATCGCTACAATCTGCAAACGGCACTAACTCAGCATCAGAGCGTCAAGCTTTGCATGAAGAAGTAGCAGCGCTACAAGATGAATTGAACCGTATCGCAGAAACGACGTCTTTCGGTGGTCGTAAGCTACTTAATGGCTCATTTGGCGAAGCATCATTCCAAATTGGTGCAAGTTCGGGTGAAGCAATCATTATGGGCCTGACAAGTGTACGTGCAGATGATTTCCGTATGGGTGGTCAGACGTTCATTTCAGCGCCAGAAAATGCGAAAGATAAAGACTGGGGTGTTCCGCCAACGGCTAAAGATATTAAGTTTGAATTCACCACAAAAGATGGTGAAGCGGTTACTCTAGATATCATTGCTAAAGAAGGTGATGACATTGAGGAAGTGGCAACCTACATCAATGGTCAAACAGACAAGCTAAAAGCTTCTGTCGACGAAGATGGACGTCTGCAAATCTTTGCCGCTGAGCCAAACCTTGAAGGTAATCTGAATATTTCAGGTGGACTTGCTAGTGAACTTGGTCTTACTGGTGGACCGGGTGTTCAGACAACCGTTCAAAATATTGATGTAAACACTGTTGGTGGTGCTCAGAATGCTGTCGGTATTATTGATTCCGCACTTAAGTATGTTGATTCACAACGTGCTGACCTAGGTGCGAAACAAAACCGCCTAAGTCACAGCATCAACAACTTAGCAAACATCCAAGAGAACGTTGAAGCGTCTAACAGCCGTATTCGCGATACAGACTTCGCTAAAGAAACAACGGCGATGACCAAAGCACAAATTCTGCAACAAGCGGGTACTTCAATACTTGCTCAAGCAAAACAGTTGCCAAACTCTGCAATGTCACTATTGCAGTAGTAGTCAGCATCTTCACTAGCAGTAACCTAGACGTAGGGTTGGTGAAGGGATGATGGCAAACATAAGTAATGACAATATAGAACTCTCTCTCACTCCTGTTCTATTGCGGATTTGCTTATGTAACACGACAATCAGGCAGTGATCATTTCTCTCGATCTCCACGGCATTGATTGTCTAATAGCCCCGGTTCTCTCAAAGGAAAAGGGGCTTTTTCTTATCTGCAACTTTTCAATTTCTTACCAAGCACGCCCTTTCTTGGGCTTGAAATATACTTGTCCGATTCTTGTGGCTGCCCCGGCCAGTTTAGCTAAAACTTTAGCATCTGATTTCATATTTATTTGTTTCGTCATGTTTTCAATGAAATAGCTATGATGTGGCTAATTTTTCCACTTTTCGCTCTAAAGTTAATCAATTTAACGTCGCTATAAAGGTTACTTTGAGAGAACTCATTGGTTTTCCGAGACGTCGGAAACCCTTCGGAAACTCCGTAACTTGGGAAATCAATAGGAGAACCACTATGGCGGTTAATGTAAATACAAACGTTTCTGCAATGACAGCTCAGCGCTATTTAAATAGTGCAACGACAGCGCAGCAAACATCAATGGAAAGACTTTCATCGGGCTTTAAGATCAACAGTGCAAAAGACGATGCTGCAGGTCTACAAATCTCAAACCGATTGAATGTACAAAGTCGTGGTTTAGACGTGGCAGTACGTAACGCAAATGACGGTATTTCGATGGCACAAACAGCAGAAGGTGCGATGAACGAAACGACCAATATCCTGCAACGTATGCGTGATCTATCACTACAATCTGCAAACGGTTCGAATTCGAAATCTGAGCGTGTCGCGATTCAAGAAGAGATTACTGCTTTAAACGATGAGTTAAACCGAATCGCGGAAACCACGTCATTCGGTGGTAACAAACTACTTAATGGTACGTTCGCAACTAAATCATTCCAGATCGGTGCAGATAATGGTGAGGCAGTAATGCTGACCATGAACAATATGCGTAGTGATAACTCAATGATGGGTGGTAATAGCTATGTTGCTGCGAATGGCCAAGGAAAAGACTGGACTGTTCAAGCTGGTGCAAACGACTTAACTATTGCTCTGACCGATAAGTTTGGTGAAGCTCAAAATATCACTATTACTGCTAAAGAAGGTGATGATATTGAGGAACTTGCAACGTACATCAACGGTCAGACTGACCTTGTAAAAGCGTCTGTAGGCGAAGACGGTAACTTACAGCTGTTTACTGATAATAATCGAGTAGACGGCGCAGCAACCTTCGGTGGGGCTCTAGCGGGCGAGTTAAGCTTTGGCGCAGCTCAAGCAGTCACAGTTGATACTATAGACGTTACGTCGGTAGCTGGTGCTCAAGAGTCTGTTGCTATCGTTGATGCCGCACTAAAGTTTGTGGACAGTCACCGTGCTGAACTTGGTGCATTCCAGAACCGATTTAACCACGCGATTAATAACTTAGAAAACATTAACGAGAATGTGAATGCTTCTAAGAGCCGCATCAAAGATACTGACTTTGCCAAAGAAACTACAGCATTGACTAAGTCTCAGATCCTTACTCAAGCTTCTAGTTCTGTTCTTGCGCAAGCAAAGCAAGCGCCCAACTCAGCGTTGGGGCTTTTAGGCTAAAGAACTGAACTCTTTAGAAACTTATAAAGTCATGACTTAAGTTAAAACCCGGCTTCGGCTGGGTTTTGTTTTTTTAGAACTAACATTGAAGCCGAAGAAAGAGAAGTGCGAGATAGCTTTGATCTAAAAGAAATACTTTTAACAGATAAAAGAAAACCCAGCTAAAAAGCTGGGTTTTCTTAATGATGGTGCGGAAGGAGAGACTTGAACTCTCACACCTTGCGGCGCCAGAACCTAAATCTGGTGCGTCTACCAATTCCGCCACTTCCGCATCAAATCTGTAGTTATATCGATAATTGGTAAAATCAGTATAACGTTGTAATAAATGGTGGCTACGACGGGATTCGAACCTGTGACCCCATCATTATGAGTGATGTGCTCTAACCAGCTGAGCTACGTAGCCAAATGGTGCGGAAGGAGAGACTTGAACTCTCACACCTTGCGGCGCCAGAACCTAAATCTGGTGCGTCTACCAATTCCGCCACTTCCGCATCAATTTGTAGTCATTACTGATAATTGGAGAATCAATAAGACGTTGTATATGGCAGGTCTACCTGGATTCGAACCAGGGAATGGCGGCATCAAAAGCCGCTGCCTTACCGCTTGGCGATAGACCTGCAGTGCTTTCGTAAGAAAGACTTTTAAATAATGGTGCGGAAGGAGAGACTTGAACTCTCACACCTTGCGGCGCCAGAACCTAAATCTGGTGCGTCTACCAATTCCGCCACTTCCGCATCAATTTGTAGTCATTACTGATAATTGGAGAATCAATAAGACGTTGTATATGGCAGGTCTACCTGGATTCGAACCAGGGAATGGCGGCATCAAAAGCCGCTGCCTTACCGCTTGGCGATAGACCTGCAGTGCTTTCATAAGAAAGACTTTAATAATGGTGCGGAAGGAGAGACTTGAACTCTCACACCTTGCGGCGCCAGAACCTAAATCTGGTGCGTCTACCAATTCCGCCACTTCCGCATCAATTTGTAGTCATAGCTGATAATTGGAGAATCAACTCGACGTTGTATATGGCAGGTCTACCTGGATTCGAACCAGGGAATGGCGGCATCAAAAGCCGCTGCCTTACCGCTTGGCGATAGACCTGCAGTGCTTTCATAAGAAAGACTTCAATAATGGTGCGGAAGGAGAGACTTGAACTCTCACACCTTGCGGCGCCAGAACCTAAATCTGGTGCGTCTACCAATTCCGCCACTTCCGCATCAATTTGTAGTCATAGCTGATAATTGGAGAATCAACTCGACGTTGTAATGGCAGGTCTACCTGGATTCGAACCAGGGAATGGCGGCATCAAAAGCCGCTGCCTTACCGCTTGGCGATAGACCTGCAGTGCTTTCATAAGAAAGACTTCAATAATGGTGCGGAAGGAGAGACTTGAACTCTCACACCTTGCGGCGCCAGAACCTAAATCTGGTGCGTCTACCAATTCCGCCACTTCCGCATCAATTTGTAGTCATAGCTGATAATTGGAGAATCAACTCGACGTTGTAATGGCAGGTCTACCTGGATTCGAACCAGGGAATGGCGGCATCAAAAGCCGCTGCCTTACCGCTTGGCGATAGACCTGCAGTGCTTTCATAAGAAAGACTTCAATAATGGTGCGGAAGGAGAGACTTGAACTCTCACACCTTGCGGCGCCAGAACCTAAATCTGGTGCGTCTACCAATTCCGCCACTTCCGCATCAATTTTTAGTCATTACCGATAATTGGAGAATCGATAAGACGTTGTCTGTATTCCAAAAAAGGAATGGTGGCTACGACGGGATTCGAACCTGTGACCCCATCATTATGAGTGATGTGCTCTAACCAGCTGAGCTACGTAGCCATATGGTGCGGAAGGAGAGACTTGAACTCTCACACCTTGCGGCGCCAGAACCTAAATCTGGTGCGTCTACCAATTCCGCCACTTCCGCATGTTTTGTTTTTGTAGATTGAATCAAGATGGTGCGGAAGGAGAGACTTGAACTCTCACACCTTGCGGCGCCAGAACCTAAATCTGGTGCGTCTACCAATTCCGCCACTTCCGCGTCTTGAATCTACATAGTCACTAGTTAATTGGTAAAAACTAATAACGTTGTTTTATTCCAAAAAAGGAATGGTGGCTACGACGGGATTCGAACCTGTGACCCCATCATTATGAGTGATGTGCTCTAACCAGCTGAGCTACGTAGCCATTCGTGAGCGAGACAATATAAACTGTTGCGCTCTTAGTGACAAGCCATTTTTTAATTAGGATTATCACTATAAATAATGGCAGGTCTACCTGGATTCGAACCAGGGAATGGCGGCATCAAAAGCCGCTGCCTTACCGCTTGGCGATAGACCTGCAGTGCTTTCATAAGAAAGACTTCAATAATGGTGCGGAAGGAGAGACTTGAACTCTCACACCTTGCGGCGCCAGAACCTAAATCTGGTGCGTCTACCAATTCCGCCACTTCCGCATCTATTCCTAATCACTTTCAAGGAAAGTACTTAGGAATGGTGGCTACGACGGGATTCGAACCTGTGACCCCATCATTATGAGTGATGTGCTCTAACCAGCTGAGCTACGTAGCCATACCATGTTTTTGTTCCGACAAAACGTTGCCGTCTTGTTGGGAACGGGGCGCATTATGCGTAGTTGAACCAAAACCGTCAATAGTTTTTTTGAATAAATCGGCATAAACGGACTGTTCGATTTCTTTTTAAACAAAGAGGCGTGTTAATCATCGAAAACTGATAACAAAATGACACAAGTTGAGCGAGTTAATATGAATCTTTATTCCAGACAAATAAAAAAGCCAGCAAATGTGCTGGCTTTGTAAGTCAAAGACTTGGAAGGAAATTATACGTTGAAGCGGAAGTGAACGACATCACCATCTTTCACGATGTAGTCTTTACCTTCCAAACGCCATTTACCTGCATCTTTAGCACCGCTTTCACCGTTGAACTCGATGAAGTCATTGTAACCAACAACTTCAGCACGGATGAAGCCTTTTTCAAAGTCAGTGTGGATCTTACCTGCTGCTTGTGGCGCAGTTGCACCTACAGGGATAGTCCAAGCGCGAACTTCTTTAACACCTGCAGTGAAGTAAGTGTGCAGAGTAAGTAGTTCGTAGCCTGAACGGATAACACGGTTAAGGCCAGGTTCTTCGATTCCCATATCTGCTAAGAACTCTTCGCGATCTTCGTCTTCTAGCTCAGATAGTTCAGATTCAATAGCAGCACATACAGCTACAACCACATTGTTTTCTTTCTCTGCGTACTCACGTACTGCGTCAAGGTATGGGTTGTCTTCGAAACCGTCTTCATTAACGTTAGCAATGTACATTGTTGGCTTGAGCGTTAGGAAGTTTAGGTAGCCTACTGCTGCAAGTTCTTCTTTAGAAAGTTCAACGGTACGTGCCATGCCACCTTCAGTTAGCACTGGAAGCAGTTTTTCAAGAACAGTTAGTTCAAACTTAGCGTCTTTGTCGCCGCCTTTTGCTTTCTTAGCGTTACGTTGGATAGCGCGTTCACAAGAGTCTAGGTCAGCCATCGCAAGTTCAAGGTTGATAACCTCGATATCTTCAATTGGTGATACTTTACCTGCAACGTGAACGATGTTTTCATTTTCAAAACAACGAACAACGTGACCAATCGCGTCAGTTTCACGGATGTTTGCTAGGAATTTATTACCTAGGCCTTCACCGCGTGATGCACCTGCCACTAGACCAGCGATATCTACGAATTCCATCGTAGTTGGCAGTACTTTCTGTGGGTTTACGATTTTCGCTAGTGCGTCTAGACGAAGATCTGGCACAGGTACCACACCTGTGTTTGGTTCGATAGTACAGAAAGGGAAGTTTGCTGCTTCGATGCCTGCTTTAGTAAGTGCGTTAAACAGAGTTGATTTACCTACGTTTGGTAGACCAACGATGCCACATTTAAAACCCATGATAGTAACCTTATTCAGCTTTGAACGTGTGTAGACGGTTTTGTGCTTTTGATAAACCATCCTTAATTAGGATGTCTAAACAGCGAACAGACTCATCTGCTGCTGCATCAAGAAGCTCTTGCTCTTTTGCCGGCGCTTTGCCTAGAACAAAACCGGCTACTTTATCTTTGTGCCCCGGATGGCCAATGCCGATGCGGAGACGATAGAAATCTTTGTTGTTTCCAAGTTTACTGATGGTGTCGCGAAGGCCATTGTGACCGCCATGGCCACCACCTTTCTTAAATTTAGCCACACCAGGAGGTAAATCTAGCTCATCATGTGCAACCATGATCTCTTCAGGTTTGATCTGGTAGAACTTAGCCAACGCAGCGATCGCTTTTCCTGAAAGATTCATAAATGTCGTTGGGATGAGTAAGCGAAGATCCTGCCCATTGACCATGATGCGACCCGTTAAACCGAAAAACTTAGGTTCATTTTTCAGAGTAACATTGTGTACGCGTGCAAGTTCTTCTACTACCCAAGCTCCCGCATTATGGCGAGTTCTAGTGTATTCAGGCCCCGGATTAGCTAGGCCGACAAGCAATTTAATTGGTTGGCTCAAGGTTTGGATCTCTCTTGGAATCTCAAAAAGCGCAGTATGATAGCACACAATTCTCATATCGGGCGAGATGAGGATTGTCTTGAAATTTGCGCCAATAAAAAAACACCCCAAATAGGGGTGTTTTTAAAACAGATGAATCGAAAATTCGATTAGCTGAACATCGCAGAGATAGACTCTTCGTTGCTGATACGACGAATCGCTTCAGCTAGCATGCGAGATAGGCTTAGTGTCGTTACTTTACCAGTATCGACCATCTCTTGAGACATAGTAATTGAGTCAGTAACAATTACTTGGTCTAGAACAGAATTGCCAATGTTTTGTGCAGCGTTACCTGAGAATACAGCGTGAGTTGCGTAAGCGAATACACGCTTAGCACCGCGCTCTTTTAGCGCTTCTGCTGCTTTACATAGTGTGCCACCCGTATCGATCATGTCATCAACGATCACACAGTCGCGACCTTCAACATCACCAATTAGGTTCATTACTTCAGAAACGTTAGCACGTGGACGACGCTTATCAACGATAGCGATATCAATGTCACCTAGCGCTTTTGCTGTTGCACGAGCACGAACAACCCCACCAAGGTCAGGAGAAACAACAACAGGGTTCTCTAGACCACGAGCTTCCATATCTTCTAGAAGTACAGGTGTACCGAAGATGTTGTCTACTGGTACATCAAAGAAACCTTGGATTTGCTCAGCGTGAAGGTCGATAGTTAGAACGCGGTCAACGCCAACGTTAGAAAGGAAGTCAGCAACAACTTTTGCAGTGATTGGCACACGAGCAGAACGTACACGACGGTCTTGGCGAGCGTAACCAAAGTAAGGGATAACTGCTGTAATACGGCCCGCTGAAGCGCGGCGCATTGCGTCAATCATCACTACAAGTTCCATTAGGTTGTCGTTAGTTGGTGCACAAGTAGATTGAATGATGAAAACATCACTACCACGTACGTTTTCGTTGATTTGAACAGCGACTTCGCCGTCAGAAAAACGAGAAACAGTAGCATCACCAAGAGAGATGTATAGACGATCAGCAATACGTTGGGCTAGTTCAGGTGTAGCGTTACCAGCAAATAGCTTCATATCAGGCACGGTGGAAACCTCAGGGTTGCGTCCAGTTTTTAAATAGATTGTTTGTGGGCTAAGCGATACTTAGCCAGTCTCTCATGCAAAGGAGAAATATTCTTACCTTTAGCAATAAATGAAGAGACTGTGTCAGGTAACTTGTCCGACACGGATTCGGCTTCACTTTTGCTGGAAAATTCAGCAAAAACGCACGATCCCGTACCAGTCAATCTTGACGGCGCGTATTGTAGCAGCCAAGAAAGTTGCTTATCAACCTCTTGGTACAGCATTCGAACAATTTTTTCGCAATCGTTTCCGTGATCGCTGTCAAGAAGTGTTGCCAGAGAGCGTTTTGGCGTATTTCGCGTCAGTTCGGGATGCGTAAATATGTCTACGGTTGCAATTGCAACATTTGGGCGAACGACTAAATACCACTTCTCTTCAGGATCTGCTTTAGTCAGCTCATCACCAACACCTTCCGCAAATGCAGCGAAACCACGGGTAAACACAGGGACATCCGCCCCCAGTTTTAGACCAATTTCAGCAAGGTCATCATCTGATAGGTTAGTTTGCCAAAGGTGATTTAATGCCACTAAAGTTGTTGCAGCATTAGAAGAACCGCCACCAATTCCTCCTCCCATTGGCAATACTTTGTTTAATTCAATATGAGCGCCAAAGGTGCAGCCGCTTACTTCTTGCAACGCTTTTGTTGCTTTCCAAATAAGGTTGTCAGTGAGTGGTACTCCTGGAATGTCCGGTGATAACGTGATCTCTCCTGAATGATTAGCGGTGATCGTTAGATCATCACCATGATCAAGGAACTGAAAAAGGGTTTGAAGTTCATGGTAGCCGTTGTCTCTGCGACCAGTAATGTATAGGAAGAGGTTGAGCTTTGCTGGAGAAGGCCAGTGTGTGGTTTCTGAGATCATTCGTTGAACGTCCACTTCGAAATTACAATGTTGATTGATGTATCACCTTGCGTCAGCTTAATCTTTTTCGGTAATGGGAGTGGTGCTCCTAGGTGCTGAACATCTTGATAACTCAAATAATCAAGCTGCCAGTTTTGTTTACTTACGCGCTTAGTGAGTGATGCAAGGGTATTGGTTTGATTCAATTGGTAGCTATCTGATTGAGTTGGACGACCTAACATCCAGTCGTTAAGTTGCTCTACAGGGATATTTAACCTAGTCAATTGCTTGATCAATGCTTCAGGAGTAGGAGCTGAATAGGTATTCCCATCGTAAGTCTCTACTGTAGCCAGTGTAGGTGTCGCATTGAGGTTCAGTACGGTTTGCCCTAAGAAGGTGGTCATTCTTAACTGAGTTTCGTTGCTGGCGTCATGCCATTGAAAGTTGAGAGACTGTCTTTGCTGAGGGGCAATATAGCCGAGCTTGCCTGAGGCTTGGTAGGCATTAATCATGGCTAAGCGTTGTTGATGACTTTCCCATTCGACGTTGGTTGTGCTATCTACCGTTGCACAGCCTTGTAGAATCATGCTGGTAACAAACAATAAAAGAAGTGCGCGAATATGTGCCATCATTGTCGAATATTTATCCAGTTTTGCCCAAAGTTCGTTATAACTATATCATTGAAATCACGAACTAAAGAAAACATATCGGGATTCCCCTTTCAATAAACGGGGTCATCAAGTAAAATTCCGTCCCTATTCGTCCAATATCTGATTCAGAGAACCATCGATACATGTCTTTGCTTGCTATAGGTATCAACCATAATACGGCCTCAGTCGAACTGCGTGAAAAAGTCGCTTTTGGCCCGGAAAAGTTACCTGAAGCATTAAAACAGCTCGGTGAGAACCCGCTTGTAAACGGTAGTGTCGTTGTGTCGACCTGCAACCGTACCGAAATTTACTGTGATGTAAAAAGTGGCAGTAAATCAAAAGTCATTGATTGGTTATCCCAATTTCATCAAGTCAGTCCTGAAGACCTTAAACCTAGCCTCTATATCCATGAAGAACAGGCAGCGATCCGCCATCTGATGCGCGTATCGTGTGGTTTAGATTCATTGGTTCTTGGTGAACCTCAGATTTTAGGACAAGTAAAACAAGCCTATTCAGACTCGCGCGATCACAAAGCGGTCGACTCTGCGATGGAGAAGCTCTTCCAGAAAGCCTTCTCAGTAGCGAAGCGTGTTCGCACTGAAACCGACATCGGTGGTAACGCTGTATCTGTAGCGTACGCAGCTTGTACATTAGCTAAGCATATTTTTGAGTCGCTAGAACAGTCTACAGTGTTAATGGTGGGCGCTGGTGAAACGATAGAGCTGGTCGCTAAACATCTAGCGGGCAACGGCTGTACTAAGATGATTGTCGCGAACCGAACGAAAGAGCGAGCGCTACCACTTGCAGAACAGTTTGGCGCAGAGATTATTGGCTTACCTGAAATCCCTGAACATTTGCCACGTGCAGATATTGTTATCAGTTCAACGGCTAGTCCACTTCCTATTATCGGTAAAGGAATGGTGGAGTCTGCATTAAAGGCGAGAAGATTCCAGCCAATGCTGTTGGTAGATATTGCGGTTCCGCGAGATATTGAGTCGCAAGTAGGTGAGCTAAATGACGCTTACCTATATTCCGTTGACGACCTTCAATCGATAGTCGACAGCAATATTGAACAACGCAAAGTCGAAGCTATTCAAGCTGAAGCGATCGTGAGTGAAGAAAGCGCTGCCTTTATGTCTTGGATGCGTTCTCTACAAGCTGTCGATAGCATTCGAGAATATAGACAGTCAGCGAATGAAATTCGCGAAGATCTGCTGACGAAAAGTTTACAGTCCCTTGCAGCAGGCGCTGATGCAGAAAAAGTGTTGTTAGAGTTGAGCAATAAGCTGACCAACAAACTAATTCATGCACCTACAAGAGCGCTACAAAGTGCTGCAGAGCAAGGCGAGCCTGCCAAGCTTGCTACAATTAGACAAAGTTTAGGTCTGGAAAACTCTTAGCGAATAAGAGTGACAGACTTCATCAAACCCCTGAGTTAAAGAAAACTATGAAAGCCTCTATTTTAACTAAGCTAGAAACCCTGGTTGAGCGTTACGAAGAAGTTCAACACCTACTTGGCGATCCTGATGTCATCGGTGACCAAGATAAATTCCGTGCGCTATCAAAAGAGTACTCTCAGCTTGAAGAAGTGACTAAGTGTTTCCAAGCTTACCAGCAAGCTCAGGAAGATCTTGTTGCCGCTGAAGAAATGGCAAAAGAAGACGATGAAGAAATGCGCGAAATGGCGCAAGAAGAAATCAAAGACGCGAAAGAAACTATCGAGCGTCTAAACGATGAACTTCAAATTTTACTTCTTCCTAAAGACCCAAATGATGATCGCAACTGTTTCCTAGAAATCCGTGCAGGTGCGGGTGGTGATGAAGCGGGCATCTTCGCTGGTGACCTGTTCCGCATGTACAGCAAATTCGCCGAGAAGAAAGGTTGGCGTGTTGAAGTCATGTCGTCGAACGAGTCAGAGCACGGCGGCTACAAAGAGATGATCGCTAAAGTTTCTGGTGATGGTGCATACGGTGTACTTAAGTTCGAATCAGGCGGCCACCGCGTACAACGTGTACCTGCAACAGAATCTCAAGGCCGAGTGCATACATCTGCATGTACTGTAGCGGTAATGGCAGAAATTCCAGAAGCGGAAATCCCAGAAATCAAAGCTGCTGACCTTAAGATCGACACATTCCGTGCATCAGGTGCTGGTGGTCAGCACGTTAACACCACGGACTCTGCAATCCGTATTACTCACTTGCCGACTGGTACAGTTGTAGAATGTCAGGACGAGCGTTCACAGCATAAGAACAAAGCAAAAGCGATGGCAGTTCTTGCTGCACGTATCATCCAAGCAGAAGAAGCAAAACGTGCGGCTGAAGAGTCTGATACACGTCGTAACCTACTTGGTTCTGGTGACCGTAGTGACCGTATTCGTACATACAACTACCCGCAAGGCCGTGTTTCTGATCACCGTATCAACCTAACTATCTACCGCCTAAATGAAGTGATGGAAGGTGAAGTAGCAAGCCTTGTTGATCCGGTAATTCAAGAGCACCAAGCTGATCAGTTAGCCGCTCTAGCTGAGAACAACTAATCTAATGTCGGCTGAAAACAGTGTTGAATACACACTAAAGCAAGCCGTACAGCAACTTCAAGAGAGCGGCAGTGATTCGCCCTCTCTTGATGCCGCGGTGCTCCTTTGCCATGCACTCGACAAGCCACGCTCGTTTCTTCTAACTTGGCCTGACAAAATCTTAGACGCTCAGCAACTTTCTGCTTTCGATGAATTGTTGCAACGCCGCCTAACGGGGGAACCTGTTGCTTATATAGTGGGTGAACGTGAGTTTTGGTCATTGCCATTAAAGGTTTCTCCTACCACCTTGATTCCACGTCCTGACACCGAACGTTTGGTCGAAATCGCATTAGACAAAGCGATGCAGATTGAGGGAGAGATCTTAGATTTAGGTACTGGGACAGGTGCGATTGCATTGGCGTTAGCATCCGAGTTACCGCAACGTCAGGTAACAGGGATAGATCTTAAAGAAGATGCTCAGAAGTTAGCGCAAAGCAATGCACATGCATTGAATCTGACCAATACCCATTTTCTTGAGGGAAGTTGGTTCGAACCGTTAGCAAGCGGTACAGAGTTTGCTTTGATTGTGTCGAATCCCCCATATATTGAGAAAGAAGATCCGCATTTGACGCAAGGTGATGTGCGCTTTGAGCCATTAAGCGCACTTGTAGCTGACGAGAAAGGTCTGGCGGATATTAAACATATTGCGACTCAAGCTCGTCATTACTTAATTGAGAATGGCTGGCTTATGTTTGAACATGGGTTTGAGCAAGGTGAGTCAGTAAGAGAATTATTACAAGCCCTTGGTTATGACCAAGTGGCGACCTACAAGGACTATGGTGACAACGACCGTGTAACGATTGGTCAGTTTTCATCAGTGAAGTAAGAGAGAATAACAATGTACGAAGGTTTAAAACATTTCCACCTGCTAACTATCGCAATCAGCGCGACCTTACTGTCGGTACGCTTTGCAATGAAGATGGCAAACTCAAACCTATTAGAGAAAAAGTTCTTTAAAGTGTTCCCTCATATCAATGATACCGCTCTATTGCTATCAGGTATTGGTTTGATTTTTATCACTGGCTTTATTCCTTTCACGCCAGCGGCCCCTTGGTTAACAGAGAAGATTACCTGCGTACTGGCTTACATTGCACTGGGCTTTTTTGCCTTGAAGCTGGGTAAGAACAAATTGCTTCAAACATTCTCATTCTTCGGCGCTCTTGGTTGGTTAGCGATGGCTGGTAAAGTGGCTGTGAGCAAAACGCCGATGTTCTTCGGTTAATGATTTGGTTAAGAAGGTCTAATAGCCAATATGCTTGAGTTATTTGATGAAGATTTCGATGCGATGGAGCTTGCTGAAGGCGCGCTTGCATTGAACAAAGCAATCTGTCCTAAAACGGAAGTCGAGTGGGCAGAAGCTGAACTAAACCGATTAGTTCGCGAGGCTGAGTTCGCTTTGGCTCATGAGGTGAATGAAAAGCAGCGTTTTGAGTCTCTATTGCGAATCTTCTACCACGAGTGGGAGTTTCAAGGCGACAGAGACAGCTACTTTCGTTCAGAAAATGGCTTTATTGATAAAGTCTTAGAACAACGCAAAGGGATACCGGTCAGCTTAGGTGCGATATTACTTTTTATTGCTCGAAAGCTTGGCTTCCCATTAGTTGGCGTAACTTTCCCAACTCAGTTTCTGCTCAAGTTAGAGTGGTATGGCGAGAAACCGCTTTATATCAACCCGTTTAACGGTGAGTATGTTTCTGAGCATACTTTAAACGCGTGGATGATCGGCCACAAAGGTCCGTTAGCCAAGTTGGAAGCTAAGCACCTAGAAGAAACGGACAACCCAACTGTTATTGGTCGATGGCTTGCGCTTTTGAAAAGTGCTCTACTGAGAGAAGAGCGCTATACTTTGGCGTTGAAATGTACGGATCTAGCGCTAACATTCGTTCCTGATGACCCTTATGAAATCAGAGACCGAGGCTTTATTTATCAACAGCTTGATTGTCATCAAATTGCATTAACAGACTATCAGTTCTTCATCGAACAATGCCCTGATGATCCCGCTGCCGAATTATTAAAAAATCAGGTGACTGCGATGAGCAGCACTCAGGTTACCTTACATTAAGACCACGCTTTTGAGCTGGCAAAATAAAATAGAGAGATAAACATGGAACAGAAAATCGTCCACGTTGGTGATATTCCTGTAGCGAACGATAAGCCATTCACACTATTTGCTGGTATGAACGTGCTTGAATCTCGCGATCTAGCAATGCAAATCTGTGAGCATTACGTAAAAGTAACTGAGAAACTTGGTATTCCTTACGTTTTCAAGGCGTCTTTCGACAAAGCTAACCGCAGTTCTGTTCACTCTTACCGTGGTCCAGGTCTTGAAGAAGGTATGAAAATCTTCCAAGAGTTGAAGGATACTTTTGGTGTAAAAATCATTACTGACGTTCACACTGAAGCGCAGGCGCAACCTGTGGCAGATGTTGTTGATGTTATTCAGCTTCCAGCGTTCCTTGCTCGTCAAACTGACTTAGTTGAAGCAATGGCAAAGACTGGTGCTGTAATCAACGTGAAGAAACCTCAGTTCATGAGCCCAGGCCAGGTTGGCAACATCGTTGATAAGTTCAGCGAATGTGGTAACGAAAATATCATCCTATGTGAGCGTGGTTCTTGTCATGGATACGATAACTTAGTGGTTGATATGCTTGGTTTTGGTGTAATGAAAAAAGCATCTAACGGTAGCCCAATTATTTTTGACGTAACGCACTCACTGCAAATGCGCGATCCATCTGGCGCAGCATCAGGTGGCCGTCGTGAGCAAACTGTTGAGCTAGCGAAAGCAGGCCTAGCAACAGGTATTGCAGGTCTATTTATTGAAGCGCACCCGAACCCAGATCAAGCTCGTTGTGATGGTCCATCAGCACTTCCGCTAGACAAACTCGAACCGTTCTTAGCTCAAATGAAAGCGCTTGATGACCTTATTAAAGGTTTCGAACATATCGATATTAAATAAGTGCTCCCAAGAAGTACAAAAGCCGGCTTAAAGTCGGCTTTTTTGTACCTAAACATTCACAATGTCCCAAGAAAATACCGAACCATCGTTATGCAATTGAAATGTTATATCATAACAATAAATGTTTGATATATTGAGTGTTATTTATTTCGTTACCGTAATTTGTTGAATGGTTAACCAGCGTCACACATATGCTGAAAGCACATGAAAACGTTTGCCTGTGATCATTTATTAAATCAGGTGTAATTTTGATGGTTTGTTACACATTCGATATGACATTAAGGTGATCTATCCGACATAAATATGAAATCGCCATGTCAGCTCATTTAGGTTAATTTAAACTAGTTCAAGTTTTACTACTTTCTTACTGCGTAACTTTTCACGTATGTCTATTCCAAGAGAGTGGTGTTAAAAGCAGTGGAAACCCCCAAAAGTTCAAAAGGTATGACAATGAAGCAAGGCCTGATCGTAAAAAGCGCAATTAGCGCAGCAATCCTGGCAACTCTAGCTGGTTGTGCAACAGCACCTCAGCAGGAGTGGGAAGCAGATAAAACTTACAAGCTGACAGTTCTTCACACTAACGACCACCACGGTCGCTTCTGGCAGAACAAATATGGCGAGTACGGCATGGCAGCTCGTAAGACGCTAATTGACGAACTACGTGCTGAAATCGCAGCGGAAGGTGGTAGCTCGCTACTACTATCAGGCGGTGACATCAACACAGGTGTTCCTGAGTCAGATCTTCAAGATGCTGAACCAGATTTCAAAGGTATGAGCAAGATTGGTTACGATGCAATGGCACTTGGTAACCATGAGTTTGATAACCCACTTGAAGTTCTAATGAAACAGAAAGAGTGGGCAAACTTCCCAATGCTTTCTGCAAACATCTACGATAAAGAGACTGGCGAACGTATGTTCCAGGCTTACGAGATGTTTGATCTACAAGGCATCAAAGTTGCCGTTATCGGTCTAACAACTGAAGATACACAGAAAATTGGTAACCCTGAGTTCATCGGCGGTATCGACTTCCGTGATCCAAAAGAAGAAGCGAAGCAACTGATCGCTGAACTTGAAAAAACAGAAAAACCAGATCTTATCTTTGCGGTAACTCACATGGGTCACTACGAAGATGGTAAGCGCGGCGTAAACGCACCTGGTGATGTTGCTCTTGCTCGCTACCTAGACGAAGGTTCTTTAGATATGATCGTTGGTGGTCACTCTCAAGAGCCAGTATGTATGGAAGCGCCAAATGTTGTTAAGAAGAACTTCAAGCCTTCTGACGAATGTAAACCTGATCTACAAAACGGCACTTACATTGTTCAGGCGCATGAATGGGGTAAATACGTAGGTCGTGCAGATTACGAATTCCGTAACGGTGAACTAGAAATGGTGAGCTACGATCTGATCCCAGTTAACTTGAAGAAAAAAGTTAAGATTGACGGTAAGAAGCAACGTGTTCTGATTGAAGACGAGATCAAGCAAGACGAAGAGCTACTTGAATTCCTACGTCCATACCAAGAGCAAGGCCAAGCGCAACTTGACGTTAAGATCGCTGAAACTAACGGCAAGCTAGAAGGTGACCGTAACGTAGTTCGTTTCCAACAAACTAACCTAGGTCGTCTAATTGCAACAGCACACATGGAGCGCGCACAAGCAGATTTCGCTGTGATGAACTCTGGTGGTGTACGTGACTCAATTGCAGCGGGCGACGTAACGTACAAAGATGTACTAACAGTTCAGCCATTTGCAAACATCCTGACTTACACAGATATGTCTGGTAAAGAAGTGATGGACTACCTAAATGTAGTTGCGACTAAGCCAGTAGATTCAGGTGCATATGCACAGTTTGCAGGTATCTCTATGACGGTAGCAAACGGTGAAGTATCGAACGTATTCATCGGTGGTAAGCAGCTTCGTCTAGATGAAACTTACCGTTTCACTGTACCAAGCTTCAACGCTGCTGGTGGTGACGGTTACCCTAAACTGTCTGGTCACCCAGGTTTTGTTAACACTGGTTTCGTAGATGCTGAAGTACTTAAAGAGTTCCTAGAAGCAAACAGCCCAGTGGACGTGAACAAATTCGCTCCATCTGGTGAGATTGTTTACAAGTAAGTTGACTCAAACTTATAAATCTCTTTAATCTAAAGCGCTACTCTTCGGAGTGGCGCTTTTTTGTTTCTAGAAACAGGAGGGAGCATGACTCCTGCAATTAATCTCGCTAAGAAGAAGAAAATCTCCCATACCATACACCAATATGATCATGACCCTCGCACTGAGAGTTTTGGCTTAGAGGCAGTAGAAGCGCTGGGGCAAGATCCATCAACGGTATTTAAGACGTTATTATTTTGCTTGAATGGTGAAGCTAAAAACCTTGCTGTCGCAGTGATTCCAGTCGATCACAAGCTGAATTTAAAGCAAGCCGCCAAAGCAGCGAAAGCGAAGAAAGCTGAAATGGCTAATCCAGATATCGCGCAGAAAACGACAGGTTATGTAGTGGGTGGTATCAGTCCACTTGGCCAAAAGAAAGCATTGCCAACCTTTATTCATCAAAGTGCTGAAGCGCTGGAAACCATGTGTGTCAGTGCGGGTAAACGAGGTCTTGAGATTGAACTGGCACCAAAAGATTTGGCGTCTCTGACTCGTGGGCAGTTTGCTGAGTTGTGTATTTAACCTTGTGAGTCACTCTTAAAGTAACAGCAATAAAAAAGGGTTGGCACCAAGTACCAACCCTCTACAATCTTCTTTTATCTGGAGTCTACTTCGTCTCTTCTTCCATTTGAGCATTATCTACTACATGGTTCTCGCCTAAATCTCTTGGCAAGATTAGGTTAAGCAGAATTGCCACGATGCCACATAGGCTTACACCTTGTAGGCTGAACTCACCGATGCCAAATGCCATACCGCCGATACCAAATACCAGTGTAATCGCAACGATCACTAAGTTACGAGACTTGTGTAAATCAACGTTGTTTTTGATCAGCGTATTTAGGCCTACTGTTGCGATAGAACCAAACAGCAAAATCATAATACCGCCCATCACTGGCATCGGGATTGTTTGTAGTACGGCACCAAGTTTGCCCACCAAAGCCAGAACAATCGCACTTACCGCAGCCCATGTCATGATCACGGGGTTAAACGCTTTGGTTAGCATTACCGCGCCCGTTACTTCTGAATAAGTAGTATTTGGCGGCGCACCGACCATTGATGCAGCAATGGTTGCCACCCCGTCACCTGTGATTGTGCGGTGTAGGCCCGGCTTTTTAATGTAGTTTTTACCGGTTACGTTTGAGATTGCCAGCATATCACCAACGTGTTCAACGGCTGGAGCAATCGCAACAGGAATCATAAATAGGATTGCGTTGATGTTGAACTCAGGGAAAGTAAAGTTTGGTAGTGCAAACCAAGCGGCTTGCTGTACGGGTGTAAAGTCGACAATGCCATAGCCAAGGCTTAAGCAGTAACCGACTACAATACCACCCAGAATAGGGGTTAACTTTAGGAAACCTTTTGCAAATACACTAAGAATAATCGTCGTCAGTAATGAAGCAATTGAAATCACTAAAGATGCGTTTGCGTCAATTACTTGAGCACCATCAACCTTACCCAGCGCCATGTTCACAGCAACAGGAGCTAGACCTAAGCCAATCACCATAATAACCGGGCCGACAACGACAGGTGGTAGGAGTCTATGAATGATTTCTACGCCACGAACTTTTATCAATGCGCCCATAGCAACATAAACAAAGCCTGCTGCCATTAAACCACCCATAGTGGCAGGTACACCCCAAGTTTGAACACCGTAAAGGATAGGAGCGATAAACGCGAAAGAGGAGGCAAGGAAAATAGGTACGCTACGACGGGTAACAAGTTGGAAAAGAAGGGTTCCGACACCAGCACCAAATAAAGCAACGCTTGGGTCAAGTCCGGTAAGAAGCGGTACCAAAACTAATGCACCAAATGCAACGAACAGCATTTGCGCCCCTTGAATGGCATTTTTCATATTGTTATTCCTTTATGTGGCGAGAACGAGAACGAGAACAAACTCTGGGAATTTGCCCTACAAAAATAAAATTCGCGGGATTTTATCATTGAGCCAAACGTTTGCCATTCGAACTGGATCAAATATTTGGTGATTAATCGATTGAACTCACCTATATAAACAAATCATTAGGTTAGATTTTCGACAGGACAGTAGACCTTTAGTTGCTCCGTTGGCGATAGTTGCTTATCATCATCCTTTAACGTGTAAGAAATTGATCTTAGGAAAAGTATGCGCCATTTAGCTTTGTTGGTTTTAGGGCTGGTTACATTACCTGCTATGGCATTGACCAATGTAAACTTGTACCGTTCAGAAATCGTGCTAGACCAAACGGCTGAAAATGCTGATGCACAAGCTCGAATCGAAGGTATGAAAGAAGTAATTGTTCGAGCGTCAGGTGACCGTAATGCAATAGCCAACGAGGTGGTAGAAAAAGCATTAAGGCAGAATACTCAATATCTTGCTCAGATCAGTTATGGCCAAAAAGATGGAGAACAAACTCTGCGAATGGGGTTCAGTGCGCCACATATTCGTTCTCTATTAAGTCAGGCTCAGCTACCAGTATGGCCAGCTGCTCGTGCAAATATCCTCGTTTGGTTGGTTGAAGAGACAGCCGATCGAAACATTGTTTGGGAACACTCGTCTTCAATGGTACTTGAACAGCTAAAGGACCAAGCCGACAAACGTGGTTTGCCTTTGACTGTCCCTGTAGGTGATTTTGATGACATTACTGGTGTTGCTGTTTCTGATCTCTGGGGTGGTTTCATTCAAACGGTTGGGCAAGCAAGTCAGCGTTACCCTGTTGACGCAGTGCTGGTAGTTAAAGCGCAAAACAACACGGTTCGTTGGACACTCTACGATCAAAAACCATCAACTATTGGTATCACTCGCCAAGCTCCGCTTTCTGGATCAAACAATGGTGCAGATGCAGCAACGAAGATGATTAATCAGATTAGTGATTACTACGCAAAGAAAACGGCAGTGGTCGTGGCAAACGAATCATCGGAAGCGATCAAAGTTCGCTTTACAGAACTCAATGATGCGGTTGGCTTTTTTACATTAGAAAATGAGCTTAAGAAGCTAAGCTCAGTGGCATCACTTGATATTTTGAAGATTCAAGGAAATCAAGTGACGTTTAACGTGCACTTACTTTCATCTCCAGAAGAGTTCAAACAAGAAGTACTGCGTGCAGGTCCAATCAAGCAGTTAGAAAGTGTGATTGAAACCGCGCCTGCTGTCGCACCTGAGTCTTTGGAATCCGACGCAACAACAACTCCTGTGAGCGAAAATATCGCGACAACAGATGCTGGTTCTAGCCAAGTTGTAGCAGAACAAGTACCAGCAACGGATTTAAGCTCAGATACATCTGATGTGACGAACAGTGATACTGTCGAAGTTATTCCTGCTGAGACAATTTTGGTTTATGAATGGCAAGGTAAACCTTATGTTTATGTTGCACCGGTCAATGAAGAAAAAGCGGCTACCATTCCAGATGTGACGGAGAGTGATGCTGAGCCAATCGTTCAAGAGTAATACTTGAAGTAGCAATACATGAATAAGAAAAGGGTCTGGAATTCCAGACCCTTTTTTATCGTCTCCATTTATTGCTCTGATTCAAACCGTGCTTTTTCTTCTTTTTCTACTTTAGACAGGCGTTTGAGTTTCATCCCAAGCTCTTTGCCTCTCGCTCTCGCGTAAAGAATGTTGCCAAAGAAGGCCATCGTTGTCAGTGCTAACTCTACGACGGCAAGCCAACGTTCACCATCATCGACGTACAGAATAGTAAATCCATGCAAGAAGTAGAGCATCAACACGAAGTTGGCCCAAGCATGTGTGTACGGCTTTCCGATTAAAATGCCCGGAAGAGGGAGCAATAACGGAATAGCCCATACTATCGCGAGGGTCGTACTGCTGATATGTGGATGCGGAGAGAGTGACAGTTGCCATACTGCGACCCAAGACAACAGCGCAAGATTGCCAAACAAGGCCAATAAGCGGTAGAGCTTTGTGGTTGGTTGCATCTCTTGCATTTCTATCTTTCCTTCATTTTGAGTGCAGTACTCGCTAAGCGTTTCCCTAGCTGCTGGGCAAGCACCATTTCATCTCCACTCAGCTTTATGCTGTCTGAACTAACCGTACTCGCACCATAAGGGGTTCCACCAGTTTGTGTTGAGTGAAGTTTAGGTTCTGAATACGGGATACCTAAAATCATCATTCCATGGTGCAGTAAAGGTTGCATCATGGTTTGCAGTGTAGTTTCTTGACCACCATGTAAGCTAGATGAGGAGGTAAATACACAGGCGGGCTTGTCGATCAAATCACCGGATAACCAAAGTGGTGTGGTTTTATCCCAAAAGTGTTTGAGCGGCGCAGCCATATTGCCAAACCAAGTCGGGCTACCCATAGCTAGACCATCACATAGCTTGAGCTCTTCTAAGCTTAGAATCGGGTCTTCTGCAGTGAATTCGCCGTCAATTTCTTCAACCGTGCGCAGCAGAGCTTCACATTGAGGGATGGACTCGACCCCTCGTGCTATCTGTCTTGCAACTGATTTTGTCGCGCCGTGACGGCTGTAATATAAGATGACAACTTGGCAGATCATAGAATGTCTAGAACTTGCTCCGGTGGGCGGCCATGTTTTGCTTTACCGTTGGCAACAACAATTGGACGCTCAATCAGTTTTGGATTCTCGCTCATTGCTTTGAATAGAGTTTCATCATCCGCAGTCTTAAGTTCTAGCTCTTTGTAGATGTCTTCTTTGGTACGCATCATATCGCGTACTTCAGTAAGCTCTAGCTGTGCCATTAATTCTTTGAGTTGCTCGACACTTGGTGTTGATTCTAAATACTTGATGATTTCAGGTTGAATGCCTTTCTCTTCTAATAGAGCAAGGGTTTGACGACTTTTTGAGCATCTCGGATTGTGATAAATCATGACTGACATGGCATATTCTCCATTTTATTATTGTAGGGCTAAGAAACGATCTCGCTGAACCATCAATTGGTCGATTCGCGCATCGTACCTTGCTTGTTTTAGACTGCCCAGTTCAGCGAGTTGGCTGGCTTGGGTGTAGTATTGAATTGCTTTATTCCAGTTCGCTTTTAGAGCTAAGATTTCCGCTCGAGCCGCGAGGTCCTCATCACTAGCACCTAAATGGATGTTAGCTTCAGAGAGCAAATGCCAGCCATTGACATCATTAGGGTTGTCATGGGTGTATCTTTGCAAGACTTTCACTGCTTCTGCGTTCTTGTCTTGTTTTAAAAGGGCATTGGCATAGTTAATCGTAATGACAGCATTATTAGGGGCCGACTTTAGCGCTTGCTGGAGTAGTTTCTCTGCTCTATCTGCTTGCTTTTGAGCAATGTATAAATCAGACATCGCATCTAAATAGAATAAGTTGCCTGGATCTTGTTGAATTAATTTGTTCAGGATAACACTGGCTTCATCAAGCTGATTGTTATCTAGGTGAACCAAAGCCTTACCATACTCAAATGCGACTTTTAGATTGGGTGCGACTTTCTTTTGAGTGCGATCGAACCAATCTTGTGCCGCTTTACTTTCAATCCCTGTGTAACGAGCGACAATGCGCGCACGAGCTAAGTGGTAATTGAGCGATGGATCGACTCTTCTAGCTGGATAGTTTTGAGCTCGAGCACGGCTGTCGGTAATACGGTCTTCAGGCAAAGGGTGAGTAAGTAACATCGGTGGTGGTTTACTCGCGTAGCGGTATTCATCGGCTAGTCGCCCGAAAAATCTAGGCATTGCATTCACATCAAAACCAGCTTTCGCAAGGGTATTGATACCGAAACGGTCTGCTTCTTTTTCGTTGCTACGAGTGTAATTGATTTGTCCTTGCATACTACCTGCGGTTGTTGCCGTGATAGCTGCCATACCTGCTTCTGGTGAGGCAATGGCTAAAAGTAGTGCCCCCGCAAGTGCGGCCATAGTTGCTGGAGAGCGTCGTGCTTGCTCTTCCATACTACGAGCTAGGTGTCTCTGGGTTACGTGAGCGATTTCGTGAGCAACGACTGAAGCGAGTTCACTTTCACTTTGCGCATGTAAAAATAACCCTGAATGAAGCGCAACATACCCGCCAAAAAAGGCAAATGCGTTGATGTTTCTATCACGGATCATAAAGAAAGTGAACGGGGTTTTTACATCGGATGCGTTGGCGACTAATCGATGCCCTAAGCTATCAATGTACTCATTCAACACTGGATCGTTCACGATAGGTTGGCTCGCACGAATCATGCGCATATACGCATCACCATATCGAATTTCTTGGTCGATGGTGAGTGTGCTACTTGCTGTCGTACCGATATCTGGCAAATCTAAACTGTTTGCGAGTGATGGGGCAGGTGTGCTTAAAGCCGCTGCGACACATAGGCAGACTAATGAACGCGTACGTTTAAACATATGTGAAAGATGATACTCCATTAAATTTTCACCTTTAGTTAGGTATATACTAACAAGGTGGGTATACGCTTGGACAGCGTAGAGTCCAGATGGTTTCCAATCCCAGCTTCGAATTCAGTTGCGAGGTCAGAGTAGTGACGTCACACAGACTATTTACACTGACGCATACAAAAAAACACTATACAATATCTAGCCGTAATAATATGCATCGGGCGAAAGAATGGAACCTAATATTTTGGATTTACGCCAAGAGCGGTGTCCTATGGCGCTTTTACTTGCTAAACGTCACACAAAAGGACTGACGGTTGGTGAGCAAACCCAAATCTTGGTGTCTGACTCTAGCTCCATGCGAGATATTACCCGATTTCTTCATAAACACTTGTTTAGCCTAACTTGTGAAGAGAAGGAAGGCTATTACCAAATGCAAGTGATTAAGGAACCTTGTTGAATGTTTGAAATGGTGAGTCGTTGGTATAAGCGACGTTTTTCTGATCCACACGCAGTGAGCTTAGTTGCGATATTACTGTTTGGTTTTATTACGATTTATTTCTTCGGTAACTTGATTGCGCCTCTACTCGTGGCGATCGTGCTTGCTTATTTACTTGAATGGCCTGTTGTTCAGTTATCCCGCTTTGGCATTCCAAGAACGTTTGCCGTGATTCTGGTTATTTTAGGTTTTCTCAGTCTGATGATCGTGGCCATCTTTGGCTTAGTTCCGACCATTTGGCAGCAGGTGGGTAACCTAATCAACGATATTCCAACCATGTACGTAGGCCTGCAAGGATTCATTTCAGAGTTGCCACATCGCTTCCCTGAACTTGAGAATTTCCAGATCGTTGAGTCATTGGTTACGAACGCGAAAAACCAAGTGATTGGCATGGGTGAGACGGTGGTAAAAGGCTCATTGGCATCGCTCGTCAGCCTCGCAACGCTCGGTGTTTATTTGATTTTGGTTCCATTGCTGGTTTTCTTCTTACTCAAAGACAAAGAAGAGATGATCGCAATGGCAAGCGGCATGCTTCCTCGTAACCGTCGCCTTGCAAATAAAGTTTGGCACGAAATGAATGAGCAAATCTCCAACTATATTCGCGGTAAAGTCATGGAGATTCTGATTGTTGGTGGGGTGAGTTACGTGACCTTTGCCATTCTTGATCTGCGCTATGCGGTGCTACTTGCAGTTGCGGTTGGTTTCTCCGTATTAATTCCATATATAGGTGCAGCAGCGGTAACGGTACCTGTCGCCATCGTTGGTTTGTTTCAGTGGGGATTAACCCCTCAATTTTACTGGCTTCTGATCGCTTACGGTATTATTCAGGCTCTTGACGGTAACGTGTTAGTACCAGTTCTGTTCTCTGAAGCGGTTAATCTACACCCGGTCGCCATTATTGTTGCGGTATTAGTATTTGGCGGACTATGGGGTTTTTGGGGAGTATTTTTTGCCATCCCGTTAGCCACCTTAGTGAAAGCAGTGTGGAACGCACTACCTAGTCACGATGATGAATTAGTGACTTAGCCTCGCACAAACAAGTGCAAACCATTACATAAAAAGCCCTAGAGCCTTTGCTTTGGGGCTTTTTATTTGTGGTCAAGTTGGCATTTTTACCCACTATAGAATTTACTTATGTGAAAAATTGTAAGAAATTTCTTAAGTAAACGTTACGTCAGACGATAACTATACTTATAAAAATAATAAAAGGCTTGCTCCAACTATTAAGGAAAACTATGAAATTTAGTCAAAAAATCGTTGCGGCTTCTTCAGTATTACTATTGGTGACTGTAACGTTGCTGTCGATACAGCAATTAAGAACTGTTAAGCAGGAAGTTGAAGCTTTAGTGGACACTAGTCTGACTGAGATGGTTAAAGGGGTAAAAAATACCGTTGTTTCCGAAATGGAAAGTAAAAAATCACTTGCTCAATCAACAACAGAAGTGATCGAGCTGGATCCACAGAACCGTCAACGAGTGAAAGATATTCTTGAAAAGCCGGAACTAAAAAGCAGTTTCTTAGCCGTAGGTTTTGGTTATGAAGCAGATGGCTTCGTTGTCGAAAATGATGATGGTTGGGAAGCTGGTCCTGATTACGACCCTCGCGTTCGTCCTTGGTTCAAAGATGCGAAATCACAAGGTCGTTTAGTGGTTACTGATCCGTATGTGGATGTTTCATCGAAAAAAGTCATTATCTCAATAGGCACGCCAGTCAAAGAAAATGGCCGCTTTATGGCAGGTATGTTTTATGACGTTGAACTGGGTGGTCTAGCCGATCTTGTTAACAGTGTTAACCTACTAGACGCTGGTTACCTGTTTATCGTGACTGCTGACGGTACAACGATTGCTCACCCAGATGCTGCAAATAATGGTGAAAACCTAACTCGCTATCTTCCAAGTGCGAAGGTTCAAGAAGGCAGCCAACAGTTTGAACAAGACGGCCAAAACCTAATGGTGCGTTTTACTAAAGTTCCTTCTGAGAATTGGTATGTGGGTGCGGTTGTTGATACTGATATCGCATTTGCCGCGATCGACGATATGCGTAACAGTTCAATTATCTATGTGATTATCGGCGTGATTTTAAGTGTTGTTGTTCTTAGCTTCTTAATTAAAGCACTGATGCGCCCACTTGCTACATTGAATGATGCAATTAAAGACGTTGCTTCTGGACAGGGTGATTTAACCAAGCGTCTTGATACCAACACAGATAAAGAGTTTGCTGAACTGGCTGAAGGCTTTAATACCTTTACAGAAACATTGCAGAAGCAAATTCAGCAATCAAAAGCGATTGGTGTTGAGATTCTTCGTGGCACTGAAATGACAGTACAGGGCGCTCAACAGTCTGCAAGTGCGATGCGTAGCCAGCTTGAAGAGTTAGAGCAGCTAGCAACGGCAATGAACGAGATGGCCGTGACTGCAACCGAAGTTGCGAACAATGCTCAAGGTGCAGCGGGTGCGGCGAAAGAAGCAGATGATGCAACGCAAGATGGCTCATCGGTTGTAAGTGACACTACCGCTTCAATTGATATGCTTTCATCGCGAATTGACCAAGCAGTAGAAGAGGTGCAAGGCCTAGAGTCTGCAACTGCTAATATCGAAACTATCTTGAAAGTTATCAATGATATTGCTGACCAAACTAACTTGTTAGCACTTAACGCAGCGATTGAGGCAGCTCGTGCGGGTGAATCTGGTCGAGGCTTTGCGGTCGTAGCTGACGAAGTAAGAACGTTGGCACAACGTACTCAAGAGTCGACAACGGAAATTCGTAGCATGATTGAGCAGCTACAAGCTGGTGCTAGCTCAGTGTCTGCAGCTATGAACGAAAGTAAGAACACAGCAGTTGATGCGGTTGATAAAGCTCAAGCAGCTGACGGTGCGCTTCAAAGAATCCGAGAAGCTATTCAACGTATCAGTGATATGAATATGCAGATCGCTTCGGCAGCAGAAGAGCAGAGCTTGGTAGCGGAAGAGATCAACAGCAATACTGTGAAGATCAAAGACCTATCAACTCAAGTTGCTGACTCTGCGGAAGAAGCAAATATGGCGATGCAAGTTCAGACAGAAAATGTCCGTGAACAAGATGCAATTTTGAATAAGTTCATCGTATAAAATGCTAGCCTAGCGACAAACAAAAACGCCAGCGATTCGCTGGCGTTTTTTTATGTTCAAAATTACTTATTTTCGTTTAAGTAATCTAACACGACTTCATGGTGAGTCTTAGTCTTGAACTTGTTAAATACGTGTTCAATAACACCTTCTTCATTAATCAGGAAGCTGATGCGGTGCAGGCCGTCATAGATTTTGCCCATGAACTTCTTCTCGCCCCAAACCCCAAACTGTTCTGCGACAGCGTGGTCTTCATCTGAAAGTAGAGTGAAGTTCAGTTCATCACGCTCAATGAACCTCCCAAGGCGCTTAACTGGGTCAATACTAACGCCAAGTACAACAACGTTATGAGCATCTAATTCTGCTTTAACGTCACGCAGGCCTTGAGCTTGAACAGTACAGCCTGGAGTCATCGCTTTAGGGTAAAAGTAAAATAGAACCTTTTTACCTTTAAAGTCATTCAGAGTGACAGTTTCGCCATTTTGATCGAGAAGAGAGAACGCTGGAGCTGGAGCGCCTGCTGTAAGCGTATTCATTGGGATTCCTTTTTATTGACTGTTTTTAATAAAATTAAGTGAGCCTTGCACTTTGAGCTCTTGGCACAAGGTGTCGAATTCTTCTTGAAGTTGCATTAAGTTGCATTCAGAGTCGACTGTTGCGGTTATCGCAATATGGAATTGGTCGGTCGTTGAGTCTATTTTTTCTTTGCTGATGGTTTGTGCGCTCAGAGAAGAAAGCCCGATGTTCTTTTGAGCAAAGAAATGGGTGAACTTCTCTGTTAAACCAGGCTTATCTTCTGACTCAACAAACACTTCTAATGTGTAGGCGTTATCGATATGAGCATGCGTGGATGTACGCTTCATTATCGTGATTAAGTCATGCTCTTGACCTAGTAATGGCAGAGTAGTTTCTACGCGAGTAACAGCAGCGTTGTTGCCCGATAAAAGCATGATGAGAGTGAACTCATTACCAAATAGGGCGATACGACTATCAACAATATTGCATCCAGATTGAGTGACTAAATGTACAACTTGGTTGCACACTCCAGGGCGATCCGTTCCTACTGCAGTAATCACTAGATGTTGAGTCATAACTTCACTTATCAATATTCCAATTATTAATCAGATAGCTTAGCACATAAGGAGGCTATAAAAATGCACATGAAACGCTTTTTGTTTGCGTGTTTGAGTGTAAATTCGCCAGCTGTGAGCGACTCAGCGTATTCCTTGCTAGGAACTGACAATGCTTCGAAATAAAGGAGTAAGTTGCCAAAGTTCTAACATCTGATAAATATTCATTCATTTAGGTGATTTAAGCGGGTCTAAGCGCTTGTCTTTTTCAATCGCCTTACAGTACCATGCGATTAGTATCTAAATTAGGGAGAAAGACATGTTTTCAGGAAGTATTGTAGCGTTAATTACACCGTTTAATAATGATGGCGAAGTAGATTACGTAAGCCTGAAAAAACTGGTGGAGTATCATATTGCAGCAGGAAGCGATGGTATCGTTGCTGTCGGTACCACTGGTGAATCGGCGACGCTGACTATTGAAGAGCATGTCAAGGTTGTCACTAAAGCAGTTGAATTTGCTGAAGGCCGTATCCCAGTGATTGCGGGCACAGGTGCTAATGCGACGCATGAGTCAGTGACGTTTAGTCGTTTACTGAATAACTCAGGTATTGCTGGCTGCCTAAGTGTGACTCCTTACTACAATAAACCAACTCAAGAAGGTTTGTTCCAACACTATAAAGCGATTGCTGAAGAGAGCGATGTGCCGCAGATTCTTTATAATGTTCCTGGTCGTACTGCAGTAGACTTACTCCCAGAGACAGTGGCGCGTTTAGCTGAGATCGACAATATTGTTGCACTTAAAGATGCGACGGGTGATTTAAGCAGAATTGCAATTCACCGTGAACTTTGTGGCGAAGATTTTATCTTACTAAGTGGAGATGACTCTTCAGGCCTAGAGTTTGTTAAGCAAGGTGGCCATGGCGTTATCTCGGTTACGAACAATATTGCTGCAGAAGATATGGCAAAAATGTTCAGATTAGCGAAAGAAGGTAAATATGAAGAGGCAGAGATTATCAATCAGCGTCTGATGCCTTTGCATAAAAATCTATTCGTTGAATCAAGCCCAATTCCAGTAAAATGGGCTGCGCATAAAATGGGCCTCATTGAGCATGGTGGTTTACGCCTACCTCTGACTGAACTGTCAGAAAACGCTCGCCCGATCGTAGCTCAAGCAATGTCGGAATCTTGCATTTACTAAATTAAGATGGATTGCCGGAGTCTGTATACTCCGGCATATAGTTATCAGGAGTTTCAATGAAATTGTCACACCAGCTAGTCGTCAGTTCACTAGCTGTTTTTGTTTTAAGTGCATGTTCAGGTAACGCGACTCAGCGCCGCCAAGCTAAAGATGACTTTGAGTACTTAAATACTCCACCGTTAGAAGAGTGGAAACTAGCTGAAGGGGCAACGCCTCAGTATTACACTGACTACCAAATTCCTCAGGGTGAATACGCTGGTGGTGTGGGTCGTGAGGTTGATATTCGTCCACCACAACAGGTATTAGAACTTATTCCTGGAGCACGTGCTGAAAGACAGCAAGGTGAGACGACGCTTTGGCTATTGCGTGAAGACGAAGTAGATAAGGTGTGGCAGACCGCTTTAACTATGCTTGAAGAACGACAAATTGGTATTCGAGAGCAGACTTCTACGCGTGTTGAAACAGATTGGGTTACATGGACATCGGAAGATGAAGATGTTGAGCTTGGTGCCCGCTATGAAATAGATCGTGTCGCAGCTGGTGGACGTCATGGTTTCCGCATCTCATTAATCGATTGGCGTGAGGCAGGTAAAGAAATGCCTGTGACGCTGACCAATAAAGAGCGCTATAACGCCTTAATGACTAACTTAGTCACGGCTAGATATGACTTAGATCTTCGTGAAGAAGCGGCTCGTAAAGCTCAGGAACTGGTTAAAAAGATTCCTATTACTATGGGCTCAGACCGAAGTGGTTTCCCTGTCATTATCGCTCGTACTCCATACAACGTTTTATGGCAGCGCCTACCTAAGTTGTTACCAGAAATGGGCTTTACGCTAGAGGAGCGCAACCAGTCTCAAGGTCATGTGAAAGCGAAATATGCATCACCTGATGATGAGTTCTGGAATGATATTGGCTTGAAGCCAATCGCACTTAAGTCGGGTACGTACACGTTCCTATTTGGTGACCTTGGTAACCGTACATCGATTAACGTAACGGACTCAACAGGTAAGCCAGTAGAAGAAGAACTGCTGCAAGACATGGTTCCTGTATTAGCTGCTGTGGTTGAGAAACAATCGAAGTAGTGAGATAAGAAAACAAAAAAGCTGACATCATGATGTCAGCTTTTTTTATGTCTATAGCCACTACCAAAATAGTGGCTATGATTTTTTAGGTTAGAGAACCATTGCCGCAATCCAACCAAACACAATTAATGGAATGTTGTAGTGGATAAAGGTTGGTACTACTGTTTCCCAAATGTGCTCATGCTGACCGTCAGCGTTAAGTCCAGACGTTGGACCTAAGGTTGAGTCAGACGCAGGAGAACCGGCATCACCTAGCGCTGCTGCAGTACCTACAAGAGCGATCGTTGCCATTGGAGAGAAGCCAAATGCTGCTGCCAGTGGAACGTAAATTGTTGCAAGGATTGGGATTGTCGAGAACGATGAGCCAATACCCATAGTAACCAGTAGACCAACAACCAACATTAATAATGCAGCGAGTGGTTTATTGTCACCGATGCTTGTTGAAAGTGCTTCAACTAGTGACTCAACGCCGCCCGTCTGTTTCATTACGGCTGCGAAACCCGCTGCTGCAATCATGATAAAGCCAATCATTGCCATCATGTGAACGCCTTTAGTAAAGACATCGTGCGTCTCTTTCCAAGCAATCACACCACCAAAGGTAAATACCATGAAACCTGCAAGGCCACCAATGATCATTGAGCCAGTCATAAGCTGTACGCTTAGAGCTGCAACAATGCCCGCAGCAGCGACAAGAATATTCTTTGGTTGGATTTCTTTCGTGTCATTATCGACACGAGTTAGCTCAGTTTCTTTATACTGGCGCGGTTTACGATAGCTAAAGAAGATAGCCGTAATCAGGCCAAAGATCATACCAGCAGCTGGTAGTAACATCGCTACTGGAACTTGGCTTGCTACTACGTTCTCTAAACCGTTGTCGTGCAAGTTCTTAAGAAGAATGTTGTTTAAGAAAATGCCACCAAAACCGATTGGAAGTACCATGTAGGGTGTTACCAAGCCAAAAGTCAGTACACAAGCAATCATTCGACGATCTAGGTTTAGCTTAGCGAATACGCCCAACAAAGGTGGAATCAAAATAGGGATGAAGGCGATATGGACAGGGATAACGTTCTGAGATGACATCGTCACTAAAATTAGTGCGACTAACACAGCGTATTTTAGTCCAGTAGATGCAGACGCATTCTCTTTACCATGAATGCGTTTAATCACGCTATTTGCTAATAGATCGGTAATGCCAGAGCGAGAGATCGCCACAGCGAAGGTACCTAACATTGCGTAGCTTAGTGCGATGGTTGCACCACCACCCAAACCACTTTCAAAAGCAGCAACTGCTTGATTGAGCTCCATGCCGGAAACCAAACCACCAACAATGGCACTGAATGTCAAAGCAACAACGACATTCACGCGCATCAGTGCTAAGGCAAGCATGATACATACAGAAATGACAACAGGGTTCATAATTTACTCGTGTGTTGTGTTTACGTTTTTATTTTTTATCTTCGGTTTCAGGCTCAACGACAGGCCAACCACCAAGGGCTTTCCATTTGTTGACGATACCGCAGAAGAGCTCTGCCGTTTTTTGAGTATCGTATAGGGCAGAGTGGGCTTCTTTATTGTCAAAATCCATCCCAGCAGTTTTACACGCTTTAGCTAAAACAGTTTGGCCATAAGCCAAGCCACTTAGTGCTGCGGTGTCAAATGTTGCGAAGGGATGGAAAGGGACGCGTTTAAGCTTGCAGCGCTCGCTCGCTTCCATCACGAAGCTGTGATCGAAGGTGGCATTGTGGGCAACCATAATGGCACGGCTACAGTCTGCAGCTTTTTGTTCTTTGCGGACTAGCTTGTAGATCTCTTTGAGGGCTTCTGCTTCTGTCACAGCGCCGCGAAGAGGGCTAAATGGGTCACGGATACCATTAAACTCTAGCGCTTCTTTTTCGAGGTTGGCACCTTCGAAAGGTTCGACATGAAAATGAATGGTGGAAGCTGGTGCTAAATCGCCGTTTTCATCCATTTTTAAAGTAACGGCACAAATTTCTAGTAGCGCATCGGTCTTGGCGTTGAAACCCGCCGTTTCCACGTCAATAACAACCGGAAAGTAGCCACGAAATCGTTTTTTTAGCGTCAATGCTTCGTTTTCTATAGTCATGTGTACTTCATATAATGTGACAGGGCTGGCATTATTACAGATTCTTAGCGGAAGAAAAACCGTAAATGCTGATTGAAAAAGAAACAATGGTGGTTTGTCCTATACAAATATTCTGGCTAGGTTTTTGCATTGTTAAGAGAGAAGATTTTTCAGCGGCAAGTTAAGTGCTGTTGGCCCTAATGAGAGAAGAAGTTTGTATGAAGAAGTTGTTTGCAACCGGTATCGCTATGTCTTTGATAACGTTAGCACCTGAGGTGTTAGCGCTTGAAAAGCAGTACGTTGCAACGCCTCAACAATCGACATGGCAAATGGTTGCCAATACTCCGCTGGAATGCCGCTTAGTTCATCCTATTCCAAATTACGGCGAAGCAGTTTTCTCATCTTATGCCAGCAAAAAAATTAATTTGGATCTTGAGCTAAAGATGAAACGTCCAATGGGACAAACTCGAGATGTAAGCCTTATTTCTATGCCACCGGCATGGCGACCTGGCGATAGCGCAGATCGTATTACCAATATTCGTTTCTTCCAGCAATTTGATGGTTATGTGGGTGGTCAAACGGCTTGGAATGTTCTTGGTGAGCTAGAAAAAGGCCGCTATCCAACATTCAGTTACCAAGAGTGGCAAAGCCGAGATCAACGTGTAGAAGTTGCTCTTTCATCGGTACTGTTCCAGAGTAGCTACAACGTATTTAGTAGTTGTATTGCCAACCTTTTACCTTACAGCTTTGAAGATATTGCTTTCACTATTTTGCATTATGATCGAACGAGCGTAGAGTTGAATAAACAATCTCAAAAGCGTTTAGCTCAAATTGCTGAATACATTAAGCACAATCAAGATATAGACTTAGTATTAGTGTCGACGTATACCGATGGTGAAGATAGCAAGAGCGCTAGTCAGAATTTATCTGAGCGTCGTGCTGAAGTGCTTCAAGATTACTTCAAGTCTTTAGGATTACCAGAGGATCGTATTCGTGTTCAGGGCTATGGTAAGCGTCGGCCGATTGATGATAACGCGTCCCCTATAGGTAAAGATCGAAATCGACGAGTTGTGATTTCTTTAGGTAGAACTCAGGTATAACAACAAAAAAGGCCAGTAAAACTGGCCTTTTTTGATCGTATACAGAGTACTTAATTTAAGCGAAATTTAGCAATTAGATTGCAATTAGTCGCGGTATCAATGTCTTGCACTAGTTGAGCGATCTTCGGGTTTGGGTGTCGTTTCATAAATTCAATTAGGGCTTTTTTACAACACCCCATAGAATCAATAAATGCATCGCAGTCGGTATTTGGGCATTGTGGAACAAGGGTAAGCACTTTTTCCGAAGCAAGCTGCAGATACTTGAGCTCGTACTTCATGTCTCCGATATTGCGCCAGAACATCGCCATATTGTGACAGGAGATAACCGAGATCATAAGTCGATCTTCTACGTCAACTTCGACTTCATCTCCGATGCGTTCACTCAATGTCAGCGCCTGCTGGTAATGTAGAATGCTACGTAAATGGTCGTTGTCCTTGAGTGCCATATCAGCAAGTAGGGTGTGTTTCTCCCATTCAGCTATTCCCATTTTTATTATCTCCTAACTCCGAATGGGTAGAAGATTAAATGATAATCATTATCGAGTAAAGTTAAAAAAATGGAACAGCGCTGTGCTGTCCCATTTTTAATATTGTTACTAAGTGGAATTAACCTTCCAAACCAGCTGAAGCTTGTTTGTTTTGGATTAGTTCAATCATGTAGCCATCAGGGTCTTTAACAAAGGCAATATGTGTTGAGCCGCCTTTTACTGGTCCAGGCTCACGAGTAACATTTCCGCCTGCTGCTTTAATCGCATCACAAGTCGTGTAAATGTCGTCGACACCAATTGCGATATGACCAAACGCTGAACCAAGATCGTATTCAGTTGTACCCCAGTTATATGTCAGTTCAATCACTGAACCTTCGGACTCGTCACCGTAACCAAGGAAGGCGAGGGTGTATTCATACTCTTTATTTTCGTTAGTACGCAGTAGCTGCATACCCATTACTTCTGTGTAAAATTGAATAGATTTATCTAAATCACCAACACGAAGCATGGTGTGAAGAATACGGCCATTTGACATTGTCTGCTCTCCTAATTGTCTGGATACACTTTTTCTTTAAATTCACATAGGTCTTCAATAATACAGCTACCGCAGCGAGGTTTACGTGCGACACAAGTATAACGACCATGAAGGATTAACCAGTGGTGTACGTCCAATTTAAACTCTTTTGGCACCACTTTTAGAAGTTTTTCTTCCACTTGGTCGACATTTTTGCCCATAGCGAGTTTGGTGCGATTAGAAACGCGATAGATATGGGTATCAACCGCAATGGTTGGCCAGCCAAAAGCCGTGTTTAGAACGACATTAGCAGTTTTTCGGCCGACACCTGGAAGGGCTTCTAGCGCTTCACGATTTTCAGGAACTTCACCGTTGTGCTTATCCAGTAAGATCCTACATGTCTTGATGACGTTCTCAGCTTTTGAGTTAAAGAGGCCGATGGTTTTAATGTACTCTTTTACACCGTCAACGCCTAAATCGAATAGGCCTTGCGGTGTATTGGCTACAGGGTAAAGTTTATCCGTCGCTTTATTAACACTTACGTCGGTTGCCTGAGCCGAGAGCAGGACCGCGATCAAAAGCTCAAAAGGGGTACTCCAATTGAGTTCGGTTTGCGGGTTGGGATTGTTCTCTCTAAGACGCTCTAGGATTAATCTTCGTTTGTCTTTGTTCATTTGAGGCTGCTTTCCAGTGCTTGTGCTCACCAATACAGAATCTGTTTGATGATTATTATTAATTCGTTACGCGAGCTCGCTCAATGGCTTGTTTTTCTTGTTTTGGTTGACGAGCAGCAATCTGTTTATCAATCACATTCTTAAGTGCAATCAATAGTCCAACACCAATAAAGGCGCCAGGTGGTAATAGTGCAAGTAAGAAACTATTGTCGAATTGGAATACTTCAATACGTAATGATGTTGCCCACTCGCCGAGTAACAAGTCTGCGCCATCAAAGAGTGTACCGTTGCCGATCACTTCGCGCATTGCTCCTAATACAACCAATACGCTCGTCATACCAAGACCCATCCAGAAACCATCTTGAGCAGAAGGCAGGAGATCGTTTTTAGACGCGAACGCTTCCGCGCGACCAATAATGATACAGTTGGTCACGATTAGTGGAATAAAGATACCCAGAGATAGATATAGGCCGTAGGCGTATGCATTCATTAGTAACTGAACGCAGGTTACCAGTGCGGCGATGATCATGACAAAGACTGGAATGCGGACTTCTTTAGGTACGTAATCACGAACAAGGGAAACCGTAACGTTAGAGCCAACCAGCACGAGTAGTGTTGCAATACCAAGGCCTAACGCATTCGTCACTGTTGATGAAACAGCAAGCAACGGACAAAGACCCAGAAGTTGAACAAGGGCAGGGTTGTTATCCCACATACCGTTTTTAATTAGTGTCTTATGGTCACTCATTGTTGCCTCCACAGTTTAGCGGTTGAGCCTGAATCTGGGCGCGATTAGTGTTGATAAACTCTACAGTATTCTTCACCGCTTTTACGACCGCACGCGGGGTAATTGTCGCTCCAGTAAACTGGTCAAATTGTCCGCCGTCTTTACGTACTTTCCAATCTGCTTGGTTTTGTTCAGTGACTTGCTTACCAGTAAAACCGACAATCCAATCAGAAATTCGAAGGTCAATTTTATCGCCAAGCCCTGGGGTTTCTTGGTGGCTCAAAATACGAGTACCTGAAATGGTGCCATCTTGTTCAATACCAACAATGATCTTGATTGCCCCGTTGTAGCCGTCTGGCGCAATAGCTTCAATGGCCATCGCAGAAGGTTCACCATTGAGGGTCGCCATATAAACTGGCATAGGGTTTTCTGTCCCTAGCATCGGGTCACTAACCAATGTACAAGCTTGATAAAGATCGTTGTCGTGTAATTCGTGAGGAATAACTTGGTTCAATACCGAAAGCAGCTGCTTTTGCTCTTGCTCATGAATACGATCTTTGGTCAGGTAGTTTGTTAATGCGACAACACCTGTCGATGCACAAGCAAAGATAGCTAATACGGCCCCGTTTTTTCGAATAGCATTTAACATGATGAAACCTTAGTGACCGTATGTTCTTGGTTTAGTGTAGTAATCAATTAATGGCACACACATGTTGCCGAGTAATACTGCGAAAGCAACACCATCAGGGAAACCGCCCCAAGAGCGAATAATGAAGACCATTGCACCAAGGAATGCACCAAAAATGAGTCTGCCTTTTACCGTGGTAGAAGCAGAAACTGGATCCGTTGCAATAAAGAACGCCCCTAACATTGTCGCACCTGATAGTAAGTGAATCATTGGCGATGCTGTTGTACCAGGAGTTAACAGCATAAACAGACCACTAATGATAGTTAAGCTGACTAAGAAGCTGACTGGGATATGCCAATTAATGACGCGAACTTTGATCAGTACTAAACCACCGATGAGGTAGGCTAGGTTGACCCACTCCCAACCAATACCAGCTAAACCGCCGAACTGAGGTTGAGCGAGGGCTTCACTTGCAGTGTTTCCTGCAGTAAGTGCTGTTTTGAATGCATCCAATGGGGTTGCCATTGTAATACCATCAATGCCCGTACGAATCTGTTGTAGTGACAGCCCTTCTAAATTATACCCCGTGAAAATCAATGAGAACGCATCACCACTTGATACCGGAGTAGCTTGAAGTTCTTGTGGCGATAACCAGCTTGTCATTTGAACTGGGAAAGAGATCAGTAATACAACGTAAGCGACCATTGCTGGGTTGAAGAGGTTTTGGCCAATACCACCATAAAGGTGTTTCGCGATAACAATGGCAAAAATCAAGCCGATAGTGATTACCCACCACGGAGAAAGTGGCGGTATAGCAATCGCTAGTAACCAAGCGGTCACTAAAGCACTGTTGTCTCTTAGCGCAGACATTGGTGGGCGCTTTCTCACTAGCATCACTAGGGCTTCGAGGCTTAAACCAATGACAATAGCCAGTAGTAGTTGGATGATGGTACCCCACCCAAAAAAGTATGTCTGAGCGACTAAGCCAGGTAGGGCACAAAGTGCTACCCACTTCATTAGGTCAGGAGTGCTTCTACGACTATGCGCATGGGGTGAGCTGGCAATAAAAAAGGCCACTACTCTTTCTCCTCAGTTTGTTTTTGTTGTTCTTTTTCTGCTTTACGGGCTTTAGCACGAGCAATAGCTGCAGCAACAGCCGCTTTCTTTGGATCTTCCTCTACAGGTTGTTCCTCGGCAGTATCATTGCTTTCATCGGCTTTGGCTTTTTGTTCAGCTTTACGCGCTTTAGCACGAGCAATGGCCGCAGCAACAGCTGCTTTCTTTGGATCTTCCTCTATAGGTTGTTCCTCGGGAGTGTCATTGCTTTCATCGGTTTTTGCTTGTTGCCCTGCTTTGCGCGCTTTAGCACGAGCAATAGCTGCAGCGACAGCCGCTTTCTTTGGATCTTCCTCTACAAGTTGTTCCTCGGCAGTGTCATTGCTTTCATCGGCGTTGGCTTTTTGTTCAGCTTTGCGCGCTTTAGCACGAGCAATGGCTGCAGCAACAGCTGCTTTTTTCGGATCTTCCTCTACAGGTTGTTCCTCGGTAGTGTCATTGCTTTCATCGGTTTTTGCTTGTTGCTCAGCTTTGCGCGCTTTAGCGCGAGCAATGGCTGCTGCAACTGCAGCTTTCTTCGGATCGTCTGCAACAGATTGGTCGTCAGAAGCGTCATTGCTCTCATCAGCATTTGCTTGTTGTTCAGCTTTACGAGCTTTAGCACGGGCGATGGCAGCAGCTACAGCGGCTTTCTTATCGTCTGCTGCGGGTACATCAGACTCATTTGATTCGCTTGCTTGTGCTTTCTTCGCTTTTGCACGAGCAATCGCTGCGGCAACGGCCGCTTTTTTGTCTTCTGCAGGAGCGTCAGAGCTAGCATTTTGTGCTTGTTCCACTTTTTTAGCTTTGGCACGGGCAATGGCAGCTGCAACGGCATCTTTCTTGTTGTCTGTTGAGCTTGCAGTATCTTGCTGCTCTTTGGCGGCTTTGCGTGCACGGGCTTGCTGTTTACGCTCTTCACGCAGTTTTGCCATTTCAGAGTTATCTGGCTCAGCCTGGCCACTCGCCGCAGCGGCTGCTTGTTTGGCTTTCGCTTTGGCAATAGCGGCTGCAACTGCAGGCTTAACCGCTTTTTCTTCCGTTGAAGAGTTGGCTTTTTGGGCTTTAACGCGCGCAATAGCGGCTGCAATAGCGTCATCACCGCCAGTTTGTTTCATCTCTTTACGGCGATCGCTGGCTGCTTTCTTAAAGCGGTTTTCACGTGCTGCCTTGTCTCGCTCTAAACGCGCGTTCTTCTCTTCAAAACGAATTTTGGCACGCTCAGCCGCTTCCGCTTCTTCTTTACGAGTGCGTATCTCAGCTTTCGCTTGGCGATAATATTGAACTAGTGGGATTTCACTTGGACACACAAATGCACAGGCGCCACATTCAATACAGTCTTTAATATTGAGTTCTTCACACTTATCGAACTCTTCAGCTTTGGCATGCCAAACTAGCTGCTGTGGAAGTAGCGAAGCAGGGCAAGCTTCAGCACATTGGCCACAGCGAATGCATGCCATTTCGTATTGATTTGGCGAAATTTCTTTACGAGTTGGCGCCAAAATACAGTTTGACGTTTTGGTAATTGGCACCAGAGCATGAGGCAGAGTAAAGCCCATCATAGGGCCGCCCATAATTAGACGAGGAAGCTTTTTATCTGCCTTGTAGCCAAACTCGTCCAGTAGAGATTGAACGGGAGCACCGAGAAGCGACCATACGTTACGAGGTTGCTTGAATGTATCACCGGTCAGAGTGACAACTCGCTCGACTAATGGCTCACCATTGACGACTGCACGTTTAATCGCATGTAAAGACCCCACGTTTTGAACCAAAATGCCGATATCAGCAGGAATACCACCATTCGGTACTTCCTTGCCTGTGAGGATTTTGATCAGCTGCTTTTCGCCGCCTGAAGGGTATTTTGTTGGAATCACGCGGATAACAATATCTTTATGCTCTGCCGCTTTTTGCAGTGCTTTGACCGCTTCTGGTTTGTTGTCCTCGATGCCGATGACAGTGAGTTTCGGCTTTAGGATCTGTTCAACAATTTCAATACCTTGGATGATCTCGTCAGCGTGTTCACGCATCAACATATCATCGGCCGTTATGTAGGGCTCACACTCGGCGGCATTGATAATGAGGATCTCGGTTCGAGCCAAACCAGATTGAATTTTTTTCGCGGTTGGGAAACCTGCGCCGCCCATACCTGAGATACCAGCGAGTCGAATTTTTTCGATCAGCTCATCTGCAGTTCGCTGCGTAAAGTCACTCCAAGCGTCGCGCTCAATCCAAGTATCTGCAAAATCAGGCTCGATAACGATACAAGTTTCACTCAAACCTGAAGGGTGAGCGGTTGTTCTCGGCTCTATTGCCACAATGCGGCCTGAAGTGGGCGCATGCACAGGTAGCATAAAGCTCATATCGTATTTGGTAAGAGATTGGCCTTTTAACACGTGGTCGCCGACATCGACTGTAAGGATACCAGGCTTACCGATATGCTGTTTTACTGGTAGTACGATTTCAGCAGGGATCTGTGCACGAGCAATCGCCGTTTTCACTGACTGCAGTTTGTTTTCCGCAGGGTGAACACCACCTGGGAATGACCAAAGTGAGCCAGATTTAATTTGTTCAATTAGTGACAACATACCAGTCCTTAACTCACACTTTTCTGCTTAGAAGCAGAATCGGTAATATCAACAACAGGAATGGCGTCCATTTGCCACTTCCAGCTCGCTGTAGTGGTTTCTACAGGTATCATTTCTATACAGTCAGTTGGGCATGGCGCAACACACAAGTCACAGCCTGTACACTCGTCCTTAATAACTGTGTGAAGTGCTTTAGTACCGCCAACAATTGCGTCAACGGGACAAGCCTGAATACATTTAGTACAACCAATACACATATCTTCATGAATGAATGCGACCGTTTTAACGGCGTTCTCTAGATCATGTGCAGAGTCTGTTGCTTCGACCCCCATTAGGTCCGCTAGCTTTTCAATAGTGGCTTGGCCACCAGGAGGACACTTATTGATGTCGTCTCCATTGGCGATCGCTTCAGCATAAGGTCGACATCCAGGGTAACCACATTGACCACATTGGGTTTGCGGCAGAATACCGTCAATTTGATCGACGATTGGATCCGCTTCCACTTTAAAGCGGATGGAGGCAAAGCCTAAAATAGCGCCAAAAATTGCAGCAAGAACTGCGATGGCGATAACTGCGATTAGTATTGAACTCATTACAACTTCACCAAACCTGTAAAGCCCATAAAGGCAAGTGACATCAGGCCTGCGGTGATCATTGCGATTGATGCACCTTTAAATGGAGTCGGGACATCTGCTGCTGCAATACGCTCCCGCATCGATGCAAACAAGATGAGAACCAGAGAAAAGCCGACTGCTGCACCAAAGCCATAAATAATCGATTCGATGAAGTTGTGATTTTCATTGATGTTCAATAAGGCAACACCTAACACTGCGCAGTTTGTAGTGATCAGTGGTAAGAAAATACCCAGTAATCGATATAGAGTTGGGCTGGTCTTGTGGACAACCATTTCAGTAAATTGCACTACTACGGCGATCACTAAGATAAAACTCATAGTGCGTAGATATTGCAAATTGAGTGGGTCTAGAATGTAACTTTCAACAAGATACGCGCACACTGATGCTAGAGTTAGCACGAATGTGGTTGCTAACCCCATACCAATGGCAGTTTCTAGTTTTTTAGAAACACCCATGAATGGACATAAGCCCAAAAACTTCACCAGTACAAAGTTGTTAACCAGCACAGTGCCGACCAACAACAAAAGATATTCGGTCATAGTTATTTATTTAAGAAATTCCGATCCCAACATTATCCTGCTTTGCTAGTTTAATAACAACCAAGGAAAGATAAGGTTTTATATTGTTGATTAAAAATTATACGGAATTTTCTTAAAAAAGTTGAATAAATAGAGAGGAAGGAAGTAAAAGTGGCACTTTATTCAACAATACTAGAATGAGATGCTAATCAGGGCAGCTTCTCACTGCCCTGATTTAGTTTTAGTGGAGCTAGGAAGACCAACTGAGGTTTGCCCAATCAGTGTGAATTGCATAGTCCTTTAAACGTGGACATGGGTTAACCAAGTAAACGTAGTCCGCGTACTCGCATAAAGGTAAGTCATTGATAGAGTCTGTATAGAAGTGAATACTTGAGTATGACTCTGATTGAGCTTCTAGCCACTCTTTAAGGCGTGTGACTTTTCCCTCTCGATAGCTAGGCACACCTAAAATCTGGGCGGTGTAGCCCCCCTGCTTCTCAACGAGATCGATCCCTAGTGCATTTGAAATACCCAAGTGTCTACCAACCGCACTGACAAGAAATGTCACACTCGCTGAGATGATCATCATGTCTATGCCTTCACGGGTGAGTTGCTCAATCAAGGTTTTCGATTGGGTAAATTGCTTTGGTAAGATATAACGGGTTACGCATTCTTCAACCAATCTGGCTACCTGTTCTTTGGGCATATTTGCTAATGGCGCCATAGAAAAGGCTAAGTAGTCCTCCATGTTTAACTCACCTTTGGCATAAAGGGCCATTAAACGTTGATCTTCTTCGATAAAACTTGGCGATGTTGCAATGCCTTTTTCAACTAAAAATTCATTCCAAATCATGGCGCAGTCAGCATCAATCAGGGTTTCGTCCATATCAAAAACATACAAAGGTTTGGACATGCTTAAGCTCTCACTGGTTGAATTTCATTTAGATTAAAGAGTAGTTCCAACTGACTACCGTTAGCCAATAAGCGTTCTGAAGAGCGGTTAAGCAAATCGACCGTGAGTTCGCACTCGTCCACATTTACTTGATAGCGAATCACATTACCCAACAACTGATGATTTTTGATGGTGCCAGTTTGCGGCGTTGAAATATGACTGCCATATTGACGACCTTGCTCTTTGACGTAAATAGATTCAGGGCGTATCGCGACTTTCCATTCGGTATCGATGTTGAAAAGGAGTTTCGCTTTGTTGGCTGACACTAAGTTGTAATGCCCCATAAAACTGGCAACAAATTCGTTGGCAGGTTGGGTATAGATTTCTTCTGGCGTTCCAGCTTGAACGATTTTACCTTTGTTCATTAGGAAGATACGATCGGACATGATCATAGCTTCTTCTTGGTCGTGAGTGACAAAGATAGTCGTTAGGTTCATCTCTTTTTGGATATCACGAATTTGTTGGCGGAGATGCTTTCGGATCTTAGCATCCAATGCTGATAATGGCTCATCGAGTAATAAGATACGCGGCCTTACAACCAAAGCGCGAGCTAGTGCAACACGTTGGCGCTGACCACCTGAGAGCTGGTGCGGGTAATGCTTTTCTTTGCCCGTAAGATCAACCAATTTAATGACTTTCGCCACTTCACGTTGAATTTCAGCCACATTGAGCTTTTTCATCTTAAGGCCAAACGCAATATTGCCTTCGACTGTCATGTTTGGAAATAAGGCATAAGATTGGAACACCATGCCAATGCCACGTTCCTGAGGCGTTTGATGAGTGATATCTTCTCCGTTTACCCAGATTTCTCCTCCATCGACAGGATTCAGGCCTGCTAAGCTTCGAAGCAAGGTGGATTTACCACAGCCGCTTGGACCTAAAAGGGTAATGAACTCACCTTGTTCGATAGTGAATTGAATATCTTCAAATACCGTGTTGTCACCAAAACGCTTGGTTAGGTTGTTTGCGGTTACGTAGCTCATGATTTGACTCCTCGGCTAAAACGACTTGCTAGCCAAGTCAGTAAGAAAATAAATAGGAAATAGGTCATAACCAGCGCTGAAGTAAAGTGCCCACTGGTCTGACGCATGTTGTACAAGTAGATTTGCAAAGTTTCATAGCGAGTTCCGACCAAGATATTAGCGAATACGAACTCGCCTAATAGGAATGAGAATGAAAGGAACAGTGAAGCCAAAAGACCTTTCTTTAAGTTTGGCAAAATGATCAGTAAGAAAGCTTTCGTCGTGCTCGCACCAAGTAGGTGGGCCGCGTCCATTAAATCGCTGAGGTTGATCGCTTCAAAACTGTTGGAAATTGCACGGTACATGAATGGCAGTGCAATGGTGAAGTAGGTACCAATCAAGATCCAAGGTGTGCCAATCAATGAGATTTCACTGTCTGCGTATAGCTGGAGTAAGCCCACGGATGAGACGACTGGCGGAACTGCGAACGGAAGCAAAATCATCACGTTCATCAGCTTGTCGAGTTTCGGGAAATAGTAAAACACCACGAAGATCGCTGGCAGTATCAGCATTACACTGAGTATCAACGCAGCAATGCAGATAAATAGTGAGCGCCCAAAAGCTTGTAAGAAGCGTGGATCTGTAAGCAGTTTGAGATACCAATCCAGTGTAAACCCATCTGGAAGAATTGTTGCGCCCCAACGTGAAGAGATGGAGTAAACAAAAGTCGCCACAATTGGTATCAGCATAATACCGACAATCGAATAGACAACACTTTGATGAAAGCGAGTATTAACGTTTTGCATAGCCTTATTTCTTACCTGCATAACTTTTGGAAATCAGCCACTGGTTGATGACTGTGATGAAGGCCAATATGACCATTAGAACCACTGAGATTGCAGCAGCTAAGTTAGGCTCTAGGAATAAATCACCAGACACCAAACTTGCGATACGAACCGTAATAACGTTGTAATTGCCTGAAGTCAGTGCATAGACACTTGCGTAAGCGCCTATCGCGTTGGCAATTAAAATTATGAAAGTACCGAGTAGTGCAGGGGAAAGAACCGGAAGGGCAACTCTCGTCCAGTATTGTGACGTCCTTGCTCCAAGAAGAGCTGCCGCTGATTGCCAATCATCACTGAGTGCGTCGAACGCGGGATAGAGCAGTAATACGGCAAGAGGAATTTGGAAGTAGATATAAATGGCTAACAAGCCCCACTTCCCGTATAAGTCAAAGTCGCCAAGTAACCCATACTGCTTTAACAAGAGGGTAATTGCACCGTTTGTGCCAAGAATGATGATGAAAGCGAATGATAGAGGTACGCCGGCGAAGTTACTGCTCATATTGGTAAACGCAATCACTCCGTCACGAACTCGACAATCGACGCGACGCAGTGAAGAAACTAACAATGTAGCAATCGCTAAACCAAAAAGGCTCGACCAAAAAGACAACCATAAGCTGTTACTAAACGCTTGCATCATAAAGGCAGAGTCTAGGACTTCGATGTAGTTATCTAGTGCGAATTCACCGTCATAGATAAAGCTATTTACAAGTACCCAAAGCATTGGGGCAAGTTGAAATAGGTAGAAAAACAGTGCGAAAGGTACCAACCAGATCGTTGGTTTGATACGTTGTAGCATCGTATTGACTGCTGTCACTCGTGCTTCGCGAGAACTTGGGGATAGAACAGAACTGCTCATAATGCTAACAATTCCTGAGAGTAAGATTTAGTGTGCTCGATCTTTAAAAGTTGGCAAATGGTGCCACAGAGATCGGTTTGCTTTACGTGAGAGTTTTGATGCGTAAATTGGTCACCAATTACGAATAGGGGGACTTCTCGTTCTTCGGGCAGAATACCGCCGTGAGAAAGGTCGTTATTCATGCCGTGATCGCTCGTCACCATGACTTGGTAGCCCTCTGCAAGCCATTGACCTATGTAGTTTGAAAGAAGAATGTCAGCGTTACGTGCAGAATTACGATACTGAAGTGAGTCCAAACCAAACTTATGTCCCATATCGTCAATGTTCATCGGATGGATAAGCAGGAAATCAGGTTGATAAGTGCGACGTAAATACTCTGCGTCTAAGAATAAAGCTTCATCTGGATAGTGATCCCAATGGTAGAAACAACCATGTTGAATATTGAGATTTGCGTCGTGGGTGAAACGATCTCTAGTTGGCTCAAAAGGAGCACGGTTATATAGCTCACTGACCCAATGGTAAGCTGCCGCTGCGGTTACTTTGCCTTGTGCTTTCGCTAAGCTAAAAATGGATTCATGGTTCGATAAACGCACAACGTTGTTATGGACGATGCCACTTTCTACTGGGCGTATCCCAGTTAAAATACACTCATAAAGTGGGCGTGATAATGAAGGTAATTCACATTGCATAGGATAAAGCGTTGCCTGCATATGCTGTTGTGAATGAGGTTGTTCTAGAAGACCATTTAGGTAGCCCATACATTCGCGGGCTACCTGATAATTCAGTCCATCCAGAACAACAAGGATAACCTTATTGCTCATAGTAACTGGCTCTTGTTATTGCTGATGGATTAACACGCTTTCCTGCCATTGACGAGGCAACTTGCGCGCTGATTTTTCCCATGCAGAGAAATCGGTTACTGGGTGGACATTGCTGTATTGATCGTTAGCAATCAGCTTGTCTTGGATTGATTTTGGTAGCGTAACGTTAGTACGAATAGGACGTGCGTAACCTTGCGCTAGGTTGATTTGACCTTGGTCAGAGAAGATGTACTCACGAGCTAATTTGGCCGCATTTGGGTTCTTGGCAAACTTGTTGATAATGGTCGTGTAACCAGAAATGACAGAACCGTCTTGAGGAATATTAACCGAGAAGCGGTCGCGGTCGATTTGGTCTCGGTAACTCAAAGCATTAAAGTCCCACATGATGGCAACTTCAACTTCACCTTTCTCAAGATTGGCGATGCTCGGATTGGTAAACGATAGGCGACCTTGTTTGGCTAACTCGCTGAAAAACTTGATAGCAGGTTTCAAGTTAGATTCGTCACCACCGTTAGCAAATGCCGCAGCTAACACAGCGTTGTTTGCCTGAGAAGCGACGCCTACGTCACCCACTGTTACTTTGTAGTCACCTTTTAGTAGGTCATCCCACGTTTTTGGTGCGTCTTTCACTAGGTTGTTATTTGAGATAAACGAGATTGTACCCGTATATGCCAGCGCCCAGTGTCCTTCTTTGTCTTTCGCCCAGTTTGGAATATCGCTCCAAGTGCTTGGCTTATAAGGCTGCGTCACCCCTTTTTTAACTGCTACTCGTGCAAAGGCAAAACCTACGTCACCAATATCAGCCGTTGCGTTTTTCTTCTCAGCTTCAAACTTTGCAATCTCTTGCGCTGAGCTCATATCGGTGTCTTGATGCTTTAAACCGTAGTTTGACTTCAAGTCTACCCATGTGTCTTTCCAGTTAGCCCAACTATCAGGCATTCCTACACTGTATACCGCGCCTTCTTTTTGTGCGGCTTTAATCAATGATTCAAGGTCTGCATCTTTAGCCATAGCTGGCACTGATAAAGTTGTCGCGATCAGCGCGATTGGCACCATCTTCTTTGCAGAAAAAGTAGTTGAACGACTTAGCAAAGTTTTCATTGTCTCCATCCTTCTGGACTAGGTCAGTAAGTTCGATTTGTATGCTAGGGAAGGAATGTGACGGTTTAGCTTTAGTTATTTGACAGTTTTTCTGAATTTCTGTGGCGTTTATATTTCACTTGCACAAAATTGAACCTGTTAAGGTATGTCATATTTCTGTTACTTGTTGGTCTTATTGTTTTCATCAAACTACTAATGGACTAGATCAGAACATGAGTGCAATAGCCTCAATGCAACAACCACGAACCCAGTTAGGGAAAATTAAATCTAGCCTTAAAGACCAAATGAGGTCTGGCATCATGTCAGCAGGGCAAAAGTTACCGTCGGAAAGAGAATTGAGTGAGTTGTTTTCGACCACCCGAATTACGATCAAAGACGCCTTAGTCTCATTAGAAACGGAAGGGCTCATCTATCGAGAGGAACGTCGAGGGTGGTATGTATCCCCACCACGTATTTGTTATAACCCGTTGTCACGCGCTCACTTTCATCAAATGATTCGTGAGCAATATCGGATTGCCGAAACTAAGCTGGTGGACTCGCGGAGTGAAATAGCAGCTGGGGAGTATGCGATAGGGTTGGAAGTCGAATGCATCACGCCGATTTATGTTATTGAACGCTTGCGGTATATCGATGGACGAGCCGTTTTGTTTGTTGAAAATGTTCTAAAAGCTTCTCTATTTGAAGACATTTTGTCGGAAAATCTGACAATGTCCCTAACTGGGATTTATCGTGATAAGTATGGTTATGAAACTCAACGTTCGCGATTTGATGTGATTCCAACCGCTGCACCAGCTCATGTAGCAAAAGCACTAAACTTAGTTGAAGGACAGCCTGTTTTGAAAATTTGTCGAGTGAACTACAAGCAAGATGGTGAGTTGATGGACTGCGAATTTGAGTATTGGCGTCCCGATGCGGTGATGATACGGATTGATAGTTGCGGCTAAAAACGAAAAAAGCTCAATCTTTCGATTGAGCTTTTTTCTAAATTTGGCTCCTCCTGCTGGGCTCGAACCAGCGACCTGCGGATTAACAGTCCGTCGCTCTACCAACTGAGCTAAGGAGGAATTGCTTTAAAGCGAGGCGAATCTTAGCTATGGATATATCAAGTGTCAACTGAGAAATGACAAAATATCTGGAAAAATCACTACATTTTTATCTTTACTTTTCTGTATCCCTTGTCTGGTAAGGCCTCCATTTACTTATCCACCAAAATTGTGGATAAGTGTGTGTGTTAAATTTGAGTAAGTCAGAAAAGTGTAAAATTCCTGAATGAATCGATGCTAATAACTATTCGTTAAATTGCTATAACACATTGCTAGCTAAGAGATTACTTCGAGTTTTTATTATATTGATATATGACTAACTACAATTTGTGTTTGTGGGTAAATTGTCAAATTAGGCAGAAAGTGTGAATAACTTGTGTGTGAAAAAAAGAGTTTTTCAGGAGGGTAGAGCGATTGGGCGAAGAATAATATCAGGTTAAGAATAAATGATCTAGGCTCTGTTCATGACTTTCTGAAAAACAGCGATTAATTTCTTTAGTAACTATTGTGTCTGTATATATATACAGACACAATAGAGAGACTTTTCACCACCGAATAGAGTTCGAATATGAGTAAAGTTTTTGATTTGGTGTCTGACTATAAACCGTCAGGAGACCAACCAACCGCAATAAACCAATTGCTTGAGGGTTTAGATTCAGGCCTAGCCCATCAAACGTTACTTGGTGTGACCGGTTCAGGTAAAACCTTTACTCTGGCTAATGTGATTGCGAGTGCACAAAGACCCGCGATTCTATTGGCACCGAACAAAACACTAGCAGCACAGCTATATGGTGAGATGAAATCATTTTTCCCCAATAACGCGGTTGAGTATTTTGTTTCTTACTATGACTATTACCAACCTGAAGCGTATGTTCCGACAACAGATACCTTCATTGAAAAAGACGCTTCGGTAAACGCTCATATCGAACAAATGCGTTTGTCTGCCACCAAAGCTCTGCTTGAACGCAAAGACGCCATCATTGTTGCCTCTGTTTCTGCTATCTATGGTTTGGGTGACCCAGAATCATATTTAAAGATGATGTTGCACATTCGTCGTGGGGATGTGATGGACCAGCGAGACATTCTTCGTCGATTAGCTGAACTTCAATACAGTCGAAATGATGTGGCGTTCGAACGAGGCCAATTCCGTGTTCGTGGCGAAGTGATTGATATCTTTCCTGCTGAATCTGAACAAGATGCTGTAAGAATCGAAATGTTTGATGATGAGATTGATTGCATCAGCATTTTTGATCCATTAACTGGAGTGGTGAAGCAGCGAGATCTAGCTCGTTATACCATTTACCCTAAAACGCACTACGTGACTCCACGTGAGCGAATCTTGGACGCTATCGAAAATATTAAAGTTGAGTTAGAAGAGCGCAAAAAGTACCTGCTTGAGAATAACAAACTGTTAGAAGAGCAACGTATTTCCCAGCGTACTCAGTTTGATATCGAAATGATGAATGAACTTGGTTTTTGCTCGGGTATAGAAAACTACTCACGTTATTTAAGTGGTCGTAGTGAAGGAGAAGCGCCTCCAACACTTTTCGATTATTTGCCTCATGACGGTTTACTGATTATTGATGAGTCTCACGTAACTGTGCCGCAGATTGGCGCGATGTACAAAGGTGACCGCTCACGTAAAGAAACTTTGGTTGAGTTCGGCTTCCGCCTGCCTTCTGCATTAGACAACCGACCTATGAAGTTTGAAGAGTTTGAGTCGATTGCACCTCAGACTATCTTCGTTTCAGCAACGCCAGGCAATTATGAACTAGAAAAATCGGATGGTGAAATTGCTGACCAGGTTGTAAGACCTACGGGGTTATTGGACCCCGTACTCGAAGTTAGGCCTGTTGCCACACAGGTTGATGACTTACTGTCTGAAATCCGTATTCGAGCTGCAAAAGATGAACGGGTTCTTGTGACAACTTTGACTAAGCGTATGGCAGAAGACCTAACGGAATATCTGACTGAACATGATGTCAAGGTACGTTATCTACACTCAGACATTGATACGGTTGAACGTGTCGAAATTATTCGTGACTTGCGCTTAGGTGAGTTTGATGTGTTAGTCGGTATCAACTTACTTCGAGAAGGCTTAGACATGCCAGAGGTATCTTTGGTAGCGATTCTCGACGCTGATAAAGAAGGCTTCTTACGTTCCGAACGTTCACTCATTCAGACTATAGGCCGAGCGGCGCGTAACATTGCGGGTAAAGCAATCTTGTATGCGGATTCCATTACTAAGTCGATGGAAAAAGCGATGGGTGAAACCAACCGCCGCCGTGAGAAACAACAAGAATACAATGAAAAAATGGGCATCGAGCCTCAGGCGCTTAAACGTAATGTAAAAGACATTATGGAGCTGGGTGATATCACTAAGAGTAAGAAACAGCGCACAAGTAAAGCCGTCCCACTATCCAAAGTGGCAGAACCATCTCAAAGTTATGATGTGATGACTCCTCAGCAGTTAGAAAAAGAGATCACTAAGTTAGAGGCACAGATGTATCAACATGCTCAGGATCTAGAGTTCGAACTGGCTGCAGAAAAACGTGATCAGATAGACCAATTACGTAAACAGTTCATCTCTAATAGCTAGACAGAATAGGGATGTTGAGGCAAAAAAATAGCCAATAGAAACACGGTTCTATTGGCTGTAATTTGTGAATACTAAGTTCACTAACAACGTCAGTTGGCTAGGTGACCCATGTGGGTCATAGGTTTCTCAGCATATAGCGTGCCAAAATATATGTGGCAAAAATGAGTTGTTTGTCACCATATTCAAGCAATCCTTAGCTTTTAAATTGCATAATGCAAAGCCTAATGCAATCATTTATACAAAATGCGAAGAATGCCCTGGCTAGGTTATGCAACAAAATACGCAAAAGAAAAACTCAAAATATTTATTGATGGTAGAAGACACCGCTTCTGTCGCGGCCTTGTATCGCTCATATCTCACACCACTTCAGATAGACATTAATATTGTTGGCACAGGACGAGATGCCATCGATAGTCTCAATTTTAGAACACCGGATCTTATCCTTCTCGATCTACGTCTACCTGATATGACAGGTATGGATGTACTTCATGCTGTAAAAGAAAAGAACCCCGATGTCCCAGTCATCTTCATGACCGCTCATGGCTCTATCGATACAGCGGTAGAAGCAATGCGTCATGGAGCGCAGGACTTTTTAATCAAACCTTGTGAAGCCGATCGTTTACGTGTCACGGTCAACAATGCCTTACGCAAAGCGAACAAGTTAAAAAATGATGCTGACAACCCGGGTAGTCATGGTTACCAAGGGTTTATCGGCAGTAGCCATACTATGCAGGCGGTGTACCGCACTATTGACTCTGCGGCGAGTAGTAAGGCCAGCATTTTTATCACAGGTGAGAGCGGTACAGGTAAAGAGGTATGTGCAGAAGCGATACACGCGACCAGTAAGCGTGGCGATAAACCATTTATTGCCATCAACTGTGCAGCGATTCCAAAAGATTTAATTGAAAGTGAGCTGTTTGGCCATGTCAAAGGCGCCTTTACAGGGGCTGCAACCGACAGACAAGGGGCGGCAGAATTGGCGGATGGGGGAACGCTGTTTCTCGATGAGCTATGTGAGATGGATCTAGAATTGCAAACGAAGCTGCTACGATTCATTCAAACAGGTACGTTCCAGAAAGTAGGCTCTTCAAAAATGAAGAGTGTAGACGTTCGCTTTGTGTGTGCGACTAACCGAGACCCTTGGAAAGAGGTAGAAGAAGGTCGTTTTCGTGAAGATTTATACTATCGTTTGTACGTAATCCCACTTCACCTGCCACCGCTTAGAGAACGTGGAGATGACATTATTGAAATTGCCTACTCGCTTCTAGGCTTTATGTCGAAAGAAGAGGGTAAGGATTTTGTAAGACTCGCGCCTCAAGTGGTTGAGCGCTTTGCTCGTTATGAATGGCCCGGGAATGTTCGTCAGTTACAAAACGTACTCAGAAACGTAGTGGTCTTGAATAATGGCCGTGAAATCAACTTAGATATGTTACCACCGCCATTGAATCAACCATCAGAGAATGAAATTCGAGTGACATTACCGCAACCTGACACGGTATCGGTGCAAGATATTTTCCCGCTGTGGCTGACGGAGAAGAATGCGATAGAGCAGGCAATTAAAGCGTGTGATGGAAATATCCCCAAAGCGGCAGGATATTTGGATGTTAGTCCATCAACGATTTATCGAAAACTACAGGCATGGAACGCCAAGGAAGCACAATAGTGGATATTTTAAATCAAGGTAAAATTGAACGGTTAGCGAGTGAGATAGGGGCTGATAATGTTCCAGTATTGCTTGAGATATTTTTGGGCGAGCTGGGGATGTACATAGATAACTTATCTCAGCAGGAATCAAACGAGAACAATGCTTACCTAAAAGAGATCTGTCATGCGCTGAAAAGTAGTGCCGCCAGTTTTGGTGCCGAAGCGCTGTGTGCTTACTCGATTGAAATTGACGCAATTGCTAAATCTGGCGCACCTATGGATATCGATCAAGAAGTGACTAAGATGATATCTCTGTTGAAGGAAACTCAGCAGAGATATCAAGCTCTAGTCAGTCAATAAACTCTCAACCGCTTGTTGTAGCTTTGTTCGGTCATGACGCCAGTCACGATTAGGTGAAGCAAGCGGAACGGTCACACAGTTCCATTCTGAAAGCTCTGGGTGAGGCTCTTCGCCCAGAACCACATCAATCTTGCGTCCACGGCAAGAACGCTCACACCATTCTAGCTTTTCTTGGAGTGTCATTTGCCCTGCTGGCCCATACTCTGGGGACAGGTTCTCGACAAAAATGAGTTTTGCTTTGATATTGCTAGCAATGGCGCGACCGATTTCTGGTAACAACAGTGGTGGCATAATACTTGTCAGAAAGCTTCCTGGACCTAAGATAATCGCATCCGCTTCTTCAATTGCCATGACGCCTTCTTTTGTCGCAGGGACCTCTGGCTCTAAGTCGAGTCTGAGTAATTTATCCGGCATTTCGTCAACACTGGTTTCGCCAGTAACCCAGCGCCCGTCTGGAGACAGAGCTTTCAGATCTGAAGGGTGTTCCGACATCGGTATGATGTTGACGTCCACTTTTAACATATTACGAATAAGGTTAGTTGCATCCAGTGGTCTTACTGAAAGGTTGTCTAACGCGGTCAGCATTAGATTGCCAAGGTTGTGGCCGTCCAACTCACCAGCACCCTTAAAGCGATATTCGAACATCATTGAACTTATGGAAGGATCAGTGATCAGCTGATTGATACAGTTTCGAGTGTCTCCCCATGCAATGCCACCTTGGCAGTCGCGAATGCGCCCTGTAGAGCCACCGTTATCCGTGGTAGCAACAATACCTGTTGCGTTAGAGCCAAATTCTTTGAGTGCAGCAAGCATACGACCAAGGCCGTGGCCACCGCCAACAGCGACGATTTTTTTGCTAGCGTAAATTGTCATGCCAAGCTTCTATTTTATTTATAACCAACTACAATTTAGATTATTGCATTAATATCCCCTACTCAAGAATAGGTAAAATGAGCTCTAAGCAGGATTTTTTTGCTTTAATGGTAGAAACACACACAATTATTAAGTATTTTATAACGTAGCTACTACCCATGTGTGAGGTAGTTGCCATAACTCCGAGCTCTATAAGCTAAGTCCACAATGGATAAGCGTATAGAGCCAGTGACATGTCGTCACAAGGGCATAGTTGGAAATGACTCTGCCTCCCGTGTTTGGAAAGGTGTTCCGTGGCGCAACAATTCGAAGATAGATTCCATCGCAAGTTTTATTACTTGCGACTTTCCGTTACAGATGTCTGTAACTTCAAATGTACATACTGCTTACCTGATGGTTATAAACCTTCGGGGCAGAAAAACTCGTCTTTTTTAGCACTCCCAGAGATCAAGCGCGTCGTGAGAGCGTTTGCTGATTGCGGTACCTCAAAGGTTCGTATCACTGGGGGAGAGCCAAGTCTACGCAAAGACTTCAACGATATAATCCATACAGTCGCGTCGACAAATGGTATCCATAAGGTTGCCACCACGACTAACGGCTATCGTATGGAGAAACAAGTCGCGGATTGGAAAGAGGCGGGTCTGACTCATATTAACGTCAGTGTCGATAGTCTCGATCCTAGAATGTTTCATCAAATCACAGGTGAGAATAAGTTCACTCAAGTAATGGCGGGTATCGACCGTGCCTTCGAAGTGGGCTATGAGCAAGTTAAAGTCAATGTTGTGTTGATGAAAGACTTAAATGCTCATGAATTACCAGCCTTTCTAAACTGGATTAAAGATCGCCCGATCCAACTTCGTTTTATTGAACTGATGCAGACAGGTGAAATGGATGAGCTATTTCAACGCCATCACGTGTCCGGAGTTGCTATCCGTAATCAATTAATTGCTAACGGCTGGTTACTTAAAGTTCGAGACAACAATGATGGACCGGCGCAGGTATTTGTCCATCCTGATTACCAAGGTGAAATCGGCTTGATTATGCCTTACGAAAAAGACTTCTGTGAAAGTTGTAACCGTCTGCGCGTTTCTGCGACGGGTAAACTGCATTTATGTCTGTTTGGTGATCATGGCGTTGAGTTAAGAGACTTGCTCCAACAAGATTCTCAAGAAACAGCGCTGATAGAACGCATTCAAGAGCAGCTGCAAACTAAATCCGTCAGCCATTTCCTTCATGATGGAAACTCGGGTATGACGCCGCATTTAGCATCAATTGGCGGCTAATCTTTCCAATCAATATATTTTAGCAACTAGGCGTTGAGTCTAGAGCGAACACTACTTTAAGAAAATAGGTGAACAAATGGGTCACGCAGAAAGCAAATTCCAACCAGCTAATATTGCCGTACTAACTGTTTCAGATACTCGTACAGAAGAAAACGATACTTCAGGTGGCTACCTAGCCGAGAACGCGAAAGAAGCAGGTCACAATGTTGTAGATAAGCAGATTGTCATTGACGATATGTACAAGATTCGTGCAATTGTTTCACAATGGATTGCTGATGAAAACGTTCAAGCAATCATGATCACTGGCGGTACTGGTTTTACTTCTCGTGATAGCACTCCAGAAGCGCTAAAACCGCTATTTGATAAAGAAGTAGAAGGCTTTGGCGAGCTGTTCCGTCAGGTTTCTTACGAAGAGATCGGCACTTCAACAATTCAATCTCGCGCAATTGCGGGTTTTGCTAACCATACCGTAATTTTTGCGATGCCTGGTTCTACAGGTGCTTGTCGTACTGGTTGGACTAAGATCATCAAGCAACAGCTAGATGCAAGCCACCGTCCTTGTAACTTTATGCCTCACCTATCAGTGTAATTTTTGGAGCAAACCATGAGCGAATTTACTCATATTAATGCTTCTGGCGAGGCGAACATGGTTGATGTGTCAGCGAAAGCAGAAACTGTACGTGAAGCTCGTGCAGAAGCGTTTGTACACATGGCTCCTGAAACCCTAGAACTGATCGTTTCGGGCTCTCACCACAAAGGTGATGTGTTCGCAACGGCGCGTATTGCAGGCATCCAAGCTGCGAAAAAAACTTGGGATTTGATTCCTCTTTGCCACCCATTGTTGCTTTCAAAAGTTGAAGTACAGCTTGAAGCCATTGAATCAGAAAACATGGTTCGCATCGAATCTGTGTGTAAACTGGCTGGAAAAACTGGTGTTGAAATGGAAGCGCTAACAGCCGCATCCGTTGCTGCGCTGACTATCTATGATATGTGCAAAGCGGTACAAAAGGACATGGTGATTGGTCAAGTTCGTTTGTTGGAAAAAACAGGCGGAAAGTCTGGTCACTTTAAGGTGGATGCATGATTAAAGTACTCTTTTTTGCACAGACTCGCGAGCTAGTGGGTATGGATGAGCTGCAATTAGAAGGTGATTTCACTACGGTTGAATCTATTCGTAGCCACCTTGTAAAGCAAGAAGGCAAGTGGGATATCGCATTGGAGCAAGGCAAATTACTTGCTGCCGTAAACCAGTCGATTGTTCCGCTTGAACATCCGATCAAAGCCGGTGACGAAGTCGCTTTTTTCCCACCAGTAACAGGTGGTTAATGATGGATAATCGAGTTTCTGTACAGTTTGAAGACTTCTCTGTTGGCGCAGAATATGACGCGTTAGCTGAGGGCACTGCAGCTGGAGCTGTTGTCACTTTTGTTGGTAAAGTTCGCGATATGAACTTGGGCGACAATGTGACTGGGTTGTCTCTTGAGCATTATCCAGGTATGACTGAAAAAGCACTGGGAGAAATTTGTGACGAAGCGGAAAAGCGTTGGCCGTTATTGAATATTCGAGTCATTCATCGCGTGGGTGATCTCGATATTGGCGACCAAATTGTTTTCGTTGGCGTTTCAAGTGCTCACCGAGGTGCCGCTTTTGAAGCCTGTGAGTTTGTGATGGATTACTTGAAAACCAAAGCGCCATTTTGGAAGAAAGAACGTACGACAGAAGCAACTCGTTGGGTTGACTCAAGAGAGTCTGACGCCAAAGCAGCGGAACGTTGGCAAAAATAATCCCATACTGACATGATATTTATTAAAGGCTCCCTAAAGATAGGGAGCTTTTTTATATCCCGTTAACTGATGAATAGAGCCTCGTTGTTGGCTTTTAGCAAAGAACAAGGCCTTATCAGCAATCGCGATAAAGTGTTCAGCATCCATGGTCTCAGGCACTAACCTGTAGTGCTGAATCCCTATCGTGATAGAGAAAATATCTCCTACAGTTGAAGACTTGTGTGGTATTGCCAAGGCTTTTACATCCGCCTGTAATAGTCTGGCTCTCGATAAAATATCTTCTTCATTGGTATTTGGAACAAACACTAAAAACTCATCTCCACCGTATCGAAAACACAGATCGTTAGGTTTAGCCCAGTCTCTGATGGTTTGTCCTAGTGATAGTAAAATGCGGTCTCCCATCACATGACCATAGCTATCGTTGTACTGTTTGAAGCAGTCAATATCGATCATAAAGATAGCGGCTCCCGATAATTTGAGCTTAGCGAGCTCGATAGCATCGGGTAATAACGTGTCTAACGCATAACGATTATAGACTTGAGTTAAATGGTCTATGTATGTCAGCTTCTCTAGCTTAAGTTGCTGTTCAGCGAGTTTATCTAATGTTCGTTTGTATTCAGTGATGTTGCGTACGGTCCAAAGCACGAGGGACGTATTAGGTAAGGGGATAACAAGCGCACTGAAGTGTTGTATTTCAGTTGGCCCTTCGACCCCTTCAAAGCAAGGCAGATCTTTTGGATCTAGATTGTACTCAATTTCAGTAGCGGATTGACTTTCAATCACGTCAACAATGACCTGACTAAACCAAATCGCTTTATCGGCGGGTAATACTTGATATTGGTTTAGCCCGATTAGAGCAGATGGATTGTGATGGCGCTTAACATCTCTGCCCCCCCAAGCTTCTACATAGGTCCCTGACTTATCGATCAGAAACGTTGGCTCGGGCATTGATTCAAACACGACATGCATTAAGTCCGGATTATTGGTAATTTCTGCTGAAAAAATGGACTTCACCGTGTGCACTCCTGTGACCTTAAAACGCGTCTTATGTACAGTTTAGTCCCTAGAAGAAAAATAAGAATATTCTTATCTCTCAAAATAGAACACCGAGCGGAAAAGGTGGTGTGGATATGAGAGGGCAAGGAAACTCAATGTTCGCTTACTGATTCAGGCCCTAATCATTGTCGCGATTTTGGACTGTTTTCTAACGTGATAGGCAGCACCTATTGTAAAAATTGTTGATTTCCATTTAGTAAAATCAAGAAATTAGACAACAATTACAATATACGCAGCGTGGCTGGCACGTTAAGGAGACAAAAATGGAATCATTAAAAGTTAAAGACTACATGACACTACAAGCGGTTACATTTACGCCTGAAATGTCATTAAGTGCCGCATTAGACAAGGTGATGAACTCAAAATATTTGGGTGGCCCGGTAATCAATGAACAGCGAGAAGTGATTGGTTTTTTATCTGGCCAAGATTTGCTCGATAAATTGATTAAAGTGAGTTACTACTGCCAAGACACCCATATTGTCTCAGACTGTATGCATAGTGAAGTCCTGTCAGTAACGTCAGAGACATCCATCATTGAATTAGCCGATATGATGAAGGTCGGTAAGCCTAAAGTGTACCCGGTTATTGATGCTGGCAAGTTAGTCGGAATTATAACTCGGCGTGATGTTTTACGTGCTATCGGTAAAAATATCGAAGACTGCTTTAAACATCCGGTGTAAAGTAAAGATAAGATTGAGAGTAAGAGGTGCCATGGTGCACCTCTTATTTTTTCTGTGTCCAAGAATTAGGAGAGAACCATGCCCGACCAAAGCGCCAAATTTGTAGAAGGCTCTACAATGAGACATATTCTCGTGATGTCGGGAGCAGGCTCCGTTGGCTTGATGGCTCTGTTCGTGGTCGACTTAATCGACATGCTGTTTATTAGTATGTTGGGGCAAGTTGAACTGGCGGCTGCTGTTGGTTTTGCGGGTACACTGGTTTTCTTTTCGACCTCTATTTCGATAGGCACTTCGATAGCGATGGGTGCGCTGGTGTCGAAAGCGATAGGGGCTAAACAACAACAGCATGCGAAACAGCTTGCTACAAGTATTATGTTTACCGCCGTTGCCATCAGTATTTTGGTGTCGGGTATCATGTTTACCTATATCCCAGAACTGTTAGAGGCGATTGGCGCTCAAGGTGTCGCGGCAGAGCGTGCGGAAGCGTATTTAAGAATTATCCTTCCAAGTGCACCAGTCATTGCGGTTGCTATGGCCGCGGGGGCAGGGCTTCGTGCCGCTGGGGATGCTAAGCGTTCTATGTGGGCAACGCTTGCCGGTGGTATCGTCAATGCGATTTTAGACCCGATCTTCATTTTTGGTTTTGGTTGGAATGTTGAAGGTGCTGCACTGGCGTCAGTATTTGCTCGTTTTACGGTGTTATTCTTTTCACTTTACCCGCTTATCAAAGTTCACAAGCTGGTGGCGCGCTTTGATTACTCTGTTTGGGTGAGTAATTTAAAGGTGATTTTGGCCATTGCTATCCCTGCAATCATTACGAATATTGCGACGCCAATTGGCAATGCGATTGTCACTTCTTCGATTGCGCAATTTGGAGAGAACTTTGTCGCTGGTTTTGCGGTAATCGGTCGTTTAACGCCAGTCTGTTTTGCTGTCATCTTTGCTTTGTCTGGGGCTGTTGGTCCGATTATCGGTCAAAATTATGGTGCAGAGCGAATAGACCGCGTGAAAGAAACGCTCAACAACTCATTGATCGTCACAACCCTGTATACCCTAGTGGTATGTGTCATTCTGTATTTTGCTCAAGACTTAATAGTGAGTATGTTCAGTTTACAAGGTGACGCTCAGATTATAGTTGCGGCATTTTGTACTTATGTTGCAATCAGCTTTATCTTTAATGGCGCACAGTTTGTTGCGAATACCTCGTTCAATAACTTGGGTAAGCCGTTATATTCAACGGCACTTAATCTTGGTAAAGCAACCCTAGGGACATTGCCGTTCGTTCATTTTGGAGCGTTGTGGTTTGGTGCGTTAGGCGTACTCTACGGACAGGCTGTCGGGACGGTAGTATTTGGCATCATTGCTATTATTGTTTTGCGCAAACATATCTCTGATCTGATGGCTGGTTCGTGTACAGAACAAATGGAAGCGGATCCATCGATCACGAGCGTGAACAGCCAACCATTCTGTAGTCACGATGCCGTATTGATTGATGATGTAGCCTCCACGGCTGAAGTATTGGAAGAATCTGCAGAAAAAGTTTGACCTTGGAGTAGACTCCAAGGTTTAAACTTAATGTGTACAATGAATGGAGATAAACATATGTGCACAAAACACCAAGCATGCCGCTCAGAGAAAATCGCGGTTAATCCTTCGCAAGTAGGCTCATGTTCAAGTCCGAAAATAACGACGATTCAAATGGCGGATGTAAGCACGACAGAATCTAGCTGCTGTAGCTCGAATAGTTGCAGTAGCGGGTCGGACCCAGCAGATGAAGAAAGTGAGTCCGGAAGTTCTTCCGCTCGTTTCACTCAAAGTTGGAAAATTAACGGGATGGATTGTCCATCTTGTGCTAGAAAAATTGAAACTGCTGTCAATCGTGTCGAAGGTGTCTTAGAAGCTAAGGTCCTATTTGCGACAGAAAAGTTAGTAATCAAATCAGATAATTCTGGCGTTGCTCAGTTGGTTGAGCAAACCATTCTAGATACTGGTTTCACGTTCGCAAATCCCGCCGAATCGAATCAAAAAGAAAAACCTAAAGGCTGGAAGGCTGTTATCAAACAAAACAGTCAAGTTCTCGCAATAGCCTCTGCAATGGCCGTCGCGGCGGCAATGAAACCTGCATTCCCTCAAGTCAGTGAATGGCTATTCCTAATTACTTGTTTAGCGGGTCTCTACCCAATTGGCAAAAAAGCAATCAGTTTAGCTCGCTCAGGTACTCCGTTTGCGATTGAAACTTTGATGAGTGTTGCTGCAATTGGTGCACTGTATCTCGGTGAGACAGTTGAAGCAGCGATGGTGTTGCTACTGTTTTTGATAGGTGAGCAGCTAGAAGCTTTTGCAGCATCAAGAGCACGCAGTGGCGTACAAGCATTAATGGAGCTGGTCCCTGAAACGGCGACTAAGATAGTCGATGGTCAGCGTATTGAAGTGTCGGCTAGTGAATTACAACCAGGTGATGTGATTGAAGTTTCGCCTGGCGCTCGTTTACCAGCAGATGGCAAGTTAACGGATGCTCTAGCAAGTTTTGATGAAAGTGCGCTAACCGGAGAGTCGATCCCTGTGGAACGCTACGAAGGTGAGTCAGTGATGGCGGGTGCGGTAGCGGTTGATAAAGTGGTTCGCTTTACCATTACTTCTAAGCAAGGTGAAAACGCCATTGATCGAATTCTTCACTTAATTGAAGAGGCAGAGTCCCGCAAAGCGCCACTAGAACGATTCCTAGATAAGTTTAGCCGTTGGTATACACCGCTGATGATGCTGGTTTCTCTTTTGGTCATCATTACACCTCCACTACTGTTTGCTCAACCTTGGGAAACGTGGGTATATCGTGGTCTCGCACTTCTATTGATTGCATGTCCTTGTGCACTGGTGATCTCCACACCTGCGGCAATCACCTCAGGCTTAGCGGCGGCAGCTCGTCGTGGCGCTTTGATTAAAGGCGGTGCAGCTCTAGAACAGTTAGGTAATGTTGAGACCATTGCTTTCGACAAAACCGGCACATTGACGAAAGGCAAACCGGAAGTGACGGATGTGATCGTATTTTCGGGTTGGACGCAAGAGTCATTGTTAGCCAAAGTAGCAGCGATTGAAGTTGGTTCGAGCCACCCTCTAGCGGTATCTGTCGTCAATAAAGCTAAACAAATCGGCATTGAGATCAGTGAAGCTCAAGATAAGCAAGCTTTAGTGGGGAGTGGTGTACGTGGTTTAGTTGAAGGGGTTGAATATCAAGTCTCAGCGCCAAGTAAGCTTGAGATTGACCTCGACGAAACGCTGAAGCATCAAATTGAGCAACTGGAAAATCAAGGTAAAACCGTTGTCGTCGCGATCGAGGGCCAAACTACACCTATTGGTTTGATCGCATGGCAAGATACTTTGCGTGAAGATTCGGCTCAGGCAGTCAAAGCACTCAAAGACTTGGGGATTCATTCGATCATGTTAACAGGCGATAACCCACGTAGTGCGCAGGCTATCAGCTCAATGATTGATATTGACTTTAAAGCAAGCCTACTACCGCAAGATAAAGTGACTTATGTGGAACAGCTGTCTGCGCAAGGCAATGTTGCTATGGTTGGAGATGGTATTAATGATGCACCGGCAATGAAAGCGTCAAGTATTGGTATCGCGATGGGAGGCGGCACCGATGTAGCGCTTGAAACGGCTGATGCTGCAATTACTCACAACCGCCTACTAGAGCTTGCTGGCATGATTGAGCTTTCACGAGCAACGCTCAATAACATTCGCCAAAACATCGCATTGGCGCTCGGCTTAAAAGGTATTTTCTTGGTTACAAGTTTATTGGGAATTACTGGCTTGTGGGTTGCGGTACTGGCTGATAGTGGTGCCACGGCCATTGTTACCCTGAACGCGTTGAGGCTCCTTAAGTTCAAATCGAAGCTTGATTAAGCTATAGATTTATAGCGAAAGCTCTCTCAATGAAACAGCCCTTCATTTTTGATGTAAGGGCTGTTTTTTTATGCAATCAGGATCATTTGTTGCGACAAAATGTGATGTAAACCGTTTTTATGTGCAATGTAATTATTTGTTGCGATCTTATTTGTGATCACTGTCACTTCAAAGAAATCGGTGGTTAGTTAGAGTATCTCCTGTACCCGATAAATTTATAGAGCAAGCAGGCCCTAACTTACCGACTGACTTGCCATCATAAGGAGCGACCTATGTCTCAAGCTGTATTCCACCTTGGTGTTACTCAAGACGATCTTGCTGGTGCAACTCTGGCTATCATTCCAGGTGACCCGGCGCGTGTACAAAAAATTGCAGAGGAAATGGAGAACCCAGTCTTTCTAGCAAGTCACCGTGAATACACACTGTACCGTGCAGAGCTTGACGGCAAGCCTGTTGTTGTTTGTTCTACAGGTATTGGCGGTCCATCAACATCTATTGCTGTTGAAGAGTTAGCTCAGCTAGGTGTACGTACTTTCCTACGTGTTGGTACTACTGGTGCAATCCAGCCTCACGTAAATGTGGGTGATATGATTGTATCGACAGGTTCTGTTCGTCTTGATGGTGCAAGTCTACACTTTGCTCCAATGGAGTTCCCAGCAGTTGCAGATTTTGAAGTAGCAACAGCAATGAAAGCAGCAGTAGAAGAGTCTGGCGCGACAGTTCATATGGGTGTAACTGCTTCAAGTGATACTTTCTACCCAGGTCAAGAGCGTTACGATACATTCTCTGGTCGCGTTGTTAAGCGTTTCCAAGGTTCTATGCAAGAGTGGCAAGACATGGGCGTACTTAACTTTGAGATGGAATCAGCAACGCTACTAACCATGTGTGCAAGTTCTGGTCTAAAAGCGGGTTGTGTTGCGGGTGTTATCATTAACCGTACACAGAAAGAGATCCCAGATCACTCAACACTAAAAGAGACAGAAGCGCGCTCTATCAAAGTGGTTGTAGAAGCAGCACGTAAAATGCTTTAAGAATTATACCAACCAGAATAAATATGTGGTCATTCTTGCTGGTTAAAATCGCTGATAGCATCGTTATAGATTTTGTAGGTAGGTCAACTAGCTAGCTGCAATCTATGCCTTGCTCTAAGCAATTTTTCCTGCGCAATTATTTGATCACCTACTTATCCCGATTGGTATTAGTGCTCTAGCTAGCACTATCTAAATAGAAAAAACCTCAATCTTGGCTGACCAGATTGAGGTTTTTTGCATTTTAATAGGTGGGAACAGCGTTAAGCCACAAATTCTTCTGAATCTGGGCGGTTAGTGAATTGAACGCCATTTAAGAAATCACATAGCAACTGATCTTCACACGCTTTGTAGTTCTTGTTGTTTGGTTTGCGGAAGTAAGCACCGATTTCATACTTGCTCAGGCTAATTCCAACCACTTCTAGTACATCTAGTACGTCTTCAGCTTTCATATTCAGTGCAATGCGTAGCTTCATGAAAATCATGTTGTTAGTCAGTGCTTGCTCTGGTTTTGGTTGCTCGCCTTCTTTCTTGCCACGCTTTAAATTAATGAAGCCGTTAAGGAAGATCGCCAGATCTTTGTCTTTCATTTTTGAAAATGACTTCTCACCTTCGTCTTTCAACCAGTTGCCCACCTGATCATGAGCTACAGGCGTATCTGCTTGCTCGAAAGCTTTGATAATTTGAGCATTTTTAAGGTTTAGTGCGTGCTGAATACGACGCAAGATTTCATTGTTAGTCACAGATTGAGCTCTTTAGTGGAGGATAGGTGTTAGTGCTCGGGACTTTAGCAGAGATATGGGGTAGGAGATAGAAATAATCTCGCTTTAGAAGGTAAGTTTCAAAAGGGAGGGATAGGGATAAAGTGATGAGTTTATCAATACCCGAGTTGAATATTTGATTCTAGCAACCAAGGCTCTATTATATCGGCTACTGTTCCGAAGGAGATCTATCCCATGAAGAAAATGATTACATTAGGCGCAATCATCGCAGCCTTTACATCATCTGCATTTGCTCAAGAGCCTGTTGAGTTTCAGAAAATTCCAGAGATCATGGCAAAGTTTGAAAGTTCACAGCTATTTCGCAAGAAAACACCGACGCTCGGTCGTTTGCCTGCAGAAGAAGAACTTGGCACTCAGTTCCCAACTTATGTCTCTGATGGGCAAGGTGGCTACTCACTAGAGACAAATAATGTCATGACCGATACGGTAGTAGTTGCCTCAATGCCGACCCCAATTGTGGGAGAAGTTTACAATCAATGGTTAGTGCCAAAAGAGACGTGGGCTAAGACTTATGGTGAATTGCCAACTTCAACTGAGTTCAAACCTTTTAAGCGAATCAAAACAATCAAAGCAGTTAAGATTGATGATGAGATGCTTAACTTAATGGGCAGTGAAGATGGTAAAACAGCCATCATTAAAGTGAGCTGGGATGTAAATGGCATGAAAGTTTACAAAGATGGTTATCTCGCTGACTATGAGTATGGTATTGCGCCAGAAGAAATGGCTCAAAACTACGAACTAGCGAAATAATTAATAACGGGCACAGTAGGTGCCCGTTATTATTTCAAGGCTTCTAATTCTTTAACTGTAAGCCACTTTTGGTAAAGGGAGATATAAGCTCTCGGCCATATCAGACAACATTTGATCATAAACTTGCGCGATGACCGCAGAAATGTCACTGGTAATGCGATACAACTCTTCATTACTGATCTCTAAAGATTCAGATGAGGAAAGCTCAGTTAGCTGGTGAATCGCATCAATGCTCACTGGAGAGGCTACAGAAAGCGGACTAATCAGAGAGAGCTGATTGAGTTTGCGTCTGGTTTTATCACAGTAGTACTTTAAGCGTAAAAACCCGTCATTGGAGCTGCTCTCAGAAATACAAACCCGCAATTGAGTCAGGACTTCCATACTGTCGAGTACTTGCTGCCAGTTTAGGTGATACTCATCATTGAGATCTTCACGTTCAGACTCAATCAACCAAGCAATCGCGACCTCATCCATTAAGAACATACAGTGACGAATGGTTTTTCCATGGATGATCTGATTGCGACTTACACTCCTTTCGTGCCAATCGTTGTGCATCGCTTTCAGTTTGAGCTGAAAGATTCGATACATAGGGCGGTTATCAAACGGGGCTATGGCCACTAATTGATCGGAGGTGTGAATGATTTCATCATAAAGTACATTCATTTCACTAAGCTGCTTCTGATCGATTGAATAGCTCAAAGAATGGTGTGTCAGTTTACGATGCTCTCTACAGAGGCGTAGTAGCTGCCTTAGCATCACTAACGTATTGAATTTACGTTGTAAGATCGTTTGGCGCTTTTTAGAGTAGTGAAATAGCGTAGCCAAAATAACGCATGAAAAAATAATTGAGATTAGAACAAACATAGCCAACTCCTTTGTGCTTGTTACCTATAAAGGAGTAGAGCGAATAATGTGCCAACATTAAAATATATATAAATCAGTATATTACAATTCTTGGCTGTTATTGCCTGCTTACTGTTGGTGCAAGCTCTGCCCGAAATTGTGACAAAAGAAAGCCCCTAGTACATTGCTGCACTAGGGGCTTAAACTATTGTTGGCTAACAACGCGGCATTACATTACACGCATACCTGGCTGTGCGCCTTCGTGTGGCTCAAGAATCCATAGGTCGCTGCCACCAGGGCCCGCTGCTAGGATCATGCCTTCAGACATGCCGAACTTCATCTTACGAGGCTTAAGGTTTGCTACCATCACAGTTAGCTTGCCTTCTAGCTCTTCAGGTTTGTACGCTGACTTGATGCCAGAGAACACCTGACGAGTTTCGCCACCGATGTCTAGCTGGAACTTAAGCAGTTTGTTTGCTTTTGGCACTTCTTCACAAGAAATAATGCGAGCAATACGCATGTCTACAGCTGCGAAAGCGTCAAATTCAATCTCTTCTGCGATTGGATCTTTGTCTAGTTCAGTTTGGCTTGCTTTATTCTTTTCAGCTTCAGCCGCTTCTTTTGCTGCTTGCTCTGCTGCTGCATCTTCTTTTGATGCTTCAATCATCGCTTCAACTTTCTTTGGATCAATACGGTTGAATAGCGCTTTGAACTTAGTGATCTCATGATCAGTTAGCGGTGCTGCGATGCCTTCCCAAGTTAGCTTTTCGTTTAGGAATGCTTCAGTACGTGCTGCAAGTTCTGGCATTACCGGTTTTAGGTAAGTCATTAGAACGCGGAATAGGTTGATACCAACAGAACAGATGTCTTGAAGTTCTTGGTCTTTACCTTCTTCTTTCGCGACAACCCACGGTGCTTTCTCATCAACGTATTGGTTTGCTTTGTCTGCTAGTGCAGTGATCTCACGGATAGCACGACCGAACTCGCGAGTCTCGTATAGCTCAGCGATACGGTCAGCAGCAGCTGTGAATTCGTTGTAAAGCTCAGTTTCTGCGAAGTTAGCAGATAGCTTGCCTTCAAAACGCTTAGTGATGAAGCCAGCGTTACGAGAAGCTAGGTTTACAATCTTGTTTACTACGTCAGCGTTAACGCGCTGAGTGAAGTCTTCAAGGTTAAGGTCTAGGTCATCGATTCGGCTGTTTAGTTTTGCTGCGTAGTAGTAACGTAGACATTCTGGATCTAGGTGATCTAGATATGTTGCCGCCTTGATGAATGTGCCTTTCGACTTAGACATCTTCGCGCCGTTTACCGTTACGTAGCCGTGTACGAATACGTTGTTTGGCTTACGGAAACCGCTGCCTTCTAGCATTGCAGGCCAGAATAGTGAGTGGAAGTAGACAATGTCTTTACCAATGAAGTGATAAAGCTCAGTCGTGCTGTCTTTTTTCCAGTATTCATCGAAGTCTAGGCCTTCAGTTTTGTTACATAGGTTCTTGAATGAAGCCATGTAGCCAACTGGCGCGTCTAGCCATACGTAGAAGAACTTGTCTTTTTCGCCTGGGATTTCGAAGCCGAAGTAAGGTGCATCACGTGAGATATCCCACTGTTGCAGGCCAGACTCAAACCATTCCTGCATCTTGTTCGCAGTTTCAGCTTGAAGAGAACCAGAGCGAGTCCACTCTTGTAGCATGCTTTCAAACTGAGGTAGGTCGAAGAAGAAGTGTTCAGAATCCTTCATTACTGGAGTTGCGCCAGATACTGCTGATTTAGGATCAATCAGTTCAGTCGGGCTGTACGTCTCACCACAGCTATCACAGTTGTCACCGTATTGGTCTTCTGACTTACATTTAGGACAAGTACCTTTTACGAAACGGTCCGGTAGGAACATCTCTTTCTCAGGGTCAAATAGCTGAGAAATAGTACGGCTTGAAATGAAACCGTTTTTCTTAAGCTCTAGGTAGATGTGTGATGCTAGCTCACGGTTTTCTTCAGAGTGTGTGCTGTGGTAGTTGTCGAAGCTAATATCGAAGCCAGCGAAGTCTTTTTGGTGCTCTTCACTTACTGCAGCGATCATCTCTTCTGGTGTAATACCCATCTGTTGTGCTTTTAGCATGATTGGCGTGCCGTGAGCATCGTCAGCACAGATGAAGTTTACAGTGTTGCCACGTAGGCGTTGGTAGCGAACCCAGATGTCAGCTTGGATGTGTTCAAGCATATGACCTAGGTGAATCGAACCGTTAGCGTACGGAAGGGCACAAGTTACCAGTAATTTGCGTGGATCGTTTGCCATACTTAATATTCGCTTCTTTGGTGTATAGAAAAATAGAGCGTAATACTACCTTATCCCACCAGTGACTCCAAGGTGTGAGCGACTGTAATACCCTAGTTTTTTCAGGGTTCAGTATCGGCTGGTGGAGTGTTACGATTAGATGCATAAGGAGGACCTATGCGTCAGTTCACTTCAAAGCAAGATTTCTGTGATTGGTTGAACCAATTTGAGCACCCATCTCTTATTTCTGAATGGGCCTCTTCAGCCAATATTGTTTCTGTGAAGCCGGAAGGTTTTACTATTGATATTCCTTTTGCTGCCAATGATTTAGTTGTTCAGCTGGGTGAGTGGATATCGAGTCGACAAGGTTCTGGAGAGATAGCTCAGTTTGACTATTCAATCAATATTGCACCTAAGCCTTTAGAGACCCATGTTGCCCATGATATTAAAGGGGTAAAAAACGTTATAGCTGTGACGTCAGCAAAAGGCGGGGTAGGTAAGTCGACAACATCGGTGAACTTAGCCCTAGCTCTTTCTCAGTCTGGCGCTAAGGTGGGTCTATTGGATGCAGACATCTATGGTCCGTCTGTTCCTCTGATGATTGGTCAGACAGAAGCTAGACCAGAGGTACGTGACAATAAATGGATGCAGCCGATTGTCGCTCATGGCATCTACACTCACTCGATTGGTTATTTAGTCTCTAAAGATGAAGCGGCGATCTGGCGTGGGCCAATGGCAGCTAAAGCTCTATCTCAACTGTTGAATGAAACAGAGTGGCCAGAGCTTGATTATCTGGTGATTGATATGCCGCCGGGTACTGGGGATATTCAGTTAACTCTTTCTCAGCAAGTCCCAGTGACTGGTGCTGTGATTGTGACAACTCCTCAAGATTTGGCATTGGCTGATGCTCGTAAAGGCGCGGCGATGTTTGGCAAAGTGGATGTGCCAGTTGTTGGTGTGGTTGAGAACATGAGTTACCACATTTGTAGCCATTGCGGTGAGAAAGAGCATATCTTTGGCGCTGGTGGTGCGGAGCAAATGGCGAGTGAATATGGCTTGGATTTATTAGCGCAAATTCCTCTTCATATCCAAATGCGCGAAGACATCGATAATGGTAAGCCAACGGTTGTTGCACGTGCAGAGTCAGAGCATGCTCAGCAATATCGAGCTTTAGCAGAGTCGGTTAGCTCGCGTTTATACTGGCGAGGTAAGACCAAACCAGAAAATATCATGTTTACTATGGTTGAATAATGGCCATAACGGTTGAGAAAAGAGCGCAGCTGAAGCGCTCTTTTTTATTCTTATTCCGTGTAATCGTTTGCGTTGAGAGCTTTTATTCTATTTATGTATTTCTTCGAAATCGTGACTGGCAACCAAGGTCTTAACTCCCTATAATCAGGCGGTTTATCCAAAATTATGTTGATCCTCAGGGCTTGTCTACACTGGCACTGCTAGTATTAGCATAAGACACCAATCAAAATCATCGGGTGCAAGAATAATGTCTGATAATAATCAATGCGTCATCGTCGGTATTGCTGGCGCGTCTGCTTCTGGAAAAAGTTTAATCGCTAGCACTATCTACAACGAGTTACGTGAGAAAGTAGGCGATCATCAAATTGGTGTGATTACGGAAGATTGCTACTACAACGATCAAAGCCAACTAAGCATGGAAGAGCGTGTTAAAACTAACTATGACCACCCGAGCGCTCTTGATCACGACTTACTGTGTGAGCATCTAGAAAAGCTAGTTAAAGGTGAAGCAGTAGAAGTTCCTGAGTACAGCTATACAGAGCATACACGTACAGAGAATACGACTCCAATGACGCCAAAGAAGGTGATCATTCTTGAGGGTATCTTACTTCTGACGGATCCACGCCTGCGTGATCTTATGCATGCAACGGTATTTATGGATACTCCACTCGATATTTGTCTACTTCGCCGTGTTAAGCGCGACGTAGAAGAGCGTGGTCGTACAATGGATTCAGTACTAAAACAGTACCAAGAGACGGTTCGCCCAATGTTTATGCAATTCATCGAGCCATCGAAACAATACGCAGACATTATCGTTCCTCGTGGTGGTAAGAACCGCATTGCAATCGATGTATTGAAAGCGCACATTGCAAAACTTCTGAAAGCTTAAGTATTTAGTAAGCAAACAGACTTTATTTTTTATGAGATAAGTGGCACTTTAGGTGCCACTTTCTTTTTATGGTCTCAAATATTCTCTTTGAAGACTTATACTTGGAGTTGTTGCCTGTTTGGTAAGGCTCGTATAGCAAGGATAATGCTGATGAAGAAACTGTTCCTGTTTATTGCAATTCCTGTAGTTGCAATCCTTGGCGCTATTATTGCGCTCGTTTTACTGGTTAACCCTAATCAGTTTAAGCCGCTTATTGTCGAACAAGCGAAAACCCATACAGGGTTAGACCTTGTGATTGAAGGTGATATTAGTTGGCAATTTTTCCCATCAATTGGCTTTGAACTTGGTCAAACAGAATTGCGTAACCCGCAAGGTTTTGAGCAGTTAAACATGTTCAAAGTAGACTCTGTTGGTATTGATGTTTCCGTCAAACCGCTATTTAGCCAGCAGTTAGAGATTGGCAATATCACTTTAGATGGCGCAGCATTTTCTTTAGAGACATTGAAAGATGGCTCAAAGAATATCGATGCGTTGACACAAGCTCAAACCACGCAAGTAACAAATGCTGAGTCTGCACCAGCCGCGAATGAGGCTTCATCTCAACCGATTGAATCAGACCAAGCGACGACTGAAAGCTCGGCGCAAGCGTGGTCAATCAATCTAGCGGGCGTGACTATCTCTAACGCTTCAGTAGAAATTCAAGACAAACAAGCAGGCTCGTTTACCAAGCTTTACGACGTGTCACTCAACTTATCTGAGTTTGCTGTTGATACATGGACTAAAGTTGACTTTGCGGCAAAAGGTGAAGCAAATAAGCAGAAGTTCGCGGCTAATGGTGACGCGGAATTTAAACTCGCGAAAGGCTTCCAAGAGTATGCACTGCGTAACATTAATTTAGATGCAAGCTTTAGTGATCCCGCTACACAAATTGATAGCGCAAAAATCGGTTTAGAAACGTTTGAGTTTGATAAAGCGAATGCGCTGACATACTCAGTTGTAGGTCAAGCGGCTGGCTTGGATATCGATATGAAAGGTTCTGCATCACTGAATGTTGATCAAGCAATCAGCAAAGTAGTGATGAATAAATTGATACTCGATGCGACATTCAAAGGCGATTCGTTACCGCAGTCGCCAATGAAAGTGGACATGGCTTCCGATCTGTCGTTTGACTTAACGAAGAATCACCTAAGCTTTGTCCTAGAAAAGCTAACCGCTAACGCATTGGCGTTTGATGGTAAAGCCGATGTGACTCTGGCGGATATTCCAAAAATCCGTTTCTCTCTCCACAGTCCAAACATTGATTTGGATGAGTTCCTTGGTTTAGGTCAGGCTCAAGAAAGCAAGGCTAATGACACCAACTCAGAATCAGCGCCTGCTAACGGAGAGTCTAAAACAGCAAAAACGTCACCAGCGAAACCAGCACAAGAAGTTGAACCAGACCTATCTGCACTGAAAACGCTAGATGTTATGGGTGACATCACAATTGATAAGTTCAAAGCTAATAACGCGAAGATGCAAAATGTTAAGGCAAGCTTCTCAGTGAATCGCGGTATTGCTGAGCTGAAATCATTTACTTCTAACCTGTATCAAGGTTCGATCGCTGCCAGTGCTCGTTTAGATGCACGTAAGTCACCAGCGTCTTACACGGCAAAGAAACGCATCAAGGGTGTGAAAGTGCAGCCGCTACTTAAAGATGTTGCTAACAACGATATGTTGGAAGGCACTGGTAACATCAATGTAGATGTGAAAGGTAAGAGCTTGACGCCTACCGGTATCCAAAAGAATTTGGTGGGTACCATTGCAATTAACTTCGAAGACGGTGCGGTCAATGGCATTAACGTTGCTCAACTGATCCGTGAGAACTATGCGAAGATCAAAGGTCAAAAAGTTGAGTCGAAAGATGAAGCTCAGAAAACCGATTTCAGCGCGATGAAAGCGACCCTTAAATTGAACAAGGGCAATGTATCGACGAACGATTTAACAATGCAGTCACCGCTGCTTAGAATTCGTGGTAATGGCTCAGCTAACTACATTAATCAGACCGTTGACTTCACTGTTAGCACTTCGATTGTCGGTACTCTAGAAGGTCAGGGGGGTAAAGATATCGATGAGCTGAAAGACGTTACTATTCCTATCAATGTTTCTGGTTCATGGGCGAAGCCTCAGTTCAAGCTAGTATTTGATGACGTGCTCAAACAAAAAGCCCAAAAAGAAATTGATCGTGGTGTTGAGAAACTCACGGACAAAATCAAGGATGAAGACACTAAGAAAGCGGTAGATGGCTTATTAAAAGGGTTATTTAACTAGCTTAATGTCATGAGTAGAAAGCCAGCGTTATTACGCTGGCTTTTTTGTCTCAATTGGTGGAGACAGTATATCGTTGCCTAATTTCTTGATAGGTCGGTGAAGCTTGAAATTCCTCGAGAGCTTGTTGCCACTTTTTGAGAACTTTTGGATCTGTTCCTTTAGAAAATGCGATATACAAATCAATATCGAACAAACTGATATCTGAGCGTATCACGCTATTTGAGTCTATTCCTTGAGCTTCTAATAGGCTTGGCATAGCAAACTCCCCTGCGACCATTGCGGTGACTCTTTCGTAGACTAGCAAGCGAGTATTTTCTTTTGGTTGATTTGTCACCCAAAGGTTATCAAAACCTAGGTCGATTAATACTTGGTGCTCAGGGTAGTTGGCAGTAACTGCAATACTATCCCATAGCTTTGCACTCTCTATGTTGTCGTCTGAGGAATCAAACTTGTCGTTATGGAAAAGGTATACACCGTCAGAGAGGATAGGTCCTACCCATTCGAATTTATCATTTCGGTCTGGCGTACGAGCAACGCAACATAGTGCGCGGTTGGGAAGAAGTTCTAGTTTCTTGATCGCACGTGACCAAGGTAGAACCTGAATATCACTTTCAATATTTAATTTGTCAGTCAAATGTTGAACTATCTCGACTCCGATTCCCGTTAACTTTCCATTAGAGTCATAGAAACCAAAAGGGGCAAAGTCTTCAGTCATTATAGTTATTTTCGCATTTACTGATGATGCCCAGAGACAGAATGCGGCAAGCATGGTCACTCTTATGATAGACATATCCACTCTTCCTTTGAGCTTTAGTGATAATTTACTTGGTTAGTATAGCTGAGGAAATGATTGGCGTTTGTTCGCGGCTAAGTGTGAAGAGCGAGTAGAGTTTGTAGTGCTTGAAGGCAGAATGCATCTGCCCTCATTAAAGTAGGGGAAGAGGTAACGCTACCAATCCACCCCTTGAAGTGCTTTTACGCCGGATTCGAAAGCGTGTTTGACATTCTTCACTTCTGATACTGTGTCGGCCATTTCAATCAGTGTACGGTGCGCACCACGACCGGTAATAATTACAGATTGCATTTTAGGACGGTTGTTTAGAGCTTCAACGACTTCGTCTAGCTCAATGTAGCCGTAGCTTACCATGTAGGTCAGCTCATCAAATAAGATGACATCAATCGACTCATCAGTAAGTAGGCGCTTACACTCTTGCCATACTTTTTGTGCAGCTTCTGTATCGGCAGATTTGTTCTGTGTTTCCCAGGTAAATCCTGTTGCCATTACGTGAAATTCAACGCCAAGCTTTTCCAGTAAGTTTCGCTCACCGTTTGCCCACGTTCCTTTGATAAATTGTGCAACTGCCGCTTTTTTATCATGGCCAACTGCTCGGGCTACAGTACCAAACCCTGAGGTGGATTTTCCTTTTCCGTTACCGGTAATAATAAGAAGTAGACCTTTTTCCTCTTGAGCTGCCGCCACTTTTGCATCAACTTGCTCTTTCACTTTTTGTTGTCGAGCTTTGTGACGTGCTTCTTTGTTGGTTTCTGAGGTCATGGTAAATCCTTTTTATTTAAACAATCTGTGCCTATCATAGCGTAATCGTATATGAGCAAAAACCTATGATTCATATGGGAAAGCTCTAAACAATAAGGCTTAAGCTTAAGATGAAGAAAATTCTAGTCGTATGTATGGGAAATATTTGTCGTTCTCCAACTGGTGAAGCGATTTTGCGTGCGAAGTCTGAGCAACTGAATATTCCGGTTCAAGTCGATTCTGCTGGTACCATTGGCTACCACCAAGGAAATCCTCCCGATGTACGAGCAAAAGCTGCAGGGGAGGCTCGTGGATACTCATTTAAGGGGATCCGCTCGAGAAAGGTTGTGGTAGAAGACTTTGATAACTTTGACTTAATCCTAGCCGCTGACAAGGATAATTTAGCGGATTTAAAAGCGTTGTGCCCTAAACATTTGCAATACAAGTTAAAGCTATTTCTGGAGTTTGGCCATTCAGAATATGAAGAAATCCCCGATCCTTACTATGGAGGGGACAAAGGATTTGAACTGGTCTTAGACCTTATTGAGGAAGCTTCAGAGCAAGTGCTTCGATCACTTTAATACCTTGGCTTGATTAGGCCGCCATCACGCGGCCACTGAAGTAGTCATTGGAGACAATATATTCAGTGTTTCGAATCAGCTCGTCTTGAACCTCTGCCCAGTGGGATTCATCGTGCTCTAGTGTCGGCACTACACCGCCAACTCGGATATTGAAAGGTGTCAGCTCTTTCGCCCAACTTTGAGTAAACCCCGCCACCATAGACGTTGCATTATCGAACCCTGATAAATCTTGATAGTCAGGGTGAGATATTACGTTAACGATAACGCCATTCTTCTTTTCTTGACGCATACGTTCAGCAGTTGCCTGACCAAAGCTAAACATGGTCGCTGCCATCAAAGACAATCTTTGGGTGAATAAGTCACTGCCTTTTTGATCAAAAATATTCGGCATGGCTTGTGCCGTCAATGTATTGATCAAAACGTCAGGGGAGCGCTTAATCGTTTGATCCATAAAGGCAAACAAGTTCTGAATTGACTGCAAAGAGTGATCGTGTGTCTTGAACTGGTAGACATTTGTTGAGATCTCACCACATAGCTGAAATGCCTGCTGAAGTTGGGGGCTTTCTTTGTCACACAGGACGACTGTTGCTCCTAAGGAGGCGAAGTGATAGGCAAGTGTACTCCCTACTTGAGATCCTGCTGATGTGACCAAAACGACAGCACTCTTTATGTCCATTGACTTCCCCCCATTATCAATGTTTGCGTGAAAAGTTGTCCACATAGCATGGTAGATTAACTGTTATTGAGTTGTGAATAAGGTCAAATAACTGGTCTGATTGTATGACAGATTGTGAATCTTTGGCCTTATTCACATTATCTGTCGCTGTTGTTAACAAAGTCCGAAAAATGAGACAGGAGAAGTGTGATCTGAAACGATCGCTATACTTGTGCTTGGATCTGGAAAGTACGCTGAGCTTTAATCAGCTGATTATAAAGATCGATTGGCATCAATTCTTTAGGTTCTTTTTCACCCATAGAGCGGCGCTGGTGGCCTGATAGGTTATGGTAAACCTCTTCAGGAAGATCATGGGTATCTTCAGGTAGATAGGTTAGAGCATCAGGTTTTAAGTAGTGGCTGAGTTTGGCGCTAGGTAGACCTGAGGTATGGAAAAGTGAAGCTTGCTGCGCAGATAGATCGTATGAGCTTTGGTCTGAACGAAGTTGCTGAGGTGATTGAAGTTCAAAGCGTTTACGAAGTGCTTGCTCTGTATTCTCAATCTGGTCGACTTTCTCTACCGGCGTGTTATCACGGACATCATTTGAGAACATAGACAAAATTAATGCAAAGTCCGCACGACGACCTTCATGGACAGCATGGTTAATACCAGTGCCGAATCCAAGTTCGTTGATAATGGTCGCTTTGTCTAAAGTATGGATTTGCATAGGCTTCCTCGTATGATGCTTTTATAGCGACCCAGCAGGAAGAAACTTTAGGGAAATCAGCGTCAGAAATAGAAAAAGCCAGCTAATAGCTGGCTTTTTAAACGACTAAATTTTAAATCCTATAGGGAAGGATTATTTAGCTAGGTTTTCTGCAACGAAGTCCCAGTTAACTAGTGCCCAGAATGCATTCATGTAGTCTGGACGAACGTTACGGAAATCGATGTAGTAAGCGTGTTCCCAAAGGTCAACTGTTAGAAGTGGAGTTGTACCTTCTTCAGTTAGAGGAGTCGCTGCGTTAGAAGTGTTAACGATCTCTAGAGAACCGTCAGCTTTCTTCACTAGCCAAGTCCAAGAAGAACCAAAGTTGTTGATTGCAGAATCAGTAAACTTCGCTTTGAACTCTTCGAAAGAACCGAAAGCAGCGTTGATTGCGTCTGCTACAGCACCTGTTGGCTCACCGCCAGCTTTTGGCGCTAGACAGTGCCAGTAGAACGTGTGGTTCCAGATTTGTGCTGCGTTGTTGAATACGCCGCCAGTAGAAGTCTTAACGATTTCTTCTAGAGTTTTACCTTCAAACTCAGTTCCTGGGATTAGGCCATTTAGCTTAACAACGTAAGTGTTGTGGTGCTTGCCGTGGTGGAAATCTAGAGTTTCTGCTGAGATGTGTGGTTCTAGTGCGTCTTTTGCGTAAGGAAGAGCTGGTAGTTCAAATGCCATTGCTCGATTCTCCATTTGTATGAAAGGGTTACCCCTCTCGATTGCTTCCAGTGTTATTTATTATTCATGGTTCGCAGTTGCCAACCATGGTCAATTTGCTGACTTGTTATCTAGTTTATCAAGTTTTTACTTTATTAAAAGCACTGACGGTAAATTTCTAGCTGAAAAGTCATCAATTTATTGGCCATGAATGTTGTTCTCGCTCCACAAAATATAACCATACATATTATAGGCTTTTTATTCTGTGCTAATGGTTTAGAATGTGCAGAATATTTGCAGTAACTCCATTAAAGAGGAAGCAATGGAAACTATCGATAAAATCAAACAGCAAATCGCAGAAAACTCGATCCTTCTTTACATGAAAGGTTCACCAAAACTACCAAGCTGCGGTTTCTCTTCTCAAGCAGCACAAGCACTTATGGCATGTGGTGAGAAGTTCGCATATGTAGATATCCTACAAAACCCAGACATCCGTGCAGAGCTACCAGCTTACGCACAATGGCCAACTTTCCCTCAGCTATGGGTTGAAGGTGAGCTAATTGGTGGTTGTGACATTATCATCGAAATGTTCCAAAAAGGTGAACTTCAGCCTCTAGTGAAAGAAGCTGCAGAACGCGCTGGAACTAGCGAAGAGTAATTCTTCAAAAATACTGTTTAAATCTACAGTTTTTCTTGATTTCTAAGGGCCACATTCGATAATGTGGCCCTTATTGTATCTGTCTTGCCCTATTTTATGTCTCGTCTCTTTATCGCTGAAAAACCAAGCCTTGGCCGTGCAATTGCCGCTGCACTCCCTGGACCAAAGAAAAATGATCAGGGTTTTATTCGTTGTGGTAATGGCGATGTGGTGACTTGGTGTATCGGCCACTTATTAGAGCAAGTTGAACCTGACGCTTACGACGAGCGATATAAAAAGTGGAATCTAGCGGATCTACCTATCGTTCCACAGCAGTGGCAGCTTAGACCGCGAAAGTCCGCTAGTAAGCAACTAACCGTTGTGCGCAAACTTCTGAAAGAATCTCAGCAAATCATTCATGCGGGAGACCCGGATCGCGAAGGGCAACTGTTAGTCGATGAGGTCCTTGATTACTGTAAGGTAAGCAAAACCAAGAAAGAAGCGACTCAACGCTTGCTGATTAGTGACCTTAACTTACCTGCGGTGAAACGTGCTCTTACTCAGATGCGTAGCAATCGTGACTTTATTCCTTTGTCGGTATCTGCGTTAGCTCGTTCTCGCGCTGACTGGTTATATGGGATGAATATGTCGCGTGCTTATACTTTGCTAGGGCAAAAAGCGGGCTATCAAGGTGTTCTTTCTGTAGGGCGAGTTCAAACCCCAGTATTGGGCTTAGTGGTTAGGCGTGATGAAGAAATCGAAAACTTTGTGCCTCGAGACTACTTTACACTACATGCTCTGATCCCTTATCAGGATGGTGCAAACGCATTTGATATTCGGGCACGCTGGAAGCCAAGTGAAGCCTGCAAACCCTATCAAGATGAAGAAGGGCGGGTTCTTAATCGCAAACTAGTCGAGAATGTCGCCAGCCGCATTGCTAATCAGCCAGCTAAAGTGGTGGAGTCTGAGCAAAAGCAAACGAAACAATCTGCGCCGCTACCTTATTCACTCTCAGCATTGCAAATTGATGCCGCCAAGCGCTTTGGTATGAGTGCACAACAAGTGCTAGATACTTGTCAGTCTCTCTATGAAAAACATAAACTCATCACCTATCCACGTTCTGATAGCCGTTATTTGCCAAAAGAACATTTTTCTCAAGCAGGTAGTGTATGCGAGGCGATTAAAAATAATGCTCAAGAACTAAATCAGGCTGTCAACGGCGCAGATCTAAGCTTGAAGTCAAAAGCTTGGAACGATAAAAAAGTCGATGCTCACCATGCCATTATTCCTACGCCTAAAAAAGCTTCTGTAAATGGCCTATCCGGTAATGAGATGAAAATCTATCAACAGATTGCAAGACAGTATCTTATGCAATTTTACCCGGCAGCCGTCTACGCAGAGGCGAAGTTAGTTTTTGATATTGCAGGTGGCACATTTATCGCCAAAGGACGTCAGCTTTTATCTGCGGGTTGGAAAGAGTTAATGGGTAAGGTTGATGATGAAGATGCTAACGTAGATGCTGTTCCTCCTTTGACCGAAGGTACGGTGTTGACTTGCCGTGAAGGGGAAATTAAGGATCGTAAGACCGAGCCTCCTAAGCATTTCACCGAAGCGACCTTGTTACAGGCTATGACAGGTATAGCGCGATTTGTTGAAGATAAAGAGCTGAAAAAGATCTTAAAAGAGACCGATGGTTTAGGTACTGAAGCTACCAGAGCCGGTATTCTTGATACTCTATTTAAACGTCAGCTCCTTCAGCGCCAAGGTAAATCTATTTTAAGTCAACCAGCGGGTCGAGGGCTCATTCACGCATTACCGTCCGATTCAACATTCCCTGATATGACTGCTCATTGGGAGCACCAATTGCAAGGTATGGCCGAACGTAACCAAGCTTATGGGCCGTTTATGCAAGCATTGCAAACTCGCATTGATAACTTAATGGGCCAAGTAAAAGCTGGTGACGTGCCGGAATCACTGCGCCACCTCCCAAGAGTAGAGCGACCTGCGTATAAGAAAAAGAAAGGCGGCTATCGAAAGAAAACTTCATCTGCGAGCCGAAAGAAAGCATCTTAGCCAACCTTACGGCCGCAGCGTTTAAATAGCTGCTGCCAATATTGAATGTGTTCGAGCGTAGCTTGGCGGAACCGGCTATGGCTCTGTTCTAGTGGGTAGATAAAAGGGTGCAGCTCTGGTTGAGGTTTGAAGAGAGTTAAGTTAGGCGATAGTTGCTGATAGTAACTGTCTAGTGTTGCTAAGTAAGGCTGAACTTTACCAATGTACTGCTGATCGAAAACATTGTTCAAATACTTAAATCGTGTGATATCTCTTTGCGGGGCACAAATGACTTTGTGATCGTTCATGTTCAATTGCTCTGTTATCAACGAAAGTTGAGCCGTTGCATGGGACAAAGAGTAGTAAAGGTTTCCCAGTACAGCGGTCTTTTCAAGCGTTTCTTGAGCTTCGATTACATTTGATTTTTCTGATTCAGAATAGAATGCCTGATTAAGCTCCGTAAGAGCGTTAGAGACTTGCTGTACCTGCTCACTCATCCCAACTGTTAGAAAGCTCGCTCCCTTTAATTGAGCTTGCATTGCATCGCTAGCATAGAGCAAGTTCCATTGATGCATGCCCAGCTGTTCCCGTTTCTCTTTTCTAATATTTCTCAATGTAGGTTTGAGCTCGCTATCGACATTTGGATCATCGATACACGCTGTCAGGCCTTTTAGCAATGCTGATTGGTAATCATAATTGCTAAATTCATCCGCCACCTTTCCCAAAACGGAATTCCTTTCCGCAATCAGCTGAAATAGCCCACACTGACGTAACTGATAACTATCGAGCAATCCGAGCGTGATAGGAGGAATCGTTAGGTACAATTCACGCTTACGTGGTAGTTGGGTAATGGATACATCTTGAGTAATGTCGGGTGTATCGAGGACATTGGCGACGCGTTCAGAATAGGTTTCAAAAAAACGGCTAGGAGACTCGCTCTTGCAACCTATTAAGATAAAGGTCAGAGATATCAGACCGAATGTGGCTCGTAAAATTCGCATCGTAATAGAGTAAACTCTTAAATTGTTATAGTTCTATCTACGTAGCATTACCAAGGGAGTTCACTACCATCATAGTTGATGAACTTACCACTGTGAGCTTGTTTTGCTTCTTCAATGACTTGACTTAGTCCCTTTGCAGAAGTATCAGTACCAATTAAAGCATTCGGCCCACCCATCTGCGTTTGTACCCATCCTGGATGAAGAGCTAAGACGGTGAAACCTTCAGGTGTTAAATCATTACTTAGGCTCTTTACTACCGAGTTAAGAGCAGCTTTTGATGAGCGATAGATATAGCCCCCACCTGACGTGTTTTCTGCCATGCTACCGACTTTTGAAGATAGACAGGCAATCTTTTTAAGTGAACCTTGGCGTAGGTTTGGTGCAAGTGCTTCGACAAGTTTTAAAGGAGCAATGGTATTGATCTCGAAGACTTTTCGCCACTCTTCCACATCCGTATTACCAAAACCGTACCCTTTAGGGCCATAGTAACCGGCGTTATTGATCAGTAAGTCGATGGCAGAGAGTTGAGAAGCCAGCTTTGTTATTGCTGGATAATTGGTGATATCAACCTGATGGCATTCGAGTTGCTTTGCCGACGCTAATTGAAGTAACTCAGACGAACTATCAGCATTGCGATAGGTCGCGTGAACGTGCCAGCCCTGTCCGAGATAGAGTTTGGCTAAACTCAAACCAATACCACGATTAGCGCCAGTGATAAGAACGGTCTTCATCACGATGTCCTTTCGAATAATAAAATAGAAAAGCTAGTTTGCTAAGTGAGCGCGACAAAATCAACTAGCCACCATGAACAAAATAACATGAGTGAAAATAGGCCAATGGCAACCAATGAGCCTGAGATAGCCCCGAAGAACAAGAACAGTGTAGTTTTTGACATATTAATAGTTAAATGAAATTGATAATTAATATCATTTGACTATTTTTGAAATCAATATACAAGCTGATACCATAACTCCATCTTAGTTTGGTCCAGTGCATTATGATCCCGTTGATTTACCATTCGATCTATTCGGAGCTACCCCTGCCAGAAGGGCATCGTTACCCCATCAATAAATATCGTTTACTTTATGACGCGATAAACAGCGAAATTAGTGCCAACGATGCTTGGAGAGAACAATTCGTGCATGTTGTTCCGTCAATGCTTGATCGGCAAGCCGTGACTCAAGTGCATTGCTGCGAGTACATTGACTCATTGTTTTCCGGCACATTGCCTGCACCCAAAATGAGACGAATTGGTTTTCCATGGAGTGAAACACTCATTACTAGAACACTTACATCGGCTGGTGGTACTTGTGAAACAGTCAATCAAGCCGTTGATCGCGGTGTTGCTATTCACTTAAGTGGCGGATATCACCATGCGCACCATGATTTTGGTAGTGGATTCTGTTTGATCAATGACTTAGTGCTGGCTGCTAAGAGAGCAGTGACGTTTGAAGGTATCGATAAGGTACTTATTGTTGATAGTGACGTACATCATGGAGATGGAACTGCAACCCTATGCGAAGGCGATGAGAGTATCGTTACCTTATCATTTCATTGTGATAAAAACTTTCCAGCCAGAAAACCAGACTCTGACTTGGATGTTCCGTTAGTCAGAGAAGCAGGTGATGAGGAGTTTCTCGAGGCATTTACTTCAGTTGTAGAGATGGCTACCAATCTACATCAGCCTGATTTGATACTTTATGATGCTGGTGTCGATATTCATGAAGATGATGAGCTAGGCTATTTAAATGTATCAAGTACTGCGATTTATAAACGAGACGAGTTTATGTTTGAGTTGGCCAAACGTAAACAACTGCCCATTGCTTGTGTTGTGGGAGGGGGTTATCGCAGTCAGCATGAAGAGCTCGTCCCAATTCACATGCAACTTATTCGTGCTGCACTTAAAGTTTATGGACGTTAGAAGGAAAATTCATGGAACATCGCATTCGTGCCGCTGGCATTTTAATTCGGGATGGCGCAATGCTGCTCCTTCGCGTAAAGGACTTTAGCGGTGAGTATTGGGTGCCGCCTGGTGGAGGAATGGAACTAGGCGATCAAAGCTCAAGAGCCTGTGTGATTCGAGAGTTTAAAGAAGAAGCAGGTATTGATATTCAAGCTGGAGAACTGATTTGTGTGAGAGAGTTTCTCGAAACGCACACTGAACGTTACCATGCAGAGTTTTTCTATCTGATTACTAGTTTTCTTGGTACACCGCATCTAGAGAATCTAAAAGGGCTTAATGATGAAGACTACATACAAGCGGTAGAGTGGGTTCCTATTCCAGAGTTAGTGGATAAGAGAATCTACCCTGCAGAGCTGAAAAATAAGTTGCTCGACTTAATTGAAGCTCAACGCTTTTCGACTCATCTAGGCAGTTATGTGCAAGGGGAGTTTGAGCATATCAATCAGCTTTGAGTTGGTATAACAGCCCGCACAAGAATGGCAAAAAACGAGAAAGCCCGCTAATTTCTTAGCGGGCTTTCTCTAAATGTGGCGGAGAGATAGGGATTTGAACCCTAGATACGCTATTAACGTATGCCGGTTTTCAAGACCGGTGCTTTCAACCACTCAGCCATCTCTCCGTTGTTGAAGCGAATAATATAGAGGTTCAGAAAAGTTGTAAACCCCTAATTTTATTGTTTGCTTTATTTATGAGCACTTAGTAGGAAAAAGTAATTCAACCGTCTATTTCTTATACTTTCTATCGGTTAAAAATAGAAAAAGAGAGCGAGGGCTCTCTTTTTCAAAATGATAACGTGATGAATTAGTTACTTTTAACGTAAAACCTTTGTAGCTCTGTTAACCCCTGCATCAGTACCGGCAATGTTGGGTTCTGATCTTTTAAGCGTTGGTAATCTTGGTCATATAGTTTGTAGTTGCCAAACTTATCAATCACCGTAGTGTTCTTAGTTGTGATTAGTGCCAACTCGCGGGCATCACCAGCAAGAATCCAACGGCGTTTGCTTTCATCAAATAGGTTTCTACCGCTACTGAAATCAGAAGGGCTAGAAGAGACGCCTAGCAAGTCTTGCAGAAGCGTTACAGAAAGATCCAAATGACTGGTACGGTGTTGATACTCACCAGCCAGTGTACCTGGCCAATGAATGATCATAGGAACTTGGAGCTGATAACGGCTGTAATTAGAGTTTGATCCCCAGCTATTGGTCTTACTCTCGTTAAACTCAGTCGCATGGTTGGAGGTAATAACAATCACAGTTGATTCAGAAAGCTCAAGCTGTTCGATCTTCTTAAGCAGTTGTGCGATTTCGTTATCTGCCTCATTTACAGACTTGAAGTAACCTTCTTTAAGCTTTTCTGCCGCCGTTTGACCTTGTGTCGACGGATAAGCGCTGAAATTATCAACCGTGGTTAGTTCAATGTAACTAAACCATGGTTTCTTACCTTGTTCCTTAGCCCAGTTAGCCCATGTATCAATGGCTTGTGAGTCAGGTGAAGTACGGTCGTTAAATGCAATGCCCGTAAACTTCATGTCACGGAAGACTGTTTCACCGTATAGCGGTTCATCAAAGTTGTCTCCGCTAAACAAGCCAAACTGATACTCTTTATCTTTTAAGGTATCGATAAGAATAGGGCGTGAGCCTTGAGTTTGGATGCTTGATGAATAGCTGCTTGGTAGTCCATAAAACAGACCAAATACACCATAGGAATCATTGCTAGAACTATAGTGATTTTTGAAATTCAGGTTGTTTTGAGCGAACTGATAAGTCGCTGGCATAGACTCTGCGTTGAGTGCGTCTGAGCGCAAGTTGTTGACGCTAACAACAAGAATGTTTAATGGATTCGAACGACGATCAAATTCAATGCGTTCCAGTGGATACTGCACAAGTTCCACTTCGCCTTTGCTTTGCTCTAATCGCTCTAGATACTCTTCACGGTCGAGTAGACCATGTCGCTCCATGAATGACTTAGCAGTCATTGGGTATGAAAGCGGGAAGTTCGCTTTCTGAGCTGTGATCGGATTGTAGAAATGTGCATCAGCCCAAACATAGGTTAAGTGGCTGGTAATAAAGCTCACAAAGAAAAGCGCAGCGATAGGGCGACCGACATGCTTATGTGACAGTCTACGTTGTTTGCGCCATACCCATTCAGAGAGTGCTAGTTGAAGTAAAAAAATCAGTGGCAGGACGATAAATAAATGTTGTAGGTCAGCACTTATATTGGAGCTTTCGTCACTGAACAACACTTCCCATACAACAGGAGTGAGGTGCAAATTGATGGTTTGATACGCTTGGGTATCAATCAATAATACGGTGAGCCCGACGGTTGCAAAACAGACCGCCACCAAACGAAAGAGTTTGCGTGACGGTATGACAAAGGTCAGAGGAAATAGAACCAGTAGATAGAGTGCAAATACAAGGAAGCCAAAGTGGCCAACCCAAGACACCGCTAGATAGAATTGCCCTAGTAGGGTTTCTGGCCACGGGGACTGAGTGATATAACGGGTCCCGATTAACATTGCCGCAATGATGTTGAAAAAGGCAAACCAATGCCCCCATCCCACCAGGCGCGACACGCGTTCGCCGTATGTATTTACGTTATCGACCATGTAATTGTTCTATTATCCGTTATTATTTTTAGTGTTTTTTGTCTTCAATTGAAGAAACAAGCGCTTCTGCAAATTTTTCAGCAATTGCCTTGCGTTGTGAAGCAGCAACATCCTGATTTAAGACATTGGTAGCGATATTGCCAGCAATCATTAATGCAAGTTCAGGACCAGCTGAATGTTTTTCAAGTACTGCGGCTACTTCAGTAAGAATTCGTTCTACTTGTTCGTCGCTGTATTTAGATGTAATCGGCATAAAGACTCTAATGATGATAGTAAAGCGGCTTATGATAACCTACAATGCCTCGCAACTGAAACCTACGCAGCGATAAATTTCATCATGAGCCTTCACCTTTCTAATGTTATCTTACATCAACTGCAAAAAAATGATTCAGAGGAACTGGTTGTCAATTTCCGTTCCGAGTCACTAACCAATGACGCGTCTACTGAAGACCTTGTCGCAGAGCTTCACCGTGTATTCAATTCGAAAGCGGGAAAAGGCTTTGGTTCTTTCAAGTCTGACAGCGAATTTCAGCTCTGGTTGCAAGAATTACGTCAAGGAAACAAAAATTTCTACGACTTCTCACAACTTAGCGCGAACCGTCTAAAAGATGAGTTGGCGAAATACCCATTTGCTGACGAAGGCATTCTTGTTATCGCCGAATATCAGTCTTTAGCAACAGACTACTTGTTTGTCGCGATTATTCCATCGAACCAAAGTTTGAAAGTGACTGAAGGCCTTGATATTAGTGCGACTGATTATTTAGATCTGAGCAAAATGGATATTGCTGCGCGCATCGACCTTACAAGCTATGAAACGGATAAAGAATCGAACCGCTACCTTGCTTATATTAAAGGACGAGTGGGACGTAAAGTTGCTGACTTCTTCCTAGACTTTTTACAAGCTGAAGTTGGTTTAGATACTAAGCAGCAAAACCAAGTGTTGATGCAAGCTGTCGAAGACTTTTGTGCGGACTCTAAATTAGAAAAAGACGAAGTGATCAGCTACAAGAAACAAGTTGCTGACTATTGTAATGAGCAAATCAAGTCCGGCGATGAAGTGATGGTTCGCGAATTGTCTGGCGAGCTTCCACCGTCACAAGATGGCACAAGCTTTTTAGATTACACTCAAGAGCAAGGCTATGAGTTAGAAGAAAGCTTCCCTGGCGACCGAACAGCAGTGCGTAAACTGACTAAGTACGTAGGGGCTGGTGGTGGTCTCAATGTGAGCTTTGACAGTTTGCTTCTCGGTGAACGTATTTTCTATGATCCAGAAACAGACACACTGACAATTAAAGGCACTCCGCCGAATTTAAAAGACCAGCTGACTCGTAATAAGTAAGCGTCTTTAGAATAGGACTGACTGCAACATTTTCGCAGTTAGTCCTGCACTTCTTGAATATTATGTATATGCTTGTATTACAGGGACTTTATGAATACAGGCAGGACAATGGAAGGCAAGACGCTTAAACTTGGCTGGTTGCTACTCGGTCTATGGTTACTCTGCATTACCATCCTCGCAAGCAGTTACCGCTCGACCAGTGGAACGAAAGAGCAAATCTACGAACTTGGTAGCGGTATTCAAGAGCTTCGTGAGACCCTAACCTTCGATTCCCCGTATCGTACCCATATGGCAGACGCTCAAGCGTTGAACCTACAACTTATCTATGCGCTACGACTGCAAATCGACACCCACTACAAAAAAAGCTGGTTCCTTCCTGATATCCATCAGTTGCTATTTACTACTGACCGATTTATCGAGCAAACCCAGATCTACCTCGACAACAATTTAGACCTGCTTAACCTTGTTGATCAGATCCGTGTGATGCGAAATGAATACCAAGGGGAAATGCCGGTATCGCAGCTCTATTTACGCCTTAGTGCCAATGTTTTAGACGCTATGTTCAGCGATAATGGTTCTAGCCCTGCCATTTATCGAGAACTTGATCAGGTCTATTTCTTATCAACACAACTGCCAGCGCAGCAACGTCAAGATTTACAGCAAATATTGGCACAAATCTCGAGCGTTTTAGGAGGCTATGCGCAAGGGCAGTATATTGTTGATAAGTTGATTACTCATGATGTGCACGCACAAATCGATCTTCAAAGAAGCGAGTTCAATCAATTACTCAACCGACACATTTGGCTTGGCATTTTTGTTAGTCTTTTCACTATGGTTGGCTACTTATGGCTCATTCGAGTTGTCGTCAAGACTCAGACGGCAATAAGCATTGAGTCATTAAGTGACGATCGAGCGATGAATGAAGAGGAGGGTGTTACTCAGAACGAATCAGACGCAGTTCAATCATCGCCTCAGCCAGCTAAACAGGAACTGAGTGAGCCAGAAATAGACTTCGCTAAGATGTTGGATTCACTGAACCAAGATGTAGAGTCAGTGTGCATGTTGCTTGAAGTCTTTATAGAGGATCATACGGGAGATGCGGAACGCATTACCACTTTACTGACTGACTCTCCAGAAGAAGCTCAGCGAAAAGCGCACAGTTTGAAAGGCGTAGGGGGTAATTTGGGCGCCTCAAAACTGAGAGAAGCTGCAAGTAAAGTAGAGGTCGCTATCAAAGAAGATATTACTGCCGTGCCAGATTTGTTAGATGAACTCAAGGTTCGTTTAGATAATGCACTTGAAGAAGCCAGAATATTCCTAAAAGAGAACGGCAAAGTAGAAAGTTGACCTCAAACTGACTTAAGGGTTTTATAATATTCAGCTTTTTCAAATTTCTGCATGTGAGGTTATATGCTGCTTCGTCGTCTATCTGCTCTGTTCATGTTAGCGATTGTTCTTCCACTATCGGGTTGTTCATTGCTCGAAGTCAAACTTGATAGTCAGACAACGCCTCTGACTCAGCAAGAACTTAATATGCGTTTACTTACGCGTGAGTATACCCATCAGTTCTTTTCACAAGTAGAGCAAGCTGCGGATTCGATTTCTGAGCAGTACGATCCACAAGATAAGCTTTATCAATCGTACGTCTTATTGTGGAAGATAAATGCAGAAGAAGGGTTACAACGTTCTTCCTATCAAGTGTCTCCAATGGCAGCACTGATTGACAGTTGGGTATTTACCGAACAAATGAATCAGTTCTTTAATCAAGGAGCAGGCAAGGAACTCTTTATCACTGAGGATGCTAAACGTGTATCTGCTGAGCTTTCCACAGAGATTGATAAGTTAGCCAAGTCTTTGCTTAAAGGCACCAGCTACTCTCAAACGAAGCAGTTTGTTGCAGACTTTGCTAGTCAGCACCCATTTGAAGATTTGAGTTTTATAAGAACCCCTGCTTACCGAGCATGGCTAGAATCGAATCAAATCAGTGAAGATCAGGCTGTGTCGACTCTAGGCACAATGCCTGAGGCGTTAGGGGATGTATCTGACCGCTTGAGTCTAGTATCAGAGCAAACCCCCAAATTGATGACTTGGAAGGCACAGCTTATTGCGCTAAACAGTACGATCAGTGGAGAGCAATTAACCCAAACCTTAGAGAGTTTACAAGCGACTTCTAAGTCATTCCAAGATTTCGTTGAAAACAATCCTGAGTATATGGAAGATCTTGCTCGTCAGATGGCGATTCAACTAGAGCCTTTGGTCCAAGACATCGATCAACGTACAACTCAACGAATTGAACAATTGAGCCTTGAACGTGAAGCACTTGAAAAGATGGTCGCTAGAGAGCGTGCGGAAATTGGGCTGATCATCAGTGCTGAACGCGAGAAGTTTACCCAAGATATAGATAAAGTTTCGCAAGATGTCGTAGCACTTGCGATCGAGAAATTGATCGATTTGATTAAGAGCACCATCATCTATTTTGTACTGTTTATCGTCGCTATCTTCTTCGCTCCCCTAGGTCTAGGTTATATCCTAGGTAAACGTTCTGCCGTTAGAAAGTCTAAAAGCTAGACAATAAAAAACGCCTCGATTGAGGCGTTTTTTATTTTGGACAGTATTATGCAGTTTGTTTAGTTAGCTCTACTTCTTCCTCAGAAGTGGCTGGAGCAGTAGGTTCACATTTATCGACAAACCAGCCCATATAGGATGTGACGATAGTAACGATGATACAAACGAAACTTAGCCACATAAATGGTGCATAAGAGAGTGTCGCGACACCTAAAATACTTGCCATGTAGATACCGTTGTCACTCCAAGGCACCATACCTGATGTCAAAGTACCGCCAAACTCTGCGTTACGTGAAAGGTTCTTACGCTTGTAACCCAATCGATCGTAGTTCTTTGCACAGATTTTTGGTGTAAGGATAAGAGATACGTACATTGCTGAACCAAATACGTTACCCATAAACGCAGTACCAATTGTGCTTGTTGCTAGAGAGCCTGCACTTTGTACTCGGCGCTCGAACAGTTTTGCGATTGTTTCAAGCACGCCCACTTTATCCAGTAAGCCACCAAAACCAAGACCGAACACGATTACCGCAACTGAACCAAGCATTGAAGACATGCCGCCACGGTTAAGGATCGAATCGATAAAGCCTACGCCAGATTCGATTTCAAATGGTGCCCAAGCCGTATTGAACGCTTGTAGGAAGTCTACGTCTTGGATCATGACTGCCCAAATAATACCTAGCAAAGAGCCGAAGCTGATTACAGGGAAAGAAGGCATGCGCATTGCCAATAGGCCTAGCACGATGATTACAGGAACAAACGAGTAAGGCGTGATGTAGAACTGTTCTTCCATCGCTTGAATTACAGATTGCACCTGAGACATATCAACGTTGCCCGCGTAGTGGAAACCGAACGCAGTGAACATGATGCCTGTAATAATGTAGCTAATTAAAGCGATAGGTAGCATACCTTTGATATGTTCCATAACTTCAACGTTAGACATTGAAGACGCAAGGATTACTGAGTCAGACAGTGGTGACATCTTGTCGCCAAAATAACAACCAGAAAGTACCGCACCAGCTGTGATTGGCGCCGGAACACCTAAACCTTGGCCGATACCCATCATTGCGATACCCGCGGTACCTGCCGCACCCCAAGAAGTGCCGGTTGCTAGGGCCGTCAATGAACAGATGATCATCGTAGCAAGAAGGAAGATAGAAGGGTGAATTGCTTTTAGACCATAGTAAATGATAGTCGGTACGATACCACCAGAGATCCAAGTGCCGACTAAGGCCCCGACCGCTAGAAGAATAAGAACCGCACCAAGTCCGTTAGAAATACCATTTAGAGCCGCTTTTTCTAAGTCTTTATATTGATGGCCTAAACGGATACCAAGGAACATGATGATGAACCAGCCGATGTAAAGAGCCAGTTGAATAGGTAAATCTAGCTGCGCAGTAAATGAAAATGCGAGTAGCAGAAATAATCCTAGGGAAATTACAACCTGCATCAAGCTTGGCAGACGGGGGGTAAGTTGCGTCATACAGAGCCTCTTATTAGAGTAATTAGCTAATTAACATGGTGTGCTTAGCACCACTTATTAGAGGAGTTCTAACTCCTATTAGGTACGAGATGCACTTTACCGTAGCTAGAATAATATTTCGAGGAAATGTCGAAATGCTGTGATTTATATCTGATGAGTGAAGTGTAAATAGTTAAATATATGGTTAATGGTTAATTTTAATGGTCTGAAATGTTTTGAAATGTAAATTTCATGTGGCACATCTTTAATGTCTTTGTTTTTGATTTGAGGGTTTTTAGATGGCCGGATAACATCCGGGCAAAAAGGCATCAAAAATGGTGTTTGAGGTGACTTTTAATAAATGAGAAACAAAAGTTACAGATTTGATGCAAATTTCCCTTGAGATTTTGCTGCGAAAATTGAATATTGACGTATTCCTTTTTTAAAATTGATTACACGGAGAGTTGAGAATGAGAGTAGGTCTAGTCGGTTGGCGTGGCATGGTAGGTTCGGTGCTGATGCAGCGAATGGTTGAAGAGAAAGACTTCGATCTTATTGAACCGGTATTTTACAGCACATCTCAAGTAGGTATCCCAGCTCCTAACTTAGGAAAAGACGCGGGTATGCTACAAGATGCCTTCGACCTTGAAAGCCTAAAACAACTAGATGCTGTCATCACTTGTCAGGGTGGCAGCTACACAGAAAAAGTTTACCCAGCACTGCGCCAAGCGGGTTGGAAAGGTTATTGGATTGATGCCGCTTCGACTTTGCGTATGGCTCAAGACTCAATAATTACGCTTGATCCAGTTAACTTGACGCAAATTCAACAAGGCATTCATAGTGGCACCAATACGTTTGTTGGTGGTAACTGTACGGTGAGTTTGATGCTTATGGGCCTTGGTGGTCTATTTGAAAAGGGTCTTGTTGAGTGGACGAGTGCCATGACTTACCAAGCAGCTTCAGGTGCAGGTGCGCAAAACATGCGTGAACTTATCTCTCAAATGGGTGTTATTAATGACTCTGTTAGCTCAGAGCTTGCTAACCCATCTAGCTCAATTCTTGATATTGATAAGAAAGTCGCAGACACCATGCGTTCACCTTCTTTCCCAACCGATAAGTTTGGTGTGCCTTTATCAGGCTCCCTCATCCCGTGGATTGATGTGAAACGTGAAAATGGCCAGAGCAAAGAAGAGTGGAAAGCGGGGGTTGAAGCAAACAAGATTCTAGGTTTCCAAGATGCGCCTGTGCCAATTGATGGTACCTGTGTACGTATTGGTGCGATGCGTTGTCACTCTCAAGCATTGACTATCAAGCTGAAACAAAACGTACCAATGGATGAGATCGAAGAGATGATCGCTACTCACAACGACTGGGTTAAAGTAATTCCAAACGATCGTGACATTACTGCTCAAGAACTGACTCCGGCGAAAGTAACCGGTACGCTTTCTATCCCAGTTGGTCGTCTCCGTAAGATGGCAATGGGCGATGACTTCCTAAATGCGTTCACTGTTGGTGACCAGCTTTTATGGGGTGCAGCAGAGCCACTACGTCGTACTCTACGTATTATTCTTGCTGAAAAGTAACTCGTAAGAAAATTCCGAAAAGCGTCCGTAAGGGCGCTTTTTTTGTGCCTGTTAACAGCTAACTGACATTGTATTTCTACCCTTGCTGAGTTGAACGTTGTGGGGTCGATATGAAAGCAAAAGGTTTTACGCTAATTGAATTGGTTGTGGTGATTGTGATTTTGGGCATTCTGTCGGTTGTCGCAGCGCCTAGATTTTTAAACTACAGTCATGATGCGCGAGCTGCGAGTATTCAGGGAATGAAAGCAGCAGTTGATGGAGCTGCACAATTGGCTTACTCGAAAACAACCATTGATGGTGAAGAAAGTAGCCCTAGTTATCATATCGACTTGGGTTCTCAGACTGGACATGTTGCCTTTGGGTATCCAACCGTTGAGCGTGGCGGTTTAGAAAACTTCTTGAATGCAGATGCCGAGTATCATGACTTAGACGCGGAGTGGGTATGGGCAGCTCACAACCATGGAACGGTTAATGACCCGGACTACTGGCTGGTAACGCAATCTTCAATTCTTGGTGATTTCACAGGGAGCGACTTTAACTCCGCGATTGAACAAACTGAGTGTTATGTGAAATATACGGCAGTGATGGAAGAAGGCGGGATGTATGATTCTGAAGCTGTCACAACAGGTTGTTAAAGAAAAGGCTCCAAACGGAGCCTTTCTTAATTCTGCCGAGTAACCACTCGATTCTCAGGATCAGCTAACTCGCTGCCACAGTGCTTACAAAACATAGCGTCAGGCTCATGACCTGCTTTTGAACAGTTTGGGCATTTCACCAATGATTTATGGGAGTTCATTTCTTGGTTGAGCTCTGCCGTTATTATCCCAGTTGGTACAGCAAGAATTGAGTAGCCTAGCAACATAGTGAGCGATGCGACTGCTTTACCGAGATCCGTCTGCGGGACTAAATCGCCATAACCAACAGTGGTGATCGTTACGATAGCCCAGTAAATGCTTTTTGGAATGCTGGTAAAACCGTTATTTGGTCCTTCAATTACGAAAATAAGCGCGCCAAAAATCGTGACTAAAATGGCTACTGCGCTAAAGAAGATTAGGATCTTTCTGCGTGCCATCAATAACGAGCGCAACAGTATGTTCGAGTCTTGTAGATAGCGCACCAGTTTTAAAACACGGAAGATACGCATTACACGTAGGGCACGAATCACGCCCATAAAAGAGGCTGATGGGAAGAAGATTGCTAGGTAGGTCGGCAAAATTGCCAGCAGATCGACGACGCCATAAAAGCTTTTTGCATACGCGACGGGCTTTGGTGAGCAATACAGGCGTAAAAGGTACTCAATAGTAAAGAGCGCTGTAAACGTGTATTCCAGATAACGTAACTCCCTTGCCCACTGCGCATAGACAGAAGGAATGGACTCCAAAACCAGAACAATCAATGATGAAATAATGGCAACGATCAGGGCAATATCAAATGCCCGTCCAGCTTTGGTATGAGTACCAAAAATAATAACGTAAAGGTGATGTCGTAGAGAGTTGCGTGGCATGGTTAGAGCGACCTATTAAACAGTCGCTCTATCATACCTACATTCTAATGATCAGGCTAATCCTGGGAACAAGTTGCGCAGACCATTTGCGATGAACTCGATACCCAGCGCACCCAATATTAGACCCATAATACGAGTAATCACGTTGATCCCGGTTTGACCTAAGAATCGTACAATTAATGGTGCTGAGCGGAACAACAACCAGGTACATAAACAAAAAGCAACAATAGTAATAATGATACCGACGGTATCGAGCATCGCTGGATAGCGAGAGCCATAGACAATCGTCGAACTGATGGCACCAGGGCCTGCCATTAGCGGCATTGCCAAAGGTACAACACCGATTTGTTCACGACTGACGTATTCTGACTTTTCTTGTTTATTCTGCTTATCTTCACCTAATTTACCGCTCATCATCGAGAAGGCGATGCTCAGAAGCAGCAAACCACCTGCTACACGGAATGAATCTAAAGAGATGCTAAACATGTCGAGCAGCATCTGACCCGCCAGTAGCGATACGATCAAAATAATAGCGACAGCAATATTTGCGGTGACCGCGGTTTTATTCTTTTCTTCTTGAGTCATATGCCCAGTTAAAGAAACGAAGACCGGCATAATACCTACAGGGTTAACTGCAGCAACTAAGCCCAAGAAAAACTGCAAAAAAATAGCGATTTCGAACGTTTGCATTCGGCGTGCCTACACAAGTAAATAGAGGGAACAGGAGTACATGCGGAATATAGTCCAATTTCTGCTCATGAACGAATGAAAAAAACTAAAGTTAAAACTATTTCATAACTGAGAAAATCTAATTATTGAATGATTCGTAAACAGTAATGACACACTTTGTTACGTAGAATGGTGGTCAAGAAGTGGTCGAATTACACAAACGTTAACATTCGCACACTTTTAATAAAAAGCACCCCGAAAAATAGAGAGAAAATCCGTTTTGGATATACTCTCAGTAGCACAAGGTTTATGGATTACATGTAAGTTTGTGGTCAAAAAATGAAACTTTTTTACAAGTTATGGCCAATTTGCCAGGATGGTAGTTTGTTTGATGCTTTTTTGTTCGAATAAAAAATGTGATTTAAATCTATTAAAAATCATAGTGTTAACCATCTTTTTGCGATTTGAGTACCACTAATTGGTTAATTCTTTTTGGGTAACTGATCTGGGTCAATTTTTTTCACAACCTGAAATAATATACTCAGCCCTGAAAGCAATTTACTAAGACGTCTGTTTGTTAACAGTGACCTTAATAAAAAGTTTTTAATATTTATCTATTTTAGGAGATTCACTATGCCTGTAACTAATTTGGCTGAACTAGACGCTCTAGTAGCTCGCGTAAAAGCGGCTCAAGAAGAGTTTGCAACGTTCTCACAAGAGAAAGTAGACGCAATCTTCCGCGCGGCATCTCTAGCAGCTAACCACGCTCGTATCCCGCTAGCTCAACAAGCGGTTGCTGAGTCTGGCATGGGTATTGTTGAAGACAAAGTAATCAAAAACCACTTTGCTTCAGAATTCATCTACAACAAATACAAAGACGAAAAGACGTGTGGCATCCTAGAAGAAGATGACAACCTAGGCACAATGACTATCGCTGAGCCTGTAGGTATCATCTGTGGTATCGTTCCAACGACTAACCCAACGTCTACAGCAATCTTCAAATCTCTAATCTCTCTTAAAACTCGTAACGGCATCATTTTCTCACCACACCCACGTGCGAAAAACTCAACTAACGATGCAGCGAAACTGGTTCTTGACGCAGCTGTAGCAGCAGGCGCACCAAAAGACATCATCGGTTGGATTGACCAACCATCTGTTGAGCTTTCTAACGCTCTTATGAAGCACGACGGTATCGCACTTATCCTTGCAACTGGTGGTCCAGGCATGGTTAAAGCAGCATACTCTTCTGGTAAGCCAGCAATCGGTGTAGGTGCAGGTAACGTTCCTGTAGTTATCGATGAAACAGCTGACATCAAACGTGCTGTAGCTTCTATTCTTATGTCTAAGACTTTCGATAACGGCGTAGTATGTGCTTCTGAGCAAGCAGCTATCGTAGTTAGCGAAGTGTACGACGAAGTTAAAGAGCGTTTTGCTTCTCACAAAGCTCATGTTCTATCTAAAGCTGACGCAGATAAAGTACGTAAAGTGCTTCTAATCGACGGTAACTTAAACGCGAAAATTGTAGGTCAACCTGCTCCAGCAATCGCTGAAATGGCTGGTGTTAAAGTTCCTGCTGACACTAAAGTTCTTGTAGGTGAAGGTCTAGGCAAAGTTTCTTACGACGACGAATTCGCTCACGAGAAACTATCTCCAACTCTAGGTCTATTCCGCGCTGACGACTTCGAAGATGCAGTTGCTCAAGCGGTAACTATGGTTGAAATCGGTGGTATCGGTCACACATCTGGTCTTTACACTAACCAAGACGTTAACGCAGACCGCATCCGTTACTTCGGTGACAAGATGAAGACTGCACGTATCCTTGTAAACATCCCGACTACTCACGGTGGTATCGGTGACCTTTACAACTTCAACGTAGCACCTTCTCTAACTCTTGGTTGTGGTTCTTGGGGTGGTAACTCAATCTCTGAGAACGTAGGTCCTAAGCACCTTATCAACAAGAAAACTGTAGCTAAGCGAGCTGAAAACATGTTGTGGCACAAACTACCTAAGTCTATCTACTTCCGTCGTGGTAGCCTTCCAATCGCAATGAGCGATTTAGAAGGTAAGAAACGCGCATTCCTAGTAACTGACCGTTTCCTATTTAACAACGGTTACGCTGATGAAGTAGTTAAACTGCTTAAAGAGCAAGGCATCGAAGTTCAAACATTCTTCGACGTAGAAGCGGATCCAACACTATCTGTTGTTGAGAAAGGTGCAGAAGCAATGAAGAGCTTCCAACCTGATGTAATCCTAGCTCTAGGTGGTGGTTCACCAATGGATGCTGCGAAGATCATGTGGGTAATGTACGAGCACCCAGAAACTCACTTCGAAGAACTAGCAATGCGCTTTATGGATATCCGTAAACGTATCTACAAGTTCCCTAAAATGGGTAAGAAAGCTGAGCTTGTATGTATCACTACAACTTCAGGTACCGGTTCAGAAGTTACTCCATTCGCGGTTGTTACTGACGACAAGACTGGTGCTAAGTACCCACTAGCTGACTACGAAATCACGCCAAACATGGCTATCGTTGATGCTAACCTAGTAATGAACATGCCTAAGTCTCTAACAGCATTCGGTGGTTATGATGCCGTAACTCACGCTCTAGAAGCTTACGTATCTGTTCTTGCTAACGAATACTCTGATGGTCAAGCTCTACAAGCACTTAAGATGCTTAAAGAATACCTACCATCAAGCTACGCGAACGGTGCAAATGACCCAATCGCTCGTGAGAAAGTACACAACGCAGCAACTATCGCTGGTGTAGCATTCGCGAACGCATTCCTAGGTGTTTGTCACTCTATGGCGCACAAGATTGGTGCTGAGTTCCACCTACCTCACGGTCTAGCGAACGCACTACTAATCTCTAACGTGGTACGTTACAACGCGAACGACAACCCAACTAAGCAGACTGCATTCTCTCAGTACGACCGTCCACAAGCACGTCGTCGTTACGCTGAAGTTGCTGACCACTTAGGCCTAAGCCAAGCTGGTGACCGTACTGCTCAGAAGATTGAGCGTCTACTAGCATGGCTAGACGAGTTAAAAGCAAACCTAGACATCCCAATGTCTATCCAAGCGGCTGGTGTTTCTGAAGCAGACTTCATCGCTAAGCTAGACGAACTAGCTGTTGAAGCGTTCGATGACCAGTGTACAGGTGCTAACCCACGTTACCCTCTAATCACTGAGCTTAAAGAAGTGCTAATGGCTTCTTACTACGGTAAAGCGTTCGTTGAAGGTGAAACTTTCGAAGGTACTACAGTAATCCTAAAGAAAGCTGACCAGAAGCCAGCGGAAGCGAAAGCGCCTAAAGCTAAGAAAGAAAAAGCTGAAGCATAAGTAAGACTTCAGTTATGAGATAAGTTTTCGCTAGCACGACCCTTATCTATCGGGAAAAGTGAAAGCCCCAGTCGACGGACTGGGGCTTTTTTTGTTTGTAATGGTATAAATCTCGTAGCCGTATCAATCCATAGGGTGATGAAAAGCTAGGGATACTTGTCATTCCATAGAACGACGGAGGAGTGAGTAGGGAATCTCTGTTAGTTGATGACCACCTTGAGAGATCCCTAACTCGTTCGGACCTCACTCTTGAGGATGACGGAAGAAACAAAAAAAGCCGATGCTTTCACATCGGCCCTTGCGTCAATCTATCGAGAAGGATTATTTCTCATCTTCTGGCAGCTTAACATTAAGCTCCAAAACAGAGATGTCATCATCTTTATGTTCGAACGACAAATCAACCATGGAAGGATCTATCGCAACGTACTTGCTGATCACTTTAAGAATGTCTTCTTTAAGTTGAGGCAGGTATGAAGGAGCAGGATCACCTTGGCTTCGACGCTCTGCAACAATAATTTGTAGACGCTCTTTGGCTAGGTTTGCAGAACTTTTTTTCTGCGGGCGGAAAAACTCAAGTAATGACATACCGATTTAGCCTCCGAATAGACGTTTAAAGATTCCTTTCTTCTGCTCTGTCAGGAAGCGGAAATCCACTTGCTGACCAAGCAGGCGTTCAACTGTGTCATCGTAAGCCATACCCGCATCTGATTGATCATCAAAGATAACTGGCACACCCTTGTTTGAAGCGTTCAGTACAGCTTGGCTCTCTGGGATTACCCCCAATAGAGAAATGTGCAGGATCTCTTCAACATCTTCCACGCTTAACATATCGCCTTGGTTAACACGTGCTGGGTTGTAACGAGTAAGCAGTAGGTGTTGTTTTACTGGTTCAAGGCCTTCTTCAGCACGGCGAGATTTAGAGTCAAGGATGCCAAGGATACGGTCAGAGTCACGTACTGAAGATACTTCAGGGTTTGTGGTGACGATAGCTTCATCTGCAAAGTATAGTGCCATTAGCGCACCTTGCTCGATACCTGCTGGTGAATCACAGATAACAAAGTCGAAGCCCATCTCATCTAATTCATCAAGTACTCGACGCACGCCTTCTTTAGTTAGTGCATCTTTGTCACGCGTTTGAGAAGCGGGCAGGATAAACAGGTTGTCTGTACGCTTGTCTTTGATCATTGCCTGATTAAGAGTGGCTTCACCATTAATTACGTTCACGAAATCGTAAACGACGCGGCGTTCACAACCCATGATTAAATCAAGATTACGAAGACCAATATCAAAATCGATTACTGCCGTTTTTTTACCTTTCATCGCAAGGCCAGAAGCGATAGCAGCGCTTGATGTAGTTTTGCCTACACCACCTTTACCTGACGTTACAACAATAATGCGTGCCATTATGTGTTCCTTATAATTCTTAAATCGTTAATAACTCGAACTTTAGCGAGTCATTGTCCAAACTAAACATCACTTTCTGTTGCCAATACTCTTCGGCAAACTGCTCGGTTAACCAGTAGTGACCGGCGATAGACATTAATTCAGCGTTGAGCTTATTACAGATAATCACTGCGTCTTTATTACCATTTGCTCCAGCAATTGCTCGGCCGCGCAGGGTGCCATGAATATGAATTGAGCCATCGGCTATGACTTCAGCGCCTTCGCTAACGTGGTTTAATACCACTAAATCACAATCTTTCGCATAGATTTGCTGGCCTGAACGAACCGGCGAGCGAACAATTTTAGTCGGCTGCATCTTCGCTGGTGCTTGGGCTGGTGATTTACTTGCAGACATGACCGCGAATTTAGCTTCAGACGCCAAGTTCTCGGTTCTTTTGTCTTTGCAGCCAGTGACACCAACGGGAATCATCCCAGCAAGAGAAATGCCTTCTTTCAGCCTCGAAAAATCAATGTCACCATCAACTTTAGATATGTTTATGACAACAGGGGCCTGTGCAAAAAATGCAGGTGCCTGAGTAACCTTTTCTTGTAAGAAATGAATCGATTTTTCTACATCGTTGTCAGAAAGGTGCAAAACTGACAAAGTAAAGCTACTGCCTTTTAGGTCTGGGGTCTGTGACATCTTTTACTTACAACCTCTTAAGGGCGTTGCCTGAGACTAGGGGTATCATGTTATATTCCTACAATAAGCACAGCAAGCTATCTTGCGCTCAATTGACTGTTTTGCTCTCAAAAATGGCAAAACGCTAACGTTCCATGAATTAAACGGACAAAGGTTTCCCATGCTTTGTGCAATTTACAAAAGTTCTAAAAAAGAAGGCGCTTACTTATATATCCCGAAAAAGGATGATTTTTCACAAGTTCCTGACACATTAATGCAAATGTTTGGCAAACCTACCATGGTAATGGTAGTTAAACTTGAAGGGCGTAGCCTTGCACAAGTGGATGTAGAAAAAGTGAAGCAATCTCTCGAAGATGAAGGTTTTTTCTTGCAGCTACCGCCACCACCAAAGAACTTATTAGAAGAATACAAAGAGCAAAAACAAGCTCGTCAACAATCCGAAGGCGAATAGACACTTAAACTCGGATTGTTACTTATTTTGCTCAAGGAGGGCAGAAGTGAAGAAGTTATTGTCAGTTGCATTGGGTTTAGCTATTGCTTCCTCAGCTTACGCCAATGAGGGGACTTTTGAGCAGTACATTGAGGGGCTCAAAAGTGAGGCTCGAGATAAAGGCATATCTGAGCAAGTCATCAACCAAGCATTTGCAGAGGTTGAGCATAAGCCTCGTGCAGTGAAAGCGGATAAGAATCAGCCTGAAAAACGTTTAACGTTGGATGAATATATCCCGAGGGCGGTGCCTGATTGGAAGGTGAAACAGGCGAAGTCTCTTTATAAAGAGCACTATGCAGAGCTAAGTCGAATTGGTGAAGAATACGGTGTACAACCAAGATTCATCGTCGCGCTTTGGGGTGTAGAAAGTAACTTTGGCCGTTTTACTGGGAATTACCCGGTGATTGATGCGCTGTCGACTATGGCATATGACGGTCGTCGAGAAGCTTTCTTCCGTCAAGAGACCATGGCGGCACTGCAGATCTTGGATGAAGGCCATATTCAGTTTGAGGACTTCAAAGGTTCTTGGGCTGGAGCAATGGGTCAATGCCAATTCATGCCAAGTTCTTTTCTTACTTACGCCGCTGATGGCAACGGAGATGGCAAGAAGGATATTTGGAACACGGAAGCGGATGTATTTGCATCAGCCGCTAACTATCTGAGTCAGTCTGGTTGGAACGACACCTTCACTTGGGGGCGTCAGGTGAAACTGCCATCTGGTTTCAACATGGACCTAGAGGGGCGCGTTGAAGGCAAAGAGAAAACCTTAGCGGAGTGGAACCAACTTGGTATTACTCGTTACGATGGAAGCTCATTGCCACAAGTTGACGTCGACGCATGGTTGACGGCGCCGGACAATGCCAACGGTCGAGTTTATTTGGTTTACAACAACTACAATGTTCTTATGAAGTGGAATCGCTCTTACTACTTCGCACTTGCGGTGAGTCACCTTGCCGACAGAATCACATTGTAAGAATCACTAATTTATACAAAGGAGCTCAATTGAGCTCCTTTTTCTTTTGGAGTAACAGTGCAGTCAGAACGAGCTTCTCAAATGGTGGTCTTTGCTGCTTTATTGAAACATCAAAACTTCACTCAGGCTGCTAAAAGCTTAGGCGTGTCCGTTTCTCATGTGAGTAAACAGCTGGCGTTGTTGGAAGATTCTCTGGGTATTAAGCTAGTGCAGCGAACCACACGAAGCTTCACACCCACAGAAGCTGGCCAGTACTTCTACGAGCATTGCATCAAGTTAGTTGAGATCGTAGATGAGGCACAAAGAGAAATTGAATGTCAGCGCGATGAGGTAGCAGGGTTAGTGAAGCTAGGCTTATCTCAGTCATTTGGTACGTTGCATATTATTCCGGCCATTGAAGAGCTGCGCCAGCAATACCCGGGCTTACAGGTTGAGGTACACCTGTTTGACTATAAAGTGGATATGTTGCAAGAAGGGCTCGACTTGTGGATCACCAACAATGAACACTTACCAGAAGGTTACGTTGCTCAGCGTCTTGCTGATTCACAATTTGTCGTTGCAGCTTCACCTGACTATTTGCTGAATAATCCGACGCCGCTCCATCCTAGTGATCTTAACGCTCATAACTGTTTGATTTACAGAAGCTGGGAGCGAGACTACACACGTTGGGCGTTTTCAAATGACCAGGAGCAGATCAACGTTAAAGTTTCAGGTAACTATTCAGTAGATTTGGCTGAAGCGGTTCGTGATGCTGCGGTAGCAGGGTGGGGCATTGCTTATCTAGCAACCTATCTTATTGGAGATGAATTCAAGAATGGGGAGCTGATTCAACTTTTCCCGAATTGGCGAGCTTCTCAAAGTATGCCTTTCTATGCGGTTTACCCAAGTCGTCGTTACTTACCGAAAAAGACAGTTGCTGTAATTGATTTTATTAAACAAAAGATCGGTATGCCTTGTCATTGGGATAAGCGGCTAAGCCCTTATATTCAACGGCCTTAGTCTTAGGAAGTGACAAGTGTATTATTTCTAAAGCTAGAAACATCTTTTCCATATAGAAACAATAATGAAAGGCAAACGTTTAAGTTTTTATAAAACAGTGAGTTATGTGGCTGTTTGTTTTTTGTTCGTCGCCTAGCATCATCATATTAACAAATGTGATTTGCATCTCATTTTTGAGTCTATACACTCCGGCGCCACTCTTGTTCCCCCTTTTGTCGGATTCATGTTATGAACTCAATTCTTGGTATTGTTGCCATTCTCTTCTTAGCTTGGTTACTCTCTACGAATAGAAAAAGCATCAACGTAAAAACAGTTTCGTTAGCCTTTGCTCTTCAGGTTACTTTTGCCCTATTGGTGCTTTATGTCCCTGCAGGTAAAGAAGCTCTGAATAGTGTGACAGGCGCGGTTTCTAACCTCATTAACTATGGCCAAGAAGGTATCGCGTTCCTATTCGGTGGCTTAGCTACGGGTGGGTTTACGTTTGCCATCAATGTACTTGGTATCATCATTTTCTTCTCTGCTTTGATTTCAGGCTTATACCATATCGGCCTGATGCCGAAAGTTATCAATGTGATTGGTGGCGGTCTGCAAAAACTATTGGGTATCGGCCGCGCTGAGTCTTTGTCTGCAACTGCGAACATTTTTGTTGGCATGATTGAAGCCCCACTTGTTGTTAAGCCTTATCTAAAACATATGACAGATTCACAGTTCTTCGCTGTGATGGTTGGTGGTTTAGCATCGGTTGCTGGTGGCACATTGGTTGGCTACGCATCTCTTGGTGTAGAGCTTAATTACCTAATTGCCGCTGCTTTTATGTCAGCACCTGCAGGTCTATTGATGGCAAAAATCATGGTGCCAGAAACAGAGACTATCGATACAAGCACTGAGCTGGATAACGTTGAAATGCCTAGAGCGACTAACGTTGTAGAAGCAATGGCTGATGGCGCTATGTCTGGTCTGCGTATTGCCGTTGCGGTTGGTGCAACACTTTTAGCGTTTATCAGTGTCATCGCGATGCTAAACGGCATGCTAGGCTGGGTTGGTGGATTAATGGGTATGTCACTAAGCTTTGAGTTATTGCTTGGTTACCTATTTGCTCCAGTCGCATGGTTATTAGGCATCCCTTGGGCAGAAGCTGTAACAGCGGGCTCTTTGATTGGCAATAAAGTTGTTGTAAACGAATTCGTAGCCTTCATCCAACTGATGGATGTTAAAGCACAGCTAAGTGAGCACTCACAAGCAATTGTTACTTTTGCATTATGTGGTTTTGCCAATATCTCGACAATGGCAATGCTAATTGGTGGCTTAGGTAGCGTAGTACCGGAAAAGCGTCCATTTATTTCTAAATATGGTTTCCGTGCGATTGCTGCAGGTGTGATGGCAAACCTAATGAGTGCCTCAATTGCGGGTGTGATTCTTAGTTTGTAAGAGCTCTCCTGCGTGTCATTCCATAGAGCGATGAAGGAGAGAGTAGGGAAACTGGTTAAGTTGTTCGACTTACAGAAAGAGATTCCCAACTCGGTCATTCTTCCCTCTCGGGAATGACGGACAAAAAGAAAGGGTTGATGTCTTTAAACATCAACCCTTTTTTAATGCTGTTAAACGCTTTGAGCTCTATTTTTTAGTATGGAATTGTTCGCATGCCAGCATCGTATTTTCAATCAGGCTTGCTACAGTCATCGGGCCTACACCACCTGGTACAGGAGTGATGAAGCTTGCGTTTTCTTTTGCGACTTCGTAATCCACGTCTCCAACCAGTTTGCCTGATTCTAGGCGGTTGATACCTACATCAACCACAACAGCGCCTTTTTTGATCCAATTACCTGGAATAAAGTTAGGTTTACCGACAGCGACAACAACAAGATCTGCTTGGCGAACATGACCTTCTAAATCTTTAGTGAAACGGTGACATGTTGTCGTTGTACAGCCAGCAAGTAGCAATTCAAGTGTCATTGGGCGACCAACGATGTTAGAAGCACCTACAACAACAGCATGCATGCCACGTAGATTGATATTGTAACGATCAAGCAGAGTAACAATGCCTTTAGGCGTACATGAGCGTAGCTTTGGAATGCGCTGCGCTAGACGACCAACGTTGTATGGGTGGAAGCCATCAACATCTTTTTCAGGGTGGATACGCTCTAGTACGTGTGTTGCATCAATGCCAGCAGGAAGAGGTAGCTGAACAAGGATACCGTCAATTTCGTTATCACCATTTAATTCATCAATAAGAGCAAGAAGCTCTTCTTCAGTTGTCGTTGCAGGAAGATCGAAAGACTTTGAGATAAAGCCCACTTCTTCACAAGCGCGACGTTTACTGCCCACATATACCTGAGATGCTGGATCTTCTCCAACTAAGACTACCGCAAGACCAGGAGCACGAAGTCCTGCTTCTTTACGAGCTTTCACTCGTGCGGCTACTTCTGAACGAACGGTTTGGGAAATAAGAGTTCCGTCGATATTTTGAGCTGTCATGACATACCTTAAGAATTTATGGCGACTTATTTGCAGCGCATTGTCGCAAATTATTTGACGAACATCTATAAGCAAACGTTTGCTTTGTGGTGTTTTTAATCAAAATAGAATTCCGTGCCCTTTTTTTAGTCAATCAGATCATAATGTTAAACAAAGCCCTTGTTTTAACGGCTCATCCTCGTATAATCCTGTCCCTGTAGCGCGCCCTTAGCTCAGCTGGATAGAGCACGTCCCTTCTAAGGATGTGGTCATAGGTTCGAATCCTATAGGGCGTGCCATTTATTTAGAAAACCCCGATGACTCATTGAGTTATCGGGGTTTTTGCTTTTAATGCTCTCTAAATAATCCAATCACGTACTCCATATTGCCTCTTTCTAGTTTACTCACAAAGGTAGGGGCTATTTTTAACGGAATTAGTCAGTTTCTTCTTATGTTAAGTTCTTTATGATTTGAAAAATGAATCAATTAGAAATGATGAAGTTTATCTTAAGTTATTGAAATAAAATATTTAATTTACTTTTTAGATTGATTGATTTGTAAATTTTTCTCTGTTTGTGTATTTAGAACATCGAGTTAAAAGACGAAAGGGTTCTCTTCATTTTCGTCAAAGTTTAGATATAGCGATAGATACGAATAAATGGCCCGCAACTTAGATCTAAGAAACAAGCGAATATTGATTGTCGAGGAAAACAGCATGTTCGCTTCCTCAATCAAAAATATGCTGAAAAAAATGGGTGGGGAAGATGACAAGGTGTTTAAAGCACAGAACATCGTGACCTACCGTCATTTGATCAATCAACGTTCATTTGATGTCATTATTTGTTCTTACACCAGCAGAAAAAGAGTCGTTGGCGAACGTTACTACTACCTCTACCAACAGAGCTTAGCGTTTTCGAAAAAGTGTTCATTCATCATGGTTGCGAATAGTGATGATGAACAGCAACTCCAAGAAGTAGAGGAATTAAATCTTGATAACATTCTTGGGCATCCATTCAATTATATTCAATTGAAACAGACCTTGACGGTTAGCCTGCTTAAGCGAGATGTTTTACTCGCGGTACATAAACATCTTGTTCTCGGTTACTTTGAAAGCGTCATGCGTATTTGTGATGCTCAGCTGAAGCGTAAAGGACCTAAGTGGTTTGGTTGTCATAAAGTTGTGATCGATTTTTATATCGAACAAGAAAATTTTGCAGCAGCATTTGAGACTCTTGAGCGCCTTCATCTACAAGTGAAACATCCCTGGCCTTTAGCTACGTTGATATCGCTCCATCATGAATTAGGAAATATCGATAGGGCATTGGCTTTAGCTTATGAGTATGAATTGTTGGACTACCCAACTGATCCACTCGTGTCGCAAATCACCGCTTATCAGTCAGTGTTAGAAAGTGATGTGGAGCGTGCGGTTGAGGTGATGAATAAGCTTTGTCTTCGTTTTCCTCATCGTGTTGAGCTGACGGTAAATTGTTCGATGCTTCATGCAGGGATAGGTGCTTATCAGACCGCGAAATGTTGTATTGATAAAGTCGATTACGAGTCGATCGTAAATCAAGACCAGCAAATACAAGTTGAAGAATTGCGTTTGTTTTTAGACCTTGTCATTGCGTTCCAAACTAAAAGGAAGTTGAACCCTGCGACGGTAAAAGCAACGCTCAATCAAATGATTGTGATGAAAGAAAATCCAGAGGGTGATTCTCATAAGTTAACTAAAGGCATCTACCATCTCTTGCTGCAGATGAATAGCTTTAATCCGGTTTACTCACCCAAGAGACTTGATGCCATGTATTCAAAAACGAAGTGGTTGCATCGTAAACTGATTCTTATAGCCGTAGCTCTGCATATAGGCTGTTTAGAGCTTGTTAAAAAATGGTCTATAGAATTGAAGCAACAAAGCCAGCCTAAGAAAGACTTTACCATGGCGGTCAATGACTTGATTTTAAAACGTGTTGATGTCCGTCTTGCCAATAAATTGAGTGCTATAAAAATAGCCCAAGAGAAAGAGTCTGCCGGTGGTGTGATTGATTCGTTGGCGATCAAAGCGAAAGAAGTCCCATATTTCATTAATAACCACTCGCACTTCATCAACGCCATGTTGAAGTATAATGTGGCTGAACATCATGACCTACAGCAGCTTGGTGAGCAGTTCTCGACCAGTGTTAATATTGTGATTGCCAATTTGATGAAGCAAGATGCCGCTCACCCGAAAGTGAGTAAAATTCTACAAGCGAAGCAAATTGTTGAGCAAAGAATACAAAGCGTCGCATAAAACTAAACAAAAAAAGCCAGCAAAAGAGCTGGCACGACAGAGTGTGATTAAACAATGCTGGAAATGTTTAGGAGCTTATCATCGTTAATGAAGAATTCATTATTGTGTTGCACCTGTGAGCAAAGACATCACTAAGAAGAGAAGGGAGAGATAGTAACTCTATCTTGTTATAAGAAGCTGCGGTCTTAGTAAGGTACCGCAGCTTTGTTTTTTCTAATAACCTTACGGTTACGCAGTTGCAGCTTCGTTAGCTTTAGCTTCTTCGTCTGCTTTACGAATTGCAGCTACTTTCTTACCAAAAGCAAGTTGGCAAAGCGCTAGAGCACCGAAAGCTACACCTAAACATAGTGCTGCAGGTAGGTCAGCGGCACCTTTGATTAGCATCGCACCTGATGCAATCAGAAGTACAAATACCATCAGACGGAATACAGATGTTGGAATGCGTTTATGAACGTACTGACCAACAACAGAGCCAAGAATCATAGTCGGGATAGCGAACATTACTAGCTTCACTGTATCGACAGTAAGAATACCGCTTGTTGCCAAACCTCCAATGATTGTTAGGTTGTTTGCAGTAAAGAATGCATTCAGTGTGCCACGGAAAGCCGCAGGGCCAAGGTTACGAAGCATACCGTAGATAACAACCGGTGGACCATTCGTAGAGAACGCCGCACCTAACGCACCTGCTACGGCACCCATTGGCGCTGCAATCCAGTTTTTATCGTAAACCGGTAGACGTGGAATAAATAGGCTGTAAAAAGAGTAAACGATTAGGAAAATACCTAGGCCCATTTTCATGATGCTGTCTGGTAGGTAAGACAGTGCGTAAATACCCACTGGTACACCTAAGATTGAGAAACCAATCAGAACCATTGCTGATTTCCAGTCAGTCTCTTTACGAGATAGCCATGTAGCGTATAACGCTGTTGCCGTACCAACCATAACGGACATCGGTGCCGCCATTTTTACTGGTAAAAGCATTGATACCAAAGGCATCGTCGTTAGGCCGCCACCAAAGCCTGCACAAATGCCGACAAAGGTGTACATGAACATAAGACCCACAACAGTAATCACGGTTGTGCCGCTTAGTGCATCTCCATCTGGAGTTGTTAAATCAAAAAATGACATTGCTAAAAATCCATTTAATTATAATTAGTTAAGAGTTAGACCTGCATCTACAATGAAGTCTTGGCCAGTACAACCACAAGATTCATCCGAACCTAAGAAAAGCGCTAGACGAGCACAGTGAGTGCCATCTAAGCGGAATTTAAGCGCTTGAAGTTCTACAAATTGGTTTACTGCTGATGGGTCTAGTTTGGCCCACATTGCGTCTTGCTTAGGTGTGCGAATTGCACCCGGAACAAGGCTGTTTACACGAATGCCACGCTCACCTAGCTCTTGCGCTAGAGTGCGAGTGAAACCGTGGATAGCTGCTTTAGACAGTGAGTAACACACGCGACCTGGGCGGCCACGCATCCAGTTGATTGAACCCATGTTGATGATTGAGCCAGCGCCTTTTTCTGTCATGCCATCAATCACGCTTTGGATTGCAAACAGTTGGTGGCGTAGGTTCATGTTGATGCGGTTGTCGAAGTATTCTTCTGTTAGATCGTCGATAGTGTGGTGATCATCAGAACCAGCGTTGTTTACCAGAATATCAACGGTGCCGTAGTGCTTAGACACTTCTTGGAAACAGTTTTGAAGCAGTTCAGTGTTAGTCACATCACAGAACAGGAATAGGCAACCAAGTTCTTCAGCAAGTTTCTCACCTGCTTCTTTGTCGTAATCTAGGAAAGCAACTTTAGAGCCTTGGCTTACAAAGCTGCGTACCAGCTCTTCACCGATGCCACTTGCACCACCCGTAATTACAGCAACTTTGCCTTCAAGAGATGCGTATTTTACATTTTCTGCGTAATTCATTTTCTTTTGCCTCGATTGGAAATTACCTCCAGCCGATAGCCGGAGGTCAAATTAGTTATGCTTTTGAATTTTGTTGAACAACTTTGTAAGTTGCACAGAAGTCTTCACCGCCGATACCCGCTTCTAAACCTTGGTCGTATACCGCCTTAACGACGTCTGCACCTGGTAGCGTCAGGCCTGACTCTTCCATCATTGATTTCATGATGTGAACATCTTTTGCCATGTTCTCTAGAGAAAAAGCAGTGGTGTAATCTTGTTTAGCGATAGCAGGAAGCTTACCTGTCATGTAAAAGTTTGATGCACCACCGTAAGAGCATGCGGTACCAAAATCGTCCTTTTCGATACCGTAGTGCTCAGCTGCTGCAACCATCTCGTTCATCGCGTTTTGAATGCCGCCAACTAGGTTGTTGTGAAGAATTTTCATCACAAGACCACGGCCGTTATCGCCTAGGTGAATTTGGTTTGAGCCCATCATTGCTAAGATGTGTTCTACTTTTGCGTATGCGGCTTTGTCACCACCGATGTAGATACCTAAATCAGCGGCGATTGCTGCCGGTACAGATTTAACAACCGGCGCATCAAGCATGATTGCGCCAGTTTCAGCTACTTGCTTTGACACTTCGATAGACACGCTCGGATCGATAGTCGACATATCGATAGTAATGTGGCGCTCAGACAGTTCAGGGATAAGCTCTTTGTAAACGGCTTGTACGTGGACTGATTTCGGTACCATCGAGATAATAACGTCCGCTTTTTTTGCAACATCTGCGATGCTGTCTGCGGCTGTTGCGCCCGCGTCCACAAGCTTAGCGACTTGCTCTTTGTTTAGGTCGTAAACAAAAACTTTACCTTCGTGTTTTTGAACGATGTTCTTTGACATCGCTTCACCCATAAGACCTAGGCCAATAAATCCAATAGTTTGCATATTATTCGTTCTCTAAAAATGTTGGTTTGACCATACCGGCCACGTTGGTTCTCATTGTGAAGATCGCACCGGAAAGCGGGCGCTCTTCAAGTTCTTCCTGTTCCATATTTTCACGAGTAGTTGTAATGAAGAGTGTCTTCATATCGTCACCACCAAAGCAGACCATGGTTGGGCAGCGCACTGGCAGTGGGTACTCTTCAAGGATCTCGCCTTCAGGGCTGATTCTTGCGATACGGTGACCATCAAACAGTGCTGTCCAGTAACAACCTTCCACATCAACTGCCGCACCGTCAGGACGACCATTGCCTTGAGGGAAAGTCTTAAACACTTCACGCATTCCCAGCTCACCGTCCGCCAGTAGAGGGGTTCGGTACATCACATGATTAGGAGTGTCAGTGGTGTACATCCACTTTTTGTCAGGGCTGAATGCAAGGCCGTTAGCGCCAAGAATGTCGCACTGCACAACCTTTGGTGTAAGCGAGGCATCAATACGCATCAACATTGCACCGTTGAACGTTCTTGGGCCCCAGTAAGTGCCCGCATAGAAGCGGCCATCTTGGTCAACACCGCCGTCATTGAAACGCGCAACAAACGGGTTGTTTGGGTTTTCACATATTTGCTTTTCGATCTTGCCGCTGTCATCAGTAAGGAAGATGCCTGTACGCATAGCTGCAATGAAGCCGCCTTTTTCACGCAGAGCAAAACAACCCACTTCTTCATCGAAGTTCAGTACTGTGTGAGCTTTGCTCTCAGGGCAGAAACGATGGATCTCGTGTTCTAGAATGTCTGTCCAAAGTAGAGTTTGGGTCTTGGCATCCCAAGTTGGGCATTCAGGTAAATGCCCGATGTAATCGAATAAGACTTCTGGGTTACTCATAATCTGAAACCTTAATAATCATTGTCATTGATACGGACTGACCAGCATCGACTAGCTTCATTGCCTGGTCACTTTCACCATTGACGAGGTCGTTAATTGCATTGTTTACGTTTGTGACTGGCTCGATAGCAACAAAGTTTTTCTCGGCTCCTGGAACGAATACAATCACGTTGTTTGCATCCGGAGAGCTCATTTCTGCTCTTACTCCAAGATTAGGCCAAATCACATTGGCACGACCATTCCAACCAGAGAAACAGTTGTCGACTGAACCTGGTTGAGGACGTCGTAAGGTACTGAAATCCCACTCTTTAGGCACATCAGTCGTAGCGCATGGCAAGGTGTTTTCATCGTTAACCAACACTTTGTCCGCGTTAAGTTGAATCAAACTTTGGTCGGCATTAGCAAAGTAAGGGTGAAAGCCAAGGCCAACTGGGACAGTTTTTTCTGCTAAGTTGAAGTATTTCAGGGTTACTCTTAGCTCATTTTCTACCAGTTCAAAGGTTTGAGTCGCTTGATATGGCCATGGCCAATGGTGGTAACTATCCGTATCTGCTTGATGTAAAAATTTGAGAATGCACCCTGTAGCGGATTCCTCTGCTACCACCCATTCCCCTTTCCAAGCGTTCCCATGAATAGAGTGTGGGTGATCCCCAAAGTTTTTAATTAGTTCATAACGCTCGCCACCAAACTCAAATTTACCCAGCCCGATCCGGTTGGAGTAAGGCACAAGAGGAAAACTCCCTGACTGATTCACAATCACATCATCTTGATTGGGTAACGGCCTTAAAATATCGATACCTCGATAGGTTAAGCCTGCGATTGCACCGCCAAGTTGTGGAGCGACTTTGAGTACAAGTTCGCCTTGAGTTTTGGTGACGACATTAAGCATTAGTAAACCTCACCGCCTGATACTGTGATTTCTTCACCGCGGATAGCTGCTAGCTGCTCTTTTGCACGAGCCATTAGGTAGCTCATGTCAGAACCTAGCGCGACGAATGAGAAGCCCATTTCTTGGTATTTGTTCGCCAATTCAGGTGTGCCGCCAACAATCCCGCAAGGTAGGCCCAGTGTTTTAGCTTTATCTAGACCTTGTGCGATTTTTGCTTGTACCTCAGGGTGAGACGGGTTACCCGTATGGCCCATTGCCGCAGACATATCGCCAGGGCCGATGAAGAAGCCAGTCACACCTTCAACCGCTGCAATCTCTTCCATATTGTCGATCGCCTCTGGTGTTTCCATCTGTAAAATGAAGCATAGTTCTTCGTTTGCTTCACGTAGGAAATCAGAGTTTGAACCGTACATAGAAGCACGGTGAACTGCTGCAAAACCACGTTTACCTAGTGGTGGGTAGTAAGCCGCTTCTACTGCTGCTTTTGCTTCTGCTGCCGTGTTAATGAAAGGCACCATCAGTGAATTTGCGCCACCATCAAGAGCACGTTTGATCAATACAACGTCGTTCCACGCTAGTCGGTAAAGCGGAACTGTTTTGTTTGATGCGTTACGAATCGCACGATCGATTCGAACTGCATCAAGTGAATCTACAGGTACGTGTTCTTGGTCCAGTACCAAGAAGTCAAAGCCCACTGTCGCCATCGCTTCAGCAACGGTATCGCTGCCTGTCATCATCCAAGTACCAAGCTGTACGTCACCAGCTTCAATTGCGTTTTTAAATTTGTTCATTGTTTATACCTTAGTGAATTGGTGGCTCTGGAACGTCGCTGCCCGCTTGAAGGAAATCGAAATCACACCCTTCGTCTGCTTGAGTAACGTGCTGCTGATAGAGCGCGGCGTACGAACGCTCGAATGTTTTATGTGTTGGTTTTAAGTTCTCACGACGGTTTGCTAATTCTTCTTCAGATACCAGCATGTTCAGAGTGCCTGCTTCAATGTCGAGTTCGATGATGTCGTCAGTTTTCACCAATGCGAGTGGACCACCCACTGCTGATTCTGGCGCTACGTGTAAGATACAAGTGCCGTAGTGTGTGCCTGACATGCGTGCATCGGTAATTCGAACCATGTCAGTAACGCCTTCTTTAAGAAGTTTCTTAGGAATTGGAAGGTTGCCCCATTCCGGCATACCCGGTGCACCAACTGGCCCTGCGTTTCTTAGGATGATGACTGTGTCTTTAGTCACATCTAAGTCTGGCTGATCGATGGTGTCTGATAAATCTTGGTGATTATCGAATACAAGTGCACGACCACGGTGTTTACGCAATTCAGGCAGTGCCGCTGAAGATTTCATTACCGCACCGTTCGGGCATAAGTTGCCTTTAAGAACAGATAATGCGCAGCCTTGAGATAATGGCACTACTGGATTTTCTAGGTCACGGATAACGTTGTCATCGTAACAATCCGCGTGTTCTAACCAGCTGCTCATTGGTGTATTGAGCACACCCGTTACGTCAAGGTGTAAGAACTGGCTGATTTTCTTCAACTGAGCCATTAAGCCACCAGCAAAGAAAAACTCTTCCATTAACTGATCACCAGATGGGAACAAGTTTGCTAGAACAGGTACTTTACGGGCAATAGCTTCCATATCATCAAGTGTGATCTTAATTTTCGCTCTGTTAGCCATCGCAATCAGGTGAATGGCTGCGTTTGTTGAGCCACCAACCGCCATGTAAGCAACGATACCGTTCAGGAAGTTTTCGCGAGTTAGCCATGAAGAAGGCTTATGGTCATACCAAACCATATCAACAATTGTTTTACCGCACTGCGCAGCCATTTGTGTATGGCGCGAGTCAGCTGCAGGAATTGAAGAAGCCCCCGGAATCATAAAGCCGATAGCATCTGCAATAGAAGTCATCGTTGATGCAGTACCCATAGTGTTACAAGTACCAATTGAGCGAGTCATTGCACCTTCTAGTTCAACCCAGTCGTGCTGAGTGATAGCACCTAAACGCAGTTGATCCCAGTATTTCTTAGTATGTGTACCCGCACCCGTTGTTGTACCGCGCCATTTTCCTGAAGACATAGGCCCAGCAGGGCAAAATAGCATCGGAATATCCATTGAAATTGCGCCCATTAATAGAGCTGGAGTCGATTTATCACACCCACCCATCAAAATAGCACCATCAATTGGGTGTTGACGCAGTAGTTCTTCTGCTTCCATAGCAAGAAAATTGCGATATAACATCGTTGTTGGTTTGACCAGTACTTCACCTACAGAAAGTGCAGGTAGCTCTACTGGATAACCACCTGACGCCCATACTGCTCGTTTAACGGCTTCAGCTCGTTCTCTTAGGTGAGAGTGGCAAGGGCTTAGATCGCTCCAGGTATTGATAATGCCAATGACTGGCTTACCCATGAATTCTTCGCGATTTAGGCCCATCTGTTGACTGCGTTGACGGTGAGCAAACGCTCGAATCGTATCAGGTGCATACCAACGTTGGCTTCGTAGCTCTGAAATATCGCGTTTCTTCAAATTCGCTGTATTAAACATAAATTCCAACTTTCTGTTTGTATCTCTTGGCAGGAACTTTAATTTCGTAGCGCTACGATCTCAACTGCAAAAAAACAATAATGAGATCCCTATCAAGAAACCTGGAACGTGAACCAGCTTTTATTGTTTTAAGTCAATTTTCCAACGGAAATAGGGTGAGATACCCGAAAAATGTAGGTATTTTCCTCCGAAACGCTATCAAATTGGTACTTTTAATGAGTCAGTCACTTTTTATTACATTTAGCTTTTTGCTCTTCACAGTAATTGTATCGCTATATTCTTATAGGAAAACAAAAGGAATTAGTGAAGAGGGTGTGTCCGGTTTTTTCTTAGCTGGCAGGGGGTTATCGGCATATTTCATTGTGGGTTCGCTGCTGTTGTCTAATTTATCTGCCGAGCAACTTATTGGTTTGAATGGTAATGCATACCGATTTGATATTAGTGGTATGGCTTGGGAAAGTACCGCAGCAATAGCCACTATCATCATGGCGTTGTTCTTTCTTCCTCGATACTTAAAACGAGGGTTAACCACCATTCCTGAATTTCTGGAAGAACGCTTTGATGCTCATACCCGTCGTATGATCAGCGTCATGTGCCTAATTGGTTATGTCATTATGGCTAATCCAGTGAGTCTCTATCTTGGCTCTATCACCATCGAAAAGATGTTCCATATACAGGAGATGGTAAACATTGATTATTTTTGGGTTATTGCAGGCCTTTCATTGGCGATGGGTGCTGTCGGTGGTTTATATGCCGCGATTGGTGGGCTAAAAGCGGTTGCGATTTCAGATACGATTAATGGAATTCTGTTGTTGCTCGCTTCATTACTGATACCAATCCTTGGACTGATGATGTTAGGTGATGGCAATGCACTAGAGGGAATACAAGAGTTAATTGAGAGCAACCCTGAGCAACTTAATGCTATTGGTGATGAAGACAGCAGTGTGCCTTTTTCAACCATTTTTACCGGCATGATTGCAGCGAACTTATTCTACTGGTGTACCAACCAAATGATCATTCAACGTACCCTTGGTGCCAAATCTCTCTCTGAGGGGCAAAAAGGGGTGTTGTTTGCGGGCTCTATCAAATTAATTGTGCCTATTGTGATGGTTCTACCTGGATTGATCGCCTTTAAAATTTACGGTGATAGTCTCGAGTTACCTGATTTGGCATACCCGACATTAGTTAAGTTGATTCTACCTTGGTGGTTGACTGGCCTGTTTGCAGCAGCGTTATTTGGTACGGTGATTAGCCATTTCAATAGTATTGTAAATGCGAGCGCAACCTTGTTCGCTCTCGATTTTTATCGCCCACTAATGAAATGTAATGATGAAAAGAAATTGGTGAAAGTCGGCAAAATCACGTCACTGGGCTTTGCTTTAATTTCTATTATCATTTCTCCGTTATTGCTTGAATTTCCAAGTGGAATTTTTGACTTGTTACGTCGATTCACAGGCTTCTACAACATTCCTGTCATTGCTATCGTTTTGGTTGGTTTTTTAACGACTAGGGTTCCTGCAAAAGCGGCTAAATTTATCTTACCTTTTCATATCGTAGTGTATAGCGCTTACAACTTTATCTTTAAAGACGCGATTTCTGTTCATTATATCCACCTTATGGGTATCCTATTTATCCTAGAAATCGCCATTATGCTGTTGATTGGTTACCTTTCACCAAGTCACTCTTATGTAGAAAAACAAAGCAAACCTCAGATCCCTATGGCGAAATGGCGCTATGCCGAAGCTTATAGTGTATTTATGGTCGCTGCATTGGTTCTCATTTATGTTACGCTATCGCCACTTGGTGTTGCTAACCCTAATGGGGTACCAGTAACTTATCCATACTTAGTTGCAGCCATTGTAGCTTGTGCAACTGTGATTATTGTTAAACTCGTTAAGTCTTCAGGTTTACGTCCTTATGCGAAAAAAAGCCACTCAAACTGTTAAAATTGAAGATGTTGCACTTCATGCAAGCGTCTCTCCGTCGACAGTTTCTCTCTACATTCGAAAGCCCGAAAAGGTTTCAAAGAAAACTGGCGATAAAATTCAAAAATCGATCGATGAACTTGGCTATGTGTACAATAAAATTGCTAGCCAATTTACCGGCAGTAAAAGTAAGAGTATTTCAATTGTCGTCCCATCTATCTCGAATGAAGTGATTGGGGACATTTTGCAAAAGCTCGAAGAGTTAGTGAGCAAAGAGGGCTTCCAATTAAAAATTGCATCTCATGACCACAATCTTGAAAAAGAAGAAGAACAGGTTAGATCGATGTTAGAGTGGTCGCCTTCAGTGCTCATTGTTACGGGTAAAGAGCATACTGAAGCAACGTCAAAGATGCTCGATAGTACGACGACATCGGTGATCCAGTTCCTAGATCTAGGTGGCGACATTAGCCTACAAGTAGGTTTAAACCATGAACGTTCAGGGTATGACACGACGAAATATTTGCTTGAGTCTGGCTGTAAGAAAGTAGCGTATTTTACCACTCGTTTCGATGACGATATCCGAGCACAAACTCGCTATAGTGGGTACTGTGCTGCGTTGAAAGAGCAAGGGGTAGATCACGAACCTTTGTTGATCGATATACCTTATACAAGAAATACGTATGAAGACACTCGTCGTTATTTTTCTCAAGCGGTTTCCAACCACAGGGGTATAGATGGCATAGTGGCAACCAATGACGCGATTGGAATTGGTGTATTGCTAGAATCAGGACATAGAGGTATAGCAATTCCGCAACAGCTTAGTGTGATTGGGTTCGGTGATTTTTCAATAAGTTCATGTTTAGCGCCGATCTCTTTATCTAGCGTCAGCCTCAACAGCGGTAAAGTCGCGGAAGAATTGGCTAGAATGTCGATTGAGTGTTATCACAATCAAGTTAACCCTAACTCGATAGTAGACACTGGGTATAGAATTATTCCTAGAGATTCCACCAAGCTTATCTACTAGTAAAGACAGAGTGTTTCTGAGTTGGCCTCAGTAATCATCAATACAGAGGCCTTTTTAATCGTTGTGTTTATAAGATGTTTAGATAAAACATAATACATACACGATTTGCTCAGAGCCTCATCACGGTAATGATATAAACTCTTACACTGTATTAACCTTCTTCTGTACATAAGGTGAGCTTTTCGGTAGCATTGCGTTCCTTCAAGAACCACCGAATTGACTCGGTTCGAAGTTAGTACCAACGTTCAGGCACCATGCGCAGTATCCATACTAAAATTAAACCCGAGTTTGAACCTTTACTGGCTGAACTTGCTCTCCATGCGTTGTTACATTTACGCACCAACCATTCAGGGAAAACACTGTCGAGAAAGTCTCGTTCTGACATTAATGACATCCTCTCTGCTTGGCTAAACAAAGCTGCGAATAGTAAAAAGTACAAACCTTTTAAGAAGAAAGTACGTTCGTTGGTTAGCCATGCTAGGGCGCAACGTTTAGATATTGAGTCGATGTTAGAGAACCTTCTTACACCAGTAGAAGGGGATGAACTTCCGCATTTAGATAGCTTTTTACTGTTAGTAAACATGCTTGAGAAAGAACTAAATACGACAGTATTAGTATCGAGCCCAGAGAAAGTCGATCTGAAACATAATAGTAAAGGCTGTTTACTCTGTGTGCTCTCTCAAGATCTGAACGCGCATTTTAATAATCGAAATCGTCTTGTCGCTGACATCTCTATGTTATTTCGGGGCACGAATGGCGAAAGGCACAGCTTTTTACGTACTATTTACTCTTCTTCGTTGTTTGACCATAAGATCGAGTTTGAAGATGGAGACTTTGTCCGAATCTCTCTCGGATTGCGTAAGTAGCGCAGGTATTGAATTAAGAAAAGTGGCTCAAAAGGCCACTTTTTTCGTATTAAGAGTCTGTAAATTCTCGTTACTGCTCAGACGGTTTATTTCGCAGGCTTCTTATAGGCTAGATTTATTCAGTAGGCTTGTGCTAGTTTCAGTTGTTAAATTCTGTTAATGGTTTGTATATGTCCGCGGCAATCAATCTTTCACATCGTTTTGTCAATCTACCAAATAGTTTCTATAGCTTGGTTCAGCCCCAGCCTCTCGATAACACCGAGTGGGTTGCATGGAACCAAAACCTTGCCGTACAGTTTGGCCTGCCTGTTACTGCACCGAGTGGCGAACTGAAAAACTTGCTATCTGGTGAGGGGGTAGATGAAAGCTTTCCGTCTCTGGCAATGAAGTACGCGGGCCACCAGTTTGGTGTTTACAATCCTGACTTAGGCGACGGGCGTGGATTGTTGTTAGGTGAGTTGAAAGACAATAACAATCAACTGTTTGATCTGCATATTAAAGGTGCGGGACTAACACCCTATTCGCGTATGGGCGATGGCCGCGCGGTTTTAAGATCAACCATTCGCGAATATCTATGTAGTGAAGCGATGGCTGGGCTCGGTATTCCTACCACGAGAGCACTTGGGATGCTTGTCAGTGACACGCCGGTTTATCGTGAAAAGGGTGAGCAAGGCGCTTTGTTACTGCGAGTCGCGACAACTCATATTCGCTTTGGCCACTTTGAACATTTCTTCTATACCAATCAACTTGCAGAGCAAAAACTGCTCGCCGATAAAGTTATTGAATGGTACTGGCCTGAGTGTCTTGAACACGATAAGCCTTATGGTGTGATGTTCAATAAGATTGTTGAGCGCACCATGGAAATGATCGCATTATGGCAAGCGTATGGCTTTGCCCATGGTGTGATGAATACTGACAACATGTCGATCGTTGGCGAGACGTTTGACTACGGGCCTTTCGGATTCTTGGATGACTATGAGCCGGGTTATATTTGTAATCACTCCGATTACCAAGGTCGCTATGCGTTTGATCAGCAACCTAGGATTGGACTATGGAACTTGTCTGCTCTGGCACATAGCCTGTCACCACTTATCGACAAGGAAGATCTCGAGCAAGCGTTAGCTCAATATGAACCGCTACTCGGCCAACAGTTCAGTCGTTTGATGCGATCAAAGCTTGGGCTGACAAACAAGCAAGAAGGCGATACGAAACTCTTCGCGTCTATGTTTGAAGTCTTGCATCAAAACCGCGTCGATTACACTCGATTTATGCGCGAGCTATCTAATCTCGATTACAAAGATAGCAGCGTTGTATGCGACTTATTTGTTGATAGGGATGCTGCCAATCAATGGCTAGCTTTGTACTTAGAACGCTGCAAACAAGAATGTGATGACCAGGGTAATGTGATTACTGCCGCACAGCGATGTGAACAGATGCGTAAGGTTAACCCTAAATACATTCTGCGTAACTATCTTGCTCAATTGGCCATTGATAAAGCGGAACAAGGTGACTATTCCGAAGTTCATCAATTGGCAAAATTACTGAGCACTCCTTACGATGAACAGCCAGACATGGACGCTTACGCTAATTTGCCACCTGAATGGGGTAAAAAAATGGAAATCAGCTGCTCTTCTTAACTTGCAGGACTCCAAGCAATCAATTTTTCTTTCAATAGGCTCCGGTTTAATGGCTTGGTTAAAAAGTCATTCATGCCGGCGCTTTTACATGCTTGGCGATCACTTTCCATCGCATTCGCTGTCATTGCAATGATAGGGATGTTTCTTACTTGTTCACCACTCTCGCCATTGCGAATTCGGTGGGTGGCTTCGTAACCATCCATTTCGGGCATTTGGCAATCCATCAATACAATATCGAAATGTTCAGGCCCTGATAGGGTACTAAGAGCTTCTTTACCGTTGTTGGCGATAGTAGTGCTCAGCCCCATTTTGTGTAAAACACCAGTGATGACAATTTGGTTTACTCGGTTATCTTCAACGACCAATAGCTTTAATTCCTTATCTAGCTCGGCTTCAGGCAAGGGTTCTGATTCCATTGCAGACAAGTAGTTGTGAGTGATGAGGTTCTCACCTGGTGAAAAATCAGGGCTTGCGATAACTTTCAATGCATTAAACAAATCAACGGTCGTGGCTGGTTTGACGAAGTAACCACTGAAGCCATAGGTTTGGAACGCGTTCTGTTGAGAGATGGCTTCAATTGAGGTCATCATAATAAGCTTAATGGACTCTGTAATAGGGTTACTATTGAGTTTTTCACTCAGTTCTAGACCATTGATATCGGGCATCTGCATATCTAAAAAAGCGATATCAAACATTGGAAGGTCATCATCTTTTCGTCTTTCGCACAGCTCAATAGCTTCTTCTGCGCTAGACGCAGCAATCACTTTTGCTCCCCAATGTTGTAACTGGCGTACAATCGCTTCTTGGTTTATCGCATTATCGTCAACGACCAGAATATTAAGCAGTGAGATGTCGACTGATGGGATGACTTGTGTCGATTGATTAGATTTACCCACTAAGATGTGGAACGAAAATTCACTCCCTTTTCCGACCTCGCTATTAACTGTGATTTCACCGCCCATAATTTGGCAAAGGCGTTCAACGATAGCTAAACCTAGCCCTGTGCCACCGTAACGGCGAGTGGTTGAAGCATCCACTTGGCTAAACTTATCAAACAAAGAATCAAGCCTGTTTTCTGGAATGCCTATCCCCGAATCTTTAATAGAGGCGTGTAACTTCCATTGCTGATCACTGTACTCTTCAAGTCGTACACTAATGACGACTTCACCTTTTTCGGTAAACTTTAAAGCGTTACTGACTAAATTGGCAAAAATCTGCCGAATTCGAGTACTGTCCGCTAAAATCATCGAGTGCTCGACTTCGACCATATCCAAAATGATTTCAACATTTGGGTTAGTCAAGCTAACCGCCATGGCTTCGGCAAAATCGCCAAGCATATGTCTTAAATTGAAGTGCTGACTTTCAAGCTCAAGCTTGTCCGCATCGATTTTCGAGAAATCCAGAATGTCATTAAGTAAGGAAAGCAAAGATAGAGCGCTGCTATGAGCAAGGTAAGCTTGGTGCGATTGTGAAGTATTGAGGTCATTTTCAAGTAAGAGGTCTAACATACCTATGATGCCATTCATTGGCGTTCGGATCTCATGGCTCATTACCGCTAAGAATTCACTTTTTGAATTAGCGGCGTCCTCGGCTTGTTCTTTGGCTGCAATCAGAGCATTTTCCGCATCTTTTTGTTTGGAGACATCTTTAATTACCCCTGAGTAGATAACGCCATCACTGGTCTCTACTTTTGCGATGGATAACAGAATAGGAAACAATTCACCTTCTTTGGTTACTGCCTGAAACTCTCTTCCAAGCCTTCCGTCTTTATCCTTTACACCAATGATTTTACTGCGTCCTGTTGCATTATGTTGGTCGATGAAAGCTTGATGCATAGATGCGTACTTTTTAGGCATCAAATTTTCTACTGGCATTCCGATCGCTTCTTGCTCTAAATAGCCGAACATTAGTTGAGCGGCTTGGTTGAAGCTTAGGATTTTGCCTCTTTGGTTAATGGTGATGATGCCGTCAGCCGCGGTATCTAAAATGGCTTCAAGTTTTTGGCTGACAAGCCTTTGGTTCGCTTCAGAATCTTGTTTGAGTTTTATCTCTTCGTCCAGCCTTTGGATTGAGATCGTGTTGCTGTTGATGCGCTGGAGTAATTGATTGATGGTGGAGGCGATGGAGTGTGCTTCAGGGCTGGAGAAATCAGGTAATCTTTGTTCTGGACTGTTTGAGCTAAGTTTATGAATGTGTGAGTTGAGCTTATTTAAAGGCTGGACGATTAACGCTCTTAATGAGCCCCACAGTGCTATTGCGAGGACTGCGGCCGATAAAGAAAAGATGATAAGCATCGTCTTTTTTATGGCATCTATGCTACTCAGAGCTTTATCACCGTCAAAGGTTACGGATAAAAGATAGTTAGCTTTGCCAAAAAACATATCTTTTTCAGCGCTTAACGTTCTGGTCGGTAAAGTACTGCGGCTAACACTCAATGGACTAATATCACTAAACTCGTCGGAAAGGCTGATGTTTAAAATGGGGTAAAATGCATTTTCCAGTCGGATGTATGTAGCATTGAGTAAATCCATCATGCTGGCTTCCCAATCAAATGATAAAACGGTCCAGCCAATGACTTGGTCACGAAATAGAATCGGGCTGACGACCCATTGTGATATAGCTCCTCGTTGGGCGCCCGATAAAAAAGGATCTTGACCGGGGGTACTGATGATCGTGCTGCGAGTGAACAAGGGGTGAAAATTGGGGTGGGTATCTAACTTCTCATAGAGCCATTGCTCTCCATTAAACTTCTCTTTCTGATAGTTGACGGTTGAGGTTGAAAACACGTATCCCTCATAGTCGACAATAAAAATGTAGTTAACGAAGGCACTATTTTTTATGGAGTCATTGAGCTCTTGAGCTACCCCTCTATTTATTCCAAGGTCTAGCGCTTTGATGACAGTGCGGTTTTGTGCGTTGAGGTTAGCAATTGAGGTCACTTTTTGGTTATAGCCATCAATGATCCCTTCAGCAAGTTCAAGTGAGCCGTTGAGTTGTTGATGGGCGTTGTAGCGAATTGTTCGCTCGGAAAACCCAGAAATGTAGTAACCCGCTCCCAAGAAAATACATAGGGTAAGTAGCGTAATAATGCCCAGTAATTTTTGTGTCAGACTCATCACTTACTCAATACCACTGAAAGTTGAATACGGAGAGTTTTTCAGTATCAATACCTAACCGTTCAACACTTTTGCGATTGATGAGGAAAGTTGGTTGATCTTGCAAACTAGATTGTAAGTGCCTTGGCTCTTTGTTATTCAAGAGAATATCAGCGGCCATATAGCCTGACTGTTTACCCAGCTGATAAAAGTCAGCGACGGGTCCAAACGTCGCGCCTTGCTGAATCCCGGCTTTGTTTGAGCTCAAAATTGGAATGTTGGACTTATTGGCAATCGAAATTAAGGTTTCTTCACCGCCATTTTGCAACAAGGTGTCAGTCGTTGTAATGAACAAGTCAACGTCGTTGGTAATGTCGGTTGCTTGCGCCTCAAGTTCGTCTAGGTTGTTTACTTCAATATCGTTAACGCTGATGTTTTTCCTCTTTAAAAGGCGAATCAAATTCGAGGCTTGTATCTTTGAATTGGGCTCGCCTTTACGGTGAAAAATTGCGGCAGATTGGGTTTGTGGCACCAGTAATTCAATCAACTGAATATAGTGCTGTAGGGCGATGTAGTTACTTGTGCCGACTAGGTTGTTGCCTGAGTATTCAAATGAATCAATCAACCCAGAATCCGCAGGGTAGGTGACGATGGAAAATACGATAGGGGTGGTGTCAGGAAACGTGCGCTTAACAATGATGGTACCGGGAGTGGTTAATGAATAAACAAGGTCGACTTTTTGCTCTAACATCGACAGTGCGGATTGCTCTTGAATTTGTTTATCACTCGAAGTCTGCCCTTCAATGAAAATGACGTTAGCTAAATCAATTCCGCGCTCTGAAAGTCCATCTTTAAATCCTTGCACGTTTTCTGGGTAGCCGGTCCATGTGGCTAGACCAATTTTGTAAGCAGGAGCAGCGTATGAAGGATAAGACAGAGCAAAAATCAAAAATGTTGAGACAAAAGAACGGAATAGATTTATACCGATTCTCATTACATCACCTAGCGCATTGGTTTGTATTTATTCGTTTAGCTTAGACGGAAAGCGACACTTTTGATGAGTTTATATTGCTATTTTTGTTAATGAGATGTGACTTGTGTCCGCTAGGAATTCAAATTCTGGGTATTAGGTTGTCAATGAATATTGGATAAGTGATTAAACTCGCTTTATAAATCTAAGTAGTAATAGGTAAAGGTATGACAGCTAAGGTTCTCGTTGTCGATGACGATCAAGAAATTTGTGAGTTGTTAGAAGAGTATCTCACGAAGCAAAGCTACCAAGTGAGTACGGTCAATGATGGTGAGCAGATGAAAGCTGCCATTGATCAACATGGGTATCCCGACCTTATTTTGCTGGATGTGATGTTACCTGGAGATGATGGCTTTACCTTATGCCAACAGATCCGTCGTCAATCCTCTGTACCTATTATTATGCTAACGGCAGTCTCTGATGATACCGACCAAATCATCGGTCTTGAGATTGGGGCGGATGATTATATTGCCAAACCATTTAACCCCCGCCATCTTAATGCCCGCATTAAAGCGGTGCTTCGCCGTGTTACTCAATCCGAAGAGTTACCAGCAAGCTCTACTGCAAAAAGTATTGTGTTTGGGGATTGGCAACTAGACCCATTAGCCCATCGTATAACGCATATGGATAGTAACCAGAGTCATGATCTCTCTGGGAGCGACTTTGCTTTGCTGATGCTGTTCTTAAAGCGACCGAATGAGGTTCTCGATCGAGATACCATCTCTTTTGCCACCCGTGGGCGTGAAGCCTTGCCTTTTGAGCGGGGGATTGATGTACAACTGAGTCGTCTTCGACAGCGGCTAGGGGACAGTGCGCGATTCCCACACTACATAAAAACGATGCGAGGTAATGGGTATATTCTGGCGGTACCGGTGAGCTATGAGCAATAAATCATGGTTTTCAATATTTAAACCTAATTCTCTTGTCGGTCGTACCCTAGGTTTGACTCTACTTGCGGTAATTTTGGCGCAAGGTGTTGCGACCAGCATTTGGTACACCGAGTCAAAACAAAAAGAGCTTGCGGGAATACGAGACGCCTCCGAAAGCATGGCGAATATGTTTGCTTCCACTGTGACTTTCTTCCAGTCACTACCGGTCAAATATCGCCATATCGTGCTAGACCAAATTCGCAATATGGGCGGTACTCGATTCTTTGTTTCTTTTAATAAAGAGCAGCTGATTGTGGAGCCGATCAAAGATACACCGTTAAAGTTGGCCTCGATTGACTCAATTGAAAAGGTGTTGGAGAACAAGTTACGTAAAGCGGAAAGTATCTCAGTGGACTTTTCTCACCCTGATAACCTACGCCTGCTTAAAAACGATATCTACCTGCATGATCTGCCCAAGTCATGGGCGCACCACACATTGACGTTGAAGCCAATTGACCCGCCGATTCTGGTGGTACAGATTGAGCTCGCTACTCATGAGTGGCTCTATATCGCAGCGTTATTGCCTGCCCCGTACGTCACCCTTGACGACACCTTGATTGGCCGAGAGCAAATACTTTTTCTCATCTTCTCAACCACGATCTTACTGGCGTTGACCTATTTGCTGGTGCGCAGGCAAGTTAAACCTCTAAAGCGGTTAGCAAAAGCGGCCAATGAAATGAGTATGGACATTGACCAAGCGCCACTTAAAGAAGAGGGAGCGAGTGAGCTTGTGACTGCAACGCGAGCATTTAATCGTATGCAGCAACGTATTCGCCGTTATGTCGCCGATCGAGAGCATCTGTTTTCAGCGATCTCTCATGACTTAAAGACACCGATTACGCGTTTACGACTTCGTGCAGAGTTGCTCGAAAGTGATCAAAAGCGTTCTAAGTTTAACCGCGATCTTGATGAGTTAGAGATGATGGTGAAAGGGGCATTACAGTGTGTAAGAGATACCGACTTACATGAAAATAATGCCTATATCGATCTCAATGAACTCATTACTTCTATTGTCGAGCCGTTAAACCAGTACCAACAGCAAGTCGTATTTACGCCCGCAGACATGGAGCCGATTGTGGCTAAGCCGCTTGCTATGAAACGAGTGCTAAGTAACTTAGTTGATAATGCAGTGAAGTATGGCATGAAAGCGAACATCGAAATCAGCACTGATGAAGAGTGGATTAAAGTGGTGATCTGCGATCAAGGGCCAGGCATACCAGAAGATAAGCTTGAAGCTGTGTTTGAACCTTATTTCCGCTTAGCGACAGATGATGACGGGCACGGTTTAGGCCTTGGAATCTGTCGTAATATTCTTCATGGACATGGCGGAGATCTCATTATTGATAACTTGCCTACTAAGGGGCTTCGCGCGCAAGTCTTTATTCCTTCTAGCTTAGAAGTCTAATGTAACATCGTTGTTACATTGTCTTTACGGTTTGTTTCAATCAAAAAATTCTATTTGGTTAGACTCGGTTTAGTACAAGCAAGAACGCTTGGGGTCATTGAGCTGTTGGCCTGAATGTCTAATCCAATACATGGAAGATAATAATGAAACTTAATAAAACCCTACTTACCTTATCCCTCCTTTCTGCTGCGAATGTTGCAAGTGCTGGCGAAGTTGAGGTGCTTCACTGGTGGACTGCTGGCGGTGAAGCGAAATCAGCGGCTGTGCTAAAAGATATGCTTGAGCAGCAAAACCATACTTGGAAAGACTTTGCGGTTGCTGGTGGCGGCGGTGAATCGGCAATGACGGTTTTAAAAACTCGTGCTGTATCAGGTAACCCACCGTCGGCTGCGCAGATCAAAGGCCACGATATTCAGGAGTGGGGCGGTTTAGGCTTCTTAACATCTCTTGATAGCACTGGTAAGCAAGAGAACTGGGATGAAATCCTACCTTCTGTCGTAACCAAAGTAATGAAGTTTGATGGTGAGTACGTTGCGGTACCTGTAAACGTACACCGCGTTAACTGGATTTGGGCGAACCCAGAAGTATTGAAAAAATCAGGTGTTGAGCTTCCAACAACGCTTGATGAGTTCTTTGTTGCAGCAGAGAAAATTAAAGCAGCAGGTTATGTTCCGCTAGCGCACGGTGGCCAGCCTTGGCAAGACGCAACTGTATTTGAAGCGGTAGCGCTTGATGTGTTAGGCAGTGAAGATTACAACAAAGCGTTTGTCGACTTAGATATGAGCGTGTTGTCTGGTGACAAAATGGTGGAAGTGTTCACCAAATTCCAAAAGATTCGTGACTATATTGACGCGAACTCACCAGGCCGTGACTGGAACGTAGCAACGTCTATGGTTATCAATGGCGAAGCGGCAATGCAAATCATGGGTGACTGGGCGAAAGGTGAGTTTACCGCTGCAGGTAAAGTGCCGGGTAAAGATTACATCTGTGCCCCTGCTCCAGGTACTAACGGTCAATTTACTTTCAACATCGACAGCTTCGCATTCTTTGAGCTGAGTGATAAAGACAATCAAAAAGCGCAGCAAGACCTTGCTCGTACCATCCTAACTAAAGACTTCCAAGAAGTGTTCAACCTAAACAAAGGCTCTATCCCTGTACGTCTAGATATGGACATGGCTAAGTTCGACCAATGTGCATTGGATTCGATGGCCACTTTCAAAGCAAGTGCTAAGTCTGGTGATCTAGTGCCAAGTATGGCGCATGGTCTATCAACGACAAGCTACGCACAAGGTGCTATTTACGACGTAGTGACGAACTTCTTCAATGACGCTGATGCTGATCCACAGCAAGCTGCTCAAAAACTGGCGAAAGCAGTCAAAGCTGCCATCTAATCTTCGCTGGTATTAAACACCCCAAAGGGCGTTCAGGCTTGTGGGGAGCCTGTTCGCCCTTCCTTTACCCAATTGGATCTTAACTTGGGTTAATGACGTAAGGACTCGTTATGGAGCATGTTGTTAATCGGTATGAAAAGAAGTCGACAACTAAGCCAAACCTGGCTGACCGACTTCAACATTGGCTACCGAAAATCGTTCTTGCACCGACTGTCTTAGTGACCGTGGTTTGTATCTACGGCTACATATTTTGGACGGCGGCGCTCTCAATGACCAACTCCCGTTTTCTACCTAGTTTCAACTTTGTTGGCTTCGCTCAATATGAAAAGTTGATGGAAAACGATCGTTGGATCACCTCAATCACCAACCTTGGTATCTTTGGCCTACTGTTTATGGTTGTTGCAATAGGTCTTGGTGTAGGCCTTGCAATCTTGCTTGATCAAAACATCCGCCAAGAAGGGGCTATTCGTACTATCTATCTCTATCCTATGGCGCTGTCGTTTATCGTGACCGGTACGGCTTGGAAATGGATCTTAAACCCAGGTCTGGGTATCGAAAAGTTGATGCAGGATTGGGGATTCACAGACTTCAAATTCAACTGGTTAGTTGACTCTGATATGGCCGTGTACACATTAGTCATTGCTGCCGTGTGGCAATCATCCGGATTCGTTATGGCGATGTTCCTTGCAGGATTACGTGGTATCGACGCTTCAATTATTAAAGCAGCCCAAATCGATGGAGCGAGCTTACCGACCATTTATTGGCGAATCATTATGCCATGTCTAAGACCCGTATTTTTCAGCGCAGTGATTATTACGTCGCATATCGCGATTAAGAGCTTTGACCTTGTTACTGCGATGACAGCCGGTGGCCCAGGTTACTCTTCAGATTTACCGGCTCTGTTTATGTATGCACATTCCTTCACTCGTGGCCAAATTGGTTTAGGTGCTGCCAGTGCAATGATGATGCTTGCAGGTATTTTGGCGATTCTCGTGCCGTATCTTTATTCTGAACTGAGGGAGAAGAAGTCATGATGCAGAGTATCAATTTTTCTCGCTTGTTCATTTACTCAACCTTGGCGTTCTTCTGCCTTGTCTATCTGATGCCATTATTTGTCATGGTGATCACTTCATTTAAGACCCTGCCAGATATAAAAGCAGGCAACTTGATGAGTTTACCGACCGAGTGGGTGTTCGATGCATGGTTCAAAGCATGGGACAGCGCTTGTACAGGCGTGAAGTGTGAAGGTGTTAAAGGCTACTTCTGGAACTCGTTCCAAATGGTGATACCAGCAGTGGCAATTTCCACGCTACTTGGAGCATTTAACGGTTACGTTGTGACCAAATGGCGGTTCCGAGGATCAAATCTGTTCTTTAGCCTACTACTGTTTGGTTGTTTTATTCCGTTCCAAGTTGTTCTTTTACCAATGGCTACTGTGTTGGGTAAGTTAGGCCTTGCTAATACTACAGCGGGTCTGGTGATTGTCCATGTTATCTATGGTATGGCCTTTACTACGCTGTTCTTCCGTAACTTCTACATCAGTATTCCCGACGAGCTGGTTAAGGCAGCTAAGTTGGATGGCGCAGGCTTCTTCACGATCTTTTTCAAGATCCTGCTACCTATCTCAACGCCAATTATCATGGTGACGGTGATTTGGCAGTTTACCGCTATTTGGAATGACTTCTTGTTTGGTGTGGTTTATTCCGGCTCGGAAACACAGCCGATAACCGTAGCGTTGAATAACTTGGTTAACACCAGTACAGGCGTCAAAGAGTACAACGTCGATATGGCAGCAGCAATCATTGCAGCACTTCCTACCTTATTGGTTTATGTATTAGCAGGAAAATACTTTGTTCGCGGCTTAACAGCTGGGTCGGTAAAAGGATAATTATCATGGCAACACTAGAACTTAAACAGATCCGTAAAACCTATCCAAAAGCGGAACAAGAAACACTTAAAGGGATAGACATTAGCATCGATTCAGGGGAGTTCTTGATCTTGGTTGGACCGTCAGGTTGTGGCAAATCAACTTTGATGAATACCATTGCGGGTTTAGAGAACATCAGCTCAGGTGAAATTGTGATTGATGGTAACGATGTCTCAGTCGTTGAACCCAAAGATCGTGATATTGCAATGGTCTTTCAGTCTTACGCTCTGTACCCAAACATGACGGTGCGTGGCAATATCGAGTTTGGTCTAAAAATTCGTAAGATGCCGAAAGAGGATATTGATGCAGAGGTCAATCGCGTTGCCGAGATGCTACAAATAGACCACTTACTTGAGCGTAAGCCGTCGCAGTTATCTGGTGGTCAACGTCAACGTGTAGCAATGGGGCGCGCGTTAGCACGTCGACCTAAGTTGTATCTTTTTGATGAACCACTTTCTAACCTTGATGCAAAGTTGCGTGTTGAGATGCGCCATCAAATTAAGCGCCTTCATCAACAGTTGAATACAACGATTGTTTACGTTACCCATGACCAAATTGAAGCAATGACTTTAGCTGATCGCATTGCAGTGATGAAAGATGGAGAGCTGCAACAGCTCGGGACTCCGCAAGAGATTTACAATAAGCCTAATAATATGTTTGTGGCAGGCTTTATGGGGTCGCCGTCAATGAACTTTATTAAAACTATGGTCGACCTTGATGAGCATGATAAGCCAGTCATAAAAGTGAAGGGTGGTAATGGGCAAGAGCACCATATCAATTTACCTGCCTCTATGCGTGATCAAGATGGCAAAGAAGTGGTGATTGGTTTACGTCCAGAGCATATTACAGACAGTGAGAACCAAGACTCTTCTGCAACCACGAAGTTAGATCTAGCATTAGAAGTGCTTGAACCAACGGGGCCAGATACGATTGCGATGATTAAAGTAAATGAGCAAGAGGTCGCTTGTCGCTTGTCGCCAGAATTAGATGTGACCGCAGGGCAGATTGCTCCGCTTCATTTTGACCTTTCTAAGGCTGTGTTCTTTGATGCCGCGACTGAGCAACGCATTGAATTTCACTAATCAACAATATAATTGATATGTTTATTAGTAATCTGAAAAAACTCGACTAAGCTTAGAATCATAGCATGAAGCAAGTTTCATGCATTGTGAGTAGAGGTGGGCAGTCATGTCTCCTTATTGCTCACCTCATCTCTTGTAACGAAAATGGCAGCTTTTATAGCTGCCATTTGCTTTTCTATACCATTCATCGGTTTTCTAGTTAGGTATGAATTCACCCTTATTGATAAATATGATGGGTGGAAATCCCCCCAAATTATTCAGAGAAATGTGATGCTCAAATTTAACACTAACTAGTTTTTATTTAAGTTATTGAATTTTAAATTAATATTTAATCTGTGTATGTTGGCTTAGTTATTGCCCTTAGTTATGTATCAACACCCATTGATGGGGTTGTTCATTTAACAAGGAGAATAATAATGTTTAAGCCATTGACCCTACTATCTGCTTCGATTCTGGCTGTCACAAGTTTTAACGCTGCTGCTAATTGTGATCCAGGTGAAACGGTGATTAAGTTCAGTCACGTAACGAACACAGATAAGCACCCTAAAGGTATTGCGGCTTCATTACTTGAACAGCGTGTGAATGAGGAAATGGACGGAAAAATGTGTATGCAGGTTTTCCCGAACTCAACGCTATATGATGACAACAAAGTGCTAGAAGCATTGCTTAACGGTGACGTGCAACTTGCTGCCCCTTCTCTATCAAAATTTGAAAAGTTCACGAAAAAATACCGTATCTTTGACCTGCCATTCCTGTTTGAAGATGTTGAAGCCGTTGACCGCTTCCAGAACTCAGAATCAGGTGAGAAGCTGAAGAATGCAATGCGTCGTCGTGGTTTACAGGGCCTTGCTTTCTGGCATAACGGCATGAAGCAGATGTCGGCGAACAAACCTCTTATCTCTCCAGAAGATGCGAAAGGACTTAAGTTCCGTGTTCAAGCATCAGATGTATTGGTTGCTCAGTTTGAACAGTTAGGTGCTAACCCTCAGAAAATGTCGTTTAAAGAAGTGTACGGCGGCCTACAAACTAAAGTTATCGATGGTCAGGAAAATACTTGGTCAAACATTTACGGTAAGAAGTTCTTTGAAGTTCAAGACGGCATCACAGAAACCAACCACGGTATTTTGGACTACCTAGTTGTGACGTCTAAAGACTTTTGGAAAGGTCTACCAGATGATCAGCGTAATCAGCTAAACAAGATCATCCAAGAAGTAACTGCAACACGTAACGCCGAGTCTTCTCGTGTGAACCTTGCGAACAAAAACAACATCATCGAAGCCGGTGGCGAAGTTCGCTCGTTAACACCAGAGCAGCGTCAACAATGGGTGACGGCACTTCAGCCAGTTTGGAAGAAGTTCGAGAAAGACATCGGTTCTGATCTTATCGAAGCGGCACTCGCTTCAAATAAATAATAACAATAATCCCCCAAACTATTGGCCCTCTTAATACCTTGCTACCTGGGTATATCGGGAAGAGGGCCTTTCTTTACCCACGATAAAGTGAAGTAGCTTATGGAACAGTCAATTTTTGCCAGAATTGGGAAGGTGACGGACGCAATTGAGGAGACTCTCATCGCGTTCTTTTTAGGAGCAATGACCTTGCTCACTTTTGCCAACGTTATCTTTCGTTATGTGTTTAACGACAACATCTTATGGGCATTAGAGCTCACAGTATTTATGTTTGCCTGGATGGTATTGGTCGGTGCCTCGTATGGTGTGAAAAAACATTTTCATATCGGCGTTGATGTCGTTATCAACCTTGCACCTGAGCAACTGCGTAAGGTGTATGCAATCATCGCTGCGGCTTGTTGCTTAGCGTTCTCAATTTTGCTGCTGATTGGCTCTTGGAACTATTGGTATCCATTTGCGACTGATCGTGCTTGGTATGAAACTGATGATATTCCAATGCCGGAAATGTTCCAGTTTCTCGCTGACTGGTTAAATGAAGGCGAGCGCTATGAAAAATTGCCGCGCTTTATCCCTTATATGGCTTTGCCGATTGGCATGGCGTTGCTGACATTCCGTTTTGCTCAAATCACGCTGCAAATTCTCACTGGCAAACTCGACCGCTTAATTGCAGGCCATGAAGCAGAAGAAGAGTTAGAGGCTCTCAAAGAAGAGCTAAAAGATGCGGGTGAGGCGATGGAGCCGAAAAACCTGAGTAACACGAATAATAACGATAAGAGCAAGGAGAGCTAAACCATGGAAATCCTATTTTTATTTGTCATGGTGATTGGCTTCATGCTGGTGGGTGTTCCCATCGCTATATCACTTGGCCTATCGAGTATTATTTTCTTAATGCTTCATTCGGATGCTTCATTAGCATCGGTGGCACAAACATTATTTAATGCCTTTGCTGGGCACTACACTCTACTCGCTATTCCATTCTTCATCTTGGCGTCTAGTTTTATGTCGACCGGTGGCGTTGCGAAACGAATCATTCGATTTGCGATTGCAATGGTAGGTTGGTTCCGTGGTGGCTTAGCTATGGCTTCGGTTGTGGCTTGTATGATGTTCGCGGCTCTATCTGGTTCATCACCTGCGACTGTAGTTGCAATCGGTAGTATCGTTATTGCGGGTATGATCAAAAACGGCTATTCAAAAGACTTCGCCGCGGGTGTTATTTGTAATGCGGGTACGCTTGGCATTTTGATTCCTCCTTCAATTGTTATGGTGGTATACGCTGCAGCGACGGACGTATCTGTAGGGCGTATGTTCCTAGGCGGCGTTATCCCTGGTTTGTTGGCTGGTGTGATGTTGATGATCGCTATCTACATTGCTGCTCGAGTAAAAAATTTACCAAAGCAACCGTTTGTTGGTTGGAAAGAGATGTTTGACTCGGCAAAAGATGCCAGCTGGGGTCTGTTGCTGGTTGTGATCATCTTAGGTGGTATTTATGGCGGTATCTTCACGCCAACTGAAGCAGCAGCGGTAGCCGCGGTTTATTCATTTTTGATCGCCAACTTCATCTACAAAGATATGGGGCCTTTTGCGGATAAAGAGAACCGCAAACCAGCGCTGGTGAAAGTCATACAGGCCTTTGTTCATAAAGATACCAAACACACGCTATATGAAGCGGGTAAGCTGACGATCATGCTGCTGTTCATCATTGCCAACGCACTGATCTTGAAGCATGTGTTAACTGAAGAACGTATTCCTCAAATGATTACTGAGTCGATGCTTTCTGCAGGTCTTGGACCAATTACCTTCTTGATTGTAGTCAACGTGCTTCTTTTGATTGGTGGTCAGTTTATGGAGCCATCAGGCCTATTGATCATCGTCGCGCCTTTGGTATTTCCAATCGCGATTGCGCTGGGTATTGACCCTATTCACCTAGGTATCATGATGGTGGTGAACATGGAGATAGGCATGATTACGCCACCTGTGGGGCTTAACTTATTTGTAACTGCCGGGGTGGCTAAAATGTCGATGATGCAAGTCGTTAAAGCCGCATTGCCTTGGGTAGCGGTAATGTTCCTCTTCCTCATTATCGTGACTTACGTGCCTTGGGTTTCGACATGGCTTCCGACTACGCTTATGGGACCAGAGATAATAACTAAGTGATAAAATTGCTTTAAAGAGAAAGCCCCGGATAGGCAGTTATCCGGGGCTTTTTATTTGGGCAAGGGTAGGGCAAGTTAAATGGCGTACTTCGCTTTTATCGGAGAACAAACTTGTTCATAACGCTCAAGGGCTGCTTTCTTACCCGCAAACTCAATCATCGCTTCGGAGTAGCCCATTGCTGTTCCAAATTCTTCCATGATCTTTGCATCAGAGGTGATGACTTCTTTTTTATCTTTTGACAATGTCATCATATAAGAACCAAAGTCCGCATTTTCATCAATCCCAGCGGCCCAGCCTAGACAGTGTGCAACATCTTGTTTTGGAAATTCGTTAAAACCTTCATCGGCGAAAGTCATCGCTGAGAAAAGAGAGGTCAGTGCGATGGCTGTAATAGCGGTTTTTTTCATGATAACTGTTCCTTCAATAGCTGATGGAAACAACATATCGTATTTTATATGAATAAAAAGTGAATGAATTATTCACCTTTATAATTGCTCTTGTCTAAGCCATATTTTTGCATTTTGTCGTATAGGGTTTTACGTGCAAGTTGAAGGTGCTCCATAGTGGACTTGATGCTACCTCCACATTGATTCAGAGCTTGCTCGATAATACTCTTCTCGAATTCTGCCACTTGTTGAGCAAGTCCTGTCTCTTTGCTACTTGTCTCTTCGGAACCAAACTGTGAAAGAGTGCCCAGCAAAACGAAACGTTCTGCAGCATTTCGTAATTCACGAACATTCCCTGGCCAGTCATGGGCGAGTAGTTGATGAATCTGCTGAGACTCAATTGCAGGTGCTGATTTTCCATAGCGAGATGCCGCAACAAGCAGGAAATGGTGGAATAGGGTAGGAATATCTTCCTTACGCTGTCTCAGTGGAGGTAAATCTAAGGTCACGATGTTGAGTCGATAATAGAGGTCTTCTCGGAAAGAACCTTCTGATGCTGCTTGCTTAAGATCGACTTTCGTTGCGGCAATCACTCGAATATCAATTGGGATCAGTGAATTGGAACCCACGCGCTCAATGACTCTTTCTTGAAGTACTCGCAGCAAGCGGATTTGAGCCTGCATCGGCATCGACTCAATTTCATCCAAAAATAGCGTGCCACCTTGTGCATGTTCTAACTTACCTATTCTCTTGCTATCTGCGCCGGTAAATGCACCTTTTTCATGACCATACAGCTCACTTTCAATCAAGTTTTCTGGTACAGCGCCGCAGTTAATCGCCACAAAGTTATTGTCGCGTCGAGAGCTTTGTTCGTGAATAGAGCGAGCAAAAAGCTCTTTACCTGTCCCTGTTTCGCCAAAGAGTAAAATGTCAGCTGTGGTATCGGCAATATGGACGATAGTGTCTCTTAGCATTTGGATCGAGGGTGTATCTCCGATGATTCGCGGACCAAGAGTTTGGCTTGCTTTTAGACTGCGCTTGAGTTCTTGGTTTTCTAGCGTCAACTCACGTTTGTCTAGGGCACGGCGAGTAGTATCGATCAGCCGATCGATAGGGAAGGGCTTTTCAATGAAATCGTAAGCACCATTTTGCAATGCGTTGACCGCCATCGATATATCGCCATGGCCTGTGATTAGAATAACTGGGATATCAGGGTCTTGATGCAAAATACTGGAAAGGATGTTTTCACCTGACAAGCCTGGCAAGCAAATGTCCGTAATCACCACTTTCGGCAATCCATCTGCTTTTATTGCCATTAACGCTTCTTCTGCACTGGCAAAGAAGCGTGCAGGGATCTCTTCAAGTTCGAAGCTTTGTTCTATCGCGAGGCGAATATCGCTCTCATCATCAATGAAAATAACATCGTACATCGATTGTCCTTGATAGTTACTTTGTTGTTGCCGGTATAGTAAGCACGAATCGAGCTCCACCAAGTGGCGATGGGTTTACATTAAGTTCCCCACCCATTGCTTTAGTAATTTGGTGCGAAATGGATAAACCTAATCCCAAACCGTTCTTTTTAGTTGTGTAAAAGGGTTCAAATAGCTGGGCTTGGCGATCAAAAGGAATGCCAGGACCATTATCATCCACGATCAGATTCAATCTACCTTCTACAAATTGAGCAGAGAGAGTAACTTGCTTGTCTTGTTGTTCTTCTACTGCTTGTATGGCATTGGTAAGAAGGTTAATCAGCACTTGCTCCAATTGAATTGGGTTTATGTCGATAAGTGGTAAATCTGCGCCTATATCAGTATTCAGCGATATCTGAGCCGCTTTGAATTGTGGTGTTAGTAGTTCTTTTGCGGCCAATACAATAGCAATAGCGTCTGTCGTAACGGTTTCATTACTGTCACTCTTTTTGGCAAAAGAACGGAGCTGATTGCTTATCTTAGCCATTCTGTCAGTGAGTGCTGAAATACGTGAAAGGTTATCGTCTACTCGATCGTATTTTTCTTTTAGTATGAAGCGGCGCCCGTTGTCAGCAAAGCTTCGGATAGCCGCCAGTGGGTTGTTTAGCTCGTGACTGATGCTTGCAGACATCTGGCCAAGCACGGCCAACTTCGCCGCTTGAATCAATTCATTTTGAGTCTGACGTAGAGCGCTTTCCGTTTTAGTTCTCTCTGCGATCTCTGCTTGTAACTCTGATGTTCGTTCCATCACCAAAAACTCGAGTTTTTGTTTCGCTTCAGACTGCAATTGTTCGAATTGCCTTTTCTTTAACTGACGCTGAAAAGTGAGTTGGAGCGAAAGGTAAGCAATAACAAACAGCAGCGTTGTGACTAAAGAAAAACTGAGTGTTGACCACAACAATGTGACTTTGGGGGTTAATACTCGCAGAGTTAGATTGTGTTTTTCTAGTGGCCTTGACGAAACAAGGTAAGAGTTTTCAAATCCAGAGGCCAAAGGATTACTCAACTCAGAATGCGGCTGAGACAAATCTCCTGCTAATCCGAATGACCGAATTGGCGAGTCGAGGTATTGGCGACTGTTCAAAATGGTTTGTCGATCTGCTTCGGATAAAGTGGTTAAACTTTTAAACAGCCACTCTTCGTTACTCGACATAAAAATAACATTAAAGCGATCAGTTGCGACAAAAGTATTGGAGCGATTCTGCCAGTTGGCTTCGATAGCCGTGAGATCCATCTTGATAACAATCACGCCAATGATTTCAGCGGCATACCTAATAGGGTAAGAAAAGTAGTAACCCCTCTGCTTTGAACTTGAACCCAGTGCAAAATATTGGCTTGGATTGCCTTGAATTGCGTTAGAGAAATAAGGTCGCCAAGCATAATTTCTACCGACAAATGAACGGGTTAAATTCCAGTTGCTTGCTGCAATAGTATTGCCGAACTCATCTAATAGGTAGGCGTCAGTCGATTTAATGGTCGCATTGACCTGTTCTAAGTAGCGGTTTGTAAGTTCGATTTGAGCAGGGTTATGCGGGTTTTGTAGTGCTGAAATGAGTTCACTGTCTTTAGCTATAAGTTGTGGTAAGTGCGCGTACTTGTCGAGTTTACTCGAAATAAATTCTGCGAAACGTTCAAGCTGTTCTTTGTGAGTGTTAAATTGGGTCTCTTTGCTTGAATTCCAAACCCAGCTCGAACCACCAATAATGACAGCGATATACAGAATAAGCAGGTATAGCTTTCCTCTTCGAAATCCCAACATTTACAACCCTGTACCACTTCCTGACTCTGCTATAGCGTAAAGGTTTTTGTTATGAATGTGTTTACTGCTATTAACAAAGTGAGGGATAAAACCGGACTTAGATCTAGTTTTGATCTTTAATCGAAAAAAAATATTAGTTTCTCTTGAAAAAGGCATTAATGTCCCCATTTCTGGAAACAAAGCGTGCGTTATTGGCGCTTTTTTTAGCAGTTAAGTGAGTTTTTAGGTGAATCCCGTAGCGATCGTGGGGCTAGACTCGACAGCTATCGATCTGGTCGGTAGAATGCTGCGTCTAAATTTTTATCCTGAGGCTAATCGGAGATACCTTTTACCGAATTAAATCCAGAGTTTAATTCGTAAGGATATCGCTAATTAGTCCGATGATTGACTCGTCAGTTGTCGATACTCGATTTATAGAAGAGTGCTCATAGAGTACAAACAAGGATGGGTCTTAGCTTTTATTATAGAGCAAGGCACATAAGCTCAGTTATCTGAGCCAGTTTTGAGGTTAATGAATAATGCAAGTTACTGTTGAAACGCTAGAGGGCCTAGAGCGCCGTCTAAACATTACTGTTCCTGCTGCAAACATCGAAGATGCTGTAACAGCTGAACTACGCAACATCGCAAAAAACCGTCGTTTCGATGGTTTCCGTAAAGGCAAAGTGCCTCTAAAAATGGTTGCGAAGATGTACGGCAAAGCAGTACGTCAAGACGTGATGGGCGAAGTAATGCAACGCCACTTCATCGAAGCGATCGTTAAAGAAAAGATCAACCCAGCAGGCGCACCAACTTTCGCTCCAGTTGATACTAACGAAGGTGAAGACCTAGTATTCAACGCAACTTTCGAAGTTTACCCAGAAGTTGAGCTAAAAGGTCTAGAGAACATCACTGTTGAAAAACCAACAACTGAAGTTCAAGACGCAGACGTTGAAGAGATGATCGACACTCTACGTAAACAGCAAGCAACTTGGGCTGAAGTTGAAGAAGCTGCTGAAGAAGGTAAGCGTGCAACTATCGACTTCGTTGGTTCTATCGACGGTGAAGAGTTCGAAGGCGGCAAAGCTGAGAACTTCCCTCTAGAGATGGGCGCTGGTCGCATGATCCCTGGTTTTGAAGACGGTATCGCAGGTAAGACTGCTGGTATGGAATTCGAAATCGACGTGACTTTCCCAGAAGATTACCACGCAGAGAACCTAAAAGGTAAAGCTGCTAAGTTCGCAATCAAAGTAAACAAAGTTGAAGCTCGTGAGCTTCCAGAACTAAACGACGAGTTCGTTTCTAAGTTCGGTGTTGCTGAAGGCGGCGTTGACGCACTTAAAGCAGAAGTTCGTAAGAACATGCAGCGTGAACTTAAGCAAGCTATTAAGAACCGCATCAAAGAGCAAGCTATCGACGGTCTAGTTAAAGAAAACGACATCGACGTACCAGCTGCACTAATCGATCAAGAAATCGGTACTCTACGTCAGCAAGCTGCACAGCGTTTCGGTGGTAACCCAGAAGCTGCTGAGCAACTTCCACGTGAACTGTTCGAAGAGCAAGCTAAGCGTCGCGTAGTTGTAGGTCTTCTACTAGGTGAAGTAATCAAGTCTGAAGAGCTAAAAGCTGATGATGAGAAAGTGAAAGCACTTATCGAAGAAATGGCTACTGCATACGAAGATCCAACAGAAGTTGTTTCTTACTACGAGCAGAACGAGCAAATGATGAACAACATGCGCAATGTTGCTCTAGAAGAGCAAGCAATTGATGCAATCATCGCTAAAGCTCAGGTTTCTGAAAAAGAAGTTAGCTTCAACGAGCTAATGAACCAGCAACCAGCTGCTTAATAAGCAATTTATTGCTGAGAAGGTTGACTAATCGTTAACTATTCTGCTAACAATGGTCCGTATGATATGTATCATACGGGCCATTTATTTTAGGGACATAAGAATATGAGCTACCAAGAAAAAAATACAATGCCATCAATTATGGACGCGCTAGTACCAATGGTGGTTGAACAAACTTCCCGTGGTGAACGTTCTTACGATATCTACTCTCGTTTGCTGAAAGAGCGTGTAATTTTCTTGACTGGTCAAGTGGAAGACCACATGGCAAACCTTGTCGTGGCACAGCTGCTTTTCCTAGAATCAGAAAATCCAGATAAAGACATATTCCTATACATCAACTCTCCAGGTGGTAGCGTAACTGCTGGTATGTCAATCTACGACACAATGCAGTTCATCAAGCCGAATGTAAGTACGGTATGTATGGGTCAAGCGTGCTCAATGGGTGCATTCCTACTTGCTGGTGGTGCACCAGGCAAGCGATACGTTCTACCTAACTCACGAGTAATGATTCACCAACCGCTAGGTGGCTTCCAAGGTCAGGCATCTGACATCCAGATCCACGCTCAAGAGATTCTAACGATCAAACAAAAACTCAACACGCTACTTGCTGAACACACAGGTCAGCCACTAGAAGTGATTGAACGTGATACTGATCGTGACAACTTCATGGCAGCTGATCAAGCGGTTGAATATGGCCTAGTAGATGCAGTTCTCACTCATCGCGGTGAATAACTAGCAACAATGCCATATATTGATATACACTCAAGTCATATAAGTAAAGGCTAAGAGGTTAGCGAATGACAGATAAAAGCAAAGAGAGCGGTAGTAGTAAGCTTCTTTACTGCTCTTTCTGCGGCAAAAGCCAGCATGAAGTTCGTAAGCTAATCGCTGGTCCGTCAGTCTATATTTGTGATGAATGTGTCGACCTATGTAACGACATCATTCGTGAAGAAATTAAAGATGTTCTACCGAAGAAACAATCAGAAGCACTACCAGTGCCAAGAGATATTCGTGAACACCTTGATGACTACGTGATTGGCCAAGATTACGCGAAGAAAGTGCTAGCAGTAGCCGTTTATAACCACTATAAGCGTTTACGTAATGGAGATACGACGAGCGAAGGTGTTGAACTTGGTAAAAGTAACATCTTGCTAATTGGTCCTACTGGTAGTGGTAAAACGCTACTGGCAGAAACATTAGCTCGTTTCCTAGATGTACCATTCACTATGGCTGACGCAACAACGCTGACAGAAGCGGGTTACGTTGGTGAAGATGTAGAAAACATCATCCAGAAACTTCTGCAGAAGTGTGATTACGACGTAGCGAAAGCAGAGCGTGGTATCGTGTACATCGATGAGATCGATAAGATCTCTCGTAAAGCTGAAAACCCATCGATTACGCGTGACGTATCAGGTGAAGGTGTTCAGCAAGCGCTATTGAAACTGATTGAAGGTACGGTTGCTTCAGTTCCACCACAAGGTGGTCGTAAGCACCCTCAGCAAGAGTTCCTACAAGTAGATACATCTAAGATTCTATTTATTTGTGGCGGTGCATTTGCTGGCCTAGATAAAGTGATCGAGCAACGTGTTGCGACGGGCACTGGTATCGGTTTTGGTGCAGAAGTTCGTTCGAAAGATGAAACTAAGACTGTTGGTGAATTATTCACTCAAGTTGAGCCTGAAGATTTGGTTAAATACGGCCTAATCCCAGAGTTCATTGGTCGTCTTCCTGTAACGACAACGCTGACAGAGCTAGATGAGGATGCATTAATCCAAATCCTATGTGAGCCGAAGAATGCACTGACTAAGCAATACGCTGCTTTGTTTGAACTAGAAGATGCGGAGCTAGAGTTCCGTGAAGATGCACTACGTGCGATTGCTAAAAAAGCAATGGAGCGTAAAACTGGTGCTCGTGGTCTTCGTTCAATTCTTGAAGGTGTGCTGCTTGAAACCATGTATGAACTGCCATCAATGGACGACGTAAGTAAAGTTGTTATCGATGAGTCGGTGATTAAAGGTGAGTCTGATCCACTGCTGATTTACAGCAACTCAGATAACCAAGCTGCAGGTGCAGAATCTTAATACGAATCACATAATTAGATATCGGTAGAAAGGGAGTAATCAATTACTCCCTTTTTTTTATTCTTTCATTGAATCCAAACAATTAAGCCCCATATACTGCAGATAGGACTAAGCGGAAGAGAGAATAATATGAACTTGGAACGTTCCGAACGTATCGAGATCCCCGTACTACCTCTAAGAGATGTAGTCGTTTACCCGCACATGGTAATTCCATTGTTTGTTGGCCGAGAAAAGTCGATTGCATGTCTTGAAGCTGCAATGGATAACAACAAGCAAGTATTGTTAGTAGCGCAAAAAGAAGCGGATACTGACGAGCCAGCTCAATCTGACATGTTTGAAGTTGGTACCGTTGCGACTATCCTTCAACTACTGAAGCTACCAGATGGCACTGTCAAAGTGCTTGTTGAAGGTCAGCAGCGTGCAAAAATAAACCACTTTATTGAAAATGAATTCTTCTTTGCTGAAGCTGAGTACTTAACGACTGGCGAGCTGGATGAGCGCGAGCAAGAAGTGATTGTTCGTAGTGCAATCAACCAGTTTGAAGGCTTCATTAAACTCAATAAAAAGATCCCACCAGAAGTACTGACTTCCCTAAATGGTATTGATGAAGCAGCGCGTTTAGCCGACACGATTGCAGCGCACATGCCACTAAAACTTGCTGACAAGCAAGCGGTACTAGAACTTCTAGATGTGACTGAGCGTCTTGAGTTCTTGATGGGACAAATGGAATCTGAAATCGATCTGCTACAAGTTGAGAAGCGTATTCGCACTCGCGTTAAGAAGCAGATGGAGAAATCGCAGCGTGAGTACTACCTGAATGAGCAAATGAAAGCGATTCAGAAAGAACTTGGTGAAAGCGAAGATGGCGTTGATGAATTCGAGACTCTAAAACAGAAGATCGAAGAGTCAAAAATGCCTCAAGAAGCACGCGAGAAGACTGAACAAGAACTACAAAAGCTTAAGATGATGTCTCCGATGTCAGCAGAAGCAACGGTAGTCCGTGGCTACATCGACTGGATGCTAGGTGTCCCTTGGAACAAACGTTCTAAAGTGAAGAAAAACCTAGCTAAAGCAGAAGAGATTCTTAACGAAGACCACTACGGTCTAGAGCGTGTTAAAGAACGTATCCTAGAGTACTTAGCGGTACAAAACCGTATCAATAAGCTTAAAGGTCCAATCTTATGCTTAGTTGGTCCTCCTGGTGTAGGTAAAACGTCTCTAGGTCGTTCTATTGCAGCTGCGACTGGTCGTAAATATACCCGCATGGCGCTGGGCGGCGTACGTGACGAAGCGGAAATCCGTGGTCACCGTCGTACCTACATTGGTTCTATGCCGGGCAAACTTATCCAGAAAATGTCTAAAGTTGGTGTGAAGAACCCGCTATTCCTATTGGATGAGATCGACAAAATGTCGTCTGATATGCGTGGCGACCCATCTTCAGCATTACTTGAAGTACTCGATCCAGAGCAGAACAACGCGTTTAACGATCACTACCTGGAAGTCGACTACGACCTTTCTGATGTTATGTTCGTTGCAACGTCGAACTCCATGGATATTCCTGGGCCGCTGCTAGACCGTATGGAAGTGATTCGTCTATCTGGCTACACAGAAGATGAGAAACTGAATATCGCTAAGCGCCACCTAGTTGATAAACAGGTGAAACGTAACGGACTTAAGCCACATGAGATTGAGATCGAAGACTCAGCTATTATCGGCATTATTCGTTACTACACGCGTGAAGCGGGTGTACGTAGCCTAGAGCGTGAGATCTCGAAGATTTGTCGTAAAGCGGTTAAGAACATTTTACTGGATTCGGATCTGAAATCGGTAACAGTGACTATGGATAACCTAAAAGAATACTTGGGTGTTCAGCGTCATGACTTCGGCAAAGCTGATGACAGCAACCGCATTGGTCAAGTGACTGGCCTTGCATGGACTCAAGTTGGTGGTGACCTGCTGACTATTGAAACAGAGTCTATGCCTGGTAAAGGTAAGTTGACTCAAACTGGTTCACTTGGCGACGTCATGAAGGAATCGATTCAAGCAGCGATGACGGTAGTACGTTCACGTGCGGAAAAACTGGGTATTAACTCAGATTTCTATGAAAAACGTGATATCCATGTACACGTTCCTGAAGGCGCGACGCCAAAAGATGGCCCAAGTGCGGGTATCGCAATGTGTACAGCGCTTGTTTCTAGCCTTACAGGTAACCCTGTAAAAGCAGAAGTAGGCATGACGGGTGAAATTACCCTACGCGGCGAAGTTCTACCGATTGGCGGTCTTAAGGAAAAACTACTTGCAGCGCACCGTGGTGGCATCAAAACAGTACTGATTCCGAAAGACAACGAACGTGATCTAGAAGACATTCCGGACAATGTTATCGCTGATCTTAAGGTTATTCCGGTGCAATGGATTGATGAAGTTCTTAAAGTCGCACTAGAAAATGAGCCGTCAGGTGTCGAGTTTGCTGCAGTAAAATAGTGATATGTAGCAAAAATAAGTAAAAGATTACGCTGATAAGCATAAAAAGGCTTGTCAGCGTTTTTTTTGGGCGCTAACGTTAGCGACTATAGCTTCGAGCCTTGTATTACAAGGGTTTGTCGCTAATTTGAAATGAAATGGAACGTTAAGCTACCTATAAAAAAATTAACCAGGTGGCGCAAAGGGGAATCACAGTGAATAAAACACAATTAGTAGAAAAAATTGCAGAAAACGCAGACCTATCAAAAGCTTCAGCTGGCCGTGCACTAGACGCATTCATCGAAGCAGTAGGTGACACTCTGCAGTCTGGTGATCAAGTTGCTCTAGTTGGCTTTGGTACATTTAGTGTACGTACTCGTGCAGCACGCACAGGTCGTAACCCTAAAACTGGTGAAGAAATCCAAATCGCAGAAGCTAAAGTTCCTGCGTTTAAAGCAGGTAAGGCTCTTAAAGATTCTTGCAACTAATCAAAAAATCGCCATTTAGGCTGATTTTTTCGAACCTTTTTAAATTATGCGCATCATACTGATGCGCATTTCTTTTTCTGGTATTATCGCGCTAATCAATTTTTATTTTAATGAAGTATATCGTATCCAATTCTTAACTTATGTTGGTGCGATGTATAAGCGGAGAGTAGTTTAAGTATGATGGACCGATTACGCGAAGGCGTTAACAGCATCGCGGTTAAAATTATCCTAGGACTTATCATCCTATCTTTCGTGTTTGCGGGTGTTGGTAGCTACATTGTTGGCGGTTCAAATAACACAGCTGCGAAAGTAGGCAATGTTGAAATTGGCCGTGGTGAGTTTGAACAAGCTTACCAAAATGAACGTAATCGTATGCAAGCGCAGCTTGGTGATTACTTCTCGAACTTGTTGGCTGACCCTAGCTACGTAGAGTCTTTCCGCAAATCTGTTCTCGACCGTATGGTTAACGACTTACTACTTGAGCAACACGCTGAGTCATTAGGCCTACGCGTAAGTGATGCACAAGTACGTACACTGATTTTAGAAATGCCTCAGTTCCAAATTGATGGCAAATTCGACCAAGAAATTTATCAAACAGCGCTTCGTCGTGCAGGCTTCAATGCAGAGAGCTTCGCAGAGTACTTACGTCGCGACCTAGTTCGCAACCAACTGCTAACAGCAATTCAAGCGAGCGACTTTACTTTACCTGGTGAAGTTGCAGCACAAAGCAAGCTGTTGACTCAAACTCGTGAAATTAAGAAAGTAACGCTATCTCTAGAAGACTTTGCGGCTAAAGCTGAATTGTCTGAAGAAGAGATCAACGATTACTACACGCAAAACCCAGAGCGTTACACTCGCCCTGAGCAAGTGAAAGTTGCCTACATTGAACTTTCTGCACAACAGCTGAAAGAAGGAATTGTTGTTTCAGAAGAGCAAGCAGAGCAGTACTACCAAGAGCACCTTGATAAGTACTCATCTGAAGAGCAACGCCGTGTAAGCCACATCCTAGTTGAAGGCGACGATGAAGCAAAAGCACAAGCGATTCTTGATGAGCTAAATGCAGGTGCTGACTTTGCAACGCTAGCTGAAGAAAAATCTGATGACTTCGGTAGTGCATCTGAAGGCGGCTCGCTAGGTTGGATTGAGCGTGATGTAATGGACCCAGCGTTTGAAGAAGCAGCGTTTGCTCTAACGAAAGTTGGCGAAACAACAGGTTTGGTTAAATCAGATTTTGGTTACCACATCATCAAGCTTGATGAACTTAAAGATTCAGTTGCTAAGCCATATTCAGAAGTTGCAGCTGAAATTAAGCAAGAGCTTAAAGATCAGCAGGCAATCGATCAGTACTACGAGCTACAGAGTGAACTTGAAAAAGTAGCGTTTGAGTACCCTGATTCACTAGATGACGCTGCACAGGCTATCAACGCTGAAATCCATACTACTGATTTCATTTCTCAAATTGATGCTCCTGAGTTGCTCAAGACACCAGCAGTTCTACAAGCTATCGTAAGTCCAGAAGTGAAAGAAGATGGCCTAAACTCAGAGGTTATTGAAGTTGCTCCTGAGCACGTGATTGTAGTTCGTGTTGAAGACGCACGTGATGAGATGGTTCTACCACTAGCAGACGTTCGTGAACAAGTAACGACTTCTCTTGCGAAAGTAAAAGGCGAGCAAAGCGCTATTGAACTTGCCGATAAGCTGGTTGCTGAACTGAAAGAAGGTAAACAGGGACTGCTAGAAGAGAATGGTCTAGCGTTTGGTGAGTCTGAAACAGTTGATCGTAGTTCTTCACTAGCTGATGTTGTTTTCTCTATGGTGAAGCCTGAAGAAGGTAAAGTCGGGTTTGCACAAGCGAAAGATCTAAACGGTGATATCGTAGTAGTTGAACTGACGGAAGTGTCTTCAATGTTTAACACTCAATACAACGAGCAGATTGCTCAGCAAATGACACAGGCAAGTGCTCAGCAAGACCTGTCAGGCCTTATCAGCATTTTGCGTAAAACTATCGATATCGAATACTACGCTGTGACACAGTAATCAGTCATAATGTAACTGATATATTGATTAAGACGGGCTGCGATTGCAGCCCGTTTTGTTTTTTTACTTTACCGTTATTGACGACACATCTGTTCCGTTAATCTGACTACACATCTTGATATAAAGGAATCGAAATGTTCAGACAGATAATTTTCATTATGGTGCTCGTCTTTTCAGTACCTATGAGCTTTGCGACAGAAGGTAACAGCAACCCGAAATATGAAGGGATTGAGATTACGGTCAACATTAATAACGCAAGTGCGGAGGAGTTGGCAGCACTACTCAACGGTGTAGGGCTGAAAAAAGCACAAGCAATTGTGACCTACAGGGATGAATATGGCAGCTTCAAAACGGCAGATGAACTCACCGCGGTTAAAGGGATTGGTGACGGACTGGTTACTAAGAATCGTGACCGAATAAAGTTATAGACTTACATAAGAGCGCAAATGCGCTCTTTTTTTAATTTCCTCATCATCCGCCTAGAACCTCTAGACGTTTACCTCTATAATTTCACGCCAAACATAGGTCACTGCACTAAGCAATGATCAGTAACCAACGTGGAGTAAAACATGTCGTCTCATACACCGGTAGTCACCGTTGATGGACCAAGTGGTGCAGGTAAGGGCACTCTTTGTATGCTGCTAGCGAACAAACTAGGTTTTCACTTATTAGATTCTGGTGCTATCTACCGAGTATTAGCACTTGCTGCAATTCATCACGGGGTTGACTTAGAATCTGAAGATGCGCTCGTGCCGCTTGCTACACACCTAGACGTTCAATTTGTTGCTGAAGGCGACTTAGTGAAAGTGATTCTAGAAGGTGAAGATGTCTCTGGTGAGCTTCGTAAAGAAGAAACGGGCATGGCTGCATCGAAAGTAGCGGCACTTCCACGAGTTCGTGAAGCATTATTGCGTCGTCAACGTGCTTTTGCTGAAGGTAATGGTTTAGTTGCTGATGGTCGTGATATGGGCACGGTGGTTTTCCCCAAAGCTGAAGTGAAAATTTTCCTTGATGCTAGCGCAGAAGAGCGTGCAAACCGTCGCCTTAAACAGTTGCAAGGCAAGGGTTTAGATGTTAAATTTGACGACCTTTTGAGCGAGATCCAAGAGCGTGACGACCGAGATCGTAACCGCCCAGTGGCACCACTACGCCCTGCAGAGGATGCGCTTTTGCTAGATTCTACTACTATGAGTATCGACGAAGTAGTAGAAAAGGCACTACAATATATCGAATCTAAGCTAGTAGCCTAGGCTGCTAGGTCAGAACGTTGGTCGCATGGATGATGACTGGCGAATTTAATAACCCCACGAGGTAGGATACCCGTGGACGTTTAATTTATTGAAGATTAAATAAATGACTGAATCTTTTGCTCAACTCTTTGAAGAGTTTCTAAACGAAACAGAATTCCAACAAGGTACTATCGTTAAAGGTACTGTAGTAGCTATCGAGAACGGTTTCGTTCTTGTAGATGCTGGTCTTAAGTCTGAGTCTGCTATCCCTGCTGAACAGTTCAAGAACGCTGCTGGCGAACTTGAAGTTGAAGTTGGTTCTGAAGTAGACGTAGCTCTAGACGCTGTAGAAGACGGTTTCGGTGAGACTCAACTTTCTCGTGAGAAAGCGAAGCGTCACGAAGCTTGGATCGTTCTTGAGAAAGCTTGTGAAGAAGCTGAAACTGTTGTTGGTATCATCAACGGTAAAGTTAAAGGCGGTTTCACTGTTGAACTAAACGGTATCCGTGCTTTCCTTCCAGGTTCACTAGTAGACGTGCGTCCTATCCGCGACACTGCTCACCTAGAAAACAAAGAGCTAGAGTTCAAAGTTATCAAACTTGACCAGAAGCGTAACAACGTAGTTGTTTCTCGCCGTGCAGTTATCGAGTCTGAGAACAGCGTTGAGCGTGATGAGCTTCTAGAAACTCTACAAGAAGGCGCAGAAGTTAAAGGTATCGTTAAGAACCTTACTGACTACGGTGCATTCGTAGACCTAGGTGGCGTTGACGGCCTACTACACATCACTGACATGGCTTGGAAGCGCGTTAAGCACCCTTCTGAGATCGTTAACGTTGGTGACGAGATCCAAGTTAAAGTTCTTAAGTTCGACCGTGAGCGTACTCGCGTATCACTAGGTCTTAAGCAGCTAGGCGAAGATCCATGGGTAGCAATCGCTAAGCGTTACCCAGAAGGTCACAAACTATCTGGTCGCGTTACTAACCTAACTGACTACGGCTGTTTCGTTGAAATCGAAGAAGGCGTTGAAGGTCTAGTACACGTTTCTGAAATGGATTGGACTAACAAGAACATCCACCCATCTAAAGTTGTTAATGTTGGCGACGAAGTTGAGGTTATGGTTCTTGAAATCGACGAAGAACGTCGTCGTATCTCTCTAGGTCTGAAACAGTGTAAAGCTAACCCATGGCAATCTTTCGCTGAAGCGCAAGCTAAAGGCGACAAGGTTACTGGTAAGATCAAGTCTATCACTGACTTCGGTATCTTCATCGGTCTAGAAGGCGGCATCGACGGTCTAGTTCACCTATCTGACATTTCTTGGAATGTTGCTGGTGAAGAAGCTGTACGTGAGTACAAGAAAGGCGACGAGATCTCTGCAGTAGTTCTAGCAGTAGATGCTGAGCGTGAGCGTATCTCTCTAGGCGTTAAGCAAATGGAAAATGACCCATTCAATGCTTACGTTGCAGACAACAAGAAAGGTACTCTAGTTAACGGTACTGTTGTTGCAGTAGACGCTAAAGGCGCAACTATCGAGCTAATCGAAGGCGTAGAAGGTTACATCCGCGCTTCTGAAGTTTCTCGTGACCGCGTAGAAGACGCTTCTCTAATCCTAAGCGCTGGTGACAGTGTTGAAGCTAAGTTCACAGGTGTAGACCGTAAGAACCGCGTAATCAACCTATCTATCAAAGCTAAAGATGAAGCTGAAGAGCAAGAAGCAATGGCTTCACTGAACAAAGCAGACGATGCTTCATTCGGTAACGCTATGGCTGACGCTTTCAAAGCAGCTAAAGGCGAATAATTAAATCGCTTTTAAGAAAAAGGGGCCGAAAGGCTCCTTTTTTATGTTTACGTGATAACTAGTAGTAATACCAATCTCTTCAAGATGTTCTGAAAAAAGTACTTTTTCATTACACGCATTGTTCAATTATTGTCTAAAATTGAAAGCAAGTGTTTGTTGGAACTGGTATTACTTACTATAATAAGTGATAAATTACTCTATGAGGGCAACTATGACTAAGTCTGAATTGATTGAAAGACTCTGTGCAGAACAGACGCACCTTTCAGCTAAAGAGATAGAAGATGCTGTAAAAGATATTTTAGAGCATATGGCATCAACTCTAGAAAGTGGCGATCGCATTGAGATCCGTGGTTTCGGTAGCTTCTCTTTGCACTTCCGTGAACCTAGAGTTGGTCGTAACCCGAAAACTGGTGACAAAGTAGAACTGGAAGGTAAATACGTTCCACACTTCAAACCAGGTAAAGAATTACGTGAGCGCGTAAATCTCGGGTAAATACGTAATCTATTGCTAAAAAAGCGGCATACATATGTATGCCGCTTTTTTATAACTCGAATTACTCAGATAACCATGGTTTGTTTGGAGCTTTTACTGCATAATCGTACGGCAGAACTAATCTTAGGTGATGGACTATGAAAATTATAAAAATCGTTCTTGTACTGGCCCTATTCTTAATTGCACTGGCATTAGGCTCTCAGAATCAAGCTGTTGTGACATTTAACTACCTTATCGCTCAAGGTGACTTTCACCTATCTACGCTGCTAGGTGTCGTATTCGTTGTAGGCTTTGCCCTCGCTTGGTTAGTATTTGGTGGCTTACACCTCAAATCTCAGCTCCAGGTTCGTAAACTGAAGAAGAAGCTCAATAAACTTTCTCCTCCAGTAACGGAACCGACTCAAGAGAAAGCTTAACAAGATTTATTAGGTAGGCTGTTACTTGATGTTAGAAATTCTCTTCTTATTACTACCAATAGCCGCAGCATACGGCTGGTATATGGGTAATCGAAGTGCCCAGCAAGATAAGCAGAAACAATCTAATCAAATATCTCGTCAATACGTGACGGGTCTAAACCTGCTTTTGTCAGATCAGTCTGATAAAGCGGTTGATCACTTTATCGAACTTCTCCAGGTGGATAACGAAACGATTGATACGCATTTGGCGTTAGGTAATCTATTTCGTTCACGAGGAGAAGTTGATCGCGCTATTCGCATTCACCAAAACCTCATCTCTCGTTCGGGTCTTACGATCGATCAGAAAAACATCGCACTTCAGCAATTAGCAAAAGACTATATGGCGTCTGGCTTTTTAGATCGTGCTGAAAAAATCTTTGAACAGCTTGTTGATGAACCTGACCATCGTGAAGCTGCACTGCAGCAGCTTGTCGCAATTTACCAGCAGACACGTGAGTGGAGCAAAGCTATTCATTACGCTTCACTATTAGTGAAGATGGGCCGTAAGCGCATGCGTACGAGTATTGGTCACTTTTGGTGTGAACTTGCCATGCAAGAACAAGCTGATGGCAACCAAACTCAAGCAAAACAGAATTTTAAGAAAGCACTATCAGAAGATCCAAAGTGTGTCAGAGCCAGTATTGCCCTTGGTAAGCTTTATCTTGAAGACGAAGACTACCAGAGTACGATTCAGCATCTAGAAACGGTTCTTGAGCAAGACAGTGACTTTGTTAGTGAAGTCTTACCGACCTTAGCCGAGTGTTACCATCATTTAGGCAGAGAAGATGAGCTACTTAACTTCTTGCGCCAATGTATCGTGAATAAAGCCGGCGTGTCGGCTGAGCTAATGCTTGCTCAAATGGTGGCGAAGCATGAAGGGCCGGGAGCGGCTCAAGAGCTGCTGACTCGACAGTTGGTTAAGAATCCGACCATGAAAGGTTTCTATCGTTTGATGGACTATCACTTGGCTGAAGCTGAGGAAGGGCGAGCTAAAGCCAGTCTTGATACGCTACAGAAGCTGGTTGGCGAACAACTCAAAGTGAAGCCTCATTATCGTTGTCGAAAGTGCGGATTCTCAACTCATTCGATGTATTGGCATTGTCCATCCTGTAAAGGGTGGGGAACGATCAAGCCGATCCGTGGATTGGATGGCGAATGATTATTAAAGATTGGGTATATCCCATAATAAAATGGCAGCGGTGATCCCGCTGCTTTTTTTCGGTTTGTTTAAAGTAAGTTAGGAGATGAAATGATCGACCAAAAAGTTATTGTTGCACTGGATTATGATAACCAAGCAGACGCACTCGCTTTTGTTGATAGAATCGACCCAAGCTCTTGCCGTTTAAAAGTCGGTAAAGAGATGTTCACACTATTTGGTCCTGATTTCGTTAAAGAGTTACACAAGCGTGGTTTCTCGGTATTCCTAGACCTTAAGTTCCACGATATTCCTAATACATGTTCTAAAGCAGTACGAGCTGCCGCAGAAATGGGCGTTTGGATGGTGAACGTTCATGCCGGTGGCGGTGAACGTATGATGGCTGCTTCACGTGAGATTCTTGAACCTTACGGTAAAGACCGCCCGCTGCTTATTGGTGTGACGGTTCTAACTAGTATGGAACAGAGCGACTTAGCAGGAATTGGCTTAGATATTGCGCCTCAAGAGCAAGTAATTCGCCTAGCAAACTTAACCAAAAATGCAGGTTTAGACGGTGTAGTGTGTTCAGCACAAGAAGCGTCAATGTTGAAAGGTGAGCTAGGTAAAGAGTTCAAACTCGTTACTCCAGGTATTCGTCCAGCAGGCGCAGCTGTTGGTGACCAAAAACGCATTATGACCCCAGTAGATGCAATTCAAGCGGGTTCTGATTACCTAGTTATTGGGCGTCCTATCACTCAAGCGTCAGACCCAGCTGCGGTACTGGCTGAGATTAACGCAACACTTGCTTAATCAAATATAACGAACCAATAAAGCCAGCATCTGCTGGCTTTTTTATCCTTAGAAGGTAAGTGGTTACTAGCGTATATGTCGATCAATATCCCAAAGGTATTATTAAATTACGAGATATTTATAACACCCCTCTAAATTAGATTATAAGCTTACGTTATATACATTTAGGGAGTGAATGATGGACGGATACGAATCGCGCCCAAAGCATATTAGTAAGTTAACACCTGACGAGTTAAAACTAGAGAAAGAACTGGTCCGAAAGAAAAAGGCCAAGGTGTTACAGTACATTGATCAAACTAAACACCTTTCTCAAGGCTTTCGCTTAGTAAATCAAAAAGATTACCAGTCGGAACTAGCACGACTAAAATCGGAACTAACGTCGAAACAGTTCCTATCAACTGAAGAAGGTCAAGTTTCTAAGCTGATGTATGACATCCTGACTGATGATGCACACTTGGTTGAATACTTGGACGATGACCTAAAATCCTATCTCATAAAACCTTCCGTGGGAAAAGCAAAACTCGATACTAAGTCGATGACTCAAGCCCAGCGCAATCAAGTTGCAAATACAAAACTGAAACGAAAACAGCTGTTTTTGATGTACAAGGAGATTATCCACGCTCAAGTTGAACTGCGTACTTTTGCCAAGACGGTTGCCTCTGCGTTTAATGGTGAGCTCAGTGAGCCACCTGGAGCATTTGGTGGGATCAAAAGCTTTAGCGGTGCGTTAGCAAAAATGACCACCCGTGATAGAGATAGCTATATTGGCGAACTGAAAGATTGTGCTCGTATGACAGTGATGTTCGATTCTCTGACAGCACTGCACGCAGCAAAGCTCTTTATTTGTCGCACCGAAGAATTTCGCAAAGTTGCTCATAACCAAAACGCTTTGAAAGACCGATATTCGTTTGCGAAAGGCAAATCTAGTTTGGCTAAATACAGTAAAGGCGCAACGGGCTCTGGCTATCGAGATATCAAGTTCTTCCTTCAGCTCTCAAGTGGGCAAATAGCTGAACTCCAACTCAACATACCAGGAATGCTTGTGGCGAAAGCCAAAGAGCACATTATTTACGATATTACTCGAACCACTAAAGATTTATCCAAAGAGTTCAAAGTTTCCAGCCAAGAGGTATTGGATACAGTGAAGCGTAAAATGGATAAAAACTGGTTTAGCTTTATTCATGACAATGTCCCTAAGGCGCGTGACGAGTTAAAAATCGCACAGAATATGATTCATCGTCTCCATCAGTCAGGTAGCTTGATTGTTTCCCCGAAAGAGGCTGAGGCACTAAATAAAATAGGTAGAGAGCTTTACGCTCAGGGAATGAATGGTAGAGCCCTGCTGGGTCATTAATTTGGAGATACTTCAATGACAGATACATTATCCGCTTCAGTTGGTAGTGATGCGCTTTCTGATGCAGCAAATAAAAAAGTGACCGTCGGAGATGTCGCTAAGATTAAAGCCGAAGTGCTCAAACGAATCAATCAATCAGCACATCTGTCACAAGGATTTAGGCTGGTAAATCAAAATGAATATCAGTCTAGCCTTGCCGAGCTTCGGGGTAAGTTGAAATCTAAGAGTTTTCAGCAAACCGAAGAAGGCAAGATGTGTAAATTGATGCATGACATTCTGACCGATGATGCACATTTAGCCGAGTATTTAGACGAAGACATTGCCCAGTATCTAGAAACAAACGCGGCGGGCAAGAAAGTACTGAACACCAAAGCGATGGACTTTCATGGCAAGAACCAAGTTGCTAATGCCAAATTAAAACGTAAGCAATTATTCTTGATGTTTAAAGAAATTATTCAAGCGCAAGTTGAGCTCAATACGTTTGCGGAGCGTTTGCGAATTGCGTTTGACGCAGAGATCAGCTTTCCACCAGGAGCCTATGGGGGGATCAAAAGCTATAGTGGAGCGCTGGCAAAAATTACCAGTCGTGTGCGCAGTAATGACGTTGGCGATTTGAAAGATTGCGCTCGTATTACGGTGAAAGTTAAAAAGTTTCGTGACCTTCAAGCAGCTAAACTGTTTATATGCGGAACTGAAGAGTTCCAAGCGTTAGCCACACATCAAAAGGCTTTGAAAGACCGTTACCAACTCGCAAGTCATGGTAGTAATTTAGAACAGCACAATGTTGCCCCTGACAGTAGTGGTTATAAAGACATTAAGTTTTTCCTCAAAATGAGTGGCGGACAAATTGCGGAACTTCAGCTCAATATTCCGGGAATGTTGATTGCTAAGAAGAAAGCACACATTGTTTATGATATCGCCCGTACGAACCAAGCAGCCTTTGATAATAGGCAGCAGTTTCAAGTGACGAATCCTGAGGTGATCGAGAAGGTCAAAAAGAAGATGGATGATAACTGGTTTGGCTTTATTCGAGAAAAACTAGAAGGAGTTGGTCCGGATGCGGCTTGTGTAGAGTCTATGATGGATGTATTGAAGAGCCGCGGGACTTTAGTCATTGAACCCAAGCAAGCTGAAGCTTTGAATCGAATTAGTAAAAAGCTCTATGCAGCAGGGCTAGGGGAGGCTCTCTTATAGCTTCTATAAAAAAGGATGCTTTGATGCATCCTTTTTTCTTTCTAAGCAGGTACACCGCTGTGAAATTTGAAATCGGTGTCTGGTGAGGAAATTAGCTCGGCTTCAAGTTTGCCAAAGTAATTTACTCGCTCAGAGATATCTTTCCCCGCAATCTCTTCAGCGAGCGTCAGGTAGTCTTGATAGTGCCTTGCTTCAGAACGAAGTAAAGAAACATAGAATTTAGCGATATCTTCATCCATATGAGGTGCTAGCTTAGCAAATCGTTCACAAGAGCGCGCTTCGATGTAAGCGCCAATAATCAGCTTGTCGATAAGCGTCTGTGGTTCATGAGTGGCCATATTACTGATCAACCCCTTGGCATAGCGACTGGCTTGTACTGGCTCATACGCGATACCACGGCTGTCCATGATCTCAAGTACTTGGTAGAAGTGATGCAGTTCTTCCTTGATCAGTAACACCATCTTATCAATCAAATCTTGGCTATAAGGGGAGTTGGATTTCGCCATGATTGCTTTCGAGATATTGCTTTTACCTTTCAGGGTTTCAAGGCTACCGGTTTTGCGGTAAGCGAAATCTTCGTAAGGCTTAAACCAATCTAATAGGTTATGGGTACTTTCTTTATCAACCGCATATTTACGAATTAAGAGCATTGCGGATTGTCCCGCCTTCAACTCACACATCAAATGGTCAATCAGTACGACGTTTAGGTTTTCAGGTTTGCGAGCTTCTTCTACCCATTCGTCTGGGGTGCTGCATTGAAGAAAACCATTGATTGGTTCTAATAGAGACTGGTATTGGTCTAGGTCGATCATCTTGGACATAACTTTACAAAATAAATAGAAAAAGGCCGCTACTGCGACCTTTTTGAAAACAACTGAGCGGAGTTATATTACCACTTTTTCTTCTCACCGAAGAGGGCATCCATATCGTTCTGACGTTGGTTTTCTTCGATTTGATGAAGTTCTTCTGCATTCTTACTTTGACGTTTAGATTCTAACTCGTCATACATGGTTTGCAGTTTTTCACGCGCTTGATTTGAGTAAGCGTCGTTTTTAGTACTGAGTGCGTCTAAGCCTTTCTTCAGTAACTGAATTGCTGTGCCAGGTTGACCACGTACAATCGCATCATTCGAACGCTTGATAACATTTTCGATATTGATACGTACTTGAATCGTTTCTAGGCGTGCATTTTCAGTCACGTAAGCTTGAGTTTCAAAGCGGCCTTTGTTGTGTTCACTACGGATTGTATCGCGTAGGCGTTTCACAAGCTTAAGCATAACAATCGCTTGTTTATCGCTGCTCGGAACTTTAAAACTTGTGCTTTCGCCACCTTTGTAGTTTTCTTCAAGTTGCTTAATTTGATCTTTAACGTGAGCAACACGTTGTTCAAGGTGCTTATTTTTCGGATCAAGTTCATGCATATTCTGAACTGCATCTAGGATACGAGTATTCAGACACACTAGTAATTCTTTACTATATGGCATGTGATGAGCGTGGCCGATAAGCTCTTCGGTTGCATCGATAATCTGCAGGAAACGCGAACTCTCCTGTTTACGCGCTGTTTCTGCTTTAACCTTATACTGAAGCATAATGTTATAGCCAAGAACTAACACCAGCAAGATGGCAACTAAAGCTATGATTAAACCAATATTCATAAATTCCGTATCTTATGTTTTTTAGTGGCTAGCCGTTAAGCATACACGATCCTGCCATGCGACTGTAACTGTTTCGCATTATTGCTCAACTTAGTAATTTTATTAATGAAAAATCGCTTTGCAAAGCTCATTCTGAGTAATTGGTTGCAAAATAGGCGCCACACGCAAAAAACTGCCCACTTTTCCAAACACTCGTTCCAATTTGACTATCAATTTCACTTCTTAGGCGTTATAACTAAATATTATAAACTATGTTTGCTCGCTGTGCGGCGTCGATAAGGGATTACGAGGTCTGAATGAAATTACAACAATTGAAGTATATTGTTGAGGTCGTTAACCATAACTTAAATGTTTCTGCTACCGCGGAAAGCCTTTACACTTCTCAACCAGGTATCAGTAAGCAGGTTCGTCTGTTAGAAGATGAGCTTGGAATTCAAATATTTGAACGTAGTGGTAAACACTTAACTCAAGTGACGGGAGCCGGAGAAGACATCATCCGAATCTCTCAAGAGATCCTCGCGCGAGTAGAAAGCATCAAAGCCGTTGCAGGTGAACATACTCACCCTGAAATGGGCACACTCAACATCTCCACTACTCATACTCAAGCGCGCTACGCACTTCCTGATGTTATTAAAGGCTTTACTGCCCGCTACCCTAAAGTGTCGCTGCACATGCACCAAGGTACGCCTTCACAAATGTCTGAGGCTATTGCTAAAGGGACAGCAAATTTTGCCATTGCAACAGAAGCACTTCACCTGTATCAAGATGCCATCATGCTTCCTTGTTATCACTGGAATCGCTCAATTGTAGTGCCTAAAAACCATCCATTAGCCCAAAAAGAGAAGGTAACGATTCAAGACCTCGCTTCTTTCCCATTGGTCACTTACGTGTTTGGTTTTACAGGCCGTTCAGAGCTGGATACCGCGTTTAACAAATATGGCCTAACTCCTCGCGTTGTGTTCACGGCGACAGATGCAGATGTGATTAAGACCTATGTTCGAATGGGCATCGGTGTTGGTGTGATTGCAAGTATGGCGATTGACCAAGAACAAGACACGGATCTTGTTGCTATCGATGCGAGTCATATCTTTGGTGCGAGTACGACAAGTATTGGTTTCAGACGCGGCACCTTCCTTCGTTCATACATGTTTGATTTTATGGAGCGCTTTGCACCGCACTTGACGCGACCTGTTGTCGAGCAAGCATTGTCACTTAAATCGAATGCTGAAATTGAAGAGATGTTTAAGGATATTGACTTACCAGTGCGTTAATCCGCTACCATCTCTGCTGACTTCCCTCTACACTACGCTTTTCAGGGGGAAGTCATGTTACACCAGTTCAAATCACTCGATCAGTTCTTAGTCGACAACCAAGTATTTTGGCGTTTTGAGCCATTCTTCTCGAGCCATTCGGCTGTGCTTCCTTGGCAAGATAGTCATACTTTACTCTCTCAATGGCTAGATAGCTTATCCCCTGAATCTATCGAACAATTTAAGCAAGACAACGACGCGCTTGTAGAGGCAATGTCGGCGTATCTGCCAGAAGTAGCACTTATCTCCCGTTGGACTAATTTACCAAAGCTTGAACTTGACGGACTGAGTCTAGCTCGTGGTGTAGATACAGGTGTGCCGGGTAGAAAGCTGGCTCAGATTGTTTCTATGGGGGAAGCGGCTCTAAATGCTCATGAGGGCGAAGAATGGCTAGAGTGGTGTTCTGGCAAGGGGTTTTTAGGCCGTATTTTAGCTAGTCAATCAGGGCAGCGTGTAACAAGCTTTGAATATCAACAAGCTCTCTGTGAGTCTGGGCAACATGAAGCAGATAAGCAGAGACTTTCGATGAACTTCGTCCAAGGTGATGCTTTTAGCCCAGAATCCATTCGAGCCTTTCACTCTAATCAACATGCGGTTGCATTACATGCTTGTGGCGATCTCCACGTATCACTGATTAATAAGGGGGTTGATAAACAACTCCCTGCAATGACCTTCTCTCCATGTTGTTACCATCTGATTCAAGACGAATGTTATCAGCCAATGTCTGAGGCAGCGAAGGAATCTAAGTTGAGCTTAAATAAATCAGAACTGCGTATACCGCTTCAAGAAACCGTAACTGGTGGGGAGCGAGTGAAAAAACATAGAGTAGAGGAAATGACTTTCCGGCTTGGATTTGACTTGTTACTAAGAGAAGTCCTTAGCCTTGAGGAATACCAACCGATTCCAAGTATTAAGAAGTCCCAGCTTTCTGAAGGGTTTGAGGCTTTCTGTCTATGGGCGAGCGATAAAAAAAGCATTGCATTGCCAAAGGTCGACTTTGTTAAGTATGAAGAAAAAGGTCTTCAACGTTATTGGCAGATGGAGCGAATGAGCTTGGTTCAGCAACCCTTTAGACGTGCTCTTGAGCTTTGGTTAGTTCTTGATAAGGCGCTTTTCTTACAACAGAGTGGTTATCAGGTCACGTTGTCGCAGTTTTGCTCACGAGAAACAACACCTCGCAACATTTTGGTTCATGCGGCGAAGCAACAAAAGTAACCTGCATCTCCTTTTGTTATTTAAATGTTAAAATCTACTTTTCTTTTCATCGGCTTACTGGTAGTAATTAATGTGCACATAAATTGTGCAATTTGAAAAATACAAACTTGTAAACACAACAAAATTATTGCTTACACCAAGCCATTTTATACCCATCCTTCGCCATTCTATACGGCAGGAAGTAAAGGTTGGTTAACTCAGTTTGAAAGCGCACTCATCTAGGTATGGTCCGCTAGAGACAGGAATGTTTGATGTTCAATGGATTGGTATCACATCAAGGAGTTAAGATGAAAGCAGGAAAAGTTATTGCGGCCGCTGTTCTCGCAGGTGTCACATTACTCTCGTCTACCAGTATTATGGCGAAAACGGCAAAAGTGGCTGTTTCGCAAATTGTAGAGCACCCAGCATTGGATGCCACTCGCCAAGGTTTGATTGATGGACTTAAAGCCAAAGGTTATGAGCAGGGTGAGAACCTCGAGTTTGATTACAAAACCGCGCAAGGCAACCCTGCTATTGCAGTGCAAATCGCTCGCCAATATGTGGGTGAAAAGCCCGATGTATTAGTGGGTATTGCAACTCCTACCGCTCAAGCGTTAGTGTCAGCGACACGTTCAATTCCAGTTGTATTTACTGCAGTAACTGATCCAGTCGGTGCTAAGTTGGTTAAGAGCCTTGAGCAACCTGGAAAAAATGTCACAGGCCTATCTGATCTTTCCCCAGTTAGTCAGCATGTGGAGCTGATTAAAGAAATTATGCCGAGCGTTAAATCGATTGGTGTGGTGTTTAACCCAGGTGAAGCGAATGCAGTAACCTTGGTTGACTTACTTAAAGAAAGCGCCAAAGCACAAGGGATCCAAGTTGTAGAAGCGACAGCACTCAAAAGTGCAGATGTGCAATCAGCGACTCAAGCTATTGCGGCGAAATCTGATGTTATCTATGCACCGACTGATAACACAGTAGCTAGTGCGATTGAAGGTATGATTGTCGCAGCTAATCAAGCAAAGACACCAGTGCTAGGTGGGGCAACGTCTTATGTTGAGAAAGGCGCGATTGCAAGCTTGGGCTTTGATTACTACCAAGTTGGCGTACAAACTGCGGACTACGTAGCAGCCATTATTGAAGGTGCTAGCCCTGGTTCGTTGGATGTAAAAGTAGCGAAAGGTTCTGACTTGGTTGTGAATAAAACCGCCGCTGCAAAACTGGGACTTTCTATCCCTCAATCTGTACTTGAGCGAGCAACAAGCGTTAAGTAAATGCTTACCTCAAACCAGTTTCTGGCTGGTTTGAGGTTATCTCATTTTTGCAGAAAGGGAGTAGTCGATGTCTGCTTTTGCATTTTTTGGTGCCCTTGAAATAGGTCTGTTATACGGACTCGTTGCTCTGGGCGTGTATTTAACTTTTCGTGTTCTCGACTTTCCAGACTTAAGTGTTGATGGAAGCTTCCCTATGGGGGCCGCAGTTGCCGCGACGGCGATTGTCTCGGGGATTAATCCTTGGGTAGCCACCTTTATGGCAGTAATTGCTGGTGCTGCTACCGGTTGGGTTACCGCTTTTCTTGCTGTTCGATGTGGCATTCTCCACTTACTCGCGTCGATACTGACCATGATTGCCGCTTTCTCCATTAATATTCGCATTATGGGACGCCCGAATGTTGCGCTGTTGGGTGAGGAAACCATCTTGACGCCATTTGAAGTAATCGGTGACCCGATGTTAATTCGCCCGTTAGTGGTTGGTGTATTAGTGCTTGTTTCAGCATGGCTCGTGGTCCGTTTATTAAATAGTGATTTCGGCCTTGGCCTAAGGGCAACCGGCGTGAATGCGCGTATGGTTTCTGCTCAAGGTGCGAGTACCGCGTTTTACACCTATTTTGGCCTTGCTTTATCCAATGGTTTTGTTGGGTTTGCTGGCGCATTGTTCGCACAAACTAACAGCTTTGCTGATGTGACTTCTGGTGTGGGTACGATTGTTGTCGGTCTTGCAGCGGTTATTTTAGGCCAAACGCTTATCCCAGGGCGCAAGATTTGGGTTGCGGTTGTTGCGGTCATTGTCGGTTCTGTTTTGTACCGCTTAGCCGTCGCTTTCGCTTTAAGTACCGGTATGTTTGGACTGCAAGCGTCAGACCTTAACTTAGTGACGGCTGTACTCGTTGCTGCTGCATTGATTGCACCAAAAATTAAGGGAAACCTTAAAGCAAAAAAGCGTAGTCGCCCTCAAGCTCAAGGGAAAGAGTCAGGAGAAGTAGCATGATTCGATTAGAAGACATTCAAGTGACATTTAATCCAGGCACTATCCTTGAAAATAGAGCGCTGAGAGGCGTGACATTAGAAGTGCCTGAACATCAGTTTTTAACGGTTATTGGATCGAACGGAGCCGGTAAATCAACCTTACTTGGAGCTGCAACAGGTGAAACGCCTATGGTCGGTGGCAAAGTGATTATCGACGAGCTAGACGTAACGAAACAAACCGTCGATCAAAGAGCCAAGCAGTGCGCCCGTGTATTCCAAGACCCTTTAGCGGGAACGTGTGGTGAGCTGACTATTGAAGAAAATATGGCCCTTGCTTATATGCGTGGAAAAAAGCGTGGGTGGAGCCTCTCGCTATCCTCTAAGCGTCGAAAACTCTTCCAAGAGAGAATCAGCATTCTTGGACTAGGTTTAGAAGACCGCTTGGGCGACAGCATAGGGCTACTTTCTGGTGGACAGCGTCAAGCAGTGAGTCTTGTTATGGCGACATTGTCTGATAGTAAGGTGTTATTACTCGATGAACATACCGCAGCTCTCGATCCGAGGATGGCCGCATTTATTATAGATCTAACTAAGAAGGTGGTTTCTGAGTTCAATCTAACGGTGATGATGGTGACGCACTCGATGAAGGATGCTTTAGCCTGTGGCGATCGTACCGTGATGTTACACCAAGGTGAAATCGTCTTAGACGTGGCTGGAGAGCAACGGAAGAATATGCAAGTCCCTGATTTATTAGAAATGTTCTCCAAAGTGAGAGGAGAAGAATTGGCAGATGATAGTTTGCTATTGAACTAATCATGATGCCATCGAATTTGCTGAAGACTTTTCCTACTTTGCAAACATACGATATGTGTCATAATTGATACAATTACGTCTCCAAGCCTATCTGTTGTGCTTAATCTATAGATAGGCTTGTTTTTGTTAGAGGAAGGAATGCAAGTAAAAAGGCACTATAGTTTAAAGTTTGTATTTTTGATGCCTTTAGTGCTTGCTTCGGTTGTACTGGCTTTAACCGGCAAGAACTATTACGATTCGGTTAATCGCGATATCAATGAAGAGTATGGCCGTGTTGTTGAGGCGCTGTCACGTGCAAGCAAAGTGATTAGCGCGATTGACTACAGTTTTTCTAACTACTCCAAGTCCCACTATATTTTGATGTTAGAGCACAACAGCCATGTGAAAGATGGGTTGTGCCAGATGTGGCCGATTGACGCTCTGTTATTGTCGGAAGGGCGCCATCATGAAATTCCCGCGGTAGATATAAACTACATGCTGGTGGGTGAGGCTGACCTATGTAACCCAGACAGTGAACAGTATAAACGTGCATCTGGGCAAGTTTCTTTCGCTCCTGTGTTGTCATTTCTGCATGACATTGACGCGTACCTTTTAGGGATTCATTACATCGACCGAGAAGGCTATTTAATGTCTTCACCTGATACGTATGCTCGAAGTATCACTACTGAATTACTTACCACAATTAAAGCTCGCCCTTTTTGGCAGCAAACCGCTCACAATAAAGACTTAATTACCATCTCAGGGCCAGCCCCGCTTGTGACGACTAATACGCTTATTTTAGGTATGTCGATGCCTGTTTATCTCGGTGATGTACATCAGGGAATGATTTCTCTCGATATCTCTTATGATGAATTATTGAATACCGATGGCAAACTAGCTGGTGATTTAGGGATTATAGATACTGCGCATATCTCTTTACCTGAGAACGCATTTCGACCTAAGTTTTTGCAGTTAGACGGCGTTTCTGGCTCACACACACTGTTTTATCAGTTTGAAATGAGCAAAGAGCTGCGCAATTTTGTCACCTTTGAACGATACAGCTTAGCGGTCGTTGCCTTTATCTATCTCTTGTCCGTCATTGTTCTATTTTTCATCAATACTCGAGTTGAACATAGCTATTTTAAAGAGTTAGCGGCTAAAGACCCGATGACAGGCTTGTTAAATCGACGTGGTTTGGAAGCGACGCTAAAGAACTCGGTACATAGTGATTATATTGCTATAGCCGTATTAGATATTGATAACTTCAAAGCGATTAATGATACCTATGGGCATGATGTCGGTGACAAAGTGATCACTTACATGGCAGATCAAATTGATATGAACATTCGTCATAGTGATGTTGCCGCGCGAATTGGTGGAGAAGAGTTTGTGATTTACATGACTGGAAGCGATAAAGCCTTGCTGGAAAAGGGCATGTTGCGAGTGCAAAAGTCGATTGTCCAACGCGCAGGTTTAGCGGTTGAAGGAGGCTTTACCGTTTCTGGTGGGGTTACAATCGTGACTAAGAATGAAAATAGCAGCTTTGAAGTGATGTTCAAAGCTGCGGACGAAAAGCTTTATCAAGCCAAAACGACGGGTAAAGATAAACTGGTATTCTAGGCTGTTGCCAGTTCATCGCGGTAGCGAGTAATGTACTCAACAATTGGAGCTGCTTTGTTAAAGGTGCGAATTTCTCTAAACAAGTCAGCCGCTTCAGGATATTGCTGACGTAGATACGAGAACCATTGTTTAACGCGGTTCGGGTAATAAAGCCCTTTATCACCTTTCATTTCATATTGAGAGTATACCAGCAACAGCTCAACGACTTCAGACCAAGGCATGACTTTATGGTTGTGTTTCACCACATTGCCAAGGTTCGGTACGTTAAAGGCTCCGCGGCACACCATCAGCGAATCCACACCAGTTGTCTCAATACATGCCTGACCATCTTGGTAGTTCCAAATTTCACCGTTGGCAATTAATGGAATAGAGAAACGTTCTCTAATCTGGTTGATGTAATCCCATTTAATTTCACTGGCTTTGTAACCGCCGGTTTTAGTGCGCGCATGAACGGTTAACTCGTTGGCGCCTGCGCTTTGGATAGCGTCAACAATTTCGAAGCAATCTTCTGGGTTATCCCAGCCTAGACGAATCTTGGCGGTAACAGGAGTGTTTTGAGGAACAGCATCACGGCAAGCTTTTACGACGTTGTGAATGAGCTCAGGGTGCTGAAGTAACGCGGCACCACCTTTACTTTTGTTAACCAGTTTTGCTGGGCAACCGAAGTTGAGGTCGATGCCTCTCGCCCCTAGTTCTGCTGCGCGAATTGCGTTTTCAGCCATCCATTTAGGATCTTGACCAAGCAATTGCACGTGTACAGGAACACCAGATTTAGTTTGCGAGCCTTGCAGTAGCTCTGGACACAAACGATGAAATACATGATCAGGCAATAGCTGATCGACAACCCGAACAAACTCAGTGACACATAAATCATAGTCATTGATGTCCGTTAGGATTTCTCTCATCAAATGGTCTAATACGCCCTCCATTGGGCCCAATACTACTCGCATAAAAAACGCCTCTGTTTAGGGAGGCGTGATTTTAGAGGGTAGGGCGATAAATGTCACGAGCTGGATGCCATTTCAAACGTTTGTCGAGTTTCGCCTGTAAGAGGAGAGTAGTAAAGAATAGGGAGTCTCTCTTCAATGGTGAAGCTAGGGGTGTAATAGTAATAACACTCGTTGCCTGAAGTGTACCAACTGACGATCTCTTCTTCTGACGGTAACACCGTGCCTGGATCGTCGTGCTGTGAACGAATGGTAAGATCGGTATCAACCAATGCATTCCATAACAACACACAATCTCCGCCACGGATGAGAATGTTATCGTTGTCATTGGGAGGAAGTGGGGTTCGATCTACAGAAATAGGAAATCCTGTAGATGATGGATACACGTCACCATTGCCGTAATCGACGATTCCAGTTGGTTCGCCTTCCGTTAGCCATTTGGAATGATAAAAACTGACCGAGGCTTCAAAACTGGCAAATGCAGCGTCAGCACGAGCTAAATGCGCATCTCGTTGGTAATTTAGAAAGCGCGGGGCTGCAGTCACGGCAAGTACACCGAGAATGACAATGACAACAACCAATTCAATGAGGGTAAAACCTTTATTTCTATAAATCTTCATTTCAGATACTACATAAAATAAAACGAATGTAAGAAAATGTAACGCTGCGCATCATGCACCTCGATTTCAAATTCTCAAAGAGAAATAAGCGTCCATTAAGAAAAAAAGGCTAGGCAGTAAGTCCGTGTAGCTAGCCGTGACGGGAATAGTGTCGAAAAACTTACAAGGAGAGGCTATCGAGTCAGGGAGGAAAGTCTCGAAGTGACCCAGCGCCTTGCATAGGGTTATAATGCTCTCAGATTATGACTAACACTAGAAAATGATAATGAAGTATCAATTACTGACACTCGCAGACTCAATTACTGAAGAATCACCAATGTTCGTTGAAGGTTTGACTTTAGCGGCAAATATGGCGACCAAGCCGCTAGCCCCTGAAACGTGGCTACCTTCTGTTTTTGCAGATCAAGCTGAAGCGGCGAAAAGCGCGATTGAAGGTCATATTAATCAGCAATACAGTTTTCTCAAACGCAACGAGTACTCGCTGCTGGCTTTACTAGAAGATGATGCTCAACAAGAGCAGTTGGCGGACTTTGCTGAAGGCTACATGACATTGTGGCCAACGATTGAAGAACAATGGATGGAAGTGAGCGTCGGTGATGGCACATTACGTATGCTACAAGCGATGTTGACGACGTTCATGTTAGCCATCGACGAAGCTCAAACGCAACAACAGATGAAAGAGTCAGGCATTGAGTGTCCACCAAGCTTAGGTGATTTCTTAGACCAAATTGATTTGATGATTTCAGAGGTTGCTCAGGCCGCTGATGAAGCCATGGTTGGTGCAAAGGCGCAAAGTGTTAATCCATATAAAGATATCGGCCGTAACGAGCCTTGTCCGTGTAACAGTGGCAAGAAGTTTAAACAATGCTGCGGAAAGTAGTTTTTCATGAGAACAAACTTTACCTTCTCTGGTCAAAGAGATGTGCAAAGTAAGTTATAACTAGACTACACCAACAATCAGGATAAGAACTTAATGAAAAAATTGGCTGTTTTATTTTTGATGAGCTTTTCTGTATTGGCAGCGCCAAAAGATGAGCTTAGCCAACGACTACAAAAGAATGATGGTTTCAGCGCTGATTTTGCGCAGCAATTGATTAGCCCTGAAGGTGATGTCGTCATGGAAGGTCAAGGGAAAGTCGAAATTGCTCGACCAAGCTTATTCCGTTGGACAACGACTTCACCAGATGAAAACGTACTTGTATCTGATGGCCAGTCACTTTGGTATTACAGCCCGTTTATTGAACAGGTGAGTATTTACTGGCAAGAACAAGCAACAGAGCAGACTCCGTTTGTTTTGCTGACTCGTAACCGTGCCAGCGACTGGGATAACTACAAAGTTGAGCAGCAAGGCGACACGTTTATTCTAACCCCGACTGCGGTGGACAGTAACCAAGGTCAATTCAAGTTAAGCATTGATGAAAAAGGCGCAGTTCAAGGCTTCAGCGTAGTTGAGCAAGATGGCCAACAAAGTAACTTTACGTTCAACAACATCAATCTAAACAAGCCACAGGCTAACCGTTTTACTTTTGTTATTCCTGAAGGTGTAGAGGTCGATGACCAAAGGAACTAAATGTGAGTAACTACTCATTCGATTTTTCAGGGGACGAAGACTTTCGTCCTCTTGCCGCTAGAATGCGACCAGAAACACTCGACCAATACATAGGTCAGCAGCATATTTTGGGCGTTGGTAAGCCCTTACGCAAAGCACTAGAAGCTGGACATATCCACTCGATGATTTTGTGGGGGCCTCCAGGCACTGGAAAAACGACGCTTGCGGAAGTTGCAGCGAATTACGCGAACGCGGAAGTAGAGCGTGTTTCAGCAGTAACATCTGGAGTGAAAGAAATTCGAGCTGCGATTGAAAAAGCACGTGAGAATAAACTGGCGGGTAGACGCACGATTCTATTTGTCGACGAGGTCCATCGTTTCAATAAATCCCAGCAAGATGCTTTTTTGCCGCATATTGAAGATGGCACGGTGACATTTATCGGAGCCACGACTGAAAACCCTTCTTTTGAGTTAAACAACGCACTGCTATCACGAGCTCGCGTGTACAAACTTACATCACTCGCTCAGCAAGATATTCGCTTAGCGCTTGAGCAAGCGATTCAAGATGATGAACTAGGTTTAGGTCAAGTTGAAGCTTCTTTCGCTGAAGGTGTATTGGACAGACTTTCTGAGCTTGTTAATGGTGACGCACGTATGTCACTTAACTACTTAGAACTTCTTTATGATATGGCTGATGAGGATGAGCAAGGTACGAAAGTGATTACCTTGCCGCTTTTGGCTGAAGTTGCCGGAGAAAAAGTCTCACGTTTCGATAATAAAGGCGATATTTGGTACGACCTAATTTCGGCAGTACACAAGTCTATTCGTGGTTCTAATCCTGATGCAGCGCTCTACTGGGCCGCGAGGATGATCGCTGCGGGTTGCGATCCTCTTTATATCGCGCGCCGATTGCTTGCCATAGCATCAGAAGATATCGGTAATGCTGACCCTAGAGCGATGCAAGTTGCGCTATCTGCTTGGGATTGTTTTACTCGTGTAGGTCCCGCTGAAGGGGAAAGAGCGATTGCTCAAGCGATTGTTTACTTGGCATGCGCACCAAAAAGTAACTCTGTGTACAACGCATGGAAGCAAGCGCTTCGTGACGCCCATAACTTACCTGAGTACGAAGTGCCTGTGCATTTACGTAATGCACCTACCTCTTTGATGAAAGATCTTGGTTATGGTCAAGAATATCGATACGCCCATGATGAGCCAGGCGCTTATGCGGCAGGAGAAAGGTACCTACCACCAGAAATGGCTGATACCCGATACTATCAACCATCAAACCGAGGCTTAGAAACCAAAATTGGCGAAAAGTTAGATTACTTGGCTAGTTTAGACGCAAAAAGCCCACAAAAGCGCTATGAATAAGCGGTCTTTTTAGATACATTTGTTCGGTTAATATTTTTAGCGTTTGAGCACGATGCTTGAACGCGATTTCACAACTAAAAAAGCATAGGATTAACAATGCTGGATTCTAAATTACTTCGTACAGAGCTGGATGAAACAGCTGCAAAACTAGCGCGTCGTGGCTTTAAGCTAGACGTAGACACAATCCGTACACTTGAAGAGCAACGTAAGTCGATTCAAGTAGAAGTTGAAAATTTACAATCCACGCGTAACTCCATCTCTAAGCAGATCGGTCAGAAAATGGCTGCTGGCGATAAAGAGGGTGCTGAAGAAATTAAAAAGCAAATCGGTACACTTGGTAGCGATCTAGAAGCGAAAAAGGTTGAACTGGCTGAAATCCAGAACAAACTTGAAGACATCACGCTTTCTGTTCCTAACCTTCCTGCTGATGAAGTGCCTGACGGTAAAGACGAAGAAGATAACGTAGAAGTTTCTCGTTGGGGTACACCAAAGACTTATGACTTCGAAGTGAAAGATCACGTTGATCTAGGTGAAATTGCTGGTGGTTTAGACTTTGCTAGCGCAACTAAGATCACGGGTGCTCGCTTTATCGTAATGAAAGGTCAATTTGCTCGTCTACACCGTGCAATTGCTCAGTTCATGCTAGATCTTCACACTGACGAGCATGGTTACTCAGAAATGTATGTTCCTTACCTAGTGAATGCAGACAGCCTATACGGTACTGGTCAGCTTCCTAAGTTTGGTAAAGACCTATTCCACACTGAGCCGCTAGAAGAGAAAGTAAACGACGAAGAACCACGTAAACTGTCTCTAATCCCAACAGCTGAAGTACCTGTAACGAATATGGTTCGTGACACAATCTCTGACGAAGCTGACTTACCACTTAAGATGACGGCGCATACACCATGTTTCCGTTCTGAAGCAGGTTCTTACGGTCGTGATACTCGTGGTCTAATCCGTATGCACCAGTTCGACAAAGTTGAGCTAGTTCAGATCACTCGTCCAGAAGATTCAATGGATGCGCTAGAAGAGCTAACAGGTCACGCTGAGAAAGTTCTGCAACTTCTAGAGCTTCCTTACCGTAAAGTTGTTCTATGTACTGGTGACATGGGCTTCGGTGCACGTAAGACTTACGACCTAGAAGTTTGGGTTCCAGCTCAAGAAACTTACCGTGAGATCTCATCTTGTTCAAACATGTGGGACTTCCAAGCTCGTCGTATGCAAGCTCGTTTCCGTCGTAAAGGCGAGAAGAAACCTGAGCTAGTACACACGCTAAACGGTTCTGGTCTAGCGGTTGGCCGTACTATGGTTGCTATCCTTGAAAACAACCAAGAAGCTGATGGCCGTATCGCAATCCCAGCAGTACTACAGAAGTACATGGGCGGCGCAACGCACATCGGTTAATTGTCTGGATTAAAATTAGAAGCCAGCTCAATTGAGCTGGCTTTTTTGTGCCTGTTATCCACGAAGAATCGGGTAGGTATAGAAGAGTAAATGACTGAAATTAAATAGGAAGTGAACCAAAACTGCAGCCCATAATCTGCCAGTCATATGGAAAATCAAACCGTAGCCAAGTCCTGCCAGCGAAGCGAAAACAATTAGTAGCGGACCGCCCGCAAAATGGGCTAATCCAAATAACAGGCTCGCAACCACAACGCCGATATACGCCCCATATTTATTCGTTAACTTTTGTTGGATAAAGCCACGAAACAAGGCTTCTTCAGCAACACAAGTGAACAAGAGGTTGTTCAAAGCGAACAGCCACCACCAATTAGGAATAGAAAACTCAGGTTTTATTGCGCCTAGTAGTGAAGCAACAGGCAGTAACGCGAACAATGGCAGCGATATTGACAATATGGCTCGATAGTTGGTGTTACGTTTTACTCCCAATAAAGCAGGGAAAGCGACAAGAAGAGCAAAGAACGCGATTGGCTTATCGAGGTTCAAGTACATGTTAAAGTTTGCACTGAAAGGGCCAGCTTGAACATTTTGAAGTACATGCGGGTTATTAAAGCCAGGTATCCAATGGAGAAAGAGTGCGAGACAACCAATAATGACAAAAGCTGAATATATTGTTGGTGGTAGCCAAGGTTTATCTTTGAGGTAGTACGCCGCGGCTAAAAAGGTAACAACGAAAATCAACCCTATTGGTGATACAACGCTGGCGATTAAGCCACCAAGAAGCGTAACTGCAAGCAAGCTCAAAGAGACTTTCGGCATTTTGAGAAATGCCGCGAGAATGGACGTACCTAAAAGAAACCAAACCCATATAGTGTGATCGATGTGCATAATGTGAAATTGATTGCGATTGAAAAACGCATAATGAAGTAAATTGTTACTCGGAACAAGCGTGCTTCAGCTCATCAGATCACTGATATAAAAAGAAAAAGCCGACATTATGTCGGCTTTTTCTTTGTGTCAGGGTATCGATTAGATACTCATTTCACCGCGTAGCACTTGTTGCATCTTCACTTTTACTTGATCGTAGCTTAAGCCTTGGCTAAGTAGGAAGTGTAGTTTTGCTAGTGCAGCTTCTGGTGTCATATCGTAACCACTAATCACACCTGATTCCGCAAGAGCACAGCCTGTCGCGTAACCGCCCATGTTAACTTTGCCCGCTAAACATTGGGTTAGGTTCACCACAATAACACCACGTTCAGATGCATCTTTTAGGTGGCCTAGTAGCTCAGGGTTTTGCGGAGCATTACCCACGCCAAATGTCAGTAGGATCATTGCATTCACAGGTTGTAGCAATGTGTTGCGGATAACTTCATGCGATATGCCAGGATACATGGTGATCACACCAATTGGCTGAGGCGTAATATCATGAACTTTAAACTCGCCTTCAGGTACTTTGCCCACTTCAATATCACTGCTGATTTGAATGTTGATACCTGCTTCAAGTAGCGGTGGTAAGTTTGGAGAAGTGAAAGCATTGAAGCCATCTGCATGAGACTTAGTGCTGCGGTTACCGCGCATTAATTTGTTATTGAAGAACAGCGTTACTTCGTTAATTGGGTAATTTGCAGCAATGTGCAGCGCATTGAGCAGGTTTGCTTGACCGTCTGAACGAAGCTCTGCAAGTGGGATCTGCGAGCCAGTAACGATGACAGGTTTACCTAGGTTCTCAAACATAAATGATAATGCAGAAGCGGTATAAGCCATGGTATCGGTACCATGCAAAATGACGAAGCCGTCGTATTTGTCATAGTTATCACGGATATCATCAGCGATCTGCTGCCAATCAGCTGGTGTCATATCAGAGGAGTCGATTAGAGGGTCGTACTCATGAATCGTAAACTCAGGCATTTCTGGACGATGAAATTCCGGCATGCTTGCGAGTTGCTTTTCCATAAAGCCTGCGACTGGCACGTAACCGTGGTCATGTGATTTTTGCATACCAATGGTACCGCCGGTGTATGCGATATAAATATGTTTTCTTGCCATTGCTTGGAAACCAGTTAATTGTAGGGGGAACAGAGCGGGGGATTATATATCAATCTTAGCCAATAAAAAGGGGCATCCCGCACAGGAATCCCCCTCTATAATGACTATGTAAAACGTTATGTTGTATAAGTGCGCTTAACTCATCGTTAATTGCGCAACTATTGTACTTGGCAGTTCAAACAAAACGCATATTGCCCTTTAGGGTCATTGAAGCTTTGTAGCATGTTAGCATCTTGAATCACTTGCGTTGCGACAGGTTGTAGGGCTTGTGGCAATAGTGCCGTCGCATCTAGACCTAAGCTAACTTTAACTTGATTCATAAAGTCTTGAATAAACTGCTGTGCAGGTGAAAGTGGTTCTTCAACCCAGTACAGGTTGTATTGTTCAACTTCTGCAAGTTCTGCTGCAAGCTTGACAGCATCATCAAAATCGCCAATCTTGTCGATCAACCCGAACTCTAACGCGTCCTGACCTGTCCAAACACGTCCTTGAGCAACTTCATCTACACTATCCACTGGAATATCTCTCGACTGACTAACTAGACCAATGAAGCGCTTGTAGCCATGCTCAATACCCATTTGGAACGCTTGGGACGCGCCATCTGATAATCCGGTTGTTACACCTACATCAGAAAATGGAGAAGTGCCTACACCATCTGTGTATATTCCAAGGTTATTCAACCCTTTTTCGAAGGTAGTAATCACGCTGAAGATACCAATCGAGCCTGTAAGAGTTGTTGGCTGAGCAACGATGCGGTCTGCACTCATAGAAATCCAGTACCCTCCCGATGCTGCAAGGCTAGACATTGAGGCAACTACTGGCTTACCTGCTTCTTTCAATGCCTCAATTTCATTACGTATGACTTCTGACGCGAACGCACTACCACCTGGGCTGTCTACACGTAGAACAACCGCTTTCACTTTGTCATCATTGCGTGCTTGGCGAAGCAGCGCAGCTGTTGTGTCGCCTCCTACAGTGCCACGAGGCTGAGCGCCATCCATGATTGCACCACTCGCGACTACCACCGCAATATCATCTTGAGCTAGATTGAAATTCGGCGCTACGCTTGCTTGGTACTCATAGAAACCAATATGGTTGTAGCTATCTTCTCCGTTACTACCGAACACTTCGATAAGATCTTTGCGAACCTGCTGACGAGTTGCCAGTTGATCAACTAGACCTTCGTTCAGTGATAGGGCCGCTAAGTCACCGTTATTTTTCTTTAGTAGCTCTAGGAATGTGTTCATATCAGGAGTCAGTAATTTAGGCTCTAGTTGACGGTTTGAAGCCACATCATCAATGTAAGCGCCCCAAAGCTGCCCTAACCAACGAGATGCTGACTCTTTTGCAGCATCAGACATATCGTTACGAATAAATGGCTCGATGGCTGATTTGTACGTACCGACACGGAAGACGTGCGTGTTCACATCGAGCTTTTCTAGTAGTGTCTTGTAGTAAAGAGAATAGGCACTATAGCCTTTAAGCATAACCGCACCATCAGGCGCTAAATAAATCTTATCAGCGTAGCTTGCAAGGTAGTATTGGCTTTGGTTGTAAATATCACCGACAGCATAAATTGGTTTACCCGAGGCTTTAAACTCGTTCAGTGCTTTTGCGATATAACGTAGTTTCGTTAGGTTCGTTTCTGGCAGGTCACGTAAAGCAAGTACCAGGCCACTGACTTGTTGGTCGTCTTTGGCGTGACGAATTGTGTCGACAATATCAAACAGTACGTTTTCTTTAGGCAGGTCTTTACCAAAAAATGAACCGGTTAAAGAATCCATAGGGTTTACATAAGTTGGCTGCTCTACGATTGGGCCTGAGATATTGACGATTAATGCTGACTCTTTTGGCACAGTCGGAGCCGGAGTTTCAGCACTTGTGTAGATGAAATATATAGCGCCAATACTTGCGAGAAAGACGAGGTTAACAAGAGCAAGGCGAATAAAGGTGATGAGTTTCCAAATCCCTTTAAAGAACATGCCGATAAATTTAAATATTGTTTTCATTTTATCTCCGCTGCGACGTGCGCAGTTTAAGGCTTATTCGCTGTAAGACCTTATAAATTCGAATAAGTTACATCCTACTTAAACTAGTATATCCAAACAACCGCAAGATTGATCGGTGTTACAAAAATGTAAACAGTTGTTTGATTTTTTAGTGAAGAGCTCTTACTCTGGTCAGACCACAATAATAAAGAGTAAAGTGATGTCTACCATGTACCCAAACCTACTTAAGCCATTAGACCTCGGATTTACCCAGTTACGAAACCGAGTATTAATGGGTTCAATGCATACTGGTCTTGAAGAGCATAAAGAAGGACTAGGCAAACTTGCAGCCTTTTACGAAGAGCGAGCAAAAGGCGGTGTAGGCCTAATCGTAACAGGTGGCTTTTCTCCGAATTTGCGTGGTCGGTTGCACCCATTCAGTGCTGAGTTTAGTAAGCCTAAACATGCCAAATCACATAAGGTTGTGACTGAGGCGGTACATAGACAAGGGGGCAAAATTGCTTTGCAGCTGCTTCATGCCGGCCGCTATGCAATGCACCCATTCTCTCAGAGCGCTTCATCGATCAAAGCACCAATTGCTAAATTCGCGCCGAGTGAGATGAGCAGTCGTCAGATTAAAAATACCATCAGTGCGTTTGCTAATAGCGCGTCATTGGCGAAAGAAGCCGGATATGATGGCGTAGAAGTGATGGGCTCTGAAGGTTACCTGCTTAACCAGTTTATCTGTAAACGTACCAACATGCGCTACGATGAGTGGGGCGGAAGTTATGAGAACCGTATCCGCTTCCCTCTAGAGGTTGTTAAAGCGATTCGACAAGCAGCGGGTGATGAGTTCATCATCATCTTCCGCTTATCTATGCTAGATCTTGTTGAAGAAGGCAGCACATTTGATGAAGTGATTACCCTAGCCAAAGAGTTAGAAAAAGCAGGCGTAACGATCATCAATACCGGGATTGGTTGGCATGAAGCAAGAATCCCGACGATTGCAACGCAGGTTCCTCGCGGTGCGTTTACGTGGGTGACAGAAAAAGTTCGTCCACATGTTAGTGTTCCAATTATTACTTGTAACCGAATCAACACCCCAGACGAAGCAGAGAACATCCTTTCCAGTGGTCAGGCAGACATGGTGTCGATGGCGCGTCCGTTCCTTGCTGACCCGCATTTTGTCATTAAAGCTGAGCAGAACCAGTCGCAAATGATTAACACCTGTATTGGTTGTAACCAAGCGTGTCTGGATAATGTATTTAAAGGTAAACGAGCGGGCTGTTTGGTCAACCCATTGGCGTGTCGCGAAACCGAGTTAGTCATTAAACCGGCTGAAACGAAAAAGAATATAGCGGTGGTTGGTGCTGGTCCTGCAGGTCTTTCATGTGCGACTACACTGGCTGAACGTGGTCACCATGTTGATTTGTTTGAGCGCAATGACCGAATCGGTGGGCAATTCCGACTAGCGATGCAAATTCCGGGTAAAGAAGAATTTAGAGAGACGATTCGTTATTTTGCTAATCGCATTGATGAAACCGGTGTGAAGCTCCACTTGGATACGGACGCAAACTACGATTTGCTGTCTGAATATGATGAAGTAGTGATGGCATCGGGTGTTGAGCCACGTAAAGTGAATATCGAAGGTATCGATACGCCAGAAAAAGTGGTCGATTACCAAACCTTGATTAAGGAGAAAACGTTCACAGGGAACAAGGTGGCAATCGTTGGCGCTGGTGGTATCGGTGTTGATGTGGCAACAATGCTCACCGAACCTAATGGACATAATTTAGATGATTGGCTTCATGAGTGGGGCATCGACAAAGAGATTGCTCACCCAGGTGGCCTATTCCCTTATCCTGACTCGCTGAGTGAGAAAACCGTTTGGGTACTCCAACGCAGAAAAGGCCGTGTTGGTAAAGGTCCAGGCAAGACAACAGGCTGGATTCATAAACGCACACTTGAGAAACGTGGGGTTAACCTACTCGGCGGTGTTAGTTACGATAAGATAGACGAACAAGGTTTGCATATCAGTGTTGATGACAAAGCTCAGTTACTTGATGCGGACACAGTTATTATTTGTGCGGGTCAAGAATCGGTTCGACCTTTTGAAAACCAATGGCATTTGCTTGGCGATAAGCTCCACGTTATCGGTGGTGCAGATTATGCAGGTGAACTTGATGCAGTAAGGGCGATAAAACAAGGCGTCGAGCTAGCTGCTAAGCTTTAAAAAACACACTCCAGAAAACAGAAAAGGCTTCCAATCGGAAGCCTTTTTACTAGGGTCAACAGACCCTAACCAGTTCATTAAAGAATGACGGTTTTATTGCCGTAGACAAATACGTGGTCGTTGAGCACTTTGTTCAATGCTTTACTCAGTACGTTCTTTTCTACATCTCGGCCCGCTTGTGCCATATCTTGTGCGTTGAAGTTGTGATCAACAGGGATAACATCTTGCTTGATGATTGGGCCTTCATCGAGATCATTAGTTACGAAGTGAGCGGTCGCACCGATGATCTTTACACCACGTTCATACGCTTGCTGATAAGGCTTTGCGCCAATAAAGGCTGGCAAGAAGCTGTGGTGAATGTTGATGATCTTGTGGTTATATTTTTCGACGAACGATGGGGTCAGTACTCGCATGTATTTGGCTAGTACCAAGTAATCTGCTTCGTACTGGTCAATCACTTTCAGCATCTCTTTCTCATGCTCTTCACGATTCAATCCTTCATGAGAGACATGGTGATAAGGGATGTCGAACCTTTCTGTCAGACTTTGTAGCGTATCGTAGTTTCCGACAACGGCAGCAATCTCTACATCAAGGCTACCATCGTAATTCTTCATCAAGATGTCACCTAAACAGTGCGCTTCCTTAGTCACTAGTACCACAATGCGCTTGCGGTTAGAGCCGATGAGCTTACGTTTTGCGCCTTGTGGTAGTGCTTGATCAAGATCTGCAAGAAATGTTTCGTCATTAAAGTAGCCTTCAAGCTCCGTACGCATGAAGAAGTGGCCGCTAGTGTTATCGACGAATTCGTTGTTGTGAATGATATTGAGTTGGTGCTTGTAACAGATATTCGTGATCTTCGAAATAAGACCAGGGGCGTCAGTACAATGTGTTAGCAGTGTTTTCTTTTCCATTAGGTTCAAACTTCCATGCTTTATTTTTTTTGTTTTGTGAAATTTTTGCGGGCGTTCGAACGGTGAACTAACCCGCAATAATGAAGCTACAATTAAACTAATATCGTGATGGTTTCAACAATTAATCTGAGTTAACCGATTGGCTGGATTAATTTGTTCGATATTTTTTCTTTTGCGTGTCTTTAGGTGGTATTTATGGATAAAGAACTATTAGCTCGTAAATTGTACTCAGAACGAGTGAGTGCATTGTCTGGTGGTAAAGAGCTCGATGAAGAAATGTTAGACACAATGTGGGAGAATCGTGCATCACCGAGCGAAGCCGCGAGAGCTCTCAATACTGAAGAAGCCGAAGGATTTTCTGGTCCTGCTTGGTTAAGCCGCTACCTAACGAAACGATAAATTAATTTTGATTAGGCGCGAAAACTCATTCGCGCCTTTTTGTGAAAACTGCCATAATCACTCTTCTTTTCCTCAACCTCTCGCTCGTTAATGATTTCTATAACCTTCTCTTCTGAAGGAGCCTTAGGCAAAGCTATTCCTGGGTTCCAACCTCGTCAGGCTCAGCTCGATATGGCTGAAGTAGTGAGTAAAGCGATTAAAGCACAAAGCCAGATTGTGGTTGAGGCGGGCACAGGTACGGGCAAAACATTCGCTTACCTAGTCCCCGCTTTGTTAAGTGGTAAGAAAACCATTATCAGTACCGGTTCCAAAAACCTTCAAGAACAGCTCTTCCACCGTGACTTACCGCTAATGACCAGTGCTCTCGGTTTCTATGGGCAAGTAGCATTATTGAAAGGCCGAGCGAACTATTTGTGTCTCGATCGTTTAAGTCGCCAAATGGTGGAAAGCCACAGTCAAACTGCGGATCCGACTTTGCTGACTCAACTTGTCAAAGTAAGAAGTTGGGCATCAGAAACGAAGAGTGGTGATTTAGGTGATTGTGATGCAATAGCGGAAGATAGTCCGGTTATCCCAACCATTACGTCAACCAACGATAATTGCTTGGGGAAAGAGTGTCCTAGTTATCAAGAGTGTTTTGTTTTAAAAGCACGTAAGAAAGCGATGGATGCGGATGTCGTGGTGGTTAACCATCATCTGTTTTTGGCCGATTTAGCGATCAAAGAAACGGGATTTGGCGAACTTATCCCTGAAGCCGAAGTATTTATCTTCGATGAGGCTCATCAGCTACCCGACATCGCGAGCCAATATTTTGGTCAGTCACTTTCTAGCCGACAGATCCAAGAACTGAGTAAAGATATAGAGATCGCCTATCGCACTGAGGCGAAAGATATGCGCCAGTTGCAAAAAGCGGGAGAGAAGCTCTACCAGACAGCGATGGACTTAAGAATAGTTCTTGGTGAACCAGGGTTCCGTGGAAATTGGCGCGAAGCAATTACCTCACCTTCGATTGGACGAGAACTTCGCCGATTGGAAGATACCCTCGATTTTGTAATTGAAGTCTTAAAGCTGGCATTAGGCCGCAGTCAATTGCTAGATAGTGCTTTTGAACGAGCGAACACCATTAAGGCGCGTTTGGACCGAGTCTGTGATGTGTCTATCACGGGGTATTCTTACTGGTATGACACGACGCCTCGTCACTTTAGCTTGCACATCACACCTTTGTCGGTGGCTGATAAGTTCCATGAGCAAATTGAACTTAAGCAAGGCGCTTGGATTTTTACCTCGGCAACTTTAGCTGTGAATGAAGACTTTGGTCACTTTACTTCGCGTTTAGGATTAAAGCCTCAATCTCAAATGTCATTACCGAGTCCATTTGACTATCAAAGTCAGGCTAGACTGTGTGTACCTCGTTATCTTCCAGAACCCAATAGTCCGGGAATGGCTGATAAATTAGTGAATATGCTGACTCCTGTGATTGAGCAAAACCAAGGTCGATGCTTTTTCTTGTGTACTTCACATAGCATGATGAAAGAGTTAGGAGAGCGCTTTCGAGAGCGGCTTTCGGTGCCAGTATTGCTTCAAGGAGAGACCAGCAAACAGAAAACGCTTGCTGAGTTTATGGAGCTTGGAAATGCACTGCTAGTGGCAACTGGGGCATTCTGGGAAGGGATTGACGTTAGAGGTGATGCGCTTAGCTGTGTTATCATCGACAAATTGCCTTTTACTGCGCCAGACGACCCATTGCTTAAGGCTCGAATTGAAGATTGCCAATTGAAAGGTGGTGATCCTTTTGCTCAGGTTCAAATTCCAGATGCGGTGATTACCTTGAAGCAGGGTGTAGGGCGATTAATTCGAGATAAGAACGATAAGGGCGCGCTGATCATTTGCGATAATCGATTAGTGACCCGAGATTATGGTGGCGTCTTTTTATCGAGCTTACCACCCATACCACGAACCCGAGATCTCGGTGTGGTACGAGACTTTCTTGAACAAGTAAATATTTAAAACAAAACGATAATTTGAGATATCAATGAGTACTAAGATTCTTGCTCTCGATACAGCAACGGAAAACTGTTCTGTTGCTTTATTAGTTGATGAAAAGGTGTATGTTCGCAGTGAAGTAGCACCTCGTGACCATACCAAAAAAGTACTGCCAATGGTGGATGAAGTACTAAAAGAAGCAGGGTTAACGCTCTCTGAATTAGATGCTTTGGCCTTTGGTCGTGGACCTGGTAGTTTCACTGGTGTACGTATTGGCATTGGTATTGCACAAGGTTTAGCATTTGGTGCAGATCTGCCAATGATTGGCGTTTCAACGCTTGAAGCAATGGCTCAAGGTGTGTTCCGCCAACATGGCGCAAACCAAGTAGCGTGTGCGATTGACGCCCGAATGAGTGAAGTTTACTGGGGCCGTTTTTCTCGTCAAGAAGATGGCACTTGGTCGCAAGTTGACCAAGAGTGCGTAACACCACCACAGCTTCTTGCTGATAATAGTCAAGCGGATGACCAGACATGGTTTACTGCTGGCACCGGTTGGGATGCGTACAGTGAGCAGCTGGCAGGCATTAAATTTACGACTGAAAAGAGCGATGTGTTGTTCCCTGATGCGGAAGATATCGTTCAATTGGCTAAATTTGAGTTTGCTAAAGGCAATACAGTCGATGCAGAAGAAGCAAGCCCTGTATATCTGCGTGATACTGTGGCTTGGAAAAAGCTGCCTGGTAGAGAATAACTAAGGTCATTCGATCTTAACGTGAACGGATAGTATGGTTTCAATTAATGGATTACCTCCTTCGGTCCCTGGCCCAAATAGGGCAAATAAGACCAACAAGAAGAATGAGGTTAAAAAATCTGAAGCTAAACCATCGGTTGGGCAACCAACCAAGGTGGCCAATGCGGTTGCCCATTCTATCCGTCATGTGAACGAATCAGATATCCATAAAGCTCAGGTTCAATATGATCTACCTGAAGGGCGAGGGCGTAAGGCTATGGAGGAGTATATGAACGTTATGACTCAATCCAAGCGAGATGAACTTTCTCAGATGATAGGTGTCGATATTTATATCTAGTTTAAAGGTGTTGTGTATTCTCATGATCCAACGTATTTCTCGATGGTTAATCCTTTTTGCAACTGTCGCTTTTCTTTCAGCTTGTAGCTCTCTTCCTGAAAACCTTCAATCCGATAACCCAAATATCGTTACTGATTACCAGGTTTGGCAATCTAATAGTGATACGTCTAATGAGCTAAGAATGGGTGGGTTAATTGCTGACGTGCAAAACCTAAATGACAAGACCCGTATAGAAGTGGTGAATTTGCCAATTGGTTCGTCTGGTAAACCAGATATTGGGGAAGAACCTGAAGGACGCTTTGTCGCCTATGTCGAAGGGTTTGCTGACCCAGTAACCTTGTCCAAAGGTCGACTCATTTCGTTAATTGGTGACAGCCGCGGCCGCGAAGAGGGGAAAGTTGGGGAATATCAATACGACTTCCCAGTCATGGATGCGAGAGGCTACCACTTGTGGCGTATTGAAGAGCGAGTAATTGTCCAAGATTTTGATAGCTATTTTTACCCATGTCGTGGTCTTTATTGTCGGGATCTACGCTATGGCACTCGCCAAGGTAAAGTAATTCAAGAAGTGAAGTAATGCGAATTGAAACTCGCCATGATATTGCTGATGGGCATATTGCGGCAATTGAATACGGAAATGTGGAAACGGCCGAATTATCGGTCGTTTTTTTACATGGTTGGTTAGATAACTCAGCCAGTTTTGAAACGGTGATTGAAGCGCTACATACATTAAGTGGGAACCTTCACCTCTGCGCAATCGATTTACCAGGGCATGGGCATTCCAGTGCTAAAAAAGGCAACAATTTTTACCCATTTCACGACTATATAGACGATCTTTACCAGTTTTTGGCTAACTTATCGCCAAACAGACTGGTGTTAGTGGGTCACTCTCTTGGTGCTTTGGTTGCAAGTTGTTATAGTGCCGCCTTTCCTGAACAAGTCAGTGGATTAGTTCAGATAGAAGGGTATGGACCTCTGGCTGAAGAGTCTCAAAATACCGTCTCTCGCTTACGGGAGGGGGTAATGAGTCGTCAGAGAATCCGAAGAAAACCGACTCGTGCAATGCAATCTATGCAAGAGGCAATAGATAGACGAGCAATAGTGAATCAGATAGACGCATCACTTATTGCACCTATCGTTGAGCGTGGCCTCATTGAGACAGATTCAGGCTATGAATGGAGGCACGACGTCAACTTGCAAAGCCAGTCGCTCTATCGCATGTCGCAAGAGCATGCCGATGTGTTTCGTCAACATATTCGTTGTCCGCAACAGATCATCTTAGGAGAGCAAGGTTTTTCTTATTTGCAGTCTTTTCAACATGATGCTTCAGACTCCACTCACATTGAGATGATCGAAGGCGGTCATCATTGTCATCTGCAAGTTCCTTTTAGAGTCGCTAACCTAATTTTTGGCTTAGTTAACAAAATTTAAACAAGTGTTTGAGTGTTTCGTGCTCAAGCGCTGCGCCTGTGCTGTAATAGTCGACATTGAAAATGCGCGTCTTTTAGATGACAGCCAGTTAATTTCGAGGAGTTTTACCGTGGATAAACCTTGGTTATCACGTTATCCAAGTGATGTGCCTGAGCATATCAACCCAGATCAATACCCATCTTTGGTGGAAATGTTTGAACAGTCCGTGCAAAAGTTCGCTGACCAGCCTGCATTTATGAACATGGGCTCGGTAATGACTTTCCGTAAATTGGAAGAGCGTAGCCGAGCATTTGCTGCTTACCTACAAAATGACCTTAAGCTGCAAAAGGGCGACCGTGTTGCTCTAATGATGCCAAACTTGCTGCAATATCCAGTAGCGCTATTTGGTGTATTACGTGCAGGTCTTATCGCGGTAAACGTAAACCCGCTATATACGCCTCGCGAACTAGAACATCAACTAAATGACTCTGGCGCGAAAGCGATTGTCATCGTTTCTAACTTTGCCAATACGTTAGAGCAAGTTGTAGAAAACACGCCAGTCAAACATGTAATCCTGACCAGCCTAGGTCAAATGCTACCTCGCGCGAAAGGTACTATTGTTGATTTCGTGGTGAAATACGTCAAAGGCATGGTACCTAAGTACGATCTGCCGGGCGCGATTTCCATGCGTAAAGCGCTGCATAAAGGTCGTCGTCTACAGTACGTGAAACCATTTATGTCTGGTGATGATATTGCGTTCTTACAGTACACCGGTGGTACAACTGGTGTTGCGAAAGGGGCGATCCTGACGCACCGCAATATGATTGCTAACGTGATGCAGGCGAAAGGCGCTTATGGCCCCGTTCTGTCTGAAGGACGTGAGCTAGTGGTTACTGCATTGCCGCTCTATCATGTTTTTGCACTAACAGTGAACTGTCTACTGTTTGTCGAAATTGGTGGTCAAAACCTGCTAATTACTAACCCAAGAGATATTCCTGGCTTTATTAAAGAGCTTCAGAAGTATCCATTCACTGCCATTACCGGTGTAAACACACTGTTTAATGCCCTTGTGAACAATGAAGATTTCCATGAGCTTAACTTTAAAAACCTTAAGCTTGCAGTTGGCGGTGGTATGGCGGTTCAGCGCGCTGTAGCAGAAGCTTGGAAGAAAACCACAGGTATCCACCTATTGGAAGGCTATGGGCTAACCGAGTGTTCACCACTTGTAACGGGTAACCCATATGATCTAACGGACTACACGGGAGCGATTGGTTTACCTGTTCCATCGACAGAAGTTCGTATTGTTGATGACGAAGGCAACCCAGTACCAAATACTGAGGTAGGTGAACTTCAAGTTCGTGGCCCTCAGGTAATGCAAGGCTATTGGCAACGTCCGGAAGCGACCAAAGAAGTCATTAATGCCGAGGGTTGGCTTTCGACAGGTGACATTGTTAAGTTTGATGATGAAGGCCTAATTCACATCGTTGACCGTAAAAAAGATATGATTTTGGTGTCAGGCTTTAACGTCTACCCGAATGAAATTGAAGATGTTGTAGCGCTACATGGCAAAGTCCTTGAAGTTGCAGCTATCGGTCAACCACATGAAGTGTCTGGCGAACTAGTGAAGATCTACGTTGTTAAGCGCGACCCAAGTGTGACGAAAGATGAAATCATTGCTCACTGTCGTCAGCATCTAACGGGCTACAAGGTACCTAAATTGGTTGAGTTTAAAGATGAACTACCTAAGACCAACGTAGGTAAGATCTTACGTCGTGTGCTTCGTGAAGAAAACGATGCGAACCTCGCGAAATCGAAGCCGGAACAATAGAGTTACCTAAGCAACGAACAGTGAATGATGCTAGAATGCCGACAATGACTTGTCGGCATTTTTTATGGCCGTCTAAAACCGCTCATAGTGAGAAGTTAGTGAACTATCAAATTATTACCCAATCTTCGCAATTGGAAAAAGTATGTCAAAGTGCACGTAATGTGGATGTCGTGATGCTCGATACGGAGTTTGTCCGTACACGAACCTATTACCCGCAACTTGGCCTAATTCAGTTATACGATGGCGAAAAGCTATCACTGATTGATCCGACTGTTATTGAAGACATGACGGCATTTGTTGAGCTGTTAAAAGACACTTCAGTTCTTAAAGTGCTACATGCTTGTGGTGAAGATTTAGAAGTATTTCACAATAGCTTCGGTTGCCTACCTTACCCGATGGTAGATACTCAGCTTATGGCGGCATTTTTAGGTCATGGCTTGTCAACGGGCTTCGCAGCCTTAGTAGAAAACTACTTGGGTGTAGAGCTGGATAAAAGTGAGTCTCGTACAGATTGGCTTGCAAGGCCTCTATCGGATAAGCAGTTGGAATACGCTGCGGCTGATGTTTACTACTTACTGCCTTTATATGAGCAGCTGTTTGAAAAAATTACTCAAGCAGGCTGGTGGGAAGCGGCTCAGCAAGAGAGTGACCTTGCTGCATCAAAACGAGTCAAAACCGTTAATCAAGAAATGGCTTACCTAGATGTAAAAGGTGCATGGCAGCTGAAACCAAGCGAGCTAGCAATCTTAAAGCCTTTAGCGACCTGGCGCCTTAAAGAAGCGCTTCGTCGTGATTTAGCGTTAAACTTCGTCTTCAAAGAGAATGACCTTCTCACCATCGCTAAACTCGGTATTCAAAATCGTAATCGCATGGAGCAAGAGGGCATGGATCCTCGCTCTGTTCAGCGCCACAGCACACGTATCATCTCGATTGTAAAACAGGCAAGAATGACGCCTGTTGAAGAGTACCCAGAGAAGATAGAGCGCCTTATGGATATGCCGGGTTACAAGCAGAAGTTCAAAGTGCTTAAAGATGAAGTGAAGCGTGCTTCAACGACGAGTGGCTTAGCAACAGAGTTTCTGGCCTCTAAGAAACAGCTGAACCAGTTAATGAGTTGGGTGTGGAAGAAAGACCGCGATCCTGCCAAGTTGCCGGATGTGATGCAAAGTTGGCGATTAGAGTTGTTCGGTGAAAAGCTGAATAAACTACTGTAACTCTAGATAGTTCGCTTTCAACAACATTCAGATATAAAAAGGGCTTCCAAGTGGAAGCCCTTTTTTGTAATGCGTTAGCAAAGTCTTAGCTAGACATAACCTTATAGATTGGGTCTTCTGCGTCATTCACTTCAACTAGGCTACCCGCTTTGTGTAGTGTTTTAACACAGTCTTTGCTTAGGTGGCGTAGGTGTAGCGTTTTACCTAGCGCTGAGTAACGTTCTGCAATCGTGTCGATTGCTTCGATAGCAGAATGGTCGGTAACTCGAGAGTTCGCAAAGTCGACAATAACATCTTGTGGGTCATTGGCAGCATCAAAAAGCTCTAGGAAGTTTGCTGTTGAACCGAAGAATACAGGACCATTGATCTTGTACTCTTTAGAGCCTTGTTCATTGATGTGAGTGTCAGCGTAGATGTGCTTAGCGTGTTGCCATGCAAACATAAGAGCAGAAGCAATAACACCAACAAATACTGCAACCGCAAGGTCAGTCAGAACAGTAACAACGGTTACTAGAACAATAACAAAGAAGTCTTGTTTTGGTACACGGCGAGCAAGCTTGAAGGTTGCCCATTCGAATGTACCGATAACAACCATGAACATTACACCAACAAGTGCAGCTAATGGGATCATTTCGATAAGAGCTGAACCGAATAGGATGAACATTAGAAGTGCTACTGCTGCAACTATACCTGATAGACGACCGCGACCACCAGAGTTAACGTTGATCATTGATTGACCGATCATCGCACAGCCACCCATAGCGCCAAATACTGAACATGTCATATTCGCCATACCTTGACCCACACATTCACGGTTAGATTGACCACGAGTGTTTGTCATTTCGTCAAGTACAGTCAGAGTCAGTAGAGACTCAATAAGACCGATAGCCGCAAGAATGATTGCGTAAGGCAGAATGATGTAAAGTGTTTCTAGCGTAAATGGAACAGCAGGGATAGAGAAAGTTGGTAGAGAACCAGCAAGTGTTGCTGCGTCATCACCAGACATAGTGCGTAGGAAATCTACAACCGTACGAGTCTCAAGGTCTAGGCCAACTACAAGAAGCGTGACTGTAACAATAGCAACCAATGAAGATGGTACTGCTGTTGTCAGCTTTGGTAGGAAGTGGATGATCGCCATAGTCAACGCAACTAGACCAAGCATCAGCATCATCTGATCTTGAGGTAACCAAGTTAAAGCGCCTGTAAGATCAGGTGCTTTAAACTGACCAAGCTGAGCTAGGAAGATAACGATAGCCAGACCGTTAACGAAACCAATCATTACTGGATGTGGCACGATACGGATGAATTTACCCAGTTTAAAGACGCCTGCAGCGACCTGAATAATACCCGCGAGCATAATCGCAGCGAAGAGGTATTGAACGCCGTGAGATGCAACTAGAGAGACCATTACAACAGCCATAGCACCAGTTGCGCCAGAGATCATACCTGGACGACCACCGAAGATAGACGTAATAAGACCTACGATAAATGCTGCGTATAGACCAACCATAGGATCAACGCCGGCAACGAATGCGAATGCAACCGCTTCAGGAACCAGAGCCAACGCAACCGTTAGACCTGATAAAACATCATTTTTTACAGAGTGTTTAGAAAATTGAGGAAATTCAAACATATTTGCTCAGTTTGGCTAAGTGTTTAAAGGGTTCTGAATTGTGTTTAGTCACCACTAGGCAAAAATGCGATGTAAAAGAGCAGGAGGACTAAAGCTTAAACCATTCTGAGTATGTTCAGAACGTATCGATAATTCAGATCGAGTCGGCGCATGCTACCGAAAAGTGTGATTAAGTTCAAGATTGATACAGTTATTGACCAATATTTGTGACGAATTGATTCTCTGATGACAATCAGGAACGTTAGACCTATATGGGCATAAAAAAACAGCCTCTAATTTAGAGGCTGTTCTTCAATCTAAGCGACAATGATTAAAACTGAGGTTTCGTCATTGCTGCGCCAGCTTGGTTACGAGCAACTTGGCTGCCTGCACCACGAGATTCATAGCGTTCTGCTTTGAATGGTGCTGCATTTACAGTGATCTCTTTCATCTCTGTACTGCCTGGGGCTTTCGCCATTGCTGCAGATGCGTGTCCTTTGAAACTTTGAGGAACAACAATCTCAGAAGAGGCTACTTTCTTCTCTTCTACTTTTGGTGCTTCTTCAGTTACAGCTTCAACGGCTACCGGAGCTTCAACTTTAGCAGGTGCTACTTCAGCTACTGGTTCAGGTTTCACTTCTGGGGTGACTGGAGCCACAACTTCAGCTTTCTGCTCAACGACTGGCTGTTCGCGACGAACAATGACTTTGCCCATGGCCATTTCAGGACAAGCAAAACCACCAAGTGATGCTACGTTAGTTTCTACTTTCGCTTCAACTACAGGAGCTTCAACTTTCTCTGCCTTCGCGTGCTGCTTAGGTGCTGGCTTAGTAATACCGTAACTTGGCATAACTTTACCCATTGCCATCTCAGGAGATGCAACACCACCTTTACGTAGGCGGAATGGGTTAGGGCGACGATCACGGCCACGACGACGACGTTGACCACTTGCACGTAGGTGACGAGGTGAACGACGGTTGCGACGTTGTTTCGGTTGCTCAGTTGACTCATCCGCATTTGCTTCTACTGCTTTTTCTTCAACAGCTTCTACTTTTGCTTCTGATTGAACTTGCTTCGCTTCTTCGTCAGCTTTTGCTTGGTTCGCTTGGTCTTTAACGCGAACTTGTTTTGTTAGCTTACGACGCTGGCGGCGCTCTTTAACTTTTGCTGCTTTCTCTTCCGCGCGATCTTTACGTGCTTCAGGTTTGTCAGTTTGAGCGTCAGCTGCCAGTTTTAGACCTTCTTCAGCAACTTTGCTCGGCTTAGCATCATCACGTTTGTTACGGCGATCTTGCTTAGGTTTGCGGTTTTGTTGCTTGCGTTCATTAGGTTTCGCTTCGCTTGCTGCTTCATCGCGAGTGTTCTTACGTTTGTTATCACGCTTGTCTTCACGATTCTCGTTACGATTGTCGCGGTTGTTGCGGCGACGGTTATCGTTACGGTTACGGCGGTTGCGGTTATTGCGGTTACCTTCTTTACGCTCTTTAGGCTTCTGCTCTTCCTTCTTCTCTTCTTCTTTCTCAGATGAACCGAATAGGAAGCTGCCAAGGGCTTTAAAGAATCGGCTTACTAGGCCTGGCTGATCATCTTGAGCTGGTTGCTCAGGTTTTGCTTTCTTCTCAGGTGCTGCCTTAGCTGCTGGAGCTTGAGTAGCCGGTGCTGGAGCTGTTTGGCTAGGAGATGCAAAACCTTTCAGTGCAGGCTCTTCAATCTTCTTAGGTTTAGCTTCAACTTCTACTGGCTCTTTGCCTTCTGCTTCCTTCATCGCTTCAAGCTTCTTCGGAAGTAGGTAAGACAGTAGATCGAACTCTTCACCTTCACGTACACGGATAACATCAAAGTGTGGTGTTTCCATGTCAGAGTTAGGTACAACCGTGATCTTAACTTCTTGGATGCGTTCAATGTGGTTAACTGAACGACGCTTTTCATTAAGCAGGTAAGAAGCGATTGGCACAGGTACAACAGCAAGTACTTGAGCAGTGTTGTCTTTTAGCGCCTCTTCTTCGATTAGACGAAGAACCGAAAGAGCCAAAGATTCGTTGTCACGAACAACACCAGTACCTGTACAGCGAGGACAAATGTGGTGACTTGCTTCTGCTAGCGATGGGCTCAAACGCTGGCGTGACATTTCTAATAGACCAAAACGAGAAATTCGGCCGATTTGAACACGAGCGCGATCCATACGAACAGAATCACGTAGACGATTTTCAACTTCACGTTGATGACGTACTGGCGTCATATCAATAAAGTCGATTACAACCAGACCACCTAAATCACGCAGACGCAGCTGACGAGCAATCTCTTCAGCAGCTTCTAAGTTCGTGTTTAGAGCAGTTTCTTCGATATCGCCGCCTTTCGTTGCGCGAGCAGAGTTGATATCGATAGACGTTAGCGCCTCAGTTGGGTCGATAACGATAGAACCACCAGAAGGTAGACGAACTTCACGCTGGAACGCTGATTCAATCTGACTTTCGATTTGGTAGTGGCTGAACAGTGGTACTTCACCGTCGTATTTCTTAACACGGTTAACGAAATCAGGACGTACTAAACTGATGTGCTCTAGTGCGCGTTCGTAAATTGTGTTGCTGTCGATAAGGATTTCACCGATATCGCGACGTAGGTAGTCACGAATAGCGCGAACGATCACGTTACTTTCTTGGTGAATCAAGAAAGGTGCGGCGTTAGAGTCAGAAGCTTGCTTGATTGCGCCCCAGTGGTTCAGAAGTACGTTTAAATCCCACTCTAGCTCTTCAGCACTCTTACCTACACCTGCAGTACGTACAATAAGACCCATGCCTTGAGGCAGTTCTAAAGTACTTAGTGCAGCTTTAAGTTGTGTACGCTCATCACCTTCGATACGGCGAGAAATACCGCCTGCACGAGGGTTGTTTGGCATAAGAACTAGATAACTACCAGCGAGAGAGATAAACGTAGTTAGAGCAGCGCCCTTGCTACCACGTTCTTCTTTTTCAACTTGTACGATTACTTCTTGGCCTTCAGTTAGCACTTCTTTAATGCTTGGACGGCCTTGGTAGGTGTAACCTTCAGGGAAGTATTCGCGGGCAATTTCTTTGAGAGGGAGGAAACCGTGTCTTTCTGCACCATAGTCAACAAAAGCCGCTTCTAGGCTTGGTTCGATGCGTGTGATACGTCCTTTGTAGATATTTGCTTTCTTTGATTCATGACCAGGGCTTTCGATATCCAAATCGTATAAGCGCTGACCATCAACTAAAGCAACACGCAACTCTTCTTTTTGAGTTGCGTTGATTAACATTCTTTTCATTGATAAATCTCGTTGTCATTCTTTTGTTTTGTTCTTGTCATTGCGGTCGCGTTCACGGTGCCTGATCCCATGGCTTAATCGTTGCAGCCTCCCGGCTGGAGGGATGCTCTTGGGGCACTTCAGTCTCACAAGCTTTTCTCGTTCAGCTTGTAAGCCGCATAATCGGCGGAAAATACTCAACATGATGTGCGACGAGTAGAGTGACAAGATTGCTAACTCCGAAAATGTCTTACGCCGTATGCAGCATTTTGGTAAATTAGCGAGCTACTCAGTCTATTGCTCAAATATGGGGTGGTTTGTTTAAAATGCAACCAACTCATATATTGCAGGTGTGAACTATAGCAGTACCCACTAAACTCAGCAATCTGCTTTATAATAAAACCAAGAAAAAGCTGATTTTATTTTTTGTAAGTGATTGTTTTATATGTGTTAGTGGGCTCTTTTTTGAGAAATGCAATAAATTTGATGAATTTTTATCCGTAGCCGATTTGGAATTCACTCTTATTAAGCGATTTTCCATTTTGTTGCGAAGAAAATGTGAATCTGCGCAAGTTAGGATGTTAGAATAAACGCATGAGCGAAATTAGAACTAAAGTCCAGTTCGTCGACATTGACGAAGATATGGCGGGTCAGCGTATTGATAACTTCTTACGCAACCAATTGAAAAGTATCCCTAAAAGCATGGTTTACCGAATCTTGCGTAAGGGAGAGGTACGTGTAAATAAAAAGCGTATAAAGGCCGAATACAAATTAAAAGCAGGAGACTTGGTTCGTATCCCTCCTGTGACTATTGAAGAGAAAGCAGAAGAGGCAGCACCAAGTACCAAGCTAAATAAGGTCGCTGAACTCGAGCATATGATTATTCATGAAGATGATCACATGCTGATTCTGAATAAGCCTTCTGGAACCGCGGTTCATGGCGGTAGTGGTTTGAAGTTCGGTGCCATTGAGGCCCTAAGAGCTCTTCGACCAGAGGCTCGCTTCTTGGAGCTTGTCCACCGCATCGACCGAGATACCTCTGGCATTCTTTTAGTCGCTAAAAAGCGTTCTGCTCTGCGCCACCTACAAGCACAGTTCCGTGAAAAGACGGTGAAGAAATTTTACTTCGCCTTAGTGATGGGCCAATGGAAAGCCAACTGTAAAGTAGTGAATGCGCCATTGCTAAAAAATGAAGTGAATAGCATTGTGCGTGTTAATCCGAAAGGCAAACCGTCAGAAACTCGTTTTAAGATTCTTGAAAAGTTTGCGGATGCGACCTTGATTCAAGCGAGTCCAATCACCGGGCGTACTCACCAGATTCGTGTTCATACTCAGTACACCGGTCACCCAATTGCGTGGGATGATCGTTACGGTGATCGTCGATTTGACGCATACACTGGGCAAGTAGGTTTAGATAGACTGTTCTTACATGCGGCGAACATTAAATTTCAACATCCATCAAATGATGAGTGGATGGAGATCAATGCGCCAATGGAATCTAAGTTAGAGAAAGCGCTAGCAGGGTTACGTAAGCTATAAAGCGTCATTCCATAGAGTGACGAAGGAGCGAGTAGGGAATCTCTTTGGATTTTCTACTCGCTTCCAGAGATCCTCAACTCGTTCGCTCCTCACTCTCGAGGATGACGACTATTCACTAAAGCACCTTAATCTCTTGTGCTTCGAGCATATCAATAAGATCTATCAGTGGCAGACCGACCAAAGTGTTCGGGTCTTTGCCTTCTAGTCGTTCAAATAGCGCTATACCCAATCCTTCACTTTTAAAGCTACCTGCGCAGAAGAATGGTTGCTCCTTGTCTACGTAGTTGGCGATCTGCTTCTCAGTGAGCTGTCGAAAATGAACGGTAAAGGTGTCCACTTTTACTTCGGTTTGCTTAGTGCTCGAATTATGTAGCGCGAGGCCCGTGTAGAAGCGAATAGACTGTCCACTTTGTCTTGTCAGTTGCTCAATAGCTTTCTCTCGAGTGTGTGGCTTACCGATGATCTTTTCATCGATGACACACACTTGATCACTGCCAATCACTAGGCTCGGTTGTGAAACAGTGCAAGACTCAGCCTTACCTTTAGCCAATCTTTGAACCAACTCAATTGGGGTTTCATTTTCTAAAGGTGTTTCATCAAAATCGGGAGATGCCGTTTTGAACTCAATTGCGAGTTTATTGAGCAGTTGTTGGCGATAAGGAGAGGTAGAGGCTAAAACTAGTTGGTAATTCTGCATTTTAATTTACAATCTGACAGCGGGTTAGTGTGAGCTTAATCGATATTATGGTTGTGATACTAGCTCTCTCGCTGATAAGGAAAAAAAGTATAATTTTTTGCCCTTTTTCTTTGACTATAAACGATTTGGAAGATAGAATTCGCGCCCTATGCAAAAGGTAAAAATACCGCGTACGATTGATCCGACACGCGCAGCTCAAAAGCGACTAGATGTTGAAGGTATTATTCAAGTTAGTCTCTTTAAGCGCTTATTGGAATCAGTTGAAGGCGTTAAACGCGACGCCCAAGTGTCACTGTCATTTGACTTAGATGAGCAGCGACTCGTTGTTATCTCTGGTAAAGCTAACATCGTAGTCGACTTAGAGTGTCAGCGCTGTAATGAGGTTTTCGCACATGAGTGCGATGTCCAATTCACCTATACACCGTATCGCGGTGAAAGGACTGAAGAGGAAGCACCGGAAGAGTACGATTTGGTAGATCTGAACGAGTACGGTGAGTTAGACCTAATACAGTTAGTTGAAGACGAGTTCATTCTAAACTTGCCTCAAATAGCAATGCACGAAGAAGCGGACTGTAGCGTTGATTCAGATAATATGGTGTTTGGTGAAATTCCAGAAGAAATTGTGGAAGAAGAAAAGCCGAATCCATTTGACGTTTTAAAAAGCTTAAAGAAGTAATTCTTTAATACTTACATAGGAGTAGGGTCAATGGCCGTACAAAAGAGCAAGAAATCACGTTCAATGCGTGGTATGCGTCGTTCACACGATGCCCTAACTACAGCAGCACTTTCTGTAGACGCAACTTCAGGTGAAACTCACCTACGCCACAACGTAACTGCTGAAGGTTACTACCGTGGTAAAAAGGTTATCAACAAGTAAGGTTGACCTTTGCCAAATATAACCGTTGCACTTGATGCAATGGGCGGGGATTTCGGTCCTCGCGTCACAGTGCCTGCCGCCGTGCAGGCACTGTCGCATTTCCCAGAGCTAAAAGTGACCCTTATCGGTGATCAATCTCAGATCACGTCCCAATTATCTTCGCTTGGTTTCCAGACGAATTCTCGTTTGAGCATTCAACACACAGACCGAGTGATATCCAATTCTGAAAAACCTTCTCTTGCATTAAGAAACAGCCAAGGCAGTTCAATGGGAACGGCTATCGAGCTGGTTGCTGACAATCAAGCCGATGCTTGTGTGAGCTGTGGTAACACCGGTGCTCTGATGGCATTGTCTCGCTTTAAGTTGAAGTTATTACCAGGAATTGAACGCCCCGCACTTATTTCAGCATTGCCTACCGCATCAGGTGGCCGCACTTGGATGCTAGATCTTGGAGCTAACGTTTCAAGTGACGCAGATTCGCTATTCCAATTTGCTGTAATGGGTAGTGCGCTGGCAGAGCAGTATTTGCAACGACCACCGAGAGTGGCAATTCTCAACATCGGCGCTGAAGAAATAAAAGGTAATGATCTTGTCAAGCGTTGTGCTGAAATGTTGTCACAAACCAAGTCAGTGAATTTTGTTGGCTATATTGAAGGTAACCAACTTCTTCATGACGCTGCAGACGTGGTTGTCTGTGATGGCTTTGTTGGAAACGTCTGTTTGAAAACGTGTGAGGGGACCGCCCAGTTATTTATAGATAAGTTGAAATCACATATGATGGCCTCATCTATAAAGGGTTGGATTGCAAGAAAATTATTTTCTAGCTTATTTAATGAGCTAAAAACCTTGAACCCCGACCAGTATAATGGCGCAAGTTTGCTAGGATTGCGCGGCATTGTCATAAAAAGCCACGGAAGTGCTGATGTAGACGCTGTAATCAATGCGATTGGTGAAGCGCTACATGAGGTCCAACGACAAGTACCAAACCGTATTAGCGATCGTTTGGAAGCGGTTTTACTCGAGAGGCATTATTAGTCTTCATGTATAGCAAAATTTTAGGTACTGGCAGCTACTTGCCATCTCAGGTGCGTTCAAACGCAGACCTAGAGAAAATGGTAGATACAAGTGATGAGTGGATTGTAACTCGTACTGGTATTAAAGAACGTCGCATTGCTGCAGAAAATGAAACAGTTGCCGATATGGGCTACTTAGCAGCAAAGAATGCGATTGAAATGGCGGGTATTGATAAGAACGACATCGATCTTATTATCGTCGCGACAACAAGCGGAAGCCACACATTCCCATCGTCTGCGTGTCAGGTTCAAGCTAAGCTCGAGATCAAAGGCTGTCCAGCATTTGATTTAGCGGCAGCATGTTCTGGTTTTGTTTACGCATTGTCAGTGGCTGATCAGCATATTAAATCGGGCATGTGCAAAAATGTGCTTGTCATTGGTGCCGATGCGCTTTCTAAGACTTGTGACCCAACAGACCGTTCAACTATCATCCTATTTGGTGATGGTGCCGGTGCTGTGGTTGTGGGCCAGAGCGAAGAGCCAGGCATTCTATCGACACACATTTATTCAGATGGTCGATTTGGTGAGCTACTTAGCCTTGAAGTACCAGAGCGCGGCAAAGATGCTGACAAATGGTTGCACATGGCTGGCAATGAAGTGTTTAAAGTAGCGGTGACGCAACTGTCTAAGTTGGTTAAAGATACGCTTGCTGCAAACGATATGCACAAGTCCGAGCTAGATTGGTTAGTACCACACCAAGCCAACTACCGCATTATTTCTGCGACAGCGAAAAAACTGTCTATGTCACTAGACCAAGTGGTAATCACCCTTGATAAGCACGGAAACACATCTGCAGCGACTGTTCCGACAGCGCTAGATGAAGCAGTACGTGACGGTCGTATCAAGCGTGGTCAAACTTTACTGCTAGAAGCGTTTGGTGGCGGCTTCACTTGGGGTTCTGCTCTAGTTAAGTTCTAAGTTTTTACATCAAGATTTAAATTTAAGATGCCATCTCGGCATCTTATCTTTCTTACTTTGTTTTAAGGAAAAGAAAATGAGCAAGTTTGCTATTGTATTTCCAGGTCAAGGTTCACAAGTTGTCGGTATGCTTGCTGAGCTTGGCGAGCAGTATGACGTAGTTAAACAAACATTTGCTGAAGCGTCTGACGCTCTTGGCTACGACCTATGGGCACTAGTTCAAAACGGTCCAGCTGAAGATCTAAATCAAACGCACCGCACTCAACCAGCACTGCTAGCATCTTCTGTTGCTATTTGGCGTGTATGGCAAGAGCTTGGCCTTGAGCAACCAGCAAACCTAGCGGGTCACAGCCTAGGTGAATACTCAGCACTAGTATGTGCTGGCGTTATTGATTTCAAAGAAGCAATTAAACTTGTTCAGCTTCGTGGTCAACTAATGCAAGAAGCAGTACCAGCTGGTACAGGCGCAATGTTCGCAATCATTGGTCTTGATGATGAGTCGATCGCTAAGGCGTGTGAAGAAGCTGCACAAGGTGAAGTCGTTTCTCCAGTGAACTTCAACTCTCCAGGTCAGGTTGTTATCGCAGGTAGCAAAGAAGCAGTAGAGCGCGCAGGTGCACTGTGTAAAGAAGCGGGTGCTAAGCGTGCGTTACCACTTCCTGTTTCTGTGCCTTCTCACTGTGCACTAATGAAGCCAGCGGCTGACAAGTTAGCTGTTGCACTTGAATCTCTAGAATTTAGTGCACCACAGCTGCCAGTGATCAACAACGTAGATGTTGTAGCAGAAACAGATCCTGCAAAAATCAAAGATGCGCTTGTGCGTCAGCTATACAGCCCAGTTCGTTGGACTGAAAGCGTACAGCTAATGAGCGAGCAAGGCGTAGAGAAATTACTAGAGCTTGGCCCTGGTAAAGTTCTAACTGGCCTAACAAAACGAATTGTTAAGACACTGAGTGGCGCGGCAGTAAATGATGCTGCATCTCTAGACGCTGCTAAGTAATTACGAAACAAAGGAATAACGAACATGATGAACCTAGAAGGCAAAGTTGCTCTAGTTACTGGTGCAAGCCGTGGTATCGGTCGTGCGATCGCTGAACTACTTGTTGAGCGCGGTGCAACAGTAATTGGTACTGCAACTTCTGAAGGCGGCGCTGCTGCAATCAGTGAGTACCTTGGTGAGAATGGTAAAGGCCTAGCTCTAAACGTAACAAACGTTGAGTCTATCGAAGCAACGCTTAAGACTATCAACGATGAGTTTGGCGCAATTGATATCCTAGTAAACAATGCAGGCATCACACGCGACAACCTACTTATGCGTATGAAAGATTCTGAGTGGGATGACATCATTGACACTAACCTAACGCCAATCTTCCGTATGTCTAAAGCGGTTCTACGCGGCATGATGAAGAAGCGTGCTGGTCGTATCATCAACGTTGGTTCTGTTGTTGGTACAATGGGTAACGCTGGTCAAGCTAACTACGCAGCAGCTAAAGCGGGTGTTATTGGCTTCACTAAGTCTATGGCTCGTGAAGTTGCATCTCGTGGCGTAACAGTGAACACAGTTGCTCCTGGTTTTATCGAAACAGATATGACTAAAGCACTGAATGATGAGCAACGTGCAGCAACTCTGTCTAATGTACCAGCTGGTCGTTTAGGTGACCCACGTGAAATCGCTTCAGCAGTCGTATTCCTAGCTTCTCCAGAGGCAGCGTACATTACTGGTGAAACTTTGCACGTAAATGGCGGCATGTACATGGTGTAAAACGCTTTCGTAGAGAGAATAGTGAACTTTTGCACTAATTTTCACTCAAATCTCTGCAATCGTGTTAATTTGCACTTAATGTCGTCAACTAGGCTACTTTTTATAAGGAAAGTAGCCTATAGTTTGAGATTATTGACACTATCGTGCACAAGATTTGTGCATGATTTAAGTCAAAAATGTATTGAATTTCGGTTAAAATCGCTAAAATTGTGGTTTGACCAGCAAGGTCCCTCTTGCAACTTTCGGCAGTTCGAATAAACTACTGAATCATCGCATTGAGCGAAATCTGTAAAGGAAAAGAAAAAATGAGCAACATCGAAGAACGCGTAAAGAAAATCATTGTTGAACAGCTAGGTGTAGACGAAGCTGAAGTTAAAAACGAAGCTTCATTCGTTGACGATCTAGGTGCTGATTCTCTAGACACTGTTGAACTAGTAATGGCTCTAGAAGAAGAATTCGACACTGAGATTCCAGACGAAGAAGCTGAGAAAATCACTACTGTTCAAGCTGCAATCGACTACGTAAACAGCGCTCAGTAATATCTCTCCCAGGCGGCCTTCTGGCCGCCTGTGTTCTTTTAAACCCTTCTATCCTTCCATAGAATCATTTCATTTCCGGAGAATAATATCGTGTCCAAGCGTCGTGTTGTTGTCACTGGCATGGGTATGTTGTCACCGGTAGGCAACACCGTAGACTCATCTTGGAAAGCCCTGCTTGCTGGTCAAAGTGGTATTGTTAATATCGAACACTTTGATGCCGAAAATTTCTCAACTCGTTTTGCGGGTCTTGTTAAAGATTTTGACTGTACTGAATACATGTCAAAGAAAGATGCACGTAAAATGGATCTCTTCATCCAGTACGGCATTGCAGCTGGTATCCAAGCTCTAGATGACTCTGGTTTACAAATCAACGAAGAAAATGCACCACGTGTTGGTGTTGCAATCGGTTCAGGCATTGGTGGCCTAGATCTGATTGAAACTGGCCATACAGCGCTAGTTGAAAAGGGCCCTCGTAAGGTTAGCCCATTCTTCGTTCCATCAACCATCGTTAACATGGTTGCAGGTAACTTATCTATTATGCGTGGTCTTCGCGGTCCTAACATCGCGATCTCGACGGCGTGTACAACAGGTCTTCACAACATCGGTCACGCAGCGCGTATGATTGCATATGGCGACGCAGATGCGATGGTTGCTGGTGGTGCAGAGAAAGCATCTACTCCGCTAGGTATGGCTGGCTTTGGTGCTGCTAAAGCATTGTCGACTCGTAATGACGAGCCTCAAAAAGCTTCTCGCCCATGGGATGTTGACCGTGACGGTTTCGTTCTTGGTGACGGCGCAGGCATGATGGTTCTTGAAGAATACGAACATGCTAAAGCTCGTGGTGCAAAAATCTATGCTGAGCTTGTTGGCTTCGGTATGTCTGGTGACGCTTACCACATGACTTCTCCATCTGAAGATGGCTCTGGTGGTGCACTGGCTATGGAAGCAGCAATGCGTGATGCTGGTATCACTGGTACTCAGGTAGGCTACGTGAATGCTCATGGTACTTCTACGCCAGCAGGCGACGTTGCGGAAATCAAAGGCGTGCGTCGTGCTCTAGGCGAAGAAGGTGTTAAACAGGTTAAAGTGTCTTCAACGAAATCAATGACTGGTCACCTATTGGGTGCTGCTGGTTCTGTTGAAGCAATCATCACTGTGATGTCACTAGTTGATCAGATTGTTCCACCAACAATCAACTTAGACAACCGTGCTGAAGGTCTTGAAGATATCGACCTAGTTCCACACACAGCGAAAGAAGTACAAATGGAATACGCAATTTGTAACTCGTTCGGCTTCGGTGGCACTAACGGCTCTCTAGTATTTAAAAAAATCTAAAGAACTGTTTAACTGAGTCTAATTAAACGGCTTAATGCTTTGGCATTAAGCCGTTTTGTTATTTAATACCCCATATAAAATCAACACAAGGGATTGCGATGTTTTGGCTCAACGGAAAACCAGCAGATACTATCTCATTGTCAGACCGTTCATTTCAGTATGGTGATGGTTGCTTTACGACAATGTTGACTCGCGAAGGGCGCATTCAACATTGGTCAAAACACGTTAAAAGAATGAATGCGTGTTTGGATTTATTAGCGATCCCACATCCTGATTGGCATGAAGTTGAAAACTGGTTAAATAGGGCGGTCAAGTCGGATGCTAAAGCCGGTTTGAAACTGCACATCAGTCGAGGTGAAGGAGGAAGGGGATATAGCCCTACTCAAGTAGCCTCACCAAATGTTACTATTAGCGACTTTATTTATCCTCCTCACTATGAACAATGGGTGAGTACAGGTTTAGAGCTTGGAATTTGTCGTACTAGACTAGGTCACAACCCATTACTCGCTGGGCATAAACATAACAACCGTCTTGAACAAGTTCTTGCTAAAGCAGAGCTAGATGAAGATGGAAATGCTGACGGTGTTGTTCTTGATATTTGTGACTACGTTGTTGAAACAACGATGGCGAATCTATTCTGGGTAAAAGATGGAACGTTGTTTACGCCTGACCTTAGGAATGCTGGCGTTAGTGGTGTGATGCGACGTTTAGTGCTGGAATATGCCGAAAATTTGCCTTTGGAGTCATCAATAGGTGATTTCAAACTTGAAGACATTTTATCAGCTGATGAAGTGTTTATCTCAAACTCTGTACTCGGAGTTGCGCCCATCAAGCGTATCGGCACAACAAGCTTTGATATTGGAAAAATGACAAAACGAATTCAGGAGATGATCGACTCGTGATCAAAAAAATCACTCTATTTTTGCTTCTGGTTGCTGGTGTAGCTGCCGGAGGTTACTTCTACGTTGCTAAACAAGTAGATCAGTATGTGAACCAACCACTTCAACTCGAAGAACCACAAATATTCACTATCGAGTCCGGTACTAGTTTTAACAGTGTGTTAGCAAGCTTAACCAGTGCTGGCCTAATTGAAAGCAGTGATATCGTAAAGTTAGTTCGCCGTTTCCACCCTGAGCTGACCCAGCTTAGAGCTGGAACCTATTTGATCGAACCTGAATTGAGTCTCAACCAAGCTCTATTGCAGTTTAAACAAGGTAAAGAGCATCAATTTGCTATTACCTTCGTCGAAGGTTCTACATTTAAAGAGTGGCGAGAAATTCTAGAAAGTTCTCCGTACTTGGAACACGAATTACAAGGTTTAACAGAAGCGGACATTGCTAAGCTGTTGGGTGTTGAGCATGAGAAGTTAGAAGGCTTGCTGCTTGCTGAAACCTATCATTATACGTTCGGTGCTTCTGACCTTGATATATTGAAGCGTGCAGCAAACAAATTGCAAAGTGTACTAGACGAGCAATGGGCACAGCGCCAAGAAAAACTGCCGTTAAAGTCTGCTTATGAAGCGCTGATTTTGGCGTCGATCATTGAGAAAGAAACGGCCGTTGAGTCAGAGCGAGAACGTGTTGCTTCTGTATTTGTTAACCGTCTGAACAAACGCATGCGTCTGCAAACCGATCCAACTGTTATTTATGGTATGGGGGATAAGTACGACGGTAATATTCGTAAGAAAGATCTGCGCACACCTACGCCTTACAACACTTATACCATCTTTGGTTTACCACCGACGCCAATTGCTATGCCTGGAGAGGCATCTATTGCCGCTGCTCTTAATCCAGAAGACAGCAACTATCTGTACTTTGTCGCGAGCGGTAAAGGTGGGCACGTATTTTCAAAATCTTTAGCTGAGCATAATCGCGCAGTTCGAGCGTACTTAAAACAACTAAGAAGCAACAAATGACAAACGCTAAATTCATCGTTATTGAAGGCCTAGAAGGCGCAGGAAAAAGCTCAGCAATTAATGCGGTATTGGAAACTCTGAAGCAATCAGGGGTAGAAGCAATCACTAATACTCGTGAGCCTGGTGGTACCGCGCTTGCGGAAAAGCTAAGAACCTTGGTTAAGCAAGAACATGAAGGCGAACAGCTGCAGGATATGACTGAGCTTCTTCTGATGTATGCAGCCCGTGTTCAGTTAGTGGAAAATGTCATTAAGCCTGCTTTGGCTAACGGTACTTGGGTAGTAGGCGATCGTCATGATATGTCGTCACAAGCTTATCAAGGTGGTGGTCGTCAAATTCCTGCAGAGACTATGCAGGCGTTAAAGCAAACTACGCTTGGTGACTTTAAACCAGACCTGACAATTTACCTTGATATCGATCCTCGTGTAGGTTTAGAGCGAGCGCGTGGACGCGGTGAATTAGATCGTATCGAAAAGATGGACATGAGTTTCTTCGATCGTACTCGTGAACGCTATTTACAATTGGCAGAGCAAGATGACTCTGTCGTAGTTGTTAATGCCGAGCAACAAATCGAGAAGGTCGCAGCTGATATTTCAAGTGCACTGACAAGCTGGATGAAAGCATAAGCTATGAATGAGCTATACCCTTGGCTAACCTCTTTGTGGGCAGAATGGCAAGCAAATTTAAAAGCGGATCGTTTTTCTAACGCATCGCTATTGATCGCAGAAGAGGGAATGGGAGCTTCTCACCTAGTTGATGCATTCAGTCAGGCGGTGATGTGCCAGAACTATCCCGCAGAAGCCTGCGGGTTTTGTCACGGTTGCCAGTTGATGAGTTCCAATAGCCACCCTGACTTTCATATTATTAAGCCAGAGAAAGAAGGAAAGACGATTACCGTTGAGCAAATTCGCCAGTGCAACCGTATTGCACAAGAGTCATCTCAGCTCTCTGGTACGCGGCTATTCATTATTGAACCGGCTGAAGCAATGAATGAATCGGCGGCAAATGCACTGCTAAAAACATTGGAAGAGCCATCTTCAACTTGTATGTTTTTGTTGGTTGCTCACCGTGCGAATGCATTGCTTCCGACCATCACCAGTCGTTGTCAACAATGGCACTTAGCAGCGCCTAGTTCGCAAGAGGTAGCTGAGTGGTTATCGTCACAGTATAACGGTGATGTACCTGTGTATGCGGCTCACATCAATGGTAACGCGCCACTGGCAGCGCTCGAGTTTATCCAGCAGGATAAAGTCAGCCGTTATACTCGTATAGAGAGCGATTTTATTTCAGTTTGCCAGCAACAATCGGACACGGTTAAGCTAGCAAAAGAGTTAGCCTCAGAACCTCAAGAGTCGTTGAGTTGGCTGTGGTTTTTACTCTCAGATGCCCAAAAAGTGCATTATGGTCTGGCAATGCCATCGTTTGTTCCAGGCGCCACCAAGCTGGCTGAGGCTATCTCGTACCAACAACTTTATTCTCAGTCTCAAGCATTGCTTAAGCTAATCGAGAAGCTAAGGTTACATACAGGGCTGAATGCTGAACTACTTATCCTAGATTGGTTATTTAAATTTTACGAGGAAACATGTTCGTAGATTCTCACTGTCATTTAGACAAATTGGACTATCAAGAGCTACACGAAGGCATTGCTGATGTGGTAGCAAAAGCGAAAGCCGCGAATGTGACTGAACTTCTATCAGTGGGTGTCACCCTCGATTCGTTTCCTAACATGCTCGAAATGATAGAACCGTTTGATAACGTTTACGCCTCTTGTGGTGTGCACCCGTTAGATGTTGAGAGTGATTTTGCACTGGATCGTCTACATGAATATGCCGCTCACCCACGAGTGGTTGCTATTGGTGAAACCGGGCTAGATTATCACTACCAACCAGAAACGGCTGATTTACAGAAATTGCGCTTTGAGCAGCAAGTTGAACTCGGAGTCAAACTGAATAAACCACTGATCATTCATACGCGTAATGCACGCCAAGATACTCTAGATATCTTAAAAAATGGCGGGGCTGAAAAATGTAGTGGTGTGATTCACTGTTTTACTGAAGATTTGCCATTTGCAGAAGCGGCGATGGAATTAGGTTTCTATATTTCTATTTCTGGTATTGTTACCTTTAGACAGGCAACGGAGCTTAAAGAAGTGGTTAAAGCGCTGCCACTCGAAAGGCTGCTGATTGAGACGGATTCACCTTACCTGGCACCAGTGCCTCACAGAGGTAAACAGAACCAGCCGGCTTATGTTGTAGAAGTGGCATCGTATATTTCTCAGCTTAAAGGTTGCTCATTAGGTGAGGTTGGCGAGAAAACCAGCGAAAACTTTAGAAATCTTTTTTTAAGATAAAAAATTAATTTGTGGTACAAAAGGGGCTTCGGCTCCTTTTTTTTGTAACCAACATCACGCGCAAGCGATTAAATGAGCTTGTTCACTAAAATTGTTGAACTTGCGAGCTAAAAAAGTACGCCTTGTAATTTTGTTACATGAAATAACAACTCGATCTATTTTATTTACCCATCAAAATTAATCCTGAAAGTAATTAATGTCATATTAATCATTAAGTTAGTTGTTTGTAATCCATTTCAAATCCCCAAATGGATTGTGATCTACATATTAGTTTGAAACTAAATTTCGTAACTGGCTAGAAAGTTTAGTGACCCCCAAGATATATTTAGAGGCAGAAAATATAGTGACATATGTGGTTACATTTTTTCTGGGTGCTAACATTTAAGGCTACGGGGGTGTGCCGTTAGAGCCCAATAAATCTTATAAACTTTTCAGGAGCATAAACATGTTTAAGAACCTTTTTGCTAACCTGCAAAAAGTTGGTAAAGCTCTGATGCTACCAGTATCAGTATTACCAGTTGCAGGTATTCTATTAGGTGTGGGTGCTGCCGACCTAAGCTTCATTCCAGAGATCGTTTCTAATCTTATGGAACAAGCTGGTGGCTCAGTATTCGGTCAAATGGCACTTCTATTTGCTGTTGGTGTAGCACTAGGCTTCACTAACAACGACGGTGTAGCGGGTCTTGCTGCAATCGTTGGTTACGGCATCATGACTGCAACACTAGGCGTTATGGCTGGTGTTATGGGCGTTGAAAAAATCGATACAGGTGTACTAGGTGGTATCCTTGTCGGTGGTGTTGCTGCTTGGGCATTCAACCGTTTCTTCAAGATTCAGCTTCCAGAGTACCTAGGCTTCTTCGCTGGTAAGCGTGCTGTGCCAATTATCACTGGTTTCTCAGCTATCGGTCTTGGTCTAGTTCTTTCTATTGTATGGCCTCCAATTGGCGGTGCGATTGCATCTTTCTCTGATTGGGCTGCTCACCAGAACCCACAAGTTGCATTCGGTATCTACGGTATCGTTGAGCGTTCTCTAATCCCATTCGGTCTACACCACGTATGGAACGTACCATTCTTCTTCGAAGCAGGTACTTGTGTTAACGCTGCAGGCGAAACTCAAAACGGCGTACTAACTTGTTACCTAGTTGCTGATGAAGCATCTCGTGCTGCTGGTAATGGCTTCGGTCAGCTAGCGGGTGGTTACATGTTCAAGATGTTCGGTCTACCAGCTGCTGCTATTGCTATCGCTCACTCTGCTAAGCCAGAAAACCGTGCGAAAGTAATGGGTATCATGGCATCTGCTGCACTGACTTCGTTCCTAACAGGTATCACTGAGCCAATCGAATTCTCATTCCTATTCGTTGCTCCTGTACTATACGGTATCCACGCTCTACTAGCGGGTTCTGCATACGTTGTTGCTAACACTCTTGGCTTCGTACACGGTACTTCATTCTCACATGGTCTAATCGACTTCCTAGTACTGTCTGGTAACTCTCAGAAACTAGGTCTAATGTTTGTAACTGGTCTTGTTTACGCTGCTATCTACTACGTAGTATTCCGCGCAGTAATCAAAGCTATGGACCTTAAGACTCCAGGTCGTGAAGACGAATCTGAAGAAGCAGTAGTGACTTCTGGTTCAGACATGGCAGGTGAGCTAGTTGCAGCATTTGGCGGCAAAGCTAACATCACTGGTCTAGACGCTTGTATCACTCGTCTACGCGTTGCAGTAGCTGATACTGAAGCTGTTGACCAAGACAAACTAAAACAACTAGGCGCAGCTGGCGTAGTAGTTGTAGCAGGTGGTGTTCAGGCTATCTTCGGTACTAAGTCTGACAACCTGAAAACAGAAATGGACGAGTGGATCCGCACTAACGGTTAATCTCTTCCATACTGATTGACAAAGGAGGCTTCGGCCTCCTTTTTTGTTTTTCCTGTAAAGAAGTGTCATTCCCTAGAACGACGAAGGAGTGAGTAGGGAATCTTTGTTTTTGAGCGCCTTCTAGAGAGTTCCCCAACTCGGTCGTTCCTCCCTCTTGAGGATGACCGTTTCAATGGCTAATACAAACTCACTCCCTACACTGGCTTCTTCTCAAGTTTTTTCACCTTTTTCTGACATCTTTTTCCTGTATTCCCGAATAATTGCACGCTGTTTTATTTTGTGTATAGGAAGAACCAATATGAGAAAAATAGGTTGTCTTACTGGAGCTGCGCTAATAATCGCAGCAACTAGCGCTCCAGTGCTAGCGGAAGAACCTGCAGCGACAGACCTAGCGGTAGGTATGGCGTTAGACCAAGAGCTAAGCGTGGTAGTCGAGTTAGATAGCACGTACCGATTCACTTTAGGTAATGATGGCGCGGCGTTTGATTACATTTTGAAGCGAGGACAGTTTGACGCAAACACACCGATATCTTGGTATGTGGGTGTCGGTGGCTGGAGCGAATGGGACCACGAAGAGTTTGGCGCCCGTGTTCCACTCGGTTTGAAATGGGATATCAGCAAAGGTTGGGAAATGTATGGTCAAATACATCCTGAGTTGAACCTTTACACAGGCCCAGAGTTACAACTTGGTGGCGCACTTGGAATTAAGTACTCGTTCTAATTCGACGGTGGTGATGGAAGGCGGCCAAGAGCTTGGCCTCTTCCTGTATTTCAAGTGAGTTAGAAAGACCAAGTCAGTCCAAGATTTGCCGAGAACTGATTCATCCAATCTGTTTTGAATCGAATTACACATGAATCATTACCATTACTAGGTAAGTTACACACGCCGCTCGTATCATTGTCGACGACAGTCCCAAGCCAGCGAAGTTGAGTATTCAACGCAAGTGTGTCGTTAAATTGATACTCAAAGCCACCAAATATACTTGCTGAAAATCCCCACTCATCTTTGACCCAATCCGCATCTACATACGATGCCCCTAAACCAACGCCTAAGTATGAAGACCATGGCTCTTGAACTGGATAATAGATACTACTTTGTAAGTGAAAGTAGTGGATAGAAGAGTCTAGATTGACGTTTTCAACTTCTGAGTTTTGATTAGCATAGAACAAACCCATACGGCCTTTATCGACATCGGTTTCGATGGATAAGGCGTAGCTTTCCGAACCCTTTAAGTCCAGCTCATTTTGGTCCTGATCTTCGACGCTTCCTCCGAAGGTATAGCCCACCCATGGGGAGACGTGGACATCAGCCTGAGCAAGAGAGCTTCCTCCGACCATTAAGATGGAAAAAAGTACGCGGGAGACGATGTTCATTTTTGACCCTTTTATACATTTGGATAACTAAGTGTGATGCTAACGCCATAATTCCGCACGAAAAATACGTATTTATTGAAGATACCTCACACTGATGTTATTACTTTGTTACACAATAAAGGAGGTGTCTATGGAACACGATCTAAAATATGCCCTACTGATCACTGCTGCAGCTTTCGCGGTTATCCTTGGTTACGGCCTAATTGCAGTAATGACTGCTTAGGTTCGCCATGAAAAATCGCGGTGTTGTTACGAATACCGCTGTAGAGATTGATGTCGAACGACTAAAAAAATACACCGGTGGTAAAAATGCTCTGGTTGCACAAGGTGGCGGCCAAAGAGGGATTTTTACTTCTGGTGTGTTGGATGCTTTTCTCCTTTCTAACTTCGATCCTTTTCATTCTTTTTATGGCACTTCAGCAGGGGCAATGAACCTGTGCGCATTTCTTTGCCGCCAGAATGGAATTGGCCGATCCTTCATTCTTGATTTAACCACTGATTCCGAATTCTTTAACCTGTTCCGGTATATTCGACGTAAGCAATATATGGACATGGATTGGGCATTAGAAAAGATAAGTGACTATCCATATCGGTTAGACATCGACATGGGGCGTAAGATCTTATCTGGCCGTGAAGCCTACGCTGCGGTGACGGATACCAGCCGATTATTCGATCACTACCTACCAATGCTGCAAGATGACTGGAAGAAAGTGCTGCTTGCAACTTGCGCTATTCCAAGGCTTTATCGAGAGCCAATTATCTTTCCTCACGGTGAATACGTTGATGGTGGAGTATCAGCCTCCATTCCTGTTCAAGAGGCGTGGCGTCAAGAGGCTCGCTGTATTGTCGTCATAAGAACGGAAGGTGAGGACTTAGTGACTGACACCGAAGAAGTGAACCAAGAGCCTCCCGTTGAGTGGATTCGCGATTCGTTCAATGTTATTCAGGGTCATTGGCAAGATAAGCTGAGTCAGTGGAAGCAAGATTGGAGCAGCTTTTTTAATGAACAAGTACAGCGCTCTCGAGTAGAAAAAATCGACCAAGCACATCTAGAACTGCTCAATGGTGGGCGATGGCTGTTCGGTGCCGATGATATTTATCGTCTAAGTCACCTTATTGGTGATAAGTTCGACTCGGGGTTAGCGGACATGTTGATGGTGCATTATCAAACCTACTCACTCACGCAAGACTTTCTTCATTCTCCGCCTGATGATTGCTTCATTGTGCAAATCAAACCGGACCAACCTTTGAAATCAAGTTCTTTGATGAGTGAGAGAGAAGACCTGATCCATGATTACCAAATGGGGTTAGACGCAGGTTTCCGCTTTGTTGAATCATTCTCTCAGTGCACCGAGAAACCCACTTTTGTCATGAAGTAAAAGGGGAGCTAATCACTCCCCAAACACAAACATTAGATGTTGATAGAAGTTACGCAGCAACGATACGCATACAGTTGGTCGATCCGACGACGTCCATTACGTCACCTTGAGTGATAATGACCAAATCACCTTCATCTAACAAGCCACGCTCCCTTAGTGTTCCTACTGCCGATTGGGCGGTTTCTAATCCTGTATCGCCTTTGTCATCGAAATAAACAGGGAAAACACCGCGATAGAGGGCGGATAGATTAAGTGTTCTTTCATTGCGAGATAGAGCAAAGATAGGCAATCCTGAGCTCAGTCGAGACATCATTAGAGCTGTTCTACCTGATTCAGTTAAAGTGACAATGCCTTTAATGCCTCGCATGTGGTTAGCAGCGAACATCGTCGACATAGCAATCGTTTCTTCACCGGTTTCAAATACTGACTCCATTCTGTAGCTTGAACGGTTAACCGAGGACATTTTCTCTGCACCAACACAGACTTCGGCCATAGAGCGTACTGTCTCTAGTGGGTATTTACCTGCTGCAGTCTCGCCAGATAGCATCACAGCATCAGTACCATCAAGTACGGCGTTTGCTACGTCCATTACCTCAGCACGAGTCGGCATAGGCGCTTCCATCATTGATTCCATCATTTGGGTTGCGGTAATGACGGTGCGGTTCAATGCGCGAGCACGACGGATGAGTTGCTTTTGTACACCGATTAACTCTGGGTCACCGATCTCTACTCCTAAGTCCCCACGAGCCACCATAACGGCGTCTGAGGCTAAGATGATATCATCGATGCTCTCTTGCGTTTCGACGGTCTCAGCGCGCTCTACTTTAGCGACAAGGCGAGTTTGTAACCCAGCATCGGTTGCTAGTCGTCGTGCATATTTCATGTCTTCACCGTTTCTCGGGAAAGAAACAGCAAGGTAGTCAACTTTTAGTTCAGCCGCTAACTTAATATCATTCTTGTCTTTGTCGGTGAGAGCCTCTGCTGATAAGCCTCCTCCTTTTTTGTTGATGCCTTTATTGTTAGACAGCGGCCCCCCGATAATCACTTTCGTTCTAACTTGGGTGCCGCTAACCGCCATGACTTGCAATTGCACTCGGCCATCATCGAGCAGCAAGACATCTCCTGTCGAAACATCATTTGGTAGTTCTTTGTAATCTAAGCCAACCGCATCTTTGTTACCTTGGCCGGCAGGCAAACTGCTGTCTAAGGTAAAAATATCACCAACATTGAGTTGCACTTTGCCGTCTTTGAATGTGGATACTCGAATTTTCGGGCCTTGAAGGTCTCCTAAGATGGCGACGTGAGTACCGAGTTTGGCAGCGATGTTACGTACGCGAGTTGCACGTTCACGATGATCTTCTGCGCTACCATGAGAGAAGTTCATTCTAACCACGTTTACGCCAGCTTCTAAAATAGCTTCAAGAATGCCGGGTGCATCTGTAGAAGGTCCAAGAGTAGAGACAATTTTTGTTCTTCTTTGGATTGAGGTCATTCGGATCTCCTTGATCTGATTCTGCCGCTAAAAGGGAGTGCATGCGGCTGATAAGTTGTTGTTCTCATCCCTAAAATCGAAAAGCTCGATTTAAGTATATACCTGCACAGAATGGCTGCTGATAATTTACTCTTCATACTTGAAGCCGCTACGTTGTTAACTACACCATTTCACCCTAATCACATAGAACACCTATCCTCATAGGTCTGAAATGGTTTGTCGCCTAGCTGCAACTCCAATTGTTTTGAGTATTAATCTATTTAAAGGTGATGAAAGACATATTTATTAATGCAAAAAAATAGGAGATGAAATGTGATAAATCTTTCGCTATTTGATTAGGTACACAAAGAATCATGTTTATACGTGACACTTGTCACGGCGATCTATCAAAGCTCTTCACAATTACTTCGCAAAGTAAAAAAATTACTAGGTTGTTGATATTCGGAGTGCTCTATGTACATGGCTCAACCTGGCCATATTGATCATATCAAGCAGGTCAATGCTGGCCGTGTATATAAACTCATTGATCAAAAAGGTCCCATTTCTCGAATCGATCTCTCTAAAAAGAGTGAGCTCGCACCTGCGAGTATTACTAAAATCACTCGTGAGCTCATCGAGGCCCACCTGATACATGAAACCACAGTCCAGGAAGCGACAAGTCGTGGGCGTCCTGCAGTTGGTCTACAGGTCAACAACGAAGGGTGGCAGTTTCTTTCGATGCGCTTAGGGCGTGGCTATTTGACGATTGCACTGCATGAGTTAGGTGGTGACGTACTCATTGATACCAAGATTGATATCCATGAAGTTGACCAAGAAGATGTACTCGCTCGACTGCTTCATGAAATTGATGAGTTTTTCCAAACTTATACTGAGCAGCTTGACCGTGTGACAAGTATTGCAATCACGCTACCTGGTCTTGTGAATTCAGAACAGGGTGTAGTGTTGCAAATGCCGCATTACAACGTTGAGAATTTGCCATTAGGTCCTGAAATCTACAAGGCAACAGGATTACCGGTCTTTATTGCCAATGACACTCGTGCATGGGCATTAGCTGAAAAGCTTTTTGGTCATTCACAAGAGAACGAGAACTCGGTGCTTATCTCTATCCACCATGGATTGGGAGCCGGTATTGTCTTGGATGGTCGAGTACTGCAAGGTCGTCACGGTAATATCGGTGAACTGGGCCACATTCAAATTGATCCTCAGGGCAAGCCTTGCCACTGTGGTAATCGAGGCTGTCTAGAAACGGTCGCGAGTTCACAGGCGATTCGTACTGAAGTGACGGATAGAATCGCCAAAGGTGAAGCATCTTGTTTGGCTGACATCGAAGAGATTTCAATCGAAGACATTTGTGAAGCGGCAGCGAATGGTGATCCGCTTGCGGTGGATGTTATTGAAAAGCTTGGTCGTTATTTAGGTTCAGCGATTGCCATCGTGATTAACCTATTTAACCCAGAAAAGGTACTGATCGGCGGAGCAATCAACCAAGCGAAAGAAGTGCTTTATCCGGCAATTCAAACATGTATCGAAGAACAAAGCTTGCCTGTTTATCATCAGGATCTTGAACTTGTTGAGTCCCGCTTTTACAAACAAGCGACGATGCCGGGTGCAGCGCTGATCAAACAAGCACTTTATGACGGCCTATTATTAATGAAAGTGATTGAGGGTTAAGTCGACTTATTCCTCGTTTACTTACTGCTAAATGCGATATAAACCCATATAATCTTCAGTGATGTATGGGTTTATTTTTATCTTAGTCTTGCTATAGACTATTTTTACATTATCCACGTTAGGCGAGAAGTAGTATGTCTGGAGTTTTAAATACAGTTGATCAGCGAACAAACCTAGTAGGTGAAAACCGCTTGGAGCTGTTGCTATTCAGTTTGAACAGCAGCCAGATTTTTGCCATCAACGTGTTCAAAGTACGCGAAGTTATTAAAGTTCCGCCATTGACTAAAATGCCGGGATCTCACCACCATATAACGGGTGTTGCGTCTCTACGCGGTATTTCTGTACCGGTTATAGATCTTCGCGCTGCGATTGGTTTTCCGCCATCGCGTTTAGAGAATCAAGAAGAGAACCTCATCATTACTGAGTACAACCGAACCGTGCAAGGCTTTCTGGTTGGTCAGGTCCGTAATATCGTTAACACGGCTTGGACAGAGATTCAGCCGCCGCCGAAAACCGCTGGTCGAGCAAATTACCTAACTGCTATTACGCATGTTAAAGATGGTGAAAATCTTAATATTGTCGAAATTATCGACGTAGAAAAAGTTCTAGCGCAAATCATTGATTACGATATTTCTATCTCCGAAGGTGTGCTTGATCAAGACTTAGCGAATGAGATGGTAGGGCGTAATGTTCTGATCGTTGATGATTCGTCAACAGCTCGCTCTCAGGTGCGTGGTACGCTTTCCCAGCTAGGGTTAAACATTATCGAGTGTCGAGATGGTCTTGAAGCGTTGACTCTGCTTAAGTCATGGGCTGATGAAGGGAAGAATGTGGTTGATGACTTGCTATTGATGATCACTGACGCTGAAATGCCGGAAATGGACGGTTATAAGCTGACTCATGAGATTCGCACAGACCCTCGTATGAAAGATCTTTATATCACTTTAAACACTTCATTGAGTGGCAGCTTCAATGATGCCATGGTGAAGAAAGTAGGCTGTGACCGATTTATTTCTAAATTCCAACCAGATCTGTTGGTCGAGGTTGCTCAAGATAGACTCCGCCAAATATTGAATAAATAGAACGTCGTTTTATTTATAAAGCGTGACCGAGATTTCAGCGAATGCTATATTTAATAAGTTATTTTGTTAATCAAAATGATGTAACTATCAAATACAACTTTTCGTCAGACTCTTAAGGTAGTTCTTATCAATGATATGGTTTACTTCTAAGGTTGTTATGACCTTATGTATGTTGCTGTATAGGGAATATAAGAAAAGAAGTATGGATGCTGAAGACAAGTTTTAGTTTGTCAAAGTAACGCTAAAAAGAGGGAGCCTTGGCTCCCTTTTTTCTTTTCTAGCAGATAGAGATATTAGTGAAAATCTCGAGATTTACTATTAAGGCCCTGTAATGCATCCGTCATGTCAATTAAGCGTCCAGCGATGACGTGGTGAACTTCTCCTTCTTTTTCTAAGATCCCTTTCACTTGCAAAATCTTAGCGGTTAGATAAGCAGATTTTTGTGCTCTTGCTGTTGCTTTCCAGACTACGACATTAATGTTGCCAGTATCATCCTCTAGGGTGAAGAAGGTAACACCAGCAGCCGTACCAGGTGACTGTTTCCCTGTCACGATCCCTGTTACGGTGACTAACGATTGGTGTTCCTTATTTTTTAACTCTTGCATACGGGTAAACTGCCCAAGTATTCCGGATTCATCTAGGAGAGTGATCGGGTGTTTGGCAAGGGAAAGGCCAGTGGCAGCGTAGTCTTCTACCAAGGTTTGACTGTCTGTTGGATTGCCAACAAGCGGAGTTGTGTCGTCTTCCATATTATGAAAAAGAGGCAAATCTGAGAGTGAATCCATCATTGCCCATCGGGTTTGGTAACGGTTTTGACTTAAGGTATGCATTGCGTTGGCTGAGGCAAGTAACTCAACATCTCTGCGATTGAGGCCAATGTGCTTGATTTGACCGGTATGGGTAAAGCCAGTTTTGGCTCTTGCATGAACCAGCTGTTTGGCACTTTGTTGGCTGAAGCCTTTAATTTGCCTGAATCCAAGACGGATTGCCCACCTTCCTTGTTCTACGACCATCTGGTGGTCATAGAGAGAGGCGTTAACACAAATAGGCAATATACGCACATTGTGGCGACGAGCGTCTTGTACGAGCTGTGAGGCGCTGTAAAAGCCCATAGGTAGGCTGTTGAGTAAAGATGTATAGAAAGCTTCTGGATAATAGTGCTTTAACCAAGCAGAGCAGTAAGCAAGGACAGCAAAGGACGCTGAATGACTTTCAGGGAATCCATATTCGCCAAAGCCGAGGATTTGTTCAAAGATGCGTTCAGCAAATTCCAGCTCGTACCCTCGACTGAGCATTCCTTCAATCAGCTTGGTTTTAAACTTTACGAGATCGCCATTTTTCTTCCAAGCGGCCATTGCTCGTCTCAGTTGATCGGCTTCTCCACCACTAAAGCCAGCAGCAACCATAGCGATTTTAATCACTTGCTCTTGGAAAATAGGGACCCCTAACGTGCGCTGTAAGACACTGCGAACTTCTTCTGAAGGGTAATGGATTTGCTCTTCTCCATTTCTACGTTTTAGGAAGGGGTGAACCATATCACCTTGGATTGGTCCCGGCCTGACAATCGCGATTTGAATCACTAAGTCATAATAGGTCGCAGGTTTTAACCGTGGCAGCATACTCATTTGAGCACGTGATTCGATTTGGAAAACACCTATCGTGTCTGCTCGCTGAATCATTTGATACACATTGGCATCGTCTTGACGCCGAGTGATTTCTGCAATGGTAAGAGTTTGCTGGTGGTACTTTTCAACCAAGCTAAAACACTTTCTGATTGCTGTTAGCATACCAAGAGCAAGAACGTCCACCTTCAGCAGTTTGAGCGACTCCAAATCATCTTTATCCCATTGAATGACAGTACGATCTGTCATTGATGCGTTTTCAACAGGAACAAGCTCATACAATGGGCCTGCAGCGATAATAAATCCGCCAACATGCTGAGATAGATGACGTGGGAACCCTAAAATATCGTTAACTAAGCTGATAAATTGCTCGCCTTTCAGAGAATCGGGCTGTAGACCTAATTCAACGATCTGAGCTTGCCAGCCTTGAGCGCGGTCTCTGCGATTAACGTTCTTAATAAAGTAATCCAGCTGACTTTCTTCGATACCTAAAGCTTTGCCTACATCCCGTACCGCGCTTTTAAAACGGTAAGAGATGACAGTGGCAGCGAGAGCCGCTCTCTCACGACCATATTTTTGGTAGATGTATTGAATCACCTCTTCACGACGTTCGTGTTCGAAGTCGACATCAATATCTGGTGGCTCATCACGTTCTTTACTAATGAAGCGCTCAAATAAAACCGAGATTTGTCTTGGGTCGACGGAAGTGATTTCTAGACAGTAGCAGACAACAGAGTTCGCAGCTGAACCTCGCCCTTGATAAAGGATGTGATTGCGCTTAGCAAACATCACGATATCGTGGATGGTCAAAAAGTAAAAAGGGTAGTTGAGTTCGTCGATTAAACAGAGCTCTTTATCAATCGTTTGTTGAATGTCATCAGGCACACCTTCAGGAAAGCGCAGTGCTTTCCCTTTCTCGACAAGCTGCCTGAGGTAGCTCATTGGCGTATAGCCATCAGGGACGAGCTCACTTGGATACTCATACTGAAGGTCGCTTAAACTAAAATTGCAACGCTGGGCAATTGCGACGCTTTCGGCAAGCCATTCCGGTTTAAATAGCTTACTGAGTTTTTCTTGGCTACGCAGGCTTCTTTCTGTATTGGTCAGTAGCTGCTCGCCCAATTCACTAACACTGCAACCATGCTTTATTGCACTGAGTGTATGCTGCAGGGGCAAACGCGTGGCAGTGTGCATCAATACCCCTCCACAAGCGGTGATGGGTAAATGCATTTCGTCGGCCAGTTGCTGGCAGTAATCTAAAAATTGTTTATCGTCACAAGATAGGTGCCTTTGTATAGCAAGCCATAACCGGTGCTGGTGATGCTGAGCAAGCCATTGCCCCCACTTTTTGTCACTGGGCCTATGGCAAGGTAACCATAAAATTAAACAGTGGCGAATGGACATTAAATCCCACTCAGACAGCTGATATTGTCCTTTCTCTGAGCGTCTTCTAGCATTGGTAATGATGCGGCATAGCTCAGCATAAGCTTCACGATTTGGGCACAATAAAACCACTTGGCATTCATCATTGAGCCAAAACATACTGCCAATAATCAAGCTGATGTTGAGTTGGTGGCTTTTTATCGCACTATGCGCTCTTACTACACCAGCGACGGAGCACTCATCCGTAATGGCGAGTGAATGGTAGCGTAGAAAGTCTGCTTGCAAGATCAATTCTTCAGCGTGAGAAGCGCCGGTTAGAAATGAGAAATTGCTCTGACAAAAGAGCTCAGCATAACCCATAACATTACCTCAATTAACTAAATAGGCCGTGGGTGAACCACTGCATATCTTGGTTACGAAACACCCATAACCAACGACCTTTGTCACTACGGGCGACAAAGTAGTCTCGAGTCATGTCCTCACCATCCCACCACCCGGTAACAAAACGCTCAGGACCTTGGATTAATGACACCTTGTCAGACAGGGGCTCTGGGTTCTGAAGCATAAAATTTGGTCTTAACTTTTTACTGGCTACCTTATGAGGTATTGGCAGTGTTGGGTCACAGAGAAAGGTGGATTTTTCAGGGCGAGGGTCATGGCTATGTGCTGACTTGCGTACGCTTTCTTTTCCCAGCTTTGCTTGTAAAAGGCCGATCAATTCGAGTTCAGTCTGTTCCCCTTGAAAGCCTTTAAATAGATCTGCGCTGGTGGATTCAAGTTCGCCACTGCGTATAAGTCGCAGTGTTAACCCTTGAACTGGAGCTTCAAGTTGTAATGATTCCATGGTGAGTTTGCATAATGTCATCCAGCGAGCTGAGAGATAGTCGCCACTGGCCGAATAAAAAGACACAGTGCTGTCACCTTTATCACGTTGGTGCAAGACAAGTTCAAGCTCATACCCGACTTGATTTCGTAACGTTAAGAAGACTTCGAGCTTCTCAAGTAGCTTACTTAAAGGTCTTTCAAGCCATTGAACGTTTTCAATATCAAACAGTAACTCTTTATAGCTCTGGAATTGCTCTGGTGGATGATAAAAATCGATAGGGTGCTTAAATTGTCCCAATAGACGACCAATATAGTTGACCAAATCAATATCGAATCGGCGAGCAATCTCTTGCATTGGGATTTCGAGTAGATCGCGTAAAGTAGCGACTCCGACACGTTGCAATTTATCCACTTTCTTAGCATCTAGCTCAGTAGCCCAAAGCGGAAATGGCTTTAGTGCATCCATAATCACTGGTCTTTCGAGTGATAAAAGTCCGATATTAGCCTTGGATAGCAACATGGCCGAAAATGGTGAAAAGCCGGTAGAAAATTGATAGTGAACATCGAGCTGGTTTAAATGCTCAGATACCCTTTGCCAGTATGGTTCGAGTCCGCCATAGAGCGAAAGCATGTTGGTTACCTTGAGCAACACCCCTTGTGGTGGAAAGAGGCAAATATCAGAGGTCACCATGTATAGCCACTGAGCGATATTGAGTAGGGCTTGTTGTTCAATACTTTCATCATAAGGGTGTACTTGTAATTGATGACAAAGAGCACTGGCGCTACCAAGCCCCATCCCTAATTCAATACCTTGCTCCTGAGCAATGGCATTACGTTGCACGACTTTAAAACGTTTAGGTTCAACGATGGCTAAGGGGAGGGAGGTTTGCTCCGAAAATAGGCCATCTAATTGCAACGTTGGGAAATGAAGATACAGCCAACTTTGCATGATTATCCCTGTTGCCTCAGTGGGAATGGGACGACGACTGGCGCTTTTGGTTGTAGGGTCAAATTTGGCCATATTGATGCCATATCAATGACAAAACTCCCTTGTGGCCAACCGCCTTTACGTTTGGTAATAGTGACTTCAATACCCGATGGATGAGGTTCTAAAGTCATGCTCAAATTGACAGGTAAAGAAAAAACGCTTTTGTTTTCAGTCTTGAATAAAAAGTGGACGGCATTGCCACGTTCACTTGCGACTTGCAAGCGTCTAGCTTGGTGAACCTCTAGACTGGAGTGCCAAAGTAGGACATTGCTACAAGCACCGCTACGTAAGCATTGTTCAGCAGTCCATAGAGCCTCTTTTTCACTTCTTGGATAGACAAGCAATACTTTATTGTTATCGATTCCTTCATTACTTAACTGCTCCGCACAAAGGTAGCCAGGAGGCTGAATGAACACCGATAAGCGTTCTTGGCTTGTTCTTTTTAGGTGTGGTAGCAATAGGCGCAGCTCGCCAATACTTGAAGTCCCTTGGATCTCAACAACACCATGCTTAGGAAAACCGCCCTCTAACTTTTGATCGAGAAGATCAAAGCCGGTTGAGTGGTGATCAGAGTACTCTGGAGTTTGAATTCCAGACCAAAGCCATTGTTTCTGTTTAAGGTTTTCGATTAATTCATACATAATAATTTACCTGTATATTTATACAGTATAAATCATTAATGAATATCAGCAATAGGAAGAAAGTGTGAGTGAATAAAAAAACGCCTTGTGCTTTGAAAAAGAAAACACAAGGCGTTGAATTGTATTTAGAAAGTATTCGAGTTAATGATTACTTTTTTGGTTGTGCATCAATACACTCACCATTGACTGCTCGGCCTTCTGGAGCCATCAAGTATAGGTAAAGTGGCATGATATCCAGTGGTGTTTTTAGTAGATCAGCATCTTCTGCAGGGTAAGCTTTCGCACGCATTCCAGTACGTGTCGCACCTGGGTTAATGGCATTAACACGGATCGTCGTGTCGCTAAGCTCATCAGCAAGAATTTGCATCATACCTTCAGTGGCAAACTTGGACATTGCGTAAGTTCCCCAGAATGCACGACCACTGTGGCCAACTGTCGAAGAAGTGAAGATGATACGAGCATCTTCCGATTTATGCAGTAGTGGCAAAACGGCTTGGGTCATTAAAAACTGCGCCTTTACGTTGACTTGCATAATGTCATCAAACGTATCTTCACCAATTTGGTCGAATGGGCTGATAACCCCCAGTAGGCTTGCGTTATGTAGAACACCATCTAATTGGCCAAATTGACCTTCAATGGTATCGACCATATCCAGATAGTTTTGCTTGGTTGCGCCTTTCATATCAAGCGGAATAATCGCAGGCTGTGGGTAGCCTGCTGCTTCAATTTCGTCGTATGTTTGTTCCAGCTTTTTCACTGTACGACCAAGTAAAATCACGGTTGCGCCGTGCTGAGCATAAGAAAGAGCGGCTTGTTTACCAATACCCGCGCCCGCACCAGTAACCAGAATGACTTTACCTTTCAAGGCATCTGAAGAAACAGCATATTCCACGATGTGTGTCCTTATTGTAATGATTTACTTTATGATTCCGTAAGATGGTGGTTACAATACACCAATTCGCACATTAGAGGATAATCACATTGGAATTTTTGTTGGACTATGGGCTGTTTTTAGCCAAGATTGTGACTGTCGTAGTCGCAGTAGTTGCGATTTTAGTTATTGCTAAAGCGGCTGGCGGAAAAAGCGGTGCGGCGAAAGGTGAATTGGAAATTACTAACCTAACTGAACAACACAAACATACTGTTGAGCAGTTAGAGCACCATCTGCATGATGACGCATTTATCAAAGCTCGCGATAAAGCTGAGAAGAAGCAAGAGAAAGAGAAAAACAAAACTCGCGAGAAAGAGATCAAAAAAGCGTCTAAAGAGGGCGATCTTGATAGCAAGCGTGAACCACACCTGTTCGTTCTAGATTTCAAAGGCAGTATTGATGCTAAAGAAGTGGCTTCGCTTCGTGAAGAAGTCACTGCAATTCTAGCGGTTGCTCGTGAAGGTGATGAAGTGCTTCTACGTTTAGAGTCAGGCGGCGGCATGGTTCATGGCTATGGTCTTGCGTCTTCTCAACTTGATCGTATTAAGGCAGCCAAATTACCACTGACTATTTCAGTCGACAAAGTCGCCGCAAGTGGTGGCTATATGATGGCATGTATCGCAGATAAAATTGTATCAGCGCCATTTGCAATCGTAGGTTCAATTGGTGTGATTGCTCAATTGCCAAACTTCAATAAGGTTCTTAAGAAGTACGATATTGAATATGAGCAGCTGACAGCTGGTGAATACAAGCGCACATTAACCATGTTTGGTGAAAATACAGATAAAGCGCGTGAGAAGTTTAAGCAAGAGCTAGAAGAAACTCATGGCTTGTTTAAAGATTTCATCCGTGAGCGTCGCCCTGAGTTAGAGCTGGATAAAGTCGCGACTGGTGAGCACTGGTTCGGTACTCAAGCCCATGAACTAGGCTTAGTTGATGAGATCAAAACCTCAGATGACCTAGTTGTTGAAGCATGTAAAGATAAAACGGTATTGGCGATCCACTACGTTGAGAAAAAGAAACTGACCTCAAAGCTTGCTGGTTTAGCAGGTGAAGCGGCAGACAATGTGCTGATGAAGCTCATTGATCGCGGTCAGCGCCCAATTGTGTAAATGCACATAACCTGATGTAACGCCCACCATTTGGTGGGCGTTTTTGTATATAGGGATAAACGAAATAGAAGCTAATACTTCACGTATTTATAGGTTGTTATTAAGATTTGTTACAGAGAAACAAGTCATGAACCAGAATATTGTCATTTATAAAGAGCAAATGAGCGTATATACTTGCGATATGTCGGACAGCATAAGAAGTACCAGGTACACTGGATGTTAATTAAAAAACTCGAAGCCCCACATGATATGCAAATTGGTGCGAGGTTTGAGACTAAAAAGCACGGCTATGTGACAGTGATTGAATACTATAATACGCACACAGTGATCGTTGCTTTTGAAAATACTGGCAATATTCGTTCTATTACTGCGGCCAAATTACGTAGTGGTCAAGTTTCAGACCGATCGGTTCCACCTCAATCATCTATGGTAGGGGAGAAAGTTGAGTCTATTAAACACGGAATATTAACGATTATTCAGGTTGAATCAGAAAATATTGTTGTGTTAGAAAATGAAGCTGGCGAAGAAATTCGTATGCTACTTCCTGCGGTTCAGAAACTAAAAGATAAAGTGGAAGAACTTGAGAGTGATAAAAAAGAAACACTTGAACGACCAACTTCACTGAGTGCATTAACAAAAAGAAATAAGAAAACCAAAGACGTTAACAGTTTGCTTAAGAAAATGCTTACGGACTACGGTAAGTAAAATAAACTCTTCATACATGTACTGAACCATATTCATAATCCAAGATCACACTTTTCTTCTTTCTACCAAAAAACAAAAATCAATGCACAAAATTAGCACTACTCCTTAAGAGGTGTTAGTGACCGTTTGTGCATTCTCACTACCCATTATCGAGATCTAGGTCACAAGGTCATTTTGGTTTTGTGATGGTGATCTATTCTGTTTTTGCGTGATTTGGATATTATTCTCATCAACAAAGAGGCGGAAGTTAATAGCTCTCCTAATAAAACCCTACAGAGAAAATATTATGAAAAAAATTATGGTTGTGTGCGGAAACGGTCTTGGTACATCTCTAATGATGGAAATGGCAGTAAAAGAAGTAGCAGGAAAAATTGGTTTAGATGCTGAAGTTGATCATGAAGATTTGTCTTCTGCTGCATCAAGCTCAGCTGATATTTGGGTAGCAGCAACAGATGTTGCAAACCAGCTTTCAGAAGCAGGAAAAACAAATATTGTTAGCCTAGCAAATATTTTCGATAAAGCTTCGATTGAAGAGCAATTAAAAGCATTCATGTAAGGAAATAAAAGATGGCTAACTTCTTTGAATTTATGCTTGGCTTATTAAAAGAGCCAGCAATCATGGTTGGTTTAATTGCTTTTATTGGTTTGATTGCACAAAAAGCAGATATTTCAACGATCTTAAAAGGCACAATTAAAACCGTAATGGGTTTCCTAATTTTAGGTTTTGGTGCGGGTGCTCTAGTTGGTGCACTAAATAATTTCTCAACTGTATTTACAGAAGCATTTGGCGTAAGTGGTGTTATTCCAAATAACGAAGCGATTGTTGCTCTAGCACAAGAAGCGTTTGGTTATGAAATGGCACTTATTATGTTCTTTGCCTTCGTAGTTAATATTCTTTTAGCTCGTTTTACTCCGCTTAAGTATATTTTCTTAACGGGTCACCACACCATGTTTATGTCTATGTTGGTTGCGGTAATTCTGTCTACAGCAGGTATTACAGGTACAACATTAGTGGCAATGGGCTCGGTGATTGTTGGTTCGCTAATGGTAATCATGCCAGCACTAGCTCAGAAATATACTGAGAAAGTGATGGGTACTGATCAGCTAGCAATGGGTCACTTCTCGACATTCTCTTACCTAGTTGCAGGCTTTATTGGTAGCAAGTTTGGTGATACGTCGAAAACAACAGAAGACATTAATGTACCTAAGAGCTTAATGTTCCTACGTGATACGCCAGTAGCGGTTGCAACCACAATGGCAATCTTCTTCATGTTCGCTTCAATCTTTGCTGGTGGTGACTTCGTAGAAACTGTATCAGGTGGTCAAAACTGGGTTGTATTTACCTTTATGCAATCACTAACGTTTGCAGGTGGTGTATACATTGTTCTGCAAGGTGTGAAGATGCTAATCGCAGAAATCGTTCCAGCGTTTAAAGGTATTTCTGACAAGCTAGTACCAGGTGCGAAACCAGCTCTAGACTGTCCAATGGTATTCCCAGTTGCGCCAAACGCAGTATTAATCGGCTTCCTATCTTCTTTCGCTGCTGGCCTAGTTGCGATGGGTATTCAAGGTATGTTCGATTGGACGATTATCGTAGCGGGTGTAGTACCACACTTCTTCGTAGGTGGTGCAGCAGGTGTTTACGGTAACGCAACGGGTGGTCTACGTGGTGCAGTGCTAGGCGCATTTACTCAAGGTCTATGTATTTCGTTCCTACCAATGCTACTTCTTCCAGTTCTTGGTGGTCTGGGTCTTGAAGCAACAACGTTCGCTGACTTTGACTTTGGTGTAGTTGGTCTGATTCTAGGATGGTTAGTATCATGAGCATTATGAACCTTATTGGGGATAACATTGTTATCTCAAACGAGCAAAACTTAACGGTTGATGCTGCACTAGAAGTGACATGTTCAAAGCTTGTTGAGCAAGGTAAGGTCGATGCGACGTACCTAGAAGCTATCAAACAAAAGCATAAAGAAATCGGTGCATACTATGTGCTAGCACCTAAGATTGCTATGCCCCATGCTCGACCAGAAGATGGTGTTAATGAAGCGGCGCTACAAATCACAGTATTCAAGAATGGTGTAGATTTGGAATCAGAAGATAACGGTGATGTGTTCTTCTCTGTTACGTTGGCTGCACTAGATTCAGATAGCCATATTCAGACCATCGTTGCACTATCCGAATTGTTCCAGAATGATGACGATATTGAAGCAATTATTGCTGCAGATGATGAAGCAAGTATTGCAGAGATTCTGAAGAAATACTGATACCTCAATTCCCCCTTCTGAAAGTTGATAAGAATAAGCCCTCGCTAGTCACGAGGGCTTTTTTTATCTAACTATCAGATCATTAATCAATATTGAAATGTTCGATAAGGTAATCAATCAATACTCGAACTCGTTTTACTTTCTGACTGTTGCGACTGAAATAAACGTAAAGCCCTGGGTATGTTGGCCATTTGTCTTCTAATACAGGTAACAATGCTCCGCTTGTTAGCTCTTTAGTGAGTGAGGGCAGAACAAGGCGACCAATACCGAGCCCCTCTTTGGCGGCATCAATCATCAAGTCAGTATCATTAACGACTAGGCCATAAGGAATCTCAACCCGAGTCTGTTGGCCATCTTCGACTAAGTTTAGCTGGGCGTATTTATTGGAAGTAATAAAGCGGTATTGAATCAGTTTGTGCTTACTGAGATCTTCAAGGGATTTAGGAGTACCATAACGCTCTAAATATTCAGGTGAAGCAAATAACGCCTCTTGCATCGGTTCAGTCAGTTTTTTCGCTACCATGCCCTCTTCTAGAATACTGCCAAAGCGAATACCGAGATCGATTCCTTCTTTAACAATATCTAAAGATGCATCTGAGATAGATATTTCAAACTCGATTTGTGGGTATTGACGACAAAAATCGGCGAAGATGCGCTTAAAATAGGTGTTATAGACGAACTTTGGCAAAGTGATGCGGAGCTTTCCACTGGGTTCCTCAGTGAGTTCTTGAACACTTTCTAAAGCATAATTAAGAGACTCCATAGCCGCGACTGTGCGTTCGTGAAGTAACCGACCCGCTTCAGTTAACTCAATCTTACGGGTGGTTCTATTAAACAGAGTGAGTCCGATATTACTCTCTAGCAACTTAAGTGACTGACTCACTGACGGAGCCGCCATTTCTAGTTTTCTTGCCGCTCCACGAATACTGCCTTCCTGCACAATGGTCTGAAACACTTGTAACTGGCTATAGGTCGTTCCTTTCATACGTAACTTATCTACTGTTAGGTTTTACCTAATTAAAAATTAAAGTTTACTGTTCTACAAGTGATTAATGAACAGGATTAAAGTACTCCTATCCGATACGCAGTGTCGCGTTATCAAAAGAGTAATGAGTAGGAGCCAAACATGAGCAAAGTAGTGGTTATTTCAGGACATCCAAATTTAGAGTCTTCGTACACCAATAAAGTGATTCTGGAACAGCTAAAAGAGAAAATTGAGAGTATTGATATACGCCGCCTTGATGACATGTATCCTGACTATCAAATCGATGTTGAACAAGAGCAGAATGCGCTACTTGATGCGGACGTGGTTGTGCTTCAGTTTCCTTTCTATTGGTACTCAATGCCTGCCTTGCTGAAAAAGTGGGTTGATGATGTCATGGCGTTTAACTTTGCCTATGGACCTGAAGGCGACAAGCTAAAAGGTAAAGCATTGATAATCTCTACCACCATTGGTGGTCCAGCAGAATCCTATGATCCACTTGGTTATAACCATTTCACAATAGAGCAGCTGTTATACCCTATTCAGCAAACCGCTTACCTAGCAGGAATGAACTACCAAAAGCCAATTTACACGAATGGTATGGTCTACATTCCTGGCGTATATAACACTCAAGAGGGTGTTGAGGCCAAGGCCGTAGAGCACGCTGAACGTTTGAGTGTGCAAATTAATCACCTACTCGAATCGCCGCAGGTAAAAGTAACAGCATTGGTAAAACGTTGGTTTGAAAAAATGGATAAGCTTGAAGAAGATTCAGGTCAGTTCCATGCGATGCTACGTAATGATGTGGTGATCACGGCTCCGGAAGGGAAGTTTACAGGAATTGCAGGCTTTAACGATTGGTATGCAGTACTACGTGAGACTTTCAAACCTAACTGTGAGCATGTGTTAGAACAGATCGTAGTTCGTGAGCAAGAGGGTCAACAGGTGGCTGAGTTGAGAGTTCGTTTGATTGCAAACACGACCAAAGGAGAGTCAATTAATGTACTTGTGAACGAAGAGTGGGTGGTGGATATGAGTACAGAACAACCAAGAATTGTGACTTACAAAGTTGAGCCAGTGTAAAGCCATTGCTTCGTTTATAAAAAGGTAGAGCCCGTCAATTGAGGGCTCTACTTATAATTTCTATTGTGCCTTGCTCTGGCCTGTAGGCTTACGATTTGCTGGTTTTCGACGCTGTTGATTGTTTCCGCCTGCAGGTTTGCGTTTCGCTTGGCCGCCGTTACCACGGTTTTCACCATTTGGCTTGTTGTGGCCGAAGTGGCGTTTGTTTTTGCTGGCTGGTTTGTTGCCACGAGCATTATCACCAGAACGTTGACCATCAGCATGTTCAGCTTTTGGTTGTTTAGGTTTTTTAGGCTTCTTCGGTTTCTTTGGCTTAATTGGGCGAGTATCTAACTTAGATTCAGGCAGTTCGTTAACTGGTTTAAAGCCTTCAAGCTCAATACGTGGCAGCACTTGTTGAATTAGGCGTTCAATACCAAATAGCTCATTTGCTTCAGCAGCTTCAACTAATGAAATTGCTCTACCTACTTCACCTGCGCGGCCAGTACGGCCAATACGGTGAACATAATCTTCAGATACGTGTGGTAGTTCGTAGTTCACAACCTGAGGAAGTTGAGGGATATCGATACCACGCGCTGCGATGTCTGTCGCGACTAACACGCGAACATCACCCGATTTAAAATCTGCCAATGCACGAGTACGAGCACCTTGGCTCTTATTACCATGAATTGGGGCAGCGGTAATACCTTCTTTGTTTAAGAAGAAAGCCAAACGGTTTGCGCCATGCTTAGTACGACAGAACACAAGCGTCTGTTTCCAGTTACCATCTTTGATTAGTTTAACCAGCATTGGCGCTTTTTTACGCTTATCTGCAGGGTAAATGCTTTGTTCGATAGTAACGGCTGTAGAATTCTCTTTGTTTACTGAGACTTCAATAGGATCGTTTACTAGGCCTTTTGCCAGTTCACGGATCTCTGCTGAGAATGTTGCAGAGAACAGTAAGTTCTGACGTTTTGCTGGCAGAATGTTTAGGATCTTACGGATATCGCGAATGAAGCCCATATCTAGCATGCGATCGGCCTCATCTAGAACCAACACTTCAAGCTGATCAAACTTCACTGCATTTTGCTGGTAAAGGTCTAGTAGACGGCCTGGTGTAGCGACAAGTACGTCACAACCTTTACGTAGCTTAAGCATTTGTGGGTTAACTTTTACACCACCAAAAACAACTTGAGAAGTAAGACGCTGGTGACGGCTGTACTTAAAGACGTTTTCTTGCACTTGAGCTGCCAGCTCACGAGTTGGCGTTAAGATAAGTGCTCGAACGTGGTTGCCTTTGACGCGTTGGCCATTGTCAAGACGCTCTAAAATAGGGAGTGTAAAGCCTGCTGTTTTACCCGTACCAGTCTGCGCTGCCGCCATGACGTCCTTCCCTGAAAGTACCGCAGGAATCGCTTGTTCCTGAATCGGAGAAGGGGTGTCATAACCTTGTTCTTCAATTGCTTTGAGGATTGGTGCAGAAAGGCCTAAGGAGGTAAAACCCATAAATTGATCTCTGTAATATGTAAGCAGGATTCATCGCAGAGTTGTTCTGCGTGAAAAAGGGCGCCATTCTGCGCCCTTTATCGATGAACATCAACCTAATTATTGTCTAGCGGTTGGTATATTATTGATATCTATGCAGCTGATTTATTTCGGCTAGGGAAGAAGTGAGTGACAAGAGCGAGCGCAAAACCTGAAACCATGCCAAACAGGTGAGCTTCAACCGCAACTCGCGCGTTAATCAAGTCGCTGGTGGATTGCGAAGCGCCGACAGTCATCTCCCAAGTTACCTTCGCAATAACCCCTAAAACCAGTAGCCAACTACTTTTGCGTCCGTTTAAGCTCTCTTGCAGTACAAAGTAGGCGAATAAGCCGTGTAGTAGCCCTGAAAGTCCGACGTAACCATTCATGTCACTCAAGAAGTTAAGCAGCCCAACAGAGACCCCAATGGTAAGCAGCAAGGCTAGCAGTTCTTTCTTACTCGGTTTAAAGATGTAACTGATGATCCAAAGCCCCCCTAAATTCATTCCGAGGTGGGCAAAGTTGGTATGAGTAAAGTTTCCTGATAGGATGCGCCACCATTGGCCGTCTAAAATTAGGTAACGATGCCAATTGACCAGCGAAGCCATTGGCTCAAACTGCAAAGCTAAGCAGGTAATGCTGACTGCGATCAACAATAGAAATAAGCGCACACTATGTCCCGATACTGTTCTCAATGTGGAAAATCACTCAAAGCGTGTATTTGTGAGTGGATACAAAGCCTAACATCGAATGTAGAGCTGATCATCCTTCAACATCACAGCGAGACGAATCGCCCGATGGGGACAGCGCGAATTCTCAACCTATCGCTTGCCAACAGTCACTGTTTTGTTGGTGAAGACTTTACTGCCGCTGATAAGCTTAACCAGTTGCTTGATGATGATTCTTACCAACATTTCGTCCTCTACCCGGGAGAAGGTGCTCTCACTCATCATGAGGTAGCAAAACAAGTTGCCAATCAGCACAAGGTCCGTGTGATTTTGCTCGATGGGACGTGGAAGAAAGCGTACAAAATGTGGCAGTTATCGACTAACCTCCACCAGTTACCTCTAGTTCGCTTGCCTGATGATTTACAAGGTAACTACCGAATTAGAAAAGCTCCAAGCGACAACAGCCTCTCAACGGTAGAAGCGGGGTATCATATCTTGTCTCTACTTGAGTCAGAAAAAGACTTTATGCCGCTGATTGATGCTTTTAATCATATGATTGAGTTTCAAATCAAACAGATGCCGCCCGGTGTATTTGAGAAAAATTACCTTTCTTAAGCGTATTTTCTTCTACACTTATTTCTAAGCGCGATATTGTCATTAGACCTTTTGGTTGAATATAATGACGCGCAATCGTTTTACTTTATCCGTATAAGTTAAACGATACTTCGTATAATCCCACTGATAAGGTGTGGGAGTCTCTACCTGAAACCGATAATTTCAGATTACGAAGAGTTAAGTGCACAGCGCTTTTCTCTTTGTATGCTTGAAACTTTTCTAGAGAAAAGCGCTTGTTGGAACCCAGTCAAAATGAATGGAGACACAAGCGTGAATAATCAAACTGCTTTTATTGAACAACTGCCAAAAGTTGAGCTGCACCTACATATCGAAGGTTCCTTAGAGCCCGAGATGATGTTTGAGCTGGCAAAGCGCAACAACATCGAGCTGCCTTTTGCTACGCCAGAAGACGTTAAAGTTGCCTACCAATTTACCAACCTACAATCGTTCCTTGATATTTATTATCAAGGTGCCAATGTGCTTATCCATGAGCAGGACTTTTACGACCTAACATGGGCTTACTTGCTTCGCTGCCAGCAAGATAATGTTATTCATACAGAGATCTTCTTTGATCCGCAGACTCATACCAGTCGAGGGATCGCTTTTGATACTGTAATTAACGGCATACATCGAGCATTGAAAGATGGTGAAGAAAAGCTTGGCATTAGCAGTCAGATCATCATGTGTTTTTTGCGTCACCTCGATGAAGAGAGCGCTTTCGATACTCTGTTTGAAGCCTTGGCTCACAAAGATAAGATCGTCGGTATTGGTTTAGACTCTTCAGAGCTAGGACATCCGCCAGAGAAATTTGCACGTGTTTTTAGCAAAGCACTAGAAGAGGGGTTTCTAACGGTTGCTCATGCCGGGGAAGAAGGGCCGGCGAGTAATATCTATGACAGCTTGGAACTACTGAAAGTAAGCCGAATCGACCATGGTGTTCGTTGTTCCGATGATGAAAACTTGCTGCATGCATTGGCGAATAACAAGATGCCACTGACGGTCTGTCCGTTATCGAATACTAAATTGAAAGTGTTCGATAAAATGGAAGAGCACAACATTGTTGCTCTGCTTCGTCGTGGCCTTTGTGTGACAATCAATTCAGATGATCCGGCCTATTTTGGTGGTTACATGAATGCAAACTTCCAAGCCGTAGCAAAGAGTCATGAAGTGACGAACCAAGAGTTAGCAAGCTTTACCCGCAATGCGATTGCCGCTAGTTTTATCAACGATGATGAGAAAGCGAGGTTGCTAGGAAAGCTCAACCAATTTGTCAGTGAGTTTAATCACTAATTCTTGAGGAAAAGGTTAGAGTGGCGACGTTGTCACTCTAACCCTCGTTTGGATTAATGAGAAGAGAATAACTGTTGATGAAGTCTTTGAGCGTGCCCATCAGTCATTGAAGAGATGTAATCTGCAATGACACGATAGCCATCACTCTCATCTTTTCTATTTGCCCATTTCTGCTTGATATCAATCGGCAGTAGTCTTTCTGGATCGGCGTTAAGTGCTTCGAAAATATCCATAATGATTTGCTGACCTTTGTACTCCATCACTTGAACATGAGGGACTTGGATTACGTATTGGCTGACGAAACGTTTCAGGATCTCCAAAGCATTAGCCATTGAAGGTTCGAGCACGGCATTAAAGGCCAGCAATTGTGACTCAAATGGCGCATCGACTGGCTTAATTGAAATACTGGTCAGTAGAGCATTCACCATTCCACCAATCGCATCTTTACGCTGGTGGTGAGTTCCGGATAACAGCATCTCTGAAATTGAAGCGATGTGCTCCTCAAACCATGGGTCACCACATTCTGCGAGCTTACTTGCTGCGCCTTCAACCCACTGGTTACGATTAACCATCCCTAAAACCAAGGCATCTTCTAGGTCGTGAACGCCATAAGCGATATCGTCGGCAAGCTCCATAATGGAACAGTCGATAGACTTGTAGCGAGTCTTCTTATGCTCAGTTTCTGAGTATTGCTCATCGCGCATCTGGCTAAAAATAGACTTGTCGTTTTGACTCAGTGGTTCTAATACCCAGTCAAACAGGTCTGCATCACAGTCATAAAGCCCTTTAGCCGGTGACCAATCGCGCGCTCTGAGTTTGCGTTGATGGGAAACACATTCAGGCATAATGTCAGCGCGAGTTTGGCTGATGAGTGCTGGGTATTTGATAAGTCCTAACAAAGTACGACGCGCCAAATTCATACCAAACAGTTCAGTATAAGGCTCAAGTTTTGTGACGATACGAAACGTCTGTGCGTTACCCTCAAAACCACCATGCTCTCGCATCATATAGTTAAGAGCGACTTCACCACCGTGGCCGTAGGGTGGGTGGCCGATATCATGAGCTAAGCACAAGGAATCAATTAGGCTATCGCTTGGCAATAGATCGCGAAACTCAGGCTGCTTCTTCTTAATTTGAGCAACAATACCTGTACCTAGCTGAGCGGCCTCAAGAGAGTGAGTCAGACGGGTGCGGTGAAAATCATCAAAGCTGTTGCCGTGAACCTGTGTTTTAGCCTGCAGGCGTCTAAAAGCGGCAGAATGAAGAATACGTGCGCGATCGCGCTGATATGGACTGCGGTGGTCATCTCGGCGAATTTTGTGTTCGTCGTCGTGTCTTTCGAACCATAAGGAGCTGATTTTAAACGTCATAGGTGTACTCCCTTGTCTTTTTTCTTACCGTACACCTGTTACATGATAAATACAAAGAATTACACGTGAGAACAGTGAAATATCGCCGTTTCACGTGTATTTGCGGTTAATCCTTCATACTTAGAACCAATATCGCGGCTACGCCAAGAAAGAGCGTCATCATTAAAAAGACGTCGTTGTACGCCATGATAGCGGCGTCGCGCTGCATGGTGCCTAACAAACTAGCTTGAGCTTGCTGCATTGCCGTTGCAGTGTCACTACCAGATTGAATGAAGAAAGCTTGCTGTTGTTGCAGTGTATTCCAACCATCTATGCTGACCGCGCTTAATGACTCTTTAATATGGCCTAAGTGCTCACGTGTTTTGTTGTCCAACAAAGTTGCGATAATGGCAATGCTGAATGCGCCGCCCAAGTTACGCATGACGTTGGTCAAAGTCGAAGCGTCGGGTGTATCGGGTTTACTGATGTTCTTCATTGCTACCAAAGAGAGTGGCACCATAATAAACGGGCTACCAATAGCACGTAGCAACATCGATAAAATCAATTGTTGTCCGCCAAAATCGACGGTCATATGTGTGTTCACGTAACAACTCAGGCCAAACATTGCAAAGCCAAAGGTTACGAGATACTTAGGCTTAATGATTTGCGTGAGTTTAGGCACTAGAGGGAAGATGAGCAGCTGAGGAAAGCCCATCCACATAAGCACTTCGCCGATTTCCATCGCATTGTATTGTTGAATCTGAGTCAGATAGAGTGGCAACACATAGATGGAACCTAGCAATGCCATTCCTAAAATCAGGTAGGCGATACAAGACATCGCAAATTGACCATTCCGCAATAAACGCAGGTTAACCAGTGGCTTCTTATGCTGGAGTTCATTAATAATGAAATAGACCAAACTGACCGCTGAGATAATGCTGAGCGTAATGATGAAGCTAGAGCTAAACCACTCTTCACGGTTGCCTTCTTCCAAAACCACTTCCAGACAGCCAAGGCCGAGTGCCATGGTAGCAATTCCAAACCAGTCAGCTTTTTTCAGTGTTGCCAGTTCTAACGGCTCATCATCTAGACCGTAGCGAATCATCGCAATCAGCAACAGTGCTGGTGGAATGTTAATGTAGAAGATGTAGTGCCAAGATAAGTTCTCTGTTAGCCAACCACCAAAGGTCGGTCCGATAGAAGGAGCAAACGTGGCCGTTACACCAAACAATGCCATACCCACTGCACGCTTGTTTAATGGCAATAGCTGAACCACTAGTGAGAAAGCTAATGGAATTAAAGCGCCGCCGCTAAAGCCCTGCATCGCTCGAAACACGATCATAGAGGTCATGTTCCAAGAGAACGAACATAGCAATGAAGAAAGGGTAAAGATGGCCGTTGTCCACGTGAGATAACGTCGTTTACCAAGTGCTTTAGATAGCCAGCCACTCAGTGGAATCGCGATCATCTCTGCCACAAGATAAGAAGTCGAAATCCACGAGCTTTCATCAAGAGTCGCAGATAGGGCACCTTGAATGTCTTTTAGTGACGAGTTAGTGATCTGAATGTCTAAGATGGCCATAAAGGCACCAAGAAGACCACCAAAAAGCGCAATCCAGTGACGAACGGGAACTTCTTGTTCTTGATCGGCGTGATCAACGACAGCTTGGCTCATGATTAGCCTCGCGTATCAATGGTAGTGACAACAGATAAACCGGGTAGCAGGCGACCTTTAAGTTCTTTTTGATCTGGGATGACGATTTTGACCGGTACTCGCTGCACGATTTTAGTGAAGTTACCCGTCGCATTCTCAGGGGGTAGCAGTGCGAACTTAGCTCCTGTTGCTGGAGAGAAACTGTCTACGACACCTTCTAATGTTTGACCTGGGAAAGCATCTAATTCGACTTCTACTTTTTGCCCTTGATGAATGCCGCTTAGCTGAGTTTCTTTGAAGTTTGCTTCAATCCATACGGCATTATTTGGTACTAGGCTCATCAACGGTGTTCCCGCTTGTACTAGTAGGCCTTCACGTACGCTACGTTTACCAATAACCCCATCCGCAGGTGCGTAAATTTTGGTGTAGTTTAGGTTCAGTTCTGCTTGCTCAAGTTGGGCATTCGCTTCCGTCACTGACGCTTTAGCTTGTTCAACTTCGCTGGCGATGACTATTAGCTGATCATTGGCTGCTGCTAGGTTGGCTTTTGCTTGCTCTAATTGTGCCTGAGTCACTTTTTGTTGAGCGAGCATGCTATCGACTTCATCTTGAGAAGCATAGTTACGTTTCAATAGACTACGAGAACGAGCAACTTGCTGAATAGCACGATCGTATTCTGCCTGCGCGGAATCAACTTGGCTTTCAGCTTGGTTAATTTGGCTACGTTGTAAGGTCTGTTGAGCATATAGATTATTAACGCTCGATTGAGCCACTTCTAAATGAGCCTTCGCTTGGTCGAGTGTGGCTTGGTAATCACGATCATCGATTTGTGCCAGAATATCGCCCTGTTTGACCACTTGGTTATCCGTTACGTACGATTTAACAATGTAACCGGATACTTTTGGACTGATCGTAGTGATGTCACCTTGAAGGTAAGCATTGTCAGTCGATTCAAAGTATTGGCCGTAGCCAAACCAATAGCCGCCACCTAGTAACCCAAGTGACAGCATGATGACTGTCGCGATAAGTGGGGCTTTGTTGCGTTGTTTTTTCTTGGTTGGCATGTCGTGTGTTTCAGTCATTGACGCATTCTCGAACTCGGTTGAATGTAACGAATTGTAAATGATTGGCATTGGTTGATAAGATAGGAAAAACTGAAAACACTGTTGCAGAAATTGTACTAATAGATAGAGCAAGGGGAACGAATGGATCTGAATGCAGTTACGATATTCGTCCAAGTTGTTGATTGTGGAAGTTTTACTCACGCGGCTGAATCTTTACGAATGACAAAGTCAACGGTCAGTCGAAAGCTAGCTGAGCTAGAACAGCATCTTGGTGTGAGATTGATCACTCGTTCGACACGCAGTTTGGTGTTAACGCCAGAAGGTGAAAAGTTCTATCAATCGAGCCAGCAAATGTTGGAAGTGATGAATCAAGCGGAGCTAGAAGTCTCGGCTAATCAAGACTTGGTTAGAGGTCCTTTGAACATCGTTTTGCCTGTAGAGTTGGGACATCAGGTGCTGGGCTCTTATATAAATCAATTCTTGAAACTCTATCCGAACGTCACCATGAACTTAGAACTCTCTAACCGAGAGGTCGATATCATTGGTGAGGGGATTGATTTATATGCCCAGATAGGAGAATTGGAAGATTCAAATCTTGTCTCTCGTTATTTGACGGCATCGAAGCGGGCTTTGGTGGCAAGCCCTGACTATCTCGAAGAGTATGGGATGATTGAGCACCACTTAGATTTAACCGCTCCTCATCAAATGGTTGAGGTCTCAAATAAAGCTGCGCGTTTGCCGAAATGGCACTTACAACTTGATGATGACACTTCGTATCAAATTGATCTGCCATATCGACTAAGAGTAAATACCATCACTTCGTGCCTTAAAGCGTCTATTGATGGACTGGGGATTGCGGTGTTACCTGAATTTATTTGTCGTGAACACTTTGCCACTGGACGTTTAGTTCGTTTGTTACCAAGCTACAAAATGCCAGAGGTGGAAGTAAGCCTTGTCTATGCTGATCGTAAGCTGATGCCAAAGCGAAAAAAGGAGCTGATTGATTTTCTACTCCATAGCTTCAAACGTGACCAGACAACTCATATCAACTGATTTCATCCAGAGAGAGCTCAAAGCTAGGCGCAAACACATTCAGGAAGTAATCCATCTCTGGGCTACTACGTTCCTTGAGAGTGACGTCTAAACGTTTTTTAGCCAGAGCATATTCATGGTTGCCCGCACTGAGTTCTTCTAAGCATTTTAAGTAAGCGCAAATCGTATCGGCTTGCTTAACAATGGATGCATCTTCTTTATGAGCGGCTGTTGAAACCAGAAATGGAGCAAAGTCTTCTTGGAATTCTTCTGGCAACATCGAGAGCAACTTTTGTTCGGCAGCCGCTTCTATCTTCTTATATTCTTTGGCAATTTCAGGGTTGTAGTATTTGACTGGCGTTGGAAGGTCACCCGTCAACACCTCGCTAGTATCGTGGTACATACCCAAGATTGCGATTCTTTCTGGATTGAGCTCGCCCCCAAATTTTTTGTTTTTGATGACGGCAAGGGCGTGAGCGACAAAGGCAACCTGTAGGCTGTGCTCAGAGATATTTTCTGTTGAAACCGAGCGCATTAATGGCCAACGCTGAATGAGCTTCATTCTTGCTAAGTGGGCGAAAAAGTGACTTTCCTTATAGCTTTCTTCTGAATTGTTATCTTGTGGCATTTCTTTACTCCATGAAATGAAAAGGGTACTCAATGAGTACCCTTTAAGCATATGAAAGAACGAATCTAATTACTACTGACTGTAAGTAGATAGGAAGCGTTCAAAACGACCGATTGCAAGTTCTAAGTCTTCAACGTGTGGCAACGTCACAATTCGGAAGTGATCAGGTTTCGGCCAGTTAAAACCGCTGCCTTGTACTAAGAGGACTTTTTCTTGAATTAGGAAATCAAGCACCATCTTCTGGTCGTCTTTGATGTTGTACTTCTTGGTGTCAATTTTCGGGAATAGATACATGGCACCTTTTGGCTTAACACAAGACACACCAGGGATCTGGTTAATCAGTTCCCATGCGCGGTCGCGTTGTTCAAGTAAACGTCCTCCCGGCAAGATGAGTTCATTGATACTCTGATAGCCGCCTAATGCTGTTTGGATTGCGTGCTGCATAGGAACGTTGGCACACAAACGCATAGACGACAGCATATCTAGACCGTTTATATAGCCTTGAGCTTGGTGCTTAGGTCCCGTTAGGAACATCCAACCACCGCGGAAGCCACATACACGGTAAGCTTTTGATAGCCCGTTGAAAGTCATGACAAGAACGTCTTCGGTCAGCGTCGCAACAGAAGTGTGTGTGGCGCCATCATAAAGCACCTTATCGTAGATTTCGTCAGCGAAAATGATCAGCTTATGCTGGCGTGCAATTTCAATCACTTCTAACAAGAAATCACGGCTGTATACCGCACCTGTCGGGTTGTTTGGGTTGATAAGAACAATACCGCGTGTTTTCGGTGTGATTTTGCTCTTAATGTCATCCAAATCAGGGTACCAATCGGCACCTTCATCACAGATGTAGTGAACCGCTTTACCACCGGACAACGCAACTGAGGCGGTCCATAGTGGGTAATCTGGTGCAGGCACTAACATTTCATCGCCGTTATTCAGCAATGCTTGCATCGCCATTACAATCAGCTCTGATACGCCGTTACCCACGTATACATCTTCGACATCAAGTGAGTGAATGCCTTTGCGTTGATAGTGCTGAACAACGGCTTTACGTGCTGAGTAAATCCCTTTTGAGTCGCAGTAGCCTTGGGATGTCGGCAAATTGCGAATCACATCAACCAAAATTTCATCTGGGGCGTCAAAGCCAAACGGGGCAGGGTTACCGATATTAAGTTTCAGTATTTTATGTCCCTCTTCTTCCATGCGCTTAGCATGTTTGAGTACAGGACCCCTAATGTCATAGCAGACATTGTCGAGTTTTGACGACATCCCGATATTTTGCATTGAATAAAACCTAAAAATAATTAAATAACTTTATTAAAGTAACCCAAAAAAAGGTTCTTTAGAATAAAAATCTGATTGAATAACAATAATAAAGCCCTTGTAGCACGCCCGTTATCACAGGATTTCGCAAAACATTGTTTGCAACCTTGATTTGAGTAAGGTCTATAAATAGAGTAGCGAGGTAAAATGAATAATAATTTTGATGCATACGAGGCTGACTTGTCATACTTTCATCAAGCCGTTACTGAACTGATCGAACGCGTAAAGGATGCGAAAGACGGAACTACCCGTCTAGTTCAAGTTCTTGAGGAAAAACCTGACTTTCCATTTATTGATTGGTTAGACGCTCAACCGCTGTTTCCTAAGTTCTACTGGCAATCTCGTGATACTCGAGAAGAAGTGGTGGCACTAGGGCAGCTACATACTTTTGTTGACCCTGCACCAGCTTACGCGATTTTGGCTGAAGATCAGCGAATTTGGGGTGGGCGCTCCTTTGACGGTCATACAAGTAAGAATCGCCGTTGTATGTCTTCTTTCTTTTTTCTGCCACAGATTGAGCTAATCCGTTTTGATAACAAATGGTCTTTAGCTGTTAACCTTTCAGCAGAAAAACACCGCACACTCGCTAGCCTGTATAAATTGCAATTAGATGTGATGCCTTTAGCGCCGATTTCATCTCACATTGATAATATTCAGCATGTGCCTGAAAAAGAGCAATGGACAGAGCTGGTCGATAAAGTCTTAGCTGGCATTGAGAACGATGACTTTAAAAAAGTTGTGCTGGCACGCAAGACGACCGTTTCATTGGACCAACCGCTGTGCGCTTCACGCTTGTTAAAATCGAGCTATTTAAGCAACCATCATAGCTTTCACTTTTTACTTTCATTAGATAAGACACATAGCTTCATTGGGTCGACTCCTGAGCGCCTCTATTTACGTCAAGGACAAGAATTGTACACCGAAGCATTGGCAGGAACGATTGGCCGGGGCAGCAATGCAAGCCAAGATATGGAACTCGCGAATTGGTTGGCAAGTGACAGTAAAAATCTCAACGAAAATCAGTATGTCGTTGATGACATTATTGAGCGCCTGTCACCTCATTCTGATGAAGTGATCGTGGAACAAGAAGCTAGGCTAGTTCGACTGCGTAAGGTACAACACTTGAAACGCAGTATTCACGCTCATTTACATAAAGGCGTTAATGCGGTTCAGCTATTAGCGGCTTTGCAACCTACAGCTGCCGTAGCGGGCTTACCCCGTCAAGAATCGATGGAATTTATCCAGCAGAATGAACCTTTTGCACGCGGTTGGTACGCTGGCTCAATGGGCTTTATTAGTCACCAAAGAGCTGAATTTTGTGTCGCAATTCGTAGCGCACTTGTTTTAGGTGATGAGGTACAGCTGTTTGCTGGCGCGGGTATTGTTCCTGGCTCTGTCGCTGACCATGAGTGGCAAGAGCTCGACAAAAAAATGTCGACATTGCTGACACTGATTTCAGATCACCCACCGCTTGGAGTCGCTTCTTAATGAGTGACCTAACACAAACTACCAATCAAGCAGTACTGAATCGTATTTGGTGCCAGGTTTTACTTGAAGAATTAACTCGTCATGGTGTTACTGAGGTTTGTATTGCTCCCGGATCCCGCTCAACACCTCTGACTCTTGAAGCGGATGAAAACCCAAAGCTTAATTTACATACGCATTTTGATGAACGTGGCCTAGGCTTTCTTGCCCTAGGTTTGGCGAAAGCCAGTGGTAGGCCGGTAGCAATCGTCGTGACTTCCGGTACGGCAGTGGCCAATTTACTCCCTGCTATTGCTGAAGCGAGATTAACCGGAGAAAAGCTCGTTGTCTTGACTGCAGATAGGCCAGTCGAGCTTGTTGGCTGCGGAGCGAATCAAGCGATTAATCAGTCAGGTATTTTCTCTTCTCACGTGACAGCTGCGCTTGAATTGCCAAGCCCTACGTTGAATACACCTCTGAAGTGGTTGCTGACATCGATTGACCAAGTCATGTTCGAGCAAAAAAAGCAGGGAAGCGCAGTGCATATTAATTGCCCGTTCCCAGAGCCGCTTTATAGTGCCGATAGTAAGTCTATCTACCAGTTTTATATTGATGAAGTGCAGGCTTGGTTATCTACAGATGAGACTTATACCCGTCAGCTCTCTTATTCAAATACTCCCAATGTTAATGTGGCAGAACTGGCTTCTAAGAAAGGGGTTATTGTTGTTGGCAGCGTAAAGCTAAACGAAGCAAAGAAAGCCAAACAACTTGCTGAAAAACTCGGTTGGCCACTCTTAGTTGATCCACAAGCAGGAGTAACATCTGACTGGGCTCATTACGATATTTGGCTACAAAAAGGTGACAATGCTGCACTCTTAAGTCCATGCGAGTTAATTCTACAAATAGGCTCTCGAATCGTATCGAAACGCCTTAACCAATGGTTGGTTGAACAAGTAGAGCAACGTGGCGCGCAATATCACTACCTAGATCCCAAAAGAGAGCGAAATAATCAAGCTCACTTAATGCAGACGCACCATGTGACAGACATAGAGCCTTGGTTAAACCGAGCTATTGAAGCACTTCAACCTATCGGATGTAGTGCATCAGGTTGGGAAAATGAATTGGTTTGTGTCTCTCAGCAAGTCGCTTCTCTGGCAAACCTTCACCTAGCTGCACATTCTCCTTTGAGTGAAATTGGTTTGGCCTTGAGCCTAAATCAATTGCCTGAAAATACACAAATTTTCTTGGGCAATAGTCTGTTTGTGCGTTTGGTCGATATGTTTAGCCGTGTAAATGACTATCCTGTTTATAGTAATCGAGGTGCATCAGGTATTGATGGCTTAATTGCAACAGCAGCAGGAGTTATACACTCGAATCAATCACCGACGGTTGTTTTCATCGGTGATACTTCGTTACTTTATGATTTGAATTCATTGGCTTTGCTGTCTCATCAATCTGCACCTGTAGTTGTAGTTGTAACGAACAATGATGGTGGGGCGATATTCGATTTATTACCTGTTCCTCAGCAGCAAAAACAAGCCCTCTACCAAATGCCTCATGGCTTTGATTTTGAATATGCTGCTAAACAATTTAAGTTGGGCTATTGCAAGCCTGAAACGTTAACGGCATATACCGAGGTAGTGAACAGTCACTTACGTACAGGGCAAGGCGCTATGCTGGTGGAAATACAAACACCGCCAGAGCAAGCCTCTTCACAGCTAAAAGAGTTTATTCAACAAGTTTATGCTCTTTAGTCAAGCGTCTGCCAATCTCCTACAAACTGATAGGCCTGTTGTGGTCTATCTTCATGGTTTGCTTGGTAATGGTGAGGATTGGCAGTTAACTCGTAGCAAACTCAGTGACTATGCATCAATTACCATCGATCTTCCTGGTCATGGAATGAGCGCATTACAATCTTGTTTCAATTTTCGAGATTGCTGCGATCAAATATCTGACACTCTTCTCACCCAAGTGACACCAGAGCAGCCTATAGTATTAGTCGGATATTCAATGGGGGGAAGAATCGCCATGTCTGGCATCGCCAATCGCTTTTTTCCATCCCTAAATATTCAGTTGCTTATCGTCGAAGGCGGTAATTTTGGACTGTTAGACGAAACAGCTAAACAGACACGTTGGCAAAATGACATCCGCTGGGCGGAACGTTTTCGAAACGAACCAATTGAGCAGGTGTTGGCCGATTGGTATCAGCAAGCCGTGTTTAGTTCACTAAACCATGAGCAAAGACAAAAACTCATATTAAAACGCAGTGCTAATCTAGGTACTTCAGTGGCGAATATGCTCGAAGCAACGTCACTATCCAAACAAGATTACTTGCTTGAACTGCTGAAATGTTCAGGCATACCAACACATTATATTTGTGGTGAAAAAGACAATAAGTTTAGTCAGTTGGCCGAACAAAGCGGTTTGTCTTTTAGCCAAGTTGCACAAGCAGGGCACAATGTTCACATTGAACAGCCAGAGGCTTTTGCAGAGATAGTAAGAACTCAGCTTCGCTCGCTTCCAAGCGTCGAGGTGGGTCAATAGGTAAATAAACAGGAATCACCATGGCAAAAACAGTCGGTATCTCAGAAGAAGAACTATACGCTCCAGTAAACTGGAATGACTGCACAGGTGAATATGAAGATATTCAGTACCACAAATCAGAAGATGGCATCGCAAAAATTACGATTGCTCGTCCTCAAGTTCGCAATGCTTTCCGTCCTCAAACTGTAAAAGAGATGATCAACGCGCTTGCTGATGCTCGTTATGATGAAGGAGTAGGCGTGATCATTCTAACTGGTCTCGGCGAAAAAGCGTTCTGTTCAGGCGGTGACCAGAAGATTCGTGGTGACTACGGCGGCTATCAAGATGATTCAGGCACTCACCACTTAAACGTTCTTGATTTCCAGCGTCAAATTCGTACATGTCCAAAACCAGTGATTGCTGCTGTTGCGGGCTGGGCGGTAGGCGGTGGTCACGTACTACATATGATGTGTGACCTAACGATCGCGGCTGAAAACGCACAGTTTGGTCAGACAGGGCCTAAAGTAGGTTCATTCGATGGCGGCTGGGGTGCTTCATACATGGCTCGTATTGTCGGCCAGAAAAAAGCACGCGAAATTTGGTTCTTATGTCGTTTCTACGATGCTCAAGAAGCACTGGATATGGGCTTAGTTAATACCGTTGTTCCAGTTGAAGAGCTAGAGAAAGAGACTGTTCGTTGGTGTCGTGAAACACTGCAACACAGCCCAATGGCACTGCGTTGTTTGAAAGCGGCACTGAATGCTGACTGTGACGGTCAAGCAGGTCTTCAAGAACTAGCGGGCAACGCAACCATGATGTTCTACATGACAGAAGAAGGCCAAGAAGGACGTAATGCGTTTAATGAAAAACGTCGTCCGGACTTCAACAAGTTCCCACGCAACCCTTAAGTTGTAATAGTTTTCGTCGCCAGAATACCGCTAGCGTTGTCGAAGGTGCTCATTTATGTTCATAAACTCCGCGCCTTCTCCTAGCTATCGATATTCTGGCTTAGAAACCTATCTACAACTTGTCTATTATTGATAAATTAAAAAGGGATATTGCTATGAGATCAGCCAAACTGTATCGCTATGAATTGCCGATGGACAGTGGCGTGATACTGCGTGAACAAAGGTTGAAACATCGTGAAGGCTTTGTCATTGAGCTAGGCCTTGATGGTGAAATTGGTAGAGGTGAAGTTGCACCGTTACCAGGCTTTAGTGTAGAAACCATGGATGAGGTTTACTCGCAACTTATTGAACAACTTGAATTGTGGCAGCAAGGTGTCGCGTTAAAGTTTGATGAGCTATTTCCTTCGGTTGCGTTTGGGCTTTCAATGGCTCAACTGGAACTCAATAAAGAGCTTCCTGCTGAAGGGTGCTTCCAAGCTGCACCGCTATGCTCCGGTGACCCAGATGAGTTGCTTCCGAAGCTCAATTCGATGACTGGCGAAAAAGTCGCAAAAATCAAAGTTGGCCTATATGAGCCGATTCGTGATGGTATGTTGGTGAGCTTATTCTTGGAGTCGATTCCAGATCTAACGTTGCGACTTGATGCCAATCGCGCTTGGACAGCAGATAAAGCTCAGCAGTTTGCTAAAAAGATTGCTCCGTCACTGCGCGGAAGAATCGCGTTTATCGAAGAACCTTGTCAGGTTCCAGGTGACAGCTTCTCTTTTGCTATTGATACAGGTATTGCTATCGCTTGGGATGAGACGCTTCAACATGCGATTCGCAAAGATGACTTTAAGCTTGAGGACCTCAATGGAGCTAAAGCCATTGTGATTAAGCCTACACTGATTGGCTCAGTCGATCGCTGCATTGGGCTAATTGAAAAAGCGAAGTCACTTGGCATTAAAGTGGTGATCAGCTCAAGTATCGAATCTAGCTTAGGTTTGACGCAGTTGGCTCGACTCGCTCATTGCCATCTCCCTGATGAAGTCCCGGGGCTAGATACCGTCGGTCTATTTGCTCAGCAGTTAGAAATCCCATGGCCATCAAGTGATCTGCCGGTTGTTGCTTTATCTGACCAAGCATTGATATGGCAGTCGTCATGAACGAAACTTTATCTCCTTTAAAACAATGGGCTCAAATGAGCCCATCTTTATGCGCACTCAAAACTGCTCACGACGCTTACACTTGGGAAGAACTCAGTGGGTTGGTCATGAAAGTCTCGAGCCACCTCAATCAGCAAGAGCTCAAGCCTGGTGATGTCCTCACTTGTGTCGGCAAAAACAGTGTTGAGCTGCTCATTGTCTATCTTGCTTGTATTGAGTTAGGTGTCATTTGCGCGATGACGATGCCTCAAACGTATTCAGAGCTACGTAAGAAACTCGATACGCTATATTCATCAAGTCAGCCACCGAAAATCTGGGTGAGTACTGAGCTAGAAGAATTAAGATCAATAAGCACTATTCAGTATGGTGAAAGCTTATTAGCCACTAATGTAAGTGCTTACCAATCTGACAATCTCGCCTCAATTGTATTTACTTCTGGCTCAACTGGTTCACCGAAAGCAGTAGCTCATACCTCTAAGCAACATCTGTCATCAGCATCTGGTTTATTAGAGCAGTTTTCTTTTAAGCAAGGTGATACTTGGCTATTAAGTCTACCCATGTACCATGTTTCTGGATTGGCTATTGTCTATCGTTGGCTGCAGAGCGGAGCCACTATGAAAGTGGGGGCAGGCTCTCTTGACGAAGATATTCTCGGTGTTAGTCACGCGTCTTTGGTAGCGACACAGCTAAAACGTCTACTTGAACAGGGTGTTGATTTATCGCTGAGTCATGTACTTTTGGGGGGCAGCCACGTGCCTCTAGAACTCAGTCAAAAAGCCGCAACAAAAGGCATCGAAACTTGGCTTGGTTATGGCATGACCGAGGCGGCTTCAACGGTAACGGCCAAACGTATCGATGAACACTATAGCGCGGGTAAAGTGCTACCCAATAGAGAGTTAAAGCTCGAAGGTCAAAGAATCTATATTGGTGGTGAAACACTCGCTTCAGGCTATTACTACCAAGGGGAGCTCATACCGCTAAAGGTCGATGGATGGTTTGATAGCAAAGACTTAGGTGAGTGGGTATCAGGTGAGCTGAAAATCATCGGCCGAGCAGACAATTTATTTATTTCAGGTGGTGAAAATGTCCATTGTGAAGAGATTGAATCAGCTTTACTCCAGCTCGATGCGATTTCTTTAGCTGTTGTTATTCCAATACAAGATAGTGAATTCGGTCAGCGCCCCGTTGCTGTGTGTGATTTTTCTCGCCCCTTGAGCAAGGCAGAAATAGAAGCACATCTCGCTACTTGTTTGACTAAGTTTAAATGGCCAATTGCATACTACTCGATGCCGAAACAGCTACTTGAAAGTGGCATCAAAGTGTCAAGGCAAGCTGTTAAAGAATGGCTGCTTGAGCAGATATAAAAAAGAAGTGCAGATTCGGTGACTAAGCGAAACTGCACTTCAGGGGGCGTGGTGAAGGTGAGTCACCACAAACTCTTATTGATTAGTTGGCGAGTTGAAGCTTCATTTGCTCTGCAACCTTGTCTACTTTACCTAGACCAACAATCACTTGTAGACCATTTTTGCCAACCGGAACGACGCCTGCCGCACCCAACTGTTTTAGTTTCTCGCTATCCGCTAAAGATGAATCTTTTACGCCTAAACGAAGGCGAGTAATACAGTTATCAACTTCTGTAATGTTGTCTGCACCACCGATCGCTTGGATGTAGTCTTTCGTGAGTTCAGTAATATCTTCTGATGCTTCTTTGTCTAGGTCTTCACCTCGGCCTGGCGTCTTAAGGTTGAACTTAATGATCGCGAAGCGGAAAATAACGTAGTAAAGCGTAAAGAATACGAAGCCTTGCAGAATCAGCATGTACCAATTGGTCGCTAGTGGGTTTTGGCTCGAAAGTACGAAGTCTACGAAACCAGCCGAGAAACCAAAGCCTGCCATCCACTCCATTGATGCTGCAATGTATAGCGAGATACCAGTTAGAATCGCGTGAATCAGGAATAGGACAGGAGCTAGGAACATAAAGCTAAATTCTAGAGGCTCAGTAATACCTGTGAAGAATGAAGCCATACCAGCGGCCAACATAATGGCAAAAACTTGGTTCTTATTTTTAGCGTCAGCACAGTGGTACATCGCCAATGCTGCAGCTGGCAAGCCAAACATCATGATAGGGAAGAAGCCTGCTTGATACATACCTGTCTTGCCAGGGATACCTGTACCGTTAGCAATAGATTGAGCACCACCTAGGAAGTTAGGAATATCATTAATACCTACAACATCGAACCAGAACACTGGGTACAGAGCATGGTGCATACCAACAGATAGGAATAGTCGGTTAAAGAAACCAAAGAGACCAGCACCTACAGCCCCCATACTTTCAAGCTTGATACCAAATTGAATTAACGCATCGTAAACAGCAGGCCAGATGTACAGTAGTGCAAATGATAATGCCATACCTGCAAGAGACGTCAGGATAGGAACAAGGCGTTTACCACTGAAAAATGCTAGTGCTTGTGGAAGCTCTACTGTTGAGTAGCGATTGTAGATCTCAGCGGAAATGATACCAATGATGATGCCGATAAACTGGTTACTGATTTTACCAAATGCGTCAGGAACGTCTCCTGCTTCAACGTCTGTCAGTTGAGCTACAGAACCTGGTGCAAGAAGCGTCGTGACGACTAGGAACATAACGAAACCAGACAAAGCCGCTGAACCATTTTTGTCTCGGCTTAAGCCAAATGCGACACCCACGGCGAAGAGTACAGCCATGTTGTCGATAATCGCACCACCGGATTTAATTAAGAACGCGGCGAGAATATTTTCTGAACCCCAGCCGACAGGATCTAGCCAATAGCCAATCCCCATTAATATTGCTGCAGCAGGCAAAGTGGCAACTGGCACCATCAGCGCCTTACCCACTTTCTGCATATATCCAAGTATATTCATATTTGCCCCTAAAATGTTTAATTAATATTTTTAATATGGGAGAGGGTTAGTGTTAGTCAGACACTATGTAATCTCTCTTTGATAAGTCTCTAGTGGGGATTTTATGAGTTAATTCACGGTGCGAACAAACGAAATAGATCATACTATGAATTAAAATTTTTAATGCTAGAGGGCGCCATGGCTAATCAACAATTACTGCTTCGAAATCTACACACGTTCGACATGGCAGCCAAAACACTCAGCTTTACATTAACAAGTAAGCAGCTTCATCTTACGCAAGGTGCGGTCAGTCACCGGATTAAAGTGTTAGAAAAAGAGTTAGGGTTCAATTTGTTCGTCAGAGGAACTCGTCAACTAGAACTGACAGAAGAAGGGGCGCGTTTTCACCACACGTTATCAAAGAACTTACACGGTATTTTTTCAGAAATTGAAGAGATAAAGGCAACCGATATGGTAGGAGAGCTCAATGTTGCGACTTCAACAGGGTTTGCCAATGGTTGGTTGATCCCAAGGCTTGCCGACTTCAAAGCAAAATACCCTAGGTTCAACCTCAATATATGGGGATACCAAGAACAAGAAGATTTCCACAAGCACAATATAGAAGTGGCGATCTATTATGATTCTGATGACATGAAAGATGTCTACCGAAAGCGCCTGTTTGGTGATGAATACATACCAGTTTGTACCCCTCAATATGCCAAGCAGCATCGTCTCTATGAGGATGGGTTGGAGTCACTCAAACGCATTAACTTTATTCACGCAGTGGGGTCGGACGTTTGGCAACGTTGGCGAGACTATATGAAGTTGGATATCGATATTTTTAATCAGTTTTATTGCGTCAGCCATCGAGAAATGGGCTTTCTGAGCGCGCTGCACAACTTAGGTGTTGGAATGGGCAAATATCATTTCGTCAAAGATTTAATCGAGTCTGGGGAGTTAGTCACCCCTTACCCAAGTATGCCAACAGACAAAAGCTATGACCTATTGTGCCCCCTTGGAACTGAAGATAGACCAAAGATTCGCACGTTTATTAACTGGATTGAAGGGCAGTTGTAATAGCGCAAGCTTAGTTAATTTGGCAATTTCATAGTACAAATATGAATTTATCATTCTTATAACTCTATCTCATAATAGCGTTAGCTATATATGGATATTGGTATAAGAATGATAAAAGCAGCGTTAATTGCCGCAGTAATTTTGCAGATAGTAGTTGCCGTTCAAACTGAAGGGTTGATTCGAGCGTTGGCAGAGCTGTCTGCATTTTTGTTAGTGTTGGCTTTAGTGTTTAGCCTCAAATCCCAAAAACGCAGAAAGTTAACGCACAAGATCGACGAATTTTAAGCGAGTGTTAGCCATGCTAACGAAATCGTTGAAATTAGAACCCATAGCGTGACGCCAAACAGCAAAGGTTTTGGGCCTGCTGATTTGAGCTTCTCTACAGAAATCCCGCAACCAATCAAGAACAAACACACCACAAGCGCACGCTTAGCAATATCAAACACACCCTGATAAACCATTTCAAATTGTGGTACTAAATCACTGAATGCGATGGCCGCACAATAGAACAAAATAAAGTAAGGGATGGTGATCTTTTTAGAATCACTACGAAACAGAAAGGCGCTAAATAGGGCGACTGGGATTATCCAAAGTGCTCGTGCAAGCTTAAGCGTTGTAGCTGTCGTTAAAGCTTCTTCACCGTAAGCAGAAGCAGCACCGACAACCGATGATGTATCGTGGATAGCGATCGCGGCCCATGTTCCAAAAGTGTGTTGGTCAAGGTTTAAAGCATGGCCAATAACGGGGAAGATAAAAAGAGCAATAGAGTTTAGAACAAATACCGTTGCCAAGGATAAACCAATCTGTTCATCATCCGCTTTGATCGCAGGAGACACAGCAGCAATGGCACTACCACCACAAATAGCGGTGCCTGATGAAATCAAATATCCCGTTTTTTTGTCTAGCCCCATCCATTTTGCTACCCACCAACCTATAAGTAGAGCACCAAAAATGGTTACGACAATAAGTCCAATACCATCGGACGTGACTGCGAGTGCTTGATCAAATTGAATACCAAAACCTAAGCCAACGATAGAGTAGGCGAGAAGCTTTTTGGTGAACTTAGCCAAGTTTAAATCTGTAGGGATCAGTCCTAAAGACGCAAGAAGAAAACCAATAACGAGAGCGGTTGGTGAAGATATGTATGGCGTGAAGCAGATTAAAAGTGCGAAGCCAAAAGGTAGGTACTTTGTTATGTTTTTCATTCTTTGGGTGATTATTGGCAATTACACAACAGTGTAGCGTAATTAGTTTGATTAATAGAGTTGAATGAATTGAACGCACGTTCAGAAAAACTAAACAAGCGTTCAATATTGTAAGTCTTGCCGGCCAGCTTAGCGCCAGTCACCTCGTAATTCAGAAACTTTCTGATGCATAGTTGCAGTGGAGGCGAGTTCAGGTTCGACAGGTGTACCGACTTCTATTTCTATCTTTGACCAGAAACGCGATGGTAAACCTTTACAAGCTTCCCCTTTATAACGGCTGAAATAGCTACCCCATAGGCCTTTTAGCGCGATAGGAATTACTGGAACAGGGCTGCGTTTTAATATGAGGTCCATACCACGCATGAACTCGTTCATTTCCCCGTCAGAGGTCAGTCTACCTTCAGGGAAAATACACACAATGTGTCCTTCGGCCAACGCTTGTTCCACTTCATTGAAGGCTCGAACGATGGAGCGTCGGTTGGAAGCAGAAATAGGAATGACCCCAGCGCGATTCAAGAAGCGTCGCAATGGTGGAAGGTTGGCATAGTCTTCTTCCATGACAAATCGTATAAGCCTTGGACATACCGCGCTAAGCAGCAGTGCATCCATATAGCTCACATGATTGCAGACCAGTAATGCACCGCTTTTTTCTGGTAGGTTCTGAAGGTTCTTATGCGTAACTCGATACATAGTGTGAGTCAGCATCCAAACGAGGAATCGAACTACAAAAATTGGGACCTGAAGGCACAGATAAATCGCGACAAGTAGATTCATCACAGACAGTAATAAGAAAAGCTGTGGAATGGTCAGTTCTAAGACGGCTAAGCAAACGATGCCCAACACAGCACTTCCAACCATAAATAGCGAGTTGTAAATATTGAGCCCTGCAATCACCTGTGCTCGCTCTGTCTCTTTGGCGCGCTGCTGCATCAAGGCGTAAAGGGGCACAATAAAGATACCACCAGAGATGCCAAGCATAAGTAGGTAAGCGAACACTGGCCACAGAGGTGGATGAGAAACAAACTGATTGAAGGAGTTAAAGTCTGGCAAGGTACTCGGGATTGATGTCGCCATTAGGGCTCCAAAAATAGTAATACCAAGACTACCTAGTGGTACAATACCAACTTCTATACGGTGGTTTGATAACTTGTCACAAGCTAAAGAGCCGACGGAAATACCAACAGAAAACAGCGCCAACAAGAAAGAAACGGCACTTTCGCTGCCATTTAGGTGTAGTTTAGTGAAGTTTGGAAATTGCGTTAAGTACGCTGCCCCAAGGAACCAAAACCAACTGATTGCCATAAGTGCTTGGAAAATGGTTTTATCAGCTTTTGCAATCGCAATAGTTTGTTTGGTTTGTTTAATTGGTTGCCAACGGAACTTTAGATCTGGAGCACTGGCTGGTGCTTCTGGTATTGAACGACTAGAGATATAGCCAAACACGGCAAATACCACGACACAAATAGCCGCGACATATTTAGCATTGTCTGCCGAAGCAATAATACCAGCGCCTAGTGTACCGAGTAAAATCGCAAGAAAAGTCCCGGTTTCTACTAATGCATTACCTGGTACTAGCTCGTTCGGTTTTAATTGTTGTGGCAGCAGAGCATATTTTACTGGGCCAAAGAAAGCAGACTGTGTGCCCATTAGAAACAATAGGATCAGCAGTATGATGTAACTTTCGGTAATAAAGCCAATCGCACCTAAACACATGATGCCAATTTCAGCGAGTTTTACCTTACGGATAAACCACGACTTTTCATATTTATCGGCAAGAACACCTGCAGAGGCTGAGAACAGAAAGAAAGGCAAAATGAATAAGCCTGCTGCTAGGTTGATAAACAAGTTACTTGATACAGGGAGTGCGCCAGCGCCCGCAAAAGCGACAAATAACAACAGTACATTCTTAAATATGTTGTCGTTGAACGCGCCAAAAAATTGGGTCACGAAGTAAGGCAAAAACCTTCTTTGTCCAAGAAGAGAAGCTTGGCTATTAGGCATTATTTATCCTTATTCCCTTAGGATCTACCAATTGGTCAAGTAGTTAGATAATAAGTTCTCAATCAATTCTTTACCATCGATCGGCTTAGCAGCAAAAAACTTATCGTCGACGCTCAACAATGTGATGCCGTGTACGCCAGACCATAGCACTCGGCTCGCTTGCAGTACTTCTGCTTCAGTTCGATTTGGTGCAAGAACCTTCAACAAGTGCTCAAGCATACCTGTCATCGAGTCGATTCGTTCTGATTGCCACTCAGGAAGAGGTTCGCCATTCATATTATGTTCGAAAATTAGCTGCCAACGGTGAGGGTGGCGTTGAGCAAAGTCATGATAGCAATATGCGAGTTCATACAGCGCTACCTCTGGGCTTTTACTTTTGGTCACTACTTGTTTTGCTTCTTGTGAAAGCTCGTCAAGTGTTTGAGCAACGGCGTGTAATAGCAACAAGTTATAGTTACCAAAAACATTAACCAGTGTACTCGGTACATAGCCAATCATATTCGCTATTTTTCGCAAACTCAGATCGTGATGCGAATTGGTCGCCAAAAATTCTTTGACGGTATTGAGCGTTAAAGCAATAAGCTCTTCGCGAGTATGATCGTTTCTTCGGGCCATGGTAAGTTATCTAAAATGAACATTGTTCAATATTCTAATTATCTGATACCCATACCGTCAACTGACATAGGTGTTATTTGCAATATTCTGATACATGTAAACAAGACGTTTTAGTTTGAATATAGGCGAGCTAGAGTTAATATGATTAGATAAGTATAAATTCATAACCTTGATAGACACAAAAGGAAGAACATGAAACGACTTTTTTCTCTTGTTGCCCTACTGATGGTCTCTGTTGCGATTACGCCAATCGCTGAGGCTAAAAAGTTTGGTGGTGGTAAATCTTTTGGCAAAAGCTTTAAGACAGCACCTGCGCCGAAACAGCAGCAACAGAACACCAATACAATTGGTAAAGATCAAACGACCAAGACTCAAAGCTCAAGTAAAAAGGGCTTAATGGGTGGTTTACTTGGTGGCCTGCTAGCAGGTGGTCTACTAGCGGCATTCTTTGGTGGCGCATTTGAAGGTATCCAGTTTATGGATATTTTGATCATGGGCTTGATTGCCTTTGTTATCTTCAAACTGATGCGCTCTATGCTTGGGGCAAAGCAGGGTAGTATGAACCAGCAGCGTCAACAGCCTGCTTTTGGTGGTTCGGCGCCTAAGTTTGAACAGCCAAATGTACATAACTTCGAGCAACCACAGAACGCACCGCAAGGTGGTGGTTTTGGTTTTGGTGCACAGAGCGATGTACCACACAACTACCCACCGGGCTTTGACCAAGCAGCGTTTATCAATGGCTCTCGCGAGCACTACCGTATTCTACAAGGTGCTTGGAACCACAATCAGCTACATACTATTGAAGAATATGTATCGCCAAGTCTGTATGAAGATTTGAAAGCTGAACGTGCGAAACTAGATGGCGAGCAGCACACTGATGTAATGTATGTTGATGCTGAGATCGTTCGTGCTGACCACGACGCGACAAAAGCGCAGCTAAGCCTACAATTTAGTGGTCGCTACCGTGACGCTGTAGAGGGCATTGAAGAAGACATCACTGATATTTGGCACTTAGAACGTGATCTTACTGCGCCAAATGCACCTTGGTTGATCGTAGGTATTCAAGGCTAAGCAAGCTAAACCAATCAATAATTCGAACGCCCAAGTTAACGCTTGGGCGTTTTTGTATTTGAGTAAAGGTAAGTTCGCTTGGTAGGATAGTTAAGAACACAATTACAATTACAATGATAAAGGTAAGTAAAGTGGCTGAATTTAAATACAAAAATCTCTCTCAAGAAGAGCAAGATAAGCTTGATGCAGCAACGTTTCGTCGTTTGTTAGCGCACCTTGATGAAAACAAAGATGTGCAGAACATTGATCTGATGATTTTGGCAGGGTTCTGTCGTAATTGTTTCAGCAAATGGTACAAAGCAGAAGCAGAAAACCAAGGGATAGACCTAGATATTGATGATGCTCGTGAACGTGTTTACGGCATGACTTATGATGAGTGGAAGCAAAACCACCAACCAAAAGCGACGCCAGAACAATTGGCCGCTTTTGAAGCGCGTCAAAATAAAGGTTAAGTAACCTGATAGAAAAAGAAAACCGCGATCAAAAGTCGCGGTTTTTGTTTTGTGCCAAAGGCTGACGTTGTTGTAATTTGCTTGAGTCAAGTTAGTGGAGAAACCAGTACTCAAGCATTATTGAATTCTATTGTTCGAGCTGACCTGTTTGTTCAAACGCTTCTAATTTAGCCGTGTATGGTTGTAGGTCGCCAATATTCTCTTTAACCCACTCTGGGTTGTAATATGTGTCAAGGTAGCGCTCGCCACTGTCACATAGTAGCGTAACAATTGAACCTTTCTCACCACGTTGCTTCATCTCACTCGCTAGTTGTAATACTCCGTATAGGTTGGTACCCGTTGAAGCACCGACTTTGCGGCCAAGCATTTTTTCTAACCAATGAGCTGTTGCAACTGACGCGGCATCCGCGATAGTACGCATTTCATCGACAACACCTGGAATAAAACTTGGTTCAACGCGAGGGCGACCAATGCCTTCAATTTTGCTACCACAATTACCGGTTAGGTTCTTGTTACCAGTCTTAAAGTAATCATGGAATACCGAATTCTCAGGGTCTACGACACACAACTTAGTATCATGCTGTTGGTAGCGGATAAAGCGACCAATAGTAGCGGATGTGCCACCAGTGCCCGGGCTCATGACAATCCAAGCTGGTACTGGGTGATCTTCCATTTCCATCTGGCTAAAAATTGAGTTGGCGATGTTGTTGTTACCGCGCCAGTCTGTCGCACGCTCAGCGTAGGTAAACTGGTCCATATAGTGGCCGTTCAACTCTTCAGCTAGACGATGAGATTCTGCGTAGATTTGGTCTGAACGGTCTACGAGGTGTGCTTGGCCGCCGTAAAACTCAATCTGTTCGATTTTCTTACGTGCCGTGCATTTAGGCATAACAGCAATAAACGGTAGGCCAAGTAGTCGCGCAAAGTAAGCTTCCGAAACTGCGGTGCTGCCAGAAGAAGATTCGATGATTGTTGTTTCAGGACCAACCCAACCGTTACAAATCGCGTATAGGAATAGCGAGCGAGCAAGACGATGCTTTAGAGAGCCTGTTGGATGTGTACTTTCATCTTTCAAATATACGTCGATACCTTCAATGCTTGGTAGTTCGAGTTTGATTAGATGAGTATCGGCACTACGTTGGTAGTCTGCTTCGATTTTACGAACTGCATTGTTAATCCAGTTATGGTCAGTACACATAGGGTTTCTCCTTAGAATCGTTATGCTATTAATCTAACGGCTTTACTGGAGAAAAGCTTTGCCTTTTATGCTTTGATTTGCTTTATTTGGAGAAAAGTTTTCTACAAATGTGATTTTATGGAAATTGAATTAGACAAAATCGATCGAAAAATACTCAACCTTCTTCAAAATGATGGAACCCTTTCTTTGAATGACTTGGCGGAGGCGGTCAATCTTACAACCACTCCATGTTGGAAACGGCTCAAGAAGCTTGAAGAAGCAGGAGTGATTCAAAAGCGTGTCGCTCTATTGAACCCAGAAAAACTCGATTTGTCGTTCACCGCGTTTGTTTTGGTAAAAACCAGCGACCATTCACATGAGTGGTACAGCCGTTTTGTTTCAACGGCCTCCGAGTTCCCAGAGGTGATGGAGTTTTATCGAATGGCGGGGGAGTACGACTACATGATGAAGGTACTCGTTAAAGATATGCAGTGCTTTGACCATTTTTATAAGAAATTGGTTAACTCGGTTGAAGGGATCTCAAATGTGACGTCTACGTTCGCAATGGAGCCTTTGAAATACACGACGGCTCTGCCTATCGAATGTGAGTAGCACACTCTTTACTGATCATCAGTATTTAAGCCTATAGTTTAGATAGTGCAAACGATGTAGGTTGAGAGCAATGATCGGCGAGCTTATGTTATTTACTCTTCTGGCAGCTCAATTCCCAGGGCAGGGGGTTGTTTTAGCTACTCATGATTTACCGCCATACGGAAGTTATACAGAAGGCGCACCATTTGGGACTATTGCAACGGAGTCATTCACCGGCATTGCGGTGGACAGAGTGCGATGTGCGTTTGGGAAGTTGGATATTGATCTGACTATTTTAGTCGTGCCTTGGGCGAGGGCACAAAGACTGGCAGAAAGTGCAGAGGTGGATGGTTTTTTTGCGGGCTCGCAAAATAACTACCGTGATAGCTATGCTGTGAAAACTGATGTGATCGCTGAACAAAAGTGGAAATGGTATTGGCTGAAATCAAATCCACAGAATGTAGATGATCTGAAAAACGGGCCAAGAATTGGCGCTTTTATCGGTTCGAATATGGCTCGTTGGCTAGAAACGAATGGCTATCCGATATTCAATCGGCCCAATACAACCGAACAATTGGTAGCGCTACTCAAAAAACGCCGAATAGATATCATGATAGCGAATAACTTGGTCGCAGAAAGGTTATTGGCTGAAGAAGGGATGATGGAAGAGGTCGATTCTGCATTGGTGAAGAATAAACCTCTTTATCTATACATGACTAAACGAAACTTAGCTCAGTATCCTGATTTAATTGATGGATTCAACAGCAAGCTCAAACTGTGTTATCAGGAAGAAAATGAGTCGACTACTCAGTAAAGCGCATTACACCTTCTTGAACTGCACTTGCTACTAGGTGACCTTGACGGTTGTAAATTTCACCTCTTACCAATCCGCGAGTATTGCTTGCAGTAGGACTGTCGATGACATACAAGAGCCATTCGTCCATCTTGAATGGGCGGTGGAACCAAATGGAGTGATCAATAGTGGCCACTTGGAATTTAGGTGTCATTAGAGACACACCATGCGGATGAAGCGCAGTCACTAAGAAGCCCCAGTCAGACGCGTAACCAAGTAAGTATTGGTGGATCAGCTGGTTATCAGGCATTTCACCATTGGCTTTAATCCAAAGGTATTGCTTAGGTTCTACTTTCTGTGGTTTTAATGGGTTAACCACAGTAACAGGACGCATTTCAATTGGCTTTTCACCACAGAAAGTTTTCTTCAACTTCTCTGGTAAAAAGTCAGCGATTCTAGCTGCTAATTCAGATTCTGACGCGTAATTTTCTGGGCCTGGAATATCAGGCATGGTGTTTTGGTGCTCAAAACCAGGTGCTTCACCGTGGTATGAAGCGGTAAGGTAGAAAATTGGACGCCCATTTTGGATTGCTTTGACACGGCGAGTACTGAAACTACGTCCATCTCTGAGATTTTCTACATCGTAAATGATTGGCTTTTCTGGATCTCCTGGATATAGGAAATAGCTGTGAAACGAGTGAACCGTGCGGTCGTGGTCAACAGTATATCTTGCAGCAGATAATGCTTGGCCAATAACTTGCCCACCGTAGACTTGAGGCAAGCCTAAATTTTCACTTTGGCCTCTGAAAAGCCCTTCTTCAAGCTTTTCAAGTTGCAGTAAATTTAATAACTCGTTGAGAGGTTGGCTCATTATGGACTACCTTATTTGCACATTGGCGCAATGATCTACGTTGTTGTAGGAAAATTCAAACAGATGTTTAATTTTAGGTCAAGATCTGCTCTTTACCGTTAAGCTGCGGTCAGGATTAAGATGTTGGCGATGACAATGTTACAGCGGCTACATATAATCATTATTAATTTAATTGCTTATAGGTAAGGTTCATGAAAAAAGCACTAGCATTCATTTCATCACTAGTATTAGGAGTAGTATTGGTGGGTTGTCAATCAGAACCAGCAAAAACTGAGCAACCGGCAGTAGAGTCAATTACAGGTACTCTTGCATACAGAGAGCGAATTGCGTTGCCTGAAGACGCTATCGTAACAATTACTCTTCAGGATATCTCTCTTGCAGATGCGCCGGCGAAAGTTATCGCTAAGCATCGTTTTGAAACTGCAGGCTCACAAGTTCCTTTTGAATTTGAACTTGCTTATGACCCAGCGAAAATTGAAGCGCGCCACCGTTACAGTGTGAGTGCACGTATTGAAGTGAACGGTAAATTGAAGTTCATTACAGATACATCATACCCAGTTGTTACTGACGCAGCTCAGACTGACAACGTGGACCTGCGCTTAGTTGGCGTACGTTAAATACTGTTCGGTGGCGACATTAAGGTTGCCACCGATATTTCCTCAAACTGATTTTCCCATCTCTAGTTACCTCTATCCCTTCTGCAATCAATGCCTCGCGTTGTCTTACTAAGTGTTCTCCTTTCAAAGAAATTCGTCCTTGGCTATTGATCACTCTAAACCATGGTAATGTACTTTCTGCAGGAAGGTTTCCAAGGGCTTTGCCTACATGGCGGGCGTACCCGGGATAACCTGCCAATTTTGCGATCTCACCGTAAGTAGTGACTTTTCCAAGAGGAATTTGGTGAATTACTGCAAAGATTTGCATTAAAAACTGGTCCATAATGATTTTGTCCTAGTACAGATTTCCAAAGGAATGGATAAGGAGAGGGCATGTTATTTTCTACGTTTCAATTCTTAGTAACAACTTTGTTGGCGGTTGTTTGTGCACGCGCTATCAGCTTAAGCGAAGGCGACATCCCAGTCCTTGCTTTGATCATACCTGCATTGTGGATTCTCCCACAAGGTGGAATCGTTGGCTTGATTCTCATGGCGGCGATGACGGTCTATGGCTTAACTTTGCCGTATCAACCGATTACCTTATCCGTAAGCCTGTGGGTACTGTTCCCTCTACTTATGGTTGCCTTTTCAAGACGGAGCAGTCTAGCCGTGGTACTCACTAGTGCGTTGATTGTGACGACTTTGATGGTGGGTATTATGGTCACTCAAGCTGGCGGCAAGCTTGAGGGAGAAGCCATGATCACAATCACTCAAACTTTAGCGGTCATTGTTATCTGGTGGTCTGCGTCACATTGGAAACCTTCCAGTAAACATAGCTGGTGGTCATTAGGCTTGATTTTACCTCTTTGGATGGCAGACCTCTCTTATGCGGTGCTGGTTGCCTTGAGTATCACAGGTATTATGGCCTCAATGGAGAGCTTGTCTAAGCTAAAAACGTTTCGTTGGAGCAAATTGCTGTGTTGGACATTGCCGACTGTAGGCTTTGCGGCCTTGGTGGTTTCCCCAAACATTGAAGTACCTAACCCGGTTTTTGTTGTTTGGATTTGTCTACTGGGCACGGCTTGGATGACGGACTATATCCTTAGAAGCGCTGAAGAGAGTCAAGATATATAAACAGTAAATATGTCACCAAATTGTTAATTGGATTTGGATATGCAATCAAGATATGGCAAGGTTGCTCTTTGTTTATACAGAGTAGTAGCCAGTCAACCTTCTCTTTGTATAAAAAGCAGCCTATAGAGCTGTGTATATAAATAGAAAAAGGATTTTCTGTAAATGGCTAGTTTATGGCGATTGTTTGGCTTCGCTTTAATTCTGTTACTTTCGTTCACGGCTCGTGGGCAAACTGCATACAAAGTGGCGATGGAAGAAGATGACGTGGTAACCCGAACGTTATTTGATGCTGTTGCCGCTGAGCTCAATATCACCATCAACTACGTCTATTACCCTAGCTTTAATGCCATACTCAATGCCGTGAAAACAGGCGAGAGTGATTTTGCTGCGAATGTAACATTTACTGAGCAGCGAGCAGAAACGCTGTCATTTTCTAGTCCTACCAATATTGAATACACTTATCTATATAGCTATAGCAACGCTACCCTAGACTCAGTGGAAGTGATAGGTGTTCCTAAAGGGACAATATATGGAGAACTCGTCCGTTCACTCTATCCAAATATTCGTCAGATCGAGTACCGAGGACATCAACATGCTCGGGAACTATTAGAGTCAAAAGAAGTAGAAGGTGTGATTGACGCGATCAATCAACTCAAGCCTATGCTTTTAGCTGGGTTTGATGCGCAACTGTTAAATCATCAACTGTCCATTAAGCCAGTTTCAATTGTGACCGCAAAGGGCAGTAATGCCCAAATACTAAAACGGATAGAGTCTCATGTTCGCAGTGCCCCAATGCAAAAAGCCTTAAGAGAATCGGTTAAGTCATACCAATTCGAGCTTCGTCAGCAAGCGTTGCGTCAATCGGTTTTAGAAAGTGGAATTGATCTGACCAAATCCATTCAAGTTAAACTTGACGGTGTGGGGCAATATTCTACCTATCATCATGACGGCACCATTACTGGTATCAGTGCCGATGTTGTTCAGCAAGCGTGTACCATCCTACTACTCAAATGTGACATCGTTAGCCACGCAGAAGAAACGTGGGAGAGTATGTATCAAGACCTTCTGGATAAGAAGATCGATATATTAGCACCGCTTGTTGTATCGGAGCAGCGCAAGCCACTTGTCGAATACAGTGACGCTTACTACTTTCCTGAAGTGGTCATGGTAAAGCGTGAAGGGTATAAGCCTAACGTTTACAGTAATGTATCGGAGCTTATCGTTGAAGAAATTGGCGTTGTGAAAGAAGACTTCTTTGCCACGTTGCTCTCACAGCAATTGCCTAACAAACCATTGCGCGCCTATTCGAATGTTGATGAAATATTTACTGCACTATTAAAGGGTGACGTTGACTACATGGCTATTAGTCGTGCCAACTTTAATAAAAACTTACGTGAGTCAGATGCGTTGATCTCCTTGGAGGAGGACACTGCTATTGGAGGGTTCTATCGCTCCGATACCGCAATTGGGTTTGCTAAAAATGAAACAGGTAAAACGTTAGCTGGTTTGTTCAGTTTAGCGATCAAAATGATTGATACTCGACAAATCATTGAGAAGTACGACTACCGGCCAAATTGGAAAGCAACATTACAGGCGGAAAAAGAGTTTTCTAGTAGTACGCAAATTCTGTTTGGCTTGATGGTGAGTTTTTTGGTAATCATTGCGTCTTATCTCCATAGCCAATCTAATACTGATCCTCTAACCCGTTTAAAGAACCGACGAGCGTTACACCAAAAATATCGTAAAGGTGTGTACCCAACAGAAACGTTAGTTTATTTAGATGTAAATCGCTTTAAGCGCATTAATGACACCTATGGGCATGATATTGGTGATCAGGTCCTAACAAGTGTTGCTCGGCATATTGAACGACTCTGGGATGGGCGGTGCTATCGCATAGGCGGCGATGAGTTCATCTTGGTTGGCAAAGTGACAGAATCTACATTAATGATGATAATTAATAAGATGAAGTCGGTTGATTTTGCTTCTTTGGACCAACAAGTTTCTTTCAAGGTCACTCTCGCATTAGGTGTTTCGTCATCCAGAAACAAAACAATGCCTTTACAGAAAGTGATGGGGGAGGCTGATAGAGCGATGTACCTACATAAGAAAGCGACTGAAAATCCAGATATTGAAGACAATCAGCATGATAATGTGGTTCATTATTTGAATTAGTGGTCACTCCCTAAGCAGTTGAATCGGAAAGATGCTTTTTATTGTTTGTTTCGCTTGAAATCAGCATAAGGATACTTGATAATCCTCATCACTCCTTAGCGATGCTAAGGAAACAGAATCTATGGAGGCCCTGGTCCTCCCGCAACAATAGCTCGTGAACTCGGTCAGGTCCGGAAGGAAGCAGCCGCAGCGAGTGACTTGTGTGCCGGGATGTGGCTGGGGCTTCCACCCCTTAAAAACGCCGCTTTTATTAGCGGCGTTTTGCTATCTGAACGTTTGAAAACGTTTTGGGAATCTCTCTTCACAACATATTCCCATACATCACCTACTCACTCTCTTTCAATGTAAGTTCTTTACTTTGGGCTCAATGTTTAAACTAAAATGCCAAGCAGTGATTAGCTTCACATTCCCTCAGTTTGGCGAAGATTAATGTAGTTTAATGTTAGCTGGATTGCATAACTTTTGTTAATTTTCCGTACAATATCTAGCATAAGATGCTAAAAAAAAGTGTCTTGTTAGATGAATTGGCACTTCAATCTAGTAACAGTCTAATTGGCGATTAAATCAACTGGTTTTTGTCAAAAATATAGATATTTTTACCAATATGTTGATGGAATCAGCGAATTATACGATTTTTTGCTACATTTTTATGGCAAATTACTTCAATGATTGATAATGTGTGCCGCAATCTTTGTAAGGTTTTAGATTTTTGTGCTTATTTTTTGAGCAAAACGATTCTAAATCACTAGCCGTTCTGGTGTCTTGCAAAGAAGTCATGGATGCAAATGAAAAACTTGGAGTTTTACACATGTATAAGAACAAAATCACTCAAGCCCTTCTTCTAGGTGCTGGTCTAGCAGTGGCCGCTACTTCAACTATCGCAGCAGAGGTTCCAGCAGGAACTGAGCTAGCAGCAAAACAAGAACTTGTTCGTGGTAACGGTACTGAAGTTGCAACAATCGACCCGCACAAATCTCAAGGTGTTCCAGAATCTCACGTGATTCGCGACCTACTTGAAGGCTTGGTGAACCAAGACGCTGAAGGTAACACAATCCCTGGTGTTGCAGAGTCTTGGGAAACGGCAGACAACAAAACTTTCACTTTCCACCTACGTAAAGACGCAAAATGGTCTAACGGCGACCCAGTAACTGCTGGCGACTTCGTTTACTCTTTCCAGCGCGCAGTTGATCCAAACACAGCTTCTCCATACGCTTGGTACATGGAATACACCAAGATGGTTAATGCTAAAGACATCGTTGCAGGCAAAAAGGATAAGTCTGAGCTAGGTGTTAAAGCTGTTGACGATCACACTCTAGTAGTAGAACTAGAAACTGCAGTACCGTACTTCGTAATGATGATGGGTCACACGACAGTGAAAGCGGTTCACCAACCAACTGTTGAAAAATACGGTGATCAGTGGACTAAACCAGAAAACTTCGTCGGTAACGGCGCATTTGTTGTAGACAAGTGGGTTGTGAACGAGCGCCTAGTGCTTAAGCGTAACGAGCAATACTGGGACAATGACAAGACTGTTCTTGAGAAAGTAACGTTCCTACCAATCGAAAACCAAGTTGCTGAAATGAACCGCTTCCTAGCAGGCGAGATCGATTTCACTAACGAACTACCAGTAGAACACTTCAAGCGTCTGAAGAAAGAGCACAACGAATCTGTTTCTGTAACAGGTAACCTGTGTACTTACTACTACATCTTCAACACGAAGAAAGCACCATTTGATGACGTACGTGTTCGTCAAGCGATCTCTTACGCTATTGACCGTAACATCGTGACTGACGCTATCCTAGCGCAAGGTCAAAAACCAGCTTACTTCCTAACTCCAGAGATCACAGCGGGCTTCAACCCAGAAATGCCAGCTTACGGTCAAATGAGCCAGAAAGAGCGTAACGAGAAAGCGGCTGAGCTATTAGCAGAAGCAGGTTTCGGTAAAGATAACCCACTTAAGTTTAACCTTCTTTACAACACGTCTGAAAACCACAAGAAGATTGCTGTAGCACTAGGTTCAATGTGGAAGAAGACGCTTGGTCTACAAGTAACACTTGAAAACCAAGAGTGGAAAACTTACCTATCTTCTAAAGATTCAGGTGACTTCGAAGTTGCACGTGCCGGTTGGTGTGGTGACTACAACGAAGCATCTTCTTTCCTAACTCTAATGAAGAGTAACAACACAACTGGTGGTGTTCACTACGATAGCCAAGCTTACGATGACATCATGACTAAAGCGATCGGTGCTAAGTCTGATGAAGAGCGTCAAGCACTTTACCTAGAAGCTGAAAAGCTCATGGCTAAAGATATGCCTATCGCACCTATCTACCAGTACGTGAAATCACGTCTACTATCACCTAAGGTTGGCGGCTTCCCTGGCGACAACCCAGAAGAGAAGATCTACTCAAAAGATCTTTACATCATCAAGTAATTCTTGAACTGATAGAACTATAAAAATATAGGCCTGCATGTGAGAAATCGCATGCAGTGCCTTTCTTCAACCTAAATTCTAAGAAATTTAGTTGATACCTTTCATTATTTAATTGTCACAGACTGAAAGAGTGAGTTTATGCTTAAATTCATCGCTAAAAGGATATTTGAGGCGATCCCAACTATGTTGGTTCTGATCACCGTATCTTTCTTTCTCATGCGTTTCGCACCGGGTAACCCATTCTCGAGCGAGCGTCCATTACCACCAGAAGTTATGGCTAACATCGAAGCTAAATATGGCCTAGATAAGCCAGTATTCGAGCAATACACGACTTACCTAACTAACGTGATTCAGGGTGATTTTGGTCCTTCATTTAAGTACCTTGATTACACAGTAAATGAGCTGATTTCTGTTGCTCTACCTGTGTCGGCGAAAGTTGGTTTTATTGCCTTCATTTTCACGCTAATTATGGGGGTCACTGTCGGTACCATTGCCGCACTGAAGCAGAATACTTGGATTGACTATACAATCATGTCGACGGCAATGCTTGGTGTTGTAATGCCATCTTTCGTACTTGCACCGGCACTTATCTACCTATTCTCGCTTCACTGGAATTTATTCCCAGCAGGCGGTTGGCATGATGGTGGTTTCAAATACCTCGTGCTTCCAGTTATTGGTATGTCACTGCTTTACGTCGCGACTTTTGCGCGTATTACTCGTGGCTCAATGATTGAGACTTTAAACAGTAACTTTATTCGTACTGCACGTGCGAAAGGTCTAAGTTACCGTTACATCATTATCAAACATGCGCTTAAGCCAGCGCTACTTCCTGTTGTTTCTTACATGGGCCCAGCGTTCGTAGGTATCATCACAGGTTCTGTTGTTATCGAAACAATCTTCGGTCTACCAGGTATCGGTAAGCTGTTCGTAAATGCAGCCTTTAACCGTGACTACTCGCTTGTTATGGGTGTAACCATTCTGATTGGTTTCCTATTCATCCTATTCAACGCGATTGTAGATATTCTACTTGCAATGATTGACCCGAAAATTCGCTACTAACAGGGACGTTTGGTTATGTTAACGAAAAAAGAAAACTTAGAAGCGATTGAGAAATTCTCTGAAAACTTAGAGATTGAAGGTCGTAGTCTATGGCAAGACGCTCGCATCCGCTTTATGCGTAACAAAGCGGCGATGGTGAGTCTATTTGTCCTATTCCTAATGACGCTAGCTGTGATTGTTCTTCCAATGATTGCACCTTATGCGTTTGATGATACCGATTGGTATGCAATGCACGTTGGTCCAAATGCCGACCATTGGTTTGGTACAGACAGCTTAGGTCGTGACCTTTATGTTCGTACTCTAATTGGTGGCCGTATCTCCCTAATGGTAGGTGTGATGGGTGCGTTTGTAGCAGTACTGATTGGTACACTTTACGGTGCGGCATCAGGTTTCATAGGCGGTAAAGTTGACCGCGTTATGATGCGTATCCTAGAGATCCTTTACGCAGTACCGTTCATGTTCCTAGTTATCGTACTAGTTACATTCTTCGGTCGTAATATCATTCTTATCTTCGTTGCTATCGGTGCAATTGCTTGGCTAGATATGGCACGTATCGTACGTGGTCAAACTCTGAGCCTACGTAGCAAAGAGTTCATCGAAGCGGCACACGTTTGTGGTGTGAGTAAGTGGAAGATCATCACTCGTCACATCGTTCCAAACGTTCTGGGTATTGTAGCGGTTTACTCAACGCTTCTAATCCCAAGCATGATTCTGACGGAATCATTCCTATCATTCCTTGGTCTTGGTGTTCAGGAACCAATGACAAGTTGGGGCGCGCTTCTTCAAGAAGGTGCACAGACAATGGAAGTAGCAATCTGGCAGCTAGCATTCCCTGCAGCGTTCATGGTTGTGACTCTATTCTGCTTCAACTACGTTGGTGACGGTTTGCGCGATGCGCTTGATCCAAAAGACAGATAACTAGAAAGCAAACAATTACAAAATCTAGAATAAAGATTAAGGAAGCAATGATGAGCTTATTAGATGTCAAAGATCTGCGCGTCGAATTTACCACGCAAGATGGTATCGTAACCGCAGTAAACGATTTGAACTTTTCTCTGAACCAAGGCGAAACTCTAGGTATCGTAGGTGAATCTGGTTCAGGTAAATCGCAAACAGTATTCTCTATTATGGGTCTACTGGCGAAAAACGGCATTATCTCTGGTAGTGCTAAATTTGAAGGTCGAGAAATTCTTAACCTTCCAGAAAAAGAACTGAACAAGGTTCGTGCAGAACAGATCGCGATGATCTTCCAAGATCCGATGACGTCACTAAACCCTTACATGAAGGTGAGTGACCAGCTGATGGAAGTATTGATGCTTCATAAAGGCATGGGCAAAGCGGAAGCATTCGAAGAGTCTGTACGCATGCTTGAAGCGGTTAAAATCCCAGAAGCTCGTAAACGTATCACTATGTACCCACACGAGTTCTCAGGCGGTATGCGCCAGCGTGTAATGATCGCAATGGCACTGCTATGTCGTCCGAAGCTTCTGATCGCGGATGAACCAACAACAGCACTAGACGTAACTGTTCAGGCGCAAATCATGGATCTTCTGAACGAGCTTAAAACTGAGTTCAATACTGCAATCATCATGATCACGCACGACCTTGGTGTCGTTGCGGGCTCATGTGACAAAGTGCTAGTGATGTACGCAGGTCGTACTATGGAGTACGGCACTGTAGACGAAATCTTCTACAACCCAAGCCACCCATACGCAGAAGGCCTACTGAAGGCAATTCCGCGTCTGGATACTGAAGGTGAGATTCTACCAACAATCCCAGGTAACCCACCTAACTTACTTCGTTTACCACCGGGCTGCCCTTATCAAGAGCGTTGCCACCGTGTAATGGATCGTTGTAAGCAAGAAGCGCCAATCTTGACGCCATTTGCCGATGGCCGTCAGCGTGCATGTTTTTCTGAATGGGAGGCTTGGAAAAAATGAGTGTAGATAAGAACCTAATTTTAGATGTAAAAGACCTAAAAGTTCACTTTAGCATTGCGTCAAAATCGGCGTGGCCATGGTCTAAGCCTGCAAACCTTAAAGCCGTAGATGGTGTTGATGTTCGTCTATACGAAGGTGAAACACTAGGTGTAGTAGGTGAGTCTGGTTGTGGTAAATCGACGTTTGCTCGTGCAATCATTGGTTTGGTTGAAGCCACAGACGGCGATGTAATGTGGTTAGGTCAAGACCTAACTAAGATGCAAGAAGTTCAGCGCCGTGAAACGCGTAAAGAAATTCAGATGATTTTCCAAGACCCGCTTGCCTCGTTAAATCCACGTATGACTGTGGGTGACATCATCGCTGAGCCGCTAGAAACTTTCTACCCTGAGCTTTCTAAGCAGGAAGTGAAAGACCGCGTTAAAGAGATGATGGCGAAAGTAGGCCTGCTACCGAACGTTATCAACCGTTACCCACACGAATTCTCTGGTGGTCAGTGTCAGCGTATTGGTATTGCACGTGCTCTTATTCTTAAGCCTAAGATGATCATTTGTGATGAGCCAGTTTCAGCACTTGATGTATCGATTCAGGCTCAGGTTGTTAACCTGCTGAAAGAGCTTCAGAAGGAGCTAGGCCTTTCATTAGTGTTTATTGCTCATGACCTTTCAGTTGTTAAGCATATCTCTGATCGCGTATTGGTAATGTACCTAGGTAATGCCGTTGAGTTGGGTGAAGCGGAAGCATTATTTGCTGACCCTAAACACCCGTATACACGAGCGCTAATGTCAGCGGTGCCGATCCCAGATCCTAAGCTAGAACGAAACAAGAAGATTGAGATGCTAGAAGGTGATCTACCTTCACCAATTAGTCCTCCATCGGGTTGTGTGTTCCGCACTCGTTGTCCTCAAGCAACAGATGCGTGTGCACAGACTAAGCCTCGTATTGAAGGTAATGATGTTCACGCAGTATCTTGTCTACACGTTAGCGTTTAATCGCTAAGTTTTAATTCAGCCTGTGACGGGCTTAAGCGCGGCATCCTTCGGGAGTCGCGCTTTTTTTATTTCTTAATGGAATGATATACCGGTATGGTATATAGTATCGCCTCATAATACATACATATTATAAATAACTGACAGTTCATTTATTTATAGGTCTCTGTTGCTCTTTTTGAGGTTATTCGCTTGTGCGATCTTCTGGTTTCACGTTGGTCGAGCTGATCATCACGATATTACTGCTCTCTATTGTCTCTGTCGTCGCGTACACACGCCTGCCATCGTTTTCTGGGTATGCGCTAGATGGATATTGTGCGGAACTAAAATCAGGTATCCGTAGGGTACAAACACAAGCTATGAATGATGTAGCGGTGAGTGGTGCCTACCAAATCCTTTCTTCGAACACAGCTAGTGTGGTGACTTGGTCGAACCCTGCCATTGAGTTAAATCCAAGCCCAGATTGCGTAGGACCAAATTGTTCACGTTTGATGAGTTTCTCTGCCGAAGACGTTCAGCGCGGAATCCGAATTAATAGCCAATTAGTTAACTTCGATACATTTGGTCGACCTGTTGATAGTGAGGAAACAACTGATTTCATCATAAGTGCCCCAGATGGTAGCCAAGAAGTTATCGAGATAAACCAAGAGGGCTATGTTGGTGGTTGTTAGAAGATTACACACTAGAGGCTTCACTCTGGTCGAGAATGTCATTGCGATCTGCTTGATGGGATTTTTGATGGTCGCATTCTCGTCCTTGCTAGTACCTCAAGCAGTTCAAACGGCCGATACTTTGACTCAGCAGCGCGCGTCACAAATTGCGAGTTTGCTTCTTAAAGAGATGTACACTAGACCGTTTGATGAAATGAATATTGCCCGTCTGGAACGTTGCAATACCGATTGTACACCTGCCAATTCTCTCCATAGTGAAGTGGGTGAAGGTGATCTTCGTGACGACTTTGACGACTACGATACACGTGAACAATGGTTGGACATCTCACAATTCAGATTGTTCTTAAATGGCCCTTACGATGATTTTGAGGTCAATATTGATGTCGAATACGTAAACGTACTTCCAGGTGGAAACTGGGAGGCATCAGTCATTCCTACCGCAACTAAACATGTCACTCTTGTTACTCGCAAAGGAGAAAACGGCCAACCATTAGAGTTTCATGCCTATAGGAGTAATTTCTGATGATGAAGCAGAAAGGTTTTACTCTAATTGAAATGATTGTCAGCTTAACGATTCTTTCAGTGATAACGCTGGGGCTGATGAACTTTGGTGTATCAAGTTCTACATTGTACGTTGAATCAAAACACCGCCTTGAAGCGTTAGAGGAAGCCCGTTTTGTACTCGCACGTTTTCAACGTGAACTGACTAACGCAATGCCACTTAGCCCACGAGTACTAAATGAAGGTCGATGTATTGAATACATCCCTCTGCTTGCTGTGACAGAGTACAACCCAGATTCGTTTGACCTCAACATCGATAACTTTTCTACGGCCGTTGACCTTACCTATCCATTATCTAATGAGATCGTGCAAGCATGTCAGGCACAAACGTGTCGTGCGAGCATTCATCCATCTAATACACGTGAACTTTATCTCGACCCTGATGTGGACGCACAGACTTATGACATCAACCCTAGTCTGATTGGTGGGCAAAACCTTGTATTAAACGACCCGATTTTCAGTAGACCGATCAGCGCAACTAACCGGTTATTCATTTACTTACCAATCGCAACTCAGATGTGCATCCAAGACGAACAAATCCGTTACTACCCGCAGTATTCACTAGATTCTCAGGGGCTAGGTTTATCAAACCCTGAAAACTCACTGACGTTTGCGGTCGGTATACAAGAGCGAGAGAGCGCTTTTGATGTTGGTGTGGACGCTAACTTTTCGAATATCGCGAGTATTCACTTAGAACTAAGAATTAACAACGGTAATGAAACCGTGGAGTTTATGCAGAATGCGCAAATCCTTAATAGCCAGTAACAAACAGCAGGGTGGGGCAATGCTGGTGATTTTATTTATGAGCGTTGTCGTGATGTTTTTTTCTGCCCAGCTAATGTCAATGAACGTCCAAGCGAATCAAACCAATACTTACGAAGTCTTGAGTACGCAAAGTTACTGGGCTGCACGTTCTGCGATTGAGCGTGAAGTTTTTAGTTACTTTCCTAACGACGGAAGTACAGAGAACAGTTGCCCAAGTTTTCGTAGTGGAACCGTGACGATTAATGAGTTTGAAGGCTGTGAAATAACGGTGAGTTGTGAGCCCAATGGCGAGGCAGTTCGAATAAATTCAGTTGCGGTATGTGCGGAGCAATCTTATCGAGTTAGCCGCCGAGTAGAAGTGGAGATTAGACCGTGAGAAATTTTATTATTCTATTCTTAATCGTATTTTCTACGTCTTCTCTAGCATCAAACGTTGATAAGTATAGTGACCGCTTTACACCAAGCTTAAGCTCATTCGTGTCGATCCATAATCAGTATGAACCTCATGTTGATCAATTTTGGCAAAGCTCTGTGGCAACGTGCCCCCAGTGGCCTACATACACAATAACGCTTCACCGACCAAGTTCTTGGTACACCAAACAATTTTCCTTCTTGTTCCAGCTCCCAGATGGTCTTGTTATTGATTCAGTATCGTCGAGTCCGGAGCTAAGGGATGTGTCTTTTAATTCGACAGGTCAAGTTGTGGGAGAATTTAAGGACTCTCGCCAATGGGGTCGTGTAGAGGTGAGCATTCGAAGTGCAGCAGTAGATGTTGACGGTTGGGTGAGCTTGTATGACATTCAGGTCAACACATACTCAAATCTTTATTTACGTAAAAAGTGTTCTAGTAATAGCAATGTCGTGTCTGGTGTTGTTTTTGAAGATTATGATTTTTCCGGTGGGGTAAGTACCTATCACCCAGACGAGATGTATGAATTAAAAGGCATTGATGTTGAGCTTGTGGATGAATATGGCGATGTGATTGCACAGGATACTACTGATTCCAATGGTCTGTATGAAATGAGCGATGTGTCTCAAGGCCGTTACTACGTGAGACTTGCTCAAGACAGCACATTTAAGACCTTCAGAGACGTTAATGGTAGTAAATGCGCAAATGGCAAATGTTTACCAGTCATCGTATCCCCTTGGGTTCGTAGTCACTTACAGACTGATTATGTTGAAGTAAGTGGGGCGGTGCAGGTAAATGTTGGCATTAACTACAACACCGTTACCAACAATCAAGATTCAGGTCCCGGCTCTTTGCGTCAAGTCTTACAAAATCTTAGCTATTTGAATAACGACAGTGCGTTAACGCAAAAATGTAAGAATTGTGAGGATGGAAAAGACAATGTGGTTTTTTCTCTGGAATCATTGTTCAATTCCACTATCGAAATCTCTAGTAGTCTCCAGCTTTCGGTGAACCCAAGTGGCCAAGACGATACTTATCTAGATGCTACAGGGATGGGGCTGCGTATTGTGCCCGCAGCTCAAATGGTCGGTTCGGCGTTTGAAGTTTCTAACTCGTCAGTCTCCCGAATTGCGGGTCTAGATATTGATGGTTTTGATTATGCTTTTAGGGTGAGTGATTGTTATTCGAAAGAGTGTGATATCGAACTGTCTAACAACCGTATTTCCAATTCAAAAATAAACGCTGTGTACCTGTTGGAAGTAGAAGATGTGACTATCAGTAACAATATTATTGATAGTACTGGTCACGCGGCGATCTCTCTGTTTAATGCAGATGATAATGATATCGAAGGTAATTTGATCAACCGTGCGTTTCTAGCATCACATGACCACAATGATGCGTCAGCGATTCTGTTGCAGGGCAATGAATCATGTAGCCTAGACAGAGATAATTGTAATGACGGTTCATCCGACAATGATATTGAACGCAACGTCATTTCAAATACTGCACTTGGCAATCCAAACTTACAGTTGCTCGACTCAATACCGCCTTCCGCTATTCGAATTTATCAAGGGTGGGAAAATGAAATATCAGAGAACACCTTCTCTAATAACATAGGTATATCTATAGACAGTGCTACCGGTCCTTGGGTCGGTACCATTAATCCTAACGATGGTGCCTACAACAAAGACTTTCCTCAAGACGGAATTGACTTTCCGACAATTACTGACGTTACAAAAAGTGGAAACACAGTAACAGTAAAAGGTTTCGTAGGAAAAGACTCGGCAAGTGCAGTATTTGACGATTTCGAAGTAGAAATCTATCAAGGCGAATTGAATAGTTTAGGCCAAGTTCAAGGTTCACAGTTCCTTCATCGCTGTGATGAAGATGACGATGATGACTCTGTACAAGATTTCGATGATGGTCAGTTCGAGTGTTCTTTTTTGCTGGCGGAAGGTGTGGACCTCGGTTTGTTGACGGCTATAGCTATTGACGATGACGACAATACGTCAGAGTTTGGCTCATTGTGGTTTGGTCGAGACTACGACTACGGCGACGCTCCAAATGAAGACCTCGCAACTGGCTGGGAAGAAGTTAGCTTTCCTGTGATGTCAGCCGACAATGGTGCTCGTCATGCGATTGACGAAGATGTTTGTCTTTACCCAGATGTTGTGGATTCATGTGCATTTAGTCTTGATGAGGAGAGCGACGGTCAACCAAGTCGTGACGCTTCTTTAGATGAAGGCGATGATGGCGTTGAGTTTAATCCGAATAGCTCAGAGTTAGTGAACAGTGAACTGAATGTTCTAGTCACTAGCTACTTTGATGGAAATCAAGTAGAGCAGCCATTTGTGAATGAACTCGTCGTAACAGCTTCAGAGAATGGTTATGTATCGGTTTGGGTTGATAAAAACCAAGATGGTAGTTGGGATGGGTTTGAGCGTAATAAGCAGCTCGTCTCTGAAAAAGTGATCGATGCCGTGAGTGTCAACGCAGGTGAGAATAAGTTAAATCTTGTGCTTTCTGCATATGACGTGCACGGTGAAAGCTGGGTGCGAGTTCGCTACTCTACAGACCAAAACTCAGTTAACAATCCTAAAGGTGTAGCTGTTGATGGCGAAGTCGAAGACTATCAAGTATGGATTGCAGCACCTTCGATGGGAATTGCCGGGTGTGAAGCGGGTCTTCAAAACGGATCGTTCGAAATCTTTTATACCGAAGAAGGGCATAATGGCTGGGATACTCCAGAAAGCTCAGTTGCTGGTTGGTCTATCTATCAGCAAGATCCAACATTAGATCCTCACTCACAACCGTTTCCTCAGCGCAGAAACCACATCGAGTTCAATACCTACAGCGCCTATGTATATTCGAAATCTTCTGATGGTTCGATGAATGTCGCTGAGATGAACGTCTACCACCCAACGGTGATGTACCAAGATGTGGTTACCGTACCCGGTGAGCGCATTCGTTGGAGTTTCGACTATTCAAATCGTACTTACCCAGATAGCTACGATAACGATCAAATATCTCTCATGTTTGGTTCACCCGATCAAGACTTGGTCACTGAACAAGTGATTGACGGTAAAGATTATTGGGTTCATCACTCAGGAAGTTATCAAGTACCCGCTGGTCAATTCGTTACTCGTATCGCTTTTAAAGGGAATAAGCCAGTTGGTGGTTCAGCCGGTAACATTTTAGATAATGCAAAATTTGGTTGTGAAGTAGGCTTGGACTTTGGAGACCTTCCAAAAGACTTTGAGCGAGTCTCGAATAACAAAGCGGAACTGGTGATCAAAGACAGCCGCAAAGTAGACCCTAACTTGTACATCGGCACAGAACCTGCGGATGTTGAAAGTGAAGCCAAAGCATCCGCTTTTGCCAAAGGTGATGACGCTGATGGGTTTAATGATGAATTTACCTTCTCTACGCCGCTCTATCTAACTCGCGGAGACATAATTGAAATAAAGGGCATACCGGTAAAAAATACCACTGGTCGTGATGCCGTATTAAAAGCGTACCTTGATGTGAATGGTGATTCTAAGTTTGATGATGGTGAAGAAACGAGTGTCAACTTATCTTCTTTAACGGGGGCTCAAGAGGTCGATGTCAGCTGGGATTTGAGCGGCGCATCATTTACTGCTAATACTCAAACCTTCCTCAGGTTAGAGCTCACAGGCACAGGGGATTTAGACCATATTGGTGAGATTGAAGATCACTTAATTTACCTAGTCGATGACAATATCTTCCCAGAACCAGGACGTTGTGATGGCTTTGTTCAAGTGAAGGAAACGGGAAACAATGGTGTCTATCAATATGCTAAGTGGAAAGCTGAAGGAGGGGAGATTGTTATTGATGAAATCAACGGCAATCTCAATGTTTCCGAGATAAAAGCGATTGGTGTTAGTCAAGCGGATGGAATGACTTACGGAGTCGGCGCTCCTTCTGGAAACCAGCATGAATTGTATATCGCTAGCCAAGAGCCGAATGCGGAATTTACCAAAGTTACCAGTATTAAAGCTGCGTTTGATGGTGTCTACATTGAATCATCAAAGGGACATCGTTACACGTTTAATGCCGGTGATACTTTGGATGCTAAGAGAACGAAAGATCACTCTAACAAGGATAAACTAGGCCGTGCCAACGCGGGTGATGTTTCACCTGACGGTCGTTATATGTTGATTAGTCGGGCCTCTTGGCGAACGATTGTACGTATAGATTTAGCAACCGGTACGTTTGACACTATTCAGCTTAAACTGCCTGAAAATAGCGGAGCACCTTGGAGTGCAGACTTTGCGTTTGACTTATCAGGTGAATCCCCAGGCTATGTTTATGGTCTAGCCAAAAACCTCCAACAATTATACAAAATATCTGTACTTGATGGCAGTTACTCTAAACTTGACCTGAATATACTGTTACCCAATGGTTCGGCAGGCTCGTGGCCCAAAGAAGATCAAGCTGGAAAGCTAGCCTCAGGCGGTTTTGGCATAAATAAAGGTGGCATTTTATTCGCCATGACCAACGGTGGGCTTCACGATCTAAATCAAGATGGTGTGATCGATGACAATGAAAAACTACAACCTTCAACCGCCCTTTATTCGGTAGATATCGCGAACCATATTATTCATTTCGAGATGAAGGGCGAGGAAGAGACAACAACCAGCAACGATGCTGGAGGCTGTTCCATTCATGCTGATTATGGTGATGTACCGGCACAGTTAGAAATGATCAATCAAGTAACGGAAGAGAGTGACCCTGCGATCCATTTAGGTATAAACCAAAGCATCAAATTGGGTAGTACATGGAGTGCAGATTTAGGGCCAGGCTATGACGAACTTGCTTCTTCAGACTTATCTGATGATGGAGTGGTGTTTAAAGATAGCGCTGGTCGTGTGGTCGATATTGATAACGCCCCACTGATCCCCGGAAAACAATATTCACTCTATTTGAATGTGAGTGGTGGTGGCTCATTTACGGCTTGGGTCAGCTGGGATGCACAACATTGGAATGAACTACCAACTGGTCTTGATTTCACTGTGCCAATGGACAGTTCTCGTGGTTACGTTCGTGTACGTTACTCTTCTATAAAGCCAACTACCCCTTATGGAGAAGCGCCAGATGGTGAAGTGGAAGACTACAGTTTCGAAATTGGTAGTGCTGTTAAAGGGTTGTCGGTAAATGCGCCGAGTTCGCCATTAACCTGTGAAGTGGCACAGTATCAAGTCACGTTGGATGTTGAAGGCGGAAACTTGTCTCAAGATGTCAATGTGAATGTCGGCTTTGAAAACGCGCCAAGCCAGTGCTGGTTTGATGCGTCAGCTTTTAACCGAGGGCAAGAATTCGGTAAAGCATTGTGTAGTACAGGCAGCAAAACCTTATTGTTCCAGCCTGATCAGCCGTTAACCCGTACTATCTGGGTAGCGACTGATTCTGAGTTGGATAAAATTACACTGGTAGCGTCTGAGCCAGAACTCGGCTCAGTTGAAGAGGGGACATTCTTTGTTAAAACAGGTTTTAAGATAGTTCCTAATAACGTCCCTGCCCATTACAAAGCGGGTGAAACATTTGGGTTACGTGTAGAGCGAAAAGTCGCACTGGATGATGAGCCTCAGTGTATTACTGACCCTGACTATGAAGGGGCAAAGACCTTTAATTTTGCCTATGAGACTGATACACATAAAGGGAAACTATTCCTTGATAAAGCAGAGATTGGTGACAGCACACCAGTGACCTTGAATTTTAGCTCAGGTGTTAGCGATGAAATCTCCAGTGAGTATTTTGAGTCAGGGTATTTAAATGTACTGGCTGAATACACTCCAGAACAGGGTGATACCAAGTCTGCATCATTGGAGTCTCCGCTGCATTTCAAACCTTATTCACTTGTCGTGAGTGATGTAAGTGCTGGAGAGGTAAGCAATCCAGCGGATTCATTAAGCCAATTTATACCTGCTGAAACTGAGTTTAGTGTTCAGGTTACGGCTGTTGCTAAAGGGCATACTGCGTCTGAGCCGCTGATTACGAAAAATTTTGATGCAGCATTGGCAAATACCGATGGGTTCTTAGCCAATGTTGTCGTGCCAAGCTCACAAGCTGGGGCGGGAAGTGACCTGTCACCGAATGTTCCTAACACAAAAGTGTTTAGCCAAGGTCGACTTGAGAATACGTTTGAATATGGCAACGTAGGGACGATCTCAACGCACTGGTCAGTGGATAGTTACGATGGCTATTCGGGGCTGAGTGGTTTTCTTAATACACAGCAATCGGTAAAAAATGGTGGTTTGCGCTCTGAAATAGGCTACTTCTACCCGGCTAAATTTAGCTTAACGAGCGAATTCTCTGTGCCAACAACAAGAGCAGACAATGGTGAACCTTGGACCTATTACGGTCGTTCCAATGTCAATGTTGCTCTTGAAATAAACGCGCTTGGCGCTAACGACAGTGCACTGAGTTTTTATGACGCTGATGTGTTAGAGGAATCCGAGCTTCCGAGCCTCGCGACAAGCAGCTTCTATTTTAACGATGATCTTCCGACTTGCTTAAACGACCAAGGTGTGTTGCTTGACAGTAGTGGCTCCCCAATCGATTTTGCACAGCAGTGGCAAGTTGGACACTGGTCTTTAGTGAGTGCGAATTATTACTTTGGGCGTGCAGAGGATTGTTGGCAGCAATTAGATGACGCTAGTTTACTTATGGATTTTACCGCTCCTGATAATTCGCTTTTAGTCGATGATAATGGAACAATTTTGGAGAATGAGGCGTTGGCGCTTGGCCAAAATATCGATGTTCGATTTGGTCGACTCACATTGGTTGATGTTGCTGGGCCGACAAACCAGAGACTGCCAGTGGCGGTGAATATTGAATATTGGGATGGTGAAGGGTTCATGGCTAATGACTGGCATAGCGAACCAGCGCTATCAGTATTCGGTGCTTTCCCTGAGTTAAACGAACTTGCCCCTCAACCAATGGAATTGAATGGCGCTGAACCTGTAATTATGGAAGGTTCACTTGAGTTGAATGAACTCACGCAAGGACAGACGGCGTCCCTGATCGGCGGCTCAGAGCCTGGACGGGTGGCGCTCCCTTGGGCATTCAGTCAGGGCGCTGAGAATTGGCTAGGTTATTGTTGGTACACCATAGAAAACGAGATGGAAGTTTGTGGAGATGTACAAAGCTATCAGCAACCTCCGATCTCAACCGCAACCTTTGGTGTGTCTCGCGGTTCTGACAATGTCATCTACATAATGGAACGATTCGAATAGTCTCACTTCAAAATATTCGAACAACAAAGCCAACGCTCTCTACTTATCTTAGCGTTGGCTTTTTTTATACTTAACTCATCAGAATGACATGGGTTAGGAGACAAATATGGGTAAGTTAGTTGAAGGTGTATGGCATGACGTTTGGTACGACACTAAATCAAGTGGCGGAAAATTTGTTCGTGAAGATGCCGGCTTTCGTGATTGGGTTGAGAACACGCCAAACGCAAAATTCCAACCAGAATCTGGTCGCTATCACCTTTATGTTTCACTCGCTTGTCCTTGGGCTCACCGCACACTTATCTTCCGCAAACTAAAAGGCCTCGAAGAGCATATTGATGTCACGGTTGTGTGCCCGGATATGATGGGTGAAGGATGGCAAATGGGATTGCCTGAGCCATTATTTGGCCATACTCGTATGCATCAAATCTACACTCAAGCTAAATCGGACTATACAGGCCGTGTCACCGTTCCAGTTCTTTGGGATAAAAAACACAATACCATCGTCAGTAATGAGTCTTCTGAAATCATTCGTATGTTTAACTCAGCATTCAATGGCTTGACGGGAAATACAGAGGATTACTACCCTGAGAATAAGCAAGAGATTATTGATGAGTGGAACGCATTTATCTACCCGCATGTGAATAATGGAGTGTATCGCTGTGGTTTTGCGACAACGCAAGACGCGTATGAAGAAGCTTATGAGCAGTTATTTGCTTCATTGGATAGATTAGATGATCATCTAGCCCACAACAGATACATCGCGGGCGATCGTATCACCGAGGCGGATTGGCGACTGTTTACCACATTGATTCGTTTTGATGCGGTTTATGTTGGCCACTTTAAGTGTAATAAAAAGCGTATTGCCGATTACCAGCATCTAAATGGTTATATGAAAGAGCTTTATCAAGTTCCGGGCGTGAAAGAGACGACAGACTTCTATCACATTAAGCGTCATTACTATTTCAGTCACACAGGGATCAACCCGACGCAAGTCGTGCCACAAGGACCTGATTTGGATCTGGAGTCACCTCATTACCGTGAGAACATCGGCGTAGTAAAGTAATACCGAGGTAAAAAGACCCTGCGCTAGCGTGAGTAGTGCAGGGCAAAGCTCTTGGCTAAGAGAGGTGATTAAAACTTGTAGTTAATTTGAATACCGGCCATCCAAGCATCTGTAGTGACATCTGATTGAATGTTGCTTGTTTCAATGATGGTTAGAGATTCATTAATATGAGCTTCTTCCCCAACTAAAAGTCCCAAAGCCCCATCAATCGTCCATTGCTTTGAAAGCTGGTGGCTTAACCCGAACGTAAACCAATGGCGGTTTGTGTCTGGTATTGAGAGCGATGTCAGTTGGTTGATTGGAGAGACATCGTACATATATCCAACACGGTATTCTGTAGTTGGTGATTGGTACCAAGTCGCACCGACCGATATATGCCCAGCATCTTGCCAATGGTATTCCTTGATTGGACTTGAAAGACCATCAGAGCTCAACGCATCAAACTCTGACCAGCTCACATATTGAACACTGTAATGAAGCGCGAAGTTCGGTTGGATCTTGTGGTAGCCCGAAAACTCAAGCATGTCAGGAAGCGGGATATCCAATGAGTCTGTCTTGGAGGTCAGTTGATCCACTTGGCCCGTTGCGGTTAAATCTGGACTGAATCGGTATGAGAGCCCAAAACGATGGTCTTGATTGATTTGGTAAGTCGCGCCGAGGTTAAAGCCAAATGTCACACCATCCGCTTCAATATCGAGTAAATCTTTACGCGAAATTTCGCCTTCTCCATATATAGCATCAAGCCCTGCACCGACCGACCATTGTTCATTGATTTGAAATGCTGCACTCACCCCGAAATTGACACTGCTAAGGGATGTTTTTCCGCCAAATTCTTCTGCTGGGAATGTTTCGTTAAACTCCACATGAGTACCGAAATTGGAGTGTACAGTTGCACCTATCGTCCAAGGTGTATCGCCAATGGGATTTACATAGTGGAAATTGGGTACATACGTCGTGTTGTCTAGTTGAGTATTATCGACTTCTTGGGTACGATCAAAGGTTGGCGTATAAAGTGTGTCATTTAACTCTACTTGACTGTCGATGACCACAAAACCTAGGGACATTTGTTCTTGGTCGATAAGGCTCATGGCAGCTGCGTTTTTTGACACGACACTGGCGTTGTCGGCAATGACGGTATCTCCAGCAAACGCTCGGCCTAATCCTGTAGCGGATTGTGAGTTGAGTTGAAACCCGGCTCCGACCGCTTGAGTCGCTGTCATTGAAATCGCTAAAGCTAAGGTTGTCTTTTTCATTGTCGTTACTCCAAGCCTTCTACATTGCCAAGATCTTCGTCCCCAAAGGTTATCGTGTCGCCTTTGCTGTTAATCATCTGATAAACCGCTTCTTGCTGAGTGTTAAGTGAGCTATAGCCTTCGCCTGAGATCTCTTGAGCCGGCAGTCCCGATTCATCCATAGGTCCTTCATAAGGGAAGAGGTAAGTACCGTGTCCACCAACAGTGGCTCGAATGACTCCCCGAATTGCAGAACCACCTGGCGTTACGTCATCGGTGATATCGTTTAGAGCCAGTGCTTTGATCAAAGGCTCAGTTCCGGTCATCACGTTATCTGCTGCATCATTAGGGACGACGGCATCTGGCATGTATTCGCCAATTTCGCATTCTTGGCCACAGTTACCTTTTGCTTCAATCAAAAGAGTTGGTTGAAGTTTCTCTACTTGGCGGCTTACTTTTGTGGCAGGGTCTGAAGCGTCGATCGTGGTTTGAACGCCTTGTTTTAAGGCAGGAACTAATGCTTGGAAGATATCGTCTTCTAGCATACTCACAGCGCTGTGGTTTGCTGTTGATTGTGAGCGGTAATGCTCAAGTGCATCCATACAAGTTTGGTTTGTATCATCAGGCTGACATTGCTCGGGGATAACGGTTTCAGCGATAGCCCGTTGAACATCGGAAGAGGCTTTAACAGAATCCGCCATTTCCTCTCCGAGGGTGAGTGAACTCAAAGTGAGGTTCACTAAACCTTGTCCAGGAACGACAAAATTGGCGGTCGTTAATTCTAGTGGATTCGTTGATGGAGCGTTGATATGAGGTTGTGTCATCTCGCTGATCATGACTGAAACAATGCCGCCTAGAGAGTGTCCGACCAAGTGAACTTCAGGTAACGATTGAGTGAAGTCGTTTAGCGCCCAGCGCAAGGCAATGAAGTCGCCGACCGCCTGTGCGAGGTTTCCCTTCAAAGTCAGTGGTGAATTGATATTTATAAAGTAAGATTTGTCCGCGGCAGCGCTGACCGGGTTACCATCCATATCTTCAATAATTCGTTCACCGTGGTAAGGCATATCAATGGCGACAACGGCATACCCAGACATTAGGTCAACATAGTCTTTCATCATTAAAGATGCGGCACTTTTATCCGCAGTAACTCCATGAACAAAGATAATGGTTGGTATATCACCTGCCTTGAATTTGTTAAATATTGCAGCTTGGCCTTGTTCACTGTACGGGAGATACAAATCTACAGGGATAGACTGCTTTTCGGATTTCAGGTCGATATTGTCTGCCGAAATATGACTGCCATCTTTATTTGTCATCCAACGATACATATCGGGACAACTACTGATTGGATCGTACTTGTCTAATTTACAGGTATCAGAATCTGCATCACTAAACGGCAGGTAGTAGTTGGAGGTGAGTGTGCCGCTGTATTTTGCATACTTAACGAACAAATCACCAACACCGGATTTGGAGTTTACTTTAATCGGTTCGTTGATGACGATAGGCGTTGAATCTAAGTGAAGCTTAGCACTTTGGTTTTCTGAGACGATAGCATCAAGTAACGCATAAGTGTCTTGAGTAGTAAAGGTCGCGGCGTAAACAACCTCTTCCTCTGTGGCACCACTAACGTGACTTAAATATGCATCAATTGCGAGTCGAGTTTTATGCTTAAGTTCACGTGTCCGTTCACCAAGCTCATTTTCAGGAGTGCTCAATAAACTGGTAAAAGTAGCATCTGGTTGAAGAGACTCGCCAAATTTGGTTTGAGCATCATCAGTCACAATCAGGTAGTAGGTTTTTGCACTGTCTAACGCTGATTCACACTCGATGCGTATATTTCGACCATCATTCGACAGCTTGGTTTTCACTGGTAGCATGGTCTCGCTATCGAACAGTGTTACAGCACCATCAAGAGATTGTTCATCAAGAGGGTACACTAAAGCAGAGTCGACGCTTTGAAGTGGAACTTCGATGGGTTCTACACACAGACCCCAGCCGTCTACACCCGCAAAACTGGTTTCAAAATTTTGATAATACGTGAGGGTTTCTTGCTCGGTTTGGGAGTAAATTGCGCTTGGATCAGGCTCATCAGGCAAAGATATCGTGCCATCGTTGTCATACCCATAGCCGTCATTTGGCATTGGTGGCTGAACCGTATTAAAAGGCACTTGAACAGAGACTTGTGATGTTGAGCTGTCGTCAGTTCCACAGCCAGATAGTAATGCTACACCTGTAAGGGCGGAGGACAGATAGGTGATCATTGTTGTTTTTTTCATAATCAGACCAGTCGTCATCGAGGAGTTGGCGAGGTATGACAACGAAAAAGGTCGTTAGGGACAAATGAATGACAGTGAATCGATCTAAAGAGAGAAAAATTTAGATGATTGAGGGGAAGTCGGTTGACGTCCCTCAGTAACGTGGATGGTTTATGCTAAAACTATCTGGTTTCTCCCATTATCTTTAGCTCGATAGAGTGCCTTATCGGTCTTTTTTAGGGCATTATCTAGTTCATTCCTAGAGCAGTTTGAAGGTAAGGCAAGCAATCCAGCACTGATTGTTCCCGAAATGCTATGTTCACCGTACTGAATGGAGAGGTGCTCAATTTGTGACCTGAACTCTTCTGCCGTTATTATCGCTTCATTCAAACTTTTGGCACAAAATACGATACAAAACTCTTCACCACCAAGCCGGTAGACTTTCGCTCGATCAACATTTTTGGCGATGTGTACAACGGCTTTTAAAAACTCATCACCCGCACTATGGCCATACGAGTCATTGATTCGCTTGAAATAATCCAAATCAAAATGAAGTATGTGGCTTACCTGACAGCAGTGCAGCTTAGTATCCGCATCTTCTCTCAATGCAAGAAGATTAAAAGCACCAGTTAGAGTGTCTGTTTTCGCTAATTTCTCGAGGCGTTTGTTTACTTCTAGCCTTACCGATTCATGGTTAAATGCGATTAGCCAGACGATGCAATATGGCAAAATGAAGTTGATGAGAGCAAAAGGGTAAACTTCGGCATTGAATAGATTAGGAAAATAGATCACCGAGGTTGCGAACAACATCATAAATGTGAGTGTTGAGCCGACGCCACGGTTAAACAGTAGTAGATAGAGAGGGGGCAATGCAAAGACCCACATTACGATGGCTGAGTCTGGCTTTGCATTGTAAAACCCATACAGCAAACCACCTGTGACAAAAAAGGCAATAGAATAGGGCTGCCACGTCAATGCACGCTCTTTTTTTGTTGCTATGTAGGTGCTCACAAATGAAAAAGCAATGATGAGTTCCATTACTCCTAACCAATAGTCATGAGTGATAAACAGGTTGGTCGCAGATACAAACAATACAAAAACAGCGATGGATAAACTTACATTTTTGAGCACTTGATTGCGAATACTGGTCTCGTTTGCAAAATCTATAGACATAGGCTTATAGGGCAGCAATTTATAATTAATAGTATGATATACCTTATGAGTGGTAAAAAAAAGCCCTCGACGAATGCGAGGGCTTTGAAAGTAACAGAGAGATTAGTTAACTACTTTCTCTTGTGCTTGAGCTGCTTGGTCCGCCTGGATAGCAGTTAGAGCTACGGTGTAAACGATGTCGTCAACTAGAGCGCCGCGAGACAGGTCGTTTACAGGCTTACGCATACCTTGAAGCATTGGACCGATAGATACTAGGTCTGCTGAACGCTGTACAGCTTTGTAAGTCGTGTTACCAGTGTTTAGGTCTGGGAATACGAATACTGTCGCTTTACCCGCTACTGGAGAGTTTGGCGCTTTAGAAGCAGCAACGTTTTCCATGATAGCTGCGTCGTACTGTAGAGGACCGTCGATCACTAGATCTGGACGTTTCTCTTGAGCAAGTTTCGTTGCTTCACGTACTTTATCTACGTCTGCACCCTTACCAGATTCACCAGTAGAGTAAGAGATCATAGCAACGCGTGGTTCGATACCGAATGCAGCAGCAGAATCCGCAGATTGGATAGCGATTTCAGCAAGCTGTTCAGCTGTTGGATCTGGGTTGATCGCACAGTCACCGTATACCAGTACTTGGTCTGGTAGAAGCATGAAGAATACAGAAGATACAATAGATGCATCAGGTGCAGTCTTGATGATCTGGAACGGAGGAACGATAGTGTTAGCAGTCGTGTGAACTGCACCAGAAACTAGACCGTCAACTTCGTCGTTCTCAAGCATCATTGTGCCTAGGAATACTGAGTCTTGAAGCTTCTCACGAGCAACAACTTCAGTCATGCCTTTAGCGCCACGTAGTTCAACTAGACGAGCAACGTAGTTTTCACGTACTTCATCAGAGTTGATGATTGTTACGCCAGCACCTAGCTCAACACCTTGTTGTGCTGCAACACGACGGATTTCGTCTGGGTTGCCTAGAAGCACACACTCCGCGATGCCGCGCTCAGCACAGATAGCAGCTGCTTTAACTGTACGTGGCTCATCACCTTCAGGAAGAACGATACGCTTACCTGCTTTACGAGCGAACTCAGTTAGCTGGTAACGGAATGCTGGTGGACTTAGACGACGAGACTTCTGAGTGCCCTCAGTCATTGACTCGATCCAGTTACCATCGATGTTGCCAGCAACGTGTTCGTTGATGAACTCGATACGCTCTTTATCGTCTGCAGGAACTTCGATGCTGAAGCTCTGTAGGTTTAGAGACGTCTGCCAAGTGTTACCTTGTGCTTTGAAGATTGGTAGGCCTGAATCGAACGCTGGCTTACATAGACCTGCGATTTCTTCCGGGATATCGTAACCACCAGTAAGAAGTACAGCACCGATTTCAACACCGTTCATTGCCGCAAGTGCTGCTGCAACGATTACGTCTGGACGGTCAGCTGAAGTCACAAGTAGAGAGCCTGGTTTGAAGTGCTCAATCATGTTTGGTAGAGAACGTGCACAGAACGTGATGCTCTTAATACGACGAGATTCGATGTCACCTGCATTGATGATATCAGCGTTAAGGTGTTTCGCCATATCGATAGCACGAGTAGCGATTAGGTCGATGCTCCAAGGCACACAACCAAGAACGCGGATAGGAGATGTGTTGAAGATCTCCATCACTTTCATTTCGTTTTGCTTCGCGCTGTCTGCATCGTCAAAGATTTCAGATAGGTCAGGACGAGTACGACCTGCTTCATCAACTGGTGCGTTAAGTTTGTTGATGATAACACCAGAGATGTTCTTGTTCTTAGTGCCGCCGAAGTTAGAACATGCTACTTCGATGCGCTCTTTAAGTTGAGCTGGGTTATCAGTACCCGGAGTAGCAACAAGAACGATTTCAGCGCCAAGTGTTGCTGCAATTTCAGCATTCACTTGGTTTGCAAATGGGTGTTTACGAGTTGGTACTAGACCTTCGATTAGCGTTACGTCAGCATCTTTGTTGATCTGGTTGTAACGTTCAACAACGGTTTCTAGCAGCTCATCCATGTTGTCGTTACCGATTAGGCTTTCAGCAACAGACATCGATAGAGGTTGACCAATCTTCACATCGCTGTTCGCGCCAACGATAGTAGAAGTTAGGTCTGGCTGATCACCACCAGAACGTGGTTGACAGATTGGCTTGTAGAAAGAAACTTTAACGCCTTTGCGCTCCATTGCGCGAAGAACACCCATGCTTACGCTAGTAAGACCAACACCAGCACTTGCAGGGATAAGCATAATAGTACGAGACATTCGTAGAGTACCTATAGCTATTGGGGATAAAAGCTCAACTATTATTCCTTGCGTCGCAAAGAATAGGAGTTGAGCCCCAGAATAAGAAAACCGGCTGCTATTTAAGCAGCCGGTTAAGTCAATTAAAGACCTGCTAGACGTGCAGTGTCTTCAGCGATAACTAGCTCTTCGTTAGTAGAGATAACCATTGCTGGGATGCGGCTGTCAGCAGTTGTGATAACGCCTTCGCCACCGAAGCGAGCTTTAAGGTTAGCTTCGCCGTCAACTTCGATACCGAAGATACCTAGACGGTTAAGTACTAGTTCACGGATTGGAGCGCCGTTTTCACCGATACCACCAGTGAATACGATAGCGTCTAGACGACCGTCAAGAGATGCAGTGTAACCAGCGATGTATTTCGCTAGACGGTGACACATTACGTCCATTGCGCGAGTTGCAGCTTCTTCTTTACCGTAGTTGTCTTCAACGAAACGACAGTCAGGAGAAACAGCAGTAAGACCAGCTAGACCAGACTCTTTAGTTAGCATGTTGTTGATTTCTTCAACAGAGTAACCTAGAGAATCGTGTAGGTGGAAGATGATCGCAGGGTCGATGTCACCACAACGAGTACCCATCACTAGACCTTCAAGAGGAGTAAGGCCCATAGAAGTGTCTACAGATTTACCGTTCTTGATTGCACACACAGATGCACCGTTACCTAGGTGACAGTTGATGATGTTTACTTCGTCAGCTGGTTTACCTAGTTGCTCAGCAACTTCGCGAGCGATGAATAGGTGAGAAGTACCGTGCATGCCGTAACGACGGATACCGTGCTCTTCGTATAGTTTGTACGGTAGAGCGTATAGGTAAGACTCTTGAGGCATAGTCTGGTGGAATGCAGTATCAAATACAGCAGACATTGGAAGACCAGGGAATGACTTTTGAGCAGCCTTGATACCGATGATTGCAGCAGGGTTGTGAAGAGGTGCTAGAGCAGCACAGTCTTCGATACCTTTCAGTACGTCATCAGTGATAAGAGCAGACTGAGTGAACTTCTCGCCGCCGTGTACTACACGGTGACCAACAGCTGCTAGGTTTTCAGCAAGTTCTGGCTTAGAAGCAAGAATAGTTTCTACCATGAACGCTAGCGCTTCTTCGTGAGCTGCACCGTTACCTAGTTGAGCTTCGTGCTTACCATCAAGTTTCCACTTGATACGAGCTTCAGGAAGGTGCAGACACTCTGCAAGACCTGTTAGATGCTCGTCGCCGTTCTCGGCATCAACAACAGCAAATTTAAGAGAAGAACTACCGCAGTTTAAAACTAAAACTAGCTTTGACATGAGTGACTACCTGTAATAATCAGTTAGGATAAAAATTAATCACAAGAATAGACGATGCTAACAAAGCTGCGTACTAATCTTGGTCAAAAAAACTTTGAATTCCGTATAAAGAGACATTGTGAGTTGCACAAGTCCTTTGCATCCGCTGCAGAAAGGTCTCTAGAGTTGCTTAAATTGTAAATAACAGCAACAATGAGATTGTGGGTCCGCAAAGGATAACGATAATAAGCAATGATAACAAAAAAAATTTGAAAGAATATTAACTTTCATCAATTTTTTCTTCGTTTAGTTGAATCTTTCAACTAAATTTTAGCTTTTGGACCCGATGTTGAAGTGAGAGAGCCCTATGAGCAATAAAGTCGGTTTAGTTCACAACCTACGTGACGGACAAAAATACATGGACACTTGGCCCATGCGCAAAGAGCTAAATATGTTGTTTCCTGAGCAACGTATTATCAAAGCAACGCGCTTTGGGGTAAAAGTGATGCCAGCGATTGCCGCAATAAGTGTGTTAACGCAGATGGCGTTTAACAACTACCAGTCAATGCCACAGGCTGTCATCATCGCTCTTTTCGCTATTAGTATGCCGATTCAAGGTATGTGGTGGCTAGGTAGCCGAGCAAACACTCAACTACCTCCAGCCCTAGCAGGTTGGTATCGCGAGATTTATCAGAAAATCGTAGAAAGTGGTTTCGCTTTGGAGCCTATGAAGTCGCGCCCTCGCTATAAAGAGCTTGCTCAGATCCTTAATAGAGCATTTCGTCAACTTGATAAGAGTGCGTTAGAGCGCTGGTTCTAGTCTCTTAACTCCTACTGCTTTGATTTAGCATCATTCCCTATAGCGCACAGCGTAGTAGGGAATGTCTACAATCTAATTACAGCTTTCCAGATACCCTCAACTTACTAGCCTTTCACTCTTGAAGGTGCCGTGCGCCAGCGACTCTTAGAGTGACGAATAAGCAAGAGCGTTTACTGATTCGGTCATTCCATATAGCGACGAAGGAGAGAGTAGGGAATCTCAAAAGATTTTCAATGTGCTTTAAGTAATCTTCAGCTCAAACAAAAAACGCCCACCGAAGTGAGCGTTTTCTCTTATCTGATACTATTCAACATTAGTTGAACATAGCAATTGCGTCAGCAGGAGCAACGTATTCCAAGTCGAAGCTTTCTGCTACTTCTTTACATGTCACTTTACCATGGATAACGTTTAGACCTTCTAGGAAGCCGTTGTCTTCTAGAAGTGCTTCACGGTAGCCTTTGTTCGCTAGCTTCACAATGTAAGGTAGTGTTGCATTGTTTAGAGCGAATGTAGATGTGCGTGCTACTGCACCTGGCATGTTAGCAACACAGTAGTGAACTACGTCATCAACGATGTACGTTGGATCTGCGTGTGTCGTAGCGTGTGAAGTTTCGAAACAGCCACCTTGGTCGATTGCAACGTCTACAACTGCTGCGCCTGGCTTCATCTTAGCGATATGTTCTTTAGTCACTAGTTTCGGTGCTGCTGCACCAGGGATTAGTACTGCGCCGATTACTAGGTCTGCTTCTAGAACGTGCTTCTCAATTGCGTCTTCAGTAGAATAAACTACTTTTGCACGACCTTGGAATTCTTCATCTAGGCGACGTAGTGTATCTACATTGCGATCTAGGATAGTTACGTCAGCACGAAGACCTACAGCCATACGAGCTGCGTTCGCACCAACAACACCACCACCAACAACGACAACTTTTGCTGGCTCAACGCCCGGTACACCACCTAGTAGAAGGCCGCGACCACCGTGAGATTTCTCTAAAGTTTGTGCACCTGCTTGAATAGACATACGACCTGCAACCTCAGACATTGGCGCAAGTAGTGGCAAGCGACCCATATTATCTGTTACAGTCTCATATGCTATACAGACAGCTTTGCTCTTGATTAGCTCATCAGTTTGTGGAAAATCTGGTGCTAGGTGCAAATAAGTAAATAAAATTTGCCCTTCTCGAAGCATTGCGCGCTCGACAGCTTGAGGTTCTTTAACCTTTACAATCATTTCTGCTTTCGCGAAAACGTCAGCAGCGGTAGGAAGAATGGATGCGCCTACAGCGATGTAATCATCGTCTGAAAAACCGATGCCAGAACCGGCATTAGTTTCAACAAAAACTTGGTGACCTTGAGACACTAGCTCGCGAACGCTCGCTGGGATCATGCCAACACGGTACTCGTGGTTTTTGATTTCTTTAGGTACGCCAATGATCATCCTGACTCCTCATTTTATTTTGGTTGTATAAACTATAGTAGTTGTATTAACTGTGTGTAGGGTAATTCTGTCGAATTAATATCTAGTATAGATATGATTGGATAAAATTTGATACTGAATATTAAAAAGTTGTAGTATATTTTTTTGCAAGGAAGTAATAAGGTGGAATAAAAAATGGCAGACAACAATAAAAAGCCGTCCAAGGATCTTGACCGTATCGATCGCAACATTCTAAATGAGTTGCAAAAAGATGGTCGTATTTCGAATGTAGAGTTGTCTAAACGTGTAGGTCTTTCTCCTACACCATGTTTGGAACGTGTGCGTCGCTTAGAGCGCCAAGGGTACATTACGGGTTATACAGCGTTGCTGAACCCTCAGTACTTAGATGCTTCACTACTCGTGTTTGTTGAGATTACGTTAAACCGTGGTGCGCCAGATGTGTTTGAACAATTCAACACAGCGGTACAAAAACTGGATGACATCCAAGAATGTCACCTAGTTTCTGGTGATTTCGATTACCTACTAAAAACACGTGTGTCTGATATGAGTGCTTACCGTAAGTTACTAGGTGATACGCTATTGCGTTTGCCGGGTGTGAATGACACACGTACCTACGTAGTAATGGAAGAAGTGAAGCAAACTAACCAACTGGTTATCAAAACTCGATAACTTCTGAGGGTCATAGAGTTAAACTCTTAATTGCTTTCTATATTCTGACTTTAAGCAATTGGGTTTTTGCCCTTGATATGGTTAAATCGATAGTCCGAGTGGCACTGCTGCTCGGACTATTTTTCTTTGTGCCGAACGGATTCTTTTCGAACTCGGTTGTTATGATACGTAGATAAAGTTGGTTATGTTTAAAGAGACTAAAAATAAAGTCCAAACAATTATCAAAACGGGTGAAGACTCCTCGCTTTCTCGTCTGAGTGGACCTCAGCGTCTTCAAGAGTGCAGTCTGATTGTTATCGTTTTAGCTTCAATATTGCTTTCTGTAGCACTTTTGACATTTAGTGCTGCTGATCCTTCATGGTCACAAACGGCATGGGGTGGTGAGATCAACAACGCGGGTGGTCTTGCCGGTGCGTGGCTCGCAGACACACTCTTTTTTACATTTGGCTCTCTGGCTTACGTTTTACCTATCGTCATTACTGGTACGGCATGGGTTGTGTTGCGTAAGCGCAGCGAAGATGAACCTGTTGATCTGATGCTTTGGGGTACTCGACTCCTTGGTTTAACCATCGTCATTCTTACCAGTTGTGGATTGGCAGACATCAACTTTGATGATATTTGGTACTTTTCGTCAGGCGGAGTCATTGGCGATGTACTGACCAGTCTTGCATTACCCACTTTAAATATTTTAGGAACGACACTGGTTTTCTTATTCCTATGGGGTGCAGGTTTTACCTTACTGACAGGTATCTCATGGCTATCTATTGTGGATTGGTTAGGAGAAGGGGCGATCAACTTGTTTACAGGTTTGGTAAACCGAATTCGAGGCCGACAAGACGAAACCTTAGAAGCAGAGTTGAATGACTATGAGCAAAATGCTGAACCAACTCGTTCGGAAGCTGTGCGTGAAGAGCCAACAGTCTCGTTAACTCATGACCTTGTTGATGAGCCTATTGAAACGCCTGAACCTCGCCGCTTCAATATTCATATCCCAGAGTCTCAAGCTACTGCTGAACAAGAACCTCCTCTGACTCAACCTCAAGTAGAACAAGCAGTCCCTGAATACAATGAGCCGATCTACAACGAACCTGTTTATGCGAACGTTGAACCAGAACAGCCAATGTCAGACGTTCAGCAGCTCTCAAACGAAAAACCACAAATTGAGCGCTCTAAGCAATTAGGTGCGACGATTGAAGAGCTAGAACAGGCAGCGCAATCTGCAGACGACTTTGTGGAAGCTGACGACGTTGGTGTGGCAGCCTCAGCGAAGGCAGCTACATCTGTTGGTGCACAAACGTTAGATACGGCTGTACAAAGCCCATGCGATCCAGAAACTATAGAAGTTACGCCAGTCGTTCCGAACGTAGAGCAATCGGTCTCACCTGCTGTAGAAGAAGTCCCTGTTGAAGATTTACCATGGAATGAAAGTGTCATCGAAGAGGACATTGTTCAACCGACGATTACAACCTCTGAGCTTGACCAGATTTCAACGGACATCGATCCAGAAGAACATCATCAAGAGCCAATGATTTCATCGTTTGATGTTGTGGAAGAGGTTGCAGCCGAACCTGTTGAAGAGCCGGTCGTCGAAGGTGAGTTATTGCCGGAAGATGAGGATGCTGCAGCACTTCATAATCTGGTGGCCGAAGCTCAAGCAAAAGTTGTTGCCCAGCAGAACCCATTCCTTGTACAGCATGAAACCAATTTACCGAAGCCAGCAGAGCCAATGCCAACATTGGAGTTGCTATACCACCCAGAGAAACGAGATAACTTCATTGATCGTGATGCTTTAGAAAATATCGCACGCTTAGTTGAAGCAAAACTTGCTGACTACAAGATCAAAGCAGAGGTCGTTGATATCTTCCCTGGTCCTGTAATCACTCGTTTTGAACTAGATTTGGCACCGGGTGTGAAAGTAAGCCGTATTTCCGGGCTTTCTATGGACTTAGCGCGCTCTTTATCGGCAATGGCAGTTCGTGTAGTCGAAGTTATTCCAGGTAAGCCATACGTTGGTCTAGAACTTCCGAATATGAGCCGTCAGACGGTATTCTTCTCAGATGTTGTAGGTAGTCAGCAGTTTATTGAAGCCAAATCGCCAACGACAGTGGTTCTTGGTCAAGATATCGCAGGTGAAGCTGTGATTGCCGATCTATCTAAGATGCCACACGTACTTGTTGCAGGTACAACGGGTTCTGGTAAGTCGGTCGGTGTAAACGTCATGATTCTGAGTATGCTTTACAAAGCGACGCCGGAAGATGTGCGTTTCATCATGATTGACCCGAAAATGCTTGAGTTGTCAGTGTATGAAGGTATCCCGCATCTATTATCAGAAGTAGTAACTGATATGAAAGATGCATCGAACGCACTTCGTTGGTGTGTGGGTGAAATGGAGCGTCGCTACAAGCTGATGTCTGCTCTAGGTGTTCGTAACATCAAAGGCTTTAATGACAAGCTTAAGATGGCGGCAGACGCCGGGCATCCAATCCATGACCCATTGTGGCAGGCAGGCGACAGTATGGATGAACATCCGCCACTGCTAGAAAAACTGCCTTACATCGTTGTTATCGTCGATGAATTTGCTGATCTGATGATGGTTGTAGGTAAGAAAGTCGAAGAACTGATTGCGCGATTGGCACAAAAAGCGCGTGCAGCAGGTATTCACTTAATCCTCGCAACTCAACGTCCTTCTGTAGATGTAATCACTGGCCTGATTAAAGCGAACATTCCAACACGTGTTGCGTTTACGGTATCGACTAAGACTGATTCACGTACCATTCTTGACCAAGGCGGTGCAGAGTCACTCCTTGGTATGGGTGATATGCTGTATCTACCTCCTGGTTCGAGTCATACGGTGCGTGTCCATGGTGCATTCGCATCAGACGATGATGTACATGCCGTGGTAAACAACTGGAAAGCACGTGGTAAGCCAAACTACATTGATGAGATTACAAATGGTGACCAAGGGCCGGAAGCACTTCTCCCAGGTGAAAAACCAGAAGGGGAAGAGGAGATGGACCCACTGTTTGACCAAGTGGTTGAGCATGTTGTGCAGTCCCGCCGAGGTTCAGTCTCTGGTGTTCAACGCCGCTTTAAGATTGGTTACAACCGCGCAGCTCGAATTGTTGAGCAGCTTGAAGCGCAAGGTATTGTGAGTGCTCCTGGTCACAATGGTAACCGAGAAGTATTAGCGCCAGCACCAGGCCGAGATATGAACTAAGCTTCTTGGCTAGAAAAATTTAATCAAAGGGTTAGTGATGAGCTAACCCTTTTTTGTTGAGCGATCGGTAACCCTCGAAAACCAAACACTGTCATCCTCGAGAATGAGGGGCGAGTGAGTTGAGGATCTCCAAAAACATGTCGAGAACTTTAGCAAGACACCTCAGCAACAAAAAAGGGCCGACGCAATACGCCAGCCCTCCATTACTTATTCTTCGCTACTTATTTATTCTTAACGAACTGAGCAATTACTACCACACCAAGAGCAATTAAGTTACCGGCAAAGATAACGACAAGCCATTGAGGCATTGATAGAGACAAGAATTGCCAAACTACCTTAGCGCAATCACCGTATGCTTCGAACATCCAAGGCGCCCACTTATTTAAAGGTGCCCAATCGGGGAACGTGACAAATAAGTCACAGGTTGCGAATGGTGAAGGGTTAAACTGGTAGTCAACATGCTGCATTGACAGAGCAAGGCCTTTGTATGCGCTTGCTCCCCAAGCTGCAAGGCCTAACCAGCGTACTATAGGGTTATTTGGAGCAATAAGTCCAATGAGTGCAGCTCCGCCAACGCCTAGCATAGCAACACGCTCATAAATACACATAACACACGGTGACAGCATCATCACGTGCTGAAAGAAAAGTGCACAAGCTTCAAAGAAAACGACGAACAGTAGGAGCAATAGCCAAGAAAGTCGTCCTTGAGAAAATGTTTTGATTGCAGAAAGAATATTCACACAAATGTCCCGAAATAATAAAAAAGCTCTGAGTTATCAGAGCTTTTTATCTTGGAAAAGTTTCAGTATCAACTAATAAATTTAGTTTTTATTGAATTAATGTCCGCTAGACACCGCTTGAACCGCATCACCAACGTGAGCTGAAATCCAACCTGCTTCGTAGAACCATGCTGTCATTGGCTCAACAAAGAACACGATACCTGCTAGACCAACTGTAGCTAATACAACTGTGTATGGCAGCGCCATGATAACCATGCGGCCGTAAGATAGTCGGATTAACGGAGCGAGCGCAGACGTTAGCAAGAATAGGAACGCTGCTTGACCGTTTGGTGTTGCAACTGAAGGTAGGTTCGTACCTGTGTTGATTGCAACAGCAAGCAAGTCGAACTGGTCACGAGTAATGACACCCTCAACAAGAGCCGTTTTAACTTCATTGATGTAAACAGTACCGACGAATACGTTATCCGATACCATTGATAGAACACCGTTAGCGACGTAGAACAAGGCTAGTTGCGTGCCTTTGTCTTCCACGTGCAATACAGCATCGATAACTGGCTTAAATAGTTGTTGGTCGATGATTACCGCTACAACTGCGAAGAATACCGCAAGTAGAGCGGTGAATGGCAGCGCCTCTTCAAACGCTTTACCCATGGAGTGCTCTTCAATCACACCAGTAAATGCCGTTGCAAGAATAATAACTGACAAGCCGATTAGACCAACAGCTGCTAAGTGAAGTGCAAGGCCGACAATTAGCCAAACTGCGATGATACCTTGTACCCAAAGCTTAGCGATGTCTTGCTTAGTGCGGCTTTTACGCTCTTCGCGATCAAAATCGACTAGGATTTGACGAACGTTTTCAGGTAAGCGAGCACCGTAACCGAATACTTTTAGCTTTTCGACAATTACACATGTCATCAAACCACATACGAATACTGGTGCTGTTACAGGCAGCATACGGATGATGAACTCACCAAATTGCCAACCTGCTTGGTCAGCAATGATTAAGTTTTGCGGTTCACCAACCATCGTCATTACACCACCTAGTGCCGTACCTACACCTGCGTGCATAAGCAGAGAACGTAAGAACGCGCGGTAGTTTTCTAAGTCATCACGAGTTAGCTCAGATAGGTGGTCATCTTGAGTGTGGTCGTGTGATGAATGCGGCCCTTGGCCTGAAGCTACTTTGTGGTAAATAGCATAGAAGCCAACCGCAACGCTGATAACAACGGCAATAACCGTTAGAGCGTCAAGGAAAGCTGAAAGGAATGCAGCAGCGAAACAGAATGCTAGTGACAGCATGCTTTTCGAGCGAATACCAAGCAATATCTTAGTGAAAATGAATAGAAGCAACTGCTTCATAAAGTAGATGCCAGCAACCATGAAGACTAATAGTAATAGAACTTCGATGTTAGCGACGAGTTCATGTTTTACTTGGTCGGCACTGGTCATGCCTATCGCAATGGCCTCAATGGCGAGTAAGCCGCCTGGTTGAAGAGGGTAACATTTTAGCGCCATAGCAAGAGTAAAAATAAACTCAGCAACAAGCAGCCAGCCTGCAACAAAAGGATCAACTAAGAAGAAGACAAAAGGGTTGATAATTAGGAAAGATATGATGGCAACTTTATACCAATCTGGAGCTTTACCAAGAAAGTTCTTAATAAATGCATTTCCGAGTGACATCGGCATGATCTAGATACTCTTAATGTTGTTATGAATAGACACTGTGTGCGCTTGAATTCATTAACCGGAAATTGTGTAATTCCTAGCTCCTGCCCATTGGCTAGCTAGCAGGAAATGAACCCGATTCAACAGTGACTTAGAAAAACAACATTGCGTTTACGATCATGTGGTCTTGCCAAGTCACTCCCTGAGAAAGACAAGCACTCCTTACTTTGGCCGCCACTCTACTCTTCAACAGAATTTAGTCAACGATAAACTGATTGTTGTGATTTTATTAAGTGACTTTTGTTGAAAAACGCGATCAAAGTGGCGTAAACATAGCATAAGAGTTGTGAAAAACAACGGTTAATGTAGGCCTAGCTTTGAAACGTTAGAATAAGAAAGAATATGTAATTATATTGCATGAAAATGGCAGTTTAATTTTGCAAATTTACAAACTTACCTTTTGCGTATAACCCTAAAGGGGGTGGGGTGTGTCGCGTGTTTACATTTTGTTAAAGTTTGAAATGAAGCTGTTTCACCCTCCATATTTGGTCAATAAAATTGATGCCAAATTAGAGCTCTAACTCTAATGGTGTTTGGTGCCATGTTTCTTGTGTGGCGGTTTCCGATATGTGAAAACTAGTGGTATGATGAGTTAATTAGACCCGAAAAATAGAAGACTGGATAAATATAAATGGTCATTAAGGCAAAGAGCCCAGCAGGATTTGCAGAAAAATACATTATCGAGAGTATTTGGAAAGGCAGATTCCCACCTGGTTCAATCTTACCAGCAGAACGTGAGCTCTCTGAACTAATTGGCGTAACTCGCACAACTTTACGAGAAGTATTACAGCGTCTAGCCCGTGATGGTTGGCTGACTATCCAACATGGTAAACCAACTCGCGTAAACCAGTTTATGGAAACATCAGGTCTGCATATCTTAGACACATTGATGACCTTAGATGCGGACAACGCGACGTCAATCGTAGAAGATTTACTTGCAGCACGTACTAACATCAGCCCAATCTTTATGCGCTATGCATTTAAAGCGAATAAAGAAAGTTCTGAGAAGACCATCACCAATGTTATTTCCTCATGTGAAGCGCTAGTTGCCGCGGATTCTTGGGATGTGTTTATGGAGTCTTCTCCTTACGCTGAGAAAATTCGTCAACATGTGAAAGATGATGGTGAAAAAGATGAGCTTAAGCGTCAAGCTACCCTGATTGCTAAGACGTTTAACTTTTACGACTACATGTTATTCCAACGCCTTGCGTTCCATTCTGGAAACCAAATCTACGGTCTGATCTTTAATGGTCTTAAAAAGCTGTACGATCGTGTAGGTAGTTACTATTTCTCAAACCCAGAAGCTCGTGAGCTAGCACTTCAGTTTTACCGCGATTTGCTCGAAGTATGTGAAACGGGTAATCGTGATGCGATTCTTATCGTGGTACGTAACTATGGCTTGCAGAGTGCAACAATCTGGAACCAGATGAAGACGACACTGCCAACCAACTTCACTGAAGACGACAGCTAATCATCTTGTTCAAATAAAAAAACCGCCTAAACGGCGGTTTTTTTATGTCTAAACTAAATGGTTTTAACTAACAGTCAGCCAGTTCGTCTTCTCGGCCGCCTGCTTCATTAAACCAGTTCGCTAGGTGCGTTCTTAGATCTTTAAGTTCGTCAGGCCCAATCAAAGCAAGCCCAAGGTCTTCTGCGCGGGTGATATCGTTATGACGAAGCGGACGGAAGCTAACCAGCATAGCACGCGCTTGCAGGCCTCCTAACAGGTCACGCAGCGACTCTAACTTGTAGAGTGTGTCATCACCATCATCACGCATTCCTTTGGTTTTACATTCAATGATGTGAAGCTTGTTGTTAACAACAGAAGCGACATCGAGCTCGTTGCGTACTTCTCTATCTCCCAGTTGGCGATAAACTTGAACATTGAGCGAGCGGTCTTGAATTGTCGGCATTTGCTGTTGGATCTGACGCACCGTGCTGTGTACTAAAGTCTCTAGCCATTCACCATTAGAAAAACGTCTTGCGTCTTCGTTAGCAAAGGTAAGAATGCCATTGTCATAGGTAGCGATGTCCGCTTCGACCAAATCAGTAAGAAGCGTGTTTAGCTCGCGATAGCCTTGTTGCTTCTCAGACAGCTCGACATCCAACTTCTGTTCTTTACGGCACGTTGTGGCAAGGTAGTTAAGTGTCGCAAGCCCTGGACCAAGCTCAAGGGCGTTACTCGCCCAACGTTCACCAAGTTCATAAAGCTTCTGGTCGAGCTGAGGTGGCAATTCATGTTCGTTAAACTCGCCACGAGCCCCAAATACCGTAAGGTAATCGTCAATGGTGATACGATCTTCAACTTGTGAGTCTTCTTTACCATCAGGGTAGAGCCAGCATAAACGGTCGCTATTAGGCTCTACGACGAAAATTGGCCAATGGTAAGTGCGAAATACTTCGTAAACAGACAACAGTCGATGACGCAATCCACAGCTTGCGTTTAGTTTTACATCTTCACCGCGAGCGGTCAGGTCTTCTGCAAGTGTGATAATGGCTTGCTTAATCTTGGAAGTATTTGCCACATTGGGAATTTGAAAAAACTCCGATGTGATATTTCTTTTGCTTAATACGCTGTGGAGGCGAAGATACATATCTTCCTGAGATGCCACTCCAATGAATACGATATGATCGCTTATAGTGCGATTGTCGAGTAGCGGGGTAACTAGGCGTATCGGGTCTTGGTCTATAATGCCAACATGAACGGCCATAACAATTCCTCATGATTGGCTTGCAAAAAGAGTCGAAAAAAATGGGCAAGCCTATAAACCATATAATGACACGGGTTATAAAAAACAAGGGCGACTATAGAAAATAGTCGCCCAAACTCAATTAATTACCGTTTTCTGACGTTCATAGCTTAAATCGATGCACTAACTCGCCTTGTTGATTTGCTAGAGATGACAGATTTGAACTGGTTTGAGCAATCTCAGCCATTGCCTGATAACTTGCATCAGCGATTAGGTTTATCTCTTCAATATTCCGAGCAATGTCATTGGTCGTTTCACTCTGTTCAGCGGCGGCTTGAGAGATATGTCCACTCATCTGACTGATCTCCATAATCAGACCTTGAATCTCTTCCATCGCACTATTGGCACTTGAGGCCTGAGTAACGGAAAGTTCCATATCATCTTTACAACTTTGAATGACTTTATTCGCTGATGCAGAACTACTTTGCAGGTTACTGATCATATTTTCGATTTCAGAGGTTGATTCAGTGGTACGTTGTGCGAGGACACGTACCTCATCCGCAACAACGGCAAATCCTCGGCCTTGTTCACCAGCGCGTGCGGCTTCGATCGCTGCGTTTAGTGCTAGTAGGTTAGTCTGCTCAGCAATGTTGCGAATAACATCTAAGATACTGCCAATTTGGCTGCTCATCGCTTGCAGGTCTTTAACGGCATCAACAGACTGATTCAGGCGAGTTTCAAGTTGGTTGATGGTAGAGATATTCGTTCCCATAATTTGGCGTCCAGATTCTGATGCGATCTCGACTTGCTCAACCATTTGTTGTGAGCTTTGCGCACTTTGGGCTACTTCTTGGACTGAATGAGCCATCTCGGTCATAGCCGTTGCAACATTTGCAGTTTGTTCACGTTGTTGGCTCAATTGCGATTGCGCATTTGATGAGGTCGATTGGTTTGTCGACGCGGTATGCGTGAGGTTATCTGAAGCGTCGTTTAGTTCGACCAATATTCCGTGTAAGTTGTCCGCAAGAGAGTTGATATGATGGCTAACTCGACTGAATTCGTTGTTGTAACGTATATCGATACGTTGGGTCATATCTCCTTCAGTCAAAGACTCTAGGGTGCGAAGAATGCGAGTTAATGGCTCGCGCACGCTGTGTGCAATATGGTAACCAATCGCAAGTGCCATTAAGATTACGACAGCACCTATCGAGACAGAACGCACAACTCCTTGTTCATAGACTTCTCCTGCCTCAATAAGAGACAAACTTAAACCTTGTTCTGCCACTTCACTAAATGAAGCGAGTAGAGCGCTGGTTGCATCCACTTGTTCTGTAAGGTTGGCGATATTGGCATACAGCGCGTCTTTGGCTTGTAGATAGTTACTATGCTGATCAAGCACGCCACCTTTTTTGCCGACATCGGTTGTGAACTGCTGGACTGATTCATCAAACGCTTTTTTTATCTCAGGCATTTGTGTCGTTAAGCCACGATACGCGTAGTTGAGGTGAGTAACGGCTTTTTTGTTTTTAGCAACAGCCTCAGCAACAAAATTGGTATCACTACTTGCAAGCGCATCAGAGGTAATCATTTCCGCATCTTTTAGCTTAATGAAGTAGCTCTTTGCCATAACTTTAACTGAGATACTGCTTTGGTCGTCCACATATTCTTTCATGCCTAGGCTCAGCTCGGAATGAAGGCGTTGGAATTGACGCGTCGACTTCTGTACTTGTGCTTGAGCTTCGAACATTGCACGGTAGTTACCCATCGCTTGGATCGCTTCACTGAAGTAATTCACTTCCATCTCTTTCAACTGAGCGATTGAATCCGTCAATTCAGGTTGGTTGGCACTGACTTGTTCTAGTTGGGTCAATTGTTGGTTATAGGCGAGCTGCATTTGCTCGAATTGGCTAGACAGCTGATCCATACGTTCGAAGCTTTGCGTGGTCAAAAAATCTTTGAACAGCTTATCTGCTGATAGTAGCGCTACACTGGTGTGGTTTGATTGTGATACCAATGGTAATGAAGTATTAGAAACACCTTCAAAGTTCTGGTGAATCTGTTGCATTCCTCGCATCATCATCAAGGTGGTGATGATGAACATTATTATGATCAATGCAAAGCCAGCGTACATACGCTTTATCACTGAGCCCTTCATGGATCTCTCCCTAACTTATAATTTCTTAGAAAATTAACAAAAAGAGGCTCATTGTATTGATAACGAGACACGCATTTTATGACGCACAATACAAAATTAGCTTGGTGTTCATGACCGGATGCTGTTTAAAACAAATGAACACTGTTTTTTATTGTGATTTTGCGAAGCTTGGCGCATACTCGAATGAAATCAATCAATAAAACCGTATCGATGGAGCGCTTCATGGCTGAAGAAACCATTTTCAGTAAAATCATTCGTAAAGAAATCCCAGCAGATGTTGTTTATCAAGATGACCTAGTCACTGCATTTAGAGACATCAACCCTCGTGCTCCAAGTCACATTTTGATCATCCCAAATAAGCTAATCCCAACGGTCAATGACATTGAAGAGCAAGACGAGCTTGTTATGGGTCGTATGTTTACTGTTGCGCGCAAGTTAGCGAAAGATGAAGGTATCGATGAAGATGGTTACCGCCTGATCGTCAACTGCAATTCGCACGGTGGTCAAGAGGTTTACCATATCCACATGCACCTAGTTGGCGGCCGCCCGTTAGGTCCAATGCTAATGAGCTAAGCTATGGTTAAGGCAGTATCGAACGAATTGAAGGGTATGTTGTCTTAACCAATCATAAATGTTGAGCATAGTTGTTCTGACTATGCTCTAGCGAAAACTATGGAGTACGAAGTGCACAAACACATTCGACTCGCACTCGTCATAGGCAGCACGTTAGTACTTTCTGCATGTGCCAACCTATCCGCCGGTAATCTGTTTAGCCATTACAGTGCTCAAAATAACGAACTGCACCAAAAGGTGAGAAGTGGCGATTATCAGCAAGCGGAGTCATTACTGCCTGAAGAAGTTGCTGGCGATATTCTTGATAATTTTGAGAAAGGCCGAGTGTATTTGCTTAATCAGCAGTACGTTGAAAGTAAATCTGCGTTTGAAGACGGTGATCGAGCAGTTAGAACCCAGCAAGATCAAGCGACAGTGTCTCTTTCTGAAAGTGCGATGAGCTTGGGGGCATTGGCCGTCAACGACAACTTGAAGACTTATCAGCCAGCAGACTACGAACTTGGTTTTCTTCATCTCTATCTGGGGCTCAATTATCTACAAGACAATGACTTGGAAGGTGCCTTGATTGAAATGCGTCGTGCTAACCAAGTGCAAGAGCAAGCTCGTAAAGATAGAGAGAAAGAGCTTGAGTCAGCCCAAAATCAGATGGAGCAGCAGGGTTTAACGCCAAATCTAGGCAGCGTCTTGTCAAATTACCCGGATGCGGGCCAAAAATTGCAAGCTGTTCAAAATGGCTACTTGCTCTATCTTTCAGCGCTTTTGTATGAAGCAGACCGAGATCTAAATAGTGCTTACGTTGATTACCGAAGAGCGTTAGCGGTAATGCCTGAAAACCAACAAGTTATCGATGGCACCAAACGTGTAGCGAAGCGCTTAGGCATGCGAGAAGACCTAGATAAACTTGAGAAGCGATACGGTAAAGCAAGCTATTTAACACAAGATAAAAGCCGCGTAATTGTCATTGATGAGCGTGGCGTTGTTGAAGCGCTGCAGGGGTGGAAGCAAGCTTTACCTCTATATGACAGTCGTGGAAACGGTGCTTGGTACAGTATTTCGTTGCCATATTACCCAGAGAAGCGTGTGCAGACCTTTAGTCCACTCACGCTTAATAGTCGTACACTTAACTCTGATATGTTGAGTGATGTAAACCTGATGGCACAGCAGGATTTATCTGAGCGGATGCCAAATATTATTATCAGGCAGGCATTACGAGTTTGGGCAAAAGACAGGTTAAGGAAAGAAGCTGCACAGGGTGATGATGTTGGTAATCTAATTTTTAATGTCTGGAATACATTAACTGAACAGCCGGACACAAGAAGCTGGTTAACATTACCAGGAGAGATCTACAGTGCGAGCGCAGTTGTTCAGCCCGGAGAGCAAAGCATAATGATCAATGGTCAGCCTTATACGTTCAATGTTGAATCAGGGCAAACCGCATTAGTCTGGCTTTCTCGCCAAGGAAACAATGCCATAATTTGGCATAAACAGTTAGGAAACATACGATGAAAAAATGGCTTATTTCGCTGATGACAGCACTGGCGCTATTAGGTTGTGCCGATAACACTGCTGGATTGCGTATTGATGGCGCATCCCAAACTGTCATTTTTGGTGACAACGTTCTGGCAGGGCGTTTGAAGATTGAAGATATTGCTACGAGCGAAGTTGATGGTCGAGCTCGTGGCGTTGTAAGACTCGTAAGTCAATACAGCGGTGACCAATATGTACAGTACCGTTTTTATTGGTATGACGATCAGGGTTTGGAAGTAAATACTAAGCTAAGCCCATGGAAACAAGCGATTGTTCGAGGTACTGAAGAAATCGCACTATCGGAAGTATCTATCAACCCGAATGGCACGCAGTTCCGTGTTCAGATTCGTCAACTAGATAACTAATTAAGAAGTAATAAAGGAAAATTTAAGGAACCAACAATGAAAAAAAGTGTAATCGCATTACTTGGTTTGGCTGTTGTACTGGGTGGTTGTTCGAACCAAGTGAGCTACGGGGATGCTCAAGCTGTTGAAACTACAACAATCGATTTTGGTTCAACTGACTTACAGAAAATCGCTGGTGAAATGGTTGATAGCATGATGATGTCAGGCTCAGTGGCTGCAATCACTCGTGATTCACGACCAATTGTTTTCGTAGAGCGTATCAAGAACAAAACTAGCGAACATATTGATACAGAATCGATCACAGATAGTATCAGCACAAAAATGCTGAACTCTGGTAAGTTCCGTTTTGTCGACATGGACCGCGTGGAATCAGTACGTGACCAACTTAACTTCCAAAACAATGATGAGCTAGTGAACCAAAGCACTGCTATTCAGTTTGGTAAGATGGTAGGTGCTGAATACATGTTGTACGGCAACCTATCAAGCATCGCTAAAAACGCCGGTAGTGACAAAGATGTTTACTACAAGATGACGATGCGTCTAATGGACCTAGAAACAGGTCTTATTGAATGGGCAGATGAAACTGAGATCCGTAAACAAGAGTCTAAGAGTTTCTTAGGTCTTTAATTTGAGAGGGAAGGAGTGAACTATGGCGAGAATGTCTTGGAGTGAAGCTTGTCACCTTGACCGTTCATTATTGTCGCTAGAACACTTTTTCTCTATTCCCCCAGACTATGCTCAAACACTGACTGGGGGACTCACAAACCGTTGCTGGAAGGTCGTCACGACTGATGGCAAATCGTATGTGTGGCGTCCTGTCACACATATTACCAAAGCCTTTTCAATCTCACGTTTTCAAGAATATCAAATCCTATCTGCGATAGAGGCAAGCCATCTCTCTCCATCGCCTATCCATATCAATGAACAAGGGCTTCTTGTTGATTGGATTGAAGGCATCTCTTTAACCGATGAGTTGAGTTTTGATTCTCTGCTCAAAACCATGATCAAAATCCACGACCTAGATACCCAACGTGTTCCAGTGGCTCCTTTTAACTATACCGCTCGAGTTGACCACTATTGGATGTTGTTGTCTGATGAGCACAAAGTTGAACCATACGCTTCAATCTACAATCGATGGCGGACTGCTCCAAACTTAGCGGATGTAGGCCTCTCTCTTTGTCACTTTGATCTTGCTGGTTACAACATGGTCAAAACAGAGCAGGGGAATAAGGTTATCGACTGGGAATATGCAGCTTTGGCGGACCCGAGATTAGATTTAACCTTAAGTATCGATGTCATGGATGAAAAACCATTGGAAGCCGTTTACCGATACTGTCAGCTACGTGAAATAGAAGGGGTTGATGATTGGGTAGAAGGTGTGATGGCGTGGAAACCAAGGGCAACCATGATGGCAATGTTATGGTATTTGCTGGCTTATCAGCTTTGGGGTGATGAACAATATTTAACCCAAGCGAAAAAGCTCCAAGAAGCATTTTGTAGCTAAGATCACTGTTTGATGCATCGGGGCGGCTTATCTCTAGCCTGTTGCTTTTAAACCTTATTTTTCATGGTAGATTAAGCTCACAAGGATCGGGGGATTATACGATGATTATTTATTTACACGGTTTTGATTCAACAAGCCCAGGCAATCACGAAAAAATACTTCAGTTGCAATTCATTGATGATGATGTGCGATTTGTAAACTACAGCACACTTCACCCAAAGCACGACATGCAGCATTTACTTAAAGAAGTACATAAAGTGATTGAGCAATCAGACGACAAAGAGCCGATCATCTGTGGTGTTGGACTTGGTGGTTTCTGGTCTGAGAGAATTGGTTTTTTATGCGGCATTAAGCAAGTTATCTTCAATCCTAATTTGCATCCGGCGCGTAACATGGAAGGTCGTATCGATCGCCCTGAAGAGTACGAAGATATCGCAACGAAATGTGTGTCTGAATTCCGAACCAAAAATAAAGGGCGTTGCTTAGTGATCCTCTCTAAAGAAGATGAGATTCACAACAACAGTAATACAGCGGCTGAACTAGAAGACTACTACGATATTATTTGGGACGAGACACAAACTCACAAGTTCAAGAAAATCTCCCAACACCTGCAAACGATGAAAGCGTTCAAAAACGCATAAAGTCTTCTTAGCTTACCAAGGTTACTTAAAAGCGATGTTATTTATTAACGTCGCTTTTTTATTGTTCAATCCAGTGAAATTCCTTACAAGTTTAGGTGAGATTAGCGCAATCTTTAGTTGCTAAGCGTATTTAGCCCTATATAATGACTTTACTATAAATTTTTTGATAAATATCAAAAAAAATTGAGAGTGAGTGAAAAGCTTACCCATTGTTAACTAATCATGTTGCAGATTAGTTCTTAGCCATAAGGCATTGTTATCCAATAAGCGTGTCGTATATCGAACCACACCTCTACTAGTCATCGATTCCAATTAGGAAGCTGACTGAATAAAAAGATCAGAATTTTATCGATGTGGTTAAAAGCCATGTCGAAACACATTTATTAACTTTTTTGAGGAATGTAGCTGTGACACGAATTATCGTAGTAGGCGGCGGTGCAGGCGGCCTTGAGCTTGTGACTAAGCTAGGTCGTACACTAGGCCGTAAAGGTCGTGCGAAAGTAACACTGGTTGACCGCAAGGCGAGCCACTTATGGAAGCCACTTTTGCACGAAGTAGCAACGGGTTCTCTTGATGAAGGTGTTGATGCACTGAGCTACCGTGCTCATGCAAAAAATCACCACTTTGACTTCCAAATGGGTAGCCTTGAAGACATTGACCGTGAACGCAAAGTGATTAAGTTGCGTGAGCTGAAAGATGACAACGGCGAGCTACTAATGCCTAGTCGTGAGCTAGAGTACGATATTCTTGTTATGTCTATTGGTTCAACATCAAACGACTTCAACACTCCTGGTGTTCGTGACAACTGTATTTTCCTAGACAGTCCTGAGCAGGCGCACCGTTTCCGTACTGAAATGAACAACGAGTTCCTAAAACTGCATGCGAAAAATGGTAATGGTACTGTTGATATCGCGATCGTTGGTGCTGGTGCAACGGGTGTTGAGCTGTCAGCTGAGCTGCACAATGCAGTGAAAGAGCTACGTACGTACGGTTTTGGTGACTTAGACTCAAGCAAGCTGAATGTAAACCTTGTTGAAGCAGGTGAGCGCATTCTTCCTGCTCTACCTCCACGTATTTCGAGTGCAGCACACCAAGAGCTAACCAAGTTAGGTGTGAACGTTCGTACAGCGACTATGGTAACCAAAGCTGAAAAAGATGGCCTAGTGACCAAAGATGGCGACAAGATTGATGCGCAAATCATGGTATGGGCAGCAGGTATCAAAGCGCCAGACTTCATCAAAGATATTGCTGGTCTTGAAACTAACCGCATTAATCAGCTTGTTGTGAAAGAGACACTACAAACGACTCGTGATGATAATATCTTCGTTATCGGTGATTTAGCTCAATGTACCCAAGCAGATGGTTCATTTGTTCCACCACGTGCACAAGCGGCGCACCAGATGGCAAGTTGTGCATTTTCGAATATTGTCGCTAAGCTGAATGGCCGCGACATGAAGCCTTACGTGTACAAAGACAAGGGCTCTCTAGTTTCTCTTAGCCGTTTCTCTACCGTAGGTAGCCTGATGGGTAACCTAACTAAAGGTTCAATGATGGTTGAAGGCCGTATTGCGCGTGTTGTATACATTTCACTATACCGCCTCCACCAAATGGCGTTGCACGGTATGTTTAAGACTGGCCTAATCATTTTGATGGGACGCATTAACCGTGTGCTTCGCCCGAATCTGAAGCTTCACTAATCAGTGCGAAAACCCATAACGAAAAAGAGCGCTTAGGCGCTCTTTTTTAGTTTGGAGTAATGGAATAGACAAGCCCTTCTTTTGGCTTACCATCAAAGATGAAACGGTTCGCAGCCCGGGATTCAAATATTCCATTGCATCGCTCAATGAGTTTCTGGCTGGGAATGTTGTTAGGGTCGCATACGATCTCAATGCGAGTGAGCTTTAGCATATCGAAACAAAATTCGGCTAATGCTGTAACTGCTTTACTTCCGTACCCCTGGCCTTGGAACTCATCAGCAACCCAGTAGCCAATACTTGCCATATTAAAGGTGTGGTAGATTTCATTGATCGCAACCATACCTACTAATCTGTCGGAGTGACGGCAAAAAACGCCAAACCCATATGCTTGCGCTTTGACCCAATTGAGCCGCGTCGCAAGGATAAATCTTTCTGCATCGTCGGTTGAAAAATCAGGTTGGCACCAGTCTACCCATTTATGAAGGCTAGGAGAGTGAGCGACACACTTGCGCAGAGATTCTGCTTCTTCAACCTCGATCAAGCGAAGGGTAAGGTCTGCTGTGATGATCTGATAATCTGGCGTCATAAAAATAGAGCCCTCAATTGAGGGCCCAACCGTTATTGGTTAACTCGACGCACTTGGATGATCATACCGAGTAATGGATGATCCAAGTAGTGCGTTTCTGTGCTGCGCATGCGGCGTTTTTGGTCGATTCGATAGCTCTTAAGGAACTCTTCTTTGTGGACTATCGGTGTAACATCTTCCATTAGACCCACTTGTACTACTTGTTCTTGGTCTACCGCTTCCTGATCAAGATCTTGTGCCTTATTCTCTTCAAGAACCACTTCACGTACGCTTGGTGCTTTAAGGTCAAGCTCCACATCAGCGTATAGGTAGTGCTCTACGTAGATCTGAAGTTTACCATCGAGTTGGTAAAGAGGCTTAGGAATGCTTTCTTCAGTGATGCCTTCAAGCACTTGGTCTTCTGTGTTGCTGCCAACCATTGAACCATCTTGATTAAAGCGATTTGAGAAGTCTTTACCTGCTTCGATATGGAAAGTCGGCGCACCAAATCGGCCTTGGTCTCCTTGTCGCCAAGCTTTGTGCATCAATACTTCAAAGCCAGCATGGCGTTTTAACTTATCGACTTCGCCGGTTAGCTCATAAGCTGAATAAGGCAGCATTTGCACGCCTTTCTTTGAGCGATAGCTCGCATCAGAGAAAGAGCCCGCACGCTCTAAGTTGATCTTAGGTAAGTCAGTTGGCCATGACTCTGCGGTTTGTTCTGCGTCGACGGCACGCTTAAAAATGATCACTTCAATATCGAATTGGCGCTGTGCCATAGAAGGCATGGCTACTAACATCAGCAACAGCGGGATCAGTTTTTTCATTACAACTCCATGAAGAGGCACTTAGTACCTCTATTTTAATATTTTGAACTATTAAGCTTTTGGTAATAGATTTTGCTGGAACTCGCCCAACATGTCATTAACAAATTGAATGCGTTTGCGTCTATCAACCAATGGTATCGTAAACTTGAACTTAGTTGGTCCATCCATTGCGAATTTTTGTGGTTGAGATTGCAATAGTTTAACCAAATACATTGGGTTAATGTCAGCATCTGGATAGAATTCGATAAAGCCACCTTTGTCGTGAGCTTCGATCTTTTTCACCTTCAGAGCGGCTGCTTCTATTTTTAGTTGAGCGACAGACAGTAGATTCTTCGCTGCATCAGGCAACAAACCAAATCGGTCGATAAGCTCAATTTTCAGCTCACCTAATTCTTGTTCACTAGTGACACTAGCGATCTGTTTATACATAGATAAACGAGTGTTAATGTCTGGAATATAGTCATCTGGCAATAGTGCTGGTATACGCATCTCTACTTCAGTTTGGTCACGAAGCAGTTCGTCCAAAGAGGGCTCTTTACCTTCTTTTAATGCTTCAACTGCTTGCTCAAGCATTTCCATATATAGGGTAAAGCCTACCGATTGAATTTGACCGCTTTGTTCATCACCAAGAAGCTCGCCCGCTCCACGGATTTCTAAGTCATGGGTCGCAAGAGTAAAGCCGGCTCCTAAGTCTTCAAGTGATGCAATCGCATCCAAACGTTTAATTGCATCCTTAGTCATCGCTTTTGGATGGGGAGTAAGCAAGTATGCGTAGGCTTGGTGATGAGAACGACCTACACGGCCACGTAACTGGTGCAACTGAGCTAAGCCAAGGTTGTCTGCACGATCCATAATAATGGTGTTCGCGGTCGGAACATCAATACCTGTTTCAATGATAGTGGTACACACTAATAGGTTGAAACGTTGATGGTAAAAATCATTCATGATGCGTTCGAGTTCACGCTCGCGCATCTGTCCGTGAGCGACGGTTACACGCGCCTCTGGGACCAGTTTTTCCAAATCAGCCGCTACTTTTTCGATGGTATCGACTTGGTTATGGAGGAAATAAACCTGACCACCACGCATTATTTCACGCAGTACGGCTTCTCGCACGACAGCATCATCACTTTGTCTCACAAAGGTTTTGATCGCTAATCGTCTTGCTGGTGGCGTAGCAATAATAGAGAGATCGCGCATGCCACTCATCGCCATGTTGAGTGTTCGAGGAATTGGCGTCGCAGTGAGCGTAAGAATATCAACGTCAGCACGCATGGCTTTCATTTTCTCTTTTTGGCGCACACCGAATCGATGTTCTTCGTCGACAATCAACAGACCGAGGTCTTTAAACTTAATATCGTTAGAAAGTAGTTTGTGTGTACCGACAACTAAATCTACTTTCCCGTCTTCGATATCTTGTAAAACCTGTTTTTGCTCTTTAGCCGTTTTAAAGCGAGACAGTACTTCAACACGAATAGGCAGGTTAGCGAAGCGATCACGGAAATTTTCAAAGTGTTGCTGGGCGAGTAGTGTCGTTGGTACTAGCACGGCAACTTGTTTGCCGTTGTCTGTGGCAACAAATGCCGCTCGCATCGCGACTTCAGTTTTACCAAAACCAACATCACCACAGACTAAACGGTCCATCGCTTTTGCTTGGCACATATCAGACATGACAGCGTTAATCGCCATAGACTGATCGTCTGTTTCTTCAAATGGGAAGCCGGCTTTAAATGTGGCGTATTGGCCTCTGTCTAACGCAAACTTGTACCCTGGTTTTAGCTCACGTTTGGCGTATACATCGAGCAGCTCAGCCGCGACATCACGAACTTTCTCAGCCGCTTTACGACGAGCTTTGGCCCAAGCTTCCCCGCCTAGCTTATGGATTGGAGCACTGTCTTCAGCACCACCTGAATAGCGACTGATTAGATTTAGTGAAGCAACAGGAACATAGAGCTTTGCTTCGTTTTGATACTCAAGGGTGACGTACTCAGTTGTCATTCCGCCAGCTTCGAGTGTTTGTAGGCCAATGTAGCGACCAATACCATGGTCGATATGGACAACAGGCTGACCTGGTTGAAGTTCGGCAAGGTTGCGAATAACTGCGTCACTGTTGGTCGCTTTTCTATCTTTACGACGACGCTGGATGACTCGGTCACCCAATAGATCGCTCTCACAGATAAGTGCGACGTTATCGCCGCCATAAATAAACCCGTGTTCAGCTGCGCCAAGAACTAGACTGAATTTGTTTGAGCTAGATACGGCTTGCTCAAAACAATCGAACTCTTCAGGGCGAAGTTTGATTCTTTGGAGCAGTTCTAGAAGTGCTTCACGACGACCTTCAGATTCGACGGAAAAGACAATTTTCCCAGTAAACGATTCACTAAATTGACGTAGTGCCGACATCGGTTCTTTGTTTTGGTGCTGAACCGCTAAGTCGGGTAATGGGGATAAATCTGGATTGCAACGACCTTGCTTTTCACTCACTGGCTCTACAAAGAGCTGAACTTGAGGAAGAGATTTAAATTGAGCAAACAGTTCGTCTTTTTTCAGCCATAGTTCTTCTGGAGGAAGTAACGGGCGCAAAGGATCGACTTTACGTTGATCATAACGATAGTCTACATCAGCCAAGAAGGTATCAATCGAATCTTCAAGGTTTCCAACCGCTAGAAGCTGGCTATTGTCCGGGATATAGTCGAAAAGCGTTTCTGTTTTCTCGAAAAATAGTGGTTGCCAGTACTCGATACCTGCTGGCCAAGTACCTTTCGATACTTGCATGTACACTGATTCCGGCTCGCGTCGTGCTTCAAAGCGTTGGCGCCAGCGAATACGAAAATCTTCAATCGCACTCTCTGACGTTGGGAATTCGTGAGCAGGAAGCAGACGGATTTCTTTAGTATCTTCGATAGAGCGCTGATTCTCAGGGTCAAAGGTTCGGATCGTATCAATTTCATCATCAAAGAAATCAATACGGAAAGGGTCTTTAGAGCCCATTGGGAATAGATCGAGTATCGAACCTCGACTCGCATATTCACCAGGTCCGAATACTTGGTCGACGTGTCGATAGCCGGACTTTTCAAGCTGTATACGCAGTTTCTCAAGGGAGAATAAATCGCCCACTTTGACCATTAGCGTATGTTGCATCAAGTACTCGCGAGGAGATTGGCGCTGTAGTAGTGTGCTTACCGGGACAATAGTAATTCCACTACTTTGTGTTGGCAGTTGATACAGACGTGAAATACGGTCAGAAATAATCTCTTGGTGCGGAGAAAAACTGTCATAAGGCAGCGTTTCCCAGTCTGGGAATAGCGACACTTCTTGAGTTGTAAATTGTTCAATTTCTTGTAACAGCTTTAATGCTGTTTGAGGGTCGGGTACTGCAAGTAATGTATGCGCGTTATGAGTCGCAGCAAGTTCGGAGATAGCGATAGCTAAACTTGCTCCTTGCAGATTACCGATTTGTTTTTTGTCTCCAGCACCGCTGGCACAGGCTAGATTAAATAAAGATGTGTTAGGCATAATATTCGATTATTTCTCGCGGTTAAGCGAACGCTGGCGAAGTAATTTTTGCTGCTGGAACAGAGCGGCTTTTATCAGCAGATCTTGGTCAAGATCTCTGAGCAGGTCATATTTGACTGTAATGAGCTGTTTCTCTTCTTTTTGCTCTATATTCGCAATGTGTCCATAGCAATATATGGCCGCCGCTGGGTGTTCTAAAAAAAGCTTTACGCGTACTTTGGCCCCTAGTTCTGCTGGAGCTGTGCTGTAATAACTAAACTGACTCGCACCAAAAGAGTGGCTTTGATGACGTAACGAGGCATCGTCTTGCTGTGACAGCATGAAGGTCAATAGAAGGTTGAGCTTTGAGTTTTGTGTATCAAGCAATTGAATAACATGTTTGAACTCGTTGTTTTTCAGTTCAGCTCGAGCACTATCGTTGAGCATGTCTAAGTTACTAAATTCACTGGCGACAAGAAAAGGCGCAGGGATTTCTGCTTCAAAGCTCTCAAAGCTAGGAAACTGTTCACCTTTAGCTAATGGCTCGACATTCACTGTCATGGCGTGGTTAACAGTGAAAAACTCTTGTTCTGACATGCTAGATTCCTTCTTAATATAGCTTTGATTATCGTTATACTTGACTAGGAATCAAGGTATCCCTTTGTTTATTACATAATTTAACGACTAATTGGCAATTAAACACTACACGCAAGGCCATTTAATCGGTAGAGTAACCTCATTAATTAGGTCTTCAGACTCTAACTTTGGTTCCTACTATGTTTCATCCAGTCTCTACCTTTATCGGATTGCGCTACTTAAGAGGGCGATCAGGTGATAGGTTTAGCCGTTTTGTCTCTTATATGTCGACAGCGGGCATCACGATCGGTGTGATGTCTTTGGTCACCGTTTTGTCGGTAATGAATGGCTTTGAAGCGCAGCTCAAGGGGCGAATTCTTGGTGTACTTCCTCAAGCCGTCGTTTCTCAATATGATGGTAAGACACAGCGTTTAGATGAGGCGCCTGAGTTTATTCGTCTACTCTCTGATTCTGCCTCCCCTGAACCGATTGTTCAAAGCGAAGCGGTATTACAAAGTGCCAGCCAACTTAGCGCTGGTCTTTTGATTGGTATTCAGCCATCTGAAAATGACCCAATAGAGCAACACCTCATTGCAGGCCGATTGGAAAACCTAAAAGCAGGCAAGTATCAAATCTTTATTGGTCATACACTCGCACGTTCATTGGATGTCTCTATTGGTGACAAGGTACGTCTTATGGTGACGAGTGCTAGCCAATTTACCCCACTAGGACGTATTCCAAGCCAGAGATTATTTACTGTTGCGGGGATCTATAACACTGGGTCAGATGTTGATGGGCAGCTAATGCTTACGCACATTGATGATGCGGGCAAACTGATGCGTTTGAAACCTGACACGATGACAGGTTGGCGACTTTTCTTTGATGACCCATTTGTTGTCGCGGATCTTAGTGAGCAATCTTTACCAGAAGGTTGGAATTGGCAAGATTGGCGCGATCAACGAGGAGAGCTGTTCCAAGCTGTTCGTATGGAAAAGAACATGATGGGTTTAATGTTAGGTCTCATCATCGGTGTTGCCGCGTTTAACATCATTTCTGCTTTGATCATGGTTGTAATGGAAAAACAATCAGAAGTGGCCATTTTAAAAACTCAAGGAATGAGCGACCGACAAGTATTGGCTATTTTCATGGTTCAAGGTGCAAGTAGCGGTGTGATTGGTGCGCTGATTGGCGGTGCTTTGGGCGTTATGCTCGCAAGTAACTTAAATTCTATTTTGGAATCTGCCGGTGTTGCACTTTTCTCTGTTGGTGGAGAGTTACCGGTATTAATTAATCCAATTCAAATTACGATTGTTGTGGTTATGGCGATTGCGCTGAGCCTAGTCGCAACGCTATTCCCGTCCTATCGCGCATCGTCCGTAAAACCAGCTGAGGCTTTGAGATATGAGTAACCTTCTACAGTGTCACAACGTTTGTAAAACGTATCGAGAGGGTGCTTTTGATACTCAAGTATTGAAAGGAGTGAGTTTCGATTTAAAGCGAGCTGAACTTGCATCAATCATCGGTAGTTCTGGTTCGGGTAAAAGTACTCTATTACACATACTAGGTGCATTAGACGAAGCGACGGAGGGGCACGTTACTTTTCTCGATCAAGACTTAGCTAAGTTGAGTTCAAATAAACAAGCTAAGCTTCGCAATCAACATTTAGGTTTTGTTTATCAGTTCCATCATCTTCTCTCTGACTTTAGTGCTATCGAAAACGTTGCGATGCCACTTCTGATTGGGGGAGCGAAAGTGTCTTCTGCAAAACAAGCGGCGAAAGCTCTGCTTGATAAGGTAGGTCTTAGCCATCGACTGGATCACCGCCCTTCGGAACTATCTGGTGGTGAGCGTCAGCGAGTCGCCATCGCGCGTGCGTTAGTGAATAACCCAGCATTGGTTTTGGCCGATGAGCCGACGGGCAACTTGGATCATAAAACGGCACTCGCTATTTATGACTTGATGCGCGAACTTAATCAAGAGTCGCAGACTGCGTTTCTTGTCGTCACGCACGATGGAGAATTAGCTGCGAAAATGGACCGACAGCTGCACATGCAAGACGGCTTACTATTAAATATTGAGGGGGTGTAAGTGTTCTCATCACTCTCTCAATTTATAGCGCGCCGTTTTAGCCGTGGAAAGCAACGAAACAAAATGGTGTCGTTTATTTCTATGTCTTCGACAATCGGTATCGCTGTTGGTGTCGCAGTAATCATTATTGGCTTATCTGCGATGAATGGCTTCGAACGTGAATTGAATAATCGTGTTTTGTCGGTGATTTCTCATGGTGAATTTGAAGGCGTAAGAGGGCCACTTATTGAGTGGCAACAAGTGATTACTCAAGCTGAAAAACATCCGAAGATAGAAGCAGCTGCACCTTTCGTAAAGTTAACGGCGTTGGCGGAAAAGGGAACACAACTCAAGGCGATAGAAGTAAGAGGAATTGACCCGAAACAAGAAGGTCGAGTTTCTAACTTGAGCGAGTTTATTGATCCTGCGGTCTGGGATTCCTTTAAGTCTGGTGAGCAACAGGCGATTCTTGGTAAGGGTGTTGCAGATTTATTGGGCGTAGAGAAAGGTGACTACCTGACGCTGATGATTCCGACGGGGGGAGCTACAACAAAGGTGCAAGCTCCAAAACGCGTTAGGGTGAAGGTGGCAGGACTGCTGACCCTTAATGGCCAAATTGATCATAACTTGGCACTCATCCCACTGGCCGATGCTCAGAACTACGCGAAGCTTGGACAAGGTGTCAGTGGTGTAGCGATCAAAGTAACTGACGTACTGGAAGCGACACAAATCGTGAGAGAAGCGGGCAATACGCTAAGCGTTTATGTCTATCTGCGTAGCTGGCAGCAGAAATATGGTTTTTTGTACCGTGATATTCAGTTGGTTCGAACCATCATGTACTTGGTGATGGTGTTGGTTATTGGCGTGGCGAGTTTCAATATTGTTTCGACGCTAATGATGGCAGTCAAAGATCGTGCGGCTGAAATTGCCATTCTGAGAACAATGGGGGCCAGTGATGGCCTCATAAAACGAATCTTCGTATGGCAAGGCGTATTCTCCGGTGCTTTTGGTAGCATAGTTGGTAGTGTTATTGGTGTTCTTGTCGCTCTTAACTTAACACCGATGATTTCAACGCTCGAAAATTTGATTGGACATAAGTTTTTATCCGGTGATATCTATTTTGTTGATTTCTTGCCGTCTCAAATTGAACCGATTGATGTGGCGGTAGTATCGATCACGGCGATCGTCCTTAGTTTGTTAGCCACTTGGTATCCAGCATCACGAGCAAGTAAACTCAATCCGGCAGCCGTATTAAGCTCCAAATAGATTACACTTATCAAAATGTACAAAAAAAGGACCCGTGGGTCCTTTTTTCGTTTCTGTCTTACAACGTTGTTTCATCACAGCGATGTTTCCGTTGGAGCGAAGCAAACCACGTTTTACTTCTTCAGTAGGCCTTTTATTCTGATTTGGCGTTTTTGCCAACTGCGAACTACTGAATAGCGCCAAAGTGCTTTTATGCCGAAGTAGCCAAGCATTGCTGACAACACACCACAGATTAAACAGCCCAATAGGAATGGAGGACCAATCGTGCTCATCTGGTGGAGAATGAATTCCCAAGAAAGCTCAAAGTGGAAGTGTTGCGGCGGTACATGCATAGCCCAAGCCCCAACTTTATATGCGAAATAAAAGAGTACCGGCATGGTCACTGGGTTACTGACCCAGACCAAAGCAACAGACAAAGGTAAGTTGACGCCACAGGCAATTGCGAGCCCGGCGGACATAATCATCTGGCTAGGCAGCGGAACAAAAGCCATGAACAGGCCAACGGCGAAAGCACCGGCAGCTGAGCGTCGATTTAGACACCACAAGTTTGGGTTATAAAGCACATTGCCAAAAATCTTTAGTGCCTTTTGACGCTTAATTACTTCGTGGTCAGGCATAAAGCGTTTGATAAATTTTCTTGGCATAAGGAAATATGACTCTCTACTTAAATTATTGGTCGCTGATTTCGTTTTCGTTATTGATCATCACAAGCCCATACTGGCCAATCATGCCTGATTGGCAATATCTTATCTTTCCTTTTGTTGTGATGGTGGTATCCATCAAGTATAGGAAAGCGAGATATTGTTTTGGGGCCGCTTTAGCGTGTGTCGTCATATTTGTGCATGGCAACTTACTTCAACACCAAACAAAAAAACTTTTTAAAGCAGGTCAGGATATTACCATAAACGCTGACGTTGACAGCCTTTTTAAACCAATAAAACGAGGCTTTCAAGGCAGAGTTATAGTTAGATCAATCAATGGCCACTCTTTGAACAGTTTCCTCCAGCCGAAAATCACTCTTAATGCACCTGTTTCTCTTCAGCTAGGTGACACCATCGTAGCCAAAGTATCAGTTAAATCCATCATTGGGTTGCTCAATGAAGTGGGGTTTGATGCAGAGAGCTATGCTGTATCGCAAGGCATAGTTGGCTTAGCTACAGTTAAGAAAAGTGTCAGCTTCTACGTTGTTAGTACGGGCTCTCTCAGAGAAAGTGCTTTAGATAGATTTAATCAATCGGCTCTAGCTCTTGCGAACAGAGATATAATTTTAGCGCTTCTATTTGGAGTGCGTGATGAATTGAAGCAGACACGATGGGAGCAGTTTCAGCAAAGTGGCTTAAGTCATCTAATTGCAATCTCAGGACTCCATATTGGTATTGCATTTGGAATCGGTTGGAGTCTCGGCCGGCTATTATTGCTGAGTCACTGGCAACTTCGGTTTGGCCCTGCTTTATGTGGAGTGGCTCTTGCGATGACTTACGCATGGCTTGCTGGGTTTTCTATCCCTACTCAGCGTGCAATGTTGATGTGCGTTGTATTAGTTCTGGGACAATGTGTTTCTGGCCAGCTTTCCTACCCTTATAAGTGGTTGTTAGTACTTTTCTTATTGCTAGCAGTTTCCCCTTTTTCTGCCTTAAGTAGCAGTCTTTGGCTATCTATGGTGGCTGTTGGGTTTGTGTTTCTCTTTCTTTCTGTATCTAAAAGATCGCAAACCGTTTGGCTGAAAGTAATTAAGCTACAACTGTTTCTCGTGCTGCTTATGCTTCCAATTACCGCGTTGCTGTTTCATGGAATAAGTCTTAGTGCAGTGTTTTACAACCTGATCTTTGTCCCTTGGTTCACTTTCATCGTGGTGCCGATGATCTTTATTGCTTTTGCTTGGGGATACTTAGGTGTAGGTAGCGAATTCTTGTGGGCGTTGACGGATCTAAGTCTAGCCCCGGTTATTTGGGCGATCGAACACGCTGGAACTGGGTGGGTGAACCTCTCCTACCAACAAGTTAAGTGGCTTGGTTTGATTATTTCGCTGGTTATTGCATATCGTTACTTAACTCGAAAAGGAATAGTGGCGGCAATAGTGATTTTCGCCGTTACCGAGATTCGTTGGCAACCAAAGCCTCTATGGGAACTCGTTACGTTAGATGTAGGGCATGGACTAGCGGTAGTTGTTAAACAAGGCTCGAATACACTCTTATATGATACTGGCGCTGCTTGGGATAGCGGGAGCATTGCTCAGCAGGTTATCTCTCCCTACTTGACGAAAGCAGGAGTATCTCACCTAGATTACTTGGTATTGAGCCATATGGATAACGACCATTCTGGAGGGTGGCAGTCATTAGCAACACGGTGGCGCCCCAAGCATATCTTAACCAGTCAAATCGATGTGGGGGATCGAGTTTGTGCGAAAGGGAAGTCTTTAAAGTGGGGAGATATCACCATAGATATTCTGTGGCCTCCAAAACAAGCCACTCGCGCCTACAACCCACACTCTTGCGTGATTGCGTTGACTCATCGAGAGACGGATCAACGAGTACTGCTAACGGGAGATGTAGAAGCCATTGCCGAATGGTTGTTAGTTAGGGAAAGAGATCAACTTAAGTCAGATGTATTGCTCGTCCCTCACCATGGCAGTAAAACATCTTCAACCCCGAAATTTGTTCAATTGGTAGACCCTTCGATTGCTATTGGTTCCACAGCTAAGGGAGGTCGTTGGAATTTACCTAAGTCAGAAGTGGTAGCGACTTATTTGGAACAAGGAGCTACTTGGGTAGATACAGGAAGTTCTGGGCAAATAACGGTGAAATTTTATTCAGACAGCGTCGAGCTGAATAAAATGCGCGATATCAAAGGGGGGAGTTGGTATAGGCATATGCTGCGTAAGGGAGTAGAATAGCGAGAATATTGTAAAAGAAAAATAAGCATTTCTATGTCATTGAATCAAGACGAAACAACTTGGCAAACGTTCAAGCGCCTGTGGACTTATATCCGTTTATACAAAGCAGGTTTGGCGGTTGCAGTTGTTGCACTGATTGTTAACGCGATTGCTGATACCTATATGGTTTCCCTACTAAAGCCTCTTCTTGATGAAGGCTTTGGTGATGCGGAATCTAACTTCCTTCGAGTACTTCCTTTCATTATTTTTGGAATGATGATTGTCCGCGGCCTTAGTGGGTTTGTCTCGACTTATTGTTTGAGCTGGGTGTCTGGCAACGTGGTCATGCAGATGAGACGTGCCATTTTTAACCAATTTATGCACATGCCGGTTTCTTATTTTGATAAGGAATCAGCGGGTGGTCTTTTGTCTCGAATTACCTATGACTCGGAGCAAGTTGCTGGAGCTACAAGCCGTGCTTTAGTCAGTATTGTTCGTGAAGGTGCAAGCATCATAGGTCTATTGGTGTTGATGTTCTGGAACAGTTGGCAGCTTTCTTTGGTGCTATTTATTGTTGCTCCGTTAGTTGCTTGGGGTATCAGTGTTGTATCGAAGCGCTTCCGTAAGATCTCGAAGAATATGCAAGAAGCAATGGGGCATGTGTCATCTTCAGCAGAACAAATGCTTAAAGGTCACAAAGTTGTATTAAGTTATGGTGGTCAAAATGTAGAGCGCGAACGTTTTGATACAGTAAGTAACCAGATGCGTCAGCAGTCGATGAAGTTGGTTGCTGCACAAGCTATTGCAAACCCAGTTATTCAGGTGATTGCTTCAATTGCATTGGTCGTTGTACTGTTCCTAGCAAGCGTTGATTCGATTCGTGCCGAACTTACACCAGGTACATTTACGGTAGTATTTTCTGCGATGTTTGGTTTGATGCGTCCTCTAAAAGCACTAACCAATGTTACATCAGACTTCCAACGTGGTATGGCTGCGAGCCAAACCCTATTTGCGCTGATGGATTTGGAAACCGAGCAAGATAACGGCAAGATTGCAGTCGATAAAGTGCGCGGAGAAATTGCGGTTAAAAACGTTACTTTTACCTATGAAGGCAAAGAGAAACCAGCACTTAGCGACGTAAGCTTTGATATTCCAAAAGGTAAGACGGTTGCTTTAGTGGGACGTTCTGGCTCAGGTAAGAGTACTATCGCGAACCTGTTTACTCGCTTCTATGATGTGGATTCTGGTTCTATCTGCCTAGATGGGGAAGATGTTCGTGATTACACCTTAGGTAACTTACGTACTCACTTTGCGTTGGTTTCGCAAAACGTTCATCTATTTAATGATTCTATTGCCAATAACATCGCATATGCGGCGAGTGAGCAATATAGCCGAGAGCAAATTGAGCATGCGGCTCGCCTAGCTCATGCAATGGACTTTGTTGAGAACATGGATAATGGCTTGGACACTGTGATTGGCGAAAATGGCGCAAGTTTATCTGGTGGTCAGCGTCAACGTATTGCCATTGCACGTGCACTTCTGCGTGACGCACCTGTTTTGATTCTTGATGAAGCAACATCGGCACTGGATACAGAGTCCGAAAAAGCGATTCAATCTGCCCTTGATGAGCTACAAAAAGACAAAACAGTGCTAGTGATAGCGCACAGGCTCTCAACTATCGAGAATGCCGATGAAATTTTGGTAGTGGATGAAGGTGAGATTGTTGAACGTGGTAACCATGCTGAGTTGATCAAGCAAGATGGTGCTTACGCTCAACTACACCGTATTCAATTTGGTGCCTAATCTTGATTGAAAAAATCTGGTTTGAAAACCACCCGCTAAAATATCTAGTGTGGCCATTGCTATGGCCACTTAGTTTGCTTTTTGGATGGGTGAGTAGAAACCGTCGCCGTCAATATCAGACAGGAAAGAAAGCGTCTTATCGGCCTCCTGTTCCCGTTATAGTGGTTGGAAATATTACTGCTGGTGGTAATGGCAAAACTCCAGTTGTGATTTGGCTAGTCGAAAAGCTGCAAGAGCTAGGTTACAAGCCCGGTGTAGTATCTCGCGGTTACGGTGCTAAAGCGCCATCCTATCCCTTGATGGTCGAAGCAGATACATCCACTAAGCATTGCGGCGATGAACCGAAACTCATCTATAAGCGGACTGGCGCGCCAGTTTCTGTTTCCCCGACTCGCAGCGACGCAGTGAAAGCACTACTTAATTACAATGTTGATATAATCATAACTGATGACGGCCTTCAGCATTACGCACTAGAACGTGATATCGAAATTGTTGTGATTGATGGAAAACGCCGTTTTGGTAACGAGTCTTTGATTCCAATGGGGCCGTTGCGTGAATCGGTTGAACGTTTATCGCAAGTCGATTTATTGATTACTAATGGTGGTCAGGCCCTCACTAACGAAGCGCAAATGTCATTAGTCCCAACTCAAGCTGTAAACTTACTCAGTGGCGAAAAGGTTGATGTTACTAGCTTAAAAGAGGGGCTTGTGGCGATGGCTGGTATCGGTCATCCCCCGCGATTTTTTGATACTTTAGAGCAACTAGGGGCTGTGGCGACCTTTACGCAAGGTTTTGCTGACCATAAAGATTTTGAACCGTCGCAATTGGATGAGTTAGCTGCCAAAGGCAATCATCTGATTATGACTGAAAAAGACGCTGTAAAATGCGCACAATACGCAAAAGACAATTGGTGGTATTTACCAGTCACGGCTGAGTTTAATCCAACGGATGAAACGCGTATTTTAGATAAGATTAAAGAGGTTAAGGAAAAGTATGGATCACCGTCTACTTGAGATTGTTGCCTGTCCGGTATGTAAAGGGAAGCTAACCTTTGATAAGGACAAGCAAGAACTGGTTTGTAAGTTAGATCGTTTAGCTTATCCAATTAAGGAAGGCATTCCTGTGCTGTTAGAGCCTGAAGCTCGCAAGATTAGTATGGACGAGGGCAGATAATGTCATTCACTGTTGTTATTCCGGCGCGTTATCAGTCGACTCGGTTGCCGGGTAAGCCTCTTGCAGATATTGGTGGCAAACCAATGATTCAATGGGTTTATGAACAAGCAATTCAAGCGGGTGCTGATCAAGTGGTCATCGCAACGGATGACAGCCGTGTAGAGCAAGCCGTTCAAGCATTTGGTGGTCAAGTTTGCATGACATCTCCAGACCATGAATCTGGTACAGAGCGCTTAGCGGAAGTTGTTGAGAAAATGGCGATCCCTCAAGACCACATTATTGTGAACGTTCAAGGTGACGAACCATTGATTCCTCCTGCGATTATTTCTCAAGTTGCAGAGAACTTAGCGAATAGCCAAGCACCAATGGCAACGTTGGCTGTTGAGATTAGTGACGAAGCTGAAGTGTTCAATCCAAATGCAGTGAAAGTTCTGACAGACAAAGATGGTTATGCGATGTACTTTAGCCGAGCAACGATTCCATGGGATCGTGATAACTTTGCTCAGCAAGAAAAAGCTATTGCACAGCCATTGATGCGACATATTGGTATTTATGCATATCGTGCTGGTTTTATTAATACTTACATCAACTGGGAGCCAACGGCTTTGGAGAAGATTGAGTGTTTAGAGCAGTTACGCGTACTTTGGTATGGTGAAAAGATTCACGTGGAAGTCGCGAAAGAAGCACCAGCAGCGGGGGTTGATACTCCTGAAGACTTAGAAGTTGTTCGTAGCATCATTGCGAAGCAATAATAATGAAAAGGCCCTATTTAGGGCCTTTATCTTTTTTGAAGAAGGGGATTAAATTTTCCCATCGTAGTCATTACGTTTTGGACAGGTACTCAGAATTTCTCTCCTTCCTGTATCTTTCACCTCTTCTAAGATGACATCAAAACCCCATAAGCGATAAAGGTGCTTGAGGACCTCATCATAGCTTTCATCAAGTGGGATACGGTCGTGCGGAACGTATTGCAGTGTTAAAGAACGATCGCCACGAACATCAACGTTGAACACCTGAATATTAGGTTCTAGGTTACTTAGGTTGTATTGAGCGGCGAGTTTCTCTCGAATAGCGCGATAGCCACTGTCATTATGGATCGCACTGACCTCAATATAGTTTTTTCGGTCATCATCAACGATGGCAAATAGCTTAAAGTCACGCATCAATTTAGGTGATAAGTACTGACTAATAAAGCTTTCGTCCTTAAAGTTCTTCATGGCGAAATGTACCGCTTCTAACCAATCTGAACCTGCTAATTCAGGGAACCACTCTTTGTCTTCATCTGTGGGTTCTTCACAAATCCTCCGAATATCTCTGAACATGGCAAAGCCGAGAGCATAAGGGTTAATGCCGCTAAAATAAGGGCTGTTATACGCAGGCTGTGCAACAACGCCTGTGTGGCTGTGAAGAAACTCAAGGATAAATCGATCCGTCACGAGACCTTCATCGTAAAGGTGATTAAGAATGGTGTAATGCCAGAACGTCGCCCAACCTTCATTCATTACCTGAGTCTGTTTTTGAGGGTAGAAATATTGGCTGATTTTGCGAACGATACGAACAACTTCGCGTTGCCAAGGTTCTAGTAGTGGAGCATGCTTTTCAATGAAGTAGAGTATATTTTCTTGCGGTTCTGATGGGAAGCGGACTTTTTGGTCTTCCTCTTGAACCGTTGATTTTGGAACGGTACGCCAAAGGTCATTCACCTGAGATTGCAGGTACGCCTCACGTTCTTCCTGCCTAGATTTCTCCTCCGCGATGGAAATTTTTTCTGGTCGCTTGTATCGGTCAACGCCAAAGTTCATTAAGGCATGACAAGAGTCGAGAAGGTCTTCAACCTCTTGAACGCCGTATTTCTGCTCACACTCTGCAATGTAGTTCTTGGCGAACAGAAGGTAGTCAATGATAGAGCTAGCATCAGTCCAAGTTTGGAATAGGTAATTTCCTTTAAAGAAGGAATTGTGTCCATAGCAAGCGTGAGCCATAACAAGTGCTTGCATGGTGACAGTGTTCTCCTCCATCAAGTAAGCAATACATGGATTTGAGTTGATTACGATTTCATACGCTAAACCCATTTGTCCATGTTTGTACCCTTGTTCAGTTTGGATAAACTTTTTCCCAAAAGACCAGTGGTTGTAGTTTATCGGCATACCAATACTGGAATAGGCATCCATCATCTGCTCTGATGTGATCACTTCTATTTGGTTCGGGTAAGCGTCAAGCTTGTAGTGATCAGCCACACGTTTGATCTCAACGTGATAGCGATCCAAAAGGTCGAATGTCCAATCTGGCCCATCAGGCAGTGCTTTAGATTTGGTTGGCTTTTTCGTTTTTGTTGTCATATCGGCCCCCTAAGCGGTTTCTTTTTTGAAAAGCTCTCTGAACACCGGGAAGATATCCTCAACACTTCGGATATTCTTCATCGCAAAGTTAGGAAATCCGCCCTCTAGCTTTTCATATTCATGCCATAAGGTTTGATGAGAACGACGGGTAATCTCAATGTATGAATAGTACTGACAGTTTGGAAGTAGATGTTTGGTCAGCAATTCACGGCATCGTGGGGAATCATCCGCCCAGTTATCGCCATCAGATGCTTGCGCTGCGTAGATATTCCACTCACCAACAGGATAGCGGTCTGCGACAATTTCATTCATCAACTTCAAAGCACTAGATACGATGGTTCCGCCGGTTTCTTGAGAATAAAAGAACTCATGCTCATCGACTTCTTTTGCTTGAGTGTGGTGGCGAATAAATACCACTTCCACATTTTCGTAGGTTCGCGTTAGGAACAAATACAGCAAGACGTAAAAACGCTTAGCAATATCTTTGGTAGCTTGGTCCATCGACCCTGACACATCCATTAAGCAAAACATGACGGCTTGGCTGGATGGAATAGGGCGACGTTCATAGTTTTTGAAACGTAAATCGAAAGTGTCGATGAACGGCACGGTATCGATTTTACGGCGTAAGTTTTTGATTTCGTCTTTAAGACGATTCTCTTCGAGCATTTGAGCTGGTTCACTCATTTTTACTCGATCAAGTTCTTCTTCAAGTTCACGTAGCATGCGCTTTTTGCCCGCGGTCATCGCGGTTCGTCGAGCTAATGATTGTTGGAGAGATTTAACGATAGCGATGTTGGCGGGCACACCTGCAGTTTGGTAACCAGCTCGATGCGTCTTCCATTCAGTGATCTTGTTGATCTGATTTTTTTCGAGATTAGGTAATTCCAAATCTTCAAACAGAATATCTAAATATTCATCTTTGGAAATCTGAAATACGAAATCGTCTTGGCCTTCACCGTCGGCACTGGCATCGCCTTCACCAGAACCACCACCTTGGCCTCCACCTTTCGGGCGTTCTATCTTATCCCCAGTAATGAATTGATCGTTACCAGGGTGTACTCGCTCTTTTAAGCCCCCTTTGCCTTGGTGGAATACAGGCTCTTTGATGTCTTTATGCGGAATAGCGACATCTTCGCCGGTTTCTGTATTGGTTATCGAACGGCGATTCACCGCATCAGCAACAGATTCTTTAATCTGTTCTTTATGGCGGCGTAAAAAGCGCTGGCGGTTGACAGCACTTTTGTTTTTGCCGTTCAGTCGTCGGTCAATAAATTGCGCCATGAGTCACCCCTTATCTCATACATGCCTCATAAAAAAGAGGCAGGTCATTCTTGCGTCCTGTCTCCTACCAGAGCGATGTACTCTGGTAGGTTAGTCATGGGCTTAAACACTGCTATTACGACGATTTACGTACTCGTAGATACCATTCAGACAACAAACGAACTTGTTTCTCTGTATAGCCTTTTTCCATCATACGAGCGACGAAGTCATCATGTTTCTTCTGATCTTCAGAAGAGGTTTTGGTGTTAAATGAGATAACAGGTAGTAACTCTTCTGTGTTCGAGAACATTTTCTTCTCTATCACAGTGCGAAGTTTTTCATAACTTGTCCAAACAGGGTTGGTACCGTTGTTGTTTGCGCGAGCACGCAAGACAAAGTTAACGATCTCGTTACGGAAATCTTTCGGGTTGCTAATACCAGCGGTTTTTTCAATTTTCTCCAGCTCGTTGTTGAGTGCTGAACGGTCGAAGAGCTGGCCTGTTTCTGGATCGCGATACTCTTGGTCTTGAATCCAGAAATCAGCGTAAGTGACGTATCGGTCGAAGATATTTTGGCCATATTCTGAGTATGACTCTAGATAAGCGGTCTGGATCTCTTTACCGATAAACTCAACGTAACGAGGTACTAAGTAGCCTTTCAAGAACTCAAGGTACTTCTCAGCGGTTTCTTGAGGGAACTGTTCGCGTTCGATTTGTTGTTCAATAACATAGAATAAGTGCACTGGGTTAGCAGCGACTTCAGTTTGATCGAAGTTAAACACACGAGACAAGATCTTAAATGCGAAACGGGTAGAAAGACCTGACATACCTTCATCAACCCCAGCGAAGTCTCGGTATTCTTGGTAGCTCTTCGCTTTTGGATCCGTATCTTTTAACGTTTCACCATCATAGACACGCATTTTCGAGAAAATTGACGAGTTTTCTGGCTCTTTTAGACGCGAGAGAATACTGAATTGAGATAGCAACTCTAACGTGCTTGGCGAACATGGAGCTTTAGAAAGCTCGGAATGGTCGAGTAGTTTTTGATAGATCTTCACTTCTTCCGCTACACGTAGACAATACGGCACTTTGACTATGTAAACACGGTCAAGGAAAGCTTCGTTGTTCTTGTTATTGCGGAAGGTCTGCCATTCAGACTCATTTGAGTGAGCCAGTATCATGCCATCAAATGGCAATGCTGATAGGCCTTCAGTACCGTTGTAGTTACCTTCTTGAGTGGCAGTAAGTAGAGGGTGCAGCACTTTGATTGGTGCTTTAAACATCTCAACAAATTCCATCAAACCTTGGTTAGCACGACATAGGGCACCAGAGTAGCTGTAAGCATCGGGGTCGTCTTGTGAGAAGTGCTCTAATTGACGAATATCGACTTTACCTACCAGTGATGAGATATCTTGGTTATTTTCGTCACCAGGCTCAGTTTTCGCAATAGCAAGCTGATCAAGAATTGACGGGCGAACTTTAACGACTTTGAACTTGGAGATATCGCCACCAAATTCATGCAATCGCTTAGCGGCCCAAGGAGACATAATAGAGCGTAGGTAGCGTTTCTCTATGCCGTATTCTTGTTTCAATAAGTCACCATCTTCATTGACATCGAAAAGACAGAAAGGGTGATCATTAACAGGGCTGCGCTCGCCATTTGCAGACAAGACGTAGATAGGAACTTGTTGCATCAATGCTTTTAGTTTTTCAGCTAATGAAGATTTACCGCCACCTACCGGACCTAGTAAATAGAGGATTTGTTTGCGTTCTTCTAAGCCTTGAGCGGCATGTTTTAAGTATGAAACGATTTGTTCTATCGCATCTTCCATACCATAAAAATCTTTGAACGTGTCGTACCGAGAAATGACGCGATTAGAAAAAATACGACTTAGTTGTGGATCTTGAGCGGTATCAATGACTTCAGGTTCACCGATAGCCATAAGTAGTCGCTCTGCTGCGTTGGCATAAGCACTTTTATCGTCCTTACATAGACCGAGAAAGTCTTGTAGGGAAAGTTCCTCATCCTTGGAGGCTTCGTAGCGTGCTTGGAAATGGTCGAAAATACTCATAATGAATTCCCCTCTGAACCTGTCAAACTGACAATAAACCCGCATAGAAAAGCTAATCCTTTCTAATTTAAGCCTAGTTGGTTTTTAGAATTCTGCTTAAAAAATATGTGTTTAATTGCAATATGTGACGAAACGCTACATATCCGACCACTCAATGCACATTGGCCTTAAATTAAACATTCGTAAGTTCTATGTGTCACCAGTTGTGAATAAAATACGGAGTGCATTGGGCACCATAAGATGTAGACGAGATTGCTAAGAAGGAAGCAAAAATAGCGATTTTTACTTCAGATTGCTCGTAAACTGGTCATTGTATTTTGGGATGGTATTCCATATAATCGCGACGGTTATTTATTCTATTTATATTGTTGATGATTATTATGTTGAAATCTTCTTGGTTTAAAGCGGCTGTAGCGGCTGCTGTTCTTGCTGCTCCGCATGCGAATGCGAAAATTTCTCAGTGGTCCTTGGGGGTTGCAGCGTCATATTCACCAGCAGTGTACAAAGACACACCATCAAATAAAGCGGTAATACCGGTGATTGGTTACGAAGGTGAGCATCTATTCCTACGTGGTTTCAGTGCTGGCTATCGTCTGTTTCCAATTGGATCTCCTCAGAACATCGTATTTCGAGCGGTTTACGACCCTAGAACACTGAAACCTGAAGATTCTAGTAATCCTGATATTCAACAGATGGACGAACGTAAATCAACGATTCTAGGTGGTGTGAGCTATCAGTTGATTACACTTGTTGGTATGTTTGAAGCAACGGCAGGCAGTGATTTAGGCCGTACTCACAATGGTTTATATGCGGAAGCGGCTTGGCGTTTACCTATTCGTCAAAAAGGCTGGGCAATAACGCCATCTATGGGTTACGCATACAACAGTGAAAAACTAAATAACCACCTCTACGGAGTAAGTGCGCAAGAAGCAGTGCGTTCAGGGCTAGATGAGTTTGATGCAGATTGGGATGGTCAGTTCTTTATTGGTGCTTCGGCATACATGCATTTAACACCAAATATTCGCCTGACTGGTGGTGTGCGATACACTAACCTTGAAGGCGATATTGAAGGTAGCCCATTGATTGAAAGTGGTGTGAACACAACTGCGAATGTTGGAGTAGCTTACGTTTTCTAATGAGCACTGAATAAGCGAATAATAAAGAGGGTGGCAAGTGCCACCCTCTTTTTATTTTGGAACAGAATTAAGCGTTAAAAATCTGTTTAAGTTCGTTTGCACATAGATGGTACTGGCGAGGGCAGTTTTTCCAAGTGGCAAGCATACGACGGTACTTTTCAAGCATAGGCATCTGTGCGTTGAAATGGTGGTCACCCTTATCAAACTGAGGGTAGAGACCTTCTGAACCTGTTAGGAAACGTACATAATTAACCAATTGTGCTTCAGCAGCGATATCAAACCCAAGGAATGTTAGTCGACGTTGGTCTACGTCTTGCTGCTCGTCTTCTGAAAGCATGTTATTTGATTCTTGCATTGCATGGTACATCTCCATGATATCAATGACTTCGCGGCATTCCGCCTCGATCAAACAACCGAAATCTTTGTTTAACTCTCCCATCTGAAGCTCATATCCGCGCTCTACAATGGTTTGAAGACGCTGGTACTTAGCCGCATTTTCTGGGTTCATTTGTGACATTAGGTAATATTGATTCGATAGGATCAAACGTTGAGCGTTTGTCATTTCCATGGTGGCCTCACTAAATAATCTAATATATTTTTAATGTGCTTAGGTTATCTTTTCCGACGTGCCTGAAACATGATCTCAACACATATTTAATATGAAAAGTACAAATATTGAGTAAGATTTTCGTCATTATTTTCGATAGTGGTTGTAGATGTAGTCGCGATCAGAAAAGACTCTGAGTAGCTCTGGCTTAAACACGCATAGTAGGGCGATGACCATCCCGTTTAACAACCCTTCTGGAAACGCTAGGAGTGGAGTAAAAACTAGATAATTGTCGAGAATAGTCTGCCAATCGTAGTGGGAAGAGGCGAGAAGGTAAGTGCCATTAAGGATCAAATGAAGGCTGCCCGTTATCGCGCCATTAAAAAAACCAGCGACAAAGATAAAGACGAAGATGTTTCTCGGCAGATAATGGTAACTTGTGACAAAAACCAAGTGACTGATCAAGATTGGAATCAGCCCAGAGAGCAAAAGGTATTCGGGTAACGAAAAGAATGACAGCTCTCCAACAATCGCCATTAATAATGAGATAACCGCAGTAAGAGCAAAAGCACTTCGCCAACCATACATGAGAGTCAATGCTGTAAGTGCGAGAAAGTGAATAGATAGCCCATCTTTGACACCGGCATCAGCAGACCACAGTACGAACAGGGCAAAAATGACCGCAAAGGTAATATGCTGGAAGGAGCGCTCTTGCTTGAGCTTTGGCATTAACACTCGATGCACATCACTCCAAATAAGCCCCAAAACGCAAAGTACAATAAGCAGTGAAAAAAGTTCGTTTAGTGCCACGCTTGTTCCCAAAAAAAATACCAACCGATGAAAGGTTGGTATTTTTTACGATTAATGCTGAACTTGATATCAGTATTTTACGTTAGAGTGATATTGCTCAAGAATCGAAACAATAGAGTCCATCACTTCTTTAGAAGGAGGGTTGGTTCCTTCTAATGGATACTCAATACCGAGCGCTTCCCACTTATGGGCACCCAACTTATGGTAAGGAAGCAATTCTACTTTCTCGATATTATCCATATCTTTGATGAACTCACCTAGCATGTGCGCCGCTTCTTCATCGTCGGTGTATCCTGGAACGACCACATAGCGAATCCATGTTTTTTGGCCAATTTTATGTAAGTAGCGAGCAAAGTCGAGAGTTCGCTTATTAGACACACCAATAAAGTCGTGGTGAATTTCATCTTTCATATGCTTAAGGTCAAGCATCACAAGATCGGTTGCTTCCAGAACTTCGTCAATAACATCTGTGTGTTTACGAATGTAACCGTTAGTGTCTAGACAGGTATGAATACCTTCTTTATGAGCGGCACGGAAGAAATCACGTACAAACTCAGGTTGAAGCATGGCTTCACCACCAGAACATGTCACACCACCACCCGAAGCATTCATAAAGTGACGATACGATTTAGCTTCGCTGATGATCTCTTCAACAGTAACTTCTTTACCATCGTGAGTGTCCCAAGTGTCACGGTTGTGGCAATACTTACAACGCATTAAACAGCCTTGTAAGAAGACAATAAAGCGGATACCAGGACCGTCTACGGTTCCACACGACTCAAAAGAATGAATACGACCAGTAGTTGACATGAGCTCATCTCGTTTTAGTAATTTGTGCGTTATTTTATTACAAAATGTAGGGACAAAATAGGTTTTCCGGGTGTTCTCTCCGAGAAAAGCTGAATTAAGAAAAAATGCGCATATTTGCTAAAATTTATGTTATAAAATTGTTTTATTACTATAAAAAATAATAACAACTAATAACAACAGTCTGGCAAGGTTTTTTACATCTACTTGATGCAAAGGAACTTTTTATGGATATGCTTGCGCTCTCTCAAAAACAAAAAGTGACATTGTTTTTGATTATTTTGACGATAGGATTCGTTTCCCTCGCCACCTTCACTTCTGGTCGATTGTCACACATGAAAGAGCAGTACCAAAGTAGTGGTGATATTGCGAAGGGGTCGTTATCGATCTATCAGACTCAAAGTGAGATCTTAGCCTTAGGTGGTGAGCTAGATACCATGACGGGTTCTCGTGTCTCTGAAACAAAGGACGTTATTAATAAGGTCGCTGCTGCCATTGAACAAGATTCGCAGTTTCTCACCAAAGTTGGATTGAATTCTCAAGCTCAAAGTCTAACTGAAAGTGTAATGACCTTTCGCAGTGCCGTTATGCCTTGGCTGACGTTAAAGCAAGAAATGGGTTTCAATCTTGATGAAGGGAAACTCGGTCAGTTAAAGCAACTCGCTACAATCATTGAGCAAAAGATCGCTGAAACAGGCATGGTCACACTAAATTCTGATTTCCAAGCGATGGTGAAATCTCAACAGAACTACCTTTTACAGCCCACAGAAGACAACTTAAAGCTGTTCAATCGAGCAATGGCTAGCTTTGAGAGCATGTCGAATGTGTACGCAATGCTAGAGTTGTATGAAGCGGAAATTGAGCAATATAAACAGACATTTACGCGAGTGGCTGAGCTGTCTCAACAACTAGGTATAGTAGAACAGCAGCTTGATGTATCAAAAGATGAGATGACCCAACTTATTGGGGCCATCACTTCGGAGCTGGGGGGCATCAGCGAAAGCTATCAACGTATTGCTGAAGATGACTCAACGCAAACTCTGTGGTCGATTCTCATCGCCTGTGTTGTATTGGCACTATTCACTATTACAATTTTTGGAATGCAAAGCGCTTCAATGTCACGATCGTTAAACCGTACCAAAGAAGTCCTTCATAGCGTTTCGACAGGCGATTTATCGCAACGTATGACGCCTGCGAAAAACAAAAATGATGAGTTCAATCAGTTAGCTACAAGTATTAATCAAAGCTGTGAAAACTTAGGTGAGCTTGTGTCTGGAGTTCAATCGAGCAGTCAAGAGTTGTCTGGTAACGCGGCAGAACTCAATCAAGGTCTAGATATGCTTGCTCACCATCAATCAGAGGTTCTTGGTCAAACTCAACTGCTTGCATCAGCAACTGAAGAAGTCAGTGTTACCACTCAAGAAGTGTCAAACTCATTAGAGTTTGTGGCAGAAATTAGCCGCTCTTCGACCCACGCTGCAGAGGAAGGGGCGAAAGTAATTGGCTCTGCGATTGGCTCTTTAGAAGAGGTAGGTGCAATCATGACTTCAGCGGCAGGGCATATTAAGCAATTGGAAGAAGCGTCTTCGAAAGTAGATTCAGTCATGGAAATAATTAATGGCATCGCTGAGCAAACAAACTTACTCGCTCTCAATGCGGCAATCGAAGCGGCAAGGGCAGGTGAGCAAGGGCGAGGGTTCGCAGTAGTTGCCGATGAAGTGAGAAGCTTAGCCGTAAGAACCGTCGATGCTGTAACGGAGATCTCTGGCACTATCGATACGATGAAAAAAGAGAGCGCTGAGGTGATCCAATACATCGGACAATCTGAGTCTTCAATGACAGCTGGCCGAGAAAAGGGCCAAGAGGCGATGGATGCATTGACGTTGATTACTGAGAAAGCAGATGAAGCATCACATCAAACTGAAGTAATCTTTACTTCAATCAAAGAATTGGCGACCACTAGTCAATCGATGGCTGACAACATGACCCAGATTTCTGCAGCAATGAAAGAGCTTGAAGAAAACAATGAACAATTGAGAAGCGTCAGTGGTGCGGTAGAGCAAAGAGCTGGCAGCCTTAACCAAGACTGCCAGAAATTTACGATTTAGAAGAACACGTAAGCTGTGAATGCGCCTGTGCCGTACATCGACTCAGGTGCATTTTTGTAATCAGGGGTTTTAACGGTGGCAGATAATGTTGCACCGAAAGTTTGGTTATACCAGGCAAACCCCGCAACGCCCGTTGCTTGAACATTTTCAAGTTCAACGTCGTAGATACTTGGATCTTGAACCGGATCTTGGCTCAACGCATAATCTTTAACGCCAGAGCGTTCGCCTTCAATAGTAATATCATTGAAGCGATAGCGAGCTTCAGCGCCTGCGAAGAAGAACCAACCTCCTTGTGAGCCACCAAGCATACCTGCTCTAAATGGATTTTCATTATCAATGTTTGCCGCACCCATACTACCACCTAGGTCAGCACCCCAGCGGAACATCAAACCTGTCGATACATCGCTACGGAAGTTACCAGCGTTAACTTCAGATACATTGGAAATTTCCCAATCCGTATTGGCGATAGAACGTTGGCGAATAAGATTGAAGTGGCTTAAGTAGCCCACGCTGCCAACAAACTTATCATCAACTTGATACCCCCAACCTTGAGGTTCATCCGAGCCTGTAATGCCATGCACAATGTCCTGTGCTTGATCGGCTAATGAACTTTCACCAGTGGTACCAAGCGTTAGGTTAAAACGATGAGCCTGTTGAGGGTGCAAACTGATGTAATTGAATTCAGTGTGTAGGTAGCCTGCATAAGGGCGATCGTTGATCATAGGCTCAGTCGCTTCAATATCTGAAGGCGTATACATTTTGTGGCCTAAAGTGAACTCAAACTTATCTAATGACGCACCACCCCAGAAAGAAAGGCTTAGTGGACTGAAAATTGAGTATGGGGTAATAGCCCCAGTTGTATAAGTAAGAAACAGACCATTGGTGTAGTCTTGATCGACACCGAAAACGCCGTCGTTATCGATAGCGAATGAAACAGTTGATTTTTCTGATGCGACAGCAGTAGCTGAAGCCAATAAAAAAGGCAATATCAGTGCGTGGTTTAACTTCATTTGATTTGTGCTTCACTAAATTAGTGGCCTGATAATACAGGATTCATTGATACAAAGATAAGCAATAAATGTACCTAAAACTTGAAGTGTGCACCGTATCGCTCAAATGGAAAAAGTAAGATTGATAGAAACAATAAAGCCCCGCGAGTGCGGGGCTTTGGTCAATCATTCAACTGAGATTATAGAGACTCAGTGAAAGTACGTGCGATTACGTCTTTTTGCTGCTCTGTAGTTAGAGAGTTAAAGCGTACTGCATAACCAGATACACGGATTGTTAGCTGAGGGTAGTTCTCAGGGTGCTTAACTGCGTCTTCTAGAGTTTCACGGTTAAGAACGTTAACGTTCAAGTGCTGACCGCCTTCGATGCCTTGCTCGTGGTGGAAGTAACCATCCATTAGACCCGCTAGGTTAGCGCGCTGTGAATCTTCTTCTTTACCTAGAGCGTTAGGTACGATAGAGAACGTGTAAGAGATACCATCTTTTGCATCAGCAAACGGTAGTTTACCTACAGATGTTAGAGATGCTACTGCACCTTTCTCATCGCGACCGTGCATTGGGTTAGCACCAGGAGCGAAAGGAGCACCTGCTTTACGACCGTCTGGCGTAGTACCAGTCTTCTTACCGTATACAACGTTAGACGTGATAGTAAGGATAGACTGAGTAGGGATAGCGTTACGGTAAGTCTTAAGCTTACGGATCTTGTTCATGAAGCTAGTAACTAGTTCACAAGCCATGTCATCTACGCGAGCATCGTTGTTACCAAATTTAGGGTACTCACCAGAGATGTCGAAGTCGATTGCGATGCCGTCTTCGTCACGGATTGGTTTAACTGTACCGTATTTGATAGCAGATAGTGAGTCAGCTGCAACAGATAGACCAGCGATACCACAAGCCATTGTACGACGAACGTCACGGTCATGAAGAGCCATTAATGACGCTTCGTAGCTGTACTTGTCGTGAGAGTAGTGGATTGCGTTTAGAGCAGTCACGTATTGCTTCGCTAGCCAATCCATGAACGTGTCTAGACCAGCCCATACTTTGTCGAAGTCTAGTACTTCGTCAGTCATTGCTTCAGACTTAGGACCAACTTGGATCTTAAGTTTTTCATCCACACCGCCGTTGATAACGTATAGAAGAGTCTTAGCAAGGTTTGCACGAGCACCGAAGAACTGCATGTGCTTACCGATAACCATTGGAGATACACAACAAGCAATAGCGTAGTCATCGTTGTCGAAGTCTGGGCGCATTAGGTCATCGTTTTCGTACTGGATAGAAGAAGTATCGATAGATACCTTCGCACAGAACTTCTTGAAGCCGTCAGGTAGTTGCTCAGACCAAAGTACAGTGATGTTCGGCTCTGGAGAAGGACCCATAGTGTATAGCGTGTTTAGGAAACGGAAGTTAGTACGCGTAACTAGCGTACGACCGTCAACACCCATACCACCCATAGATTCTGTTGCCCAGATTGGGTCGCCAGAGAATAGTTCATCGTACTCAGGAGTACGTAGGAAACGAACCATACGTAGTTTCATTACGAAGTGGTCAATCATTTCCTGAGCTTGTTCTTCAGTGATGATGCCAGCTGCGATATCACGCTCAACGTAAACGTCAAGGAAAGTCGAAGTACGACCTAGAGACATTGCCGCGCCGTTTTGAGACTTAACAGCAGCTAGGTAACCGAAGTAAGTCCACTGGATAGCTTCTTGAGCAGTAGTCGCAGGACCAGAGATGTCGTAACCGTATGAAGCAGCCATTTCTTTGATTTGGCCTAGAGCGCGGTGTTGCTCTTGGATTTCTTCACGCAGTTGCATTGTCATCTGTAGATCTTCACCAGACTCAAGTTGTTCTTGAGTTGAATGGAACTGAGCTACTTTGTCCTTCATTAGGAAGTCAATACCGTATAGTGCTACGCGACGGTAGTCACCAATGATACGACCACGACCGTATGCATCAGGAAGACCAGTTAGAACACCAGATTTACGACATTTTAGGATGTCTGGAGAGTAAACATCGAAAACACCTTGGTTGTGTGTTTTACGGTACTCTGAGTAGATTTTAGAAATTTGAGGATCAAGTGTACGACCGTAAGCCTTACAAGAACCTTCGATCATGCGCACACCACCGTTAGGGATAAGTGCACGTTTTAGAGGAGCTTCAGTCTGAAGACCAACGATAGTCTCAAGATCTTTCTCGATGTAACCAGCGTCGTGAGAAGTGATGGTAGAGATAACATCTGTATCAAAATCAACTGGTGCGTGAGTTGAGTTCTCTAGCTTGATACCTTCCATTACTTTAGCCCAAAGCTTGTTAGTCGCTTCAGTACCTTCAGAAACTAGGAAAGACTCGTCGCCTTCATATGGTGTGTAGTTCTTCTGAATGAAGTCGCGAACGTTTACTTCGTTTTGCCAATCACCTTTAGCAAAACCTTCCCAAGCTTTAGCAAATTGCTCTGCCATGACATACCTACCTTTTTAGTAGAAAAAACACGTACCTTGCTAACTGTTGAGCCAGTCAGTTTCCCATAACTGGGGCGGTACACTCTTATGAATAACAATATGTATAGTCTTTAAATTCGATCAGTCAAATTGGTGTAAAACTATAAATATTGTCACTGCTATCTAAATGGTTGCTTATTAACTTGCTTTCAAGAGTATGCTAAAAAAAAATTGCAAACCTTAAACTAAATCAATAAATGGACGTTTTATTAAATTATTTTTTAAATTAATGCTTGTTGTTCAAAAAAAGTTGAGAGCCTAACCTAGGCTCTCAACATACTTTTCTTATAAGAATGCTTGGATTCCGTACTGACCTTCTAGCATACCAACTGCTAGCATTGCAACTAGACAGATAACTAGAACACCAACTGGGATTACAATCTTATCGACGAATGATAGACGTGCTGCACGCTCTTTATCACCAATTAGACCATTGTTATCAAGTAGCATTGTTAATGCCCAAGCTAGTACTGGGTTAACAACTGCACTACCGAAGATACAGATACCTGCAGCTTGTGAATCTTTGCTGTCTTTAACCATCTGCATACCCGCTTCTAGTAGCGGTAGAGATACACCCACAAGAAGAGCAACACGCATTACTGGTGGCCATACCGCGATATCCATTGGGAAGCCAAGGATAGCGACGATGATACATAGTGAACCAAGTAAAATCGCACCCGCTGGGATTGGACGTTTAGCAATCGCTGCTGGGATCATGTACGTCCCCCAAGATGATGTGATGTTACCACCACCTACTGCTGTACCGACCATTTGGCGTACAGAACACATAGTCATAGTGTCATCTACGTCCATCAGTACTTTTTCAGACTTTTTAGGGTAGTTCAGTTCTTGGAAAATACGGTGACCAAGGAAGTCAGGTGACCACATCGCAACTGCTAGGATAGCGAATGGAAGAGAAGCGATGAAGTGCTGAACATTTGGTAGACCAAGCATCCAACCTTCTTCAGTAGAACCCCACCAGTAAACAGGGTTTAGGTTTGGAAGGCCTGTTTCAGTAACGAACTTGATGTCAAAACCTGCACCTAGAACTAGAGCAATAGCAAGACCTGTAAATGCACACACTGGGATTGCTAGCCAACGTTTATTTACTTTTGCTAAGAATGCGTAAAGTGCGATTGTTACGGCTAGAACGATTAGACCAACATAACCCATGCTACCTGCAGCTACTGAATCTGATTGCAGACCTACAGCCCAAGTTTGGATTGAATTGATTTGGCTCATGGTACCCGTTAAGCCGAGGAAGATAAGTAAGCCTCCCGCTGTACCCTGAGAGGTAAGGTTAACTAACTTTGAACCACCTTTTAATAAACTCAGGATTAAGCCGAACACACCAATTAGGATTGCCAATGCAAGAGGGTGTGCACCTGCTAAAGCGATGGTACCGATAAGAGGGATCATTGGACCGTGGTTACCAGCAAGGTTTGCTTTAGGGTTAATAAAGCCAGACGCTAGAACACAGAAAAGAAGTGCAGGGATTAACATTTCAACACGCGCAACTTCGATAGCAAAATCTTTGCCTAAGTTAACGTGGTCCCATGCTGCGGTTAGGCCTTCAGCCCAAGACATCATTACTGCAGAGTACATCGCAATAATACCGATTGTACCAGCAAGTGCAGGAACGAGGTCTTCAAGCTCAAAGCGGAAATCACGACCAGGAAGGTTCAAACCAAAACGGCGTGGCTTCATGATCTGTAGTTCGTGGTCAAGGTAGTCTGAACGGCTTTCAAACTCAGAAGCTGGGCGGTGCAGCTCTTTATAGCTCTTGTTTTCGATATCCGAATCAGAGTGCGGCTTATTTACTGCGTCTGACATAGATTCCTCATATTCAAAAATTGTTAATGACTCTTCAAAATACGACCCGATTATTATTCTATGACGGCCGTACTATATAAAACCTGGCTTAGCTTCCTGCATTTGAATCCTGGTCACCTTAGCTGTAGCACGAAGTTAGTGAGCTTAGCGTAGAGGATTTAGAAGACAAAAAAAACGCCTATTGAGGCTTTTATCTTTGAGGCGAGTTTAACGTGCTAACCCTAAAGAGTGATTGATTTAGATCACTTTATGAAAGGTTGTGAAAGAAAACTACACAATGAATGGAAGTTCGTTCATCAGGCACTTAAAAGGGTGAAATATAGTTTCATAATATGAGCAAAATTAGCGTTTCAATTTTATTAATAACTATAGAGATTATTAGATTTAAGACGCTTAGTGAGTTGGATCTTGTTTTTTTAAAATTGTTAATTGGTGGTTAGGCGCTTACTTTGTGCTATTGATAGGTTTTATGCGCAAACTAAAGAGTATTAGTCTGTAATTAGCATTTTTACTCACATAAAGTGACTGTATATTGCTACTTATTAGGTTAATAATTTGTTGCATGTTTAGCAGGGTAGTGCTAATTTGTATCGCAATGTGGGTGGAACCCAGCAGTCAACCAATGACTCTCGAGTTAAATGAAGTTGTTGGTCATAATAAAGACAGGGAGTAAAAGCGCATGAATGATGTACCAGCGCTGGACATAAAAGAACTGCACAAAACATTTGGACAAAATGAAGTTTTAAAGGGCATCTCTTTAGAGGCTCACAAAGGGGACGTTATTTCTATTATCGGTTCATCTGGTTCCGGTAAAAGTACTTTTCTTAGATGTATTAACCTTCTAGAAACACCAACTGCAGGCGAAATCTGGGTTAACGGTGAGTTAATCCAAATGAAAAATAACCGCCAAGGTGAAGCAGTTCCAGCCAATGAAAAACAAGTGCAACGCATTCGCTCGCGTTTAGCAATGGTATTCCAAGGTTTCAACTTGTGGTCTCATATGACGGTGCTTGAAAACGTCATTGAAGCGCCAATACATGTTCTTGGTGTTCCAAAAGCGCAGGCAATCGAGAATGCTGAAATGCTACTTAAGAAAGTCGGTCTATACGAGCGCAAAGATTACTATCCAGGTCACTTATCTGGTGGCCAGCAACAGCGTGCTGCCATTGCACGTGCTTTAGCGGTTGACCCTGAAGTTATGCTATTCGATGAACCTACCTCAGCTCTTGACCCAGAGTTAGTCGGTGAAGTGCTAGGGGTTATGAGAGATTTGGCAGAAGAAGGGCGTACCATGTTAGTGGTTACTCACGAAATGGCATTTGCCCGTGATGTGTCTAACCACGTAATGTTCTTACATCAAGGATTAGTTGAAGAACAAGGTAACCCATCTAAACTATTTACGAACCCGGACTCTGAGAGATTGCAGCAGTTCATTTCGTCAATTTACTAATCGCCGTAGTAACGGCAAACACAACAAGTACGTTAAAAATAAAAATCACAATATCAGGAGTATGGAAATGAAAAAGTGGTTATTAGCAGCAACATTAGCAGCTACCGCAGTTACAGGTGTGGCACAAGCAAAGGATTGGAAAACAGTTCGTTTCGGAATTGAAGGTGCATACCCTCCGTTTAGCTGGACAGAAGCCGATGGTTCTCTGAAAGGCTTTGATGTCGATATGGCAAACGCACTTTGTGAAGAGATGCAAGTGAAGTGTAAGGTCGTTCCTCAAGATTGGGATGGCATTATTCCTTCATTACTTGCTCGTAAATACGATGCGATCATCGCAGCAATGTCTATTACTGAAGAACGTAAGAAGAAAATTGACTTCACAGGCAAGTACGCACTTATCCCTAACAAATTTATTGCGAAAAAAGGTGCAGGCCTTGATTTCGATAACCTAGATGGTCAAAAAATTGCGGTTCAGCGTGCAACAACACACGATAAGTACCTAACTGATAATTACGGCGACAAAGTTTCTATCGTACGTTACGGCTCATTCGACGAAGCTTATCTAGATCTTGCTAACGGTCGTGTAGCGGCTGTACTAGGTGATGCATCTGCGCTTGAAGAAGGTGTACTTAACAAAGCTGGCGGTGAAGCGTACGAGTTTGTTGGTCCATCACTAACTGACCCTAAATGGTTCGGTGAAGGTTTTGGTATCGCAGTACGTAAGCAAGACAAAGACCTAACGAAGAAACTTGATGCGGCAATCCTATCTCTACGTGAGAAAGGTGTTTACCAAGAAATTGCTGCTAAGTACTTCAACTACGACGTTTACGGTCAGTAAAAGTCGATTAATGGCCGTTGGTTTTTGTTCCTAGGAGTAAAACCAACGGCCTAGTTTTATAAAGTTTAGGGATCAGGAACTTACCTATGCTGGATTTACAAGGATATGAAGCCTCTATATTAAAAGGGGCCGTTGTGACAATAGAGGTTGCACTGCTGTCACTGCTAGTAGCAATGATTTTAGGTATGCTTGGTGCGCTTGCTAAAATGGCTCCTTATCGCTGGGCCAGAGCGATCGCAACACTTTATACTACCGTTATTCGCGGCATACCGGACCTAGTCCTAATGATGCTTATCTTCTTTGGTGGACAAATTCTTCTCAATAACAGCCTTTATTCCATCAACGAAACAATTAACGAATGGTTTGCTTCTAGTGATCCAAACCATGAGTGGACTTCTTACCTACCAGATTATATTGATGTCAGCCCATTTGTTGCTGGTGTTTTAACCATTGGATTTATTTTTGGTGCGTACATGGCGGAAACTTTCCGCGGTGCCATCATGGCTGTCGATCGTGGTGAACTTGAAGCTGCAAAAGCTTACGGCATGAGCTCTACGTTGGCATTTCGCCGTATCTTACTTCCGCAGATGATTCGTCACGCATTGCCAGGCTTTGGTAATAACTGGCTAGTTCTATTAAAGACGACGGCATTAGTATCTATTATCGGACTGGAAGATATGGTTCGAATGAGTGCACTTGCTGCGGGTACAACTAAAATGCCATTTACTTTCTATATGGCAGTTGCTTTGATTTTCTTATTCTTTACCAGTGTCTCGACAGGTTTCTTGAAGATGGTAGAGCGCAAATTTAGTATTCATGCGAGGTAAAGAATGGACTTTTCTCTGATTATCGACAGCCTACCTATCTATCTTGACGGGCTATGGACAACAGCGTGGCTAGTTTTAGCAGCGTTAATCATCGGTTTATTTATCGCAATCCCATTAGGTGTAGCACGTAATAGCCATAACTATCTATTCAATGGGCCAAGCTGGGCATTTATCTACTTTTTCCGTGGAACGCCTCTGCTCGTACAGCTTTATCTCATTTACTACGGTATGGATCAGTTTTTCCCAGTAAAAGATACATTGTGGGAACATGCGTGGTTTTGTGCGCTTGTAGCATTTGTCTTGAACACTTCGGCTTACACCGCGGAAATTATTCGTGGCGCGATTAATGGATTGCCAAAAGGGGAAGTGGAAGCGGCAAAAGCGTATGGTATGAGTACGTTTAAGACTTATCGTCGTATTATCTTACCAAGTGCATTACGTCGAGCTTTACCTGCGTACAGTAATGAAGTGATCTTTATGCTTCACGGCAGTGCAGTGGCTGGCATTGTTACCATCGTCGATTTAACAGGCGCAGCGCGTTTGGTTAACTCGCGTTACTACGCACCGTTCGAGTCATTCCTAACGGCGGGCTTGTTCTATATGGCATTGACCTTCATTATTCTTGGCTGCTTCAAGGTTGCCGAAAAACGCTTCCTAGCTTACATGAGACCACTTAGTTAAGGTCACTTAGGCTAAAGCTAAAAAAGGCTTCCTTGTGGAAGCCTTTTTTAATGTTTCTGACTCTAGCTGAGGATGATTAACACGGTACCAGCTAAAGTCATCAATATATTGGCGATAGCATAAGTGCCGGCATAACCGAGAGCAGGAATAGTAGACTTTGCGTACTCGTTCACGATGTCCATTGCTGGTGCACAGGTACGAGCGCCAATAATGGCACCAAATAGTAATGCGCGGTTCATTTTTAGTAGGTATGCCCCAACTAAATAAGCCAATACAACAGGCACAACACTGACTAAGAAAGCCAGACCAATCACTTGCGGGCCAACCTGCGATAAATGCTCGAACATCTTACCGCCCGCACTTAAGCCTATTCCAACCATAAAGAACATCAAACCGAGATCTTTGACCATATTTAGCGCCCCTTGAGGGACATAGCCAAAAGTCGGGTGGTTAGCACGTAAGAAGCCAAGAGTGATACCCGATAGCAAAAGACCTACTGCATTACCTAATCCGAAAGAGACTTGGCCAAATGTCATGGTGATCAAACCAAACATAATACCTAAGATGAAGAAGCTACAAAAAGCGAGCAGATCCGCCATCTGGCTATGAATCGAGATGAAACCGATTTTTTCTGCTAGACCGTGAACACGACTTTTTTCGCCACTGACTTGGAGTACATCCCCCTTCGCTAGCACAATATCGAGATCCATCGGCATTTCGATTTGCGCTCTGACCACTCGGTTAAGGAAACAGCCATACTCAGACAAGTTCAAATCTGATAGACGTTTGCCTGCGATCGAATCACTTTTTACCACGATCTCTTCTTCGACAATACGAAGGTCAAGTAGGTTACGATCGAATACTTCTTTGCCGTTTCTGAAGCTTGGATCGAGACGAGCGTGGCTGTCTGGGAAACCTACAAGTGCAATTTCATCACCTTGTTGCAAGATAGCATCACCGTCTGGGTGGGCAAGAATACCATTACGACGTATACGTTCTATATAGCAGCCCGTTTGACGGTAAATACCAAGCTCACGGAGGTTTTTACCATCAATCCAATCTATAAGTTCTTGACCTACGCGGTAAGCACGGATGATAGGCAGATAAACTTTACGTTGGCCTGAACTACCTAAGCCACGCTCTTGAGCGATTTGTAATGCCGAATCAGACAAATTTTGCTTTTGAAGTTTTGGTAATAGCTTGGCAAACATGATCATACTGATCAAACCAACCAAATAAGCCATCGCATAACCAACGGATAAGTTCTCGATAACTTGAGAAAAATCCATGTTACGCGGTGTAGTTGCCAAGCCTGAGTTCAAGGCGTCTTGCGCACCAACTAACACTGGTGTTGATGTCAACGCGCCAGCCATCATGCCCGCAGACAAGCCAAAATCGAGCCCAAAGTGGTGACTCGCAAAATAGGTGATACATAATGCTGTGGATAGTACTACCATGCTTAAAATGAAGTAGTGTTTTCCATCCCTAAAAAAGATACCAAAAAAGTTTGGACCGGCCTCAATGCCAACACAGTAAATAAACAGCATAAAGCCGATGGTTAACGCGTCTGCATTGAAAGTAAAACCAAGGTGACCCATAACAAGCGAGGTAATAAGCACGCCAATTGAGTTACCAAGTTGTAGATTGCCAAAGCGAATCTTTCCGATGCCTAAGCCGATCGCTAAGACTACGAAAATCAAGAGGATAGGGTTTTGTTCGAGCAAAAGTACGACGTCAATGTTCACGGGCAAGTCTTGTATTGGTGCCAGAGGGTAAGATAAGTGTGCGGATTGTATCTGAATATTGCAAAAAGATAAGTGAAAATTTTTAGAATTTACGATTAGTTGACTTGATATCAAAAAGTGCTTTGGCGCTTAGCGCCAAACGTAAAAAAGCCGCTTACGAGAAGCGGCTTCTTCAAATTCTTTTCGATTACTCGTCGAACAGACCTAGGTGCTCTTTCGCGTATGCTTCGAAATCATCACAGCCACCGATGTGCTCTTGATCTACGAAGATTTGAGGAACAGTTTCAACAGGCTTACCTACTGTTTTTTCTAGGTCAGCTTTAGAGATACCTTCTGCGTGGATATCTACGTAGCGGTAGTTGAAATCATCGCGTTTTGCTTTAAGTGTTTCAGCGTGCTCTTTTGCACGAACACAGAAAGGACAAGCTGGGCGACCAAAGATAACAACGAACATATTTCTTTCTCCTTTAAATTGTTATCTGCAACTATGCACGAATCATTGACGGAAATAAAGTGGCATTTGCCTCTTGTTTCAATAGGCGAAATCTATCGAACAAAAATTGAACCTTATGACGCTATTTCCTAGAATTTGAACGTGCGTTAGGTCGGAGAAACCACAATAAATCAGAGGTTGTTTCCTACAAGTTGCAGTGCATCAAGTTAATTTCTTCGGACAAAGTGCAAGCTTGAGAAACGACAAGGAATAGGAGCGTACAAGATGTTTCAATTTATGACCTCCACTCGCATTATTTTTGGTGAAGGCGCATTGCAATCCTCGCTGTCTGTCATGAATCAATATGGCTATAGTGTCCTACTGGTCACGGGTAAAACCCTCGATCGGGCGGCACCAATTATCTACTACCTAAAATCCCAAGGAATGCGTTACCAACATGTCTCGATTAATGGTGAGCCTAATATCACCATGATTGAAGAAACGGCACTTACTGGGCGTAAATTTAAGCCTGATATGGTGGTGGCGATAGGCGGTGGGAGTGTGCTTGATATGGGCAAAGCGTTGGCTGCCATAATTCCCAACCAAGGTGACGTCTATGACTATGTTGAAGTGGTAGGACGGAACGTCCCTCTGAAATCTAAACCGTTACCTTATATCGCGATACCAACCACTGCGAGTACGGGCTCTGAAGTGACGAAGAATGCTGTGCTTCGCTCAGGGCAAGATCAAGTCAAAGTCAGTTTACGCAGTCCAGATATGTTGGCGGATGTCGCAATTGTCGATCCGACGCTTACCTACGGTACAGATCCTTACCTTTCTGGGCGCGGAGCGATGGATGCTTTTACACACCTAATGGAAGCTTATGTGTGTGGAGAACCTAATCCACTGACTGATATGATTTGTGAAGAAGGGCTACGAAGACTCGCACAATCCATGATTGCTGGTTGCTTACAAGATGATCATCGAGCCAGATCTGATGTTTCTTTTGCCGCTATGTTAGGTGGAATGGCGATCTCTAATGCGAAACTTGGTGCTGCACATGGCTTAGCATCAGCGTTGGGGGGAAAGCTCGATGCTCCTCATAGTGTCATTACAGCTCGCTTAGCACCTTACGTGATGTTAGAAAATATCAGAGCTGCAAATGAAGCGGGCCGTAGCGATGTGCTAAGCCGTTATACCAAGCTTGCACAAATACTTACTGGTCGAATCAACGCCCATAAAGAAGATTCCGTGTTGTGGGTGAACATGATGCTGGAAAGATTGGGTATTCCTACGCTAGATAAGTTTGGTGTTTGCACCACTTCATTTGATCTTGTTGCTGAAGATGCGCTTAAATCGGTTGCGATTAAGGGTAATCCACTGCCTCTAACATTAGAGCGCCTACACTATATTCTTGAACAAGTTTGTCAGTGTGGAGGAGAGTGTGCAGATAAAGCACTCAATGGTTTAGGAGCGTCAGCTTCGGTTCTACATATTAGCGTAACGGAAGATGAAAGTCGGCTGACAAAAAGCTAACAGTGATGAGAATAAAAAAACGGAGCAGTAATTGCTCCGTTTTTTATTTAGAACTGAGATAGTTTGTCGTAGCGAGAGTCTTTTAAAACATCTTTAACGCGCTTTAGGTTTTCTCTAAAGCCTGAGCCACGACGTAGCGTAAAGCCTGTCGCCAGTACATCGATGACTGTCATTTGTACGACACGACTAGCCATTGGCATGTAAACGTCAGTATCTTCTGGCACATCAAGTGAAATTGATAGTGAGCTTGCTTTATCAAGAGGAGAATCTTTTGCCGTAATAGCGATAACTGTCGCACCATTTTCACGGGCAAGATTGGCGATTTCCACTTGGCTTTTCGTTCGACCTGTATGTGAGATCAGCACGATAACATCGTTATCAGTACAGTTGATGCAGCTCATGCGTTGCATCACAATATCTTCGAAACAGGTAATCGGAATATTGAAACGGATAAACTTGTTTTGAGCGTCCTTCGCAACCGCTGATGATGCGCCTAAACCAAAGAACGAGATGCGCTTAGCCTGAGTTAGTAGATCGACTGCGCGATTTACTTGCATAGCATCAAGACTATTCTTCGCGACATCTAGACAAGCCATTGTCGATTCGAAGATTTTATGCGTATAAGCATCAGGACCATCGTCCTCTTCGACGTTACGGTTCACATAAGGTGTACCGTTCGCAAGGCTTTGTGCTAAATGAAGTTTAAAGTCAGGAAAACCTTTGGTATCCAAACGACGGCAAAAACGGTTAACAGTTGGCTCACTTACATCGGCCATTTTAGCCAGTGTAGCAATACTAGAATGGATAGCAGTTTGAGGTGATGCCATAATGACTTCGGCAACTTTACGCTCAGACTTACTAAAGTTTTCTAGGTTCTTTTGAATTTTTTCTAATGTGTTCATAGTGTTCACGAGGGTATAGAGAACAACTCACTGGATAAACCCATATTAATGACAGGAAACAAACTGTTCCCTAAGGGGCAAATACAATCCAGCGCCATGGAGCCAGTATAAACCTAAGCAAAAGGTTTACGGCAACTTTTCTACTAGGGAATTGGCCAATATATGACAAGCCTCAAACTAAATTTTGTTTAAACTACAGAATTGGCTTCTGTATCGACAAATATTTGAACGTTGAGGCTTTCATTGATAGAGAAATTACATTTTTCTAGAAAGAAAATTTCAGTTTTCACTCTATGAATTGTGGATATTGTTGACTAGTTGCTCGATTCTAGCCATTAGTTTCGGTGCTTGTTTTGCGATCTCTCTTTGTTCTTCTAGTACCGAGCTCAAAATGTCACACCCTGTTAGCGGGTTGGCAAGAACCACTCTGAATACGATGGTATTTAATCGTCCCCAACGCTCAGGGTTTAAACGTGTACGAGAGACAAAAGACTTACCAGTTTCGCGCTGTCGTTTTTGAATAAACTTGGTGAGTTCATTCAAAAGTTCGTTTAATTCTTGAGTTTGCTGACCTGATGAAAGTTCTAGTGCTGCCTGAATATGTTTCGGTACATATCGGTACGTTAGTAGGCAAAGTTCAGGCTCTGAAACGAGTTCGAAGTCTTCTTGTTGCTCAATATGATTGGCGAAAAACTTTGCTTTCTCAATACTTTGGTCGATAAGTAATTCATAGCCAGGTCTACTGATGATGTGCATCGCAGCGTAGACGAGCATCGCCATGCCCGAGCGGGAACCCTCAAGGGTATGGCTACCTAAGTCTTTAGATCCTTTGCGAAGGATATACTGCGCATGGTGTTCAATGGACTTCATAGCATCTGGATTTTTGAACAACACCATGCCAGCACCCATAGGGATGTATAACTGCTTGTGCGCATCAATAGTCACTGAGTCAGCGAGCTCTACACCATCTAGAAGATGGCGATAGTTATTTGACATTAAAGTCGCGCCGCCCCAAGCTGCGTCGACATGGAAGTGACAATCTTCTTGCTGACAAATCTGTGCGATAGAGCTGAGAGGGTCAATGCTGCCAGTCTCGGTTGTACCTGCGACACCAATTACCGCAAACGGCTTAATATTTTGTGCTTTGAGCTCCACGATTTTTTCATGAAGAGCTTGAGGGCAGATTCGATTGTTGTTGTCTGTTTTAACTGCAACAAGACCTTCTTGACCAATGCCTAGGACATCGGCGGCCTTCTTAAGAGAGTAGTGACCACGTTCTGAAACCAAAACAGCTAATCCTTCGTAGCCATAATGTTTCATTGCCTTGAAAAGTCCCTCTTTTTCTACGCCTTTAAAATGGCCTTGTGCACGCAGCGCGTTATTTCGCGCTACCCATAGAGCGGTGATGTTGGCTATTGTGCCGCCAGAGCAAAAGGCGCCTAAAGAGTGATTAGCACTGTGCATCCATTGGCTGTAAAACTGATCATCTTGACCATAAATGAGTCGGTGAAGCATACCGAGCACTTGGCGCTCTAAAGGGGTAAATGCTTTTGACGTTTCAATTTTTACTAAGTTTTGATTGAGTGCGATCATGATCTTAGACAGCGGCATTAGAAAGTAAGGCAGTGCCGAGGTCATGTGACCGATAAAACTTGGAGCGGACGTGTGAACAGAGTGCGAGACTAAAGAATCAAGCAGGTGTTGAGTATGTTCTGAAACAAATTCGGGTTGCTCAGGAATTGATGCATTAGAGAAGTCTTTCTCAATTTCTAGCAGGGGTTTTTCTTCTGCGACGATGTGCTCACGCAGAAACTTATTCAAGTTGCGCGATAACTTCTCTTCAATTCTTGTTAGCGTTGAGTCTGGCCCTTCAGGTACTGTGAAAATTCGAAGTAAACTTTCGAAGCTCACATCAGCCGTTTTGTGTTCCGATTTCATACAGCTTACATTGCTCTAATCTTTTTTATTGCAGCGCGACAATCTAAACGAAAACGGGAGCAAAGTCCCGCCTTAATTAACGAATCTTAGATTTTGTAATGCGCTAGTCGCAGAATCTAGCTAAAGACCCTGCGCGCAATAAGACTACTCACATTTGATTGATTCTAGCTGTTTAATCGATGAGTTGTATCGCTTAAGCGCTGCATCAATCTTAGTCGGGTGACTTAGTAAGTCAGCAAAAGCAGAACGTAGTTCGTAGTTTTTCTCATGAGGCTTTGATTGACGATCATTGAACGTCACTTTTGCTAGTTGTCCAAGTTCATCACTACGAGAAGCAAGTACCTTGATGTCTTTTTGTTCTAGCTGTAGCCAAGCTTCGACTGGTTGAGCAGTGGCTACTTTAGTTTGATCTTCTGTTAGGTAATAGTGGACGGCTGCGCGATTTAATTCGAAGTGATTTTTACGACCTTCTAGGAACCATTCGCTTACTTCTGTTAGTTCAGGGTACTGTTCGGAAGTTAAGCTTGCTAAGTCTTCGTACCAATGCAGAGAAGCATCAATGTATGCGTCGTACTTTTTAGAAAGACAAGTGTTATCTGCCGCTGCAGCAAAAGTAGAGGTGGTGCCTAGCAGCAAGGCAACGATCATGCGTTTCATAATGATTCCTTTTGAAGTTTTATCTTATTATATTTTTTATCATTCAGAACAATCCAAATGACTTGGGCAATGAAATAAGGGCCAATAATAGAGAAATTGTTGGATGATTCCTGCGATCTAGCCTGCAAGAGAGACAAAGAACAACATCATTACTGGGACAAGTAGACTTAATATGAAGCCACTAACGATAGCGATAGGTACACATCTTACACCGCCCGTTGTTTGAATGACGGGTAGGGTGAAGTCCATTGCAGTAGCGCCAGCGTAACCAATAGAAGTACAAGGTCTAGTTCGAATGAAGAGTGGGATCAATATTAAGGCAACCAACTCTCGAAGCAGTTCTATCATAAATGAAGCGCCACCATAAACAGGACCAAATGCATCACCCATCAAAATGCCCGCCAGTGAGTACCAACCAAAGCCAGACGCCATTGCTAAGCCTCGGTATATATCAATATCAAGGATCAAGGCGGAAATTAATCCTCCGACCATTGAGCTAGCAATAATCACTAGAGCGATGACCATGCCATGCTTGTTAAGTAGTATTTGACGAAGCGTTAGGCCGCTATTTCGTAATTGGATACCGATAAAGAAAAGCAATAAGAAAAGAATCCACTCACTCGCGGTATCTACCCAGCTCAGGTCAAAAGGTAAGGCGAGGCCCAAAATAAGCCCACTTCCAACGACTAAAATCAGCTTTGCCGATTCCATTGCCATTGATGATAGCGGCAGCTTCGTATTAGCCGAGTCAGTTTTGATTGGCAGAAGTTTATCAACTAAAGGTAATACCGCTAGGTTCGCTAGGCTTAAGCAAACGAAGAATACAGCGGTAGTCTTAATAATAAGCTGTAAATTTTGGCCGAGGTTATCTAAGCCGGCCAAGCTTAATCCCATTAACGACAAAATGACGTAGATAAGATTAGAGGTAGTGACGTTGATTGTGTCGAGAGTTGATTTTTTGGATATAGAAATTAGATACCCCACCACCAATGGGGCAAAGATAAATATCATCCCTGAAAACATGGTACATCCTGTCTAGTGGTTATAAGCCACTTGCACTAATTAGTTCATCAATCTGTGTGTTGAACTCACTATCACTTAAATTACTGAGTTTGTACAGTATATCTGCCCCAGTGACATCAATTTCCACGGTATGTTCATCTATCGCGTCATCCTTGCGACGATACATGAGAATGTGATTAGCGATACGTGCGATATCGAGATACGTGATCAATTGTTCAGATGCTTGAATACTTTCATTAGAGGCAACTTCTAAGAAGTCATTGTCAAACCCCCAACTTTCTAAAACCAGCATGCTGGCTTTAGAGCACTGTCTGTCGAACACTTGGAAGGCTATCTGCTCATCCAGGTAGTTACCTTGCTCTAAATAATTGTGATACTCATTGACGATACAGAACAGGCCAATATCAGCAAGTAATCCACATAACAGGGCTTTATCTGTTTCGATATGACGGTATTGCGCTTGTCCACTGTCCTTAAACCCACGTGCTACGAGAACCATGGTTGCTGCTAGCTCACGAGAATTACCGGCACTTTGCACCAAGATTTGATTACAAGACTGACTCAAATTGATGGAGTGTTTTAGTTGTTCGATAGCTTGAGCAGTTACGATGTCACGAACGCGGAGGATTCCTAAGCGAGAGACGGCTGTTACAAGGTCTGTACAAGTTATGTTTCGACGATTAAAGATCACCGAGTTTGCAACTCGAATCACAATTGCGGCCAAACCAGGGTCTTCAAGAAGCAAGTCAGCAATATCGGTAATAGTTGTCGATTCTTGGGTACATTGCTGTTGAATTTTAAGAACAACATCTGGGATAGGAGGAAGGGATATTTTCCTCGAACTGATTGCGTGCTCAATCAGGCTAAAAAACTCTGATTCAATGCCCTTGAGCAATAGATCGCCATTCTCTGGCAACCAATAGAAGGATAGGTGATTCATACATACTTAAGGATTATGACACTGTTTACAGTGTAACGTTTCTAAGTGCATATTAGCAAATGATAGATCACTTCTATTGATAATTTGCGTAGCATTTTATTACTGAATTCTGAGGAGGTTTTATAAATAGTAAAAGTATTAAGCTGTGATTTACTTCCCAATAATCTCCCAAATATATGCAATTGGTGTGATTCATGCACAGACTTATTTCGTTTCGTTAACTATCATTTACCTTACTTGTTTTATCGCTTGGGTTAACAATAAAACACAACATAACCTAAGTGAGTTTTAAATTTTTCGCTTATAACTGCTGCTATCTGGTGATCATAACTAATCGGGGTTTTAGATTAAGGATCAATGGATATGACAGAGCAACAATTTATTCAATACGTGACAAAATTCGGTGACTTCCAAAAGCGTTCGATGTTTGGTGGTACGGGTTTGTTTAAAGAAGAAGCAATGTTCGCGCTCATCAGCGCTGACAAAATATTTATTCGTGGCGGTGAAAAGCTTGATGAACAGCTAAACCAACTTGGTTGTGAAAAGTATCGACACGTTAAGAAACAAACGACAGCAACAGTAAATTATTACGACATCACTCAACTCTTCAACAATAAGCACGAAGATCTCGCCGAGTTAGTGGAACAGTCTATTAATTACTCTGTGACTCAACGTGAATTCAAACGTTCTTCTGCTAACCGTCGTCTACGTGATTTACCTAACATGCAATTGACTCTTGAACGTATGGTGAAAAAAGCGGGCGTTGAGGACGTAGATACATTCCTAGAGCTAGGTGCGTCAGCGGTGTTTTCTCGCGTAAAGCAGGCTTATGGCAGTGATGTAGATGTGAAGCTATTGTGGAAGTTTGCTGGTGCGATTGAAGGCATTCACTGGAAACTAATCCAAGAACCTCGCAAGCGTCAACTGTTAGCTGGTTGTCACTAAGCTGGTTAACCGACCAAAATGAAATGCTCAGATGCAAAAGGATTTGCATGTAAAAAGCCGAGGTGTTAAACCTCGGCTTTTTAGTATATCAAGATCAGCGCTTAGAATTTGAAGCGAGTAGTGAACATAAACTGATCACCGTAGTAGTCGTTGATGCGTAGCTCACCACCTAGAGAGAATAGCTCTGTTGAGTGGAAACGAACGTATGCTGAACCAATCCAATCATCGTTATCATCGATTGATACGTATCCACCTTTACCACCAACTTCTAGCTGTGGGCCTAACCATTGACGTACGCCAAGGTTTAGCTCCATACCAGTATCGGTACCTTTTGCTGCACCGTCATCAACTAAGCGAAATAGCATTTCACCAGTAAGGTCTGCCCAGTTGTTGATTGGAGCGTGGAAACCGAAACCTGCTGCTGCATCGTAATCGCCTTCAAACTCAGAATCGATACGACCGATTAGGTGCGCATTCGGGTGTACGGATTTGCTCATTGCGGCACCAAAAGTAACCGGGCTTGCGCCAATTCGAGCTTCTAGGTAGTCATAACTAAAGTTGCTCATTACCGCCGGGCTATTTGGGTCGGTTTGAGCAAAAGATTGACCAGATGCTAGCACAAGTGCTGCAGCTAAGATTGTTTTACGCATATTGACGATAAACCTATATCTTGTGAATTTCCTTGGTCTTTAGCGACGGGCGCCATGACGTTTAATACGACATGATAATGCATCATAGCGACTGCCACTATAGAAATGTCATTGTTTTGTCGTTATTTATATAAGAAAGCAATACACGTGCCAACCTTTGTTCGTTTATTCGCCATAGTTGAGACGGTTTTTTGCGACCGCTTCGAAAATCTTTTCAGTATCTAGGGCTGCAGCCCAAGGCATCAAATCTTTTTCATTGTCGATGATATAGGCTGTCAGTTGCTGTTTTACCGCCTCCCTGAGTTCATCGCCACGCCATGGCTTAGCGATATAGAAGTCGAGGCTTGAGTGGTTAACTGCTTCAACGGTATCTTCTAAGCCTGCTTGTCCCGTGAGTAATAGCTTTTTGGTAGATTGGGTATCAGCATTTTCGTTTAACTCGATCAAGAACTGAATTCCCGTTTGTTCTGGCATTATGTGGTCACAAACAATAAGCGCCAATTTTATGTCTTGTGAAAAACATTCATCAATAAGTTGTTTGGCTTCCTGTACTGACTCTGCGGCTTCCAATAGGAAATGTTCTTCAAAGCAATCCAAGTCTTGAATGACGCTGTCTAATACTTCACGTTCATCATCAACACATAAAATGAGGTATTTGTTCATTCTTGGCTCCTTGTTGTTAATTGAGGTTGGCTTAAAGGAAGCCAAACGGACATTTGGGTAAATTCTCCCAAGCATGAATCGACAGAGATTCTGCCCCCATGCTGGTGGACGATTTGTTGACAGACAGATAAACCGATCCCTAGGCCGAAATTACCTTCTTTTTTTGTTGTGAAGTTTAAAGAGAAGATTTTATCTTTAATGTCATCGGGGATGCCTGAACCATTGTCGGTAAAAGAGATCACTGCCCATTCTTGCTCGTTTTGTTGGGCTAGCTCGGTGGTAATGGTAAGTAACCCTTTTTCAGGAAACGCATCGATGGCGTTGGAAATTAAGTTAGTCCAGACTTGCTGCAAAGCTATCGGTAAACAGGGAAGTTGAGGGAGTTCACTGTATTGGCGTTCAATGGTATGAAACTTCAATTTGTTTTCAAAAATGACCAAAGTATCTTCGATACCCTCATGGATATCCGCGACTCGAAAGCGTTCGTCATCGGAACGTGCATACCCTTTTAAACTTTTGACCATATCGGCGATTCGCCCTGCGCAGACGCCGACAGACCTCAGGGTACTTCCTGCAAAATAATAGTCTTCAAGGCGCTCTAATCGTTCTAGTGTCAGGTCTGGTGAGTGTTGCGATTCATCTGACCAATGGGATTGCTTTTCCAATCCGAGTTTGACCAGCTTTTTGGCGATTCGGCGATTAGCAACTTTCTGATTAACTTGATTGGTGAGTTCTCTTTCAGCGGCTGTAGACCTTGGTCTTTGTGTTAGCCCCAGTTGCAAAACGGATATACCGTCATCACCAACTTGCTCGATTGAACGGGAATCGAGCAGTGTTTGTATTTTGTTGGTTAACGTTTCAGTTCCCCTCAAAATAGCAGCAATGGGATTGTTCAGCTCGTGTGCTACTCCGGCAACAAGCTGACCAAGCATGGCCATTTTCTCTCGTTCTATGAGTTGTTGATGGGCGTCTTCAAGTGATTCAAGCGTCTTTTGTAGTTGTAGCTTAGTGTTGATACTACGCTGTAGGCGGCGGTTAAAATGACGTAAGAGTAAATTAGTAAAGAGTGGCAATAGCGATGTATTTGAGTGCATCACTTTTGCGAACACTTTGCGATCGAGTTTAATGACCTCAGTTTCCGTCAAGGTGACTGCTGTAGAAAAGGAGGGCTCTCCAGTAACAAAAGACATACCACCGACAATGTTTCCTTGTGAATGTCGGACGACTTCTCTTTGGATCCCAATATCATCTTTTTTATATAAAGCGACCGTACCTTTAGTGATGAACCAAAGAAACTGATTCTCAGTCCCTTCAGTTGTCAGTAAATGGTCGCAAGAGTAGACACGTTTGGCCCGTGTTTCATCATTTTCTGCGAAGAAATCTAACAACGCACCAGTGACTTTTTCCGCAAGCTGTTGGTCTGAAAGACTATGATGATCAGTGATGAAACCTTCACGATAGTGACGCATCTTTTGGTCAATATGGGTTCTAAGTAATCTGTGCTGGTCGAGCACTTGGCTATAGGAGAGTAGGTTGTCTTTATCGTTTTCAAGGATGAAAGTTGTTAGCTCTTTCTGGGCGGTTTTGTGGACCAAGTTGTCTTGCAGTGGCTTGGTTAAACAGTGATCGAGTCGACCGTCGTTTACCGCAGACAAAATCGCTTGGATATCTTGGCCACAACTGATCAAAATTTTCCGTGCGCTTTTGGTTAGGTCGTTTTTGTCTAATTGGATGAGGAAATCGGCACCATTAAACGACTCGTGATGGCTCGCGATCACTAGGGCCACGGTTTGTTTTCGCTCAGTACAAAATGTTAAGGCAGCGTGGGCTTCTTCAATACTATCAGCACTATGCAAATCAAACTTGGCGGCAAGAGGGCTAAGTTCACGGCGAAGTTGCTCAATGCTGATCGGGTTACTGTCTAAACAGAGTACGGAAAATTGATTCACAAGTAGGCTACACTTTAAACACAAACACTAGCTACAGTAACAAGGAATCAATCGAGGTACTGGGAGCTAGATATGAGATTTTTCATTGTTTTTACTTGAAAGCCAATACACTGATTTATCTCAATGTTTTTTCGTGTAGACTGAAACAAATCTTAAAATAAGAAACGAATACCATGGAACTTAAAAAACTCGGCGCCATCGGCGGTGCCATTGCGCTTGCGTTATGTTGGCCTCTCGCGGTTGGTCAAATTGGTCAGTCAGTGATTGAAGATGGCATTGCGAACATCTCTTCTGACTCAGTTCACGCTGAAGTTGTTAAGTACGAACGTGGATACTTATCTTCGTCAGTTACGACTCGCTATACGGTGTTAGACCCAGTTATGGCAGAACAGTTAGCTATCGATGGTTTGCCATCTGAGGTGGTAGTTAATAGTGAGATCAGTCATGGACTGGTAAGTTTAAGTGCACAGTCTGTTTTGAAAGATATGCCAGAGTTTCCTTTAACACTGGATACCACGACTCAACTTAACGGTAACACAGACTTTGATTTACAGCTTAGTGCTTGGAATCAAGTAACAGAGGGAGCCGAAGGTGCGATCGTTTCAGTGACGCCTTCTAGTTTGAAAGGTCACTTGAGTGTTTTAGGTGATATTACTTACGATCTGGATGTTCCTTCTGTTGAAATTGATTTTAACACGGGTGAAAAAGTTCTGATGTCAGGCTTGAGCGGTCAAGGGACCGGCAAGAAAATGAACAGCTTTTGGCTAGGTGAGCAGACTCTAAAAGTGGAGCAAGCATCCATCGTCAACGTTGATCAGACTCCGTTATTTAGCATGAATGATAGCCAATATACCTTCCGTAGTTCGTTTGATGAAATGGCTAAAACCGTTAGCAGTCAGCATGTGGTCGATCTTAAAGATCTTCTCACTGCAGATGGTAACGTCGATAGTGTATCAATCGACCTTGCTTTTGGTGATTTGGATAGTGAGTCGTTCGAGAAACTGGTTGATTTGTATCAAAACAACCCAATGCTCACTAGTGCTGATATTGAAACGGCAATTCCGTATGTAGAAAGCTTATTTTCCAAAGGTTTCTACCTGGCTATGAACAAAATGGCTGTTAAGTTGAGTGAAGAGAGTGAGTTCGAGTCTAAGTGGAAGATTACTGTTCCTGAAGGGACGAGTAATGTGACTCAGAATCCTGCCATGATATTGCCTGCATTGACTGGTGATTTGAATACCTTTTTCTCTAGCGGCTTAGTGACTGAGTATCCGTTTATCAAGCAAGGCATTGATGAAGCCATGGTGATGGAGCTGATTCAAGAGACTGAAAAAGGTTACCAAATTCAGGCGGAGCTCAAAGAAGGTAATTTAGTATTTGAGAACGGTCAACAGATCCCACTTATGGCCTTGCTTCTGCCTGCGCTGATTCAACCATAATTGCAACATTTAGCTGCTTTAAGGGAAAAGAGGTCTTAAGACCTCTTTTCTTGCTTTTTATCAGTGGCGAAACATGGTATTAATCGAGTAATTAGTTATTGAATCATGTGCAAGGAAAGACAAAATGGGCAATGTGTTTAACTTTAGTGCGGGTCCTGCGGGCCTACCTAAAGCTGTGATGGAAAAAGCGCAAAAGGAATTGGTTGATTGGAACAACCTAGGCACTTCTGTCATGGAGATCAGTCACCGTAGTAAAGAGTTTATTAAGGTTGCAGAAGATGCAGAACAGGATTTACGCGATCTGCTGAATATTCCAGACAACTACAAAGTACTGTTTTGCCAAGGTGGTGCTCGGGCACAATTTGCAGCAGTTCCATTAAACTTATTGGGCTCTGCAACAAAAGCGACGTACATTGATGCAGGTTACTGGGCTGAAAGCGCAATTAATGAAGCCAATAAATACTGTCAGGTTGACACGTTTATTGCGAAAACAGAAATTGATGGCAAAGCAGCGGTGATTAACGCATCAGATTGGCAGATAGATTCTGAATCAGCGTATGTTCATTTCTGTCCTAATGAAACGATTGATGGTATCGAGATTTCTGATCTTCCAGAGACAGATAAACCAATCGTTGCTGATATGTCTTCTAACATTTTGTCCCGCCAAATTGATATTTCGAAATATGGTGTGATTTACGCAGGTGCACAGAAAAACATCGGCCCTGCTGGTATCTGTATCGCGATCGTACGTGATGATCTTCTTGAGCTGGCGAATGAGCTGCTTCCTAGCTTTATGAGCTACAAGGTCCTAGCAGAAAAAGACTCAATGTTTAATACTCCACCAACCTTTGCATGGTACTTATCAGGTTTAGTATTCAAGTGGCTTAAAGAGCAAGGTGGCGTAGCGCAGATGGAGAAGATCAATAAGCAGAAAGCAGAATTGCTTTACCAGCAAATTGATAACTCTGATTTTTACATCAATAACGTTCATCCACAAAACCGTTCTCGTATGAACGTGCCATTCCAACTGGCGAAACCGGAGTTAGATGCTTTGTTCTTAGAACAAGCAAGCGCTCGTGGGTTAGTTTCTCTAAAAGGTCATCGTGCAGTCGGTGGTATGCGAGCATCTATTTACAACGCTATGCCTCTTGAAGGGGTCCAAGCGCTAGTGGCGTTTATGCAGGAGTTTGAAGCTAAGAACGCTTAAAACCTATCTAATTTCACATTGAATAAATCTAAGGTCTCGCTGTTATCAGCTAGACCTTTTTTATTATAAAACGGCGCCCCTCTATTATTTATGAACTAGGCTTATCTACTAGGTTACTGATAAAAGGGTTTATAAGTTGGGACGCTTTCCAGTTTTTATTGGCCTAGGGGCCGCTATTTTTCTTATTCAAGCTCTGCTGGTTGGTCTCACGGTGCCAGCAATGTTGTCTGCAGGCTTTATAACTTTTCTTTTTTTCTTTCTCATTGCAGGCGTGAACTCCTCCCACAACAATTCTTATCAAAAAACCACACAATCCTTAGCAGCCGTATTGCTACCTAAGCTACGAGAACAGGCAGAAACCTCGAGTGACTTTTCTCATCAAGCCATTAACGAACTCAGTACTAAAGTTCAGTCGATGCGAGCCATTGCCGGTCAAATAAAGCAGAGCGATGTAGCTCCAAATGATGAAATTAAACAATACCGAGACCAGATGGAGCAGATATACAAGGAGATGCTCGTTTTGCTTCAGTTTGGCGACCGATTACGGCAGCAGCAGCAAGGAATCATTGAAGGTGTCCGTATTATTGAAGCAGCGATATCCCGGTTAGATAGCTGCGGTTGGGATGAAAACGAAATTGCAGAAGCGCTCGATCTTATCGAACAAAAAACTCGCGTAGAGAAAAACAAATCCCCCCAAGATGAAGGCAGTGTCACGTTTTTTTAGGAATTGAAAATGCAGAAAACAATCATGGTCGTTGATGACTCTGAATCACTTAGACAGGTGGTTAGCATTGCGTTAGGTGGTGCAGGTTACCGAGTGATTGAAGCAAAAGATGGTTTAGATGGGCTCGCGCAACTAGATGGTGGCAAAGTTCATCTCATCATTAGTGATGTCAATATGCCCAATATGAATGGTATCGACTTTGTTAAGCAACTCAAAACGTTAGCTAAATACAAGTTTACTCCGGTGATCATGTTAACAACAGAAAGCCAGCAATATTTAATGGAAGAAGGTCGCAAAGCCGGAGCGAAAGCTTGGATGGTGAAACCCTTTAGACCAGAACAAATGCTAGAAGCGGTCAACAAGCTACTGGCGTAGAGGGGAAGGGCTATGTCTAACTACATCTATGTTCTGCCCGCAGAGCTTACGATCTATGAGGTAGAAGAAACTTACTCAGAATTGAATGCCTCTCTTCAAGAGCATGACGATGTTCAGTTAGACGCTCAGCACGTGGTAGAGATAGATTCGGCGGGCTTTCAATTATTAATGTGGTTCGTTCTTCAGCAAAGGAGCCAAACTAATGAAGTTAAATTACTTAACCCAGCTTCAGCTGTTAGTACTTATTTAACATTCTTTGGGGTTGAGACACTGAGTGTGTAGAGAAAAAGATGACTGAATTCGATCGGGCTATTCAAGTATTTATCACCGAGTCATTGGAATTAACCGATGACGTAGAACAGCTGTTGCTCAATCAAGAACTATTAACAGAGTCTTTCCCAGATTGGATAGACGAATTGTTTCGCGCTATCCATACCATAAAGGGCAGTGCAGGTTTGTTTGGTTTTGACGAAATAACCACCCTTGCTCATGCGATGGAATCACTGTTGGATCAAGTCCGCCAGAAGACTACTCCAGTAGATGAATCGCTACTTGATGTCTTAATGGAAGGGAATGATGTCATTCGTCAACAGGTAATGGCGTTAAACGTTAATAGCCCGATGCCTAACGCTGAAATCGTGATTGAGCGCTTGTTGCCATATTTAGTCAAAACCCTCACCACTCGGAAAAGTGAAGATGTCACTGAACTAGCAGAGCCAGATAAGGTTGAGCAGGACGGAACTTGGCATATATCGCTACGGCCTCATTCAAATGTCTTTAAGGATGGGCTCGATCCTATCCGCTTTATTCAATATCTAGGCACTAAAGGTGAGCTTACCAATGTTGCGTTAGTGACTCATGCGCTTGAGCAAATCCTCGATGACAAAGATTCCAGTGCGTCTTTTCAACCAGAAAATAATTATCTGGGATATGAGATTCGCTTTAAAGGGAACATTAACCGAGAAAAAATCTTAGATGCGTTTGAGTTTATCCTCAATGATTCAACCGTTGAAGTTCTCCCTCCTGACAGTCCTGTTGAAAGTTACTTTGAGCTTGCTGAGCGACTACCTGAGCCTACTGAAAAGCTAATCGACCAATTTGCCGAACTAGACGCAATCACTGCTGAGCAACATAAGCAGTGGTACCAAGCCGCTGAAGAGAAGACTCAATCATCGCAGCAAACGACTCGCTTACTTGACCACCCAAAAATAAAAGCGTCAAAAACCTTAAGAGTGGAAGCGGAGAAACTTGACCAATTGATCGACCTTGTTGGAGAGATGGTGATCATGGGGGCTCGCACAAATTTACTTGCCCATCAAACCGGCTATGAGCCGCTTATCGAATCGATGGCTTTACTTGAGAGATTGGTTGAAAACATTCGTGATAGCTCTTTGCAGCTCAGAATGGTGCAAATTGGTGATACGTTCAGCAAGTTTAAGCGCATAGTCCGTGATACCGCCAATGAACTCGGAAAGCAGGTTGACCTTGTTGTGAGTGGCGCGGATACAGAGCTGGATAAAACCTTTGTCGAAAAGTTAAGTGACCCTTTGACCCACCTAGTACGAAATGCCATTGACCACGGAATTGAATCAACTGAAGAGCGAATCAAAGTCGGTAAGCCAAGCTGTGGGACGATTCGTTTAAATGCTTACCATGATTCTGGCTCTATTGTGATTGAGGTGACGGATGATGGTAAAGGCATTGATGAGATTAGAGTCCTTGAGCAAGCTCGCCAGGCAGGTATTGTGGCTAATGGGGGCACACTAACCAAAAGAGAAATATGGAAGTTAGTCTTTGAACCTGGCTTTTCCACGAGTGACGAAGTCACAGACCTTTCTGGCCGCGGTGTTGGTATGGATGTGGTTAAGCGCAATATCGAGCTTCTTCGCGGCAGTATCGAAATAGAAAGTGAGGTTGGGAAAGGCAGCCGATTCATTATTCGTCTGCCTCTAACTTTATCTATTGTCGATGGGTTTATGTTCAAAGTCGATGGTGGAGATTATGTCATTCCACTTGATAACGTTGTCGAGTGCTTAGAACTTAATGAAGTGATTGGACAGCATGGCAGCCGCGACAAGAAGTACGTCAATCTACGAGATGAGGTTTTACCTTTTCTAAGGCTGTCAGAATGGTTCGGTATTACTAACCCTACACCAATAGAGCAAGAAGCATTGATTGTCATCCAGCTTGGTTCGTTAAGAGCTGGCTTAGTCGTTGACAGTTTAAGTGGCGAGTTTCAAACCGTTGTTAAACCACTAGGCCCCTTATTTGAAGGCCTACAAGGAGTTAGCGGCGCGACGATTTTAGGTAGTGGTGAAGTGGCCATAATTTTGGATATTTTCGCACTGATTCAAACAGCATTGAGCCCGACAGAAAGAGTCAATGCAGAGCGCTTTAACTGAGGCATATGAGCGCAATTTTAATTTTGCAGCAAGTTGTCAGACATTAACTTGCTCGCTAGGGAGAGCTGCATGATTGGTAAATTATCGATTAAGAACAAGATAATTGTCGCTATGTGCACAATGGGACTATTGTTACTCGTGATTGCGATTTCGGTACAAGTAAAGAACCGGACGATTGAGTCTTATGCCATCACCGTTGGGAATAAGGAAATTCCCAAAGTTATATTGTCATTGAGCATGCTTGATGAACTCGGGGATATGAACTCGAATGTACTGGAATTTATTACCGGAGAAGCGGAAGAGAAGGTCGACTTTTTAGAAAACTACACGGAGTTTGTGACCTTTTTTGAAAGCTTGAAGCAACTGAACTCCGTTGACCCTGTCATCATCCGACAAATAGATAATCTTTCCCGTCGTTACTATGACGATATGATTAACCTTGTGTTCAATCAGTTTGACCCTAGCTTAGAGAGCCAAGCTGTCGAAAAGTACAACTATCTCATCAAAGAGTTTGCGGACCCGTTAGAAGCGAAACTCGACACCTTGAAAGAAGAAGAAGTTGCTGACGCTGGGACAGGAGATTTTGAAGATATTCTTTATGACGATCTGCCTGGTGTTCGATTATATCTAGAGCTGATCGACGAAGAAGGCGACATGATGTCGGCTCTAAACGCTTATATGCGTGGTGAAGTTGGCGCTGTTAATGCTTTTGAGAAAGAGTCTCGTAATTTCGCTCAGTATCTTAGTGAAATCAAACCTTTAGAAAGAAAGCCTGAAGAGATAAAAAGTCTCGCTTTTGTGGAGCAAATGTACCTTGAACTCTACAAAGGCGGTAAAGATATTTTTGCTATCTACAGCCCAAGAGACAAACTTGAAGCCGCTGCTCAGATCGATAAGTTAGAGCATGAGGTATTCAGTAAACTTGAAAAAATCCTCGATGAAATCAGTAGCACAGCCAATACACAAAGCCGAGACTCACTCGACCAATTGGTTGACCAAGCACGTGAAAGTATCTCATTAGTATGGGGACTGCTTGGCGTGGCTGTGTTGCTCGCATTTGTGACGGCAATGTTCTTGATCAAAGGGATCGTACTGCCAATTAAAGCGCTGTCTGAGGCGGCGGAAGATCTTCGCTCTGGTGAAGGGGATTTGACTCGTAGAATTCCAGATTTTGGCCGAGATGAAATTGGCGAAACAGCCAAAAGCTTTAATGGATTCCTCGATAAGCTACAAAACATCATGTTAGATATTCGGCGCTCAGTTGAAGCTATCGCACACAGTACCAACGAAGTGTCTACCACCTCTCAGATGTTGAGCACAACGTCGAGTCAGCTTGCGTCGAGCGTCGAAGAAACCAGTGCTTCATTAGATCAAATGAGTTCCTCGATCTCAATGAATACCGAAAACTCCAAAGTGACCAATGGTATTGCGACTCAATCGAGCTCTGAAGCCAATGAAGGTGGCAAAGCGGTAAATGACACGGTTAATGCTATGACTGCGATTGCAGAGAAAATTGGCATTATTGAAGACATCGCATACAAGACCAACTTATTGGCATTAAACGCAGCAATTGAGGCCGCAAGAGCCGGAGAACACGGTAAAGGCTTTGCTGTGGTTGCGGATGAAGTGCGTAAGCTGGCAGAGCGAAGCCAGGTCGCTGCACAAGAGATCAGCTCCTTGGCGGACAGCAGCGTCAAAGTTGCACAGCATGCGGGTGACATGCTCAATCGTATGGTGCCAAACATCCAACAAACCGCAGATTTGGTCCAAGAAATTACCGCAGCATCGACAGAACAAAGTACCAGTGTTGCCGAGATTAATAGAACCGTATCTCAATTGGATGAAATTGCACAGCAAAATGCCTCAGCCTCTGAAGAGCTTGCATCAACAGCCGTGATGGTCCAAGAGCAGACCAACGAAATCCGCAATACGGTCAGCTTTTTTAAGTTGACTAGCGGAGGTGAAACTCGCATCACAACAAAAAGGCAGATGCGCGCCCATGCGGCACCGACGAATCTAGAAAGTGGCTATGTCCCTTTTGATGATTGAGAAGGTGAAGTGTAGATATGAAAGAAAAGTATCTGGAATTCAAAGTCGCTGGTAAATACTTCGCGTACCCTATAGATCGCATTCGCGAGATTATGGAGTACCCTCAAATTGAGGAAATTTCTGGTTCTCCAGCGCAGTTACTCGGAGTGATGAACTTACGGGGGCAACTGGTCGTTGTATTTGATATTGCCGCCTGTTTGGGCGAAGAGATTCGCCCCGTATCGACAAAAACCTGTGTGATCGTAACAGAAGTGGTAAGAGAGAATCAGACCTATGTGATTGCCAATAAAGTGGACCTTGTCAGACAGGTGATTGATGTCTCTTCTTCCGATCTTGAAGCGATTCCAGAGCTGGGCGGTTACTTGGAGTCTCCAATGGTTCAAGGGGTGGCAAAGCTTGAACAACGATTACTGACGATACTCAACGTAGATCAATTGCTTTCAAATCGACAGTGGGTGTGGGTGGTAGATCAAGCCAATCGTTCGGAGGTGGAGCATGAATGACGCAATTGATGTGGAAAGCGCCCCTGCAATTGAAGTGCTATTAGTTGAAGTCTCGAGTGAAGTCGTTGCGATACCGATTGATTCGGTTAAAGAAGTGATTGAGTACACCCAAATTACCCAAGTACCGATGTGTCATAAAGAGGTCAGTGGAGTGATCAACGTTCGTGGTAGCGTTGTCCCCGTGGTTGATGCTGCGATTCGACTTGGGACTATGGCTCATCAAACCTATGACAAGTATAGCTGTATCATCTTATATGAGTCGCTCAGTGATAAGCTGCAAGAGAGTGTCATGATTGGGCTGGTGGTCTCAAGAGTTCGTTCAATTAAGTCAATATCATTGGATCGTGTGTTTGAAAAACCAGCGTTTGGTGTGCATATACCAAACCAATATGTCGCTGATATGGTGGAAGTAGACAACGAAACAATACCGCTACTCATTATGGCAGAGCTACTAAACGGGAAGCAGATTAACCAAGGCTTGCTGAAACACCAACAGATGATGCTTTCTCGTTGGGAGTCCTGAGATGAACGCCGCCCTTAACCGAGAACAGTTTCGTTTCATTCAGTCATTAATGGAAAGTAACACAGGGATTCATTTGGCTGAGCATAAACGAATTATGGTTGAGAACCGTTTGGCGTCTCGGTTAAAAGCAAACAGTTGTCACTCTTATGATGATTATTTGGCGGTACTGAATGGGAATGAAAATGATGGGGAACTGCAGTGTTTTATTGACCGACTGACGACCCATGAGACGCGTTTTTTTCGAGAGTCATTTCAGTTCGAACAATTGAGTAAATTGGTCGAAAATTGGAAATCTTCGATTCCGATTAAGGTGTGGAGCGCGGCTTGTTCTACTGGTGAGGAGGTATACAGTTTAGCCATGCTGCTAGAAAGCGTCCTTGGCAGTGCAAAATGGTCAGTACATGGTACAGATATCTCAGAAGCAGCAATTCAACAAGCAACTAGATGTCAATATGACGTCCTCCTTGCCGAACCGATTCCGGCTTCATTTCGACGAGCTTATTGCTTAAAAGGGGTTGGGGAGTTTCAAGGGCACTTCACTATCAATCAATCACTTCGCCGCTTTTGCCATTTTTCTAAGCAGAACTTATTAGCTCCGGAGCACGAGCATAGATTCGATATTGTCTTTTTGCGCAATGTGTTGATCTATTTTGATATCCCCAAACAAAAGCACATTCTCAATAACGTGATCTCTCGTCTTCACCTTGGTGGCTATTTGTTTTTGGGGCACAGCGAAAATGTTCTAAAAGGCCATGCAAAAATGGAGTTTGTTGAAAACTGTCTATACCGCAAGGTGGCTGAATGAAACAGATAAATGTGTTTATTGTCGATGACTCAGCGGTGATGAGACAAGTACTTGGAGAGGTGATAGAAAAAGATCCCCAATTAAAAGTATGTGGAGCAGCACCGGATCCCCTTATTGCACAACGAAAAATGAAGGTACAATGGCCCGATGTCATTGTATTGGATATCGCGATGCCCAAAATGGATGGGATTGCATTTCTGCGTCAAATTATGTCGACGCATCCGACTCCAACTATTATCTGCTCAGCAAAGACAGAAGATAACCCTCAATTAAGCTTGGAAGCGCTATCGTCAGGGGCGGTCGAAGTAATCAATAAGCCCCAAAGTCAGTTGAACGATTACCTCCATTCACAAGAAGTGCTCTCCATAATCAATGCAATCAAACAGGCAGCGCAAGCCAAAGTGAAACCCCTGAAATACTTAGGGTCTGAAAGCTATCGAGTAAAAAATAGTGCGGACGTTGTATTGGACTACGAATCTTGCCCTAAAAGTCATGGCGCGATGAAAGTGGTTGTGATTGGCGCATCGACGGGAGGAACAGAAGCGGTTCGCCAATTTCTAAGTCAGACGTCTGCTAACACAGCGCCAATTGTCATCGTTCAGCATATGCCAGAGAAGTTTACTAAAGCGTTTGCATTGCGATTGGATAAGGAAGTGAATCAACATGTGGTTGAAGCGGAGCAGGGTATGAAGCTCAAGTCTGGCTGGGTCTACATTGCACCTGGATCGATACATACGCTGCTCAAACGCAGAAACAACGAATATTACCTAGAATTGAAAGATGGCCCATTAGTTTCTCGACATAAACCCTCCGTCGATGTGCTGTTTCGATCAGCAGCACAAACGGTTGGTCCTGATACCATCGGTGTTATTTTGACTGGGATGGGGGATGACGGCGCACAAGGAATGCTGGAGTTACATCAAGCCGGAGCGGTAACTTTTGCTCAAAATGAAGCAAGCTGTTTAGTTTATGGGATGCCAAAAGAGGCGGTCGAAAAAGGCGGTGTATCCGGAGTTTATGCGCTGGAACTATTGCCTTATCAAGTACGTAAGTCTTTGGAGATGCGATGAAGAACCTGAGTGACCAAATTGAAGCGATGAACATCGCCTATGTTGTTGTAAATAGCGCAATGGATGTTTTGGAGATTTCCACGCAAGCTTCTGCGTTGTTTCGTGTGAGCAAAGGGCAAGAGTTGTTCGGAGCAAATGTGAGTTTTATTGATGAAGATTTCGCGAGAATCGATCTAGAGCATCAGTTACGTAGTGCCGTAAGTGAACAGAGAGAAATTGAGTTAGAGGTTGGACTAAGTTACCCAGACAAAAATGTAGAGTGGGCCAAACTCTCGCTTATTCGCTACAAAGACTTCTACATTCTCTCGCTTATTGAGCATGGTGAGTTAATTGCTGCTCGTCGTCTTAATAGGCAGCTTTCGACCCAGGACCCACATACAGGGTTACTCTACCGAGAAGCTTTTCTGTCCAAACTGAATGCGGAATATCAACATGGAACAGTCTGTTGCGTAAGGATCTGCAATTATCAACGTATAAACGAAATCTGGGGTACAGCTGTCGCGAACTTGGTGTTTATGGAAGTTCTTTCGCGAGTGTTAAGTGAGTTACCAGAAGCAGTATCAAGTAAGCATTCCACTGACAGTTTTAATCTATTTATTCCCCCTCATATTGACTTTGATGTAGAGCGCTTCTACTCACTCTTGAACGAACCTTTTCACTTTAATCAGCGTCATTTTTTTAGCAATGTGGCGCTAGGTTATTATGTGGAGAAAGAGGGGGATGCTCATGAACTTAGCCTTAATAAGGCAGAAATGGCCATTCTTGACGTGTTGACTGAACGCGTCAGGCTGGCTGAGTTTCAAGAAGAACTCGCTAGACAGATCGAGCATCAAAATAACCTCGAAACAGAATTTAGAGCAGCGCTGAGTAAAGAGAGCCTTGAAGGGGACTTTTATGTTTTGTTTCAGCCGATTCATGAAACAGAATCACAGCGTGTTGCTGGGGCCGAGTGTTTAATTCGATGGAATCTAAAAGGGAAGTTTGTTTCTCCAGTCGAGTTTATTCCCATTGCTGAGCGCATAGGTGACATTGGTTTATTGACTCAATTTAATATCGGTCAACTGTCTCGTTTGGTGGGTAAACTTGAAGCCAAAGGGGTGGATACACACGCCTTGCTATTTGCGTTAAATATCAGCGTGGTGGAGATCTTGGATGTTGAGTTTATCGACAAGCTAATGGCGTCGATAACCAAGTATCAATTATCCCCTCGTCAAATCAAACTTGAGCTAACAGAGTCTGCTTTGATTGATAATTTCAATTATGTAAATCAAGCTCTTGAACGGCTTCAGAGATATGGGTTTAGAATTTCTATTGATGATTTTGGCACCGGCTTCTCAAGCTTAAGTTACTTATGTCGCCTCAGTTTTGATGAGATAAAAATTGATCGAGCATTTGTAACGAATGTGGTTGAGGATACCAAGCTTCAAACCGTATTTAACTCAGTGGCTTCATTGGCGCAAAATATGGCGAAGCCCGTGGTTGCGGAAGGGGTAGAAACAGAAGAACAGCTCATTTACGCCAAAACTAAACAAGTTGAATACATACAAGGTTATTACTTTAGCAAGCCATTACCAGAAGATGAGTTCATTGATTATCTTCTACAAAGAGGATGATTTAATAGATGCGTCGGGTTTGAGCGTATGAAACAAAAAATCGCAACTGAGGTTGCGATTTTCTACTTTTTAACGACGCTTAGGTTTGCGTCCTGCTGGTGGCTTACTATTACCTTGAGCCGCGGGTTTTCCACCACGAGCGGTATCTGGCTTACCAGTAGGCTTGCCATTGCGGTTACCCTGTCCTTGAGTTTTGTTACCACCTTGAGCATTCGGCTTACCGCGGCCTTTGCCGTTTCGTCGCTGCTCACCATTCATCTTCTCAAACCCTGGTTGGCTCTTAGTGTGTTTAGTAGCAAAACGTTGTGAACCATGACGGCCAGACTTGCGACGTTGAGCCGGTGTCTTCGCATCAATGTCTTCAGCAGGTACTAAGCAGCTTGGTTTGTCACCGATTAGGTGTTTTTTGCCCATGCTGATAAGTGCTTCACGAATCAATGGCCAGTTGTCTGGGTCATGATAGCGCAGCAGTGCTTTGTGCAGGCGGCGTTGGCGCTCACCTTTAGCAACCGGTACTTCTTCGCGCTTTTTGTATTTCACGCGTTTAAGTGGGTTAGTCTCTGAATAGTACATCGATGTTGCATTACACATCGGCGACGGGTAGAAGTTCTGTACTTGGTCACACTCAAAGTTGTTCTTTTTCAGCCACAAAGCCAGATTTAGCATATCTTCATCTTCAGTGCCTGGGTGAGCTGAAATGAAGTAAGGGATTAAGTACTGTTTTTTACCCGCTTCTTCACTGTACTTTTCGAACATCTCTTTAAATCGATCGTAAGTACCCATACCAGGTTTCATCATCAGATCTAATGGGCCTTTTTCGGTATGTTCTGGGGCGATCTTTAAGTAACCACCAACGTGGTGAGTAACAAGCTCTCGGACGTATTCTGGAGATTCGATTGCTAGGTCATAGCGAACGCCAGAGGCAATCATAACCTTTTTAACGCCTTTCACTTTACGCGCTTCACGGTAAAGATCGATAGTGTGCTTATGGTCGGTATTCAGTTTGTTACAGATACCGGGGAAGACACAAGAAGGACGGCGACAGTTGGCTTCCGCTTTAGGATCACTACAGCCTAATCGGTACATGTTCGCAGTAGGTCCGCCTAGGTCTGAAATTGTGCCAGTGAAGCCCGGTACTTTATCGCGGATCTCTTCCAGTTCGCCCAGAATAGATTCTTTAGAGCGGTTCTGAATAATTCGACCTTCGTGTTCGGTGATTGAACAGAATGAACAGCCGCCAAAACAACCACGCATGATGTTAACGGACGTCTTAATCATATCGTAAGCTGGGATCTTCGCTTTGCCGTACATAGGGTGTGGTACGCGTGCGTAAGCTAGACCAAATACATAATCCATTTCTTCTGTAGAAAGTGGGATTGGTGCTTGGTTAACCCAAAGCTCACGATCACCATGACGTTGAATTAGTGCACGGCCCGAATATGGGTTGGTTTCAAGGTGCATGATACGACTAGCGTGAGCGTAAAGAATTCGGTCGTTGTTTAACTTTTCAAATGGTGGAATACGTACAGCCGTAGTCGCAGCATCATGACGAGAAGGGCGGATCGTAATCGCTTTCGCTTCAGGTTCTTGCGTTTTTGCTTTGGTATCGCATTGTTCCTCAACCGCGTATGGGTTTGGTGGAATAAATGCTTCCTTACGTGGCTTCTCGATACGTGAAGAGTCAACGATAGTGTAACCGTCAGGCTCTGCAGGCAGATTGACCGCTGTACCACGGATATTAGTAAGCGTAGAAATCTCTTCGCCATCTGCTAGTCGGTGAGCGACTTCAACCAAAGCGCGTTCAGCGTTACCAAACAAAAGAATGTCGGCTTTTGCATCAAATAGTACCGAGCGGCGAACTTTATCTGACCAATAGTCATAGTGAGCCAGTCGACGAAGACTTGCTTCAATACCGCCTAAAACGATTGGAACGCCCTTGTAGGCTTCACGACAACGTTGAGAATAGACAAGTGTAGCGCGATCAGGGCGCTTGCCACCTTCATTGTTTGGCGTATAAGCATCGTCGTGACGAAGTTTACGATCGGCAGTATAGCGGTTGATCATCGAATCCATATTACCAGCCGTAATACCAAAAAATAGATTCGGTTTACCAAGCTTCATGAATGCGTCTTTATTGCTCCACTCAGGCTGAGCAATGATACCAACACGGAAACCTTGAGCTTCAAGCAGACGACCGATGATCGCCATACCGAAACTTGGGTGATCGACGTAAGCATCACCGGTCACAATAATAATGTCACAGCTATCCCATCCTAAGGCATCCATTTCCTTGCGACTGGTAGGAAGAAATGGCGCAGTGCCGAAGCATTCTGCCCAATATTTTTTATGCTCATGAATAGGAGTAACGTTGCTGTACATATTTTGCTCTCAGTTCCAAGGAGCGCGAATTATAGCGACTTGAACCGTGACTATCTACCTCAATTCTTCGCTTGTTTTTGAGAGCAAGAGAACCCTTATTTTGGTTATGGAAATAGAGACAGTCCGAAAGTGTTATCTGGTTAATAAAAAAAGCGGGCATAGTGAGCTATATTATGAAACTGAGTGTTTATTGTGTGTAAGGGAGTTGCATCTAACGTGATCAATCAAATCTCGAAAGCAGAATCAATACCCACTCATTGGGATAAGTTTGCGGTCTACGATTGGCATATTGATTTAAAACACCAAGTCTTACAGTGTGATGCTGAGCTAAATGAACTGTTATTTGGTCAAGGGTCGCATACGGTCACCGCTGCATCTTTTCTCGAACTCTTGCCTACATCTCAACGAGCGCAGATCAAACAAACCTTTAAAATGGTGTTGGAAACGGGCAACGGAACAAGAATCAGCTGCTGTTTATTGGCGGTGGATATTCTATTTGCGTATGTCGACATCGCGGTAGAGAAAGTCAACGAACATGCTTTAGAAGGTACGTTGTCACCAAGGTTAATCATTTCGAATAAACAGCAACTGACAGAAGTGTTCTATTTTCTGTTTGAGAATCATCATCATGGCATTCTTGTTGCGGATGAAATGACCAAGATTCTGGCCTGCAATCATCATTACGAACAGCTGACTGGTTACCAGAACAACGAAATTATTGGTTTGAAGACCAGCATCTTCAACGCAGAAAAACACAGTGACGCTTACTACGATCATTTATGGGGGCAATTAAAACAGCAGGGTTATTGGAGTGGCACCATTCTTACTCGACGCTCTGATGGCAGTGTTTTTCCCCAAGATTTAACCATTCAGAGAATTGAGTCCACCACTGGAACGCCGTTTTTTGTTGGGCTGTCAGCGGATCTTTCCGGGAAGTTAGAAAGAATTGATGACATCGAAAGCGACGGCCTCGACTTATTGACCCAATTACCAAATAGAGAGCGCTTTCTCGCTATTTTGACCCAGACTTGTCAGGATATTCAAAAAGGTCAGAGTATCGTTGTTATTGCCTTGAAACCAAAGTTGGATTCCACCGCTGAAGCCAAAAGGCAGTTCGCCAGTTACCTTAAAGACAATGCTCATCCGCTATTTTGTGGTTATTTGAGTCAAGGTTTCTTTGCGGTTTGCTTACCGTTTGAGTTTCAGCGTAGCGATCAGGTTATTACCCAGATCGGTCGCTCGATCACCAAGCTCTTTCATAGTTTTAAGCATGCGCCAATGCCAACTGCCAAGGCGCTAAAAGAGGGAATTACGGGGGTATCTGTGTTCCAAGCAGACGCAACTACTCCTAGCCAGTTGGTTTCACACGCCTACCAAGCGGTATTGGAATTCCATTCAGGGCGGGAAAAGAGGATCAACTTTTACGATCGTAAACTTCATCAACAATTAGAGCGCAGAAAACTGGTTGAAGAACATGTGTTACGTACTTTAGATGAAGAGAGCATCGACGTTTACTTTCAGCCTATTGTTGATTTGGAAAAGCAGCGAGTAGATAAGTTCGAGGCTTTGTGCCGTTTTCCAGCGAACGACAAGTTTAGTGCAACAACCCAAGAGTTGGTGTCGGTGGTGGAAGACCTAGATAAAGTGGTTGAGCTAGATGATGTGGTCTTACTGTCCGCGTTGAAACAGCTTCCCGAATTACAAGCACGTTTTGGTGAGCATATATCGTTGTCCATAAACCGTTCGCTTAAGACAACAGCAGAGTTGACTAATATACTGGAAAGAGCCGCTAAAATATTGGATGCGCAAGGAACAGACCCTAAAATGGTGACGTTTGAGTTTACCGAAAGCGCCTATTTCGAGAGTGACGAACAAAATCGAGAAATATTAGCTTTGCTTCGTGAAGCTGGAGTCAAGATTGCCGTTGATGATTTTGGGACAGGTAGCGCGTCGTTTCGATATTTGAAAGAGTGCTATTTTGATGCGCTTAAAATCGATCGGACCTTTATTCAAAATATTACTCCTCAATCCAGACAGTACGACATTGTTCGTGCATTAATAGACTTATCAGCCAAACTTGGTTTAGAAGTCATCGCAGAAGGCGTGGAAACCGAGCAGGAACTAGAAGCGGTGCGAGAGCTTGGTGTCAATTACATTCAAGGCTATTACTTTTCCAAACCAGTGCCTTTAAGTGAGTTAGAAACTGATCCCGATTATTATCGCCTAGCAGATAAAATCTCGCCGGCCTCCGCTCGCTCAATGGGCAAAATTGTTGAACACTCTCATCACATCGATCCGGGTGAACCGCTGTCATTGATATATCAATACTTCAATGACCACGACCACGAATGCTTCCCCGTCGTAGAACAAAAAGTGTGTGTCGGTTTTATCGATTTAGCTAATGTCAACTTACACTTAACTCCGAATATGGGGACTGACCTAGAGTCAAACAAAGAAAATTCCTATTGGCACAAACCCGCGAATCGAATTATGCAGCCTATCGTCACAACACTGCACTGGCATACTCCACAGACAGAGATTACCAAGCTTATTTCGGGCAAAGCGCCTTTCCCTTGGTGCTTGGTTGATGACAATGGGCACTTTAAAGGTTTAGTCAGTCAGAAGGCGGTATTAGATTGTCTTGTTAATAATATTTCTGTCACTTAGCGCCTATTGTTCTAATCTTTAGTAGTAGTGATAGCTAAACGAACGAGGCAGCATAATGGCTCAAGTGCAAGGCTCGAGCACCGATTCCCCTAAACCATTACAATCTCGCGCTCATCCATCGATAGAGTGGCAGTGGGATATAGCCTCACATCATTTACACATTGATGAAGCACTTTGCCGGCAAGTGTTAAGTGCTGACTTACCGTCACTTACGGGTAATGTATTGTTGCCTTGTATGAGCTATCACGATCAAACTACCTTCTTAGACAAGCTTACCAGTATTAAGATTCGCTCTGGCAAGCAACGCTTCAACTGTTGTTTGAGGCTGGATCGAGACCAATGTTGCTATGTCGAGTTGATATTTAGTTGTGATGACGGCAAACAAGTTACCGGTGTGCTGACGCCACTTTTTTTCTTTCAAGTAACTGCAATAAGTACTGGGGCGTTGTTTGGGCAGCTATTCAACAATGTACATCATGGTGTTCTGCTGATTGATGAGCAAAGAAATATTATGGTTTGCAACGACCACTTTCTTTCATTATCTCGATACACCAATACAGCACTAAAGGGTCAGCCTTTCACTACTCTCCAATCTGAAAGGCACAGTGATAGCTTCTATAAAAAAATTTGGCAGCAAGTTGAAGAGTCAAGTTATTGGTCTGGAGTGGCGTTATTGCAAACTTCCCAAGGACGAGCCTATCCACAGGATCTGACCATTCAACGGATAACTCTAGAAGAGGGAATCTTCTATGTTGCGGCGCTCTTGGATCTTTCAGACAACATTTATCGAATAGAAGATGTTGAGTATGGGGGGATAGAGCTTCTTACCCAACTTCCCACAGAGAAGCAGTTTACTCGAGCTGTAACCCAAAGAAGTCAGCGTAAGAGCGATGAGGTTATAATGGTCGTGGCTTTTCAGCCTCCATTTGACCAAGCGGACGATTTCGACCTTAAAGCGCTTCTTTCTGAACATCTAACGCAAGAGCCACAAGCTGTAGAGGTCGGTTATCTTGGGAGCAATCACTTTGTCGCGTGTGTTGAATGTTGTAAAGTTAAAGGGCCTTCCCAAGTTCGTTTGATTCACCAGTCTATTCGTCGTCTATTTTCTTCGATTAACCATCATGCAGGTCAGAAAATCTACAATGCGATTATGCAGGGGCGAATTGGTGTCTCTGTCCTTGGTCAAGATACCCATGACCCAAAACTTCTCGTACCTCATTCAGTGCAAGCAATGTTGGAGCAGAGTGCAGCAACGAGTAGAGGGCATATAACCTTCTATCACGGAGTGTTACACAAACAAGTATTGCGACGTAAAGAGTTAGAGGAGTGGGCAGAGAAAAGCATTAAAGCGAAAGAGGTGGATGTTTATTATCAGCCGATTGTAGATACTCAAAACTGGGATGTAGTTAAGTTTGAAGCATTAAGCCGCTTTAGAGGACCGAATGGGCAGATGTTGAATACACAAGAGATGGTAAACATCGCCGAAGACTTAGATTTAGTCGCAGATTTAGATTGGTGTGTAGGTCAACGTGCGTTACAGGATCTTAACCATATTCAGGAGCGGTTTGGTCGTCACCTAGGTGTGACAATTAACCGTTCTCTTAACACTAAGCTCGACACAAATGAGGTGTTAGAAAGCGCCGACTCATTAGTGCATCAATACGCTAAGCACCCTGAAACTGTCACCATAGAACTGACAGAGAGTGCCTATTTTGACAGTGAGTCTCGGCAATCTTCGCTGATCCGCAATATTCGCCGAAGAGGCGTGCAAGTCGCGATTGATGATTTTGGCACCGGTTACAGTTCGTTTTCATATTTAAGTGACAGTAACTTTGACTTGATCAAGATTGATAAGGAGTTTGTAAGCAACTTAAATGAGGGTACGAATAAATACTATATCGTTAAAATGATCACTCAACTTGCTCATACACTTAATGTCAAAGTTGTCGCAGAGGGAGTGGAAACCAGAAGTGAATTAGAGGCGGTTTACGGCCTCGGCGTTGACTATATACAAGGCTATTATTTTTCAAAACCGCTACCTATCCATGAACTAGAAAAAGCGTGGAGTTATTGTGATAAGCTAGAGCAGTTCTTGTCGGGCAAGGGGCGTCGTTTACAAGCGAATATCTTGAGTCTTACCCAAGTCCACTTACCTTGTTTAGCACCAAACGATACGATTGAAAGGGCGCATTCTTTGCTTACTTCAACCCAATATGATGTGGAAGTGATACCTGTCCTTGATAAAAAAGTGTGTGTTGGGGTAGTGGGGTTGGAAGATGTGAACTTACACCTGTCTCCAACAGTGGGCACCAAATTTGAGACTCGCCATGATGTTGTTAGCAGCCGCAAAACATTAAACCAGATTATGCGAAGAGATATTCATACGTTGACGCTCGAAGACCGTGTGGATCAAGTGACTGAAACCATAAAACAAGGGATAAAACCTCCATGGTTGGTGGTGAATGCTTGTGGTGATTACTTGGGTGTTGTGACACACCAAGACATATTGACCTACTTCACTGATAGCTAAAAAAAATCAGTCTGCTATTATCCGCATCCAATAATAATTTTTGTTTGATGACACCATGATCCAGCAGCTACTTGCCGTGTTTGCCCCAATGTTATTGGGCGCTCAACTTCTTTTGACCCTTATTCTTGTTAAGGGCGATATTTGTCCTGGTCAACGAGGACGAGTCCACAAAATGTTGCCGTCACTAGCGATACTTTGGCTTGCCGTTGCCTCTCTGCGTATCGAAGCTATGATGGTGGTCTTCGCCATTGCTTATTTTTATTCCCAAGTTCAAACCAAGAAGACACGCGATCAAGGCCCAATTTGGGTAATGTACCTCGCTAATGGTTTAGCGCTTGCCTATGTCGGTATTCAAATCTTTGAACAGCCAACGTTAGCCGCGGGTTTGAGTGTCGTGGTGCAAATATTCTTACTTGGTGCGATGCTGGCGCATTTACTGTTGACGATTGCGCGCACACGCTTACAAGCATTCCATCGAATCTTACCGGTTACTGGTGTTGTTGCCGCTATGCTTATGTCTCTCACTATCTTGCTTAAAACTTTTGGTTTGGACAGTGATGTACTCGCATCTGTGACTCAGCCTTTGCTAACAGGGTTTGCACTGCTGATTACTGCAATTGTGGCATGGTGTTGGCACTTACTTGCTTCAAAAGAGATTAATAAAGGCCAACTGGCGATTGCGTTAATCTTTTTACTATTGTCTGCGACGTCGAATCAGGCATTATTTGCTCTGTAAAGAGTAGGAGTTTCGATCAACTTCACTTCATTTCGGTCAATTTATGTCTACGCTTGAATAAGTAAGTGTGGAATAGGAGGCCGTCATGGACCTAAGCAATGTGAGCAACTTTGATAGCATCATTTTGTTGGGCATAGTAAACGAAAAGCTACGTTTAGAATGTGACAGTTTTGAAGAACTTGTCTCAATGTATGAAATGGATGTTGAAGCAGTGATAGGTAAGCTAGATGTGCTTGGTTATCAGTATGATCCTTTGACCAATCAGTTCAAATCTTACGACAGATAATGATACCAACCAGAGTAAATATCTGTTCATTCTAGCTGGTTAAAATCGCTGATAGCAGCGTTATAGCTTTTGTAGGTAGATCAACTAGCTACCTGCAATCTATGTCTTGCTCTAAGCGATTTTTCCGGCGTAATGTCAAAACATCTATTTATCCCGGTTGGAATAAAAAAAGGTGCTATGCCTCCTTTTTTTGATCTCTAACTAGACAGTTTTAATTCCATCTAGGTGACTTTGGGATTGCTGCCTTGCGGTATTGAAGAAAGCTTGTAAATAACGCTTATCTTTGTCTGCATGTCGTGTCGCAGCAAACAAGCGTCGCCACAAACCGTTTCCAAGTGGGATACTGCTAATCAAGCCTTGGCGAGAAAACTCACTGATCGCCCAATTTGGGAGCGCTGCAACACCCAGCCCCGCGGAAACCATCTGAATTAACATCAATGTGTTGTCTGCTTGCTTCCACTTAGCTGGCTCAATACCAACGGGTTGCAAAAAGTGTTTAACTACATCTAAACGGCTTTTTTGTACCGGGTAAGATAGCATCGTTTGATCGACAAGATCTTCTGGCTCAATACACTCTTTTTGCGCCAGTGGGTGTGAAATAGAAGTGACTAAACGCATCTCGAAATCAAACAATGGCTCGTAGTGCACTTCGGACCTGGGCTGAATATCTGAAGTGATCACAAGATCAAGTTCCCCACCCATCAATGCTGGCAATGGCTCAAACCCAAATCCGGAGGAAAAGTCGAGTGTCACGCTTGGCCAAGCAACTTGATATTCCTTAAGTGCAGGCATTAACCATTGGAAGCAAGAGTGACATTCAATCGCCATATGCAGTCGACCATTGACGTCTTCTTTCAGGCTCGCGATTTCATTTTCTGCTTTGGCTAAGCGCGGTAACACATCATCGGCTAGCTTAAGTAATATCTTGCCTTCGGAGGTGAATTTAACTGGCCTAGTTTTACGCAGAAACAATTGCCCACCAATCCTCGACTCCAAATCTTTAATTTGGTGAGACAGGGCGGACTGGGTCAAATGCAACGTTGTTGCCGTTGCAGTGAGTGAACCTGTGTCTCTCAGCGTGGTTAATGTTCGTAAGTGCTTTAGCTCTATCATGAAGTCCCTTCAGTCAAACTTTCTAAGCATGAATATTATTAACCTAACGTGTTTTTGTAGAGGTGTAAACATCTAGACGTCTAAAAATTTTGGTGTTTATTTATTAATTAGTCGAAAGAGAGTGTTTGTCATTATGAAGAAAACTAATAAACAAGTTGAGTATTTGGAGATTGTCGTCCACTCGGTTTAGCGAGATAGTTTAGCCATCCAGACATCCTTGTGGTGAACTGAACAAAATAACGAATAAGACTTGTAAAATTTAAGGATGAACAAATGACAACAACGACTCATATACTAGGTTACCCTCGCATCGGTGAAAAACGAGAGCTGAAATTTGCTCTGGAAAAGTATTGGCGTGGCGAAATTTCTCAGGCCGAGCTTAAATCGGTTGGAAGTCAGCTGCGTAGCAAGAACTGGAAAACGCAACAAGATGCCGGCTTAGACTTCGTAACTGCAGGAGATTTTGCTTGGTATGACCATGTGTTAACTACAACGCTACTGCTTGGTCATGTGCCTAAACGTCATCAAAATGGTTTCCCAGATCTTGATACATTGTTCAAAGTGGGGCGAGGTCAGTCACAAGCAGGTTGTGGTTGTAGTGGTCATGCTGCATCGGACATGACCAAATGGTTTAATACGAACTACCACTATATTGTTCCAGAATTTAGCCAAGAGGACACTTTCGAAGTAAGTTGGCCGCAATTATTCGAAGAAGTTAATGAGGCTGTTCAAGCTGGTCATAATGTAAAGCCAGTCTTACTCGGGCCTTTGAGCTATCTATATCTGGGCAAAGAAGTAGACCAAGGATTTGACCGATTAACGTTACTCCCTCGCTTATTGACGGCATACCAAGCGATACTGGCTAAGCTAGCGAAACAAGGTGTTGAATGGGTGCAAATTGATGAGCCAATTCTGGCGCTTGAACTAGACAAACCATGGTTAGATTCATTTAAGTTAGCCTATCAAGTAATCCGAAGCGACGTAAAAGTTCTTTTGGCCACGTATTTTGACTCAGTTGTAGACACTCTAGATAACATTGTCGAACTCAACGTTGATGGCCTTCACATAGATTTATCTGCTTCACCGGAACAGTTAAACATTGTTGCTAGCAAATTACCTGAAAACTGGGTGTTATCGGCGGGAGTCGTCAATGGTCGTAACGTTTGGCGAGCGGATTTAAGTGCGCAGTTTGAGCTACTTAAACCGATAAAAGAAAATCTTGGTGAAAGACTTTGGTTAGCAAGTTCTTGTTCACTATTACATAGCCCAGTCGATCTAGATCTAGAGCCTGAATTAAGTGATGAAGTCCAAAGTTGGTTTGCATTCGCTAAACAAAAAGTGACGGAAGTGGCGTTACTTGGTCAAGCGTTAGATGGCAGCCAAGAGGCAATCTTAGCGTGTGATACCTACAGTGCACCGATTCAAAACCGTAAAACAGCGACTCACGTAAACAAACCACAGGTACAGGCTCGTCTTAATAGTATTACCAAATGCTTGGCTGAGCGAACGGAACCTTATGTTGAACGAGTTGCTCACCAGAGTAAAGTCCTAGGCTTGCCACTATTCCCTACAACAACGATTGGCTCGTTTCCTCAAACAAGTGAGATTCGTGTTCAGCGTAGCGCATTTCGCAGCGGAAAACTGTCCCAGGAAGAATATGAAGTAGCGCTTAAAGGGCACATTAAAGATGCGGTAAAACGACAAGAGGCACTCGACTTAGATGTTCTCGTTCATGGGGAAGCTGAGCGTAACGATATGGTGGAGTACTTCGCCGAAAACCTAGCGGGCTTTCAAACAACTAAATTTGGTTGGGTACAAAGCTATGGTTCACGCTGTGTAAAACCTGCGATTGTTGTTGCTGATATTGAGCGCGAGAAGCCTATCACTGTAGAGTGGGCAACCTATGCGCAGTCGCTAACGTCTAAACAAATGAAAGGGATGCTCACCGGACCTGTAACAATTCTATGCTGGACGTTCCCCCGTGAAGATATCACGCGTAAAGAAATCGCTGACCAGTTAGCATTGGCATTACGCGATGAAGTCTCTGATTTACAAGATGCTGGTATCAACATCATTCAGATTGACGAACCTGCAATTCGAGAAGGTCTACCATTGAAAAAGCGCGACCATAAAGCGTATTTAGAGTGGGCGGTGGATGCCTTTAAGATTTCTGCGGCGAGTGCTAAACCAGAAACTCAAATTCATACTCATATGTGTTACTCAGAGTTCAATGAGATCATTGACTCCGTTGCGGCATTGGATGCAGATGTTATTACGATTGAAACTTCACGCTCAAATATGGAGCTGTTAAAAGCGTTTGAAGAGTTCAATTATCCGAACGAAATTGGCCCCGGTGTCTACGACATCCATTCACCAAATATCCCTTCGAAAGAGTGGATCGAGGAATTGATCAATAAAGCGGCAGAAAAGATTCCGGCAGAACGTTTGTGGGTGAACCCTGACTGTGGGTTAAAAACACGTAATTGGCAAGAAACCGAAGCTTCACTTGCGAACATGGTGCTCGCGGCAAAACAATTACGTAAGAAGCACATCGTCGAAGCGTAATTGATTTTAGAAAGGGTAAAACAAAATGCCAACCTACTAACGGGTTGGCATTTTGGGCTATCGCTAGATAATTTTATCCGTTGATAGAGGTTGCGATCTTAAATCGCTTCACCATTTACAGTTACGACGACATCAATGTTGCCGCGTACCGCATTCGAATATGGGCAAACTTGATGAGCAACACGAACCAATTCTAGAGCTTGTTCCTGTGGAAGATCGATATTTGCAGCTAGGCTCACAGTTAGGGCGAAGCCGCCTTGTTCGTTTGGACCAATACCAACTTCAGCAGTTACTGGTGCTGAGCTTAATGCGACTTTTGCTTCACGAGCAACATGTAAAACTGCGTTTGAAAAACATGCAGAATAGCCAGCAGCAAATAGTTGCTCTGGATTTGTCGCTGCACCACTACCGCCCATCTCCTTTGGATAAGACAGTTCTAAATCCAATAATCCATCGTCAGTTTTTACTTGACCGTTACGACCAGCGAGAGCAGTTGCTTGTGTTCTGTATAGGGTAGTCATGGCGTCTTCCTTTTAATTTAAATTGTGCACAATTGAATTGCTTACAATATTAGATCGAAACAAACATTGAATGCAAGTATATTGTGCGCAATTTATTTTTTCAGGAGCCGAGCATGGCCAGTTGTGAAAGTGAAACAAGTCTCTCTCGTGAAGAGAGTTTAAGAATAGAAAACCAAGTGTGTTTTCCTTTGTATAGTGCGGCGAATGCAGTGATTCGCACCTACCGTCCATTGCTTGATAAGCTCGACCTGACTTACTCGCAGTACTTAGTCATGATGGTGCTGTGGGAAAGTGACGGTATCAGTGTGAAGGATCTAGGTGCAAGATTGTACTTAGACTCGGGAACGCTAACCCCGTTATTGAAACGGCTTGAATCGAAAGGTTTCGTTGTTAGAGGCCGAAGCGAGACAGATGAACGAGTGCGAGTGCTTAAACTGAGCGAAGTTGGAGCAAACTTGAAAGCAGAGGCTTTAGCCGTTCCTGAAAGTATGAAGTGTCAAATCCAGTTAGAGTTGGATGAGCTAGTCCAACTCAAAAAATTATGTGAGAAACTGATTAATACACTCAAACCGTAGGGATAGAGGAACGTAGCTCTAACATCAAGACATGAGCGCTGTTTCCTGACATAGCATAAGGGTTAAATTCACTAGAGCCTGAGTATCTTAAATTTATAGGAGCAGTCATGCTAGTGGAAGGAACGTAGCCCATAGCCCAATTGCTGAACTCCCTTACACTTATCTCACGGTAATCCAACATGATGATCTTCGTATGTCTGTGATCATTAAGAATCTGCTGATAGACGTGATTTACATTGGTTCGAGAACCTTCGAGGCACTGCAAAAAATAATTTTGATTGAAGCAGAGCAACCCAGTGACATCTAAGCGACTATTGTTTTCGCGTGCCGAATAGATAATATTTTCAACATCTGAAATGTTAAAGCCCTCGGCTATAGAACTTGCATAGATCAGTCGAGTAAGGAACATGGTAAAACTCACTGTCAGTGGTGGTAATTAATATAAAAGTTAGTGCATATTGGGCTGGCTTGCAAAATACAAAGGATTGAAGATGCTTGAGACAAAACGGTTACGCCTAAGACAATGGCAATCATCAGATAAAGAACCCTACATTGCGATGAACGCAGACGAGAAAGTGATGCGCTTCTTTCCTTCGACGATGAATCGAGAAGAGACGCTGGCACAGATTGGCAGAGCTCATGCTTATATTGAAAAGCATGGTTGGGGTTTTTGGGCCGTTGAGCTTAAATCTACTAATGAGTTTATCGGTTTTGTTGGACTGCTTGGGCAAGATGCTGAGTCAGGTTTACCTAATGCACCTATGGTTGAGGTTGGCTGGAGGCTAAGTTCGAAACATTGGGGAGAAGGTTACGCACCAGAAGCTGCAAAGGCTGCTCTAGGGTTTGCATTTACTGATCTCAATCTGAGCGAAGTGTACTCTTTCACCGCTTTACAAAATGAACCTTCACGTCGAGTGATGGAGAAGGTTGGAATGCAAAACACGGGGCAAAACTTCAATCATCCCAAGTTGCCCCAAGGTCACGAGCTAGAGCGCCACTGCTTATATCGGATTACATCTAGCCAGTGGCAAGCTCAACAGTAAGTAGAACCACATAGCTTACAAGACCCGATTATCTCCTGTGCTATAAGCAATGATTTGGCTGATGTGAGAGAGCGTTCTTCCGCTCTCTTGTTGCCAATAAGTAAACGCTTTACTTGCAGCTTCAAGTGAGCGTTTAGTGTCACGACCACCTTCAATAATCTTATAACTGCGCAGATAACTTTCGACATCTCCTGACAAGATAAAAGTATCTACACCCATTTGACGCAAGCTATAGGGGCCAGTATTACCACCGAGTCGATTGCCATGCTTTTTAAGGTACACCCAAAGGTTTGTGATCTCTTCACTTGGCCAATTAGCGACCATTTCACCAAATGATCCGTGCTTTAATGAAGCCTCATGGATCATCTGTGCGTTGGCTTGAATCGATTTAACTTTAGCGTGGTGCCGAATAATGCGTGTATCCGCGGCTTTGTTGTCCCATTGTTCGTCAGACAGCATTAGAAGAGGGCCAACCTGAAAACCAAAAAAGACCTCTTCAAAGTTAGGCCATTTATTTCGCACTACTTTCCATGAAATACCACTTTGAAACACCTTCATACTAAACGCTGATAGCCAGCGGTCATTTGGAACCTCTGATAACTGCTTGCGATTTAATGGGGTAGAGAGTAGTGATTCTAAGTTTGCTTCACCTCCCTTTCTTTCTGCGGCGCGGTGATAAATATCATCAAATTTTTCAAGGGTCATAGGCTCTGGTCTTTTATAGGGAAACAGCTGTGGTTATCCTACCTCAAATGGAGGCGTTCTCACGGCATTTTCTAATCACAAAATCTGAAAAAATGCGGTTTTTCACTGAAAGTTGGCGGCCTTTGTACAACAGGTGGATAGGTTTTGGTGCAGGGCTCTCTTTGGTAAGAATCGGTACGAGCAATTCGGAACGTAGCTCTTGCTCAATAAGAATCTTTGGCTGAAGTAAGATGCCTAACCCCTTTATGGCCGCGAGCTTCAATACATCCCCATTGTTCGCAGCAAGACGGGGCTGTATTGAACGATTGAAATGCGTTGGTAAAGTCGTTGTATGCTCACTGCCGGTTTTACTGTAACTAAAGCCTAAGCAACAATGATGTTCCAAAGCATCGAGAGAATCTGGCGTTGAATTTTGTTCTAAGTATTCTGGGGATGCGCTGTATATCATCTGATAGTCCCCCAAATGTCGCGCAACGAGTTCTGAATCTTTCAGCTCACCGATACGAACGATAAAGTCGATGTCACTGCTATAGGCGTCAACAAGGCCATTATCTAACACCACCTCTACATCTATATTGGGGTAGCTAATTAAGAAGTCTGTCAAAATAGGGGCGAGAATATGATTGCCAAAGGTGATTGGTGCATTGATTTTCACGCGCCCTTGAGGTGAGTTTTGCATGTCATGAATTAAATTCTCAGTATTAGTTATGTCATCCAAGATACGCCGGCATTCTTGATAGTAGATGGTTCCTGACTCTGTCAGTGATTGTTTTCGAGTTGTTCGATGGATAAGAGCGGTTTGAAGAGCATTTTCAATATGCTTAATGTGTTTACCAACCATGGTTGCAGATATAGAAAAGTGATTGGCAGCTCGTCGGAAACTGCCTTGTTCTGCAACGTAACAGAACACTTTCATACTAGTTAACTTGTCCATTGGCAACTCTGAGTGTTTAAACTGAAAACTTTTGCCTAGTTTATCAATTGAAGAGTGTTAATTAAATTATGAATACTCTTTAGTTAACTCTTAACCAGTACCATGGACTCTACAATTTATGTAACCGCTCAGTTGATGATCAAACCCGAAATGGACATCAATGAAGCAAAAAAAGCGATCGAGCAATTCTGTCTCGATATGGAATCAGAAGCGGGTTGTTTGAAAGCGCAAGCTACCTATGATGTCGATAATGAAAGAAGTGTCATTCTATGGGAAGAGTATGCCGATAAAGCGGCAATTGAGGCTCACTTTTCAACGCCTCATACTCAAGCTTTTATTGCAAAAGGCATGACTGAACTGGTTCGTGCGACAAATAGTCAAAAATAGGATAGATGACGATGAAATGGGGAATACTCGGAACGAGCTTCATATCTGATGTGATGGCACAGGCAATAAACAACGACTCGAATAGCCAGCTACACGCAGTTGCTGGGCGAAACCCAACTATGCTTGAAGAGTTTAAGAAAAAGCATGGACCTAGCAGAAGCTATCTATCAATGGACGAGCTAATAGCCGATAGCGACGTTGAGGTAGTATATATTGCGCTGCCTAATCACCTGCATCATGAATACGTAGTGAAAGCCGCTCAGGCAGGTAAAGCCATTTTGTGTGAGAAGTCGTTGTCTGTCGATATGGAAAAAAGTGACATCGCTCTTAATGCCGTTGACAAACATAATGTCTTTTTTGCAGAAGGTTTGATGTACCTAAATCATCCGATTGCAGCTCAAATTCTAGAATTACTAGAGAGTGGGACGATAGGGGACGTTCGTTCGATCCAAGGTTCGTATGTAGCCGCAATTAGCCAGTTTGTTAACCCAGACAGCAAAGGCACATTGTATAACTTGGGTTGTTACCCGGTATCGTTGATGCACCTTGTCTTGCAACATCAGTTTGGTGATGAAGTGTTTGCTGATACAGAAATAAGTGCGATTGGTCGACGTGGTGCCGACGGAAATATCTGCGAGACGAGCGCACTGTTTAAATTCAACGGTCAGCTAACCGCTCAGATACATACTGCAGAAGACTACGGGTTGAAACACCAGTTTACTATTTTAGGCAGTAAAGGTTCGATTAGCTTCGTCACCAACCCTTGGTTACCGGCTGAGGACAATAAGCTGGTGATTGAAGTGTATGAAACATCAACAGAGGAAGTAGTCGTCCCAGCACAAGGAGATGGTTTTTTCTATCAAGTACGAAATGTTCGACAAGCAATTGAGTCGGGTGCAAAACAGCTAGAGAGACCGAGTGCGACGCCGAAAGACTCGTGGCAAATTATGAAGCTGTTGACTGATTGGGAAAAGGCAGCGAGCTGATTCAAATAAAAAACCAGAGCACTAGGCTCTGGTTTTTGGTTAGCTCAACTGAGTTGTTGCTTTAATCAACCGTTCTTAGGTGGAACAAATGCAGTTAGCTCAAGAGCTGGTCCTGTGTATTTTTCAATACGAACCAGTGAAGAGTTAGCTGCACAACCATTCGCCAGACGTGATGTCGGGATATCTGAAGTCAGAACGTTAGCGCCGCCATTTTTACATAGGCCTGTTTTAGCATCTAGATCCGGCCAGCCACCTTCGTGGATACAAACGGAGCCTTGCTTAATGCCGTCTGTTACTAACGCGCCTACTAACACTTGACCGCGGTCGTTGTATGCTCGGACCAAATCACCACTCTTAATGCCACGAGCTTTAGCATCTTCAGAGTTGATAGAGATTGGCTCTCTATTCGCAATTGCGTACTCGTCACGAAGCTTAGCGTAGTTAAACTGGCTATGAAGACGATGAGCTGCGTGAGCAGTCATTAACTGTAGTTCACCTTCTTTGGCAGAACCTGTGTATTCCGTTGGTTCCATCCAAGTTGGGTGAGCAGGACAGTCTTCAAGTTTGTAGCCTTCGATTGTTTTTGAGTAGATCTCGATCTTGCCACTTGGCGTTCCTAGTGGGTTCATAACCGGATCTTTGCGGAAATCTGCGTGACGAACAAACTCTGCTGCTTTCTTATTGTACTTCATTTCGATCAGCTGGTTATCGTCCCAGAACTTACCGAACTTAGGCATACGGATACGTGCAGAGCGTCCTGCTTTTTGAGCAACCTCATAGAAGCCTTTCAGCCAAGCCATCTCATCTTTGCCTTCGGTAAAGACATCGCGACCACCTGGCTTGATCATCTCGGCCATGTCAGCAAACACATCAAAGTCGTTACGAGCTTCACCTTGCGGTTCGACTACTTGCTTCATTGGGACTAGGTGTTGGTTACTGTAGTCACCAGTCATAGTCATATCATTACGTTCGAATGAAGTAGTGATAGGAAGTACAACGTCGGCGTGTTTAGCTGCAGCAGTCCAGTAAATCTCTGAAATAACTACAAGCTCTGGTTTTTGCCATGCCTTGATCAGACGGTTGGTGTCTTGGTGGTGAGTGAAGTTACCGCCGCCTGCCCACCAGATCATCTTGATGTCAGGGAAGGTTAGCTCATGACCATTATGGTGGAACTGCTTACCAGGGTTTTCTAAAGCTTCGACAATACGAGCTACAGGGAAGCTGTTTACCGCTCCAGACACTGCCCAGTCGTTACCAGCAGAAGAACCGCCGCCGATAGACGCTGAAATTGCAGGAAGAACCGCAGCATCACGTGTTGGGTTACCACCGTTAGAGTAGTGGTAAGAGAAGCCGAAACCGCCGCCTGGCAGACCGATTTGACCAAGCATCGCTGCAAGAGTGACGACCATCCAGTGGCGCTGTTCACCAAACTGCTGGCGCTGAATACCCCAACCAGCCATCAGCATTGTGCGGTTCGCACTGAAGATATCGGCTAGTAGTTCGATTTGTTTTGCTGGAACGCCAGTAATGCCTTCTGCCCATGCTGGTGTTTTTTCTACGCCGTCTTCTTTACCTAATAGGTACTGCTCAAACTTATCGTAGCCAGTGGTGTATTTATCTAGGAAAGCTTTGTCGTGTTTGCCTTTAGAGACTAGTGAATGAGCAACACCCATCATCAACGCTACGTCGGTCATCGGATGTGGGGCGATCCACTGAACGCTGTCGCCTAGGAATTCGATAGTTTCAGAGCGCATAGGGTCGATAGCGATGATCGTTTTACCAGACTTCTTCAGCTGGTGGAAAAATTCAAGGCCAGAACAGTCAGTAGAACTCCAAGCGATCTTAAGTGTGTTCAGTGGGTTCATACCCCAAAGAACAACAACATCAGAACTTTCGAGGACAACAGGATGAGTAGTTTGCTGTTCGTAAACTTCAATAGAACCCATTACGTGTGGCATGATGACCTGAGCAGCACCCGTTGAGTAGTCACCTAAGTGACCAGAGTAACCGCCAGCCATGCTCATGTAACGCTGAAGAAGTGTCTGCGCTTTGTGTAGAACACCACTTGAACGCCAGCCGTAAGAGCCTGCGAAAACAGACTCAGCGCCGTTCTCTTTACGAATACGCATGTGTTGTTCATGGATTAATTTGTACGCTTCGTCCCAAGACACACGAACATATTCATCGCTACCACGAACGCCTTCTGGTTGGCTTGGATTCGCTAAGAAACCTTTACGTACCATTGGGTACTTGATACGTGCTTTAGTGTAAACCTGATCCGGACCAGTAGTTTGTAGGCTATTTTCTACTGTCTGTGCCACTGCATTGGTGGTCGAGATCAACTTACCATCTTTGACATCACAAAGCATTGGCCCCATACGGCCTGCTGTTAATACGCCAGAACCTCGTTTGTTTGCGGCAGATGCTGTTAGGGGAGTTAAGGAGGTAAACGCCATAGCGCCCGCTGTCATACCAGTCCCTTTGAGGAATCCGCGACGTGTAATATCAGTCATAATCTTTTCCTTATGTTTCTTAGTGACCAGCCACATCTTTTGCGTGGTTCTGGAAGAATTTAGTCAGTACTTCTAAGTCGTATTCTGAAATATCGGTACGGTCGCCCATGCCTTTTGCTACAGGTCCCCAAGCGTTAACAGTAAAATGGCCCGCCGCAATTTTTGCGTGACAAGTTGAACAGTAAACGGTGTCTAGCTGCTCAGCGTAATCCCACAGCGGCTCTTGAGTATCGAGTACAGGTGCAGTAATTTCGGCTTGCAAAGAAGCTGTGCGCCATTCATTGCCATACTCATCTGCTGTGTAATCTCCAACGGTAAGAGCGGCTTGACCTGCGTCCGTCAGCATAGCGACGATCGCTCGTTGACCTTCGCCAAAGTAAAGGACTTGCTCTGCGCCTTTCATCTGATACGCGTCTAACTGAACCGTGCGAGATGTATCAGTTTGAGCGATCACGTGCAGTTCGGTAGTAGGGTTGATGGTTCCTAACTCGCCCATTTGAACAGCTTCAACTGGGTAAACTGTCTTGGCATTTGGGTCGGTCTTCTCAGTGAAGGCCATTAGGTTGTCGAAGGCTGCGCTGTCCATCTCTGGCTCTGGAGCGAAGTGAGCGACACCCTTATGGCAGTCAATACAAGTTTGATTATTATCTTGGCCGTATTGGTGCATTTTGGCCGCATCTTCAGACTGCTCGTACGTGTCCATTGCACCGAATTCATGGCATGAACGGCAGGTTGCAGAATCATTTGCTCTTAGCTGAGCCCAGACAGTTTCCGCCATCGCCATTCGATGTTCTTCGTACTTATCTTCTGTATCGATCTTTCCAGTTACAAACTCATGGTAGATGTCTTTGCTAGCGCGAATTTTGGTGATGACATAATCAACCGGATCTGATGGGATATGACAATCAGCACACTCGGCGCGTATGCCTTTGGCATTACTAAAGTGAATCGAGCCTTCGTACTCTTCGTATGGGATCTCCATTGAGTGGCAAGAAACACAGAATTCGGTACTAGATGTGTAATGCATAACCGCGGCTGTACCGCCTAATGTCAGCCATCCGATACCGATACCGATAACCGTTATCAAAGCGATGTAGCGTTTCTTTATTGACATGAATTGAAATAACTCTTTACAAAACTAAATGATTAGTCGCAAATTACTCCTTTAGTAGTACTTGGTATTGATCTGGCTCATGTCCATGCATAAATTGTGTGTATAGTGAATAAAACTGGGATAAAGATCTGAATGTGTGATTTTTCAGGTTTATGTACTTATATGTAAGTATTTGTGATGTGTATATTTTGAGTGGGGCGCTGGGTAGTGACGGAGCTAGCCAGTAAGCCTAGCTAGCTCAGCGATGGGAGTGTTAAAGTGTCAGTAAGAAATTGACCAGCTGGTTATACTCATCGAATGAGCGGATCTGATCAGGTTTTACAATGTACTTGTCGTTAACTAAAACACCAGGAACGCCAGTCAACGTACTTTTCTCAAATTGCTTATCAAAACCTTTTTGCATCGAGTTCACGACAAAACTGTTGTACGCAGAATCGAACTTGTCAGCATCAATTCCATTATTAATGAAGACTTGGCGAAGCGCTTGTTCATCTTTTGGCGTTGCGCGCAGTTCATGAATCTGTTTAAACATCGCAGGTACCATCGTTTTTTCAGCATCTAGAGCAACCATGGTCGCGTATGATTTTGCCATTGGAATAGCCATATCATTACCCATGAAAGCAACATGTACCTTCTCGAAAGTTGCGCTCTCAGGAAGTGCTGCTTTCAGGTTGTCGATCACCGGTTCAAATTTGTAGCAATGTGGGCAATAAAATGAAAAGAACTCGGTGACTTTTGATGTCGCAGATTTTTCTACGTCCAATACTTTGTAATGAGTACCTTCCTCGAACTGGGTTGCGTGTACCGTGAATGAAAGCGCAAGGCTTGCAAATAGAGTGATTAACTTTTTCATCGTTTAAGTCCTAAAAATTACCAAAAATTGGGTCACTTCTCGGCCATATGACAGAGCAAGTGGTGTAAGTAAGTTCGGGTTAAGCGATAGGAGGACGGAAAAGAGTTTGAATACGAGAGATGGCTTTTCCAAACGTGTCTTGACCGATAGGAGCCAAAGATACTGAGAGTGGGGTAGTTAAGGTAACGGTTTGAGCGAGGGGCGTTTTTAGTAGGCAGATTGAGGCACAACAATGGTGACTAATGGTTTGATCACTGTGATCGGATTTTGGACACTCAGCTGGATGCACTGTCAGGCTAAGCTCGAGATGAGCATTGTCTGTTGAATAAGAAAGGGGATTAGTTTGCGCACTCGCAGTCACACTGGCAAAAATCAGTGTGAATGACACAAAAAACGCAATGACTATTCTACGGCTAATCAAAATAGTGACCCTAACTTAATTCGCATGTAGCTTACCTAAATAGATTCAAAATAGAAGAGCTGGTCGACGAAGTTGTTAACTTAAGGCCATTTTTACAAGATCAAAGAGAAGGCGATGGACGACATAATTATTCCGACACTAAATTCTAAGACTTTCCATGACTTTGGTTTTTTGAATAACGGCGCTAAGAATTTTGCACCATAACCCAGTGAAAAGAAAAATAACAATGAAGCTGTGATCGCACCTGCTGCAAATAGCCCCTGATTAGGTTGATATTGTGTAGAAATAGATCCGAGCAGAATAACGGTATCTAGGTAGACATGCGGATTGAGCCATGTAAATGCCAAACACATCGAGACTGCTTTGAAGAGGGAGGCTTTAGTCTCCGAGCGAGTATCCATGCCGTGATGAGCGGTAAATGCTGACTTGAAGCTAAGCAAGGCATAGGCGATCAGAAACAGAGCGCCGCCATATCGGGCGAAAGCTTCTATTTGTGGATACTGCTTTATGATAGCGCCGAAACCAGCAACCCCCAAACTAATCAAAATAGCATCGGAAATTGCACAAACGGCGCAAACTACAAAAACATATTGGCGCTTTAGCCCTTGTTTGAGGACAAATGCATTCTGAGAACCAATGGCAATAATCAGTGAAAGCCCGAGTGAGAATCCCGCTATATATGTTGTCATTGCAGTTTCCAAAAATTTAAATATCAGCTATCTACGTAAAACTAATCGTGCTCGACGAAAATCAGTTGATTAGTGTCAAAGCCACGTTTCTCTGACATCGAGACAAACTTGTCTATGATCTCTTGGCTGACGTTCGGCGTTCTAGATAGTAACCAAAGGTAATCATTATTTGGTCCAGAGATAAACGCATATTGATAATTTGTCTTGTCTAGATCAAATACGATGTATGAGCCATAGAAGGGGCCGAAGAAAGATACTTTTAGATAACCTTGATTGTTGTCGTTTACGAAGTAAGCTTTGCCTTCTGCCTCTTTCCATTCCTGATTTTCAGTAGAGTAACCGCGGTTTATGACTCGTACGCCACCATCTTCACGCAATGAGTAATCGGCGGTGACGTTTTTCAATCCACGTTCAAACGAGTGGTCGAGCCTAACAACTTCATACCAAGTGCCTAGGTAATTATTGAGCTGAAAATCGCTGACTGGTTCCACACCTTTTGGCATGCCAAGGCAACCACTCAACAACAGAGCTAATACGATGATAAATCCGTTTCTCATGATGACTTCCTTGTAGATTGTTTTTACTTGCTGAAAATACGCGCGATCTTGTGGCCAATAGCAAAACTTACGATAGCGACGGTTATGACGACAAAGCTAGCATAGATATGGCCAACGACTGCTGAAACACCGAAGCCCCATACGAATGAAAATACTAACCCTTGGAAGGCTTGATAAGGCCATTGGACGATCGGGAAGTGAGACTCTGCCGCCATTAAAAAAATAAGCCCAACGAGCCCTAAAAGCGCAGTCAAAATGCCAACCCAAACATTCTTATTCATATCAGTGTATCTACTTATATTAAATGGGATTACTACGTGTTGAACGCAGGAATGCGTGTCAGCACTTTAGCCGACACGCTATCAGTGATTAATGGTTTACTAATGTTAAACCACTTGGCAAAGCATCACCAAATACACGTTTAGACTCGCTCTCAGATAGTTCTTTCACTTCTTCTACCAGAGATAACCAAGAGTCTGGAACTTTGCTTTGTTTGAGTTTGGTGATGACTTCCGCTCTGAAACTGTCTGAAATATCGAATAAGCGGTCACCGGTTTTACGACAAATCATCACAGCTGCGAAGGCGATCATTGGCTCTTTTTGCCAGTTTTGTTCTAGTAGTTTAGGCAACCATTGTTCTGCTTGTTCACGGGGAATCACACTATGCTGGCTACCATATAATGGCGTTCGAGAGGCCAATCGACCGAGAGCCCACCAGTGCGCTTGCTCAAACTGATTATGGTTGATTGCTTTACTTAAACACCAAGAAGCAAGCAACACTTTGTCTTCCACTTCTAAATGTTCAAGTGACGCCGCTAAACGAACCATCGACTCGTAGCCCATATCTTGAGCAGCCTTTGCAGATTGTGGGTTTTTCATTGCACCAGGGTGCAGATATTTTGCAATATCAGCCAATATAGTTTCTTGTTGCTCTTGGCTTAAACCTCCTGCTATACGACGCCAAAATACCCACCAATCGGTCCAGCCTTGATGGTTTTTGAACTGAATGCCTTGTTGATAGAGTCCCCAAACTTGTTCAATACGCCAAGAATCGGTGGCATCACCAAAACCTGGGCGAAGCGAAAAGCCAGCGAGTCTCAGCCAGTTTTTTTCGTGTGGCTCAGAGCGGCGGCGACGCTTACGTCCTAGTGCAAAGGAATCGAAAAGATGGCGAAGAGTAGGGAAGTCCCATTCTTCACGTTTTCCGAGCTTTTTCTCGAGTTCCTTGGCAAGTGTTTTAATCTCTTTTGAGTCTGCACTTTTTTTGTTGCCACTGTATATACGAGACACAAGCTCCTTACATTCGGCAAGGCGAGGGTGTAAGTCTTGTTGTTGCTCTTCTTCTACTTTTTGATTGCGTACTTCGAATTCTAACTCCCATCGTTTTGAATCATCTTCAACGTTGACGCATTCCATTTTTAGCGTGCCGACTTCGGTTAATTGACAAGCGAGTTGCACCTCTACTCGCTCTTTTTGGTTCGCTTTAAGCTCAACACCTTCACCTTCTAACGTGGATATATAAGGTGGAAGTGGAGCGAATAGATCAGGGTCGATGTCGACCATGACACCATTTTGGATAGCGGTGTTATTGGTCAGAGTGTCGTGTGTTGTAGTGAGTAAGTTAAACCGAACTGGTTCACCAAGAGTAAGCGAGAATCGACGTCCGCTAAGGCGAATTTCGTGGCCTTCTTCGGTCCCTTTCGATAGTAGGCACAAGGCTTTGCCCATCTTATTCTTTTCTTGAAGGTGTAAGAAGTATGAACGAGCAGCACCACCACCAATCTTCAATTGAGCGCCACGACGAGCTTTACCAAAGGCAACTGCACCTAATGCAACGGACCAGTCTGGGTGCGGGTTATCTAACACCGTTACTGGCTCTCCACGCCAATTGCCTAATAAGCTTGTAACACGCTCGGCTACCAACTCACTATTAAACACACCGCCATTGAGCAGCAGCCCAACCGGGATAGCTGGTTTCGATTGGTCTTCTTGATTCAAGGCAGAGTACGAAACTTGCTGGTGCTGATTTAGAAATTCAGCTACGTGCTTGCTGACAGCAGGATCGGCGACGTAAGGTAGTCCAAATTCAACTACTGCACTACGGCGCTTATCTGGTGTTTGCTCGAAATCACTCAGAGGAAAGAAACCATCAAGTGCGATTTGATGAACTTCTTGTTTTGAAAGGCCAATACTCTTGGTACCGCCAAGTAGCTTAGAACCACTACCTAACATGGTAATTTTGACTTCGTCTGGTGCGTTTGCAGCCAGTAGGTTTTCTTTCGCTTTACGAGTCTGCTGAATTAGCTTAGTTAGGCTAGCTGCATTGAGTTTTTTGGATTGGTTAAAGCGAGTTTCAGCTAGGTGAGCAAGGGCTAAGTCTAGGTTATCGCCACCTAGCATTAAGTGTTCACCGACACCAATACGATCCAGCGCTAGCGCATCATTTGAATCGAAGCTTGCTTCAATCAAACTCAAGTCGGTTGTACCACCACCCACATCACAAACCAAAATTAGCGGTAACTGCTTAAGTTCTTCAGCGGCGCTCTGTTGGTGACGAGCGTACCAGTCATAGCAAACGGCTTGCGGTTCTTCTAGCAGAACAATCTTGTTAAGTCCTGCAAGTTGAGCGGCTTCGAGAGTAAGTTTACGCGCAGTTTCATCGAATGATGCCGGCACAGTGACTACCACGTCTTGGTCTTCAAGTTTGTTACTTGGATTGCGATAGTTCCAAGCTTGGCGAATATGATTTAAATAGCTCGCACTGGCAATAACGGGTGAGACTTTGTCGACATCAGTAGCACCTGCCCAAGGAAGAATATCACTGCTGCGATCTACCCCTTGGTGAGATAGCCAACTCTTGGCGCTCGATACCTGGCGGCCTTCCACTTTAGCGCCAAGTTCACGAGCCCATTCTCCAACGATGACATGTTTGATGTCTCCCGCTACTGGTACTGGTTCCCAAGGTAGGGTTAGGTCAGAAGGAGAAATTTGCCCCTGCGCAGGATGGTAACGGAATGAAGGTAGAAGTGGTTTTCGAACCACTTCACCCGGGCCAATTAACTGGTCAATTTCAAAGAGGGATACTTCGGATTGCTGTAGGTCGTCGGTTATTTCACAGAATGCGACAACCGTATTGGTTGTACCTAAATCAATACCAACAAGAAAACGAGGAGATGCCATACAAATCCTTACTTTGCCAATGTGATGACGGATTCTAATTATAAAAGTACGGCACCCTTATAGGTGCCGCACATTGATTAATGTTGTTCGTTGTCTGCGACGTTAGTGTCTTCACGTACATCGAACTCAACATGCCATTTCTGGCCGTTGTCGGTTGCGATAGCTTCTAGGTAAAGCGTACCTAATTCTGTCACTCTTGATGCTAATGTCACTGGGACGACTTCACCTTCACGACGACCTTCTGATACAGGAAGTGTCACTTGAATCTCAGGCAACTCTTCTAGCTCATCAGGGCCCCAATGATCAAGATGAGTACCTTCTACATCTTCACGTCTTACTGTTGACCCGAAGAACTGAAAGTTAACAGGCTGACCAATGATCAAACCAAATTCTTGGCTAGGAACATCGACACTTGAGCCTTCTTCCATACCGAATGGCGCAACACAAAGTGCTTCCATTGGAGGAGCCATGCCTGGAATAGCAGGCATAGCGCTCTCAATACCAACATAGTAGCAGGAAGCGATACCGCCACGAATTCGAACACCCTGACCTCGGCGCACTGAGCCGTAGTATGATGCGCCACTAGCGACAGCAAGATCCAAATCAACACCTGTCAGACGCTTCGCCATTTCTGTGTCAGCGCTGAGTAGCCATTCGTTGATCGTGTCTTCTAGGCGAGTTGCTAACAAAGTTGATTTCAGGACACCACCATTGAACAAAATAGCGGTTGGTTTAATGAAATCAGCTGATGCTGGTTCACCGCCCATACCTGGCATGTTTGCAAATGGATTAAAGTCTTGAGCTGGTGCAGTTTCACCATTTTGCGCGTTGGCTTGTTTCGTTAAGAACGCAGCAATATGACGAGTAATCCCCGCATCTTGAGCATATGGCAGCCCCATTTGTGTTAATGCACCACGGTTACGTTGAACGGGATGCTCAGTTACCGCAATCTGTGGGAAGAAGCCATCAACAAGTGTTTGCTGTACTTCTTGCTGTGTTAATTCAGTCTTTAGTGTCGAGCCTAATAGCTTAGAACCACGGCTAGGAACAACAATTGGCACTGATTGCAGTTCACTATCATTTAATAGCGCTTCTTTTGCATCACGACAAGCATGTGTCATCGCTTGAACTTGCCATGGCTGTAGCTCTTTACCTTCTTGAGCGAGCTTCATTTTCAGGCGGTAAGCAAGGGCTAAGTCCATGTTGTCACCACCAAGTAGGATATGTTCACCTACCGCGATACGATTTAGGGTTAGGTTGCCTTCATCTTCCGTTACTTCAACTAAAGAAAGGTCAGTAGTACCACCACCGATATCAACAACTAAAACAATATCCCCGACAGAGACTTCATCACGCCATTTGTCGTTGCTGTTGTCGATCCAGTTGTAAAGGGCAGCTTGAGGCTCTTCAAGAAGTGTTAGATGTACAAAACCAACGTTGCGAGCAGCTTCAGCTGTCAGGTCGCGAGCGGCTGGATCAAAAGATGCTGGTACAGTGATTGTGACATCTTGGTCAGCAAGTGGATTACTTGGGTTTGCATGATCCCATGCTTGCTTTAGGTGCTCTAAGTAAAGCTCAGTTGCGCGTAGTGGTGATACCTTTTCAACTTCTTCTGGGCTACCCGCAGGTAAGAAAGCATCACGTCGATTAACACCACCATGGCATAACCATGACTTCGCACTAGCAATAAGACGGATAGGTGTCTTTGCACCAAGGTTACGCGCAATTGCACCGACCAAAGCAGTTGGCTCTGATGACCAAGGTAGTACACGAGATGAAGGATTCATTTCGTGTTCGTGTGGTTGGTATAAGAAAGAACCTAGTTGGCTACGTGTTTCGACAGTACCTGGTGCAGTCAACTGGGGAATCGGCATTACTTCAACACGAGCTTCTTCTTGCGTTGTATCCACATAAGACAATACGCAGTGAGTCGTACCCAAGTCGATACCTACGCTAAATTTAGGCGTTTCAGAAATCGAAGCTTGTTGTTCTACATTTTGGTGTTCCATTACAGCTCAACCTCAGCTGGTGCAATAACAGAAGCGTCGTAGTTTTCAGCTAGCTTAGGTAGGTTCATTGAACTTGCTTTCCAACCTTTATGTACCAATGTACCGTTGAAAGGTGCGCTACCTGTTACGTTACCTGTTAGGCGAACTTCTTGAGGGTTGAAACCTTCTTGGACAGTGATTCGAGTCTCTTCGTCTTCGCTGCGAATATGCTCAAGCGTTACATAGTCACTCAGTACTTTTTGGCCACCGGTGTGAATAACGCGAGCCGCAGCGCCAACTTCTTCGTCAGAGAACGAAGTAAGGTCTTCTTTCAAGAAGTCAATTAGACGGGCTTCTTGTTGCATGATAGAAAGTAGCTGCATCGCTGAATCTGTTGATGCTGTTGCTAGTTTTGATTCTACTTCGACGACTTTCTCGATAACTTTTTCTACTTCGACAACTTTTTCAACTTCAACGATCTTTTCGACTTCTTTCTCTACTTCAACGATTTTTTCGACTGGTTTCTCAACCACTTTTTCGATCACTTTTGGTTTACGAGAAACCGCAATGAGAAGTAAAAGAACACTTGATGCAGTTAGACCTGCATGAAGCATATCGAACGTTTGAGGGATCATTTGTAAATCGAACGTCATGACAATTCTCTTATGTTTTAGTTTACTGAGAGATTAGCTCAATCTCTGCTGTGGCTCTCTAATGAATTCAAGAGCCCATTTAATCTGATAAATTGGGGCTGATAGTACCATAATCAAGGTATCGTCCGGCTACAAAAACAGGTCTAATCTTACGTTTGAACGACTAATTGGTTTGTTTTTGAGCTAATTGCTAGGTTGAATAGCGTCAAAGATCATAGAAACGAACGAATTTAGTGCGAGTAAGCGATTGTGCTTTCAGTCAGTAAAATTATATGACTAAAATGTAGGGTCATTTTAGATTGGCTTAAACCTACAAGGCTTTATGCAACGATTTACTCAAAAGAAGTTCTTATACCCAGCACTTACTTTCATTTTTACCGTTTTGGTTACAACCTATGCGGTGCACTTTGTTTACCAAACCCAAGTTGATCATACCGTTTCCATGGTAAATAAATTGGCGGATCAACAGGCTGAAAACTTACAGCAAGTGGTTGAAAGTGATCTGCATTTTATCGGAGCAGGGGCGAATTTCTATCATTCTACAGAACGCGATAATTGGAGTCGGTTCCCTGTGTTCGCAGAAGAGTTGGTTTCTCAGTCAGAAACACTGATAGCATTACAATGGATGCAGCGGGTTGAGGAACAAGATATATCTCGGCATATCAATGATGTACGCGGTACTTTTCCTGGTTTTGAGCTCTATACGATTCCTAAAGATGGTCCAAAGACTTATGGCTATATTATGCCAGATAATGAGCCAATCTATGTAGCGTCTGACATTTACCCTCGTAATGAAGCTAACATCGGCTTGCTTGGCTTTTATTCTTCTCGACTTCGCTTCCAACTCGTACTAGATGGATTGACAGCAACTGGTGAGCCCAACGTATCTGATAAAGTGAGGCTTCTTCAAGATGGTCTCGATAAAAACCTGCAAAAGACTGGCATGTTGGTGTATCACCCAGTTTTTGATATCGACAATGATCAAGAGCTTATAGGGGTGGTTGTCGGTGTGATTCGCACTACGCACTATTTTGAAGGGTTGATTAAGCGCACTGCAACCGAGCAAGACTTACTGATCAAAGTTATCGATATGGGCTTCGATGCAGAAGACGACCCTATTTTGTATCAAAGCGATGCATGGGATAGTACCGAGGGCATAGAGATCACTAAGCGAGTCACACTACCTAACCGAGAGTGGCTGGTCGATTTTAAACTGGTTAACAGCGTGACGGACAATGAACGTTTCGTATTGACATGGATTACGATCGCGGGATTTGTTATTGCAGCTCTGTTGAGCTACATCGTACTACTCCTTGTACGCGAAAAAGAGCACCTAGCATTGCTTCTTGATGAACGTACCAAAGAGCTACGCTTTATGGTTGACCATGATTCTTTGACGGGCTTATACAACCGACGCGCGTTCAACCGTTTTTTATCCGACCAAGTCGAAAGAGAGCAGACTTTTGCTTTAGTCGGCTTCGATATCGATAAGTTTAAATCAATCAATGATCATTTCGGCCATGTTGCTGGTGATGAAATGCTGGTGTTTGTGGCTAATACCGTCCAAGCTCTGTTAGACGAAGGGGATATTTTTGTCCGTATGGGCGGAGATGAGTTCTGCATTATTACGACAACCGTCGATCCTGATAAATTGTTTGCTTACTTAAACAATATATGTCGAGTGGTAGCAAGCTCAACTCATGTGTTTGGCGAAAATAAAATACGCTGCACTCTGAGCGTTGGTGCAGCTATCCGAATGTTGGAAACAGAGGAGCAGATCCTTCAAGCTGCCGATGCACAACTCTACAAGAGTAAGCAGGCAGGGCGCAACTGTGTCACAGTTGCGGATTAACTGACCAGTTAAATGATGAATGGTCGAGTTTTGCGTGATTCTCATGTAGAATTTTGCGCTTTGTGAATTCTTTGAACATAGGCAAATCATGAACCATAACCGTGTAGTTTGTTTCGATTTAGAGATGTGCTGTTGGAATGAAAACGGTGTCGGTACGACAGGCGAAATTATCGAAGTAGGACTAGCTGAAATTGATCTTGTCAGTGGCGAGATTGTTAAGCGCGCTCAATACTACGTGAAACCTGAGCATGATGAAGTCTCGCTATTTTGTTCTCAGTTGACGGGTATCACGCCTCGTAAAATCGAAAAGCAAGGTCGCCCACTCGAAGAAGTGCTCAAATCGATGGTTAAGAACTTTGGCGGAGCAAACAAGATCTATGCGGCTTGGGGTCGTGATGATCGTGTTTTGGTGAAAGAGTGCCAAGATAAAGGCATAGAAATGCCATTTAAAGAGTTTATTAACTTAGCGACCTTGTATCGCATTCAACATCGCTTGAAAGATAAGCGTATTGGTCATAAAGCGGCACAAGAAGCGAAAGGTATTGAGTGGGAAGGGCGCCAACATTCTGGTTACGTTGATGCGTACAACTTAGCAAAGCTCGCATTAACGATGCTTTAGAAAACAGAGGGAGCGGAGTGCTCCCTTTTTTGTGTCTAGCGCTTTGGTTCTGTCACGGACAGCTTAGCTCGGATAAAGTCACTATGGTCGACGTAAAGCAGCTCGGCAGTTTTACGAATCACGGAATCTTCAAGCGGGTCAATCTCACCATCAGCATGAGCAACTTCCCACATTGCTTTAATTAACTCAAAGCGAGTTTCTTGGCTAAGCTCACGCAACTGCGATGTAAAATCATAGAGGGAGGCGGAATCTTTACTGCGAGACTCTGCACGTGACAAAAGCGTTTGTGCGTTTGTTTCATCAATAGAAAGCAACCTAGCGAGCAACTGCCTTTTTGCTTCAACTTCTACCTGATCGATTTGGTGATCTGCACCGGCAACTTCACAAAGTAAGCAAGCAATAGCGAGATTCGTGTCAGGCTGAGCACTCTGGCCTAAGTCATTTCCTTCGAGCAGTTGTTTGAATAAAGAAGTAATAGAGTTGAGCATATATCGAGCCTTTATTGTGTTCTTATAGTTATAGATAGTGCTTATCGAACGACAACTCAAGGCTCTTTACAGAAACCTTACTTTTCTTCTATTGGTGGAAAGTCCCACTCGACGCCGTCTCCGGTCAATATCGACACTCGTTCTGGTTTGCCTCGGCTATCGAGCTTCAACTCACCAATCGCACTAGTATTAACAAGTCTACGGCGCCCAGATGTATTTGGATCTCTCTTCTTAATTTTCAGCCTCTTACGTTTGGTGAAAAAGTTAAGCGGAGAGCGCGGTGAATAGAGCAGGCGATCGGCATGATCGCACCCAGCTAGAAGTGGTTCTGGGAACTGATTTTTAAACCCGCTACATGTGATTTGATAGATGTTAGGACTATTACGTCGGAATCGTAATTTGATGTCATAAGCAAAAGAGTAATGGACATCGCCGGACAAAATGACAAAGTTAGTGGGTGTTTTTGTGTGGGTGAAGATACTTAGCAACGTATTGGCACTGCCTGGGTGGGCCATCCAGTTTTCCGCGTCGATTAACAGTGGTTGGCCAGCCATTGTTGCGGCTTTTTGCATCGCCTCAATGACTTTCACACCAAACATCGGCGCTGCAGAGACGACAATGACTTTATCTTGGTGCATCAATTCATGTTGGAACTCAATTAATGCTTCCCAGTCCATCAAACCAGAAGGTTTATTCATTCTCGATTCTGAACGCCAGCGGCGAGTTCGGGTGTCTAGCACCACTACCTTAGGGGAGGTATGAATCGTATAGTGCCAACGCTCGAAAGTGTAAAGATATTGAATAAATTCATCCTGATAACGCTCGCCAGGTTCAGATAAGAATTGAGAGGCGACAGACATGAATTCCTGATTGAAATTGTCCGGCTCATTCCCCCAGCCTTGGCACAGCCAATAAGCAATTAAAGCGTTACCGATGATTCGGTTAGAAAAAGGATTACTGTAGGCGGCCTTTTCCCAACCAATGGTTAAGTTCCAATCGTCAGTCACGTCATGATCATCAAAGATCATATAGGTCGGGATATGAGCAAACAGGCGCTGTACTTTTGGCAATCCGGCAATGAATTCGGCCATGACATGTTTTTCATCTCGCCACTGCTGTTGCCATTTAGGTTCGAGTGTCTGACCTGCCTGAGTAAAATGCTCGTCATGCAGTCGAGCTGGGTTTAGGTATGGCCATAAAGTAGGGGACCAAACCAAAAGGTACATGGCGAAAAACTCAGAAAATGTGACTAGATGGTTTTCACAATCACGCGAGCTGAAAATTGGTGTATTTCGATGCGGAAAGAGTTTGGTCAATAAATTTCCATCATCGACATAATGAGGGAGGAGCTTATCGCGCCCATAGTAACAATTCGCATGGGCAAACAACTCTGAACCTGAAGATATAGGCGCATCTGAGTATGTCTCATCGGGGAGGCCAAGTAACTCAATCGTTTGGATTATGGCGTCGAGCGTTGGTCCGGCAACATGGTCGGCGTAAATTTGATCTCCGCTCATCATGAGCATATCAGGGCGTTGTTCTATAGACTGCTGAGCAAGTTTGTTGTCGGCACTGACAAGCGCATCTGGGCTAGGGTGATGAGGATTACGACATGAACCATGAAGAATATAGTCAGCTTGAGTCGAAATCTTGAAGGTAAATCGAGTTTCATCGCCATAGAGTAGCTCTGGGTATAATTGGCTCAGTTCTCCTTGTGTGGTATGGAACTCGTAGCTAAGTGCAACGTTAGCAGGGAACTCACCTCGAAAGTGAGCCAAAGTAACAAAGCAGTGCGTACCAATTTGTAACTGCTGGCAGCTCGATAAGTCTTCACGATAAATCTCGCCTAGCGCAGGTTCTAAATGGAGCGAAAAATCCCCTTCAAGCGGTTCACTGGTGACTAGCCAAAATACCAGTTCATTGGACGTGACTTTACGTAGAATCGGGCCTGCAATTAGGAAAGGTAAACTTTTTTTCATTCACTACTCAGTTGGTTCTTCGGGTACTTCAGGGTCTTCAAGTATTTCGATGATTTCTGAACTCGAAAGTTCATGCCCCATTAAAAACAGCGCTAACATTGCGTCAGCTTTGGTTTTAACGTCTTCATTATCCATCAAGATTTGTTCGAAGCGATGGCGAATCATGTCAACTTCATGCTCAACAAAACCACGACCTTCTTCTTCACCTTGAATATCTTCAGGAGCAGAGTCAAACTCAAGAAACATCAATTCTCCATTTAGCGAAGCGTTGACTAAACGTTCAGGTAGCCACTCTTCACCCGTCACGAGATCAGGGTCGCTATCTTCAGGCAACGAGTTGAGTAATCTTTTTAATTCTGAGGCTTTCACTATTTTTTGATTTGATGGATTATATATTCATATTTTAACGACCAATTGCTAATAAACATAAGTATTAACTGGTTTAATTGGTCAGAATTTGAGTGGCTTCGGTACTTTTGGACAAAAAATGTCAAATTATAAGCGATTAGCAGCGTTAGTATTAGCAAGTAGTGGGTTAGGTTCGGTTTCTATTCAAGCTGAAGAAATGTCTGCGGTACCTGAGCAAGACTGGGGTATTGCGGCGGTTTATCGAACAGCGTCAATCCCTTTTGATACCCAGGATCGTGATCAGACGGTCGGTACATTTGTGCCTATGATGTTCTTTAGAAATGAGCATGTCTTTATCAATGGACTTGAGGGGGGGGCCTACCTCTACGAAACAGAGGATGAGCAATTTCAGTTCAACGCTTTAATGCGTTTGAGGTTTGTAGATCTCCCAGCTTCAGCACAAAATGAAAATGAAGGTGATGCGATTGATTTTGGTGGTCAACTCCGATACCGCATTAATGATGAGTGGACGTTAGATACCGAGGTCTTGGCGGACAAGGACTTTCGTTTTCATGGTAATTTAACCGCCACTGGGGAATATGAATTTGGCGATTGGGAGCTTACCCCTCACGCTACGCTGCGTTACAAAGACGCGGACTTTAATAGTGAGTATTATGCCTTCTCTACCTATACCGATGAACGTGTCGGTGGAGGCGTTGATTTGAACGTTGGGGTAAGTGCTCGCTATCACGTCTACTCAAATTTGTACCTGCTTGGTGCAACCAGTGTGACTCGCCTAGACGATAAAGCGTATGACTCATCTGCTGTTGAAGACCGTTATCAAGGTGAATTCTATATTGGTTTTGGCTTCTTCAATGATAAGAGTAAACCTAAAAAGTCAGAGTTAACCAATAAGCGTTATGTGCGCATCGCTCATGGTTGGGCTACACCTTCCAATATTGGAGACATCATGAAGCTCAATACGGAAAAAGACCCGAACAACAACCAAATGACCTCATTCTTTTATGGGCATCCATTAACTGATGAGCTATTTGGTTTGCCTATCGATATCTACTTTACTCCTGGTGTTGCGCATCATTGGTCTTCAAGTGTTCAGTCGTCTTCAACTGAATACATCGCAGCTATCAAAGCTTACTATACCTTTGATTGGCCTACGAAGTGGCGCTTTGGTGTGGCTGAAGGTATGTCATACATCGATAACATTACTTATATCGAAGACACTGAGATGCAAGAGAAGGGGTACACACCTAGCAACCTTCTCAACTATTTAGACTTCTCGTTGGATATGAATGTGGGTGATTTAATTAATAACCGAGATTTAGACAATATGTGGGTGGGTTACTCTCTGCATCACCGCAGTGCTATCTTTGAGCAAGCTTCTCAATATGGACGTATCAAAGGTGGTAGTAACTACAACTCAATTTATGTTCAGTTTGATTTCTAAAACTTGAAGAGAAAAGGCCGCAGATAAGTGTTTATCCGCGGCCTTTTTGTAAACGATAAATTGTTTTAGAAGTGGAATTCAGCGCTTAGTGCGTAGCTGTTTTCAACTATTTTTGCTTCATACTGGGTGTACTCTAATGCCACTCGAGCAGGGCCAATCTTCACACCAGCACCGACACCATAGTAAATATCGTTGGTATCTTTGATGTTGTTTTGGAAGTGACCAACACCAAGACGGCCGTATACATCAAAGATAGTAATTGGTAGAGATACCTTTGCACTTGCTAGCCAAGCGTTAGAGTAAACGTGCTCGAAATCCTTGTGAGTGTCGACGAAATCAGCATAACCACCCTCAATAGAAAGCAGTGAATTAAATGCGTAACCTGCGTATAGGTTGTATCCACTGTTAGTGTCGCTTAGGTCTAGTGAATCACTTTTGACTTGGTAGTCAGAGTAAAGGTAGCTCGCGCCAATGTATGGGTTAGCTAATGTTTGAGTAGCGAAAAGAATGGCTGCAATAGGTAGTAATTTAGTTAGTTTCATCATGTCTTTCAAAATAGTAGTTAATGTTTGTATCAAAATGGTTTAGTTGAATAGGAACAAAGGTTTCCCTTGTTCAATACGAATCATGTTGAGCTTGAACTTCGTATCTTCTATTCGTTTACGTTGCTCCCTGCTGGCCGCCAAATTCCTTTTTTTTCTTATCCGGCCCTGAAGTGAATAGATGCTTTCTAAGACATCTCTCGTTTCATCATCTGTCATAACTGACTCTGCTTTAGGGTTTTGCTTATTAACGCTGCACTGAGAAGAGGACTTATTTCCTTCCCAAGCGGACGGCGCTTATAGTCGTTTTTAACTGGTTGAGAGACATAAAAAGAGAATCAAATAAATATAAAGAAGAGATAAATTGCATAATAAACAGATAAATATCTTTTATTATCAAATGGTTATAAGTTTGTGTTTTTTGGTGGGAGATTCGAGGCATTAAGCTTGTTTTTATTCCTTAAGGCTGAAATTGATGTGAACTTTACCTGTGCACCGCGGCTTTTGAGTGGGTAAACAACTGTTCTAACCGATTTTATTGTGAGGTGTGATACAATTCGCGCAGTTTTGTAGACAGTAAAAATAGGTAATGCTTTGACTTCGTCACAGCCAGAAAATAATAAGCAAACAGCACACGCGAATAATGCGACTTCTCTTCGCAAAGCGCTTAATGAGTGTATGTTGCGAGATAGATTTCGCCTGAGTAAGCGCATTAGCGGTGCAAGTAAGATTAAAAAAGAATCATCCCGCAATGCTGTGTTCGATGAAATCGCCTTAGATATCGCTAAATCAATGATGGAAGCTGAGCAACGTAGCAATGCTCAGCCTACTATCGAGTACCCAGAAATCCTGCCGGTCAGTCAGAAAAAAGATGACATCGCAAAAGCGATTGAAGAAAACCAAGTGGTCATCGTCGCGGGCGAAACAGGTTCTGGTAAAACCACTCAGTTACCAAAAATTTGTGCCGAGCTTGGCCGTGGTAAGTTTGGTCTAATTGGCCATACACAGCCTCGCCGTCTGGCTGCTCGTTCGGTTGCGAACCGTATTGCTGAAGAGATGGAAACGAAACTTGGTGAGTTTGTCGGTTATAAGGTTCGATTTAACGATCAAATCTCCGAGAACACTCAAGTTAAGTTGATGACTGATGGTATTTTGCTAGCTGAAATCCAGCATGATCGCTATTTAAATCAATACGATACAATTATCATTGATGAAGCTCACGAACGTAGTTTGAACATTGACTTCATTCTTGGTTACTTGAAAGAGTTGTTGCCACGTCGCCCTGACCTGAAGGTTATCATCACATCTGCGACTATCGACCCTGAACGTTTCTCTAAACATTTCAGTAATGCACCGATTATTGAAGTCTCTGGTCGAACTTACCCTGTTGATACTCGTTATCGCCCACTTCGCGGTGATGATGATGTTGATCGTGACCAACTTGAAGGGATTTTTGAAGCTGTCGATGAGCTGTGTGATGAAGGTTTAGGTGACATCCTAATTTTCATGAATGGTGAACGTGAGATTCGTGACACCGCTGATGCATTGTCGAAACGTAACTTAAAATCGACTGAAATTGTTCCTCTATACGCGCGTTTGTCTGCAGGTGAGCAGAACAAGATCTTCCAACCCCATGCAGGTCGCCGAATTGTATTAGCTACAAACGTAGCAGAAACGTCATTAACTGTTCCTGGTATTAAATACGTTATTGACCCAGGTACTGCACGTATTTCTCGCTATAGTTACCGTACTAAGGTTCAGCGTCTACCGATCGAACCTATTTCTCAAGCGAGCGCGAATCAACGTAAAGGTCGATGTGGTCGTGTGGAAGAGGGTATCTGTATCCGACTTTATTCAGAGGATGATTTCGAGTCACGCCCTGAATTCACCGATCCAGAAATCCTGCGTACTAACTTAGCGTCGGTAATTCTACAAATGACGGCTTTGGGCCTTGGTGATATCGAAGCCTTCCCATTTGTTGAAGCGCCAGACAAGCGCAATATCCAAGATGGCGTGCGTCTGCTAGAAGAGCTTGGTGCGATTAATGCGGCTGCAAAAGATCCTAAGAAGCGACTGACTTCAATTGGTCGTCAGTTAGCACGTTTGCCGATCGATCCGCGCTTAGCTCGTATGGTTTTGGAGTCGCCAAAATACGGTGCGACCAAAGAGCTAATGATCATTGCTTCAGCACTGTCTATTCAAGACCCACGCGAACGCCCAAGTGATAAGCAACAGTCGTCAGATGATAAACACAAACGTTTCTTCCATGAAGAGTCGGACTTTCTGACATTTGTGAATCTTTGGGATTACATTCAAAAGCAGCAAAAGAAACTGTCCGGTAATCAGTTCCGAAAACAGTGTAAGCAAGACTACTTGAACTACTTACGCGTGCGTGAGTGGCAAGATGTTTACTTCCAGCTCCATCAATCTATGCGCGAGATGGACTTTAAGCTGAACGATGAGCCAGCGAGCTATCAAGGCGTTCATTCCGCTATTCTTGTTGGTCTTCTTTCTCATATTGGTATGAAAGACCAAGAGAAGAATGATTATCAAGGTGCGCGTAACGCTCGCTTCCACATATTCCCAGCATCAGGTCTGTTTAAAAAACAGCCTAAGTGGATTATGTCTGCGGAGTTGGTGGAAACCTCAAAACTATGGGGACGCATCATCGCCAAGATTCAGCCTGAATGGATTGAACCGCTGGCTAAGCACCTGATCAAACGCAGCTACAGCGAGCCTCATTGGTCGAAGAAGCGTGCTGCAGTTATGGCGCACGAAAAAGTGATGTTGTATGGAGTGCCGATTGTACCTAAACGTTTGGTGAACTATGGCAGCATTGATCCTACAGTTAGCCGAGAAATCTTTGTTCGCAGCGCCTTGGTTGAAGGAGAATGGGAAACCAAACATCCGTTCTTTAAACAAAACCGTAAGCTATTACGAGAAGTAGAAGAGCTAGAACATAAATCACGTCGCCGCGACATTTTGGTCGACGACGATGAATTATTCGACTTTTATGACCAGCGAGTAGGCACCGAAGTTGTCTCAGGTAAACATTTTGATACTTGGTGGAAAAAAGCATCAAAAGAGAATGCTGAACTACTGAATTTCGAAAAAGAAATGCTGTTTAAAGGCGATGCGAGTCATGTTACCGATCTCGATTATCCTAACTTCTGGCACCAGAATGGACTGAAACTAAAACTAAGTTATCAGTTTGAACCAGGCGAGGATAACGATGGTGTAACGGTGCATCTACCTCTACCGATTTTGAATCAAGTTGAGCCTGGAGGCTTTGATTGGCAAATCCCAGGTCTACGTCATGAGCTCGTAGTAAGCTTGATTAAGTCGCTACCAAAAACGATTCGTAAGAACTTTGTACCAGCGCCAAATTATGCTGATGCATTCTTAGCGCGTGCGACAGCGATGGAAGCACCACTTCTAGACTCTTTGGAAAAAGAGCTTCGCCGTATGACGGGTGTTGAGGTATTACGTGAAGATTGGAAAATGGAACAAGTTCCTGACCACTTGAAGGTAACGTTCCGCGCCGTTGATCATCGTAATCGTAAGTTAAAAGAGAATCGTGATCTGCATGAACTAAAAGAAAGTCTCAAAGAAAAAGTTCAAGAGACTTTGTCTAAAGTTGCCGATGACGATATTGAACAGCAAGGGCTACATACTTGGAGCTTTGGTGAACTGCCAAAAGTGTATCAGCAAAAACGTGGCGGTTATGACGTTAAAGCGTACCCGGCGATTGTTGATAGCAAAGATAGTGTTGAGATAAAGCTCTACGAAACAGAATATGAGCAAGTTACAGCCATGAAAGCTGGTCAGCGTCGCTTGATCTTGCTTAATGTTCCGTCACCAATTAAGTATCTACACTCTAATCTGCCGAACAAATCTAAGCTTGGTTTGTACTTTAACCCTTATGGAAAAGTACTCGACCTGATCGATGACTGTATTGCGTGTGGCGTAGACAAGCTTATCGAAGAGAAAGGCGGTATTGTTTGGGAGTCTGAACAGTTTGATGCGTTAAAAGAGCACGTCCGAGCAGAGTTAGGTGACACTGTGGTAGAAATTGCACAGCAAGTCGAGACTATTCTGACGACCGCATTTAACATCAACAAGAAGTTAAAAGGTAAGATTGATTTCACAATGGCATTTGCGCTGTCAGATATCAAAGCTCAAATTGAAAGCTTGATCTTTAAAGGCTTTGCGACGGAATGTGGTTGGAAACGTCTACCTGACATTTTACGTTACATGAAAGCGATTGAGCGTCGAATGGAAAAACTGCCAATCGACCCTAATAAAGATCGTTTACATATGCTGAAAATCGAATCAGTCACGAATGATTACAAAGAGTTATTGAACAAGATACCAAAAGGTGTTGCTGTTCCTGACAATGTAAAAGAAGTTCGTTGGATGCTGGAGGAGTTGCGAGTGAGTTATTTTGCACAGCAACTAGGTACGCCTTACCCAGTGTCGGACAAACGAGTGAAAATGGCTATAGATGCTTGTTAGGCACATTAGTTGCATAATTATTGGGTATCAATCGGAATTTTGACTATACTGGCAGAGGCTTGCCGTGGCAGCCTCTGTTATAAATAACTAGAGAAGGTTTATTATGAAAAAGACACTACTAGCGCTAGCTCTTATCGGCGCGTCAGCTACAGCTTCTGCTGATTCTTGGATTTACGGTAGCGCAAGTGTAGGTCAAGCAGATCTGGGCAATGAATCATCAACTTCGTACAATGTTCACGTTGGTACGGGTATTCTTCCTTTCATTGGCCTAGAAGCGGGTTACCAAAACTTTGGTGATTTCGATAATGTTACTTACGGTAGCCAAGTTATGGACCTAGAAGGTTCTGCAGTTTACTTCGCAGCTAAGCCAAGCATTGATTTTGGTCCTCTGCATGTATACGCAAAAGCAGGTCTACACTCTTATGAGCTAAACCAAACAAATGGTAACTTCAGTGAAGACGAAATCGACATGATGTATGGTGTTGGTGCTGAATACTTTGTTATGGGCCCTCTATCTCTAGGTGCTAGCTACAACGTATTCTCTATGAAAGAAGAAGACGTAAAGAACTTCTCTCTTAACGCGACATTCCACTTCCTATAATGAATGTGCGAGAATGATTTCAAAAGCCTGACTCCGGTCAGGCTTTTTTTATGTGTTTTCGTCATTAGCCTATGTATCACAACGCACACTATTAAGCCTCATCACTTGCGAAAGTAATCTATGCCCCAATAACTTATGTTAGAGCGCTAACGTATTGGTGAAAAGGAACCTAAATGCAACCAACATCAAATCTCGAGTCAGAAAGCTCCCAAGCCCCGAAGAAGAATCTTGCAATCCTTTTTGAGCTGTTGAAGTTTATTCAGCCATACCGTGTAAAAGTTGGCGCAGCATTAGTCGCCCTTATCTTTACGGCATCTTTAACGCTTACCGTGGGGCACGGTGTGCGAATATTGATTGACCAAGGCTTTGCACAGCAATCAACGTCCGAGTTGGGCAGCGCGATTGGATTTATATTGTTGGTCACGGTTTTAATCTCTATAGGTACGTTCTTTCGCTTCTATTTGGTGTCATCGGTTGGGGAACGAGTCAGTGCCGACATTCGACTTGCAGTGTTCGACCATATTGTGACGCTTCATCCAAGCTACTTTGAGACTAATGGTAGCGGCGACATCATGTCACGAATCACCACAGATACAACCTTGCTGCAAAGTATTATCGGCTCTTCGTTTTCCATGGCGATGCGCAGCGCACTCATGTGTGTTGGCGCTATCATTATGTTGTTTGCTACCAACATCAAATTGACTCTTATTGTCTTAGCTTCAGTACCGTTTGTTTTAGTACCAATACTGTTTTATGGCCGACGAGTTCGAGCCTTGTCTCGTCAAAGCCAAGACTCTATGGCTGATGTTGGTAGTTATGCTGGTGAGGCAATCGAACACATTAAAACAGTACAAAGTTATAGCCGAGAATCTGAAGAGAAAAACTATTTTTCGCAAGAAGTAGAGAAAGCATATGAAATTGGTCGTAAACGGGTAAAGCAGCGAGCAATTTTAATTTCTGGTGTGATTGTTATCGTGTTTAGCGCGATCTCTGGCATGTTATGGGTTGGGGGAAGCGACGTAATTAATGGCACAATGTCGGCAGGTGATCTTGGCGCTTTCGTCTTTTATGCCATTATGGTTGCCTCGTCTTTGGCGACCATTTCTGAAGTTATGGGAGAATTGCAAAGGGCTGCTGGAGCGACAGAACGTTTGGTTGAAATTCTTCACGTAAAGAGTGACATCATCGCTCCAGAGGCACCTGTTGACTCAGTTTCGTTGACTAAGTCTCAAGTGTGCTTTAATGGTGTGACTTTTCATTATCCATCTAGGCCAGATACTCCGGCTATTGAAGATTTAAGCTTAATGGCAGAAGAAGGTAAAGTTCTGGCGTTAGTTGGTCCATCAGGAGCGGGTAAAAGCACCTTGTTTGAACTGTTGCAACGCTTCTATGACCCGCAACAAGGGGAGGTGCTGCTCGGTGATGTCGATGTCCGAGATATAGCCCCAAATGAATTGCGTGAGCAGATGGCGTTAGTGCCTCAACAGCCCGCGTTGTTTAGCAACGATGTGTTCTACAATATTCGCTATGGCAATCCTAGCGCCAGCGATGAAGAGGTTATTGAAGCTGCTAAGAAAGCTCACGCACACGACTTCATTATGAAGCTTCCAGAAGGTTACAATAGTTTCTTAGGTGAACGTGGGGTTCGTCTTTCTGGTGGTCAGCGACAACGAATAGCAATTGCTCGCGCGATTTTAAAGGACCCTAAAATACTTCTGCTTGATGAAGCAACCAGTGCATTAGATAGTGAAAGTGAACATCATGTTCAACAAGCGTTAGATGAGCTCATGCGAAATCGAACCACCATTATTATTGCTCATCGATTATCTACGATTAAACACGCAGATAAAATTGCTGTTTTTGAACATGGTAAGCTGGTGGATTTAGGTAATCATAAGAAGTTGATGGCGGGTTGTGAGTTATACCAACGGTTGGTTGAGCTTCAGTTTAAGCATTTAGACTCAGAATAAATCGTGATCAGTTAAGCTTATGTATTCATCTTGAACGTATACAAGAGTGAATTCTTGAAGAGATAGCTCATGTCGACAAAACAAAGAAACATTCCAACTCATCGTATTTCACGCTTTGGAAAGCTCGCAACACTGGCGACTCGTGTTGCGGGTAACGTATTAACCGAAGGGACCATGCAGTTAGCAAAGGGACAAAAACCTAAAGCAAAAGATCTGATCTTGACTCCGGCTAATATCTCCAGACTAACTAAGCAATTAGCTCATTTACGTGGGGCTGCCATGAAGCTTGGCCAAATGCTTTCGATGGATGCGGGTGATGTCTTAGAGCCGGAGCTCGCTGATATTTTGGCGAGATTGCGCTCAGACGCGGATCCGCTACCATCAAAACAGCTCAATAAGGTGCTAGAAGATGCTTTGGGAGCAGATTGGAAAAGTCAGTTCACGGCTTTTAATTTTAAGCCAGTAGCTAGTGCGTCAATAGGCCAAGTTCATCAAGCTTATAATGATGATGGTGAGAAGATCGCAGTTAAAGTCCAGTATCCGGGTATCAAAAAGAGTATCAATAGCGATGTGGACAATGTCGGGACCTTGCTCAATATTGTCGGCCTAATTCCAGACTCTGTGGATTATAAGGGGCTGTTAGAGGAAGCAAAAAAACAGTTACATGATGAAGCCGATTATCAGCGTGAAGCGGATTTTGCACAGCGTTATCACCAAGCTCTTGCAAATACTGACCACTTTGTCGTGCCTAATATCCATGAATCGATAACATCGTCATCTGTATTGGCAATGGACTTCCTTGAAGGGATCTCAATAGAAACGGTAGAAACTCTAGCCCAGAATGAGCGTGACCTTGTGATGCATCGGCTGCTCGAACTGATGTTTAGAGAATTGTTTGATTTTAAGATGGTTCAAACTGATCCAAATTTTGCCAATTACCTTTATATGCCAGAAACAAAGCAGATCGGATTACTCGATTTTGGTGCGACTCGTGAATATAGCAACAGATTCAGCGATGGTTACCGCCACGCGTTTTCGTCAGTATTGAAACAAGATGAAGTCGGATTGGATCAAGCGTTGACTCAAATAGGATTCTTTAGCCAAGATATTTTACCGGATCAGCGCCAAGCAATTCTAAATCTAGTTAAACTTGCGTGTGAACCTATGTTGGTGGATGAAGATTATGATTTCAAAGCCAGTGGTTTAGCTCAACGTCTTAGAGAAGCTGGGACAATACTAAGCATGGAGCAAGATTACTGGCATACGCCACCTGCTGATGCCTTGTTCTTACATAGAAAAATTGCTGGTATGTATCTTCTTGCTGCCCGTTTGGGTGCAAAAGTAAATATCCACCAATTAGCTATGCCTTACTTAGATGTCTGATTTATGATTAACAGCGATTAAAAAAGCCACTCGTCTGAGTGGCTTTTGTCTATCTAAAACAGAAGTACTTAAGCTTGTTGTTTTTGTAACTCAGCTTCTTTTGCTTCGTCTTCGATTAGCGCATCAACGATAACTGCACACGCAGCGTCGCCAGTGATGTTAAGCGCTGTACGAATCATGTCGAAGATACGGTCTAGAGCGAACAGTAGTGGTAGACCTTCGATTGGGATACCAGCGGCAAGAAGTACTGCCACTACTAGGAATGAAGGACCAGGAACGCCTGCTTGACCAACTGCACCTAGTGTAGATGTTACGATGATAGCAATGTAAGCGCCCATTCCTAGATCAACGTTGAATAGCTGAGCAAAGAAGATTGCAACCAAACCATAGTAGATCGCGTTACCAGACATGTTGATCGTCGCACCTAGAGGTAGAACGAACGATGCTGTAGAGTTCTTAACGCCTAGTTCGTGCTCTACAGTATCCATTGTAACTGGAAGCGTCGCCATCGAAGATGCTGTAGAAAGAGCAACTGCTTGTGGTTTCTTCATTGCTGTTAGGAATTTCTTCGCTGAAGTCTTAGTGAAGATATGTACCATTAGAGGGTAAGCAACAAAACCAAAGATAAGAATCGCAGCAACGTAAACAACGAATAGCTTGAACACAACCATTAGTGCGCCAAAGCCGAATGTACCAACTGCTTCAGCCATTAGACCAAATACGCCGATTGGTGCAATGATCATCACCTTGTTGATCATCCAAACCATAGCGTCAACGATAGCATTTACACCGTTGATGATTGGCTCACGTTTTTCTTTCGCTTGCTTAGAAATCGCAATACCGAAGAACATACAGAATACAAGGATCTGTAGGATGTTAGCTTCATTCAGTGATTGGAAAACGTTTGTTGGGATCATTCCAGTGATGGTCGCCCAGAAAGTTGGAAGTTCACCTTTTGAAGCATATTCAGCTGAGAACATACCCTCAACGCCAGATACGTCGATACCCATACCAGGCTTGAAAACTTCACCCATAAAGAGGGCAAGTGCTACTGCTAGTGCAGATGTTAGGCCAAAGTAACCTAAAGTAACGACACCAACTTTACCAGCTGATTGGCTATTGCCAAGACCTGCAGCACCAGAAATCAGTGCAACGGCTACCAATGGGATAACCAGCATTTTAATTAGGTTGATGAAGATCGCACCTAGAGGAGCGAACATCGTCGCGCTCTCACCCATGAAGGCACCAACGGCAGTACCGATAATCATGGCGATGACAACTTGCACACCAATATTGCTTAGCAAACTCTTTTCTTTTAACACTTCCATAACCTCTGTGCTAATAAAATTTAAATATCCAGAATTACCATCTAAAGCTAGTCGATAGAATGGTTAATAATTTCGCCTCGCTTTTTACACGTTATTTTTACAATTGGCAATATGAAGCATTGACCAAAAGAGACAAATTCCATAAAACAGCAAGAGTTTGGTTGTTTTATGCTCAAAAGCAAACGTTTGCCTTTGGTTTTATTGATGGTAGTTGAAAAGGTATTTATAAATGTGATGATTATTTAGGAGAGAAAAAGAGAGATTATATGTTAAAAAAAAGATCAACTTCTTAGTGTTAGATAAGAAGCTGATCTCATAGAAGTTTAGATGGCTAACACGTTACTTTTGTGTTGCGGCCTTCATGGTTGAAACAAAGCTTGCGAGCTGCTGTAACATATTATCTGGCTGTTCTAGATTGTTTTCGATAATCTTCACGACCGCTGAACCTGAAATTGCACCAGCTGCGCCAGCATCGATAGCTTGCTTCACTTGCTCAGGTTCCGAGATTCCAAAACCAAGCAATGCTGGAGGCGCATCAAACTGGTTCAACCGGTCAAGTAGGGTGCTGACTGGCATATTAGCTTTAGTTTCTGCACCGGTTACGCCGGCACGCGATAGTAAGTAAGTGTAGCCACCACCAAGTTCAGCGACTTGAGAAAGCGTTTCGTCTGATGCTGTTGGTGGAGCAATAAAGATGGGTTCGATACCGTGTTTAGTTGCTGCTGCGACAAACTCTGCGCTCTCGTTAGTCGGAACGTCAGCAATAAGAACTGAATCGATACCAGCTTTGGCACAACGTTCATAGAAGTTGTCGATGCCACGTGAATACACAAGGTTCGCATACATTAGCAGGCCAATTGGTAGCTCTGGGTATTTAGCTCGTATTTGAGCAATTAAGTCAAAGCAGATATCAGGTGTGGCGCCAGAATCTAATGCTCGAATGTTCGCGCCTTGGATTGTTGGACCATCGGCTAATGGATCTGAAAATGGGATGCCTAACTCTAATGCGTCTGCGCCAGCTTCGACTAAGGTATCCATGATCTTTAGAGATTGCTCAGGGTTTGGGTCGCAAACTGTAACGAAAGGGACGAAAGCACCTTGGCCGTTTTCGTTTAAGCGCGTAAATAGCTTTTCATAACGGTTCATTAGATCGCTCCTTTTTGTTGCAAAATGTCATGTACAGTGAAGATATCTTTGTCGCCGCGACCAGATAGGTTTACGACAAGTAGTTGCTCTTTTTCTGGATTTTCACGAGCCATACGCAGTGCATGTGCAAGAGCGTGAGAAGACTCTAGAGCAGGGATAATGCCTTCGTTACGGGCTAGTTCTTGGAATGCTTCTAATGCTTCGTCATCCGTTACATTATCGTATTCAGCGCGACCAATCGCATTAAGGTGAGCATGCTGAGGACCAACTGATGGGAAATCTAGGCCAGCAGACACCGAGTAAGATTCTTCGACTTGACCATTTTCATCTTGCATCAACGGTGCTTTCATACCAAAGAAGATACCCGTTTTACCATGTTTTAGCGGAGCACCGTGTTGGTCTGTATCAATACCTTTACCTGCAGGTTCAACACCAATTAGGCGAACCGTTTCTTCTTCAATGAAGTCAGCGAACATACCGATGGCATTTGAACCACCACCTACACAGGCGATTACTGCGTCAGGTAGGCGACCTTCACGTGCTAGAATTTGGTTTTTCGTTTCTTCACCAATCATTCGCTGGAAATCACGAACAATTGTTGGGAATGGGTGAGGGCCTGCTGCAGTACCTAGTAGGTAGTGCGCTTCTTCATAAGATGCTGACCAGTCACGCAATGCTTCGTTACATGCATCTTTCAGTGTTGCAGAACCAGAATGAACAGGAATAACTTCTGCGCCCATAAGCTTCATACGGAATACATTCGGGCTTTGGCGTTCAACGTCTTTAGCTCCCATGTAGACACGACATTTCAGACCGAGTAGGGCGCATGCTAGTGCAGTCGCCACGCCGTGCTGACCCGCGCCAGTTTCAGCGATGATCTCTTCTTTACCCATGCGTTTCGCTAGTAGAGCTTGACCTAATACTTGGTTAGTTTTGTGTGCACCACCATGAAGAAGGTCTTCACGCTTTAGGTACAGTTTAGTTTTCGTACCTTTAGTCAGATTTCGCGTTAGTGTCAGTGCAGTTGGACGACCGGCATATTCCTGAAGCAGAGTCATGAACTCGCTGCGAAATTCTGGGTCTTCTTGTGCGTCAATAAACGCTTGCTCTAGTTGCTCAAGAGCTGGAACTAGAATCTGTGGTACGTACTGACCACCGTATTCGCCGAAGTAGGCATCTAATTTAGCCATGATGTAAATCCTTCATATTTCCTATAGCACGAGTGGCTCATGCTATTAATAAACTAGTAATTGCGTATTGCTTCGAAAGCTTGTTCGAGTTTTTCTGCGTCTTTCTTACCTGGAGAGGACTCAACGCCAGAGTTAAGGTCTAATCCTAAACAGCCTTGCTCTGCTGCTTTTTGTGCGTTGAACGGAGTAATTCCTCCAGCCAACATTACCTCTGATGGGTCGCCAATCAGTGACCAGTCAAAGACCAATCCGGTGCCGCCGACTTGTTTGCCGACTTTGGTATCCAATAAATGACGGTCGATATGTTCAGCGATTAGTTCAGGCATCGACTCGCTTACCCCATACGCTTTCCAAATCTCCACAGGTTCAGGAAGCTGAGCTTTAAGTTCTGAGACAAAAGCTTGTTGCTCGTCGCCATGGAGTTGCACGGCTGAAAGGCCTAAGTCGTTACACGTTTCGACAATCGACTCAACAGAGTGATTTTGAAAAACGCCGACGTATTTTAGAGGTGCACCGCTCATTGTCAGGCGTGCTTCTTCTTTGCTTACAAAGCGCTTTGATGCTTCGACGAAGATCAGCCCCCCGAATATAGCACCAGATTGATAAACCTTAGCGGCATCATCTGGGTGAGTCAGACCACATACCTTGTTTTCGCCTAGTATGACTTTGCGTACCGCTAGTTCTAGGTTTTCTTCGGCCATTAAAGAGCTGCCAATAAGGAAGCCATCAGCAAACGCAGCAAGGTCACGGACTTGTTGGTGCGTGTAGATGCCTGACTCAGAGATCACGATAGCATCAGGTGCAAGTTCACGAATCGTAGGTGCTAATTCTTTAGTGCGATTTAGGTCGGTCGAAAGGTCACGCAGGTTACGGTTATTAATACCGATAACCTTGGCACCTAACTTAACGGCGCGATGAAGTTCTTCTTCGTTGCTGACTTCCGTCAACACGCCCATTTCAAGTGAGTGGGCTACTTTAGCAAGTTCAGCATACTCTTGGTCGTTGAGTACAGAAAGCATCAGTAAGATTGCATCCGCTTGGTAGTGGCGAGCCAAGTACACTTGGTAGCTATCCACCATAAAGTCTTTGCACAGAATCGGCTGTTTCGCCACTTTGCGCACTTGAGGTAAAAAGTCAAAGTTACCTTGGAAGTACTTTTCATCAGTTAAGACCGAAATTGCCGTTGCATGGTCGTTATACACTGAAGCAATGTAATCTAAATCGAAGTCATCTCGAATCAACCCTTTAGAAGGGGACGCCTTTTTACACTCTGTGATGAAAACCGTTTTGTCATCTTTTAGCGCATTGTAAAAGCTGCGATCTGATGGCTTTAGCTCACTTTTGAATGAATCGAGAGGTTGTGTCTCTTTGCGCTCAGCTACCCACTGATATTTGTCTTTAACGATTTTTGCCAACACTTCAGCCATTTCTGCTTCTTTCGCAGAAACGTGTTCGGATAGCTTGTTTTCAACCTGAGTCATGTTGTTTCCTTTTGATCCGGATTATGCGTGCGCAGCGAGTTGGTTGACAAGTTCATATGCCTTGCCAGAGTTCATTGCATCGATTGCTTGTTGGGTGTTGGCTTTGAGGTCTTCGTGACCGAATAGACGCATTAAAAGTGCTACGTTAGCCGCAACTGCACCAAGTTGTGCGTCGGTGCCTTTACCCGTAAGCATATTGGTAATGATGGCTTTGTTTTCTTCTGGGTCGCCGCCTTTGATTGCCTCAAGTGGATGAGTATCTAAACCAAAGTCAGACGGATTCAGCGTGTACTCGGTAATCTGACCATCTTTTATTTCAGCCACGGTTGTTTCACCATGAATAGCAACTTCATCTAGACCACTACCGTGAACGACTGCCGCGCGTTTCATACCCATTTGAAGCATGGTTTCAGCAATTGGTCGTACAAGTTCTTTTGAATAGACGCCCATCAGTTCGATATTAGGGCGTGCAGGGTTAATCAGCGGCCCTAAGATATTGAAGATGGTGCGAGTCTTCATGGTTTGACGTACAGGCATCGCATGACGCACTCCGCCGTGGTATTGCGGTGCGAATAAGAAAGCGACACCGAGTTTGTCGACTGCAGTGCGAGTGTCTTCTGCGCTCATCGCCAAATTAATACCAAAAGAGTCTAGTAGATCCGAGCTGCCCGATTTACTTGATACACTGCGGTTACCGTGTTTAGCAACTTTTAGCCCACATGCGGCTGCGACGAATGCAGCGGTAGTTGAAATGTTGATGGTGTTATGGCCGTCACCACCGGTACCTACGATATCAGCAAAGTCATAATCTGGACGAGGGAATGGGTTAGCATTCGCCAGTAACGCTTTAGCTGCACCAGCGATTTCGTCTGGTGTTTCACCTTTAATTTTGAGTGCGGTTAGTGCTGACGCCATTAGGATAGGGTCAAGTTCACCACGGATGATGACATCAAATAGCTGCTGACTTTCTGACTGAGTTAGCGACTCTTGCTCGTAAAGTTTATTAATGATCTGTTCCATGACGAATTCCTTATTGTTCCTTTTTCTCTAGAGCCCACTCGATCGCGTTAGCAAGTAATGTCGCACCATGCGTGGTCATGATTGATTCTGGGTGGAATTGGAAACCACATACTTTGTCTTCTTCTTGTACTACAGACATCACTAGTCCATCAACCTCGGCAGTCACTGTAAGAATTTCTGGTACATGAGTTGCGACCAATGAGTGGTAACGTGCAATCGCAAGAGGTGATGGCAACTGAGCGTAAGTAGGGTGGTTTTGGTGCACCATCATTGATACTTTTCCATGAATGATTTCACCAGCACCTGCAACGGTACCACCATAGGCTTCAACGATCGCTTGATGGCCAAGGCAGATACCAATCATAGGGACTTTGCCTTTTAAACGTTGAATGATTTCTGGCATTGAGCCCGCTTCAGAAGGAGCACCTGGGCCAGGAGATAATAATACAACTGGGTTCTCTAGTTCTGTAATCGCTGATTCAATAGCATCAGCAGCAATGTTGTTACGATAAATTTTCACGTCGTGACCTAGTGAGCGAAATTGATCCACTAGGTTGTATGTGAAAGAGTCAAAGTTATCGATAAATATGATATTCGCCATCTCTTTCACCTATGCTTGATTCTGATTTGGTTTGTGTGCTGCTTGTATCGCAGAGATAACAGCCTGAGCTTTACCACGAGTTTCATCCGCTTCTGCTTGAGGTACAGAATCAAAGACTACACCTGCTCCAGCTTGAACTTGAGCAATGCCGTTTTCTACATATGCAGAACGGATAACAATACAGGTATCTAACGTCCCTTCACCAGTTAAGTAACCTACAGCACCACCGTAGCTTCCTCGGCGTGTTCCTTCTACATCACGAATTAATTGCATTGCGCGAATCTTAGGAGCACCTGTCAACGTGCCCATATTCATACAGGCTTGGTAAGCGTGTAGGGCGTCAAGATCATTACGTAACTGACCGACTACGCGAGAAACAAGGTGCATTACATGGCTGTAGCGGTCGACTTTCAGTAGGTCAGCCACATGGCGTGTACCCGCTTCAGAAATACGAGCGACATCATTACGAGCCAAATCGACCAACATCATATGTTCCGCATTTTCTTTCTTATCGGTGCGCAGTTCTAGTTCGATACGGCTATCTAGATCGAAATCAATATCGCCATTTGGGCGCTTACCGCGACGACGTGTACCAGCAATCGGGTAAATCTCGACTTGGTTGGTTTGAGTTTCGTATTTCAGCGCGCTTTCAGGTGACGCACCAAATAGGGTAAACAGCTCGTCCTGCATGTAGAACATGTATGGGCTTGGGTTTGACTGTTTAAGCTCTTTATAGGCGGCAAGTGGAGAAGGACAAGGCAGAGTAAAGCGACGTGATGGAACTACTTGGAACACATCGCCTTTCACCACGAACTCTTTCAAGTCACGTACTGTTTGGCAAAAATCTTCATCTGATACGCTCGGTACTGCAGTGGTATCTGTTACCGCGGTTGCTGTTGGCAGCTGTTTTAGAGATGTACATGCTTGACGGATTTCTTCAATACGAGCTTCAAGCGCAGGTTTTTGTTCGTCGGTGGCAAACAGCGCAGCTTGTAAGTCACAGCTCTGTTTTTGGTGATCAACCACTAAGAGTGTTTCTGCGACGTAGAAAACGTAATCAGGACATTGGTTCGTCGCGTTTGCAGTGCCTAATGGTTCGAAATTAGCCACTAAGTCATAAGCAAATAGGCCGCCAATAAAAATTGCATGCTTATGTAGCCCTTCAATACTGAAGCTATGTTGAACCAGTCTTAGCGCATCAAATGAAGAGGCTTCACGTAAACGAGTATCCTCATCAAGTGTGTCGCACGGTGAAGAGTATTCTAGAACTAGCTCATTGCCGTTAAAGCGATGTTCGATATCGTCGTTTATATTGTGAGTTAAATGAGAAAGTAGGTGCTTGCCGTTTTCTGTCAGTGCAGTCATCGTGACTGTGTGGCCGAAACAAACGATGCGTACTGCAGAGTCAACGATCAACAGACTTTGTAGGTCTTGTTTGGAGTCGATTTCTGCTGATTCAAGCAATAGGCTATCTGTCTTGTTTTCGCACAGTGTATGAAACAACTGTGTCGGATCTTGAGCGTACGGAGCAGTTGTACGAATTAATTCAAGGTCGCCTAGCTTTTGGATATTAATGGCCTTGTTCACAAGACCTCCTTTTCTCTTAATAATTTTTCTTCCTGCTGTACATAGTCGCATAAAGCAAACGTTCTCCCAATTAAGATTTGGTCAAATCTGATGATTGTTTAAGCACTTAGATGTGAGGCAGACAACAAAACAAAAAGCCCGCTATGGTAGCGGGCTTTGTATACATAAAATCTATAACTTAGAAGTACACGTTAGCCCACCATGAACTTGTCCAAGTGCGCCACCAAGCAAGATCCGCTGAGCTACGATTAAACGTATCAGCGTTAACTTTTACTTTTTGCTTTTGGTTGATGTCTTGTAACATAGTGAGCCTTAATTCAGGTACTTCGTATTTGTGTACTAGTTAACTAGTGCAGAGGTAAAAAGTCAACTAAAAAAATAAAATTATGAGAATTGATTTACATAGCCACACGACCGCCTCTGATGGACGATTACCTCCGAATGAACTGATAGATAGAGCACTTAGCTTTAACCTCGATGTTTTGGCTATTACTGACCATGATACTGTTGATGGGTTGGATTTGGCGCATCAATACATCAATGATAATGAACTACCGATCAAACTGATCAATGGCATCGAAATATCTACGGTTTGGCAAAATAAAGACATCCACATCGTTGGGTTGAATATCGACCGAACTTCAGAAGCATTGTTGGCCCTAATTCAACAACAGAAAGATCACCGAGAGTCGCGTGCCGAGCTGATCGCACAACGTTTAGAAAAAGCGACGCAAGAAGGTGTCCTAGAAGAGGTCAAGCAGATAGCTGGCGATGCTCCTGTAACACGAGCGCATTTTGCTAAATGGTTAGTTGATAACGGTTATGCGAAAACCATGCAGCAAGTCTTCAAAAAGTACTTAACGCGTAATAATCCAGGTTATGTGCCACCCACTTGGTGCTCAATGAAGGAAGCCATTGAGGCGATTCATGCTGCTGGAGGTCAGGCGGTATTGGCTCACCCTGGGCGTTATGATTTGACTGCGAAATGGATAAAACGTCTTCTTGCCGCGTTTGTAGAGGCTGGTGGCGATGCAATGGAAGTTGCACAACCACAACAAGGTCAACAAGAAAGGCGCAACTTGGCGGATTATGCTATACAATACAAACTATTAGCCTCACAAGGCAGTGACTTTCACTATCCTTCACCGTGGATGGAACTCGGACGAAACCTTTGGTTGCCGTCTGGTGTTGAAGCAGTGTGGAAAGATTGGGGTATTGAGCCTTCTAATTCAGATTCAGTCGATACCAATTAACTATAGAGTCGTGAGACTCGATAATGAGGAATTACAATGAGCCAGTTTTTTTATGTACACCCAGAAAACCCACAGGCTCGCTTGATTAACCAAGCTGTAGCAATCATACGTAACGGTGGGGTAGTGGTTTACCCAACCGATTCAGGTTATGCCCTTGGCTGTCAGCTTGAAAATAAACAGGCGTTGGAAAGAATTTGCCAAATTCGCCGCTTAGACGATAAGCATAACTTCACGCTTTTATGTCGTGATCTTTCAGAGCTCTCTTTATATGCTCGAGTTGATAACACGGCGTTCCGTCTACTGAAAAACAACACTCCGGGTCCTTACACCTTTATTTTCAAAGGGACGAAAGAAGTACCACGACGCTTAATGAATGCGAAGCGTAAGACAATTGGTATCCGTGTACCGGACAACCGCATCGCGCTAGATCTACTTGAAGCATTAGGTGAACCGTTAATGTCTACCTCGTTGATTTTACCTGGTAGCGATGTAACCGAGTCAGATCCTGAAGATATTCGCGATAAACTGGAACATGCAGTGGACTGTATCTTAAACGGTGGTTACTTAGGCGAACAGCCAACCACAGTTATCGATTTCAGTGATGAAGAACCTAAGGTAGCTCGTTTAGGTTCAGGTGATCCTGCCCCTTTTGAGTAATCAAAAGTTAGTGATTTCCTCCACAGTTTTTGCGATAATGTGCGGCCGCGATTTTGGGTCGCACTTGTTTATTCGACGTCTGAGAAGACGACACATAGGTAGATAAATGAACGAAAAATTACAGAAAGTATTAGCTCGAGCTGGCCATGGCTCTCGTCGCGAACTGGAAGCTTTAATCAAAGCGGGTCGCGTGAGTGTAAATGGTGTTGTAGCTAAGCTTGGTGAACGACTAGAAGATGAAAACGCCGTTGTGCGTATCGATGGTCATACTGTTTCTGCGAAAGCTCAGGAAGAGGTGGTTTGTCGAGTTCTTGCGTACTACAAGCCGGAAGGCGAATTGTGTACTCGTCATGACCCAGAAGGTCGCCGAACTGTATTTGACCGTCTACCTAAGATTCGTGGCTCTCGCTGGATCTCTGTTGGTCGTCTAGATGCGAACACATCTGGTCTACTGTTATTTACAACAGATGGTGAACTCGCTAACCGCCTAATGCACCCTAGTCGCCAGGTTGAGCGTGAATACCTAGTGCGTGTATTCGGTGAAGTGAACGAACAGAAAGTTAAAAACCTAGTTCGTGGTGTTGAACTAGAAGATGGTATGGCACGTTTCGAAGATGTTGTTTACGCGGGCGGTGATGGTATGAACCACACTTTCTATGTTGCAATCAACGAAGGTCGTAACCGTGAAGTTCGTCGTCTATGGGAATCTCAAGATACTACTGTTAGTCGCCTGAAGCGTGTACGTTACGGTGATATCTACCTAGACAAAAAACTTCCTCGTGGTGGATGGATGGAACTGGATCTGAAAGAAGTAAACTACCTGCGCGAGCTAGTAGAACTTCGTCCAGAGAAAGAAACGCTACTTGATGAAAACAAAGCGAACACTTCTCGTAAACGCGAGCGTTCTCGTAGCCAGAAGATTCGTCGCGCCGTTAAGCGTCACGAAGAGCGTGTAAACAGCGGTGGTGGTCGTAGTAATAACCCATCTCGCCGTAAGCCAAAGAAAGGTGCAGGTCAGCCAAACGCTCGAAATAAACAGCGTTAAGCCGCACTAAGAGATTTTAAAAGCAGCCTAAACAGGCTGCTTTTTTGTTTGCGATGAATAGACCTATGGCGCTTTTCTAGCTCGTCTAGATTTGCAGTGCTCTAATATAGCTTTCTTCTCGGCACTGGTAGATTGAGACCAACTTAGTATCTCTTGGAGAGTACGGAAACAGCCTAAGCAGATATCGTCTCCATCAAGGCAACAATGACGGATACATGGGTTCGGTGGTGTTACTTCGTCATTAGAAATCGCTTTCAAGGCGGCCTCTGCGATAAAACTATATACTTTAAATATACAAAAAGACCCAGCCTGACGAGAAGTCATCTGGGTCTTTTTATTTTTAGGCAACGTTACAAGGTCTGATTTAAAGAGTAGTAGCGACCTTGTTGCTCCATTAACGCGGAGTGATTGCCATATTCAACGATTTGCCCTTGCTCGATTAGACAGATTGAATCCATCTTATCGAGATCAACCAATCTATGCGTAATAAACACAACGGTTTTTCCTTCGAAGTGTTTCTCAAACAATTGCAGGATTTGCTGTTCAGTCTGCTTATCCAACCCTTCAGTCGGTTCATCGAGCAATAAGATTGGTGCATTGTGCAACATTGCGCGAGCGATACCGATACGGCGTTTCTCACCACCTGAAAGTTGACGTCCACCGTCGCCCAGCCAGGTATCTAAACCAGTGTCTTCTAAAAGTTTAGCTAGACCAACATCTTCTAGTACTTTAGCAAGCTCGTTATCGTCTGAGTCAGGTTTTGCCATAGACAAATTATCACGAAGTGAACCATTTAAGATGTCTACACGTTGGCTCACGACACTGATTGCTTGACGAAGTTGGCTTTCGCTCCAATCTTTAATCGGCTGGCCTGCAATCTCAATCTCACCTTGTTGAACATCCCAGTAGCGGTTTAGCAGCTGAAGTAAGGTTGACTTGCCTGAACCAGTTTGACCAACGATTGCGATTCGATGTTTCGCAGGAATTGTTAGATCAACATTAGATAATACTTGGCTATCACTATCTGGGTAGTGGAAAGAGACCCCTTTATAAGCGATTGAAAATTCGTTGTTGTGCTGAGTTTCTCCCTCTGGGAATTTTACATCTGGCTCGGACAAAATGATGTCATTCAAGCGACGAGCAGACGTGAGGGTTTGCCCCAAGTGCTGGAAAGCTCCGGCGATAGGCATTAGCAGCTCGACACTTGCCATAGTGGCGAAGGCAACTAAAGCGATCATTGGGTCAGGTGTGTTACCACCTACACCATCAGCAGCTAACCAGAGCATCAATACCACAGTCCAGCCGTTAGCTAGCATAAGCAAAGCTTGAGCAATACCAGAAAAATGTGCATTAAAGAATTGGTTTTTAAGCAGTTTATCTTGAGCGTTTAGGATTGCATTACGGTAGTGTTCCTCCGCGCCAAATAACGTTAGTTCACTATAGCCTTGCAGCCAATCGAGTGTTGAGATTCTCAATTGCGCTTTATGTTGAGTAAGCTCTGTACCGTTTCGTTTGCCTAATTTGTAGAAAATTACAGGCCAAGAAACGACTAATAGCATCAAAATCGCACCAAGTGTTAAACCAAGCTCGGTATCAAACCAACAAATAAGCGTGGTCAAACCAAGTATGGCTAAAGTGCCGACGATCATCGGACTCACAAGTCGCAAGTAAACATGATCCATCGCGTCGACATCTGCGACTAGTCGGTTGAGTAGATCAGCATCACGCAGGTTTGAAACACGGCCTGGGATCAAAGGCGCTAACTTGGAGAAGAAAAAGACACGAAGATCGGTCAGTAACTTGAAGGTGGCATTGTGACTAACAACGCGTTCCCCCCAACGACCTGCTGTTCGGCCCATTGCAAATCCACGGACAAACGCTCCGGGTAACATGTAGTTAAAGGTTTCACGAGCGATGGTTAAACCTGCAACTGCAGCCGCAGATAAGAACCAGCCAGAAAGGGTTAATAGTCCAATTGACGCCGCAACGGTCAAAAAGGCTAATAGCATCCCAAGAGATAAACCAAACCAGTGCTTCTTATATAGTTTTAAGTAGGGAAGTAAATCACGCATCTAGGTTCCCCTTATTAGCTTGGTTTAAGTCGTGGTTAGCTTGAAGCATTGAATGGAACAAACCTTCTTGATTGGACAGTAGCTCGAAGTCACCGGATTGTACGATTTGTCCATCTTGCATTACGAGTATCTGGTCAACACTTTTCAGAGGTGTGAGTTGGTGGGTAACCATAAGTGCTGTTTTGCCGCTAATTTGATTCTCTAAACCTTGCATGACAAGCTTTTCGCTTCGAGCATCAAGGCTTGCGGTAGGTTCATCGAGTAGCCAGAATTTACCGTTTTGTACCATTGCACGGGCAAGCGCTAGACGTTGTGCCTGACCAACGGATAAGCCGCCAGAACGGTCTGATACTTCATACCCCAATCCATGTTGATTGACGAATTCGGCAGAGAATGATTCTTCAAGTGCAGCGTTAATCGTCTCATCACTCACATTAGATTTCCCTAGTGTGATGTTGTCACGAATTGAACCATGGAGTAGGAGAGGATTTTGGCCAACCCAACTGATTTTTTCACGCCAGTTTTCGAGTGAAAGGTCACTGCGCTCGATTCCATTGATGGAGAGTGAACCTTTGTAGGGTAGGAAACCAAGAATCGCATTGATCAAGCTTGTTTTCCCCGCGCCGCTAGGGCCTACAAGCGCAGTTGTTTGACTTGGGTTTAGTTCGAAGCTGATTGGGCCGACCAATTTCTGGCCTTCAGGCGAATAAACTTCCAGATCTTTCGCTTCAATCGTTATGTCACCCTCGTTAGAGAGTGTCTGGGAGCCAGAACGTACTGTTTCTACTTCAGTTTCAATGAACTCTACTATGCTCTCGGCAGCGCCGACAGCTTGTTGCTTAGCATGGTAGAACGTACCTAAGTCGCGTAAAGGTTGGTAAAACTCTGGAGCAAGCACAAGAATAAATAGGCCGGCAAACAAGGTCACACCAGCGCCATAATCACCAAAGTTAAGCTCGCCGATAAAGGCAAAACCAAAGTAGACTGCGGTCAGCGCAATTGAAATAGAAGTGAAGAACTCAAGCACAGCGGAGGATAGAAACGCAATCTTCAAGACGTCCATCGTACGAGTTCTAAATACTTCAGAGGCGCCGTGCATTACTTCAGTTTCTGCTTTAGTGCGATCAAACAATCTAATAGTAGTCATTGACTGTAGTCGGTCGTAAAAATGGCCAGATAGGCGTTGAAGTGCTTTGAAGTTTTTACGGTTTGCATCAGCGGCTTTCATTCCTACCAGTGCCATAAACAATGGAACTAGTGGCGCAGTAATTAGGAAAATTAGACCAGCTGCCCAGTTAACTGGGAAAACAACGATAAGGATAACGAAAGGAACTAACACTGAAAGGGACATTTGCGGCAAGTAACGCGCAAAGAAATCGTGCATATCTTCGACTTGCTCAAGCAATAACGTTGCCCAAGCGCCAGCTGGTTTTCCTTTGATGTAAGCCGGGCCTAGTTCGCGTAATTTATCTAAAATTAGTTGTCGTATGTAGACGCGTATTTGCTCGCCACAGCGATAACCAGCGATTTCACGTCCCCAAGAGCAGAGGGCGCGAACAGCGATGATTGCCGCGAGGCCGAAGAAGTGTGGAACCAGTTCGTATTTATCCACTTGTTCAATGATGAGCTGGTGCAAAATAGTGGCAAGCAAAGCTGCTTGTGCCAAGAGAAATATGCTTGAAAGAAGACCTAGACCAACAGCGATCATAAGCCAGCGCTTGGCGAGCTTACTCTGCTGCTTGAGCCATTGATTCAAGCTGCGTTGTTTCTTTTTATCCATCGTGAAGGCTTAATGAGAATTATTATTACGAAATAGAAGGGCGCATTATACAAAAGAAAGCCCCGCGGGAATACCGCAGGGCTTTAAGGATTTGAGCTAAAAGTGAAAAATATTATTTACGTTTAGCGTGCAAAAGCATGGGGTCTTACTTGTTGTCTGCTAGAGCATCAAGGTAACGCTCGGCATCTAGTGCTGCCATACAACCTGTACCGGCAGATGTAATTGCTTGGCGGTAGTTATGATCCATAACGTCACCCGCTGCAAAAATGCCTGGAATACTTGTTTGGGTTGCATTGCCCTCTAGTCCTGACTGAACGATGATATAGCCATCTTTCATTTCTAATTGACCTTCGAAAATCGAGGTGTTTGGTTGGTGTCCGATTGCAATGAACGCACCCATTACGTCGATTTGTTCAATGGTATCTGATTGAGTGTCTTTAATGCGAACACCCGTTACACCCATGTCATCACCAACCACTTCTTCAAGTGTACGGTCAGTATGAAGAATGATGTTGCCATTCTCGACTTTATCCATTAAACGCTTCACAAGAATCTTCTCTGCGCGGAACGTGTCACGTCGGTGAATTAGGTGAACTTCTGACGCAATATTCGAGAGGTACAGTGCCTCTTCTACTGCAGTGTTACCACCACCTACAACCGCAACTTTCTGGTTGCGATAAAAGAAACCATCACACGTTGCGCAAGCTGATACGCCGCGACCTTTGAATGCTTCCTCTGATTCTAGGCCAAGGTATTTTGCTGAAGCACCAGTAGAAATAATGAGCGCATCACAGGTGTATTCGCCACTGTCGCCTTTTAAACGATAAGGGCGCTGACTAAAATCAACCTCGTTAATGTGATCAAATAGGATCTCAGTTTCAAAACGTTCCGCGTGTTCTTTCATTCGATCCATTAAGCCAGGTCCAGTAAGACCTTCAGGATCACCGGGCCAGTTTTCAACTTCTGTTGTCGTCGTTAATTGACCACCTTGCTGCATACCTGTTACCAGAACAGGGTTCAGGTTTGCTCGAGCAGCGTACACTGCCGCGGTGTAGCCAGCGGGACCTGAGCCTAGGATTAGAAGGTTACTGTGTTTTACGTCGCTCATTTGTGCTCCATTAGCGGTGACGCTTGATCATTCATTTGAATTCGATTGTATGGAATATATGGGGTCTTTTAAAGAGTTCCCAAGGCTCCGGAATGTAATAATTGGTTATAGATTAGAACGCAATCGTTAACCTGTGTAACTAATTTAAACGTCTAACACTCTGATGAATATAGATATTTATAAATGGGATAGTGAAGTCATCTAGTTTTTGATGCTCTGGCTTTTTAAAACTAGAGTTTACATCTGTGAATTCCAATTAACGCAGTGAATATATCTTTAATTATAAAAATGATGGTTTGTAATACTAAAAAAAGTTGATCGAACGATATAAGTGCGCAAATAATAATTGTGAACAAGATGTTAACTAAAAACTATAGATATGTACCTTCATTAAGGAGATGATGATGCTACATCAGAGCGAAACCACTCTACAACTGACTAAGTTAAGCGACTCGGCAATTTCGCAACTTGCCCCTTCATTCATGCATTTACCGCATACAGAACATGCTGATGGCAAGTTCCGATTAAGACGCTACTCAGTGGTTGCACTCCAAGATGGGCAAGTCGTCGACTTAAACAAAAATGAATTTATGCAAACGGACGATATTAATCGCTTTCAAGGTAACGTTGTTCGTCAATTTGAAGGCATAGAAGAATCGATTATCAGCAGCGAAGGTATGCGAGAAATGTGTTCTCTTTTCGTTGCATCTAACGGTTTGCAGAATGGCCAAGAAATTGAAATACACCAAATTCGAATCTCTGCAGTTTATGATGAAACACAAGTGGCGCCAGAAGGGGTACATCAAGACGGGTTTGAGCATATTGCCCTCGTAGGGATGGGTCGTCATAACATCGAAGGTGGTGACATTATGCTGTACAACAGTTTTAACGAAGCCCCATTTTTCCGCAAAGTACTTCTCAGCGGTGAAGTAGCAATGCTAGCGGACAATAAATTATGGCATAACGCTCAGCCTATTCGTTCAGTGATTGAAGGACAAGAAGGGCACATGGATGTATTTGTTCTTACTGCAAAGGGTGGCATGAATGAGCTTCACTCCTAATTTATCGCGCGCGCAGTTTAGCGCTCTGAGTCAAACTCGCAACGATCTACCAGTGATCTTTTTAGATGGCCCGGGTGGATCTCAAGTACCCAAGTCGGTACTAGAGGCAATGCAGTCTTACTTAGGCTTTTTCAATTCAAATCTCGGTGGGCATTATTTCTCAAGTAAACACACAACCGACTTAATGAAACAAGCCCGAGAGTATGCGCAAGCTCTAGTCAATGCTGAGTCGAGTGACAATATTGTCTTTGGTGCCAATATGACCTCTTTGACCTTCCAACTAAGCCGCGCGATTAGCCGTGATTGGCAGTCTGGAGATGAAGTGATTGTTACCGCACTCGATCATTACTCTAATGTATCTAGTTGGCAGCAAGCGGCAGCTGATAAGAATGTTACTGTCCATCAAGCACGTGTTGAAGAACAAGGCTATGGTCTGGATGTGGAACATTTACTTTCACTAATTAACGATAAGACTAAACTGGTCGCATTGACATTTGCATCTAACACTACTGGCTCCATCGTTGATGTGAAACGTGTAGTTAAGGCAGCTCATGAAGTTGGGGCGATGGTTTATGTGGATGCGGTTCACTACGCGCCACACCATTTAGTAGACGTTCAAGCATTAGGGTGTGATTTCTTGGCGTGCTCGGCTTATAAATTCTTTGGACCACACGTTGGCATTGCTTATGTAGCGCCGAAATGGTTACACAGTTTAAGCCCATATAAAGTTGAACCTGCGACCAATGAAGGTCCAGGTCGTTTTGAAACAGGAACGCAAAGTTTTGAAGGGTTAGCTGGTGTTATTGCAGCGGTAAAGTATTTATCACAGTGGGGTAATACTTCAGATTCACTGAGGCAGCGACTAGTAGCGTCGTTCCAACAGTTCAATCGACATGAATCGGCAATCAGTGAAAGATTCTTAATGCGATTATCGGAATTAAATGGTGTGACTTTGTGGGGATCACAGCACGCTGATAGTGAGATCAGAACTCCAACATTTGCACTAACCTTTGATAATCATTCTCCTCAAGAGGTCGCTCGAAAACTTGGTGAACGCAATATTTGTGTTTGGAATGGCCATTTCTACGCGCTTGGGTTGGTACGTCAACTTGGCTTAGAGGCAAGTGGCGGTGTTCTACGAATTGGGTTTATGCATTACAACACATTAGAGGAAGTCGATATTTTCTTTGATGAATTGAAGATTATATTGAACCAGTAGAAAAGAAAGACCTCCAAACGGAGGTCTTTTAATTTGAGTTTATGCCGAAACTTCGACTTCGTACGAGGTGAACTTACGAATGTTGATTACGCCAGTATCAAAGATCATATACTGACCTTTAATACCTTGAAGAATGCCGGTTACTTCAGGGTTTTTGTCAAAGTTATGCGATGTAATTTTTGTTGGATGCTGGTTTACTGGGTAGCTGATCGGCGTAATGTTCTCACTTAAGATTTCAATCGCATCGTCACCAAATTGCTGCTTGATCTCGGAAATTTTGTCTTCCACTAAAGGTAACAGCTCTGCAAAACGCTTAGCGAGCTCCATTGGTTCACCGTCACCTTTTAGTAAAGTGCGCCAATTGGTTTTATCAGCGATATGTTTTGCGAGTTCAACTTCAATTAAACCAGATATGTAGCGGGTCTTAACCTTAAAAATCGGCAGCCCCTGTGTTGCGCCTTGGTCGATCCAGCGTGTCGGAATTTGAGTATGACGAGTAATGCCTACTTTCAAACTGGATGTATTTGACAGGTAGACAAAATGATCAACCATACAGTTTTCTTCACCCCACTGAGGTTCACGACAGGTACCTTGATCGTAGTGACAAGTCTCAGGCTTCATGATGCACATATCGCAGCTTGCAAGCTTCTTCATACAAACAAAGCAGTGGCCTTGTGAATAGCTTTTCTTAGTTTTCTTACCACAAGAGCTACAAAAAATGTTTCCTGTATGGGTGAGCGTTAAACGCTGTCCAATGAAAGGGGCCAGGTCAACAAGTTCATCGCCAACAGGAAGCCTATAATGGACGGTGTTTTCGAGAGAGGCACGCATCTTACTCAACGTACCTTTAGCTAATAAAGACATGACATTGCTCTTATTATTTTGGGCGAACCCATTCGATTATAAGTGAGTAGTGTAGCAGTTTTTCGTAGCGGACTCAGTCGTGAATTTGGGCATTAAAATGGATATTTTGAGTGATGGAATGTTAGGCGTTTTTCCACTAATCGATCTTGTTTATGATTGATGTCTAATATTTATTGATTCCTTGGTTAATAAAACAGGTAAAATGGAACGAGAGTTGTATTTTATACTGGTTGCTATCTTGTAAAGTAGAGAGCGAATTGCGCGGTTATGATGGGTGTAGAGTGAAATTAATACACAAAGTTATCTTTGGTTTGGTCCTAGGGACAATTCTGTTAGTGCAACTCTATTGGATGCATGGCGGTGGCCTTGTGTACAAAATATCTCCAAATAAACTATTGTTTTTGGCAACAAATGACCAAACGCAGGGGGGCGCATCTACATCTAACCTTTCTGTTGCAGATGGTGAAGCAATCTTAGAATGTTCGTTAGTTGAATCGCCTAATTATCGGTGGCCCTACTGCGGTGTCTCCGTCAACCTTGGTGAAACTGCCGATGACGGTATCAATCTTGAACAATTCCACACTATTCGCATTAACATCAACTTTGACAAATTGGACAGTGATGTGGATCCGGGGTTACGTTTTTATTTGCGTAATTTCAATCCAATTTATTCACGTGTTGGTGATGAGTACACTCAGAAATACAATGGGTTAGAGTTTACGCCTGGTGTTGGTAAGGGTGTTATTGAGATCCCAATTAAAAACCTACAGGTACTGACTTGGTGGTTAGCTGACAACAATATACCTATTGCGCATTCTGCTCCGGAATACAATAACGTGACTAAGTTAGAACTCGCGACGGGGTCTGGGCAAAACAGTGGTGATTACCGTATGGAGATCAATAGTATTGAGCTTGTGGGTCACTATATTGCCGGAGAAAGCCTAATGCTTGGCCTTCTTGTATTCTGGGTATCGTTAGCGCTTGTTTACAGCATTGTGGAGATACGTCGCAGCCATCAATTGATCCTTCAATCTCACTTTCGACAAGCTCACCTCAAAAAGCTAAACCGCAGCCTTAAAGAACAAAATGTGCACTTTGCTGAGTTAGCAAATCGTGATGCGTTGACTGGTGCGATGAACCGCCATTCCATTCGAGACTGGCTAGACCGCAACTTTGAAAGTGATAATAGGCAAAATAAAAAGCTCTCTGCGCTTTATCTCGACATAGATCACTTCAAGCTCGTAAATGACCAGTATGGACATGGAATGGGTGATGACATTCTACGAGAATTCACTATGGTATTAATGACTATGCTAAGCCCTAGTGAGCGGCTCGTAAGGTGGGGTGGGGAAGAGTTCGTCGTGTTTTGTCCAGGTGTAAATCATACAGAAGCCAGAGAACTTGCAGAGCGGATTCGTCATAAAGTGGAAGCACATATCTGGGTTCATGGTGATGTTTTGACGACGAGCATAGGTGTGGCGAGTTTAGGAAACGAACGAACCAACGAAATGTTAACGAGAGCGGATGAAGCCTTATACCTAGCAAAACGAAATGGCCGAAACCGAGTCATCGTTAGTGAGTAGTTTCTTCTGATAACTCAGAGGTTGTGTCTTGCTCGTTTTGAACGCTGAGAATTGGTTCTTTCGGACCCAAGAATCGAGGCTTGGTGTTGGTAATATAGATATCTAGTACGGCTTTAGCGCGAGCGAACACTTCACGGACCCTAACTTTCCAACCCGAATGACGTGAAGGCCCAGGAACGGCAAAGCAACTGGCGTTGATATTGTGCGATTTAGCGATAAACAGTGCTCGTTCACAGTGGAACTTTTGAGAAATAATCAAGAAGTTATCAGTGTCAAAAATCTCTTTGGCACGGACAACGGAATCCAACGTTCTGAACCCTGCATAATCGAGGAAAATTTTCTCTTCTGGAACCTCAGCCCTCAAGAGATCTCGTTTCATCGTCCAAGGCTCGTTGTAAGAGCGATGGGCGTTATCACCACTTAATAAAAAGTGACCCACTTTCCCCTCATTGTATAACTCAATAGCAGCGTCCATACGATGTGAGTAATATTCATTGAGCACTTTACCTAAGTATTTGCTTGTGCCTAAAACGACGGCAACATCAAAGTTTTCTACTTGGCTCACGTCTGTAAAGAGCTGATCTTTGGCTTGGTATGACACCCAACGATCAATGACAAATAGACATAGCCCCATCATCAACACAGCAGCAGGCACCCAAGTAATGAGCTTGAGAAGTAATGCCCAACTTAGCCTAGGTGATTTCTTTCGATGGAATAGTCTTCGCACTAGATTTGTCGATTCCTTTGTGCCCACAGGCCGATAATAACAAAAACAAATACAACCCCTGTAAACATGATTCCAGAGTCTAATGAACGTAGTGTCCTAGATAAGTAAGGCGTTGCTTTTACGATGATTAAGCCGTATCCGAAAGCGTTAATCAATATAAAGGCGAAGGTTCTAATCACGAAGTTGTATGGCCTTAACACTTTTCTCAATATCGAGTTAATTTCCCCACCGCCGACAACGAGCGCACAAGCGATAAGTGCTGTCGAGATTTCACTTAAATATGGGACAAGGTAGTCACCCAGTAAGTTCAAGTATTCCATTTAATTGACATTTTTCTGAAACGAATGAAGAGCATACCTAAACTGAGTTTGTAGAAGCAAGCATAAAAAAGCCCGGCGAACGGTGCCGGGCTTTCAACATAAAGTAATATCGTTTAGAACGCAGTACGCTTGTATCGGCGGTAAACTGGCTGCCAGAATGAAGCATCGATCGCTTCTTCTAGTGCTTCGTCCGTGATTTCAAGAGCAACACCTTGTTCAATCGCTTTCTTAGCCACTGCGAAAGCAATTTTCTTCGATACTGAATGAATAGCTTCAAGCGGCGGTAGTAGAGCACCTTGACCGTTAATTGCTAGTGGAGAACACGTTGCGAGTGCACGGCTCGATTCCATCAGCATTTCATCTGTAACGCGTTTTGCTTGTACCGCTAATACACCCAAGCCAATACCAGGGAAGATGTAGCTGTTATTACACTGAGCAATAGGGTATGTCTTACCTTCGTGTACTACAGGATCGAATGGGCTACCTGTTGCGACAAGAGCTTCACCGTTTGTCCAACGAATGATGTCGTTTGGTGTTGCTTCTACGCGGCTTGTTGGGTTCGAAAGTGGGAAAACAATCGGGCGAGCGCAGTGCTTGTGCATCTCTTTGATTACTTCTTCACTGAATAGACCCGGCGCACCTGATACGCCAACCAATACTGTTGGCTTCGCATTGCGCATTACGTCTAGTAGTGAGTAGCCATTGCCTTCTGATTCCCAGTCAGCAGTATTGCTGTGCTTTTGCACCAAACGCTGTTGGAAATCGAGTAGGTTAGGCATGCCTTCTTGCAGTAGGCCCCAACGGTCAACCATGAAGACTTGAGAGCGAGCTTGCTTGTCACTGATACCTTCAGACACCATTTGAGCGATGATCGCTTCTGCGATACCACAACCGGCTGAACCTGCACCTAAGAAGGTGACGCGTTGATCAGAGAGTTTGCTACCCGCTGCCTGACAAGCTGCAAGTAGAGAACCAACAGTCACAGCTGCAGTACCTTGAATATCGTCGTTGAAACAACAAACACGGTCTTTGTAACGTTCTAGAAGAGGCATTGCATTTTTCTGAGCGAAGTCTTCGAACTGAATCAAGGCATCTGGCCAACGGCGTTGAACGGCTTGCATAAATTCTTCAACGAATGCGTCGTACTCTGCACCAGTGATACGAGGATGACGCCAACCCATGTACATAGGGTCCGCTAGACGTTGTGGGTTATTTGTGCCGACATCTAATACGATTGGTAGCGTGTAAGCAGGGCTGATACCACCACATGCTGTGTAAAGTGCTAGCTTACCGATTGGAATACCCATACCACCGATACCTTGGTCACCAAGACCTAAGATACGTTCGCCGTCAGTCACAACGATTACTTTTACGTTATGGCTCGAAGCGTTGTTTAGAATATCGTCGATACGGTCACGGTTAGCGTAAGAAACGAAAAGACCACGACCACGGCGGTAAATGTTTGAGAAGTTTTCACATGCCGCACCTACGGTTGGGGTGTAAATGATCGGCATCATCTCTGAAATATGGTTTTGTACCAGGCGGTAAAAAAGAGTTTCGTTAGTGTCTTGAATGTTGCGTAGGTAGATGTGCTTATCCATATCGCTTTCGAAGTTACGATATTGTAGGTAGGCGCGTTCTACTTGTTCCTGGATTGTTTCAGTATTTTCTGGAAGCAGACCTTCTAAGTTGAATGAGCTTCTCTCTTCAGCTGAAAAAGCACTGCCTTTATTAAGAAGAGGGGTGCTGAGAAGCGCAGGGCCTGCATATTGGATATATAGAGGGCGTTTATCGTTATTCATCACATGCCTATAGTAAGGTTTAGGGTCGACAGACCTTGGGGAACAGGAACATAAAAATGATAGGGATTCGTTGTCGTATTGTAAACTGAATATTCCTGCATTCTGGCACAGTTTACGTATATAATTTCGCGGTTTACCCCAATAGATGCCCATGTTCATGACTTGCTTGCCAATCGATACCCTCAAAACGCAATTTTTAACCGATCTCGCTGCTCATCATCTTATCGTCGAAGCGGAAACTGGCTCAGGTAAGTCTACTCGTTTGCCATTATGGGCGGCGGAAAAAGGGCGCGTCCTTGTTATCGAACCAAGGCGTATCGCATGTACGTCACTTGCACAATTTTTGGCAGAGCAAACTGAACAACCTTTGGGTAAGGCGGTAGGCTATGCAATCAAGTTAGAAACTTGCTGTGATGAAAATACACAGGTTGTATTCGTTACCCCTGGTGTGGCTCTACGTTGGTTTTCTGAGAACAAATTGGCCGATTTTGAGACGATTATTGTCGATGAGTTTCATGAACGGCGTTGGGATACCGATCTGCTCGTTGCACTGCTTAAAGAAGAACAACAGCATCGATTGGTTGTTACATCTGCAACAATTGAAGGTGAGAAGTTAGCCTCCTATGTGGGTGCAAAACGACTACAGGCAAAGGGACGTAACTACGATGTTGCTATCGGTCATCGTAGTGGTGACTCTAGACAGTTGCCAGATTCGCGCAATTTGGATGAAAGAGTAAAACAAGAGGTTCTTGAACTGTCAGATATGGACGGTGACATTCTTGTCTTCTTACCAGGACGCAAAGAAATAACACAGTGTTTAAGTAAGCTTTCAAGTGTCGAAGGCGTGACAGCTGTTCCTTTGCATGCTTCTGTTACAGATGAGCAACGACAAACCGCCTTGAATTCCCAACCTTTTAAGAAAGTGGTGTTGGCGACTAATGTAGCTGAAACATCATTAACTATTCCAAATATTGTAGCTGTGATTGACTCGGGCCTAGAGCGTAGAACTGAGCAGAGAAATGGCCGTACGACATTGAGCTTGAAGCACATCTCAAAAGCCAGCGCCAAGCAGAGAGCCGGTCGAGCAGGGCGTGTCATGGATGGTGTATGTATCCGACTTTATGGTGAACATGCGGCACTATCTACCACCACGCCACCGGAATTGCATCGAGAAGCCCTCACCGAAGCGATGTTGGCCTCCGCAAGCTGTGGTAAGGCAATGACAAGCTTAGAGTTTTTAGAACCACTTCCTGAGAAATCGATACATCAAGCATCAACCATTCTTACTAAAATGGGTGCAATCGATGAAAGTGGCTTGGCAACGGAACATGGAACTCGAATTTACCCTTTACCCATTGATGCACTTTATGCCGACTTGGTAACACGGATCGACAAAAAAGCATTGAAAGAAGCGATGGTCGATATGACCGCGGTTTTGACAACGCCAGCTACACTATATCGCTATTCTGGCAGCGAAGAGCAAAAAGAAAAACTCGCTTTGGAAGAGCCAAAAGGCTGTGATGGCGAGCTCGCTATAGCGCTATTGAGAGGAGAGAACTTCTCAGGTGTGAATGTTGATCTGGACGTATTAAAAGAGGCCCAAGCGTTATCAAGGCAGATGCGAGAAGCGTTCGAACTGCCCCAACTGAGCGTCGCCTCACGTTACTCTCACCAAGAGCTCGTTGCTGCCGTGGCGGCTTTACACCCTGAATTGATTTTTGTAAGAAGAGCCAAACGTAGAGATGCTTTCTCAAATGGAGAAATGGAAATTACTCTTGGTAGAGAAAGCCGTCTACTGGATAAAGTAGAAGCAGCGTTAGTGCTAGATACCCATAGCCTTCCAGGTAGAGGCGTAAAGCAGACTCTGAATTTAGCGACATTCACCATACCCCTCAATGAGTCGATGTTGATTGAGCTGGGTATTGGCCAGTGGGAGCAAGGTGAAGTGCAGCTTATTGATGAACAACCCCACGTTGTTATGCGGCTCATCTACGCTGGTAAGGTGATCGCAACTAAGTTGGAACTGGCTAAGGGCGCACTTGCCATCCAGCCTATGCTTGCAGCGGTGAAAGCGAATCAAGTCATGCCTGGTTTTGCTCAATTAAGATCTCAGCAGATAGAACACTGGAAAATGTATGTGGCACTAGGCCTTAGTGAGACGAAAGAAGAACAGGAACAACTTACTTTTGATTCATGGTTTCAAGAGCAGCTAGAACTGCTTGAATTGAGTGATATTGAGGAGCTTGAGCTATTTAATGCGGATGACTTTATGTTCGAAGGTATTCCATATTGGGAATACGATGATTTCGCACAAACTTACCCGTTCGAATTGGCATTGGGAGACTTGAACCTAGACGTTGAATATCACGTTAGGAAGAAACTGGTCTATGTCATTCACAGAGATGGATTAAGAAAAACCTATCCAAAACGTTGGGAGCTACCACGATGGAATGGATGGCGAGTCCAATATAAAAAAGCGAGTAAGGTCATTGACATCAAATAGACGGTTTTGATGTATATTATTCGGTAATAAAAATATTAAAGTTCGGAAACTGTATAGCGTTTAGTTGTGCTGATTATGTTACGAAACATGTTTTTATATAGCTTTTGTTGTCCGTTAATGGGTATAAAAGATGATTGTTTTATATCCTATTGCTATAACGAGGGATATGAAGGATATTGAATACACTGTGTTGCCGATATTACGGGGGATGATATGGAACATCTAGGCAAGACAAGTGTTGTATTCGACTATACTTCTTTTCTCGGTGCTTCTTGTAGTAAGAAATGGACATTCTTAGAGGCAATGAGTACGTTCGCTCCGATCTTTAGTTTAGCTTGGAAGAATACGATAAAAGAAACTATCTCGGTTGAAGACCGCTTGTGGGAGCAGGCAATGAAATCGTTGTCTGCTAATCGTAGCGATGAATCAAACATTGTGACTTTACTTCGATTAGCTCAGACCGAGGGCATTGAAGAGTTAAAGCTCGTCATGCCTTATGAGTTAGAGACTGAACAATTAGAAAAAGTACGATCAAAAATGAATGTGGAAATATCCGCACTGTCTCAAGATGAGCTCATCATCAAGTTCTAGCAATAAAAAGATCTCTTTATGAGATCTTTTTTTCTATCTACTTTTCATAACATAGCGCTTGATCATAAATCTAACATTACTTCAGTAACTTGCCTAAAACTTAAGCTATATTTCTAACTACTATTCTATTTAAGCTTATACAAACTTTAGTGGTCATTTGCCCCAGTGTCATGGGGTGATAGGCAGATTAGTAAGGGAATCACAGGGGTTATAGATGGATTTAAAACTAAGCTGGGTATTCGCACCTCTTTTTGTCGTTACATCATTCTCATCACTGTCGAGCACAGAGATGAACAATGTTAACTATAACAACCTCTATGCCGACTTAAGTGCAGGCTCATTGAATGAAAATCTGGGTGTGAACAATAATGTGACCGCGTTGTCGATAGGGGGGAATTACCTCTGGACTGACAATATCTTGGCAACACTAGATTATTCAGCACGCTTTATCCACCCAGACGCAACGACGACAGAATTTTATACATTACTCCCGGGCATTGCTTACCGCTATCCAATCATGGATAAGCTAGATATCGTCGCGACGGCTAAGTTGGGTTATCTATGGGCGTCACAAACGGTTGATGCAACAGACCAAGAGCTATTTAAAGATAATGGCGTGATGTGGGGAGGTAGCTTAGAACTTAAGTACGCCCTAACTAAAGCGTGGGAGTTAGCAATGCGGGGAGAGCTAAATAACAGTGATACTGCAGATGTTGGTGTGTTCCACGTTCGTGCTGATTATCAATTTAGTTCAAACTTGAGTATTGGTGGCTTTTATACTCACCGAGATGGTGATTACAAAACCAGCGAAATATCAGGGAGTGCAACGACAAACGAAGGTGGGATCTCGCTTCGTTACTTCTATTAGCGCTATTTGATAGACTGAAATGAAAAGAGCCAGCATATACGCTGGCTCTTTTACTATGAAGGGGTTGCGTTATAGGACAGCAGCAATACCTTTACATAGTGGAAGCATGTTTGAACGAGTCATACCAGCAACGCTGATACGGCCAGAACCAACGATGTAAATTGCGAACTCATCTTTTAGACGGTTTACTTGCTCTTTAGAAAGGCCAGAGAATGAGAACATGCCGTTTTGACGCTCGATAAAGCTAAAGTCAGCGTCTACACCTTGTTCTTTCAGAGTTGCTACAAAAAGCTCACGCATATCTTGGATGCGGTCACGCATTTCTGCTACTTCTGCTTCCCACTCAGCGCGAAGCTCTGCGTTGTTTAAAATGTGTGTTACAACAGCGCTGCCGTGAGCTGGTGGATTAGAGTAGATTGAACGAATGATCGCTTTAACTTGAGAGAATGCTGTTGCTGCAACATCTTCAGACTCAGCTACAAGAGTGAATGCGCCAACACGTTCATTGTATAGCCCAAAGTTCTTTGAGAATGAGCTAGCTACTAGGATCTCTTTATTGTACTGAGCAAAAATACGTAGGCCTTGCGCATCTTCTTCAACGCCTTTGGCGAAACCTTGGTAAGCGAAGTCGAATAGTGGAAGTAATTTTTTATCTGCAACTAGCTTTGCAAGTGTTTCCCACTCCTCAGTGGTAGGGTCGATACCTGTTGGGTTGTGACAGCAACCGTGCAGTAGAACGATGTCGCCTTCTGCTGCTTTTTCAAGGTCTGCGACCATAGCAGCGAAGTCTTTGTCTTTGGTTTCTGCGTTGTAGTAGCTGTACTGCGCTGTTTGAATACCAGCAGCTGTGAATACGCCGTTGTGGTTAGCCCATGTTGGGTTACTGATCCAGATTTTCGCATCGCCTAGCTGGCGTTTGATGAACTCACCTGCCACGCGAAGTGCACCGGTACCACCTGGAGCTTGAGCTGTTTTCGCACGTTTACCGGCAACGATTTCAGAGTCTTCACCAAATAGAAGCTTTTGAACGGCTAGAGCATACTCTGCAGTTCCTTCGATTGTTAAGTATGATTTGGTTTTTTCCGTTTCAATAAGAGCCGCTTCGGCTTTCTTTACTGTCGCAAGAACAGGTGTTTCACCTTGTTCATTTTTGTAAATACCAACACCTAGGTTGATCTTTTCTGAGCGAGCGTCTTTTTTAAACTCTTCAGTAAGGCCAAGGATAGGGTCCGCTGGTGCCGCAACTACTTTTTCAAACATAATCGTCATCCGTGTTAATCGAAGGGAAGTATAAATAACTCGCTTATTTATACCTGTCTAAGCGATGAGTGACAACAGCGAACAGGAAGAAAATGGTGAAATATAAACGTTTAGTGGCTAAGTAAAGAAAATGAGTGTATTTAGAGCAGCTATCCCCTTAACTTTTGAGATTAAGGGGATAGTTGATTAGTGAAAACTAAAGCTCGGTTTAAGCAGGGGCAGAAGAGAAGTTTTGTAGCTGTTCACGCTCTAGCTCATTCTCTTGCTTTTCCATTCCTCGGTATTTATCGGCGATGGCGACAAACTCATGTTCAATCGCGAGGAAGGCTTGAACAACCTCAGGATCGAAGTGCAATCCGTCGCCCTCTAGTATGATCGATTTCGCTTTTTCATGACTGAATGCTTTTTTATAGACGCGCTCAGAAATAAGTGCGTCATAAACGTCAGCTAATGCCATCAAACGACCTGAAAGGGGGATTTCTTCGCCTTTTAGTCCATTAGGGTAGCCATTTCCATCCCACTTTTCGTGGTGGGTTAGGGAGATTTCCTTCGCAAGCTGAAGGAAAGAGTTACTTCCGAGCTGTTTTTCAGCCATCGACAGCGCCTTCGCCCCAATTTCTGGGTGACCTTTCATTATTTCAAACTCTTCATCGGTTAATTTTCCAGGCTTAAGAAGAATTTGGTCTGGGATACCAACTTTACCCACATCGTGTAGAGGTGCCGATTTATACAGCAGTTCAATGTAACTATCAGTAAGCAGTGCTTTATGTTGTTCAAATTGACTTAAATGCTGAGCTAACGCGCGAATGTATTCTTGCGTTCTTAATATATGTGCGCCGGTTTCATTATCACGAGATTCGGCTAAAGCAGATAAGCTGATAATGGCAACATCACGAGTTGTTTTGACTTCTTCTTGGCTTGATTGCAGGCTATCCAACATTTCATTGGTTAGAGAAGCCATTGAACCGAGTTCATCATGTTCGAAAATAGGCAATCGAGTATTAGTATTGCCTTTTGTCACTTCTACTAAAGAGCACTCTTGGGCAAGCAAGATCTTGTGCATCAGTTTGGACCACAGAGCCATAATGGTTATAGCGTAGCCGCCTAAGACCAAAGCGATATAGATAAACTCTTTAATGACGCTTACTTTTCCGCTGCCATCGAGTACTCGATCAGGGTTATGCTCTAACCAAAAAATGTCTTTGACAGCGACCATCGCAAGCATAGTCGATAGCGTAATGAGCAACAAACTAACCATCATGATCATTTGTTTAACCATTGATTGACGCTCACCACTTAATTGGAAGTTATAACGTTGCTGTGTAGAGAGGTTTTCAAATTGCTTGAGCTTCGTAGTGAGTTGTAAGATCAAGCCAGTAAAAAAGCCAAACAGAGTCATTCCAAGCAGGACTTTTAGGTTACTATCCAGCGGGAATTCGTATTGGAGGTTGTAAAACAGGGCTAGGGGAATACTTGCTAAGAAAAACAGTGTTGCATCTAAGCGAGCTAGTCGGTTTTCTAGTACAAGCGAATGGTTTCGTAGTAAGTAATGCCGAAACAAGAAAACAACGCCATATGTGACGGACACATGCCCCAGTATTTGGCTTGCCGTTAGCGTTTCTAGCATTGGGCAAACCCTTCCTCCGTAAGTACCAAAAATCAGTGCAGCTACTGCATAGAGTTTAATTGTAAGAGGTGCATTATAATTTGAATTCACCATTATCTAGCCCTTGCGTCTTAAGTTTATCCCATCGGTTTCTGGAATATTTATAACTATCACTAATAAAGACCCGGAATGATATCGCCAAATTTCGTCGCTGAACACATTTTTGCAACAATAGTTGATGTATTGGTCTCGTACTAAAGATTAGTACAGCGGAAGCAAGTAGGCGGGGGGACGTTCCATGCTAAGAGCAGCATGGAACAAGGAGTTTTATAAGAGTGATTACTTTTTCAAGTTAATTTCTGACTCGCGAGCTTGAGTTTCAATGTCTGGGCTTGAGCTAAGCTTTCCTTTTGCCCATTCATTAATATGTGACAGGATCGCTTTTACCGCGTGTTTTTCTGTCGCTACTTCACCTTCGGTGATCTCAAGATCTTGCTTAGGGTGTGAGCCTGTTGCGTCCTCAGCGATATGCAACCAGTCAGGGTGCCAGTAATAAGGCTGGCCGCTTGGCGTTGTCCAACTATGAACGCCGTTGCTTTCGCCTTTGTATTCAATATGTGATGAATCGAATTTTTTCATTATTGTTATCCCTTTCTTTTAAGGTTAATTAGATCACTTTAACTTGATAAATGTAACAGAGTTTTAAAGAATTAATGTGACTTAACTCTACAAACAGGGTTCGTTAAAAACTAATATGGTTTACGAGAGATAAGTAACCCATTGATTTTGTGAACTATGGTATGGTTCGAATAGCAAAGAGGGAACCATGAACCGATATCAACAACTCGCCCAGCAGCTCAAAGAACAGATTAGATCAAATACCTGGAGAGCAGGAGAAAAAATCCCTTCTATTCGAGCGGCAAGCCAAAGTTTTTCTGTAAGTCCTGCTACCGTTTTACAGGCTTACCAATTACTCGAATCTGAAGGTTGGCTTAATGCTCGTCCTCAGTCTGGGTACTTTGTCAGTTCTATACTTGAACGAATTGAAGATGGCGACATCGAAGTGAATGAGGACTCACCACAATTCACTGATACCCTTTTTGAATTCCTACAATCTAATGGACGAGCGACAATTGCTCTAGGTTCTGCATTTCCTGACCCTAATCTATTTCCGATTGCCACCTTAAACCGCCACTTAGCCAGCGCTGGACGAAAGATGTCTGCGGAAAGCGTTGTGTCGAATATGCCTCCGGGTAATGAAGATCTGAGGCGACTTATCGCCCAGAGGTACTTGAAACAAGGCGTAGATATTTCTCACCAAGACATTGTTATCACTTCCGGTGCACTTGAAGCATTAAACCTTAGCCTGCAAGTAGTGACCAAGCCAGGTGATACCGTCGCTATTGAATCCCCAACTTTTTATGGGGCATTGCAAGCTATCGAGCGACTGGGCCTCAAACCAATCGAGATTCCCGTTGAGGCTGAGCAGGGGCTCAATGTACAAGTATTGGAAGAGATGTTTAAAAGGCATGACGTGAAAGCATTTTGGTTGATGCCTAATTTTCAAAATCCAACTGGTTCAACGTTAAGTGACGAAAAGAAACAGGCTATCGTTCAACTTGCCAGCCAATACAACGTCAAGCTTATTGAAGACGATGTTTATTCAGAGTTGTATTTCGATAGTACTAAACCTAAGCCATTGAAAGCTTGGGACACAAAAGGGGATGTATTACTTTGCGGCTCGCTGTCTAAATCACTGTGCCCCGGTTATCGCATTGGGTGGGTGGCAAATAAACCATTTAACGAACCTATTCAAAAGCAGCAGTTGATTTCCACTCTATCTGGAAGCGTACCGATTCAGCAAGGTGTTGCGCATTTCCTGACACATGAAAGTTTTGATAGCCATCTTAGGAAGTTACGTAAAGAATTAGAGCTAAGGCAACACCATCTTGTGACGTTAATCCAGAGTTTGTTAGGAGAGAAAATCAAACTTCATGTCCCTAATGGTGGCTATTTCGTTTGGATAGAGTTACCAGCGCATATAGACAGTCATGCATTGTTCAAGGTTTTAGTTGAACAGGGAATTACCGTTGCCTTCGGTGGGTTGTTTGGGGACAACAAGCAATTTTCGAATTTTATTCGAGTGAACACCTCATTTGCACCGAGCTCTGAACTGGATGAAGCACTGACACATCTCTCATCGCAGCTATTAAAGTAACTGCTTGGCTTTTTTTGGTGGTAACTGTACTGCTTGTAAACCAATGATTTATGCTGAAATGACCTCAGTTGTTTTCGTGAGGTGACAGTATGGAAAAGCGCAGTATTAACAATGAAGTTCGTCTGATTGGTGTGGCGATTGTACTCGCATTGCTCTTAGTAGTAGGTCATTTAATTTTGGCTAAGTCATTTGAAGGGATCGCGTGGGTTGAATATACCGCCGCTGCAATACCTTTTATTATGTTTGGGTTATGTTTGTTTGGAATACACTCAGCCGCGCATTCTAATGACTCTGACTGAAACAAAAAAGCCTCCAATTTTGGAGGCTTTTCTAATTTAAGGCTTCAGCAATTAGAAGTTTGCAGAGCGCGGAGTACGTGGGAATGGAATCACGTCACGAACGTTACCCATGCCTGTTACGTAAGAAACAAGACGCTCAAAGCCTAGGCCGAAACCAGAGTGTGGCACAGTACCGTATTTACGTAGGTCGCGGTACCAGTTCATGTGCTCTGGGTCGATACCTACTTCACGCATACGCTCATCTAGAATCTCTAGACGTTCTTCACGCTGTGAACCACCGATGATTTCACCGATACCAGGTGCTAGTACGTCCATTGCCGCTACAGTCTTACCATCATCGTTAGCACGCATGTAGAATGCTTTGATGTCTTTCGGGTAGTTCTTAACGATTACTGGTGCTTTGAAGTGCTCTTCAGCAAGGAAGCGCTCGTGCTCAGAAGACATGTCGATACCCCATTCAACTGGGAACTCGAACTCTTTACCAGAATCTAGAAGGATTTGGATAGCGTCAGTGTAGTCAACTTGAGCAAAGTCAGAAGTCACAAACTGCTCTAGACGAGTGATAGCTTCTTTGTCGATGCGCTGAGCGAAGAATTCAAGGTCATCACGACACTCAGCAAGTACCGCTTTGAATACGAACTTAAGCATGTCTTCAGAAAGCTTAGCAATATCTTCTAGATCGGCGAACGCTACTTCAGGCTCAACCATCCAGAATTCCGCTAGGTGGCGGCTTGTGTTTGAGTTCTCAGCGCGGAATGTAGGACCGAACGTGTAAACTTTGCTTAGTGCACAAGCGTAAGCTTCTCCGTTAAGCTGACCAGATACCGTTAGGAATGTCTCTTTCCCGAAGAAATCTTCGTTGTAATCTACTTCGCCTTTCTCAGTACGAGGTAGGTTTTCCATGTCTAGAGTAGAGACGCGGAACATTTCACCAGCGCCTTCTGCATCAGACGCTGTAATCAGCGGAGCAGATACCCAGAAGAAACCTTGTTCGTGGTAGAAGCGGTGAATCGCTTGAGATAGACAGTTACGAACACGCGCTACGGCACCGATTACGTTTGTACGCGGACGTAGGTGTGCTACTTCGCGAAGGTATTCGATAGAGTGGCGTGTTTTTGCCATTGGGTAAGTTTCTGCATCTTCAACCCAACCAACAACTTTAACATCAGTTGCAGCTAGTTCGAAGTCTTGACCTTTTGCAGGAGACTCAACAATCTTACCAGTTACTTCAACAGAGCAGCCAGTTGTCAGCTTTAGTACTTCGTCTTCGTAATTATTAAGATTATTAGGGACCACGGCCTGAATCGGGTCGAAACAAGAGCCGTCGTAAATGGCAAGGAAAGAGATTCCAGCTTTGGAATCACGACGCGAACGGATCCAGCCACGTACAGTAACTTCACTGTCTACTGCTAGCTGACCTTTCAATACGTCTGATACAGGCGCGTAAGTCATGTTTGAAATATTCTCCATTGAGGTAAAAATTCAACCCAATGTCTTTTGGCTCTGGATAAATAGTGAGCATACATTGGGTTGGATAGAATTCTACTGAATCAAAGGAACATATTACCTCTCAAATCTTATGCTTCAACCTTTATTCTCACTTCCTCGTACAAAAAGCGTGTTGTAAGCGCTATTTCTTTACTGAAAGTTTAAATTGGTCGAGTAAAATCTCTAAATGATCAGAGAGTTGCTCAAGATTTATACTGATGTCACGTGTTTCAGCTGCGGACTGAGAAGTTTGATTCGCATGTTCAGTTATCACTTGAACCTTACTTTGAACCTGATGACTAAGGTGTGCCGTACTGCTACTTTGTTGTTGGATGCTGTTAGCGTGTGAAAGCGCCTGTTTCATTTCCTCAACAACTTCTGACATTGCCAATGATAACGTTTCGATTTCATTGGAACGTTGATGCGCTGTATTACAAACTGTATCTACAGACGAGAGTGAAGCCTCGCTATCTTGTTGGAACTGAGAAATAATAGTTTCAATACTTCCTGTTGCTTCGGCTGTTCGACTTGCTAGTTGACGCACTTCGTCAGCAACCACAGCAAACCCTCGACCTTGTTCACCTGCACGAGCAGCTTCGATTGCAGCGTTCAGTGCTAAAAGATTTGTCTGTTCTGCAATACCTTTAATGACTTCTAGAATTGTAGATACTTCTGCTGTTTGGTCGTTTAGCTCGACGATGTTGACCTTCACTTGCTCGATATCGGTAACCAAGCTCTTAATGTCGTGGCTAGCATTGTGTGCTCGGGACGCGCTTTGTTCGGCTATCGTAGTTGTGTGTTTAATCAAACTAGACGCGTCCTCGGTTGCTTTTTCAACTTCCACTTGCTGGGCTTGCATTTGTTCAATATTCAACTGAACATCAGAGGTTTCGGTTTGTTGATTCTCCGCAGCGGCGTCGGTGACTTGAGCTACTTGCGTCAGTTGTGTCGCACTGCTCGCCACCTTGTGAGAGGTCTCTTGGACTTGTTCAAGGCTCTCGTTAACCGTTGCCATAAATGAATTAATCGCACCTGAAAGTTGACCGACTTCGTCTTGCTGCTTGAACTCTAAACGCTGAGAAAGATCTTTGGAACGACTCACGCTTTGCATGTATTTAGAGGTGGTCTGGATTGGCCGAACGATGAACTTTCGGATCAGTACTAGGGTTAATACCAAGCCAATAAAGCCCAAGCTTCCCATGATAGCAATGGCAATCATAGTGCGTTGACTGACCATACTGTTTACGTGAGAAAGGTTGTACTCAAGCCTAATTGCACCTAGTACTTCACCTTCAGGTGCCATATGACAGGAAACACAGTTAGTGCCTCGGTAGTTTTCGCTCGATTTCATAGGCAAGGCGACGACAATACCTTTACCCCAGTCAGCATTGATTGGCTCGATCACTAGCTCACCCGCTAGGGCGCGTTTATCAATTTCGTCAGTAGGTTTTTGGTTTTCTTGACCTGGCCCATAGAGCTTACTCACAGCGTCAGCGCGAAGCACTTTCACTTGCTCAATGCCATCTTGTGCTAGAGCTTTTTGGCGAAGCGTTTCCTTTTGTGCCATCGTGCCAGTCAACATCATCATATTAAGGCTATCGAAGTAATTACTGGCTTTATCGTGAAGTTGTTCGCTTAAAACAGAGTTGATCAAGTCTCTTTGCTGTAAGTATTGGTAGGACGTTGAGGCTAATAACACTATGCCGAAAACGGTCACAAGTGTGATCAGAAGTTTTGTCGTTATTGTTGAGCGCATTGTCGAATATTTTATTTGATTATTGGAATAGACATCAAAATGATCGCTCATATAACCCTTTAGGGGAATCAACAAAAATTTATAATGTGACCATACGCTAGATAGGGTTATTGTAAATGTGATGTAAGCAAGGTGTAACCAAAAGATTGGCGGAGTGTCGGATTTTCGGCACTTGGCTTATAAACCATCTAAACTTCATAGAGTGAAACACTCTCGATGTGGACGAACCTTGTAACAGGACTGGGAATTACATAGTATTGCCTGTCTTTATAAAAAGCCTGAGAACCAAGATGAGAACAGAACTATACAAAGAATTCATGTTTGAAGCTGCGCACCACCTGCCGCATGTACCGGAAGGGCATAAGTGTGGTCGCTTACATGGACATTCTTTCTTAGTTCGCCTTTATGTAGAAGGTGAAGTAGACCCACATACTGGTTGGGTCATTGATTTTTCCGAGATTAAAGCGGCGTTTAAGCCAATTTACGATCGCCTTGACCATTACTACCTCAATGATATTGAAGGGCTAGAAAATCCTACCAGTGAAGTTTTGGCAAAATGGATTTGGCAACAGTTGAAGCCGAGTTTGCCTTTATTAAGTAAAGTGGAAATTAAAGAGACTTGTACTGCGGGTTGTATTTATAAAGGCGAAGATTAACTCTTTGTCATGGTTGATAAAAGCGAAGGTATCTTCGCTTTTTTATACCTAAATTACGCTACTATTGCCTATATAAAGATGTAATATTTCGAAGGAACGAACATGGCTTCTAAATTCGGCTCAGCAATTCAATTGTTGCTTGCTATTTCTATATTCTACTTGGGCTACACTATTCACTCGATGACATCGAAAGTTGGAGAATTCATCGATACTTACCCGCAAATTCTAGAAGATGTCGCAACACTATCTAAAAATCTACAAGTTGATGAATGGTTAGCGGTTGCTGATACGTTAGAGTCGTTATTACCAAGTGTGATTGAAAGTGTGGATGGAGTTACTGCTGCAGTTAATGATACCAATAAAACGGCTGCTTCTATTGATGAGAAGATCCCTTCGATTGTGAAGGAAGTGACATTATACCGTGAACAAGTTATCCCCCCAGTGTTACAAGAAACACAGCAGTATCGCCAAGACGTTATTCCTAGAGTAGTTGCAGAAAGTAAAGGGTATCGCGAAGAAACCATTCCTTTAGTGGTTAGTGAGTCTCAAGCACTAAGAAGTGATATCCCGCCTATTTTAGAAAAAGCAGATGCATTGGCGGCGAAAACAGATCAGATTATGGATAAAAGCCAAGAGATTGCTAAGCAAGCCACTCAAGGTGCAGTAAAGGGCGTCATTTTGTCACCGATTGACCTGATTCGCGATGCAGGCAATGAAATAAAAGGTCGAGTAGTGAGCCCAGAATAGATTACTAAACGTTTATGTATGGAAAAATAAGGCCAATCCAATCGGGTTGGCCTTTCTCGTTATACAATTCTGCTCAATATTATTGACTCGACTGAAAGGCCCAATTGTTTGCTAACTTGAGAGTTTTACTAGTCTAAATAATTCGCAAATGTGACGCTCTCTAATAGAATTATTAATTTCCGTTATATCCATGGTGTGCAGTACAAAAGCCCTATGCATTGATCGGATTATTCCTATATCCAAAAACGCTCGTATATATAACATAGCGCTGAGTTAGACCTTTAAAAGCTCGGTGTTATAAATGCATAAATCAAAGATACTTTTCCTCAGTTGTCTGTCAGTACTGGCTGGCTGTGACAATTACCAATTTGAAGGGGCTGTAGACCCTGACTCCAACGGTGAATTTGTGACAAAATTGCCGGCAAATACGATCGCGGGTGATGTCTACCCTGTTTCGTTCGTTGCTTCTATGAGGAACGGTCCACTTAGTGATGTAAACTCTATCCTAGCGACTGAGAACATGTCGATTGAGTCTTCTGCCTTGAATTGCTTAACGGACAAGTATGGTGACGAAGATTTATGTACCGTTTCACTTAGAGCTAAGCCATTAACAGACGGTTTGAGTAAGTTGACCCTCAATATTGGGAACTCAACGTTTTCTAACCAAACCAATGCTGGTGATAATGCCATCATAGGCTATATGCATTCAAATACGGATATGTCGTTTAGGCTAGACAAGGATATGTTTGAAGTCGGCACTGCATATCCGGTCCATTTTGTATTTGTCAATCTTGGCAATGAAACAGCGAATAACGTTAACATCCAGCGCATACACGGCTCTGCGTTAACGAACGTAAAAAGTACGTGTAGTACTTCACTTTTAGCTGGTGAAGCGTGTTACATCAATGGAGACTATACGCCCAAAACTAATGATGGTGGTGAGGGGGTGCAGTACCGGCTTACTTATGATGAAGGGCAGCCTGTCATCATCGGCGCAAAAAACATGCAAGAGAAAAGTCGCCTTGTAGGGCAGTCGATCTCTAAACTCCCCCTCAATATTGCACTTAACACCAGCTACGATGTTGAGTACAAGTTCAAGAATATCGGCGACGAAGCGGTTAACAACTTAACGACCCAGTTCTTAGCTCCGGGGCTCAGCAAAATTCGATTCGACAGTTGTATGGGGAATTCACTCTCTGCAGGAGAGTCATGTTCTATAACGGCATCCATAGTAGCGAATGAGATTGGTACTGTAACGGCTTTGGTCGCGGTGAATGGTGATGGTGGAGTAGCTCACTACGCAACAGCAACAAGTAATGTTGTCGAAGCACCCGTAGTTGCACATATCGATAATGACATTCCGCAAAGCATGGCATTAGATGACCCTTATTATTACCTGGCGACATTTACCAATGAAAGTAAAACACACGATGCAACTGGTGTTCGTTTCTCCCACTTATTCCCAGAGCATTTCGATGTGTTGAGTAATACTTGTACTGATTCCACATTGAAAGCGGAAGAAAGTTGTCATATTTCGGTGTCGGCTTCGGCTAAACAAGTCGGTGTTCAGCACTATTCGAGTTACTTATCTTTTGATCAAGGTACAGCGGTGATGGCAAGCTCAACCTTATCACAGGCGTCGAACCTATCAATTAATAGCCAGGTGGATGTGAATTTTCCACCTAACATGGTGTTACATCATTCTTACCCATTCCACGTCACGCTGACTAACACCAGTGCATTGGATACTGCGGCTTTGGCTATTTCATCAGATAATTCCGGAGGCGTAACAATCGCACATAATACATGTGTCGGCGTTTTAACGTCTGGCTCTTCATGCAGTATCAGTGGTGAGTATTATACAACGCAACTAGGGCCAACCATTTTAGTCGGAAGTGTCGAATATGGGGGGAAGTCGTCAGAAAAGTTTACGATTTCTGGGGAGGTTGTAGCTGTTCCTGTGATTGGTCATTCTGATATCGCTCTACCACATACTGTTGCTTTAAATAATTCATACCCGTTCTCTTTGGTGTTTCAAAACTTGAGTAGTGACCATGATGCTACGAACGTCGATACATCGATTTCTAGTACGGCATCAATTCATATTACAAGTGATACTTGTCAGGCTAGCTCTACATTACATGCTGGTGAGTCATGTAGAATAGAAGGGAATTTTATCCCCGACGAAGCGGGACAACAGCAAGTGTCTGCTTCTTTTAGATATAACGAAGGTAATGAAGTAAAAATTCACAACTTAGCTATGGTAAGTGATGTTGTTTTATCTTCAAAAGTTGAAGGCGTTTCAGAACTTGTAGGATTGAATGAGACTTATACTTTAATCTACACGTTTCGTAATGAATCACTCCTTGATGCGACAGGAATTTTGGTTAATACAAGCAGCGATTTAACCATAAACCCTGCAAGTACGTGTGGTTCAACGCTTAATGCGGGTCAAGAGTGTACGATTTCAACGGATTATTCGCCAACGGTCTTAGGCAACCATACTTATGAATTAACACTAAATTATGTTGAAGGTGATGAGATAAAATTAACGCAGCCCGTTAAAGTGGTTGATACGATCAGTCTCGCTGAAATGGTGTTTGAAGATGGTTCGCTAGAGCATGCGTTTGATGCTAACAACTACTTTAGTCTTTCTTCTTCTTATGGTTTTACTATGCAAGATTCATTGCAAACGGTACCAGTAAGTGGCAATCCTCAAAAAGTCGTATATTCGGGATCTGGTTCCACACCGTTAGCAATAGATCTAACGCCAGGATTAACGTTCAATTTTCAATCGAATCGAGCGAATGCGTGCTCACGAAGAACGATGAATACAACGGTTGGGTGCCAAGTGGGAAAACTGCCGAAATTCGTTCTAAAGCTAACGCAAACAGAGTTTAACTCTATAGCGGTTGGTGAGCATACAGGAGATATTTACGTGACGTTGACTCAGTCAAACAATAGCCATATAGCCTTGTTCAAGTTGCCGATTAGAGTGAAAAAGCTCTGAGAAAAATAAACCGAAGGTGATTGTTACCACCTTCGGTTTAGTTGTAATAATACAGCAACCGTATTAAACAATTGATGTAGTTGCTTACATTACTTTAGCTTCAATAGATCTTCCCAAAAACGACTTTTAGGCTTGTCTTTTTTGGGAGGGACCGTTTGAAAATTTCTCAGATTATCAATTATCTTGGTAAGAGTGCCTATATCACTACTAGAGTGTTCCGAGAGTTTACCGCTGGTCGCATCGCGAAAACTAAGGTGATATAGGCCATCATAAAAATAGATAGTGAATCCTTTGTATTTGTGACTGTTTTTTATAACCATAGTGAATCCATATCTTTTGTTTCCTCGGTATTATGCAGTCTTATTTTTATACTCTGAATCCAATAGTTCTTAATATAATGTAAGATTGTTCAAATCTAGATTAGAAAGAATAAACGACATTAACTAAGACTTATTCATCTGAAGTAATAAATATTCTTCTATTACATTACTTATTTTTGTGGGCTCATTCTTTTATTTTTGTAGGTTTGTGCCTACAAAATGGATAAATTCCTTTAAATCAATGCCTTATAGAAAGTTATTGTTGTTAATAATTTGACTATCAATTGTGATAAGGCAGAATTGGCATCCAGCTCAATAACATCGGTATTGTCCATTGATAAAGCTTCGTTTTACGTTATTGCTTGCAATACTCTTATCGTTTGCAGCGAACGCTACCAGTCTAAAAATCTTATCCGCATCGGAAAAAGAATACATCATTAATCGAGATGAAGTGCGAGTCGCGATATTTGATCGAACCAAGCATGATGCAAATACATCACCTATGACTGGTGAGTTCTACACCCTCAATCTTAACTACCTTAAACGCGTTGCCAACGAACTCGGCTTAAAATTAAAGTTTGTAGAGTTTGGCCGAGCTGATGAGATTGCGAAAGCGCTTGAAATGCAGAAGGTTGATCTCGCTGTAGGCTTTCAACATAAAGACCTTAGCCCAGAGCCTCTATTAATCTATTCCAAGCCATTTATAGAAAGCAGTGTTGCTTATTGGAGTAAGTCAGAGAGAACCAACCTTTGGGACAGTTCTTATCGATGGGCATGTGTAAAAGGAAGTATCTATTGCGACATTTTGCGTAGAGAAAATGCGTTAAACGTTACTCAAACCGCAACGTTTGATGAAGCAATAAAAAGTGTTGCTGACGACAAAAATGACGCTGTTCTTGCTAGCTATATTAGCTTGAGTGAATACTTGAATAAGTCAGACGAGTTACAAGGCATTATCCATACCCCTGATTGGGGAGGGCTAGTTACCGCCAAAATTATTGCGAACAAGCAACAAGCCCGATTGATTAAAATCATTAATAAGATCATCGATCTTATTAACCAAGAAGCTTACATCTTTACTAAGAACAACCCATACCTCGTTACGGATATGGCGAATATTGCTTATAAAGTCAAAAATGATAATCAAAACTTGATCCGTTATTCATTTAGCGATGATGCATTTCCACTGCTGTTTCGAAACTCAAATGGCGAACTAACAGGCTATTTGTACGATTTATTGTCACTAATTGAGAGTCGAACGAGCCTCAAGTTCCAATATGTACCCATGGCTGATAATGGAACACTGACTGACATGATGTCTCGCGGGGAAATTGATCTTATCCCTTATTCACTTACAGCGATGAGTCCTTTAGAAAGTGTCGAGTTTACGGATACTTTAATTTCGTTTCGCTATTACGCGGTTTCCTTGTTAGACCAACCTAGCGAGGTGGCAAAGGCAGACGGGGTTCTTTTAGCGCAAAGCAAAGAAGAGCTAGGAGTTAAAGAGAAAGTGTTCGGTCGTGACGCCATTCTTTATTCCAGCCCCAAAGGGACTTTGAGAGCGCTTGCTTCCGGAGAAATAGAACGAGCTTATATTCGTGAAGACATCATCGATATGATTATTTCTTCTCACGTTGATGATGAATACTTCATTGATAGGAAGGACTATAAAACCGTAAATGCAGTAATGGCAGTATCAGCAAGTAAGCCTATGTTAACCAACTTGCTTAATAGTGTGGTACGTACTTGGGATGGGAACGAACTGCAGAAAATCAAGAACTCGTACGACCCGTTTAATGTCGTTTACGGAATTGATTATAGGCTACTACTTCAACTGCTTTTAGGTCTAGCAGGGATTATTGCTATTGCAGGTATTGTTGTATATCTATGGCTAAAGAACCTAAATTTGCGCTTTATCATCAAAGAAAATGATGCCCGTAACTCTCGTGTAGAGAATAAGTTCTTGCAAAGCGTCATCCAGCAATTCCCAGCGCAAGTGTTTATCCATAACGAAGATGATGAACTCCTATTATCGAGTTGTGATATGTATTTGAGCGGAGACTGTCACAATTGCTCGCTACGAGAAAATAACGATACATGCACGTTATTGCTAACCAAAGAAGAGCGAAAGCAGGTACGAGACACAGATCAGTATGTAAAGAGAAATATTGATGTGATGGGTTGTGCACTGAACATGCGAACGGTTGAGTACATCTGTAAGCGTGTTAGCGCCAACGATAAGCATTATGTACTTACTATCATCAATGACATTACTTCCAAGCAGCGCCAAGAAAGAGAACTGGTCGCGGCTAAGCAGAAAGCAGAACAAGCTATCTCGATTCGCGATAAGTTCTTAGCATCAATGAGTCATGAATTAAGAACGCCAATTGCTGGTATGTCTGGCCTTTTGGAAATACTGATGGCGAGAGTGACTGACGAAGAAGGGCAAATGCTACTTGGAAATGTTTCCGCCTCCGCTAGACAGTTAAATGTATTAGTAAATGACATTCTCGACTTTTCTAAATTGGAAGCGCAGCAGCTTAAACTTGAACAGCGAGAGTGTGAAATCTTAAGTGAAACAGGTGAAGTTTTACGTATTCACTTAGCAGCTGCATACGAAAAAGGGCTAAAGCTCAACTATCAGTTTACACCAACGAACGTTAGGGTGATTTCTTTCGATTCAATGCGATATGCCCAAATCATGAACAACTTGGTCTCAAATGCCATTAAATTTACCGATCAGGGAGAGGTCCAAGTTCAGGTAGACGTTGATGATAACGCTATCCGATTATGCGTGTTAGATACTGGTTGTGGAATGTCGAAAGAGCAACAGGACATCGTATTCACTCCGTTTATCCAAGCCGATAACTCAACCGCTCGAAAGTATGGCGGAACGGGGCTTGGGCTTTCAATTGTTTCTGAATTGACGGAGCTAATGGGGGGATCAATATCCTTATCAAGTATCCAAGGCTTAGGTACCAAAGTAGAGGTTGAGCTACCGCATAAGGTTGTCTCACATTATTCGAACTTGTTTGAAGACTTTTTCATTGAGTGTACAAGCGACTCTGCGGATGTTGCTTCTTGGTTGGGTTTTTGGACTGCTGATTCCAAAGTGAAAGAGCAGCGAAAACATATCTTGATTCAAGATAAAGATAGCTTGGGTTCGACTGAAAATTATGAGCATGTTGTCGAGCTTGATCCTCAATTGCATGGATTCAAGCGAATAGACGGCAGTATTGTGACCTTAGTATCTAAACCCTTTTTCCCAGATTTGTTGCTAGAAACATTGCAAGTGTTTAAAAAGCCAATCGAGAGAACTCAACCCCAAGATCCGACGGTTTTTTCAGGGAAAGTGCTGGTGGCTGAAGATAATCCTATCAATCAGCTTGTGTTTCGTAAGCAGCTGACATCTTTAGGTTTCGAAGTCGATATTGTGGGTGATGGTTTAACTGCATACGAAAAAGTAAAGCGATGTGTGAAGCATTATGATCTATTGATCACGGATTGCCACATGCCAGTCATGGATGGTTTTGAACTCGTGCGCAAAATACGAGAAGAGTTACCTAATAGTGCTTCGCTACGAATTATAGGTTGTACCGCAGAGGACTCTAGGGCGGTACATGATCGAGCGGAATCGCTTGGCTTTGATTATATGCTCTATAAGCCTTATGGAATAGAGCGGCTTCGTAGCGCAATTGATCGGTTGCTTACAATCAATGAAGACAAGTTAGAAGAGCAAGCTGTTTGTGATTGTTGGTTAGACAAATTCGGTGAAAAAGAAGCGGTACAAATGAAACAGGTGTTTATTTCGACGATGACATCTGATGTCGATGAGCTAATGAATAGCAGTATCGAACCTGCTTCGTTAAAAAAAATAGCCCACAAAGTTAAAGGGGGAGCGTTAATTCTCGGTATAGAGCAACTGTCTGACATAGCGAAAAAAGTCGAACAGAGTGCTGAAACAGCAGAGCCAAACGAACTAGCAGAATTAACTCAAGAGTTAATTGTATGCATAAAGCAACATATTACGTTGACTGAGGAATGTGAGAGAGGCTCAAATGAATGTATTACTCCTTGATGACAACCCCATTGAAACCGAGGTGATGAGATTACGCCTTAGCGAAGTCGGTGTAGAAAATGTTAGTTGCTTTAATCATGCAGCGGCTGCTTATCAGTATTTACACCAGCATGATGTGGACCTAATACTCTTTGACCTTGATATGCCCGGTGAAGATGGTTTGTCGGTATTATCTGAACTCCATTCAATGAAGTTTCAGTCAGCGATTAGTATCTTAAGTGGTTTAAATGACGAAATAATAGCTTTGGCTGAAAAAGTGGCGGTTATGTTTGGTTTGAACTTGGTTTCTTCAAATATAAAGCCTTTAGGTGAGAATCAACTCACTGAAGTACTCAATAAAGCCAAAAAGATGAAGCATATCTCAAGTCCAATCTCGTCTAGTCAACGCCAGTATCCACTTGAGGAAATTACATCAGGGTTGAGGAAGGGCCAATTTATTACTCATTACCAGCCGCAGTATAGCTTTAAGACAACCAAGTTAATTGGGGTTGAAGTATTAGTTCGGTGGAATCATCCAGATGATGGTCTCGTTTTTCCTGATACTTTTATTCCAGTGTTAGAGCATGCCAATAGTGCTTACTTGTTACTTGAGGTTGTGCTCAACCGGGTTATGGAAGACATAGCGTCATTACCGGATTTAATAGAAGTTGCGGTGAACATTTCAGTCAACGACCTTTGTCAGCCAGATTTTGTCGAGGGCTTGCTCAGTAAGTTAGAACATTATGATGTTTCCCCTAAACGTATCAAATTGGAAATCACTGAAGCATGCGTATATGAACTTAGCCCAGAAATGCTCAAAAGTATCGCTCGCCTAAAGATGCATGGTTTTGGTTTGTCTATCGATGATTTTGGTGTGGGCCATTCAAACTTGACCAATTTGGTGACGCTACCGTTTACAGAGTTAAAGGTGGATAAAAGCTTTGTGAATAACTATCTACAAAGTATTAAACATCGCCATGCCTTAGATCTAGCGGTGCAGCTTGCGAAGAAGCTGAGTATGAATATCGTTGTCGAAGGTGTTGAAGACGAAGACGAGTATCAGGCTATGAACGCGCTCGGTGTGGACGTGTGCCAAGGTTATTATACGGGCAAACCGAAGTCTCTGACTCAACTATTCAGCGAGGAAAAGGATTTTCATAAATAGACTGATATAGGTTATGTGTTTGCCGGGTGACCTAGACACAGTCTGTGGATATGAAACTATATTGAGAAAATGATGGTGGTGCTTTCAGAAATCAAGAAGTTACACTTCAGATAAGTATTGGGCAGACTGTGAGTTAAATGATCACTATTAATCCATACTTAGCTGTATTTGTTGAGGATACAAATGTAGAGAAGTTTGGTTGAATCTGAAACAAAACGGTAGGTGTATGGCGTTTAATTCTGAGCCACTAAAAACTCCCAACGGTATTAGTAATGGTAAGCGAAAATTAGACAAGGACGTCAATCAAGCAGCAAGGGAACGCTGTCGCTATTTACTAAATAACTTCCCAAATATCTATGTCACCTTTTCTGGTGGGAAAGACTCCGCAGTAACCCTTAACATGTTTATTGAAGAAGCTAGGCTTATGAATCGACTACCAGTTGATGTCCTAGTGGTTGACATGGAAGCGCAATACAAACATACCATCGACTTTATCCAACGCATGGTTGACCGTCCAGAGGTAAACGCCTATTGGGTTTGCTTACCGTTAAGCCTCAGAAATGCGGTTTCTCAGTTCCAACCAAAATGGATTTGCTGGGAGCCCAATCTTCAACATCGTTGGCTTCGAACATTACCACCGCACAAATCTGTCATCAGTGATATTAATTACTTCCCATTTTTTAAAGTCGGTATGGAGTTTGAAGACTTTGTCGAAGAGTTTGGGTACTGGTATCAGCAACAAAAGCAAACTCAATGTGCTTGTGTTGTTGGGATCCGAGCTGATGAATCATTAAATCGATATCTAACAGTCAAAAACTTGCGCAAAAAGTGTTTTGAAAATATACGTTGGACAACAGAAGCCAACCCGTTGCTGTACCGAGCATACCCAATTTATGACTGGAAGGTACAAGATATTTGGACGGCAAATGGAAGGTTTAAATGGGACTACAACCGTATCTATGACTTGATGCATTTAGCCGGCCTTTCGTTATCCCAGCAGCGTCTATGTCAACCATTTGGAGACGACCAAAGAAAAGCCCTGTGGTTGTTCCAAATTTTAGAACCTCAGACTTGGCAAAAGCTCGTCGAACGAGTGGAAGGATGTAATTTTGGTGCGCGATATAGCAAAGCTCAAGGACGCATTATGGGGTATTACAAATTTGAATTGCCAGAAGGCTACACCTACAGAGAGTACAGTAAATACTTGCTTAGAAGTATGCCGCCAAATCTAGAACATCATTACCGAGGGCGTATCTTTCAGTTTCTTTTGTGGTGGCGTCGTAATGGGAAAAAATACGGAGTATCCCGTATTCCAGATGTGGCAGACAAAAAGTTAGAAGCCCAGAAGAAGGTGCCTAGCTGGCGTCGAATTTGTAAGGTTCTCATCAAAAATGATTACTGGTGTCGGGGGCTATCATTTGGTCAAACCAAGCGTGTAACTGAAGAGTTTACAGATTTGTATAAAGAGTATTTGCAGAAACGGAGAGTGTAATGGGGTGGTTAAAAGAACTAGAGTCCTTATTAACGAGTATTGATATTGATTCAATGGCAATAGATGAGCGTGTTCAATTATATAATAGTCTATCTGATTTTACGTCCCGGCTAGCCCCATTTAGTCACCCGATATTAAATGTTCAGTTGGTTGATACCTGTTTAGTCAAAAATAACGATTACAACCCTAATAAGGTTGCTCCCCCAGAGTTTAAACTCCTTCGTCATTCAATATTGAAAGATGGCTTGACGATGCCGGTGGTGACTGCGCGTCAACCAGGAAGCAATGAACTGGTCATTATTGACGGCTACCATCGAAGTCACTTAATGCAAAATGATACAAAAATCAGTGGAATAGCAGAAGGGTATATGCCGGTGGTTGTTCTAGACAAGAGCTTAGATGAGCGAATGTCTTCCTCAGTACGCCACAACATGGCGAGGGGCGCACACCAAGTTGAGCTTACCGCGCAATTAGTGATGAAATTGAAAAAGTTGAGCTTAAGTAACGAAGAAATTGGTCGCGAGTTAGGCATGGATAATGACGAAGTGCTGCGTATGCAGCAAGTGACGGGTCTGGCGCAAGCGTTCGAAGACAATAAATTTTCTAGCGCATGGGAATAAATGATCTAATCACGCATCTAGTACTAAAAATGGCATGGTCTGCTGACAGCTAATTAAGAAAAAACTGATTAAATGATAAGTGGGTTGTTATTAATATAGATGTTGTACGGTGCTTAAAGGGAACTAGGCTTGTACATTATATTAACTACACATTTGTGATGTATATAAACGATAGTATTTGCCACCATTGCTACCCCCGTAATGGTGGTTTTTTTTATTTCTACATGAGCCGAAAATGATCCAGTCGATAGCTAATACACTTTTTTGTGTATTAAATGCTTGTGTCACTGAGCAGGACACTTTCGATTGATTTTTTTACTCTTCTTACATATCTTCTTAAGAAAAGTCTTGTGTAATTGAATGGCATATAGCGATTCATTCACGTTGATTTGATTTAGGGATATACAGAATGGACCTCAAACTCGACCTCAATTTACTCTCAGTTCTGATTCTATTGAACAAACATCGACAGCTAAAGCCTGTCGCGAAAGCATTGGGTAAAACTGAAAGTGCAGTAAGCAAATATTTGGCAAAATTAAGGACTCAGCTTGATGATCCATTGTTTGTGCGAGGTCCTGTGGAATTTGAACCGACCGAGTACATGAGCGATCTAATTCCCGTGTTTACCTCCAGTCTTGATGCCATACAATCAGCAATTGTACATGGGGCGTTTAATCCAAAAGAATATGAACGAGAGATAGTGGTTGCACTACCAAGTGTTATCCAGTACTGGATTGGGGATAAACTAATGGCCGACCTATTCACGACGTTCCCTAAAGCCAGTATCTCGCTTATATCATGGGACAAGTACTCTAAAAATGATCTCATTGAGAGCCGCGCTGATATAGGAATCCATTACTTTAATTCGGAGTTACCTAAAAGTATTTATCAACATGACTTAGGGTATTTTTTGCCCAAAGTCATCGTAAGTGAATCTTCTGGTGTCAATGATGTAGAAAGCGCACTCAAATTGCCATTTCTAATGCCTCCGACAAAAGGGGAAAGTTATTATGGAGCCATCAGTCGTGCCATACTAAACAAGCATGATATAAATATTGATGTGAAAGGGGTTATAGACAACGTAACTTGCTTACTCAACACGATTGGTACGTGCGGTTACGCAACTATCCTACATAACTTCGATATGACTATTGGCGGATACAAAAGTTTCAGCTTACCTAGAGAGATCGAGCAGCATGAGTTTCCGAAAGTAGTCGCTATATATAGAACAATAAATCGAGGTCAACCACTCCAAGAAATACTTCTAGAACATATCCAACGTTATGTGAAATAGTTAATCTTTCTTCTGTCAATAGACTGCCATTATTTATCTAAGTCTGGTTATTTTGTAGGTTTTTTCCTTTATTTTCGTACTCACCTTCGTCTTTCTTCTATATATCACCTCACCAATTGACATGAAGTTTACTCTTGTTAGCCTGTAGCAAAATCATCGGGGGAGGAATAAGGTATGCACACTGGGGTCGTAATCAATTGTCTTATCGTAGACGATCACCCTTTAGCTTGCGCAGCGATCGAAAATTTGCTTAAAGACGTTAAATATATTCGTCGAGTAGAGAGTATGAGCTGCACTGTACAAGCACTTGAAACTATTAAATCTGGTGCTATTGATTTGCTTATACTCGACGTAAACTTAGGAAGCAGTGACGGATTCGACTTTTTGAGACGAGTTAAAGCCCATGGATACAAGGGAAAGGTTCTATTTATTTCGGCAAGTGATAGCGCCGTACATATCAACGCTGCGCTGAAAATCGGGGCGGATGGTTACGTATGTAAGTCTGAAAACCTAAACCTGATAAGAGAATCGATCGACAACATTGTTAACGGCTATTCTATTTTTAAGTTTAAACCGAGTGAGCACCACTCGTTAGGGACTGTCGAGCTGTCAAAGCGTGAAGTTGTGGTATACAACTACCTTGTTCAAGGTAAATCAAACAAAGACATTTCAGAGCTTCTATCATTAAGCTCTAAGACGGTGAGTACGTATAAACGCAGAATACTCAATAAATATAATGTTTCGAGCATTGTTGAGCTAGTAAATTCTAAAAATATTGAATGACAATTACAAACCGTTCATTGAAAACTATTATGTGCTCTAAGGTTATTTGAGCACATATCTATCAGAGCATCTCTAATTCGTGCGGTGTTTCCAATTTGGAATGTGGGTTTTCCACATCATCATGAAGATACGTTCTATTGTATAAGTATACGGAATGTGTTCGAAAGGAAACCTAAACTAAATTTATCAAAGTGAGATGGCAATGAACTCTATCAACGTACTTATTCTAGATAACCAACCAATTGTTCGAAACGCGTTAGTATCGATGCTGGATAACATGGCGATTCAATGCCAGATTGTTCAGTCTGATTCGACGAAAGACGCATATCGTGCCCTTCGAGAGAAAAACATCGACATGATCATTCTGGATGTTGATTTGAACGATGGCAATGGATTGGATTTTATTCAGCGAGTTAGAAAAGGCGGCTTTACTGGTAGAGTCTTGTTTGTTTCCTCCAACAATCATCCTTTGTATAGTCATACCGCTAAAAATGTAGGTGCGAATGGCTATATATTAAAAACAGAGGATGCATCGCTCATCAATGATGCAATTTTAGCAACATATCGTGGCTACTCTGTATTTAAACAGTGTTTAATATCAATGAGTGACATCCCTGAATTGTCTGAACGTGAATCAGTGGTATTCAACTATTTGTCTAAAGGCTATTCAAATAAGAAAATATCTGAGTTATTGTCTTTGAGTTCAAAAACAATTAGCACATATAAATCAAGAATCTTAGAAAAATACAATGCCAACTCTATAATAGAAATCATTGAACTTCAAAGGGCTTAATTAATAAAATAGTCAGCCCTGGCGCCTGTCTGTGACAAAATCTCAAGTTTCTAAAGTTTAGGGGCTTGAGATTTTTTCTTTTTAGAATGAATATCTCAAATTTATATTATTAATACTATGGTTTTTTTATTTTTGTTAATGACATTGCAATTTTATTTTTGTGAGAAAGATCTTATATTCTTGTAGGTTTGAATCTAATAATTAAGGTATTTGGCTTGGCTCTACGGTTATAGGTGATGGATAAGTATATCTTTATCTTGTGCAAATGAATTGCAAAGATATATCTGTAGTTTGTTTTTTGTGTGGCATTTTAAATATAAGAAGGTGTACCGTGAAACAATATTATAAAACCGTTCTCATAACTTCTGTAGTTTCGATTAGTGGCTGTGATTTTGGTGATGTGTTTGAATTCGATGAGGATGATATTGCGCAAAGAATCAGTACCATTATTTCTGAAGAGTATGAGGAAAATTTAGAAAGTTCTACAGCGGTAAGTGCATCAACGTCGGCGATGAAGTATTCGAGGAAGCAGTCTTCTGGTTCCGTTATATGTGGTGATGTGCTTGATGATAGAAGCCTTAGTTCAGCCGTCGGTGATTGCTTAAAGTTGCGAGAAATAGCATTAACTGGTGGAGGTGTTCAGTGGTTCACTAGCTCACCTTCAAAGCAGTTAATGGATGCATGGAGTTACTCTGCATCGGATGAGTCAAACAACAAGAATAATACATACGCATTTATATTTGATGATTATTTCAATTCACAATATGAGCAATTTGCTGCATTTAGAATGGATGGCGAAGGAGTTGAACAAGGGAAACGTTGGTGCCAAAACTTGAATAAAGTGCGTTTTGCAGGACAAGAAAATTGGCGAATACCTTCAACTTCAGAGTTGAAAGTTTTGTATTCCAAGTCAAGCGATTTATTTTCAAACTTTGGCTGGCCGACTGGCCTAGTTTATTGGACGTCAGATTCTGGAGGTTATTATCTAAATTCTTTCTGTTTAGAAAGTGGCGTCGTTGATGAGTTTTCGTATGAGGAAGATAGCTATTACGTTTCATGTGTAACTGAACCTATTTTCTAAGCGAGGTTTATATGAATTTACAGTGGTTATATAACATTAAGGTTGGAAATAAGTTAATAGTGGCATTTGTTATTCTTATTTCTTTGATGGCTATTTCTACATTCGTTTCGCTACAAGGTGTGAGTGAAATTAATGAAGAAGTCGAACACTCAGATCACTTAAACGAGATAGTAAAGGAAATTAAAGACGCTAGGGTTTTAGAAAGGGATTTAAAAATTAGAGCAGATGAAACATATGTAGAAGAAATTAATGGGATATTATCTTCTATACGAGATCTGGTCACGATTGTACAAGGGGCAGGTCTTTATGATGATGACGCGTTGTTAGCGATTCTTCAGGATGTGGATGAATACAGCGAAGCCTTGAATGGCTACGCTGATGAAATTCAATTGCTTATCCGTTTACGTGAGGATATGCGTAAGTCCGCGAGACTTACGGAAGGCGCGTTAACTGCGGTCTGGAAGTCCGAAAATGCTAACTTACAAAACTTAATCAATGAGCAACGTACGACTGGTATTTACACTGTCGTCGAAAGAGCGGATGAAGCCAATCGGTTGATTAAACAAATGTTAGAAGCGAGACAGGCTGAGAAAAACTTTGTTATTTCGGGTAACTTCAGCTACGCAGATGAAGTCAATGGCATCATTGAATCAATGCGTAAAGTGATCAGTGATTCATTTTCGTATAGAAGTGGTGACCTCGATTTAACGACTCAATATATCACTCAGTATGAGACTGAATTTAATGAGTATGTGGCCACTGTTAAGCGTAATGATACAACCGAAAAAGTGTTACTGGAAAATGCAGAACAAGTGACAAGTTCTGCCGAAAATATCAGGGAAATAGCGAAAAAGTTATTGGTAGAAAGTGGTCAAGACGTGATCTTGTTCAACTCAGTGCTTGCTACAATCGCTTTGGTGTTTGGGTGCTCTATTGCTTTTATCATGACTCGTTTAATTGTTCCTCCTTTGCGTACTGCTGTTGATACCATGCATGACATTGCAAACGGCAACTTAAACGTTAAGGTAGAGACGACAAGGAAGGATGAACTCGGCCAACTGATTGTTGCAATGGGTACGATGTCTGACCGACTGAAAGAGATGATTGGAGAAATCAGCGATAACATTGTTGTCATTGCTAGTTCATCTGAAGAGCTTTCTGCTTTAACTGATCAAACTTCCCAAGGTGTTTCTAATCAAAAGTTAGACATTGAGCAAGTTGCAACTGCAATGACACAAATGAGTGCTTCAGCACAGGAAGTCGCTATTAAAGCGGAGCTCACTTTAGAATCCGCCAACCTAGCGAGTTCTGAGGCATATAAGGGCAATGAACTTGTTAACGCCACCGTAGAAGGTATGACAGACTTGGCGCAGTCGATCGATCATTCCGAACAAGTTATTCAAAGAGTGAAAGATGGAAGTGAGAGTATTGTCTCTATTTTGGATGTGATAAAAAACATATCAGAACAGACGAACTTACTTGCGTTAAACGCTGCAATTGAAGCCGCTAGGGCTGGCGAACATGGTCGTGGCTTTGCGGTTGTTGCAGACGAAGTTCGCTCCCTTGCTCAAAAGACGCAGTCATCCACTGTAGAAATTGAACGTATGATCGAACGCCTTAAGTCTGATACAGAAGACGCGGTGGGAACAATGTTGGAAAGTAAGGAGAAGGTTGATGTGATGGTCGATAAGACTCAGGATGTCAAAGGTGCCTTGAACTCTATTACTGACGAAGTAGGTAACATTACGGAAATGAATGCCCAAGTTGCTCAGGCGGTTAAGGAACAAGGTAATGTAGCGGAAGAAGTCAGTACAAGGGCGAACACGATCCAAGATATTGCTGATCAGACTGCAGAGTCGTCATTTCAAACCTTAGATGCGAGTAAAGAGTTAGCCAGAGTTGGAGAAAACCTTCGTGTCCTCAGTAGTGCGTTTAACCGGAATTAGCACAGAGTAATAAAATACAAAGTTAAAGTAATTAGGTAATGGAAGCGTAAATCGCCATGGATGGCGTTAGATAGTTTGATGGAACTTTGACCATTTAAAAGTTAGGCCATTGCAATCAGCGCGTTAGTCGATAAGATGGTTTTATCTCATTTCGAGATAACGTAACGCAGGAAGCGTTATGAGCCCCAAAGGAATGTCTTTTACATTAGGACACCTAAATGCTTTTCAAAATTACTTCTCCAATCTTGGAGCCAACGGAAGGGTCACCACACGCCGTGACTTCGGCTCATCGTAACCTCTCTACTTCTATTACCTCCTCTCAGTACCCAAACTCGGCTTTTCTACAGCCACGTTCATTTTCTCGATTTTATTTCTCGTATTGATTCCATCTAGAACAAATACGTTTGTGCTTTCGCACGTCTAAATTATTTTAAATATTACGGTTTTAAAGAAAATGAACACAAAATTATTGGGTAGCTCCCTTATTATTTCGGGCACCGCTCTAGGTGCTGGTATGCTTGCAATTCCTATGGTTCTGGCTCAGTTTGGCTTGATGTATGGCACGTTATTAATGCTGTTGATCTGGTTTGGAACCACATACTCCGCTCTGTTATTACTAGAAGCTACAATCAAATCAGGCGGCGGTTTAGGTCTGAACTCAATTGCAAGAAAAACGTTAGGGAAGGGTGGTCAACTACTGACGAACGGTTTGTTGTACGCACTGCTTATTTGCTTACTGATGGCTTACATCTTAGGGGCTGCGGATCTATTGATTCAAGCGGCAAGTGCTGTTGGTATCACAATCACCTTTACGCAAAGCCAGGTGCTCTTTACTTTGGTATCTGGTGCTGTTGTTGCATGTGGTACTGGGGTGATTGATAAGCTAAATAGACTACTGTTCTTTGTTATGCTTGTTAGCTTGCTGATGACGCTGACAGTGCTTCTTCCTACCTTCTCGTTAGAAAACCTTGGGCAAGTTGGCAACCATGACCATGTTGGTCTAATTAAAACCAGTGCAGTTTTGTTCACAAGTTTTGGATTTATGGTCGTGATCCCGAGCCTTGTGTCATACAACACAGAAGCAAGTGATAAACAGCTTCGCAATATGGTAATCATTGGTTCGATTATTCCATTGGTGTGTTACTTGTGCTGGTTATTTGCGGTGGTCGGTAATCTACCTGCGGATAAACTGACGCAGTTCTCAAGCGTCTCTGAGTTGATGTCTGGCTTTGAGCATGACGCTCCGTGGGTCAGCGCTTTCTTATCTTTGTTCACGGGTCTAGCGCTGTTAACGTCTTTCTTTGGTGTGGCTATGTCTCTATTTGACCAAAACAAAGATATGTTTAAGCAAAACCGCTTAGTGACGTATGTTCTGACCTTTGTGCTGCCGCTGGTGGGGGCTATTTTAGCTGCAGACCAATTCTTGTCGGTGCTGGCTTACGCAGGCATTATTCTGGTATTTCTTGCGGTATTTGTGCCACTGGCGATGGTGTATAAGGTTCGTCTAGCGAATACGTTAGCAGAGCGCTACGCTGCAGAAGGCGGCAATGTAATGATGATGTTTGGTTTGGCTTTTGGTGGGTTCTTGCTCGCTTCTCAAGTTATCTAAATTGATACTTATACAGCCTTCGCTCAAGAAGGCTGTATTTTGTCCATCTGACCATTCATTGTTGGTCATGCTCTAACGGGTAGTAATATCCTTGGTGAATATGCGCTCCAAGAGTTGTAAGTAAATGGGCACAATCTGCAGTTTCAACACCCTCTACAATCACTGTGCAGTGATGAGTGTGACCAATCGCTATTAATTGGCGTAGTGTCTCAACTTTCTTGTCATCTTCCTTCAAACCCATAACAAATAATCTGTCGATTTTTAGATAATTTGGCGCTACGTGGCCAATAAGCTCGACATTGTTATTGCCCGTGCCAAAGTCATCAATACTCACTTTGCACCCTAGTTTTTTGAGCTGGGTGATGTTATCGAAGATAGCCTGATTGTAATTCATTGAGGCGTTTTCGGTCAGTTCGATAGTGAGCATTGAACAATCTAGCTTACTAAATTGGCTATACAGCTGCGTGAAGTTACGGCCTTCTAGTAACGAAGGACAGATGTTAATACTCAGAGGGGCCAATAACGATGAGCTTTTACCGTAGAGGAGTTTAATGATGAGTAACGTATGATTGATTAGCAAACCATTGGCAATCAGGGTTTCAATAAATTGTGCTGTATTCTTTACCTTGAAGCGGGAGAGTACCTCATAGTGGATATTTTGATTATTGGAAGTGTTATGGATCGGTTCTAATTTAAGGTTAAAGCTTCTAATCGCCCATAAATAGGAAACAAACGCTCGGAGCGGCTTATGACGCATAAAAACCAGCAACAGCAACGTCATAACTAGGACGTTGGTGAGTGGTTTAGATACATAATAGATTGCTTGGTACTCTTCACTGTCACCCTCACGCAGTAGTAACTGACCGTGAGTATCCCCAATCTCAAGCGCTTCCCCCATGTTAGTACATACTTTCATCCCAGAAAGAAATAAACGAGACATATGATTTTCGACACTGTTTTGAACGTTTATATCTTTGACTCTGACTAACACCTGAGCCCCACCGTGATTAAAGGAATGGTAGGTGTAGTTTAAGTTCTCAAGCCAATCCCCTCTATCTGTGACATTGACTGGTTCAACGGTTTCTGGAGTAACTAGACAGCGCACATTGTGTTTATCGGTCATGAGCGCTGATTCAACTAACTGGGCTTCGTCAAATAGACCACGCAGTAACTTCTCTTGCTCGAAACAACTATATTGCGAGAGTTCTTCGGCAAACACGATTGCCCCTTCAAAATAGTTTTGACGAACGATAGAGCTGATAGTGTAAAGGCAGACAAAAAGGTATAGCACTATAGTCAATATGGTGAAAAATAAGAGGTTTACGTAAAGCGCGCGGTTATTTAGACAGATGCTAAGCGCAGTTACTACGCTATGAGATGCTTGCTTGGTTATACGTTCGCGTTGAAGTAACCCATCTTTCTGCACATGCTGGTTATCAAATGGAACGAAGTAGCCCTTGCGATTGACATTTTCTATCAATGATTTGTTTGTTTCGATTTTACCGGCAGTTAATTGGCGAAACTTTTTTCTTAATGAGGCAACTGTATTCTTAAAACCATTTTCAGGCAGTTTTATTTGGTATTGCGAGGATAACTTTTTTTCGATATTTCTCTGACTTATAGGTGTATTAATGCTGCCGAATGCAGCGATAGTGCTTAGGACAAAATACTCAATTTGATTAATCGCAATTGAGGACTCTATGGATTCGTTGAGCTTAAGAGAAAGGCTTTTTTCAGATAAGCAAACGCAGACTTGGTTTCCAAGTTCAAACCTAAACATGTGTTAAACGCTCCAGAATTAAGGTGTAACATAAGGTATCAATATAGTTACAGAGCGTATGCGATATTCGAGCGACATATCTTGATTATTTGGATAAATTATAAAAATCACATTTATTTACAAATAACCATTTTCGCCTTGTGGAAATTGGGCGAGTAGAAAAACAAAAAGCCCGAGCATTGCTCGGGCTTTTTTAATACGACAATCTTTAGCAGATAACTTTAACTGCTAGACCACCTTGAGACGTTTCGCGGTATTTTGCGTTCATGTCTTTACCTGTCTCTAGCATAGTTTCTATAACTTTATCTAGTGACACAGTAGGAGCAGAAGAACGACGTAGAGCCATACGAGTTGAGTTGATAGCTTTAACTGCAGCAATACCATTACGTTCGATACATGGAACTTGTACTTGACCTGCAACTGGGTCACAGGTTAGACCTAGGTTGTGCTCCATCGCGATTTCAGCAGCCATACATACTTGCTCAGGGCTACCACCCATAAGCTCAGCAAGACCAGCCGCGGCCATAGAACACGCTACACCAACTTCACCCTGACAGCCTACCTCTGCACCAGAGATAGAAGCGTTACGCTTGTACAGACCACCGATTGCACCTGACGCTGCAAAGTAACGGATGTAGTCTTTTTCAGTCACGGTTTGAATGAACTTATCGTAGTACGCAAGAACCGCAGGAATAATGCCACAAGCACCGTTCGTTGGTGCAGTAACCACACGACCACCTGCTGCGTTCTCTTCGTTAACCGCAAACGCAAACATGTTTACCCAGTCAACAACAGACATAGGATCGTTTGTTGTCTTCTCTGAAGTAAGCAATTGCTGGCGAAGTGCTGCTGCACGGCGAGGCACGCGTAGAGGCCCAGGAAGAATACCTTCAGTATTCATACCTCGGTCCATACATTCACGCATCGTCTTCCAGATGTTCGCAAAGTAAGTGCGAGATTCTTCGTCAGAGTGCAGCGCCGCCTGGTTTTTCATAACTAGCGTGCTGATAGAAAGGCCGTTCTCTTTACATTGGTTCACTAGCTCTTCAGCCGTTGTGAATTCGTAAGGAGATTTGATTGGATTTTCTTCTTCTTTGCCGAAGTGTTCTTCATCAACGATGAAGCCACCGCCGATTGAGTAATAGGTTTTTGAGTATTCTTTTTCGTCGCCGATCCAAGCGTGGATCTGCATACCATTTTCGTGCAACTCAAGGTTAGTAGTATGGAAGTTCATACCACCATCTTTTGGAAACGATACTGTGTGACAGTGCATGCCAACAGGAAGGCGTTCTGTTTCTTCTACACGAGCGATGAAGCCCGGAATAGAGTCGATATCTACTTTCTCAGGGGTATTGCCAGCAAGACCCATGATGATAGCGATATCAGTGTGGTGACCTTTCCCTGTCAGTGATAGTGATCCATATACGTCAACGGTAATTTTAGTGATGTCGCGCAATTTTCCCATTGAACGTAAATCATCAATAAATTCTTTACCCGCTTTCATTGGGCCAACAGTGTGTGAGCTTGAAGGACCAACGCCGATCTTATAGATGTCAAAAACACTAATCATATCGATTACCTCAGAAGTAAGCCTCCCAAGGGGATAGGGAGGCTTATTATTATCGTTATATTCTTGGTTTAATCAGACTTTATAAAAGTGACTAGATTAAAGAGCGCCGTAGATTACAGAAGTAATTGCCGCAATACCACAAAGAGCTGTGAAAATCTGTACAGGTGCTGAAGTTTTGTACTTAGCCATTGCTGGAACTTTCTGCATTGCGAACACAGGCATTAGGAATAGAATAGCTGCAATCATTGGCGCACCCATTGTTTCAATCATACCTAGGATGCTTGGGTTAACAATCGCTACAATCCAAGTTGTGATAACGATGAAGATTAGAGACGCTTTTTCAATCTTGCTTACAGAAGTGTTAGAGCGAGACTTCACAAGACCAACTAGACCTTCATGAGCACCTAGGAAGTGACCAAAGTAGCTTGAAGTGATTGCTGCGAAAGCAACTAGAGGACCCATGTAAGAGATCAGTGGAGATTCGTGAACGTTCGCTAGGTAAGAAAGAACAGAGATGTTTTGCTCTTTAGCCATTGCTAGCTGCTCTGGAGACAATGAAAGCACTACAGAGAATACGAAGAACATTACGAAGCCCATTAGCATCATTGCTGCGCCACCAGTGATAGCGTCAGTTTTCTTAACTGCGTTGTCACCGTGTACACGACGTTGCTCTTTAGAGAACTGAGAGATTACTGGGCTGTGGTTGAATGAGAATACGATGATTGGAATTGCTAGCCAAACAACAGAAGGCATAGAAGACCAGTCTGGTGCAACAGACATCATTGAACCGTTCCAATCAGGAATTAGGTAGAATGATAGCGCTAGTAGGATTGCAACTAGTGGGTAAACCAATGCAGATGTCGCTTTTAGCATTAGTTCTTTACCAAATACAACACCCGCAGTCATAGCAGCGATTAGCGCGCCAGATAGTAGCCAGCGTGGGATAGATTCCATGCCCATTTGGTTAACTAGGAAAGAGTCAACTGTGTTTGTAATACCTACGCCGTAGATTAGAACGATTGGGTAGATAGCGAAGAAGTATGCAAAAGTGATGATGTTTGCGCCAGTCTTACCGAAGTGCTCTTCTACAGTGTCAGTAATATCCGCATCTGGGTTTTTCGCAGACAGTACAAAACGCGCTAGAGATTTATGTGCAAACCAAGTCATTGGAGCAGCAATTAGAGCAAGGATAACTAATGGCCAGAAACCGCCAGCACCCGCTTTAATTGGAAGGAAAAGTACGCCAGCACCTACAGCAGTACCGAATAGTGATAGACACCAAGTGAAGTCTTTGTAAGTAAACTTACTAGACGATTGTGCGGACGTAGCCGCAGAAGTTGTAGTATTCATTTTGTGATACTCATTTTTGGGAACAGGAAATAAGTCAGGTGCAATTTTGCATAAATTTCTCACTTCAAAACTAGATCTAAATCATGAATTGATGCGAGTTATAATATGATATGTCAAAAAGGCGTTTTTGGTCACGAAAATGATGTGCTACTAGTGATTTATGCTAATCCTTGATATTAGTTTATCTAATGTGTGGTTAAAAAAGTTTCGATGGTGTTTTAAGTAATCGTTTGCCTTATTGATAAACAATTTAGCTAATGTGAACGGGATTTGTACAATGTGTAATTTTATTAACATTGATGCATAATATGTTTCTGCATTGCGTCGATGATTTGCGCTGTCATACCCCAAATAAAGTGTTGTTTGTATGACAACCCAAACACACGATGTGAAAAATTATTAATCTGAAATTTCTGACTATGTAATTTTTGCTTATCAAGAACAATGTCAGCGGGTACTTCAAATATCTCATCGACCTCATTTTTATCAATCACGGTTTTGTAATCTGAAGCGATAAAGGCCAAAAACGGTGTCACTGTGAACTTACTGACGGTCACTAGTTCCGGCATTTGACCAAAAATGGTGATCTTCTCTTTTTGTATCCCTACCTCTTCATATGTTTCCCTCAGCGCAGTTTCAGACAGATCAAAGTCCGTCGGTTCAAATTTTCCACCGGGAAAGCTGACTTGGCCTGGATGGTGTTTCAGGTGACGTGCTCGCTTGGTAAAAATGACATGTAGACCGTGCGGCCGTTCGACAAAACCGATAAGTACAGATGCTTTACGCAGGTTGCTCTGATTCAAATGTGAGACTCGTTTAAGCGCTTCTTGATGATAGTCCACAGTCTGATGTAGCTGAAAACGTTGAATGAGATGGTTTTTATTTAGCTCTGACAACACGTTAGCTCCTGTTTCTATTTGTAAAAGTTCAGAATATGGCCCATGCTTTGTAGTGATTTTAGTTAACGCAAGGATGGCGCTACCTATGAAAGGGATTATCTTTACCGAGTTCATGGACCTAGTTGAGCAAAAGTTCGGTCTAGAAGTGCTCGACAGTTTGCTTGAAAATACTGGTGATTCTGGTGTTTATACCGCTGTCGGTAGTTATGATCACCGTAATCTAGTGAAACTTATCGTTCAGCTAAGCAAACATTCTGGAATATCCCCTGAAGAGTTACAGCGCGTGTTCGGCCAATCTGTTTTTAATAATCTTTATAACACCTTACCTGATAATAATAGTCTACAAGCGTGTAAAACGTCGTTTCAATTTATTAAGTTAGTCGAAGATTACATCCATATTGAAGTAAAGAAACTCTATCCAGAAGCCAATCCACCTTCTTTTGATTTCGTCTCTGAATCTGAGACAGAAATGATCTTCGATTATGTTAGCGCCCGTTGTATGTCTCATGTTTGTTTAGGTCTACTAGAGGGGTGTGCTGAGTTTTTTGATGAAAAGCTATCTACATCTATGAATACTGTTTCCTCGGACGGAAGCAAAGTGCGTTTTACCGTTAATTTAGTAGGGTAAACTAGATGGCAAATGATTCAGCCCTTGAACGCAAGTTAGCAAGAGAAATCGCTGCGAGAAAGGAAGCGGAGACACTGCTTGAGCGCAAAAGCTTAGAGCTGTATGAAGCCAATCAGCATTTAGAGTTGGTATTAAGCCAACTTAAGCGCCAGAACCATCAAGACCTGAATAAACTCGAGTTCGAGCAGCAGATAAATGAAGCGTTGATACACTTTGGCCGAGCCTTTCTCAGTCGAACTCTTGATGATGGACTTATATCAAGTTTAATCGAACGATTAGAATCTTCTTCTGCGCTTGAAAAGGCCCACCTATTAATTGAGGAAAAACTGCTTTCGAGTGTTATAGGTTCTGAATTTGGCAGCAATATGGGCTCAGACCTTTCTAGCGTAAAGCCTTACGCAACATGGAGAGAAAATGTTTTAGAACTGCCGATAGAAGTAGAGCATAAAGTTGTCGGTGTTTTGGCGGTGTTGGTTAATGAGGAAGGGATCAGTCGAGATTTTGTAGAGAGCCAAGTGCTGTTAGTGGGAGAACTACTTTGTAGTGCATTAAGCCGACAAATCATAGTAAAAAACCACCAAGATGCTCGAGCAAGAGCCGAAGAGTCAGAGCGCTCAACGAAAGAGTTTGTTGCGATGATAAATCATGAGCTCCGAACTCCCTTAAATGGATTACTCGGTAGTGCTGAGTTACTCGATAGCACTCAGCTTGATGAAGAACAGCGAACACTGCTGACCAACCTAACGCATTCTGGCGACCTTCTGCGCCATATTATCAACGATATTTTAGATTTCAGTAAGATGAACGCTGGAATGATGGAGTTGATTCCTTCGCAATTCCAATGGTCTGATTTACGTGATATGGTTAATGGGATCTTCGAACCCAAAGCTAGAGAAAAAGGATTGGAGTTTTCAATTGAAGAATACGGTCATCTTCCAGCGGGTTTTATTGGGGATTTTGAGCGCCTAGGGCAAATCCTTGTGAACTTAGTGGGCAACGCGGTGAAATTTACCGTTGAAGGTTGTGTGTTGGTGACCACAACGTGGGAGAACGACAGTCTTCTCGTATCAGTAAGTGATACTGGAGTTGGGATTACGAAAGAGGCTCAAAAAGAGCTCTTTACGCCATTTGTCCAAGCTGATAGAACCGCCAAACGTCATTTTGAAGGAACGGGGCTAGGCTTAGCTATTTGTAAAAACTTAATCGAGCTGATGTCTGGAACTATTTCGCTTAAAAGTGAGGTAGGCAAGGGTAGTCGCTTCGATATAATGATTCCCTTAAAAGTTGTGTCGAAAGTCGAGTTAAACAGCCCTAATAAAGAGAACGAAGTTAGATATAAGCCGGTAGAGGAACTATCGATTTTGGTCGTTGATGATATACGAATGAATCAGGTCATCATTAACCAGATGCTTAAGAAAATGTCGATTTCACCAGATATCGCGAACAACGGTATCGAAGCGATAAAATCGATCGCGGACAATAGCTATGATTTAGTTTTTATGGATTGTCGTATGCCTGAGATGGATGGATTTGAGGCGACAGCTTATCTTCGAGAACAAGAATATCGATTGCCTATCATTGCGTTAACCGCAGGTACAACGTTAGAAGAAAGAGAAAAATGTATTGAGTGTGGGATGGACGATATCTTGACGAAACCCTACACAGCGAAAGATCTCCGTTTAATGCTAGAAAAATGGGCCTGACCATATAAGCAAGCCCTTTGCATCTATATTAATGTCCTACGCAGAAAGTACCGGTAAAATACGGCTAAGCTTATCGAGTGTTTCTTGATATTCTGCATCACATTGGCTGTCGGCGACTAAGCCACCACCTGCCCAGACATGCATTGACCCTTGTTCAGCTACAAGCGTGCGAATCGTAATGCTAGTGTCCATTCTTCCATGTCGGCTGATATAGCCAATGCTTCCACAATATGCATTGCGGCGGTGTGGTTCCAATTCTTCAATGATTTCCATTGCGCGGATTTTGGGTGCGCCAGTAATCGATCCTCCAGGAAAAGAAGCGCACAATAAATCGGCTGGAGAATAACCTGTATCAAGTTTCGCTCTAATGGTACTCACCAAGTGGTGCACGGCTGGGAAGCTTTCAATATCAAATAGCTTGGGTACATGAACAGTACCTGGTTTGGCAACACGACCGACATCATTCCGCAGCAAGTCCACGATCATTAGGTTCTCTGCCTGATCTTTCTCTGCATTCGCTAAATCGTACGCAGCTTGTTGATCAAGTATCTTATCTTCACTACGCGGGCGAGTACCTTTTATCGGTTTCGTTTCTATTTCACGATCTTTAACTTGTAAGAAACGCTCTGGAGAGACACTCAAAATTGCGCCTTTATCGGTGCGAATAAATGCAGAAAAAGGACCTTGGTTTACATTTTCTAATTTTTGGTATGCTTGCCACTCGCTACCTTGATACCGAGCTTTAAAGCGCTGAGCCAAATTAATTTGGTAGCAGTCACCACTACGCAAATATTCTTGCACTTGTGAAAATTTGTCACTGTAGCTCTGCTTTGTCATGTTGGATTGCCATTCACTGGTGAGTGAAAACGCAGTGGAATCCATTGGTTTTTGCTCTAATAACCAAGCCCAGTTGGATTCGACTTGTTCACCGACAACAAACGCCTGTTTTTCCTTATGGTCAACAATCATCGCCCAATTATAAATGCCGACTGCCATATCTGGAGTTTGTAAGTCGCGCTGAGCCAGATCTGGCATGCGTTCTACGCGTCGCCCTAAGTCATAAGAGAAGTAACCTAACGCTCCACCAACAAAGGGTAGGTCACCATCGTAATCTAGGTCTGGTAAGCACTCAGATTGAACTTGCTTGATTAAGTCGAAAGGATTGCCTTTTGATACTGATGCTTCGTTTGGTGTGACCAAATGGCTTTCTTCTCCAACCGTGGTAATCGTAGCGATAGGTTGTGCGACCAAAATGTCAAAACGGCTGTCGATATGAGTATCAGACGGCGAACGCAATAACATTGCCCAAGGTAATGATTCAATGTTAGCAAAGTGTTGAACCGCAAGGTCTGGCTGATAACAGATCGGTTTGATTTCTAAGCAATTTGGCGTGATGTTATTCATTTGTTTAATTTGTGACAAAGAGATCGTTGATTACGTGGCGTGTTGAGGAAAGCAAGAGTATCATAATGCTATCAAAGGTCGCTACATCAGTGTTTTGCAATTATAACAACCGATAAGCAAACGATTGTGTACGGCTGCAAAAAGGAAGCATAAATATAACGAGGCATGCAATGACCGTAATTCGCCAGCAGGATGTGATCAGCAGTGTTGCTGATGCGCTTCAATACATTTCTTACTACCACCCATTAGACTTTGTTCAAGCCCTAGAGAAAGCCTATCACCGTGAAGAGAGCCAAGCTGCAAAAGATGCGATTGCTCAAATCTTAATTAACTCTCGTATGTCAGCAGAAGGACACCGTCCGATCTGTCAAGATACGGGTATTGTGACGTGTTTTGTCAATGTGGGTATGGGAGTTCAGTGGGACTCTACGGAACTGACCGTTCAACAAATGGTTGATGAGGGTGTTCGCCAAGCTTATACCAACCCGGACAATCCTCTTCGAGCTTCTGTCCTAATGGATCCTGCTGGTAAGCGTATTAACACTAAAGATAATACTCCAGCGGTTGTGCACATTAATATGGTGCCGGGCGATAAAGTCGAAATTCAAATCGCTGCAAAAGGCGGCGGTAGTGAAAACAAAACCAAAATGGTGATGCTAAACCCCTCTGATGATGTAGCAGAGTGGGTTGAAAAAACGCTACCTACGATGGGTGCTGGTTGGTGTCCACCAGGCATGCTGGGTATAGGTATCGGTGGTACTGCGGAAAAAGCAGCAGTACTTGCAAAAGAATCTCTAATGGAACATATCGATATTCAAGAGCTTATCGATCGTGGTCCAGAAAATGCTGAAGAAGAGCTTCGTTTAGACATCTTCAATCGCGTAAATAAACTAGGTATTGGTGCGCAAGGCTTAGGCGGTTTAACAACTGTTGTTGATGTGAAGATCAAAACAGCGCCAACACACGCGGCTTCTAAGCCAGTTTGTCTAATTCCAAACTGTGCAGCAACACGTCACGTACATTTCACCCTCGATGGCACAGGTCCAGCGGACTTAACACCACCTAAGCTAGAAGAGTGGCCAGATATCACATGGGAAGCAGGTGCGAATACACGCCGTGTAAACCTAGATGAAGTAACGCAAGCTGATGTTGAACAGTGGAAGACGGGTGAAACCGTTCTGCTTTCAGGTAAGATTCTTACCGGTCGTGACGCAGCGCATAAGCGTATTCAAACCATGCTTCAGAATGGTGAAGGCCTTCCTGAAGGTGTCGACTTCAAAGGTAAGTTTATTTACTACGTTGGCCCTGTTGACGCAGTTGGAGATGAAGCGGTTGGTCCGGCAGGCCCGACGACATCGACACGTATGGATAAGTTTACTGACATGATGTTAGACGAAACTGGCATTATGGGTATGATTGGTAAAGCGGAACGTGGTCCTGCAACGGTAGAATCGATCAAAAAGCACAAAGCAGTTTACCTAATGGCGGTCGGCGGTGCGGCTTACCTAGTTGCTAAAGCGATTAAGAAAGCACGTGTTGTTGCATTTGAAGACCTAGGTATGGAAGCAATCTACGAGTTTGAAGTCGAAGATATGCCGGTTACTGTCGCGGTTGATTCAACAGGCGCTAACGCTCACCAAATCGGTCCAGACACTTGGAAAGTGAAAATCCAAGAGATGGAAGCGTAATCTTTAAATAGTTTGTAAAACTTGTGAGAAATCGCTGATTTAATTGATGAATATTTGACAAAGGTGGAGCCCAAGCTGCACCTTTTGTTTATATAATCATATATTCGTAAAACTATACGTCAGGAGTGGCAATGCCTCGTTTTATTCAAATCCTACAGCTTATCATTGCAGTGGTAGTAGGTGCCTTCGTCGGTTACGACCTTATTCTTCATGGCATCAGTATCTTTGATGAGAAATACGTCACTATTACCTGTGTGCTGGTTGGTCTACTAGAAATCGCACTGTTTGTTATCTATAAATTGATAGAAGACGATTAGCGATTATTCGCTCTAATTTCTGCTAAGCCTCTGATTTTATCGGAGGCTTTTTTGTTCATATAAGATTAATATTAACTTCGTTAAGCTGATATCGAATTGAATGAAAAGAGATCGTGAATGAAGCAAATTACTCAAGAAGTAAATGATTTAATTAGCCGCAGTATGGATTCTCATGTGCGCATTGCTGTGACTGGGCTTTCTAGAGCAGGTAAGACTGCATTTATTAGCTCCTTAGTAAACCAGCTACTTCATACTTCTACTCATGAGAATTTACCCCTTTTCGTCGCTTCAAGAGAGAAGCGTTTGGTGGGGGCAAAGCGTGAACCTCAAACGAACATGATGGTTCCACGATTTGCGTATGACGAAGCGATGGAGCATGTACATTCTACTCCGCCAAAATGGCCTGAGCCAACCAAAGATGTCAGCGAAATACGCCTAGCACTAAAATATAAACCAAAGAAAAAAACCAAAAAGTTGTTTGGGAGCACGTCAACGGTACATATCGATATTATTGATTATCCCGGTGAATGGTTACTTGACCTTCCTCTTCTTGATATGGACTTTGAGCAATGGTCGCAAAGTCAATTTGAAGCTCTTAAAGGGAAGCGTAAAGAATTGGCACAGCCTTGGTTAGATAAGCTTGAGGACCTCGACTTATCCCTGCCCTTAAATGAAAAGGTCTTAGCTGATGTCGCGCAAAGCTACACAGATTTTCTGTATGAGTGTAAACGCGAAGGGCTACATTGGGTTCAGCCCGGTCGCTTTGTGTTGCCTGGTGAGTTGGAAGGTGCGCCAGTACTACAATTTTTCCCATGCCAAATAAAGGCAGGCGAAAAAGTGGCGAAAGAGTCGAATTTGGCAATGCTAAAGGCGCGTTATCATGAGTATCAGCAGAAAGTAGTCAAAGCATTCTATAAGCACCACTTCTCGACGTTTGATCGACAAATCGTGCTGGTGGATTGCCTTCAACCACTGAATGCTGGATATGAGTCGTTTCATGATATGCGACATGCATTAGAGCAAATTATGCATAGTTTTCGATATGGCCGCAGCAATCTATTAAAGCGATTGTTTGCGCCAAGAATCGACAAAATATTATTTGCAGCGACTAAAGCGGATCACGTGACGCCTGAGCAGCACACCAATTTGGTTTCGTTGCTTCAGCAAATGGTTCACCCCGCTTGGCAAACTGCCTCCTATGAAAACATTGAGATGAGCTGTATGACCATAGCGTCAATGCAAGCGACCCAAACTGGCTTTATTAGTAAAGGCGATGAGTCTTATCCAGCATTGCAGGGAACAACAATGGATGAACTGCCGTTGACCGTATTCCCTGGAGAAGTACCAAAGAAACTGCCAGCACAAGATTACTGGCAAGACCAAGGGTTTGAATTTACGGGGTTTAGACCAAAGGAAGGTTCACAAGATGACCCTGTACCACATATTCGTATGGATAAAGCGTTAGAGTATTTGATTGGAGACAAGCTGAAATGACAGAAAGAGACACAACGACGTTGAAGCAAAAACAGGTCTTCAATGAATCATTTGATTCTCCAAATGAAGCAGAGCAACCAGAACTCACCGCACAAATGCAGTTCGCAGAACCGGAAAAGTTTATTCCTGTTAGTGTAGAAATTGATGACGAAACAGCGCTAGAAGAGAATCTAACTCAGGTAATTCGCCCCAAAACAGGTTCTAAATGGCTAGCCACAGGGCTTATTACTGCATTTTCTGGCCTTGTCGGTTGGCAAGCGATAGACAGTGTTGTGACTGCAGTACAAACCGCGGACTGGTTATCTCTAGGCTGGGCGGGTTTTATAGCTACACTGTCACTCATGGGTATTGGTGCGATTGGAAAGGAGTTGTTTAAACTTCGCAGGCTGCGCAATCACTTTAGCGTCCAAGAACAAAGTGAATCACTTATTCATTCTGATAGTGTTGGTAAAGGAAAGGCATTTTGTGAATCCATTGCCAAAGAGTCGGGTATCAAACGTGAATCTCCGAGCTACGATCGCTGGTTAAACAGTATCAATACGTCGCACAGCGATGCTGAGATACTGGATATGTATGACTCTATGGTGATCGCTGAACAAGATAAAGCCGCAACTAAGGTCGTCTCTCAGCATGCAACTGAGTCAGCGGCACTGGTGGCAATCAGCCCATTGGCGGTAGCTGACATGCTATTGGTGGCTTGGCGAAACTTTAAAATGATTGATAGTTTAGCGGATATCTATGGTGTTGAGCTGGGCTACTGGTCGAGACTGAAGTTGTTTAAAGCTACATTGATAAACATGGCCGCTGCGGGTGCGAGTGAGTTAGCTGTAGATGCGAGTATGGATCTTATGTCGATGGACCTTGCTGGAAAAGTATCAGCACGAGCAGGGCAGGGGTTAGGCGTTGGTATTCTAACTGCAAGACTTGGACTGAAAGCGATGTCGCTACTTCGTCCTATTCCTTGGTATAAAGATCGTCAAGTAAAACTAGGTGCAATCCGCAAGCAGATTGTAGAAAAAGTCGCCGCAATAACAATCAAATAGCGCGAATGTGAAGCAAGTAATATCAGTTTGCTTGACGAGGATCTAGGCTTAAGAGAAACTACTGTCAACTTTTCGTGACACCTAAGTTAGGGACTCATTTGTGCGCTTAGAAGTTTTCTGTGAAGACAGACTTGGTCTGACTCGTGAACTGCTCGATATTCTTGCTTCAAAGAACATTGATCTCCGTGGTATCGAAATTGATATCACAGGGATTATTTACCTCAATTGTCCGGATATCGACTTTGATACCTTTAGTGAGCTTATGGCTGAAATTCGCCGTATCACAGGGGTTAAAGATGTTCGGAAAATTCAATTCATGCCTATTGAGCGTCACAACAATGAGCTCATATCGCTTCTAAACAACCTTCCTGAACCAGTATTAGCTATTGACCTCAAAGGTCATGTTGATATGGCAAACCATGCTGCACTTTCACTGTTTGCAAGTGAAGAGAGCGAGATGATCGGCCACCAAATCACCACGCTATTACCTAGTTTCAATTTCGCCAAATGGGCGGAAGGCAACATCACTCGTCAGCGTGAAGAGATTGTGATTCGTGGGTTAGACTACATGATGGAAATCATGCCGGTCTATATTACCAATGAAGCGAAAGAGTCGGTGTTAGCAAGCACGGTGATGATCATTCGCTCGGTTCAAGAGAAGCCTCTATTTGATGATTCACTCCCTCTGCACAATAACTTAGGTTTTGAACATTTCGTTGGTGCTTCTAACCGTCATAAGGCATTAATGAGCCAAGCGAAAAAACTGTCCATGCTCGATCAGCCATTATTGATTCAAGGTGAGACCGGAACGGGCAAAGAGATGTTAGCCCGTGCATGTCACAATCGCTCTCACCGTGCAGCGAATCCTTTCCTAGTGCTGAGTTGTGCGTCGATGCCTGATGACGTTGCGGAAACAGAACTGTTTGGTCATGCGCCAGGTTCGTTTAACCACGAGCAGGGGCATAAAGGCATTTTCGAGCAAGCAAATGGTGGCACGGTTTTCTTAGATGAAATCGGCGAAATGAGCCCACACCTGCAAATTAAACTGCTGCGTTTGCTCCAAGATGGTCGTTTCCGTCGTGTGGGTGAAGAAGATGAATTTCACGTTGATGTACGCGTTATCGCATCGACTCGTCACCACTTGGCGGACCTTGCCGAGTCGGGTTCATTCCGTGAAGATTTGTTCTATCGCCTAAATGTTCTGACATTACAAATCCCGCCATTGCGTGAACGCTCGAATGATATCACCCCATTGCTTGAGCTGTTTATCTCTAAGTATGTCTCGCAACTTGGGATCGCTAAGCCAAGAATCGCTGATAGTTTGGTTGATCAATTGGTGAGCTACCAATGGCCGGGCAATATGCGTCAGCTAGAGAATATGGTTCTGCGCGCTTTGACTGAGCTCGAAAGTGATGAATTAACGGCAGATCTCTTCCACCTTCCTCAACTTGATACACCGAGCACTAATGGTCCAGTGTTGAGTCTTGATGGTTCTTTAGATGAGATCATGAAAGAGTATGAATCACAGGTACTTGATCGCTTGTATCAGTCTTTCCCTTCAAGCCGTAAGCTCGCTAAGCGACTAAACGTTTCGCACACTTCGGTAGCGAATAAACTCAGAGAATATGGAATTCGTAAAAACTAAATGGAAAGAGTCAGTACACCCACTCAGGTTTATGAAGTAGAAGGGGATATTGTCATCCGTACCGCAGAGCCAACGGATGGGAAGTTAATCTCAAACTACTTCAAAACCAATCGTGCCCACCTAAAAGAGTGGGAGCCGAAGCGAGAAGATGCTTTCTATACCGAATCAGGTTGGACTCAGCGCTTAGTCAAACTAAACGAACTGCATCGAATGGGACTTGGCTACTACATTCTCATTTTGCATAGAGAAAGCAAAGAGATGTTGGGCACGGTCTCATTCAGCAACTTATCTCGATTCCCGTTTCATGCCTGTAACCTCGGTTATTCGTTAGCGGACAGTGCGCAAGGTCGTGGGGTGATGACGCGGGCGGTTAAGCTAGCGGTAAGCTATATGTTTGAAATCCAAAATATGCACAGAATTATGGCAAGCTACATGCCACGTAATAAGCGAAGTGAACAAGTACTTGAGCGTGTAGGGTTTCAAAAAGAAGGGTTTGCTGAAAAGTATCTATTGATCAATGGACAATGGGAAGATCACAACCTCACGTCATTGGTTAACCCAAACTGGGAGGATGTCTAACGTGGAGAGGCTCGAAAAACAACTTACGTTATTAATGGAGCTGGATCGTCTTAAAGCAGTGCTGCGACGTACTCGGGTTAAGAGTGCGGAGAAGAGACTAGAAAACAGTGCAGAGCACAGCTGGCATGTCGCCCTTATGGCCATTCTTATGGAAGAACATGCCAATGACCCTGTTGATATTACACGTGTTGTGAAAATGCTCCTTCTTCACGATATTGTTGAAATTGATGCGGGCGACACATTCGTTTATGACACCGCGGCATCAGCGGAACAAGAAGAGAAAGAGCTAAAAGCAGCACACCGTCTTTTTGGAATGCTCCCACAAGATCAAGGTAATGAGCTACTAGAGCTATGGCTAGAATTTGAGTCGGCGAGCAGTGCTGATGCAAAATTTGCCAAAGCACTCGATCGTATTATCCCTATGTTGCTGAATTTCCATAACCAAGGCCAAAGTTGGCAAGAGCATGGTGTTTCGAGAGAGCAAGCGTTAAGTGTGAATCAAAAAATTCAGTTTGGCTCACAAGTGCTGTGGGATAAAGCACAACAGATTATTGAAGAAGCCACCAACAATGGCTGGCTAAAAGCATAAGGCTTTAAGAGGTTAATAAATGTCGTATTTAACTTTGGATGAATACCAAAGAAAATGGATTTTCACTCATCAATCTATGCCAGTCCCAGAGGCTGACTTAGATGCGATTAAGCCAATGACACAAGCAAGAGCATCACAGTTGTGGCAAGAAAATATCAGTGCGCAAAGCCCTGATGCTGATCGTTTCAGTTCGTCGGACTGGCCAATGAAAGAGTCTAACTGGAAAGAAACAGTAGATTGGATGGCAGCTTGGGAAGATGATGATGCGGGAATGCCGGAAGAAATTCTTTCATTTATTGATTGGCAAGATGACGTAACGGTATATTTCTGTTACGAAAAATATAATGTCATTGAAACAAAATGGGCAACATTCAAGAAGCATTGGAAGAACTTCCTGTTTTACGATGATGGCCCAATCCTAATTGGACGCCGTCGAAAAGAAGCCCTTTGGTTTGATAGCAAAGGAAATGTGAAGCTAGGAATCAGAAATTAATATAAAGCGGCCAAATGGCTGCTTTTCAATTTTTAAATAGTGAGCTATTTCGGCTCTTTTCTACCATTATACATCGGCGCTTAGATTGCATAACTCTTCACTCACTGAAGATCAACTTAAGTTCAGATTAAAGATCATTTTTGATCCTCTAATCCACTGAAGTATAAGGGATGTGATTGCAATAAATATTGGGAATAACCTCAAATTTTGAGCGATTTATTTGCATATAAATTATGATTTGTTATCATTTTTAAGAATGGTTACATCCAATGAGCAGTTTTAAGCAATCAATTTGTCTTAGGGAAGAGCAGTGAACTTAAATATATCTCAATTACGTTCGGACTTTTATGCACACATTAGTGCTTTTCAGGCTTATGCTCTGCCTCAGACAAAGCCTTCGCTTTCACTATTAAGCGATGAAGAGCTTCGAGAGTTAGAAACGTTGTGGATTGAATTGTCTGTTTGGAAAAAACAGCAAGACTAGCCGTTCACATCTAGACCAAATCTTAAGCCTCACAAATTCTTAGTGGGGTTTTTTATTGCCCTAAGCTAGAAATGTTATATTATAACAATTTCTAACTAGCCGTTGAATTCTAGTGTAAGAATCCCCATAGTTAGTTCCAAGGTGGAAGATTTTGATAAATTCCACACTAGATAAGAAAACATAGAGATTCAAGTGAGTAAAAATATGGCGGAAGTAAGAGCCAGAGTAGACTTCAAAGTAGGTGCAAAAAGTAACATCGATGCGGAGTTACTCTCTTTTCACGGACTGAAAACAGAAAAAGAACACGTCGCAGTAATATTTAAGAAAGCCGATATAAATCAAGAAGCACCGCTTGTTCGAATGCATTCTGAGTGTCTAACAGGTGACGTATTTCATTCATCCCGTTGTGATTGCGGCGAGCAGCTTGATGAAACGATCAACCGTATGGGTGAATCGGGTGGGATCATCTTATATTTAAGACAAGAAGGCCGAGGCATTGGCTTGTACAACAAAATTGATGCCTACAAGCTTCAAAGCGAAGGTATGAATACCTACGAAGCAAATAATCATTTAGGTTTTGGTGATGATCTGCGTGACTTTACTGAGGCGGCTGAAATGCTTAAAGCATTGGGTGCTGAACGTATTCGCTTAGTGACTAATAACCCAAAAAAGATTAACGATCTTAAAGAGTATGGAATACAGATCGAGGAAGTTGTCAATACGTCTGCACACGTTAAAGATGGCAACGAAGGCTATTTGAAAGCAAAAGTTTCGCACGGAAAGCACAGCCTCGATATCTAACACCTTGAAAAGTCTATGTTGATAAAAGCCTCACTTTTGTGAGGCTTTTTCGTTTCTGGGTTGCAAAAAAATTGTAAGTTTGTATTATTCGCAACTAATGGTGCAAATGAGAATAATTAGCACTAGCAATACAAGATAACTATTAAGCTCAACAAGGATGCTTTTCAATGAATGTTAAAACCCTATTAGCTCAATCTGTCGCAGCTTCACTTCTGATTGCAAGCAGCTCTGCTTTCGCAGCAAACGTAACAAAAGATCAAGTTGTTGAGCATTACGCGGATGTGGCTCACGCAGTATTCGCTGATTCTTTAACGACAGCACAAGCGCTTGATGCTTCAATCGAATCTTTTCTTGCAAACCCAACTGCAGCAAAGTTCGAAGAAGTAAAACAAGTGTGGCTTGCTTCACGCGTACCTTACCAACAGTCTGAAGTATTCCGTTTTGGTAACGCGGTTGTTGATGATTGGGAAGGACAGTTAAACGCTTGGCCACTTGATGAAGGTCTAATCGACTATGTTTCTGCAGACTACCAATATGAGCTAGGCAATGAAGGTGCGAACGCAAATATTGTTGCAAACACTCAACTAACTATTGGTGCGTCAAAACTAGATGTGGCAAAAATTACTCCAGAGTTAATCGCTGACCTAAATGAAGTTGGTGGTTCTGAAGCAAACGTTGCGTCTGGTTACCACGCAATTGAGTTCCTACTATGGGGCCAAGATCTAAATGGTACAAACGCTGGCGCTGGCCAACGTGCATACACTGACTTTGTTGTTGGTGCTGAATGTACAAACGGTAACTGTGACCGTCGTGGTGAGTTCTTGAAAGCAGCGGCTGAATTGCTTGTACAAGACCTTGAGTGGATGGAAAACCAGTGGTCAGCAGATGTTAAAGGTAACTACCGTGAAGAACTTCTAAACGACTCTGCAGACAACGGTCTACGCAAAATGCTATTTGGCATGGGTTCACTTTCTCTAGGTGAACTTGCGGGTGAGCGTATGAAAGTGGCTCTAGAAGCTAACTCTACAGAAGATGAGCACGATTGTTTCTCTGATAACACGCACAACTCTCACTACTACAACGAGCAGGGCATATACAACGTATATACAGGTCTGTACAAACGTGAAGATGGCACACTACTGTCTGGTCCTAGCATTCATGACTTAGTTGCTCAACAAGACAAGAAAGCAGCAGCTGAAATCCAAAAGCAGTTCGATGTAACACGTTCTCAAGTTGGTCAACTAGTGACTTCAGCAGAGAAAAATGGTCAGTTCTTCGATCAACTTATTGCTGCGGGTAACACTCAAGGTAATGCTCTAGTGAATGAGACAATCATGTCACTGGTTGCTCAGACCGCTCAAATCGAACGTGCGGCGAAGATTGTTGGTATCAACAGCCTAAACCCAGACACAGCGGACCACGAGTTTTAATTAAAAATTTGTGCGAATACAAAGGGCTCATTAGAGCCCTTTTGACGTTTTTTACACGTCAGTTCATTGAGAATAATTCCCATTTAAAAATTGCGGACATTGTCCGCTTAGCGAGTCATCGTAATGAAGTTGTACACGAAACCTGCCATTATCAGCCTGCTTATGTTAGGTGTTTCTTCGTCTGTTGCTGCCTATGACGTCAAGTCGGGTGGTGATACATCTGTTAAGAAAGACGGCCCGAACGCTTTTTCATTACCTGCGGGTAACCTACCTATGTCTAAGCGATTAGACTTCAGCGTGGGAAACAGCTTTTTTAGAAACCCTTGGGTTCAAGCACCGGCTTCGACGGATGCACGTGATGGATTAGGTCCTTTGTTTAATACCAATGGTTGTCAAAACTGCCACATCAAAGATGGACGTGGTCATCCACCAGAAGAAAATGACCTACATGCTGTGTCGATGTTGGTAAGGTTGAGTATTCCTGCAATGACACCAGCACAGAAAAAAGCGTTTATCAAAGATGGTGTTATTCCCGAGCCTACTTATGGTGGTCAGCTTCAAGATTTCGCTTTACAGGATCAAAAGCCTGAAGGGACGATCAACATTACATATGATGAAGTACCAGTAACGTTTGCTGATGGTACTGTCGTGAACCTACGTAAACCGAATTTATCAATTACAGCGCTTGGCTATGGCGAAATGCACCCTGATACACAAATGTCAGCGCGTGTTGCTCCGCCAATGATTGGCCTTGGTTTGCTCGAAAGTATTCCTGACGAAACCCTGAAAGCATGGGCCGATGAGAACGATGCTAATGGTGACGGGATTTCAGGTAAAGTTAATGTTGTATGGGATGTGCGTAAATCTGACTTTGCGATTGGTCGCTTTGGTTGGAAAGCTGGGCAACCGAACTTAATGCAGCAAAATGCAGCTGCGTTTAATGGTGATGTCGGCTTGACCAGCAATTTGTTCCCAAATGAAAACTGTACATCCAAGCAATCCATTTGTGATGATCTCCCTAACGGCGGCAATCCAGAAGTCAGTGACAATATTTTAGACTTCGTTGAGTTTTATTCTCAGCACCTCGCAGTGCCAATTCGTCGTAATATCGATGATCCTCAAGTCAAGCTTGGACAGAAACTGTTTGCTAAGGTAGGTTGTGAAAGCTGCCACAAAACAAGTGTGAAAACAGCACAGCGAGACAATCTACCTGCTTTATCCAACCAGACCATTCACCCATATACCGATATGTTATTGCACGATATGGGGCCTGGCCTTGCGGACAACCGACCAGAATATCTTGCAAATGGTCAGGAGTGGAGAACGCAACCTCTTTGGGGTATTGGATATACTCAAGAAGTGAATAATCACACTTACTTCCTGCATGATGGCCGTGCACGTAACCTGATGGAAGCGGTGCTATGGCATGGCGGTGAAGCCGAAGCAGCGAAGCAAAATGTGTTGAAATTCAATGAAAAAGAAAGAGATGCACTGATTGCATTCCTTAACTCACTATAGGTCTGAATAATGAATATAAAACAGTTCAGCTTAGGCGCCGCCTTTTCTGTGTTTTTAATAGGCTGTCAGTCTACAAATAATGAAGAACCGAAACCGGAATTGACGAACCATTTCAGCCAAAAGGTGTATGAAGTCGAATTTGCCTCAGCTCAGACGCTACAAAATGAGGCTAAAAGTCTTGCTCAGGTTATGCAGAGTTATTGTACTGGTGATGATAGTACAGAATCATTAGAAGCACAGTGGCATCAAACTATGTTGGCTTGGATGGCACTTCAGGGGCAAGAGAGAGGGCCAGAAGAGGCATTGGCGCAAAGTTGGAATATCCAATTTTGGCCAGATAAGAAAAATACTACAGGTCGAAAGATGACGGCGTTGATAAAGCAACCTGGTCCGTCAACTCAACAAGAGATTTCGGCGCAAAGCGTCACAGTGCAAGGGCTTGGTTCGGTCGAGTGGCTGTTGTTCGATCAAGCATCTGACCTGATGAATAATCCGCAAACCTGTGTGACCGCACAGTCGATAACCAAAAATATTGAGTTAAATACAGCTAAAATCGCGCAAGCATGGGCAAAAAACCCATGGGTCGAGTTGGATGAAAAGCAATGGGACTCTGAATATATTGCTTTGTTGTCAAACCAACTTGAATACAGCATGAAGAAGATGAGTCGTCCATTGGCGAACTTTGGTAAACCAAGACCTTACTTTTCTGAGTCATGGCGATCAGAAACATCTATGAAGAACTTAAAGGCAAATGTTGCAGCGCTTGAGACGCTCTATTTTGCTGATGGGCAAGGTCTTGATGCAATTCTGCGAGCAAACGATCATGCATCTTTAGCGGATCGTATCGCCAATCAATTTTCTATGACCTTAGAAACTTGGCCAACGGATGAGAGCTTGTTTGATTTGTTGCAAACCAAGCATGGTTACCAAACGGCTTATGCTCAATACAACAAGTTGGAACAACTTAAGTATCTTATTCATGAAGAAGTCGCGATAGAGTTAGGTGTTATTATAGGATTTAATGCAACTGATGGTGACTGATACTACACGACGTTCATTACTAAAAGCTGCTCTATTTGGGGCAGCTTACCCACTAGCAGGTTGTGTTTCGACTCCTGAAAAGGCATCTACACCTGCTTTAATTGGTTGTTCTATCTCGGGGCGAGATCGTTTCAGCGCCGTCGTTGCTGATTCAAGTGGTATGCCCCTACATCAAGTTCCTTTACCTGAGCGAGGTCATGGAGTTGCTTCCAACGTAGCTCAGAGGCACGCGGTTGCATTTGGTCGTAGGCCGGGTACTTACTTTCAAGTGTTCGATTACCAATCGGGTGAGTCGGTGAAGCTGCGAGCTGCAGATCATAATCGTCATTATTACGGGCATGGTGTTTACTCGAACGACGGCCAATGGTTGTACGCCACTGAAGGAGAGCGTGGAACAAGTCGAGGTATAATTGGAGTTTATGACGTTGTGGCGGGCTATGAAAAAGTCGCCGAGTTTACCGGTTTTGGACTAGGTCCGCACGAAGTCATCGTTATGCCGGATGACTCGCTCGCTATCGGAGTAGGTGGAGTGCATACCAATGGGCGTGAACCGCTTAATTTAGATTCAATGACGCCTAGCTTGAGCTATCTTGATCGAAATGGTGAGCTGCTTGAACAAGTTGGATTACCAGATTCCAAATTAAGTATTCGCCATTTAGCCCATGATGGTTCTAAAACCGTCTTGTGTGGACAACAATATAGAGGGGAGCCCGACGAGTCCCCATCTTTATTAGCTATGCATACTGCGGGTGGGGATTTGCAACCGTTACATGCTGAACCCGAACAGTGGGCGAGATTTAATCATTATATTGCCAGCATTGCGGCGACTAAGGATTGGATCTTGGCAACTTCACCACGTGGCAATTGCTATGGTATTTGGTCGAAGCATACTCGGAAACTGGTAGAGCTCTCTCCATTGCCTGATGCCTCAGGCGTTGTGGTGCAAGCTGAAGAGTTCAAAGTGAGCTCTGGAGCTGGGAGTGTTGTCAGCCAAGCAAAGCCTGGACGTAAAAGTACAGTACGTTCTGGAATTCAATGGGATAACCATTGGTCAGTGATAAGTTAGTCATTAAATCGAGCTGACTTTACCAGCTTAATTCTCATAAACAAGTCGTCTAGTTTCCTTCTAACTCTGCCATACTTAAGGCTTAAGGAGTTAGAGGGGACTCGCATGGGAAAATGGATTTGCAAGCTGTTGGCATTGTGGTTACTTGCTCCAGCAGCTTTCGGTGCTCAGTACTTTAATCAAATTGGCTGGCTTCCATCAGACAGTCCACTTTATAGCCTTCTCCAATACCCTCAAGCGGTAGAAGAGGTCTATCGTGATAATGACAATCAAATGATCTGGTTCGACTTACAACAGAGCAGTAAGTTAGAATTTCAGCTTGAAGTTATCGACCATGCAGGTTTTAGCCCGTTATTTTCTCGTCAATTAAGTTATCTTCAGTTCTATCGTAAAAGCAATCGCTGGCACGAATACGACGTTTTGGCCACAGACACCTTGCTGCTATATCTAAGTTATGCCGAATCGTCGAAAGTTGAAGGTAAGTACTGGTTCTTTGAACACAATTTAACTACGTCTTTACCCCTTCCTCCTAAGAGTGCTCAAATAGCGTTGAAAAGGGCGATAGCTCAGCTACAGCTAATTGAACTTATAGAGAGTTACACACCTGACACTGCCGGTTACCAATATCTTGTTGATACGTATCTTCACATCATTAAGTTCGAGAAGCTAGATACCCCTATCTATCATCAATCTGGATTAAAAAAGGTAGGCGATCGGCTAGATAATCGAGAGGTTTTGATTCAGCGGTTGTCGATTGTTGATGTTGATCTTATCGATGTTAAAAAGGGAATACACTGGTTTGATGCGACACTAGAGGTCGCGGTTAAACAGTTTCAAGCTCTCCATGGTTTAAAACCTGACGGTATTATTGGGCCAGATACGATTCGATGGATTAACCTTCCGATTGAAAAGCGCTTGTCTACCTTAGCGATCAATGCCGAAAGAATTCGTTATTGGCCTGTTCAGCGAGACACTATAATCGTCGTTAACGTTCCGAGCTTTGAAATGACCTATTGGTCATCAGGGCAGGAAGTGTTTGAGTCTAAAGTGGTGGTAGGCAAAGTAGAGCGCCCAACACCGTTGATGAGAACTCGGCTTGATTCTCTTATCTTGAACCCGACTTGGAATGTGCCGTGGAAGATCATGGTAGAAGATATTATTCCTAAAGTGCAGCAAGACAAAGAATACCTAACGAAGCAGAATATTAAGATCATACCTAAATGGGGCTCGAAAGAGGTCATTGATCCAGAATCGATCGATTGGGACAGTTTAACGCCAAGCTCGTTCCCGTATCGTATGACTCAGCTCTCTGGCGATGACAACGCGCTGGGCCTATACAAGTTCAATACTCCAAACAAACGAGCCATATATTTGCATGATACCCCGAGCAAAGGCCTCTTTAGTAAACATCAACGCGCCTTCAGTTCAGGGTGTATTCGCGTGGAAAATGCAGACATTTTTGCTGATCGATTGATTGAATCCCAAGGTGTGGCGCGCAATACAAGATTAAGTGAAGAACCTGAGTCTAATCAGGCGATTCCATTAAAAAGTCGTGTTCCAGTACACATTATCTATCAGACTGCGTGGTATGAGGAAGGAAGTGTCCACTATAGGGAAGATATTTACCGCTTAGATAAATCTGCATTCCCTAAGGGATAAAATTGACGCATTATTTACAATTTTATTGATTCCGTTTTTTTACTAGATAGTTCAATAATTAAGCAGTTTCTCGCCTGTTAAATACACATTTGTGCACGGTTTATGCATTTGCACTTCATAAGAGAGTTATGTAGTGTCGCGGTTCGACACATTTCTACAACTTATTTGTGAAGGTAATTTATCGTGGCATTATCCCGACGAGATTTCATTAAGCTGGCCGGTAGTGGTTTGGTGGTAGCGACTTGTACTCCAAGCCTTGCATTTGCGTCTTATCCAGATCAACCGCGTAGTCTCGCTTTAACTAACCTCCATACACGAGAAGCATTAGAAACGTGTTACTTCGATGGCAACAATTATGTAGACAAAGAGCTGAATCGTTTGAATCACCTTTGTCGCGACTTTCGTCGCAATGAAGTTCATCCAATGGATAAACGTTTGTTCGATCATATCAGTAAGATACAGCAAGAGCTGGGTGTAGAAGCAGAGGTCCAAATCATCTCAGGATATCGTTCTCCTGCAACAAATGAGGCTTTGCGCGGTAAGTCGAGTGGCGTAGCTAAAAAAAGCTACCATATGCTTGGGCAAGCGATCGATTTCCGCCTTGATGGGGTTAACTTAAAACAAGTGCGTGATGTGGCGCGAGAGCTTAAGTTTGGTGGTGTTGGTTATTACCCAGGTAGTAACTTTATTCATATTGATACAGGGCCAGTGCGTTACTGGGCTTAATTAAAGCTCTGAGAGTTGTCAAAGTGATGAGCAAGTGTCATAGTTCAGCCAGTTTGGATATTTATCAAGGTTAATATATGTCACTTAAGTATCAAGTTGTCCCTGTTACTTCGTTTTCTCAGAACTGCTCTATCGTTTGGTGTGACGAAACTATGGAAGGTATTGTTGTCGATCCAGGCGGTGACGTAAAACAGTTAGCGGTACTTATTAAAGAGCTAGGCGTGAAAGTAGTTAACCTTGTCTTAACTCATGGGCATCTAGACCATGTTGGTGGTACAGAGCCGCTTGCTCGTGAATTAGATGGCGTAGGAATCGTTGGTCCGCATCAAGATGACAATTTCTGGCTTCAAGGCCTTGAAGGTCAAAGTCAGATGTTCGGTTTTCCGTTAACTGAAGCTTTTGAACCTGATCAATGGCTAAACGATGGCGATAAGATTAAGTTTGGTAATCAGGTGATGGATGTTATTCATACACCAGGCCACACGCCAGGTCACGTTGTATTGTTTAGCGACGAAGCAAAACTGGCTTTTGTTGGTGATGTCTTGTTTAACGGTTCTGTTGGTCGTACAGATTTTCCAAAAGGCGATTTCGATACGCTGATTAACTCTATTAAGACCAAACTGTGGCCGTTGGGCAACGATGTGCGTTTTGTTCCTGGTCACGGTCCAGAATCCACATTTGGCCGTGAAAGAGCATCAAACCCGTTTGTTGCAGATGAAATGCCATTGTACTAAATGTGAATACCTTTCAAGTTGAGGTCGCTTTATGCGGCCTTTTTTTATATCTGCTCATCAGTTGTTGCAGCCGCTAAGTAACGGCGCACCAGTCCTACGAATTCCTCTGGCGAACGATCTAAATCGTGTGCGGAAATAAAAATATCGTAATCAAAATAACATCGTTGATATTTCATCCGGTTAGCAAGCATTGCGAGTAACCCTTTATACTCATCACCTTGTTCGTTTTTATACGTCGTTGAGTCTAATACAATCTCTTCGAATCTTTCTCCTTGCTTATGTTGCCTTGCTCCGAGGTAGAGCAGGGCGCGTTGGCTAAGCAAAATCTCAGTCGCAATCCTAGGGCAAATACTATTTAGGTAAGGGGAGTAATGTTTGAGTTTGATGCCTATCCAAGGTAATGGCTGGTGCCAACCATCATTTTCATAAGTGCAGATGCCTATGTTGCTAACGTCACTCCATCTTACTACCCATCCGCCTTTAAAAAGGTGTTGCTGAAAGTGAGAAGCGGTAAGAGTAAAACGAACCGTGCTTTTCAGGATTAACAGGTAGCCAAACCCACCTAAAGATAGGATTGCGAGGATACTTAATACGGCTTGTTCTATTCCTGGGAAGTAGAGCAGTAAAATCAGACAGCCGATAATCAGTATTCCACTAATCCACCTAATTGTGACTGTAGAGAAAATAAACGGTTGATTTGTAAGGTGTACGGTTTCCATTTTTGGTACCACTCTAAACAACAAAACACATCTGTTTATATAATCAGTGGTTTCTCAACTCAATGCTAAGACTATTGATTAAATTGTAGTCTCATGTAGGAGTATCGCGTATTTTTGTGGCATAAAGGCGCTCATACTCTGTAAATGCGGGCAAATTTTTGGTATAAATCGCGCTTCAAATTTTCACCACTGCTCCGTATGCAGTGAAATGGAGAAATACTCGATGAGACTTGCTCATAAGCGTAAAGTGCAGCTTAAACTGCAAAAACGCATTAAAGCGACAGTTGCAACAGTAGAAGCAACAAAGAAAGCTAAGCCAGAAGTTGAGAAAAAAGTAGCTGCAAAACCAGCTGCGGAGAAAGTTGTAGCTGCGGCTAAAACAACTGACGTTGCGCTTACTCCAAAGCAGCAACAAGTTCTAGACATCGTTGTTAACAACGCAGAAGGTATCAACCCTAAAGGTATCGGTCTAGCAGCTGGTCAAGAAGACGCAAAAGCAGCTTCTTGGGCAACTGGCGCTCTTAAAAAACTTCTAGAAGAAAATCTAGTAGTGAAAGAGCAGCTATCTGGCAACAAAGTTATCTACAAAGCAGTTTAATTGCCAATAGCCCTTTTCCGGCATCAATATTTGCTGTGAAAACACCCTTTAGAGCCTCGACATTGTCGGGGCTTTATCGCTTCTAACATTCCAGTTGTTAATCCTTGTCACACATCTCATTATTAATTTGATTAAGTTAGTCAAACTACCACTACGTATTTTCTGCTTTAACTCTCATTATGATAATTAACTTAATCTACTGAATTTTAGGGCTAATTAGTCGATTATGATTAATATCCTACGTATTTCTACGTAATACCTTAGTCTTGGTTCAATTAAAACTGTTAAATTTTCTCCGTGTTCACGCTGATTTTATGTTGCTTATAGATAACTCACTCTATAGGTGAAACAAAAGGTACCTAGAAAGGTATGACCGTTAAACAAAGGACGTGAACATGAGTCTTATTAAACAATCTCTAAAACGAGTACTTAAGGGCACTGCAATGGCCGCTGCGCTTGCGGTTATGGCGACATCGGCAAGTGCTGCTGAAAAAGTTTATCGCTTGAAGCTAGCAGAAACTTGGGGACCGAACTTCCCAGTATTCGGAGATGCGACTAAAAACATGGCGGAAATGGCTGAGAAAATGTCGAATGGCCGTCTACAGATTCGTATCGATTCAGCAAACAAACACAAAGCGCCGCTTGGCATTTTTGACATGGTTAAGTCGGGTCAATATGACTTAGGCCATTCAGGCTCATATTACTGGAAAGGGAAAGTGCCAAATACGCTTTACTTTACGTCAATGCCATTTGGTATGACGCCAGCTGAGCAATACGCTTGGTTCTATCACGGCGGTGGTATGGAGCTTATGGAGCAGGTTTACTCTCCGCATAATTTGATGTCTTTCCCTGGTGGTAACACGGATATTCAGATGGGTGGTTGGTTCCAGAAAGAGATCAACTCAGTAGAAGATCTACAAGGTCTGAAGATGCGTATCCCAGGTTTTGCTGGTGAGATCTTAGCCGAACTAGGTGCTAAACCAACAAATATTGCACCAGGAGAACTATACACCTCTCTAGAGCGCCGTACGATTGATGCACTTGAGTGGGTTGGTCCATCACTTGACCTACGTATGGGTTTCCACAAAATTGCTCCTTACTACTACACAGGTTGGCATGAGCCAGGTTCAGAGCTTCAGTTCCTAGTGAACAAGCGTACTTATGAACGTCTACCAGAAGATCTGCGTGAAATCTTACGTATTGCAATGCGTACAGCCGCTTACGATATGTACACTCAAGCGACTCATGAAAGTGGTAAGAACTGGGTGTCAATTAAGTCTGAGTACCCAGACGTTCAAGTTAAAGACTTCCCACCTGAGGTTATGAATGCACTTCGTGAAGCGAACGATCGTCTTCTAGCTAAGCATGCTGAAAAAGATGAACTAGCGAAAGAGATTCAGAAGTCACAAGCAGACTATCTTAAGCAAGTACGCTCATGGACAGATATTTCACACCGTGCGTATCTAAATAGCCAAGCTCAATAAAGATAATAATGAAAGTAGGATAGGTGACATTGTCACTTATCCTACTTAGCCCAAGAAACCTAATTAATTCAAAACATAATTTGTCGCCACGTGAAAAGTGGCGCTATTTTCAAAATTCCATGGAGTAGGGAATGAGAAGCCTAATATACATAGAGCGTCTATTTAATCGCTTCGGTGATTTTTTAGGGTGGCTTTCAAGCATACTGTTTATATTGTTACTCGCTAACGTTGTGTATGACGTGGTGATGCGATATGTCTTTAACGATGTCTCTATTGCATTTCAAGAGATGGAATGGCATCTGTTCTCAGCAGTTTTCCTACTCGGTGTTCCCTATGCTATCAAAGCTGGTGGACATGTTAGGGTTGATTTGTTCTATGAGCGTCTCTCTCATAAAGCACAATCAATCATTGATCTACTGGGTACCATTTTCTTCTTGCTTCCATTTTGTTTACTTGTTGCGTATTACGGCATCGACTTTGCGAAAGAAAGCTACTCACTAGGAGAAACGTCAGGCGACCCTGGTGGTTTACCTTACCGCTGGATCATTAAAGCGATGATCCCTCTTTCGTTCTTGTTTATGGCTATCAGCGGTGTTGGTCTACTGATTCACTCTCTAAACAAGATCTTTAATCCGCACCTAATTCACGCTCAAGAGCAAAAGTAAGGAGACAACAATGGTCGGTATTGTAATGTTTTTTGTTGCCTTGTTTGCTTTGCTACTTGGCTTCCCTGTTGCGTTTACCTTTGGTGGTATCGCATTAATTTTCGGTGTGTGGGCAGAAGGTATGGATATGTTTGCCTTCATGCCTTACCGAATTCAGTCCATCATGGAAAACACCGTTTTGATGGCTGTTCCTTTGTTCGTCTTCATGGGGCTAGTTTTACAAAAAACTCGCCTAGCAGAGCAGTTACTTGAATCAATGGGTAAGTTGTTCGGTGGTGTGCGCGGCGGTATTGCCATCTCAACGGTTTTGGTAGGAGCGCTATTAGCTGCGTCGACTGGGGTCGTTGGGGCGTCTGTTGTGGCTATGGGCCTTATCTCTTTACCTGTGATGCTCAAGTACAATTACGACAAAGGTCTTGCGTGTGGCACTATCTGTGCGTCGGGTACATTGGGTCAAATTATTCCACCTTCTATTGTCTTGATTCTGTTAGGTGACGTACTAGGTGTCCCAGTCGGCGACCTATTCCAAGCTGCGGTGTGGCCAGGGTTAGTTCTTGTTGGTGCATACGTTATCTACATTTTGATATATGCCAAGCTGAACCCAGAAGCGGCAAAGCCTATTCCGAGTGAAGGTGATATCAGCCGAAAAGATGAAGTCATCGCAGCGCTTAAAGCCGTTGTCCCACCATTAGCACTTATCGTTGTGGTATTAGGTTCTATCTTTGCAGGCGTCGCAACACCAACAGAGTCAGCAGCCCTTGGTGGTGCTGGTGCGATTGTATTGGCGCTGTTGTATCGTCAATTTAGTTGGTCAATGGTTTACGAAGCGTCGAAAGAGACCGTCAAAGTAACAGCGATGGTTTTCGCGATATTGCTGGGTGCGACAGCTTTCTCGATGGCGTTTACTTACACCGGCGGTGATTACTTAGTCGAAGAATGGATGCTACAAATTCCAGGCGAGAAGTGGGGCTTCCTGATCATCACCATGCTAGTGATTTTAATCCTTGGGTTCTTCATTGATTTCGTTGAAATCTGTTTCATCATTGTTCCGATCTTAGCACCAGTTGCTGAGTTAATGGGCATCAATATGACGTGGTTTGCGATTCTGATTGCAATGAACCTACAAACGTCATTTTTGACTCCTCCATTTGGTTTTAGTCTCTTCTATTTAAAAGGGGTTGCACCAAAAGGAGTGACGACGCGAGACATTTATCGTGGGGTAATGCCATTTATCGCAATCCAGATTCTGGTCTTGGCAAGTTTGTTGGTCTTCCCAGAATTTTATGGAATGTGATCGGAGAGTTACGCTAAAAAGGTGACAACTGATAAAGTGAGGCTGCTTACCATGATGGTAGGCGGCCTTTGTTGTTATTTGAGGGAAAGGAATGCCTCTACAAGCCAAACTGATTTTACTCAGTTTATTGCCGCTATTACTTGTTACCGCTTTAACCAGTTGGATTTCGATTCATCAAGCGAAGACGCTGGGTGAGAAAGAGATCCAAATTTTTGAAGACGGACTGATTCGCTCCAAGGAAACGGCTCTTAAAGATCATGTTGATCTTGCTTTCGACGCGATCTCTCACATCTACAATGATTCCAGCTTGCCTGAAAATGTCGCAAAGCTTCGTGTGAAAGAAATCCTATCTAAGCTTCGTTACGGAAAAGATAAAGATGGCTATTTTTTCGCATACGATGAGTCTGGTACTAACCTCGTTCACCCGATCATGCCTGACCTCATCGGGCAGAACCTATTGCACATTCAAGATGAGAATGGAGATCATTTGATTGAGGCACTGTTAGCTCAGGCTCAGGGAGGCGGTGGATTCCATCAATATTTGTGGCAAAAACCTTCAACAGGCGAAAACGTGACTAAGCTGAGTTACGCTGCATGGTTAGACAAATGGAATTGGATGATTGGTACAGGTTTGTACATCGAAGATATTACCTATGAGGTAGCAAACCTTAAATCTGAAGTGAATAGGAACATCGAGACGACCTTCTTTTCAGTGATCGTGATTATGATTGTGACTGTGGGAGTGATCGTCGTAATTACCCTTGCTGTTAACCTGCACGAACACCGTTTAGCGGATAGAAGTCTCAAAGAACTAGCTCACAAAACGGTGATGTTTCAAGAAGATGAGAAAAAATATCTAGCCAGAGAGCTTCACGATGGGATAAACCAGCTGCTGGTATCTAGCAAGTGTCATCTAGAGCTATTGGCAAGTAAGATTGATGACGCACCACTTCAGCAACATATCGTAAAATCGCAACAATCGTTAATGACTGCCATCAACGAAGTAAGACACATATCCCACAGTTTAAGACCAAGTGCGTTGGATGATATTGGACTAGAAGCAGCGATGAACAGTTTGTTGCTAGACTTTAAATCACATTCGGGTGTCGCGATTGAAGCATCGTTATCAACTCAACCTGGCAAACTACAATCAGAAGTCGCAACGACCTTGTATCGTATTGCTCAAGAGTCACTCACCAATATTGAAAAACACGCGAGCGCTAAAAAAGTAAGTGTTATTTTGCAGCAGATGGGCAATATGCTGCAGCTCATTATTCGAGATGATGGGGTAGGTTTTGATGTGAACTCTACACTTAGGAAACAAGGGATTGGACTACGAAACATGCGTGAGCGCGTAGAGTTCATTGGTGGAGACTTTGAAATAGAGAGTGAACCTGGCTTTGGTACTGAAATAACCGTATTACTAGAATTGGATGGATTAGTTTATGGATAAACCAATTAAAGTGGTGATTGTTGATGATCACCAAGTGGTCTTAGATGGATTTATCGCTCGCCTTCAGACAGAGCCTGATATTGAAGTGATTGGCTCGGCCAGTAATGGCGTAGAGGCCGTCGATGTAGTCAAAGAATTACTCCCAGACGTAGTCTTGATGGATGTGAGTATGCCATTGATGAATGGGATAGACGCGACTCGAATTATCAAAGAGTCGTTGCCAGATGTGAAAGTGTTGATGCTTACTATGCATGACAATCGTGAGTACATCATGAAAGTAATGCAGGTTGGTGCTGTAGGCTATATGCTCAAAGAGATTTGTGCGCGAAGAATGGTACAGGCGATCAAAACAGTCTATCTGGGATCAACCTACTTTTGTGAGTCCGCCACGCAAACTCTATTTTCCCAAGAAGTGATCCCCAACATCCAGAAACCAAACCCTTTAAGCCGTAGAGAAGAAGCCGTGTTGAAGCTCGTTGCAGAAGGAAATAGCAGCAAGAAGATAGCTTCACTACTTAACATCAGCTACCGAACTGTGGAAACTCACCGTCAAAACATCAAACATAAGCTCGATTTACACAGCACTGCGGAGTTAGCTAAGTACGCGGTGGAGCAGGGTATAGTGTCATAACTTATGTAAGTGAGTTAGGTGTATATACCTATGACACTAGTGTAATGATTGTAAGTAAAGACGTAGGTGAAAGGTAAAGCTGTTAACATACTGGTACTAATAAATAGAAACAGAATGATTTATGGCCTTCCCAAAAAACATCCATCAAGATTACCACGCTCATATTTACTTCGATCAGGCGACGAGCAGTGTCGCTAAGCAGCTTCGTCACGATGTCATCGAACAGTTCTCTCTACCAGTTGGCAACTTCAATGAAAAGCCAGTTGGTCCTCACCTGATGTGGAGTTTCTCTATCACATTTACAGCCTCTGATTTTGAAGATCTAATTCCGTGGCTAGAGACACATCGCAACTCTTTCTCAGTGCTTGTTCACGCTTTAACGGGTGATGACCACAAAGACCATACCGATTTTGCTTATTGGTTAGGTGAGCCTGTCGCCCTCGACTTATCTCGTTTTTAACCTTTCATAAGTTAGGTTTGTCGTCACGGCAATAAATTTGATTTGTGCGATATCTGTTGGTTTGTGTATAAGGCGTCCTCGATTTTATCATTGGACAATAGCCATTCATGAACCAACTTATCGATGCTCTACTCACACAAGGTTACTACGTTTGGGACGACTTCTTATCAGAAGAAGAAGTTTCACAGCTAAGAGATTGCATACCAGAGGATTGGAATAAGGCTCGTATTGGACGAAATGACGAGGTCATGCGTGAGAGTGCAATTCGAAGTGACAAAATTCAATGGTTACGCCGTGATATGGGTCAGCCAGTTGAATCCTTCTTGGATAAAATGGAACGTATTCGTTTAGAGGCGAATCGTCACTTCTTCCTAGGTTTATTTGAATATGAAGCGCACTTCGCTAAGTATGAGAAAGGGGACTTTTACCAGAAGCACCTTGATTGTTTTAAAGGTAACGAGAACCGACGCCTAACCACAGTGTTTTATATGAATGAGTCTTGGTCTGAAGAAGATGCAGGTGAGTTAGTCGTTTACGATCTCGATGACAACCAGATCGCAAAAATTCCACCAAAGTCAGGTCGATTGTTTGTCTTCTTTTCTGAGCAATTCCCTCATGAAGTATTACCAACTAACGCCGAACGTTTTAGCATCGCAGGTTGGTTCCGTGTTAATGGTGTCAAAGACAATCAACTTGATATTGCGCATTAACATAAAAGCGAAACCTCTAACCAGTTTGATGCTGATATCATCCCATATTCGTAACTCTCTGTTTTATAGCCGGTTCCGCTCAGCTTAATGTTACTTTAGATTGGTTAAGGTTAATTAGTAAGAGGTTTTTATCTCCTATAGGTACTCTGTTTTGACAAGGATTACAAAACAACAATCAGACAAGAGAACCATTCATTACTACTGAGGGGTAGTGTCAGTATGCCCCTCATACTAAGAGATAAAAATTCCGTGTTAACCTTTAAACGTAAGCTTCTAATTAGCAAGTTATCGCTATTAGTTGTATCCCTTGCCACATTGGCCTACTTCCAATATTCGTTTCTTTATACCGAGCGCGAGAAGGAAATCCACAATACTATCGAGTCAGTTTTGTTGGGTGTTGAGACAACCATTGATTCTGAAATCTCGGGTTGGCGAAACATAGCCCTCTCAACAACTCAGACTATAGAAAATCAGCTTGATGCTAATTTCATTTATCAGTTGATTCGCCAACCAAAAATCAAAGAACTATTTGCCTCTGCCGGGGTGGGCTTTGAGTCGAATGGGGGGATAGTGGTCAATGTGGATGGTTGGACACCGCCTACAAACTGGGATTCTAGAGATAGGCCTTGGTATCAATTCGCGAAGCAAAAACGTGAACTCATCATCACTGAGCCCTATATCGATGTAAACACCAATCAGCAAATGGTGTCTATTTCGGCTCCTATTGACATCGCTGGCGAGTTAAAAGGGGTGAGCTTTTTTGATGTTAGCTTGTCGGTATTGAGTGACAAGGTGAACAAAATCTCTCCATTGAACGCTGGATACTTATTTCTCATGACTCAGGATGGACGAATTATTTCCCATCCAAATAGTGCAAATAATGGTCGGCCAATATCAGAAGTCTACCCGTCATTAAAAGTAGGTGAGTCAGAGCAACGGATGAAACTGAATGGAGAGCAGCAAATCGTTCAGCAACTTCCAGTAATGAGCAATGAGTGGATAATTGCTTCAGTGCTCAATGAAGAACAAGTTTACCAATCGCTTGATGAGATGCGTGATCAAACCTTAATTTACTTGGTGGCGGTTTCGCTTATCGCAATTACTGTTCTTGGCTTTACGGTTTCTAAGTTGCTTAAACCCTTAGGACAGATGACTAATGGTATTAATAGCTTGTCATCTAGTGGTTCTAAAAAAGATCTGACGTATCGTCTAGATACGAAAGTGGATAAAGAGTTCTCGCATATCGCGGGTGCGTTTAACAGCTTTGTTGGTATGTTGCAGGAAAACATTCAATCTTCAAAGTCGTTATCGAATGAGCTTGATTGGGCAGCAGACACTGCGGTGAGTAACTCGGAAAAGTCGGAAGTCGCGATCTTGCAACAGCAGCAGGAAGTTGAACAGCTCGTAACCGCCTTACATGAGATGAGCAGTACAGCGCAAGAGATGGCAAGAAGCACACAAAATGCCGCACAAGCAGCTAACCAAGCGTTTGAAGCATCAGGAGTCGGAGTCGCTACAGCACGAAAGTCAAGTTCGATTATTCTAGAGCTGTCTGAGGTAGTAGAACAGTCAGGGCAGGACGTAAATCAACTGAATATTTCTGCTGAAAGTATCAAAAGCTTGTTGCATGTAATTAGTGATATTTCAGACCAAACCAACTTATTGGCTCTTAACGCTGCAATTGAGGCGGCAAGAGCAGGAGAGTCTGGACGTGGTTTTGCTGTGGTTGCTGATGAAGTCCGACAGCTGGCTAAGCGCACTCAGGATGCAACGACAGATATAACGGGTATTCTTGATGAACTAGAAAACCATACTGAAAAAGTAGCAAGGTCGATGTCTGAAAGCATCAAGCAAGCTACAACAGCTATCGAAAGTATTTCTGAGGTTGAGTATAAGCTGACGTCTATCTCAGGTGAAGTCCAGTCGATCAATGATATGAATGTGCAAATAGCGACGGCAGCCGAAGAGCAAAGTATCGTGGCTGAAGAAATTAGCACCAATGCAACCAATATCCGTGAACTTTCTAGTCAAGTTACTGAGTTAGTTTCTGACACACGCACTGGTGTTCAGAAACTGAAACTCAGTAATGATAGGAACAGCAGTTTGGAAACTTTTATTGTTTAGATAAATAAACGTAAGAGTGCCACGATTGTTTAAGTGACGACGTGTATTCCTAAATACAAAAGTGGCAGTTCTCCTCTGTTAACCCGAAGACACCTTGTCGACTCGCAAGGTGTTTTTTCCCTTCTTCTAGGCCCATTTGATAGCCTTCATTTAGGATTTCATGCTTCATTGTAAGCCTCTTAACTGAAAACGACTCAGGTGGCGCTATTACACGAATGATGACATCTTCCGGTGGGTTTCGAATAAACGCGAGTGATTCGTTATAACGAGTTGCTCGCTCTTGCATGGCTTGGCCAATCATTGGATGTTTATTGAGAAGCTTTTTGATCAACCAAGAGCTTCGACTTACCGGCATTTCATAACTTAACGGGTGAGAAAGAACCACGGTAATTTCTTTAGCACCACGGCGATAGGCTTCGATGACAGGTATAGAGTCCGCGACGCCCCCATCTGCGTAACATCCACCTGAAAAACAAGGGGTTTGTTTGTATGCGATGGGTAATGCAGCCGTGGCTTCAAGAGCTTGTTCGATATTATCAGGAGTCACTTTATAGTAGTCAGCATAGCCAGTTTCAATATTAGTGGCTGCAGCCCATAATGGTGTGTTTGAAAAGAGCTCTTCGCTATCCAGTGGATAATGCTGTTCTGATTGAGAAACTAACCAGTTTACATCAACAAGATTTCCCCCTTTCATAAACCGTTTAATATCGTAAAACGCTTGGTCAGTCGCTAGATTCGTAATGACGTTGTAGCTACGACCTTTCTGTTTTGACAAATAGCCAACAAGGTTTGAAGCTCCCGCAGAGACGCCAATTGCAAAATCGAAAGGGAAGTACCCATCTTCTATAAATGTGTCTAATACGCCTGCCGCAAAGATGCCTCGCATAGCACCACCTTCAACAACTATCGCTTTCATAGTATCCAATGTTTTTATTGATGTTGAAGGAGAGTTTAGAAGCTCATCACGGATAGCAAAAATGGTTCATTTATATAACTGTGATAGGCAATACCTATCGTTACTTCGATAGGTTTTTACTATTGATAGTATAGATTTTGACGTTTTTATCTATTTATTGCGAGTGTGTAACATCAATCGTGTTAGAGGGTTATTAGTTAATGACTGTGTGTACATACAGTATTTTCTTGACGTTGCGTAATGTTGAATTATACTGGTTATAAATACAGTTAACTGGAGGTGCACTATGTTGTTAGATACAATTGAACGCGTTAATCGCCTACGCCAACAAGCTTTGGCTGATCCAGCTTTTATCCAGTCAGCTAAAGCGCATGAGAAAGCGATAAATAGCCAAAGCTCTCAAAGTATGACTAAGTCGAAGAGCGCCAAACCTAGAAAAGACAGAACATTGGCGGACATCTATCAGCAGGCTGAATTCGGCCAACGTGATGATACAGCTAACCATTAAGAGAGAAAGTCTAAGAAAGCAGCCATTAGGCTGCTTTTTTGTTGCAAAAAAAAGGTCGCATATAGCGACCGTACAAACAGGAAGTAATGGATACATAGAGCGGAAATTGCTTTATTTCCGCCACTTTCATTAAGTTTAGAACATGTTGAGTTTTATGCGAGTTATTCACTTTCTATGCATATTATTTTTCTAACAAGAATCGCAGGGCTGTTAACTTTTAGTGGGTCAATATGTTGTTAAGTTGTTCTATTTTGGTATCTCTACCTGAGTTCCTGCGTCTATTCCGACATATTGCGACATTTTTGGTTATTTAATGGGGCAAAAGACTTATAATGCGTCGCATGAATTGATCGGTGACAATGAAACATACGATTCGCTTTCGAAGTACGCGATATAGGTCACACAGCCCCTAACTATCGCTGACATTTAGGCGTAATATTGCACCCTCCTGAACGGTAACTCCGGAAATAATAATGGATAACAAACTCGGCTTGAGTTCTTTAACAGCGATCGTCATTGGATCAATGATTGGTGCTGGTGTGTTTAGCTTGCCTCAGAACATGGCATCCATAGCCAGCCCAGCGGCAGTGATTATTGGTTGGACAATCACTGGTATAGGGATGATCTTTTTAGCGCTTTCTTTTCAGAAGCTCGCATCACATCGTCCTCATGTAGACAGTGGTGTATTTGGTTATGCTAAAGAAGGCTTTGGTGATTTTGTCGGCTTTTGTTCTGCTTGGGGGTATTGGTTAAGTGCAATGCTGGCCAATGTTTCTTATTTAGTTATTGTATTTAGTACTTTAGGCATGCTGTTCGATACGCCTGATAACGTTATATTTGGTCAAGGGAACACCTTAATCTCAACTATTGGTGCTTCCTGTTTACTGTGGATGGTTCATGCTCTCGTCCTCAGAGGCGTACAAACCGCCGCTCTGATCAATATGGTCACGACCTACGCTAAGCTAGTTCCTCTATTTATCTTTATTATTGCAGCGATGTTTGCTTTCAGTTGGAACACGTTTACGCTTGATTTTACAGGGCTTCACTTTGGTGAGGGTCATGACCTCATGTCACAGGTTAAGAGTACAATGCTTGTGACTGTGTGGGTGTTTATCGGTATAGAAGGCGCGGTTGTGGTCTCTAGTCGTGCCCGAAACCGCAAAGATATTGGACGTGCGACGATACTTGGCCTACTTACTGCTCTCGCTATCTATGTCTTCGTCACTCTTCTATCCATGGGTGTTGTAAAACCGGTTGAATTAGCTAACTACCAGAACCCATCTATGGCGAAGGTACTGACGCATATTCTTGGCCCGTGGGGACAATACATCATCAGTGTTGGCTTATTAATCTCAGTTTGTGGTGCATTCTTAAGTTGGACTGTTTTAGCATCTGAAGCGCCATACCTTTGTGCAAAAGAGAAGATGTTTCCAAAAAAATATGCACAGCTCAATAAAGCGGGTAGCCCTGTTAGGCCGCTGACCTTGACCAATGTATGGATTCAGATTTCGCTCATCTTTGTGATGTTTGCAGGTAGTACTTACGACACACTACTTATCATTGCTTCTGAAATGATCCTAGTCCCTTACTTTTTAGTCGGTGCATTTGTTCTAAAGATTGCCATTGAAGAAAAGAATAAAGGTAGTTTGCTGTTGATTGGCGTTGGCGCGACAATTTACGGAATTTGGCTATTATACGCTTCAGGACTTAATTATTTATTGTTGTCAGCGCTCTTATATCTACCTGGGTTATATTTTTATATTCAAGCGAAGAAAGAGCAGGGAATTAACCCTTTTGAGGGCAAAGAAAAGCTCGGAGCTGGGGTGTTAGGGATTGTCGCTATGGTAGCAGTCGGAATGATTTGGCAAGGCAGCTTAAGTGTGAGCTTTTAGTTTGAAATCCCCTACCTACGCGGTAGGGGATTTTGTTTATAGGTCACAGAAAACTATCGATATTTTGCCGTATAGCGATAACGTAAGCTGTCAAATATTGTAAAAATTAAACCCGCCCAGATAAAGCTGAAACTGACTAGCTTAACTTCATCAAATGCTTCTCCAAATAAATATATTGCTAAGAAAAACTGAATTGTCGGCTCAATATATTGCATTAGGCCAATGGTAGACATAGTCGTTAGTCGAATCGCAATCGAATAGAAAACTAAAGGAAGTAAGGTTGCTGGTGCTGCACCGATGTACAAAGCGAAAGTGATAGCATCAGAATGGAGCGACTCTGTCCCAATAGTGCTTTCCTTAAACACCATATATACAAATGCGATTGGGAGTAAAACTAAGGCTTCAACGAAAAGTCCCGTACTCCAGTTATAGTTGACTTTCTTTTTACACCAACCATAGAAGGTGAAAAATATCGCCATAGTGAGGGCAATATAGGGTACTTCACCATAGTGAATGATTTGGTAGGCTAAACCAATACACGCCAGTATAAGAGCAACTTTCTTACCGACGGAAAGTGACTCTTTTAAGAAGAATACACCGAGCGCCATCATAGTTATTGGGCTGATAAAAAAGCCTAGGCTTGCATCCATTACGCGGTCATTCGTGAGTGCCCATGTAAAAGCACACCATGAAATCGACATCATTACCGTTGCCGCCGTTGAATAAATAAGCGAACGCTTGTCTGCCCAAATCGCGTTGAAATCCGGCAAACGCTTAGTGATGAATAACACGATAGCAGCACCAAATGGTACAGATGCAATAAGTCTAAGTGCTAACAGCTCATCGGTCGCCGCATTTGGGAGAAACTGATAATAAAGAGGGAGTAGCCCCCATAAAAAAAAGGAAAAGGCAGCCATCCCATTGCCTAAACGTTGCTCAGACATAAGGACCTCAGATTAGAAGTATTTGAGCGGAATTTATGCTTATTCTGATAAAAAGTAAAGGGATAAGTTCAAGTCATGAATTGAATGGATTAAAGCTTATATAACAATGGTTTATATCGTTATTGAGAGTAATCTGTTTTAAGAATAGAGCTTGTTAGGACTTCGAATATCCGGAGATTTCCCGAACTGTGACGTAAGGCTCGTCATCATAACTTATGAGTGATCAGGTACACGTTACGTAGACGCTCAGACTAAGTAGAAAATTGCTCACTAAAGGTCAGTTTTCGCTTGGGAGAAATTACACGCATTGTAAGTGTTTGTATATTAAGAAAATAGTGTTTGGTATTAAGCTTGCTATGTTTGCTAGATAGTGGTCTACGTAAATAGCAAATACAAGGATGCATAAATGCCGACGCTTAACTTGAATATCCATGTCGATGGATTGGAATACGACACTCTACGTGTCGTAGAGTACTCAGGTTGCGATAGCTTTTCTCAATCCATCAATAGTAGTGGGCATGCGGTTAATGGGTTCCGCTTTGACTTTCAGCTCGCTAGTCGGAAGCCGAGCCTACAACCTATAGACATCATTGATCGCTCTGTCGACTTTGAGATAGTGCAAAATGGTAAGGTCGTGCAGCAACTGAATGGGATTGTTCGCCAATTTAGTAAAGGCGATACTGGTCATCACCATACCTTCTATAAAATGATCGTTGTTCCAGCATTAGAGCGGTTATCTTTACGCCGTAACTCTCGAATATTCCAGAAAAAAACAACACCTGAAATACTCTCAGTTTTACTTCAAGAAATGGGTATTAGTGATTACGCGTTTAATCTCAAACACAACTACACCCAACGTGAGTTCGTCGTCCAATACCGAGAGTCTGACTTGGATTTTTTACATCGGCTTTCTGCAGAAGAAGGGATGGTTTATAGCTTTCTCCATGAGCTAGGAAAACATACGCTACTCTTTACTGACTCTAATGATGGGCTCGGCGGATTAGATAGTTCGATTCCCTACGTTAATCTAAGTGGTGGAGTGGTTGAAGAACCATTTATCAATACTTTTTCGACTCAATTCAGGTCGGAAGTAAGTCATACAGAGTTGCAGGACTACAGTTTTAAAAAACCAACTTATAGTTTTGCGCAAAAAGTGTTGGGTACGCAGACTGACTATCAACGAAGTGAAGACTACGAACATTTTGACTTTCCGGGTAGATTCAAAAGCGATGGGTTAGGAAGCCGAGTAACTGAAGCTCGGCTAGGTTTTCTTCGTCGAGATGCACGTGTCGCAATAGGTAAAAGTAATCACGGTGCGATTTCGTCAGGTAAGAAGTTTAGACTGCAAGAGCATCCTGATTCAAACTTGAATAGAGAGTGGGTGGTTGTTTCTAGCGAGCATTTTGGCACTCAGCCTCAAGCCTTGGAAGAAGAGGGCAATACAGGGGAAACGACTTATCGCAATGAACTGAAAGCCATTCCTTCAGATATGGTTTGGCAAGCTAAGCCTATGCCAAAGCCACGCATTGACGGACCTATGATAGCGACTGTGGTAGGCCCACAAGGAGAGGATATTTATTGTGACGATAACGGTCGAGTAAAAATTCATTTCGATTGGGATCGCTATTCGAATACCGATGAGTTTAGTTCCTGTTGGGTGAGGGTTTCACAAGCATGGGCTGGTTCTCGGTTTGGTATCGCGGCAATACCAAGAGTAGGTCATGAAGTGATTGTTTCGTTTCTTAATGGTGACCCTGACCAACCTATTGTCACTGGTAGAACATATCATGCCATCAATACTCCTCCATACTCGCTGCCGAAACATAAAACTAAAACGGTGATTCGAACGGAATCGTATAAAGGGCAAGGTTTCAACGAGCTAAGTTTTGAAGATCAGGTAGATCAAGAACGCATTTATATTCATGCACAGAAAGATATGGATGTTGAAGTCAAAAACGATCACGTAACCAAGGTAGATCGCGATATACATTTGGCTGTTGAAAACGATGAATTTGATTTGACTAAAAACAATCGGCATTTAACTGTTCTAGGCGAATATCGTGAAAAAGTTTCATCTGACAAGTCTATTAACATTAGCGGCTCGCTACAGCAGAAAGTGAAAAGCAAAACGGTGTTTGATGTAAGCGATGAAGTCCACTTTAAAGGAGGTAATAAAATCGTTTTAGATGCGGGTAGTGCAATTACGATTAAAGCTGGTGGTAGTTTTGTTACCGTCGATGCAGGTGGTGTCCACGTTGTTGGCTCTGCTATTAACTTGAACTCAGGTGGAAGTGCTAGCAACGGCAGTGGTTTTGGTGGCTTAGTTCCCGCGCTGCCTATGGGGTTAGAGGCGTTGGCTGCGCCAGTGGAGGTTTTACCTTTGAATATAGAACAACAGCGAAATACTCTCATCGAGGCTGCCATGAAAGGTCGCTCAATCTGTCAAGTATGTGAAGTTGCTGACTCATGAGAACTTTCCCTATCCACTCTGAGATACCTCCCCAAACGAATTCACCTCGTTGGTTGATTCTTGATGGAGCGCTACTGCCCAATCTCGAACTTAAAATCGCAACATTAGGAGTGGAGCTAAGCACCAATATCGAGTATCGCCCTTTATTGCGAGGAACACGTTGGGACAAAGTCTCTGAGCTTGGTCCATACCTAGTCCAATGGTTAGAAAACATAAATAGTTGGGCTCAAGAGGTTGCACCTTACCGCTATGGAATCATTTTCGATGCTGACTCTTCTATTGATGAGCTTAGAAGGCACTGGGAAAAACTAATTCTATGTAAGCATCTTGGTTTAGAAAACAATCTAGCGCGTTTATACGACCCCAATATTTTTCTTCGTTTACTCAAAGAAACAGAAGAAGCACGTTTTGAATCTTGGATGGGACCAATGACCACCTTGTGGTTACCAAACCTTTTCAACCAACAATACTGGGAAGCGAAGTCGCTTGCGGGAACAACCGTCGACTTAAAGGAGGTCACCTTTAATGATAAAGAGTGGCAAAGCCTGAGTGATGCGAGTAATGAATATACAGCGTGGCGACTTATCCAACATATAGAGTTGTATTTTCCTCACAAGCTTCAAGGAAGCAAACAAGAAACACACAAGTTTGTTTTGCAGCAACTAATTGACTTAAAACAACTTGGTCAAATCAATGAGCAATTGGCGACATATTACCTCAATATAGTATGCAGACTTGGAAATGTCCTAGGTCAAAATTCACACTATCCTGAAATAACAGCTTGTTTGCACAATTTTAAAGCTCCCTTAGAGCATCGTTTAAAACAAGCAAATCAATTATCTATCTCACTAGCCCGAGATCCACGCGACTCAGTTGGGAATTATCCATGAACTATACAATTCAATCAGGAGATACCTTATCCGGTGTCGCTCGTGCAAACGGAATTACATTAAAATCTATACTGAGCGAAAATCCTAAAATTACTGACCCAAACAAGATTCGCGCTGGTGATGTTATTAACATACCAGAGGATGCGGTGCTTGTTTCCGGCACTTCAGATCCTGCAACTAATGCCGCAATCGTCGCGAGCTCTAAACCTGTGGATAGTGTAGTAGAGGAATGCCCGCTACGAGATGAGTGGTTTACAGTGAAGCCTATGCGCTATGCTGTGGCGGATAAGGACAGTGATGCAAGCCTTCCTGAAGCTTTGTCAATTGGCGTCGACTTGCCTAATATGGAAGATCATCATTATATCGCTCGAGAGCTGAATAATCATACTGTCTACTTTTATAATGAAGACGAACAATACCTTATCGAAGTACTTTATCAAGATGGTATAGCGCAAGATGCCCGCAGTGTCTTTGGAGTAATGCCTCCAGAAGTAGAATCAGCTTTACCGATTCTCAAGCAAAAACAAAAAGCAAAAGCCACCATGTGGCTGAGCGTAACGCCACTATCAGAGTTAAGGCTATCAAACTTACAAACTAATCCTGATAGCATACTCAAGCTCGGTCAGCGTATCGACTTTGCTCAAGCGGCTTCAGGTAATGCACCGGATACGAGATCTCTTTACGATATTGAAAGTCTATTAGCAAATGCTCAAATTAATGAGAGCTTCTTAAAGTGGGCCTACCCGGCATTAGAGCCGATCTCAGACATCAATGGGGTAAGAGTTCCATACGAAGCTCAAACCCCCAAAAATACCTACGCGGTTTGTCTTGTAGACGCGATTGGTATTACAACCGATTTATGTAGAGAGTTCTCTATTGCCTATGAATTAACAATGTCTAGCCTGAGTACTTCTCAACACCCTCTCCAAATGGCAAAGTTAACAAGACACATTATCGACAACGAGATGACACAAGCAGGGTCTAAAGTCCCGGAATACGAACTTACAGGCCATTATGCCGCAGCCCTATCTGTCCGAAAGCGTAGTGATGAACAAATGGACCGACTCCAAACGGCAGCAAGTATTTCGAGAAAGCAAGAACTGGAACAGTGCCTTCACGTTGGTGAGATGGAAAGGTATTTACAAGACTACCAAGATGCGATGCCTAAACTCAAACAGCAGCTTGAAACGCTATCCGAAGACTGGTTGACTTGGTTAGATCATGAGCAGCTTGATTTAGCACTTGCGTGGTTAGACGATGGGAACAAAGAACAAATCGCCTTGAAAGAAAGTTTGTTGTTCGCAATGACTAATAACCTAGAGGCAACAGATCAAGGCGTCGCACTTGCTCAACGCTGGAGTAAAACCCTACTAGCAGTGGTCTCTGAGCAACCAAAAGAGGAAAAAGGAGCCGGGGCACATTTTTTAGCGGCACTCGGTTTTGCCAAACCCTTGATCTTAAATGGCTCAAAGTGGTTGAAAGAACTCAATGGGACAACAAACAGTAGTTCCAGTATTGAAGCGATTGCAAGTATAAGAAATGAACTCATTAAATCAGGTGAGATGCCCGCGACGATCGCCACCGATGGACTTGTTCAGTCTATTGCCTCACCTTTGATTCAGCTTAGTATTGAAAGCAATACACCTTTACTTTGGGAAGATACTTATTCACTGTTTACTTATCGTTACAACTATCAGTTTTCGCAAGTAACTAGCAGTCTAGGGGATGTGTTATTTGACATAGAGGCTTCTTATGCCGTGATGGTTTATGGGGCAACAGGACATATAACTAATGTTCCGGAGCATAAGCCTAGTGCTCAAACCGTGAACATGTATGCTGTCAACCAAACTTCAGCTCCTGGAAACAAAACTAGTACAGTTGAAAAACATGCGCAATTCTGGGTTAAGCAAGTAAATGGCAAAGATTTCCTGAGTGAAAAAACTGCGTTGATGAAGTTGTATCGAAAAACAGAGCAAACATTTACTCCCAATGTACAAAGTAGTGTCATAGGTTTGTTCTTTCTGGTGCAGGTTTACAATACGTCGCAAGTTAACAGTAGGTTTTCCGATGACCCTTTAAAATGGGGAATTGATCGTGCGAATGCGTGGATCGGCTTAATCACTAGTTCTTTTGCCGCTCTGGATCACTTTGCTGGTGCACGATTTGGTGAAGCGGGTGGTAAAAAAGTATTTACTGAGTTTATGAAAACAGACGGGGCAAATTTGCTTGGGACGTCGACATCTAAATCATTAACTTCATTATTAAGTGATACCAAAGTTACCTCTCAAAAAGCAATAGATATGTTTGAACGTATTGGACATTGGGCAACAAAGAGCGTGAGGGGCACTTTTCGTTGGTTACCGGTAATTGGTGGTGCTGTGGCAGTGCTTGCTAGCGGGCATCAATTTGGGAGCGATCTATTTGGCAACCAAAATGCATTATCCACTGCAGTATCAGGGGTAACATTGTTGGTAAATGGTATGGCTGCCTATTGTGCTTGGGTTGCACTAGTACCCGGGGCGGCACCAGTAATGGCGGTAGCAGCGGTTGTTCTTGGTGTTACAGCGTTGGCATTAGAAATAGTTAGAACCTCTTTGGTGGATGACAAAACTCAGTTGTTTTTAAAAGGATCTTTCTGGGGACGGGGTAATTATGATTATGGGGAGTCTAATGCAAATACGTTAGATCAACGGCTAATGTTATTTGGCCATAATGCTCAACAAAGTGATGCTCTCAAAGTGATGCAAAAAGAGTTGACCGCATTTGGAGATTTTATATTTAAACCAATCCCACAATTAATAAATGTCAGCAAAAACGGCGAGTACAGCCGTTTTGAGCTCCATATATTGTTACCTGGCTTTATTCCTTTGCAAAGCGATGTGAGTGTTTATCTCCAAGGCTATATGGAGAGTGATTCTAAGGACTTATTGGTAAGTCATAGCCGAGAAAAGAGATGGCAAACTAATCGCCTCAACGGCAATATGAATATGCTGAATGAAAATACAGCAGCATTGAGTTTTGAGGTTGACGAAGCGACATTGGCAACAAACTATCGTTTTTATGAACTGGCGCTCGCTTATCACAACCCTGCTGGTTATCCTGTTTCTCTAAAATATCCCAAAATAACCATAAGTGATGAGAAACAATGGTTTGAGTTTTGGCGCAGCACGTCTGAGTTGGAGTCTTTTGAAGTAGAGAAAAGCAAATAATGAGTGAATTAAAACAGATTGGTCCGAACCATTGGGTAGGCCCAGAGGACTTTGGTTTTAAACCTAGTTTCCACATAACCCAACATGGGGTGGACCATTACCCGAATGGCCATTTAATCCAGCAAGAGCCACTCAATCCAGGTAACAAAAAAATACCACTAATCAACCGCGTTAAAGAAGCTGAAGATATGGGGGAGTTTTTTGAAGGTTTTTCGGCAGGAGGGCACGAAGGGTTTCTTGATATGCGAGTTCAGTCTGTCCACGGGCGAGGGGAGTTTATGGGACTCGTCTTTCTTTTCACTATTATTTGGCTTGGGTTAAAAGGTTGGGGGTATATTGATGGATTGGAATGGTCAGACACTTATGTGATCGACTTACTAGCATTAGCATTGATAAGTATAACCGTAATAATAGGACTTTTTAAGCCTATTGCCATGCCAGTGCGCTTCCATAAAAAAAATCAAGAAGTCTACGTATGGCATAATAAAATTCTGTATCGAATTCCGTGGCTAGAGTGTGAAATATCAGCCATTGTTGCTAAAACGCATATGGGCTATGGTCGGTTAAAAGATGGTTATGAGTTAATGCTATGGCTAAACCCCAAGCATGCAGTTAACGCTGATTTAACAGGCAATTGCCATCAATATATCAGTCTACTCCATAATATGGGCAGCCATGTCCCTGTGTATGGGTATTGGGAATACGTTCGCCGTTATATGGCAGATGAACAGCCGCTATGGTACGAAGTCAGCAAAGAACCACGTGTGCCAGGCGTTAACACTGACAAAGCAAGAGAACAAGGCTACAGCAATTTTGTTGCATTAATTCGCTTTATCTTAGTTCTTCCTATCTTGTTTCTTCTTCGACCAGCTCTTTTCTCTCTCTGGTGTAACCCCCTCAAACATAAATGGCCTGAGCAAGTTCATGAATGGACTGGTAAGCGATGTAATTGGCATTGAAAATACTGGTTAGTTTAAAGCCGCTCACCCGAGCGGCATTGAACTATCTATCAAAACCTAACCACATTCTTCACAGTACCCACGCCCTCAACCGACACAGATACCACATCACCATCTTTCATTGCTTTGGTTCGTCCCGGCGTACCCATATAAATCAAATCGCCGGGTTTTAAGGTGAAGTGCTTGCTTAGGTAGCTCACGACTTTAGCTGGGCTATGAATCATGTTACGAGTGTTTTCTTGTTGTACAACCTGATCGTTAAGGCGAGTGGTAAGTTCTACATTGTTGTAATCCACACCGACGGCAATACTGCTGCCGATAGGGCCAAATCGATCTGAACCTTTAGCGCGAACCCATTGTAAGTCACTACCTTGCCAGTTTTGCTCAGTTATGTCGTTTCCAACGGTTACACCAAATATCCCTTCTTTAGCCTCTTTCTCAGATGCATTTTTTAGTGTCTTGCCAATAACAAGGACAAGCTCTCCTTCGTAATGAACATTGGTTGCACCTTGAGGGACATTGATTGGTACGCCAGATAATGCCAAAGAAGAAGGTAGCTTTAAAAATATTGGTGGATCTTGGTCTGAAGGAGACGCGAGGTGGCTGGCAAAGTTCATCCCAACAGCGAAGACTTTTTCAGGTTTTGTTGGCACAAGCAAAGTGACAGCGTCAAGGTCAATCGTTTGTGTTGAAAGGGCTGGTGAAGAAAACAAGTCTCCTGACAAAGGATAGATTTTGTCTTGAACCAGCTTACCATAGCTGATCTTTCCCAAATGTTGATAGCGAACATAATGAGTAATCTCAGCGAACGCGAATGAGGGAAGCAAGCAGATAGAAAAGATTAGATAACGCCATAAAGTCATGAATTGGCTCCTTTGTTGAACTGGCAAGTATATCGTAACTCTCTGTAAGCTAGCGAGTGTAATACGTGATCTCCGACCTAACATAATCGTGAAGAACTTCGACAATTTGCCGATAACTTAGTTAATATATTCAGTTCAATGATTGCTCATCAACCATATTATGGATGATAGAGCTATAATAAAGGGATGCCTGCTTCAGTGCGCAGTCTGAAATGGAACCAAGTTTATGAGTGATGTTGTACAAAAACGTAGATACTACCGATTAAAATATCCTAAACGAGCTAGGCCTTTCGTTAGGTTTGGTGATGAGATGTTTCAGGTAACAGAGGTATCTGAAGGTGGTATTCGCATGGTCACCAATCACTTTACTTCAATGTATAAAGGGCTGACAGTCAAAGGGCTATTGAACCTTAATGAAGAGAACACGGTAGAGATAGAAGGCGCAGTGCTACGTTTTGATAACGATGAAGTGATCATCCAACTTGTAAAAGGTCCTACGTTTAAAATCATGGTGGATGAGCAGCGCTATATTCGCACTAAGTACCCTGTGTTTTTTGAAAAGCTTCGAAAAGAAGCGGCTTAAGGCCCATCTTTGAAGCTACAGATTATTGATTGATAAGAAGGCCCGGTTGGGTCTTTTTCTTTTCTGGATGTAAGACCTTGTTGCAAGAATCAATCTGATGGTTGTTAGATAATTGCTCCATGATGAAGAGAGGTAGACTGTAACTAATGAACAAAAGTGCCTTACTAAAGCAGTTGTATTTGAGAGAGTGTCAAAACAATGAGCTGGTGGAGATATCCCAAACTGCGTTGGAAAGAGTGAACTCTTTAGATTATCAAGCGTGGCTCGAAACCAAGCGCGATATCGAGATTGAAGATGTAGAAAATACCCACTGGATAAAAACGTGCACTGGCGGTTATATCACCGAAGTTGCTTTCTTTGCAGGCGGTACGCTTGAAGAGTTTAGGCTTTTTGACCGGTTCAAAACGACAGGAATGTGGGACCTCAAGGATGGGGTGCTGTCAGTTGAAATTCACAAAGGGGACAATCGCTATAATTTGGTGGTGATTGGCAACGGGCAAATCAATATTCATTCTGCAATTGAACTGAAAAATGATGAGCTACATTCTTACTTAAAGCTTGCGCAGGTTAAGTGATTCAAAACAGATATGCCATGTGATTGTATCTAGAAAATGGAGGCAGCGTTCACTGCCTCATCACTATTAAAGTGTCGTTTTCTTTATCATTCCCGCCTCTGCATGGCCGGGAATGTTGCATGCGAACTCGACTTTGTTATCACCGTGGAAGTGCCAAATAAGCTGTTTCGCTTTACCCGGTTTGACAGTAACGGCATTACCTGAGTCGTGGGCATGGTGGCTCATTGTCTTCATCATTTCACGATGTTCTAGTTGCTCTTTCGCTGAACCAATGGTGAATTCATGGTCTATCTTCCCCTTGTTCATCACGACAAACTGAACAACATCGTTGGGTTCGATTTTTACTTCTTTTTTAAACTTGATGGTCATATCGTCATCTAGGATCACATGAACAACCTTGTCTGGCTTAGCTCCTTTTGCAGGCATACCAACGTCAGACATTCCTTCCATATTCATCATCGAATGGTCCATCTTATTGTTAGACATGTTGCTGTGATCCATAGAGCCATGATTCATTGTCCCGTGGTCCATATTGGCATGGTTCATTTTGCTGTGATCCATGTTCGAGTGATCAGAACTTGCGTAGACTGCGCTTGTGGTCAGAGAAAGCATGATAGCAAGTAGTGTTTTTTTCATTGTTCTTCCTTACCTAATAGGCGAAATAATGATGATTGGGGAAGTTGATTCCCCAATGTAATGAGTTAGTTGTGTGTTGTTTGCTGGTGAGATTTAAGTTCACGCTGTTTCCACAATTTAAAAATTGCAGGTAGTACAAGTAGGGTGAGCATCAGTGCTGAAGCCATACCGCCGATCATTGGTGCCGCGATGCGCTGCATAACTTCTGAGCCTGTACCTTCCCCATACATAATTGGTATTAAGCCAATGATTACGGTTAGAACTGTCATCATCACTGGTCGTACTCGTAGCCCTGCACCTTCTCGAATTGAATCGGTCAAATCATTGGGCTCTAGTGTTCGGCTACTTTCCTGAGCTCCAAGTTTGGTGTAATGCCAAGCTTGGTTGAGATAGACGAGCATAATCACGCCAATCTCAACTGCGACGCCTGCAAGGGCAATAAATCCAACTCCAACCGCGATCGAGAAGTTGTAATTGAGGTAATGCATTAACCAAAGGCCGCCAACCATAGCAAGTGGTAACGTCAGCATGATGATCATTACTTCCCCCACGCGACGGAAGCTGAAGTAGAGCAGTAGCATGATGATGGCGATAGTAATCGGGACCACTACACCTAAGCGTTCTTTGGCGCGCTCCATGTATTCATACTGACCGGACCAAGCTAATGAATAACCCGCAGGAAGCTTCAGCTGCTCAGTAACGGTTTGCTTTGCTTCTTCAACGTATGAGCCAAGATCTCGGCCATCAATGTCGACAAATACCCAACCATTCGGGCGGGCATTTTCTGTCTTGATCATCGGTGGGCCATCTTCGTAGCGAATGTCAGCAACGTCTGCGAGTGCGATGCGAGCACCATTTGGTGTGACAAGCGGTAAGTTTTGCAGTTTGACCACAGAGTCACGGTAATCTTGCGGGTAACGAACATTGATAGGGTAACGTTCCAAACCTTCGATAGTTTCACCCACGTTAATACCACCAACAGCAGTAGAGACAACCTGCTGAACATCTTTGATGCTTAATCCATAGCGGGCGGCAGATCTGCGATTGATATCGATCGTGACATAGCGACCACCAGCAACTCGCTCAGCGTAAACTGAAGTGGTACCGTTAATCGTGTTAAGGATAGGTTCAAGATCCGAACCAATCTTCTCAATCACCTTTAAGTCAGGACCTGCGATTTTGATACCAATGGGCGTTTTGATACCAGTCGCAAGCATGTCGATGCGAGTTTTGATTGGCATAACCCACGCGTTGGTTAGCCCTGGGAATTGCACTAGATCATCAAACTCCTTACGCAGTGACTCTGTAGTGACGCCGTCACGCCATTGGTCACGGGGTTTCAATTGAATCACAGTTTCGATCATAGTCAGCGGGGCAGGGTCGGTGGCGGTTTCAGCACGGCCGATCTTACCCCAAGCCGTTTTCACTTCAGGAACCGTCATGATCAGCTTGTTCGTTTGTTGTAGAAGCTCACGAGCTTTACCAATCGAGATACCCGGATAAGTGGTTGGCATGTACATTAGATCGCCTTCGTCAAGCGGCGGAATGAATTCACTACCCATTTTAGTGATTGGGTAGTAAGCCGAGGCCATGAGCACGAGGGCAAGCGAGATAATACTTTTTGGATATCTCAGGCTTAGGTTCAATAAAGGCTTGTACAGTGACACGAGCGTTTTGTTGATTGGGTTTTTGTTCTCAGGTAACACTTTACCGCGAATAAAATAGCCCATTAGTACCGGCACTAAAGTGATCGCTAGACCGGCAGAAGCCGCCATTGCATACGTTTTAGTGAAGGCAAGGGGAGAGAACATTTTGCCTTCTTGGCCTTCTAAGGCGAATACAGGTACAAAGCTCAATGTAATGATCAGCAATGAGAAGAACAGCGGAGCGCCAACCTCTTGAGCTGCATTACCGATCACTTGCCAACGGTTTTTGTCGTTGAGAGGTGTACGTTCAATATGCTTGTGCACGTTCTCAATCATTACGATCGCGCCATCCACCATAGCGCCGATGGCAATTGCGATGCCACCAAGAGACATGATGTTGGCGTTAATTCCTTGCCAGTGCATAACAATAAACGCAGAAAGAATACCAATAGGTAGGCTTAATGCGATGACCAAGGATGAACGGATATGGAACAGGAAGAGCGCACAGACGATCGCCACGACGATGAACTCTTCTGCTAGTTTTTTCCAAAGATTTTCAACGGCAGAATCGATCAGTGTTGAACGGTCGTAAGTTGCGACAATTTCCACACCTTCCGGCAAACTGTTTTGCAGTTCGTTGAGCTTGTTTTTAACTTTGGAAATAACCTCGCTGGCGTTTTCCCCAAAGCGCATCACGATAACGCCACCAACGGCTTCACCTTCACCATTGAGCTCGGAAATACCACGGCGCATTTGCGGACCAAGGTTGATGTCAGCAATATCGCCAAGTAGAAGCGGTGTGCCTTGTTTGGTCACTTTCAGTGGTAAGGCTTTAATGCCCTCAACGCCTGACAAATAACCGGTAGTACGAACCATATGCTCCGCTTCAGCCACCTCAACAACCGATGCACCACTTTCTTGGTTACCGTTTTGAATCGCCATGTTGACCTGTTGTAGCGTTAGGTCATAAGCACGCAGCTTAGCTGGGTCAATCTGGACTTGGTATTGCTTAACCATACCGCCGACAGTCGCAACCTCGGAAACGCCCTCAACCGTTTGAAGCTCATATTTTAAAAACCAGTCTTGTAGGCTTCGAAGTTCAGCTAGGTCATGCTGACCGGTTTTGTCTTGTAAAACATAGCTGTACACCCAGCCAACACCAGTTGCATCTGGACCAAGCGTTGGTTTGGCACTTGAAGGCAATTTGGGAGCGACTTGGCTCAAGTACTCCAATACTCGTGAACGTGCCCAATACATATCGGTATCATCATTAAAGATGATATAGACATAAGAATCGCCGAAGAACGAATAGCCACGCACTGTTTCGGCACCGGGTACTGCGAGCATTGCAGTGGTTAATGGGTAAGTGACTTGGTCTTCTACAACTTGAGGCGCTTGACCTGGGTAGCTCGTCTTGATGATCACCTGTACATCAGAGAGGTCAGGAATCGCATCCACCGGAGTATTTTTAATGCTGTATAAGCCACCAAATATCAGCGCAACGGTCGCAACAAGGACTAAGAATCGATTGCTGATGGACCAGCGAATAATCGCATTTATCATACTCGCTCCTCATCTAACTCAAGTTGTTTTAGGATGTACTCAGAACCTTTTTTCTCTATTAGAAAGCGTACTTTCTGTCCTTCTTCAAAACCGGATAGGTTTATCTCTTCGCCAACAGAGAAATTGATTTCACCTGAATCCCAATCCCACTCGGTGATTGGTAAATGGTTTAATGTGGTCATGCCAAAATCTGCCATCAACATAGAGATGTCACCGCTAGCCCAAACTTCGGCGACGATTGCGTCTTGACTGATTTTGTAATCGACGATTTCGTATTGGCCCTGTGGCGTTTTTTGCATTTCGAATTCAATGGCTTGCCCCTGAGAGAAAGGCGCAAAGTCCACTTGTTCAGCTACGGTGAAATTCATGACCATACCCGGCCAGTCCCATTCAGGAACAGGTTGATGGTTAATGGTCAGCATGCGATGCCCTTGCATCACATCGGTAATCTCGCCTTTGGCCCACGCTGTTTGTGCTGGGGGTTGAACGCCATTGATGCGGGATAGATCCGCCGATTGACTTGATTCCGAATCGAGCATGAAATGGGCGGCAGTAACGACTTTTTCGCCTGCTTGAAGGCCATCTAACACTTCAATTCTCTCTCCTGCTTCTCGGCCTACTTCGATTCGTGCTGAGCGATATTTGCCATCGCCTTCGGCCAAGACAACGCGAGTCATTCCACCTGAGCGAATTACAGAAGAGCGTGGAATCGTGATGACTTGTTCACTACTAACAGGGTGCAATGTGACGTTAGCAAACATATTGGGTTTCAATTCACCATTAGGGTTCGGGAACTTTAAACGGACTCTTAAGGTGCGAGTCTTTGGATCTAAAATCGGGTAGACGTAATCGACTTCACCAGTCCACTTTCCACCAGGGATAGCGTCTAAGGTCATGGAGGTTTGACTACCTTTGCTAATCCAGTGAGACTGACGCTCGAACACTTCTGCATCAACCCAGACTTCATCGAGAGGGCCTGCACTAATTACGGCTTGTGCTGGTGACAGATAACCACCTTCACGAATGTTTAAACTGGCGATAACGCCATCAGCAGGCGCTTTGATTTCTATTGTCTGGGAAGCTTTGCCTTTGAGTGCAATCGCGCGTATCTGTTCTTGATCGACGCCAAGGGTTAGCAGGCGATCTGTTGCACCCTTAATCATCCCTTTACGTTGAGTTTTATAGGCGCTTAGAAGCTCTTCTTGGGCTTTGACTAACTCAGGAGAGTAGAGCGAAAATAGAACTTCGCCTTGGGATACTTTCTCACCGACTGTGTTGATATTGAGCTTCTCAACCCAACCCGAAACGCGAACGTTAGTTTGCCACAATTGGCTTTCATCAAATGCAATGTAGCCAACGGTTTCAATGCGAGGAGATAGAGCTTCGACGGTTGCAGATTCGGTCTTAACACCCAAATTGTTTTCTACAGCAGGATCTATTTTAATCGTTCCTGGCTTATCGTTATCTCCGTTTAAATCAGATGCGTAAACAGGTATTAGATCCATACCCATTGGGGATTTCCCGGGCTTGTCTTTTTGGTAGTTCGGATCCATAGGAGCGACCCAATATAGAGGCTCATCTGAACTTGTGGATGTGTTATCTGACGTGTTTGGCATCGAATGTTCCACGCCTGATAAGAAGAAATTAGCTCCGTAACCAATAGCACTACCCACTATTAGCGCAAGCGTGGCAACTTTAAATGTACTCATGTGTATTCCTTATTCTGACTTGCTGTGAGGTGCATCTGATTTCGGGCTTTTGTATTCGAAGCCACCCAGTAGAGCTGCCAACTTGCTATTGGTAATGTTTAAGTCCGTGGTTAGACGAACGACTTCTAGCTCAAGTGCGAGCTCATCGCTTGATGCGGTAATCACATCACCAAACTGTGCAGTGTTATTCTGGTAACCTCGCTCAACGGCTTGGGTTCTTGCTATCGCTTGGGGAAGTAGGCGTTCTTGATAGCGGGTGATGCGTTCTAGTAGATTGGTGCGATCGTTCATCAAGGCGTTAACTTGGGCATTCATTTGTGCCAGCAACGTATCTTTCTGATATTTAGCTGCGCCAACCTGATACTGTGCAGCAGCAAGGTTTTTGTCTTGGCGATTACCCGTGAAGAGAGGAATATCCATCGTTAGATAGGCACTCACGAGATCAGAAGCAGGTTCGCCCATCATGTTGTTGGCTTGACGATAGGCATACATCACCTCGACGCCAAATTGTGGTGTATAAGCTTGCTCTGCTACTTCTACTTGTATTTGGTTGACAGAAATATTCGAGTCAGCCATTTGTGCCATTGGATGTTGGTTAAGCTGGTCGTAGTATTGAGCTGTATCAGCGTGGGAAGATAAAGCCTTGTCGAGAGCTGGCCAATTAAGCGCATAGCTTGCAACAAGGGAGCGATTGCTAGTCAACCAATTGGAACCAAGCCATTCCGAAAACTGAGAGACGATGCGACTTTGCATTTGATGGTTGAGTTGGAGCTTTTCTTCTAGCTTGTCCACCTGTAGCTGAGTATTAAGTAGATCTTGGGCTTCGCTTTTACCAATTGAGTAGTTGGTCGTTACGAATTGCTCCATTTCTGCCATTAGGCGCTGGTTTTCTAAGATGATCGACTCGGCGTATTGTAGGTAACCAAGCTCTAGCCATAGCTGAGTCATTTGGCTAGCAACTTCTCGTTCTCTGAGAGAAACTTGCAAAGATAATCCGCTGGCTTGCTGGCTCGCTTTTCGTTGGTTTAATTCTAATGTTGACCCACGTTCAAACTGTTGCATTAAGCCAACAGAGATGTTGGTCATTGGATCTTCATCAAACTTAAATGAGTCGACAGGTAAGCCACCGAAGCCAACCTTAAGTTTGGGATCCATTAACGTCGCGCTTGCTGCACCAGCCTCGGTCATTGCGAGTGATTGAGCCGTGTATTGTGCACGACTGGCGTCTTGGCTCAGTGCGGATTCAATTAGCGCATTGAGTTGGTGAGTTGACGCTGCAATATCCGTTGAAGTTCTTACTTCATTGGCATGAGTTATAGCGGGTATCGCAGCAACAGTTGCAGCGATACAAAGGCTTATCGGTGTGGCAAAACCGAGGCCGTATAATTCATTGTTCACAATCATAATCCATTGAGGGCGTTAAAAAACGCTTAGACTTATCCCGGTGCTTTTTTCAATAAAAGTCACATGTAGGAGCGATACTTATGAGTGAGAATTAAACGGTTGGTGGACGTAAGATAGATTGCAGGCGTGCAACAGTGTCACCAATCTTGATTGATTGATGCAAAGCCAATGAGGAGGCTGTTGCACTTAACACTTGAGATCCGAACGGTAAGGAAACAGTAGACGATACAGTAGTGCAACAAGTGTGGACGCCACCGTCGCTGTCACAACAGTTGGTTGGGTCCGCGGTATCAGTATCGGAGTGATTCATCGTTGAATGAGAAGCGTTGTTTCCATTCATTGACATGCAGCAATCGTGTGGTGAGCGGGGATGTTTAGTCACTGGCACATCGGTTGTGACAACGGCTTGAGGAGGGTTACAAACTTCCCCATTAAAAACCATAACGTTTTCATAAGGTGCACTACTCATCGTCATTGTTGACGAGCTCGACACATAGTTAGAGACCAGCATCAATAAGATACTGAGCATCATAATCATAGTGTTTTTTAGAGAGTGAATCATAGCTAACCTTTCGTTATCAATTTGAATGTTAAAGGCTACCCTAGGGGGAAGGTCAACCGTTTTTTAAAAAATAGAGTGACTTGTTCAAAGTTGTTTTAGTGTTTATTTGAAGAATAAGGCGCAGAGCTTACGCCTTATTTGCATTAGGGAATTTGGAATTGCAGGGCGCTACGATGCGTTTACTGCCCCTTAAGTTCCAGTGAGTAAGAGATCGACTTAACAGTGCCATCAGGAGCTGTTTTTACTATGTAACCGGAGTAGTCATCGAAGAACTTATCGTTGATCAACTCCCAATGTGTCTCTTTTCTAATTACATGTGGTTCCACCTCACGAAACGATGAGTTCATCGCATGGAAAATATCCCCGAGTGCTTCGAGTACCACTTCCGCCTCTTCAGTATTTGAAATGACCAAGTCCTTCTTGATGCACTGAGTAACTTGCGGGAGAGGTTGAGTAGTGCTAGGCGTAACAATGGCTTCAACTTTGCCATTTGAGTGTAGAAAATAATGGTCGCCGAAGCTCGATGAGCCGTCAGTCGTATTGATGGTAGGAGTACCAGAGTAGAACTCACAATCGAATGAAGCTCTTACGGCCAAGCTTTTCACTTTCTTCACTTCGACATCAAACCAGGTTGTCACTATGTCAGTGATCTGACTTTCAACTGAGGCGAGTGCTCCAGTAGACAAAATAGAAGTGAACAAAAAAACAGAAGATCGGAGTTTCATACGCAGATACCAGTTGTGATTAATAAATAAGAAGGGTAAATGGTAAGATCAAAAATACAAAATATAACTAAGTGTTTAAGTGCATAGCTTTAAAAGACGAAGAAATGTAAGTGCGATTTCTGTCTTGATCACATTTATTTAACTAAAGTTCATTAAGAGCGAAGGATAAAACCCTAACTCCCGTCATTTTTTAAAGAGGGCGAAGTAAATAGCTGTGCTTATTTGGTTTGCTGTTTGGTAAAAATAAGGAATGTAAGCATGTGTAAGCACTTTGGTTGCCTTTATATCGTTGAGGCGTCTTAACTGTGAGACTATCATGTGTAAAACTTGATGTACGGAAGCTATTCCCTGTGCGTACTTAGCTGTAGGGTCTAAATATAATTGTCACAATTGTGCTTTTTAAGTTTTAATCTTTCACCTTTTGTCATTATTTTTCTTTGTTCAGTCACTAATTCATAGAAACACCGAAAGATCCTCTTAATCATCCTGTAATCGATTGCAATTATCGGCTCATTGCCTTGTTTGTTGTAAGGTAATTCTTACTCTAACTATTTATTAGATTTATGGTTCGCCTTGAAGAGTGAAACGTTTGCTATATACTGCGCGCAAATTTATAAATGGCGTGCATATAGATGAATTCTAAGATTTTATTAATTGAAGACGATCGCGATATATCTCAACTAACCCAAATGTACTTAACTGCAGAAGGTTATCAGGTTGAAGCGATATACGATGGCTCGAGTGCAATAGATAAAATTCATGAATTCCAACCTGATCTTGTGTTGTTGGATTTAATGTTGCCAGGCAAGTCAGGGGCTGAAATATGCAGTGAAGCACGACAATTTTATTCCGGCATGATTATGGTTCTAACTGCTGCCGAAGATGAGATGAGCGAAGTGAGCTTATTCAAGTTCGGCGCCGATGATTATGTAACAAAGCCAGTAAGAGGGCATATATTAGTCGCTCGAATTGAGGCTTTGATGCGTCGCTATCAACGTCAACAGAAACTCAGCCAAGTAAATTATGTGTCTGACGCTCATGGTATTGTGATTAATGCTCAAAACCAAACCGCTTACTACGACCATAAACCTATTAACCTCACGAATTCCGAGTTTGAGATCTTGCAGCTACTGATTGAAAACGCAGGGGAAACGGTTTCAAGAGATCATTGTTGTCGATTAGCCAGAGGTATTGAATACAATGCAAACAATCGCTCCATTGACATGCGTGTCTCGGGGCTAAGAAAGAAGCTTATTCAAGCAGAGGTGTATAGCGCGACAATCAAGACGATTCGTAATCAAGGATACAAACTTGTGAGTAGTCACGCATGCGCATAGTGTCTCGGCCTCGTTCAATGTTCACATGCCTTTATATTGAGAGTTTGATTGGCATGATACTTACTTTTGCCATCTTCATGCATTTCGGGACAGGCTACATGCGTAAGGCGGACCTTGATGTCTTTGTCGATGATGGTATTCATCATGCTCAGCGCTATATCGAGAGTCGATATGACCGTCATGGTTTGTACGAAAAGCTGAATCGTTTTGGTGAGCTAACATTTTACGATTATAAGCTGGCGTTAAAAAACGACTGGGATGAATCGCAACCACTTTGTGTTCATTGCACCATGCATATGAGCTCTCAAGGTACGAAAGTTTATATCAATGACGATGAATTGTTGATGATGGCGATACCAATCCCAAACTCGAATTATCACCTAGTGTTCCAAGAAATCGACGATCCCTATAACGTCAGTACGCCATGGCATGAAGATGAAGAAATTCACTTTATGATTTCTTTGTTTATCACCATGAGTATTGCACTAGGTCTACTAATTTATTTACCACTTCACCGCGTTAATAAACGTGTCAATCGACTGATCAGGGTTCAAGAGCGTTTTGGTCAAGGTGAGTTGAACGCAAGAGCTGAGGCGTACCACATTTCTCCTATCAAAGAGATTGCTCAAAGCTTCAACGAGATGGCAGAAGATATAGAGCGCCGTGTAAAGCAAAACCAAATATTCTCTCATGCTATCCCTCATGAGATCCGAACTCCTTTGAGTAAAATTCAAATGGCATGTGATCTAGCAAGAAGAGAGGATTGTCAAAACAGAGAGCAGCTCTTTAATGATATTGATGATTACATTGAAGATATTTCGGACCTTACGAGTGACATTCTTCAGCTATCAAAGCTCAACAACAGAATTGGAGTGGGGGAGCAATCGTCAGAGAAAATCGTGCCTCTTAGAAAATTCTGTCGCTGTCGACTTGATATGATGGCGAGCAGTACGATCAAGTTGATTATTGCTGATGATGTTGTGGAAGATGAAGCCGTGCTCACTCCTGCTTTCGCAAAGTTAGTCTTAGACAATCTAATAAAAAATGCGGACCGATACGGAAATGGTCTTGTTGAGGTGACGCTGCATGAATATCAATCTTGTTGGACTATCGATGTTGAAGATGATGGTCATGGCATTCCAGAGGAAAAGCGCCAAGAGATATTCATGGCATTTTCTCGGTTAGATAAAAGCCGAAACGCAAATAACGGTGGCTTTGGACTTGGCTTAGCAATCGCAAACAATGCTGCTCGAAATCTAAATTGGACAATTTCTGTCGATCAAAGCCATCTAGGTGGAGCAAGATTTACGGTAGTCATTCCTAAATCTCAAGGTATAAAAGTAAGCGGACAGCATAGCCAACTTGTTGAAGGCTGCTAGAGATAATAAAAAACCGCCATTGGGCGGTTTTTTATTTTCGTTTTGTGAAGTTTCACTTAGTTGTTTTTATCACTGTCATCGAGAGCAAAGTAGATTTTTGAAACCACTATTTCAGCGACTAAGATAGTGAATACTACAGCGAAGAAGGCAACGACGCCGTTAAGCGGACCTGTGAATGATACTTTGTCTCCAAACATAAGATTAATCGCTTCAAGCATTACGAATTTACTACCAACCAAAATCGCGTATGAGCTTAATCCTCGGTAAACTTTCGGCGCGGTACCAGGCTTAGTTTTAAAGTAATCGGCAATGTGATGTTCCGCACTAATTGATAGCTTCAGAAGTAGCTGAAGTAGTATTGCCGCTGCGAATGAGATAGTAAATGACTCAATGTTTACAAAGTCCCAGTATTCATCGAAAAAATTCAATACGGTTAAGTCAACCAGCACAGCTAGCGTATAGCCTACAAATAGACGTTGTGGAGTATTGAAACCATATTGTTTTTCAGATGCGCTCATATTTAACCTTACTTTTTATTTATGTTCTTAACTGGGTTTTATATTGCCAAACTACGAATTTAAATAAAACCATTTATCACGCTGATAAAATACTTTGGCGCGAAATGGTAAGTTAATTCTAGAGAGTGTGTAAGAATAAAATGGAAGAATATTAACTTAAGGTGGATATATGGTTGTTTTATTTAGAATACAAGATATCAATGAGTTGAGTGCGCATATTGATTTAGCAAGCATGCTATATAGTAAACTTTTTGAGAACAACTCGGTTTCTATTGATAGCAAGCTTGTTATATAGGTTATTGTTACTTCACCAAGTGAGTACGCCTATGTGGATTCAGCTAGGCCCAAGATAGACTTCCTATATGTTTTTGGGGTCAATCCAGTAATTCGCTTAAAGGCACGTGAAAAATGGGAGATATTGTTGTAGCCGAGTTGGCTAGAAATATGAGTCAACGAGTGACCTTCTTCCATTAATTCACAAGATACAGATAACATTAAACTCTCTTTAATTTGTCTAAATGAAGTACGATCTTCTTTTAATCTTCGCTGAAATGTTCGTGATGTCATTTTTAATAGCTTAGCGGCTTGATCGACAGTTAAGGAGTGTTCCTTGACATAAGGTAATAAAGCGGTGAAGACACTATCGCTGAAACTAGTATGCCACTCGACGAGTGGAGCTTTTAATTTAGTATCAGATGACGTGATATGGATTTTTTTATTGAGCGTTGTTTCATCTACCAACAAAGCGGTCTGGTTTTGACCGACAAAAAGCTGGGTCTTTTTTCCTAGAGCTGAACGAATGGCTGCGTCGTCCATATGCTGAATCTTGAGCTGCTCAGGGAACCAATCTGACTTAGTAAGCGCCTGTACGAGCTCAATAACGTACAACACGGCAAATACCTCTCCCCATATGAAGTAGGGCGAATTCTCATACTCAACAGTGCGGCAAAACCAGTATCTACCATACTGATGTTCAAACGTAATACTGCTGCCGGGAGAGTCACTAGCAAATATCTCATTGGCTCTGCTAAGTGCTTCTTTAACAGTGGCTGCCGATTCAAAGTTATTGAGTATTTGAGGAATGATCCGTTGACGGAACGCCAAACGTAGCTGCTCACTAAAATTGTTGACGCCTACTTGAGTTGATAACAAATAAACTAAGCGTTTAACCGGCTCTACGGGTAAGTAATCTTTGTCAGTTTCGAACAGATCGGGCGGTAGTCCTGAATTATTGAGGAGCTCTTGAACGTTAATTCCATTTCGAGAGAAAACCTCAATAAGAATTTTTGTATAGCCAGTGCGTATCATTGGCAATTTTGTTGGTTTGGTAGACAAAGAACGTTCCTTTTCTTAGATCTAGGATTTTAAGAATAATCCATTTTGGCGCAAAATGGTAAGTTTTGTATGGGATTTCTTAATTATATTTGAATATGACAGCCATTTGCGACACACATCGTATTTAGGTGTTTGAGACGTGCGTCATAAATACGAGGCGCTATATGAATAAACTATTAAATATTAAGAAAAATTCTACAATTTCACTTCGATTTTTCTGATATTGAAGCTATAAATATAATTAGTGAATGGAATCTTCAGCGGTAGGTAAATATATGAGTGATCAAGCAACAAAACCAGAACAAGATGAAACTGTGGTACAAGAAGAGGTTGCAGCCGAAAAACCTAATAAAGTGCGTAAAATTACCAATTATCTTCTGATGTCGGTCGTTGTTTTATTGTTATTTAGTATCGTTTCTGATCGAATTATTCCTATGACCGATAATGCCCGTGTAAAAGGTTATGTGGTACCAATTAAGCCACAGGTATCTGGTCAGGTTCTCGACATCCTCGTAAGTGCTAACCAACCAGTTAATGAAGGGGATGTTCTTGTAAAACTCAACCCCGCGGATTATGAGATTGCTGTAGCGCAAGCCGAACAAAACCTAGAGATAGCAGGGCAAAATGTGGGCGCTCAGACAGCGGCTATTGCTGCATCTCAAGCCCGCCTGACAAGTGCAAATGTTGATCTTGAGAACGTCAAACTTCAGAGCAATCGAATTTTGGAAATGGCAGAAAGGGGCGTTGTATCCAAATCTGATGCTGACCAAGCGAGAGCCAACCTTGCGAGTGCGAGAGCAAACGTAGTTAATGCACAAGCTGACCTAGACAAAGCTAAACGGCAATTGGGGGCAGATGGCGAGGATAATAGTCAAATCAAAGCAGCCTTGTTGGCATTAGAACAGGCGCAAATCAATTTAGAAAGAACCGTAATTAAAGCTCCAACGGTAGGCGGAGTGTCTAACTTTAGCTTATCTGAAGGTTTCTATGCTTCAGCAGGGCAACCGTTGATGACGTTTGTATCTACAGAGAGCATTTGGATAGAAGCTTATTTTCGTGAAAATAGCCTAGGTAATATCGAAGCAGGTGATGTCGTTGAAGTGGCACTAGACTTTGCCCCTGGTAAAGTCATCAAAGGTAAGGTGACGAGTGTTGATTGGGGCGTGGATTGGGGACAAAACGATCAAGCGGGTAAATTGGCACAAGCTAACAATCAAACAGGTTGGTTACGTCAAACTCAAATGCTGCCGATCTCTATTGAGTTTGATCATGCTGAAGCGTCGGGGTTATTGCGTATTGGCGGTCAAGCTGACGTGATTGTATATAGCGGTGACAACTTCATTTTCAATACGATTGGTAAGCTGTGGATTCGTTTTGTGAGCATGATGTCTTATGTCCGCTAGCGCCATCGAGGATACTCGACTTCAAGTTAAGATTATTCGCTACACCATTGGTGTAGGGGTAGCAGTGTTTTTAGCTGCTTGGATTGATTGGCCTTTAGCGTTTGTCGCACCAGTGTTTGTTGCCAAGTTTTTGATTGATAAGCCTGATCTTAATAAAGAAACGGTTTATGAAATGATCATCGCCATGGTAATGACAATGGTGCTGGGGCTGATTTTATCTAACGGGATCACGCAATACCCCATTCCGATGTTGATTCTAATCGGGTTGATGATGCTATGGGGATACTATTTGTTTACAGACCCCAAATGGAACTTGTTTGCGACGATTCTGATTATTGCCATACTCATGCTACCGTTTATGGCCATTTCTAACCCTGGGATTTCTGTTTATCTCGCGACAGGATTGGCAAGTTCAGGTGTTGTCGCGGTAATGATTTTCGCGATTGTGCACATTTACTTACCAGAACCGGAATCAAACTTTAAAGGCTATCAACCTTCACCGTTGACGAGTCAACAACGTTGGCATGCAGCATTCCGTGCGATGATCATTTCATTCCCAGTTGTGTGCTTTTTCTTCATTTTCCAAATCTCAGAGGCACTGCTTACTATGATGTTCATTGCGTTGTTGTCTTTGATGATAACGGGTGAGAAGTCGATAAAGCTTAGTGCTTTTCTGATCATTAGTAACAGTATTGGTGGGGTACTCGCGATAGGTGTGTTTACGATACTTAGCATTGTTCCCAACATTCTGTTTTACACGCTGTTTATCTCATTTGTCGCTATCGTGATGGCGACTCAAATCTATACAAAACCTGATAAGGCTCCTATCTATGCAACGGCATTTAGCACGGTGCTGGTTTTATTAGGGAGTACGTTGATGAGCTCGGGTGAGATTGATAGCAATATGCTAATTCGCATATTCCAATTATTCCTGATTGGAATTTACATGATAGTTGTTTCGTTCTTTTTGGAAACTCGCGACTGGAAATTTTTGCAAGTATAGGATTTATCCCTAGATGGGGTAACAAGGATTGTATATGAAAATGGAAAACAACTTCTCTAACCAAGCAATCGATGCATTTATAAAGATAGGCGCTATTGCCATTTTAATCTTTTGGTGCTTTTCGATTTTACAACCTTTCATTTTGCTCGTCGTCTGGGGAGGGATCATCGCAACGGCTTTGTATCCTATAGCATGTTGGGCGAGTAGCAAGTTTGGAATCGGCGTAGGCAAAGCGAGTGGCATACTTGCCTTTATCGGTGTCATTTTACTCCTTATCCCCTTGATTGCTCTATCTACTGGGTTATATACAAGTGGATCTGAGTTAGTTGCTGGGCTGCAAGAAGGGACAGTGGCTTTTCCAAAACCGAACGACAACTTAAAAGATCTACCGCTCGTTGGTGACAAGGTTTATGAGTTTGGCGTTCAACTCTCTTCCAACTTAGAAAGTGTACTGATTAAGTACGGAGAAGAGGTGAAAACAATCGTAAGTAAAGCAGCAGGTATTGTAGGCTCACTCGGTGGTGGTTTTATTCAGTTCATCATCTCCACCATCATTGCGGGCGCATTTATGGCTAATGCAGAGAAATGCGAAAGAGCCTTTATTCTTGTGGCTCAACGCTTAACTGGAGACCACGGTGAAGGTCTGGCGACTCTTTCTAAAAATACCGTAAGAAGTGTGGTTCAAGGTGTTATTGGCGTTGCAGTTATTCAGTCTGTGATGGCTGGGGCAGGGATGTTCTTTGCTGATGTCCCAGCGATTGGGCTATGGATGTTATTAGTGTTGCTGGTGGCAATTATTCAGCTTCCGCCAATCCTAGCATTACTACCCGTTATTATTTATGTTTTCACTGTTGATACCACAACTACGGCAGTTATATTCCTCATCTGGTGTATTTTGGTGAGTGGTAGTGATGCCATTTTAAAACCAATGCTACTCAGTCGTGGCTCAGACATTCCGATGTTGGTTATTCTGCTCGGTGCTTTGGGTGGAATGGCGATGTCTGGAATCGTTGGATTGTTTGTTGGTGCGGTTGTTTTAAGCTTAACCTACCAATTGTTTACGGTTTGGCTAGATAGTGAGGCAGAAGGAAAATCCTAATGAAGAAAGTGTCGAGGGATGACAATTTTTACTTTCTGTTCTTTGCCTTACTTGGATTACTGCTCTCAAGCGCTGTGATGCAACAATTGTTCGATGGAGGGCAAAAGATGATTTTAGCCCTCATCATCATATGTCTAGCTCTGTCTATTGTTGGGGTGAACAGAAAGCAGACCTTCTATAGAAGTTGGTATGGGTTTCTATTGAGCTTAGCGGCGATTACAGGGGGATTTTCTTACTTTGAAGACTACGATTTATCTATCGTAACTCTTGTCTCGCTACTGTTTTTTTTATTCTCTCACACCTTTACTGCACTCAAGCAGGTGATGGTGACAGACTATGTGAGTAGGAACCAAATTATCGGTTCTATCTGTATTTATTTACTATTTGGTATGTCTTGGGCGATCATTTACTTGCTGCAAATTGAATTGTTTCCAGCGGCATTTAACGGTATTGAACCAAAACCATGGACCGAAAACTTGTTCGAAGTAATCTATTTTAGCTTTATAACGCTGACTACTGTTGGGTATGGTGACATATCGCCAGCGCTTCCTATCCCTCGATTCTTCGTCTTTATCGAATCGATTCTAGGTAGCTTTTATTTGGCGATAATGGTGGCGAGTTTGGTTAGCAGTCGTTTAAGCCAAGAGAGCCAATCATAGAAGAATTATTGAGTTTAACATCGAAAAAACAGGCCCATTAATGGGCCTGTTTTGTTTCAGAGCTACACGTTTTCTGCTTTGAGCGCTTCAAGTTGACCGATGGTTGTCTCAGTGACCAGTTCTCCATCAATGTAGTAAGCGACATTTTCACCGTCTCTTACGCCAGTTAATACGCCAGTTTCACCATTATTAAACGTGATATCCATTTGAATCGTATTTTCGTCGACTTGCTTCATAACGCCTGATTCGATGGTTCTGTTATTCGACAAAGGAGCAATTGGCGCGTCTGTTAATGAAGGGTCAAGTTCATCATTAATCTTAAACTGAGTATCTACTTTAGTATCGAATAGGTGAGGCTTACCATTTAGAGGGTTTTTACCCGTCCAGAATTCAAGTGAGTTAAATACGACATAGTCGACGGCTGTCGTAATACCGTAAACAGGTGCAAGAAGTAAGTTAACACCTGCTCGAGCATAGCGGTTGTCAACGACTTCAACGTTGAAGGTAACGACTTTTTCTGTCACCGCGTTGCTACCCACACAACCTGTTAGAGCCGTAGCAAGAAGAGTAAGACCAATTGTTTTAGTTACGATATTTTTCATCACAAGTTCCAAGTATTGTCGAGTTGTTTGTTTTGATGAAGCTATTATGCGGTTGGCGAGTTTTTATACTTACCATTTTGCGCCATTGGATAATTGAATGATGAAATATTTATAACGTGTAGCTTATAAGTCGCATGATGGCAGACATAAAAAAACCTTCAGATAACTGAAGGCTTTAAAATGAAAGAGTGGATTTTAAAGAGGTGCTCAAGTAAAAAATTGATAGCTAATACTTGATTAAAAATTGGAGATTTTCTTAGTAACTCTATTCATATTGTGATTATTTCGCTACATAACGATATGACTTAATTGCTACCCACAATAGCGCTTTTACCAATACTTTAGAAAGCTTGTAAGCAACACTCCCAATTGAGCGAAAAAGCTGCATGGCTACAATAAGGCATTGATAGGTATCACTTTGTTTGAATTCATTTATGGTCATTACTGTTCCTCTTACTGGATATTTAAGAGGAGCTTACTTTAAGCGAGCAAACATTAGTTACCATGTTGCGCCATGTTGATGGGGTAATGGTTAAATTAAAAAAGCCCTAGATTTTTCTAGGGCTTTGAAATTAGATGCCGATGTTAAATAAATACTCTAGCTCTGATACCAAAAACCCAAGCATTACTTTCATCAGAAAGAGCAGGATTGTTGATATATTGGATGTCTGGAGTGACTTGTAAATAATCGGTCAGTTGCATGTTGTAATATATTTCAACCGCCGTTTGGTCTTTATCTGCCCCAAATTCGTTCTGCAACGTATCACTATTAGTTTCAGACCAGTTAATGGCAACACCTAGGTTATTTTTAGGGTTCCCTAATCCAAAGTAGCCTAGGCCAACACTGAGTGACTTATCGTATAACGCAACATCACCTTCAGAGACCCCCCCGCGAACAAAAGGCATCATTTGTGGTGTGACAAATTGGCTCCATGAGAAGTTAACGCCTTGGCCTGAATCTCCCTCACGCGTTGAGGTAGCTGATAAGCTATGCTGGGAGCCTTCATCCATATGCCAGAAGGTGACGTGGAAATTGTCTGTATAGATCTGCTCTTGTGAGGCTGTCCAACCTAGTTCTAGCGTTGTAAATAATGTGGTGTCGTTAAAAAGCGTATCAAACCCCTCGAAGATATCATCTGATTTACCTTTGGCATCGGCAATGCCTCCAACAACATAGAAGTTATTTCCAATCATGTGGCCTGCTGACAGTGCGAGAATACCATCGTCAGGTAGTCCCATAGCTCCAGCACCAGTACCGAACGCTAGGTTAGTAAAGCCAGTCCACGGGCTTGCCAATGCGTAGGTATCCACGTAGTTGGTGACGTCTTGCCAGCCTATGACGAATGTCCCTCTGCCGTCATTAAATTTCTGTTTCCAATTCAAATCAGTAACACGGAAGCCTTGGTCACTATAGGCTGGTGCAATCATACCAACATAACCAATTTGTTCTTCTCCGAGCCAAGCGAATTGCTTAGGTGCGGTATTCGAGTAGGAATGTCTGTGCTCGACTTTCCACACTAGGCTACCAGTATTATTAGTACCTTTGCCTAGTAAGTTCCATGAACCGTACAACCTTGCGACGCCGGAAGAGGCATCGGCATCATTGCCATTTTTACCATCAGGCGAAGAAAGTCCTAAGGCAAAGTAATCGGCTCCGAACGTAAATCCATCAGCTGCTAAAGACTCACGCCATGATTGTTTTTGACGAGCATTTTCTGCGATGGTGTTTTCTACCGAATCAGGGCTTTCAAAGTTTGCGGCATTTGATGAAAGAGCAAACAAAGAGGCCGCAACGGCAAGGCTAACAGATGATTTTGATAGTTTCATAAGGTTACTTTCATATCTTGTTGAGCGAATAATAAGAGGTTAACTGAGTCATTTGGTGGAAAGTAGCCATTTAGCGACATCCTTTAGTTTTGGTATAGCTCGATCTCTTCGGCTTGCATGGAGTAAACGGCTTCGACTCCTGTACTACCGTCAGAGTAGTCCACGTTAGCGGTAACCGATTGATTAATGAGCTTGCCCTCAACCCAAACAGGCGTAGCGAGTGAGACTAATTCGATTCCACTTGGGTAATCAATTAATACAATCTGATTTGGAGGAGGTGGTGGCGTGTGAATGCAAGCTCCCGCAGTCGGGACTAAAAAGAACTTTGTCACCTTAGTTCCATTGAACTCGACAGGGGTAATAAAGCCCGGAATTCGAGACATCTTATTGAGTACAGCGGCATTGGGTTTAGTGGCAAGTTCTTCTCTTTGCTGACGAATTATTTCTCTCATTTCAAATAAATACTCAACATCAACGCCTTGTTTGGCTAAACGTTGCTTCGTTTGTTTGATTTCGTCTAAAGCTTCTTGAGATGCAGAGAAGTCTTCTTGCTGCGCAGCCTCGTTGAAACGTGCAATGGTTGCAAGGTCAAACAACTGGTTTTGATCCAATGTTAGAAAGGGGTCATCTTCCAAGGTCATGGTTGGACGAAGCTTATCCCAGTACACAACTTCAGTTGCTTGTACGTTGCATACGACGCTTAAAAGAAGAGTTAGGGGCAGAATAAATAGAGATTTCATAAGGACTACACTTCAGAATAAAAATAGAGGCAGAAGGACTCTGCCTCATTCAGCATGATTTGGTTAGAGTGTATTGCGGTAAACAACACCGTCTTTCATGACTAATTTAATTGTGTCGATTTGCTTATATTCTGGGTCTGCATCAAACCACTGCGGAGTTGCACCTAGAATTGAGATGTCTTCAAGAGGGTTCCCTTCTACTAATAAAATATCGGCAACAGCATCTTTTTCAATCACACCGAGCTTAGCCGTTACTTTGTTTCTTGGCCCCGACATTGCGATCATTTCACCCGCATTTGATGTCATTTGCTTCAGGACTTCAAAGTTGCTACCGAATGCTTGAGTACGCCAGTATATTTCGTAGCGGCGAGCTCGCTCTGCGTCAGAATCAGCGCCCACATAGTCAGAAGCGAATACAACTTTGACGTTGTTATCTAGAAGTCGTTTACCATAATCACCATACGCTTCTTGAAGCTCTGCGATCATAGGAAGCTTCTCTTTAGGCATAAGCGGGTTTTTCGCTAGGTCAGGAGAAAGCCCCCACATCTGAGGAACCATAAAGCCGCCTTCTTTCGAGATTCTCTTCATGGTTTCGTCGTTGACGAAGAAACCGTGTTCAAACGTTTTTACACCACAATCAAGTAAGCGGTTAACGGCTCTGTCGTTGAAAGTATGTGCTGCCACGTAGGTACCCCAATCGGCCGCTGCTTCTACAATCGCACAAGTCTCTTCGACTGAATACTGAGTTGTATCAATTGGGTCAAATCGAGAAGAACCACCGCCACCGGCCATGATTTTAATTTGCGTTGCGCCATTACGAAGGTTGGTACGAGTTGCTTTTAGAACCTCTGGTACACCATCGGCTACCGCGCCAATCCCCATTCTTTCGAAGTTAGATAGATCGCCTGCAGTTTTTGGACTAAAGCCGGCATCGCCTCGATCACGGAAATCTCCGTGGCCAGATGTTTGGGAAATGAACGCACCAGATGGGTAGATACGAGGGCCAGGAATATTGCCCGCATCGATTTCACGAGCCAAGCCGAATGCTGGGCCACCCATATCTCGAACTGTTGTGAACCCATCATCTAAGTAGCGTTTTGCTACTTGAATCGAATGGATTGAAATATCGGTAAGGTCTTTGTTGGTTTCGATGTCGCCAAAGTTGTAGTTGATCATCACGTGAGCGTGACCATCGATCAAACCCGGCATTAACGTTTTGCCTTGTCCGTCGATGACCGTTGCATCAGCGGCATCGATGCTTTCTTTTGAAATTTTGCTGATCTTGTTATCGACAACTAATACGTTGTGATCTTCGTACAGTTTGTCTTCTGTGCCGTTAAAGATATCGACGTTGGTGAAAAGGGTGGAAGCTGCATTCACTGAGAACGCAACCGAGCATGACAATGCAATTGCTGAGAGCTTAGTACTCTTATGTTTCATTGGGGCACCTATAAATATCCATACGCTGCGAAAAATTCGCTTCGCGTAACAATCCTTACTAATTCTAGTGTTACGAAGTTGGTCTTTGTGGTGAGAATATTTTCAACAAATGACTAACATTCATTAACTTAGAAGTAATATTGCCATTCATCAAGGTGCGATAATTGCCATTAGGTGACAAGAAACTCGAAATTGGTCGAAGTTTTATTAATTAGGTGGACTGTATCGTTTGCGATATTCCCTTGGAGTCATATTCATCAACCTTTTAAAAGCCCGCGTGAAATGTGCGGAATCTGAATAGCCCATTTTTGTTGCGATCATAGTTATGGGAAGGGTGTCACACTTTAAAAGCTCCGTCATTTGCTCTAAAACCATTTCTTCAATGATGTCGCTATATGTAACCCCTTCTCTTGCTAGTCTTCTTTGAATGGTACGAACATTCAAATTCAATATTTCAGCGGCAATTTTTATTGGCAGTTTACCCATTGAAAGGTAGGGCTTAATTGCTAGTTTAAAGGACGATAGAAAATCAAGGTTAGGGGCTTGTTCACGGTCTTTGTGGCTTATTGAGGGTAACGATATAGGAGCAAGCATAATCTCATCAGGAATATACAGCGCTGTGACAGGGCGCTCAGTGAAAAATATCGCTTGTTTCAGCTCGGGTAGGTTACTGAACTCTTCTGATTCAGGGCTTTGAATGCCTATTTCAGTAGGCCTCCATTGATCATCGGTAAGGTTTTTTACTAACTCACACATAAACACAACCGAAAACATTTCGGCGTATTTGAACCAAATTTCATCTGCTCCTGCCTTTTCTCGGACTAACCACCATTTACCACCGGCATGTTGGGTATAGACATTAGCGTTGGTGGATTGGGTTTTTAGTATTGAGCCAAATTCATCCAGTGCTTCTTTTAACGTATTGCATTGAGTGAGCTGTTTAACAAACTCAGGAATGTAGACATTCTTGCAAGTACTCCAGATCAACACACCAAAATCTTCGTTTGAAGTTTTGCTCGCTAAGATTTGCATGAGATTTTTAAGCGTTGTCTCTGGTAAAAATCGATAGTCAGCTTGGGAGGTGTTTATATCATTGGGGATTTGAGCCTGTCTTAAGAGGGTATAAATATTGTCATCTATTTCTTTGAATAAGCTTACAAAAAAGTCGACATGGTCCTTATGGACGACATGGATGACGTCATTGGGATGATGTTTTGGCATGGACAATCCGCTCTAAATGCTCTTTTTGATATATACCGTCTAGTTACGAAACAGTCTAGCTAATACAGCGATTTTAAGGCCAATATTTGATCGTTTAGACCATCTACTTAAATAAGCGAGTGACGAATTCGCAAATTTGAAAAACCACTTCTACACTCAATGTTGAATTTTCAATTATTTCATCATGTTAAAGTTTAACTTGGAGGTTTGATGAGCGAAAAATCGACGGTTTTGATTGTAGACGACACACCTGAGAATTTGGATGTCCTCACTGGCCTATTAAAAAGCCACTATAAAGTGAAAGCAGCAAAAAGTGGTGCCGTTGCTATCAAGCTTGCTCAAATGACCCCTAAACCTGACCTGATTTTGTTGGATATCATGATGCCAGACGTTGATGGTTATGAGGTTTGTCGAGTTCTAAAAGCTCAGCCGAATACTGCACATATTCCTATCATTTTCGTCACAGCAAAAATCTCTCCAGAGGATGAAGTCTATGGCCTTTCCTTAGGGGCAGTGGATTACATCACTAAGCCTATCAACCCAGCAATCGCTCTACAGCGTGTTCAAACTCATTTGTCGCTTTATGATCATCAGCAGGCTCTTTATTTGAAGGTCAAAGAGCAAACAGAAGAGATCAATCATAGCAAAGTAGAAATGGTCAAAAGACTCGGTAGGGCAGCTGAGTACAAAGATAATGAAACGGGTATGCATGTTTTGCGTATGAGCCACTATTGCCATGTTCTGGCATTGGCATGCGGTATGACGTTAGAAGAATCCGATATATTGCGCGAAGCTGCCCCAATGCATGATATCGGTAAGATAGGGATTCCAGATTCGGTATTACTTAAGCCCGGTAAGTTGGATGCTGAACAATGGGAGGTGATGCAAAGCCACGTCACGATTGGGGTTGATATTCTCGGTGATACATCGGGCTCTAAGCTGCTAAAAATGGCCGCAGACGTCGCTCAATCTCATCATGAGAAATGGAATGGGCAAGGGTACCCAAATGGTTTATCTGGAGAAGCGATTCCCCTTGTTGCCCGAATTGCCGCCATTGCTGATGTTTTTGATGCGCTTACCTCTGAACGACCTTACAAAGAAGCATGGACGGTGGAGCGGACTATTAAGTTACTTGAAGAAGAAAAGTCACAGCATTTTGACCCTCACCTTGTGGATCTGTTTATTGAGAACTTACCTGAGATTTTAGAGATCAAAGCTCGTTTTAAGGACTAAAACCGTATGCTTCTGAACCTTTCTAACGCACACAATTGGTTGGCTGTTGGTTTACTTTATCTATTTTCCTCTTTGTCATGGGCGGATTCTGCCAATGAGTTTACCCTTGAAGAGTTGCAATGGATGGAAAAGAAACAAGTCTTAAAGGTCGCTGTTCTTAAAGACAAGTACCCGTTTATGTTTGTTAACAACCGAGGCGAAGTAGATGGGATTGTTGCTCAGTATATTGAAGAGATCAGTTCGATTACTGGGTTAGCAATAGAATATCAATTTGTCCAAAATGCTACGCAAGCTTATGTAAAGCTGGCTGAAGGTAATCTTGATGTCTATCCAGTTGGTTTTCCAAACAACAAGGCTAAGCAAAAGCTCGTTTATTCAGATCCTTATTTGCCATATCAAAGAAAACTCATCTCGCAGGTTAGTGCCGTTACCGTTACTCAAGCTACTCAGCTTAAACCACTCACTATAGCGGTTGTCGAAGGCGCTGAGATGACAACTTGGTTTAAAACACTCTATCCAAATATAAAAACCAAAAGTTATTCAAATGAGCAAGATGCCATACAGGCAATTTCGCAAGGTGAGGTATTCGGAATAATTGCAGAAACAGTCTCTACCATGGAGGTGGTGAAAAGGTTAGGTGTTGAGAATATCAAACCTAATAGCCAAGTTCAGGGTTGGGAAGATCGAGAAGCCAGCTTAGTAATCACACCGCAAATACCTATTCTTCAGCGCATCTTAAACAAAGCCTTGGCTCAAATTAGCTATCGAACTCAAAATAATATTATGAGCGAATGGCTAAAAGGGAACCCATATCGAATAAAGTTAGATGGTGCGTTTGATTACGGGAATCCTCCCTATATGTATGCTGAATCGGCGGCGATCGGACTGGAATACTCTTTTCTTCAAAAAGTGTTTAGCAATATGGGCTATCAAATTGGGGATGTGTATAGAGCTCCGATTTCAACTAGGTATAACATTTTAGAGAAAAACGCCGAACTTGATTTTAATTCGGGCATCACCAATAAATTTACTGGGGAGCGCCGATATAGCCTTCCTTCTATCGACCTTGAATATATCGTGGTCTCGATCCGCGGACGGGACCTTAACCTAAAAGACTTTTCTAGCAATGACTCTTTGCGCTTAGGTGCCATTATTCAACAAGGAGCGTCGCCAAGCAGGAAGGCCTTCAATGCCTTTGTTAAGCAGGTGGCTCCACTTAATACTGTCGAGTTAAACTCACTTCAAGAAGCATTTGAGTCTTTGGCGAATAATGATGTCGATGCGATTCTGGTGGAAAAAAGAGTGCTTGATTGGTACTTGGAGCATGAAAGTGATCTCGACAGAAGTTCTATTCAGATTCACCGAGAGTTTTCGCAAACTTATCCCGTTTTCGTTGAATGGAGAGACAGTAAGCTTCGTGACAAATTCAACGCTTCGTTAGAAGAGCTCATCTCGAACAAACAGGCGATGAGAAAGTTCGTCAATAGCCACATCGAATCTGACTTTAGACCACAGATTCAGCGGGCAGACATCATTGCGCAAATATCGGCTTATTATCTATTTTCAAACGATCTTGAAGGGCTAAGAAGTGCACTCGGTATATACGATTTGCCGCAAGATATCGCCGCGATAGAAATATTTGATGAGAACAATGATCACCTGCTTTATAGCCTAATCGCCACCGAGCAAGGAGTGAAAGCCGCTCTAGATTTTGATCGCTCGAACTATGTGAGTGTTACGAAAGATAGTGTTTATCAGTCGGAGACAGGTTCGGTGAAAGTGGGCGTGATGACATTCTACTTTAACTTTAAAGTTGCAGAGTCTGATTATGCCTACCTGCCTTCACTGAGTTTCTTTAGTAGTTTCAGTGATAAAGAATTTAAATATATTTCAAAGGTTTATGAGCAGAACGATCTTACAGGGCAGATACTCAATCTGACGCCCTATGAGCTGGCGTGGATTAAGGATAACCCTATCCATAAAGTCGCGGTTGATCCAAAAGCGCTCCCGTATGAAGCCTTTAATGATGAAGGTGAATACATAGGGATGATCGCTGAATTTCTCCATGTTATTGAAGCGAAAACAGGCCTAACGTTTGAACCACAATTGGTCAGCCACTGGAGCGAAAGCGAAGAAATCATTCAAAATCGAGACGTATCTCTGTTATCTGCGGCGCGAGAAAATGAGTCATTCTTGGTTGACTATCAGGCTGGTACGAAGATCTTCTCTAGCCCTCTCGCGATTGCATCAAAGGCGGATATCAGTGGGGCAATTCTTACGGATTTAAATCAGTGGAAAGTCGGGATTTTAAAGGGAGCGTCGAATACAGGTAAGTTAATCGAGAAGTACCCGAGCATTGATTGGGTATTGGTTGAAAATACCTTAGAAGGTTTGGAAATGGTCGCCAATAAGCAATTGGATGCGATGGTCGATACGGTTCATGTCCTGAATTATTTAATCAACACAAACGAATATCGAGATATGAGGATTATTGGGCGATCTGATTATCTAGTGTCACCTACGTTTCATACTATGAGGACTCAATCAACGTTATACGCAATCATCGAAAAAGCCGTCAAAGCGATCCCCGAAGATGAGAAAAACGGCATTATTTCCAAGTGGACTGCACCTAAGTTTATCGACAAGACGAACTATGAACTTGTTTATACCGTAGTGGTGTTTTCGGCAATAGTGTTGATTATCAGCATTGCTTGGAATCGCAGGCTAAAAGCTCAGGTCAATCATACTAAGCAAGCAAGAGCCGCTGCTGAGCATATGCAAGAACAGATCATTGGGGTTTTGAACGCTTCTCCTATTGCCGCTGCAATAATACAGCATGAGAAAGTCATATATACCAATGAGCGAGCGTTAGAGCTGTTTGAAATCTCCCGAGATGACGTTGATAGTTTAGATGTAACTTCAATTTATCCGGAAGTCGCTATTCGGGAAGAAATATATCGAGAGCTGTCTGTTAATCGCAGTGTTGTGAACTTGGAACTCAGCCTGCATAAACAGCACGGTGGCGAGTTTACCGCTCTTACCAGCTACTATCTAATTAAATACCAAGACTCACTTGCGACTTTATTTTGGGCTTACGATATTTCTGAACAGAAAGCGCTGAATATTCAACTTGAACAAGCGATGCTTGATGCCGGAGCGGCGAATGAAGCGAAATCAGACTTTTTAGCGAATATGAGCCATGAAATACGAACGCCGATGAATGCGATCTTGGGGATGTCGTATCTCGCTTTGCAAGAAGAGCAAAGTCTGCCAGCAAAAAACTATGTGAAAAAGGTTCATCGCTCTGCGGAATCGTTGTTAAACATCATTAATGACATATTGGACTTTTCAAAAATTGAAGCGGGTAAGCTCACTATTGAGTCGGTGCCTTTCAAATTACATTCTGTACTAGAAGAGTTGGAAGATATTGTTTCAATTACCGCTAGGGAAAAATCACTATCGCTTGATTTGACGTCAGATGTTGATGTGCCAGATGGTTTAGTTGGTGATTCAGTACGTGTCTATCAAATCTTGCTTAATCTTTTGGGGAATGCGGTTAAATTTACTCACACTGGTTCGGTATCACTGAATGTGTCAGTCATTGACAAGACAGAGGATAGAGCCACATTGCGTTTTAATGTCTGTGATACTGGAATCGGGATCAGTGAAAAGCAGCAACGTAATTTATTCGAAGCTTTTTCTCAGGCAGATGCTTCGACGACTCGTAAGTATGGTGGGACGGGATTAGGGCTAAACATTAGCCGTAAGTTAGTCCAAACAATGGGCGGGAGAATTGTCGTATCGAGCGAGTTAGGCAAAGGGAGTTGTTTTAGTGTCGAGCTGGGTTTTCCGTTAGCAGATGTAAGCTTTAACCATGATGATTACACCATCCACCGCTCAATAGATTTAGATTTAAAACAGGCGAGGATCTTGCTCGTTGAAGATAACGAAACCAACCAAGAGCTTGCTCTGGCCTTCCTAGATAAACTGAATACCAATGTTGATGTCGCTAACCACGGTTTAGAAGCGATTGAACAAGTACGCAAGCAAACTTACGACGCGATTCTTATGGACTTACAAATGCCGGTGATGGATGGATTTGAAGCGACGAAGCACATTCGTCAGCTTGATTCGAATGTTCCGATTATCGCGATGTCTGCGAACGTATTAGATGATGTGCGTAATAAAGCCACCAAGATTGGTATTAATGATTTCGTGGAAAAACCTGTGCTTATCAATAGGCTCGCAGTAACGCTCAGTCGTTGGATAGAGAGTGATAGTGTCGATGCGTCGTTGCTTGAAGTTGAACCAGTGCTTTCGAATGCGGCTAAGCAAGGTGTCGTGCTGGATATCGAACTAGGGTTAACGTACTGCAACCATGATGAATTATTACTTAATAAACTCATTTCAAGGTTTGATGAACAAATCGATTCGATCATCGATGAATACCGAACATTATTAGCCAAAGGAGACTTAGAACCTTTGGTGCGTTTTTCTCATACATTAAAAAGTACTTCGGGAGCAATTGGTGCGAGCAGTGTGAGTCACATTTTTGCGTCGCTAGAAGGTTATTTCGAACAATCACAAGATATGGACGATGTTGAGACACGTTTGACTGAATTGAGTGAAGCGCTTGAAGTACTGCGCGAGCACTTACAAATATATCGAGAGCAGAGAACCAATATAGAAAGCAAGCAGGCTGCTCATAATGAAGAAAATGCGACGGACAGCGAGGATCTAAATTCGGTTCTAAATGAGGAGCTTACAACGCTAGCTGATTTGTTAGAAAATTATGATGTTGAGGCTTTGGAACGCTTAAATCAGTTGAAAGAGTGGCACCCTAACTACGGTCATCAGCTTCAACCTATTATTGATCTTGTTGAAGACTATGAGTTCGAGAACGCTTTGGAAATGTTGAACAAGCTGAAACGAGAGGGCTAGTCACAGCGAGATCAGATGTTTTGGGCTCGGCTATTTATCCGGCGTCTCTATTCACGCAATGTGGCGTAAATTGGTAAGTTCGTTTTATCCGGATGATTATAATTCATTCACCACCTTTCTATTACTTTTATTTAAATGCTAATCACTTATAGGTGAATTATGTACTCACAGCTAAAACTGTTTTTTGGCAGTCTACTGCTACTTTTGGTTTCTATGAATGCGCAGGCGAGTATTGAAAAACTGGCCTCTCATCAAGAGAAGCTATCCAATGACTTTGTTACTTTAACGCAAGCTCATGAGAGTGAACGCTCTTTTTTGGAAGACGTCTTACGCCGAAAAAATGAAACGCTCCGTGAACAATTAAAGACTGAAGTTCAGCAAAATTCTGGTGATGAACGTTTATCTAAAATTGTCTTGAGCCAGATTGCGTTATTAGATTCTCTGATTAATCTCAGCAGCGGTAGCATCACGGACATTGCCAAACAGGCTAGGGGGGCTGAGGGCGAGGATAAGATTCACGCAGAACTCGCGGTACAAAAGCGTATCGGTATTATGGATACCTACTACGAACAGCTTGCTGAAACGTTTGTTATTGCTGACCAGCTGCAAATTGATGTGTCGAGTACGAAAGAGAAGCTTAAAGGTGCGTTAAGCGAGCGTGCTGAGTTTCTATCAAACGCGATCTTGTATGTAGGATCGCAAAAAAGTGAGGTGGAGCGACGCTTAGGTTATGTCAGCGCGGCTGAAAAAGAAGCCCTGGACCAAGAGATCGTTAGGTTCAACGAACGCATAGCTATGACAGTGATTAGCCTTCAAACAACAGTGACATTGATGGAAGACCTGGGTGTTGATGGTACTGATTACAAACAACTTCTTTTAGCCACAACGGGTGATATTAACGCCGACGTACTTGATGTCGATGTAGCGTTTGGCTTGTTTGAAGAATGGCTTGTTTCTTTCAAATCTTGGGCGTTTGAAAATACGCCTTCGATGTTCCTGAAGCTGTGCCTATTCTTAGCGATCCTCTACGGAACGAGAGTCCTTTCTCGAGTGGTAAGCAAAGGTGTTCGACGTAGCGTTAAACATTCTAAAATGGATTTTAGCGTGTTAATGCAAGACTTCTTCGTCTCTGTCGCATCTAAAGCGGTTATCTTTGTTGGTTTACTTGTTGCGTTGTCGCAAATTGGTATTGAACTGGCTCCGCTGTTGACTGGTTTTGGTGTTGCTGGTGTCATCATTGGTTTTGCACTTCAGGACACTCTATCTAATTTTGCTTCAGGATTAATGATTTTGATCTATCGTCCCTATGATGTGGGAGACATGGTTAAAGTTGCCGGTATTCAAGGTACGGTAAAAAATATGAGTTTGGTTTCTACTACCGTTCAGACTATAGATAACCAGAGACTTGTTATACCGAATAACAAAATTTGGGGTGATGTGATTAACAACATTACCGCAGAACGAGTACGCCGAGTTGATATGGTGTTTGGTGTAGGTTACTCAGACAATATTGATAAAGTGAAAGCAGTATTTACCGAGATTTTAGCGAGTGATAAGCGCGTATTGCCAGAACCTGAGCCAATGGTGAAACTGCATACGCTGAATGAATCATCCGTCGACTTCGTTGTTCGCCCTTGGGTTAAAACCGATGACTACTGGGATGTGTATTGGGACGTAACGGAAAAAGTTAAGAAACGTCTAGATGAAGAGGGTATCTCGATTCCATTCCCACAAAGAGATGTTCATTTGTATACCCACACGGTTGAAGAAAAAAAGATGGATGATTAGTTGAGCGTCTAAGTCTTTATCATGATCAAAAATGGCTTCGTTATGGGTGCTTAGGCACATTGTAACGAAGCCGTTTGTTCCTCAAAAGAGACTCTCGGTGTGATTTGTACAGCGCCATCGATACTCCATTGTTCTCTATAAATAGTGATTCGATGTCCATATAAACAAAGGCCAGATGGAATTAAATACATCTGGCCGTAGTAATTCCTTATCGTTTTAGCTTCGTGGTGTTACTTCAATGTAGCTGATACTCCGTCTAGTTTCATGGTCGCTAATCCACGTGAAGCATTCCAAAAGTTTCTACTTACAACATTAACGGATGAGTAAACCTTATGTTTTCCGTCCGTTCTTTGGAAATTTTCAATATTCGAGCTTAAACGTGTTGCCATTGATGCATCAATTGGATTCCCTTCCTCAGTGAGCAAAACAACCAGTGAACGAAATTGCTTCTGTGATTTATTTACTGTAGGAGTGCGGGGCTTGAAACGATCTTTATCCGCTTCCCACATCTTGTATACAATTTTGCTTTCGCTATCCCATAGATTAGCATCAGCACCATAAGGGTTAGAAATTAAGCCCATAAGGTACAATTCAATTGGTGCGAAAGTGCTTGAATTACTGAGCACACCATCCACGTTGGCCCAGTGACCAGGAGCGCCATCGTTGACAATCCAGTTTCCCCAACGGTGAAAAATTTCATGTAAAGAAGCGTCTAGATGAAGAGCTTTTAGAACGCTAACCTCATTCATTGAAGCGTAAAGCCCGATCACACCTTGCAGTTTACCATGTGAGCCATACTCGTTAGTTATGTCAAAATCGCTCAAGCCTATACCACTAGTATCGTTCTTCGTCATTGAGAACTCACCATAGGGCATACCGCTCGGCCTAGTGTTATTGTTCATGATATAGATAATGAAGTCGAAGTCGTCATTGAACTTCTTATAGATTTCATTCGTCAACTCTTTCGCATGTGAGCCTGCATTGAGACCTACAGAGTTCCAAGAACCGAACTCACTTTGGTTTAGGGTTACCGTGACGTAATTGTCGGTATCAGAAATTGCGATTCTATCCGGCTCAACAGGAGGCTCTGGTTTAACATCTTCTCCTGAGTCATCTGCAAACAGTTTAAACTCGGAAATGCCAATAGAATGTTGGCTTTCTGGGATAAACAGACGATATGCATTGTATTTGCCTTGTATTTCTGCGGGGATTTGATAAGACTTCTCTTCTCTTGAGCCAAAGTCGATATCTATACGCTCATCCAACGTAACCCACTCTTGGCTATCTAAACTGGCTTGAAGTTGCCAATGAGTAGGGTGCATCCCCGAATGTTCAGCAATGATGCTGTATTTCACGACTTGGTTACGTTCCGGAAAAGTTTGTGCAATCCATTCGTTTTTCTCTCCTTTTGGTCGCCAGTAAGTATTCTTGGCATGGTCTTGAGAGTATTCATGAGTAATGCCATCAAATGCAAACTCATGCATTTCATTGTAGTAGCGAAATTTGTCCGTATATATCCAAGCATTGCTACTTGAAGAGGCAAATTCAGGTGCAGAAATTAATTTAACTTCGTTTTTGTTCTCCGAGATCATGTTAGCGGAGCAGGGAAGTGTAGCTGTCATCACACTGATGGTTAATAAGGTTAAGTTTATAGGTTTCATGTGCTTATCTCACGCTTATATTGGAGGGATAAGTGTCAGATAGAGGTTGCGCTAAATCAAAAATAAAAATAATAAGTTATATAATCACCTAAAATATCCAATCTAAGTTCTTATTATCCATTTGTTTGAGTGTTGTTTGTTGTTGCATTGTTGGTCCTGTAGATAGTTCTGTGAATATTTGGGCTTATATAGATGCTATTTAAATAGGCCGCTCTCGTTTAGAAGGGAGTTTTAGTATTTAATTAGTGTGTCACCAAATGGCAATTTTCTCTTTTAGTTGGTAGGTAATATGGCGCCAGATTTCAGAGCACCACTACTAACTAAGAGAGTATTTTATGTTCAAGAAAACACTGATTGCCGCATCTTTAGCTATGACAGCCGCTTACTCAATCGCTGCGCCTGCCCCAGCACCAGAAGCTGCGCCTACTGCAGTTGAAGCGCCTCAAGTCGTTGTATTTAAGAACGTTAATATTTTCAACGGAACTGAAAATAAACTGTACAGCAATCACTCTGTAGTCGTTACCGGGAATAAGATTACGGCCATCACTAAAGGTGGTGCAGACATTCCGGCTGACGCAAAGGTAATTGACGGTGAAGGCCGAACACTAATGCCAGCGCTTATTGACGCTCACATGCACTTAACGATCCCTAAAGGTCTGTTAGGTACTGATGACATGCGCTGGACTGAAATTGCGATTCACGGTCAAGAGTTTGCAGAAATGTACTTAGATATGGGTTTTGGTACGATTCGTGATGTTGGTGGTGCTGATGGTTCTTGGACTGATATGGAAAGAGACGGCCGCTTAAAAGAAGTACCGCGTATCTATGCCTCTGGTGCGCCAATCGCACCTATTGGTTCACATGCTGATGTCGGCTTACAATCACGTCGTTTAACGGATTCTCCACAGAATTTAGAAATCCTAAACATTATGACCAATGCTAATGGGGTCGATGAAATTAAGAAACAAGCGCGTTATCAATACCGACAGGGGGCACAATTTACTAAGGTGTTCCAGTCGGGTGGGGTATCGTCGAAGTTTGATCCGTGGCAGTACAACTCATACTTAGATGATGAGATGAAAGCAGCAGTAGCGATTGCCGAGTCGTACGGTTCTTATGTTGCAACTCACGTGTATTCTGAACAAGCGATGCATCAAGCCCTCGACCTTGGCGTAAAAACGCTAGAGCACGGTTTTATGTTTAAAGCGGATATGGCAGAGAAGTTCAACAAAGAAGGCGCGTTCATTGCGACTAACCTAACTGCGTTCTCACCAGATCTTGCGACGATCCCTGTAGTACAAGACCCGCTGATTCAGAAGAAGCTCGCATCGGCACAGGCGGCCTTTGGTAGTTATCAAAAAGAAATGAAGGCTGCAGAAGACGCAGGCTTTGACCGCCGTGCGTTTAACGTAGACTGTGTGGGTACGGCTGATATTTGTGCGAAGCAAATTGCTCATGAGATTTGGTTAAACGCGGATATGTTTGGCAACTTCTCAGCATTGCGTGCAATGACATCAACGTCAGGTCGAATTTCTGCAGAGTTAATGCAGCCGTGGATTGACCCATACTCAGATGCCAAACTTGGTGTGATTGAAGTCGGTGCTTATGCAGATATTCTACTGATTGACGGTAACCCGCTAGAAGATATTACCCTAGTCGGTGGTCGTGATACTTGGTTTGGCGAGGCCAATGACGCTCAAAAAGATGGTTCTCACCTAACAGAAATGGACCTCATCATGAAAGATGGCAAAATCTTTAAGAACACTCTCTAAGGTAGAGTGATAAAAAAGGGGCGTCACGTTGCGCCCCTTGTTGCTATGTGTCTGTTATTTGTGACAAATCACTAATGCCATCTCATCACCATCGGCCAGAGGTGTACCTCTAAGATCACTGTACGCTTTCTTAATAACAAGGCCGTGAGCGTCTAGTTCTTGACTTAGTTCTTCAAGAGTGAAGTGTTGAAGCCAATTGAATACCGTCCATTCTTTATCTTCTTGAGAGATAACATACTGATCTAAGGTAACCTTCTCATCCTCATATTTAAATGAAGACTGAATGCACCAGTAGTCTGTATCACTCCAGAAACCATTTATAGAGTTTTTCTCAAGGTTTAAAGATTCGCTTTGATTGGAAAATCTCGTTGCGGTGTAGACATCAAGCGCAATAGAACCATCTAGAGCAAGCAATGACTTGAATTTACTATATAGTTCCGCACGTTGCTCCGGATTGAGAGCACACAAGTCGCACATCACTAATGTAATCAAATCAAACTTTCGTGAATCGTTAAATTCAAGATAGTTGCCATAGTTGTATTCGATAGCAAGGTTGGCGAGTTCTGCTTGCTTAGAAGCATGCTTCAAGGAGTTCTTCGAGAAATCCAAACCAACAACTGTACCAACACCTTTCGCTTTAAAACGATGTGTATAGAGCCCCGGGCCGCAACCAAAATCGATGACTTTAGAGTTCTCATCTAACTTAAACTCAGAAACCAACCATGAAACAGACTCTTCAATGAAAGAAGCGGTTCTAGAGGCAAGACTTAAATCTGGGTTTAGGTGAAAAGCCAACATTTGCTTTGCTATATGTTCATCAGTCCATAGAACATCAGCGGTATATTCAGACCAAACCACAGGTTTAGTGGTTGCTTTGCTAATTTTTTTAAACATTTTTGTAATTCCGACAATGAATTAATTGTCGTCCTCACAACAAACTACAGGGTAGGTAATTACCCTAAAATGCAGTAAGGACGCGTTAAAGAAGTAGTTATTTCATTGATAATCATTGCAAAGGCCTCCTTAGATAAAGTGAAAATCGGGCGGAGAGTATATTAACTTATGAATTGAGTCAATTAGCTGGTGGGAACGGTATTAGATGTCTTGTCACAGTGAATAGACAAGGTCTGAGCGCGTTTTTGGGAGCTCGAAAACGGTGAAACCCCGATGTTGGTAGTAAGCACAATTATAGGGTATTGATTTTTAAAGTTTTCATTACTTTATAGAGCATTTCGTATCTTAAAGTGACGTCTTAAATGCGAAAATGCTCGAATTGGTAAAAGCTTATAAATCAATTGGTTGTAATTTTGCTACTACTGTATAAGTCCACCCTATAGCGACTGACATCGGCCACTTAACGTATCTCCTCTTCATTTGCTTTTGTGGCCAATTGCCGCTCAAAACAAATCTTACCGAAAATTTCATGCATAGTTTTTCTTAAGCAATTTTCATTATTTGAAATGTGAGGAGAAGAACATGGCAATCCGATACTTGAGACCGAGTCAGTACATTGAGGAGTTTTATCCTGGATCTGGTATGTGCAGCGCCACAATCATTAACTGGATAAAAATTGGGAAGCTGGGCGGTACTCGAACCCCCACAGGCCGATACCTAGTCTGTATAGATGAGGATATAGGCAACCCAGCAGATCGTATTTCAGAATTAGTCAGATTTCTGGAGTCGTGATGGTAGGTCGAGCAAGAAGTAAAGAAACGGCTCACTACCCAGCATTTCTTGTACGAATGAGCCACAGGGGAGAGCTTCGCTTTCGCTTTACGACAGTTGAAGGTGTTAAGCGACTTTTCCCTAGTGGCACAACTGAGCAAGAGGCGATTCAAGCGGCGTATGTTTATAACATGCAGCACAGGCCGGAATTGACGCAAGACTTCGATCTTAATGAGCCAACCCAATTTCAAAGAGCTATATCAAAAGGGCGTAGAGATAAGTTCAATAAGCCATTAAAGGATTGGCTTCCTGTCGTGTTGGCCCGTGTCAAAGCGGAAGAGAAGCTCTCTAAAGACGTCTTTAGAAACTTAGAACGTGACTGCGAAAGGTTGGAAGAGCACATGGGTAAGTGCTTAACAAAATCGCTGAAGTTACAGCATATCAATGAGCACATTGGTAAATACTATGCTGAGCTCAATAATCGACAGCTAAATGGAAAAATCAGCAATCTGAAAAAGATATTTTCCTATTTGGCTGATGAGAGTGCGATAGAGAGTAACTTTGTTCTTAACAAGAAACAGCGACGTTTATCGAAAGAGGATTACACCAAAGCGCGTCACAACTTAGATTATGAAAGTTATCTCCAGATCTATGAAGCGGCACCACTGTTCTTGAAAGTCGCAATGTCTTTAACCCTAGAGACGACTCATGCTGTGCGAGAAATCTACCGATTGCGTTATCGAATCAAGAAGCCAAGAGAAGGTGTATGCGGCATTCTGTGGAACCTAGAGGGTAGGGTGGATTACATTGACGGCCAACCCATTTACGGAACGCTTTATATCCACCGTCAGAAAGTCCAAAAGTCGGAGACTTCAGCGGTAGCAATTCCAGTTACTCAGGCGATAAAAGACATTGTCGATCTGTCGAAAACCTCAAGGCTGCATTGCCCATACGTCGTGCATAGAAAGCCTCGCTAATTACAAAGAGGTATCTCTAAGGAAACTGACCATCTTTATCAGGTTCACCACCACAATATCAGTAAAGAGTTCAGCAAAGTAAGAGACTCTTTGGGCCTATACGATCACCTTAAGAAATCTCTTCGACCTACTTATCACGAGATTCGAGGTTTATCGGCCAGAATGATTGAAGAGCAGGGCATAAGCGCAACCGAACGGATGGCTCATGCTAATGCTGATACAACGAGGATATACACGAGAGAAAATGATATTCGCTGGAATCAGGTTCCAGCGATTGAGGTTCAGCCAAAAGTGAGTTAGTGCAATAGCTCTTCATCTAAGCAGATCAGAAAGATTATATTGAAGAGTTGACTAGGAAAAATGGCGGTGTAATTTTGCTAATTGTTGTCGCACTTCAAACTTGATACTAAGCTGCGTTTTTCAGGTCTTTACAAGATTTTCAGCAACAATTCAATATGATGTTTTATCGCTAGCTTTTTCATGTAACCGAGATTAGTTGAACGTCCCTCGTTATCAATATCAATAATTTCTTTGATTGCTTCAGAGAAGCTAAAGTAATCTTTGAACTCATTAATAAATGCCACCATTTCAGGTAAGGCCTCATGGATCAAAGCTGCTTGATCTGATGTTGGGTACTCGTACACCTCAGATAAGAAGTGACGAACCCAGATATCACCAGTGTCAGTAACTTCATGTGTAAGATGTAAAGCTGCCGTATATGGCTGAAAACCACCTGATTTGAAACGCTCAGATAACGTCGTATAGTCTCCAAAGCCCGAAAAACCATCCGTTATATAGTTTAGATGCGCATCTGTGTAAAATTCGTGGTTAGGGTCGGCATATTCAGAATTTTTGCTAACCGAACGGAAGCAATCTGAAATGTTAACTCTTGAAAAGTCGTTAAATTGCTGCTTATAAGAACGACTTACGTTGGAGTCGATGAAAATATGATGACAAAAGTTTACGTTCGAAGAAATACTAAACAAGAACTTAGGATCTGAAAATGAAGCATTATGAATGAAAGAAAACTTTCGTTTACCGATACTAGCTAAGAAGTCATTGATTTCGCTAGCTTTTGTTGAACTATTTAATATAAACGCAAAATGTTGAGACTGTGTTTTAGATTTTATCTCATCTACCAATGCTGTCATTTGCTTGGGAGATTTCCCTAAATCACCATTTTGAGAGTTGAAAACAATAATGTGCTCAACATTCTTATCACACAATGTATTGATACATTTCAATACAGGAGAAAAACCTTTAGTTACAGGTTCAATTATCGGTACAACCTTTCCACTTTCTGAAAGTTTACCTACACACTCCCTGAGAGCAAGGAGCTCATTTTGCTTCCCTCGTAATAACGGAAAGTACATACCGACACCTCTTCATTTATTATGAAAATTGTTGCTTTAGACTATGCAACATGATGCCATAGTTTTCCTCAGAAAAATTAGATGTACATATCAAAGATAACAGAGAGTTAGGAAACTTTGATAAGGTCTCCTTATGCTTTCCATAATGCTCTCGTTGTTTTAGAGCTTTTTTGAATTCAGCATTAACAACTTCTTTAGGTAAAGCTTCGAACATTTTCTTACACTCACTTCTGACAAACGCAGGTTTTACCTGCGGCAATTCACCAAAGTGAGTTAATACAATGTCGAATATTTCATTTTTATTTAAACAATCAAAAACTAGATCATGTTTCAATAAGTCAGTATGAATACTCGATGGTTGAACTTCCTCGAATGTGTAGCGGTCTGTGAGCACGAGAATACCGATGCTATCATCTACCTCACTCTTCAGCTTTGAAAGCTTGGATTCAGGAACAACAATATTAACTTTTTCAAAAACTTGCCTATAACTTTCCAACTGATGCTTCAATCGACAGAAAGTATCAAACTCAGTTTTGATTTCATATGCTGTAGAGCAGCCATTAACAACGACACAATCAGCTATAGTCTTCCGAACTCGAAACTCAGTGAAGTACGCTACATTTGCCATTTTGTGGCGACCTTTAACTATTTTTTCAGCGATGGCATTTTTGTACACATACTCATTTCGATATTCTTTCACCAACCTTTTGTACAGATGCTCAAAAGCTTCCCACAAAGTCAAACCATCTTCGTGTAAGTGTCTAGCCATCAAGAGTTTAAGTCTATCATTACTCTCTTCGTCCATAAGTGCCATCATAGACTTTTTAGAAAAGAGATTTGTGATCGTATGCCTTTCTGAATTGTTCATTTTGACATCTGTACCATCATTAGAATAAACCTATAACTAATTAACTCGCTCACATAAGATCTTAGCATTCCACCTATGAAAAATCACTCAGATTAAGCTACAGTAGAATCCCCTCAGCAGCTTAACGCCCTGTTAAGGTGTGAGCAACGCAATACGAAGCTTCCGCATACCACCTTAAACACAAAACGCAACGCATAGCAATAATGCCAAGCGTTGCGAATCACTATTAAACAGATTGTTATAACCAGTATTATCAGACCAACCAAAGATTGGTGAGAGCACGTTTTAACAAATCATGACGTTCTTTTAATGCAAACATATCCCATTCAGTCACTTTGCAAATATCTCTAGTAAGATCAAAAGAGCTCTTGTTATTTAGTTTCTCATAGACCGTTTTCTTTTTATCGAAATCACTATTTTGCGCTTCTGAGTTCTTCGAACCGCTTATTAAAGTTAGATTACCTAACTTATGCAACCACATAGCATGTTCATTTGAATTAAACCTTGAAGTCCAGTATTCATTAGCTAGCTTCTGAGGCAATATATGCTCGATTGTAATTCGACCTGTATACGTTTTTATAACACTTTCATCCTGCTGCTCTAAGTCCAAACGCAGAAGAATAGCTTTTATCAAGTTAACTTGATTCGGTCTAGGTTCATACAAGTCCTGATCTAATGCTTCAATGAACCCTGGATTGTCAGCATGTTGATTAACATGCTCAATAATCTCTTCAAACGACTTTCCATTGTTGATTGCTACTAAAGCGGAATAGCAGACCATTTCTCTTTGGCTTTTAACTTGTTTCTTCAGCCACCCATGCATGTAGACTTTTTCAAATGCTGAGACAAAATCACTGAACTCAGACCAACTCAAGTCGCTTTCTCTCGTCATTCGATTAATAAATGCCATTACAGGTGGAATCCATTCATCAGTCGCAAGATTTGTAAGCGAAGCAATTTTTCTTTTTAAAGTTAAGTTATCAAACTCTATCTCTATCAACTTGGTATAATTTTTTGCAGAGTTAACAAGCATCAATGACATTTCTACGGCATCGCCACCAAAATCACTTTGGAGGCTTGTAACAAAAGAATCTAGTCCTTTTTGCAAAACACGGTCACGATCTTTCTTTTCCGATAGTTTGTGTAATGTTAAAAATTTATCTAGTTTGTTTACACCTACCATGTCTTCGATCTGAGACCATGCAGATTCGATTTGGCTTGAATCTTTCTTTAACGACGAAGCAGATTCGAAGAGAGTATTTTTGAGCAAATCCGCATTACTAAGAGGTAATCCACGATTGTTCAACACATTGAAGAGACGAAAAGAAGATGCAAAATCATCAGTTTGGACAAATACAATAAATACATTCTGAAGTATATACTTTGCTATTTTTCTAAGATCATCTTGTTCTTTATCGCATAAGTATTTTCTCACTACAGAGGCATTATCTATAAACAATTGTTCAGTTCCAGTAGGCTTCTCTGGCTTGTACTCCTTTTTATCTTGAAGGATAAAAAACTTATATAAGTCATGTTCCTTTTTTCGTACTACTAGACGAGGCTCATCTGTCTCATCAGAGTATACGTCGATTGGTAATATACGCTTTTGTAGGTCATCTTTAACCCCCTGAGACTCAATAAGTTTCTTTAGCTCAGAGACAATTAAACTCAGCGTAGTCAAACGCTGCTGACCATCCACCACCTCGAAGGTGTTGTTACCTTTGTTAATGCAGATCATGCTGCCAATGAAGTATTCATTCTCATCAGACAGGAAACTTTGATAGATATCATCGATTAGTTGCTCTGCATTGTCAGGACTCCAACTATATGGTCTCTGATATGCAGGTATGATGTACTTTTTGTTTTCTGTTAGAATATCCTGAACTTTACACTCTTTAGCTTCCACTATATCAACCCATTGAAATACACACATCTTTGTTGTGGATTATGGCATATTAGATTAGTTGAATACAGAACTTGCTTAAAGACTGGTTGTAACTATTTTTAGCTGTCGCTTCGTAGGTTTAATCTTTACATTTAGGAAGTTATGCGCCACAACGCGCGCTAACAATCAATGTGCATATCATGTCACATAATGAAAACTTGGAATGAAGTTCTATATAAGGTTTTGCTATCAGATTCAGTACGGAGTTTGTTCACTAGTCCTGTCACTCCAAACAAGGAGTGACAGGACTGACATCGCCCACCATTACTACCTTCCGAGTCGATTCTCAGAATTACCATCGAATGACACCGAAACAAAACTGACGCTGAGAGCGTCACCAAATTTGAATACTCAGCACTCATCGCACACAATGAAATGGAATTAAATACGCAGCCATTGCTGCATAGCCTACTTGTAAAAGAAACCAATTAATTACCAGCGCATTCTTATCTCACCAGCCCTACGGGCTTCTGGGGATTAAGCAATTGCACATGGCTTACAGTCATTCAATTGTTCGGAATTTCTGACCGCACAGTAGTCTCACTCCATTACCTTATTGCTTCATAGAAGTGATAGGCGTTCTGTCGAAATGAACGGGAGTAACAACACTAATCTAAAATCGCATTGTACCTAACTACTGTACCCGTGAAATAAGAATCTTCGAATGACAAGAGAAAGAGCCGACAACATACGGCTCTTTATTTTTCATTTAACAAGAAGAGGGTTAGCGCATGGCTACTAATTTCTATTTCCAAATTACCCGTTTACTACACCGAAACCCAGACGGCTCGAAAGCCACTCAAGCAGAGAGAAAGAAAGTGCTCAAGCTGGTGGACAGTCAACTGAAAGAGCTGAATGTACGAAACTTAGAGCTAAAGAACTTTGGCCGTCGACACGCTGTGAAGCTATTAACTCATTGGCAATCGCAAGGCTTATCGGCTGGTACAATAAAAAACCGAATGTCTCATCTAAGATGGCTATCAGAAAAAATTGGCAAGCCTGGGCTTATACCCGCTAACAATGCATCTCTCGGTATTGAAAAGCGCCACTACGTCACAAACATCAATCGGTCCCGCCACATATCAACTGAGCAGTTATCTAGGCTCAACAACCGCTATTTAGAAGCGAGTTTCAGATTACAGGCCGCCTTTGGTCTTCGCCGAGAAGAATGCATGAAGATAATACTGCGCTTTTCGGATAAAGGTGATCACTTAGTCCTGACTAAAACTAAAGGCGCTAGACCCCGAAACGTACCAGTCAGAACCCAAGCGCAGCGTAAACTCATCGATTCAATAAAAAAGTGGGTGGGGGATGGATCACTTATACCGAAAGAGGATACGTATAAGACTCACCTAGGTAGACACGAACGAGCGTGTATCAAGATGGGGCTAGATCGTGCACATGGCCTGAGGCATGCGTATGCGCACCAGCGATACCTTGAGTTGACGGGTAATAGAGCTCCTGCTGCGGGAGGCCCGTCAACGAAAGGGTTGAGTGGTGCAGACAAGCAGCGTGACTATGAAGCCAGAATGATCATAAGCGAAGAGCTAGGGCATAGCAGAGAGGAAGTGACTGCGGTTTATCTAGGGCGTTGAACTAACGGTTAGATCCCAACAACCGATCTTAAAAGTGTTCTAGGTTAGAACACTTTTTGGTTTTCATACATTTTGTTTTTGAGTGCTTATCTAAACTCACATGTTCACGCAATCATTTGGAGGAGGAAAATCAATTCAGTTTCTTCGAATTAATGCTAGCTAAATGAAATGCGTAAGGGGGAAAAAGTAGGGGGCACCGTATATGATGAAAACGAAGACCAATCTTATGGGGTTAAATCAAATTCATAAGCCGTTGGTGCTTAAAGCGGTAACATTGAAGTAGTTGAGAGTAGGCTATTGACTACTCAAACCACACGACTGATTTAATTTACAGCCTTTTACATGTAGTATCATGGGAAAAGTTGTTTCATATCATGGCTTTGTAGTTAAAAGCATGGTATTTGAAGATAATATAAATCACATTGACTGTCTTAAGTAGTTATTATGAGTTTTGAACTTAGAGTCTTAAAAGCCTTCCATGGCGATTCACTAGTTATACGCGGAGATTTTGATGGGCAGTTTAGAAACATCTTAATCGACGGCGGGCCTAAAGAGGCGTTCCGACACATGCGTCGGGACCAGGAACTGAAACAGTTTCTCGATGAAATTAAGAAGCAAGGTCAAAGAATAGACCTCTTAGTATTAACCCATGAAGATGGAGACCATATCCAAGGTTTACTTTCTGCATTTGAAACAGATGATTATTTAGCATGCTTGACTGATGAAATCTGGTTCAACTCAGGTAAGTTAATCTCAGATACTCTTAAGCAAGAGTTTGATGGTAAGGGAATTAGCTTAACTCGAGGAGCATCTGAATACACTAGTATCTCCGAAGGAATTACGTTGGAGGAAAGAATTACCGAGCTAGGGATAAAGCATGATCAACTTATAGCTTCTGACTTTGAAGGTGTCCTGGAACGATTTGGCTGCAAATTTGAAATTCTATCTCCATCTTTAGAACATTTGTCAAAAAGAGTGGCTCCTTGGGAAGAAAAATATCCTTCTGGATATATGTCGAGTGAAAAAGACATTCGTTCTATCAAAGACATAATTGATAGTCGAGAAACATTGCAAGACAACTCTAAGTGTAACCAAATATCAATAGCGTTTAATTTTACTTATAAAGGCAAGTCCGTGCTGTTACTAGGTGATGCTCATGCAAAAGAAATAGCAAAGGGTATTCGAACGCATGGATATAATGAAAGCAACAAACTAAAGTCTGAGTATATGAAATTATCTCATCATGGGAGCAAGAATAATACCTCTCAGGAGTTATTAAATTTGGTAACTTGTAATAAATTTATTATTACTACAAATGGAAACAGACATGATCATCCTGATAAAGAAACTCTTGCAAGGATAATAAAGTATAAAGAAAAACCTAAGTTTTATTTTAACTATCCAGACTTAATAGAGAACAAGATTTCAAGTCAGGATAGAGAAAGATACAACTTTGAAACTGAAGAAATAACTAACGTCAACGTATGATTTACAGAAAATGAATAATTATAGTTACATAGTTCGTGTTAGAGAAGGAAGCGGTGTCATTGTCAATCCATTCACTGACAACTACTCATATATATTAACTGCGCGACACAATATTCAAATTGACATTGATGATCCTAATAAGGGTTATCATATTAATAGTGATATTAGAACATATAGTGGCTCTAATGAGGTCATCGAGATTGTAGATCGAATCATTAGCGATGAGCTAGATATAGCAATTTTGGTAACAAACAGACGGTTAAAATCTAATGTCGAGATCGTAACTGACAGCATTCTAAGCAATACTAAACTTACACTCCGAGGTTACCCTAGAGACAGAAGACAAGGAGAAAATGCACTTCTAGGATCGATTGACTATCACTTCCACAAGTATGAGGCTGAAGCTTGGCTAGTTAAAACCAACGAAAATGTTAGTTATGATAACTTGGTAGGATACTCAGGAGGTGCCTTATTTAATGCTGACGTTAGAAATGAAAGTTATGAGCTTAGAGCTATTAGCAGCAAAAAATCTGGTAATATTGTAAAAGAGTTTCATGGTGACATAGAAGTATTTCCAGTAGAGAAGTTTATTGATCTTCTAGAATGTGAGATAAAAAAAAGAAACAATCAGTTTCTCAAACCAATATTGCCATATTATCTATCGAGCTTTGCGAATATTAAAGAGCTCGTATTCCAACTAACTGAAAGCTGGGATGATGAAGAAAAGCTTGATGATGTTTGCTATTGTTTAAGAAAGCATGGGATTGAATCGGTTGAAGTGGAAAACGTAAATTTAAAACCATTGGATATCCTAAATAAGTACGAATCTTTTTTAAACTGTAATAAGCACTTTCCTAAGAATACAAAAGATATAAGTTTTTGGAGTTCTTTTTTTGAAATATTGATTATTTCTATAATTATAGATAAACCGAATGAGGTTAATTTAGATTATGTCGGTGAAATACTTAGAAATAGAAGGTTATTGTATATAGATGATAATAAGGTTTGGAAAAAACATGTCGAAAACATTTTAAAAGGTCACTATGAAGGATTGTCGTTAGATGGTGCGATTGTAGTCAGAACGTTGGCAGAAGATATTGAGTGTAAGTTTGACAATAAAAGGTTGAAAAAACTAAGTGATGTAAGAAATATATCGAATAAAAATAGAAGAGATAGGCATGCTATCGATAATATAAACCGAAATACTGAAAATGATAGATATTTAATTGATCTAGGGGCTCTTAATCGAGAATGTCTTACTAAGAATGAGAAGAAGTTCGATGATTGGAGCATCTCAAGAGATTTTGAATTAAATGATTTCGAAAGTATTGTTAGAGAAGAATATTCTAAAATAATTTCTTAAAAGGAATATTATGTTTCGTAAAGTAAGTCTCGACGACGTGATAATAAACTCTAGTCTTTTTGGCGATATAAGAATAGAACTATACCAAAAATATGAACAGTGTGATAAAGACTATTTTAGTTGTTTTTTTGTGAAAATTGATAGTGAAGATAGCTTACGCGAAAATTGGTTAGAAATAGTAAGCTATATTGGAACAGAATATATTAGTAATTTGGATTCTGAATTCTCGATTTGGAATGTATATGTTGTTTTCGCTCTTGATGGCATTGTTAATCGGGATATCAAGTACATGATTGAGAACAATAAATTATTCTTGAGAAAAATTGTATTAGATTCTGGGTTTACGTATGACGAGAAAGAAGTAATCAACTTTCTGAACAACAAGATCCTCGGTAGTGATATTGAAGTTACTCAGCATGAGGAAATAAATGTTGAACTCAACTATAGTGATTTAACACAGGATTTGCTTTCTAGTATTAAAGAAATATCAAATACTGACAAATCTAGAGTACAAAGAAGTGAATGGATTGAGAGTTTTTTAAGATAATAGTATGAAGATAAAAAAAGTAGAACTTCAAGCTTTCAAAAGTTACCTCCACAAAAAAGATGCCACATTTGACTTTACATTGCCAGATGGCACGACTGCTAATCTAGTATGTATATATGCACCCAATGGATTTGGTAAAACTTCGTTCTACGACGCAGTAGACTATGGTATAACAAGAAACATAACTAGATATATTAGAAATCAAAGTACTAGAGTTTTTAATAGCAAAATAGCTGATGCTATTGGAAAATTTAGTAAGCAACAAGAAACTCCACAGAGTCAATATGTTCTAAGAAATAGATCTGCTCCAGATAATGTTAATACAACTATATCCATTGAGACAACTGTTGAAAATTTCTTCGAAAAAATCGATAGACCAAGAAAAAATAGTAAAGATTATCAATTCGATGAAAGTAATACACCTGAAGATAGAGCTTTTTTCAGAGAGGTAATGCTTTCTCAGGAAGCAATTGACTCATTTCTTCGTGAGGATAAAGCTGAGTTAAGATATTCTCAATTTATGGAATTCCAACCGACAAAGGTTAGATTAATTGAGAGTGAACGTCAAATAATAACTCGACTTTTAAGTGATATTGGGAAGAAAGAAAAGGAGCTTGATAAGGAAATAAGAGCTCTAGAAGACAAGATTGATTCGTTTACAATAAGCGATGAAACTAGGGAAAAAGCAAATTCTATCTACGAATCATTGATAAAGAAAGGATACGATATCCCCGGAATCAAAGAAGAATTCGATGAACTACAAAAAAATGAAAAACAACTGTTAGTCGGGCTAGAGAAGTCCAAAATAGAGAAAGAACTGGAACAGCTTGAACAAGAAGCAGTTATTATATCTGATCATAGAAAAAATTTAGAAATTTCATTTGAGAAGTTTAAAAAGCAGATACAAATTTCTGAGTCAATTAGTAGGGCAGAAGAACGTATTGAGCTAATTGGTAGATATTCTAAGTACAATGATGATTTAACTAAAGTAAACCAAGAATATAAAAATCAATTTCATAAGTGTGAAACAATTTTTTCCAAGATATCAGTCTTTAATAAATTCGAAAGTATCATTAAAGACCAAGAAGAAAGTAAGCGGGTCACTAGCGATCTGGAGATTGTATTGAACCAATCAATACAGAATAGGAACAAAATAGAATCATCTAAACATCTATTATCCGAGCAATTATTATCTAATACTGAGTCGCTTCAAAAAATTAACAAAAGTATAAGTAATATAGATATTACATACAAGTCCATTGAAGAGCACACCCAACTTCTTAATGCATATATCTTGAGAAAGGAGAAGGTAGAAAAATCAATTATCAACAATGAAAGTAAGATTCGTGTTGCTGATGATACAATATCGAAACTGAATAACATCAAATTTACCGACGAATCTTGGATGCGCCAAAGCTGCTTGTCGTATGAAGAAGTTAATATTGACCTGCTATTTCTAGAATCAAAAGTGAAAGATAGAAGAAGGTTAGAATTAGAAATTGTTGCTATTGATTCTTTATTATCGAAATTTATAAATCGCGGGGATAATTTATCTCGCTTAATTGATGATAGCTTAAACTTTATCAGCTTTGATGAAAACAAAGAATTAACGCAATGTCCGGTATGTTCAACTGATCACCACACTCATGATAAATTGTGTGAAGCTATAGGTAGTAATAGTCTTCTCGAAGACAAAGAAAAAGAATTACAAACAAAAAAATCTAAGTTACTAAGTCAAATTCAAGAAATAAGCATTGAGTATGAACAGTCTCGTAAAGGTGCTCAATTATACACCGAATCAAAACTTAGAGATGTAGAGACAAATAAAATCTCTTTATCGAACGAAAAAATGGCATTGGATAAGGATTTAATGTCATTAAATTCTATGATTCATAAAAGTGAAGATATTATTGATCGACTACGTAAAGAAACTCGATCTCTAGATAAATCATCTTTATTTGATCTTTATCAAGGTGAAATATCAAGCAAAAAGAATTCCAATGTTATCATTTCGGAAAAGATTATCCAGTTAGATGCTGAACTTAATGAAATTGAAAATAGAATCGAAGCTATTCGTTTAGAACTATCAAATAATACTGAAAATGAAGATGACGCAAAGTTTTATATTGAATACATAAGCTTTTTGTCTGATATGGGTATAGATATCTCAACGCTTAATTCGAACGAGGCAGTTAAAAAGATTAGTGTTAGTTTAGATAGTAAAATACTAACGTTTAACCAAAAGTTAGATAGCCTTGGTCTTGAACAAGAAAGGTTGAAATGTAATATTGAAGATATCGAAAGTACTATTGACGGCTTGACTAATGAAAGAGTGAAACTAGTAAAAGAATTAGAGCGAAATTCATTATCTAGGCTACAAGAGAATTATACTCATCTAGGTGCAGAGAACAAAAGGTTTATAGATTTTTGTTTGGTAAATGAACTAAAAGATACACTTTATGACAAAAGTTTCTTTGAACTTAATAATGCTGTCGAAACTATGTTTAAAGACATTAGTCATAAAATACTATCGATTAAACAAGGGCTTAGTGAAATGGCAATCTTCGACGAATTGATTCAAGAGCTTTATGCCATGTTTGCTAAAACCAGACTAAGTACAGAGTTGTCACAATTAAATTTACGTTTCACTAGAATGAGCTTTCTCAAAGAAAGCCTTGAAAATGATCTGGAAAAGATAACGAGTACTTTAAAAAGCCTAGTTGATGGATATTTCTATAAAGATCTGATTAATAGAATATATGAAAAGGTTGACCCGCACCCAGAGTTTAAAGAGATAAAATTTGAATGTTCATTTCCAGATAGCGCTAATCCACAATTGAATGTCTTTGTGCAAAAAGAAGAAAGTAGTGACTTTATTTCTCCGAATCTTTCATTTAGCTCTGCGCAAATAAGTGTTCTTAGCTTAAGTATATTTTTAGCAAGAGCAATTAACAATGGAGGGTATAAAAATGAGCCATGTGAATGTATATTCATCGATGATCCAATTCAATCAATGGACTCTATTAATATCCTTTCAACTATAGACCTTCTAAGAAATGTATCTCTTAACTTAGATCGACAGATAGTGATATCTACCCACGATGAAAATTTCTTTGAGTTAATGAAGGTAAAGTTACCTTCAGGCCAATCTAAGTTTTTCTCTCTTGTTTCGTATGGTAGAGTCGAAGAGTCTCTAGCTGATTAAATATCTTGGGCTATTTTTCTACGAAGATAGCCCAATCTTCGCAACTTATCTATTAGCAATCTAATTTCGTGTCAGCTTTTAGCTTCTTGGCTGCTGTCTTCCTCAACTTTATCTAAATCCATCTCTCCCTTAACCAGCTCCGCCAACTCATCTGCATGCGCAGTATGAGCATCCAATCCTTCGAGTAGCTCTTGCTCGGTCAAAGTCATCTTTTTCATTTCTGTAGCCTCGTCAGTAAGCAATTTATTCGAAAGTATAACACTGATATAGGATTTACTCGGAAACCGTTTAGAGGTTCTTTGAGGCACTTTCGGATATGTTCTCGAGTTAAAGAATAAAGTAGGGGGAGTGGCGCAGTGATTTGAGTCGTGGTGAAAATGGGTCTAAGATATTTGAGAGAGAAACTACTGTATAAGTCCACTATTCGTCCACACTTAATCCACCCAAAAATGATGTGGTTATAGTGGGTTCAGGTAAAGTGGCTAAGTTTCAGTAAGTTGAAGAGAATTGAGAGCGTTTTTGAGGGCTCAAAAACGGTGAAACCCCGATGTTGGTAGCATCGGGGTTTCGAATTTTTAGATTTCTCGGATGGTAAGGCCGATTATCTTATATGCAAAAGGCTGGATTTAATCCTATTTAATTCCTTGGTAGGGAATTAGATACGGATGAAGTCCATGTGCTCAACTTTTGGCTTGTAAGCGTGACGTTGAACGTCTTGTGGCTTAACTTTAACTTCAGCGCCGTCGATCACTAGAACGATACCTTCGTAGAACTCAGGCTTGTCCATTTGGTTCATAACTTCGTCGTGGTTAAGAACGATAGATACTGCTGCTTCTTCACCGCCGTATACAACTGCAGGGAATTTACCAGCGTGACGTAGGCGGCGGCTCGCACCTTTACCTAGTTCAGTACGTACTACTGCTTCAAATTTCATAGTATTACTCTCAAAAATTTAAGATATTCATATTCACACTAACAATGCGACCTTGTCATGTGTGGTAAACGCTCAAGAGAAATTGGTAGTAACTCTGTAAGCGAGCGCGGATACTATCACTCTATCCCAATCCTAGCAATAGATATTCGCGTTTCAGCCCTATTTTAAGAGTAAATAGAATCAATCGGTTAACTTTAACTCAGCTAGCTTGGGTCGGAGTATAAATGAGATGATGAACCGAATCTGAATAAAGCCCTCACTAGCCGTTAAGTATACCCCTTGTAATCTAGATACCAAGTTAAAGAAACATGTCTATTCAGGATTATAAGGAGCACATTATGGGCCCACTAAGCATTGTAGTTATCACGTTAAACGAAGAGAAAAGAATCGGTCGTTTGATGGAGGACCTAAGCAAGCAAACGCACAAAGATTTTGAAGTCATTGTGGTGGATTCAAACAGTGAAGACGCAACTAGAGAAGTTGTTGCCGCTTATGAGGCATCATTACCAGAACTGACCGTGCACAAAATGGAAACTCGAGGTGTAAGCCTTGGCAGAAACACAGGTGCGGAGCTCGCTAAGTATGAACGTATTCTGTTTTTAGATGCTGATGTTCAACTAGAGTCGACTTTCCTAGCCAATGCTATTAGCCAACTAGAAGATAAACAGCTAGAAGTGGCAGGCGTTTATATGGGTGCTAAGAACCTCCCATTGGTGCATAAAATGGGCTATGGCTTGTTTAACCTAGGTTTGTTTGTGACTCAGTTTGTTTTTCCGACGGCAGTTGGCGCATGTATTTTCTCGACAAAGCGCGTACATCAACAGCTAAATGGATTTGATGAAGAAATTGTTCTTTGTGAAGACTGTGATTATGTAAAACGCGCGAGCAAAACATGGCGCTTTAGATTCCTTAACCTAACATTTGGTTTTGACCCACGACGTCTTGATCAAGATGGTGTGTTTAAAATGGGCGCAACCTATTTGAAAGCCAATATCCGTCGTTTCTTCCGTGGTGAAATGCGAAACAACGAGATGGAATACAAGTTCGGTCACTACAAAGAGCAATAACTGCCGGGTGACTTGCGATGTTTGAAGGATTCAGTCTATTCATTGGGGCTTTGTTGGATGCACTAATTGGCCCCAATTTATTTGTACCAGGTGAGCCTTTCTTGATTGCGGCAGGTTATCAGCTGCATCAAGGTGTAATCACTGGAGTCATTGCCGTGCTTCTTGGTGGTTTTATTGGCGACCAAGTAAGTTATTTCATTGGCCGAAAGCTGGGGATGCCTGCGCAGAAGAAGTTAACTAAGTGGCAGCCCAAAACACGTCGTCCAATTGCTAGATGCCGACATTTAATGGCGAAGAAAGGGAACTATGTATTGGCGTTTGCTCGATTGCTTGGGCCAGTTGCGTGGGTGGTGCCTTTCATAGCTGGTACTCAAAAGATTACTTGGCAAAGGTTCACGCTGTTTTCAACAATTGGTCTCGTGTTAGGAGTTGGTCAGTTTGTGGCTTGGGGATACCTCCTATCTTATGGTGTGGAAAGTTTCCCCTTAATTGGTCAAGCAAAAGCGATCGCTGTGGAACATATTCCTAGCATCATTGCGATTTGTGTCAGTATCGCTTTTTATCTGATTGGTAAGCGGTTACGTTGGCGCTTTATATTCACCAAGTTTACCGCGGTTCTTGTCATTTCGATGGTTTATGCGAACTATGCACATTTCTTTTTTTATGCTGATGATTTTCAAGCAGAAGCGAATGCGAAGACAAAAATGCTTGCTCAAACTGAGATTGCACCAACGGATGTGACATTTAAAGTCTATCCGGGTAAATCATCGGTATTTGATGCTCAGGCGGTGAATATTCTTTATTACGGAGATAACCCGAGAGCCTTGATGTTGGATTTAGGCTGGATTGAAAACAAGACATTTTCACGCAATGACTTAGATTTCATGGAATACATTCAGTTATTGAAAGATAAAACGCCGCCAGTATCTGATTTGTATTGGAACAACATCCCACAGGAAATGGCCTTTCAGTTACCTGGAGATCTAATGAAACGCAGCCACATTCGCTGGTGGCAAGCGGGTATTGATTCCGTAACGAAGCAGAAGTTTTGGGTGGGTGCTCTGAGCTACGATAATGGCCTACAGTTAACCCCGTATTCAGGAATTCTGACGGTGTTACATAGCGTCGATCCGAATGTAGATATGGAGCGAGATCGGTTTGCTGAGCAAATTAGCACTCAATTTCCGTCTAAGAGAGTAGAACTTGCATTGTTGAAACCTCCTGTCGTTTTAGACGAAGAGCATGACTATTTTACTGATGGTCGAGTGCTGCTGGTTTCTGAAATGTAATTCCGCTATCTAAAAGCTGCCCATAAGTGATTTATTGCTTTGTTTTGGGCAGTTGTTTGCCTAAATTTTTCTGCTTAATCGCCTTTAAGGGTTGGTATTAGGGCGATCGTCAAAATGGCATTAACTTTGCGTTAAGGCATAAGTTTGTTTTTGATTAGAACACTTATGATTAGCGCAAAGGATTTATCATGCCAAGGCTGAAGTTCGAAATAAAAGTTGAGGGAGTCGATGATGATGTATTTGTCGTTCGCGAATTTCATGGTAGTGAATCTTTATCGAATGATATTGCACAAGCGCAGGGTCTTGTTTGTGGGTACTGTTATCAAGTTGAGCTAGCGAGTCGACGAACGAATATTTCTCCTGATCTCATCGTTGACCAGAATGCCTGTTTAGAACTCTATCGAAATGGTGTTCTTGAGCGCACAATAGGTGGCATTGTTCGGTCGTTCACCAAAGGTGATACTGGTCACCATCATACTTTTTACTCAATCCAACTTGTTCCTTCATTAGAACGGTTATCTTTGCGGCACAATAGCCGAATCTTTCAATATCAATCCACGCCTGAAATCATCTCTATTTTGTTACAAGAAATGGGCATAGTGAACTACGCCTTTTCCCTTCAAAACGAATACCAGCAACGAGAGTATTGTGTTCAATACAGGGAAACAGATTTAGCCTTTATCAATAGGCTGATGGCCGAAGAAGGGATCATATTTAGCTTTGATCATGAAGGTGCTAAGACTCGGGTTGTATTCAGTGATACAAGCCTTGGCTTAATGAAACTAGAAGACAATATTCGATATGCTCCCGCTAGCGGAGGTGAAGCAGAACACGCTAGTGTTTCGAGCTTGATAGAAACAAAGCAGTTTGGCATTAGCTATGTAGAGTTAAATGAATACAGCTTTTTAAATCCGTATCACCGATATTCACACGAACGAATAACGGCTGACAATGGTTACCAAGATACTCAAAGCTATGAACACTTTGATTTTCATGGCAATCACGAAGGAGATGGCCTTGCCCAAAACTTGGTGAATACCCGCATGAACGCGTTAAGTCGTTACAATCATACTGCTGAAGCGAAAAGTGATGACATGCGATTACAGGCAGGAATTCGATTTTCTTTAAGTGAACATCTTGATAAGAACGCCTGTGTAGATTGGCAAGTGGTCTCGATTTATATTGAAGCAAAGCAGCCACAAGCATTGGAGGAAGAAGGAGGAGTTGGAGCGACAACCTATAAAAATGAGTTGTTTTTGATTCCTTCGGTTGAGCGGTGGGTGCTGAGCCCTCAAATTAAACCAATTGTTGATGGTTCATCAATTGCGATTGTAGTCGGGCCTGATGAGGAGGAAATCTACACCGATGAGTTTGGCCGAGTTAAAGTTCACTTTCCTTGGGATCGTTATTCAAATACCGATGAACATAGCTCTTGTTGGGTAAGGGTGTCACAAAACTGGGCGGGGTCTGAATATGGCATGTTAGCGCTGCCAAGAGTTGGACAAGAGGTCATTGTATCATTTTTAGGTGGTGACCCAGATCAGCCTATCATTACAGGAAGAACATTTAATGCAATTAACCTCCCACCTTATCCGTTACCAGAGCATAAAACGAAGACAGTCATTCGTACAGAGTCTTACCAAGGGAATGGATTCAATGAGTTAAGTTTTGAAGATCATTCAGAACGAGAGCAGATTTATATCCATGGGCAAAAAGACTTCAATGCCAAAGTTAACAATGACGTAAATACTTCAATTAAAAACGACAGTCATCTAATTGTCGAAAATGACCAGCTTACGCATGTTGAACAAAACAAACATTCCACGATAGATGGAGAATGTCGAACGAATATCACCAAAGATCTGAGTGATATTGTGGATAGTAGCTTACATCACCAAGTCTCAAACAAACTTTGCGCTGAGGCTGGACGAGAAGTGTCGTTTAAATCTGGGGCAAAAATCATAGTAGAGGCTGGAGCAGAAATTACGCTCAAGGCCGGTGGTAGTTTCGTTAAAGTTGATTCAAGTGGTGTCCATCTTGTAGGGCCGGCAATCAATTTAAATTCGGGAGGTAGCGCAGGGAAAGGGACTCAGTACAGTGGGCAGATTGCAAGTGGTCCAATCGGTGTTTCTTCTCCTGAAGCTCCAGATGTTTCAAAAGCAGTTCGCCACCAAGCATTGTTAACCGCAGAGGAAAGTCATATTCCGCTTGTGAAACCTTGTCCAAAAGAAGGGGTAAACAATGCTGTCTGATTGGCTTAAATCATATGAAAGCGGGACCTATTGGTTAGCTGACAACCATGCTCACAAATGCGCAGTAGAAATCCATGGGTTTGGTTTTAATGATGCAGTACCGCTTTTTTCGGGTCCTATGTTCGAGTCGACTCTAAGCCTTTCTCCTTGGCTAATTCCCGTTTCGAATGAAGTATTAAGCATCGATGATAAGGTGTTAAATCTTGGTATCGGTCTAAATAGTTCCGCTGAAATGAGCGACGTTCTGGCTCATTTACGAAGCTTATTGTTAGCTTCTTACCAAGGTGAGGACGTCGTATTCCGTTATTACGATAAATCTGTCATTGGACCCATGTTATCTGTAATGAATCAGAGTGAGGTCAACCACTTACTAGGCAATATAGATGAAGTCGCTTTAGCAGATGAATCACTGAACCGTTACTCCAATAACTCGCAAGAGGAATTTGCGCTCAAGGAAGGGGTATGGTGGAAAGTTCAAGAGCGTCATTTAAAGCCACTTTACAACGTGAACCTCCATGCTAAGTCCATTGAGCGAAGATGGTGGAACTTACTTCCCCAAATGATGGAACGTCTTACTGCTCCAGAGATGGTTATTAGTGGTGCGCTGACGAGAGCGAAAACAAAGGGCTATGATCCAGAACAATGGGAAGCGTGTGCTCTCATCGAAGTTTCAACCAAAACTGAAACGCACTTGAGCGAACTCTCGCAGCCGTTTCAATTGACATTTGAGGAGTTAAAAAGTCTAGAGAAGATTAAAGAGGCTTGGATATGAGTATTGATACAGGAAGCAGCCCTTTTATTCTTCCATGTGAAAAGTGTTCTCGCTGGATAGAAATATTCATTCGTGATGAGTTCAACAAGCCATTTTCTGGTGTTTCGGGAACTTTAACTGATGCAGCGGGGAATGAGTTTAATGTGACGTTGGGTGAAGAACCGGTTTTCATTGAAGGGTTAGCCCCAGGCCCAGTATTACTTCATTTAGACAGTGAAGAGTGGTTGATTGAGTCTCAACAAGATGAGCACAAACCAAATAATGACACTAAGCCAACCTCAGAATTTGCAGATGAGTACGTTAATGACCAAGGTGACAAAGCGATCTTCGTAAACGTTACCGCTGGGGACTTAACTGAGCTAGTTGAAGGGCAAACATTACCGCCACGCCATGAAAAAGGTCAAGCAGACTCTCTAAGACTCATTACAGACAATAGTTATGTGCTGCAAGTAAGAGGCTTTAATTTTATTACTTTACGTGTAGGGATGTTTTTTGATGGTACCGCTAATAATACCTACAGCGCACAGTGGGGTAAGAAAGAGCTAGATAAGTATTACTATAAGTGGCGCCCGAAGTATGAGGTAAACAAGCACAAGCCAGTCACTCAATGGCCTGAAGAATTATTCAAGTACCCCAAAAATGATAAGTTCCACTTTTTCTGGGAAGAAGATTACGCAGTTGATGGCAGTGCTTCGAACGAATTGACGAATATTCAAAAGCTACATGATTTGTATTTGAGAGATGTATATCTAGAAGATGAGAGAGTGTTTGTTCACCCAGAGTATGTAACTGGGATTGGTACTGGTAATGAAACGGATAATACAAGGCCTGCAGATGAATCAGTGCGTATTGGACAAGGGATGGGACTTGGAAAGTATGGTGTTGAGGCTAAAGTAGAACAATGTATTGAACAGCTTTGTAGAAGTTTAAAAGAAATAAGATTTACAGAGGGCTATCAAAAGTCCAAAGCGGAAGGTATATCAAATATTGAGCTAGATGTGTTTGGATTTAGTCGCGGAGCGGCAGCAGCGAGGCATTTTGTAAATATCGTTGTTGATGGTGAGAAGGGGAGTTTTTCGAGTCAATTTCTTAAAGCATGTAAGGCCAATAAAATCGCGTTGAAGGCTGGCTTCGATTGGGGTAAGAATGATTCATGTTGCATTAAGTTTGTTGGTCTGTTTGATACCGTTGCCGCTATCATTGACCCATTCAATGGAGATTTTACCCCTCATAACGATGATAATGGCGATGTTCGACTTTGGTTGGAACCGAGTAGAATTGACAAAGTTGTCCATCTTACAGCTCATAAAAAAACTGAGTATCGATATAATTTTTGTTTGAATAAAGTTAATCCCAACAACAAGTTTGAAGAATATACTGTTCCGGGTGCTCATTCTGATATTGGTGGTGGTTATCAGTCATCAATGGCCTATGCAACATTAGGGGATCACAAACAGGGAAGATACTTATTACCGTTATTAGAAAGTAAGCCGATTAAACGAATGACAAGTGTTTTGGGTAGTAAGAGCTACGATGAGGTAGAGGCTTCGTTGGAGGAGAAACTCAACAAAATTATTGAACATGAAGCTCATTTAGGTTGGAAAAAAGACGACTATACCATTGGTTATAAGTTAGTGAGTCAAGGTAAGAATGATAAAGTCAATTTGGAAGGGACTTTATATAAGAAACGAATTGTTGAAGGAGATCTATCACGTTTGTATCTTCGCATTATGTTTGGCTTCGCAGAGAATTATAAAGTTCCGTTAGATGATAAATCTGGCGCTATCTGGACTGGGGAAGGCGATGGACTTTATTCTGTGCCTAGTCAAATTGGCAATTACGATTTTGCCGACCTCTGTAGAAAAGCGTTGTGTGAGGCAAAAGAAGGCAAATTGCTTCAAGTTTTGAACGTACATGGGATCGAAGACGTCAAAGATAGCTCAATAATGTCTAAATTGATGCAGGCTAATCTTATACATCATTCTTCTGATCGTACAATCGCAAACATACCTCATAAGGTAGGTAGCACATATGCACGTAAAGTTTTTGAATGTACACAGGAAAGCTAATATGAAGATACTTATCTTAATGTTGCTTTTTATTGTTCCTAGTGATGTTTATGCATTTGCTAAAACACCTGAAGTACCAAGCGATATGCCTAAATGGCGAGTGGGATACGCGATGTCACACTTGTACCCTGCTAAAGTTACACAAGCATATGGCGTGAACGAACAAGGAGATTGGACTTCATTTCTTCATAATGATCAGCAGTATTTGTTTAGAACCGAGCTATCTCGTATGCACCGCTATTTACCTGATTATGATGGGTACGGAATTGTGTTGGGAACCCCTGTGGGGTATAGCGGGCAAGTTATGGGGACTCAAATTCTTCCCGATTCTGTATATATCTATTGGTCTTCAATTTCTAATCAACGATTTTTTCTAACTAAGTTTGACTTGGGAGATAGTCTAAAAAAAGAAATGGTCGAAAAGCGTATATTTACCACTTGGGATGGAGTTGAGCTTGACTGTTATAATAAAGATATCATTTTTGGCTTTCTCCCGAATGGAAATACCAAATTGTGGCTGCGGGGTTGTGGTGAGTACAAATACATTACAGAGCTGAAACCAGAGGCAGAACTAACAGCCGATACATTTGGCAATGACGCTGACATATACAAAGCCAACTATGGTAAGAAAATGGCCGCAAGAGCAAAAGAAGTCGGTGCTGTTTTGGATCCAATTCCTTGGGACAGGGTTGATAAAGTGTATTCAGATATAGATTAGGCCAGTTAAACTAAACAATCTAAGCCCAGCAACTCGCTGGGCTTTTTCATTTTGTGAAATTTAAGATATGGTTAAGGTAATAAAACGAAAATAATCAGATTATTACCTATGTTGTTGATTAACGATAAGTACATACTTAATGTGCTTGCTGGTATTTTAGAAGAACGGGAAAGTGGCGTTAAAATCGCACTTGGAGGCAACGAAGTCGCTCTACTGCAATTCATGATTGAGCACCCTCAAGAGCCGTTGTCAAAAGCTAAGCTGCTCGACGAAGTGTGGTTTAAAAAAGGTGTGGTGGTTGAAGAAAGTAGTCTACTTCACGCAGTATCAACGTGTCGAAAAGCGCTAGATGATCGCAGTGGAGAAATCATCACAACCGTAAGGGGAGTCGGTTATCAGTTCAACGGTAGTGTGACACCTTATCAACCGGAAACAAAACAACCGTCCTCAAACACCGAAAATACGACAGACACAACCACCATCAAGAGAAATAATACTCTCTACTTGGCTGCTTTTAGTTTAAGTGCGTTAGCTGCTTTTTTTGTTTATAACGCAGTAAGCTCTCCTTGGGTCGATGCGGACTATACTGAGCAGCGCTATCTTGGATGTGTCGTCCCAACAGGGGATGACTCCAAACCACAGGTACTCAATAATGTTAGAGCATTCACTACAGGAAATCAGGTGATACTAATAGACCAAGATGGCCGCTCAGTCAGTTACATTCCTAGTGAAGTTGAGGTGAAGTGTGAATAAAAAAATATTACTCGCATGTATCGCTTCTGGATGTGTGGTTGGCACCTTAGCAGCAAATGTTGGCTCGCCTACCGTGTATCATTCGTTATCGAGTGAAACGAATATTGTGCTTAAATCAAATGAAGGCATTCACCTTATGAAGATGAATGCAGGGATCAAACTAAAGCGTTCGGGTAAGTATGAAATGTATTTTCTTACTGATCAAAAGGTAGGTTTCAATACATCAGGTGACTATCATTTCCAGCGTTATGGTCTTTCTCTTATGCCGGAATCTTCGGAGCAAGTCCTCCCATCAACAAACAATGCGACGATCGTTGACATCATGTTTTCTCAGCGAGGGATGCATTCGCTGGAAGATTTAAAGCGTATCCCACTTTCAGACAGTGAAATGATACTGGTAGCCCCAAGATACTCATATTTGTTTTCTGAAAACACGGATTAACCAAGAGCTGAAAAACCTAAAAGGTCACATTTCAATTATGATGAGATGTGGCCTTTTTTGTATTTTAATCTTTTAAAATCAATGTTTTGATGTTTTTTAAGGTACGTTAAGCATGAATCATTATCTGGCTGACAAAACCCTAACTTTGACGAAAAAATCTTAGGTATAACAACGGCAACTTTCATTAATTAGAGTCGCCGAAATGAATAAAACTAAGACTTTATCACTGTCTATTTTGTCCCTTAGTATCCTAACTGCCACCCTTCCTTCTTATGCAGAATCAGTCGAAAGCGTACCTGTGACTGTCGAAATTACTCAGCACAGAGTGTCCAGTTCTACGATTGATGAAGTGGGTAAACTAAAAGCGACGGACTCTGCTGCTTTGACATTCAGCGCTGGTGAAAAGCTGAAGCTCCTCAATTTCAATGATGGTGATGTGGTTAAGAAGGGAGACTTAATTGCACAGCTCGATGACTCGCAAGCGAAAGCTGAACTAGACAAAGCGAAAAGCTCATTGGCGCTTGCGGAGTCAAAACTGGCTCGTGTTCTAGCTCTCATAAAAAAACAACCTGACTCAATGTCTGCGCAAGATGTTGAAGAGATCAAGCAACAAGCGAGTTTAGCGAAAGCGGATTACAAACAGAAAGAAACCGACCTTCAAAGCTACCAATTAACCGCGCCGTTTGACGGACAGCTAACCAACTTTACACACTCTGTCGGCAGTCGAGTTGAAGCTGCGACGGCGTTGGTCAGTCTGATTAAACTTGACCCAGTTGAAGTACATTACTCCATTTCCCAGTCTGAAGTCGGAAAAGCAAAGCTAGGCCAACCCGTATCACTCAAAGTCGACGCGTACGGTGAAACCACCTTTACAGGGCACGTTGACTATATCGCTCCTCTTGTGGATGAAAACTCAGGCCGAGTCGAAGTCCATGCTCATTTAAGCAATGCTGATAATCGTTTGGTTCCAGGGATGTTCGCCAAAGTCTCTCAAAGTGTAGGTGATGAGTCAGATGATGTTGTTGTTTCTCAAACTGCGATCGGCACGGACGGAGAACAACGCTTTGTTTGGGTAATCGAAGGTGACAAAGCAACAAAGCGTCTGGTTGAACTAGGCGACAACACAAACGATGGCTATGTTGCGATTGATACAGGTTTAACGATTGGGGAAACCGTTGTTGTGACAGGACGTCAGAACCTAAGCCAAGATTCCGTTGTTTCAGTTAAAAAGAGCAAATCGCAACAAGCTCAGTCACCTGTGACGCTGCCTGCTCAAAACTTACCTGTAGAACCCGTCGATGAGGGTAAACAAGAAGCGACAGATAACGACCTGCCAGAACTTAAAGAGAATAAGACTGCTGAGCCTAAAGTAGATACGTCAGCGGAGGTAAATAATGAAGCTGCCTGAAATATGTATTAAGCATCCAGTACTCGCATCCGTGTTGAGTATTGCGATTGTGCTTCTAGGGATCGTTTCATATCAGAAACTTGCCATTCAGTACTTTCCTGAACGCCAGACTGCATCAGCGACGGTGAGTGCTTCTATTACCGGAGCAAGTGCAGAATTTATGTCGCAGAACGTAGCAGAAGGGATGATCACTGCTGCAACGGGTTTGGACAAGATTAAAACCATGACGACGGACTGCCAGGAAGGCAGCTGCTCACTCAAGATTCAGTTCGAGGATGGCATTAGCGAAGTCGAGTATGCGAGTTTGATGAATAACTTGCGTAGTAAGATAGATGGGATCTCTGATTTCCCACCTGCAATGACTGATAAGCCAACCGTAACTGATGACTCTTCCGAAACTTCGATGCCAAGTAATATCATTACTTTTGTGAATAAGGGGACGATGGAAAAACAGGAGATGTTTGATTTCATCAATCAGCAGCTTTCCCCTCAATTTAAGAATGTTTCGGGTGTTGGTGGTGTGTGGGGACCTTATGGTGGTTCCAGCCGAGCAATTCGCGTTTGGTTACAGCCTGAACGTATGGCGGCGCTTAATGTCAGTGCTTCTGATGTGGTTGGCACATTAAGCACTTACAACGCAACCTTTACGGCAGGGACAATTAAAGGTGAGGTGCGAGACTTCTCGATCAACCCTGTAAACCAAGTCACTACTATTGAAGACGTTCGTGACCTTGTTCTTCGTGTCGATAATGGAAAGATCATTCGTGTCAGTGATATTGCCGATATTCAGATGGGCGAAGAGAGCTTAGAACCGAGTATGCTTCATGTTGATGGTGATATGGCTATGTCGCTGCAAGTATTGCCATTAAAGACTGAAAACCCAGTGACGGTTGCTAATAGAGTGAAAACCGCGATGGAGTCCATGGAGGTACCGGAAGGTATTGAAATGAAGATGGTCTACAACCAAGCTGACTTCATTGAAGAAGCGATCGATCAAGGCTTTATGACACTGATTGAAGCGATCGTTCTGGTTTCTGCAATAGTGGTGCTGTTTTTAGGCTCCCTTCGTGTAGCGGCAATTCCTTTGATCACCATACCTGTGTGTGTGATTGGTGTTTTTGCTGTGATGGCTTTGCTAGGGTTCAGTATCAATGTTCTTACTATTCTTGCGATTATCTTAGCGATTGGATTGGTTGTTGATGATGCAATTGTTGTAGTGGAAAACTGTTACCGTCATATTGAAGAAGGGCAATCTCCATTTAATGCGGCACTTAAAAGCTGTAAAGAAATCGTCTTTCCAGTTATTGCGATGACCTTGACCTTAGCGGTCGTTTATCTGCCGATTGGTTTTATGTCAGGCTTAACTGCTGATCTGTTTAGACAGTTTGCTTACACGCTTGCTGCGTCAGTGATCATTTCGGGCTTTGTTGCACTGACTCTATCGCCGATGATGAGTGCATATATGTTGAAGTCAGTGACAACGTCCCCAAGCTGGTTTCAATGGGTCGAAGCTAAGTTAGATACCATGACGGACAAATACATGGCTTATCTAAATGGTTGGTTTGAACGTCCGCGATTGGTACTAGGCGGAATATCTGCGCTTATTATTTTATCTGGTGCCGCGGTATGGTTTATGCCAAAAGTGCTTCTACCTACAGAAGACACAGGCTTTATTGAAGTTTCATCGCATGGTCCTGCAGGAGCAGGTCGTCTATACGATTTAGAAAATGCTGATCAGGTTAATGCGGTTTTGGACGGCAATGAGTCGATTGAAGCGAACTTAGCTTACATTGAAACGGCTCCAACCAACCATGTATTGCTAAAACCTTGGGAAGAGCGAGAAAAAAGCGCTGATGAGATCATTAATGAAATGATCGCTAAAGCGGGTGAGACGGTTTCAGCGTACAGCACCTCTTTCTCGGTACGTTCTGCAGACAACTTAAGCGTCGCGGCTAATTTGGTGCTTGAACTTACGACGGTCAACAGAGACTTAGATGCTCTGTCAGATACCGCGAGTCAGGTGGTTGAACTGCTGGAAGGGTATGAGGGCGTATCCAACGTTAAGAACTCGACTCATAGAGACCAGCTACGATTTGATCTGTCCATCGACCGCAACGCAATCGTACTTTCGGGTGTTAACTACGGTAACGTGACCAGCGCAATTTCGACCTTCCTTGGTTCAGTAAAGGCGGCTGACTTGCAAGCGGATGATGGCTTTACGTATCCGATTCAAGTCCAAGTGAATCGTCAGGCTCTTGGAGACTTTAAGGTTCTGGATAAGCTGTATGTTAGTTCTGACTCAGGGCAAAGACTGCCACTTTCGCAGTTTGTATCGATCAAACCGGTGACCGCAGAGTCGAATATCAAAACTTACGGTGGTAAAGATGCTGCCGAGATAACCGCTGACCTAATGCCAGGTTTTAGTGCAAGTGATATTCAAGCTTACTTAGATGCTGAGCTACCTAAATTGCTTAAGAGTGGCCAGAACTATGAGTACAACGGAGTCATCAAAGAGCTCAACGAATCGGAAGCGGGCATGCAAGTTGTCTTTGGCTTAGCTCTTGTGTTTATCTTCCTAATTCTTGCTGCGCAATTTGAAAGCTTTGTTGACCCATTGGTCATCTTGGTAACGGTGCCGCTATGTTTGGTTGGCGCATTGCTGACACTAAGTGTGTTTGGTCATAGCTTGAATCTATATTCAAAGATTGGCTTGTTAACGCTAGTGGGCTTGGTGACAAAACATGGCATTTTGCTGGTGGAGTTTGCCAATCTAAAACGTAAAGAAGGTCATGATGTTATGGCTGCAGCGTTAATGAGTGCGAAATCACGCCTAAGACCGATTTTGATGACGTCATTAACGATGATCATTGGCTCTCTGCCATTGGCGCTAGCTGAAGGTCCAGGCTCACTGGGGCGTATTAACATTGGTTTGGTGTTGGTTGGCGGTTTAACAATAGGAACCTTCTTCTCATTGTTTATTGTACCAATGGCTTATGTCGCGTTCGCTTCTATTACTCAAAAAGAAGAACCACTTGAATTAGTGACAGGAAGGTAAATATGTTGCTTATCAATGATACTCACGTCTTGGATGAAGCGAGTGGCTTCATCCATAGTTTGAAGAGCCAAATACGTCACCCAATTGGTATCAATGAGATCTCCTTGTTGAGCTATATGTTTACCAATAGTGGGAAAGTTCTAAGCAAACAAGAACTAATGGATGAGGTGTGGCTTAAAAGAGGCATCATCGTTGAGAGCAGTAGCTTATTGCACTCAATTTCAAGTTGCCGTCGAGGCCTAGAAGATAAAGCTGCGGAAGTGATTCGTACTGAGCGCGGGGTGGGGTACGAATTTACCGGCTCAGTGAAACGAATCGAATGTATGTCAGAGGTAATTGCCGAGCCTACAGTCGACAAGGTTGAAGAGCCAATTCAGTTATTGGAGGCAGACTTAGAGGCTAAAGTCGAGCCTGTAAATAGAAGTATTCCTTACATAAAGGTTTTAGGAATCTGTATAGCGGCGATGTTTGTCAGTTTTGTTGTTACCAAACAATTACGTGGTAGTGCATTAATCAGTGGTTACCAAAAGACGACTTATGATCAATGCACCTACACGCCAAATAGCACGGGAGAAAGTGTTTTTTATCAATCACCAGCGTTATATCAGTTTGAAAAACTAACGCTACTTGTTGATAAGGATGGACGATCAGTCAGTTTTAGTAATGATAGTGAGGTAGTCGATTGTGAATAGGACTTTAGTACTCGGTAGCGTGTTCTGCGGCTTAGTTGCGGGTTGTAGTTTGGCTTTGCTTGATAATTCAGAGTTAAATCGTCATTTCACGAGTAACACCGTGTCACATATCGAAATGGACGAAGAGCAGGGCCATCTTTCGTTGTCACTCCCGTTGCGTTTTGAACTGACTTTGAAAGAAAACCAGACGTATGGGGTGTTTGCAATGCTACCAAATAGTCAGGTAGGATTTTCAGGCAAAGGCGATTACAGCTATAACCATGAAGGGATGATGTTTGTTCATGATACCCACACGCCATTGGATTTGGAGAATGCGAAAGACGGGCTGATCGAACAACTATTTGTGAGACCAGGTGCGTTCGACGGTATGATGAAATTTGTAGATTTAGGGAATGACCAAGCCATCTTAGTCGGTCATAAAGTCGCCCTTTACCTTAAAGGGTAACACTACTCAATTACTCTACTTTAAGCGTCGCTCAGATAACACTGGCGGCGCTTTTTCATGTTGGAACTAAAATTGATAGCTTAGACTCATTGTACTGTAGATTTCATCTGGAGATTGGTCCTCAGCAACTGTGGTGTTGTATATATAGTCGATATCAAACACCAATGATAAGTTAGCCATTAGCGTGTTTTTAATGAAAGCTTTGGCATTATAATGAGTGTTTTCTTCACCGTGGGCGACATCAAACGTGGCTCCCATAGATAAACGCTCTGATACCACTAGTTCACTATCGATTGTTGATGATGCGATTACTTCATAGTTCATTTGACTGGGCAGCTCGGAGTCAAAAGCTTGTCTTTGCGTGATGCGGTAACCTGGACCAAGGGATACCGATGTTTTTATGAAATCACTGTTCATCAAGTAGATACCAAAACCTCCCATCAATACCCACTGTTTTCGATAGGTTCCGTAAAGGTCGTTCTCAAAGCGACTCGCTGCACGAACAAAGCTCGTTTCGTCAAAATCATACGTTGAACCGCCGTTGATGGTGTAGCGATTCGCGCCATCATCAACGTTATCTGCATCGGTATAGTAGCTTTCGAAAGAGGCTTTGTGGAGCCAAGCTTCTTTTGTATATGAAAGATAAAGAGCTGAGTTAATTGATAAAGACGAGCTAGTGTTCTTTGTGTAGATAAAACCCAGCTTAGTTTGAGTTACAAAAGGAGATTCAGGTTCACCGTCTTCACTATTTACTTGGGAAAGTGCTGGGAGGGGAAGTAATAACAACAGGTATCGGAACAGCTTCATAACGGGGCAACAAAGGTACTATTAGTTGGCCGGTATTGTCTTCCAAGACGATGTTATTCAGTGCTGAATAAGGCTAAAAAGTTGTGAGAAGATGGAAAGGCGATGTGGGTACATCGCCTTTTTGACTTAGCTTGATGCTTTGAAAGAAAGTACAGCTTTTAGGCCGCCCATTGAGCTACGAGTTAGAGTGAGTTTACCCCTATAGCTATGCGCCATCTCGCTTACTATGTTTAATCCAAGGCCAGTACCAGGGGTTGTCTCGTCTAAACGAACACCTCGTTGAACGGCTTGTTGAATCTTATCATCTGGGATGCCAGGGCCGTCGTCTTCAATGATAATGTCGATATCGCCTTCGTCGGGTTCAAATGAATGCACTCGAATGATGCTAGAAGACCATTTATAGGCATTCTCTAGAAGGTTACCAACCATTTCATCGAGATCAGTTTGGTCTACCGCTACTTCAATTTCTGAGTCGAGTTCATTGATTAATGTCACTTCGCGAATCCCATAGACTTTATCAAACGCCATAGAGATCGCATCAACACGTTCAGAAGGGTTCGCCCGTACCGATAAAATATTCTTAGAACCTGCCATCCGAGCACGGCCTAAATGATAATCTATCTGGCTTTGAATTTGATCGACAGGTGGCTGTAGCAGTTGCTGAGTGCCTTCATCGAAACTTCGAATCTCATTCTTCAATACAGAAAGAGGCGTTTTCAAAGCGTGCGATAAATTTCCGGCGTGGTGTCTAGCTCGTTCAAGTAACTCTTGATAGTGGAAAACCAATGCATTTAAATCAGAAACCACAGGAGCAACTTCTTTTGGATACTCTTCTTCGAGCTGTTTTTTCTCGCCAGAGCGAAGTTGAGAGAGCTCTTTGTGCATTTTGGTTAACGGGTGCAGAGACCACTGGACCTGAAGCATGATGACTGCTAGAACACCAAAGTAGAGCAGTGCAAGAATGATCCAAAGCTGGCTCATCAAATCTCGGACGGTGTCTTCGATTGGTTGCTCGTCAATACCGAGTAATACTTCAATTGGGCCGTCGAAATCAGGGTAGTAGAGCGTTGTCTTTAGATAGATAAGCTTCTCGCCTTTAGCGCCAAAAAACTCTTTCTTAATGCCTTTTTTGGATTCGATCGTTTGATCCCAAAGAGAGCGAGAACGTAAAAGGTCGGAGTCTGTTTTCGCTGACCAATAAAGTCCACTATATGGACGATTAAATCGCGGATCAGAAAGGTTACTGGTAAGAGTGAGCATGCCTTGCTCGTCAGCTTCCAGAGAAGCAGAAATCTCGTCCATGTAGATGGTGAGCTGTGACTTGGTGTCATCGACCATATAATTGAAGACTTGATTCGGTACGCTGACACCAGCCGCTATCACCATTGCCGTTAGCCACACAATCGCCGCCAATACGAGGCGGCTTTTTAAACTAAGGCGTTTAAGCAGAGAGCGCTTATTATTCGGCATTCAACTGATACCCTAAGCCACGAACTGTTTTAATGACTTTTGGCGCAATCTTTTTGCGGATTCGACCAATGAACACTTCGATAGTATTCGAGTCTCTGTCGAAATCTTGCTTGTAGATGTGTTCCACTAACTCCGTTCGTGAAATTACTTTTTCAGGGTTATGCATAAAGTAGGCAACAACCTTGTACTCAAGTGCGGTAAGGCTAATTGCTTGACCTTGCCACATAACTTTTGATGTACGCGTATCTAAGCTTAAGTTGCCAATCTGCATAACTGGGGAAGCATTTCCTGAAGCTCTACGCAGTTGGGCGCGGATTCGTGCGGTTAACTCAACCATTTCAAAAGGCTTGGTTAAGTAGTCGTCTGCGCCTGCATTCAGTCCTTCTACTCGTTGAGTTAGAGTGTCTCGTGCACTCAATATTACGACTGGGGTATTGATGTTTTCGTCACGAATACCTTTGAGAACCGTTAGACCATCAAGTTTTGGCAGACCCAAATCAAGGACAATCGCGTCCCACTCTTCAGATGTCGCGCGATACAGTGCGTCGATACCATCTTGAGAAAGCTCAGGTACCCAACCGGTTTGTTCTAATGTTTCGACGATTTGTTCGCCCAAACGAGGTTCATCTTCCACTACAAGAATTTTCATAAGCTTTTTATCTTCTTAATTTTTTAGTGCTTGTTTGAGGTTTCTGCCTTTAATTTGCAGCATTTCTAGAGTCTCAGCGTTGTACTCAACTTTAATGATGTTGTTGTCGTGATTTATCTTGAGTTCATAGACCCAGATATCATCATCTTCTTCAAGTTCAACGTGGATGATCCTACCGTAGAGATCTCTCTCCACAGCCGCATACATTTCTGAAAACGGGCGAATGTAACCTTTTTTGACCGCTTCATAGACTTCGTCTTGGTCTTCTTCAAATTCAATTCTAGCACCGGGTTTATGGACGTCTTGTACCAATGCATGGCCATCTTGATCGTGATGGTCATGTTTTTTCGCCATGCTAGGGAAAGCAATCAATAGACAAGTTAATATTGTTGCGGTACTGAAAAGCGGTCGCTTGAACATAATCTTACCTTTAATGAATTTCTGTAAACAGTATACCTTGTCAAAAATGAACCCCAAGTGAATGGTTAACTATTTGACAGTTCGTCTTCAAATATTTTGTCTCGCATCTTCCAAAATCGTCCGGATTTACGTGCGATGACAAATTGAGGTGGACGAAAGCGATGTTGACTGTTGACCACTTTGGTTGGTGAAGCCTCTTCAAATGGTCGGTGTTTGTCGGCTAGGTGAGGGCGGACAAACTGATCTTTAAATCGTTGCTTCTGGTTTTTCGTGGTAAGAGACCAAAATTCACTGACTTGAGCTTGGTTCTCACCAACGTATGAGACTTTGAGACTGCTTTTGCCTTTATCATCTTTATGGACACTCAGGTTCATCTCTAAACATTCAAATACCAACGCATCTTTTAGATTTAACGCCTCCTTAAGCTTTTTATCAGGGTCGACTAAGGTGGCATCGCATTCATGGCAAATTCGAGCTGCGATGTCATTGTCCGCGCCACAATCACCACAATACTTGGCGCGGAAGCGGTAGTTACAATGTTCTCGCTCGCCGGTTTCAGCATCTTCAAAAAAGCCTTGGCATTTACGCCCGAAATGCTCAATTAGGTAGCCATTGTTATCTAGCTTGCCCCAGAAATTATTGTTAAAGCCGCAAGCGGGGCAAGGGATGGTGATGATTTCACTGTCAGAATCCGGTTTAGCATCGCCTACTTCTGGCTGGTAAAGGTCATAACTATTACCTGCGTAGTCCAACACTAAACATTCATCTTTTCCTGGAGACAAACGTAGACCACGCCCCACAATTTGTTGGTAAAGACTAATGGACTCAGTTGGGCGAAGAATCGCTATAAGATCTACGTGCGGCGCATCAAATCCCGTTGTTAGGACCGAGACATTTACCAAGAACTTGATCTTGCGATCTTTAAAGTTCTGAATAATGGCATCACGCTCCGGTGTAGGGGTATCACCAATCACTATCGCGACTTGATCTTGTGGCAGGAGTCCGTAGATTTCTTGAGCATGGCGGACTGTTGCTGCGAATATCATGATGCCTTGCTTATTTTGCGCAAGTTGGATGATTTGCTCGACGATTTGTGGTGTAGCCCGCTTAGCTTTGTCTATCACCATATCGAGTTCAGCTTCTTTATAGCGACCTGTGTTAGCAGGCTTCAACTGAGAGAAATCGTAGCTTAAAACTGGCGCGTCCATCATTCGAGCTGGTGTCAGGAAGTTTTCGTCTAATAAGTAACGAATAGGCAGTTCAAAAATACAGTCTCTGAAAAAGCGTGGTTCTTCACTTCTGACTAATCCACGTGTGTGGTACTGATAGATCCACCCCATGCCTAAGCGGTAGGGCGTCGCAGTTAACCCAAGCACTTTTATGCCGGGGTTTTGTTCGCGAAGGTGTGAGATAACCTTCTGATAACTCGTGTCTTTGTTATCAGGAACACGGTGGCATTCATCAATTACTAACAAAGAGAACTGATTTTTAAACTGATCTAGGTTGCGCACCACAGACTGTACAGAAGCGAATACCACTTGTTGGTCGGTTTCTTTTCTACCTAGACCTGCAGAAAATATAGAGCCTTTTAGACCATAGCCTTCGTATTTTTCATGGTTCTGCTCAACCAATTCTTTTACGTGAGCAAGTACCAGTACACGACCTTTAGCTAAACGAGCAAGTTCAGCAATGACTAAGCTCTTTCCTGCTCCTGTAGGCAGTACTAAAACCGCTGGGGTAGAGTGTTTTCGGAAGTAATGAATAACAGCTTTGACAGAATCAGCCTGATAAGGACGCAGTGTATACATAAAATGTGTGAAATAGCTCAACTATTTGGTTTAGTCGCACTATAATACCTCACCTGACAAAGATGAGGTATTCATGCGTTTAGATAAATATTTGTGTGATGCACTAGGTGCGACACGTAAAGAAGCAACAAAAATCATCAAAAGTGGTGATGTAACAGTTAATGATATCGTGCAAAAAAGCGGTTCAGTTAAAGTAACCGACGAGTGCACAGTGGAATGGCAAGGACGTGAAGTTCAAAAGCCTGGACCTCGTTATATCATGCTGTTTAAACCTGATGGCTTTGTTTGTTCGCATGAAGATGGCTTCAACCAAACGGCATTCATGCTTCTAGATGAAGTTAAGATGGAAGAGCTTCACTTTGCTGGTCGACTAGACGTGGATACGACAGGACTTGTACTCATTACTGATGATGGTCAATGGTCACACCGTATTACTTCACCAAAACACAAATGCGAGAAGACATATCGTGTTTGGCTTGCTGATCCAATTCAAGCGGATTACGCAGCAAAATTTGAAGAAGGTATTCAACTTCGCAACGAAAAAGGGCTAACACTACCAGCCCAATTAGAAATTGTTGATGAAGAAGAAAATGAAGTATTGCTAACGATTACCGAAGGTAAATATCACCAAGTAAAACGCATGTTTGCTGCGCTGGGCAATAAAGTAGAGCACCTTCATCGTGAACGTATTGGTGCTATAGAGCTTTGTGAGTCTTTAGAGCCGGGCGAATATCGCTATCTCACCGAAGAAGAAATTGCTTCTGTTTGGAAATAATATCCTTACTAGGAATTAGTTTATTTCCAACTAGGAACTAGTCTTTTAGACAGATTTGATTGAGGATAGATCGGATCATTAACACCTAGTCTTGGTGTTGTTATTTTTCTGTTTGGTTGCAGCACGGACGCTGCATCTGATACGCAGCCGAGTAGGAGAGTTATGTCTGAAAGAACCTTAGAAGCGCCAAGTGCCCCTCAAATCAGTTTTTTGTTATTCCTAGTTTTGGGCGCTATTGGTGCTTTAACACCGTTAGCTATTGATATGTACTTGCCAGCGATGCCAACGATTGCCCGAGATCTTGGTGTGACTGAAGGTGCTGTGCAAATCACGCTGACTGCTTATACAGCGGGCTTTGCCATCGGGCAGTTAATTCATGGTCCGTTGGCCGACAGCTACGGTCGACGTCCAGTACTTATTTTGGGTGTGTTGTTTTTTGGTTTGGCGTCAGTGGTTAGTGCAACTACTACTGGCATTGAAGCGCTCACTTGGGTTCGAACAGCTCAAGGTTTTGCTGGCGCTGCTGCCGCGGTAATTATTCAAGCTGTCGTGCGAGATATGTTTGACCGTGAAGATTTCGCCCGTGCGATGTCGTTTGTTACCCTAGTTATCACGATTGCACCGTTGATCGCTCCAATGATTGGTGGTTATGTTGCGGTCTGGTTTGGCTGGCGTGCAATCTTCTGGATTTTAGCGGCATTTTCACTGGTTGTTATCGCATTAGTACTTTGGAAAATTCCAGAAACACTAAAACAAGAGAACAAGCAGCCATTGCGTATTAGAACGACGCTACGCAATTATCGAGGTTTGTTTCAAAATCCTGTTGCAATGGGCCTGATTTTTTCTGGAGCCTTCTCTTTTGCGGGTATGTTTGCATTCTTAACCGCTGGATCGTTCGTCTATATTGATATTTACGGAGTAAGACCCGATCAATTTGGCTACCTGTTTGGCCTAAACATTGTCGCAATGATCATTATGACGAGTATTAATGGTCGTTTGGTGAAAAAAGTTGGCTCACATACTATGTTGCGCTTTGGACTGGCTGTTCAGCTCTTCGCGGGTATTGGTTTGTTTGTTACCTGGCTATTAGACATGGGACTATGGGGAACGGTAGTCTTCGTCGTGATGTTCATCGGTACTTTGTCAACCATTGGTAGTAATACAATGGGGCTGTTATTGAGTAGCTATCCTAAGATGGCAGGAACGGCTTCATCACTTGCAGGAACGCTCCGTTTTGGTACGGGGTCAATTATTGGTGCTGTAGTGGCATTTATGCCAAGCGGCGTAACATGGCCAATGATTTTGGTTATGAGCATGTGTTCGATCATCTCGGCTGCATGTTATTGGATATTTGGAAGAAAGGCGTAATGTCTGAATACACGATTGAAATACAGAAACTGGTTAATAACGCATTAAGTGACATTGCTAAAGAGCATGCTGCGGGCAAATTAACGAATGGCCCAACTGCGAATAACCTCTATTTAGTTCGTTGGATTACGAAAGCAATTAAGTCTCAGCAGTTTCCTCGTATTGTTGCCGATGACTTAATTCGCTGGCAGAAAACTGGTCGTTCAAAAGGTAACAACGCTAACCTTATGGCGACATTCCAGCGTATTTCGAAATTTTATGGTCAGTTTTTCCCACAAGGTGAAGAAGACCGTATTTTGAAAGATTATGAAATCAACCAGTTCATCGACATGATGGAAGAGAACGGTTGGGAGGTAACAACGTCTGAAGAATTGGTCGGTTGCGGTAAAGTTCAGATTTTTACTGAAGGTCCAAATTCGTTAGCTATGTGTACAGAACAGTGTGAGAGTTGTTTCGATGGTGAAGATTTGATTAAACCAATGAGTTGGTTTGTTCGTGGCCATCATGCTGATTTTGTGGAAAAAGCCTCTGCAGCAGGCTTCATGGTCCATAAAGTGACGGACTACAAATCGAATGTGAAATACCATGGTGAATACATCATATTCCCTGCTAATCGAGGCAATCAATTGGTTGAGATTCCTCTTAGCTTGACTGTTTAAGTCTGCATTAAAAGAGCTTCTGTTACAGAAGCTCTTTTGCTTTTCGGACGATCGCTTTAACCATACCTTTGAATATAAACAGATGGGCTGGCATCATTGCAAACCAGTACAGTAGCCCTCTAAACCCTTGAGGGTGCCACCATGCGGTGACGGTGAGCTTTCTTTTGTCACCTAGGTCTTCAATGACAAACTCTAATCGACCGAGTCCTGGTCCTTTCATTCCAAACAGTAGAGATATAAAGCGATTCTCTTCGCAGCGTATCACTTTCCACGAGTCGATAAAGTCTCCAACTTGTAACTCAGGGCCTGGCGGTGAGCGGCGAATAGGTTTTCCGCCACCAAAAAATATGTCGAGCCATTCCCTTGTTCGCCATAAGCTATTAGCGAAAAAGTAACCTTCTTCTCGACTTCCTATTTTACGTACCAGTTTCCATAGTTGGCTAGCTTCCAGTTCCGTTGTGATTGAAGCACCTGTTTGTTTAGGGTAGTAACCATAACCGGGTTGCCAACGAGAAAGTGCTGCAGGGTCGAAACCCCATACGTTACTGCGGACGAACGTGCCTTCATGTTCAATACTTTCAGTCACCATTTGTACAAATGAAATCAAGGCTTGAGGGTACTTTTGCCTGATTTGTTCGGAATTGGCGATAAAGTCATGTTCAAGTCCAGACAAGAGAGCACTTCCGATACTCGAAGGCACTGAAGTTACAACCCCGAGCCAACGAGACGCCATTTGAGGTGTCAAAAATCGAGTGGGTAATACTTTAATGGGTTTATTTACCGCGCGAGCAATGACATGAAACTGTTCTCGATAAGTCATTACTTCGGGCCCGCCGACTTCATAAATATCGTGATGAGTGGGCTCTTCTTTGGCAAGCGAGAGTAAATAATGATTTAGGTTTTGTAGTGCTATTGGGTTCGCCTTTGAATCCACCCACTTTGGTGTAATGAGAATAGGCATGTTGTAGACAAAATCACGCATAATCTCAAAAGCGGCGGAGCCAGGGCCAATAATGACGCCGGCACGAAGTTCGGTTATTGGGACTCCTGCTTTTCGTATGATATCTCCTGTCATACGTCGAGCCTTTAAGTGGTGAGAATCACCGGTTTGAGGCTGAATAGCACTGAGATAAATAACATGTTTTACCGAGCTGTTGCTCAAGGCTTGTTTAAAGTTTTCTGCAAGCGAGACCTCATAGTCAAGAAAGTCATGCCCGTGCGCCATACCGTGCACTAGGAAATAGATCAGTTCAAATTGAGGGATAAGCGCTAAGGTTGCTTCTTGGTCAGCTAGGTCAAGATAACAAATCGAGAGGTTAGGGTGGGGGGTAACTCGGGCGGAAAGATAGTCGAGTTGTCTAGATGCTGCCGTGACCTCATAGCCTTGTTCACAGAGCTTATGAAGTAATTGGGAGCCCACATATCCAGATGCCCCTAAAACCAGTACCTTTTTCATCCTTAGCCCCTATGGTTTTTATGGTTTCATATTCCGACTGATCATATAATACACAATCCATTTTTGCTCTTATATCATATTGTTGTGGCCAGAGGTGCGCCGTATCCATGCTTTCTCAAGTTTTATTTCATACTAGAGGCGATTTCATCCGCCGTCTTATAGCGATTGCGATGCCAATTACACTGCAAAGCATTATGTTTTCCAGTCGAAGTCTCGTAGACGTATTAATGTTGGGTCAGCTCGGCGAGGCTGAAATTGCTGCTGTCGGCGTAGCAGCAAGAGCCACTTTTGTAACGACGATTATGCTTGTTGGTGTCACAACAGGTGGCTCTTTGCTTACCGCCCAATATTGGGGAGCAAATAACCGCAAGGGGGTTAGAGAAAGTACAGCACTCACTTGGTTGGTTTGTACCGCTTTTGCAGCCCTAACAGCATTACTCTTTATCTTGTTCCCAAGTCAAATTATGGGGCTCGCAACAAGCGATCCAGAAGTTAATAAACTGGGTAGTGAATACCTTGTTATTACATCAGTGACAATGTTCGCGGTTTCGTGTGTTGCAAGTATGTCTGTAGGTTTACGCGCTATGCATAAACCAGGTGTGAGTACCTTTTTCAGTGGCATCGGAATTTTGTCGAATATATTCCTTAACTGGGTGTTTATCTTCGGTAAGTTTGGTGTACCACCAATGGGGATCAAAGGTGCGGCTATTGCAACGGTACTTAGTGGTGCGATCGAAGTAGCAACGTTATTTGGTTATCTATACGCTCGTAAACATTTGTTGGCTTTTGGTATTGAAGATATACGCCAAGTGATCGTTTGGGAGCGAGTAGCAAAATTCTTACGTCTTTCCTTGCCAACGACGTTTAACTTTTTGGCTTGGGCTGGTGGGTTATTCGCCTATCACGCAATCATGGGCCAATCAGGCGTTCAGGGCTTGGCGGCACTCTCGGTTATGACTCCGGTAGAATCAATTGCATTGGCATTGCTCATTGGTATGTCTAACGCAGCAGCGGTACTAGTAGGAAACCAAATTGGTGCTAAGAACTATGACGCTGTTTACTATCAAGCGATCGGCGTCACGCTGCTAAGTTTGCTCGTCGGGATTGTTGTCGCTGGTTTACTTTATGTGGTTCAGGGCTTGGTGCTTGATGCATTTAGCGCATTAACCACTGAAACCAGACTTTTAGCCGAGAAATTTATGTTGGTGTTGAGTGTAGGTATTGTTCTTCGCTCGATACCTATGATGACCATCGTAGGTGTACTGCGAGCGGGTGGGGATGTGAAGTTCTGTCTTTACCAAGACCTTGTTGCCCAGTGGCTGATTGGTATCCCACTTGCTGCTTTTGCTGCGATAGGGCTCGGTTGGGCTCCAGAATGGATCTATCTACTTTTCTTAACCGAAGAGCTAATTAAATGGTTTGGTTCTATTTATCGTATGAATACACGCAAATGGATCCGAAATTTGATTGAAAATTAGATATAAGACGCTGTTGTCATGTGTTTGAGTGCATATCTTGTGATCTAGAGTCCAAATTGCTTCCTTGAAAGCGCGATTTAGTGTAGATTCACACTCCTATTTTGAAGGTTAACGAGAGAATCAATGTTACAGCTGATAGACCTGTGTAAAGGCTACGTAGATGGTGGTGAGTTTCACCCAGTTTTACAAGGTGCTGAGTTAACATTGAAACAAGGTGAACAAGTCGCGCTTATGGGCGAGAGTGGTTCAGGAAAGAGTACTTTACTGAATCTGATTGCTGGACTTGATACCGTCGATTCTGGTGAAGTTTTATTTCCTAGTTTCTCTATGCATGATGTGGCCGAGACAAAGCGCACTGCTTATCGTCGAAATAACATTGGCCTCATCTTTCAACAGTTTAACCTTCTTCCTACGCTTAATGTCGCCGACAATATTCGTTTTTGTCGCCAGCTAAAAGGGCTGCCTGAAGATCAGGGGCTATGGCGTCAAATTCTCTCTGCACTTGATCTAATGCCTTTACTAGGACGCTATCCAGAAGAAGTGTCAGGTGGTCAGCAGCAACGTGCTGCTATCGCTAGAGCTCTATACATGGAACCAAAGCTCTTGCTAGCGGATGAACCGACAGGTAGCTTAGATGAAAGAAACGCGGAAGCCGTGATGCGTTTGTTGACCACACTAACAAAGCAACTCGAATGCACTCTATTGTTGGTCACACACAGTGAGCGAGTCGCTGACCATATGGAAGGCAAAGTGAGACTTCAAGGGGGGCTACTTCATGTTATGGCCCGTAGTTAAAGCGCTACTTGGTCACTACAGACGTTACCCTTTTCAAATCATTTTAGTCTGGCTTGGCCTAACTTTAGGTGTTTCACTTCTAGTTGGTGTTACCTCTATTAACACCCATGCACGTCAAAGCTACGAGCATGGTGAGAAACTATTTTCTAATCCTCTCCCTTATCGCATTCGACCAAAGCATGTAACCAATAAAATTCCCCAAGGTTTTTATGTCCAGTTACGTCGTGACGGTTTCAATCAATGTGCACCATTCGAAACATTACGTGTAGACACAGATAATGGGGCAGACCTCACTCTTGTTGGTATCGATCCAGCAGCACTAATACGTTTCCAGCCCGGCGTACTCCTAAAAGATATACCTTCACTTGCTTTGATGCAGCCTCCATATCCAATCTTAGTTAGCTCTGATCTAGCAAAGCATATGAATTGGTCAAATGGCGAGTCTATTTTGTTAGCTGACGGAAGCAAGTTAGGCCCAGTCATCATCGAAGAAAAAGGCGAGCTGAACGGCACTCGAATTATTGCTGATATGGCGCTGCTGCGGATGCTAGAGCGAAGTGCTGGTATCTCTACTATCGCTTGTAGCGAAATGCCACCAGAGAAACTCGCCAAACTAAAAGCATTGCTACCTAACGGTATGGAGCTTAAGCGAAGCTCTAGGGCTGAATTAGAATCGCTAACTCAGGCATTCCACATGAATCTCAGTGCAATGGGCATGTTGGCGTTTTTGGTTGGTTTATTCATCTTCTATCAGGCGATGTCTCTATCATTGACTCAGCGCCAACGCCTTGTGGGTATTTTACGACAAACAGGCGTGTCCGGTTGGCAATTGGCTCAAGCGCTATTGTTAGAGCTTTTTGTACTAGTCATTGTGAGTTGGTTGTGCGGTAATGCATTAGGGATGTTGTTGGCTAATCAACTGATTCCAACAGTATCCGCTAGTCTTGGTGATTTGTATGACGCCAATGTAGGGCTTGCAATAGAGTGGACATGGCAGAGCAGCTTATACAGTCTATATCTATCCGCTATCGGTGCCATTATTGCTTGTGCGTGGCCTTTGGTGAGGCTATTACGATCTCAACCTGTTCGTTTAACGACTCGTTTATCACTGGTGCGTTTCACAGGTACTGAATTTACCATCCAAGCACTCATCGCATGTGCATTGTGTGTTGCAGCGGTAGCAATTTATCAAGCGCCACAAACACAAGAGTCAGGGTTTGTGATTATTGCACTGATGCTACTCAGTGTTGCGCTGTTTACTCCTTATATAGTGTGGAAGGTGTTCGAAAGCTTCTCATATACTCTTCGCTGGGTAAAAGTTCGCTGGTTCTTTGCAGATGCAGCAGCAAGTATGAGTTACCGTGGCGTCGCAACAATGGCCTTTATGTTGGCAATGTCAGCCAATATTGGTGTTGAAACCATGGTTGGTAGTTTCCGAGATACAACTGATAAGTGGTTAAGTCAGCGTTTAGCTGCTGACCTATATATCTACCCAAACAATAGTGCTGCAGCAAGAATGAGCACTTGGTTATCAAAACAACCTGAAGTAGATTCGGTTTGGTGGCGCTGGGAGAAAGAAGTTTCCACGGAAAAAGGTGCACTCCAAGTTGTGAGTACTGGCCCTTCTGAAGGAGAGCTTGACGCGCTGACGGTTAAGTTAGGCGTACCAAATTATTGGTACCACTTACACCATTCGAAAGGTGTGATGATCAGTGAATCTATGGCGCTGAAGCTAGGTATTAGACCTGGTGATTACCTAGACCTGTCAGGTAAGTTGGGTCATGGATGGCAAGTAGTCGGCGTTTACTATGACTACGGTAACCCATATAACCAAGTACTACTTTCTCACAGAAATTGGCTGTACGCATTTGCTGGTAGTGGTAGCGTCGCTCTAGGTACGGTGTTAAAAGACGGTGTTAATCCGATTGGACTGAAGCGTCGTCTAGAAGCAGTATTTAGGATTGATTCTGCACGAGTGTATGACAATAGCCATATTCATACCCAAGCGATGCAAGTTTTCGACCGCACGTTCTCGATTGCAGATACTCTTGGAAATATTACCTTAGTTATTGCCGTGTTTGGGATATTCTTCTCGACTGTTGGCGGAGAGGTGTCTAGGCAGAAGCACATAGCATTGCTTCGGTGCCTTGGTATGTCAGGGCGGGAGCTTGTCTTTATGGGAAGTCTTCAGCTATTTGTGTTTGGCGCGATTTCACTATTGATTGCGATGCCTCTTGGAATAGCTTTGGCTCGTCTTGTGGTTGATATCATTATTAAGCAATCATTTGGATGGACACTGGAACTTCAGTTCATTCCAGGTGAATATTTGCAAACAGGTATTATGGCAATGTTATCGCTAATGATAGCGGGTGCCATTCCTGTCATTCGGATCATTAAAAGTACGCCAATGAAGGCACTAAGGGACTCTCTATAAATGGCTGTTAAGATAAAGAGAAAAACCAAGCTTGTATTGATTATGTTAGTGGTCATTGCCACGGTTATTGCTCTTTATCTTAATGGAACGCCTCGACAAGCGGATGTCGCTCAATCAGATGAACTATCACGCGCTTTCCGAGCTCCTATCGATCAAGTATTTGAACCTGTTCTTCCTGATAACCCTGTTGTCCTTCCTGAAGACTTTGGGTTTCACAATCGTTTTCAACACGGCTGGTGGCACTTTTTCGCCAATGTAAGGGATAACCAAGGAAAAGAATACGGCATTCAATGGAGCTATTTCCGAATTGCAAGTAATGACAGTGGAATGTCTGGTTGGCTAAGCCCTCAGTTATTTATCTCCCATATCGTAATTACGAGCAAAGACCAAGTTTGGCGTGAACAGCGAGTCGCTCGTGGAGGTATTGGCCAAGCGGGTATGACGGTCAAGCCCTTTAAACTTTGGATTGATAATTGGTACTGGCGTTCGTTAGGAAAAACACCTTTCCCCGGTTTACTTGATGTTGCAACGGATACGTTTTCGATAAGACTAAAAACGCTGACTAAAGGGCCGTTTGTCATTCCAGGTGATCAAGGCTATGTACCTAAGCATGATCTATTACCAATCGCATCCCACAATATTACTTCACCATTTCTCGAAGTTAGAGGAGACTTGAGCCTAGGCAACGGTAAAGTTATCTCGATAAGCGGACAGGGATGGATGAGCAAAGAGTGGGGCAGTGGTTTACTTGCTGATAATCAGGAAGGTTGGGATTGGTTTGTTGTCCATTTAGATAACGATACGACTATGTCAGTGACTCGTTCCCGTCATGATAAACAAATGTCTTACTCCTTTGGTACCTTATCATCTAATGATGGTAAAGCCGTTCGACTCGATGATAGTGAGATAGAAATTACCCCACTTAGAGAAACATTACTCCTTAATGGGAAGCGAGTTCCGTTGCAGTGGTCAATCAAAATTCCCAAACACGGCATTGACCTCACTACTCAATCATTGAATGGTGATATTTGGCTACCGTTCATCGTTCCTTATGGTGAAGCGCCAATTAAGACGACTGGTACACATCAGGCGGTTGGTTTCATGCAACTTACTGGCTACTAAAGCGAAAGTACCACTTCAGGCAGATCTTCTGGTATCTCAGCCACTTCTCAGATGATGAGAAGTGGCTTTTTACACTTTGTATGGAAATCTGTGGATATTGCCTATAATTAATTAAGGAAAATAAATAGCAATTTGGTTGTTTTGCTCGGGAAAACCGAAATAAAAACACTAAACAAGCGATTATTCCTGAGGTAGTGAACTCTATAAACTCATTTGTATTCTTTGTTAATCGCTTATTAACATAATAAATATAAGGGCAATTTCATGAGTGATATTATTCGCGATTTTTTCAAAATGGAGTCTGCGGGCGGCATTTTGCTAGTGATTGCAGCTGCAATCGCAATGACAATCGCTAATACAGATCTAAACGAAGCATACCAAGGCTTTCTTCATACATACGTATTAGGTATGTCGGTTTCGCACTGGATCAACGATGGCTTAATGGCAGTCTTCTTCTTGCTTATTGGTTTAGAAGTTAAACGCGAGCTACTTGAAGGCGCGCTGAAATCTAAAGAAACTGCAATTTTCCCAGCGATCGCTGCTGTCGGTGGTATGTTGGCTCCGGCATTGGTTTATGTCGCATTCAACGCTGGTGATGCACAAGCAATCCAAGGTTGGGCGATTCCAGCTGCAACAGATATTGCATTTGCTTTAGGTATCATGGCGCTACTAGGTAAGCGTGTACCAGTTAGTCTAAAAGTATTCTTACTTGCTCTAGCAATCATTGATGATCTTGGTGTTGTTGTCATTATCGCACTGTTCTACACAGGCGACCTATCTACAACAGCGTTGGCGGTCGGATTTGCCATGACGGCGGCTCTATTTATGTTGAACGCCAAGAAGGTCACCAAACTGACACCGTATATGATCGTTGGTGCTATTTTGTGGTTCGCAGTACTTAAGTCAGGCGTTCACGCTACGCTAGCTGGTGTTGTGATTGGCTTTGCTATCCCACTACAAGGTAAGAAAGGTGAGCACTCTCCGCTGAAACATATGGAGCATGCACTGCACCCTTACGTAGCATTTGGTATTCTGCCTCTGTTCGCGTTTGCAAATGCAGGTATTTCACTAGAAGGTGTTTCACTATCAAGCTTAGGTTCGGCACTTCCTCTAGGTATTGCGCTTGGCTTACTTGTTGGTAAACCTCTAGGTATCTTCACATTCAGCTGGGTGGCGGTGAAGTCAGGTGTTGCAAAACTTCCTAAGGGCGTTAACTTCATGCATATCTTTGCTGTGTCCGTGTTGTGTGGTATCGGCTTTACGATGTCTATCTTTATCTCGTCACTAGCGTTTGGTGCGGTGAATGCAGAGTTTGATACATATGCTCGTTTAGGTATCTTGATGGGCTCAACAACTGCAGCGCTATTGGGTTACTTCCTACTACACATCTCGTTGCCAAAGAAGGCAGCAGCGGTAGAGAGTAACGAGCAGTTAAACTCTCATCACTAATCTGGTTAGTAACCAAATAGAAGGCCTTGCTAATGAGCAAGGCCTTTTTCATGTATGTAAGCTAGTTGATTACTTTTCTATGATGGTAAAAATTGTCCACTCATCAATGACTTTTTCTGTTAAACCTACTACTGTGGCGGTTACGCGGCGATTTAGCGCATGGGACGTTTCATCATCACCATCGGCTTCTAATCGAGATTCACCATAACCGACTATAGTTACGCGTTCAGGGTCAACGTCATAGTAGAGTAGTTCATCTTCTACAGCATGCGCTCGTTTTTTGGATAACTCTAAATTATATTCAGGATCGCCGACCTTACTGGCATAGCCTTGAATCTGAATAGAAGCGCTCTTATATTTATCAAGAAACTCCGCCATGGTTTGAATTTGGTCAGAGAATATTGGGTTGATTTCGTAAGAGTTGTTAGCAAACAATATTCGTAGCTGACGCTCTTCCTCTTCAACGACCGCAGCGCCACAACCGTCGTTGTCTACTAGTGCTCCAACGGGTGTTCCGGGACAAATATCACGAGCATTGACTACGCCATCTTTATCATCATCCGTTAAATCTGAAATTTGATTGGCGACTGGCGTTTCAATATATTCATATTCGTCTTGAGCAATAACAGCGGTGTGGTAAATGGCTGATACGGCGACTATTGGTATTAAATATCTGATATTCATATTAGTACTCCACACGCTTAGTCCATTCTTCCGGTGTATCAACTAGCAGTGCATCTAACAGATTCCCGGTTGCATTCATGACACGGTATTTAGCGTACTGTTCCGCGTAGTGTGCATCGAGGTAATCTTTTCTTGCTTCGAATAGTTCATTTTCAGTATTGAGAAGATCGAGTAAGGTACGTTGACCTATGCGGTATTGTTTCTCATACGCAATTACGGTTTCGGAAGCTGAATCAACATGGTCAGCAAGGAAGTTCTTTTGTTGAAGTGTCAGATCCAACGCACTCCATGAAAGACGTAAGCTTTCCTCAACCTGACGATAGGCGTTATCTCGTAAATCTTTCGCTTGGTTGAGTTGGTAAGCTGCTCTTTCGGATAGATCGCTATCGGAGCCACCGTTGTAGAGGTTGTATCTCATACGAAGCATTGCAAGAGTTTCATCGCTACTTCCTTCGTCACCACCTGCGTCATCTCGCCAAGTCTGACTCGCTTCGATTGAGAAAGTAGGGTAGTAATTCCCTTTAGACTGTTTGTATTGGAAGCGGGCTGAATCTACATCGACTAACGAAACTTTTATCACGGGGTGTTCATCAAATGCCTGAACGAGCGCATCTGTCAAAGAGAGTGGCAGTTTGGTTTCGTCTGCCCTTGGATAAATCAGCCCAAGTGGTTCTTGTCCTACTAAGCGTCGGAACTGGGTATGTGTATCAACAAGGTTGTTTTGGGCCGCCAAAAGATTCCCATGCGCTTTCGCTATACGGGCCTCAACCTGAGATACGTCCGCTGTGGAACCTATCCCTGAACTTGCACGCTTTTGAATATCTCGATAGATTTTTTTGTGTACCGCTAAGTTACTTTCGGATAGCGCAAGAACTTCAGTAGCTTTCACAGCGTCCAAATAAACTTGGGTAACTTGGAGTGCAAGGTCAGAAGCATTTGCCAGTAGTTGCCACCTAATTGATTCGGCATCGGCAGATGTTCGATCAATATCGTTGAGCGTCGCATTACCATCCCACAACAATTGGGTAAGGCTCACGGTCGCTTCCTTTCGCGTCAGGTCGGTATCTGGACGAGCCGTTGACTCTGCTGGGTTAATCCCTTCATAACCAATGCCTGCATCAAGATCGATACTTGGTAAGTAAGCACCTACAGAAGCATCACTCTGCTTAACAGCGCTTTGGAATTCGTTGTAAGTACTCTTTAACTCGGGGTTACTAGCGAGAGTAATCGCCACTGCTTGTTCCAGAGTCTGAGATTGGGTAGCGAAACTGCACACAGTAATGCAGCTAGCTAAAAATGACTTTTTCCAATTCAAGGGAACCTCCTCAATTAGTATCAAGCCAAGGTTAGTACGACTGGTTTTTATTCGTCTGAGAGTTATCAGGCGTAAGTTACACCAAGCTTAGTTGACGAAATGAAAAAGTGTGAACCGTTTCGTGAAAAAGAGTAGCTAAAGTTGTGTTTTAATTTGTGTTTCGTTAGGACTTTCTTGTTATTGACTGGTTTGTAAATAACAAGGCGACTAGATTTAACTGAGTGCAGCACGTGTGATGTAACGACTCCTAATTGTGGGAATAAGGAGATTAAGTCGCGCTGACAGGGAGATCTGCTAATGAATACGAAAAATTCAGCGCTACTCGCGCTTAGTAATACGACCGTGGTGATTGATGTTAACGGGCAGGTCAGGCAGCTTTTGCCAGGTGAAGTTCCCGGCCCAGGTGAAGTTATCGTAATCGTTGGCCAGGGGGCAACTGCAGCGGTTGATGCACAACTTGTTGAAGAATCTGGTGAAGCTGTTGATCTTAATGTCGACGATGAAATTGCGGCGATTGTCTCGCAAATTGAACAAGGTGTCGATCCTACACAAAATGACGAATTTGCTACTGCGGCTGGTGGTCTGCAAGGTTCTAGTCTCACCGGCTCAGGAGATATCGAGCGTATAGGTACAGAGTCATCAGCTCAGACTTCGTTTGATACATTCGGATTGGAGTCTCAAGGCCTTTCTCGAACACAAAGTCTGGCGTTACTTGATCTGTTCGCTCAAGCGATTTTTGTTGGGCAAGACGATCTTCAATCATTCGAAACAGATATCCCTCTGGTCGTTACTGGTAGCGTTGAGGCAACAAATACCGATATTCCTACCTTTATTGTGCAAGAGAATATAGCTGGGGACTTTGGGGTCTTTTCAATAGATATTAATGGTAATTGGACGTACATTGCCAATAGTGCATTTGATGAACTCAATGTTGGGGACAGCTTAGTTGATGTATTTCCAATCGAATCTGCGGACTCCACCATAGGAAGTGTGACCATCACAATAAATGGTACCAATGATCTTCCGGTGTTTGTTGCGACTGACGACATTGTGATTAGTGACTCGGAGGAAGAGTCAATCACACCATTTGCATTCGAAGATGGCGCTTACGTATTCGATTTACCTGAGAACACGCCAGCTGGAACCACGTTAGGTGTCGTTGAAGCGACAGACGTCGACAATGATGTACTCATTTACAGCATCTCGAGCAACATTGAAAATGAAGGTGGTGATCCACTATTCCAAATCGACCCTGATACCGGTGAGTTGAGTTTAACCGATGAAGGTGAAGAGTCATTCGCCAATGACTTCGAACTCCTTGATAACGAACACCAACTAGTGGTGACAGTCACCGAAGGCGATGGTGTGGGAGAGCCTCAATCAGTCGACGTAGATGTTTTCTTCAATGAAGTTAATTTAGATGATAATGAGCCCATCTTTACCGATCAAAACGGAGAAGAAGGTGGGTATTACTTTACCTATGACGAGAATCGCAATTCAAGCGATGTGTTAGGCACAGTATCAGCAAGTGATGCGGATGGGGAAAGCGTTACATATTCGATCGTTTCTAATATTACTGACGATCAAAATGCTCCGTTATTTGCGATTAATTCCACGAATGGCCAGATCACGCTGACACAAGAAGGTGTTAACGCGTTCAATAACGATTTTGAACTCGACCCTAATGTTCACTCTATTGTGGTCAGAGCGACAGAAATTGATGGACTTGGTAGTGCCAAAAGTACCGATGTATCGGTGAGCTTAGGTGAGGTAAATTTAGACGACAATGTCCCCGTATTTGAGCGTACAAACGAAGCAGGCGAATATCAGTTCACATACAAAGAAAACATTGGTAGAGGCAAAGTCATCGGCCAAGTGGAAGCGAAAGACGCAGATGGCGAAGAAGTTCGTTACCATATTTCAAATAACGTGCTTGATGAGCGTTCTCGCCCATTGTTTGAAATCCACCCAGTGACAGGTGAGATTACGCTAACTAGAGCTGGAACTAGAGCCTATACCAATGATTATGAGCTGTTTGAAAACTCCCACAACATTGTCGTCACTGCAACAGAAGTAGATGGGCTTGGTGAAATTGAATCAACCAATGTCAATGTCACTCTAAATGAACGTAATAAAGATGATAATCGTCCTGAGTTTGAAGACACGCGACCAAATGGTAAATACCTATTCAGATATCGAGAAAATCGAGAAGAAGATGACGTACTTGGTCAGGTATCAGCATCAGACGCTGACGGTGAAAATGTGACATATCGAATTTCGGTCAATGTTGAAAGCCGAAATGGTAAGGCGTTGTTTGAAATAGATTCTGATAGCGGCGAAATTTCTTTGACTCGAGCGGGGGTAAATTCGTTTACCAATGATCATGAGTGGGCGAGGAATTTCCATAACATCGTCGTTGAAGCGGTAGAAGACCGTGGTTTAGGCCGAGTGAAATCGACAGAAGTTATCGTCTCTTTGAAAGAAGTGAACGTAGATGACAACGTACCTGTATTTGAAAATACGAATCGAAGAGGAAATTACGTATTTGAATACCCAGAAAATCGTGATGAGAATGATGTACTAGGACGAGTTCGAGCTAACGACGCTGATGGAGAACCGGTTCGCTATGCGATTGAAAATAACGTGATAGGGGCCAACTTCGAACCGTTATTTGAGATTCACCCAGTCACAGGCAGAATCACCCTCACTGAGGCAGGTGTGGAAGCGTATAGCAACGACTACGAATCACAACTTAATGTTCATCGAATTGTCGTGAGTGCAACGGAAGTCGCAGGTCTTGGCCCTAACAGAAATGTGAGTTACGTTAATGTTGTCTTGAAAGAGACGGATATCAACGAAGCGCCTGTGGCAGAAGACATTTCAATTGACCATAACTTTGTCTCTGATGAAGAAGATGTTCAGCGAAATATAGCGCAAGAAAATGAAGAGCCAATCACCACTCCTTATGGCTTTATTCCTATTCCATTTGACTCAGACGATCCTAATCGTGACCATATTTCAGACCAAGAGGATGATCTGAACAGAGACTTACTCAATGTAGTCATAACATCCCTACCAACAAGTGGCTTTTTGTTGTACACCGATGACATGGGTGATACACGGGTGCTAGATGAATCAGATTTGTATGATGATGACATTGGCCTAGAACCGGGAAAATTCTTGAACCCTCACAATATTGTTTATGTTCCAGCTCAAGGTGAAGAGTTTGTAATGGGGCAAAGAGGCAACGAACCCGTTGAAGTATCGCGAGATGGCTTTAACAACTGGGGGGATAGAGTTAATGGTAAGGAGCGTGAGTTTGAGTTAGAGAACGGTAACACTATTTCAATTAACTTGATCAATCGTGATGGCCAGCCTCTAAGACAGTTTGACAACGAGTCGTTTCATATCGGCCGAGGCATTGGTGATAGAGACTGGTTTGGTATGAATCGCAATGAAAAACTGATTATCGACTTCAGACATAACCCGTTGATGGTTATCGCATTTGGTTTAGATGGAATGGACTGGGCCTTCAGCAGTGGTAGTCCCTTCCGAGTGACAGCGATATACACATTGCAAGATGGCAGTGAGCAAGTTGAAACTTATCAACGACCGCCCGGCGATTTTGGTCGCAATCTCATGTATGACTTCGAGCATTCCTCTCCAGATAACCCAATTATTGAAATGGAGCTTTTTTCTAACGGGGGAGCTTGGGAGCTACGCTATATTGCGGGTCACGAGTTACCAACTCAACCGGACAATTTCGATTACTTTGCTGTCGATTCTGGGTATGAAATAAGTGAGACCAAAACCGTTGCTTTAGATCTAGAAAACGCGCCTCAATATGGATTGCAACAGGCGGAAGAAGAGTCAGACTTAGAAGCGAAGCTAGGGCAGGATGTTATGGTCGGTGGCGATGGACAAGATATTTTTGTCTGGCTTGATAGCACACTCGATTCCGGTACCGATGTTGTTGTGAACTTTAGTCTCGCTGATGGGGATTTGATAGATTTGAGTGATGTTCTAACGGTGGATGAACCGATAGGAGAAGATGATGACATTGACGCGCTAATCGATGCTGCGATAGATGCGGAAGTGGTTGGAAATGATGTCGTACTAACCGTGACTGGTAGTGAGTCGGAGCAAACAATCGTCATCAAAGATGGCGTCGAATCGCTCAGTACACATATTGATAATGGCGTCATTGCAAATGAAATGGATTTGTATGCGCAGATCTTAAAACTCAATGATGCAGCGTAATCATTTCGATATACCCAAAGGCCAGCCAAACGGTTGGCCTTTTTGATATTTAAGTCATTATTTGACCTCTGTAAGTGAAAAAATATTGCCAGATGATTTCAAATTATGATAATTTTCGCCGCAATCTCGGAGATGAGTCGAAAATCGACATTCTGGGGGATACGCGTAGTGATATTCGGGCTGAGTGGCACTGCGTAGGGTAGGTATCGACAAGTTCTTTTGTCGATAGACGGGATACTGTTGTCGCAGTGCGGCAAGTGAATGGGAAACCCAACATTGAACTCACTTAATAAACACACTCTAATCAGCTTAGTTCTTCCTCAATGCCCTGTTTTACAAGACAGTTGCATTACTGAACCTTGATTTAATTACTCGAATTGTAATCCATTTTCACAATGGATCGTTTCCGCACATCTGCGATTAGCTAACTGCGGTGCGACTTGCTGTACCTGTTATCTGAGATATGCCCTCAGAGACGGATAAATTACATTTCAAGGGATTAAATCATGAGCACAGCCTTTGAAGTCGATAACGCATTAAACAGTGCGGATATTGCAACTCCATTTTTGACTGAGACTCCGGTTCTTCAAGGTCTTCATGACCTCACACCGGATCAAGTTTTACTCGACCAACAAGAACATGAATCTGAGGTTCGTTCGTACCCTCGTCGATTGCCAATTGCCATTAAGCAAGCCTATGGCGCATTGGTAGAAGACACCCGTGGACAACTCTTTCTAGATTGCCTAGCGGGTGCAGGCACACTAGCACTTGGTTACAACCACCCAGAAATAAACCAAGCGTTAAAAGAACAGTTGGATTCTGGTTTACCTTACCAAACACTTGATATACCAACAGAAGCAAAAACAAACTTTATCAAGTCGGTGAAAAACTTCTTACCACAAGAGTTGGCTGAAAACAGCGTAATTCAATTTTGTGGACCATCCGGAACTGATGCCGTAGAAGCGGCAATTAAGTTGGCAAAGCAAACCACAGGCCGCAACACTATGTTTGCTTTTCGCGGCGCTTACCATGGTATGACTAACGGTACTATGGGGATGATGGGTAACTTGGGCACCAAAGCTCGTCGTACTGGCTTGATGTCTGATGTTCACTTTATGCCATTTCCGTATGACCTTCGCTGCCCATTTGGTTTAGGCGGTGAAGCTGGAGCGAAGACTGGTATTCGCTATATTGAACGTCTGTTGAATGATGATGAAGCTGGGATCATGAAACCTGCCGCCATGATCGTAGAGCCGGTTCAGGGCGAGGGTGGCGTTGTTCCTGCCCCTGCATTCTGGTTACGTGAATTACGTCGAATCTGTGATGAGCACGGTATTCTTCTCATCTTTGATGAAATCCAGTGTGGCGTGGGTAAATCAGGCTATAACTTTGCTTTTGAAGAGTCGGGTATTGTCCCTGATATTTTATGTCTTTCGAAAGCGATTGGCGGTGGATTACCAATGTCTCTGCTTGTTATCAATAAAGAGCATGACACTTGGAAGCCTGGTGAACATACTGGCACCTTTAGGGGTAACCAACTCGCGATGATTTCTGGTGCAAAGGCTTTAGAAATCATTGAGCGCGACAATCTTGTCGAACATGCAAACATCGCGGGCCAATATCTGAGACTTGGCTTAGAAGCGATTCAAAAACGCGTAAACTGCATCGCAGATGTTCGTGGTAAAGGCTTGATGCTCGGTGTAGAGGTTCGTAAGCCGGGCGCAGAACTAAACAAGTTTGGAGAGCCTCAATCTGACGGCGACCTTACGTTAAGAATCCAACGTGCAGCACTTGAGCGTGGCTTAATGGTAGAGAAGGGCGGTCGTGACGGTTCAGTAATTCGCTTCCTCCCTCCACTCATTATCTCTTTCGAGCAGATTGACTTTGCACTGCGTGTCCTTGAAGAAGCAATCATTGCAGCGGGTGGTGAATGTGTTGCACCAGAAGAGCCTAATGAAGCTTGGAAGAAGCACTTCATTCATGTAGGTGAAGCTGGTAGCGGTGAGTTCGCCAAAGTTATGAACCACACAACCGCCGCAATGAAGTCAGTATTCGAGCAAGTCGATGCGCCATACTCTGGCCTAGAGCCGAAACTGCTTGAGCAAGCAATTCATGCTGTTGACCTAGACAACAAAAATGCGCCATTGGTAGATGTGATTGATGATACTGCAGATCTCGTCGCTAAAAACTCAATCTTCGTCCAGCACCCTGACTGCATTGCTCATTTGCATACACCTCCTTTAATGCCATCTGTTGTAGCAGAAGCAATGATCGCTGCACTTAACCAATCAATGGATTCATGGGATCAGGCATCTGCTGCGACTTATGTTGAGCAAAAGGTAGTTGATTGGATGTGTGATAAGTATGAACTTGGAGCACAGGCCGACGGTATTTTTACTAGTGGTGGCACACAAAGTAATTTGATGGGCTTATTACTGGCAAGAGACTGGATCGCAGACAAGATTGGCTCTCATTCGATTCAAAAATTAGGTTTACCTGAGTACGCAAAGAAATTACGTATTCTATGCTCTAAAAAGTCTCACTTCACTGTGCAAAAGTCGGCATCTTTGTTAGGATTGGGCGAAAATGCAGTACGCTGTGTTGATGCTAACAATAACGGTACGATCAAGGTCGATTCACTTAGGTCAGAAATCGAAGCACTGAAAGAACAAGGCTTGATGCCATTTTTGGTTGTTGGCACTGCGGGCACAACAGACCACGGTGCGATTGATGATTTAAACACCATCGCAGATATCGCATCGGACAATGGACTATGGTTCCATGTCGACAGTGCTTACGGCGGCGCTTTGATTTTAAGTAGTCATAAGAATCGCTTAAAAGGTATTGAACGTGCTGACTCAGTGAGCGTTGACTTCCACAAATTGTTCTATCAAACAATCAGCTGTGGCGCTGTACTGCTGAAAGACAAAGCGAACTTTAAATACCTGCTACATCACGCAGATTACTTAAATCGTGAACATGATGAACTGCCTAATCTGGTAGATAAATCAATCGCGACTACCAAACGTTTTGATGCTTTGAAAGTCTTTATGACGATGCAAAGTGTCGGTCCAACTACGCTTGGGGAAATGTACGATCACTTGCTAGATCAAACTCAGCAAGTCGCATCTTTAGTGCAAGACCATGAAGGTTTTGAGCTTCTTGCGCAGCCATCACTGTCTACAGTGCTGTTCCGCGTAACAAATACGAATGTCACGGATCTAGACGAATTAAATAAAACTCTAAGATTAGAGGCGCTGACGCGTGGTGTCGCTGTGCTTGGAGAAACAGTGGTAGACGGTAAGTCTGCACTGAAATTTACTATTTTGAACCCGTGTTTGAAGATTTCAGACTTCGAATCTTTGTTAAACAAAATCCATGTTCTAGCGGCTGAGCTAGCAAAATAAAGGTAACGAAAACTATGGCAATTCTACAGATTGGTGCAGGCGGCGTTGGTTGGGTTGTGGCACATAAAGCGGCACAAAACAACGACGTACTAGGTGATATCACAATCGCATCACGTACCGTGGCTAAATGTGAAAAAATCATCGAATCTATTCAGAAGAAAAACAACCTGAAAGATGCATCTAAGAAACTAGAAGCACGCGCTGTAAATGCAGACGACGTTGATGCTCTTGTTGCGCTTATCAAAGAGGTTCAGCCGGATCTAGTGATCAACGCAGGTCCTCCGTGGGTAAACATGTCGATCATGGAAGCGTGTTACCAAGCGAAAGTCTCTTACTTAGATACATCAGTAGCAGTTGACCTGTGTTCTGAAGGCCAGCAGGTACCTCAAGCTTACGATTGGCAGTGGGGTTACCGTGAGAAGTTCGCTGAAGCGGGCATCACTGGTATTCTTGGTGCAGGCTTCGATCCAGGCGTTGTTTCAGTATTTGCAGCATACGCAGTTAAGCACCTGTTTGATGAGATCGATACGATTGACGTAATGGATGTGAACGCCGGTGATCACGGTAAGAAATTCGCGACGAACTTCGACCCAGAAACCAACATGCTTGAGATCCAAGGCGATTCGTTCTACTGGGAAAACGAAGAGTGGAAACAAGTTCCATGTCACTCTCGTATGTTAGAGTTTGATTTCCCGAACTGTGGTACGCATAAAGTTTACTCTATGGCGCACGACGAAGTTCGCTCAATGAAAGAGTTTATCCCTGCAAAACGTATCGAGTTCTGGATGGGCTTTGGTGATAAATACCTAAACTACTTCAACTGTATGCGTGACATTGGCTTACTTAGCCCAGATCCGTTAACGCTACATGACGGTACAGTAGTTCAGCCTCTGCACGTATTGAAAGCACTTCTTCCTGACCCAACGTCACTAGCACCGGGTTACACTGGTTTAACGTGTATCGGTACTTGGGTTCAAGGTAAGAAAGATGGTAAAGAACGTAGTGTATTCATCTACAATAACGCTGACCACGAAGTAGCTTACGAAGATGTAGAGCACCAAGCGATCTCTTACACAACAGGTGTTCCTGCAATCACTGCTGCACTTCAGTTCTTCCGTGGCGAATGGGCAGATAAAGGCGTGTTTAACATGGAACAGCTAAACCCAGACCCGTTCCTAGAAACTATGCCGGGTATCGGGCTAGATTGGCATGTTCAGGAGCTAGAAGCGGGTCAAGGTCTTCCTTTGATCCACGAGCTGAATAAAGAAGCTTAACTTGTTATTTCTCTTCATTTCGTTGTCGTCTGTGCTCATTTATACTTATAAACTCCGCGCAGACTCCTAGAACTGAAGAGAAATTCCTGCGTTAATACAAGAATCAAAGGGGACAAGGACTGTTCCCTTTTTGGTGATGACCATCTTAAAGTGTTGGTATCATTTATTTTGATTTTGTAACTCACTGCGTTCGAACAGGACAAAATCAAACTAAATCACACCAATCATATAATTTTCCTTTTCCATCTTTAGATGTAGCTTGAGTGCGTATAGAAATGACATTTAAGAAAGAAGAACTTAAAACCCCATACTTTATGATCAACGAGAATAAGTTGATTGAAAACCTAGAGAAAGCCAAGCAGCTAAAAGAGATTTCTGGCGTGAAGCTAGTGCTTGCGCTGAAGTGTTTTTCAACTTGGGGTGTTTTCGACATCATCAAGCCTTATTTAGATGGCACTACAAGCTCGGGCCCGTTCGAGGTCAAACTTGGCCACGAAACTTTTGGTGGTGAAACTCACGCTTACAGTGTGGGCTACAGCGAAGATGATGTACGAGAAGTTGCGGACATCTGCGACAAGATGATCTTCAATTCACAGTCTCAGTTAGCCGCTTACCGACACATTGTTGAGGGTAAGGCGTCAATCGGTCTTCGTCTGAACCCTGGCGTAAGCTATGCGGGTCAAGACTTGGCAAACCCTGCACGTCAGTTCTCTCGTTTAGGTGTACAAGCTGATCATATTCAGCCAGAAATCTTTAGTGATATCGATGGCGTGATGTTCCACATGAACTGTGAAAACAAAGATGTAGACGCATTCATTGGCTTACTTGATTCTATCTCTGAGCAGTTTGGTGAATACCTAGATAAGCTTGATTGGGTAAGTATGGGCGGCGGTGTGTTCTTCACATGGCCGGGCTACGATATCGAAAAGTTAGGCCTTGCACTAAAAGCCTTTTCTGAAAAGCATGGCGTTCAAATGTATTTGGAGCCAGGTGAAGCAATTATCACTAAGACAACTGATCTTGTTGTAACCGTTGTAGACATCGTTGAGAACGTTAAGAAGACAGCGATCGTTGATTCAGCAACTGAAGCTCACCGTCTAGACACGCTTATTTACGATGAACCAGCTTCGATTCTTGAAGCATCAGAAAACGGCCAACATGACTATGTGATTGGCTCTTGCTCATGTCTTGCTGGCGATCAGTTCTGTGAAGCAAGCTTTGATGAACCACTAGAGATTGGTCAACGTCTCCATATCATGGACAGTGCTGGTTATACCATGGTGAAGCTGAACTGGTTTAACGGACTACGTATGCCGTCAGTCTACTGCGAACGTTCTAGTGGTGATATACAAAAACTGAATGAGTTTGATTACTCAGACTTCAAGCGTTCACTTTCGCAGTGGTCGGTCAAATAAATAACTATGAATCATAAAAAAACCTCGCATTTGCGAGGTTTTTTACGTTATGGGGCGGGTTAAGCGGTGTCTCAAAGGTGAGGCGAAAACTGAGCTAAACTTCTAATTTAGGCTCAATAAAATAACAGTAGTTTTTTGCATCTAATACAGCTGTGTCAATTTGATTATTTGAGAAGTTAATTTATTTAATACTTTATGTTTAATAATTGTTGATATTAATAAGTTGCTATGAGATACAGGTAAGAGATTAACAGATTGACGTTTTATATATAAGTACATGGAATTGTACGTACTTTCTTGATAACAGAAGTGAATAACAGGACTTTAAGGAGCGCCGATGACCCCAATTTTGTATATCGAAGTGGGTGGAGTTTTGTGGCAAGTGTTACCAGACGGCACTTGGCAGAGAATTCCTAGTGACTCGGTAAAAGAGCAAGGTGTTGTTGTTGTCACTCAAAATGTAGAAAGTGAAAACATCGAGCTCTCTGAGCAAGAGATCGAAGAGATTGAAACGCAGCTTGAACAAGTCGTCGATGAGTTAGCGCAATACTCAATTAATAACCGTTCTCTCGATGGAAGTTCTGGCGATAATGTGGATAGCCAAGGTGCTTCTTTCGTTCAGTATGTTCAAGCAACGTTAGATGAAACCATTGCTCAAGCCGGTTTTGATACTCGACCTGATGACCCATTTGCGACTGAGGAAGAAACCGACGCGGAAGAAATACTCGATTTACTTAGTCCTAATGCTGAATTAACCGTTGATATTCTTGATGGTGGAGACGGATACGAAAACCGCTTTGAAGTGCCAGGTGTCACGATCGAGGGGACTGCACTAGAGATCCGAGACGGTCGAACAGTACAAATCACGATTACTGATATAAATGGTAACTCCGTTACGACGACCGCTACAACGCAAGGTGAAACTTATCGCGTCGAAGGGGTAGACCTTTCCGGTTTGTCCGAAGGTGACCTCTCTGTTACCGCCGTCGTTGCCGACAATTTTGGTAACAGCGTTTCAGCACAAGACACAACCATTAAAGACACGCTTGCCGAAATAGAAGTCAACTTCGATGGCTTTGGTGATGAATACTACAACCAGTTTGAAGTGGCGTCGGGTAAGTTGGTGGGGTCAGTTAGTTTTGTTCAAGATGGCCAGCCGATCACGATTGTTATCACAGATGCTAATGGCCAAACCATTACTCTCGATTCCGTTGTGTCTGGAAACAGCTGGAGTATTGAAACTGTTGATCTTTCCGGATTAGTTGATGGTGTGTTAAGTGTTGAAGCTTCAACCATTGATATTGCCGGAAACCCTGCCGTCTTTACCGATACGATTGTGAAAGATGTCATTGCTTCATTAACTGCTCAAGTTGAAGATGGCGGTGATAATGTTCTCAACACCACAGAAAAACAATCAGCGACATTCAGTGGTAACGTCAATGATGTAGAAGACGGGCAAACGGTGACCGTTGTGGTCACTGATAGTGGCGGTGCGAGACTCGAATTCACTACCACCATCGAAAACGGCGCGTGGAGCGTAGAAAATGTTGATGTAAGTACCTTTTCTGATGGGGTCGTTACCGTTGAAGCCTCTACTATCGATATTGCGGGTAACCCAGCAACCACTACGGACACATCGACAACCATCGACACGACTGTACCGACGATCGATATTGATACGTTAACAGGCTTCAGCATTCTCGATTTCCGAACAGGCAATCTAACAACGATGCAGGGCACAACGACGGGAGTATCGTCAGGGCTTCCTGTCTATATTCTAGTGAGTGACGGTGTCACGGATTTAGCATTCGAAGGCGTTGTTGACGTGAGTGGTAATTGGTCAGTTGCGGGCATTAATGTATCTTCACTCGATTTGAATCAAACTTGGACTATCGAGGCGAAAGTTCTCAACGATATTGGTAATGAAGCGATTGATGATATGCCCACAATCGTTCTTCCAGACTCGCTTACCTTTGCTGAAGCTATTGTTGGTGTTTTTGGTTCTGAAGCGAAAAACTCGGACATCAACGTCGAGTTCGCCGACTTTAAGTTTTATAGTGATCAGTCCCTCTCAGCTGGTATAACCTCTCAAGGCAACTCCGTTAGTGTAACCGTAGCAGGGGACGCGCAGAGTTTAGAGGCGCGTGATTCAGCAAATAATCTTGTATTCACCGCAACGATTATTGGTGACCAAGTTCGAGTCACTTTCTTTCAAGCCATCGATCAGGGCGCCGACCTCGATTCATTGCAAACAGCGATTCTGCTAGAAGGTACGCAAACAGACAGCGACGGCACAACCGAGACTGTTATTGCTCATCTGCCTATTACGATTAAAGACTCTGAGCCTCTAGTATTTGGTGAAACCTACGAGATGGTCGAAGGGACAACATCATCAGGAAACTTACTCAACAACGATATTGACCTTGATGGTGATTTATTTGTGCGCCAAGTCGAAGTCGATGGCGTGACGAAAACCGTGACTAATGTTCAGCCAGCAATATTCAATTTGGCAGAAGGGGTGTTAACGGTTTTTCAAAATGGACACTGGACGTTAGTGGCGAGTCGAAACCTAGACCACACCAGTTCGCAGTCAGTGACGATTAACTATATTGCTGGGGACGCGGGTCAAGACTTCGGTAGTGCGACTGCTTTGATTAATATTTCCGACGGCGAGCAAGGGGCTGTAAATGGTGGGAGTATAACGACCATTGAAAATAGCCTTACTGATGGTGACCTGACCCAAAATGCAACATTTACTGTAACTGCGGGATCGGATAACCCAGACCCAGCTTCACTGCAATTTGACCCAAATACTATTACGTTACTTGAATCTTTAGGACTGGAGTCGACGTTAACACTCACGTCGATCGATTATGTACTGAGTGCTGGTAATACCGTTATTACAGCTTCTTCTGGTGGGAATGTCATCTTCACCTTAACGCTAAGCGGAGTTGCGAGCGGTAACGATGTGACGGCCACTATTCAACTGGTTCAGTCTGAACCTATCAGCCACTTACTTGCTAGCGACAATGTGATACTGCCCCTTGATATCACGGGGATAGATCTCGATGGCACTGCGTTAGATAGCGGCCGATTTGAGTGGACAATATCGGATGGACAAGATCCTTTGTTGAGCAATGCAACTTCAATCTCGATCAATGAAACCGAACTTGCAGCAGCCCCTGTGTCTAAAACGGGCCAGTTCAGTTTGGACATTGGCAGTGACTATTTGGACTCTGTCTATTTCGATGCCGCTGATCAGCCTAGTTTAACCAGTGGTGGAGCAGACCTAATTTATGTTGTAAATGGCGACGGCTCTTTATCTGCCTATACAGAAGATCCAGACACGCGTGGTCAAATTGATCTTCTTGTTTTCACAGTGAGCTTTACAGAGCCTGCCAATGACTCAGATGCATCAATTGACTACACGTTTACGTTGGAGCGAGCCATTGACCAAGTTAACGGCTCTGACCCTATCCCCGTTGTTGTCACCGCAAAAGATAACGATGGTGATGTCACCAAGCTTGAACTTGATATAACGATTACCGACGGTGGGGACTCTACCATTGGGTCAGGAACGGTTGAGCTTTCAGAGGTGCCTATTGTAGACAGTGTCAGTGCAGGCACGACGGCCAACGTGAGCTTTAACGTCAGCTCTTCATTTGACCCGTTAGTTTTCCTTGGTCTTGACGTGTCTACTGGCGATCCGGTACTAGATTCCAATGGTGATCAGATAACTCAAAATGGTGTTGCAATCACTTGGCGAGACAATGGTGACGGCAGCTATGACGCCATTTTACCTAACGGACAGTCGGTCTTTTTAATCTCTTTACCGAGTGACTTCTCTCTTGATCCGGGCTCAACGACGACGATTGACGTTTTCTTGGAGCTTTATCAATCGATTGACCATGTTGGTAGCGGCAATGATCTCTCTCTTGATATCCCAATACCTGTTTACACCGAAGACTCTGATGGCAGTGAAAACTCAGTCACCTCTACCATCAAAATTTATGATGGGGTTAACCCTGAGCTTACCGTTGTATCTTCAATAACTGTCGATGAAGACGGCCTTAATGGTGATGGTCAAGATACGGGGGCAGAAGCAATATCTCCTTCGATTGAGTTTATTGAAGGCTCTGACGACATCGTCTCCATTGAAATTGATACTGCTGCGTTTGATGCACTAGGCTATACCAGTGGAGGTCGGGCAATAACGTTAAATGACGTCGACATTGATGGTTGGTATGTTGGTGTAGATTCTTCGAATAACGAAGTTTTCCAAATACGTTTGAATTTAGACGCGACGGTTGAGTTCGTTTTGCTCGCTCCGCTCGATCATGCCACTGCTGCGGGTATGAATAACCTTGAGCTTGATTTCTCCATCACTGCGACCGATGCTGATGGAGATAGCTCTGCGGCAGTGGAGTACACGGTCAACGTCACAGATGATGTACCTGTTGCAGGGGACTCAACGCTTAACCTTATTGAAGGTGACAATCAGAGCGGTAATCTTATTACGATTAATAATCGTGTTGGCGCTGATGGTGGTAAGTTACTCAACGTTGAGTATGACACCAATGGCGATGGTAACTTCACTACTTATACGTTCTCAGACAGTGACACATCATTTAATATCCCGCTTTACAACGATAATGACTCCACCAGCTACGGTACATTGACGATCAATCGCGATGGTACCTATACCATAGTAACGGATAGTGACGTCAATGCGGATCCGCAATTAAGCGATGTACTTAAGTTCACCATTGAAGATTTTGACGGGGATGTGGATAGTGGCCAAGTCACACTTCAACTCGGTGATAACAATGGTTTCATCCGTGTCGAAGATGTGCAGGTAAGGGAAGATAACCCAGCAACCCTTACTATTACTGTTTCAACGGGTGATATTGACCAAAATGAAGCGGTTTCTGAAATGACGATTACAGAAACCTCTCTTCAGGGCGGCACTCTCTATCTTAACGGAGTCGCACTCGTCGCTGTTGGGGGGGAAATTGTACTGTCTGGCGCTCAATTGGATGCAACTAACCCAGAATTGGTCGTACCCAATGGGACGCTCACTTACCAGCCACCACTTCATCAATCCGATACCACTATTTCAATTTCGCTTGCGGTTGGTGCGACCATTACCAGCGATACTGGCTCACGAGATTTAACGGAATCACTAGACGTATCTATACTTCCTGTTGCCGATACGCCGGAGTGGGGGACATCTGTATTCACTTATGAAGTTGTAGAAGATGCCGACACGTCACTCAATTTAGATATCACCGCCAATCTAGTCGATCAAACCGATGGTTCTGAAACGTTAAAATACACAATCTCCAATGTACCTACAGGGATCACTATCTATATCAACGGAGTTGCTATTACGGAAGGTAAACAGTATTCGCAAACTCAGTTAGATAAGATGGAAATCGTCGCTGATGCCAACGTAGCCGGCCAGTTTACGTTTGATATTACTGCGGTCGCGATTGAAGATGGTAACAACTTCGTTTCTAATGATGACAAAAAAGCTGAAACATCTCAGCAAGTTGTGGTGAATGTTCGCCCAGATGCAGATACACCGGTGCTGTCTGTCAAAGATATAAAAGATCTCGAAGACAACGTTATTAACCTTCAAGACTATATCTTTGCGCACTTAACGGATACGGACGGATCTGAGACCCTTTCGATTCTCATTGAGGTTCAGGATGGTTGGGAGATCGTTGGTGGAGCGAAAGTCGGCGCAAATTCCTATACAGTGACGGCTGACGATCTCGCAAACGGCAGTGTGACGCTCATACCGAAAGAAGACATCAGTTCGTTTACCGAAGACTTAGAGATCTACGTGACGGCTATCTCGACGGAATCAACTCAGGATGGGCTGATTCCTTCGAACCCTCAAGCTTCCAGTCCAAGAGAGAAAATCACCGTTTTCTTGAAAGGTGTGGTTGATGAACCAACAGTGGTTGATGGTGGAGAAGGACACTGGCAATTTGATGAAGGCACCCAAGTCATCAGTAATCTTGCAAATCTGTATGAAGATGAACTGATTGCGTTGGATTTCCTTGTTCAAACAACCGACGACGATGTCTCAGAAGAACTGAATATACTGCTTACCAGTATTCCTGATGGTACCGTACTGGTTGATTCCTCGGGCGTTCCTGTCGCATTGACCATCGCGTATGTTGACCCTACTACTGGGCCTGTCTATCAGGTCAGTAATGCGGATTTAGCTGCGTTGTATTTAAAACCGGTACAAGATTTCAGCGGTGAGTTAACGTTTGATGTGATCGTTATCTCTACGGAGCCTGATGGGGACTCTGGTGAATTCCCAATGACCGTGGAGATTGAATTGCTACCGAAAGTGGATCAAACCGATGGACAGGTGATTGCAACCGAAGGTATAGAAGACAGAAGTATTAGTCTTAACCTTACACCATCAATAAACCAAGATATTGATGGAAGCGAGAGCCTTACAGGGTACACGATTGTGTCACTTGATTCGGACTTGACGCTCTATTTTGATGGCTCTCCGATTGTCGTGGGGGCTTCTGGGTTGGATCTATCCGCGCTAACCGATGCGACATCACCCACTTTGGATGACTTACTCAATAGTGGACGCCTTAGTGTTGTGGCAACCGAAGACCTTGCCGGTGTATTCAACATCAATGTTAAATACGAAGTGACGGATACATCCCCAACAGGCGCAACAGACGTCAAAGAAATTACGGGTAGCCTGAGTGTTACGGTAAACGCAAAAGTTGAACTGGATACGCGCTTAGAAGGGTCTGGCGCGATCTATTCAAGTGACGATGGGTCGGCAGTGGATATATCCGATGCAGTTGCGTTTGTGGATGCGGATATCGACGGCTCAGAATTCCTCGATTACATTCTGATTATTGTACCAGATGGTTATAACTTAATTGTTAGTCACCCTAATGGCGCTAGCCAAGATGCCGATGGGAATTGGATCATTCCAGCGGATGGGTTAACCAGTGACTCTTTCCAAGAAACGTTCGCTCAGATATTAAATGGTGCGACTATTTCTAGCCCTCAAGATACCCCTTTGTTGGATATTGTTGTCCGTGCACGAGCCCTAGATGGAGAAGACGATCGCTTTATTGACGCGACATTCCAGCTCCAAATCACAGGGCATAGTGGTGGTGGCGGTAGCTGTGACCCTGTGGGGGCCCCTGGTGATATTCAATCTGGTGATATTAAACAGCCAGAGGGGAACGAAATTGATCTCTCAGGCTTGTTAGATTCAGATGTCGCGAGTGATGATGGCAATGAACTCTCGTTTTATATTCCGGCAGACTCTCTCCCTGATGGAGTAGAGATCGAGGGCGATGGTGTCACCGCTGAATATGATCGACTCGGTAATATTGTCGGTTATTCAATTACCGCTGAAGCACTTGATAACCTAAAACTGACTGGTGTCGATGAGGACTTTGCGGGTTGCCTGACCTTTACGATTGAAACGATTGAAACCTCTCCATGTAACGGAGACTCAGTGACCACGCAGCAAACCATCACAATTCAAGTGACGCCCGTGGTTGATGAGATTTCAGTAAGTAGTGATACAACTTCAATCAAAGAAGATACTGCCACTGACTTGAACTTAGAACTTATTCTTGGGGATAGTGTTGAGTCGGGGCAAACCATCACTGGTGAAGGTAATAGTGCAACGGGTAAAGAGACGGTGAATTCGCTCACTGTTACGATCAGTGCAGGAGCGGCACTATCAGGGCCTGTCGATGTTCTTCAAGACAACAATGACGGCACTTGGACCATTCTTGACCCTACTAGATTAAATGAAGTGAGTGTCGTGCCACCTTTGCACTACAGCGGTGATATAACGCTGACTTTAACGGACAGAATACTTACGAATGGCAGCTTGATGCGTCGCGCCTTGCTGACGTCTATATTCTTCCTCCACGAGACTTTAGTGGCGACATCCCACTCTCGCTCGAGGCAATTACTCAAGAACTCGAAAATGGCGACTTAAACTTTACTCACTCAGACTTTACCGTAGGCGTTTTGCCAGTTGGTGATCGAGTTGAGCTGGTTGACCTACCTGATAACGTCTCGGGAGAAGAGAATGATGGACTTGTTATCACCTTAGATGCCTCAAGTTTTGAAACCAATAGCGATGAGTACATCATCATCTCATTTACGATTAAGCCTACTTCAGATGCTTCTGCGCTGAATGGTCTAGACAAAGTTAGAGTAGGGCTTCAGAGCGGTGCTTTCGTCACAAATGGGGATGGAAGCGCAACGGCAACAGTCACCGTCAAATCTAATGAAGTCGATAAGATTACCTTTTTCCCTGGTGATGCTTTCGGTGATATGGATGTGACCATATCGGCCGCAACGTTCGATCAAAATACCGTCCTTGGAAACCTTGAAAGTGACGTGGGTGATGTGACGAGTGAAGATCTAGTCATCACCATAACGCCAGAGCCAGATGAACCTATCCTTACCGTAGAGTATGAATCGATTGTGGCTGAAGCTAGCGGAACTATTCCTCTAGGGCTGGAGCTGAGTTTGATTAATCCGGCCACCGATGAAACTGGCTTTGTGACTATCTCGGGTTTGCCTTCCGGCTTACTACTGAGTTCTGGTACTGAAGAAAATGGTAAATACACCGTTTCAATGGATGATATCGCTGATTTGGCGATCGTTGGCGGTTATTCAGGTGCCGATGAATTCCAATTAGCTATTGAGCCGACTGCGTCACTCAATGGCTCTGATGCAGAAGGTATCGCCCAAGTTATCGATGTGACTCTTTTGGCAATCGCAGACAATCGACTGGAAGGGACGAATGGAGCCAACGACCTGTTTATTGTGAGCAGCAATTCTGGCACAGATACCATTGCCTCGTTTGACTACTCTCAAAACAGTGATGCAATTGATATTAGTGCGATTGTTAGTGGAGTCACGGACGGCAGTTCAGCAGACGCTAAAATCGATCTGGATGACAATAGCGGTAACGTGAAATTGTCTTTGAAACCAGATGGTTCGACTATTCAGCAAGAGATCATTCTCGAAGGAGTGTCATTAAACGATTTGTACGGCAGTGACACATCAAGCGTGAATGAATCTGATATCTTGCAAAAAATGATTGATGATCAAAACCTCATTGTGCAGTAAAGGGATAGAACATAATCGATGGAAAACGAGCAAAAGGATGACCTCTGGCTGAGTACGCTAGAGTGGCTAGGGCGCTATTTTGAAACGCAATGCCACCGCACGCATCTTTCGAGTGGCCTGCCGCTAGTTGAAGGGCGTTTTGACCAATCACTCTTTTTAAGAGGCATAGAACGCCTTTCTCTAGAGGTGCAAAACTTGCACAAACGAGATTTGGCTCAAGCGAGCTTTCCTGTTGTAGCGGTATACAGTGCTACTCATCAACCGGTGGTCATTAGTGCGCTCATCAATGGCACTGTTACTCTCCAATCTGGCACAGAAGAACAAACGCTACCTCTAGCTGAACTTAGCTGCCAGATAGAATCTTTAGTCTGGCAAGTGACTAAGCCTGCAAAACTCGATTCAAGGGTGGATATCCCCACCAATCACAAGCCAACACACTGGTTATGGGCAACACTGCGCGAGGTGAAGCCTTGGTATCGTGATCTTCTCGTTGCCTCTTTACTGATCAACCTTCTCGCTTTGGTTGTTCCGCTCTTTACAATGAATGTGTATGACCGAGTGGTTCCGAACCAAGCGTTTAGCACCCTTTGGGTATTGGCCATTGGCGTCACAGTTGTTCTGGTGTTTGATTGGTTATTGAGAGAAGCACGAAGCTCAGTAACGGATGCAGCCGGGCGATATATTGATAATAAACTATCAGCCAATCTGTTCTCTAAAGTGTTGGGGATGAAGCTAGAGCAACGTCCTCAATCGGTAGGGGCGTTTAGTCGTCAGATGCAAGAATTTGACAGTGTGCGAGACTTCTTTACGTCAGTAACGCTCACTACGCTGGTGGACTTACCGTTTACGTTACTGTTTCTAGCCTTAATTGGTTGGCTCGGCGGCAGTATGATGTTTGTCCCGATGAGCGTCATGTGTTTTTTGATTGTATTGTCGCTGCTAATGAAAGGAAAAATAGAGCAAACACATTCTGAGACTGCGCGTTTATCGACTCAAAAACAAGCCCATCTCTACGATGGTTTAAGCAATATTGATGAGATTAAGCAGAACAATGCTCAAGGGATCATGCAACAGCGATGGGAGCAGCTATCGTCGTCGTTATCTGATTGGCAAGTACGTTCACGCCAATACACCAATATCATTGCTCACTCTATTCAATCCAGTCAGCAAGTAGTGACTATTTGCCTTATCGTGATAGGCGTTTATCAAATATCAGAAGGCTTGCTGAGTATGGGGGGATTGATCGCGATCGTTATGCTCAGTGGCAGAGCGGCGACCTCCATTAATCAACTCTCGATGCTTATGCTGCGTTACCAACAAACTAAAACAGCGGTCGAAAGCCTAACAGGCATCATGGATCTTGAACAAGAAGATGAGCAGGGTTCATTGCTATCTCAGGGGGAGTTTAAAGGGGCAGTTCGATTAGAAAATGTCAGCTATCAGTACCCAGAGACTCTAAATCCATGTTTAACCGACATTAGTATCCGTATCGATTCGGGCGAGCGTATTGGCGTGATTGGCGCTGTCGGTGCCGGGAAATCAACACTTCTTGCGTTGCTTGCCAAACAGTTAAGTCCGACTCAAGGGCGGATTTTTTATGATGCTATTGATAGCCAGCTTTGGCCGACGGCTTTGTTACGTGACAAAACAGGGTGGGTAGGACAGAGCACCCAACTCATTTACGGAAGCGTCGTGGACAACATTACGTTAGGTAGTGGTAGCGTCGATCAAAAACGACTGACGGATGCAGTCAACCTATCAGGCTTGAGTAGCTATTTAGATCGTTTCAATAATGGTTTGGAAACTCAGGTAGGCGAAGGAGGGCGCTTCTTGTCGGGTGGTCAACGCCAAACTGTTGCATTAGCGCGAGCATTATATCGTGATTCCAACTTGATTATTTTAGATGAACCCACCGCTTCATTGGATAAGCCATCCGAAATACGCCTATTTAATAGCTTACAAAGCCTTCCGAGAGATAAAACGCTTATTGTCTCGTCTCATAAACCGTCTTTTCTTGCGTTATGTGACCGAATTTTAGTTATCGATAAAGGGGCTGTCATTGCGGATGGCTCTCCTTCGGAAGTGTTCAATCAACCCGCTGGGAATTCTGGGCGCAGTCGAGTTAGGTCGGTGTCTGTTGTACGAGGAGGCCAAAATGACTAGTACACCTTGGAACAGCGCACACTTAGCCTATCGCTCTCGTCGTCTCATCTGGCTCAGTGCGGCTTGTATTGCGGCAATCATTGGTTGGGCTACATGGGCAAAACTTGAAGAAGTGGTGATTGGTGAAGGGAAAGTCGTGCCAAGTTTATCGGTGCAGACGATCCAGAGCCTTGAAGGTGGATTAGTCAAAGAAGTGCTGGTTCGCCAAGGTGAACGAGTTACTCGAGGCCAACCAATCGCAATACTCGATGACACTCGTTTTAGGGCCAGTTTTCAAGAGTCCAACCAGCAAGCAGAATCCCTCTACGCACAACAGCAAAGACTGAAAGCAGAGATCAATTCGATAAAAGTGTTGAGCTCGTCACTGCCTTGGCAAGACCAAATCGTATTTGTTCCTCAAGGGTTTGATATTAATGAGCAGAGTCACCTTGCGCTTATTAACGCGCGAGCAAACTATCTAGAGCGGATGGGGCAGATTAAATCGGAACTTGAGGAATCTACGTTAAGAATTGAACAGCAAGCTCAATCATATAGCGATACGCTTCACAACATTAGAACTTTGAAGAGCAGCCTCAACATCGTTACAAAAGAACGAGATATGCTAAAAGCAGTGGTTGAAAGTGGCGCGGTGGCAGAAGTGGAGTTGCTCAAGCTCAATCGTGACGTTATTAAACTCAATGGTGACATTGCCAGTGCAGAAGCGGTGGCACAAAAACAGAAAGCGGCGTACTCAGAAGCGATCACAGACAGACGCAGTACCGCGCTTGAATTCAGAACTAAGGTACAAGGACAGCTGAATGAAGTGACAGCCAAACTTGCTCAACTGAGCGAGAGTCGCCATGCGATTGCCGATCAGTTGAAAAGGACACAATTAGTTTCCCCTGTTGATGGTCGGGTTAAAGAGATCTTTGTTCGCACGATTGGTGGTGTCGTCAAGCCGGGTGAGCCGATTATGGAATTGATTCCGGAAGACAGTAACCTGATTGTTGAAGCGCGCATTGCTCCAAAAGACATTGCGTTTGTGAGGACAGGTTTACCAGCAACGGTGAAATTTTCTGCCTATGACTTTGTGATTTATGGCGGACTCAAAGGACAGGTGACTTACGTCAGTGCGGATGCATTGCAAACTGAAGATGGTAATGCGTATTACCGTGCTCATATTGCGCTCTCTTCGGAGACTGAGGAGTCTGGCTTTACCATTATTCCGGGTATGCAAGTGGCAGTGGATATCTTAACCGGAGAAAAAACAGTACTCAGTTACTGGCTAAAACCAATTTTAAGGGCGAAAGAAAACGCTCTAAGAGAACGATAGAATAAGGAAATAGAATGCGTTCGAAAACGATGATGTGGATGGGAATTCTGTTCTCGGCGTCTTCACAAGCAATCTCTCTTGAAGAATCGGTTGCTTTTGGTATGGACTACAGTCCTGAAATTATGGCTCAGTACTCTCGCTTTCAATCCGTGATTCGAGATAAAGAAGCGGCTAGTGGGCTATATCTCCCGCAAGCTAATGTATACGGTGCTATTGGCTACGAAGAGACTCGATACAACAGTGGGAACTATATTGACTCTGATGATAGGGGCTTAACTCGAACTGAGCTCGGACTTAAGGTTTCTCAACTTATCTTTGATGGTTTTTCAACTACGTCAAACGTTGACCGACTTGGTTACGAAGCAGAGGCACAGCGTCTGACCCTGATCTCTCGTGCAGAAAATGTGTCGTTGGATATTGTCCGTATTTACCTAGACCTGCTGAAAGCCCAAACCTTGTTGGAGCTTTCAGAGCGTAACGTTAAAGAGCATCAAGAGATCTACCAGGACGTCTTAGACAAAAAGCAAAAAGGGTTAAGTAGTAACTCGGATCTTGCGCAAATCTCTGCTCGCGTCGCGACCGCACAATCGTCGTTAATCTCAGCGCAAAATAATCTGTTTGATTTGACCGTTCAATATCGACGTCTTGTTGGGCAAAAACCTGACAACCTTGTCGACCCTGTTTTTGACAATGCGTTATTGCCGAGTTCTGTCGATGTGGCCAAATCTCAGGCGATAGAGAATCACCCAGAAATTCGCGCAGCCGTCCTAGACCTTGAAGCCGCTCGTAAAGAAGTGAGGCGTGAAAAAGGCGGCTATTACCCTGAAGTCAAACTTGAGCTGCATGCGAATAAGAATGACAACGTCAGCAATGCTGAAGGGCCAGATGAAGACGCGAGAATCATGCTGACGATGGACTATGACATTTTTAATGGTTTCTCTACCGACTCGCGTGTGGAGTCATCAGCGTGGCGTGTTGAAGAGGCGAGAGCGATTCGAATCCGTACCGAGCGTGAAGTAACTGAAGGCACTGAACTTGCGTGGAATGCTTACGACATGTTGGATAAACAAAAAGTTCTCCTTCAGCAAAACGTAGATGCGGCAAAAATAGCTGAACTTGGTTACATCCAACAATTCGCGGTGGGCCGCCGAAGTTTACTTGATGTGCTGGATGCAAAAGTAGAAGTCTTTTTGGCGCGACGCAACTACGTCAACACCAAATACGACCACACACTTGCAGCGTATCGCCTGTTTAATGCAATGGGCGTATTAACTTATGCACTGAGGGTAGAGCACCCAGAAGAGTGGCAAGAGGAGGCTAAATAATGAAGTATCGTATGACGACTTTAGCGCTTCTAGCGTTACTTGTGGCAGGTTGTGCTCAAGAACCTAACATTCAAACAACGCGTCACCAAATTGACGACCTTTCAGATGACGATGGCGACGGCGTGATCAATCAACGTGATTTGTGCGCAAATACCCCTGAAAATGTCGATGTAGATCGAGTGGGGTGTACCGAGTGGCAAATTAATGAAAAAGCTAACGTGGTGAGCTTCTTCTTTGCGATGGACCAAGATCAGGAAGTTTCTTCTCATCAACAACCGTTAGATAAGTTGGTTCAATTACTGACAGAGTATCCAGCTAGCGATGTGATCCTAGTGGGTGATACCAGCCCAGAAGCGAGCTTGGAATACAACAAAGCTTTGGCCAAACGCAGAACACATACTATTAGAGAGATGCTTGTTCTTGAAGGTATCAACCCAGAACGGATATCAGAGCAGGAGTTTACGCAAACTACCGCAGTGACTGAGCAGTTACATGCTCGTAAACGTCGAGCAATAGCTGTCGTAGTGACTAACGTTTTATCTGTGAAACCAACTTGGAACATTTTTAGCTCGGAAAACAACTTGAACTCAAATTCAGATGTGGAGGAAACAAATGAGCAGTAATTGGAAACCTCTACCGATATTAGGGTTCGCACTTTTCTCATCTCAAGTGTTTGCAGAAAGTGAGGCTCAAAAAGAGCTGGTAGGCGTAGACAGCCATTTAGTCCCTTTATTGAAAGAGCTAGTGGTAGACCTAGAAGAACCACCTGAAATACAAGCGTTGAACAACATCCCAGGTGCGATGATCAACCGTGAAATTCGCGTCGGTATCAGTTCAAGAAAATGGACAGATTTTGAAGTCGCTCAGTTTGAACTTGAAACAGGCTATAGACCGACAGAGCTTTACTTTACAGCGGACGTCGTTGCCTTTCTCGCTAACGTCGACAATCCAAATAACGCACTGCCGATTGATGTGATTCGTAGCGTGTTCGGTTGCCAAGAGACCTTGACTCCAGTTCGCTGGGCAGAGTGGGGAAGCGAAGACTCTCCGGTTCTTCAGCCGTTTGCCGTTGATGGTGGATTGAAGTTTCACAAGAAGTTTACCGAGTGGACAACTTGTAAAGAAGGGACTTATGTATCCACCCAGTTTGTCGTGGATGAAAAGGCGTTGATCTCTAAGCTAGACGGTGAAAAAGCATCAGTTGCTTACGTAACTTATGTAGATCGCTTCGATCAATACAAATTGCTATCAGTCACTGATGATAGAGGCGTAACCTACGACCTTAATAAAGAAACAATTTTATCGGGCCGTTACCCGCTTTCGAGTGTCTATTACATGTATCTAGACTATCCTCCTCATCGAGACTACCTCACTGATGACGAAAAGAAGTTTATCGGCTTGGCCTTGGATACTTCGATTAAGGAGACACTGAACGACTTTGGTTTTATCAGCTTACCGGAAGAAGCTATTAGACGTAACAAAGTTCGTTTGGGGCTTGAAAAGCCGATCGTGGAAGGTGGTTACAAGTAGATAGATGGAAGGCGAGGCATCAAAGTGTCTCGCCTTTTTCATTTCTAGACCACAAGCTTAACGGTGACGGCAACAAAGGCATGATCACTGGCCTGTTTGTCATGTTCAAATTGTGGATTGATCAAGTGATGATCAAGCGTGACATAACGAATGACATCAGCGATAGAATAGTGGGAGTCAGGCTGAAACTCTTGTGACATTAAAATGTAGTCGAGTACATTTCCTTTCGCAAAATGATAATGGGTTGGAGGCCTGACTGCGTGGGAATCATCATTGTCACAAAGCTCCCAACTGTCTTTTAGTATTAAACCGCGTTCATCGTCGTTTAAATTCGTGGTTAGCGGATTAGTGATATCACTCTTTAGCGTTTGATTCATATCGCCCAGAACAATGGTTGGCGTAGGTGTTTTGGTATACTGGTCATCCATGAACAGCCTCAACATAACGGCTTCCCATCCTCTTTGCTGGCTTGATAACCATTTACCTAGAAGAGGCTGGCTAAGTTCCTTGTCACTCGACTCGGTTGCTCTCTGAGACTTTAAATGACACACATAAACAGACACTTCGCCGTAATTAGGAACGTCGATGATTGCTTTGAGAGGTGAGCGACTGAATGCTGGTGGAGTCGTTATGTATCCTTTCATTTGCTCTTTAGGCGGTACGACCTTTTCGCACTTTAGGATAGGATGCTTGGATGCGACGGCAACAACGGGTTGAGAGTAGATGTAGCCACTTTCTAACTTTGGTGTATCGACGGTGACAAAGTATGGGTAGCCACACTCAGCTAAAAGTTGCTTTGTCGACTCAATACTAAAGACTTCTTGCAAGCCTATAACATCCGCCCTCAATTTTGTTATCTGAGATTTAGTCCATCGACATTTCTCATCCCATGCTTCTTGTTCATAGATGTTTGCGAAGTCGTAGAAGGCATCAGGCGGTTGGAGGAAGTTAAATAAGTTAGCGGTGGCGAAGGTCACCGTTTTTGTTGCGTGCAATGGATTTACCGTAAAAAGGTGGGTAAGTAACTATGAGAGTAGCAACTGTTACGAGGTATTTGAATAGGAGATCGAAAAGCAGCCACTAATAGTGATAATAATGACTGCTTTTAATACTAAGCTTCTACCATAACACGAGTATCTTCGCTTAACGCTTCTAACTCTTTAGCTACATCATCGATAAGAACTTCTGTCGGAATACGCATTGCGATATTTGCAGTGAATAGGCTCGAACTAACGCCACCGCCACCAGCTATAAAGACACGTTGGCAGTCCATGTCTAGAATGCTGATTCCCTGCCCATCTAGAACATGAGTAATTTCATTGACGATACCCGCACGATCATTGGAGTCGAGTCTTAACTGATAAATGGTGTCAATGTTGTGATTGTGTAGTTCTGAATCGGTAATTTGGACCAGTAGATCTGGATGGGAAGAGAATGCGTCTTTAACTAACAGAGCATTGTCAGAGGGTATCTCAACCTTGATTACCGCTGCGACCTGATCTTCAATAAAGTTAACTTTACTGATGAGCCATTTCCCACCATTTTCATGTGTGACCGCTGCAAGCTGTTTAATGGTTGCTGGGGTAGCTTTACCGACAAAATTTACAATGAATGTAGTGTTCATAATAGGGCCTCCTAGCGCTGAGTAAGGCATGACTATTCAATCTCTACAGCGATGAAAGACGAATCGGTGCCTAAAATCAGTTTAGGAAGTGTAGGGGATTAAGGTTTGAGCTAGGTCAACTTTTAGCTCTAATCTATTGTTGGTATTAAAGTAATTTAAACAAGAGCACAAAAAAAGCGACGAAGAGTCGTCGCTTTTTATCTGATTTAAGTCGGTAGGAATTAGAAGCTAATTTTCATCTCTACGCCGTAAAACGCATTGTCATAGCTAGCGCCAGCATCCATCGCGAATTTCGCTGCGTCTTGGTTACCAAACCATGGTGTACTGCTGTATTGGAATTCAGCACTACCGCCCCAAGCATCGCTTACCCAACCGTGAATATGACCTACAGGGTTAAGGAAGAATAAAGTTACGCCACCCATGGTTTCTGAACCCCAAACTTCACCGCCTGTTGCAACGATGTCTTGCTCCGCTTCGAACATCATTTCACCGACGACAGCACCAAAGAATGGAGTGATAAAGATATCCTGCCATGAAGGTACTTCAGCGAAAGCTTCAACGCCGTATTCCCAGAAGAAGGTAGACATAGTCGCAGAATACAAGAATGACTCGAATTCATTAAAGCCTGCATGACGAGCTGCGGTATAGTAAACGCCACCGAAATATGGGTGCATGATGTAGTTTAGGAAGTGTTCATCACGATCCCAAACTGGACCGGAAGTAACGTTGTCTTTCCACTTAGAGCCTAAACCGCTTAAGTTACGGTCTTCTTCATCCCACTTAGTGATAGATTCAGGAAGAAGCGTCATTAGACCTACGGTCGCTACACTTAAGCCGAGGATAGTGTAGGTTTGACCCATTAGGTAATCCCAATCTTTCTCGCTAGATACGGTTAAGTATTTAGGTAGGCCCGGATCTTCAAGCTTTAAGTTGTCTTCAGTCAGGCTTAAAGAGTAAGGGTCTTTTGACGAATACTGATAAGAGTTGTAAGAAAGCGTGTTGAACTCAGCATTGTCTACGGTGTACGAAAATTCAATATGCTGATTCGCATCATAGATATTGGCGTTGGCACATGCAGATGCTGACATTAATAAAGCGGCGATGCTTTTTTTAAACACGGAAAACTCCACAGTTATTATTTTTTAATGATCGGGTTCACAATTATCTATTAAAGTCTGAGTAATGGGAACCAGTATTTGTTCTAAATTAGAAACTTAGACGTTTTTTACCGGATTGCCATAGTATTTCTCGGTAAACTCATCAAATGTGTGACATTTCCCACTAAGGATAAAACGATGTTGAAAATTGCAATGCTAAGCACTGGGGAAGAAGTACTCCATGGAGACATTGTCGATACAAATGCAGCTTGGCTATCTCAGCGTTTCTTTGAGCATGGTTACAGCGTGACCAAACGCTCTACCGTGGGGGATGAAATGTCAGCACTCATCGAAGAGTTAATGATGCTGAGCTTTAATTGCGATGTAGTTGTCGTCAACGGTGGTTTAGGGCCAACGGCGGATGATTTAAGTTCAGAAGCAGCGGCAGTCGCGGCAGAAACTGAATTAGTGCTATTCCCTGAATGGCAGGCGCGCTTAGAGCAGTTCTTTGCTGCAAGAGGCGTTGCTATGCCAGAAAGTAACATCAAGCAGGCGATGCTGCCAAAAGGGTCGCAAATATTGGATAACCCAGTCGGTACTGCTTGTGGGTTTAAAGTCATATTTAATGATTGCGCGTTTTATTTTACGCCTGGTGTACCAAGTGAATTTAAATTGATGGTTGATCAGCAAATCCTGCCAGATATTAAGCGCAGTTACCCTGACATCCTCGGTAAAGAGTGCAGCAAGCTCTATACGTTTGGTACGTCAGAATCAGCGTTATCAGACAAGCTCGACAAAATGCAGCTTCCTGACGGATATAGCTTAGGGTATCGCTCGTACCTGCCATACATTGAAGTAAAACTGTTTGGACCAAAAGAAGACCTTGATAGACGAGTGAAGCTGCTTCAGATGATTTTCAGTTTGATTGAAGCAAACGTCGTTAGCATTGATGAGTCGATGCAAGATCATGTTGCTCATTTAATCCTTGAGAAAAAGCTATCTATCTCGACTGCAGAGCAATCAACATTTGGAGCGCTGTCTCAATGGATTCAAGCTCATGAAGGCGCAGCAGAATATTGTGGCCATGGTTGGGTGCTTGGCGAAAAAGTCGCATTGTCAGAAGGAAGTGACGATGCCCTTGCATCAGCATTGGCATTAGCGGGCGCGACCAAAGAAAAATGTGCAACTGATATCTCTATCGTCACTGGCAAAGTTGCAGATAAAGCCTTTTCTGTGGCATTGGCAACCCCAGAAGGAGAGTGGGGGCAAACGTTGACTTTTAATAGAGAATACTCGCGTAAAGAACGAACTTTAGTTATCACCACAATTGCAGCGGATATGCTTCGACGTTATTTGAGTAGCAAACCGATTTTCCCAGAATACAGCTCGTTGGTACGTAACAAAGAGATGTTTGTGCCTCGAAGTGTTATTGGTGCATAAAAATGCAATAACCAAGCTATTGTGAATTGTCAAATCGGTTTGGGCTAGCATTCCGTAATAAGCAAATGAATGCATTTGTTATTTCATTTTTCGCGGTTAATTTTTTTTTTATAGCTCATCGGTATATTGCTTAACTTAATGATTTTCAATAGAACCCAAAATTGTCTTAAACTTGATACTTATTTTTTGCGAAATTGAGGATAAACTGACTATTCGATTTGCCATTTTCACGGAGGGGTTACTATGTTTAGTCAGTCAAAAATCCTTGTATGGTATCAAGTTGCGAGCCAAAAAGTTATTTTAGGTGAAGCACTTAAGGATGAACGTCAGGATGTAATCTCTTTGTGGCTCCAAGCTCCAAAAGAAAAGCTGGCAGGGGACAGTCTTGGTTATCATCTTTCACTATTTGATGATGATGGTAGAGAAATAGGGGATAAAGCAGTCTCGATGCTCACCGCAGATGAGTTTCTCTCCCGTGCTTAAGCTCAGTTTTGTATAAATAAGGCCAGCAAAATTGCTGGCCTTATTGTTTTTGTATAGTTATGCACTTTGAATATAAGTGAATGATGCTTACTGCAATAAAAAAGCCTCTTGGCATGTACCAAGAGGCTCCTAATTCGAGGCCGAAAACGTAACGATTAAGCGCGTTTTTCTTTTAGCGTATAGTTTACATTTTCGATTTCGATGTCCGTTTTTGCCTTACATATACAAGGCAGAACTTCACGTTCTTCTGTGTAAGCCATGGCAAAACCAACGTACTCCACTTCACCGGAGATAAGTTTGCAGCGACAAGCGCCACAATGACCATCTCGACAGTTGTATTCAGGCTCCAAGCCAGCGCTTTCCATTGTTTCAAGAATGGTATTCGATGGGTGAGACTGAATCGCAGTAATTCCGTTGATTTTGATATTTGGCATTACAGTTCGAAGTCCTTAAAGTCGTCAGCGCGTACATCACTGTCAATCTGACCAACAAGGTAAGAAGAGATCTCAGCTTCTTGAGGCGCAACCTGTACGTTATCAGAAGACAACCAAGCGTTAATCCATGGGATTGGGTTTGATGTTGCTTCTGGGTAAGCGGCATCAAGACCAACAGCCTGCATACGGATGTTTGTAATGTACTCGACGTATTGGCAAAGAATGTCTTTGTTTAGACCAATCATAGAGCCGTCTTTGAATAGGTATTCTGCCCACTCTTTTTCTTGCTCTGCAGCTTCTTTAAATAGGTCGAAACACTCTTGCTTACATTCTTCTGCAATTTGCATGAATGAGAAGTCATCTTGGCCGTTACGCAGCAAGTTAATCATGTGCTGAGTACCGGTTAAGTGAAGGGCTTCATCACGAGCAATCAGTTTAATGATTTTCGCGTTACCTTCCATCAGCTCACGTTCTGCAAATGCAAATGAACAAGCGAAACTAACGTAGAAACGAATCGCTTCTAGTGCGTTAACAGACATTAGACACACGTAAAGTTTCTTCTTCAGGTCATGAAGTTTGATAGTGACTTCTTCACCATTGATCATATGCGTACCTTCGCCGTAGCGGTGGTAGTCATTGGTCAGTTGGATTAAATCATCGTAGTAACCTGAAATGTCCTTCGCGCGCTTTAGGATGTGCTCATTTTCTACGATGTCATCAAACACAAGACCCGGATCGTTTACGATGTTACGGATGATATGAGTGTACGAGCGCGAGTGAATGGTCTCAGAGAAAGACCAAGTCTCAATCCATGTCTCTACTTCTGGAAGAGAAACAAGTGGCAGTAGCGCAACGTTCGGGCTACGACCTTGAATTGAATCAAGCAATGTTTGGTATTTAAGGTTTGAGATGAAAATGTGCTTTTCATGCTCTGGAAGCTTGTTGTAGTCGATACGGTCACTAGATACGTCCACTTCTTCCGGACGCCAGAAGAAAGAAAGCTGCTTTTCGATAAGCTTTTCGAAAATCTCGAATTTTTGTTGGTCGTAACGTGCAACGTTTACCGATTGACCTAAGAACATTGGTTCTTTCAGTTGGTCATTCTTTTTTCGGTTAAAAGTACTGTAAGCCATGATGCCTCAATTCCTTTTATGCCCCTCTAGTGAGGGGCGAGTAATTTGTTAAAGCCTTGATAATCCAATTAGAGGATTATGGGTTAAATCTTACAACCGCCGCCTGCGCAATCGTCATCTTGTGGTTGTACAGCGTCTTTTTGGTCATCGCTCGCACCATCACGAGTGTTATGGTAGTAAAGCGTTTTAACGCCATATTTGTACGCTGTTAATAGATCTTGTAGCAGCTTCTTCATCGGTACTTTACCGCTTTCGAAACGCGTTGGGTCATAGTTGGTGTTCGCAGAAATTGCTTGGTCTACGAATTTTTGCATGATGCCCACAAGGTGAAGGTACCCGTCGTTAGAACCGATGTTCCAAAGTAACTCATAGTTGTCTTTGTACTCAGTAAATTCAGGCACAACTTGCTTCAAGATACCATCTTTCGAAGCTTTCACTGATACGTAACCACGTGGTGGCTCGATACCGTTAGTTGCGTTTGAGATCTGTGAAGAAGTCTCAGAAGGCATTAGGGCTGTTAGTGTTGAGTTACGTAGACCGTGAGTCACGATCTCTTCACGTAGAGCGTCCCAATCGTAATGCAGCTGTTCATCACATACTAAATCGATATCTTTCTTATACGTATCGATTGGCAGTAGGCCTTTAGCGTAGTTTGTCTCGTGGAAAGATGGACACTTGCCTTGTTCTTTCGCTAGTGCAACAGACGCTTTAAGTAGGTAGTACTGAATTGCTTCAAACGTACGGTGAGTTAGACCGTTTGCACTGCCGTCAGAGTATTTCACGCCATTCTTCGCTAGGTAGTATGCGTAGTTGATAACACCCACACCTAGAGTACGACGGTTCATTGTTGACTTGTACGCAGCCGGAAGAGGGTAGTCTTGGTAATCAAGAAGTGCATCTAGTGCTCGAACTACTAAGTCAGATAGCTCTTCGAAATCGTCTAGAGACTTAATTGCACCAAGGTTAAACGCAGACAGAGTACATAGTGCAATTTCACCAGAATCATCTTCTACATTTGTTAGAGGCTTAGTTGGCAGCGCGATCTCAAGACATAGGTTCGATTGACGTACTGGAGCAACTTCAGAGTCAAATGGACTGTGAGTGTTACAGTGGTCAACGTTTTGAATGTAGATACGACCTGTAGAAGCACGTTCTTGCATCAAGATAGAGAACATCTCGATAGCTTTAACGGTTTCTTTCTTAATTGAAGGATCGTTCTCGTACTTAACGTATAGGCGTTCGAATTCATCTTGGTTCTCAAAGAACGCATCGTATAGGCCAGGTACGTCTGATGGTGAGAACAGAGTGATGTTACCACCTTCAACCAAGCGTTGGTACATAAGGCGGTTAAGCTGAACACCGTAGTCCATGTGACGCACACGGTTTTCTTCAACACCACGGTTGTTCTTAAGAACCATAAGTGCTTGAGATTCACCATGCCATAATGGGTAGAACACAGTTGCAGCACCGCCACGAACACCACCCTGAGAACAACATTTAACTGCTGTTTGGAAGTATTTGTAGAATGGGATACAACCTGTGTGGAATGCTTCGCCACCACGGATTTCAGAACCTAGTGCACGAATGCGACCAGCGTTGATACCGATACCAGCGCGCTGAGAAACGTAACGAACAATTGAGCTTGCTGTTGCGTTGATTGAATCTAGGCTATCACCACATTCGATCAGTACACACGAGCTGAACTGACGAGTAGGAGTACGAACACCAGACATGATCGGTGTTGGTAGAGAGATCTTGAATGTAGACGTCGCATCGTAGAAACGCTTGATGTAGTCAAGACGCGTTTCTTTCGGGTAGTTAGCAAACAGACAAGCAGAAACTAGGATGTAAAGGAACTGAGCACTTTCGTAAATCTCACCAGATACACGGTTTTGAACAAAGTACTTACCTTCAAGCTGCTTAACTGCCGCGTAAGAGAAATCTAGGTCACGCTTGTGATCTAGGTATGCGTCCAGCTCATCCAGTTCCGCTTTCGTGTAGTCTTCAAGGATATGCTGATCGTATTTACCCATATCGACTAGGCGAGCAACGTGATCATATAACGTTGGTGGCTCATATTGGCCATACGCTTTTTTACGTAGGTGGAATACCGCTAGGCGTGCAGCCAAGTATTGGTAGTCTGGCGTCTCTTCAGAGATAAGGTCTGCAGCAGATTTAATGATTGTCTCATGAATATCTGATGTAGTGATGCCGTCATAGAACTGAATGTGAGCGCGTAGTTCTACTTGCGATACGGAGACGTTATCTAGACCTTCTGCGGCCCAAGTGATAACGCGATGGATCTTTTCAAGATCAATACTTTCTTTGCTGCCATTACGCTTAGTAACGGTTAGTTGTTGGTTCATTCTGCTTCATTTCCCTAACAAAACTGATAAAAGCCGTATTTTTGTGTAATTCTTGTAAAACTTGTGCCGGCTTTGTGATCAAAATCTATCTATATATTGTAGTAGCAAACACAACATATAGGGGTGTATCTGTTTTCGGGTTACAAGATAGTGCTATCAATTGTAATTTTCAAGGTGAAGATCTTGGATGACTTGTGGATAACTGACAAAATGAAAAAAAACAGTTAGTGGCTACTAACTGATAGAGTTAGTGCTGGCAATAATGCGTGAAATTACCATCTCCAGTGTGGTTTATAAGTAACCACAAACAAAAAAAAATACCTTGATCTTTTAACAAATTTGGGGGCGATAGTGGAGCTGATTAAATTGGAATCAAACCCACAAAAACTGATGAAAAAATGATTAAAAAAGGCGGTAAGCTTTCGCCACCGCCTTAGTAAAAACACAATATATAGTATGTGAAAGTTGTTAAAACTTTTGAGTGTGGACGATATAGTTAACGTCAACGTTTGAACCCAACTTATAACTGTCAGTGAGAGGGTTATAGTGAAGGCCAGTAATTCCAGTCTCAGTTAAATCAGTATGGTCAATCATTTTTATAAGTTCAGCAGGGCGAATGAACTTCTCGTGATCGTGAGTGCCTTCAGGAACAATTTTCAACAGCTTCTCTGCACCAACAATGGCAAATAAGTAAGACTTAAAGTTACGGTTAAGAGTAGAAAAGAACACATGGCCGCCTGGTTTGACTAGGGCTGCGCACGATTTAATGACTGACAGCGGGTCAGGTACGTGTTCTAGCATTTCCATACAAGTTACTACATCGTACTTGCCAGCATTTTCAACAGCATGGTCTTCAATGGTGCTTTGAATGTAGGTCAGCTTCGTTCCTGTTTCTAGCGCGTGTAAGCGAGCTACTTCTAATGGTTCTTTACCCATATCAAGGCCCGTCACAATAGCGCCTTCTTTTGCCATGCTTTCCGCCAAGATGCCACCGCCGCAGCCTACATCAAGAACGGTCTTCTCAAATAAGCCACCAGCATTATCCAGTACGTAGTTCAAGCGAAGGGGATTGATTTGATGAAGGGGTTTGAATTCACCTTCTAGATCCCACCAGCGTGAGGCCATATCTTCGAACTTTTTAATTTCGTTAGGATCGACATTTTGTGTTTGGGTCATAACAACTCTATTTATTAACCAGCTTCCTTGAATTGCACGCATTATACCCTTTCAAGCATAACACTCCATAGAGAGGATCACTTTTCTCAAAAAGCGGATGAAATGTAACCATTTATCAGCAAGATAAAATTAGAGTGTGCAAATTCTCAGCACTTGATTCACAACCAACCTCACAACCTAGTAAAAGGAGAGGGAAAGTGATGCCGAACCACTGAAAACTGTGTTATATTTTTGCACCTTAAGCGTATTGTACATACGATCTATAAATAGAGGGATAATGGCTCTATGAGCGATCTAGCGAAAGAGATCACGCCCGTAAACATTGAAGATGAGCTTCGAGGTTCATACCTAGACTATGCGATGTCAGTAATCGTTGGTCGTGCTCTTCCAGATGTGCGTGATGGCCTAAAGCCTGTACACCGCCGCGTTTTGTTCGCGATGAATGTACTAGGTAATGATTGGAATAAACCATATAAAAAATCTGCCCGTGTTGTTGGCGACGTAATTGGTAAATATCACCCACACGGTGATAGCGCTGTATACGATACTATCGTACGTATGGCTCAGCCTTTCTCGTTACGCTACATGCTGGTCGACGGTCAAGGTAACTTCGGTTCGATCGATGGTGACTCAGCGGCGGCAATGCGTTACACCGAAGTTCGCATGGCTAAAATTGCCCACGAACTATTGGCTGACCTAGACAAAGAAACTGTAGATTACGTACCTAACTACGATGGTACTGAACAGATTCCTGCAGTTCTTCCTACAAAAATTCCTAACCTATTGGTAAACGGTGCTTCTGGTATCGCAGTAGGTATGGCAACCAACATCCCACCTCACAACCTAACTGAGGTGATTGATGGCTGTCTTGCATACATCAATAATGAAGAGATCACTATTGATGAGCTGATGGACTACATTCCTGGTCCTGACTTCCCAACTGCAGCGCTGATCAGCGGACGTAAAGGCATCGTAGATGCTTATAAGACGGGCCGTGGTAAGATCTACATGCGCTCTAAAGCTGAAGTAGAAACAGACAAGAATGGTAAAGAAACCATTATTGTTACTGAAATTCCGTACCAAGTTAACAAAGCTCGTCTAATCGAGAAGATTGCAGAGCTTGTTAAAGATAAGAAAGTAGAAGGCATCAGTGCACTACGTGACGAGTCTGATAAAGACGGTATGCGTATTGTTATTGAATGTAAGCGTGACGCGGTAGGTGAAGTTGTTCTTAACAACCTATACGCAAACACTCAGCTTCAAACGACTTTCGGCATCAACATGGTGGCACTAAACAACGGTCAGCCACAGCTATTCAATCTTAAGGATATGCTGAAGTGCTTCGTTGATCACCGTCGTGAAGTTGTTACTCGTCGTACTATTTTCGAATTGCGTAAAGCTCGTGAGCGTGCGCACATCCTTGAAGGTCTTGCTCTTGCACTGGCTAACATTGATGAAATTATCGACTTGGTTCGTAACGCGCCGACACCAGCAGAAGCAAAAGCTGGCCTTGTTGCTCGTGGTTGGGATCTTGGTAACGTTGCAGCAATGCTTGAACGCGCAGGTACCGATGCAGCTCGCCCAGAGTGGCTAGAAGCGCAATACGGTATTCGCGATGGTCAATACTTCCTAACAGAAACTCAAGCGCAAGCTATCCTAGACCTACGTCTACATAAACTGACTGGCCTTGAGCACGAGAAGATCCTAGACGAGTACAAAGCACTTCTAGAAGAGATCGCAGAGCTAATGCATATTCTTGCAAGCACTGAGCGCTTGATGGAAGTGATCCGTGAAGAGCTAGAATCTGTTCGTGATGCATTTGGTGACGCTCGCCGTACTGAAATTACAGCAGCAAGCCATGACATTGACATGGAAGAGCTGATTGCACGTGAAGACGTAGTTGTGACTCTGTCACACGAAGGTTACGTTAAGTACCAAATCCTAAGCGACTACGAAGCGCAGCGTCGTGGTGGTAAAGGTAAGAGTGCAACTAAGATGAAGGAAGAGGATTACATCGAGCGTCTGCTTGTTGCGAATACTCATGACAACATCTTATGTTTCTCTACTCGCGGTAAGACTTACCGTCTGAAAGTATATCAATTGCCTCTGGCTAGCCGTACTGCTCGCGGTAAGCCAATCGTCAATATTCTTCCTCTTGAAGAAGGCGAACGTATCACTGCTATTCTACCAGTAGATGAGTTCTCACCAGAGAAGTTCATCTTTATGGCAACAGGTGATGGTACGGTTAAGAAGACATCTCTAGATCAGTTCGCAAACGTACGTGCTAATGGTCTGATTGCTGTAAACCTACGTGATGACGATTCTCTAATCGGTGTTGATATCACGAACGGTGACAGCGACATTATGTTGTTCTCTAAAGCGGGTAAAGTAGTTCGCTTTAACGAAGACAAAGTACGTGCGATGGGTCGTACAGCGGCTGGTGTTCGCGGTATGAAGCTTGCTGATGAAGACCAAGTAGTATCACTGATTGTTCCTTCAAATGAAGGTGACATCTTAACAGTGACGCAAAACGGTTACGGTAAGCGTACTGAACTTGCTGAGTACCCAACGAAAGGCCGTGCGACACAAGGTGTTGTATCGATCAAAGTTTCTGAGCGAAATGGCCCTGTAGTTGGCGCAGTACAAGTAGAAGAAGGCGACGAGATGATGATGATCACCGACGCTGGTACTCTAGTTCGTACACGTGTAGCGGAAGTAAGCCAAGTTGGTCGTAACACTCAAGGTGTAACGTTAATCCGTACTGCTGAAGACGAAAATGTTGTTGGTCTACAACGCATTGATGAAGTAGAAGAAGCGGAGCTGGTTGAAGGTGAAGAGTCTGAAGAAGTCGTGAGTACTTCTGAAGAAACAGAAGCTCCAACGCAAAGCGACGAAGACTCTCAAGAGTAACTCTTCTTAAAGTCTTATAAATGCCGAACTTTATGTTCGGCATTTTTTTGTCTAATTAAAACTGTTATCGATTATTGATCGTCATTTATATAGAAAACAAATTGAAAGTGACGACAGTCTGACGCCATAAAATTGCCGTTATAACAGATAGTTACTATTCTTTATTAATCTCTCAATATTGCGTGCATATTGTCGATTTTGGCTATAAAATTCGCAGCCTCTGTCTGTTCCTCAATCATTATCGAGACTATGAAACTGTCACTCAAACAAAAACTAATTGGTGCAAGTTTATTAGCTGTTGTGCTAATGGCGAGCGCGCTAACTTGGCTATCTGCCGATCAACTATTCCAACAAACCCGTAATGGTGTCTATTCTCGCGCTGAGAGTCTAGCGACTGCAGCTTCAGAAGGCATCTCTGACTGGATCTCTATCCGCAAAGATATTGCTTCAGCATTCAACGATTACAGCCAAGAGCTAGAAGTTGTGCCTCATCTTCAACAGGCACGTAAAGCGGGTGGCTTTGATGATATTTTCTTAGGAACACCTGAAGGTGGAATGTACCGTTCTCACCCAGAGCGCAACCGTGCAGATTACGATCCTCGAGTTCGCCCTTGGTATATTGATGCGAACGCAGCTGGCAAACAAATCGTAACGACAGCTTACAAAGACGCTATTACAAACGCACTACTTGTAACGATTGCAGAACCAGTTCGCCGTAATGGTCAGTTTGTCGGTGTTGTTGGTGCAGACGTACTGATTGACCAGCTAATCGAAGACGTAATTAGCCTTGATGCTGGTGAAAATGCTTATGCGATGCTTATTGACGCTCAAGACGGCACGTTCCTAGCGCACCCTGATAAAGCGCTTTCACTTAAGCCTGTAACGGAACTATCTAACAAGTTTAACCTACGCTCAATCGAAGAGTATGCAAACTCTGGAACGATCGAAATCATTGAGCGTAATGGTAAAGAGAAGCTGTACTTCTTTAGCAAAATCCCAGATACACAATGGATCTTTGCTATCGAAATGGACCGCGCGACAGAAGAAGCAGGGCATAGCGAACTGCTGAAAAGCCTAATTACCATGGCTATTGTGATTACAATTATTGTTATTGCCGTGGTTTCTTGGTTAGTGAGTTTCTTGTTCCGTGACTTGGTTCGCGTGTCTGATGCATTAGAAGAGATCGCATCGGGTGAAGGTGATCTGACTCAACGTCTAGAACCGCGTAGCGACGATGAAGTAGGTCAACTTGCGACAAACTTTAATACCTTTGTGGGCAATATGCACGAAATGGTATCGAAGCTAAGTGTCGTTTCAACGTCACTGTCAGAACAGTCGAAATTAACGGCGCAGCAAGCAGAAGAACGTAGTGCTCGTATCCGCCTACAACAAGACGAAATCAACATGGTGGCGACAGCTATCAACGAGATGGCTGCAGCAACACAAGAAATTGCGGGTAATGCAGATAATACTGCACAGAACTCTTCTGAAGCAGTAACGGCATGTGTTCATGGTGGCGAGCAAGTTGTACAGACGCAAAGCTCTATCCAAAACCTAGCAACAGAAGTACAAGTTGCAACTGAAGTGATTCAAGAGCTAGAAGTTCACGGTAATAGCATCAACACTATTTTGTCGACTATCCAAGACATCGCTGAGCAAACGAACTTACTAGCGCTTAACGCAGCAATTGAAGCAGCACGTGCAGGTGAGCAAGGACGTGGCTTCGCTGTTGTTGCTGACGAAGTTCGTGTATTGAGCCAGCGTACTCATGCTTCTACTCAAGAGATTCAGCAAATGATCGAAACATTGCAGGGTACGACGAGCAAAGCAGTTAACATTATGGGTGATAGTCGCCAGCTTGCGGATACGAGTGTAACGGATGCTGACTCTGCTGCAGTGAGCTTAACGCAAATCCAAACTGCGGTAGAGCGTATCAGTGATATGGCTACCCAGATTGCTTCAGCTGCTGAAGAACAAGCGTCAGTAACCTCAGAAATTACTCGTAATACTGTAGGTATTCGCGATGTATCGAACGAGCTTGCTGATGAAGCGCACGATGCAGCGGATCAAGCAGCTCAGTTGTCTCAGCTTTCTCATGAACTTGAGCAAGAGATTCAGCGCTTTAAGCTGTAATCGTAAATAATTCAAACTCTTAAGCCTCGAACGTTCGGGGCTTTTTTATATGTATTACTTTTCCATATTGGAAATATGGGCTGTACATAATTTCAATAGTGGACATGGTTGAAGTTGGATAAAATCCTTAAAAACAATAAGGAATAAATCCATGTCTGATACTCTAAATGCCTTTCAGCAACGTGTTGCCCAAATAGTCACAGACGCGACACTTTCACCAAAACAGAAAAACCAATTTCTTGCTCTAGAAGCGGAAGCAAGTTTACCTTACATGGCCGTCTCTTCTGAAGTACGTCAGGCAATAGATGAAGGTATTCTATGTGATATGTTTGAAGGGCACGCCCCATTCAAGCCGCGTTATGTGTTACCGGATTATGCAAAGTTCCTTAAACAAGGCTCTTCATACCTCGAGCTTGATGCCGCTACCGACTTTGATGATGCATTAAACCTTTTGACTATCATCTATCATCATGTCCCATCAGTGACCAATATTCCTGTTTATCTTGGCCAGTTAGATGATGTGCTGCTGCCGTATGTTGGTGAGCTTGATGAGCAACAGATCTACACCAAGTTAAAACGATTTTGGATCATGCTTGATAGAACGCTGCCAGATGCGTTTATGCACGTTAATATTGGCCCAACAGACAACATCATCTGCCGTACCATTTTACGTGTAGACGCAGAGCTGAAACAAATTGCGCCAAATCTAACGTTTATGTACGACCCATCAATCACTCCTGATAACTTATTACGTCAGGCGACGAGCAATATTTGTGAGTGTAGTAAGCCACATATCGCGAACTACCCGATGCATGCTCACTCATACGGTGATAAAAAGTTTGGGATTGTAAGCTGTTATAACTCTTTACCGCTTGCTGGTGGATCAAATACATTGGTTCGCATGAACCTAAAAGAGATTGCATTGCGTTCTGAAAACCGCACAGATTTTCTAGATTACGTTTTGCCACAATACAGTAAAACAATGGCAGAGTTAATGGATGCTCGTAGCAGTCATTTGCATGAAAAATCTAATTTCTTCAAAGGCTTCTTAACCACGGAAGGATTGATCGAAGAAAGTCGTTTTGCTCCAATGTTTGGTATTTATGGCATGGCGGAAGCGGTGAATATTCTCCTTGAGAAAGAAGGTTGTGAAGATAAGTATGGTCATAGCGAGCGCGCAAACCGTTTAGGATTAGCTATTTCAGAGAAACTGGCACACCTAGTTGATACGACTCCGGTGAAGTATGGGTTAGATGGAAAAGCGTTGCTTCATGCACAAGGTGGAATCAGCTTAGATGAGGGCGTAACACCAGGGGTACGCATTCCTTATGGAACTGAACCAGACCCGGTTTCTTATGTTCAAGCCACTGCTCATCACCATAAATACTATACGTCAGGGATTAGCGATATTCTGACAATTGATGAAACGGTTAAATCTAACCCAGAAGCAATGTTCAACTTGTGCAAGGGAGCAATCAACCTAGGTTTCCGCGAGTTTACCGCCAATGTTGCATCGAATGACCTAGTACGCGTGACTGGCTACATGATCAAGTTGTCAGACATTAATAAATTTGCTGAAGAGGGGTCACGCAAAAATACGACGTTCCTTGGTGCAGAAGCAGCGAAAAACACCGGTATATTAGACCGTGCGCCACGTGTTGTGAGTATGGAATCTTCACCAGTATATGAATAGTAGTGATTGAGCATGAATCACGAAAAGCAGGCTAAAGTTAGTCGAATCTTAAATTTTTCCTGCGTAGATGGGCCAGGCAATCGTCTGGTCATCTTCTTGCAAGGCTGTAACTTTAATTGTCTTAACTGCCATAATCCACACACCATCAATCACTGCAATCATTGTGGCGACTGCGTGGGATCCTGCCCAGCTAAGGCGCTGAGTGTTGATGAAAAACAACGAGTCGTGTGGGATGCATCAAAATGTACTCATTGCGATAAGTGCCTCGATGTGTGTGGACATAAGTCAAACCCCAAGATCACGCACTATACCGTGACCGAAATGATGCAACTTATCAAACGTCAAAGCTTTTTCATCAGTGGGGTGACTGTTTCAGGCGGAGAGGCAACGTTACAACTGCCGTTCATCATCCAATTATTTGAAGCGATTAAAGCTGACCAACAACTCAGCCACTTAACCTGTTTTATCGACAGCAATGGCTATTTAACTCGCTCTGGATGGGACCGCGTAAGCCATGTACTAGATGGTGTCATGATCGACTTAAAATCGTGGCAAGAAGAAACCCATCAATGGTTAGTTGGCAGAGATAATCATAGAGTGCTTGAGTCTGTAAAATATTTGGCCAAGCTTGGTAAGCTACATGAACTACGTTTACTGCACATACCGGGTAAGAGTGACTTAGATATTGAATTATTAAGTACGATTAATCTTATCCAATCATTGCCTAAAGATGTGAATATCCGCTTGAATGCGTTTCAGCATCACGGGGTCGTTGGAGAAGCATTAGATTGGGAAAAATGCTCAGAACAAGAGATGGAAAGGTTTCACTCTTTGTTATCCTGTCACGTTGAGCAGCAAATTCAATTACCAACAATCTATACCTAGTCGCACTCCGTCCATTGTCTATACAGCCAGTGTAGCGCAGGGTCGTTTAAGCTGGCTTGATTCCAAACTAGACTGTAGGCAACCTTACCATACTCAAAAGGCAGCGCTTTGATCACAAGGCCTTTCGCTTGCAGTGATTGTTCTGCCCATTTCTTTGAGCATGTAAATAGGTAATCACTTTGATGACACATCACGGCAGCGGCGCCAAAGTCTGCCACTGACATTACCACCTTGCGCGAACCATGGCGTTGGGTCAGATTTTGTTCGAAATAGGGCTCCGACAAATCTTTATCCAAGATCCCAATATGTTGATAGGCTAGGTAATCGTCTGTGCTAAGTGTGGTATCTGCGAGCGGGTGATTCTTTGCCATAAGACAGACCATCTCATCAGACAATATTTGTTTCCACATTAGCTCTCTGCTTCGGGTAGGAGGCTGGCTTATATCGTGCGGAAGAATCATAAAGTCCACTTGCCCACGAGTAAGGGCATCGAAACTCAATTGTTCCTTGGCATACACTTTAATGCCGCGAGATACGTCCAACTGTTTGGTGAGCATAGCGATTTTACCTGAGAACAACTCAAACGTGCTTTCTCGCATTGAAAGAGAGATCTCACCAGTAAACTCACTTGGATTAAATTCCCCTTGATGAAGAATACCGTTCATGCTGGATAAAATTTTATGTACTTCAGGGCCAATACTAAGGGCAAAAGCGGTTGGAACCAGTTGGCCTCCATCGCGGTAGAAAAGTTCGTCACGAAGTTGCTCGCGTAGTTGGCTCAGTGTTTTGCTAACACTAGATGGGGTAACGCAAAGTATGTTCGCTGCGCTAGTTACACTGTGCGTGCTTAATAGGACATGTAGAACGGTTAAGTGCTTTAAGCTGATACGTGAAAGCGCAAGATAATCCATAGAAGTCAAAGATTAGGGGAAACTTGCTATTTATAACCTTATCGAGCAGTGATTGATAGGAGTTTGTCTCCAACAAAGGAGAAAGTTTGTTAAGTTACGCCTAGGGAAGAGGGGCGGAGTGAAGTGAGCTTATAAAAACGCGCCCCATGTTGGAGCGCGTTGTTTTAAGTAATTGATAAATCATAGAGAATTTAATCAATCAAGCCGTATTCTTTTCCAAGAATATCAATGATCTCTTGCTTTGGATTAGAGCTTAGTTTGATTTTCTGACCTGTGATTTTCTCAGCGATGCCAATGTAAGTACGAGAAATATCCTGCAATGCTTTTAGCGGTAGAGCGTTGTCTCTCGCTAGTGCTTCACGCTCGTCCATTCGTTCTTTGTTAAGCAGAATGTCTGGATCAGGGAAGTGGTTAAGCAAGAACTGACGGAAACCTTCTTTTGAGTTCTCTACGATGTTACCAGTGTTGTATTCGTCTTCATCCCAAATACGTGATGAATCAGGTGTGCCTACTTCATCCATGTAGATTAGCTTTTCATTGCCTGCTGCGTCATTCACGTAGCCGAACTCGAATTTGGTATCGACAAAGATTTGATCAACCTCTGCTAATGCATTGCTGATAACCACAAAGCCTTCACGCAATAGCTTCTCGTATTGAGCAATATCTTCTGCCTTAGAGAAATTGAATGATGCAAAGCTGTCTTCAATATTTTTACGTGTAATGTTCACATCATCAGCTTCTGGTACGCCAGGAATCCCTTTAAGGATACCTTTTGTTGACGGTGTCATTAACAGTTCTGGAAGTGCTTTGTCTTTCTCAAGACCTTCAGGCAACTCAATACCGCAAAATTCGCGTTCACCTTTTTCGTATGCGCGCCACATAGAACCCGTGATGTATTGACGGCAAATTGCCTCAATCATAATTGGCTTGGCTTTTTGAACAATCCATACGAATGGGTGGGGGATATCAAGAATGTGGCTATCTGCAAGACCATTCTCTTTAAATAGTTTAAACCAATGGTTCGAGATTGCGTTGAGAGCAGCACCTTTACCCGGAACACCTTTTAAACCGCCTTCCGCATGCCAAATGCAGTCAAACGCAGAGATTCGATCACTGATCACCATGATCGCTAATGGCGCGTCAGGGGCAACGTCGTAGCCTTTTTCTTTGATTAGGCGTTTGCTGTCTTCTTCAGTAAGCCAGTAAACAGAGCGAACCTTGCCACTGTGGACAGGTTTATCGGTACGAATTGGAAGATCATCATTTACGGCAAGAACTTGGTCAGCGAGACTCATCTAGACATTCCTATCTTAAGCAACGTGGAAATTATCAACGGAGATAATAGATTTGAGTCGCATGATACCAGAACTATTTAGAGCTTCCAGAGAAAAAGCAAACGTTTGCTAAATTTTTATATGGGCGAGAGGATTAGGCGTAAATGAGAGAAAAGAAAAGCCCCCTCAAACAAGAGGGGGCAAAGGCAGTGTTTATCGTTGAGCTTGTTAATGGTACTGGTTAACTCTGCCCTCAACGAAGAAGACTTCACACTGGAACTGAAGTGCAAGACTTTTTAGAAGGCTTTGCTCAACAGGAGAAACATTGGTTGATGCAACTACAGCACTCGCATTACCAGATTCAATGGCTTTCTTTACGATTTCAAATTCAGTTTGAGTGTGAGAAGGCTTCATTTGAATAATTTTTTTGCAGCTGACATGAGAAGCAGCAAATTGATCATAGTTTGGGCGAGGACATTCGGCTGTAAAAAGAATCCACTGACTTTGCCCAGACAGACCGGCAAGACGGTGAAGAGTGTTGTTATCAATGTTCATTGGCTGCGTCGGTTGTGCAAGAACATTAAACTTTGAAAATGTGCGAGCTGAGTGTTGTGCCTGAATCATAATAACTGTTCCTTTGTACATGCTGTATGTCTATACAGTAGTTATTTTGGTTTATATGATCAAGTGTTTTTTGAGCGAAATTTCATCGCCCGAGAAAGGCTTTAAGTCTAAGATTGGTCTTAACTTTCTGATTTATAATAAATAACTGGGTTTTGGTATAAGTTGTATTGACTAGCGGTAGAAAATGGAAAATGTGAGGGATGCACGGATTTTATACAGTGCTGTACAGTAGGTACGGTACAACACTGTATAGACAGGAGAAGGAATTAGATGGGGGAATTACAGAAAACGTTCTGGAAAATCACTAAATATTGCGTCGAGATCCATACGATGCTTAAGTAAATTTGGGTTGTTAACTGTATAGCACCAAACTTGGAAACCTTGTTTGTGAAGCGTCTCAATTTGCTGACGATTTACCCATCGGTAATTTAGGTTGTAACTGAACGCATTTATCTCATGAAGTAAACGAATGTGCTGTTGCTTGAAGCGTTCTGCAAGCACGCCAATACGAATATCAGGTAATGTTTGACGGACTTGTTTTAAAACGTCATGGTCGAAACTTGATATCAGGATACGAGATTGATTCAGCTTTCCCTGCTCGAGCGCTTCGACTAGTTGTTCGCACACCGCGTTTTTGTCATGGCGATCCACCTTAATCTCTAAATTCAGTTCGATTTGATTATCGTGTGCAAATTCGAGAAGCTCACTCAGCGTCATAATGGTTTGCGTTGTGTGAGAAGAGTGAAATCGAGCGCCGAAATCGAGTTGTCTTAATTGAGATAACGTAAGGGAGTCGACTCTACCAGTACCATTACTGCAACGATCTACTGTATGGTCATGGCAAACAACCAAGTGCCCATCCAAAGAAGGTTGGATATCTACTTCAATCCACTTTAAACCAAGTTCAATGGCTTCTGTGAAGCTGGCTTTAGTATTTTCTGGAAAGCGTCCTGCTACGCCTCGGTGTCCGACAATAATCATAGTAAACACTTATTAAATAATAGTGCCGTCTAGAGTACTCCCAAATTCCGAATTTGAGTAGATTAAGTCGTAGCTATTCGTTGATGATTCTGACACTATCGCCCAATAAATTATAAAATAATTACAACAACGAGAAGTTACTTTGAACGCTGAAAATAAAGCTGCTTGGATACTGGTTGCGACCACTGCATTAGCGGGCCTTGGATGGATCTTTTCAAAAGAAACGATTCAAGGGTTACCGCCATTCGGGTTTGTAGGACTCCGGTTTTTGGTCGCATCGATCTGCTTACTCCCATTGTGCTTTAAACAAGTACGTCAATTGACCCGTCACCTCCTTTTTCAAGCTTTAGGGGGAGGGTTGATCCTCGCTCTTGCTTTGCTAAGTTGGGTATACGCGATTTCGATAAGTGAAACTCTGGGCGAGGGCGCGTTTATTGTCAGCCTTTCGATGATTATTGTGCCAATCATCGCTTGGGTACTCTATAAAGAGAGGCCAAAGCGCGCATTTTGGTTCTCGATGCCGATAGCAATCAGTGGCTTAGCTATGTTGTCTCTGACCAATGGTTGGAACATTTCAAGTGGTCAAATCTGGTTCTTTGCCAACGCTTGTTTATTGGCTCTTCATTTCAATGTAAATAGTAAACTGGCGCAGAAGATCCCGGTGTTACTGCTCACAGCAATTCAGTTGTTCGTGACGGGTGTGATTGCGTTAATTGCTTCTGCGTTGTTTGAATCTGTACCTACGTCTATTGAACCGTCAATCTGGGGATGGTTTGCACTAAGCGCTTTGCTCGCGACTAGTCTTAGATACGTCATGCAGACCTTGGGACAAAAGGGGTGTAACCCAGGCAATGCAGCATTGATTATGTTGCTTGAGCCGATCTGGACGGTGATTCTGAGTATCGTTTGGTATGGAGAGCAACTTTCGAGAAATAAACTAATCGGATGTAGCTTGATTCTACTTGCGCTTATTTTTTATCGTACGGACGGAAAGCTTTTGAAGTTTGGTCAACGAAACTCTTAGCTATAAACCGCGCTCACAGATTAGAGCTATTACTCTTTATTGTGTTAAACCACCTTGCTATCGTTAAATGTAAATTAAATGTTAACAGGGTGCGTTGTGAAACTTCATGCTATAGACGGGTATATTCAAACTATTTACTTAGCAGAGTACTCAGACAAACTTATGCTACTTGATGGGGCATCCCGAGCGGATATTTCGTACATCAAACAATTTATCACTCACGATCTGCAACGATCCTTTAGTGATTTATCCGTTGTTGTCGTTACCCACATGCACCCTGACCACGCGGGGGCAGCACACAAGCTTAGAGCATTAACTGGCTGCAAGATTGTTTCAGCCAAGCGCGATCATCACTGGTATGGTGGGTTTGATGGTTTCATGATGCATTTAACAGACTTATTGTTGGCAAGGTGGGTTGCCAATCGAAAACGCAAGCCAAAACGTAACCTTTGGTATTCTCGAAAGCTTCATCCAGATATTGCGCTGAGTGATGGCCAAACCATTCCTGGTTTTGATGATTGGGTCATATTGGAAACGCCAGGGCATACTGATCGAGACCTATCTTTACACAATCCGAGTGAGGGCATCCTCTACGTTGCTGATCTTATGGTCGAGGTCAAGAACAAGCTTATTTCGCCATTCCCAGTCTTTCATCCCAATAAATACAAAGCCTCCATTAAACGGGTATATAACTTAGACCCCGAGATTTTGCTTATTGCCCATGGCGGTAGGGTAAACTTTGACGAGCAAGCGTATCACCACCTGATTAATACGGCACCACGAACTCCCTCTACTCACTGGCGTACGACAAAGACCAAACTAACCAGTTTGATTAACTCTATATGGAAGAGTGGATTGACCCAACGCAAATAAAGCGAGGAATTCAGTACAGGATCGTTGTTTTGCCGTTGGGTTGAGATTAGAATGCGAACCCTTTTCAATTGTACTGTTATTCTCATGTCCCGAATTTTAGTTGTCGACGATGATATTGAACTCTGTGAACTACTGACTGATGTATTAGAAGCGGAAGGCTACGAAGTGGAGAGTGTTCACTGCGGAGAAAGTGCCCTGAAATACATTGAAAAGAAACCAGTTGACCTTGTTCTACTCGACGTAATGTTGCCTAAATTGAGTGGTATGCAGGTAGCCCGTAAGATTTGCCAGCGATTTGCGACGCCTATACTCATGTTGACGGCGCTCAACGATGAAGAGTCGATGCTAGATGGTTACCAGTCTGGTGCTGACCAATATATTCCGAAGCCATTCAAAGTGCCTGAGCTTCTCATGCGCATCAAAGCGATTTTTCGACGAGTAGGGTTAGAGAAACAACGCCAATCAATGAGCTTTGAAGATCAGGGTGTCGTTTCGCAAATACCAGCTCTACCGCTGACAGGTACTGAATCTGACTTACTTAATTATTTAGTAAGCCGTGAAAGTGTGGTGGTATCAAAATCGGAACTGCAAATTGAAGTACTGAAAAAAGAGTTAAGCCCGTTTGACCGTAACTTAGATATGCATGTAAGCAATCTTCGTCGTAAGTTCATTGAAGCGGGTTTATCTAAGCAGCACATCAAAACAGTGCGCGGGCAAGGGTATAGCTTTGTCGGTAATGTGAGTCGATAGTCGATGTTCCAATTTCGCTGTCCAGAGAGTATCGCCAAACGAAAAGATACGCTGTTTTTCCAACTTCTCAGCTATATGTCTGCGGTGATCATTAGTATCGTATTACTACAAGCTTTGGCTGAACAAGCCTTGGTTCGTACGGTGTTAAAAGTACCGGAAGAGATAAAGCGTGATATTGAAAGTTACGCTGAACAGGCAGATGTTTTAATTGAAGATGGAGATATGGATGAGCTTGCTGATTGGGCAAATGCCCAGCCGTACTATCTATTTGTCTTAAACGCGGAAAACAAACCCATTACTCACCGCAAGATGCACCCGCACTTTGAATTTAAACTCAAATTTCTTAGAGAGTTGTATGGACCACTGGGCGATAAAGTGAGTAGACCATTGATTGGCGTTCATTTATCTCAGGGAAACACCTTAGTCGTCCAGCTTCCACACGAAAAGCATCCAGCTCACCAGTTCATAATCTATTTTGCCATTATAAAGGTGGTGATTGTTGTCGTAACATTGGTGCTGTTTTCAATGATTTTTGCGCGCAAACTGCAAAATCCTCTCGACCGTTTGCGTGAAGCGAGTCATCGCCTTGCATCCGGAGATTTTAAGGTCAATGTCGTGGCAGAGCTAAACTCAAAAACCAAAGAGTTTAATGATCTCGCCCATGACTTCGATGAGATGACCAGAGAGATCCACGCATTAGCTGAAAGGCAGCGTCGCCTGATTCGTGACGTTTCCCATGAACTTAGAACACCTCTAGCTCGACAGAATCTAGCGCTCCATTTGCTACGTTCAAAATCAACCGAAGCGAACTTACCTTTGGTTGAGCGACTGGAAAGGGAAGTGGAAGAAATGGACGGGTTAGTAGGAGAGATTCTAGAATTTAGCCGCTTAGAAAACTCGCGTTATAACGCAAACTTTAACCCTATTTGTTTAGAGAGCGTTGTCTCTAACCAAGTGGAACAAAGTCGTTTGCAACTATCACGCGACCAAAAGATCGCTATTAACGTCAATCGCCCATTGTCACTGATTAGAAGCGACGAGCGTTTGATTCTACGTTGTTTAAATAACCTGATATCGAACTCCATTAAATACGCTGGCAGCAAAGCACAGATAGAAGTCTCGCTGTATGAGCTTGAACAAGATGGGGCGAACCATGTGGTGATTGAAGTCGCTGACAATGGCCCTGGTATCGCCCAAAGCCAATTGAAAGAGATATTTCAACCGTTTACCCGCTTAGAATCTGCACGAGATAAACAGAGTGGTGGATATGGACTAGGGCTCGCCATCGTGAAGGAATCGATGCGCCTGATGAAAGGAGAGGTGGTGGCTTCGAATGCAGTGAATGGCGGTTTTCGAGTACAGCTAGTCTTTAATAAATACCTTGCTAACTAAATAGTCAATAATAGGCATTTGCAACTTAGTAACTATTTACAGATTAAACTATAGTTATATGTAGGCTGCCCTAACGGCTTACACATAACGGTGGACTTTGCGCTAATGAAAGGGCAAGCCACCGATAGATAAGTTTCCAACTCAGGATGAGGAGGAGCATGGTGAAATGTAAATATCCGGCGCAACGACAACGCCAAAAGGGTTTGACCCTTGTTCTTATGACAATGGGAATGATGACCTTTTTAGGTATAGCCGCTCTTTCTATCGACCTTTCACACTTGGTGGTCAATAAAACGCGTTTGCAAAATGCCGTAGATGCCATAGCGATTGCGGGAGCATCAGTCGCAAATCGCTCTATGGATTCTAGTTCGACTCATACAGCCATTGTTGAATCCTATAATAAAGTTATTGCTGCTGGTGGTAGTGACGAGATCGCTTTAACGGCGACAGATGATGGCTCAAGCCTAAATGATTTAACTGTCGAATATTCAGACACACCAAATAGTGGTTTCTCCACAAACTTTCCTGTAAGTGCTGACATGGTCTATGTTCGCGTACAAGTATCAAATGTCGCGCTGAATGAATTTTTTGTACATTTCTTTGGTATGAATAAATCCGTTTCAGCCAGTGCAGTTGCAGGGCCTGTCTTCATTGATGGCACAGCGAACATTCTGCCTATTGGTATGTGTGAGGGTAGTGATGTAGGGCCTTCAGGCTATGAAGTGGGTAAAGCCTATGAAATTAAGACCGGAAGTCAGTCAGACGACCCTGATGGTTTAGGTGATGGTAATTATCATTTACTTGATGTGGGCAGCGGTAAGTCTGCGGTGAGTGATGCACTCGTTGGCAAAAATACGGTCGTAGTTTCAATTGGTGACGATATTGACTCTGAAACTGGTAACGCTGTTGGTGCGACCGAAGACATTGATAGCCGTTTTGATGGAGGGACCGTCGATGGTGTCTATTACCCACCAGATTTAATCACTACAGAGCCAAGCCCAGCCTTAACGACAGATAATATTGCTGACCATAATGATTCAAATAGTTTAAGTAAGTGGACTTATGATGAGTATGTCCAAAGTACGAATACGTGCCTAGATGATAGCGATTGTAAGTCAGCGGGTGGTTCTGCATGGAGACGTGTTTTACCTGTACCCATTTTGGACTGTGACTCGGCATCAAAGTCTGGTGGTAAAATTGAGTTTACGGTGACCAGCATTGGTTGCTTCTTTATGATCCAACGTTACGACTCTTCTCAATCGCAAGGGAAGAAAGGACAACAAAGCATTTTTGGTGAATTCATTGAAAATTGTTCAGTAGTTGATGGTGGAGCGTCTGACACAGATACAGGCGTAACCAAAATAGTACTTTATAAAGATCCTTCTTCAGTCGGCGGAGGCTCTTAATGAAAAGCAAACAAAGAGGGCTAGCCGCTGTAGAGTTAGTAATAGGGTTACCTATATTAATGTTATTTCTAGTTGCTGTGGTTGAGGTAGCTAGGATTTACATTGAAATGAACACACTCAATAAAACCGTTAGAATTGGTGCGCGCTACGCAATGAGTCAGAGTGAAACTGCAGGTTGTGGCCCTGTGATGGCGCAACAAGCTAACATCAAGCACCTAGTGGTTTATGGTACTCATGCAAATGGGTCGTCTGCACTCCTAGATAGCTTAACGACTGGTGATGTGACAGTAAGTTGTGAGAACAACCAATTTGTCACGGTCAGTGCGAGTCATACCTTTGTGCCACTGTTTAGAGCAGAGATCCCATATACTGATATTTCGTTAGCGCTGCCTATGAATGCTTCATCTGTTATGAGGCTTGACCCATGAGAAAACAAGCAGGCATTACCATCATTGAATTTACCTTAGTGTCGTCATTTTTAATGATGATTATTCTCGCGATTGCCTCGATCGGCTACTTTATTTTCTCTATGCAGTCGGTCAGTGAGTCAGTACGAGCTGCTGCTAGAATGGCATCGGTTTGCCAGCTAAATGATTCCGATATAAAAACATTCATTTCTAATACCAGCTATATTTCATCGCTCGCTGTAGAAAACATCGAAATCGAATATCTTGACGGCTCAAGCAATGTACTGGCTACGCCAGATTCCGAAGATGTTCGCTTTGTTAGGGCTCGTGCAACAGGAATGGACTATCGGTTTGTTTCAATACTCTCATTTTTGGGGGACAGTGGTGTTATTGCGATGCCAAGTTTTGAAACAACCATACCGAGTGAAAGCCTTGGATTAGTCCCAAACGACACCAATACAGACTGTTAAAAAGATATATTTCTCTAACACTTCCTCCTCAAAAACTTACCAATAGTAAATTTTGTAAATTTAATGCAAATGATAGTGCTTATCACTTATATTTCGCTTCGTTATAAATAACTCAGCAAAGCGATGTTGCTTTGTATATAAAGAAACGGAGAAATTTATGTTCACTAAGAGTCAGTTAGCACTAGTGATCGGTGCTGTCTTAGCGACTCCTGCAGTGGTTGCGGAAACGGTAAAAACAGATGAGCACATGGTAGTAGAAGGGCGTGACTACGGCTATAAAGCAGACACAAACTCTACTTCAATGAGAATGGAAGCGACTCAGCTTGAAACTCCGGGACAAGTTGCTGTTATTGACGAGCAAATCATTGATGAGCAACGTGCAAGCACTCTTGGTGAAGTTCTTAAAAACGATGCTTCAATTACAGCGGGTTCTAAGTCAACTAACCGTGAACGTTTTAATTTACGAGGTTTTGAACTAGACAGTGGTTCAAGCTACCTACGTGATGGTGTTCAGCACTGGTCGCACTATCGTCAACCAGTAGAGCTGTTAGAACGTGTTGAAGTACTAAAAGGCCCAGCAGGTTTGCTATATGGCGAATCTACCCCAGGTGGCCTTGTGAACATGATTTCTAAGAAGCCAACCTACGAAACGCAGGTCAATGTGAGCCAAGATATTGGTTCTAACGATTATACGCGTACTATGGTGGATGTAAGTGGTGCTCTAAACGACGACGAGACTCTACGTGGCCGTTTAGTCCTTTCTAAAGAAGACCAGAATTCATGGCGTACGCGCTTTGATGGCACTGACGTTGAAACTGAACGTTTTGTCGGTGGTTTATTTGTTGATTACGACATCAACGAAGATGTTATGGTTTCTGTTCATTATGACCGAACACAAGAACAAGGCGACTTAGACAACGGTTCGAAGATTGATACCACTACTGGTGAAGTTATTGACCCTTCGATTGTGAATGATCAGCGTTTTGCTATGACCGATAATGATGTCGCGAACTATGGTGTGGCTGTATCGGCAAATCTAAATCAGGAATGGTCCGTAAAATCTGGTATCAGCCGTCAATTCTATGAGCGTCAGCGTACAGAGTCAGATAATGTCGTTGATAAAAACAAAGATACCGGTGAATATGGCTACAAAGCATACGATCGACACGATGAATGGACGTTCGATACTGCTTATGTTGACTTCACAGGTGACTTCGACGCTTTAGGTGTTAACCACAGACTTTTACTAGGTGCGAACGGCCTACATTATGATTACAAGCAGCTATATTCTGCTGTATACGCGTGTGAAAGTGCAAACGAGAGCGATGCACGTCCAGAATGTGACAATGGCTTCTCTAAGCCAAGTGGGCTGCATTACAGCAATGACGACTCTCTGTCTCATTCAGAAAGCCAGCATTATGGTGTTTATGTCCAAGATTTGGTGACATTTAACGACCAGTGGCAAGCGCTAGCAGGCGTTCGTTTTGCTTACGACAAGACTCGTTCAAGCAAAAATGTTGAAGAGAGCTACAATAACATTCTTCCTAAACTAGGTCTTATCTACAGTCCTGCACAAAATGGATCGGTTTACCTAACTTACTCTGAAAGCTTTGAGCCGATTGCTGAAATCAATGACTCGAATGACCTAAACGATGGTCAAGCGCAAGATCCTAAGAAAGGTACACTGTATGAGCTAGGTTCTAAGTGGGAACTGTTCGATGACCGATTACTTGTATCTGGTGCATTGTTCCATATTGTTCAGTCTAATATGCAGATCACTGAAGATTTAGGTGGAGATGTTACTCGTACGACGCAAGTCGGTGAACAAGTTCACCAAGGTGTTGAACTATCAGCGACAGGCTATGTAACGGATGCGCTATCAATTAGTGCTTCAACAATGTTCCTAGATGCAGAGTTCAAAAATGATCCTGAACTAGAAGGTAAGACACCAGCAGACGTCGCTGAGTTTACAGCGAGCATTTGGTCTACTTATGCGTTCAACAACGGCACGGACGTAAACCTTGGTATTTACCACGTTGGTGATCGCTGGGCAGAAGACGACAACACGTTTAAGAAAGATGCTTACACTCGCGTAGATATGGGTGTGTCACATACTGTCAAATATGATGAAAACTTAGACTTTGTCGCTCGCTTCAATGTTGAAAACCTATTTGATACAGATTACCTAGAAGGTGGCAGCACAAATAGTGTAGTTGTAGGTGAAGGTCGTAACTATATGGCAACACTACAAATCAAATACTAAACAGAATTGATCTAAATTTGTTCTAGTATTCAACAAAGGAAAGGCTTAGCCTTTCCTTTTTTTGTATAAATTGTAAGGACGATTGATTTTTTTTGGATTGGCACTAAGATGATGCCATTCGCAATGAGAGTTGTTCTCACTTGTATTTAGAAAACGAATAAATAGACGTTATGAATATAGCTAAAACCAGCCTAGCTTTGATTATTGCGGCATACGCTTCTAGCGCCGTGGCATCAAACTTAGATACAGCACAATCTATCCAAAGCAAGACGAATTCAGCCTCTGCTTCTAGCCAAAAACGTATTGATGCAAGCGCAGAGAAAACGTTGCAACTCAAAGCTGATATTGAACAGCTACAAGAAGAAGTGAAAAATCTAGAAGTTTACCAAAATCACCTAGTCGCATTGGTAAACAGTCAAGATAAAGAAGTTGCTAGCCTGAACAGCCAGATTGAGGAAATCAAATCGACTCGACAGGGGATTGTTCCTTTGATGTATCAAATGGTAGATGGTTTAAAGCAAAGCATTGAACAAGATGCGCCAATCAAAAAAGCGCAACGTGTTGAGCGTGTTGCAAAGCTTGAATCGATGATGAAGCGCGCAGACGTTAGTGATGCAGAGAAATATCGTCGAATCCTAGAAGCGTACCAAATCGAACTTGATTACGGCACTAAGCTGGGTCTTTACCAAGGCCAGATCAGCGTAGATGGTGAAACACTAGAAACTGACGTCTTCTATCTAGGCCGTTTGTCGTTGATTGCACGTAGCTTAAATGGTCAACATTTTTGGTCTTGGGATAAAGCGAGCAAACAGTGGAGTAGCGTTGATCCTTCCATGAAAACAGAACTGAACAAAGCATTCAGCATTGCAGCAAAACAAAGTGCGCCAAGCTTGATCACTTTGCCAGTATCGCTTAACAACGTGGAGGCAAAATAATGAAACGTTCTCTATTAGCCTCAATGATCGCTATCTCAGCGTTTTCGTTCAATGTGTTTGCCACAGATATGGTGGGCAATGCACAGTCAGAAGCGAAATCTCAGCAGCAACATAACCAAGCTCGTGAAACTGGTTTTAAACAAACTGAACAAGATCTTGCAAAGCTGAAGGCATCACTTGAAGCGCGCCGAACTCAATTACAGTCGGAAAACGATAAACTGGCGTCAAGCTTTAGCAAAAATGAAGATACGCTGGCTCGATTAGAAGAAAAGCTACGTCTTGAAACGGGTAGTTTGGGTGAGGTTTTTGGTGTTGTTCGTCAAAATGCAAAAGAGCTTCAATCTGAACTGAAATACTCGGTGACGGGGGCAGGAGCGCAAAATTACGCACCTATCGTTGATGACATCGTTGCGGCAACTAAATTACCGTCGATGCCCCAGTTAACAGGATTATGGAATGCACTCCAAGAGCAGGTAGATGCTTCTGGTCAAGTAGAAAAAACACAGATCAATGTTGTTAATGGTGAAGGTAAGGTTACAAGTGAGCCTGTAACACGTCTTGGCTCTTTTGGTCTAATAGGCGAACAAGGTTACCTTAACTGGAACGGCGCAAAGCAGAGTGCATCTCTATATCTCAAACAACCAGAATCAAAACCGGTTAACTCGGCGTTAAGTCAGTTAACATCTGGTGATCAGCAAAGCTTAATTGTCGACCCGTCTCGCGGAATGTTGTTAGAACAATTAGCACTTACGCCAACATTAATGGATCGACTCCAGGCTGGTGGTGTCGTTGGTAAAGTCATTTTAGGTCTTTTAGCGATTGGCTTACTGATTGCGTTGGTTCGTGGTGTGAGCCTTTCTATTGCTCGTCAAAAGATTCGAAGCCAATTGAAAACACCAACTCAAACGGGTGACAACCCACTTGGTCGTGTTTTAGCAGTTTATGATAGTGAGAAGAAGCAGACGGTTGAAGCGTTAGAATTGCGCCTACTTGAAGCGGTGGTTGATGAGCAAGCCGGCCTCGAAAAGGGCTTATCTATGCTTAAACTTCTTGCTGCATTAGCGCCAATGCTTGGTCTTCTGGGTACAGTAACCGGCATGATTGAAACGTTCCAAGTCATTACCCAGTTTGGTAATGGTGATCCGAAAGTAATGGCTGGTGGTATCTCAATGGCCCTTGTGACAACGGTTCTTGGTTTGATTGCGGCAATGCCTCTATTACTAGCGCATAACATTCTAAGCTCTCAAGCTGAATCAATTCGCAATATCCTTGAAAAACAAGGTATCGCCCTCGTTGCTGAACAAGCTGAGAAAGAAATGTCACCTCAGAAAAACACACTAGGGAATGCAGCGTAATGGACGCAGTATTTGCGCTACTTCCTGAAGTGCTGGCATCTACTGCGTGGGTGTTAGCACTCCAAGACTTTATGCAGCAAGGGGGCCAGGTACTGTGGTGGCTACTGGCTGTTGTGAGTATATCTTGGCTGCTTATTATTGATCGCGTGGTTTATATCTGGCTCCAGTTCCCTAAACAGCGCAAGCAATGGGTGGATGCGTGGCATAAACGAGAAGATCAGCATTCATGGCATGCTCTTTCGATTCGTGAAGGTTGGTTATCGCAAGCTCATCTGGCTTTGACGCAAAACCTAAACTTTATCAAAGTCCTTGTTGCGATTTGTCCAATGTTGGGTTTGCTAGGAACGGTAACCGGAATGATCTCTGTGTTCGACGTAATGGCAAACCAAGGAAGCAGTAATCCTAAGCTGATGGCATCTGGCATTTCGCTAGCAACATTGCCTACCATGGCAGGTATGGTGGCGGCACTAACAGGTATGTTTTTTCATGCTCGTCTAGTAAAAGTGTGTCAGCGACAAGAAGTAAAATTAGAAAAATCTTTAAGGAGTCAACGATGAGATTAGGTCGACGCCAATACAAGCAAGAAGAAGCGCAGATCGATCTTACTTCGATGCTTGATATCGTCTTTATTATGTTGATTTTCTTCATTGTAACCAGTTCGTTTGTTCGTGAATCTGGTGTAGAAGTGAATAGACCAACGGCTTCCAATGTTGTGAGCCAAAAAGATGCAGGTATTTTTGTTGCGGTCACGTCTTCAAACGATATCTACATCGATAAGCGTATGGTTGATGTAGAACGTGTTCAGGCAACATTAGAGCACCTACTGCTCGACAAGCCAGACGCATCATTGGTGATTCAAGCTGACGAACACGCTTACAGCGGTACAGTTGTTAAGGTCATGGATGCTGCGAAAGGCGCAGGGGTGAAAAACATTGCATTGGCAGCGGAGAAGATCTAGTGAATCGTCTGCTTATCGCAATGCCAATTGCTCTAGCATTCTCGCTCGCTATTTTTACTGGAATGGCTTGGATGGTCGATGCGGGCCATCAGCGAGCTCCTGAAAAAAGCGAAGCTCTGAGCTTTAATATGGTAATGGTTGAAAATGAACAAGAAGTTCAGAGAAGGCAGCGCTCTGTGCCTGAGCAACCTAAAGCACCAGAAGTTCCAGAACACGCACCTACATCGCAAGCGAAGACCCAATTAACGCAAATCTCGCCGATGTCTCAGCCTTCACTAGGTTTGAACACGGCAGTAGATGGCCTTGCGATTACTGCGCCGACATTTGGGGACTTTGGGGTCAACCAACAAGTCATGCCTTTATATCGTGTTGAGCCTCGTTATCCGGCTAAAGCGCTCAAGCGTGGTGCGGAAGGGTATGTGATCATGAAGTTTACGATAGACCCGACTGGTAAACCAACCAATGTTGAAGTGATGGAAGCGAACCCTCGACGTATGTTTGAAAGAGAAGCGGTTAGAGCACTGAAAAAGTGGAAGTATCAACCAAAAATTGTTGATGGAAGCGCAGTCGCTCAAGTAGGTCAAACGGTAAGATTGGAGTTTAAGTTAGCCAAATGATGAAACGAATAGTGAGTTTAGCGCTGTTAGTTGCGTCGACTTCAGTTCTATCTAAAGAGCTAAGTCAATATACGGCGATTAGAGTTCAAAAGGCGAATGAGGTGGCTCAGCAAGAGCAGTTGACTCAAGCTATACAGCTACTCAAAGAGATCGAGACGAGTCGTGAATATGACAAGGCGTTTGTTTCTCGAATGCTGGGTGTGTTTTATTGGCAAGATGGTCAAATAAAGCCTGCTCTTAGCAATCTAAAACAAGCGGTTGATAGTGGCTTGCTTCAAGATGAACAAGCTTGGGTAACAGAACGTATGTTGGCTGATTTATATCTTAATGATCAGCAGTTCAAACAAGCGGTTAAACACTATTACACGCTAATCGAATCGGTTCCTGAAACGCAAAAAGCTGATGACTTATGGCTTCGCATTGGACAGTCGCAGTATCAGCTGGAGTCATGGAATAAAGTTATTCCTGCTGTAAACAGCTATTTAAAAACGTCACCCAAAGATCGCGTCCAACCTTTGTCATTAAAGCTGGGGGCTCAGCTGCAACTTAAGCAATGGAAACAAGCTATTCCGACCTTAGAGCAGTTGATCGCTTTGCAACCTGACAAGGTCAACTTTTGGCGACAATTAGTTGGGCTACAGCTTCGTATTGGTAAAGATCGAGATGCTTTAGATACGCTATCGTTAGCTAAGTTGAATGGTTTAGAACTTAGCCAAAGTGATTTACGTATGCTTGCCCAGCTTTATGCTAAACGCGGCGTTCCTGAAAGAGCTGCGATCCAGATTAGTGAACTCGAAAACGCGAATACAGATGTACAGTTACTGTCAGAGCAAGCGTCTTATTGGCAAATCGCGAAAGAGTGGGACAAGGCGATAAATACTTGGCAAATGGCTTCCAAAATCGATAGTAAATATCATTGGAACGTTGCTCAGCTTATGGTTCAACAAGGCTATTACAAAGAGTCTCTGCTAGTACTAGACAAAGTCCAAGGGAAAAGTGCAGACGTTGCTCTTGCTAAGACTCGGGCGCTTTATAAGCTGAATCAGCTAGAGAAAGCTTTGATTGAAGCGAAGAGGGCAGACAATGTAGAGCCGTCAACGCAAGCGAAAAGTTGGATCAAATATTTGTCTCAGCTACGACAAGCAAACGCGGCAGCATCAAGTTAAAGAAAAAGGGAAGCTAAATTGGCTTCCCTTTTTGTTGTGTATGATAGCGATGAAAAACATCACTATTTAAAATCACAGCATACATATTCAGCTCGCCAGAGAAGTTTTTTCGATGACTTCATACTGGTCAACAGGTCTTGCCCTGACATCTGAGGAAATGCATGAAGTACCATGACTTCTTCGCTCTCATCTTGCTTTTGGTAAGCCCTGACGTGAGTGAATGTGCTAGATAAGTTGTTTGACAGCATAGATTTAGATAAACAGATCCCAAATACGTCCCGTTTCATCGCCTTTCCCTTTCTATATAGGCTGCACTTCTTTTTAGTAGTCATTGTGTAAGTGCTAATCGCCAAATCCAAAATATAACGATATGCTCGATGCGCTCAATAATTATACAAAACAATCGCCAATATCGTGCATAAAATAATCTAAATTCGCGTGATCTAAATCAATTATTCCACTGGTTTTATATGGGGTTTCGTATAAGAACCTAAATTGATTAACGTGGTGAGACACCGAGAATCAAATATTGAGACTATTAATGATTTAATTTTGTCATCATCACAGTTTGAATCATGATAATTCATAAAACTGTTACCCAAATGTTATGTTGTAAGGCTATCAAGGAGTTGTTATGAAATGGAGTCGTATCAGTTTTCGTAAACGAATGCTGATTATCATGACATTGTCTGGGCTAATCGAGCTTTTACTGTTGGTCGCAGCCGGATTCGTCTACATCAAATATGCCCAAGAAGATGAAATGGGCCACAAAGCTCTAGGTGTCGCCTCCTTTCTCGCTAAATCTCCCTATGTTATAGAGACGATTGAACAAGGTGTCTCTGAAGAGAGTCAACAGCGTTACCGGAATCTAACCACACTAATAGGTGCTGCGTTCATTGTTATCGGTGATCGGCAAGGAATTCGATTAGTTCACCCTCTTGACGAGCGTATTGGTAAGCCGATGAAAGGAGGAGATAATAATCGAGCCCTAATCGACGGTGAAGCGTACATCTCAGTTGCAAAGGGATCTTTGGGCTACTCGGTTCGAGGCAAGTCAGCTGTATTCAATGAGCAAGGAGAGATCATCGGTGTGGTCTCGGTTGGGTATTTGATTGATAGACTCCAAGACAGAATTGAACCTTTCGTTACCTTCTTGATTGCGATGGCCTTTTTGGTGGTAGCGGCAAATGCAGTTGTATCGAGCTATGCATCACGCAAATTCCAACGGGCTATTTTAGGCTTTGAGCCAGAAGAGATTGGACGGCTTTATGTCGAACTCGACGTTACATTAGAGACGCTAAAAGAAGGGATTATCACCATTGATGACAAGGGTAAGCTGCGTTCAATTAACAAAAGCGCCTGTCAGATACTGGGGCTAGTCAAAACAGAATGTATTGATCGACCACTTAGCCAAGTTCTACCTGATAGTGACTTACAACTAGTGCTACAAACGGCTCGTACCGATCATGATATTAATTTGTACCTAAACAAGAAGCGACTGATTGCGAATCGAAGCCCAATCATAGTTGAAGGCAAGGTCGTTGGAGCAGTATCTAGTTTCCGACTTAGAGACGATTTAACCGAATTAACAGAGCAACTGGCGAAAACCAAAGAGTACGCTGAAATGCTGCGCTCGCAAACTCATGAGCACCGAAACAAACTCAACACAATCAGTGGCATGGTTCAAATGGGAGAACTGGAAGCGGTTCAATATCTCATTGGACAAGAAACAGCGCATTATCAAGCACTTATTGAGTTCTTGCGTGAAACAATCAAAGAGCCACTTATTGCGGGCATGTTGCTTGGCAAAACAGAGCGAGCAAGGGAGCTTGGCTTAAACTTAGTTGTAGAAGAAGGCGCACGTTTAGAACCGTTACCAAGTCGTATCAATCCAGAAGATTTAGTAACGATTTTAGGAAACCTCATCGACAACGCATTTGATGCAACTCGTGAGGCGATAACTCAAGACGTTTTATTAGCACCACACCGTCGTACGATTGAAGTATCGATCAGCGATTTTGGCAATGAAGTTATTTTGGAAGTCATTGATCAGGGTTGTGGGTTGCCAAATGATATGAGTGTAGAATCTCTGACAAGAAGAGGTGTCTCAAGTAAAGATTCAGACACAAGGGGTGTCGGATTGTATTTGATTAATGAATTGGCTATCCGGTATCACGGTGAGCTAGAAATGGTAAATAATAAGGAACATGGGGCAAGGATGACAGTTTACCTACCTAAGGAAGAGCTAAGATGAGTGCTGTGACTCGAGTCATGATCATTGAGGACGATCTGGCGATCGCTCAATTACACCAGCGCTATCTAGAGCAAGTTGGTGGCTACGAAGTCATTGGCATTGCGACGACTAAGTTAGAAGCGAAGCTCCAGCTTGATGTACTGAATCCAGACCTACTTTTGCTAGACGTCTACTTACCTGATGGTACTGGCTTAGAAATACTCCACGACTTACGCACTGAGCATTTGAGCTGTGATGTGATTTTAATTACTGCTGCAAGAGACGTAGAAACTTTGCAGCAAGCGATGCGAGGTGGGGTGGTTGACTATCTACTCAAGCCGGTTGTTTTTCCAAGATTGGACGCTGCACTTAAAAAGTATGTGTTGCAAAAACAGCAGCTTAATCATGCAGACGGTTTAGACCAAAACATTGTTGATAAAATGCTGCAAGCCTCAACCATAAATGAGGCTCCTAAAAACCGTCTACCGAAAGGGATAGACAGTGTTACCTTAGATAAGATTAAAGCTCTTTTTGATGACTCAGCACTGATGACCGCAGATGAAGCGGGTGAACAAATAGGGGCAAGTCGTACAACCGCACGTCGTTACCTAGAATATCTGATTAGTACGGGTGAGTTGGAAGCGGACTTAAATTATGGAACGGTTGGGCGACCGGAACGAACGTATAAGAAAGCCCACTAGCACATCCTACCTTAGTGCTAGTTTCTAGACGTAAATGCGATCGACCTCTACATTATAAATAGGATCATAAGATATTTTATAGAGGTCGTTTATGCGACTCATTATCTATATATTATTCAGCTCTTTCCTCGTGATTAGCTCAGCCCGTAGTGCGCAAATAAACGAGTTAACCTACCTAACGGAGCAATACCCACCTTATAACTTTGAACAAGATGGACTTGTTCAAGGCATTGCTGTCGATCTATTGCTGGCAATTGGTAAACAATCTGAAAGTACAATTCAACTGCAGCAAATCAACATGCAACCTTGGCCGAGGGCTTATAGAACCACCTTAATTAAGCCCGATACCGTCCTCTTCTCAACCACTCGAACTCAACTCAGAGAACATATATTCCAATGGGCAGGGCCGATCAGTTCAACCAGGATCGTTGTGTTAGCTAAGCGTTCTAAGAATATTGAGATTAAGCATACGATGTCCTTAGCTCAATATCGTATTGGGGTCATTCGTGATGATGTTGGTGAGCAACTGCTCCTAGAACTTGGGGTGCCAAGAGATTCAATGGTTGAAAGTTCAGTTCCTGACACTCTAGCAAATCAGCTCACAAAGGATCGGATCGACTTATGGGCATATGAGGAAAATGTCGCCAAATGGTGGCTCAAAAAAGGTGGTCATAATACCGAGGACTATGAAGTTGTCTATGTATTAAGTGAAGGAGAATTGTACTTTGCGTTTAACTTAGAGGTGGATGGTGGACTCATTCAGACTTTTCAGCATGCATTGGATGATTTAAAACATAGTAATGATGGTGGGCCGAGTATTTATGAACAGATACTCACAAAGTACCGTTAAGGGCAATATATGAGAATATGGGCGATTGCGTTTGCAGTATTATCTATACAGTGTGTAGCGAAAGAAAGCATGACGTTGACTATTGCATCTCAGATAGATGGTGGCCATCAGTTCTACCACGAATTGCTATATGAGTCGTTATCAAGAGCTGGGCATGAGGTTCGAATAGAGACGCCAAGTGAGCATATTCCTCAGAAGCGTGTCATAAAAATGATGCAAAGTAATCAGCTTAGCTTGACCTGGTTGCTTAGTACTTCTGAACGTGACGAACGCTACATATCAGTGAATGTCCCACTTACAAACGGTCTAATTGGAAAACGAATTCTCCTGATTCCACCAGAGTTACAAGCACGCTTTGATTCAATTGGTACGATCAAAGAGCTAAGGGAATCAAACCTTGTTGCTGGACTCGGAATCAACTGGTTTGATGTCGATGTATGGAAGACTAACCAGTTGAGCGTTTACCTTGAAGATGGTGAGTGGCGTAGCCTATATCAAAAGTTGACCAGTGATGGTTACGTAAACTATTTCCCTCGTGGGATAAACGAAATTACAGCTGAGGCTGAGATGAACCAGCACCTTGCGATAGAAAAACGGTTGTTACTCGTCTATGAAGTTGATTTTAAGTTTTACCTTTCACCACAGATGGCAAAGCATAAGTCATCGATTGAGAGTGCTTTGCTACAGGCGAAACAAGAAGGGTTAATTGACCAGTTGGTGGATAAGTACTGGGGTGCAGCTTATCAAGACCTCAATTCTTCTGAGCGTGTGGTCATAAATTTGGAGTTACCGACTCTCGAATCTCAAAAACACTAACATATTGTTGCTCTTAGCGTATAAAATCTAATAATCAGTATATGAGTTTGCTAAAGGGTTGATTTTACACAGATGGAAAGTGTTTTTATTGTCGTCATAATTTTGGTGGTGTTCTTTGTAATCGTACAAAAGCGCTACTTAAAGCAAGACGAACTAAAGGACAGTAGCTACAAGAAGAAGGGGCCTTTGTTAACTGGTCAAGAATCGGCTTTCTATAACGCACTCACCACAGCAGTTGGTCAACATGGTGTTGTTATGGCTAAGGTCAACTTATCGAATGTGCTTACTCCTTTAGCGACAGATAAGAAACAATGGTTTATTGCCAATAATCGTATTGCCAAGAGTTACTTTGATTATGTAGTTTGTGATCCGAGAACGTTAGAAGTTCGTGTCGCGATTGAGCTGGATAACGGTAAGGAACTTGATAAAGGTAAGGTTGACCGCCAGAAGTTACTCATACATGTGTGTAAGTCTGCCGGTGTTCCACTTATTGGGGCGAATATAAAGCATAGTTACCAAGTGAGTCGCTTACGTCGATTGTTAGCTGCGCATATTGATTCTTATTGAACCAGATAAAGAAGTACGCTTTTGCAAGCGTTGTGGAAGCCCAATGACAATCAAAGTCGCTAACCAGGGAGAACACAAAGGACGTCGCTTCTTTACTTGCAGTCGCCAGCCGCATTGTACTTATACCGAAAACTACAACATTGTATTTGAAGAAGAGGGCTAACAAGCCCTCTTTTTTACGCTTTGGTAGAGATGCTTAAGAGCAAGTAGGGCACTCGTTTTGGTTACATACCATAATTTGGTTGCGGCCATTAATCTTTGCTTTATACAACTCTTTGTCAGCTTCACGTAACACATCTTCTAAACACTTGTAGTGGTCACATTGGTATATACCGATGCTTGCAGTAAGGCTAATTGGGTTATCTCTATCGTTAAATGTGTAGTGCTCAATGCCAATTCGAATTTGCTCTGCTTTATGCATTGCTTGTTTTACTTCGGTATTATGCAGGGCAATACAAAACTCTTCACCACCAATACGGTAGACCAAATGTTCATCGCAATAGCCATCGATAAGCGCGGCTGTTTGTACTAACACTCTATCGCCAACATCATGTCCGTATTTGTCGTTCACTTTCTTGAAGAAGTCTAAATCTAATATTAAAAGAGAAAGAGGGACTTTAGCACTCTCACTTCGATAACGTTCAAAGTTATGGATTAAAGCGTGTCGATTGTAGACACCAGTCAAAGCATCACGTGAGGCAAGTAAACCAAGGGACGTTTCAGAGGTTTTTCTTTTGACCTCTAATATATGCGAAGCAAGCCAAGCGCAAAGATAAGCGAGTGAAAAGTTAACGGAGAGTTGAGCAAAACTTAAAACGCCATCGTAATAGGTTTTATGCATAACCAGCGCCATTTGACTGACGAACCCGACCCCTGTAGCTAGCATCCCATACCGTCGACCTAAGATTAAGTAGAACAAAACAGGGAAGAGTAAGCTCCAAACGAAACTTCCGAACTCAATAGGGTGGGTATAAGTAGCAAGGAAGACGACACCAATAAGTGCGTAGACAAAGCTATTCGAGACAATTAGCGAGGTATTACCTCGGTAGCAAGTATAAGCAACGTAAAGAGAGAAGAAGGAAACAACAATTTCAACAGCCGCAAGTAAATGGAAGCCGCCAAAAAAGATATTAAGGGTTGCAACGACTAAGCCCAAGAATGCCAGTACTATACTCAGCCAAAACAACACAGCACGACGCAGTTGCCTTGAGGGGTTGAATATGTCTAGCTCCATGGCGGTACCTTGCTAGTAATATGCTAAAGTTTGAATATGAAGCTATAGTATTCCAATTCCCTGCGGAATCAAGGAAACACTTGTATCAAGATCACATTATTTGCACGTGTCATGTACGTAAATGAGATTCGCTGACGATCTATAAAATAGTGAAGGCTCACCAAGACATTAAGTGATAATAAACCTATGTTATCAATTCGCGTGTGAATGAAAGAGGTGTATGGATTTTATACGATAATGATTGTTAATTTGGTAGATATTTCAAAGCATTTATAGAACAAGCATAAATATGACATAAATCGTGTGGTTATAAGTCACTGCTGTAAAATAGTTACTAAATTAACGTGGTTATTTCGTGTTCCTACCCCTTTAGGGTAGTTTGATTCTGTAATTGATTTACATCATGTATTAATTTTCTTTCATAATTAACAATTAGCTCAGATAAAAAACCTAACCCTTAGGAAGTACTATGAGCAAGTTGAAGCTGGTTGTTATCGGTAACGGTATGGTAGGTCACCGTTACATCGAAGACCTAGTTGAAAAGACAGATGCATCTCAATACGAGATTACAGTTTTCTGTGAAGAACCACGTGTCGCTTATGACCGTGTCCACCTTTCCTCTTACTTTTCTCACCATACTGCAGATGAACTTTCTTTAGTTAAAGAAGGCTTCTACGAAAAACACGGCATCAACATGCTGATCGGTGAGCGTGCAATCAACGTTAACCGTGAAAAACACATTGTTTACTCAAGCTCAGGTCGCGAAATTCAATACGATAAGTTGATCATGGCGACTGGCTCATTCCCATTTGTACCGCCAATTAAAGGGCGTGAAAGCAAAGATTGTTTTGTTTACCGTACTATTGAAGATCTTAAGGCGATCGAAGCATGTGCGAAGAAGAGCAAAGTTGGTGTTGTAATCGGTGGTGGTTTACTGGGCCTTGAAGCAGCTGGTGCACTGAAAGCACTGGGTGTAGAGACTCATGTTATTGAGTTTGCGCCAAAGCTGATGGCTGAGCAGCTTGATCAAGCCGGTGGTAATCAGCTTCGCCAAAAAATTGAGAGCATGGGTGTAAAAGTTCACACCAGCAAAAATACGCTTGAAATTGCTCCTGAAGGTAAAGATGCTCGCAACGTAATGCGCTTTGCTGATGGCACTGAGCTAGAAACCGACTTCATTGTATTCTCTGCGGGTATCCGTCCTCAAGACAAACTAGCACGCGATATGAAGCTAGATGTTGCACCACGAGGTGGTATTGCGATCAACGATTTCTGTCAGACATCTGATGAAAACATCTACGCAATCGGCGAATGTGCATCTTGGAACGAAACTTTCTATGGTCTAGTTGCTCCGGGTTACAAGATGGCAACGGTTGCTGTTGACCACATTGTGGGGAACGACAGTAAATTTGAAGGTGCTGACATGTCTGCGAAGCTTAAGCTTCTAGGCGTGAAAGTAGGCTCAATCGGTGATGCTAACGGCCGCACTCCAGGTTGTAAGAGCTACGTTTACCAAAACGAAGAGCAAGAAGTATACAAACGTCTAATCGTTTCTGAAGACAATAAGAAGCTTCTTGGTGCAGTAATGGTTGGTGATACCTCTGACTACGGCGATCTTCTACAGCTTATGCTGAACGAAATCGACCTACCAGAACACCCAGATGCACTAATTCTACCTGCGCATGCTGGTGGCGAAAAACCAACATTGGGTGCTGATTCTCTGCCAGAATCTGCCGTTATCTGTTCATGTTTCGATGTGACCAAAGGTAAAATCGCAGAAGCAGTGGCACAAGGTCATCACACTATCGGTGATATCAAAGCAGTAACTGGTGCAGGTACTGGTTGTGGTGGTTGTATTCCTCTTGTCACTTCAGTTCTAAATGCTGAGCTTGAAAAAGCAGGTGTAGAAGTTAAGAACGACGTATGTGAACACTTTGCATACTCTCGTCAAGAGCTGTTCCACCTAGTACGTATTGGTGAAATCAAGTCGTTCGAAGAGCTTCTAGAGAAACACGGAACTGGTTATGGCTGTGAAGTATGTAAGCCACTTGCAGGTTCTATTCTTGCTTCATGCTGGGGTGACCACATTCTTAAGCCGTCTCTAGTTAAGCTGCATGATACCAATGATAACTTCCTAGGTAATATGCAAAAAGATGGTACTTACTCAGTAATTCCACGTATGGCGGGTGGTGAAGTAACACCTCAAGCGCTTGCAGTTCTTGCTGATGTTGCGGCTGAATATAACCTTTACACTAAGATTACTGGTGCACAACGTATCGGTCTGTTTGGTGCTCAAAAAGATGATCTTCCGGCGATTTGGAAGAAGCTTGTAGCGGCAGGTTATGAAACAGGTCAAGCGTACGCAAAAGCGCTTCGTATGGCGAAAACATGTGTTGGTTCAACTTGGTGTCGCTACGGTGTTCAAGACTCTGTTGGTCTTGGCGTGATGATTGAGAACCGCTACAAAGGTATCCGTACTCCTCATAAGATGAAGTTTGGTGTATCTGGTTGTACTCGTGAATGTGCAGAAGCTCAAGGTAAAGACCTAGGTATCATCGCGACTGATGCAGGCTGGAACATGTATGTGTGTGGTAACGGTGGTATGAAGCCTCGTCACGCAGATCTTCTTGCAGGCGATCTAGACCAAGAGACACTTCTTAAGTACATCGACCGTTTCATGATGTTTTACATTCGTACTGCTGCGCCGCTACAGCGCACTTCAGTATGGTTTGAGAACCTAGAAGGCGGTATTGATTACCTACGTGAAGTCATCATTGAAGACAAACTTGGTATTAACGACCAATTAGAAGCAGACGTTGCTAAGTTAGTTGAAGAATACCGTTGTGAGTGGACTGACACTATCAATGATGAAACACAGCTTAAGCGCTTTGCTCACTTCGTTAACTCAGATGAGCGTGATGACAATGTGGTATTTGTTACTGATGGCCGTGAGCAACACCGTCCAGCGACATTTACTGAAAAACATCCAGAAGCGAAGGGCGATATCCTTCATGTTGAAGTAGTTTAATTGGGAGACGACATCATGGCATTTACAAAAGTTTGTAACATCGAAGACATCATCCCAGGTACTGGTGTAGTGGCGTTGGTTAATGGCGAACAAGTTGCGATTTTCCGTCCTCGTGCGACAGAAGAAGTATTGGCAATCAGTAACATGGACCCGTTCTTTCAATCAAACGTGCTATCTCGTGGCTTGATTGTTGAGCATGATGAACAACTTTGGGTCGCAAGCCCGCTGAAGAAGCAGCGTTTCAACTTGAAGACTGGCGTTTGTATGGAAGACGAGCAGTTCAACGTAAAAGCGTACAAAGCTCGAGTAACAAAGGGCGCAGTAGAAATCGCGGCTTAATTCTTCATTAACCGAGATTTAATAGCTTAAAGGCTTGCTGTTTCTTCGTTGGGGAACAGAGAAATAGCGAGCCTTTCACTATTCAATTTCAACTTTTAACTTTCAATTTTGGATAAGGACACATTCATGTCTACAGACTTTAAACCTGCTGAATTCGTACAAACAATGATAAACGTTGGCGAAGCTAAAACAAAAACAAGTACTCGTGACTTGATTTTGCGCGGCACTATGGCTGGTATCATCTTATCTCTAGCGGTTGTTGTAGCAATCACGACAATTGTTCAGACAGGTGTTGGCGTTGTGGGTGCGCTTGTCTTCCCAGTGGGCTTTGTCATTCTAAGTGTTATGGGCTATGACCTAGTAACAGGCGTTTTTGGTCTTGCACCATTAGCGAAATTTGAAGGCCGTCCTGGTATTACTTGGGGGCGCATTTTCCGTTGTTGGGGTCTTGTTGGCCTTGGTAACCTTATCGGTTCATTGATTGTTGCTTACCTAGTGGCAATCTCTCTAACGGGTAACTTCTCTCTAGAACTAAACGCAGTGGCTAAGAAGTTTATCGCTGTATCAACGGCACGTAGTCTTGGTTTTGAAAACATGGGTATGGACGGATGGATTACCTGTTTCGTTCGCGGTATTTTCTGTAACCTAATGGTATGTCTTGGCGTGATTGGTAACATGACTGCTCGTACGGTTGCTGGCCGTGTAGCAATGATGTGGTTCCCAATCTTCATCTTCTTCGCGTTAGTATTCGAGCACACAGTAGTAAACATGTTCCTATTCCCACTAGGTATGATTCTAGGTGCTGATTTTGGCATCGCGACTTGGTTGAACTTCAACCTTATCCCAACAATTCTAGGTAATATTGTTGGTGGTCTGATTATGACTTGTATTCCACTTTACCTAACTCATGCTAAAGCAGCACCTTCAATCGACACTGAAGAAACTGTAGATGCACAAGTGGCATTAAACACTAAATAATTCAATAATGGCCCCATAACTCGGGGCCATTGTTCTTTCAACTTTCGGTACATAGTCTATTGATTTGAATATAAAAAGTAATAATTCCTAAGAGGTAAATCCATCGAGTTATACTTTTTATGTTCAAAGTTGTGATAAAGACTAACTATCACAATGGCAGCAACCAATTTTGATTTATAGGCGTTGAAAAATATGACAGCGAATCTATCCCAAGTTATTAATACTGGTTTTGTTTCTTTAGTGGGTGCAGGTCCGGGTGACCCAGACCTGTTAACGGTGAAAGGCTACCGAGTCATTCAGCAAGCTGAAGTCGTTGTCTATGATCGACTGGTATCTCCAGAGATCTTAGCATTAGCTGATGAATCAGCTGAAATGATCTACGTTGGTAAGAGATTAGATTATCACTGCGTTCCTCAAGATCAGATTAACCAGCTATTGGTAGATAAAGCTAAAGAAGGTAAGAAAGTCGTCAGATTAAAAGGTGGTGACTCTTTTATCTTTGGTCGTGGTGGTGAAGAGTTAGAAGAACTGGCAGAGCATGGTATTCGTTTCGAAGTAGTGCCGGGTATCACTGCTGCGGCAGGTGCAACGGCATACGCGGGCATCCCGCTGACACACCGTGACCATGCACAGAGCGTTCAATATATTACTGGTCACGTACAAAAAGATGGCCGTGAGATCGAATGGCACTCTTTGGCGCAATCGAACAACACACTTGTCTTTTACATGGGCCTTAAGCAATGCGAGTACATCGCTAACAAGCTACTTGAAAATGGCATTGATGCGAACATGTCTTGCGCAATCATTGAAAACGGAACGCGACGAGAGCAGCGCGTATTTACCGGTAGCCTGACAGAACTGCCAAACATGGCTAAAGATGCTGTAAGCCCCGCTCTTATCGTAGTAGGTAGTGTCACTTCGTTACATGATAAGTTGAAATGGTTTAACTAGTCACTGGTATCACTTGGAACACATAAAAAGGCCTCGCATATTCGAGGCCTTTTTCGTTATTGAAAGTAATCAACGAGGTAATCAATGAAGGCACGGATATGCAACGGAAGGGAACGACGTGCGAAGCAATGTTGTAGCCGAGATACTTTTTCTGCAGCGATACCTGCATCAGCGACATTATTGCTATCTACGACGCTGCTATGGCTGAATGAGGATGTGATTGTAAATCTGTTCTGATAGAGTAGGGCATCTTGTCTCTAAGCCGGTCTAACAATGGAAAAAGTCGCGATTTTTGTAGATGTACAGAACATCTATTACACCACTCGAGATAAATATCGCAGTAATTTTGATTACAACCAGTTTTGGTACATTGCGACAGAAGGAAAGCAGGTTGTCGAAGCTAATGCTTATGCAATTGCCTCGCATGACCCTAAACAGCGTCAGTTTCATCATATCCTTCGCGGGATTGGTTTTAATGTAAAGCTTAAGCCTTTTATTCAGCGCATGGACGGCAGTGCAAAAGGGGACTGGGATGTTGGGATTGCTCTAGATGTATTTGAAGCCGCGGCGAATGTCGATCGTATTATTTTGCTTTCGGGCGATGGGGACTTTGAAGTCCTGGTGGAGCGGGTTCAACAACGATTCAACACCAAAGTGGATGTATATGGTGTTCCCGGCTTGACTGCCCAATCACTTATTGATGCAAGCGATCGATTTATACCGATAGACGATACTTTATTAATCAATCGGTAACTGAACATAGTAAAAAGTCAGCTTATAAAGCTGACTTTTTTGTATCGGACTAGTTACTCTGTTCGTCGTTTTCGACTTCTTGAGCTGACGGTTCTAGTTCTACTGAATCGTTCGCATTTTCTTCAGCTTCTAACTTAGCGCGCTCTGCTTTTGAAATATAGCGAGGTTTATTGCTCTTATGTAGCTTTGAATTCTTCTTTTTCAGCTTCGCCTTTAAGATGCTATTGATCTTCTTTTTACGGTTCATAATGTCGCTCAGTGCTAAATTGGCCGCAGATCCTATCAAAAATCACTTTATAAAGCACGAATAACCGTTCGTTGAGAACTAAGCAGAATTAGGTGATATAAAAAACGCTGTACAATATAACCTTATTTGGTATGATGTTCGGCGTCTTGAAGCTTGAAAGAGAGATCAATATGAAGAAGTTAGCTCTAATTGCTGTTATGTGCTCTGTATCGTTCGGTGCTTTTGCTGGTGCTGATGTTGTTATCCCTAAAGAGCGCGTTGTATGTCAAACAGAGACAGCAATGAAGACATTCTTAGCTCGTAAGAAAGCAAGTAACAAAGTCGCTAAGCTACCAGGCGAATGTCGTAAGATAGACAGAAAACGTCGTGGTGAAGTTAAGCAGCGCCACAAAGGTTTTTTAGAGGTTAAGACCAGCATTGGTGATACGGTTTACGTCGATAAAGATGCGGTACGTTTTAACTAACTAATGCACCCAAACAGAATTGAAAACTCCGGTCTTGTACCGGAGTTTTTGTTTATCAGTACGTGACTCATCTGGTCATTGATCAAAGAGTAAACTGCAACCCTACAGTGACAGCGGTCTCTGCTTTTTCCCTTTGCGCATATTCCATTCCCACTGTAAAACCAAAAACTGACCCAAACTGAAATACATTGTTTAAACGATAAGTGTCTTTGGCAACATTAAGAAAAGCATGTTGGTAAGAAGCATCGATCAGCCAATGTTTGGCAATTTGCGCTCTCGCGCCTCCTTTGCAATACAAGGCGTTCTCAGAATACGAAGGGGAGTAGTCGCTATCAGCACGGTAGTTGATGATTCCACATGATAAAGGTAGGGCGATAAAAGGTGACACTGGGACATTGAATCCAACTCCTGCTTGCCATGCATCGATCTCAGAACTGAAACGAGTAACAAAGCTAGCATTACCTTCTAGAAATAAGGTTTCAGTCATGCTCAATCCAAGGTCGACATACAAACCTCCGTATGTTTTATCTACCTCATTACTATATTTTCCGTTTAAGTATGGTTCTGTAGCAGCTGTATCAAGGCTCGCATGTTTATAACCAAAGCCTATATGTGACATTTCATAGACAATATTGCTATCGGCGGTTGCAGTGTCTGGCGCTAAGGCTAGAAGAGGGAGTAAATAAACGGATTTCTTGAACATAGTGAACTTCTTGTATCAATGAGAAACAGAATCACTTTAAACAGATAGGTGACTAGAATCGATCGAAGTTTTGTAAGCCTGAGTAAGGGCAGGGGAACGTTCTAGATACAACAAAGCCCAGCATTTCTGCTGGGCTTTGCGTTTGTTCACAAGGAACTAAATTTGGTGGGTCCGGGCGAACTCGAATCGCCGACCCCTACCATGTCAAGATGGTCTGTTATTTAAGCTAAGCGTATGAATTATTTAATATATTTGTGTTTTTTGCTCTAATTCGCACGTTCATTTTAGAGCAAATGAGAGCAATTAAATCCAATGAGTTACCATAGGGTTTTGGAACCGAATTAAGATAATCCAACTCGATTTTTCATCCAACCATAAACAAAGGTTTCATTCTTTTCTCTAGCTTCGGTGATGTCTAAATAACGCGCCCCCTGGGATGCGTTCAGTGACTTCCAAAGTACTACTTCTCCTTCATGGCCACGCTTCGATAAGAACGCTGTTAATGCTCTGATAGTGGCTGGTCCTATATGGCCATCGACCGTCAAGTCTGAATAATAGGCTTGTTTGTTGTTATACACGTTGAGCCAACGCTGTAGGAACTTAGCAGCAACACTTTGTCCCATATTTACACCAGTATCGATAACCTCTTCACCGACAATTGCGCTGATCTCATGAATCTCATCAAAACGAACGCGCTGGACGTATTCACCTAAGTACAAAGATTTCGCTATATCAGGTGTAAGGTCATTCATAAGTCCTTTATAACCAAGGTTACGAGCTGTTTTTTCGGTAATTCCATATGTGGTATCTCCGCCCAGGTCATCTTGGTTGTTTGAACGAAACCCTTCTTTTTCCATGATCTCATAGATGATTTCATTGATAGTTCTAGCTACGGGTAATTTGCACATAGTTGCCTCCTTTGGTTGATATGTGCATTTTTACCTTGTTGAAAAACTTCTTAGAGGGCGTTCTGGGAGCATTGCTTACTGTTATCCCCCTAAGTTCTTCAGAACGCCCAACATAATGGGCGGCTTTCTTTCGATGTTATCTTCTCCCCCGCACCCCCTGAAGAGATATGGGCGCCAAGATAGAGTACTGAACATGAAAAATAGGATGGCGGCTTGAGGGTGTTTGGTCAATTCTATTGTCATGCATACTTAATCAAAACCTGTGAATACATGGGGATGAGTTCTCCATGCCTTATTCTGCCTTGGTTTGTAATAAAAACTCCTCCACAAGTTCCACTGTTTTTTCCATGAGTCTGTGCGTTTTCTCCATGAGTTGCGTTTTTTCTCAAATTTGGTGCGTTCTTCTTTCTTTTCTTTCTTTATTTAATAAAAAGAGAGAGATAGAGAACAAGAAAGAAGGAAATGAGCGCAAATTGGTCTCCATGAGTTAATTTTGGTGTGTATTTTTTATCCCATAGGTTTTTTAGCCTCCATGGTTTTTTCCATGGATAATTTAAAGCCCTCCACATTGCTTAAAGCCTTATAGATACTGGTTTTATTGAGTTCTCAACCAGCAAGCCCATAACTCCATGGATTTATCTGCCCCTGACCAAGAAATAAAACAAAACACTGCTGAACCTGATCTGGTTGATCTGTTTCTTACATGGAAGCAGGAAAACGAAAACTGCAGCACTAGAACTATTAGTAAGTATCGGGGCCTACTAAAGCAATTTGGTGGGTACATAGATAACGATTTTGGTGCTGCTGAGCTAAAAACGTTGGAACAGTTTTCTGGCGGGTGGCTACATCGAGCTGGTTACTCGGCCGCATCTAGGAAAGTGGCAGTTGCCGCTTTACGAGGCTTTTATTCTTTTCTCGCTAAGCGACACCTCATCGATAAAAATCCTGCAGTTGAACTGGTTTATCCGAAGATTGGACGAAAACTACCTAGATTTATGGGACTAAAGAGTGCTGAAACGCTTTTGTTACAGCCTGATTTAGATTCTCTGTCTGGTTTGAGAGATAGTGCGGTGCTTGCTTTACTCATTGGATGTGGTTTCAGGGTCGCTGGCCTTTGCGGATTAAACGAATCACAATTGATTTGGTATCAATATGGAGAAGTAGAGCGTTTGGCCATTAAAACGTTGGAAAAAGGAGAAAGAGAGAGATTGGTTCCTGTTCCTTTAGAGGCGATGCTTCTGGTCCAAGCATACCTGGGACATCCTGACCTTAAAGATATTGATCGTGTGCTTGAGAACGGAGACTCGGTGTTGTTTGTTAACCTCAGGAATAGGCATGTCCCTGAGTGGGAGCATAGAGGAGAGCTACGTCGACTATCTTGTCGGGCAGTTGATAGGATGATTAAGAGATATGCTATTGCTGCCGGAGTTCCTGAAGACCAGGCACACGCTCATGCAATGCGCCATTTATTTGGTACCGAATTAGCTGAGTCCGACTCTTCAACCTTACAAATTCAAGCTTTGATGGGGCATGCAGATCCTAAAACTTCAGAGATATATACTCACATATCGATGCGCAAGATGACTCATGTTCTCGATAAAGGAAACCCTTTGAGTAAAATGGACACCCCGGTTACGGCACTATTACAAGAAATGAAGAAGGGTAAATTACTATGATATTGAAGCCGCTTCATGATTGGGTAGTAGTATCTAGAAACAAAGTTATATCCGAAAGATTTTGGTTGCCTGAACAGGTATCAAACAAAGGAGAAGTAATTGCGATAGGACCGAAAGTGGTAGAACTTTCGGTCGGAGATAAGATTCAATTCAACCCTTACGCTGGACTAGAAGTATCGATGCAAGGGGAAACGTTTCTTTTTATCAATGAGTTAGAAGTTATATTTATTAGATAGCAACTTTTTTAGCTTTGCTATTACGTCCGACTCGGGAGTAGGGTTCCAGTGTATGAACGTTAAATACTTGTCGAATTTTTCATGACAACCACCTTCTGTGAGTTGTTTGGTAATCCATTCATTTATTGATAGTACCTCTTCAGCGTCATCGTCTTGAGCCCCGCCAACTAATTGTCTTCCCGTTAATAATTTAAGTTTTAACACTTTGTTAAGTAACTCTTGCCTATAAGAGTTTACGTCTTCATCAAACAAGAACGGTATGTGTTGAGTGCTTATTTTGAACTCATCAATGTTTTCTTGGGGAATAGTATTTGTAAGGGCCACGTTTAAAAACTTCATGCAGGCCTGATATGAGCCAAAGCGCTTTTCGAACAATCCCAAATGAACCTGTGTACGTGATGAGAGAAGTTGTTGCCAGCCAACAAAAGCTAGCACTGCAGTAAATATGACTAACAATATATCTGTCATATAAGAGGCTCCTTGTAAATTATAATCAACTAGGGTCACTTTACACCTAAGCTTTAAGTCTTAGAACACATATAACCCGTCTTTAACTTATTTTCTAAACTCAGGTATACTGGATGTTGACGGACGATTGTGGGAGCTATGAGAACTCACCTTCGAAACGACCAAACCCGTCAATGTGATACCTATCACTAGCTGCACATACTAACAGAATGCGCAGCTCATCAACTTACTGTGGTGCTCGAGCCTTTGTGTTTACTGGAACCAGTTTTCATAAAGGATTAGAGAATGCGCAGCTTAATTTCAAAATACCTACATGTACTCAGTGATCATCAGGTAACTCACCAAGGGGTGGGGGCTCGGCATAGAGAAAGGCACACCCTCAGAGAGGGGGGACGGTACCTAGATAACTGCACCAAATTAGAACTTTCATTAAGCGCTCATGAACTTGAAGCTGCGTTTGAGTGTTTGGAACTTCCAGCGCATTGGTCTGAGATTCAGCGAGAGGTGGGGGCTTTAAAGTTTTTGGAGTTGTGGCGGGGGTTGGAGTCTTTACGAACAGGGCATCGATTGCGAATAAACGTTGCACGAATGTCTGATAAACACAATGCGATGAGTGCCGAAGAGTTTGAGCATTGGCTTGATGCTCAACGTCTATCTAAACCCTGGTTTGAGATTTATTACGCATCAAGTTCTGAGCAATATCGTTATATATGGCAAACGCTATATAACGCCGCCTATACCCCTCAAAGAAAAACACTTCGTATTTATGTTCCAAGTTTTAACTTTTGGAACAACCACCTTAAGCGAATGCTAATGTTTAATCTTCTTCATGCCGGTGTACCTAAAGACAAAATTTCCCATCATCTGTTGATATGGACAGGCCAGACAGCTTCCCAAACGCGGATCAACTTAGCCGTTAAATTGCTCAATGAATATGGTCCCTCCTTTTTGCGCGAAAAAACGTGCGAAATACGCCTATGAATGAGCATAAACAACCTAAAGCCATGGTCACATTTAAGTGCAGCTCTTGTAACTACACTTTCAGGAGCGAACCTTCTCGCGTTGAAGATGAGCCCATTCGCGCTCACCCATTTCGTTATTATGCGATTTGTGATGGATGCCAAAAAGAAGTTCAGCAAGTTCCCTGGGAGGTTGGTCAGTTCTGTGCGGTTCTCTCAGCAACAGGCCCTAAAACTCCCGAAGGTAAAGCCAAGTCCTCTGCAAATCTGCAGGCCGTTAGCGATAGAGGTGTTAGTCGCTTCAACGCTTTAAAACATGGTGCAAACGCAAAAACCGCTTTGTTTTTCCCCGCTCGACCAGGTAAGTACCCTCAATGTGCAACCTGTGACGTCGACCATGCTTACTGCGCTACTCAGCCTGCTTGTATAAAGCGAACTGAATTAATGATGCAGCATTTGATCGCATTTCAGTCGAATGACCCCAGTAAGCTCACTGAAATGCACGCCATTAACCAAGCGAACATGGCAGCAATATTTCAGGACATGATGCAAACCATAGTGTCGGACGGTGTGGCGCTGAGGAACCCTGTTTATGACTTCGATAAAGATGGCGGCTTCCATATTGGTCAGTACAAAAATGAGCAAGGAAACCTTGAGACGATTGAAGAAGTAAAAGCGCACCCATTGTTGAAGCCAATGCTTGAGATGTTGAGCAAAAACAACCTGTCGATGTCGGATTTAAACATGACTCCTAAAGTTCAGGTTGATCAAGGTTTAGAGATGGGGCGAACTCTAGAAAATGAAGATGAAAGAGAATCTGCCCTTGAGTATCAACGTCAGATGAAAGAACAGATGTCTGGTTTACGAGAGATGATAGCCAACTCCCGTAAGCGAATCCGAAATGACGAAATTTTGATAGAACACAATCAGGAACACATGGCGGAAGACGCTGATTATATCGATGGAGAAGTCGAATAATGGCTGACCGTATATCTGCGAAGGAGCGGGTTGAAATTCAAAGCCGAGCCGAACGGGAGATTCAGCGTTATGCAGGCAACCATGGGATGTGGCATAAGCACGTTCATAATGTTGAGCTAGATCCAATGCAACTGCTCAAAATGGAGGAGATGGACCAAAATCTCAATACCGTCGATAACAGCTGTCGCCGAACGGGTAAAACCGCCGTTAAAGAAATGTACTTACTCGAGCACAATGCTATTCATTGCGACCAAGAAGGCGGTATCGTTGCTCCGCGAGAAGCGCAGTCTCTCGTCAACCTGAGTTATCACCTTGATGCGATTCGCCGCTCTGACATCTTGAGCGGCTATGTAGCTTACAAGCAAGGTCGAAAACAGCTGGCTGATACTTATTACGAGTTTGCCAATCGTTCAAAAGCTCGAGCTTACGGCATCATGGCCAACGTTGATGGTGGTGATTTGACTTGGGCATCCTTAGAGGAAGTAGATGACCTCGACTCGGATCGATTGTATGGACGTTTCCTGCTAATGATGGGTTCAAGCAGGCGACTTGGGGCGAGCAAATCAGCAATCAATAATCCCCAAATTAGAATTACAGGTGTGTTTAAAGGTGCTGATGTACTTAGCGGGATGATTGATTCTGGCGAGTACCACTGTTTGCCAACTGTGGACTGTTATTTAGGAATAGAACTTGGGATTCTCAATGAAGAGTTCATCATGTCGATGCGAAAGCAGCTCCCAGAAGATGAATATATTCGTCAGTTACTGTGTATTAACGTAGCAGCCAAGAACCTCATTTGGGAAAAGTACATCCGTTATGCAATTCAGGTGGGTGCCAAGATTGGATTAGAGCCCTCTGAACCAGACCCATTCACTTTTTACAAAAAACGCGGCGTGCTCGCATTTGGATATGACCACACTGGTCACGGTGAAAACCTAGCCTCCTCTCGTTCCTCGCTAGTTGTCGAAGAACAAGTAGGTAATTTTTCTATAGTCATCTTCGCTAAAACTTGGCACCCAAGCACCGATGAGAGCGTTATTAGAAAAGATATCGTGGGATTTTGGCGTTATTTCAGACCCGACTATGCAATAGGCGACGCCTTTGGAATAGGGTTAATAACGCAGGTTAACGATGATCTATTTGCTGAGGGTTTAACGCAAATAGACCGTCGTGCAATTGGCGATGGTGAAAGTACGGCTTCCACCTGGCCTGAATGGGCTTTTTCACCATTACGATTTGAAGGCATGGCCAAACACCAAATGGCGCAATCACTTCGAAGCGCCTATCACAATCGTCAAATGGTGTTGCCTTATGTTGACGATAGGGAAGCCGACCCTGCCGTAGAGGACTACGTCAACTTACCTAGGCAAATCAAAAATATCAAACCGTCCCCGGTGAAAGCGGGGAGTTATAGCAGTTATCAAATGGTGAAAAAGTCGATTGGAGATGACCTTTTTGATGCGCATATGGCAAGTCATTGGGCTCTAGTTACACAAGGAGCAGCACCCGTGCCAAGTATTATCACCATCAACCATAAGACCCGCGATCAACTCTTGGGAGCACCAAGTAGCTTAGATTTATTAAGGAACTTTACATGAGCCGAATTAAAAACGCATGGCTAGCAATTAGAGGTAGACCTCTTCCTTCTGCGCCTAATACCTCAGGGAATCACCAGGGTGAGAAAACCTCAGAGAAAGGTCATATTGCGGATCCTGAACGCTCGGTACAGTATTTGTATGAACAAATGCAGATAGACCCCAACCTTAGAGCTTCAATTGTTATGCTCCGTCATATGGACCGTATCGACCCTAGGGTAAAAAAAATTCATCGTCGCATTGCTAGGGATGCGACTAAAGGTGGACTGAAACTGCACTGGATAGGCAAAGAAAGCGCCAGAGTAAACAAGCTTTGGCAGCAGTTTATGTTAAGACTGCAACTTAACAATCGCAGTAAACTAATGAGCGATGCTTCGGGCTTGGCCAAAGAAGGAAATTTACCATTGCAGTGGGTGGTGAACGAACTCAGCCAGGTAACTAGTTCTATCCGCATGCCAACAGAAACGATTATACCTATCGTTGACCAGTCGGGTCGGTTCAAGAACGTGAAACAAGCATTCCGTCAGGTGGACCCGCTCACTTATCAGGAGTTGTGTACATTCCCGTTATGGCAACTTACCGTTAGTCGATTAGACCCGGACAACTATGATGACATGGGATGCATGGGGAGACCCTATCTTGATGCGTCGCGAAGCATCTGGCAAAAGCTTATTATGACGGAAGAGGATCTTGTCATTAGGCGTCGTACTCGAGCTCCGCAGAAATTAGCTCACTCTCTCGATGGCGCCGATCAAAAAGCACTGGAAGAATATAGAGAGCGTGTCGAAGGACAATCGGGAGAAATTGCGACAGATTTTTATGGGAATAAGCTGACAGTGAGTGCGGTTGGCGGTGATGCCAACATGGAGCAAATAGCGGATATCACGCTACTGGTCGATGCTTTCTTTTCTGGAGCTCCTGCACCAAAAGGGCTATTTGGTTACGTTGATGGTTTAGCCCGGGATGTATTGGAAGATTTAAAACGCGACTACTACGAAGAAATCGACGCCCTGCAAGACGCCTTGGCTTATGCCTATGAAGACGGTTTTAAGTTGCAGCTTTTACTGGCCGGATTAAACCCCGACTCTTTCCAGTTCCAAATTCAGTTTGTGGAACGCATGACAGACAGTAAGAACCAACGCGCAGACCTGGCATTGAAATATCAGGCGCTTGGTATGCCACGTAAACTTGCTTGGGAATCTGCAGGAGTAGACGTGCAACGTGCCGAAGCGATGCGAGAAGAAGAAGCTAACAGCAAAGACCCATATCCTGAGCATAACGAGCTGGACGACGAAGACGACGAAGACGACGAAAAGCAAAAGCCGAAAGTCAGCATTACCCCAAATAATCAGCCGAAAGGCGAAAGTGCCACCTCTATCAGCAACGGATAAATGTAATGGCCGATAACCAACGGACTCAAATTAAGGCAACGATTCGTCGTACTATGAAATCTGCACAAAGCGCGACGAATGAGCTTGATTCTCTGGCTATGAAAGAGCTGACAGTATTGTATCGTTCTGCGCTGGTAGAAATTCAGCAACTAGTCACTAATTCTGCCAATGAAACTGGGGCAGTTCGTCTTTCCCAGTTGCAAGTGCTAACTAGGCAAATTGAAGAGATTCTTAACCAAATCAATCAAACTCAATCGCATATGATTGAGGGATATATTGTTGAAGCAGCTAAGAACGGTGGCAATACGTTCTCTACCAGTATTCCTGTTGAGAGGGTATCGCAGTCCATTGACTCTGCGGTGTTAGCGGTGCGGACGATGAAACAGAAAGATGGTTTACAACTTAGTGATCGCCTTTGGCGCGTACACCGAAATGCAAAAGAGCAGCTAATTCAAGCGGTAGAACGTGCGGTCATTTTGGGTAACTCCGCAGCTGATGCCGCTCAAGAGTTCCAACAAAGGGCGGAAGCGGTACCGCTCAATATCACTCAACAAATGAATATGGCGAGCGGGTCTGCGATAAACAAAAAAATGAAAGATGCACTGATCGATGATCAAGGCGCTCCATACCATCAAATTAAGCGAGTAATGCGCACTGAAATAAACCGTGCTCATGGAGTGGCGTTCCAGAACTCGGCATTTGAAGATGAGTTTGTTGTTGGTACCAAGTTCAAACTTAGCCCCAATCATCCGAAAAGAGATATCTGCGATATGCACGCCAAAGCAAATTTATATGGGTTAGGAGAAGGGGTTTATCCTCAGGGTAAAAGTCCATGGCCAGCGCATCCCAATACACTTAGTTATGAACAAGTGGTGTTTATTGATGAGGTATCAGATGAGGATAGAGCCGGGCAAACCAATCACTTAGATTGGCTTAAGAGCCAGAGTAAAGAGTTACAGAAAGCAGTACTCGGTCACGATAAGAAAGTTTCGGCTCTTCGCCAAGGGCATTTAACTAAGGGGATGATCGCAACGCCATGGAAACACCTGGAGCCTGCACTAAAGCGTAAAGGGGTTGATACTGCAAGCCTGTGAATAACTTGCCCCCTGTTTTCCACGTATAAATAGATATAATGGCTACGTCAGTGATATTAAAAGGCAAAATGCCAATAGCTAGGAGCCAACAACAATGAATACTGCGACCGCTTATCAGTCACAAGCTAACACCCAAACCCAGAAAGTCAGTGAGGTTACCTGCATCTGTGGTCATCGAATCTGTGATAGTGAAGGAATTATCCGTTCACGTTGTGTGAAATTAATCGAAGGTGAGGCATTGTGTCGCTGCAAGCGCTGGGTAAAAGTACCGATTCATAAAAAAGCCTGATGTAGCATCAGGCCTGTTAAAGTTATCTGATTATATATGCTCTAAACTGGTTGATAGTGTTTCAAAGTCGGCTTCAACAGTAATTACTTTGTCTGTTGATAAGCGAATAAAGCACTCTCCTTCAGCTGCTGGCTCAACGGTTACAACGTGATTTGCGTTAATAGTGATTGGCTCTTCTGTGTGTAGCGACTTGAATGTTAAAAACTTACTCATTTGCGAGCTCCTTACTTTGGTCAGCGTTCAAATAAAATCTCTACAACAGATACTACATATGCTCGACTGTATGCATAATCTTAAGGTTTTAAAATGCGCTCGTGCTCTCAATCTATCTCTTAAAGAGGTACATAGTTTGTAGGTGTTTTACGGTGATTCTTTTAATATGAAGAAACGCCTGGCTAGCCAGGCGCTTTTTTACTTAGGTTTGGAGACAGGTTGTACAGTGACATCCTCGACATTTAGATGGGCCAGCTGGATCTCTCTTTGTTGATTGATAAGAGCTGCTAAATTAGCTTCTTCTGCAGCGGTATCTATGCTCAATTTTTTGTTCTTTTCAATACTCTTACGAGTCTTGTCAATATACTTCTCAACGTTTTTAAGCTTTCGCGAAAGTTTAGCGTCAATTTGAAGCTCAGCCTTGTTTCGCGCTCCAATATACGAGAAGAGGTATTCAAGCAAGCCGACTGCAATACTTACTACAAACGGAATTGTTGAAGTAATAGCAATGAGATACTCGCTATTTTTGTACTCGATACTGGCAAAAGCAATTAAAATACTAGATAGCCCACCTACGCCTCCTAGTGCTGCAGCAGTAGTACCTTGAGATTTTTTCTTGCTAGTCGGAGTCGCTTCTATATTCATTGCTTCTCCTTCAGCTTGATCAGAGCTTGTACAAGCTCATCGTCGTCATCAAGCTTTACTATTTTTGTTTGTAACAGCCCGTCGGCCCCCTTGTATTCTAGCTCTACAGTTGTAGTGGGGTAGAGCTTCATACCAATATATTTACCTAGCAACGCAAACACCCTAAAGATGTATGGGGTTGATAGTATCACCCCCACAACGACTATGATGTGGAGGTACATTTGAACCTCGATTTGCATTATCTATCCTCTTCCGGTACCTACCTGGCGAATAACTTCCTCAATATAGTAAGTTGTACGAGTAGGCTGATTTGGTTTCGTCACATTTTTTTCGAGTAAACGCACGATATAGGGTTCACCCTTCGCAAAACTTTCATATCCTTGGTTAACGCGATGACGGAAAGCTTCATGTCTCATTCTAACAGAAACATTGTTTCCATTAGGAAGATCGCAGCGCCATCCTGTCGGCCCCTCAAAATTTACTTGCGAGAATGTGATAGTCTGCTGCTCGATTACTTCTTCAACCTCTTCTAGTGTTTTTCTTGGCAAGCTTTTGAAGCTGAGCGCATCTTCACTTTCAAGTGAGTCTAACACTTCACTATTTTCGTCTTTAATGACAAATTTTGCACCAGCTTTATTGGCGATTGGGTCACGAATTACGCTTGCTAATTCTTGTCGAATCAGCTTATCAGAGACCAACTTGGCTATCTGAGTAGAACACTCGACAGTGCTTTCGTCGTCTAGCACAAGAGTTGAATTACCATTCTCTGTTACTTTGGCTTTTATTTTTTTAGATTGGATTTGTTTGATAATTCCAAAGGCTGTTCCTGATGCAGCTGCGAAGCCCGCTGCAGAAAAACCTAGCAAATTTAGTACGTCAGCACCGCCTGCCTGGTACCAAGTAACTAGATCTACAGTGAAAGAACCTTCACGGTGTGCTTTAACTTCAACTTTAACTTCAGAGTTTTCACCGTTAAGGATCTTGTCTGATTGACGGATAACCTTGGCAAGGCTAACAAGGCTTTGCCCCAAGACTTCGGCATCGATGCTATGGTTGGTAGTTTCTTCCATGTCGTAAGAAATACTAAAGACTTTCTGTCGGCTTAAATGATCACTCATATTGATACTTCACCACTGACTATAAAATTTTCTGACCAAAGGTTATGGCCACATCTGAATTGAGATGATTCTATGTTAAATACAACGTACGGTTCAATCCTTGACTTGCAGAAAATGCGCAGTTGGTCTTACTCCCATAATAGTAAAGTCTGCTATCCGGCTCAGAATCCGGCAATTCCCCAAAAAGAGCTAAATATGAGGTGTACGCACCTTCTTTGTTTTTCGATTGTAAATCATTTCTGTTGCATATGATTTTGAGTGCAACATAACAAATTCAAAAGTTTGTATGTGTACTAGTCCTTTGGTGCTAGTAACTTGGCTGTGTAAATGAACAGTACTTGAGAGGTTGCTTATGAGTAGAAGAGAAGATCCGGCAATGATATTTGCTGGGATTGTTGTTGGGGCGATATTAATATTCGCAATGAAAATAGGCGCGCCATTCAAAGTAACCCTTATTGGTACCTTGAGTGCGTTGTTTATCTTTGGCTTGTATTGCGTTTATTTTTACTTTGTTCACGGGTTTAGTTTGGGTTATTCAAGGTGGGAGCAAAGTGATAGGTTTTTGAGGGTTTGGCCGTTAGCGCTAGTGGTAATATATTGGGCGTTTATACCTGTTATAGATCAGGCTGGAACGGTCGAGTACCACAGCGTCTTTATGGAAAAAAAGAAGTTTCTCTTTAAAACTGAAGCCCCATGGTATTCCATGTGGTACACAAAAGTAATTGTTTCTATCACCATTGTTCTTACTGGACATCTTCTGCATCACGCAATTTCTAAGTTATGGTATGAAAATGTAAGGTCGTTCTAACAGTAAATACCCTCCAAACGGTTATAACCTTGTTCCACACTGCCTGTAATTGGCGACCGAGCCCCTGATTCATCAGGGGCTTTTTTCGTTTATAGGCAAAGGAAATCTCATGTTTAAATCTCACCTCGCAGCTAGTGTTGTACTGGCGCTTTCCTCTTCAACACCTCAAGGTGTGATTCACCTGCTTTCCGATGCCGTAAAGGTGGATACCTCAAATAAACGTAGCATCGTCACAATTACCCGAACCGGCACATTTTATGATCCGCGCTATGGCGAGTTTGAACTGACCCAGCAGATGTTTGATTCCATGATCAAGAACTTCAATGAAGGAGTTTTTGGTCAGGAGATTAATATTGATATAGCCCATAAACCTGAAGATGGGGCTGGGGCTGTGGTAAGACGCCTGTTTACCGACCGCGGTCGTTTACGAGCAGAGGTGGAGTGGTACGAACTCGGCATTAATAAGGTCACTAAAGATGGCTTTAAATACTTATCTGCTGAAATTCATCCTAACTATGTCAGCAATGAGGCCGGACAAGATGGCCAATACCAACAGTTTGGTCCAACGCTTCTTGGGGCAGGTCTAGTCACCAGACCGTGCATCAAGAACTTAGACAAAATCGAACTCAGTGAAGCCAGTCTTCACGATTGCCCAACTTATCTTTCCGAGTCTTTAGCTAATAAATTTTCCGAGGAACGTCAAACCATGTGGAAACAACTTATTGCGCTGTTTGAAAAGCAGCTAAAAGGTTTAAAACTGACAGCAGAGCAACACACTGCAATGGTCAAACTCCTAACCGATTCTCTAAATGGTGTCAGTGAAGAAGAGAAAGCTAAATCGTTAAGCGACCAGGTACTTGATACAGCTAAGTTGCTGTCAGCATCTGGCACTACCGACACTCCTGTTATCAACTTAACTGGCGGCTCACTGACTGAAGAAGACGTAGTTCGTATTCTTGGTGAGCAAGCGACTAAAACGGCAACGGCACAAGCCGAGCAACTACAAAAGCTTGAAGCGAGAGTGAAAATCTTCACTGATGCGATCGATAACGCCGAAGGGCTGAGCGACGACATCAAAAAAGAGCTGAAAGAAGCCAAAGACTTGATCACCACTGAGATGACCGAGGAGCAAGTGACCAAACTTGCTGAAAACCAAATCAGCCACGGCAATCAAAAGATGGTATCAGTGCAGTTGGGTGAGATGGGCTTTGGCCATGTTGCTGGCTCTGTGACACAAACGCCAGACCAACAGCGCGAAAGTCTACAACTGCAATCACAAATTCACTCAGCTCTGCGTAACACCAATACTTATTCCTTAGGCCAACTCAACCTAACGGAAGAAAAAGAACTGCCAGTCTTTGCGCGCCAGGTCCTAGCTGAGTTTGATCGCCTTCACCACCGCCAAATTCATGCAGAGCGTTTAGCGCTGACAGGTCAGGGTGGGGCAAACGTCATTTCAGATACTGAGTTACCAGTATCGGTTCAACGTGAAGTGATTCGTGAAGCACTGTCTGATCTCAATGTTCTTCAGCTGGTGCAAACGCTAACCGACTTTAGCGCCTCAGCAACCACTAATATCCCGTATGAGAACCGTGATGTGTCGGCGATCATGGGGGATGGTATTGTGTTTGAGCACAACACCATTCCAAAAGTGAAAAACTCGCAGCGTATGGACTTGGCTTACGTTCTGCCAATGAAAGTGGCGTTTGAAGTTTCGAACGAGCTCATGCATTTTTCCAAGTCTTCCACCATTAACTGGGACGCTTGGGGGCGTAATGTTGCTACGGCTAGCCGCATTATTAAAGAGCTGGTTGCTCGTCGCATCGTCAACACCATGCAGCGCGTAGCCGATTCACACCTAGCTGCAAAGGCAAATGATGAAGACATCGCTGCACAGTTGCAGGGCGCGTACATCATCAAAACGGCTCAATTCCCGATTGTGGCGCCGCATCAACAATACGACTTGCAAGGCAATACTGTTGGTGCGCCAGAGAACCCAATTACGCTAACAATTGATGGTCAACAGGTTCAGCCGTTCGACGGCTCTGGTAAGCAACCGGCAGGCACTTATTACGTGGTTCAGTCGTACAACCTAGGTAAGTTGGTTCTCGTTGATGAGGCTGGCGAATTGAAGTCAGTAACAGCTACCAATGCTTCAATTACCTATAGCTACGCAACCAACATTGTCAAAGTAGACAGTGATATTCCAGATGGCATGGCACCAGAGAAACACTACAACAAGCTGCTGCAGGCAATTGGCCGTCGTAAAGCGATTATGAAAGATGACCGCTTTGTTACTCCAGACTTCCTACTGATGTCGAACACTCTGAACGATACCTGTACCAACGCAGAAACGTTTGTTGCCTCTATGAAGCGCAGTGGTACCGACACCACATCTCAAGGTGATCTGGAAATGGTCAAGTCATTGCCAGCGTTCTCAACCAATGCACCGGCAACACACCTGGGTGATGAACGTATCATCATGGGACAGAAAGGCGCATTGACCTACACCGTGGTTAAGCCATTCACCCTTAGCGAAATGCAAGAAGCGCGTGATGCAAATGGCCAGCTCAAAGGTGGCAAAGAAGCCTATGGTGAAGAGTACAACGCAATTCACTGTCCTAAACCAATTCGTAACCGCTTTACCAGCGTACTGTTCTATTCAGCCACTGGCCGATAGTGCGAGCCCTGCCCCCTTACTTTGAATTGAGTCATGGGGGCTTTTTCCTAACTTAAGAAGGTGAATTATCATGCCTGTCATGACTGCGTTTACAAACAACGAAAAACAAACCGTCAACATTGGTGGCCGCTCTGTTCAACCTGGTGAGACGCGTGAAGTCGATGCTCGCTTTGTTTCGGCAGCACCGGAAACCAACCGTCAAATCATAGTTCTGTACATCAACTTTGGCATTACGCCGAAATATTTCGGTACAACGGTCGTGCAGCCCAATACTGCAGCTCGCTTACCAATCATTCATTTTGAAAATCCAAACAAAGCTGATGCCGGTGCTTTTCAAGATGCCGTGTTCTCTGAGTTGCTAGAAAAAAGCATCGAAGACATCAAGCCTTTCTTTTCCTCGTTCGAAGACGACGAACTTGAACGTTTAGCAGAGCTGGAACAATCAGACGGCAAACGTAAAACACTGCTCAAAGAGATCACTGACACGCTCGCAACGCGTAAAGAAGATCGTGAATTTGACCCTCAGAAGTATGCGCAGTCTTTGGAAGGTAAAGACGAAAGCGAACTGCAAGTTGAGCTTTTGGCCGCTGGCGACAACGAGTTAAAACTGAAAGCGATTCAAGATGCGCTAGCTAAGTTAAAAGCTATTGCTGAACAATAAGTTAATGGTTGGTACCGTCATTGATGACGGTACCAACTAAGGAGCCACTATGTGGGATAAAGTTAAGTCCATGATCGCTAGCGCAGCGCCATTGGTAGGTGGGTTGATTGGTGGACCTGTAGGCGGCAGTGTTGGGGCGCTTGTAGCGCATACGCTGGGTGTTGAAAATACACCAGAGGCGATTGAGGCCGAGCTTAAAAGCAACCCAGATGCATTGTTGAAAATTAAGCAGATGGAAAGTGATGAGCGTATTCGCTTGCGTGAACTTGCCTACCAACATGCCGAACTAGAAAGTGCTGAACGAAAACTGGCTCTCACTGAGCAACACAAACTCATGAAAGCGGAACTGGATAGTGAAGATTCATATGTACGTCGTTGGCGTCCGACCTTTGGGTATGCCGTTTGTGCTGCGTGGACATCCTTGTTTTTTGGTATCGCATTGTTAATGCTCATTCATCCCGAGCATACAGAAGCAGCGTTTACAGGGGCGGCAAAACTAACTGGCTTATTCTCTGTTGCTTTGACTGTACTTGGTCTAAATATCCATAAGCGCTCCCAGGATAAACAAGTTTCCTCGGGTGTAATACCTGCAGGAGTTTTAGGCAGTGTCGCCTCCAAACTACGTGGAGGGGCAGATGTCCGGTAGCCCTGTCTCTCAAACAGAGTTTCACGCATTTCGTAGTGAGATGCGTGAATGCATGCAGCAGCAAACCGAGCTAATGAGGCAAATGGTAGAACTGCAGACCAAACACAACAATCTAGAAAGCACTGTTCGCCGGATACAAAAGGTATCTGACGAAACGCTTAAGCGCCTTATTCCTTTGGAGCAGGCTATTTCTGGCGCCTCAGTGAAGTCTCAATATAACCGTGATCTTATCTGGGTCATTTTGCTGTTTGTTGTCGGGATAGCTTCTTGGAAAGTAAGAGGTGGAATGTGAACGTAACTGAATTAACAACCAAGTTACAGAAGGCATTGAAAGACAGCGCAGAATTGCTTGAAGGTCTCGAACTGCAAATCATAGAGATCGCTCTGGCGGACTTCAGCCGTTATCGCCCGCAAATTAAAATAGCCACATTTACTCTTATGACCAATCAACTGCTATACAAAGCACCGGTTGGTTTGATTCGTGTTCGCAACGTTCTCTATGGACAAAGCCAACGAGCAAAACAGCCTTGGGATGTTGGTTACCCACGCAATTTGCCTAGGCTGTCGGTTGTTGATGATGACAGTGATACGAAGTGGATTCAGCTCTCACATTTCCCTGCTGATTCTGTTGTTATGAGCTGTGGGCGAGACTTCTCTTACACCTACTATGCTTGTCGGAAAATAGTGAACGAAACGATAAACATCGATGTGCAAGACGAACCTTTGTTGTTGCTCCGCTGTATGGCAGAAGCAGTGAAATACATAGCCATTCATCAACTCAGCAAAACGGTCTCTGTACGCAATAGTATTGGTGGTGAAGCGAAAAACGGAACGCCAGCTGCGGTCCATGAGCAATTGATGACGCTTTTCGAAAGGCAAGTAAACAATGCGTGAGTTAAGTGTTGAACTTCATACGTCCGCATTGGACGAAGCATTCAGAACTGCTCCAGATGCATTGAACAAGCATTTAAAGGCAGGAATTAGCACCGCGGGTTCATTGGTCTCTCGAGAAGCAAGAGAAGAGGCTCCCAAAGCTGAAACAACGCTAACGCACTCAATCAAAAGCCGGAAGGTTGGGGAACTGCAACGTATGATCACCAGTTCTCTGCGGTACAACGCTTTTGTTGTTAACGAGACCGGCCCTCAAGGTATTCCACCGATTCAGTCAGTTTTGGATTGGGTGAGAGTTAAAAGGATTCAACCAAATAATCCCAAACATGATCAGCGAGACCTGGCCTTTATGATTGCGCGTTCAATCGCTAGAAACGGCACTGCTGCTAATGATTTTTACGATCGTGCTGCAGAACAAACTCAAGATAAGGTTGCGCAGATTTTACAGCGCTCTGTCGCCGCTGGAATGAAAGCTGCGGGCTTTAAAATGTAGGAGCTTGGTATGACTCAACCTACCCCTGGTGACATCATGAATAGTATTGAGGCTGCATTTAAAAAACACAGCCCTGAGCGAACAGTTACTCGTAATTGGCAAGAACGTGCTGCATACCAAAATGAAGAATTGCGTCCAGGGGTTTTGACCTTAGTGTACACCGGCGAAAGTCCTCTAGGTGATGTCTACAACACACGCATGAACTTTATGGCTATTGGTCGTATTTATTGTGGCCAACAATCGAAAGGCATTGACGTCGAGAACGCTGAACTCGCATTTCTAAAAGATTGGCGTTTGTTTTGTTCCTCGTCTGTCGCAGGCAATATCTCCATTCAGAAGGTGATTACCTCTCAGCAGCAAGAGGTACCCGACGGCTGGTTTATCTGTGAATGTGTGGCTGGCCCTTATGATTTCGGTGGTGAGGTTGATTGGTTGCCAGAAGGACCTTCTGAAGTGCCTACTGAAATTCATGTCAGCCTACCACCAAATATTGGTGAAGCGCATAAAGATGATTATTTAGTTATCTCTGATTTGGATGGCGAAAACAATGAGTGAGTTTACTCAGGCGCAGCTAGTACGGCGAATCTCTCAGATGATCCAAATTGGAACCATTAAAGAGGTTCAAGCCAAACCGTTACGCTATGTCGTGCAATACACACCAGAACTTGAAACGGATTTGATACCTGCGAATGTTGGTCATGCTGGTAATGTAAAAGATTTTGCTCCTCTACAGGTGGGAGAGCAGGTTGTAGTTGTTAAAGAGTTCGATACTCAAGGTGGTGTTATTCTCGGGAGTTTAAATCAGGAAAGTAACGATCAGCCGAAAGATGATCTCAATTTGTTTTACCGAGAGTTTCCTGACGGAACTTGGCTTCAGTACGACATGGAACAACACGTTTTGTCGGGCTTTATTAACGGTAAGGTTAGCCTCGAAGCGAAGAATGAAATCATGTTGAAGTCACCTAAAATCAAGATGATTGGTGATATAGAACATGACGGCAGTCAGAAAACAACGGGTGATATTTCAGATGGTGTTCGCTCTATGGCTGCAGATCGGGAAATTTATAACGGACATGATCATCCTCATGGTGACCCTGTGGTTGGCAAAGTAAATCAGAAACAGTAGGGAATTATGGCTGTTGGATTACATGAAAAAACCGGATTGTTGATTGAGGGTGTTGAAGAACTGACGCAACGTATTCAACGATGCTTCAAAACTCGTAGAGGATCGTTGCCGCTAGATAGACCGTATGGCTCCAACTTACCAAGTAGGGTGGACAAGAAAATCACACCAGAGCTAGAGATTGACATCTATGCCGATGTCGCGGACGCTTTGTCTCACCCTCCAAACGGATTCAATGACGAGTTAAAACTGGTGAAATCGTGGTTAGTGCATGGAGAAAATCAAGTGACGTTATCGATGGAAATTGAGCTGTTATTTGATGGTTCTGTGGTTGAAATCTCAGGGTTGAGTTTATGAGCCAGATAGAGATTTCGCAGTTACCACCTCCTGAAGTGGTTAAGTTACTCGATGCGCGTTTTATTCGTGAACGGATGTTAAAGCGTTACGCAGAGCTATCTCAGGTCTCGGTACCGAAAGTGGGCGATCCTATCTACAATGCTTTTTCTTCCATGTCTGAAGAAGTAACCCGGGCTAGACAAGAATTTCAAGATATCTCACTCGAAAACATGGTTGCTTATGCGACCGGAACCAATTTGCAACGTCTTGCGGATTGGCGACCAGTTGAAAAATTTGAGAACGAAACGGAAGAAGAGTTTCGTCGACGGGTTCAGATGGCACCAGAAGGGTTTTCTACGGCGGGACCAGATGGTGCTTATATCTTTCATGCGCTTGCTGCAGATGAAGATGTACTTGATGCTAAAGTTCACAGCCCTGATGGTTTTAAAGTGGTGTTGTACATCTTAAGTAGAACAGGCGATGGTACAGCATCTGAAGTGCTCCGCCAGAAAGTTTTCGAGTACGTCAGCACCAAAACTAAACGTCCACTTAATGATGAGTTGTCGGTGCTTTCAGCGACCATAAAAGAATACAGCATTGAAGTGGAACTAGACCTGCCAAATGGTCCTGGTGAAAGTGAAACTCTGGCCGTGGCTAGTAAGCGTTTGAGAAGCTTGGCGGATGAAACGCACCGATTAGCTCGCAATGTATCGTTGTCATTGATTGATGCAGCTGCTCATGTACAGAAAGACGACAGCGAGAATATGGTGAGCTTTCAGCCAGTTGAAGATGTGGATATCGTATCTCCTTCAACCAAGATCGTATGTGGGATATCTGAGGCGCCATATTGCACCGGAATAGTGGTTCGTCAAAAAGGGGTTCCCGTTGAGTCAGCCTGAGTTCGTTAGCAAATTACCACCTTCTGCATCACCGCTAGAACGGGTTATGGAACAGATTTTCTTTGAAGAAATCGCTCTCATTGAGCGTGATATCAAAGACTTTTTGGACCCATACAAATGTCGAGCGGACTTGCTGCCATATCTGGCGTGGGAGATGAGCGTTGATGATTGGGATGAAAACTGGGACGAAAAAACAAAGCGTGATGTTATTGCTGCAGCAATCGAGATTCATATTTACAAAGGAACTCGATACGCACTGGATAAGAGCATTGAGTCGATTCGTCAAGATGGTCTAAGTGTCACAGAGTGGTTTGAAGATAAAGTAAAACTACGCCCCGGTTTTTTCCGAGTTAATTTACAGGCACGTAATTCAGACATCGATGAGAACACGGTTCCCCAGATATTCAAAGCGGTCAACAACGCGAAGAATACTCGCTCTCACCTTGAGAGCATTTCAATCACAAGCCAGGTCAATAATCCTGTAAAGAACAGCGTACTCAGCCGAATGGGTATGATAGTTCGCAGCGGCCCTTGGCGAACAGAGAATATTACGAGCTCAGTGAATAGCAACAATGTGTGCTTTATGCGACTTGGTATGATTATTCGCTCTGGAGCATTACCTTTGGAGATAACATGAGTATTCCAGAATCTGAACTCAGTTACGGTTCCATTCTTACTCTTACAGGTGAGAATGCCGAGATTAACGGTAAGCTGAATAACAAACCGATCAATTTCACTCATATAGCAATCGGCGATGCGAATGATGTTTATGTTCAGCCTTCACGAACACAGACCACGCTTGTTAATGAGATAACTCGCATACCAGTCACTGGTATGGAGAAAATTACCCCATCAGAGCCAGATGGTGTCCCTCAGCTAAAAGTGTGGGCCAAGATTCCAGATAATATTGTAGATATTGCTGTACGAGAATTTGCAGCGGTCGCTACTTTTGATGGGAATAGTTATCTGCATGCCGTAGGCAATACCGTTCGTATTCCGATCTTGTCAGGCAGTAACAATGGCGGTGAGGTCAACGACATCTTTATCGAGATGACGTTTGCTGTAACTTCGTTGGAACCTATTGTGATGATTGACCCAGCGATCGTTACGGCTACTCGTAAGTACGTGGATGATCAACTGTCAGGTTTTATATCGAATAGTCAGTTTCATGCATATGACGCTAAACGGACATATAAAACCGGTGAAACGTGTACGACAGAATCAAATGGTGAAGTTAAAGTCTGGCAAATGTATGCAGGCCCTAACCTGACCTGTAAAGGGAAAGACCCTACCAACCCATTAAACCGACATGAACAATGGCCTAATGCGCCAGAGCCTTGGTGGTGGGTGCCATACACGGGTAACACACCTGGTCAAATGTCAGGGTGGTTATCAGATACTATTCCCGAAGAAGCCGTTCTTGAGAACGAAGTGGATTTGAACGCAAAAATGTATTGGCGTTTGGCTGCTCGTTGGCCTGAATTGGTTTCTGGTGTTGGTGACGCGGCAATCATCAATACTCGTGACATTCTTGGCCGTTATGTTCGTACAGCGGATGGTGCTAGTTACCAACTAAACCAAACGCATGGTGATGCAATTCGAAATATTACTGGTAGTTTTTCTACCAATAATGGTTGGATGTTTAGTGGTGCGACTGGCGTACTGGCTCGTATAGGTGGTACTGCACATTTTGCCAATGCAACTACATCGGCAGGGGCGTCTTCAGTTTCACCATCAATTTCGATTGATGCTTCTAGGCAGGTTCCAACCGCAAACCAAAACCAGCCCGTAACAACCATTGAAAACAAAATCGTCTTTGTTTAGAGGTGAGCATGTCAGATAAACATTATTGGCTTTGGGATAAAGAAACAAAGGTGGTTGACCACAAAGCGATTAAAGCACAGTGTCGCGCCGGTCAATACCACATTCCACGCAGTGCATTAAAGGTTGAGCCCAAGCCTAAGAAAGATGGCTTTAAGGTCATTGTGGTGCTGGATAACGATTTGCCAATTGGCACTGAGTATATTGAAGACCATGTTGGAAAGATGATCTTTGATGAATCAGATTGTACCAAGTTTAAGCCAGTAGAGAAGTTAGGATCTATTCCTGATGGTTGGACATCCGTTGAGCCAAAAACACCATTTGATGAATGGAGTAATGGTGCTTGGGTGACAAACGAAAGCAATCAACACATTTTTGAATACAATCAAGTTGACGATAAGCGCCGCACTTTGTATTCGCAAATGTGTGACCCATTAAAAATGGAAGCTATGGATTTAATGGACGAAGGGAAAGAAGCTGAGGCGCTTCAGTTGAAGCAGCAAGCCCTTTCAGCTAAACAGAAAATTAAAACCGAAAACCCATGGCCAACACCACCAGAAAACTAGCCCCTGTTTTTCTTGCTCTAAACCCATAAACTAATTTAAACGATGCCGCTGAAGGTGAGTTCTATCAACAAAGGAACACACCATGTCATCACAATTTAAACATGGCATCTTTGGAAATACTGACAACAGTGGCGTTCGTCCAATGCAAATGGCGGACACATCCTTTGCTGTGGTTGTTGGTACTGCCCCTGATGCTGATCCAGCAACCTATCCATATAAAAAGCCAGTATTGATTGCTGGTAACGTCCACAAACTTGCCAAGCTTGATATGGTCGGAGATGCCAAAGGGACACTATTCGATGCATTGACCGCGGTTTATGATCAAAAGCGCTGTGCTATCTGCGTGATTCGAGTTGAAGAAGGGGCCGATGAAGCGGCAACTATCGCAAATATCATTGGTGGCGTAGATCCAGTAACCGGTGAGAAGTCGGGTATTGAAGCCATTTTGGATGTTCAGGCGGTAACAGGGAAACGCCCTCGTTTACTTCATGTGCCTGGTTATTTAAGCAATCAATCGGTGCTGACCAAACTGCTACCGATTGCAACGCGACTACGTTGTAAGGTATTTGGAGAATGCCCGGGTACTACTTACGAAGAAGCTGTTGCCTATCGCCAGTTATGGGGTGATAAGCGTTTAGAGCTTTTCTGGCCACGCATGAAAAATGCGCATGGTCGTCTTGTTCCCATGAGTTCCTTCATGCTCGGTTTAGAGATTCAGAAAGACCAAGATCCAAATGATGGGTACAGCGCTTCAATCTCTAACCGAAAAGTTAACGGCACGTTAGGAACTGAAATTCCAATTGACTATGTAGATGGTGATACCAACTGCATGGCGCACCTGCTGAACGAAAATCAGATTACTACGGTTATTCTTGATGATGGTTATCGCAGCTGGGGCAACCTAAGCTGCAGTGATGACCCAAAATGGCAATTCAACTCGCATGTCCGCGTCAACGACATGATTTTGGACATGATCACCTCAAGCCTGAAATGGGCGCGTGACCGTAAGATTCTCGCCACATTTGTTGAAGATGTTACGGATTCAATTCAGAACGGCTTAAATGCCGAAGTTCGTGCTGGTCACTTATATGGCGGTGGCGCTTGGGCTGACCCGGATTTGAACCCACCGGAATCAATCATTGCGGGTAACTTTTATGTCGATTACGACTTTACCCCTCCTGGTATCGCACAAAACATTACTGTGACGAGCCACTTCGTTAATGATTACGCTGACGTAATCTTTGAGTAAGGAACAATCATGGAACGTAGACCTCCAAAAGTTCTCGCGGATTACGTCTGGTACCAAGATGGCCGCGGAATGTTGGGCTTGGTGCCCAAAGTAAAATTACCTCCACTGAATCAAGTGGTCGAAGAGTATATTGCCGGCGGTATGGTTGGCGCGATTAAACTCGATATGGGGGTTGTTGAGACTGAAGATCTTGAAGTGACCATTGCTGAGCCAAACGCTGAGACCATTAAACTGTTCGGCCTAACAAACGGACAGGAGAAACAATTTGTCTTTCGTTCTGCTCTGCAAAGCTCAATGGGTGTTGAGAAGTTTGTCGTTAAAGTGACTGGCCGAGTTATTGGTCTTGATATGGGTGAGCTCGAGCGTAAAAAAGTCGCAGAGATGCCATGTAAGATCACTTGGACGACATACAGCATCGAGCAAGGTGGGGCAGAACTGGTTTACATCGACTTGCTATCAGGCATTAACCGCGTGGGCGGTGTGAACTTGCGTGAAGGCATCAACTCAGCGTTAGGCATTTAAGGAAGAAACATGTATCAACCAATTAAAATTTCATTGCAGGTACCTAAAGAGCTTGATGGTTCACCACAAGCGAATTTAACAATGCGACCTCCTGAGACGAATGATGTCATCCTGGCTCAGAAGCAGAGTCGTATCATCGTTGAAGGTAATATGCTTGATGATAACGCTGAACATGAAGCGCATCTATTTGCCAACCTAACCAATACAACCCGCGACTTCATCGGTAGCTTGGCGCAGTACGACTATCTTCAGTTGCAAAAGGCGTATGACTGTTTTTTGTTGCCGATCCCGCAGTTTGCCGCCAAGTCTGTCTTGCTATTTCCAAGTTCTGTGGAGGCATCTCCCTCGAAGAGCTCAGACGACTCAGCATAGCGGAGCTGTTCGAATGGCTAGAGGAGTGTCAAAACCTCAGCCAATTGAACGAAGAAAGTGATAATTCATAAGACAGAGAACCGATATGGCTAATGACAAGGCATCTGTCGGGATTGGTGTAGAAGCTCGGGTTGACAGGTCTGTCTCTCGAGCTTTTGACGATCTAGAGCGGCAGAATCAGCGACTGGGTAAAAGTTCTCAGCGTTTAAAAAACGAAACAAGTCGATTAGGTAGAGAGAACCAGCGAGCTGGCCGCTCGACCAGTCGTATGGGTCAACGTTTGGCTAATGTTCGTAAGAACGTTCGTAAGTACACCCAAGATATGGGCGCAGCTATTAAGAAAACCGATCTAATGCGTCGTAGTGTCGATAAGGTTGGTGAAGGTATTGATAGTCTGGGTAACCAATGGACGGCGTTAGCCACTGGTGCTGCTGGGGCTGGCTCTGCCGTTGCTGTTATGGGCTTAGAAGAACGCTATGAACGCTTAGGGATTCAAGCAGGAAAGTCAAAAGTTGAAATGGCGGACCTTCGTAAAGAGATGTTCGCTACTTCCCAGCAATCAGATATTCGTGTTGATCAGGGTGAAATGCTTTCAGCAGTTGAAAAGATTGTTGAGAAAACTGGTGATCTTAAGTTTGCTCAAGAGAACATGGCCAACATTGGTCGAGTAATGCAGGCGACAGGTGCCGCGGGTATTGATGTTGGTGAAATGTTTGCTGACATGTCGCAAAAGTTTGGCCTCAAAAACAGTGAAGATGTGCTGTCTGCTATCGACACTTTAGTCGTGCAAGGTAAAGCCGGTGCATTCACACTGCAAAACCTTGCTGCAGAAGGTGCGTCAGTTTCAGCAGCATACGCAGCAATGGGACGTACCGGTCCTAAAGCAGTACAAGAAATGGGGGCGATGCTGCAGATATCTAGAATGGGTTCTGGCTCAGCAGCTGAAGCAGCGAGCGCGATGGAGTCCGTTTTAGCCGACATTACATCCAATTATGAAGATATAGAAAAGCTGGGTATTCAGGTATTCGACCAAGAAGCGCTTGCTCGAGGCGAAAAGAAGTTTCGGGATTTACCCTCAATCGTCAGTGAAATCATGGCTGCAACAAATTCAGACATCACTCAATACAGTCAACTGTTTGGCGATGAGGCTATGCGTTTTATGAAAGTGCTCTCGAGTGAAGATGGTAAAAAAGCATTCAGTAGTTTTCTTAGTATTGAAGGCGATGGTACCGCCGTTCTTCAAGATTCTGCTCGAGCAGCTCAAACCGCTAATGCTGCGATGATGAGTTTAAAAACAGCTTGGATGAGTTTTGCTGACGAAAAGCTAGCAGAGCCAATAGCAGAACTGGCTGATGCAATTAACAGCTTAGACCCAGACACATTAGCAAACGTGCTTACTGGTGCTACAGCATTAGCCGGTACATTGGGTGCAGTTTGGGCCGGTCGAAAAGCTTACACCATGGGTAAAGGGGTTATGGATTTCGTTCGAGGCCCCAAAAGCAATGGTGGAGGTGCAGGTTTACCTGGGTTGCCTTCTGGTGATGTGTCTAAGGTTTACGTGACAAATATGCCAGCCGATGGATTCGGTGGTGATATAGGGACCAGGAGAAAGCGTAGACGTGGAAAAGCTCGCCCTCGTTCCATGCCTGGACGGGCTTTATCGTCTGCTAGCAAGTTGGGTGGGTTAACTCGTCGATTACCTTATGTCGGTGCGGCTCTCGGTGCTTTGAGCCTTGGTTCAACAATGATGGATGATTCGTTATCAGGTAAAGAAAAATCGACTCAAATTGGCGGTACAGTTGGCAACATGGGTGGTGCGATGGCTGGCGCAGCGGCAGGAGCGGCTATAGGTTCTGTTGTACCTGTAATTGGTACCGCGATAGGCGGTTTAGCCGGTGCGTTACTTGGTGGAATGGGCGGTGAAGCATTGGGTGGCTGGGTCGGTGGTTTCTTTGGTTCAGATACTCCTAAACCTGGTGATAGTGTTAAGAAATCCAGTCAGCAAACCGCGGTTCAGCATACTCAAATTGCCAGTACAGCTAAACAAGTCAGCCAGTCGACCAATCAGGTGGCGCCGCCTCAGGTCAACTTTAATCCTGTTTTCCATGTTCAAGGCAATGCCAGTGATGAGCAACTGAATAAGCTCGAAAAAATGGTACTTCGTGTTGCGAAACAGATGGAAAAAATGAAGCCAGGTGGGCGCAACGTTAGCTTTGCAGATTAAGGAAATAGAATGACAGATGTAATGATGGCGTTAGGGGATTATCGGTTCAGTATCGATACCGCTGCGCTACAAAGCATTCGAGAGGTTCACGCTTGGCGATGGGCGGATCATAATCTTACCGGGCGCAAGCCACGTTCTCAGTTTATTGGTGGAGAGTTATCGACCCTACGTTTTCAAGGTACTATCTATCCGCATTTTCGAGGGGGGCTAGGGCAGACCGACAAAATGAAAGCAGAAGGTGATAAAGGGAAGCCGCTACGCCTAATTGACGGCCTTGGCCATGACCTCGCTTTATGGACTATTCGCTCTTTGGAAGTCGATAAAACCAATCTTTTTACCAAAGGCGTAGCGCGTAAAATTGAGTTCACCATAGAGATTAAAGAGTATCCAGACGAGGTGTAGCCATGACGAGTTACATATCAAAAGATGGTGATCAGATTGATGATATTGCCTACCGATACTACAACGGATTACCCGGTGCCTATGAAGCGGTACTCAAAGCTAATCGGGGGCTTTCTGCTTTGCCGCACCCACTTAAAGCAGGGGTAAAAATACACCTGCCTGAACTTGAAACGCCTGCAGATGAAGAAGAGATAAGTCTATGGGATTAGCACCATTTAAGACCGTGGTAAACGGCAAAGACATTACGCCAACTATCAGAGAGTTCTTTGTGAGTTTGACGATCAATGATGAAGCAGGCCTTGAAAGTGACAACTTTGAGTTAGTCTTAGCTGATGATGGTAAGGTCGCGTTCCCTAAAGCGGATGCGAACATGCAAATCTATACGGGTAAAGATATAGAGCACTTAGTGTTTAGAGGCAGTTTCACAGTGAATTCAGTAAAGCTCAGGAATCCGAATAAGCAAATAGTGATCTCTGGTGATGCGGCAAACCTAGGGGGAAGCTTTAAAACACAGCGGGATTTTACCTGGCAAAGTATCAATCTAAAAACTTTGGTTGAGACCATCGCTAGCCGAAACGGTTTTACCCCTGCAGTGAGCGGCAAGTATGCAAATATTACTATTGGTCACTATGTACAAGCAGGGCAAAGTGATGCTGACTTAGTTACGGAGCTGGCGAAAGAACATGGTGCAACCATGAAAATCGCAGATAAAAAATTGGTGTTCTTTGAGCGAGGCGATAACCAAAGCGTTAGCGGGAAAACCTTGCCTCCTGTCCCCGTCCATATCACCGATGAAACAGAAGCAGAGATAGAGCTAAAAGGCTCTGGCAACGTCAAAGCAGTGGAGGCGTTCTGGCAAAACGTGGAGCAAGGACAAAAGCAGATGGTCAGAGTCGGAGAAGCCACGGGTAAGGTTAAGAAACTGAGTAAAATATTCCCTAACGAAGAGGCATCTCGAGCGGCTGCTGAAGCGGTTCTTTATCAAGAGCAACGCAGCGACTATGTGTTGACCTTAGATGACTTCCCATTCATCCTCGGCGTTCAAGCTGAGCGCAATATTTTAGTCTCTGGCCATGCGCGAAAGGAGTTTAATACCGAGTGGATGTGCAGCAAAGTGTCTGAAGTGCTGGGAACGGACGGACACACGCTAAGTGGTGAATTTGTTATTCCAAAAGGTGAAGATTCTTCAATTCCCCGCTTAAGCAATTGACTGCTTATCCTATCTAAAGGAAACTTATCTGGATGTGATAAGGAGTCCTAAATTGAACGACAAAGTGATAAAGCGTAAGAAATCTAGTTCAGATTTGTTTATCGGAGAGGTTGAAACTAGCATCGGAAAACTCTCAGTTTTTAGCTACCGAGTAAAGCACGCTATGGCGTTAGAGAGGCTGATGGGCGGCACCTCAATTTGCGACACTGATCCTGAACACTTTGTCCGAATGTTGATCGGTATTACGTGCAACCATTCTGAAGATGTTGTTGATAAGCAAGAACCTGAAGCAACGCTTGCTCAAGACGATATTGATGCATTGACGGAAAATGACCTTGATGTGTTTACGGAACTGTTTATTCAAGATGCTGATTACTTGGTTAAGGAAACAATAACCCACAAACGCAGCGATGGTGACAAAGAAGTTACTTCCATTGAGTGGGGAGACGATGTCACAGAGCAAAAAGAAGGGGAGCGCCTTTATGAGTTCCTGCACCGGTTATTTGTTATTGATGAAGAAAAAACAGAAGCGCAACGTAAAAAGTTTCGAGATAGCTTAGGTTTACCGTCTTCGTTGATGGACCAGTTTGAACATTCGACAAGACTTGGTTCAGTTATGAATGAACAGTTAAAGGCTATTCATCCTATCATGTCTGTTGGTAGTGCCTTTAAACCAATAAATGACACTCACGCAAGTATTTTAAAGCAGGCTGCTGTAGCAAGAGAAATAGTCGAACCTTTCGAGCGTACTACAGTGGTCGAATCCCCTAAGCTGAGCTCAGTGGGTTCGACCAAAAATTGGTTTGCGGAAGACCAAATAAAGCCAATAGAGAACTTGGGTGAAAAAATACAGGCCAAACACGAAGCCGAAAAATTAAGAGCTGAGAGAACCATTGAGTTAAACGAGCAAGCGGTTGAGCACTCGAATGAGCAACTAAAAGTCATGAATGTCATGGCAGAGCAGATGGTTAACCTAAACCAGAATCAGCTACAAGCAGCGGCAGAAAACAAAGCGTCTAGCCAAGAGTCGGGTCACATTGCTCGCCAAGGGTTGAACATTAACTGGGCGGTATTGGTGATGACATTCTTTGGCTTGCTCGTAGGTTCATTTTCTCTATATGTGACTTACACCACGACTCAAATAGATGCTGAAATGAAAGTTGAAAATGAACAGTTAAAAGCTGAATTGACCGAGAAAGACAGCCAATTAAAAGAAATGGAGCAGCAAAACAAGAAAATTGCAGAGCTAGAAGCTCAAATTTCTGAACTACAGCCCGCAGCTCCGGTTAGTGCAAGTCAGGAACCATAGAGCGCATAACTTCCAAAATAGCTTCCTTCTGATGATCTGTTAGCTCTGAAAACAGGGTTAGCAGTTCCTTCTCTTTCTCATTGGGCAAAATTGGCCTCATTGGTGGTTGCCCAGTCAGGTACCAGGCTACAGTAATTCCCAAAAAATCACACAAGCGTTCAACCTCACGGAGTGTGCGAGGTTGACGTGCCGTTGTTTCCCTGGACTTAATCGTATGTGGCGACTTATGCATGAACTTCGCTACCTGATTACGTGAAAATCCCGCTGCTTTCCTTGCCTGTCTTAATCTTTGGTTTTTCATTTGCCGAGCATCATACAGGTTATTTCTCACTACTTGATGCAGGGAGACGTACTGTCTCTGATAATTAGGTCAATGGGTACAGATTCGCTATGTGACGTATGGCACAGCAACTTACGTTGCAAAAACCGATAAGCTGTATCTAAAACAAGAAAAAATAATTTCGGAATGAATATGGCTAGGAAAATCAATAACAAAAAGCCAGAGCAACAAGTGTTAGCTCTGGCGTTCTCAAAGTTACATCAAGTATTGGAGAAAAGACGTCAATCAGATCAGTCGTTCAGTACATCAAATGACGTTTCTATAGCAGCCTGTATGTCTTCCTCAGATAAGTTGAGGCGCTCCGCTTGACGATAGACAGCAGTAATGACTCTAGCTCGCTCATCGCTAGTGAGCTTGGTTTGTAGCTCTTGCTCGCATTCATCAACCAGTCGAACAACAGAGCGCATGACGGCAATGTTTACAGGTTTATCTAGACGTTCGCTGCTAGTGAATTCGATCTGAGATACATGCCCTTCAACCCGAACGGTATTAAGTATGGGGTTCATTTGCTCACATAGCTCGTAGGTGCCAACATTACCGGCAATAATGGCTTTACGTTGTTCTTGGGTGAGCTCTGGAATGAAAATATGCCCGCCAGACTTATGGTAATCCATCAGTATATTGGTTAGCACTTCGTCACCAGGGCCAGCGATGATATTCACTATCCTGTAGTCAATCCATTTCCCTTTAAACTCGTACTGGCCTGGCTGGGTCAATACAAGGCAAGCGACGTCTTGATAGGAAACTATGTGTACTACCCATTGTTCTTCATGAAGCATTGCGCAGACATAGTCTGAAAGTTCGTCAGAGGTTTGGTAGTACTGCACGATATATGGGGAACCTTCACCTGTGAGTAACCAGTTGAGATTGACATTTTCTGCTCTTCGGATGGCATTAAGGAACTCAGGACCAGGAACTCGGCCTCCTGAGAAAATATGGGATATAGATGCTCCAGTGAAACCTAAACTCTTGCCCCATGGCGTTTGTTTTCTGTCTTTAAGAACGAAATTTAGACGTTCGTCAAAAGAGAGATCCATTTTTTTACCTTCCTCGGCTTGTTTTGTTCCAAAAATAGATCTAATATCAGTTTTAACAGTTAACTTAGATAACTTTTTGGATATTTTGTTTGCTGTTAGATTCAAAAAATGAGCATAGCACAGTAGGAGTAACAAGTGGGTAAATTAAAAAATCCAAATGCGGATCTTATTGCTACTCGAGATTCTAATTTAAAGGCAAGACTTGAACGTTTAGCAACGTTAGATGAACGGAAAGTGGCACAAATGGTAAGAATTTTATTACGTAAAGCCGTAGAAGAAAAAGAAGAGGAACTTGGTTTACCACCGCTGGATAGTCAGGTGGCTTAAAGGAAAAACCCTTACCGGACGGCAATCCAGTAAGGGCAGGAAGTCTAACTTTCGTCTACCACCCTAGGGATAACGAGCGAGGCGGCAACCTCTATGCTCACGGCTCCAACACCATTTCATCCTTACGGTAGATTGTAGCGCAGGCTTCTAAGAATTGGAAACGTATCAATTTTCTAGGAGGTCACATGACCGATCTATCTATTGCGGCACCACGCTACCCGCAAGTGGTGCACGCTTTACATCAAATGCTAAAGGCATTTGGTGACATATCTAAAGTTGAACAACACCTAAATAAAAGACCAGGTGTCTTGTTTAACGAAATTAATCCTAATCAAACTAGCCACAAACTGGGCTTGTTTGACACCCTCCAAACTATGCAGCTTACCGGAGACGTTGGCCCATTACGTGCCATGGCCAGCGAGCTGAACTACTCCGTTTATTTCCTTGGTGATTACCGCTCTGTTTCTGACGTTGAGCTACTTAACTGCTACAGCACTTTACACGCTGAAATTGGTGACATGAACCGTGCTATTTCAGATGCGTTAGAAGATGGTGACATAGAGCAGCATGAGTTCGAACGCATAGAACGCGAGTTGCAAGAAGTGTTTGCTGCTGCTCTTGAGTTGTTAGAGCGCTTGCGCTCGCTAGTCAAAGCTTAATCACAGGCGAAGCCAAAGGAGGTAGGCCATGAACTCTCTATCAATTAATAAGGGCATGTCATCCAGTCAATATTTTCTGCATTACTTCACTGAGCAAGAAGAGAAGAAACTGTTCAAAACGGTAAAGCAGACATATGGAGTCTATGCCAAGCGCGATTACTACTGGATGCTGCTAATGCGTGAAACCGCGGTTCGATTAGGCGTGTTAGCTGGGCCAGATGCAAATAAAGCCGTGCGCCACAACTTGCCTATGTTGGGGCTAACCGTTGGTGATGCAGAAGCCAGTCTAGAGCAAGGCTATCTCGTTTATCAATCTGCTAATGCCAAGCTGCAAAAGAAGCATCCGATTGCACTGAATAAGTCAGCCATCCATGCATTAAAGCAACTGCTAAAAATTCATCAAGACATGAGTGCCGGTATTGAGTGGGATACCCCTAGATTAGAGCGTCCTCTTTTTCTTAGCCGTAATCGTCAGGCGATGAGTCGCCGTAGTTTTCAAGCTCGATTTACTCAATGGTGTCGTTTAGCTGAGGTGCCAGAGGGAACCCCACACTGGCTACGCCATAGCTGGGCGAAACGATTCTTAGAGCGCACCACATCACCAGATGCACTTCGTCGTGTTCAAGCCGTACTTGGTCACTCAAATCTTTCTACGACAGCTATTTACACAACCCCCGATCGTGAATCGATGGTTTCTGCAATGCAGGAGGCAAGCACATGTTTTCGATAGGCCAACAGAATTTAAAGCATATCTCTGTCGATGAAGTGGTTCGTGGCAACGTGATCAGCATCGACGGTAGCCCAAGAACTGCGGCGATTGTCGAGTCGTGTGAGGAGCAAGGGCCAAATGTTGTTGTGAAGCTGATTGGAGAGTCTCCCGTGTTAGTTAGTAAAGATCGTCGTGTTTCGGTGTTTTCTCATTCATCTCAATAAGGAAGTTTAGGTATGGAAACAGTGCAAAGTATTGAAGAAATGGTACTGCAGATGCGCAGAAATGCATTAGCCGCTGCCATGCGCAATATCAATCTGCATGTATTTAACGGTAGGGCGAGCGCAATGCGAATGGCGGAATACGTAGCAGAGCGGTTAAACGTGAGGCCTACCGATATTCGCTTATGGCTGACAAGTGGAGGGGTTCCTGAGCAATACGCTGAACAGCTTCTTGAAGTGCTTAACGAGAATTCAGTTTGGCGTCGTCATCAAATCCTACCCTCCAAACGTTTAGCTACAAACTACATGGAGGCGGCGTATGCCTGAAGCGCTAATGGCTACGAGACTTAGTGCACCTCAGCGAGCGTGTCTATTTAAGCTTGAGCAGCAAATGGTTCGTCAAAAGGGGTTTATTAATCGTGAAGCTTTTGTTGATGAACAAGATTCGGTGTTTAAAGAGTGGCAACAGGCAGGACATATAGAGCTTGATGAGCAAGAGATTCACCACCTCGATCAAGAAGAGGTGATGAATCTGCAACTCACACACAGTTGCCATATGAGTCATGAGCTATGGATAACCGCGGCATGTTTAAGGCGGCTTTATGCCTATGACCTGTAAACCCTATAAAGGCTGGACTTGCCCTCTCTGGTTTTCCGAGCCGATTTTAACTCGCAGTGCTATGCCATCGGTCACTCTAAGTGAACTCGCTCCCGACAAGAAAAAGGCCGTGTGGGGTCGCATTCAACAAGAGTACCCACCGATGGCAAACCTGCTGAAGTCTCAAGAGTTTCAGCAGGTAAAGCAGAATTTAGAACGTCTTTTTGGCCCTGTATCCGTTGGGGTAGAACTACATAGAATTGGAGGCACGCTGTATGGCGTCCGCAGAACAACTAAAACAGATCATTGATTTACATGAGTTGGCTGACCGTTTGGGAATGGAGCGACCAGATCCTAATGGGAACTACCGAGCACCAGATAGACCTGACAAGCATCCAAGTGTCAGCATTTTTAATGCAGGTAAAGCTGGATATGAGATGTGGAAAGATCACACCTCTGGTGAAAAGGGCTCATGTATTGACCTCGTTATTTATTGTGGCCAGGCAACTGATACCAGTGAGGCAATGAAGTGGCTACATGAGGAATTTAATATTCCAACTGATGAAGTTGCGCCGCAGCCAAACAAGCCACAAAGCCAGCTGGCGTGGGTGGCTGACAAGCAGTTATCAATGGCATCTGATGCCAGGGCTTATCTTATTGACGAACGCGGCATTCCTGCTGAAGTGGTTGATATGTTGCAAAGGCGCGGAGCATTCGGTTATAGCGATTGGACAAACCCTAGCAAGAACGCAGGCGAACTTGGGTACGGTGGACCGGCTATTACGTTCCCAAGCCGATGCTTGTTTACCAATGAGATCATGGGTATCGATATACGATTTTTTGACCCGGCTCTAAACGGTGACAACAAGACTAAGGCTATGGGCGAAAAGCGTGGGTATCCATACATCCCAGACAAGGTTGCTTTGAAGCGTGCCAAAACGGTGATTGTAGTTGAATCTGCCATCAACGCGATTTCGGCTATCGCGGGATTTGACCCAAAGGGTAAAGGTAAATCTCTAACGACCGCTGTTGCTACTCGTGGCCTTGCTGTCGATGAAATTGACTGGAGATTCTTAGCAGGTAAACGTGTGATTTGTTGTTTTGATAACGATGAACCTATTGCTGAAGGACCTAGAAAAGGACATAGGCCCGGACCAGAGGCCGCTTGGATTGTTCACGAGAAATGCACCGCTCTAAATATTCCTTGCTTCCTTGTTGATCAAAAAAATGGCAAGTGGGAAGGGTTGAATGATTTGAACGACTTTCTCAAGAAACACGGCACATTTTTAACCAAGTGTACGCTAGAAAACAACTTGGAACAGTGGTTGGTCGCAGGTCAGGAAGGTGAGTTTGAAAATGCTCAATTTAAGCGTCTGCCACTTCCTCATCACGACCAAAGTCTTTATTGGCTGTTTAGAGTAAAGCCTGACTTCACGAGCTATTTAAAAATCGTAACCAACGAAGAAGGTGAACAGAAGATACCGCAAGATGTTTGTTCTTTTCGCATCGCTGGCTTATCGAAAGTAACTATTTCATCGGCTAACTCCGCAATGACAGGGGAGCCAGATTTACAGCCGACAAAAGTCTATTCGTCCACAATACAAACACCAGACTCACCCACAGAGTTGACACGCTTCGTAATGAAGCGTGAGCAGCTATACAACGTAGACGTATGGCGTAGAGTCGGTGGTGGGATTTTTAATCCAGGTAAGTTTACCCGAATGATCTCTATCCTCGAGCGTGCGACTCATATTGGTGAGCGCAGCGCAGTGAATTTCGTTGGCTTAGCTTGGCATAACGGGCAAGCGATTTTGAATGAAGGCCCTGACTCGTTCTTTACTGACCCAACACAGCAGTGCCCTTATCACAACCTTCAGTTCCCATCAGGAACACCAGAGCAAGGTCTTAGAGTATTAGAGGCTTATCATGCCACTTTTAAAAATAATGCCGCTCTGATGCTATTGGTTTGGGGGCTTGGCTGTCATATCAAAACATTTTTGGGCTTTTGGCCTCACTACATGCTGAATGCTGGAAAGGGCGCTGGTAAGTCAACGCTGGTTAAATCGCTAGAGCGTACGTTAGCGTTCACGATGTTCTCCGGCCAAAGTTTGAAAACCGAGTTCCGTTTGCTGACATCAATCTCACATACCTCTCATCCAGTAGGGTGGGAAGAGTTATCCGCACAAGGGCAAGGCGTGATTGATAAAGCGGTAGCGATGCTTCAAGAGAGCTATCAATACACCATTACTCGCCGCGGTACTGACATGACTGAGTTTCTGAGTATTGCGCCTGTTCTGCTAGCTGGTGAAGACGTGCCTGTACAGTCTTTGCTTGGAAAGCTTGTCCGTTCTGATTTGACCGGGCGCAAGGGTGACATGATTCCTGATGACCTGCCTCGCTTCCCAGTCAAAAACTGGATTTTATATCTGACATCTTACTCTCGACCTCAAATGAAACGCGCTTATCGAGAGTGTGTGGATTACTTATCCAAACGTTGTATGGCCAAGCCAGATGATAACGGTGCCAACCGTATGCGTGACAATTACGCCTGTTTAATGCTGGCTTGGCGTCTATTGTGCGAGTTTACAGGCGTTGCGAGTAACTACGGTCATTTTGTGCAGGACTTAGTAACGGAGATGAACGCACACATAAGAGAAACCGAGGCTGAACGTGAGCCATGGGTTTGGATCCTAGAGCTAATTCTTGGCGAGATGGATGCGGGACATTTCCGCCATCCGTATGCATTCGATTGGATTGAGGGTGAGCTATGTTTGCTGGTTCGCACTAGCCATATTATGCAGCACATCAGCCAAAGCCCTGCGCTCAAAGCGAAATTCGACAGTTTGCCAGTTAAGTCTGATCGCATTCTTAAAAAACAACTGAAGGAAGCAAAAGTGGTTCTGAAAGATGGCCACGAAAAATCAATTAATGGTAAGCGCGTCGCTAACTTTGTCGCTCTGGGAGTCGAGAACTTGCGTGAATTTGGTTTGTTCCCAGCTGTCCCAGACGATGTTCGTGAGAAAGAAACTAACCAATAAGGAAATAACTAATGAAAAACTTAATGATTGATTTGGAAACTATGGGCAATAGCAGCAATGCTGCGATCGTTTCAATTGGAGCTTGTTTTTTCGAGCCTTCGACCGGAGAAATCGGAGAAAAATTCTCCCGCATTATTTCTCTAGAAAGCTTCTCAAGCATGTGGCTGTATCGATGCCAGTACAGTGCTTTGGTGGATGAAGCAAAGCAATGAGGCCAGAGCTGTCTTGAACAGTCGAGAAGCCGTGCACATAACATCAGCTCTACAAGATTTTCGCCAATTTACTAACGATGGTTTAGGTCAGCCTCTGGTTTGGGGTAATGGCTCATCATTCGATTGTGTAATTCTCAAAAACACCATTGTCCAGTGCCTAGGTGAGCAATATGTTCCTTGGCAATTTTGGAATGAACGTGACGTTCGAACCATGGTCGACCTTGGTAAAAGCATACTTGGTTTTGACCCTAAGCGTGACATGCCATTTGAAGGAATTCGCCACGACGCCCTATCTGATGCAATTCACCAGGCTAAGTATGTTTCAGCGATTTATCAGCGTTTGGCGGAAAGTACAAAGGGATTCAGCAATGACAGTGCACAAATTAAAAATTAAGCCGGATTATTTGAAAGCCATCATCGAGGGGAACAAAACCTTCGAAATTCGTAAGAACGACCGTGACTTTAAAGTGGGTGATCGAGTGTGTTTGGTTGATGAAGAGAACAAACGCTATATAGATATCATCATCAAATACATCACTGATTATGCTCAACAAGAAGGCTATATCGTTTTCTCGTTCGACTGGATAAGTGGAGGAAAGTTATTAGGCGAGAGCGGTGTGTTACCCATGAGTGTTGGCGAGTTTAGGAGGCTAAATTGAATAACTACATCGCTGCTTATTTGAATGACAATGGCGCCGTATCGGTGAATTCCAAAACACAAGAGATCGTTAGCATGCCACTTGGATCATTTCCGACCTTTGAACAAGCCGTGGAACACGCGTGTGATGTATTGGAGGGGCGAATAATAGGTCAGGGAGTACTGCATAGAGAGACTGGTTTTGGGGGATTCCTAATCTGTAATGAACCAGAGTTTGAGCAACTAAAAGAGGTGACAAAAGATGCCAAAAAGTAAACCACTTAATCATATCGCAAAAATGATTGTAGAAGTCTATGAAGAAGCGGGACTTGATAAGCCTTATATCAATGGCAAAAAGCATGATATGAGCAGCCATGAAAACAAATACGAGACGTTGGCCAGCGCCATTAATCTCGATGCAGGTAATCACAAGCGCTTAGCCACAAAGCTAGGTATTAGTTCATTGCACTTGGACGTGACAGTGAAAGTATTGAATCATCATTGTTAAAGAGGGAACACAATGCGTCTATCAAACTTACAACTCATCATGATGTCTGAAGTGAACCAGCAGCAATCAACGGGTTACGATTTAACTAAACTACTTCTAGATAAAGGTTGGAAGGCATCACACCAACAAATCTATCGTGATATGGCTAAGCTAGAGAAGTTGGGCTTGGTCTCTTTGGAATATGTACCGCAATCGGGCAAACCAGATAAGAAGTTGTACTTACTAACGCCAGCTGGCCAAGAGCAGCTGACTAATGCCTTAGATACTGAACCTTCAATTTCACGCATTCAAGATGAAGCTTTAGTTCACTTATTCCTAGCCAATGCCTACTACTTTGAGCAATTGGAAAACATGCTGAGTAATCAAATTACGAGCTTGAGTAAACAAGCTAAGAAAACAGATCCTTTGTCTGCTCTAGGTGTCTCTAGAGAACTTAACCACTTGAAATCTGAGTACGATTGGACTGTACAGGTTTTACAACAATTAAGTCTTCAAGAGGGCACAAAGGTAGCATAGACGGCAAAACTATGCTTATGGCTCCAACATACCTATGGGATCACCTAGCTTTTCCCATAGGTTTTATAACTCAACAGGCGGCAACCTGTGGAGCGAGTAATAAACGATTTGATTCTAAGTTATTGAATTTATTTCAATGGCTAATTTCATCCCATAGATTCACAGGTTTTTCGGCACTCTGTGGGAGAGGAACTTTTATGTTAATGAAACTCAACCAATGGCGAAAAGAACGATTTCCAAAAGGAGGTGCGCCGGATGTACGTATCTGTCGTAGGGAAATTGATTTGGGTACGTTGCCAGGTAAGAAAATTGGTCACACATACTATGTTGATATTGAGAAAGAGAAACAAGCGTCGGGCGATCCAATGCTCGACGATCTAATGCAACATTGAATAATTTTGAGGTGACCGTGCCTAGACCAAGAAAACTTGAAAACAGAGGCCTACCTGAAGGCCTCTATCATAAAGGCGTTAAAGGCTATGTATTTAAGCGAGTAGATAACACCTGGAAATCTTTAGGCCACGATAAGGCTAGGGCTGTAGTACTAGCAAAGCGTTACAACGCAACGTTTCGTGTGGATTCCGAATTGACTCATGTGATAACAGAGTTTTGTCCAAAGAAAAGCTCATCAAATGGCTCTCCGCTTTCCGAGTTCTTTGAGCGTCTACGAGTTCGATATGAGGAAGATGAGCAACCATCAAAAGAGACTCTAACGTTATTTCTAAATAGGTTGAGTAAACTTGAGGAAGTACTGGGGGATCGTGTTGGGGATAGCGTAACACTGAGTGATGTAAACCATGTGCTAACGTTGTTCGCAACTGATAAGTCAAACGAAGTTTACAATCGCTGGCTTGGATTTATGGTAAAGGTGTTCGATTACGCACTCGATGAAGGAGTAATGACTGACAATCCTGCGCGCAGGAAGAAAAGTCGCCGGATCGAGGCTAAGCGTAGAAATCGTCTTTCACTGACAGAGTATAAGGAAATATGGCTCGCAGCGCCGTTATGGTTGAGAACAGCAATGGCCTTATCTATTGAAACAACTCACTCAGTCAATGAAGTGTGTTCAATGAAGTACGCTGATTTTGAACAGCTGAATCAGCCTATAGTAGAGCAGGGCCTGAAAATTTATGGGTATCTCAAGGTTCATCGACAGAAGGTGAAAGATAAAGAAGCAAGCAGAGTTCGAATACCTGTTACAGCGTCGTTACTTCAAATCATCCGAACAAGTAGAGAAGATGGCATCGCTTCGCCTTATATTGTGCATCGTATTCCACTCAAGCGAAGTAATGAGGTGAGTCAAAACTGCGATCATTATACTCAAGTGAACAAAAAGTATCTTAGCAAGCAGTTCTCGATCGTACGAGACAGAGTCGGTGTTCAAAACCACCTAACTTCTGACCGAAGGCCTACTTTCCATGAAATAAGGGCATTGAGTATCCACCTATATGACAAAGCAGGGTATGACCCTCAAGCTAGAGCTGCCCACACAGATTCGCGCAGTACAGAAGTTTATAAAGAGGGTCACATTCACTGGGTTACCGTACCAGCAGCTGAGCTTTCGGTAGTGTGAGTTTTGGAACCATTTTGGAACCGTTTTGGAACCAGTCTCATTGGGCTGGTTTTTGTTATTCAGTTCTGTGAATGATGATTCACTAAAGATACAAAAAAGCCTACTAAAAATAGTAGGCTTTCTTCGAAATTTGGTGGGTCCGGGCGAACTCGAATCGCCGACCCCCGCCATGTCAAGGCGATACTCTAACCAACTGAGCTACGGACCCAAATTTTGTTCAGTGCATTTCTAACTGAATAAAAATGCTTTAAGGAGTGGTGGGTCCGGGCGAACTCGAATCGCCGACCCCTACCATGTCAAGGTAGTACTCTAACCAACTGAGCTACGGACCCATTCCTTAAGAACGAGATGGATGTTACCGAGAGTTATTCAATCCTGCAAGGGCATTTTTAACGATTTGAAGCCGTTTGCTTTATAACTAATCGAATTGTTGTTGTTTTATCCGTATCGTTTTTGAAAATGTGCGTTAAATCACGCACATAGTTAGACTTAATTTACTGACCGCGCCCATCGAACATAACAACAATAGTTCGAGTGATGATCGAAATATCCATGGTAAGCCATGATTTCATTGAGCATAGAGATAGCGCATAACTATGGTCATAACCCACTTTTCGGCGTACATCATCAATGCAAGTGTCGTAACCTTGGTTTACTTGGGCTAACCCTGTAATACCAGGCATAACCCCATAAGTACGATCGGCAAAGTAAGGAATCGCATTTTCTAGTTTTTGATAGAAACTTGGGCGTTCAGGGCGAGGACCGATCAAAGACATATCTCCCAACACAACATTAAATAGCTGAGGTATCTCATCGAGTCGAGTTTTACGTAAAAAGCGGCCGACAGGTGTGATACGCGGGTCATTTTCAGTGGCCCATACTGCGCCTGTTCTTTGCTCCGCATCTTGATACATGGTTCTAAACTTAATGATTTCAAAAAAGACCATTTTATCTGGTGTCGATTTACCGACACGTAGCTGTTTATAAAATACAGGACCAGGTGAGGAGGCTTTGATTGCAATCGCAATAACAGGAATAAAGGGCGAAAGTAGCAACAACCCAAACAGTGCACCAAACAGGTCGAAGAGTCTTTTGGCTAACCAGATAGACATATGATTTGAAACATTGCTCATAATATACTCCTTATTGGTCTACGCGAGACCATTTTCCTGATTCAAGTCCGAACAAATAACGAAGCCCACCAATGAAGTTGGCGTAGTGGCCAGCAACAATGTAAAGAATCACTTTGCAGGTTTTGTGGCAAAAAATGTGTGGAAAGTAATAGCTCAGTAACGCAATTGAATAGAGTGCGATTTGAGCAACCAGTGCTGCGGAGAATAGGGGATTCTCGATAAGCCAAATCGACGAAACGAAACATAAAATCAATAGGTAAGGCGTTAACAAACGTAGACCTTTACCCGAAAGGAAAGCAAACGCTATTCCACGGTACTTGGGTAGAAACATGTCAGACAAACGAATCGCTTGCTGCATGTTCCCCGCAGAAATACGAAGTCGGCGGCGAAAGTCATTTTCTTGGTTGGTGGGTTCTAGCTCCAGTGCGACCATATTCGGTTCATAGATTGCAGAATATCCTTTTCGAACGATGCTCATAGGGATGATGAAGTCATCATTAATCGTGTTGGTTTCCATCTCTTCAAAAAGGTGGGTTCGAAACATATAGAAAGCCCCGTGAGCGCCAAGAGTAGAGCCCAGCGTTGCTTCGTTCATTTTGACTTTACTCTGATATTTCCAGTATCGATTCTCGCCTTCGTTATGACTATTAAATAGTTGGTAATGACCGTTGACGACACCAGTTTGAGGGGTTTCGAAATGTTTATTCGCTATCCAAAGCGCGTCAATAGAAATGAGTGCGGACACGTCACTTAAGGCGACAATATCACTTGAGATTGTTTTGAGCTGTTGATTGACTAAAGCGACCTTGCCTTGGTTTTGGGTAAACGCGCGTATTTCGAAATGAGTGTCTGCACAAATCGCTTCTTGGATAGTTTGCTCGGCGATTTCTACCGTGTCATCACTACAACCATCACATGCAATGATCACCTTTAATTTGTTTCTTGGGTAGTCGAGAGAGGCGATATTGCGAATTTTGTCCGCGATCCATTGCTCCTCGTTATATGCCGGAATCAAAATTGTGATCGTTAGGCAACGACGATCGCTTTTTATCGCTCGATATCCACGTACTTTATGTTTTATTGACTTAAGTGGGTGGTGACGAGAGTACCAATTTAAAAAAATAGGGTAGCCCACATGGTGATAAACAATTAAGAGGCTACACACCACAAATATGACTGAAACGATGAGATCGATCATGCGGTTTTCTCCTGTGCTAGCGAGTGATAGGCCTCAATCATTGCCTTTATGTTGTTGTGTTTGAGTACAAATGTTCTTGGTGAAACATCAGACTTGTTCGAAAGGGCGTGAAGAATACCGCTAGCAAGGGACAGTGGATTATCACTCTTAACGGATAACCCAGTTGTTGGACATAGCGTCTCTTTCGTTGCACCTACGTCTGTTGCAATAGTCGGTATGCCGCAAGATTGAGCTTCGAGTGTAGAGAGTGGGAAACCTTCACTGCGAGAGGGTAAACAGAACACATCCAAACATTGATAGAAGCGTGGCATGTCATCAACCAAGCCTAAAAAGGTGACTTTGTCCTCTAAGCCTAGGTCAGTAATTAACACATTAAGGTTGTCACGCTCGCTACCGTCACCAGCGATTACGAGGTGGGTATGTTTAGGAAGAGAGCACATTGCTTCAATGAGCAGATCATGGCCTTTTACTTTCTCTAGACGGCCCGCACAACCGATTAGAACCTTATCGATAGGGAGTCCAAGCGCTTGTCTGGCAAGAAGCTTTGCACCTGGTTTGAAGGTTGAACAGTCAATGCCATTTTTAATTACTGTGACGCTATTTACGTTGAGTTGTTTTACGATCTGGTCACGAACAAGGCTGGCATCTGCAACCAGAGTCGGTTTGGCAATTTTAAGAGCAAGCCCCTGAAGTGAGCGGTGTTTACGGCTAGAAAGATGCCAAGCATCATGTTCGGTATGAATTCGGATGTTAACGCCAGCGAAGCGAGCAGCGATAGCGCCATAGATCACAGGGCCAATATGGTGTGTATGAACAACTTTTGGTTTTAGGGTTTTAAATAGCTTATACAGTTGAAAGAGCGTTTTAAATTGGTAGCCTTCAGGTTTGTTTAGAAAAACAAGTTGATCTTGTACTGGTTCTAAGCGAGGCCATTTAGCGATTGCTTCTTCTTTGGTCCCTTCCAAACTTATGATTAGAACGTTGTCCCGGTTAGGGGAATGACTCAGCATATTGAGCGCCAACGCCTCTAGTCCGCCTGGGGCGAGATGTTGAACAACGTGGATGGTAGTTGAACTTCGAATCATACTGACTCCTGAAAAACTCTTGTCCTACAATCAATAGAGCATTAAGTGTGCCAAGTAATAAGAGCTTTAAAATCAGTTTATTAGCGCTATTTCTCCTTTTTAGGGTGTTTATGTTTCAAATTGAATTGCGTTATGAATGATAAGGTTTGATTTTAGGAATTTGGGTGAGCATTGGCGCTTTGGTTATCTGTTCGATCTCTTCTTTTCTTCTTACGGATGAATCAAACAATTCAATGAGGATAGCAATACCACTACCTAAACCAATACCAGCGAACAGACCAGCAATGATAAATACAATAATAGGTAAATTGGATGGGCGACTTGGTGTGTATGGAAGGTCGATAATCTTAACGCGTTTGTTTTGCTCGAAGATACCGAGTGAGCCAGTAAGTTGAGCCATTTCGTAACGTTGAATAAGTTCATCATAGAGCTGGCGTTTAATTTCTGCATCTCGTACTAAACGGTGCATCGTTTTCGCATTATCACCAAAGCGATTGGCTTCTTGTTCTAGCTCTGTGATCATTGCTTCAAGGCTTTTGGTTTCTTCTGTGAGGGACTCATATCGGCCTCTAACTAGCTGCAAGCTATGCAGTTGAGTGACAAGCAGAGGCTGGACATCACCATACTCGCGAATTTTGGTGCTACTGGCAATATCCCATAGCTGTTCACTACTGATGTTTGGCTGCTCGGTTTGAATGAGTAATTTACGTTCGTTCTCTAAACGACGAAGCTCACGCTCTTTACCTTGTACTGCGCTGTGGCTGTCGGTGTATTTGGCTCTCAACAAGGTAAGCTGGCTTCTAATATCGATGATCTGATCTTCGATTTTGCCAACGACAGGGTTCGTTTTAGAGAGCTGTTGATCTAGCGAACCGAGACTACGTTCAACACCAGCAAGTTCCGCTTTTTTTTCGGCATAACTTTGTTTGAGCGATGCCAGTCGACCTAATGCCTGGCTTTGCATTTCTGGAGTGACCGAGGCGTAACGGTTTTTGAACTCGGCGAGTTCATTCTCAGCTTCATCAAGCGCCATTCGACGTTTTTCAATATGTATCGCTAAGAATTCTGATGAGTCTTTGATTGATGAACGCTCCGGGGCGAGTAGCTGTTCAATAAAGTGTTCACTGACAGACTCAAGCATTTCTTTCATTCCTTCCGGCGACGGTGAAGTCAGTGAGATCTTCAAGAAATCCTTCCCGGGTTGAGTGACTGAGAGGCTGTTAGATAACACACTAATGATGTAGTCCTTTTCGGCAGGTTTCATCTCATCGTTTATCAGGTTGTGCTCTTTGGCGACAGCTGTGAGAACGTGACGACTTTTAAGCAAGGTACTCAATGCGTTGAGGCGCTCTTTCAACATAGTAGAGACCGCGATATCTTCGAGGAAAGGGTTCATTTTGGCCGTCTCTTGGATAAGCATGGATGTATGAGAGACGTAGCTTGTTGGAGCCATTTTTCCGATGAAATAGCCAACAAATGGTAAGATAAGAATTGGAACCACGATGATGTATCGTTGGCGCCACGCCCCGTTGAGTATGATGATTAACCTTAGTTTAAGCTCGTTCATAGTGACTCCAACATTTCGTGAACTAACTGGCTTCGCGAGTCCCAGCTATTGTCCCCAATATTAGCGGGTGGAAAGTTAGATTGGCCTGTTTCCAAATGACGAAGCGCGTTGGAAAAGCCGTCAACATTTGTAATCACGTCTACATAGTCACTATATGGTGTTAGTGCAGGGAAAGGGGTGCTAATGACGCGGCTGTTTGCGGCTAGATATTCGAGTAATTTCAGGGGACTGCAAGAGGCAATTTGGTCATTGGCTAAGAACGGAAGTAAGCTAACATCCCAGTGTTGGCTGTATTTTGGCAATTCGTGATGTGCTCTAGGTCCAAGGTAATGAACATTACTTAACTTAGGTAGCGGGTTGTATGAAAGCTCAATAGGCCCAATAAATACAAACTCCCAGTCAGGGTTAGCACGGCAGACTTGATCAAGTAAGTCGTAATCTAACCAGTTTGATAGGCTGCCATAGAATCCAGCGATTTTTTTATTTGCGCTGGGAAGGTCTTCAGCTCTTGGTACAGGTGTGCTGAAAAGGGCGGTATCAACGCCATGTGGAACATAACGAGTTTTGTTTTGTGGAAACTTAGTCAGCAAAGTAGAGCTAGCTGCAAAAATTAGGTCTGCTTGCGCTACAAGTTTTGACTCATGCTCAGATACGACACTATGGTCCACTCCGGCTAACGATGAAAAGTCATCGCCGCAATAATACACTACTGAAGACTCCCCTAAGCTACCACATAGGTCAGCAGCGGTAGGGAGCGAGCTCCACAATACTGGCTTGTTTAGTTTCAGTGCTTCAACGATAGGTCTCAACTGAGCACATATCAGTGACTTAGCTATGTAGCGAGTTAATGAAGAACCTGGTGCTGGAATCGTGCGTAAATTGACTACAGTGATATTTTCAGGTGTCTGTTCAGAGCTTTGATAACCGTTTTTCCCTTTTCCAAACAGTTTATTGATTGCACGCCGTAAATCATGAAGGTTGAACTTTGGCTGGCGTAAGCCTATTGAGTTAACCCAAAGAATACGACGTTGCTTCGCTAAGCGTGTAACGAGATGCTGTGTGCTTGATGGAAGACCACCAAAATCTTCGCCGAATACAATAAGATCACGCATGGCTACCTCCTTGTATATTCAGTTTTTTGATGACTCTAGCTGGGTTCCCTGCAGCAACAACGAATGGGGGAAGGCTTTTTGTGACGACACTACCAGTACCTACAACAGTTCCTTCGCCTATGGTGACATTGGGACAAACCGTCACATTGGTGCCTAGCCAAACATCTTTCTTCAAGATGATGTCTCCAACATCGCAGTCTCGGTCTCCCACACCTTGAGCTCGAAGTTTTGGATCCATTGAGTGTCCAGAATAGCCAAATAAGAAAGCGCCACCTGCGATACGAACATTGTCTTCAATCACAACTTTACCGCCAACAGCGATGGTGCTTTGCCAACCAATATCGACGTTGCTACCAACGATAAGCTGTGGTTGCTGGCTTTGAGGACGAGCGCTAAAGGTGGTTTTTCCGGAGATTCTACAATCATCCCCTAGAGTTATCGAAAGTGGACCTGAAACAAAAGGAACACCACCGAATAAATAGAGTCTGCGGCCATGTGCAGCGAGCTTACCTTTGAACGCGGGTGTGTGAATAAGAACACGAGCTAAGCTTGAAAACAGCGTTAAGAGTGTTGAGTAGGTCATTGCGATGAAGCGATTTAAGAACCTTGGAGTAGGTAAATCACACGCTCTGATCACTTTTAAAGCATGAAACACTCGGCGAAAAGATGGGTTGTTATGGTTTTTTAACCAGTCCTTAAATCCATGGGCTTGTTGTACCAACATAACGCTCTCCTTTTTCTATTTGAGTAAGAGCAGTATCATGTTGCATGCCAAAATAAAAAGACTTAAATAACAGTGGGTTACTGGTTGGGTGTTCTAACTTTCTTCGCTTTTCTCAAATTGAGAATACTTTTGAGTAATCCGTGAGAGGGCGATACATAGGGCTGCGAGTATATAAATTGGCCAAGTGAAGCCTTGTGTGAGGAAAGTGCCAGATACGATAGTGCCAATGACACCCGCATACACTGCTAGTGCTGTGGCTAAAAGGTAGGGTGAGGCATCCTTCCCATGTTTATCGAGTAACCTTAGAGTTTCGCGACTGGTTTTGATCAATGATGCGATGATGCCAATAAATACAATCAAACCAAGGAATCCTGTTTCAGCTAACACACCAAACCATGTGCTGTGTACTGCATGGTTTAATCCATCCCAGTGTGGGCTATAGAAAAAATAATTCGCGTAAAAATTGTTTAGTCCAACACCTGTTAATGGGTTATCTAACGCCATCTTAAACGCCGCTTCCCATGCATATAATCGTCCCATAGCTGAAGCATCAATCCCTTCTTCTGCTGCACCACCTGATTGTCTATCAGAGATACCAGCCATTGCGAAAAGGGCGAGCAGTCCAATGGTTGCAATTAGCATCAGCAAGGTTTTTGATTTAATTATTCGTAACCCGAAGATCCCGAATACGGCAATAGAACCTAATAAGCCACCACGGCTTTGTGTCGCAATCACTGCCGCCATTGCTAAAACTAAACAGGCGAAACCAATGACACGAGAAACCCCGATGCCTTTAGTGACGGCGAAGCTAATGGCAAAAGCGAGAGGGAACATCAACACTAGCGATAAGTCGTTTGGGTCGCCAAGGACTGAACCAAGCTGGCGGCCAATGGTGACACGTGAACCCTCAACGATGCCTATTCCATTTGCTGAGTTGTAGAGAGCGACACATGCGATGAGCAATCCCGCGAGGATAATTAAGGTCGCGATTTTTTTTACCGACTGCTCACTGTTAACAAGCCACGCAATCGCTAAAGTCATCACAATGATTTTCCAATAGATATTTTTAAAATAGGTAATGGCTAATCCAGGGTTAGACGATAAGACTGCACCTATAACAACTAACAACCAAAAGAGCGTGAGCCAAGTGAAACTAGTGTGCCAATAGGTTGTAAGTTGACGGCTGATTAAGCTATGCCATAACAGTGCGGATAATGCGCCAAGGGACAGTAGTAGTGGGATCTTCAACGAGTAGAGAGCGGGTAATGCTTCATGTATACGAAAGAAGGAAAACAGAACAAACAGACTCACAAACCAAAAGGTCTGGTTCAAAACGAAGAGGATCCCAAGTGGGGCAAAACAGAGCACAATCACTAATAAAGGATGAGGAACAACAAGCCAAACCCCACCTAGCAGCAAGCAAAGACCAGTCATGTACATTGACGCTTTAGTGCGCTCAGCCGCAGTCATTGTGTTCGGCCCATGTAAGTTTGAATGACCACATATGCATTTTTGAATGTAGAGGCTTTAAGCAGTTTCACTCTAAGTGCGTAAGCGACGAGTGCGAGAGGTTGAAGGAATAGCATAAGTAATGAGAGTTCAACATGTTGTTGATAGCGGCTGGTAACTAAGAACAGTGTTGATAGTAGAACTAAACCAAACACCGCCGCAGTTTGATACTGAATCGGAGCGAGTAATTGGCTACGCCAATAGGTCGCAATAAATCGACATACTTGGCCAAGAACCAAGGACAAAAGAATAGCCTCGATACCTAAACCAATTGTCGTAGCGCAAACTGCGAAAGCAATGAGTGTCGCACAGACGTTGATTACTAAAAGTTGTGAGGTTTGTTTTTTGTATAAGATGCCGAAGTTAGTAAACTCCACAAGCTCTTTAAACAGCATCATACAAATAGTCAGACTGACATAAGAGGCGGCGAGCTTGTAAGCTTGTGGCAACGCAAACCATATAAAGACCTGACTCAGCCACGAAACAATAACCGCAATAATACAAAGCACAATGATCCCTTGTTGGGTAATCTGCGCCGTGTGTTTGGCACCGAATCGCTCCATTGAATCGAACCTTTTAGGCATCCACCACATATGGAAAGGTTGGATTAGAATTCCGACACCTAAGGCAAACTTGGCTGCAATGGCATACATACCTAAGGTCTCTAAATCTGTTGTTCCTGCGATTATCCATCGCTCAGCACCACTCAAACCAAATGCAACAACACCTGACAGCATTAACGGAGCAGAATAGCTAACATAGTGTTTAAACTGCGAGTAACTCGGTAATGAGAATTTAAACCCAATCTTAAGGTGTAAGAATAAATACTGACCAAATGTGCACAACACGTTGAGTGCGAAGATCACAACAACATTCGGTTCTAAATTGAGTACGACGACTAATAGTGCTACTTGGATAATCACAGTCGTAACGCAAACTTTGAAAAACAGGGTCGCTTTATTTTTAAGGCGTAGCCATGCAAGATTGATTGCCAATGGCGCTTCATAACATAGGACTAAAGCAATCAAATACACCGCGCTGGTTGGAATCGATTCTGCGTGCAAAGGAAATAACCAATAAACTCCAAGCAGAGCGATACTTAAACTCACAGATAGTGTAACTGTTGAGCTATATAGTTGAGCGGCTTTGTTTTTTTGCTCATCTTCATTCTCTATCACACCAATAAATCGATATAGGTTCTCGTGCATAGCGAGCCCTATCACCAAGCTCACGAACATGGTTGTTACGCCAATCAGCTCGAGTTGTCCCAATTGAGCGGGTGACAAATAATAAGCCATTAGGGGCAGCGTAATGAGTGAGATGCCTTTCATCAGGACAACGCTGCATGCATATAGGCTGATACTTTTTAATTGCTTTTGGCTCATATGACTTCTCCAACCATGACACTATTGGTCGCAAATTCGCATAATTGGAGTGACAGTGTCACCATTTAGGTGCTGTGCAAAACGCAAATAACGATACTCTGCTTTATATTGTTGGGCAGTGGCTAAAGCGTTAGTTTGGCAGCGCTCAAGGACACGACTGTCGTTCGAAGCATAAAGTAGAGCGTTGACAAGTGATTGAGCGTCATCCGGCTGATATTTAATGCAGTTTTCATCATGTGTAAGGCGAGTATCCCAAAAAGCGCCATCTTGCGGGATGATAACGCACATACCCGCGGCAAGTGCTTCAAGAATAGAAAGCCCGAACGGTTCATTTTGACTGGTAGAAACAAATATATTGGATTGTGATCGGATGTAGTCCAAATCAGATGGGTCGTCATACCAATTTGTATGTCGAATATTGATTGGAGCATCAGATATCGGTAAGCATGTGTCTTTCGGCCGGATAAAACAGATATTGGCTGAAATTGGTCTAAACTCTGAACATGTTTTTAAAGACTCCACAAAGAGATCTAAGCCTTTCCATTTTAGCAGTGACGCAGCCCAAAAGCAGATAGGTAGGTGTTGCTGAGACTGAGTCGGCCAGCGAGACTCGGGTAGTCCATTGACAAACGATTGGTAGCTGGCGGATTTTAGGTAACACTCTGCTAACGAATGAGTATCAGCAACGCCAGTAACGTTGGCTAAGTATACTTCTAATGCGGCTTTTAAGCTTGGTCGGGTAGAGGGCAAATAGAAAACCGCATCTGCCTTTGTTAAACAATAACCAATTGAGCGAGATACTCCCACGTTGCCGTGAACCATTTGCGTCACTTGGAATGAAAATAGCGCTTGGGCAAGGTAGATGGGCATATCGATTCCAGGGCCTGATGCACCAACTACCTGATGAACACGATTAAAGCGCAAAAGTGCCAACAGCAACTGACAAAGCAACAGGCATTGGTTGAGCCAATACAGGTAGCCTTGGTGGTGTTTCATTAGCCAAGCGCTATGCCAAATCTTGGTTACTTTGACGTCGTGCTGAGAGTACAGCTCAGTGCCTTCCCAATACTCAGGCTCAACGGTTAATACGACAAATTGGCAGCTAGAATTGTCACAGACATTCAGTGCATCACTCGTTGCGATTTTCGAACCACCTTTAAACGGAATCGGGTCAAATACTAACGTTGTGTTTCGGTTATCCATGTTGGCCTCCGAGTGTGAAGCGGTTCGCTAAGAATGTTTTAATTGGAGAAAATGTGTGCACAAGCGAGCGATTTCGGCTTTGAGGCTGGGTCAACAGCGTTCGGTACAAAGCTTCGATCTTGCGGCAGGAGTTATCGAGCGAGTGGTTGAGTGAAATGTATTTATACGCTTGAGTGCCGAGCCTTTTACATAAATTAGGGTTGGCAACCGCAATTCTCATCGCATTCGCCATCGGAGCGACTTTATGATTAGGGTAGAGAATGCCTGTTTTTCCATGACGAATGAATTCAGGGATGCCGCCTTCAAACGGTGCCACGATAGGGAGTTTAGCGAGTGCAGCTTCCGCAACAACCAGACCAAACGCTTCACTTCTTGCACCACTGACAAATGCATTACAACCTTTAAGCCAACCAACCACATTGTGTTGCTCTCCTACGAAGTGCACATGTTTGGAGAGGTGTAAATAATCAGACTGGAGCTCTAGTTCAGCACGTAATGGACCATCGCCAATCACAGTAAGGTGTACATGTGGATACTCTAACGTCACATGTCGCAGTGCGGTTAAGATGCGGTCTACACCTTTTCGTTTGATCAGTGAGCCAACCGTAGCAAAAACGAAGCTGTTGTTTGGTAGCGAAAGCTCTGCCTTCACATTAACGGCGCTTTGCGCTTCAAGCTTTTCAATATCGATACCGTTATGGATAACCGAAAGTTTATCTTCAGGGTATCCATCTTGAAATAACGGCTGAGCCACGTAGCGACTCACTGAAATGATATGAGGAGATAAGTGTAACCCTGTTGTCAAACGTTCTCTTGCGGGATATGGGCTATGAAGCTGCGTAACTAACGGGATTTTTTTTGCTCTGGCTGCTGCTAACATCCACTGACAAGGTGCTGCGCTGTTGACATGAATGAGGTCGATTCTTCTTCTCTCGATGATTGCACAGGCTTTTTTAAACAGTCGAAACCACTCTGTGACATCATATTTAGGCGCTTTCCAGCCAAGCAGAAGTGAGAAGTCTGACGCCTCTCCAGGAACGTAACTTTTATCAAGTTCGTTGAGTAGCGCTGGGTTATTTGTCCATACGTAAGGTTGGTACTGACGATTGTCCAGATAATGGATGAGGTCAAGCAAGCATTTTTCACTGCCACGTATCCAGTTATCACCGTAATGTACAAACAATATTCTCTTAGCCATAACCCGTTCCTTACATTGAAATTGCATCGATTCTTGTGTCGATGACAATGTCTAACGCAAGGGAAGTGCCAACAATGATGTTGATTTAAGTTGTTGTTTTTAAATTATTTATTTTAAGGATGTGATCGTGAAAGTTTTATTTCTCAATTTGAAAATCAGAATGACATTGAGAAGTGAAGTAAAGGTCGAGCAGCTGAGGTATCACAGCACTCGCAGAGTAGGCGAGTTTTATGGTTTGTCTTGCTTCAGTTTTGATAGACGCTAATTGCTTTGTGTCTAACGAAATAAACCGACTTAGGGATTCGTTGAGTTCATCCATTGAGCCTACAATAAACCCGTTTTGTTGATGCTGAATAAGGTGTGAAAGATTACCGATATCAAGAGATATCACAGGAATGCTGCGCCCCATTGCCTCAAGAGCCGTCATAGGTAGACCTTCATAACGAGAGCATATGATGAGAACTCTAATATTTTCCCATATCGCTGCCATATCAGTTTGATGCCCGTGAAAGGTAATGTTGCGAGTTGCTTCGCTTTGAAGCTCTGATGCCATTGGCCCATCCCCATACACATCAAAGTTTAACGTGGGGTTAAGCTGCGCTAATTTAAGGAAGCGATCTGGCCCTTTCTCTATGCTTAATCGACCAACGAACGCGATAGATGTACCGCTACTTTGGGGTAGATCATTATCATCGATGAAGTTATTGAACATGGCTGAACTAACAGGAAGCTTTTGAGATATCTTATCGCTCACTGAAATAGAATGATTTGAGACAAACGCGCTATAACGATCTATAGCATCGTAAATCCAAACTTTTCCGCTAGGAGTCTCGCCAGCATGATACGTTGATATTTGCTTCACACCAGTCAGAACTCTAGCTACCTTGCTTAGCAGACTCGCTTTATAACCGTGAGCATGAATGACGGCGGGGCGTTGAGTTTTGATCAAGTGAATAAAGTAGCGGAGGTAGTGAGTTTCAGGTTGGTTTAGATAGCCGACGTCAATACCCAAAGCCTGAAGTTTGTTGACCAGTTGTGGCTCTGATGAATAACGCTTAACTAACCATACTTTGACCGGGACTTTATGTTGCTTGAGCCCATTGGCGAGCTCAAGCAAATGAGTCTCGATACCCCCAAAAGTGAGGCTATCGACGATTAACCAGACTTGGTTAGACCGCTTGGTGTTCATCCTCTGCTTCCCAAGCTTGTTTTTTACGATAAACCGTTGAAGGGCTTAACTCTAAAAGAACGGCTGCATTCAAGACATTTCCATCACAATAATCTATGGCTTGTTGGATGGCCTCTCGTTCAATTTGCCACATAGGACGAATTGTCGCTGGTCGCTCTGGCACGTTTTCCACGATAGGTTGAGGGTTAGAGGGCATAGTCTCTTGGACAGGCAATTCTGGAGCAGTAGAAGCAGTGACTACTGGCGCAGGAACAGGCTTCGATTTCTGATTTTTTGTCACCTGATCCGGTAAGTGGGATAGGCGAAGGTGTGAGTCGTCATTAAGAACGACAATGTTGCGAATAATATTTTGCAACTGACGTACGTTACCTGGCCAGTTATAACGTTTTAATGTTGATTCTGCGTCTCTATGAATGGCAGAGAATTTTTTGCCATCTTCCTTAGCGTACAGTTTTAAAAAGTGTGTAGCCAAAGTCAGTATGTCGTTTCCGCGATCACGAAGTGGTGGCATATCGAGAGGAACAACATGAACTCGATAGTAAAGGTCTTCTCTGAAACGGCCTTCTTCAACTTCTAAAAGAGGATCGCGGTTGGTCGCACAAATGATTCGTACATCGACTTTCATCTCTCGGGTCGCACCGAGTGGAGTGAAGGTACCTGTCTGTAGGAAGCGCAGCAGTTTTTTCTGCATTTCCAGCTCCATTTCGCACAATTCATCAAGGAACAGTGTGCCACCATTCGCCATTGAAGCCGCGCCCTTGCGATCAGCAGTCGCACCCGTAAAGGCGCCTTTTACGTGGCCGAAAATTTCACTTTCCATAAGATCTTTTGGAATAGCGCCACAGTTAATCGCGATGAAGGGTTTGTCTTTGCGTTTACTTTCTTGATGTATCGCTTCTGCACATACTTCTTTACCGGTACCACTTTCTCCAATAACAAACACACTTGCAGTGGTTGGTGCAACAGAGTCTATGATTTTGTAAACACCTTGCATCGGTAGGCTTGAACCGATAAAGCCATGGAAGCGATTTCGATCGAACTTGTTTTCAATATCGTCGACAAGATTAGCGAGTTTGACTTGCTGTAGATGCAGAGCAATGGATGTTTTCAGACGGTCTGCGTTGATCGGTTTTTCTAAAAAGTCTTTCGCGCCTTTTTGAACAAGGTTTACTGCTAAATCGACAGAGCCATGCGCAGTTGCGATGACAACAGACGTTGGAATTTGACGCTCATTAATCCAGTCGAGGATCTCTTCACCGTGCATGTCGGGAAGCTTGAGATCAAGAATAACCAATTGTGGAATATTTCGTTCAATAAACGCGATGGCTTCTTTACCTGTCTCGACATGAAACAGGTCATACGGTTCATCTTTCACGTACTGCTTGTACAGAATAGCCAAAGACGTGGAATCTTCTATTAGTAATACTTTTGGTTTCATTAACGACATCCTATCTTTTATCAACCGCTATGACTCGGTAGATTCGCTAAATCCTTGTTGCTTACGTTCTTCTATAGCCGTAAGAGACTGAATGGCGAGTTGTCGAAGTTCATCTTTCAACATAAACGCCTCATCTTGGTTACCATCACGACATAAGCGTTCAATCTTTCTCGCCATATTGGATAAACTTCGATTTCCTAAGGCTAGGGCGGAGCTCCCTAAGGTATGGACTTCAAACTCCAATACTTCTTGATCTTTATCGTCCATTGCCTGATATATCTTACTTAATCTATCTTGAGACTCTTCAAGGTAGTGTTCAATAAGAAGAGGGATGACTTCGGCAGACGTATCCTCAATCATTTGTTTAATCACTTGCTCATCTACGAGTTCCAACTGATCTACTTCCTTGTTATTTTTTTCTTCTACCAATAGTTTATTTTTATATGCATTGCTCTGCTCATTCAATTGCTGTGTTTGCAATATTTGATCTGGCACTTCATCAGCATCATCACTTAAGAATAGATTAATTTTATCAACAAGTTGTGAGAGCCTTAGCGGTTTAGAAAGATAGTCGTCCATACCGGATGCTAAAAACTTCTCTTTATCGCCCGCAAGAGAGTGGGCGGTCAGCGCAATAATAGGTATTTGCGACGTTAGCGGATCTTCGAGTTCTCTAATAGCACGGCATGAAGCCATACCATCCATCTTGGGCATCGAAATATCCATAAATACAAGATCGTATTGGTATTGCTGAACCATCTCTAACGCTTCCAAGCCATTCTCCGCGATGTCGATATGATTGCCTAGGCGTTTAAACATCTCTCGAATGACGAGTTGATTCGCTCTGTTATCTTCGGCTACAAGGATACGCGCATCCTTTTTAAGCAGTTCTTGACGTGATTGAGTGCTTGGAGACGCGATCAGCTCATCGGTCACTTCTAAGCAAATATCAAAGGTAAAGGTACTACCCACATTGGGTTCACTTTTTACACGTACTTCGCCGTCCATTAGATTACACAGGCGACGGCAGATCGCGAGCCCAAGCCCTGAACCTTCTTTGCTTCTAGAGTAGGTCTGATCGACCATGGTGAATTCGTCAAATAAATAATTGATCGCGTTCTGGCTGATACCAATGCCGGTATCTTGAATTTCTACAGTAATTTGGGCTTTGTTATCGTCTAGCGAGTTTGAACATACTTTGATGGTGACACTGCCTTCATGAGTGAACTTTATTGCATTGCCTATTAAGTTCAGCAAGATCTGTTTTACGCGGTTTTCATCACCATTCACTTTACTCGGAACACTTCCTTCAATGTAGCAGTGCAGAATGAGGTTTTGGCTGGTTGCTGATGGTGTAAATGAATCGACCACGCTTTCAACACAATGACGGAAATCAAACGCTTTGTGTTCGAGTATCAATGTATTTGACTCCATTCGTGTGAAGTCGAGAATGTCATTGATGACCGACAATAGGAAATGGCCAGACTCGGTGGCAGTACTGACGAGTTTACGTTGTTCGTTGGTAAGCTCTGTCTCTTCTAGAATATTGAGAATCCCCAGCACTCCATTCATTGGTGTACGTATTTCGTGGGACATGGACGCTAAAAAGCGGCTTTTTGAATCACTGGCTTGTTCAGCGCCTTCTCTGGCTGCGGTCAAATCTTGATAGTCCTTTTCTAATTTTGCAGACATATCATCAAAAGCTTTTGTTACTTCGCCTAATTCGTCCTTGGAATGATTATTTAGCTGAAAGCCGGGGCCACTTTGACCAACGGTATTGACCGCGCTGGTCAGTCTGGTTAAACCGCGAGTGAGGTAGGTGCCTAAAATAAAAGAAAATATGGCAACTAACAGCACTTCCATTGTTGCAATGCCCACAATGGACTTTTGTGCTTGGGCAAGCATCGCCTTAATTGGGCCAGTTTCGAATCCTATATCAACGTACGCATACTCTTTTCCGCCGTTTTCAATTGGAGTACGTAAATCAAAAATGCCGTCATTGGCATCGTTTAGAGAAGTATCGTTAGACATTGAACGTTCTAATAATGACTTGTCACCCGCACAAGCGAGCTCTTTGCCATCACGTAAGACGCGGACGTAAGCGACATCTTCTAACGTCATAAACTCATTCACGAGATCATCTAAGGTCGCCAGATCTGTTGAAAGTACGGCATCTTTTGCTGCATGAGCAAACATGATCGCACTGGAGTTGGCACGCTGAATCAATTGCTTTTCATTTGAATCTGACAGAAAGCGCATGGCACTAAACACTAAAATCATAAGCACCACGATTTCAATGAGAGCAATCCCGATTACTGTTTTAGAACGTAACGTCATCATGAGTACCTCTAGTTAAGTACGTTGATGTCCAGTGCTCTGACATCGTCCCAGTCGCTATCTTGAGCGTTAATAAAGCCTTTTATATTGAGTGACTTGAGCTGTTCTTTACCAGAGGAAACTTGCTCCATTCTTTGCAGTGCACTTTGTATTTTTGCTGCTTGTGTAGCACTGATTCGAGGGTGGTATGCGATTGCGTGGGGTGTATAAGGTTGTGTCGTCCATAGCGGTGTAAGCTGCTCGCGTAACTCGTCTGGTATAGAGTTAAACGTGCGCATGACACCACCTCCAGCTGGATAAAACCCTCTTGCGACAGAAAGGTAGACGGAGTCATGGGATGAAACATAATCTGAGCTGAAACTAACACCAGCTTTATTCAAATCACTTTGAGTCAGTATGGTGGCAGCAAAAGCGGCCGGGGAAGGAAAGGCGAGCGTTTTATTATCGAGCTGCTCTAAAGACTCAATGCTTTGATCTTTACGCACAACGATGATCCCTTTGATGCGTTTATCTTTGGCCTTTGCTATCGCTTTATAACCAGGGTTAGCGCTGTAAACCGTATAGTGATAGGGGTTCATATAAGCAACATCATACTCACCGTTTGCTAGCCGTTTCTCAAAGGTCGGGATATCAGCAGCAGTACTAAATTCAATTCTTTGCCCAGTTTCTTGGGATAGGTACTCCATCACTGGTCCCCATTGCTCTGCTAATCGACTTGCCGACTGCTGAGGGACAATGCCAAAGGTTAAAGTTTCCTCTGCAACAGCCGAGCAGGAAGCGATGACAAGCGGAAGTAAGATTAGCTTTTTCATAATATGTCCCTATGCAGATTGAGCTAAAAATTCGTTAGTTAAGATTCTTTTGGCGATGCTATTTCGCCAAGATTGAGGAATGACTTTAAAGCGCTCGAGTTCTCTGACCATTTCCTGAGCGAGTGTCGATTGCTCTTTCATGTTAAGCACACTGCCTAAAAGAGAAATAGAATCGCTTTTTAATAACGAAACGGCTTGTTCAAGTTGGCTGGTGGATGTTTTACCTCCCAATACGACCAGGGCGGTTTGGTCGCAGGCACTTGCTACAACTTGAGCTGGGATATTGCCACGGTTAATGTGCAGTAATGGAGAGGTATCAAAGATGACTCTATCAAAATCGTTGAGCCACAGGTTAACCGACTTTGCCAAGCAAGAAGGGTCTTTGTATTCCAATAAAGCGGCTTGATTGGTTGGGATAGTTAAACCAGTAAACAGTTGGTGTGTATCTGAATGAGATATCAGCGTGCCGATTTGCTCTTGTGGTTTACTGTTTGAAAATTCTACCCCCTCAAAAGCGGGGTGGAATGTGTTCAAATCGACAACGAGTGTTTTGTGTCCGGCAAACAAGTAACGCTCCGCTAGCGCAGTGACGATGGATGTTACACCGTCACCTGATTGGCAAGCTGTTATACAAAGAGAGCGGCAACCATTCATTTCGGCAGCAAGGTAAATCTGCTCTATTTCTGTGTGGGTAGCTGGAATGATCATTACAACGCTCCTATCAACACAATCGTGGTTGTAAGGCGCAGAATGTCTTCTAGCCCAACACGTGCTTTTTCTATGAGACTTTCACTACGATCTGGGACATAGATTGTATCGCCAGCTCGCAATACTGGGAGTTTGTAGATGTTTGCCGTCTTGCTAAAGTCAATCAAGTCGAAGACACGAGCTTGACCTTGGCAACAAGACATATTAACGATTGAGATTTTTTCCAAATACGCTCTTTCTGATGGACCACCAGCCTCTGCAAGTAAATCAAGAACAGTCATGTTATCGTCGAATACATATCGTCCAGGATTGTTTACTGCACCTAATACTCTAACTGTAGACTCTTTAGAGCGATCAAGCCAAATCTTATCTTTTTCAGGGATATAGATGGTGTCGCCCATAGTCACCATAGGTAGCAAACTTTCGTCACCGGTTTCAAAATAGAGCGATAAGTTCAGTTTACTCACCTGAGAGTAGCTTTTATCTCGGTGGGTGATACGAATGTTATGAATATCAGCGTCTTTAGTTGGGCCGTCTGCCGCAGAGAGTATGTCTAGAAAGTGCATATCTTTGGTGAATCGGTATCTACCAGGTGCATTAACTTGGCCAAAGACGTAAATCGACGCATCTGAACTTTGACGTACCCATTGTGATTTGTTGTCTGAAGGATCTTGCGGCAGATCGTGGACTCGGACGATTGAACCTGCGCTTATTTCTGGTAGTTCACTGCTTAAAGCTCCGTTTAAAATAAAGGCATCCAAATCGAATACGTGCAGTTTGTTACCTTGAGTGATGACCTCAATTTTTGATGTGTCTGCTCTTAGTGTTGGGCCACCGACGTGAGCTAAGAGATCCATAAGATCCATTTCATCAGACCATTCAACTCGACCTGGACGAACGACCTCACCAATGACACTTACCGCTCGATTCGGGGCGATCTTCAGCCATGACTTCTCATTCATGTCGGTTTTTTCAGGAACAAAGATGGCGTCACCAGGCCCGATTGAAGGGGGATTGCTACGAGTAAGACCTTCAGTGAATGCGGTTAAGTCAAACTTTACTACGCGACCATCGGCTTTAATAACACGAATCTGTCGAGATTCAGCATAACGAGTAGGACCGCCAGCATTTGCCAAGATGTCCATGAACGAAGCATTGTTTTTGCCCTCATAAGCACCTGGGTGTGCCACTTCCCCCATGATATAGACGACGTTTGCGCCCGCTTTAATTTCTTCTTCTTGTTTTGGTACGAAGATAGTAGTACCCGGAGTTAATGTCGGCAGCATAGAGACATCACCACTGTCCAAGTAGGCCTTCAAATTGAACAGTTTTGGCGTGTTATCGGAAATCACGCGAATTTGTTCTACTGACGCATATCGAGTTACACCACCGGCGCGCATAAGCACATCGACTAAATCGGTATTTGCTTTATAGCCAAATGAACCAGGTGCATTTACCTCACCAAAAACTTTAATCGCCGTACGTGCATCACCACTGTCACCAGCGTTTGCAAGCTTGTTGGCATCAAATTCTTGTTCAATGTTACCCACTAGTGGAGATGCCGGAACAAAAATAGTGTCTAGCGATTCCAGGCTCGGGAGCAAGGCTTCGTTACCTGTATCTAAAAAAGACTTATAGTTAAACGTCACTTTTTCAGCGCCACGCTTTATAAACAAACTGTTTAATTGGGCGCCTGCACGAAGGCCTCCTGCGGCATGAAGAGCCATTTGAATGTCTGCACTTTTCGTTAAGGTATATTCGCCAGGGGAGTTAACGTAGCCTTGAACAGAGACTAAGATTTGTTGTTCAGCGATGTAGACCTTAGCAGAGGAAAGATCTCGATATACCTTTTCTAAAGCTTCTTTAACGGCGACTTCTAACTGTTGTTCACTGTATCCTGCTACGTACAAAGCGCCAACTTCGGGTAACGTAATCCGCCCACGTTTGTCGACTTGGAAGCCTTTATTCAGTGTAGATTCGCCCGGTAAGTTGACTTGAATAAGGTCGCCAATCTGAACGCGTTCTTCACTCGCATAAACAAATGAGAAAGTCAGAGTGAGTAGGGCTGCAATGAAATAATTAGTCCATTTCATGATAGCCTCCTTGCATACGCATTGTTGTTTTCTCTTCGGTATCGATAACTTCAATACTGACGCGGCGGTTAGTTAAACGGACGCCTTCAGAGTCACCTTCGTATAGTGGCAGAGTATCGCCAACAGAATTCGTTTTAATGCGGCTTGGCGATAGTCCAAAAATAGTTAAGTAGCGTTTAACTTGTTGAGCTCGACCCATCGCAAGCTTTTGGTTGTAGCTCACTTCACCCACTGAATCTGCATGCCCAGTAACTGAAAGGTGGAACTGAGGATGTTCTTTTAAGATGTTCGATGCTTGAGCAAGGTGACCCATGTACTTGGGATTAATCTCTGTTGAGTTAAATGCAAACTGGTTATCTACGTTTAGCAAGTTGTAGAGTTCGTCTATCGTGGCTAAGCGCAGCTGAAATGAATGTTCATTGGTTGGAGGTAAACATTTTGACTGAGAGGTTACGTAATCGAGCTGTAGCTCCAACTCATTAAGTCTGTTTCTCTGGATAACAAGGTCGTTAGCGGCATCGAGTAATAAACCACCCTCGAGTTCACGTGCAATACGATTTTGTTTTTCTAATGCTTGAACGACTGCGGCAGGAAAACACCAACGAGCACCTTCACGAATGAGTGTATCTAATTGAAGCTTAGCGAGTTTCCAATCGAAGCGTAGTCCGTGCTCTGGGCCTAGTGGCTCGTCAGGCATAACAGGAGTGAAGGAGGACTGAATATAGTGTTCAGCTATACCTCCTCGTCCTTCCTCTGGGTAGCTACTACAGCCAATAAGGGATAGAGAAGTCGCAGCTAGGGCTATGTAGTGTGTGATTGTATTCATGCCAACGTCCTTTGTTAGTGCTTTAGTGGTCCAAAGCTTTATAGTTTTAATGCGTGTGCGAATTAACCGGAATGGCTTGGTCAATACGTAGTAGGTTCATAATTTCAAGGGGTTGGCCCGAAACATTTTCAATTCGCATATTACGTTGACGCTCAACAAGGCGTTTATAAAGGTACACAATCGCCCCAACACCCGATGAGTCTAGAAATTGCACTTGGCTGAAATCGATCTCGATGTCACGTTGATTATCATCGGCAATGATTTCATCGATATGCGGCTGAGCGAAACGGCTACCGTCAGCGTCAAGGTTGCCGTTGATGATTAGAGTCGTAATTGTGTCGCTTGCTTCAATTTTACGTAATTCCATGATGCTATCTCCGTTCTAGTTTGATGTAACTAGAGCACGTAGCATGCCAATAAATTAAATTAATAAAATCAAAGGTATATGATGTTTGATGTTGTTTTTTTCAAAATGAGAAACGGGATTTCTCAAATTGATAATCAAACTTTACCGAAGCGAATAGGTAATACGTCACTCTTATGTAACTCATAAATCTGTAGTTTAAGGGCGGGGTAGATGTGCATCGGATGATGATGACGCGCTGATTGTGCCGACAAACAAAAAGTGTTGAAAATAGGATAAGTGAATTACTGGGTAAGAATAAATGGAATTACGCCTTTCAGCCGTCGCAATAGGAGTTTTGATTTCTGCGATAGCAAACGCAGACACTGGATATGATCCAGCGGATTTTTCTCCTGTTATATTAGCGACCAACTATCACAGTGAAGTTAGTATCGACGACTACTGGAAAAGTGAAAAGCTCGACGGCATACGAGCTATTTGGGATGGTAAGACGTTAAAAACACGAAATGGCCACCAAATTTATGCTCCACCTTGGTTCACTAAGCCACTACCTGACCACCCGTTAGAAGGGGAGTTATGGGCAGGTAGAGGTAACTTTTCGTTGGTTCAACAGACGGTACTAGATAAGAAGCCCAACGAAGCTGCGTGGAAACAAATCGAATATATGTTGTTTGATATTCCTTATTCAGCGGGGGACTATAAGAAGCGATACTTCGGCCTAGTGCACCTTGTCCATTCTTTAAAAATCGATCACCTTAAATATATCGAACATACGCCAATATCTTCTCAAGAAGAGCTATTTCAGCATCTCGATAGTGTTGATAGCTCGCAAGGAGAAGGTATTATGTTGCGAAAAATAACCAGTCGATACCAAGCTGGACGAAGTAGTGACTTGCTCAAGCTTAAGAAACACCAAGACGCCGAAGCGATTGTAATTGGCTATAAAGTTGGGAATGGAAAGTACAAAGGGATGATGGGGGCGTTGTTGGTTCAATTAGATAATGGACTTCAGTTTTATGTGGGTAGTGGGTTTACCGATCAGCTACGAAAGAATCCTCCGGAAATTGGCAGTAAAGTGACGTTTCGTTATAACGGTTACACAAGTAATGGCATTCCTAAGTTTGCTCGTTATGTTCGTGAGAGAGTGCAATAAAAAAGGTCGATGTTTAAATCGACCTTTTTCTACTATTTAGACGCTAATTCTAATTGCTTTTCATCGCTCAAACGGTGCATCCAATGCAGGCGCAAACCTAACATGATTGCAGCAGACGACAAACCGATGATGAAGCCCAGCCAGAAGCCTTGAGCTCCCATAGGTTCAACAATCCAATCTGTCATCGCTAAGACATAGCCGATTGGTAGCCCAAGAACCCAATATGCAATGAAGGTTCGGTTGAATATTGCGGCCATGTCTTTATAACCACGCAGAGCACCTGCGGCCACAACTTGGACCGCATCGGTGATTTGGTAGATAGCAGCAAATAGAAGTAACTGTAGCGCCAATTCGATAACCGCGCGGTTGTCCGTATAGAGAAGCGCTATTTGCTCTCTGAACAGCACAGTCACAAGCGCGGTAAACGTCGCAAGAAGCACAGCAACAATAAGACCAACATGTGAAGCGATCGTTGCACCTTCGACGTTTTCTTCACCAAGGCGATGACCTACACGAATACTGGTTGCAGCACCAATACTCATTGGAAGCATGAAAACAAGTGAAGAGAAGTTAATCGCAACTTGGTGTGCTGCTACAACCAACGAGCCTAAAGGTGCGACAAGTAGAGCGACAACGGCAAAAAGTGTTACTTCGAAAAACATCGCTGCTGCAACAGGAAACCCAAGTTTCAATAAACGAAGCAGCGCTGAAGAATCGGGCTTATGGAAGGTCTTAAAGACTTCGACTTTAGCAAGGCGCTTTGACGTTAATACATACATAAGCAAAAGCGCGAACATGATCCAATAAACGATAGCGGTTGCAACACCACAACCAACACCACCTAAAGCAGGGGCGCCAAATTTACCGTAAACGAAGATCCAGTTAAGTGGAATATTGATCAACAAGCCGATAAAACCAATAACCATCGCCGGTTTGGTCAACGACATGCCATCGGTAAGGCTACGAAGAGCTTGGAACAGTAGGAATGCAGGTACTGCGTAAATTACCGCGTGCATGTAGCCAATGGTTTTGTCAGCCATCAACTGCTCAACATCCATCAGTCCAAGGATGAATTCTGTTTGCAGTAAAACCAAAGATATCGGTACAGAGATAAGCAGTGCCATCGCGACACCTTGCTGTATTTCAAATGGGATCTTGTGCTGGCGGCCAGAACCATTGAGCTGTGCAACGACAGGTACAAGTGCCATTAAGAGGCCGACACCGAATAAGATCGATGGCAGCCATATACTAGCAGCAATTGACACGGCGGCCATATCAGTCGCACTAACGCCACCTGCCATAACGGTATCAACAAAGCCCATACCTGTTTGAGCAACAGAAGCGATGAGGACCGGAGTGGCAAGTTTAACTAAGGTATTTGCTTCAGCTTTATAACGATGCAAAACAGAACTCCAAACTACATAACTGAGAAAAAGGCTAAGCGAAATACGATAGAAAACCTGATTCTGTTCAAAGAGAAAATGATTGTCTGAGATGATAAAGAAATGTCACACTAAGCGCTAATAAAAACTAGCGGAATTGAACAATGTTTACTGGAATTGTACAAGGAATGGCAGAAGTCGTTGCCATCAAAAAGAAAAAGAAATTTCAAACTCATACCGTAAAACTGCCTGGTGAACTGAGTCAGGACTTAGCGATTGGGGCGTCTGTTGCTCACAATGGTTGCTGTCTGACGGTAACAAATATTGAAGGTGAGTTGATTGATTTCGATTTGATGCTAGCAACGCTCGCTTTGACCAACTTAGGTTCTTTAGTGGAAGGTGACTCAGTAAATATTGAAAGAGCAGCTAAATTCGGCGATGAGATCGGCGGCCATTCGATGTCAGGCCACATTAGTTTGGTTGGTGAAGTCGTTGATGTGATCGATTCACCAAACAACCGTACGATTTGGTTTGCTGTGCCTGAAGATAAGATTAAGTATGTATTGGCCAAAGGGTATATTGGTTTGGATGGTTGTTCTCTAACGATTGGTGAAGTAGAGGAAAATCGTTTCTCAGTGCATCTCATTCCAGAAACGTTGGAACGTACCTTGTTTGGGTCAAGATGTGTGGGAGACAAAATAAACGTAGAGTTTGATCCGCAAACCCAGGCGATAGTTGATACTGTTGAAAGAGTATTAGCTAGCAAGAGCTTAGCTTAATCAACGCTTGAATAAGTAAGTAGCGGATTTAAGACCGCTACTTACCGATAAAAATAGATTACTAAGCGTAATTGATTGATATTCGATAAATGCTAGAGCTAAAAAATTTGCTCGTCATCTGCGTCAATAAGAAGCTCGATCTTATCCATTTGCTCATTGACGGTCATGGTTAGGTGAATTGCATTGCAACAAGCAGGACAATCATCGTAGAAGTTTTGATTGCCGTTGGATGCATCTAACGTAATGCCGATTGTATGTCCGCAGTGAGGGCAGGAAACCATCTTTTCTGTGTAATTACGCATAACTCTTTTCCTTACATCTATATACCTTCTTAAGAGAGAACAACCTCTTCATTCAAGATATTTACTCCACAAATCCTGAACTTTGGTATGTTTGAAAACTGCGTCTAACTGACTCTTTCAAGTTGAAAGAAATTCCCTGTAGACACAGTAATAATATGCTTAGAAGTTTGTGTTAGACATGAATTAAGTACAAAAGTTGACCGGGTTAGAGAAACGGAGTGTTCACCTTTACCCAAGTCACCAAAGCGAATCGCAGTGTTTGACAAATACAAATGCCATAATCAGTAAGTTATTGTTAGTTAATAACTATTTACATTTAATATAGTAAAATCTGTTTTATTAGCTTTTCTGATTGCTCGAGGTAATGACCACCAAACTGGTTATAGTGGTTAAGTAAGTGATAGAGGTTATAGATGTCTTTACGTTCACTGTAACTTAGGTCGAGCGGGAGGACACTTTCGTAACCTTGGTAGAAATCCGGCTGGAAACCTTCGAATAGCTCGGTCATCGCAATATCACATTCGCGATCCCCCCAATAGCATGCTGGATCATAACAAATAGGGCCAAAAACAGAGTTAGCGACATTGCCATGCCAAAGGTCACCGTGGAGTAGGGCGGGTTTAGGTTGGTGGCTTGCCAAACGGCTTTGAACTAGCTGAGTAAACTCGTTTATATCAACAAGGTTGATGCCTTTTTCTCGCAGCAGTTGTAATTGCCAGCCAATGCGTTGCTCGGCAAAGAAACGTCCCCATTTTCTGTCCCACTTATTTGGCTGTAACGTAGAACCGATATAGTTATCCTGATCTAAACCATATTCTTTTTGCTCTCCCCATAAGTGTAGACGGGCAAGCTGCTGGCCGAAAAGGAAGCTGTTTTTACTATCATCTAGGGGTTTGGTCGGTAGGTAGTTTAGAACAATAAAAGCGTGTTCTTTTGACGTGCCAGTCATGATTAGTTCAGGGACGAACACGGTTCGACTGTCGTGCAGAAGTCGAATGTTTTCTGCTTCGATTTCAAACTTTGGCAAAAAGTCTCGACGATTTACTTTCACGAAATATCTCTGTTCGCCGTCAGAAATCATATAGCAGTCATTTATATCTCCACCGTGAACCTTCGTTTTTTCTTTGATTTCAAAAGAAAATAGTAAAACCTCAGATAACTGTTTAGAAATGGCTTGCCACATAACCTATCCTGCGTCCGGTTCGATATAATTACAGTGTAGAATATGCTGATAGTGAATTCTGATTCATAGTGCAAAAAATTCAATCATTTAGCTAATTTACATATTGCAGTAGTGAAAGTGTGATTTATGTCAGGACATAATCTTGCGCGGTTATTTATTGTGGTGGGATATATGTAGAATTTACTGACACTAATTTCAAATTTCCCTTATCTAACGGTCTTGTATACGGCAAGGTATACAGGTGAGGAAATTATTAGCAACTGACTCGTTGTAAGTTGTGTATTCTTATTGATATAGCTTACTATTACTAGGATGGAACTCGACGAGTTTGCAATGATGGAGATAACAAGTGGTTGTAGAAACCGATGGTTACTTAGCTCTAATTGAGCACTTGGCTTTTAATCTAGATGTATTTGCCTCAGATGAAGGTGATACAGGCTCAGAGAGTGTTGAAGATGTTGTAACCGACATGGTCGCAAGTAATATCATGGCCATTTTCGAACAGAACCCAGAACTCCATTCAAGTGTTCGCTTCCAGCTGTTAAAAGAAGCTGACTCAGTTGTTGAAGACCTAGGTGAAGTTCTCGCTGGCGTTTGGTCAAAGCCTGCAACGAATGAGCAAATTGGATTCCTTGATGAGTATGTTGCTCTGCTAAAGAACTTATTCGATTCAGCAGTCGCTAAATACGATTAACTCTAACTCCTTTAGTTTGTTTGAGGCGAGTAAGCTACACGTCTAAAATGCCAATACTTCGATGCCCAGTATGGATTATCCAACCTAGAGATAATCACACCTTTCGATGTCGAAGCATGCATAAACTGTTTGTTACCTAAATAGACGCCGACATGGCGGGTTTTGGGGGCGGTTTTAAAAAAGACTAAGTCCCCAACCTTCGCATCTTGATAGTCCACTTCTTTCCCAACTTCCACTTGAGCTAATGTTGTTCGAGGAATCTGCATACCTAGTGCATTTTTGTACGCTGTTTGTACGAAAGCGGAGCAATCCACCCCGTTAAATGTTGTCCCACCTAAACGGTATGGCGCGCCTTGCCAAACCTGATATACATCCAAGAATGAGCCCTTAACTTCGAGCTGTTCAGTCGTGAGTGGTTGCGTCTGTGATGAAGAAAAGTCATTGCTAGGTTGGCTTGCACATGCAGACAACAATGTAGACAACAAAATCGCTTTCCCAAAACGTTCGAGACGAATACTGCGTTTAGGCGTGCAATCGAATCGTAACAAACTAGACATAGTATCCCTTCTTGACATTAATCGTATTGAGACCCGTTTCCACATGGACAAGCTGAAAAAAGGCAACCTCTCGTTAGTGCAAACAATTAGCACTGTGTTTATTACTATCACATTAATGGCGATTTTGCTCTCTGTCACGAGTATTAAAGGGGTAGAGCGCATAGAACGACAGTTTTCACATCTTTCTGATCACGCTTTACCACTCGCTATGATGAATGCCCATCTGACTCAAACCATTCTTGAACAGGTGAAGCAGTTAAGTTACAGCACTCAATCGAAATCTATCCAACAATTACAGTCACTAGAAGAACAGGTTGAGCGATTAAAGCAGCAGACGAGCGGTTCAGGTGATCGTGTAGTGAGCTTGTCTAACCAATTTGGCGATACAATATCGAGCGATGACAACACAATACTTAGAGACCATATCGAATCACTCAATCAGTTAAGCGAGTCGGTAATTGTTACTCAGAAAGATATTTTATTATTGCAGCAGAGCATTGACTTAGAATTAGATGAGTTCCGCTATGGCTTGAGTTCGGCGGGGCCAGAAATGAGCCGTATTAGCGCGTTTTTAGCGGCTGGAAACCCAGAATCAGCTGATGCCGCTAACCGTTTCATCGCGAATGTAAGTGCGATGGAGACGGGATTTATTCAACTACTGATGGAAGAAGATGAACAAAAAGCTCGAGAACAATACCGCGAGTTAAAAAACAGACTAGCGGGTGTTGAACTTGCCTATGACGATTTCAAAGAATGGCATCCTGATGTGATTGAATTCGCGAGCTTAATTTCGGCATACGAGATGGTTATCTCTGGATTCGAGCCGGGCGCAATCGTCGACAAGATCTTACAGAAGTTAGAACTTGTTTCGACTCAAAATGGACAAGTAGATGAAATGGTTGTGGCAGCGAACCAAACCATTGCGCTCCTCAAAGGGATTTCAAGCAGCGCAGAGTCATTAATCAATGATGGTAAAAATGTTGTTAAATCAACAATCGCTAACATCATTTTGATCGTACTCTCTAGCGGAGTGTCGATGGTTTTACTGGTTGTTGTTACAGGGCTGTTCCTGAGAGCTTGGATCAATGGTGCTCTGAAAAACATCACTGGATGCCTGTCAAAGATGACCGGTCATGATTTAACAGCCTCTGCAAAACTAACTGGTCCCAAAGAATTGCAAGAAGTCGCGGAGAAGTTGAACAGTTTGGCGAGTACCACTCGAGAATCATTGACTAACGTAACAAACAACAGTGACACCTTATACCAAGCAGCAGAGATTAGTCATAGCGCGGCAGCTCAATCTCAACAAAGCTTAGCACTTCAAAATGATGCGCTCGCCAATATGGTGGACACCGTAAATGAACTCGATAGATCAATCAGGGAGATATCTGAGGTATCGGCAGAGTCATATCAAGACTCTCAGTCTGCATCTAAGCATTCAATACAAGGCGTACAAGCTATTGAACAAAACCAAGTTCGTTTGAAAGCGCTGGCGGATTCACTCGATGCTAATGAAGTATCGATGCAAGAGCTGGATAAACGCGTAAGGCAAATTAGTGAAATGGTCGACCTTATCTCAGGGATAGCGGAAAACACTAATTTGCTGGCACTAAATGCAGCAATTGAAGCGGCAAGAGCAGGAGAACAGGGCAGAGGATTCGCTGTTGTTGCGGATGAAGTAAGAAAGCTTGCTAGCGATACGTCAGCACAAACCACAAATATTCGTGGCCGAATGGACCAACTGGTGCTCGCAGCGCAAACTTCACAGAGAGCAGTGGAAGAATCCCGTGAGGAAATGAATAACGCGTTGTCTTCCAGTGAACAGGTCAAAGAAACATTTGCGCATATCGAGTCTTCGATCAGTCACATTAGAACGCGCGTTGAACAGGTGTCGGTTTCTACCGAAGAGCAACAACGTGCGACAGTCAATGTGACGCAATCCATCAAGGCAGTGTCCAAGCAAGGAGAACAGACACAAATGCAACTCGATTCTATGGTCGGCAGCTCACAACAAGTGGCCAACATCGCAGAAAATCAACAAACGATGCTCCATAAATATGTGGTTTAATGGGAGCGAAATGGTTGCGTGAGCATTTTATCAATTCGCTGTTCTTGCTGTTTTTGGAACAGCGGAATCCCAATCTGTACCTTATCGTGGCCAAGTTTTGGTTGGCTTCGGTAAGTTTTAAACCCTCGATCCCACACCGACAAGAAAAAACCAAAGTTGGAATGTGTTTCCTTAACGTCTACTGAATGATGAACACGATGCATGTCAGGTGTGACAATCAACTTGCGCAGGACGCGGTCGATCTTTAAAGGTAGATAAGCGTTACTGTGATTGAACATAGCGCTCGCATTAAGCACTATTTCAAAGATCACAATGGCGATAGGTGACACGCCAAATAACAAAACTAAACCGATTTTAATCCACATTGAGATTACGATTTCAATTGGGTGAAAACGTGTCCCCGTGGTGACATCAATATCCTGATCGGAATGGTGCATTCGATGTAAGCGCCATAGCAATGGAACTCGATGAAAAGCAAGGTGTTGTACGTAGATAGCAAAATCCAATAGAACAACGGATAAGAAAACGACGAGAGGTGCTGAGAGAGAGTCTATGTTGTTAAACAGCCCAATTGTGTGTTGCTGCGCATAGATGCCGGCTTGATAAGCCAAGATTGGCATCAGAAGTGTCAGGCATAGAGAGTTAAATGCAATAAGACCAAGATTGTTTAACCAACGAAAGAGCTTACTTTGTGTTAGCTCCTTTCGTGGTCGCATCCACTCCCATACTGAACATAAGCACAGTACGCTGATAAAGAAGCTCAATCGAATCAATTCGGGGTCATGCATTCTCACTAATCCTTGCAACTGAAAAATGGGAGGGTAAACTTGCTCACCCTGTTTATTATCTACGATACGCCATGAGAATCCACGCCTTTCATCACTTGTATCAACAGCGCTTAGAGCGTTCAACCAAACCTTTTAATGCACGAGGTAGTAAAGTCACTCGGTGCCAATATTGCCAAGTATCGCAAAAAGATTGTTTGTGTGCATATCAACCAGACATTGAGAGCGATATAGCCGTAATGCTGTTGATGTCAGAAAATGAAGTGTTTAAGCCGAGTAATACCGGCCGACTGATCCTTGATACAGTAAAAGAAGGGTATGCTTTTCAGTGGAGCAGAACAGAACCCGCTCAAGAAATGTTAGATCTGCTATCTAACCCAGCTTATCAACCTATTGTGGTCTTTCCTGATGAGTATGTAGAGCAGAAACACCGTCTTTTATTCAGTGAGCATCAATCACTAGACTCAAACAAAACACCATTGCTTATTTTCCTTGACGGTAGCTGGCGCGAGGCAAGACGTATTTTCAAAAAGTCACCGTATCTAGATTCTTTGCCTGTGTTGTCGATTAGTCCGACGGAAGTGTCCCAATATATGATGAGACGCTCGGATAATGAACAACATCTTGCTACCGCTGAAGTAGCAATTATGGTTTTCAAAGAGTTAGGGCGAACTAAAGAATCTGAAACCTTATCTGGTTGGTTTAATGTATTCAGAGAATCTTACATGAACAGTAAAACACGTCATAAGCCAGATGAATCTCGCCCAGCGTTGAAACAGTTCATTGAGCAGTTTGGAAACGAGAAATCCCTCTAATAAATTTGTTTTGGTTGGATAGAGAATGCGCACTTGGCTCTACCTCAGACCTAAATTAGTTCTAAGTCACAGATTGTAGGCGTAGCAATATGGATAATGAAAAAATTCGCATTTTTTATGAATTTTTCTGGGAGAGATGAAATGTACTACGGCTTTGACGTTGGTGGCACTAAGATTGAATTTGGTGCGTTTAACGATACGCTTGAAAGAGTAGCAACTGAGCGAGTTCCAACACCAACGGAAGACTACGCACAATTAGTCGAAACCATTGCAGGCCTGGTTAATAAATACGACCAAGAGTTTGGCTGTGAAGGTAAAATTGGCCTAGGACTACCAGGGATGGAAGATGCCGATGATGGTACTGTCTTAACGGTAAATGTCCCTGCAGCGAAAGGGAAACCACTACGTGCTGATCTAGAAGCTAAAATTGGCCGTACCGTTAAAATTGAAAATGACGCTAACTGTTTTGCGCTATCAGAAGCGTGGGATGAAGAATTAAAAGACGAACCATCGGTGCTGGGCCTTATTCTAGGTACTGGCTTTGGTGGCGGCCTAATTTATGACGGTGCTGTTTTCTCTGGTCGCAACCACGTTGCCGGTGAAATTGGTCACACTCGTTTGCCATTAGATGCATGGTTTCACCTTGGTGACAATGCGCCTCTATTAGGTTGTGGCTGTGGTAAGAAAGGCTGCCTTGACAGTTACCTTTCAGGTCGCGGTTTCGAGTTGATTTATGCTCATTACTTCGGCGAAGAGAAGAAAGCGATCGAAATCATTAAAGCTCATGAAGCAGGCGAAGCTAAAGCAGTCGAGCATGTTGAGCGCTTTATGGAGCTACTGGCAATTTGTTTTGCAAATATCTTTACCGCAAATGACCCGCACGTTGTTGCCCTTGGTGGTGGTCTATCTAACTTCGAATTAATTTACGAAGAAATGCCTAAGCGTGTACCGAAATACCTTCTGTCTGTCGCTAAGTGTCCGAAGATCATCAAAGCGAAACATGGTGACTCTGGCGGTGTGCGTGGCGCAGCATTCTTGAATATCAAGTAGTTGAAAAATTATTTGCAAATGAAAAAGAGCTTGCCGAGGCAAGCTCTTTTTTATGATTCATATCTTACTGATTAGCGTCGTACTTTTCTAACAGAGCCATTGCGTTATCAAAAGGGACGGGCTTACTAATATAGTAACCTTGGATATAACGACAACCCATTGATTCAAGAAGTTCAAGTTGTTCTTTAGTTTCGACGCCTTCTGCAATGACATCTAACCCTAATTGATTTGCCAGCATATTGACTGATTCCACTAGCACTGCATTATTTTTATCACTTTCAATATCGCGAATAAACGTCCGATCAATCTTTAATAGATCGACGGTATTCTTCATCAAATTAGAAAATGAGGCAAAGCCAGTGCCAAAATCATCGAGCGCTAGCTTAAGCCCTCGTTTCCTTAAACTGGCCAGCAACTCTTGAACCTGAGGCTTATCTTCAAGAGGGATCGATTCAGTAATCTCGATAATGACATCTTGAGTCGTTAACCCTGATTGGTCTAACTGATTTAAGATCGAACAATTGTCGATATTCTCATTAAGCAGTTCTTCAATTGAGCGGTTGACTGAGATAACGATCTTTTCAAATCCTAGTGCTTTCATCGACTGAATATCGTTACAGACTTTCTTAAGGATCAAATTACCGAGTTGAGAGATATAACCCAGCTCTTCTGCAATTGGAATAAACTCAAATGGAGAAATGTTCTGATTGTCTTCGACCCAGCGGGCAAGGGCTTCAAACTTAACAATCGTCCGATTGTGTACGTCATAGATAGGTTGATATTCGACATGCAGGCGCTCTTCGTCTAACGCTTTTTTGAGCATGACACCGAGCTGATGTTTGCGCTCAACGCATTGTTCTAGGTAGTCAGAGTATTTAACGGTACCGGGTGTAAGTTGGGATTTCGCTTTTTCAAGTGCGTAATATGCTTTAGTCAAAGGGTGAGTGTTGCTGGTGGACTTAGTCGGGATGTAATAACCCATGTTGATGGCTAGACTCATATTTTTACCATCGATAGAAAACTCTTTTTCAACGGTTCGGCGTACCGATGAGATAAGCTGTTCAATATCGGAAACGTCCGCGACATTCGACGTGAGAGCAAACTGATCCGCACCATAACGACAAATATTCACCTTTTCAGCGTTGAAATTTGTATACAAGGTCTGTCCCACATAGCTAAGCACCTTGTTACCGAACTCTTCACCATAGAGGTTATTGATCTCAGAAAAACGACTAATATCAACGAGTAACACAACAAGATTAGGGTGGTCTTCAAGCATTTGAATAAACTTGGTACGTGTCATTAAACCGGTGAAGTCTTGTTTGTTCTTGTATTTGAGTAGTTCGTTTTCAATGGACTTCCTATAACTTAAGTCATCGAAAATAGCGATGTAATTTTGAATATCGCCTTTACGCCCTCTAACGACATGAATAGAAAGTTGCTCGGGGTAAATCGCGCCTGATTTGGTTTTATTCCATACTTCACCGGACCAGTGGTCGTTATCTTCAATAGACTGCCACATTGTTTTATAGAATTTTCGATCATGAATATCAGAACTGAACGTCGCTGGAGGTTGGTTATATATTTCTTTCAGAGTATAACCAGTGATCTCCTCAGCTTTCGAATTCATGTTTATGATGAGATTATTCGCATCAGTTAGAATTACACCGCTACTGGATAGTTCGATAACACGCTGAGCGATGAGGTGATCATTAATAAGCTCAGATAGATCCGAAATGTTTCGAATATTGCCTTCTATGCGTTTTAACCTGCCGTTAGGATGGAATTGTTTGCTGTAAGTAAGCTCCAAATCAAGTTCAGATTTAGACTCTTCACTATGAATAATTGTCGTCGTGACTTGCTCATGCGCGCTATTGGTAGTCAACAGCTTGTTATATTGCTCACTTGATCTAAATACGTAGTGATTGAAGAATTCGTAAAACGATAACTTTGTATCTGTAGACAACTTAAACATGTCATTTAAGTTAGAAGAGTAGTTGAACTTGTCTTTATCTACATCCCATCGCCAAGAGCAAGATTGAGTGATCTGTTCTGAACGTTGTAACTGACGGATAAGGGTATTCTTTTGACGAGTCAAACGATGTTGAAGAATAGATTTTCCGACCAAAAAACCAATAGTAAGTAGCCAATCTTCATCGAGCGTATCAACAGTAAGGGAATGGTCGAATAACAGAGCTAATACGCCAACGATTGTTCCGTCTGTAGATTGAAGGGGGATACCAACATAACTTTCGGCGTTTAAGTGTTGCAGCGCAATGTCTTCAGGGAAACGCTGTTGTATCTGAGATGGGTATGCACAAATCCCTTGGTTATTCAGTACTTGTTCACATGGACTACCCACCAAACTATAAGAGATGTTTTTTGTATATTCGCCCTTCACTAAGTAGTGGAGAGTATTAGCCACTTTGAGCTGCAAATCGTATTCAGCGATCAAGCAGTGGGTAGGTTGGTAACGTGAATAAACTTCTTTAAGGCAGCGAGCGTACAACTCACCTTCATTTTGAGCAAAGATAACTTCCTTGATGAGGGCGTCCATCGAAAGCTAGATTCCTATTGAGTAATAATTATGAAAAAAGAGAATATGACTCCTTATTTATAGGATACCAGTTTGGTATATGAGGTTCGACGATCACGTTAACATTAATGAAAGGATGAATATAAATGCGTGTGAAAGTTTACTTATGAATAAATTAAAAGGCCTATCGATTGATAGGCCTTTTAATTATTTGTTCTTTTTACCTACGCCGAGGTTTTCTTTTTGGGCGAGGGTGATTTTACCAAAGCCTAATTTCTTAAAGTGGTTATCGCGATAATTGCGAACAGCCTTTGTATCAGAGATTGCTTCGATCTGTTGCTCCATCTTTAGATATTCAGAGATATCAATACCTTCAGCTTCAGCTACCGCTTCATGAATGTTGCGGTGTTGTTGGTATGAGAACGTTAGCGATTTATCTTCGTTCTTGTAGGTATAAAGAATTGTGCGAGACATAAATAATTCCAGGTAAGTATAAAACTAAAGGCCAGTTCAACTGGCCTTATACTTTGATTGCTAGATTCTGCCTTGAAGTGGGATGATTGTCACGCTTTCTCCGACTTTGACTGTGTCCACAGCCGGAGAAATCTCGATTAAGCAATTTGCTTCGCTCATCGAACGGAGAATGCCAGAGCCTTGTTTGCCTGTTGTACGCACCGTTAGTTGACCTCGGGCATCCAGCTCACAGACGCCGCGGCTGAATTCGGTTCGGCCTTGGCGAGAGCGCAGGTTCTCAGTCGCAATCGCATTAACTTTGAGTGGCTGCCAGTCGACTTCACCTTGCATTTTACGCAAAGCTGGCTCAACAAAGTTAATGAATGACACCATTACTGCCACTGGGTTGCCTGGTAGCCCAAAGAAAGGCTTGTTGTTGATTTGACCAAAAGCGAGTGGGCGACCAGGGCGCATGTTAATACGCCAGAAATCAATTTGGCCTAGCTTATCAAGTGCCAGTTTGATGTAGTCAGCATCCCCAACTGAAACACCACCAGATGTCATGACAACATCCGCATTGTGCGAAGCTTCCTCTAACGCTTGAATCATCAACTCTTCATCATCTTCAATGATGCCGTAATCGAGAATTTCACAGCCTAGGTTTTTAAGCATACCCATGATCGTGAAGCGATTAGAATCATAGATTGAGTTTTCTTTTTGAGCGGTACCTGGAGCTTGGACTTCGTCACCGGTTGAAAAAACAGCAACCTTTAATTTACGGAAGACAGAGCACTCCCCAAACCCTAGAGAAGCAAGCATACCCATTTCCGAAGAGGCAAGACGTTGGCCTTGAGCAAATACTGGTGTGCCAAGAGCTAAGTCTTCTCCGGCTTGACGGACATTCTGTCCAACTTTGATATCAGCCGAAAACGTGACCATGTCACCTTTCTGAGACGCTTGTTCACGCATAATGACTGTATTACCGCCTTCAGGAGTAGGAGCACCGGTCATTATTTTTACTGCTTGGCCTTCGAGTAATGGCTTGTTGTATGCGTAACCAGCCATCACCTCACCAACGACTTGATACTCATCTAACTCAATGTCTTCGCCACGGATCGCATAGCCGTCCATTGCAGAGTTAGTGTATTGAGGCACATTCACTGGAGAAATAACATCGTTTGCTAAAACTCTTCCTGACGCATCAAACATGTCACACTGTTCTATTTGTTCAACACGGTGAACCATTGAAAGGATCTTTTCTTGTCCTTGCTGTACGGAAAGAAAGGCAGGAGATAGGGTATCACAGCAAGCACCTTCTGCTTTTGCAGACGCAGGCGCTTTTTGCGCATCAACATAATCAATGACAAATGAACTTATGGCGTCAAGATCGTTGATGTCCATTTTAGGCAGTGGTGAATCTGTTATTTCACTGTCTGAAGCGATCGCAATGATGTTGTTGTCACTAGGGTAGAGCCAAGGCTTACCGACGACTTCACGATGAAGTTCGATCTTAGGGAAAGCAATGTTCTTACATCCTTCAACCAAAATGACGTCGAGTTTATCAGTATCGAAACGAGTTAGAAGGTATTCGAATTCGGACTCAGCATCAGGTGTTTCTGTCATTAAAGCAAAGCGATTACGTGATGAAATCAGCATTTGCGTAGCGCCTGCTTTTCTTAAGCGGTAACTATCTTTGCCTTCTTTATCAACGTCAAAGTTATGGTGGGCATGCTTTAACATACCGATGCGTAAGCCCGCCTCGGTTAATTTTGGAAGTAGTGCTTCAAGCAGTGTTGTTTTACCCGTACCTGAGTACGCAGCAAAACCTAAAATTGGAATCGGTAAATTGAAGTTCATTAATTAATCGTACCAAATTGCGCCAACTCTTCAGGCGTGTTTAAGTTGACAAAGCATTGAGGGGAGTCACTAAAGTCGACGTACTTAGTATTACACTCGTTATAAAGCAAAATGATCTTACGATCGCCACGTTCTAAGAATGCGGTCAGCCTGTCGAGGACACGCTTGTGATATAGAGTGAAAACTGGCTGTTGATGGTCACCGTCATGCGCGACTAAAATCTCAGTTTCATCCGTAACAGCTTGGCAAAAACGCTCAACGATATCATCGCTGATTAGCGGGCTGTCACATGGCACAAAGCCAACCCAGTCAGTACTAGCGTTGACCAAACCTGCGTGTATTCCGCCCATAGGGCCTGGGAATTGTTTAAATTGGTCGCTAAACACTTGCCCGTACTTTTCATACGTATTGAGGTTGCGATTAGCGTTAATCAGTATTTGGGAAGTTTGAGATGAGAGGCGCTCAATAACGTGCTCGATAAGCGGCTTATCATTAAGTTGTACTAGGCCTTTGTCTTGGCCTCCCATACGGCTTGCTTGTCCACCAGCTAAGATCACCCAGCTAGTTTGCTTTGGAAGAAGCATAAGTATTATCTAACTCTTTATCTGTAATTACTTGTAGCAGTGGAGACTCTATCAGAGTTGTCTCTTTTATCCACCATTGTTTACGGCATAACTCGGTTAGGGCGTTCTGCTGATGGCTAGTAATGACTAGACTTGAACCACGATCAAGTAGATCTTGTGCCATAACGACCAAACGCTCTATGGATTCTTGGTCCAAAGAAGCGCTAGGCTCATCCATTAAAAGGATAGAAGGTTTAAGAATCCATGCTCTAGCCATGGCGACTCGTTGCTTTTCACCACCAGAGAGAACCGAAATATGTTCATCCGCGAGTGTTTCTAAGCCTACCATGCGTAGAGCCGTGATAACTTGAGCTCGCTTATCTTTTATCTCTTCTTTTTGGTAACGAATACCGTAGACGACGTTTTCGTAAACAGTACCGTCAAATAGGTAAGGGGACTGATGTAAATAGATCACATCTTTGCGGCCCGTGCGCGGAAATAGACGGTGTAACCAAGTGTCGTTTGGCGCGACAACGTTTCCCGTCGTCGGTTTAACTAGCCCTGACAATATTTTCAGAAGTGTCGTTTTACCAACCCCATTATCGCCTTTTAAATAAATAGCGTCATTGGGCCCAATCGACAGTGAAGGAATATGGAATAGCACACGTTCTTTAAAACGCATAGAGAGTTGCTGTGCCGTTATTTTTATTGTCATACAGCGCCTAGCTCCTTAAGTAACCCTTTCCACGCATACTGGTTAACATGAAATTTAAAACCAGTGCGAGCGTTAGTAGCACGATGCCCAGTGCTACACCTTGTGCAAATGCGCCTTTATGGCTTTCCATTGCAATTGCGGTTGGTATGTTGCGCGTTATTCCCATAATGTTTCCGCCCACCATGGTAGAACATCCGACTTCTGTCACGATTCGGGAAAATGCTGCAATTGCTGCGGCAAGAAGAGGGAAGCGAGTTTCCCAGATCATAGTAGCAACAATACGAGGGATGGAAGCCCCTAAGGTAATGGATGTTTCAACAGCACGGCGATCACTTGATTGAAGAGCGCCGTGCATCATTGAAACCAAAACAGGAAAGCCTATGAGCATTTGACCTACAACCATGGCCTTTTGAGTGAACAGCATTTGCCAATCTCCCAAGGGACCAGATCGTGACAACATCATATAAAGAAGCAGGCCAATTACTACAGTTGGAATCGCTTGTAAGGTATTCACCAGTGAAAGAAGAAGCCATTTGCCTTTGAAGTTCGTATACGCGAGAACAAATGACAACAAAATCGCAGGGAAAAGGACGAGCGATATTGCCGACAATGAAACACTGAAGGAGACCGCTACGATCTCCCATAATTCAGTATCGAAGCTCACCAATAGGGTGAGAGCATCAAGAGTAGTTTGCCACAGGCTCATGAATGGTTATTTCTCGTTAGCGTTGGCGACAAATAGTTGCTTGCCGTTTAGCTTGAACTTGTTGATAAGTTCTTGGCCACGTGGATTAACAAGCCAGTCACTGAACTCTTTAGCACCTTGGTAGTTGATACTAGGGTAACGCTCAGGATTTACTAAGATAACTTGGTAAGGGTTAAACAGCTGCTTGTCACCTTGGAACAAGATCTCTAGGTCAAGTTTGTTGTTGTATGCCAACCATGTACCTCGGTCGGTCATTGTGTAGCCTTGCATCTCGTTAGCCATGTTGAGTGTTGGCCCCATACCTTGACCAACGCTACGGTAACCACCGAAGTTAGGTTCAATTTTGGTTTGCTCCCAAATGCCTTTTTCTTTTTTGTGTGTGCCTGAATCATCACCACGAGAGACAAAAGTCGCATTCATTTTTGCGATATTTTTAAATACGTGAGCAACGTCTTTTTGCTCAGTGATCTTTGCTGGATCTTCGTGCGGACCAACGATGACAAAGTCGTTGTACATTAACTTTCTTGGTAAAACACCATAGCCTTTTTCAACAAAGTTGGCTTCAGCTTTAGGTGCGTGAGTCATAACCAAGTCAACGTCACCGTTTTGTCCCATCTTAAGAGATTTACCGGTACCCGCTGCGATAACATCGACTTTGTAACCGGTATCTTTTTCAAACTCAGGCAGAAGGTAGTCTAAAAGACCTGAGTGGTAAGTACTGGTTGTCGTTGCTAGACGAACGTGAGAGTTATCGCCTGCTGCCATTGCAGAATAACTCGCTAGGGCCAAAGACGCTGTTGCGATAGTAAAAGTGATAGCTTTCATATTGTTTTTATCCGTTTTTATTAGATTTCGGTTTGCCATTTTGCAATGGTTTCAACCAATACCACCCGTTTTAGTTATAAACGAGCACGCATATAAAGCAATCTTAATGCCAAAACTATGTGACTATTTTCAAGCGAATAATCAGTCACTTAGAGTTATAAAGTTTGACTTGGGACAAAATGTCGCACATTAGTTGAGTCGTCTCCTTTTAAACTTGGTACACTCTGTCCTATTACGGACAAAATAAGTAAAAACACTATGCCTGCGTCTCTTGACCCAACTAAAGCGTCACAATATCAAGCTTTCTCTGTACTCGTTGTCGATGATGAAATCGGCATGCAAACTATTTTAAATAAAGCACTCAGCAAGTGGTTTGCAAAAGTTGACTGTGCAGGAAGTATAGAAGATGCAGAAGAACTTCGTGTTTCCAATCACTACGATCTTATTGTTCTAGATATAAACTTACCAGGGCGCTCAGGGATCGAGTGGGAAGAAGCCTTTAGCGACCAAGACAAAAAAGCCGATGTTATTTTCATGACTGGTTATGCAGACATAGAGACTGCGATATCCGCGCTAAAACTTGGTGCTTCTGACTTCATTCTTAAGCCATTCAATCTTGAGCAGATGCTACAAGCGGTGCAGCGCTGTATGGATAAACGCCTAGAACAGAGACATCAGTTTGCCTTAAAACATGAATTTAAACGTCACATCAAAACAGAAATCGTTGGCGGTTCTGAGAAAACAAAACAGTTAAAACAACTTATCACTCAATTTGCGCCATCTCGTGCTTCAGTCTTGGTAGAAGGTGAATCGGGAACAGGTAAAGAGTTGGTCGCACGCGGTGTTCACGAGGCTAGTGGGCGTACAGGTCCATTTGTACCAATTAACTGTGGAGCGATCGCACCAGAGTTACTTGAAAGTGAATTATTTGGTCACACAGCTGGTGCATTTACCGGAGCAAAGAAAAGCCGTGAGGGTTTGTTTAGAGTTGCCAGTGGTGGCACATTATTCTTAGACGAAATTGGCGAAATGCCACTTACTATGCAGTCAGCGCTGTTACGTGTTTTAGAGCAACGTACCATACGTCCAGTCGGCAGTGAAAAAGAGGTCACGGTAGATGTTCGAGTGGTTGCGGCGACTAACCGTAATCTTCAAGAAGAAGTGAACAAAGGTAACTTTCGAGCGGACCTCTATTATCGACTAAACGTATTAAAGATCGACGTTACACCACTGAAAGAACGCAAAGCCGATTTGATAGAGCTTGTGCCATTTTTTACCAAAATGCTTACCGCAGAGTTGGGCATGCCAGATCCAAAGTGGGCGCACGAAGATATCCATGCAATGAACGACTACGATTGGCCGGGTAACATCCGAGAGCTTAAAAACCTAATTGAGCGATGCATCTTACTGGGTAAACCGCCAGCGCATTATTGGCGCGAAGTGAATGGTGAGCACTTGAAACCGTCTATCACTATGACAGTTTCAAGTGGCGCTGAACTGATTGAGTTAGGTGACGGCTCAAACGCATCGGGATACCCAAATACTTGGGCATTGAAAGATGTAGAAAGGGCACACATACAACAGTTGGTTGACCACCATGACGGCAATAAATCGGCTGCTGCGCGAGACTTAGGTGTTGCCCGCAAGACATTAGAACGTAAATACAAAGAGTGGGATAACGAGGGTTCTAGTTATGCCGACTAGCACAACCTTGTGGGGTAAATGGCGTTATCGCTTTAAGACCATGGTTCGTTACAGACTGATGATCTTAACGTCTGCGCCAATCTTTCTAACTCTTATTGCTTTAATCGGGATTACCGTCTATTGGTCGATTCATTACACATGGCAAAGTGCGTTAGTGGATGTGTCCGAACGATTGGGCGTTGCAGAAAATAGCATTGAATTGATTCAAGAAAAGCAAGCTAACCACGTAAAAGCATTTGCATCTTCTTACGAGTTCATCACGCATGTTCGTGGTAATCATTCGAACGAAGAAGCCCTGCAAGAATGGGTTTCTCGGCAACGAGCGGATTACAATCTCGACTTCCTTCGTTTCCACCGCGTCGATACTATGGAAAGCAAGTTCCGCTTTCTCGACTTAACCAAGAAAGAATCTTTCTTCGACGTTCTAACCGCGGAGGAGCTGGATGAACTAGGTCATGATCTTACCGTGCGAGCACAAACAGCAATCTTAGACAATAATGGTCTTGAAGGGCGTGGATTAGTGAGTCGCACCGTGATTCCAATCTATAACCAAACCAATGACCTTATTGGATTTCTGGATGGTGGATTACTTCTAAACAACAGTACTGCTTTAGTCGATACCATTCGCGACCTAATCTATCCATCCAAAGAAGACAGTCTACGCCCAGTCGGGACTCTGACAGTATTTTTAGATGACTTGCGTGTAAGTACCAACGTTCCTCTCGACAGTGAAGTACGAGAAGGGCGAGCGATTGGTACACGCGTGTCAGATGAAGTGAAACAAGCCGTTCTTATTGAAGGTGAAGAATGGGTTAACTTAGCGTTTGTTTATGACGCTTGGTACATCACAGCCTACAAACCCCTTTACGATCAATACGACAACGTGATCGGGATGCTGTACACCGGCTATCTATTGTGGCCATTTTTCACCACTTATATGACCAACATTGCGGAAATATCAGTGACGACACTGTTCTTGTTATTGATATCCAGTCTGATTGTTTATCGAGGATCCCGTGACCTGTTTATCCCTATAGAACATATTCACCGTGTGGTGAAAATGATTCAACTAGGTAAGGAGACTCGTATTGGTCCATTGGGTTTAGATGAAAACCATGAACTTGCGATGCTCGCAAAGCAATTCGATAACATGCTCGATTTGCTGAAGCAGCGTAAGAATGATCTTCAGAAAGCGGCCAACGAACTTGAGTGTAAAGTTAACGACCGAACCGCGAGCTTAAAGGAAAAGACGGAAGAGTTAGAGCTTCATATTCAATTGTTAAATCAAACCAGAGATAAGCTGGTTGTGAATGAAAAGCTAGCGGCATTAGGTGAATTAACGGCAGGTATTGCTCATGAAATTAACAACCCTAGTGCAGTAATATTGGGTAACGTAGAGCTTATTCAATTCGAGCTTGGTGATGACTCTAACCGAGTGAAAGAAGAGATCGAAGCCATTCATACTCAGATTGATCGAATTAGGAATATTACCCGCAGCTTACTCCAATACAGTAGGCAGGGCGGCGTTCAAGACGAAATTACTTGGCAACACGTCAATCCGATCATCGAAGAAAGTATTACCCTAGTGAAAACTGGTGCGAAGAAACGCGATATTACTTTCGAAACAGACCTAGAAGCGCATACTTGCGTGGAAGTGAACCGACATCAACTGCTTCAAATACTCGTCAATCTGCAAATGAACGGTATTCATGCGATGCAAGGTAAAGGACGTTTACTTATCACAAGTGAAGACTGGATTGAAAACGGTACGAGCCGCGGTGCAATTATTCATGTTCGAGATGAAGGATGTGGCATCAAGCAAGAGAATCTCAAACGTATCTTCTCACCGTTTTATACCACGAAACGTGAAGGTACTGGCTTAGGTTTGTCAGTATCTCAAAGTATTCTGAGCCAATCAGGCGGCGAACTGAAAGTTGAGTCTAACTGGGGTGAGGGAAGTGTGTTCAGTATTTACTTGCCAGAACGGGCTGGTAATGAACTTGAAATTATCAATTTGTAGTTCTGAGAATATAAAGCGGCCAACAAAGGCCGCTTTATAGTGAGGGAGGTTTACATCGAGTGAGGCGTTAGAAGCTGTACGTTAATGCTGCGCCAATTTGGTACTCGGTCTCTTCATAGAATTTGATGTTCGAGCTTACGGTGTCGTAGCCAGCTAGACCAATAAAGGTTACATCATCCCACCCCATAAAGCCTTCATACTGATAAAGTGCAGCGACGCCATATTCATCATCACTACGAGTTACGTCGTCAAATGCGATGTTAGCGCCATCAAAGGAAACTGAGTTGTAGTAGGCTTGAAGACCAATAGAGTGCTTATCGATCATTTTCAAGTATGTCAGCTCACCGCCGAAGCTTGTGTTACTAAATGCTTCTCCGTCCGCAGAGTAGCTACCGTACGTTAAGCGTGGAATAAGCACAGAATCGAGTGTTAAATCAACTTCGTAAGCTAGGCCTAGATCGAAACCGGAACCACTTCTCTTAAGCGTGTTAATGTCTCCAGGTACTTGCGCTTGACCTGATTGTTCATCGTCAACATCTGAGGTGTAGTAAAGTGCATCTACAGCGAAGCCCGAACCAGCAATATTGGCGTATTCAGCCGCGAAACCGGACTCTGAGATCTCAGTGATGTCGCGCTTAGCGCCAATAACGTATGGGTCTTTCCAAGTTTCTTCGTTGACGATTGACGTCAGGTAACTCACTTCTAAAGCCGATTCGTCAGAGAACTCTGTGCGGTAGCCAAGCTCTAATGTTAAGTCTCCTTGAATCACCTCTTCATTGTTGGTTCCGATGAATACTTGGTGGTTAGCGTCTTGACCGAACGTGTAATTTAACTCACCAATCACTTCAGGGTTAATTTCTGTCTCAGCGCCTAAGTGATCATCACTGGACGTTAGGTTGTTCTCGTTTGCTGTGTTTAGATTGCCATCGTTAGAGAAGTAGCTCATACCTAGGCCAATCTCGCCGCCAAAACCAGTTTCGTTTGATTCCGCAATAGCTGCAGTTGAACACGCAGCCGCGACACTTAAAGCAATGAGTTTTTTCATGAGAGTTCCTTTTTATTGTTCACGGCAGAACTCTATACCATTAAGTGTGAACAATTCGTCGTACACGCTTTTTTCACACTCTAATCCAGCAGAACAAAAAAGGCCTGCATATCGCAGGCCTAGTATTCGTGATCGGTTATTGAGATAACACCGCTATACGTGGTGGCTTAATACCATGCTTATTGAACTCTTTCATAACCCTAAGAGTTATATCGGTTTCAAATAGTTTCTCGTACGCAGTATCAACGACATAGGCTTTACAAGTTAGCTGAATCGCTAAGTAGTTGTCTGTAATCGTCTGTTTAACGAGTACAGTAACTGGTTTTGGAAGGTGGATATAACGACTCGATGATGCCGCTTCCTGAATCAAATCACGGGCTAGGGTGATGTCTTCATCCATTCCTACATAAAATGGGATGACGACCTGCATATCTAGTGCACCATAGTTCCCGCTTACCGTTACTTCACTTAAGAACTTATTGTTTGGAATGGTGATGATGTCATCATTCAGAGTACGCATACGAACTGAACGAAGACCGATAGCAATGATGTCACCATAGTTGCCTTCAAATGTAACTCGGTCACCAACCTGAAATGGTCTATCGACCATGACTGTCATACCTGCGATAAATGATGCAGCAAGATCTTTCAACGCAAAGCCAACCGATACGGCCAACGTACCACCAATCAGTGTGAGGATTTGGTCATTGATGCGAAAACTCATCATAAACACCAAAATACCAGCACTCATGTAGATGAAGAACTGCATGAATGATTGGAGTTTTTGTAGCAGCATACGGTACTGGGCAAACTGACTACCAATGCTTTCAACCATTGAGCTAATGAACTTAAGCAGTAACCATGTTGCAGCAATGACCAAGAACGAGAAGAAAACACCACTCCAACGGATCAAACTGGCGATTTGAGTAATATTGTCGACGTTTGCTATCTCTTCCGTAGCGAGAGCAGGAAGCGCGATCAACGAAGACAAAATAACGAATAGAAAACGAATCATATTATTTCACCAGTAAGTGTTGACGGTCGAGGACATTAGTAATGTGGCGGAACCAATGGTCGGAGATACGTGCTTTGTCTTCAGACCATTCAATATAGCCGCGACTTTGGAAGTATCTTAAAGTACCAGTGATCTCAGCAATCGTGAGCTGAGTACATTCAGACAAGACTTCTGGCGACGCAATTTCTAATTGAACAATGGAGCGGAGAACAGCAAGCATCGGCTTTGGCATTTTCTCTAACTCGTGAGACTCGGGAGCTTTAAACAAGCGAACATAAACTTGTTCGGTTTCTTTATCCCTGTTGAGAGAGAAGCGGAAGAAGCGCAACGCGACGGTTGGGTTGCCATCAGAGTAGTGCCACAAAATACGATAGAAGCCTTGTTTCGCGCGCTCTTCTTCGGTGCATTCTTCTTGGTCCCATTGCTTTGGCACCATCAGTCCATCGAAAGAGAGTCGATACTCTTCGCTTTGGTTAATACGTGTATCAAGCAACTGACCAACCTGTTTTTCTGTCCAGCGTGGTAGGAAACAGACCAAATCGAACAACAAGCGTTCACCACGGGCGCGATCAACAAAGCGCCAACTTGCTTTCTCAATACCAAAAACAACACGGTGATTCTTACGAGAACGACGCAGTAAATTGGTAATACGGATAAGCTCATTCAAACCGCCAACCATCGGCTTAACTAAACGTTGAGCGTTATCAATCGCGATAAGATAAGTGGTTTCACTCTTACGTAAATGAGCAAGAATTTGAATCTCAGTTGCGTCTTCTTCTAAACCAATGCTCACGGCTAAATGTGACAGCAATTCCTTGTAGCCATCGTAAGGGCAAGTAAGATAAATAGGCTCTGCATTTTTTACACGATTGAGTAGCGCGCGCAACGCCGTCGTTGTACCTGCTCCACGCTCAGCGGAAAGGACACAAACAGCGGGACTATCAGTTAACAAATACTTAGAGAGTTGTTTAAGTTCATCGCTCGCGTAGTCGATAAGTTCGCTATCAAAACTACCGGGTAGGACGTACTTGAAGGTCGCATCGCCGCGTACACGTACCAATTGGCCTTGGTTGCTATTACTGTTTGTCTGCTTTGCTACTTCTATTCTAAATAGATACGCAAGAGCTTGGCTAAAGAAGCTAAAGCTAGATAACGTACTAACAATCTTATGTTTTAGCAGGTGAACAACTAGCCAAGCGATTGTGATAGCAGTCGCGACGATGTTCAGCAAGAAGGTATCTTTTCGGCCAATTGACCACTGCACCCAAACTGGACGTTCTGGAATATGAGCAACAGTATCAAATACCTTTGTTCTCCATAGGCGCAATACAGACACAGTAACAAGCACAAACCAGAAGAACAGCGCGCTGTAGATCCAGTAATAAATCGTCCCTTTACCTAGGGTGCGCATAGAAATCTGTAAGATCACACCGGCAACGATGATGCTCCACACATAACGTCGGATTGTAGAAAGACGTAATGCAACGACTTCAGGACTTGAAGTACGGCTATGACGGTAGGTCAGCTCCAAAATAAAGCTAATTGCAATTGAACCGCCAAGAACCCACCAGGTAAAGATCTCCAAGAATATGAGGTGTTGTAGGCTTGGGATTCCGGACAGTACTCGCAACGACAGGGTAATACTGATTAACCAAGCGATTGCTCTATTCGCACTGCTGATGTACCAAATCGCGCGAACCCAAAACGGAGGTTTCGCGGTGTTAGTAACAAATGACGATTTAAACGCTGCAATAAGTCGACGGTTATTGGCTAACCACCAAGCAAGTGCAAAATAAATAAACAGTACTTTCAACGCTGCCCAGATCACGGGAACAGGCGAAATAAGTAAATCATTAATGAGAGATTTAAAGCTACGTACTTGGAAATGGAACAGGTATTGACCATTCAGCTGTGTCAGAGACAGTTCACGTTTAAACTGAGTTACGCCATATGGTCCAAATCCAGTCAGCTTTTCACGGGTAGCATTGTCGGTAAGTTCCAATAGACGCTGCTTACTTTGCGCTAGGCTATTCAACGTCAGGTAGCTCGCTTCAACCTCAAACCAAGTTTCATCGTTGCTTTGTTCGCGGTAGGAAGACAAATGCTGATCGAAAGAAGCACGCTGTTTATCTTGTTCTTGCAAGACCGCGTTCAGAAGGAGCGAAACCTTTCGATAATCCTTCGGGGTCATGAACAAAGGATCTGGAATTTGGTTTACTTCTTCTGCTATATCACTCGCCACTGTTTTGGCTTCTGGCACTGGCTGGAAGTCGTAATCCCAGCTGGCATAAGAAAAGCTAGAGATGAGCAGAGAAAAAAGTATGTATAAGCGTGTAATAGAACGCATAGAAATCTCTTAAATCTTATGAGGTTAGAGTTAGTTTAGCGACTTTCATACGAAAAGCGAATGATCGCTGGCAAAATATAATCGGCAAGACTAATCGTGTAGGTCATTAAAAACGTCAACTCAGTGTCATGAATTGAATATAAAACAATGCTTGAAGTTATGCTCGGTAAACAGTAGTGTGGCGCGGTTTTTCATATTAAATAGGTAACGACATTGATTTCCACGAACAACATCACACAACAATTTGGTGCTAAGCCACTGTTTGAAAACATTTCAGTTAAGTTTGGTGAAGGTAACCGTTACGGCCTAATCGGTGCCAACGGCTGTGGTAAATCAACGTTCATGAAAATTCTAAGCGGTGAGCTAGAACCAACAGGTGGTAATGTAAGTTACGACCCGAACGAGCGCGTTGCTAAGCTAAACCAGGACCAGTTCGCATACGAAGAGTTCACGGTAATCGATACAGTTATCATGGGTTACAAAGAACTTTGGGAAGTGAAAAAAGAGCGTGACCGTATTTACTCTCTACCTGAGATGAGTGAAGAAGAAGGCATGTTAGTTGCTGACCTTGAAGTTCAGTTCGCTGAGATGGACGGTTACATGGCTGATGCTAAAGCTGGTGAACTACTTCTTGCAGTAGGTATTCCTGAAGAGCAACATTACGGTTTGATGAGTGAAGTTGCACCAGGTTGGAAACTTCGTGTGCTACTAGCACAAGTGTTGTTTGCTGACCCGCACATCATGCTTCTTGACGAACCAACCAACAACTTGGACATGGACACAATTCGTTGGTTGGAAGAGACGCTAAACCAACGTAACTGTACGATGATCATCATCTCGCACGACCGTCACTTCTTAAACTCAGTATGTACTCACATGGCTGACTTGGACTACGGTGAACTACGCGTTTACCACGGTAACTACGATGAGTACATGACAGCTGCATCACAAGCACGTGAACGTCTATTGTCTGATAATGCTAAGAAGAAAGCTCAGATTGCTGAACTGCAAACGTTCGTAGCACGTTTCTCTGCAAACGCATCTAAAGCGAAACAGGCGACATCTCGTGCTAAGCAGATTGATAAGATCCAGCTTGATGAAGTAAAAGCATCTAGCCGTCAAAACCCATTCATTCGTTTCGAGCAGTCTAAAGAGCTATTCCGTAACGCACTGATCGTTGAAAACCTAAGCCAAGGTTTTGAAAACGATCTATTCAGCAACTTTGATGCAATCTTCGAAGTGGGTGAGCGCGTTGCGATCATCGGTGAAAACGGTGTGGGTAAAACGACTCTTCTAAACACACTAGCTGGCGTACTAGAGCCACGTACTGGTGAATACAAGTGGTCTGAAAACTCGAACATTGGTTACTACGCTCAAGACCATGCGCATGACTTTGAAGAAGACATGAACCTAATGGATTGGATGGGTCAATGGCGTCAAGAGGGCGATGACGAGCAAGTTCTTCGTAGTTTCCTAGGTCGTATGCTGTTCTCACAAGATGACATCAAGAAGTCAGTTAAAGTACTGTCTGGTGGTGAGCAAGGCCGTATGCTTTTAGGCAAGATCCAGATGCACAAGCCAAACATGCTGCTGATGGACGAACCAACTAACCACATGGACATGGAATCGATTGAATCTTTGAACAACGCACTTGAGCAGTACAAAGGCACATTGTTCTTCGTATCTCACGACCGCGTATTTGTAGATTCTCTTGCAACTCGTATTCTAGAAATCAAAGATGGTCAGATTCATGACTTCCGCGGTACTTACGCAGAGTTCTTGAAAGCACGTGGTATCAACAACTAATTTGTTGTTCATTGTAGACATAAAAAAACGCCTCCAAATCGGGGGCGTTTTTGTTTATACGCAAAGCGTTTATTGACTGATTTGAGTCGCAGTAACGATCGTCCAACCTTTTTCACTGCCTTCGCTCCAAGTGACTTTCATATCATGAGGGACTTCTTCGTCATATGAGAATATGAGCTTTTTCCCTTCTTGAACTCGAGAATCATGAGGATTGTCTTGCCCAATGACTTTGTCAGCTTCAATTGTGGCGCTATATTGCTTACCTTGAACTTTATAAACGACATCGATCATTAAGTCGTTATCGCCTTCGAATGGGTCTTCGTGCCAATATAGCTTGGTGACTTCCGTTTCAACAAGGATCCAGTTGGCGGTAAAACTCTGATATACCTTTGGCACCATAACCCATAAAAATAGTAATAACGCAGGAAAAAATATAATTTTTTTAAGTTTTCCTGAGGGAGAGACTTGGATATCCATTCAGCGACGCCTTATTAATTAATGGTATTCCATCTCTTTTAACATTTAAGTCAATCAATTACCAAACTAGCATACGGTAAATGAGGGGTAAGTACCGAATTATCCCAACACACTTTGCGTACATTATTTTAGATAAAGAAACGCCCCCAGTGTTTGGAGGCGCTTCTTTTATGCATCTAAATCGGTGTTATTCTCTAAATATAATGCTGTGACTATGCCAAAAGAACACGCCAGCAAAATACCTAGCACCCAACATAAGTACCACATAATTACCTCATTAATAGAGTGATGAATCGTTGTTTCTGATGAAGTCGTGATCGAGCTTGCCGAACATTTTGTAGTAACACCAACTGGTATAGCCAATGATGACTGGCACGACAACGATGGCGACAACGATGATGATACTCAGTGTTAGCTGACTCGATGTTGAATCCCACAAGGTTAAACTGTGTGATGGGTGGATGCTCGAAGGCACAACCATAGGAAACAGAGCAGTGCCTGCGGTCAGAATCACACACGCAATCGCAAGACTTGAGCACAAGAACGACTTACCGCTTTGCGTCGAATGAGCGAATATTGAAGCAAGCGTTAATAAACCTATGCCAAGCAACGGAATAGTCCAAAGTAGCGGATTGCTTATATAATTGTGTAGTAATTGTCCATCAAGTTGAATAACATTTTTAGCTAGGGGGTTCGACGCTAGGTCAGTTACCACTGGGCTAGTAATTAAATACCCTGGTAATGTAAGTGCGTAGAATCCACCAAGTACGAATAATAATGCTGTCGTTGAAGCTGCGATGACTGTCATTCTGCGAGAGCGAGCCTGAATATCGTCTTTGGTTTTTAATTGGAGAAAAGCTGAGCCTTGCGTCACCATCAACCCTAAACTGATTAAACCACACAGCAGAGGGAAAGGAGTCAGAAGGTTAAAGAAACTACCTTTGTAGGTCATTATGAGTATCGAGTTGAACTCAAATGGTACGCCAATCAATAAGTTTCCAAACCCAACGCCAAAAATAACCGACGGAACCACACCGCTTATAACTAACGCAATATCACACGCTTTGCGCCATTGAGGATTGTCAATCTTAGCGCGATAGTCCATGCCGATTGGGCGTAACCACAATGAGGCCAGAGCGAGCATCATCGCAATATAAAACCCGGAAAAGGTCACACCGTATATAGAAGGCCACACAGCAAAGATGGCGCCACCCGCAGTAATTAACCACACTTGGTTCCCATCCCAGTGAGGGGCGATTGAGTTGATCATTACGCGACGATCTTCGTTAGATTTTCCTATTACAGGAAGTAGGGCAGCAGCACCAAGGTCAAAGCCATCTGTAATGGTAAATCCAATAAGTAGTAACCCGACTATCGCCCACGCTAACAAGCGCAAGTTTTCGTAATCAAACATAATGGAATCCTATTTAATATCTACAAGTTGTTCGATTGAAGGTTTCGAAGCCTGTTCATGGTGGTAACGGCCTGTTTTAAGTGCACTAGGGCCCATCTTTGCAAATCTGATCATTAAGAACATTTCGATAACTAGGAACGCCGTGTAAAGAAGGTAAACGAGTGCTAAAGACAACCATATATCGCTTGCTGCGAGGTTTGATGCGGCCATGTTTACCGGAAGAATCTCACCTATCGCCCATGGTTGGCGGCCAAACTCTGCGACAAACCACCCAGACTCACAAGCTATCCAAGGGAGTGGAATCGCAAACATACATGCTTTAAGTAGCCACGGATGAGCGTCGACTTTCTTACGTAATACTTGAACAAACGACACTGAAACGACCAAGAAGATCATAATTCCGCTTACGACCATTAAGCGGAAGCTCCAAAAGAGTGGAGCGACACTAGGAATGGAATCTTGCGCAGCTTGATGGATTTGCTCGTCGGTGGCATCCGTGACGATATCTGTGTACTTCTTCAGCAGTAAACCATAGCCAAGGTCTTGCTTATACTCATCAAAATGGGCTTTCTTCTCAGGAGAAACATCACCACTTCTCAGGTCCTCTAACAAAGCATAAGCAGTTATTCCACGACGAATACGTCGTTCATTCTGTGCGAGTAAATCGCGTAAGCCAGTTACTGGCTCATCAAGCGAACGAGTTGCAATAATGCCCATTAGATATGGGATCTTAACTGCATAGTCTGTTTCCATTATTTCTTGGTTTGGTAAACCGAACACAGTGAATGACGCGGGCGCTTCTTCTGTGTGCCATTCTGCTTCAATTGCAGCGAGTTTTACTTTTTGCACGTCACCTAGCTCATAGCCTGACTCATCGCCAAGTGCTAAAGTAGATAGGATTGCTGCAAAACCAAATGCACTTGCAACCGCGAATGAACGACGAGCAAACCCAAGGTCACGGCCCTTCAATAGGTAGTACGCACTAATCCCCATAATGAATAGCGCACCTGTGGTGTAGCCCGCTGCAACGGTGTGTACGAACTTGACTTGGGTCACTGGGTTAAAGATGACTTCAATGAAATTTGTCATCTCCATGCGCATGGTTTCGTAGTTGAACTCGGCACCAACCGGATTCTGCATCCAACCGTTAGCCATTAGGATCCAAAGGCCAGAGAAATTCGAGCCTATTGCGGTTAACCAAGTCACGGTTAAGTGCTGTCTTCGCGTTAGTCGATCCCAGCCAAAGAAAAACATACCGACTAATGTCGATTCTAAAAAGAAAGCAATCAGTGCTTCAATCGCAAGAGGCGCACCAAAAATGTCTCCCACATAGTGAGAGTAATATGACCAGTTGGTACCAAACTGGAACTCCATAGTTAGGCCGGTAGCAACACCAACCGCAAAGTTAATACCAAACAGTTTGCCCCAGAATTTGGTCATATCCTTATAAATAGTTTTCCTAGTCACCACATAGAGCGTCTCCATGATGGCAAGTAGGAAAGAGAGGCCTATGGTTAAGGGAACAAAAATAAAATGGTAGAGAGCGGTACTCGCAAACTGAAACCGCGACAGATCAACAACATCTGTAAGCATAAAAACTCCTTCCCGCTAAACATGTAGCGGGCTAGGTATTGAAAAGAATAGATGGATTGGGGGAGTGTTATTTTTTCGTGATTTGTTTACGTAGCCAGTAATCCGCGCTGACGTAGCGGCCGCCACCGTAAACCATAAGGACAAGTAGCATCACAAAGTACGTACCAGCGAACTCCATACCATTGTTGAGCATTACCGGGTCGCCCAGTTCAGTGATGTAGTTGTATCGACCTGGGAAGTTAGTCGATAGCCATTCGATAAATCCATTGAGGCGAATGGTTGATTCCATACTGCCTGTTGCTATTGCATCCCAACCGTGTTTCCAGTGAACCATTGCGCTTGCAACGCTCATCATGAAGATCATCGGAATAGAGATAAAGCGTGTAAATAGGCCAAGCGCGATACATACAACACCTAACACCTCAGTTGCAGCGGCTAAGAAAGCCAGTAACTCAGGGAATGGTAAGTTGAGGCCGCCATCTGCAGCGGATGCACCAAACCACGCAACGGTACCAGAGAACCCCAATACTTTAGATCTTGCGCCTACGTAAATCACAGGCACTAGGTAAAGGCGAACAGAAAGTAGGACTAGATAGTCATACTGCTTTACTTTGTCGACACATTTGTCGAACCAATGAAGGACTGATGTAATCATTATTTGCTTCCTACTAGATCGACGCTGATTAGGTTTATATTTAAAAAATGTTCGATCCAGTCAATAAGGTTAAAGTCTAAAATTTGCTTTGTTACTTGTTGTTCAAGTGAGGCTAGGGAAATCACCGAAGGGCTCGCCAGCAGTTGAATCACCGCTACATCAACTTCTCTGAGTTGTAATGTCACAACACAGCCATGCTCATCACGGTATAGGGCGTAATAGATTGGAGTGCGTCTATCTTCCAAAAAAGTAACCGATTGCTGATCAACGATGAACGGAACTTGAAGCAACTTGAGTGTTTTATTTGGTTGAGCTTTAAATAGTTTCAAGTTGGCTAAGATATTGTGAAAGTCGTAGCAAATAGAGCGAGTGTCGCAATCTTCAATTTCTACACAGAACGCAGACCATTCAAATTCCAGTAACGAGACAACGTCAGGAGTAACGCAGCCATCCGATAAGATGGATGAAGTTCGAATTTGAATGTATTTGACAAATTCAGTGGCGATATGATGGAACTCAGGCTCTGAGGCGTAGTGAACCACGACGAAGTCATCCACTAGCTGGTTTAGAGATTCACCATTGAGTGCGTCACAAAACATTGGAAACGTATTGTTTAATACACTTAGTACGTTATTTCTTATAAATTGACTGTAACGGCATACCGATGAAAGACCGAACGGAGACCGAATTAACGCGGTGAGGGATTCCGTCTCATGAACTAAACTAGCCGGTGGGTTATGCATAAATAACCTCCTCACAAATGGTTTTTAATGCGTGAGCATAATCCAATATTTCCGCATGCATAATGTTCAGTTCGTTAACTAAACTACCTAGCGGTGGAACGTTATTGTCTCGCTCAAGCAGTAGTGGTTTGGCACCATGTACTGAATAGGTGTACTTCGCGAGCTCAATCACTTGGTCTTGGACGGAAGCTCCATGTGTATCTAACAGAAACGAATCGTTCTCAGTTAAATGGCCTGCTATGTGGTAATAGCGTATTGCATCACTAGGTAATGAATTGATCATGTCAAACACATCAAAACCATGGTTATGGCTATTTACGTACGCATTATTAATGTCGACGAGTAATTGACAGTCACTTTTTTCAACCAATTCAGCCAAAAATTCTCCTTCAGGAATCTCATCACCAAAGTCGTGGTAGTACGAGATATTCTCTAAAACTAGAGGGCGAGAAATAATATCCTGAACTTGATTGATTCTATCGGCCAAGTACGCGATGTTTTCCTTTCGACGAGGAACAGGGAGTAGTTCATAGAGGTAGCCCTGTTTGTCTCGAGATAAGCTTAAATGCTCACTATAAATTGAGATATTGTGCTCATCTAAGAATCGACCAACCTGTTTAACAAACGTTGTATTCAGTGGCATTGTATCTGCGATCGAAAGGCTTAAGCCGTGTGCGACTAATGGATACTTCTTTGCAATATCGCTAAGTAAGTCTTTTTTAACGCCACCAATGTTCATCCAATTTTCAGGAGCAAGCTCAAGGAAATCGATACCCTCAATTGGTCCTGAATTAGCGAGTAATTCAAAGTGCTCAGAACGAAGTCCAAGTCCTTTTGCAGTGGTCGCTATTGACCGCATACGCCCTCCGTTATTTTGCTATTTCGGTCGCGAACTCGTTCTGCGCTTGGGTTAATGCCTTCACCAGTTAAGCCACATTTACCGTCACGCGCTCGTACCAAACGATCTTGTGGGTTTGTCGAGAGTTCTTTCTTTTCGAATCGTTTTTCTGTGCCACATTTACCTGCAGCACATTTACCACCATGACCAGAAGATGATTGCACTTTTGTCGGGGCAGGAGCGGGTGTTTCTGCATAAGACATTGCTGGAGTTAGCGTTACGATACCGGTGAGGGCGATTGATAAGGCAATTTTGCTGTGCATGGGTTATAGCTCCTTAGCTGCTTTAATTGGGTAGCTCGATAGATCTCGGCCTGAATAAACAGGACCATCAAAGTACTGTTTAATAATTTTTACCGATTCAGACTTACGCTTAAGGCCAAGACCCATCCAGTGGTTGAGTACCAGCATTTTCGGCTGAACTTCTTGAGCGATTTTTCCAATCACGGAAGGTTTAGCGTGCATAAATGCAGAGACAGGATCGGCTTGTTCATGAATAGCCATTGGCATTAGAAGAATGTCTGCATTTTTTGCAAACTCGATAAAACGCGGATCGCTGCCATTTTGGTCGGCAGAGACGACAATTACGCCTTCTTTACCTTCAATACGGTAAGATAGAGCTGGCACATCGCCATGGGGAATACCAATGGCAGTTACGCTTAAGCCATCTTTTTCATAAACTGATACGGGTTGTTGGCTATCGTATGGCACGTCGATTAGGTCAATAGGGAACAAACCATCTGTACCATCGTACAAACCGCTTAAGTACGCGTACGCACCATCATTCGGGTCAAAGTTCGCTCTGAAATAACCAGACATGCTCGGGAAAGCAGAACCAGCAGTTGGTCCCGCTAATACCAAAGGCTCCTCTCGATCAAAGAAGTATCCGCCTTTGAGTAGTGCAGGGAGATCGTTAACATGGTCAGTATGAAAGTGCGTCACACCGAAGAATTCTAGATCTTCTAATTTTGCACCTGCTTGACCAAATCGTAGATAAATGCCACCACCGGCATCAATTAGAAAACGAGATTTACCTTTCCACCAAACAATTTCCCCTGACGATGCGCGAAGGTCATCAGAAATCGGACCGCCAGATCCTAATAGTTGAAGAGTGAAATCAGTATCACTCGGTGTTACTGTGACGGCGTAACTACTGGTCGCAGTCAGTGCTAAACCAAGCGCTAGTGTTAACGCTTTAAAAGGGTGTTTCATAGATTTTCCATTTGTTGAGCTTTATTGTGTTTCGGTCTAAGCCAAAACTTATAATTTCAGTCGGTTATGGCCCCAACTGTCTTGACATGTAAGATAATGAAAACCTATCGTTAAATAAATCTACTAATATTGAATTGGTCGTTCAGCTAATGTGAACAAGTTATAAATAGGTAAATGGAAAGGCAATAGAAGCTTGTGATAATGGAAAACAAATAGCCTCTAAACTAAGAGAACTTAGAGGCTAGAAGGAGGGCTAATAGCGGAATTGACGGACTATCTCTGCAAGTTTGCTACTTACACCAGATACTTGTTCACTACACCTAACAGAGCCAGACACCACTTCATAGGTATCACCAGCAAGATGTGCAATTTGGGTAATGTTGCGATCAATTTCTGCTGAAACCATTGACTGTTCTTCGGAAGCTGTTGCTATCTGCGTATTCATATCAAACATTTCTCTGATTTGAAGGTTAATGCTTTCTATAGCGGAGACAACATCTTTGGTATTTGCGTTGGTGTCTTTCGCTTGTTCCAAACTGTTTGACATCATTGCTACCGTCTCATTAACGCCATTGGTTAGGGCAGAGACAGTAGACTCGATTTGATGGGTCGACGTATTGGTCATTTGAGAGAGCTGCCTCACTTCATCGGCAACAACCGCAAAACCACGGCCACTTTCTCCAGCCCGAGCGGCTTCGATCGCAGCGTTTAATGCGAGTAAGTTGGTTTGCTCAGCAATACCTTGAATGGTAGCGACTACGCTATGGATCTCTTGACTTTGTACAGCAAGGCGTTCGATTTGCAGCTGTGATGCTTCAATTGAACTAGACAAAGCTTCTATTTGGTCGCCGGTCGAGTGGGTAACATCCAGTGCATTATTTGCTTCGACTTTCATTCGCTCTGCATTTTGGGCGGCGGATTCGATATTGGCCGTGATTTCGTTACTGGTCATAACCAATTCATTAACTGCCGTCGCAACAGATTCGGACTCTGCTTTTTGCTGCTCTGCATTTCTCATACTCTTCGATGCCGCTTGTTCAGAACTGCATGAGCTTTCGCTAAGAACATTCATCACTTGGGCTAGGTCTTTAATATGGACATGCAATTGGCTGATAAAACTATCGAACGAGTGTGCAAGCTGTGCCAGCTCATCGTTACCTTTAGCATTCATTCGAACAGTGAGATCGCCATCTCCTGAAGCAATCTCTCGCATAAGTAGATTAATAGCTTTAATACGCTTGAGAATACTTTGCCCAATAAGAAAGAGAAATAACGACAGTAAACACACCATTGCTACGCCAATAAGCTGAAGCTGTTGCTTAACGTTGTCAGTAGCAAGTGACACTTCAGCAACGATCTCTTTTTGTAACGTCGCGATCGACTCTTCTGTATTGTGAACATTACTTCGCAACTTACCACGTAAACCTTCGTTAGGTGATAAGCCAAGTATTTGATTAGCGTGCTTGAGGGCAAATGCTTGCTGGCGATAAGCTTCAAAATAAGTCGTGACGTTTGGGTAATTCGTCAACGCAAGTTCGAAATTGGATAGGGCAATGTTGAATGCTTGTTGATTATCAGAAGTTGGGTTAGCTAAGTAGCGATAGTCCGCTTCCATCAGTTCAAATAGCGTAACCTTTAAAGGTAAGCTTTGTTGTGCGGTTGTTTGACTCTTAAGCTCACTACGTGCGGTTGTCAAAAGCTCAATGTGACTATCACTATTACTTTCAATACGTTTTATTTGCTGAACGAGTTCGTGAAACTGGATCTTATATTGCTGAAGCGTTTGATTAATTGTGTTTGTCGACTGAGCAAACTCCAGTTCATGAGTCGCTAGGCGTTCAGAGAGTGCACTGAGTCTATTTTCAAGTTGCTTGAATGTTTCATCAAAGCGACTGGTGTACTTATCATCTTTTCGCGCCAGAAAATCTTTTTCATGGCGTCTAAGCATGAGTAGATCAATACCACTGGATAAATTTTCAGACGCGGCATGTTCTAACGATTGAAGTCTCTGAAGGCTAAGGTGTTCGTAATATCCGTAAGCACCGACAAATAGCAGCAATGTGAGATTAATGATAAGTAGCTTCGCTCTAATAGATAGAGTAAAGCTGCGAGTTTGTGTAGTGCCTGGAACTTTGTCCATGAACACCTCCCTGTAAGCCGATGTCATCTAGTTGATGAATGTGTCATTTGTATGAATATTATGTGACACATATACAACTAATAGCACTTAAGCTAAGCATTACAAGGAAGGCAACCAAAAAACGCACTGCTACCAGCGCGTTTTGAAGGATATACGAAAGGTGAGTTATTGGTTTCCTTTGACGTCGAAGTCGATCTTCTCAGCACCAGTAAATACTTGAAAACGTAGACCTTTAGCACGTGCAATCGTTGTGATACCAAATTTCTCAGCGAGCTCTAATCCCATTTGAGTCACGCCGGAACGTGAAAGGAGAACAGGAATACCCATCTGAGCCACTTTGATAACCATCTCAGATGTTAAACGGCCAGTCGTATAGAAAATCTTATCTTCACCAGATTGTTCGTTTAGCCACATTTCACCAGCCAACGTATCTACCGCATTGTGACGACCAACATCTTCTACAAACGACAACACTTCATTGTCACGACACACAGCACAGCCATGAACCGCACCAGCTTTTTTATAGGTTTCATTGTAATGGGTCAGTGCTTCAAGGGCAGAGTAGATTTCTGACTGCTTGATCTTAATTTGCGGAACTTGGTAGTTTTCAAGTTGCTTCATGACATTGCCATACATTGTGCCTTGACCGCAGCCTGAAGTGACGGTTTTCTTTTTAAGCGCACTTTCCACTTGCTGGGTATCTTCTTTGGTGATGACTGCTGCTGTATGCGTTTCCCAATCGATAATGACCGATTCCAAAGAGTCTGGATCCGAAATAAAGCTCTGGTTTTTCAGGTAACCTAACACCAGTGATTCTGGGCGAGAGCCTAAAGTCATCAGCGTTACCACTTCTTTCCAGTTAAGCATGACTGTCAAAGGTCTTTCGCAAGCGATTTGTTTAGTGAGTTTCTCTCCGTATTCGTCAAACACAACAACTTCAAGCGTTTGGAGAGGGTTTTCACTGGTTTTGATTATGTTTGGTTTAACCACGACGTATCCTATTCGATCTATCAGTATTATTTTTGCTACATGTTTCTTGCAAATAACGTTCCTAGTATGCAAGAGCTCAAAATTTAACAATGTGGCTCAACACCTTGATTCGATTTGCACTAAATTGAATTTAGGTCAGGCCTTATGCTTCTGGGTATAAATATTGCTTCAGGATGTGAAATATTCGCTAGAACTCGATTAGCCAAAACAATTTAATATCAAATTTAACGCTGGTGAACCATGTCAAAACAAGAAACTGTGAGCCCTCAACTTCAAAAATCAGAAGAGCTTTGGTCGATCGACTGTGAACTTATCTCACATGAGATTGCAACGGGACTTTGGACTACAACTCAATGGCAACTTACAGGGTTTGAGCTACAACCTGACGAACTACGCGATTCTGTTGCTCTACTTCAATTACATAGAGATGAACGAACAGATTATCGATTTAACCTGAGCTCGAACCAGCCTAAATTGTTTTTAGTGCTAGATAACGTTGAAACGGACGAGAAACCAAACATCGTAACGCTGACCGCTTCTCAAAGTGTCGCGAGCCAATACATGGACGGTGACTATCTCGTTCTCTCAAACGATATGCCGTTACCCGTTCAAGCTTGGATGGAAGCCTTCATTGGTCGTCATGGCGAGCTATTAGAACAGCGACGTAAGAAACGTAAAGGAGCGGGGCGCGCAAGTGGCAACTAGTTTTCTAAGTCGTTGGTCTAAAAGGAAGCTGGAAGGTGATGAGGTAGAGCAACAAAGCCCTGACACTGAACAAGTTCCAACTCAAGACGAACCGCATAATGCAGTAGAGACTGACGTTATTGATGACGGCGCGATCGACATCGATGAGAGAGTTAGCAATGATACCGACGAATCTGATACGAGTGTTGCGGCATTATTAGCGTCTGAAGCTGAGTCGACTGTGAAAAAAGCAGCGTTGAGAAAACTGTTTCTTTCTGGTGAGTTTAGCGCTGTTGATGGGCTTAATGATTATGATCATGACTATAAAGCCGTTAAAAGTTTATCCACTGAAGTTGCTAGCAAGTTGCGCGATTGGATGAACGCTGAAGAAGAACCAGAACAAGAACCAATTGAAGCTGCTAACAATCAGGAAAGTGAAATCGATAATGATTTAGTCGAAATTAACGGTGATGTTGAGATTGATGAACTTAATGACGTCGATACCACCGACGAGCAATTGGGACAAAATATACCACACAAAAAATAGGTACATTTTGACTAATTCATCAACTAACGGAGTGAGACAAATTGTCCCACTCCGTTTTTTTGTCGCATAAAACTCCCGGCAACCCCGCTATCTTGCTGATTTAAATAGGATAAAAAGTTGGTACAGCATTTGCTAATACTCGCCTAAGTGAATATTCCGTTCTAACTGGAACTGAGCAATGCTAAAACAACTATTACAACAATCGGATTCTGTGAATGGCAAGGCGCGCCTTCATGCGTTTGAGAATACCGTTGAATTGACCAACCTTATCCCGCCGACGGTAAGCTACGAGAGTGGCGGAAATACACTTATCGTTGGGCCAACCTCTATTATTGAGAGTGCGGCGAATCAACTAGAGCAAATGAAAAGTGTCACGCTTCTATCTACAGATGGGGAGCAGGGTGAACATAGTAACTTGTATTATGCGAGTTCAGTTCAGGTCTCTGGCTTTCTAGGCACATTTACTGTTATTACTGAAAATAATGGGATAGCGAGCAATCTGGCCAAGGTCGCACTTAATCACGATTGTTTCGATGTTGTACTGGATTTATGCCTTAACAGCTGTATGACAGAAGAAGTCCCTGTTCCCGGTTATTACCCCGTCGGAAGAGGGTACCCAAAGCTAGCTGAAGCGCTTGAAGAAATACCTACATTGATGGGAACGTTTGATAAACCAAAGTTTTTCCGTCTTGATACTGACTTATGTGCTCATAGCTCTCGAGGCGTAAAAGGCTGTGAGCGTTGTGTTGATGCTTGTCCAGCAGGTGCACTGTCCAGTGAAGGCAGTGATAAAACCGGTCATAGAATCGAGATTAACCCATATTTGTGTCAAGGCGTTGGTACTTGTGCAACAGCATGTCCAACCGAAGCAATTCATTATGCCTTGCCTAATCCTCAAGATACTCAAAAGTTTATCGAACGCACGTTAGCGAATTATGAAGCAGAAGGGGGCGTTGATCCTATCGTCTTAATCTGTAGTTCGCGTCATGAGTCATACAATGTAATGGCACTACAAGCGTTGCCTGACAATGTTATTCCTGTTGTCGTTGAAGAGCTTCCTTCAATTGGTATTGACTCTTGGTTTGCTGCTCTGGTCAACGGAGCAACTCAGGTTCTATTTGCTGCCAGTCGTTTTATGCCGCAAACCATTATCCGTGTTCTAAACAATGAAGTTGCTGTAGCTCAAGAACTGCTAGCTCAACTCGGCATTGCCAAAGAAACGATAGATATCCTATATCTGGAATCACTACGTGAAGTCGCTCCAACGCTATGTACTGAATCGTTTGATCTAGCACTTGGAGATTTAGAAGGGAACAAGCGTCAGCGTCTATTTACCTCCCTAGATGCATTGGCCCAATCACGCATTCCTGTAGAAAACATTGTTGAGTTACCAACAAATGCGCCATACGGAAACATCAGCTGCGAAAGTAAAGATTGTACGCTTTGTATGAGCTGTGTTGCAGTTTGTCCTACAAGAGCTTTGCATACTGACGGTTCTTCTCCTTCACTTAAGTTTATTGAGCAAGACTGTGTGCAATGTGGTCTTTGTACAAAAGCATGCCCAGAACAAGTGCTAACAATGACACCGCGCATGAACTGGGATAAATCCGCTCGTCAAGCAGCGCAAGTCATTCACCAAGAAAAAGCGGCTGAGTGTGTACGTTGTAATAAACCATTTGCGCCACAGTCTATGATTGACATGTTACAAGAGAAGTTACGTGGTCACTCTCATTTTGCTGATGAATCTGCACTGAATCGTATTGCAATGTGTGAGGACTGCCGAGTCGTAGACATGTTTGAGTCAATGGCTGAAGACCCAACTAAACAACTTAATTATTAAGGCGATCTGAACAATGGATAATCAACAACAAACCATTCGCGCTGATATTTACTTGCTTCTTTCGACGCTTTTTCGTCAAAAGCCTTCTAGCGAACTGATTGAATTCTTATCAGAGCTAGAAGTGGAACAAAGTGAAAGTGCTATGCAGATCGCTTGGAAGAAGGTTAAACAAGCCGCAAAAGAGAGCGAAGCCGAATCACTGACCGACGAGTATCAGGATTTGTTCATCGGTATTGGACGTGGCGAAGTTGTCCCTTTCGCATCATGGCATTTAACAGGTTCATTGATGGAAAAGCCTCTGGCTTCGATTCGACATGACCTCGAGTTACTCGGGTTAGAAAGAGAAGAGCAAGTTAAAGAGCCTGAAGACCATTTTTCTGCGATATGTGAAGTGATGTCTGTGCTTACGAATGAAGAAGAAGAGTTGCAACAAGTGTTCTTTAACAAACACCTTGGGACTTGGTTCTCTTCTCTGACAAAGCAAATGAATGGCGCTGAAAGCGCGAATTTCTACTTAGCGGTCGCAGAACTGACCGAAGCATTTATGACGCTAGAGCAAGTGCGCTTTAGTGCCAACGTCGCGAGTAGCAAAAACAAATTAAAAATTGATGTAAAGAACGTCACTGAGTACGAGCAAGCTCAGAAATAGCGTCTCACATCGATAGCAATACCTACTAAAAGGGTAAGGAAGCAATAATGAAAGATAATAAAGAGTTAAACCAAAGCCGTAGGGACCTTCTCAAAGGCTTGACGACTGCAGCAGTTGCTGGAGCCGTAGTCGCTGGAACAACAAAAGTGGCTAGCGCTTCAGAGTCTGTGGCACCAAAACAAGACGATAAAAAAACGGGCTACCACGAAACCCAACATATTCGTGACTACTACGAAACGCTATAGGAGCTAACCGATGAAACTAGTCAAACGCTCCGATAACGTGAGCAAAGAACAAAACCAATTAGGTGTGTCACGCCGTGCATTCATGAAGAATAGCTCGCTTGCCGCTGGTGGTGCTGTTGTTGGAGCAAGCCTTTTTGCACCAGGCATGATCAAAAAAGCAGAAGCAAAGTCGGTTGATCCTAATGCAAAGACTGAGATCAAACGTACAATTTGTTCTCACTGTTCAGTGGGTTGTGGTATTTACGCTGAAGTTCAAAACGGTGTTTGGACGGGTCAGGAGCCAGCATTTGATCACCCATTTAACGCTGGTGGTCATTGTGCAAAAGGTGCTGCGCTGCGTGAACATGGTCACGGTGAACGTCGCCTAAAATACCCAATGAAGCTTGAAAACGGTAAGTGGAAAAAGCTTTCTTGGGATGAAGCGATTGAAGAAATCGGCACTAAAGTTCTAGATATTCGCAACGAATCAGGGCCGGACTCAGTTTACTGGCTAGGTAGTGCTAAGCACAGCAACGAACAAGCCTATATGTTCCGCAAGATGGCGAGTCTTTGGGGTACAAATAACGTTGACCACCAAGCACGTATTTGTCACTCAACTACCGTAGCAGGTGTAGCAAACACTTGGGGTTACGGTGCAATGACGAACTCGTTCAACGACATGCACAACTGTAAGTCGATGCTGTTTATCGGTTCAAACCCTGCGGAAGCACACCCAGTAGCAATGCAGCACATTCTTATCGCGAAAGAGAAGAACAACTGTAAGATTGTTGTTGCTGATCCTCGTCGTACTCGTACTGCAGCGAAATCTGATCACTATGTATCTCTTCGTCCAGGTTCAGATGTTGCTTTCATCTGGGGTGTTCTATGGCACGTATTTGCGAACAAATGGGAAGACAAAGAGTTTATCCGTCAACGTGTGTTTGGTATGGACGAAATTCGCGAAGAAGTAGCGAAATGGAACCCAGCTGAAGTAGAGCGTGTAACTGGCGTGAGTGAAGCTGAAGTTTACCAAACTGCGAAACTTCTATCTGAAAACCGTCCGGGTTGTGTTGTGTGGTGTATGGGTGGTACTCAACATACAACAGGTAACAACAACACTCGTGCATATTGTGTTCTTGAGCTTGCATTAGGAAACATGGGTAAATCAGGCGGCGGTGCTAACATTTTCCGTGGCCACGATAACGTACAGGGCGCAACTGACCTTGGCGTACTATCGCATACTCTTCCTGGTTACTACGGCCTGTCTGACGGTGCTTGGAAGCATTGGTCAAAAGTATGGGACCTAGACCACGAGTGGGTACAAAAGCGTTTCGACCAAAATGAATACCGTGGCAAAAAGCCAATGAACAATATGGGTATTCCGGTTTCTCGTTGGATCGATGGTGTTCTTGAAAACAAAGACAATATCGAGCAAAACGACAATATTCGTGCGATGTTCTACTGGGGCCACGCGGTTAACTCGCAGACTCGTGGTGTAGAAATGAAGAAGGCGATGCAGAAGCTGGATATGATGGTTATTGTTGACCCATACCCAACAGTTGCAGCGGTAATGAACGATCGTACTGACGGCGTCTACCTTCTACCAGCAACAACTCAGTTCGAAACTTATGGTAGTGTGACGGCATCAAACCGTTCAATCCAATGGCGTGACAAAGTCGTAGACCCATTGTTTGAGTCTAAGCCTGACCACGAAATCATGTACCTTCTTACTAAGAAACTTGGTTTTGCTGATCAGCTGTTCAAGAATGTTAAGGTTGAAAACAACCAACCGCTTATCGAAGACATTACTCGTGAATTCAACAAAGGTATGTGGACGATTGGTTACACTGGTCAAAGCCCAGAGCGTCTAAAAGCGCATCAACAGAACTGGCACACATTCCACAAAACGTCACTAGAAGCCGAAGGCGGTGTTGCACACGGTGAAACCTACGGCCTACCTTGGCCATGTTGGGGTACACCAGAAATGAAGCACCCTGGTACGCATATTCTTTATGATACGTCTAAACCAGTAGCTCAAGGTGGTGGTAACTTCCGTGCTCGCTTTGGTGTTGAGTTTGAAGGTACAAACATCCTTGCAGAAGACAGCTACTCTAAAGGCAGTGAGATTGAAGATGGCTACCCAGAGTTCAGCGATAAGTTACTGAAATCTCTTGGTTGGTGGGACGATCTAACCGCTGAAGAGAAAGCTGCGGCTGAAGGTAAGAACTGGAAGACAGACCTTTCTGGTGGTATCCAACGTGTGGCAATCAAGCATGGTTGTATTCCTTTCGGTAATGCGAAAGCGCGTGCTGTGGTTTGGACATTCCCAGATCGCGTTCCGCTTCACCGTGAACCACTATACACACCACGTCGTGATCTTGTTGCTGACTACCCAACGTGGGATGACAGTGAGTCGATCTACCGTCTACCAACTATGTATAAGTCAATTCAAGACAAAGATGTTTCAGGTGAGTACCCAATCATCCTGACTTCTGGTCGTCTGGTTGAATACGAAGGTGGTGGTGAAGAAACACGTTCTAACCCATGGCTAGCGGAACTACAGCAAGAGATGTTTGTTGAAGTGAACCCGAAAGATGCCAACGATCTTGGCTTCAAAGATGGTGACATGGTTTGGGTTGAAGGTGCAGAAAAAGGCCGTATTCATGTTAAAGCGATGGTAACTCGCCGCGTTAAACCGGGCCTTGCATTTATTCCATTCCACTTCGGCGGTAAGTTCCAAGGTGAAGACCTACGCAACAAATACCCAGAAGGTACAGATCCATACGTAATTGGTGAATCTGCAAACATCGCAACGACTTACGGTTATGACCCTGTGACGCAAATGCAGGAAACCAAAGTCACCCTATGTAACATTCGCAAAGCTTAAGGAGTCAACAGATGGCTAGAATGAAATTCCTTTGTGACACTAAGCGCTGTATCGAATGTAACGGCTGTGTCACTGCATGTAAGAACGAAAACGATGATGCATTAGAGTGGGGTATTCAACGCCGCCGAGTGGTAACACTAAATGACGGTGAACCGGGTGAAAACTCGATCTCTGTTGCGTGTATGCACTGTACTGATGCACCTTGTATGGCTGTTTGTCCTGCAGATTGTTTCGAGCACACAGAAGACGGCATTGTTCTTCATAACAAAGACCTTTGTATCGGCTGTGGTTACTGTTTGTTTGCTTGTCCGTTTGGCGCACCACAATTCCCTAAACAGGAAGCGTTTGGTGAGCGCGGTAAAATGGATAAGTGTACTTTCTGTGCCGGTGGTCCTGAAACAGAGCCTGGTTCAGTTGAAGAACGTCAGAAGTACGGTGCGAACCGTATTGCTGAAGGCAAACTGCCGATGTGTGCTTCTCTTTGTTCAACTAAAGCACTGTTAGCGGGTGATGCAGAGAAAGTTTCTGACATCTTCCGTCAACGAGTTGTTGAGCGTGGTGCGAAAGGCGCTGGTTGGACAGACGGTAACGATCTGTCTTACGACGCAACGAAAAGCTAATACTGGAGAGATTCATGTTTTCAATGTTTAAACGTGCATCTCTTGTAATGCTGTCAATGATGGCAGCATTACTGTTTGCTTTGTCGCTGCCTGCGCATGCTGAGCAAAAAGAGTCTGAAGTTGCACAACGTGAAATGACGCAATTGGCTGGTGCTGATTTTTGGCGTCAAGTTCGTCAAGGCGAAGAGGGCTACACGACGTCTCAGTTCCCAGAGCACGGAATGCTTATTAGTACCCCGGGTCAAACTTGGTACATTTTGAAAGAGAAATGGATGTCACCAGCGGGAGCTGTGGCAATTTTCGGTAGTATTGCCTTCGTTACACTAATGTACATCGTCATTGGTCCACTGATGTTAAGTGCGCCAAGAACAGGTAAGAAAATCAAACGCTGGTCTCGACTTGATCGAGCGCTTCACTGGAGTATGGCGTTTACTTTCTTAACGCTAGCGTTTAGTGGGTTGATGTTGGTTTACGGTAAACACTTCCTTAAGCCTTACATTCCATCGGAGTTATGGGGCTTCATTATTATGTTGGCGAAGCAATACCATAACTACATTGGTCCTATTTTCTATGTGTTGCTGCTTTGTGTTCTTATCAAATGGTGGCGTAAGTCTATCTTCAAGAAAGTGGATATCGCTTGGTTTATGAAGCTTGGTGGTATGGTTGGTAAACATAAAGGTTCACACCCATCGGCAGAGTTTTCTAACGCTGGTGAAAAAGCGCTATTTTGGCTTTTGATCGTTGTTGGTACTGTCGTGGCATTTAGTGGTCTTGTGTTGGACTTCCCAATCTTCGGTCAAACTCGCCGTGATATGGAGCTTTCTAACCTTGTTCACATGCTTGCTGCACTTATCCTAATCTGTGGATTCGTATTCCATATCTACATCGGTTTGTTCGGTATGGAAGGCGCACTGGAAGGTATGGTTACTGGTGAAGTAGATGAGACTTGGGCTAAAGAGCACCATGACTTATGGTACGAAGAGGTGATGGCAAAAGAACGCGAAGAGCAGGGTATTACGGTCGCTAAAGAGGCAAAAGGAGCGCAATCAAATGAACAAGCCTAACAAAGGTATTTGGGTAGCGTATATATTAAGCTTCTTTACTCCGTTCACTTGTCTAATTTCGGGTGTAATTGCGATTATTTATGCTGGTTACCGCTTGGATAAGGGTGAAGACGGTGAAATTATTGATTCGCACTACTACGGCCTGATCCGAACATTTTTCTTAAACCTGACTTACTTTGTTGTTCTGATCATTACTGTCGCAACATCTAATGGTGTGCTAATCGGTCTAAATGACTATTGGTACAAGAGTCATATCATTGATGAAATTGCTTATTATATTCCGTATGTAGGTATGATCTTTGGTCTGATTGCGATCGCGTTTTGGTTTATGCGAATGTTCCAAGGCATGAAGAAACTTCAAGCGAATGAACCGTTTAGTTTTTCTAAGGGTCCAAACCTTTAGAGCATAACTTGACAGAGACTCATAGCCTCGATCTTTATCGAGGCTATTTTTTTACCTATCAAAAAGATTAACCTCACAATTTATGGGTAAAACGACTCTGATTTCGACTATGGTCTAACGTCAACCACTATAGAAGTTTACGATACGATGCTAAGCTAACTCCATGAAGAGAAACAAGGATGTAGTATGAACTTCCCATATCGCAATGTCGTAATATTGACTGGAGCAGGAATCTCAGCAGAGTCGGGGATTCAAACATTTCGAGCTCAGGATGGGCTTTGGGAAAATCACCGCATTGAAGATGTTGCGACGCCAGAAGGATTTGAGCGCAATCCTGACCTAGTTCAAGACTTCTACAATCAGCGACGATTAGGGTTGTTAGAACCAAGCATTCAGCCTAATGCCGCTCATGTAGCACTGGGCGAACTTGAGAAACACCTTGATGGAACGGTAACGGTCATTACTCAAAATATAGATAACTTACATGAACGCGGCGGGAGCGAAAATGTCATTCACATGCACGGTGAATTACTAAAGTCACGCTGCAGTGAGTCAAACCAAGTTATCGAAGAAAGAGGGGAGATCAAGACTGGTGACCTATGTCATTGCTGTCAGATTCCATCTCAAATGCGTCCTCATGTTGTGTGGTTTGGTGAGATGCCACTGAGAATGGGTGACATCTATTCTTCTCTTGAAACAGCTGACCTTTTCATTTCTATTGGTACCTCTGGCGTAGTATATCCTGCCGCTGGATTTGTTCATGACGCTAAAATGCATGGCGCTCACACAATCGAAATCAATTTAGAGCCAAGTGCTGTTGAAAGTGAGTTCGAAGAAAAGCGCTATGGTAAAGCAAGTGTGGAAGTACCGAAGTTGGTAAAAGAAATACTCAGCTTACAAGAACCTGGAGTCAAACAAGCCTAACTATGTTAAGAAACTCTCAGCCTTTACGTTGAGAGTTTTTCATTTCGTACATTGCCTTATCTGTTTTAATAAGCGCTTCGCGGAAGCTTTCTTTTGATGTGGACTGTTCAATCCCATAACTGAAACTGATTTGCTCACCATCAAGCGTATTTTCGAGCGACGTAATAAACGTATCTCCCTTAGATACTGGCACGATGACGATAAACTCATCGCCACCGACACGATACGCTCGGCCCTTAGAGCAAAGTGATGAGTTTAATGCTTGGGCAAAGCGAATGATCATTAAATCTCCCACGTGATGGCCTTTAGAGTCGTTTACTCTCTTCAAGCCATCAAGATCAAGGTAGATTAGGTCAAATTTATTAAGGTGAATAGAGTCAAGCTTTTTGCGGTTATATAAGCCTGTTAGCTCATCTGTTGCAGCGTTCTCTTTAACGTCTCGAATGATTTCTGTCAGACCAAATGCAATGATCAAAAAGGATATTTGTAGTAGGCCATCTTCCAGGAAGGTATCGATAAACTCATGGGAGTCAGCAATACGGTCAAAGAACTGAACTTCAGTGAGTACATCATAGAACTTATTGAAGATTAATATCCACATGCCAAACTTTAATTTGGTATTGCTAAAAATGGAGTCTCGCGCGACAACGTAGATATATACAATGATAAACAGTGTGTTGCTTTCAAACAGAAGATCATAATTTGAGTCAATCGCGACAAAAAATTGCAGCATCATCATAGCAATTGATAATGCAATCATAGCAATAATTATGAGTAGGACTGTTTTGTGTTTCAACGTTAATGCTTTTTAAAGTGTGGCGTTCCATTAAATTACATAAGTATTAGAAAAAAATAAAGCGGCTAATGCCGCTTTATTAAGTGTAATCTATTTAGATTAGTTATCTACTTTAAGTTTTTGGAAGTACTCGTCATAAATGACACTTGCTTCACCGACTTCATCTTGCCAAGTACCGCTGTCCATAACTTCTTGCGGTGGGAAGATGCTTGGATCGTTAGCAAACTCTTCTGGTAAAAGTTTATGAGCTGTAGCAACAGGCGTTGGGTAGCCAATCTCTAGTGCAATTTTAGCTGCGTTTTCTGGACGAAGAAGGAAATCAATCATCTTATGCGCGGCGTCGACGTTTTTAGCTTCAGCTGGAATTGCTAGGCTATCCATCCAAAATACAGTGCCTTTTTCCGGCCAAATAATGTCAATTGAAGCGCCTTCTTGACGTGCCATGTATGCACTGCCGTTCCAAAGCATACCCAGTGAAACCTCACCCGCTAAGTAAGGGTTAGCAGGGAAGTCAGAGTTAAATACCAATACGTTTGGCATTAGTTTTTTAAGCTCTTCGTACGCTTCTTTAATTTCTTCAGGGTTAGTCGTGTTTGGTGAATAACCTAACTTAGTTAATGCGATATGGAATACTTCACGCGAGTCATCCATCAACATAAGTTGGCCTTCCCACTTACTATCCCAAAAGTCGTCCCATTTAGTCACAGAAGAGTCATCAAGCATGTCAGAGTTAATGCCGATACCTGTTGCGCCCCAAATGTAAGGAATAGAGTAGTTGTTGCTTGGATCAAAAGGTTTGTTTAGGAAGTTAGTATCCAAATCAGCAAAATGAGAAAGCTTTTCTTTGTCGATTTGCTGAAGCATACCTTCTTTGCGCATTTTAGATACAAAGTATGTAGACGGTACTACTAGATCGTAACCTGAACCTTGAGTTTTTAACTTAGCATACATACTTTCGTTAGACTCATAGGTAGAGTAAATCACCTTAATGCCGGTTTCTTTTGTAAAGTCTTCAAGAACTTCGTTTGGAATGTATTCAGACCAGTTGTAGAAATAAAGTTCTTGATCAGCAGCCATTGCTGGCGAAGCGATTAAAGTCGCTGCGCAAAGTGCGCTTGCGTAGAATTTACTTTTCATTCTTTATCCGTTTTATTTGTTCTAATGGTGGCTATTTAAGAGAGGTAGACCCCAAAATAACCATCGTTTCAAACTTACTTGTCATCATGACAAGTTTAGCAATCGGTAAGTATATCAGCCAAAACAAAAATAGGCAGCCGAGGCTGCCTATTTTTATAAATAATAAAGCGTAACTTACTGACCCGCTTTAAGCTTTAGGAAATACTCTTCGTATTTCACCGTTAAATCGCCAACAGAGTCTTGCCACTCAACACGATCCAAATCTTCTTGAGAAGGGAATAGTGGAGCTATGTCTTTAAACTTAGCGTTAGACGCTTCAACCGCCGTTAAGTAACCTGTGTCGCGAGAGATTTGCTCAGCGATTTCAGGGCGTAGTAAGAAGTCGATCATTTTATGTGCCGCTTCTACGTTCTTAGCGCCTGAGGAAATTGCGAAGTTATCTACCCAGCCGATACCACCTTCTTTAGGGAATACCAGCTTAAGGTTCATGCCTTCGTTTTGTGCTGCGGCCGCACTGCCGTTCCAAAGCATACCAACGCCAACTTCACCTGACATGTATGGTGCACCAGGGTTGTCAGAGTTAAATACAAGAACATTTGGCATCAGCTTTTGTAGCTCTGCGTATGCTTCATCAATCTGTTTAGGATCTGTAGAGTTACCTGAGTAACCTAACTTGCGTAGCGCAATATGGAACACTTCACGAGTGTCATCCATCAGCATCAACTGACCTTCTAGTTCTGGGTTCCATAGATCAGCCCAGCTAGTAAAGTCATTTGGATCGTACATGTCAGCGTTAACCGCTAGACCAGTGATTGCTACTACGTGTGGAATAGAGTAGTCATTGTTAGGATCGTAAGGCTTATCTAAGTAGTTCTTATCTAGGTTAGAGAAGTTACTTAGCTTCGACTTATCGATTTTTTGTAGCATGCCTTCGTCACGCATTTTTGCAACGAAGTACGTAGAAGGTACGACTAGATCGTAACCTTGGTTATGCGTTTTTAGCTTTGCATACAATGTTTCATTCGACTCGTAAGTAGAGTAGATAACCTTGATGCCAGTTTCTTCAGTAAATTGCTCTAGGATATTACTGTTGATGTAAGGACCCCAGTTCATAAATACTAGTTCTTTGTTTTCGTCCGCAATTACTGAACCTGAGAACAGAGAAAGCGCACATGCACTACCAGCTAATAAAGTAGCCCATTTTTTCATTGACGTTAGCTCCAAACCAAACGTGCCCCTAAACTTTAGGGATTTTGATAGAAAAACAGAATGACAAAATGCCATTCTGTTTCGTGAAATTGAAAGCGATTCTACTTCACTTTCTCCCTTGCAAGCAACTGAGAAATGATTACAAGGATTAAAGAAACAATCAGCATGACTGTTGCCAAGGCATTCACTTCTGGCGAAATGCCTACTTTCACCATTGAGTAGATTTTCAATGGTAAAATTTCGTATGTTGGTCCTGTCACAAACGAGCTGATAATGACGTCGTCTAGAGATAGGGTAAAGCTTAATAGCCAACCAGCAGCGACTGCAGGCTTCGCTAATGGCAAAATAATCTGCTTTAGGATAACCCACTCGCTAGCACCGAGATCTTTTGCTGCTTCAAGCATCTTCACATCAAAGCCATTTAAACGGCTATAAACAGTGACAACAACGAAAGGCAGACAGAAGGTGATATGTGCAACCAACAAGGTAAAGAAGCCAAGTTGTACGCCCATCACCAAGAACAATGCTAATAACGAAATCGCCATAACAATATCAGGTGACATCATTACCACAAACAGCATTCCATTCACTGCACCTTTGCCCTTGAACGAATAACGGAATAGGGCAACAGCAGTCAGGCTACCGATAATAGTTGCGGCAGTTGCTGAGAAAACCGCAACATTCAGTGAATGCCATGCAGCTTGCATTAGGCTGTCATTATTAACTAACGTTTCATACCACTTTGTTGTGAAACCACCCCATTTCATACCAAACTTATTGGCGTTGAATGAGTTTACGATCAAGACAACGATAGGTAGGTACAAAAATGCGTACACTAACGCCATAAAGCTAAATCTAACTGAACGTCCCATTAGTCTAGCTCCACTTTCTTATTCAATAACTTACCCGCTCGATAGTAGGCGTAAAGCATAATAGCCATCGCGATAGTGAGCGCGATACTCGTTGCCGCACCAAATGGCCAGTCTCGGGCATTAAGAACTTGGCTCTTAATGACATTACCAATAAGTAGGTTTTTCGCCCCGCCAAGAAGGTCGGAAATATAGAACATACCTAATGCTGGTAGTAACACTAACAAACAGCCACCTATGATGCCCGGCATCGTTAATGGCAACGTAACCTTAGTGAAAATCTGGAACTTGTTTGCTCCCAAATCTTTCGCTGCTTCAGTATATGTGTGATCCAATTTTTCGATAGCTGAGTAAAGCGGAAGAATCATAAATGGTAATAGAATGTAGACCAAACCAATCATAACGGCTGACTCTGTGTACATCAGGCGTATTGGCTTATCGATAATTTCCATAGCCATCAGCGACTTATTCAAAATACCTTGAGTACCTAATACTATCTTCAAGCCGTAAGTACGGATCAAAGAGTTGGTCCAAAATGGCACAATCACTAAAAACAACATGATAGGGCGCCATTTCTCAGGCATTTTCGCAATGATGTATGCGAATGGGTAGCCGATTACTAAACAGAGTAATGTCGCCACAATTGCCATGTAGAAAGAGTGCAGCAATACTTTCGCGTAAAGAGGGTCCATTAAACGCAAGTAGTTATCGAGCGTAAATGTCATCTCAATCAAGTTAGCTTCATCACGTGTTAGGAAGCTGGTACCAATAATCATTAGGTTTGGCACCAAAACAAAAAGCGTTAGCCAACCTACGATAAGCGTGATGATCGCATTTTGAAGATTAAGCTTCTTGCTTATCATTTAACACCACCTCCCAACTCTCAACCCAGGTGATAGCAACTTTCTGACCAAGAGAGTGATCCACATCAGGATCATCTTCATTAAAGAACTCGCTTACCATTACACGCATACCAGACTCAAGTTCAATCACAGAGTCTAGAGTCATACCTTTATAAGTACGTTCAGTTACATGACCAACAATGCCTTTATGCTCAGACTCTTTAATCTCTTCGATACGTAAGTCTTCTGGGCGAAGTAGAACTTGAAGTTTGTCGCCGGCCGCTGCGTCTTGGTCGTAGTAAACTACAGACTCAACGCCTTCGATTTCTGCACGAATACGTTTGTCGTCAATACGCTCGATCATCGTTGTATTGAATACGTTGATTTCGCCAATGAAGCGGGCAACAAATAAGTTTTTTGGTTCTTCGTAAATTTCACGAGGAGAGCCGTCTTGTTCAATGACGCCATCGCGCATAACAATAATGCGGTCAGACATCGACAATGCTTCTTCTTGATCGTGTGTTACAAAGATAAACGTAATACCCAACTGACGCTGAAGCTGTTTAAGCTCGATTTGCATCTGTTTACGCAGTTTGTAATCCAGAGCAGATAGAGATTCATCCAAAAGAAGTACTTTTGGCTTATTCACAACCGCTCGAGCAATAGCGATACGCTGTTGCTGACCGCCAGAAAGCTGATGTGGTTTACGCTGTGCCATTTTCTCAAGACGAACCATGCGTAATGCTTCCATAACACGAGGTTCAATTTCTGCTGAAGGCACTTTCTGCATACGTAAGCCGAATGCTACGTTCTCGAAAACCGTCATATGAGGGAAGAGTGCGTAACTTTGGAATACAGTGTTGACATGCCTTTGTTCAGCAGGGATAGATGTCACGTTCTGGCTATCCAGAATAATGTCACCTTTATCAGCGGTTTCGAAACCAGCAATCATTCTTAATACGGTTGTTTTACCACAACCAGATGGGCCAAGTATTGTGAGGAACTCACCATGGTTAACATCTAAATTAAGATTACCGATGATTTCCTTACCATCGAAACTTTTACTGATACCAGTCAAACGAATAACTGGTTGTCCTGCATTTTGTTTAGCGTTCAACGTCTGTTTTTCTCCCACCTTGGTCATTTGTAAATCATTTAAGAAAATGACCTGTCGTTACACAAATTAGAGGCGCGCATCATAATCACCAAAAGTGTGAAATCAAAGCATTTTCTTATCTTGAAACAGAAAAAATTTTGCAGGTAAAAGTAAACATTCCTTACCATACTCTCTGTATACCTAATGAACGGTATAAAGCAGGGATAATTTCCGTAACTTTTGTGTCGAATAAAATACTTAGACGATGCGTTTAGTGGTTAATTATCAACCAAATAGCCAAGAAAGCAAGCGACAAGCCGAGATCCGATTTTAGAGTTTGCTTGGTTGCAGTATAATGAATGCAATTTTTTATCAACAAGTTAGCTTAGTTATTGTCAAACTAGGCACTGGGTTCAAGAATGAATAATGACATTGAAAAAGACTTCAATTTAGGCGGTAGCGTAGAACGTGCTCTGTCAGGTGACTACGATTTAAAAGCCGGAGACGTTATAAAGGAGGCATGGCAACACACGATTAAGAACTTTTTGTCCTTTTCTCCGTCTATCGTCATCTTAATCGCTCTACAGTTAGCGATTTTTTATATGGCTTTAAAGCTTCAACTCGGTAACCCAGGTATTATTCTTGATGCTTTTACTAGTCCGGACGCTTTTGACCCAAGTATTTTCAATGCGATTATGGTGGCAAACTTCAGCTACGAAGTAATCAGTGCACCAATTTATGCAGGCATCAGCCTTATGGCAATGAGCCATGCAGCAGGGTTAACAACAAAACCTCGCCACATTGGCAAGGGGCTTCAATATACGGTTCCTGTCATTATAGCGACGCTCTTTAGTCTGTTATTGCAAGGCATTGCGGGTATGATCTTTCCATTCCTTTCGCTCTATCTTTCATTGGCGTTTAGTAATGCGATCTTATTGATCTGTGAGAAACAGATTCCACCAATGCAGTCTTTGTTACTTTCGCTGCGTGCTGTAAATAAGAAGATTATTGTCCTCGCGGGGATCTATTCACTCGTGTCGATTATGTTTGTAGTGGGTATGATGTTCTATGGACTAGGTCTAATCTTCGTGTTGCCCTTCTTTTTCCACGTGAAAGGCATTATCTACCGTAATATGTTTGGCATTAAACTTAAGATTATTGCCTCTGATCGACCAAAAGATGAAGACGACAACAATGACAACGATTCACAAGTGTTCAATGCGTAAAAGTGAATTCATTGCTATCGCTGCAGCTAGCATTATTGCTGGCTGTAGTTTCTATGGCTACGAGCAAACGCAGACACGAATTAATGAAGCGAGTATTGAAGAACGCGAGCGTAAACAAACTAGCCCTTCGAAACCAAATGTTGCAATTAAATCTGTCGGCGGAGCACCGGATTTCTCTGCGTTCACCGATGTGAAGCAAAAGAAGCAGGCATTTTTTGATTATCTGCGTCCGGGTATCGCTTTAGAAAACCAACGTATTCAGAAAGAGCGCGCTCGCCTTGATTTAATTAAACAGAACTTTGAAGCTAAAGAGCTCACGACAGCTGATCAAAGTTATGCTGTCAAACTTGGCAAACTGTATAACGTTGAAGTCAACGCAGAAGGAGTCACTCAAGATTGGGTGGCTCAGATGCTTCATCGCGTGGATGTCATTCCTGAAGCACTTGTCCTCGTTCAAGGGGCAAATGAGTCAGCATGGGGAACATCTCGATTTGCAACCCAAGCCAATAACTATTTTGGCCAATGGTGTTACAGCAAAGGCTGTGGTCTTGTTCCTTTACAGAGAGGTGAAGGGATGACGCATGAAGTAGCCAAGTTTAGTTCGGTCCAACAATCCATCCACGGCTATTTCATGAATGTGAATCGCAACCGAGCTTATGAAGAACTCAGAGAAATTCGTTACCAACGCCATTTAAAGGGTGAAAATTTAACGGATACCGATGCTGCGATGGCACTAAGTAGTGGTTTGCTCAAATACTCTGAGCGAGGTGAGGCATACGTCAACGATTTACAGAGCATGATCAGGCACAATGCTCAGTTCTGGGAATCACCCTTATCAAATCAATAACAAGCTAATTCAATAAGAAAAAAGTCCATGAAAAAAGTATCGTTAGCGATCTTAACTGCCGCTTTAACCAGTGCTGTCGCTTTGCCTATTCAAGCTCAAGAATACATGTTCACTTACTCTAAGCTATTTTCTCACATGAAACAGAATGCCAAAGAAGGGCATGATGATGTGAAGGTTGGCTTCTTTTTCTTAAATGCAGATACTAAAAAGCTCTGTAACATCGAGAAAGCATGGATGGAGAAAGAAGAACATTACGAAGAACTAACTATTTCACCATATAACGAAGTGATTGTTCCGTTGGATGACAATTTACGATCTGCGAATCCATTGGTATTTGTTCACACTCCGATGGACATGCGCTGTGACTTTTCTATGGTAGTCATGACCAAAGAGCCAATGTCTGGTGAAGTCAGCTATAGTGATGTAGAAGTACTGTTACCGCAAATGCAGGTTATTCTAGAGCAACTAGGTGGTATGTTTGCCAGCTATTTCACTCCTGATGTTGAAGGGGTAACACTAGAGTTTCCTAACAACTTAAACTCTGAAGTTAAGTTTTCAAACGGTTCAACCAAACCAATCGTTGATGGAAAAATACAAGTAGCGCTTTCAGAAATCGGTGAGGGTGGGTCAATGACATTGCCTACCGAAACTGCGAGAGTCTTACCTTACTTACCTAGAGCCAATTAAAATGAAAAGGGTCGCCATAATGCGACCCTTTATTTTATCTTGTTGGATAAACTTAGTTACACCGTCACTAAATCTTGTTCAGCTTGATGGCTCGCACGTTTAATAACACAATAAAGTCGAATCAACATAGCGAAAGCTGCTGTCGTCAAACCCACAACGATTCCAATCCAAAATCCTTTCTCACCCAGCGCTGGGACTAAGTAGTCAGTCAAACCAAGAACCATTCCAAGTGGCAGTGCTAACCCCCAATACGCTGCAATGGCAAGCATCATAGGAGTTTTAGTGTCTTTGTATCCACGTAATGCTCCATTAGCCGATGTCTGTAACGCATCACTAAATTGATATACTGCGGTAAATACAAGTAATGTTGCAGCCGATGCCGATACGATAGGATCTGTCGTGTACAGTCGAATAATCCACTCAGGGAACAACAAGAAGAATGCAACTGAGACTAATGAAAGCAGGGCCGCCGTGATAACCCCAAATAAACTTCGATCTTTTGCATCTAGCTTTTTTTGTTCACCAAGAGCATGGCCAACTCGAATAGTGATGCCAAAAGATAAACTCATCGGAATCATATAAGTCATACTAGAAATGTTGAGCGCAATTTGTGCCGCAGCAACATTCTCAGCACCAATCCGACCAATCAGTAGCGCAATAACCGCAAAGATACTGCCACAAACAGCAATATTTAGGCCGATTGGCATACCCAGTTTAAAGAGCTGCTTTATCTCATGCCACTGAGGCTTTAGGTAGTCGAAGCGCAATATACGTTTGTAATGATGGTGACCTTTGATATAGCTAAATAAAATAGCTGACATTAACCAGTAAACAATGCTCGTTGCCCAACCACACCCAACCGCTCCCATCTCAGGTAAACCAAACTTGCCATAGATAAGCATATAGTTGACAGGAATGTTAACCAACAGACCAACAACCGAAATGATCATGGGTACTCGAGTATTATTCATTCCTTCACAGAAACCATTCAGGGTGTAGAACAGCGCAATACCGGGCACGCCAAAGGCTAGGGCAACTACATAGTCACTGGCAATTGGGATAATCTCAGGTGCAACCTGCAGGCCAACTAATATCATTTCACCAGAACATAAATAGACAATCAGAGTTGCGCTCACCGCAGACGAAAGCCAAAGCATCTGAATAAAAGCGGTCTGAATTGATTGGTAGTTCTGTGCGCCTCGATGATAAGCCACTACTGGTGTAAGGGCCATAATGATCCCTCTCAACAGTAGTGAAACGGGTAACCAAAGGCTAGTACCCAGAGCGATTGCCGCAAGGTCTGCAGCACTTACTTGGCCAGCCATGGTTGTATCAACAAAACCCATGGCTTGCGTGGCAAGTTGCATAAATATTATAGGAATTGAAAGGTGCAGAAGTGCGCCCGATTCTTTAAAAAAACGAGAAATAAAAGAAGGTTTGGATAACATGGAATGTGTAACACCAATATCAATACACCAGTGGAAGCAGGATAGCGTTGTGTACTGTAGGGTGTGCCCGTTGGACAGCGGAAGTATACGATTAATATCTATATGATCAACCCATTCTGTATACTTTTGTCATTTCGCTGACCTTTAACAGATGTTGCGCTATATCAGATGAATTGCCTTTTTACTCAATGAATCCGTCTCAAACATTTAATCCTGAATAAAAAGCTCGTATAATCCACGCCCCAAATAACCATGTTAGGAAGTCCTACAGTCGGCTATGTCGACGATGTGAGAGCTCGCAATGACTGAAAAAGATACAAGAAAAGAAACCCTAGAATTCAACAAGCTTCAAAAGCGCCTAAGAAGAAATGTTGGAAATGCCATTACTGATTACAACATGATCGAAGAAGGTGATGTTGTTATGGCATGTATTAGTGGTGGTAAAGATTCATTTGCGATGCTGGATATCCTGCTGAATCTACAGAAAGCAGCACCGATTAAGTTTGAAGTTGTTGCAGTAAACTTAGATCAGAAACAGCCAGGCTTCCCTGAGCACATTCTTCCTGACTATTTCGAAACATTAAACATCCCTTACTACATCGTAGATAAAGACACTTACTCTGTTGTAAAAGAGAAAGTGCCAGAAGGGAAAACTACATGTGGCTTATGCTCGCGTTTACGTCGCGGTACTCTATATTCATTCGCAGAAAAGATTGGCGCAACTAAACTAGCTCTAGGTCATCACCTTGATGACATCGTAGAAACTATGTTCCTGAATATGTTCCATGGTTCGCGTTTGAAGGCAATGCCACCAAAGCTTCGTTCAGATGATGGTCGTAATGTTGTTATTCGCCCACTGACGTACTGTCGTGAAAAAGATCTGATCAAGTACGCGGAGCACAAAGAGTTCCCAATCATTCCTTGTAACCTATGTGGCTCACAAGAGAACTTACAACGCCAGTCAATCAAAGCAATGCTTATTGACTGGGATAAGAAAACACCAGGCCGTGTAGAAGCGATCTTTAAATCAATTCAGAACGTAAGCCCTAGCCAGTTGGCCGATAAGAACTTATTTGATTTTGAAAATCTACCACTCGATCGTGAGGGTAGTCGTGAAGAATACGAATTTAGTGAAGCGATTGTCTCTTCAACAAATATTGATGAGTCAATGTTTATCGATGTAACCAACATCTAGTAAAACTCAATCTCAAATACAAAAAAGGAAGATAACTATTATCTTCCTTTCTTTTTATCTACTTTCGGTCAAAGCTAAGCTAGATTGCCGTTTTAGGGTCAAGAGGACTAATATAACCTTCTGGCTTGAGCGCCATCACATCACAATTAATCTTATCTATAACATGCTCCGCTGTATTACCGATAAAGACAGCTGATAAGCCTGTACGACCTGTGGTTCCAACAATGACCATTGCAGCATTCAACTTTTCAGCAGCTTCTGGAATCACATCTTCCGGTAGGCCTTGTTCCACAATGGTTTGTTCTTCATCATAACCATGTTTTTGGCGCAGCGCCTTCATTGCAGTTAGGTGATGACCACGTACTGCATCTGTATAAGTTGTTGGGTCAAACTCAGGCAGTTCGATAGTTATGTTTGCTGGCGTCACTGGGTACGCATTAACTAAGTAAGGTTTCGCATTTAATCGCTCAGTTAAACTATTCAATTGATCAACCATCGAATCGTTTAAACCAAGATGCGTGTCGTTTTCAGAGCCAACATGAACAGACGCTAGAATACTTGAATTCTCTGGCCACTCAGCATTTTTAATTAGTAGTACAGGGCAAGGACATTTGCGCAGCAAGTGCCAATCAGTAGGAGTGAAGATGACCGACTCTAGCACATCGTGTTTACGTGTTCCTTTAATCACAATATCATGACTTCCTGCGAAGACTTCAGCAATAATGGCTTCGTAAGGGCGATTGTGCCATACGACGCGCACCTCGAATTCGACATCTTCAACTAGGTAGTCTTTAGCGACTTTTTGCATCCACTGCTCACGTTGGTGGATGACACCACGTCGCATTGCATCTCTCTCATCAATCGACAACATTGATGTCATATCGTAAGAGAAGTCGTAAATTGAGAGGAAGAAAGTTACTCGACTAGGAGAACGGCTTTTCGAAGCTAACTGCATAGCACGAGCCAATGCAGGCTGCTCATCTTTGTTGATATCTGCAACAACTAAGATTTTATTGTAGATGCTCATATAAGAACTCCTTAAAGGCGAGGAGGGGTATATGATTAATGTAGCTTAGTTCGAAGGAGAGTTTTAGGAAAATATTGAGGAATCTGAGAGAATTATGATGTAGCTCATCATCGGAACGAATAGAGAGCTACATCATTGAAAGATATTACGATTCTGTTGATACGCCTGCCAATTCCATCAGCGCATCATGATCTAAGATAGTGATGTATTTACCTTTCACGCTTAGAATCTCAGATTTCTGGAAACGACCCAGTAGGCGAGAAATCGTTTCAACAGTTAGGCCTAGGTAGTTACCGATATCACCACGAGTCATCGTTAAGCGGAACTCACGAGGGCTAAATCCACGTTGAGAGAAGCGAGTAGAAAGGTTGTAAAGGAACGCAGCTAAACGCTCTTCTGCATTCTTTTTAGACAGCAGTAGAATCATTTCTTGGTCGCCCTTAATCTCATTACTCATCAAACGCATGATCTGCTGACGAAGCTTAGGCATTTTACCTGATAGATCATCAAGAATTTCGTAAGGGATTTCACAAACCATAGAGGTTTCTAGAGCTTGTGCGAAGCTAGGGTGAAGGTCGCCAGTAATCGCATCAAAACCAACTAGATCGCCAGCTAGGTGGAATGCAGTAATTTGCTCGTCACCTTGTTCAGTAATCGTATAGCTTTTAATCGTACCTGAACGGATTGCGTAAAGAGATTTTAACTCATCTCCTGCTTTGAACAGTTCCTGACCTTTTTGAATTGGCTTTTTACGTTCAATGATTTGATCAAGCTGATCGAGCTCTGATTCATTCAACGTAAATGGAATACAAAGTTGGCTAATACTACAATCTTGGCAGTGGATCGCACAACCACCCGACTGAATGCGCTTTGTTGCAGGCTTTTCAGAAATCATAACAACCTTTCACTATTTGATATACATCAATATTTTAGCACTCATTACCTACAAAGGGTAGTGAAAAAAGGTGGGTAAAAACAGCTACCTATAAACTTATTGCTAATAAAGATAACGCGCCATAACCTGTATATAAGCCATACGTTAATAAAACTAGAGCACCAAGGTTACGGAAGATTTGAGATTGTTGCAGTTTATGTAAATATGTAGCACCAAAGCCCATTAACAGCATTGCCGGCAATGTCCCCAAACCAAAACTCATCATAATTAATGCACCGTTGAGCGAGCTTCCTGAAACGGCAGACCATGTTAGTGTTGAGTAGACTAATCCACACGGCAACCATCCCCAAATAAAACCAAACGGAACCGCATGTAAAGGGGACTTCAAAGGTAAAAGAGATTTACCTGCAGGTGAAATGATTCTCCACAGAGATTGCCCGAGCTTTTCAACAACTAGCAACCCTTGCCACCAACGACCAATGTAGCAAGCGAGTAAGATCATAAATACTGCTGCAGCCAAGCGTAACCAGGTTAATGCATTGTTGAGCGCGCTTATTTCGCTAATAGAAGCCACAGCGCCACCAACGATGGCACCAATAAAGGCATAGCTAGAGAGCCGTCCTAGGTTATAAAATAGTGGGATAGTCTTAGAAGGTTGAGACTGGCCAATAGTGAGCATAGAAGCAATACCTCCACACATCCCCATACAATGGCCAGCACCAATTAAACCGATCAGAAAGGCCCCAATCCAATCAGGGCTCATTTCGGTGGGTTCTCTTTAGGCTCATCTTCATCGAGCAAGATGTTATGACCTTGTCGCTCTAAATCTTCGAACTGATCGCTCTTTACCGCCCACAGAAATATAGCAACGGCAACACATACCAAAACGATGGCAATTGGGATAAGGATATAAAGGCTTTCCATTTATCGACCTTTTTCTTTGAGCAAACGGAGAGAATTAGATATTACAATAATTGAGCTAGCAGACATACCGACTACTGCAAAATATGGCGCAACAAACCCCGCGACTGCCAAAGGAAGTATTAATAAGTTGTATCCTAACGACCATGCCAAGTTCTCTTTAATGATGCGACGTGTTTGCTGAGCTAACTCTCTCGCTTCAAGAATTCTATCAAGCCTGTCACCTAAGAGAACCATATCCGCAGAGGCTTTTGCTACGTCAGCACCGCCACCCATAGCAACAGACAAGTGTGCGCCTGCAAGCGTAGGAGCGTCGTTTATGCCATCACCAATCATCATAGTGATATCGCCATCGTCAACACCTTGTAAATAAGCAAGCTTGTCTTGTGGTTTCGCACCCGCAACGACATCATCGATGCCGATTTGAGACGCAACGATCTCGGCATTTTCTTTGGTGTCGCCAGTAAGTAGTGTCACCTTCACCCCTGATTGCTGGAATTTTTCGATGAACTCTTTAGTTTCAGAGCGGATAGGGTCTCGATAAACAAAGTTAGCAACATGAATACCATCCACCGACAAGTAAACCGTATTGGCCTGCGCACCTTGCTGATCACCTAACACGTAACGGGCACTACCAATCTTAACTTGCTTAGAATCAAAGCTACCTACGATTCCTGAGCCAATAATATTCTCCACGTCATCAACTTTAATCGAAGGATCTAAGTGCGGCTTAAAAGCACGGGCAATAGGGTGGTTAGCATGAGACTCTAACGAAGCAGCTATTGCTAAAACTTGTTTCTCAGACAAATCACTAAACAGCTGAACTTGGTCAATTTCAATATCACCATGAGTCAAAGTGCCTGTCTTATCGACAATCAGGTGATTAACTTTACAAAGCGTTTCAAACACATGGCTTTTGCGAAGAAGAATGCCAAGATTACCCATACGTGATGTAGCACATGTTAGGGCCGTCGGAGTCGCAAGAGACAAAGCACAAGGGCAAGTAGCCACAAGTACAGATAACATAATCCAGAATGCATCGTCTGGACGACTTGAATGCCAGAAGAACCAAGTACCAGCGGCTACAATCAAGATTACAGCGACAAAGTAACGAGCTACAACATCCGCAATTTCAGCAATTTTTGGCTTAGATAGCTGGGCTTCATCTTGCAAGCGAACGATATTTGAAATCATCGAATCGGCTTTAGAAGAGGTTACTTCTAACTCAAAAGACTCTTCACCATTTAGCGTACCGGCAAAGACATGATCATCGACTTGCTTAACTACTGGTAAAGATTCACCTGTTAGCATGGATTCATCAATATGGACTCGGCCAGATAGTATCTTACCGTCAGCGGGAATATGCTCGCCAGGTAGAACTCGGATTTGGTCGCCAACTTTTAAAGTCTTAACAGGGACTTGCTCACCATTCAGTTTATTGGCAATCGCTGGAATAAGTTTAAGTAGGTTCCCACTTGCTGCTGCAGCTTTACGACGAGCGCGCATTTCTAAGAAACGGCCGACTAATAAGAAGAAAGCAAACATCGAGATCGACTCGAAGAAAACTTCGCCTTTTTCTGTCACTGTCGCGACAAGGCTTGCACAGTAAGCAAAAATCATCGCAATAGAGACCGGTACATCCATGCCTAACGTACGACTTCGAAGACTGCGCCATGCGTTGAGATAAAAGGGAAGTGCAGAGTAAAGCATTACCGGTGTTGCAAAGATCAAGCTTACCCAGCGGAAATAATTCTTAAATTCAGGTTCTAAGTCACCAAATACTTCCAGATATAACGCGACAGCGAGCATCATAACCTGCATCGTTGCTAGCCCAGCAATGCCTAAACGATATAGATATTGCTTCATCTGCTCGTGGTAAGAGGCTTCTTGTTTGTCAGCTTCGAATGGGGCTGCTTTATAGCCCAGTTGATGAATAGAAGAGAGAAGTTCGCTTAGACGAACCTGAGTTTTATCCCAGGCGAGAAGTGCTCGATTTGTGGTTGTATTGACTCGGATAGAGACCACGCCCGATTTCGCCGCAACTTGTTTTTCAATTAGCCATGCACAAGCTGCACAAGAGACACCTTCTAAAGACAGCGTCACCTCTGAGCAATTTTCACTATTGCGCACAAATTCAGCTTGAACGTCGTCGTTATCGTAATGAATGAGGGCTTGTAGTTGTTCAGGAACAAGATCGGCTTTTTCTGCAGGGGCAGTGCGATATTGGTAGTAAGAGACCAGACCGCTGTCGACGATGGTCTGCGCAACCGTCTCACAGCCAGGGCAACACATATCTCTAATGTCGCCCAATATTTCTACTTTGAAATCCGTGTTGGCTGGTACATCTTCACCACAGTGGTAACAGGATTTGCACATATTAGTTTCTTAGTTAGATAGTTGTACTGCTGACGATGTTGGGAACTCAACACGGCCCTGAATTAACCACTTTTCATCATGTGGCGTTAGCTCAACAAACCATGGACCTTGTAACTCATTATCGAGCGTGAATCGATATTGACCGCTAGCATCTGAAGTAACGAGCTTGGTGAAGTCATGATCAGGAAGAGTACGGTGAGCAAACATAGCGGTGATGGCAGGATAGTGATCTAACTGGCCTTTATCGAATTGAATGACTACAGTGTTGCCTTGTGAGCGAACCGTAGCTTCGAGACCTAAGTCTTTTGTCACGTTGATTCTTGAAATGTCGACATTAATACCTTTACCTTTCTTATAGTAATCTTCAGTCACCAAGTGTACTGAATGTTGTGTAAGTATTGCGACTCGAACCAAAGTTAATATAGATACCCCGACCGTAAGGGAGAGTATAAACCAGGGCCAAAACTGCTTATACCAAGGCTTTTCCATATAATAGTTCTCAATAAAAAATTAAATAAATTTAGGGCTTTAACTGTAAAGGAAAGACAGCCCCATTACCATCTATAGAAAGTAAGGGGCTGTTATTGAAATGTAACTTATTGTTCCGAGTTGCTTAGGCTCCACACGTATGCAGAAACAAGCTGAACTTTGTCTTCGCCTAGAATATCTTTCCAAGCTGGCATTACGCCTGAACGACCGTTCATTACTGTTTCAGTTACATCGGCGCGTGAACCGCCAAATAGCCAGTCTTGGTCAGTAAGGTCTGGTGCACCCACTGCTGGGTTACCTTTACCATCTGTACCGTGACATGCTGCACACACAACAAAACGAGCTTTACCAGCTGCCGCTTCTTTTGCGTTTACAGAACGACCAGATAGGCTTAGCGTGTAGCTTACAACTTCTTTAACACCTTGCTCACCTAGTGCATCTTTCCATGCTGGCATTTGACCGATTCGACCATTCATTACTGTTGTCACGATTGCTTGCGGCTCACCGCCGTATAGCCATGCATCATCAGTAAGGTTAGGGAAACCTTTCAAACCACGAGCATCAGAACCGTGACATTGAGAACAGTTCTGTAGGAACAAACGCTGACCAACTTTTACTGCTTCGTTATCCGCTGCAATTTCAGGGATTGAACGCAGTTCAGTTGAACCATCTACGTATGCAAGTTTCTTGAATGCTTCACCAAAGTAGGTGTCTGCATCATCAAGTTCTTTTGCGTATTGTACAAGTTGCTTGTTCTGTTGCGCCGCAGCAATCGACGCTTTTGATTCTTCAATCGAACGAACAGTTTGGTCAGAGCTCTGCCAACCTAGAACGCCCTTGAAGTTACCTAGGCCTGGGTAAAGCGTTAGGTAAATCGCAGCGAAGACAAACGTACCAACAAATAGGTAAGTCCACCATTTCGGTAGTGGGTTGTTAAGCTCACGAATGCCATCGTATTCGTGGCCCATGTCTGCACCTTCTTCGACGCCCATTTTGTCTTTAAGGCACCAATAAAGGACAGCAGCACAGCCAACTAACGTACCGACTGTAATGATGATTATCCAAAGACTCCAAAATGTAGTCATTGCTTAGTCACTCCTTGTTCTTTTGAAGGTGCTTGCTCTTCATCAGCGAATACAAGGTTTGCGGCTTCATCGAAACGAGACTTACGACTCTTACCATAAGCCCACCAAACAACGCCTATAAAGCTTACGAAAAGCACTATGGTCCAAATACTGTGAATAGTACCGATATCCATAATCACCCCTTATTATTTCATTGCGTGACCAAGAGACTGAAGGTAAGCGATGATGGCATCCATCTCAGTTTTACCTTCTACATCTTTAGACGCGTTTGCAATTTGCTCATCAGTGTATGGAACACCAAACTGATCACGGAAGATAGTTAGCTTCTTCTGAGTGTCCTTACCATCAAGAACATTTTCTGCAAGCCATGGGAAACCAGGCATGTTTGACTCAGGAACCAACTCACGTGGATCAATTAGGTGAACGCGGTGCCACTCATCAGAGTAACGACCACCAACGCGTGCTAGGTCAGGACCAGTACGCTTAGAACCCCATAGGAATGGGTGCTCGTATACACTTTCACCAGCAACAGAGTAGTGACCGTAACGCTCTGTTTCAGAACGGAATGGACGAATCATCTGGCTGTGACATACGTTACAACCTTCACGGATGTAAACGTCACGACCTTCCATTTCAAGTGCTGTGTAAGGACGTAAGTTCTCAACAGGCTCAGTCGTTTGTTTTTGGAAAATCAGAGGAGTGATCTCTACAAGAGCACCCAAACTGATTGCAAAAACGATAAGAATCGCTAGTAAACCGACATTGCGTTCAACAATTTCGTGGCGATTGTTAGAATTTGAACTCATTCTTTAATCTCCTTATGCCGGCTGAGGGATAGCTTTTAGGCTATCTTTTGGCGCGCTTACTGTCTTATACGTGTTGTATGCCATTAGGAACATACCTGCTAGGAAAATAAATCCACCTAGGAAACGTACAAAGTAGAATGGGTAAGACGCTTGTACAGATTCAACGAAGCTGTAAGTCAATGTACCGTCAGAGTTTACTGCACGCCACATCAGACCTTGCATTACACCAGAGATCCACATAGCAACGATGTACAGAACTGTACCGATAGTTGCTAGCCAGAAGTGCGTGTTAACAAGGCTCACAGAGTACATACGCTCTTGGCCAAATAGCTTAGGAACAAGATGGTATACCGAACCGATAGATACCATTGCAACCCAACCTAAAGCACCGGAGTGTACGTGACCGATAGTCCAGTCTGTGTAGTGAGACAGTGCGTTAACTGTCTTGATTGACATCATCGGACCTTCGAACGTAGACATACCGTAGAACGATAGAGATACGATTAGGAAACGAAGAATTGGGTCATAACGAAGTTTATGCCATGCACCTGATAGCGTCATGATACCGTTAATCATACCACCCCAAGAAGGAGCAAATAGTACCAGTGACATAACCATACCTAGTGACTGCGTCCAATCTGGAAGAGCAGTGTAGTGTAGGTGGTGAGGGCCAGCCCAAATGTATAGAGAGATAAGAGCCCAGAAGTGAACGATAGACAAACGGTATGAATAAACAGGACGTTCAGCTTGCTTAGGTACGAAGTAGTACATCATACCTAGGAAACCAGCTGTCAGTAGGAAACCTACTGCGTTGTGTCCGTACCACCACTGAACCATTGCATCCACTGCACCAGAATAAATCGAGTATGATTTACCCATAGATACAGGAATTGCCATGCTGTTTACGATGTGTAAAACAGCGACAGTGATAATAAAGGCACCGAAGAACCAGTTTGCTACGTAGATGTGAGAGGTTCTACGAGTGATCAATGTTCCAAAGAACACAATCGCATAAGAAACCCAGACAACTGCGATGGCAATGTCGATTGGCCACTCTAGCTCAGCGTATTCTTTACCAGAGGTGAAACCCAACGGTAGAGTAATAGCTGCTGCTAAAATAATGGCTTGCCAGCCCCAGAAGGTAAAGGCGACAAGAGGGCCACCAAATAAACGTTGCTGACAGGTACGCTGAACAACGTAATAAGACGTTGCGAATAGGGCACTTGTACCGAACGCGAAAATAACCGCATTAGTATGCAGAGGACGTAAGCGACTATACGTCAACCACGGCGTATCAAAGTTTAGCTGTGGCCAAACTAATTGAGCGGCAATCAAAACACCAACAGCCATGCCAACTATACCCCAGAGAATGGTCACTAAGGTAAACTGACGAACGACTGTATAGTTGTAGTTTTGTTCAAGCTGCTTTTCTTGGCTCATTTGCATGCTTCCAATTTCTAATTAACTACACTTTACTTCCAACACGACACATGTCGTAATGCCACCCAAACCATAAAGAAAAACAATCTGAAACAATCAGTTAATAATTCTTGCCGATTTTAAGAAAAAGTGGCATTTTCAGCCGCCAACTATACTGCATTTAACAATTCAATGACAGAGTAGTAACCTTACAGTCGTTCAGGTTTTGGCCTTTTATTTTAAAACTTTGAAGTTTGTTACACGGAGAACACCGCAGTATGGCTGCCGAAAAACTTACAAGAGGACGTTTTGTTCAAATAATCATCATGTTAACCCTTTTAGTTACAGTGTTTATTTGGCGAACAGTCACATTCACAGATCAGCAAATTGTCGAGTGTAATTTGAAACCAAACTGTTCATTTAGTGTTAAAAATGAGCAGTTCAATGCTCAAAAAATCGAAGATAAGGTTGTGTTACAAAAACCATCAAATAACTGGATAATTGAACCTAGAAATAGCGCAATAAAAATCATCGAAAATGAATCAAATTGGGAAATTTATCCTGAATCAGGAACTGAATTCGAACTATCTATTTCGGACCTAGAGCAAAGCAATCTAACCGGGGTCAAGTTCAGAATCTAGATAGCATTTAGTTACCGCGTCACAATGATAAAGGGGCAGACAGTCGTCTGCCTTATCACTCATCAGACCAAATAACTTGGCACGGCTCTAATTATCGCTCGCACTTCTATTTAATCCCTCAAAGTAGTTGATAGACTTGATTTATAAAACAAAAAGCTTCTACTAAAGATATAGATAGGTAGCCGAGTTAAGTTTTGTGATTCAAATCCTATGAACTACATTCTTAATACCACCGATTCACAAATCCAATCTATCGAGCTTTCTCAACGTACTTCTTAATGAGGAACAATCATGACCACAGTGACTGTATTTTTTAGTGGTACGGGTGCAACTTCTGAAAACCATGTTCACAAAGCCTATGCTGCGGGAGAACTGGTTTCTGTTCTCGCAAAAAACATCGTTGGTCGTGACAATGTTGACTATATACAGGTTGATGGAGTAGGTAGCGGCAATTTAAGTGAATGGAAAAAACAAACTAAAGATGACACATACTGTCAAATTATGGGGCAACTTGCGGGCAAAGGTGTAGATAGTAACATTCAGCACGTTATTAACTTACTAGTAGGAAGAAAAACATCACGTCCTGTTGATTTCAAAGCTAGAGCTAGTGACATGTTGAGTGCGCAAAAACCGTTTAATAGAATAAGTTCAGCTTATTCAAAATGGCAATCCCAACGGGATGAACTCGCTTCAGATCTGAAATCGGGTCTCAACTTCCAAATGGAAATGATTTCAACCGAACGTGAAAAGAACCCAATCACTCAACTCAATCTCATTGGTTGGAGTCGAGGAGGCGTGACATGTTTCGAACTCGCTAATGCTCTGTTAAAAGTCCCAGCTTTAGCCAATATAAAGGTCAATATATTCGCGCTAGATCCCGTACCCGGTGGCATGAATGCTTTCCAAGATTACAAGACATTGGGCCCAAACGTAAAACAGATTGTATGTGTATTTGCGCAAGATGAGCGCTCATTATTCTTCAAAGCACGTATGCCAAATCTTCACAAGAACACCAAATTCTATACCACACTAATGCCAGGTCGACACGCAACTCTGGTTGGCGCATCAAGAACGAGTGGCGGTGGCCAAGGAGAGCATTTATTGCTTGGGCCTGGTTTTGTTACTCGTGATTTCGCTGAGAAAGTATTGTCCAGTTGGGGAACCAACTTTAAACAGAATTCAACGTTACGTTTGTCTAAGGAACAGATTTTAGAGCTTTACGGAAAGATGGATAAAAACAAAGCCTTATATAAAAAGATGCACAGTAAGGTATACACAGCGAAAAACCTAATCATAACAACAACATCAAATCGTATTGCAGCACATTCCAATTTTCCGGGAATAAAGCAGAAATTTGAAAACGCAGTAAATCGCCATCATTTTGATGTACTAAACAATGACGCATTTGCCATCAAAGGAAATTCAGCGATATTAGTTTAATCAAAAGCTACTAATAAACAGTATTAGAATCGTTAGATTATAAATACTGTTTATTAGGTATTTTATGGTAAATCAATTATGTTGAATAAATTCCAGATGCACACCGAGAGGGAGAGCAATAACACAGCCACATTGTAGAACCTTTAAACCTCATTTAACATAAGATACATAATGCGCACTTAAATATTAGAGGCTATGAGTAATTTGGTGACTAATTAGCTATGATTTTTAACGAAGATCATTCACCTGATGCCAATTTCAGATGTTTAGCAAAGATTGGCCTTGGGCTTTCTGATGATTGATTAAATTCCGTAAGTTCACACATAGACTTTGAATGTTCTTGTACCTATTTAAACCCACAGACTCTTTATCGTTTCATCTGGTTGCTCTACGCGAATTTTTACGGCTCTTAGCCTGACAAACACTCTAGATTTTACACAGCGCGCCGGCTCATGTTCTCGCTTTAATGTCTGATTATTGAGTACAGCCAGAAAACTATGATGCTGTTGATGAACTTCGTTTTCCTATACATTCACATTGTTAGTACTTTGCTATCTATCTTCTGAGGCTCTAACTCAAACCAACCACCATAACTTACTAGAATCCAACGAAGTTCGTGTTTCATTGTGAAGTGCCGTGCTATGGTTTTAAATTATCAGCAATAAATTTAGTTATAGTGCGTTAAATTAAGTACGTCCTAGCTATTTAGCTCCACTTTACCTGGCTGTTTAGCACGAATTGACTGAATAGACTCCCCGGACATCTGCACATTAGCAAACCAGTATGGTTTATGCTTTTCAACAAAAACATCGCTTCGTTCTAGGCCATCAAATATTGCATATGCTTGAGCCTGGCCTAATGCAATACCTGCTTCGCTTCGCTCAAGTATTGGAGTCTCAGCCAAGTCTTCTTGTAGCGCAACTTTAAGGTGCGCGGTTTGCGGAGTCCACTCAAGTGAATCAATAATCTTGTGGGTCAGTATTTTTTCAAGCTTAACAATCAGCTTAGGAATGATGCTTAAATTAGGAGTCACATCTGCGCATGCATAGTATTCATCACGCATGTGATTCTCTCGATAAAAGCGCATTTTTTCGACTAATGCGTCTTCATACATTTGAGTGAAGTGATTAACCACCGCAAAGTGGCTAATGGTTCGTAGTACGCCTAATAGTACACCTTGCTCAGGGTTTTTTGATGCTCCCTGCTCCATCCTTAATCTGGTCACGTTGGCTGTTAGAATCAAATGCTGCCATAGCTTCGGCGCGATGCTCTTTGTCGGCTTATCCTGCCATCTCAACAGGCGCCTCGCCATAAGTATTGGGAACAATAAGCGAGAGTTTTCTATCCCTAAGGTTCCTATCGCTACTTTGGGATCTTGCACGCTACGTACAGATTTGCCAATCCGAGCGCAAAACTTTGGGTTGTTGGCTAAACCAACGACTTCAGATTTTAGTTGGCTGTCATTAGTTGTTAAAACCGAAAGCTTAGAAAAGTTCAAAGACGGAGAATAAGCGATACTTAAGAAGTGATTGAAGTCAGGAAAACGATTAAAGAGTTTATCCACTGGTGACGTCGATAGTTTTTCTAGAATCTTGTTCTGAGCGTGTGCGGCGATGTCATTGACTACAAAGCTATGAATTTTTTGTCTTTCTTCAATCGCCTTGCGACGTTCCTGAACTCTTGATGTCTCGCACTCTAGCAACAAACGCTGATTATCTGTAATTCGCTCTTTCTCGTGTAGAATTACACTGTCACAAAACTCACTTTGTCTACTAAGGACTCCATCTACATCAGTTTGATCTAGCAAGTACTTTAAACTGACCAACCATTTCGCATGTCGTTCTCTCGTTAATAGCGAGATCTTTTGAGCTAAAGCCTGAGCCTCTTTATTGTAATTCTTGTTTGTTGTTAACGAACTTCGCATAGCCATCTGAATTTATGAAAATCTGCGCGAATATAGTATGTCATTCACTAATTTTCAATGTGTAATCGAATGTATTTTTCTGAGACGTTAGTTTTATAGCGGTGCCCTTTTCTTACGACACGCTTACTGAGTTTACATAACTTGTGGTCACCCGTAGAGGTTACCCTTTTAACCACCGCAAATGCTTCCATGTGAGACATTTCAATAAACAAATCACAATAGCCCTCGTGTTCATGCTTAGATATTTGTTTTTCTATATTTGACTTAATCTTCTTGGCAAGTGGATTGACCTCTGCATCATCAGCGGTGACACAGAAGCTCATTAACAGTGTGAAAAATAGTATATGTTTAATCATCGTGGTTACCTCTAGAAACAAGATAACAAACACGTTGACCTAGAAAATATCTATAACTTAGCTTTTAGAAACGTAGGAGGAAATTATGAAATTAACAAGTTTCTCAACTGGCTTTTTTATTGCCTTTTGAGCGGAAGCCTTGAAACGGGAACACATTGCGAATTCGTTGCTGAACTGACTTGTTTATATCTTTCGACATCACTAATTTAGCACCTGAGCGTTGTTGGTAGACCTTGAGTTCACCACTAAACGGAGTCTTATGCCCGATTTCTATAACGTTATAACGAAAACTCGGTGGGAAATGCCCTTTTTCACCAACTATCTTACCCTTTAAAAATTTTACTTTTAGTACGGGTCTATCGACTGCGACTAGCCAAAAGATGATAATTGCAGCGACTAGGATGACATATAGCATCAGGTGACTCCCTAAAGTTAATCAAGCAGTTTACTTAGATCTTCTTTTAAGCTGTTTACCGCTTTGCTCGCTTTTTCACTTCTCGAAGCTTCGGATAACAAATACTCGATAGCGTCAGAAAGCGTACAACCGAGCTCATTTGCGCGGTGTGACAGCTTTTCCCAAACACGATAATCGAGATCAATCGATTTCTTCTTAGTATGAATTTGTTCCGCATTGAAATGACGTTTTCTTTTGGCACGAATCGCTTGCTTCAATTTATTATCAAGTTCTGGAGACATATGGTTTTCAATCCATTCCAGAACTCGCGTTGGTTCGTGTTCCAAGCCTTTGAGTTCAGCGACAGCAGCATCAGCTTCACTTGAATCTATGTGGCAAGTGATCGACTCACCAGCTTTCCATTTGTTGATCAAATAAGTCCATTTCCAACCACATTCAAGATTTTCAAGCTGCTGATATTTCATTTCGAGGCCATTTAATAAACGTTAGAGTGACAGCGTAACTGTAAGTAACGAAACTTACAATCCCTATTGTATTCGAAAAGCGATCAAGATCATTAGATAAAATTATCTATATATACTACTTCAGTTTTTCTATATACTTTGCGTCCGATTTAAGCACATGATCTGATTCAATGAACCAAGAAAGCTGGCACGCGGTAACTCCTCAATATTCTCGCTATGACGCTCAAATTCAAAGATTTTCTGAGCTAGGCCTAGTTAATTTTTTCGATATTCAACCAAGGCTGAAACAGTCGTTACAGACGTTTACTAAAATCGCAGGATATAGTCGACTATTAGTCGTAAATTCCATCGACAATGCTTTCTACAGAAACTTAATAAGAGACGGTTTAAACTCTTTAGATTCTGCCGTTCCAAGCTTAACGACAGAGTCCCTAAACATATCCACCCTGCTTGGTTCGTATACGTGCAACGAGAAAGGTGACGTTGTCACAGAAATTCAAGGTTTACTTGATAAAGCCAACGGTGGTTACCTTATTATCCCCGCAACTTTGCTGTTAGCTAACCCTGCCAGTTGGCAAGTATTGCGAACCGTCTTATTAGGACAAGCGGTAAATCCAGTTAACGCGAATCCGAGGCAGCCTGCTATCACTGAGCCTTCTCACTGTTATGATCTCAAAGTTATACTGGTCGGAGATAGACATCAAATTGCAGATTTTGAATACTTAGAACCAGAGCTTTATACAGGTCTCGCACTTTTTACTGAGATAGAAACGGAGCTGGCGTTAGATAAGAATAGCATTGAACAGTACTTAGGGTTTCTTTCATGGATTGTTCAAAATTACAAACTGCCCCAACCTACTTTTGGCGCTATTCACCGTTTGATGAATGCAGGTGCACGATATACTGAAGATCAGCACTACATGCCAATCGAAGTACTGTGGTATTTATCGCTCCTACAAGAAGCACGCCTGACGTCTAACCAGCAGTTCCTGTCAGAGATCGATTTAGACCAAGCTTTAGATAACAAATACCACCGAGAAGCCTACCTACCAGAACGCGCTCTTGCGGATATTACTGATGGACAAGTTATTATTGAAACACAAGGTGAATGTGTCGGCCAGGTCAACGGCCTAACGGTCATTGATGTACCAGGGCACCCTATGTCTTATGGTGAGCCTGCACGAATTTCTTGTGTCATTCATTTCGGTGATGGCGATATTTCTGATGTAGAGCGTAAAGCTGAACTTGGCGGCAATCTTCATGCTAAAGGTATGATGATTATGCAGGCTTTTGTTAGCAGTGCACTTCAGCTCGACGAGCCTCTTCCTTACTCTGCGTCTGTTGTTTTTGAGCAGTCGTACAGTGAGGTCGATGGAGACAGTGCAACCTTAGCTGAACTTTGTTCATTCGTAAGTGCTTTGTCTGAGTACCCTATTAACCAGCAAATTGCAGTTACAGGTGCTGTTGATCAGTTTGGCCGTGTACAAGCTGTTGGTGGACTGAACGAGAAAATCGAAGGCTTTTACCATGTATGTAAGCATCAAGGATTTACGGGCGAACAAGGTGTCATCTTGCCTAAAACGAATTTGAAACACTTAGCGCTACATAAAGACGTGGTCGAGAGTATCAAAAAGAATGAGTTTCACATCTGGTCTGTGTCTACTGTCGATGAAGCTATACCAATCATTATGGGTAAGCCATTCAGAGGCGAAGATGATGAAAGCGTAATTAGCAAGATAGCGCAACGTATTGAAAACTTTGAGCGACATGAACATCCTCCTAGACTTGTGGAACGTATCAAAAACTGGTTCATGTAAGCCAAAAATAATTTAAAAAAGGACTGATCGGAGTTGTTTAGCGTACACGTGTTCACTAACATGCTCCTATCAAAATTTGGAGTAATTGATAATGCAAAACAAACGTGATTCTTATAACCGTGAAGACCTTCTAGCATCTAGCCAAGGTGAATTGTTCGGCCCGGGTTACCCTCAACTACCTGCACCAAACATGCTAATGATGGATCGCATCAGTAAGATGTCTGAAACAGAAGGCGATTACGGTAAGGGTCTTATCCTAGCTGAGCTAGATATTACTCCAGACCTATGGTTCTTTGATTGTCACTTCCCTGGTGACCCAGTAATGCCTGGTTGTCTCGGCCTAGATGCAATGTGGCAGCTAGTAGGCTTCTTCCTTGGCTGGGTTGGCGGCAAAGGTAAAGGCCGTGCTCTAGGTGTAGGTGAAGTTAAATTCACTGGTCAAATCCTACCTACAGCTAAAAAAGTAACGTACGAGATTCACATGAAGCGCGTAGTAAACCGTAAACTAGTTATGGGCCTTGCAGACGGTCGCGTATTAGTTGATGGTAAAGAGATCTATGTAGCGAAAGATCTAAAAGTTGGTCTTTTCCAAGATACTTCTGCGTTCTAAGCACTTAGGTTACTTTTTAAAAAGCGACTATTTTTAGTCGCTTTTTAGATCTAAAAACATTTAGTTATAGTGCATCATTGAGGTATTTAAAAGCCCCTTTCGGGGCTAAATCCTTTTTCAAGTATGTGGATTAAGTGTTATTTGTAGAGACCAGAGTGTTTGTCTTCTCTGGCATCGCGCCAACCACCAAGCCAATAAGATCGAGCATCCATCTGCTGATATGGACATGCCTCCATAGAGCGACCATTCAAGCCAGCTTTGTATCCTTGAGATTGAGCTCTTTCTAAGCGGTCACGCTTTTGTCTCTTCATAGTGTCGTCCTCATACATAAAATGTTTTCTTAACGTACTACTTAAATCTGTCACACCACCAGCAACCTTGTTACTCGCCTTATGTGAAAGACATGAAGCTTTCATGGCTTCTAGATTAAGATTCGATCAAAATGTGGCTTTATTCAAGATAAAAAAAAGGCACAGATTCAAAACTGTGAACCTGTGCCTTTGTTGAATATTTAACCTATTTTCTACGGAACCCAAGCAGTCCAAGCAGTGTCAGAGCAAAGAAACCTAACGTACCACCTTGGCGCTCAACAGTTGAGGTTTCAACTGGACGTTCGGTAATTGATGGGTTTGTAACTGGGACAAGCTTAACAGCAACAAGTTTTGATGTGCTGTTACAAGACGCATCAATTGCATCGCTTGCGTAACCACCTTCACAGTAGTATGCCGTCGCGGCAATGACACCTGCGTCGTTAATGTCACCGGCTTGAACAATACGATAATCATTGTTTGAAGCAAGGGCATTGCTACCATAAGTAAGGTTATCTAGGTACCACGCTTTGCCCTGGAGTGGAGCTTGCGCTTTGCTGGTAAGCTGAGTAATGAAACCACGTTGAGCACGAGGTTTACCATCCACTTCACGGTGCGTTTCAAAGTCTACGGTGCCAACAACCTCATCGTACTTATTAATACCACCAATTAGACCATTAGCTCCAGTAAAGAAAATGTCACCTGAAAAGACTTGCGCAGATGGGTTCGGGTCAGCCACATTTGTAACGTAGAACAAGCCATTACTGTACGCACCATTACTGATAACGTCACGTAACTTATAGGTACCAACTGCTACACCGTTTTCACTTACAGCAGAAAGTTTTGAGTTCAGGTAGTTATCTAAGCTTCGGTCACCACCGTCAAAGCCAGATACAAATCGATGAGTCCATTTAGTATTCACAGTGTCATAGTAAAAAACAGCAGCTCGGAGACGTTCTTCAACATCACTATTAAAACCGACAGCATAGATATCACTGCCAATAAGTGTCACATCTCGAGCTGAGCCTTGTGGCATTACTTGGTCACGGATAGCAGAATTTTCCCATGCAATACGATTTGTTGTAGTTGTGCCTCCACCAGTCGGAGTCTGCCAAATTATAGCTTCAGAAGTATAGTCACTTCCTGTTCCATACTTAGTTGAGATACTACCTACTGTATATACGTCAGTACCATCATCGACCTGAGCCCAAGCACGAGAACGAGCGGCGGAACCGACCGTTAACCCGTCCGCAAAAGCAACATTACGTTCTTCAACACTCGCTTGGAAACTGCCTACAGCATTGCCATCTGCATTAATACTATTGATCACGACATTACCATCAGATGGTCGCTCTGATGCAAATTCGATGAATGCTTTTGAGTTGTTTACATCGCTATTTTCAAACTCATTAGCAAAACCATTAGTGTATTGAGTTGTAGCCCAGTTTTCACAGAGTGAATCCGTGTAACCCAAATAGTTGTAACAGTAAGAGCGGAAGTTATCGTAAAGATTGTCGCCCACGTCGATGTAGTCAAAGCCAAAGTTAACTAAGAATGGGGATTCATCTCGGTATTGGAAACCTTCTTGATACTTTTTACCTTCATAAGCGATTGCATAATCACCTTGGCCACAGCTAGCATCAAAACACGACGCCGCACCGTTAGCAGCTGGTGCTATCGCGACACCGTAAGTCTGCGTTATCTCATTGTCCGCCACATCTTCATATTTATAAACATTATACAGCGCCGCATTTGCAGAAAATGAAGCAGCAACCGTTGCCGCTACTGCTGTAATCTTGAAAATTTTACTACTCATTTGTTCTTAACTTTCCTGTTGCATTGCTTCGAGCTCTTCCCAACGCTCAAAAGCAACTTCAAGTTCCTGCTCTCTAGCAGCCAACTTATCTAAAATTGGTTGTGTTTGGTCAACTGACTTTGAAAAGAAATCAGCACTATTAACCTGCTCTTGCAAACTCTCGATTTCAGATTCTAATTCTTCAAGTTTTGCTGGTAGCCCTTCTAACTCTCGTTGCAGTTTATAAGATAACTTCTTCGGCTTACTCTTTGCTGCAACAGTTTTGGGAGTTTCCTCAACCTGTTTAGCACTTTTCGTCGGTTTTTCAGACGATCTAGCTTGATGAGTTTGAGAGCGCTGTTGCTGAGCATCGTGATAGCCACCAACGAACTCCTCAATCACACCTTCACCTTCGAAGATCCAACTTGTGGTCACAGTGTTATCAACAAACTGACGATCGTGACTTACAAGTAAAAGCGTACCCTGATAGTTGGCAAGCAAATCTTCTAAAAGTTCCAAAGTTTCGATATCTAGATCGTTAGTTGGTTCATCTAACACCAAAAGGTTGTTTGATTTGAGGAAGATTCGAGCAAGTAATAGCCTGTTCTTCTCTCCGCCTGATAGTGCTTTTACAGGAGTACGTGCACGCTTGGGTGCAAATAAGAAGTCTTGAAGATAGCTAAGTGCGTGTCGCTGTCGACCGCCAACCATGACCTCTTGTTTACCATCGGCAAGATTATCTATTACAGACTTTTCTGGGTCGAGAATTTCGCGGTATTGGTCAAAGTAAGCAACTTCAAGCTTGGTACCACAATGGAGCTTCCCTGACTGTGGTTCTAGATCGTTAAGCAGCAGTTTTAACAACGTACTCTTACCACAACCGTTAGGTCCGATAAGAGCAATTCGATCGCCACGCATAATATTGAACGAAAAGTCTTTAACGATCGACTTACCTTCAATACTGTAATTGATGTTTTTCGCCTCGAAGACAATCTTGCCTGAACGAGCCGCATCATCAATTTGAATATTCGCTTTGCCCTGAACTTCACGTCGATCGCTGCGTTCTTCACGTAGCTTTTTAAGTGCTCTTACTCGACCTTCATTACGCGTGCGTCGAGCCTTGATACCCTGACGGATCCAAACTTCTTCTTGGGCGAGCTTTTTGTCAAACTCCGCATTTTGCATCTCTTCAACACGTAACGCTTCTTCTTTTTCTACAAGGTAGTTTTCGTAATCACCTGGGAATGAAGAAAGCTTGCCACGATCGAGATCGACGATACGAGTCGCCATGGATTTAATGAACGCGCGATCGTGCGAGATGAAGATAATGGAACCACGAAAGTCTTTAAGGAAGTTTTCTAACCACTCAATCGTTGTAACGTCAAGGTGGTTAGTCGGCTCATCAAGAAGTAATACGTCAGGGTCGCACACCAAAGCTCTCGCTAATGCGGCTTTACGCTGCCAACCACCAGATAGATCAGTAAGTTTTGTGTGACCATCAAGCTTAAGTGCAGCAAGAACATTCTTGATACGGTCTTCAAAACGCCATGCACCGTTAGTTTCAAGCTCTTCTTGAATGCGAGCCAACTTATTGATGTTCTGCTCTGAAGGGTCTTCGGCAATCAGATCGAGCTGATCTTGATAGATCTTTAGTTTCTCACCAATCTCAGCTAAGCCACCAGCAACGTAATCAAGTACCGTACCTTCTTGGTTGCGAGGTGGGTCTTGCTCTAGCCTTGAAACTACAACGTCTTGCGTCACCGTTAGTTTGCCATCATCTAGAACAACTTCACCGGCAAGTACTTTCATTAAAGTAGATTTACCAGCGCCATTTCGTCCCACTAAACAAACACGTTCGTTTTCTTGTAATGCGAAATCTGAATGGTCGAGTAAAGGATGATCACCGTAGGCCAGCAATCCGTTATTAATTGTAAGTAATGCCATTGTTATCTAACCAAACTTGTAGTTGTTCCAAATCGAAAGGCCAATTGAGCTCATTACCTTGGTAATTGAGTACGGGAATTGTGACCCCGTAACGAGAAAACAGCTCATCGTCGAAAGCAATATCGACAATAGTGACCTGATCTGAAACATTGAGTTGTTGAGTGAGTTGGTATGCCATCTCACACAGATGGCACCCTTCTGTACTGTACAGAGTAATCACGATACTTAACTAGTCCTTGTGTTTTAGTACCCAGCAATTATGAATATGTTTGTTGCGAGAGAAGTCGAGTGGTAGCGTCTGGCCAGAAATGTTCTTAGCCTCAAGCCCTAACTCTTTAAGAGCTTCTAAATCCATTTTGAAGTGGCGTTTATTATTAGAGAATACGATCGTTCCTTCATTACGAAGAAGACGTTTGAGATTCTTCATCAGCTGGATGTGATCACGCTGAACGTCAAAGCTCTGTTCCATACGCTTAGAGTTAGAGAACGTCGGTGGGTCAATAAAGATCAAATCAAACTGTGAGGTTGATTTCTCTAGCCACTGCAAACAATCCGCTTGTTCAAATCGATGTTGACGGCCTACTTGACCATTAAGCTTCATGTTGTCTTTCGCCCACTCTAAGTAAGTGTTCGACATATCGACAGTGGTTGTAGATTTAGCGCCACCACAAGCCGCATGAACAGTCCCAGAGCCTGTATAAGCGAATAGGTTTAAGAAGTCTTTACCTGCAGCCATCTCACCCAACTTACGACGGGTGATTTTATGATCAAGGAACAAGCCTGTATCAAGATAGTCATGTAGATTAACGATAAGCTTCACGCCGTACTCGTTTACCTCTAACTTCTCTGATTCCTGAGACAGCTTCTGATACTGAGAGCGGCCCTTTTGTTTCTCACGTACTTTCAAGACAACTTTATTAGCCTCAGTTCCCGTTACCTGAATCGCAGCGCGAATAATATCAGTTAAACGACGTTTTGCTTTCTCTTCTGGAATATCTTTAGGAGCCGCGTACTCTTGAATCACCAACTGATCCAGGTAAACATCAATAGCAACATTGTACTCTGGTAAATCTGCATCATAGATACGGTAACAATCTAGCTGCTCTTTACGTGCCCATTTACCGATCTTACCAATGTTTTTCTTTAAACGGTTCGAAAAGTCGGGAGCAATAACCTGCCCAGTGACGTTGTCACTCTTACCATCAGTTTGACGAGCACTAATTGAGTAATTCTTCTGCTGACACGGCAGAGCACCGTTATTCAGCTTAAATTGTTTGTCCGCACGCATGCGTAGGCAGCTCAATAGCTCGTCTGAACTAGAGAAAATAGAAGCCTGACAACCACCAAATTGGGCTTTTAGCTGTGCACCGAACGCAGTATATAGAGCAATAAGACCAGGATGAGTGCCAAGACGTTCACCGTATGGAGGGTTTGAAACAATTACCCCCTCTTCAAAGCCTTCAGGACGCATGACTTGTGCAGCATCACCTTCTTTAAACTCAATAAGCGAATCCACACCAGCGCGACGAGCGTTGTCACGAGCAGTTTGGATGACTCTAGGATCGTTATCAAAGCCAAAGAATTTAGTGTCAATTTTATTGACGCCACGTCGAGCCTGAACCGATGCTTCAGATTTGATCTCAGCCCATAGCTCTGGCTCGAAATCTTCTAGAGACTCAAAGCCCCACTTCTCACGTTTTACACCTGGCGCCATATTTGCGGCCATCATTGCAGCTTCTATAAGCAACGTACCAGAACCACACATCGGGTCTAATAGAGGTTTGTCAGCTGTCCATCCACTACGAAGAATAATTGCAGCAGCTAATGTCTCACGAAGTGGCGCTTTACCTGAAGCAGGACGATAGCCACGTTGATGGAGACCGCCACCAACCATATCAACACCTAAAATAGCTTTATCGCGGTGAAGGCGAACGTGGATTCGAAGATCTGAATGATCTTTACTGATCGAAGGTCTTGGTAGATTCTTCTTCTCAAAGCAGTCCACTACTGCATCTTTCACTTTCATCGCACCGTACTGGCTGTTTCTGATTTCACGATTTGTACCATTGAAATCAACAACAAACTTCTTAGAGCTATGGAAATGATTGACCCAATTCACTGAAGAAGTCGCCAGATACAAGTCCATATCGTCGTTACAAGTGAACTCCGACAAAACACGAACAAAACGCGACGCTAGACGGCTCCATAAACAACAACGATATATCTGTTCATTAGAAGCTTTAAAGCGAACGCCCGCTTGAACAGGTTTAGCATTAGTAATGCCAAGCTTTGTGAGCTCCTCAACCAGAAGGTTTTCGAGGCCATTGGAAGTAACCGCAAGATATTGATGCATAGTGATCTTTTAATTCTGTAGAAAATGACCCCCCATTATACCTGACATACACCTTTATCGTTAGCCGATTAAAGACTTTCCGCTCTATTTATTACTAATTGGGCATTCAATAGCCAACTCACTTTTTAGTAACTCGATTACGAACTCTGATATTCCCGAATAATTGGCTCTCGAAAGAACGGTCTCCCAAGACGAAGTGAATGCTTATTCACCTGCATTTTGGTCTATACCAATAGGATTTATTTGTGTAATTAGGTTACAGAAAGACGCTAAATGAGGAATTTATGCGCTCAAAGGCCTAACAGGAAGTAAGGCTCGGGCGTGCTTTTTTAGTACTGACTGGGCAAAAGTTGAACCAAAATCACAATTAATTGGCACTAGTGATGAGTCTAAACTGTTGTATTCGGGGAATTTTGCGCAAAAAAAAGCCAGCTATTAAGCTGGCGGGAAATGAAACAAAGGAACGATAATTGGGTTTAGCCCACCAATCGGATGTGCTGAACAGTAAATAGATGGTTCACAATAGCCATACGGTCATGCATCACTTTGATCGCTTCACCAAACTTTAGGCTTTTTGAACCAGATAGCGTGAACTCTTCGAGGCATACGGAAGCACAAAGGCTCGCATTCTCTCCTACTTCAAGAACGATAAAGTAGCCTTGGTTGTTGCTATTGGATAGACGGATCAAATCACCTTCTTCAGGAGTGGCTGCATCATCTGATACGGAATCAAAGAACCAGCTCTTTGGTTGAACAGGCTTATGAAACCTCTTTGCCGCAACACAATAAAGCGCAAGTTCTGCTTGTCTTGGTTCACTTAGATCAAGATGAGCAATTTGCTCTTTATAACCTTGATACGCGGATGCATCATCGACAGAGAACTCATTCACACCTATTGCGCAATCCACAATCAGTTTACGAGGGAGATTTGTTTTGAATAGCATTTCGTTGCCCAGGTCGAGCATTAAGTGCCCTTCTGAGTCTTCGTAATACCAAGTCCATTTGTCACTAGGTTTAAGCATCGTTCCATCTCTGGTTAGTTTTTACATTAATAGGTAAAACGCTTAATTACCTTCCAAATAATATTGAAATTCTATTAGCTCTTTCGTAAAAAAAAAGAGGAAATGACTATGCATTTCCTCTCGTTTTACGTCAGATTATTTGTCGCTAGGCTGAAGTGACATTGTCACCTAAGACTAATGACAACATAATGTAAACTATAGGTTTTTAACGATATCGCGTACTAGCGCAGGGCCATGATAAATGAAGCCAGAGTAAACTTGGACAAGTTGCGCGCCTGCCATCATCTTCTCTTTAGCGGCAACATAAGAATCAACACCACCTACCCCAATAACTGGAATCTGATCGCTTAACTCTTCATGAAGACGACGAACTACCTCTGTACTGCGAGACTGTACAGGTCGGCCACTTAAACCACCCGCTTCGTTACAATGTTTCATACCTTCAACGATGCTACGGTCAAGCGTAGTGTTTGTTGCGATAACAGCATCGATTTTGTTTTTAAGCAGTGATTCACAGATCTGTTTGATCTCGTCATCACTTAGATCCGGAGCGATCTTCAGTGCAAGCGGAACATACTTGCCAAATTTCTCGGCAAGTTCGGCTTGCTTCGTTTTTAGCTCAGCCAAAAGTTCATCCAATGCTTCACCGTATTGAAGAGAGCGAAGTCCTGGAGTATTTGGCGATGAAATATTTACTGCAATATAGCCTGCATGTTCATAAACTTTTTCCATGCAGATTAAGTAATCTTCAGCACCCTTTTCAATCGGCGTATCTTTGTTCTTACCAATATTGATGCCAAGAACGCAATCAAACTTGGCCTTCTTAACGTTTTCAACTAGGTTATCAACACCTAGGTTGTTGAAACCCATACGGTTGATGATGCCTTCTGCTTCAACCAAACGGAAAAGACGTGGCTTATCATTACCCGCTTGTGGACGCGGTGTCACTGTGCCAACTTCAACAAAACCGAAGCCCATAGCATCGAATGCTTCAATACATTCGCCGTTTTTATCAAGGCCAGCTGCAAGACCGACAGGGTTGCGGAAAGTTAAACCCATACACTCAACTGGACGATGAGGAAGTTGTTGACGGTAAAGAAGATCAACAGGAGTACCAGTAAAACGCTTGAAGTTTTTGATTGCGAGATCATGTGCCTTTTCGGCATCAAGTTGGAAAAAGCCAGTTCTGGCTAGACGGTAAAGCATTGTGCCTCCGAAAGAAAAAAGCCCCGTGTAAACGGGGCGTTATTATTTACTGTTTTACCGAATTATTCAATGAATTATCGCAAACGTTTACTCATTCGCTGAACAATTCAAGTTCAGAAGTACCAACTCTCTCAATGCCACTGAGAATTTCGCAAATTCATGAACCGAACCCACTTTAAATTCATTGAGGATATTTTCCCAACGGTGCAGTGACACTTCGTTAGTTGCGATCCAATCTTCCAGTGCTTGCATTACATCGAGTGACTCAGCGGTACAACCACAACTCAGAACTTGTCCAGTTAACTGACGTTGTTGCCAATCAAGATCTTCACGGAATGCCGCTCTCGCTAGAGCTTGCCAGTTGTTATCTACCGCCTGACCATTGATCTGTTTCAAGAACCAGTGCAGTGATAAACGATCACCCAAGTTGTAGTACAACTTCGCTGTTTGCTCGACTGTTTTACCTTTCTCACGAGCCACTGTGGATATATCCAGTACTGAGTACAGACTAGACAAACGAGCCACATAACTTGCGACATCTGCATTCACACCCTGCTCAATCCAAGCATCTGCCATTTCGTTATGCTCTTCTACTTCAGAAGGAACAAGCATATCGTCAAGGTTAGCTTTGATGGTTTCAACGTCCGCTTGGTAAAGCTCGATAAGAGCATTTACACACTGACGTCCAGTACGATTACGCAGTAACCAACGCGTTAAACGGCGAAGTGTGCGACGAACATAGAAGATCATGTCATATTGCGCGTCCGTTGGTGCTTCATTGTCTAACGAACGGATATCTTCTAATACTTTACCTAGTCCAAAGATTTCTCTTGCCGCTGCGTAAGCATTCGCGATATCAACAACATTTGCGCCCGTCTCTTCTTGAAGACGAGTGACAAAGTTACAGCCCATTTCGTTAACCATTTGGTTAGCCAAAGCTGTCGCAATGATTTCTGCTCGTAGTGGATGATTATCCATTTGATCAGAATAGTTACGGCGTAACTCAGTCGGGAAGTAATTAACCAAAAGCTGAGCATGGAAATCATCTTTAGCGATGTCTTCATGTACAAGCTCTTCTTTCAGAACCATCTTTCCGTAAGCGACAAGAACTGAGAGTTCTGGTCTAGTAAGAGCCATACCCTGCTTTTCACGTTCTAAAAGCGTTTCGTCATCAGGAATGTACTCTAGCGCACGGTCTAAGTGGCCTGCTTTTTCCATTGTGTGAATGAAACGGATTTGCTCTTTTACAAGAGACGTACCTTGACGTTCCGTGACAGAGATAGATTCCGCTTGGCAGTACGCATCGTCTAACACGATTTCACCAACTTCATCTTCCATTGATTCAAGGATCTTATTACGTTGCTTAACAGTGAGATCGCCGTTAGTCACCAGACCATTTAGGAAGATCTTAATGTTTACTTCGTTATCCGAACAGTCAACACCACCCACGTTATCAACGAAGTCGGTGTTTACGCGACCGCCTGTCAGGCCATACTCAATACGACCCAATTGAGTCATACCTAAGTTACCGCCTTCTCCAACAACTTTCGCTTTAAGGTCACGTCCATCAATACGCAGCACATCGTTTGCACGGTCACCCACATCAGTGTGTGTTTCCGTTGATGCCTTAACATAAGTACCAATACCACCATTCCAAAGCAGATCCACTTCCATTGAAAGGATCATTTTAATCAGATCATTTGGTGCCATTGACGCTTTCTTAGTGCCAAGCATCTTTTGAATTTCTGGCGTCAACGAGATTGACTTCGCACGACGCGAGAAAATACCACCGCCTTTAGAAATAAGATCAGCGTTGTAATCTTCCCAGCTTGAACGAGGAAGATTAAATAAGCGATTTCGTTCTTCCCAGCTTGAAGCTGATTCAGGGTTTGGATCGATGAAGATGTGCATATGGTTGAAAGCAGCTTGTAAGCGAGTGTGCTTCGATAGCAGCATACCATTACCAAATACATCACCCGCCATATCACCCACACCAATAGCAGTGAAGTCCGTCGTTTGACAGTTGATACCCATTTCGCGGAAGTGACGTTTCACTGACTCCCAACCACCTTTCGCGGTAATACCCATCGCTTTGTGGTCATAGCCATTTGAGCCACCCGACGCAAAGGCATCACCTAGCCAGAAGTTGTACTCTTCAGACACAGAGTTTGCCAAATCCGAGAATGTCGCGGTCCCTTTATCGGCTGCAACAACCAAGTATGGGTCGTCCTCATCATGACGAACAACATTTACTGGATGCGAAACTTCACCATCAACAATGTTGTCTGAAACATCTAATAGCGCACGAATGAAGCGTTTGTAACAACGTTGACCTTCTGCGAAAATTTCATCACGGCCATTAAGTGTTGGCTGCTTCTTACAAACAAAGCCACCTTTCGCACCAACTGGTACGATAACCGTGTTCTTAACTTGCTGTGCTTTAACAAGACCTAGAATTTCTGTACGGAAGTCTTCTTGACGGTCAGACCAACGTAAACCACCACGAGCAACCTTACCACCACGCAGGTGTACACCCTCGATATCTGGTGCATACACGAAGATTTCGAACGCCGGTACAGGTTGTGGGATCTCTGGAATGTCGCTTGGTTTCATTTTCAAAGACAACCAAGGCTTAGGTTGCTTGTTCGCATCAACTTGATAATAGTTGGTACGAAGTGTCGCAGTGATCATTTCGATATAGCGGCGAATGATACGATCATCATCCAAGCTTTCTACATGATCTAATTGTTCAGTCAATTTAGCGATAAGATCATTTTGACCTTTCTGGCTGCCTTTATGTTTCGGTTCGAAACGTTTCGTAAATAGCTCCACCAGCCCTTTTGCTAAATGTGGGTAGTGACTTAGCGTGTCTTCAATGTATTGTTGACTGAATGGGAAGCCAACTTGACGCATATAACGAGCATACGCACGAAGAATCGAGATTTCACGACCCGTTAAAGAAGCACCAAGCACCAAACGGTTAAAGCCATCACTTTCTAACTCACCCGCCCAAATTGCTGCGAAAGCTTGTTGGAATCGGTCGCGAGCTTCACGAAGATCAACAGTTGTCTCGCTCTTATGAAGCATTGAGAAATCTAAGATCCAATAAACTTGGCCGTTAGCTTTACGAACTTCGTAAGGTGATTCTCCGATAACACGCAAGCCTAAGTTTTCAAGCATAGGCATCACATCAGAAAGATGGATTGGCTCGTCGCGATGATAGAGCTTCAATCTTACTGACTTAGAGTCTGCCCCTAATTCTTGTGGGCGGTAGAAAAGCATACCAAGCTTGTTATCATCACTTAGCTTTTCTAGACGTTCAATATCTGCAACCGCAGAACCAGGGAGAACATCTTCTTTGTATGAGCGAGGGAAAGCACGCAGATAGTCTTTAGCAACAGGTAGGCCTTTGCTTTCACCAAAGTTTGCAACGATCGCTTCTGATAAACGATCATCCCAAGTTGAAGATGCTTCCATTAAGTTTTGCTCAATCGTTTTAACGTCTACGTCCATGTTGTTGTTATCAACACGAACAATGTAATGGGTGCGCGCTAGCGGGCTTTCAGAGAAGTAAGTTGTAAACTCGACTTCTTGCTCACAACCGAAGTACTGTTTAAGAATTCGTTGAGTTTGACGACGTAGCTCAGTGTTGTAACGATCTTTGGTTACATACACCATACAGCTGAAGAAACGACCGAACGGGTCTTTACGTACAAACAGGCGAAGCAAATCGCGATCCTGCATTTGTACAACACCCATACCGACTTCTAATAGCTCTTCTTCTTTCGCTTGAAGTAATTCGTCGCGTGGGTAGTTCTCTAGAATATTGTGGAGTGCTTTAAATGAGTATGAACCTTCGCGGTACCCACTTGCATCAAGTATGCGTTCCACTTTCTCGCGGATTAGTGGAATACCAGCAACGCTTTGGTTGTACACAGCCGATGTATATAGACCAGTGAATCGGTGTTCACCAATAACTTTACCATTCTTATCGAATTTCTTAATTCCGATGTAGTCAGTATACGCTGGACGGTGAATGCGCGAAGCTCGGTTGCCTTTAGTCACGATTAGAAGGAATGGCTTCTTCGCTTCTAAACGAGCAGAGTCTGGGAAGTCAGATAGCTTGACGGTACGAACGCGTTCGCGGTTTGCAAATAGGCCCAATCCTTTATCAGCCGTAGGACGCAATTCTGTGTCGCCATCGACTGATACAAGATCGTACTCTTTATAACCCATGAATGTGAAATTATGATTACCCAACCAACGAAGGAATTGGAGCGACTCATCATAACGATCGCGCTGGATCTCGACCTTTCCTTGTTGTGATTCTACTTGAGCGGTGACCTCTTCAAGTTTTTCAACCATCAATAACCAGTCTTGAACAACTAATCCGGTGTCGTTCAGGATACTTAGGAGCTCTGCCTTCAATGAAGCCATTTCTTCTTTGTCGCTTAGACGGTCTACCTCAATATGGAAAAGAGATTGAAGTACACCTTCGCCTTCATTGAATCCGGTAATTTCACCTTTTTCGGTACGAGCTACCTGTGTAGGTCCATGTAGCATTAAGTGTGATGAAAGATCCAAACGGCTAAGCGCCATCTTGACCGAGTCAACCAAAAACGGGCCATCTGGCACTACGATTTCTACGATCGTATGTGTCGATTGCCATCCTTGACGACTTACGGTTGGATTAAAAACTCGAACAGAAATATCGTCGGCTTTTTTCTCGTTGATATGATGCCAAAGAGAAACAACAGCACCATATAAATCGGATTCATTACGTTCGACGAGATCGTCTTGAGAGATGTTGCTAAACAGATGTTGAGCAAGTTGGGTGACTAAAGGTTGATGAGCAAGCTCGAGTTTGTCTTGAATAAGTTTGTATACTTTTTCAAGCAGAACCGGCATCAATGTTTCACGCGCGGTCATAATCACACTCCACAATTAGAATTGTATGTATTTTTGGGGGTTGTTGTAAGCATAGTGCTTAACACGGGTAATGCCGCTTTATTGTAAAAGCTTTATTGATAAATGGTTAATTGTTTTAGAAGTGGTAGGAGGTGAAATGTTCGAGAATGTGACTAAGGTTCTATTTAAACTTCTATAAAATCAATTACTCACAGAAGTTCTAACTTCATAAATCTATTATTTTGGTCAGTTGTTAATCTAAACCGCCCTTTTAGCCCTATTTGACTAAGAAAAGGTCTGAAACGAGATGCCGGCAATTGCAAGCGTAAGCCTTTGTCAGTAACGACTAAAACATTACTTGCAGCCCCACTATAATGGGCTAAATAAGCTTGATAAGAAATGTTAAGACTAAAGTAATACTGGTTCATAGATCGGTTAAAAAAGTAACGATTATAATGCCACAACAAAAACACTGTATAAATAAACAGTAGCACATGAAAGTGCTACTGTTTTGTTCATTTCATTAAGACTCTAAAGCCTTAGCCACTTTTTCAAAGAGATCTTTGGCCAAGTTATCCATAGATTTTAGAGTTTCAAGCTCTGCTTTAATCAGGGCCTGACGCTCATCATCATACTTACGGAATTTCAACAGAGGATCTATTAAACGAGAGGCAACTTGTGGGTTGCTGCTATTAAGCTCTCTTAAGATCTCACCTGCAAATTTATAACCTTCACCTGTTTTAGCGTGGAATCTAACTGGGTTCATATTTAAGAATGAACCGACTAAGCTACGAGTACGGTTCGGGTTCTTCAGGCTGAATGCTTCATGATCCATAGTCTGCTTAATCACATCCAGCACATTCTCTGCAGGATTAGTGCCTTGTAATGCAAACCACTTGTCCATGACCAAACCATCATGTTTCCACTTATCGCTGTAGTCTTGCATTAACGACTCACGGCATTCTAGCTGTGCGCTGTTAGCCGCACTCATTGCCGCAATCGTATCAGTCATATTATTCGCTTCTGCATACTGAGCTTGTGCAAGTTCATTGCCTTGTTCAGTGTAAGCAAGGAAGCTCAATGCCGTATTACGAAGAGAACGTTGACCAATCGCTGCATGCTCAATTGAGTAATCGGCCTGTTTCAAGCTGTGGTAAAGCGCGCTCAATTCATCATTGAGATCACTAGCTAGCGTAACCTTGATTGCTTTCAGCACTTTTGCAACTGCATCAACATCAACCTGCTTATACCAACCCATCACTTCGTTGTGACTTGGTAACGACATCATCTCAGCAATGAACGCTGGCTCTAAGTCGCTTGAAAGTAAAACACCACGGAAAGCATCTACCACTGCTTCCGACAATTCAACTTCTTCGCCAGCTTGAACTTTCTTAACATTTGCACGAATGTACTTCGCCAATAACATCTGGCCAGCATCCCAACGAGCAAATTCATTGCGGGCATGAACCATAAGGAAAATCAGTTCATCATCGCTGTAGTCGTACTCTAGTTTCACAGGTGCAGAAAACTCACGTAATAAAGATGGCACTGGCTTTTCAGCGACATTTTCAAATACGAAGGTTTGCTTAGCCTGAGTTATGTTAAGCACATTATTGACCACCTCACCGTTACAGCGTAACTCAATCACTTCGCCATGTTGAGTATATAGCTCTACATCAAACGGGATATGCAAAGCTTGTTTCTCTGCTTGATCTTGAGTTGGTTCTGTACACTGCTCGACCGTTAATGAATAAGTCTGTTCAGTAGCATTGTACTCACTGAAAACTTTAACTGTTGGTGTGCCAGACTGGCTATACCATAAACGGAATTGCTTAAGGTCAACGCCCGTTGCATCTTCCATCGCTGCGACAAAATCTTCACACGTTGCAGCAGTGCCATCATGACGTTCAAAGTAAAGTTTCATACCCGCTTGGAATCCACTCTCGCCTAGTAGAGTGTGCATCATGCGAATAACTTCACTGCCTTTCTCATACACTGTTAACGTGTAGAAGTTGTTCATCTCAATAACTTGATCAGGGCGAATTGGATGAGACATAGGGCTCGCATCTTCTGCAAACTGAGGACCACGAATAATACGCACATTGTTAATTCGGTTAACCGCGCGAGAACCTAGGTCTGAAGAGAATTCTTGATCACGGAATACAGTTAAACCTTCTTTGAGGCTTAACTGGAACCAATCGCGACACGTGACTCGGTTACCTGTCCAGTTATGGAAATACTCATGGCCAATAACCGCTTCAATACCTAGGTAGTCGGTATCTGTAGCAGTTTTCTCGTTTGCTAATACAAACTTAGAGTTAAAGATGTTTAGACCTTTGTTTTCCATCGCACCCATGTTGAAGAAATCAACCGCTACAATCATGTAGATATCAAGATCGTACTCTAAACCAAAGCGTTCTTCGTCCCACTTCATTGAGTTAATCAAAGAAGTCATTGCATGTGGAGCGCGATCTAAGTTTCCTTTATCAACAAAGATTTCTAACTCAACATTGCGACCTGATTGAGTAACATACTTATCGCGTAAAACGTCGAAATCACCAGCAACTAATGCAAAAAGGTAAGCCGGTTTTGGATGAGGATCTTGCCATTGAACCCAGTGACGCCCACCTTCTAAATCCCCTTCTGCAACTCGGTTACCGTTACTTAGAAGAAAAGGATACTCTGACTTGTCAGCAATAACTTTTGTCGTGTATTTAGCCAAAACGTCTGGGCGGTCCATGTAGTAAGTGATTCGGCGGAAACCTTCTGCTTCACACTGAGTACAGAATGCGCCACCTGACTTATACAAACCTTCTAACGCTGTGTTCGCTTCTGGGTCAATCAACGTCACGATTGAAAGCTCAAAATCTGCAGGCAACTGCTGGATTTCAAGCGCACCTTCTAGCTCTTGATACGCAGTCCAAGCTTCACCATTAATATGAATGCTTTTTAGTTTTAGATCTTCACCTTCTAAACGTAGTGTCGTGCTCTCTTTTAACTGCTTAACTTTTGAAGTAGCAGTCACGGTCGTGTCGTTGTCATAGAGATCAAACGTAAGATCGATATCTGTAATAGTGTGAGTTGGAGACTGGTAATCTTTGCGATATTTGGCTTGAGGAGTCTGAGCCATGTCTAAATCCTTCTGACTGAATTCATTTGAAGTGCACACCAAGCGATAACTTGATGAGATAGATTTGCTTGCGGTAAAGAGTAGATACTCTCTACGCATAATTCTGCGTGTTAGCTTACAACTCTAGATAGAAAAAAACGAGGCTCTCTATAGAAATACCTCGTTTTTTGTCTATTGTTGACGCAGGACTCAAACTATTTGTCTAAATAGTCATCAAACCTCACATTATTACGCCACATAATGGTTAACGAATTCGGTTCAACACCGCGTACATTGCGCCTTGTTCCATTTCCAAAGTCAGTGTGTCGCTATTTAATGTGTACTTAGTTTCGTGTTCGCCATTTTCATATAGCAGTACTAGGTGCTCACCTTCGGTGTAATACACACCGCGATGAATCGCCTCATCACCATCATCACTACTTACTCTGAACATAAAGACAAAATCCGGTTGAAGAATTAAGTCAAGCTGGTGGACATCACTGACAGATAGGTCGTCTCCTCCAAGGTGGGCACTCGACCACATGCCTGCCAAAGAGTTTGATAATGCTTTAGTAAACACAACACCGTTTAAGTTAAGTAAGTTGTGGTTGGCAGAATATTCATATATCTGAGGCTCAGAGGTATTTAATCCAAGTATTAAGGTATCATCATTAGCGGTATAGAGCCCTTCCCAATGGTCTACAGAATAGTCTCTTTTTTGAATATCGATTTTAAAGCTATAGTTAGAGTCTAAAGTGAGTTTAATCGCCAAAAAGTTTTCATTCGACTCCTCGGGATCAGGATTAACCAGATACCAATCACCAAGTAAAAATGGTTGGTCAAACTGCGTTAAGTCGCTGTTGTCGCGCGTCCCATTTCCGAATACTGAGAAACTTAAAATCAATGATATTAATCCAATCAATCGCATAGCTCGCCCCTCACTCTTTTCTTTAAGCTTAGGCACTGGCTTTCTATTTAGCGAAAAAAATTCGATCTAAATCACATAAATTAATTCCATAAAAAAAGCGAGCTGTATGAGCTCGCTTTTTATTCTATTGATTTTATTAAGATTTAATCATATCAACCATGATGGCAACTGACTCATCTAAATAGGCATCAGGGGCTTCGTAATCCTTTGGCACATCGTCCAGAGTCTTAAATGGTTCTTCACCCTGTGCTTTTTGGCGTTCATTGATACGTGCTAGTCGTTTAGCATCAGCTTTTTCACTTTCTGCTTTTCGAGTCTTCTCGTTTAATGACAACGTATTATCGTCTTTCTCTGCTTTATACTTTTCAATATCTTCAGCAATGAATCGGAACTCAAGATCTTTCGCAATACGTACTTGATGACTAGCCGTTAATTTTCCAATTAACGCCTCGTTACGCTGTAACACTTCGTATTTAGCTTTATCAATCTGATCCCAAGGAAGAGCATTATCTTCAACGCTTTCACCGGTCTCGCTTGGTTCCACGGCAGTTGGGAACGCGATATCAGGAGCCACACCCTTGTTTTGTGTACTACCACCGTCGATACGATAGAACTTCTGAATGGTATACTGAACATAGCCCAGCTCTTTATCAAACAAATCATAGATATGATTCAAAGAGCGGTGCTGCTGAACAGTTCCCTTACCGAATGAGTTTTCGCCAAGAACGATTGCTCTACCGTAATCTTGCATTGCTGCTGCAAAGATTTCAGATGCCGAGGCACTGTATCGATTAACCAGAACAGTCAGTGGACCGTTGTAGCTAATTTTTCCATCGGTATCACTGTTCACATTCACGCGACCATAGCTGTCACGAACCTGAACAACAGGACCACTTGTAATAAACAGTCCCGATAGTGCCGTTGCTTCAGTTAATGCGCCACCACCGTTATTACGTAAATCAACGATGATGCCATTAACACCCTTCTCTTTTAGCTCAGTAATCAGTTTATCTGTGTCCTTGGCTAAGCCGACATAGAAACTTGGTACTTCTAACACGCCAATTTTCTTACCGTCTTTTTCAATGACTTCAGATTTAACCGCTCGATCTTCAAGGCGAATCTTATCTCGGACTATCGTGATGACTTCTGCTTTTACATCTTTACCTTCCGGTAAGACTTGAAGATTCACTTTGGTCCCTTTCGGCCCTTTGATCAACTGAACAACATCATCTAGGCGCCAGCCAATAACATCAACGATATCTTCACCGTCTTGACCCACACCAATAATGCGATCACCTTCGGCTAACTGCTTGCTTTTCGATGCAGGTCCACCAGCAACAAGAGAACGAATCACGGTATAGTCATCTGTCATTTGTAGAACAGCACCAATACCTTCCAAAGATAGATTCATCTCTGTTTGGAATTGATCTGCACTACGCGGAGAAAGATAGCTAGTATGAGGATCCACTTCACGAGCAAACGCATTCATATAAAGCTGGAATGCATCTTCATTGTGCGTTTGACTAAGACGTTTAAGCGCATTGTTATAACGTTTACCTAATACCTCTTTAATCTCATCCCAGTCTTTACCGGTGAGCTTAAGGTTGAGAGCATCGTACTTAACTCGTTTACGCCATAACTCATCGAGGTCCGCGGTTGTTTTTGGCCAGTCAGCTTCGCTGCGATCGAGTTCAATCGTTTCGTCACTATCAAAGGTCATTTCTTTATCAAGTAACGCTAGCGCGTATTGGAAACGTTCGTAGCGACGTTTGATAGAAAGATTATAAACGTCGAAAGCAATCTGGTTATCACCCGACTTAAGCTGCTCATCAATGCCAGCAGACCACTTATTAAATGAGTCGATATCTGCTTGGGTAAAGATGTTGCGATTGAAGTCGAGCATTTCGATGTAGCGCTCGAAAATAGCTTGAGAAAACTGATCGTTTAACGAGAAATGTTTGTAGTGAGAGCGAGTAAAGCGAGACGTGACACGCTTGCTTGCTGTCTCGTGCTGAACTTCTGGGACAAGGACAGGTAAGTCCTCAAGAGTGATATTTGCTTCTAAAGCATGGGCTGAAGAAGCTGCTAGCCAGAGGCTAGCAGCAATCAGCGACAATTTTGAACGGCATTTCATGCGTAGGAGTATCTCCTTTATGCGCGTAAATGCTCCGCTTTTACAACCATCTGTAGGCCGTTAGTCAGCTGAACACGCACATCTTCCTTATTGATTTCAACGATAGTCGCAGCCATATTTCCTTTGCCCATATTAACGTTCACTTGATTGCCGACTTTCACTTCATCAGCGTTCAGAGCGCGCGTCTCTACTGGCTTGCTGGCCTTTTGTACTTTGTTCTGTTGCGGACGACGAGCTTGAGGCTTCTTCGCCGCAGGTTTTGCTTTAGCTTTACCTTCTTCGCGAGCTTTCTGTGCTTGCTCTTTACGACGAGCTTGCACTTTAGCTTTGCTCTCAGCTAGTGCCGTTTTAGCGTGTTCTACGTGTTCTTCATCAAGCTCACCTGCTGGGTTGCCGTCTAAATCTACACGTACTGCACCAGGCTTAACACCGTGAAGGTAACGCCATGATGAAGTGTACTGTCTTAACGCTGCACGAAGTTGAGTCTTGCTTACTTTCGGGTCGTCAGTTAGACGCTCCGCAAGATCTTGAAAAATACCAATTTTAAGTGGCTTAGCTTCACCTTCTAAAGTAAAGCACTTAGGGAAACATTCAGCAATATATGCGATAACTTCTTTGCTGTTTTTTAACTTTTCAGTGTTTTCCATGTGGATTCCTGGTTATTGCGGCATGTCCGCGAGCATTAAGAATAAATATTTGAGGTATTATAGTGACCTGCAAGCGAAAAACCACACTCAATACTCAATTTATGCCTTGATAGCGTGTGAATTAAGCAGCTTTTCTACTTCACCCATCAAAAATGTCAGCCCTTGCTCATCAATTTCGTTGAATCGTCCTACTTTTGGGCTATCAATATCCAACACACCAGCGATTTGACCATCAATAGAAAATGGAATCACGATCTCAGAGTTACTTTCAGCATCACAAGCAATGTGACCTTCAAATTCATGTACATCATGAACGCGCTGAACTTGATTTTCTGCCACTGCAGTTCCACAAACACCTCGTCCGACTGGAATTCGAACACAAGCAGGCTTTCCTTGGAACGGGCCTAATACTAGCTCGTCGCCTTTCATAAGATAGAAACCAACCCAGTTGAGTTCTTCAAGTTCCATGTTCAGCAACGCACTAACATTCGATAAATTAGCAATCAGATCCGTTTCGGATTCAATTAACGCGACAGCTTGTTTGGTTAAGCGTTGATAATGTTCTATTTTCATAAGGTTAATACATCCTAATTATGCCATTTGAAAACTAGAGACTTCTAACATGAATCTGCGTACAATCGCCGCAAACCATAAATAGTAAGCATTCTCATTATAATGAAAGATAATCCCAACACTATTAGCCGTTCTTGGTTGATAACACAAGTAAAAAAGCACAAATCAAAGCTTATATTTGCCAATGTTATTGCTCTATTAGCCACTTTGATTAGTGTTCCTATCCCTCTTCTTATGCCTTTAATGGTCGATGAGGTGTTGCTAGACCAACCTAGTACTGGGCTAGCAGTGATGGATATGGTTCTCCCTACGTCAATGCAAACTCCGACAGGTTATATTTTCCTTACTCTACTGCTTGTCATCATTATGCGAAGCGCCAGCCAAGCATTAAGTATTGTGCAAAGTCGACAATTCACCCTAGTGTCGAAAACCATCACCTACCAAATGCGCAGTAAGATGATCGACAAGCTTGGTCGTATTAGCATTCGACAATACGAGACCCGCGGTAGTGGAGGCATCAACGCTCACTTAATCACTGATATTGAAACCATTGATCAGTTTATCGGCTCTACGTTAAGCAAATTTCTAATCAGTTTGCTCACGGTCATTGGTACCGCAGGTGTTTTACTGTGGTTAGATTGGCGCCTTGGGCTATTTATTCTACTTGTTAATCCAGTCGTCATTTATTTCTCACGAAAACTCGGCAGTAAGGTAAAGCATTTAAAAAAGCACGAAAACCAATCTTTCGAACGCTTTCAGAACCGCCTTGTTGAAACCTTAGATGGTATTTATCAGCTCCGCGCAGCGAACCGTGAGCGCGAGTTTTTGAATGAACTCAAAGTCCAAGCAGATCAAATTCGTCAGGATGCAGATAAATACGCTTGGCAATCAGAAGCCGCCGGACGTGTTTCTTTTTTACTATTTCTCTTAGGTTTTGAGCTATTCAGAGCCGTTGCCATGCTTATGGTACTGTTTAGCGACCTCACTATTGGCCAAATCTTTGCGGTATTTGGCTACTTATGGTTCATGCTTTCACCTGTACAAGAACTATTAGGTATCCAGTTTTCTTGGTACAGCGCCAAGGCTGCCTTAAAGCGTATCAATGCGTTGCTCGACCTTGAGGAAGAACACCGACCAATCAGTAAAGTAAATCCATTTACTGATGATCGAGAAGTAGATATCGAGATCCAAAACGTAGACTTCTCTTACAACGATGAAATCAAAGTCCTTTCTAACCTAAGCTTATCCATTCCAGCAGGCAAGAAAGTAGCATTGGTTGGTGCAAGTGGCGGCGGTAAATCTACCCTCATTCAACTGCTTATTGGTGTTTATCAACAAGACTCTGGCGTGATTAAGTTTAATGGTCACACCACTAATGACATAAGTTTTGACATAATTAGAGACCAAATAGCCGTTGTATTACAACAGCCTATACTCTTTAATGATACTTTAAGGCATAATCTGACTCTTGGCTCAGACTATGATGACTTGCAGCTTTGGCGCGCTCTTGAGATCGCACAAATGCAAGATGTTATCAGCCAATTAAGTAACGGCTTAGAGACGCAAATCGGCCGCAGTGGTATTAGACTATCCGGTGGTCAACGTCAACGACTCGCGATAGCGCGTATGGTGTTGAGTAATCCAAAGTTTGTTATCTTAGATGAAGCAACATCGGCGCTAGATACCGCGACGGAAGCGGCTCTACACAAAGCACTAACCGAGTTTTTGAAAGGACGTACTACTTTAATAGTGGCGCATCGGTTATCTGCTGTTAAACAAGCTGATTTAATTTATGTACTGGAAGATGGTCAAGTCACGCAAGCAGGTACACATGGAGAGTTGGTTGAACAACAAGGGCTATATCAAACCTTATATGGGAATGTGCAAACTCACGCCTAACCCTATTTTCCGACTATGTAATGGAGGGAGGCAATGAGCCCCCCTTCTAAGCTTCATGCCCACACAACAGAACTCTCTTCTGTCAGGCTTTGTCATGGCTGCGAACTTCCCGTTGACCTTGTTACCGTAGAGCGTGGCAAAAGCGCTCATTGCCCTCGCTGTAATACTCAACTCTACCGAGGGGGCAACCCTTCACTATCAGGTAATCTCGCCGTTGCGATTGCTTGCCTGTTGCTCTTTATTCCATCGCACTTTTTCGACTTTATTAGTATTCGACTGTTTGGGATGATGATCCCGGCCACCTTGCCTTCAGGGGTATTTACACTTTTTGGTGAAGGGTTTGTACTGCTCTCAATCTTAATTATTTTTTGTAGTTCTATCGCCCCATTCTTAGTTTGTAGCTCAGTGGTCACCGCACATATCGCACTAAAATATCGAGCGTTCAAGCTGCTAAAGTATTCCCTATTGATTGTTCAGCATTTGAAATCATGGGTGATGATAGATGTTTTCCTCGTCAGTATTGCTATCTCGTGTTTTAAACTCCAAGACTACTCTGACATTTATGTTGGCCCGGGATTGATTGGCCTAATACTGCTCCAAGTTGCTACCATTCTCCTCATCACTCGCGTCAGTGTTCGTCGTTATTGGGAAGCATATGAGCCTGAAAATAGCTACGCTCTCACTGAAAAAACGCTACACTGTCACCAATGTCATTTGTCTCAACCTGAAGGCGAGCATTGCGTTCGCTGTCATAGCCCCATTCATCATAGAAAACCTCGCTCTATACAGAAAACCTGGGCCTATTTGATTGCCGCTAGCATTGCTATTTTTCCAGCAAACTTCATCCCAATTTCTATTCTTTTGACTAACGGTAAACGCCTAGAAGACACGATTTTTTCTGGAGTGGCCTCATTAGTAAATAGTGGGATGATTGGTATCGCCGTTATCATTTTTGTCGCAAGTATCGTGGTACCCGTTGCCAAGATACTTGGCCTCTCTTATCTGCTACTGGCGATTCAATTTAAACGAAAGATCTACCATAAACACAGAATGTTCATCTATTTTGTGATTAAGTGGATCGGTCGTTGGTCCATGATGGACCTATTTGTTATCTCCATCATGATGACCCTCGTCGATCGTGGGCAAGTTCTCGACTTCACACCAGGCTACGGAGCGGTCGCCTTCGGTTTAGTGGTCGTGTTGACCATGCTTGCCGCAGAGAGCATGGATCCAAGGTTAATTTGGGACAACTACCCAGATAAAGTTAAACATAAAGAGTCTATTAATGAGTAATTCGTCTCCCACTCAAAACTCGTATTCACCAGATATTAAACGCAATAAAGGTATATCACCGCTTTGGCTACTACCGATATTGACCATGGTGCTTGCCGGTTGGTTAGTATTTAAAGCGGTTCAAGACGCTGGACAAAGAGTTCAGATCTATTTCGCTGATGCGCAGGGTTTGATTGCTGGGCGCACGACAATTCGCTATCAAGGCCTTGAAGTCGGCATGGTAAAAGACATTAGTCTCGCTGAAGATCTGCAAAGTATTTATGTGGATGCCGATATTTACCCTGAGGCGACGAAACTCTTAACCAAAGAAACTCGTTTTTGGATGGTGAAACCGACAGCAAGCTTATCGGGTGTATCGGGCTTAGACGCACTTGTTTCAGGTAACTACATTGCGATTTCTCCAGGCAATAACCCATCTGAGCCAGAAACCAAGTTTACCGCTTTAGATAGAGCGCCTTCTGATTTGTTAGCCGAAGAAGGATTAAACATCTCACTAAAATCTCGCGACCTTGGTGGTATTTCAGTGGGCTCTCAAATTGTCTACCGCAAGATTCCGATTGGTGAAGTGTATAGCTATCAACTCGATTCAGAATCAAAAAACGTCATCATTCAGGCGTCTATACAAGACGAATATCGCCACATCATTACTGATGACAGTCGATTTTGGAACGTCAGTGGTATTGGCGCAAATATTGGTTTTGAAGGTGTCGATGTTCGCTTAGAAAGCTTGAGCGCCCTTATTGGTGGCTCTATCGCGGTAGATTCACCTGATGGTGGTGAGCCCGTTGCGGACAATACTCAGTTTAGATTGTACGAAGATCTTAAAACCGCTGGACGTGGTATCGCGATTAAGATCACCCTTCCCGACGACAACAATATCAGTGCTACCGGTGCGCCAATTATGTACCGAGGCATTGAAGTAGGCCAAGTAACCAATTTGCAACTAAGCAGTGGCCGAGAAGAAATTATTGCGTCAGCAGCTATTCAGCCAGCATTTAGCGACATGTTAACCACTGGGAGTCGCTTTATCTTAGAGGAAGCCAAAGTCTCGCTTTCTGGTGTAGAAAATATTGCTAACATCCTTAAAGGCAACTTCTTAACCATTGCTCCGGGTGAAGGCGAACGTTCGCGCACATTTAGTGCGGTTCGCAAAGACGACTTCAACCGCCAACAGGCTCGTTCAGTATCATTACAACTCATCGCAGATAATTCGTTTGGACTTGATCAAGGGGCTAATATCCTTTATCGAGGTATTAGCATTGGTTCAGTGACGAAGGTGAGCCTAGTTGAAGACAAAGTGCGCTTTGATATTCTTATCGACAGCACCTACTCTTCACTGATCAAATCCCAAAACCGATTCTTTGTCACAGGCAGTGCAAGTGCTGAACTTACGGAGTCTGGTTTAAACATCACCGTTCCACCAGCCAAGCAACTGTTGACTGGCTCTATTAGCTTTGTCAGTGAAGGGAAAACAACGCCTTCAAGTGAATATAAACTCTACCCGAGTAAATCGCTGGCTGAGTTAGCGAAATACAACATGTCGGGCTCGACTCAACTAACTTTGTTTGCAAATGAATTACCATCGATCAGTAAAGGCAGCCCACTTCTATACCGTAATCTGCAAGTGGGTTCTATCTCTAACTTCTATTTGGTTGATGGCGGCGTCATCATTACGGCTAGTATCGAGAATCAATACAAACATCTTGTAACAGAGCAAACCGTTTTCTGGAATCGCTCTGGGGTGGAGATTGATGCGAGCTTGGATGGAGTCAGTGTTAAAGCTGCGCCGTTGAAGTCTTTGATTCAAGGTGGTATCGCTTTCGACTCTTTACCGGGAGTAGAAAACAAACAAAATGACAAATGGCTGCTATACGATGACTTTAAAACCGCACGTAAGTTTGGTCAGGTCATCACCCTAACCTTTGAAGGTGAAAACAGCCTTTCGAAAGGAACGGCTATCAACTATAACGGGGTTAAGGTCGGTGAAGTCACCTTAGTCGTTCCAGATTTCAAACGTCAGAGTGTCGAAGTCAAAGCCCGTATCCTGCCAGAGTACACCGACAGTATCGCAACAGAAGGTTCTTATTTCTGGCTACCGAAAGCAGAAGTCGGATTACGTGGTGTGAAGAATATCCAAAACTTATTGTCGCAATCTATTAGCGTTCAACCTGGGCAAGGTAAAGCGAAAAATCAGTTCACTCTGCATCAGACAAAGAAAGCGACCCATGGTGTACAGTTCACCCTCCAGAGTGAATCAAGAGGGTCTATCGCTATTGGAACTCCTGTTCTTTATCGCGATATTGAAGTCGGCGAAGTGACCCGCGTTCAACTGGGTCAGTTTGCCGATCGTATCGTGTCTAACATTGTCATCCAACCCGAGTATGCTTATCTAGTGCGTCAAAACAGTGTGTTCTGGAATACATCAGGCGTGGACGTTTCTATCGGTTTAACGGGGGCTAATATTAAAGCTGGCACCTTCGACAGCCTTGTTCGTGGCGGTATTTCTTTCTCTACTCCGGAACAGAAGCAATTGGAGCCGATGGCCAAAGGTGGACACACTTTCTATCTCAACGCGAAAGCAGAAGATAACTGGAAAGCATGGAGAACCGCTATTCCAAAACCTTGACCCTCAAGAAAACGCAGCCTAGTCGCTGCGTTTTTTTTATTAATTGGCTATAATCATCGCCCTTTCAAGCTTGTAGAGATAAAACCTTGCATCAAAACGTATATCTTCCAGACGAATTCCTCCGTGAAATCGAAGCGATTCTTCCTTCTGAACTTAATATGGAAGACTTCATCGCTGCCTGCCAACGCCCATTACGCAAAAGTATTCGAGTAAACACGTTAAAGATTTCCGTTGAGGATTTTCTTGAACGCGCTAAGAATAAAGGTTGGCAGCTGGAATCTGTTCCTTGGTGCAAAGAAGGCTTTTGGATTGACGCCGACGAGTCAGAGGTACCATTAGGTAATACAGCAGAGCACATGTCAGGCTTGTTCTATATTCAAGAAGCTAGCTCAATGATGCCAGTCTCTGCCTTATTTGGTGATAACGAGAACGAGTTTGATTCCGTCCTCGACATGGCAGCGGCGCCTGGCTCTAAAACCACTCAAATTGCGGCAAGCATGGATAACCATGGCGTACTGGTTGCGAACGAGTTTTCAGCAAGTCGCGTAAAAGTATTACACGCCAATATTGAACGCTGCGGGGTGAGAAACGCCGCGCTATCAAACTATGATGGCCGCGTATTTGGTGGCTGGCTTCCTGAACATTTTGATGCGGTGCTCATCGATGCGCCTTGTTCAGGTGAAGGTACTGTGCGTAAAGATGCTGACGCAATGAAAAACTGGACGAAAGAGTCCGTTATCTCTATTTCAGATACTCAAAAAGACCTGATTGAAAGTGCTTTTCATGCCCTAAAACCAGGTGGCGTTATGGTTTACTCCACTTGCACCCTCAGCATCGAAGAAAACCAACAAGTGTGTCATCACCTTAAAGATACATTTGGTGATCTGGTTGAATTTGAAAGCTTGGCGGATTTGTTTGTTGACGCTGAAAAAGCCCTTACTGAAGAAGGCTTCCTACATATTTTCCCTCAAGTTTACGACTGCGAAGGATTCTTTGTCGCGAGATTACGTAAAACAGGTTCTGTGGAAGCACCAAAGGTTAAAAAGCGCCTTGGTAAATTCCCATTTGAAAAAGCAAGTGCGAAGATACAGGCAGACATCACCAAGCAATTGCACGACACATTAGATATCAGGATACCTGAAGATGCATCTGTTTGGCTTCGCGACAACGACGTATGGCTATTCCCTCATGCTTTAGAACCGATGCTTGGAGAGTTCCGTTTTTCTCGTATGGGTATCAAGATCGCTGAAGCCCATAAAAAAGGCTATCGCTGGCAACATCAAGTAGCGACAACATTAGCGACTGGAAATGAATCGACTTCAGTAGCACTTTCTATTGATGATGCCCGAGAATGGTTCATGGGCCGAGATGTACGTCCAGCGGACCTTTCGGGTAAGGGTGAAGTAATCGTCAAGCTTGATAACGATGTGATTGGATTAGGAAAATGGGTCGGGAATCGAATTAAGAATGGTTTACCACGTGAACTCGTAAGAGATAAAAACTTGTTCTAAGCGATAGAACCTTAGTATGAAATACTAGCTGAGCCGCGCAAACTCCAGATATTGCTCTACAATTAAAGGGAGTTATTTGAAATATCGACCTATTAGCGCAGGCTCTTCATGAGCCCTTCCCCCGGCCCATAGCAGGATCAGCTTTGGGCCATTTTTTTAAGCCGCATACAAAATACGGCTTAAATAAAGCAAAGAATCGCTTACGCTAAACGAATGCCTTCTTTATCAATGACAATTTTGCCTTGTTTGTACAAGCCACCAATTGTCTTTTTGAATGTACCTTTACTGGTTCTGAACGCAGAGAAAATCGCTTCCGGTGAAGACTTGTCGTTCAGTGGAAGGAAGCCACCTTTTTTCTCAAGCAGGTCCATTACTTTTTGGCTCAGGTCGTCCATTTTCTCTACACCAATCTTCTGTAAAGACAGGTCGATTTTGCCATCTTCGCGAATGTTCTTGATGTAACCTTTCAGCTTTTTACCAATAAACAGCTTACCAAACACGTCCGACTTAAAGATCATTCCCCAGTGCTCACCTTCAACTATCGCTTTAAAGCCAAGGTCACTTCGTTCTGCGATAATGAGATCAACCTGTTGGTTACGTTTGTATGTTGCCGGTGTTTTATCAAGGAGCTTGTTAAACTTTGTCGTGCCAACAATACGACCAGAGGCTTTGTCTGTATAAACGTAAACCAAGACGTTTTGGCCTTCTGAGAAGCGAGTGCGCTGCTCACTAAATGGGATTAGTAGGTCTTTACCTTTGATTCCCCAATCTGCAAACGCGCCGGTCGCATTTACACCTTCGATTTTCATTAATCCCCACTCACCCACTTGAGCGACTGGAGTTTCAGTTGTGGCGACTAACTGACTGTCAGAATCGAAGTATAAAAACGCGTCGACGAAACCACCGATTTCTGTGCCTTCAGGAACAAATCGGTTTGGTAATAAGGTTGTGCCGTAATCCCCAGCATCAAGGAATACGCCAAAATCGGCTGTTTTTACAACTTCTAAGTGGTTAATCTGACCAACTTTAATCATTTCAACTGTCTCTTGTTAAATTTGCGGTGATTATAGCGAATCTCTGTTATGCTTGCGCCAGATATTTAGTACTTTTTTTAGGAGCATTCTTTGTTAACCGTTGATAAGCAGGACGGCATAACTCTTAAGATTTCACACGCAATGGCAGCGACCAAAAAGTCTGACTTAGACTTATATTTTTTCGTCCCTGGCGAACTAGGTCTGTCCCCTGATATTCTCAAAGAGAGCGAGTTCTACTACGAGTCTATTACTCAAAAACGTGCTTACTACAGTGACAAAACGCTCTTGCCTCTTGTACACAGTCGACTTGCAAAACGTGGCCGACTCTCTTCAACTCAATACCGTGTCAGTTTGAGTCTTTTCGCCTATCAATACGTTATCGCTCTAGATAAAGCGGTCAACGAGCTTAACAAGCACAACAAAGAAGTCGTTACGACGGATGAAGTCGACGAAGTAATCAAACTATCGCTCGACATCCTTAAAAAGCTACGCCGTGGTATCCCTTACGAAGAAAGCTTGAAGCGCTACTACGCAAACATTGATAACTACCTATCTTGGTATACAGGTCAACGTCTCATGTCATTAGTGGCTCATATGCCCCGTGATAGCGAATATAAAAGTTTAAAAGAAAGCTTACTCGCTATTGTCGAGAAAGAAGCCGCGCATCGAAAGCTTAATAACTATAACTCCAAGAGTGTACGTGACGACGTAACGCGACTCAGTAATAAAATGCGCTTGTTAAGAAGGTTGATTGAGCACCCTGTTGTCTTACAAGAGAAAACACAGTCGCTAGGCAAGAACATGAAGCGCGTCGTTAAAGGCGGCGCGACAGGTTTCGTGATGGTTTTCGTGACCATTACGGCAATCCTTGCACGAGATTACTGGGGTGAGATTACAGCCTCATTCATCGTCTTGATGTCTTTCGTCTACGCACTACGTGAGATTTTTAAAGATGACCTTCGCGACGTAATGTGGCGTTGGATTCGTAAAGGGCGACCTAAATGGCGCAAACTTTACTTGGATCCAACGACCAAGAAAGCGGTTGGCCAGAAACTTGAATGGCTCGATTACAAAGTTCTGGATAAATTACCTGACCGTATCAAGTCAATTCGTAAAAAGCGCGTCGTTCAGAGAGAAGAGCAAATTCTCCACTACAGCTCAAAGACTGAGATGTCGACCTCTAAGTTCATGAGTGGTTATGAAGAGACGCGAGAGTCACTCTTTGTAAGCATGCGATCATTAACTCGTTTGATGGATAAAGGGGCGAATAAGATCTACACCCACAACAACGGTCAAGTGAGCCGAGAGTCAGTGGAGAAACGACACTTAATCAACCTGATAGCAAAAGAAAACAACCACAATGGTGAACCTCAATACTACCGTTGGAAAATTGTTCTTAATCGAAGCAAGATCGTGGCTGTAGAACAAATGGAAGTGGAAGAAATCAACCACCCTTTCTCTTCAGTGACAGAGTAAGATAGAACTCCGCCATAGGTTCATCACCATGAAGAGATGGACAAATGGCGGTAATTTTTACCGCTTCATTCACCCTTTCACCGGTTTCAAATGTTCGGTTTAGCATCTGATCAATCTGCTTACCATCTTCACAAATAAAGTGTACGTCTGCTTCTGGACGCTTTAAAAATTGCCCCTCAACTGCTTTGAATGCCAAAGAAACTTGTTTGCCGCTATCTTGTGCCTTGCTCATCGCCATAAATCCACCAGCGACATCCGCTCCAACCGCCAGCACACCAAAATACATACTGTTTAGATGATTTTTAGTACGCCGTTTTAGAGGGATTTTAACCTCCACACGATCCGCATCTAAATGGAGAATTTTAGGACGCGCCAGCCAAATGAAAGGGACTTTGAAAAAGCCAAAGAGATTTAAGTATAAATTTGCTTTAGTAAGCGGTGATAACATAAAACTAGTCCGACCAGTGAAAGTATTACCAGTTCATAGCGAACAAAGGACAAAGTCAACAAGTTGTTAACATTCACCTTTTAAATAGTGAACTACCTACGACAAATGCGTGACAATGTAACTAAAATCACACATCTGTATAGCTGCCTATTAGCATTTATACTTTATGTAACTGCATAATTTTTCAGATTTACGCTTTGGTAGAAATAAGATTCTCGATAAGTGGTTTATTCCTCGGTGCGTTTCCGCTATCTTTACCGCTTCGAAATAAAAATACAGGCTGTGGTATGCCACTAAAAACCGATGAATTAAGAACCCAACCACTGGGTCCAATGCCAACTCCGGCAGAACTAGGAAGCGCACACCCTATTACGGACGAAGTCGCAGAGCGTATCGCACAGTCACGTCGTCAAATTGAAAATATTCTTTCAGGGGAAGACCAACGCCTATTGGTGATTGTCGGCCCTTGTTCAGTGCATGATACCGATGCCGCGATCGATTACGCAGAGCGTCTAGCTGCAGTCCAAGAGCAATATAAAGATGAACTTTTCATCGTTATGCGTACTTACTTTGAGAAGCCACGTACTGTTGTAGGTTGGAAAGGTCTTATTACTGACCCTAACCTAGACGGTTCATACGCACTTGAAGCTGGTCTAAACAAAGCTCGTAAGCTACTTCTTGATATCAATAAACTTGGCCTAGCAACTGCGACCGAGTTTCTAGACATGATCACAGGTCAATATATTGCTGACCTAATCACTTGGGGCGCGATTGGTGCTCGTACGACAGAGTCACAGATCCACCGTGAGATGGCTTCAGCACTTTCATGTCCTGTTGGCTTTAAAAATGGCACAAATGGTAATATTAAGATTGCTATTGATGCTATTCGCGCTTCTCATGCGTCTCACTACTTCTACTCGCCAGATAAAAATGGTCGCATGACTGTTTATCGTACAAGTGGTAACCCATTTGGCCACGTTATTCTGCGTGGTGGAGAAACTGGCCCTAACTTCGATGCTGCATCTGTTGACGCTGCATGTAAGCAGTTGGCGGAATTTGGTTTACCTGAGCGCTTGGTTGTTGATTTCAGCCATGCAAACTGCCAAAAGCAACATAGAAAGCAGTTAGACGTAGCAAAAGATATTTGCGAACAAATTAAGTCAGGTAAGAACCAGGTAGCGGGTATTATGGCTGAAAGCTTTATCCTAGAAGGTAACCAGCCAATGACTGACCTTGATAACCTAACTTACGGGCAGTCTATCACCGACCCATGTTTAGGTTGGGAAGACACAAGCACTATGCTTGAAATGTTAGCAAACGCTGTTAAAGCACGTTCATAATTATAAGGATTCCAACATGCCATCATTTGATATTGTGTCTGAAGTCGATTCAGTAGAACTTCGTAACGCTGTCGAAAATGCTTCACGTGAACTTTCTACCCGTTTTGACTTTCGTGGTGTTGAAGCTTCCTTTGAAATGCAAAAAGATGAGTCTGTTCGATTAAACGCCGAAGGTGAGTTTCAGCTCAAACAGATGCGTGACATCCTTCGCGGTAACCTAGCAAAACGTGGTGTTGATGCAAACGCTATGGAAGCAAAAGGTGAAGAAGCAACAGGCAGAAACTGGCATCAGATTGTTGTCTTTAAGCAAGGTATCGAAACGCCTATGGCGAAGAAGATCGTCAAGCTGATTAAAGATAAGAAGATGAAAGTTCAAGCTTCGATTCAAGGTGAAAAAGTTCGTGTGACAGGTAAGAAACGCGACGACTTACAAGCTGTTATCGCTGTTATCCGTGATGCTGAATTAGGTCAACCATTCCAATACGAAAACTTCCGTGACTAAGTTCATCTAGTTTCAATTAAAAAGGCCAGATACGAAAACGTATCTGGCCTTTTTCTATTTCTGATTTCCTAAGGTAATGATGGTGTCTTCACCTTGTAAAAAGGTCACATTCGTCGATTTCGGTGCTAATAACACCACGACCCTCTTATCTTCTTTCTTTGCAATTTCAAGTTGTGTAGATAATGCAGCTTGGTGATCAAACTCAATCCGTTCAGCATCACGCCTAACCAAATCGACAAAAGGAAATGGACACTCGTTATCAAATAACGCGAGTTCAGCTTGTTGCATTAATCGTAATGCCTTTAACGTTAATAACTCGACATCACCACCATACTCTATCCAAGTAACTGAGCCTTTGCGGCTAAATCCCTGCTCTAATGCTCCTTGATACGCTACTTCAAGCTCGGTGTTTGAGTTTGCCGTATCAACATCAGGACGAGCAAAGAAAGCCTCCCAAAATTTACGGCGCTCATCGACAGTAGGTAACTGCTCTTTAATGTCTTTACGTTTAGAAGCAGCGAAATCGGCTTGTAAAGATAAGTTTTGAGGTAAAACAGATTCGAGCTTTTCACGCATGTTTCGAATCAGTACCGGCGCAGCTCCCCCACTCGATATAGCTATCTGAATACGCCCGCGATTAATCATCGATGGTGTTATAAAGTCGCAGTAGGGTAAATCATCAACCACATTGACCAAGATACCCTTACGTTTAGCGTCATGATGTACTTGGTGATTCAAACTCGGGTTATCGGTTGTTGCCCAAACCTGAACATACGATGTTTCAAGCAACTCTTGAGAGTAAAATCCTTGAATCCACTGGCACTCGCCTTTCTCAATTAACTTTCCAAGATAATCTTCCACTTGGGGAGAGACGATAGTCACGTTCGCACCCGCCCTAATGAGGCTGTCCACTTTACGACTCGCAACTTCACCACCACCAACGACTAATACAGGCTTATGGTTTAAGTTAACGAATAGAGGAAAATACTGCATTTCATTCCTTGATGTATATAAGGGTCTATTAGCTTGATACTACCAAAAACATCGGCAAACGTAGATGCCTTATCTTCAACTAGTTCAACATTTAACCAAATTTCAATCGATCTTTAGTGAGATATTCTAGAACAATGCATGTTGTATAAATTTCAAACCTAAAACTATTGATAAATTTATTACACCAGTCTGTCATTCCCATTCTGTGAAGTTATGCACTGTTTACATTCCCATAACATTTCGCCATTCTAATGTCTGTCAGGAAATGTGAGTTCATTCAAAAATCTTTTTAAATTATAGAGTTGTGAAAACACAATTCCTTTCCTACGCTTATAACTGGTTGATTTAACAAAGACTCAATAAAGAGCAGTGCAACCAAACAAATAAAGAAACACAACAGAGCTTAATCGTTGCATCGAGAAAATCGATTTAACACGGATCATACAGGAAGGATACACATGGCACATAAACTAACACTTCTTGCTTCAGTTGTAGCAGCATCTACTGCATTGATGTCTACTAGCGCTTCTGCAGCGGATAGCACGCTTGATAAAGTAACTAAACAAGGCTTCTTAACTTGTGGTGTAAGTACTGGCTTGCCGGGCTTCTCAAACCCAAACTCTAAAGGTGAATGGGAAGGCATCGACGTAGAATACTGTCAAGCACTTGCAGCAGCAGTTCTTGGCGATAAGACAAAAGTTAAATACGTACCTCTAACTGCAAAAGAACGTTTCACTGCACTTCAATCTGGTGAAATTGACGTTCTTTCTCGTAACACGACTTGGACACTTCACCGTGACACTGCACTTGGTCTTAACTTCGTGGGTGTGAACTATTACGATGGTCAGGGTTTCATGGTTAAGAAAGATCTTGGCCTTACAAGTGCTAAAGAGCTAGATGGCGCTTCTGTTTGTGTTCAGTCTGGTACAACAACTGAGCTTAACCTAGCTGACTACTTCCGTAATAACGGTATGTCATACAAGCCAGTTGTATTCGATACAGCAGCGCAAACATCTAAAGGTTTCGATGCAGGTCGTTGTGACGTGCTAACAACTGACCAATCAGGTCTTTACGCTCTTCGTCTAAACCTTCAAGACCCTTCATCAGCGCAAGTACTACCAGAAATCATTTCTAAAGAGCCGCTAGGCCCAGTAGTTCGTCAAGGTGATGACCAGTGGTTTAACATTGCTAAGTGGACACTTTCTGCAATGGTTAACGCTGAAGAGTACGGTATTTCATCTAAGAATGCTGACGAAATGCTGAAATCTAAAGATCCAAACATCAAACGTATCCTAGGTGTCGATGGCCCTAAAGGTAAAGGTCTAGGTATCCGTGATGACTGGGGTTACCAAGTGATTAAGCAAGTAGGTAACTACGGTGAGAGCTTCGAAAGAACTGTAGGTGAAGGTTCGCCTCTACAAATTTCTCGTGGTGTGAACGCTCTGTGGAATGCAGGCGGCTTCATGTACGCTCCACCAATCCGTTAACTTTTAAAGTTACAACACAAAATGGGCGGTTTTGGCCGCCCTTTTTAATAAAAAATGGATTTGAGGTTATAGTTGTATGAAACCTACTAATATGGCGTCGAGCGCGGATAACGGACCGGCTAATAACGCTAACCTTATATACAATCCCACCTTTCGAGCTGTTGTTTTCCAGATCATTGCGATTTCAGCACTTGTTTTCTTCTTTTACACCATTGTCAATAATGCACTCACCAACTTAGAAGCTCGCGGTATCGCCACGGGTTTTGATTTCCTCGATCAAGAAGCCGGCTTTGGGATTGGCCTAACGCTGATTGAATACGATGAAACATTCTCTTACGGTCGAACGTTTGTCGTCGGTCTATTAAACACCGCATTGGTTTCCTTCTTCGGTATCATTCTCGCCACTGTGATTGGTTTTGTCATGGGTATCGCACGTTTATCTTCTAACTGGTTAGTTAGTCGATTAGCAGCGGTTTACATTGAGATTTTCCGAAATGTTCCTTTACTACTGCAAATCTTCTTCTGGTATTTTGCGGTATTGCAAGCCCTACCCTCTGCGAGGCAAAGTCTCAGCTTGGGTGAAGCGATCTTCTTGAATGTCCGCGGTTTGTACTTCCCAGCTCCAGTCTTTGAAGAAGGCTCTTCTATTGTTGTTGCTGCATTTATTGCAGGTATTGTCGCTTCAATCGTGATTGGCATTTGGGCCAAGAACAAGCAAAAGCTGACGGGCCAGCAAACACCAATGGGACGTATTGTTTTGGGACTTTGCGTTGCATTACCTGTGGTCGTTTACTTTTTAGCAGGCTCTCCTATTTCAGCAGAACTGCCTGAATTGAAAGGATTTAACTTCCGCGGCGGTATCAGTATTATTCCTGAACTTGCAGCGCTAATGCTCGCGCTAAGTATCTACACTGCTTCATTCATTGCAGAGATTGTACGTTCAGGTATTAACGCCGTTAACCACGGCCAAACTGAAGCGGCAATGTCTCTAGGATTACCACGTTCACGTACCTTAAAGCTTGTTGTTATTCCTCAAGCATTAAGAATCATCATCCCACCACTAACAAGTCAGTACTTAAACTTAACCAAGAACTCATCTCTTGCAATGGCTATTGGTTACCCTGACTTAGTATCGGTTTTTGCAGGTACTACCCTAAACCAAACCGGTCAGGCGATTGAGATCATCGCAATGACTATGGGGGTTTACCTCACGCTCAGCTTGCTGACTTCAGCACTGATGAACTTGTATAACCGCAAAGTAGCGCTAGTGGAGAGATAGAATGAAAGTACATCAATTTCAGCCTGACCTTCCACCTCCAGCGAATACCGTAGGTGTAGTAGGTTGGCTACGCAAAAATCTTTTCAATGGCCCTGTGAACTCAGTTGTAACGCTTGTTCTCGGTTACCTAGCCTTCATGCTACTTTGGAACATTGTGGATTGGGCCTTTTTAAAAGCCGACTGGATTGGCACAACACGTGATGCATGTACTCGTGACGGCGCTTGTTGGGTATTTATTAGCGTGCGCTGGGAACAGTTCATGTATGGTTTCTACCCGCAAGAGGAACTATGGCGACCTCGCCTGTTTTACATTACATTAGCGATCTTCACAGTCCTTTTGGCTTATGAGAAAACACCTAAGCGCCTATGGATTTGGCTATTCTTCGTTAATATCTATCCGTTCATCATTGCAGCACTGTTGTACGGTGGTGTGTTTGGACTAGAAGTTGTAGAAACGCACAAATGGGGTGGCTTACTTGTTACTCTTATTATTGCACTTGTTGGTATTGTAGTGTCGCTTCCTATCGGTGTCGCACTTGCATTAGGTCGTCGCTCCGAAATGCCTATAATTCGCAGTATTTGTACTGTATATATTGAGGTGTGGCGTGGTGTTCCACTGATTACCGTGCTGTTCATGGCATCAGTAATGCTACCACTGTTCCTCGCAGAAGGTTCTGAGACTGATAAGCTAATCCGTGCTTTAATTGGTGTGGTAATGTTCAGTGCAGCCTATATGGCGGAGGTTGTACGTGGAGGCTTGCAAGCGATTCCTAAAGGCCAGTACGAAGCTGCGGACGCCCTAGGCCTGTCATACTGGAAGAAGATGGGGCTGATCATTTTGCCACAGGCACTTAAGATCACTATCCCTTCGATTGTAAACACCTTCATCGGTCTATTTAAAGATACCAGTCTTGTACTTATCATTGGTATGTTTGATGTACTTGGTATCGGTCAAGCTGCAAACACTGACCCAGAGTGGTTAGGCTTTGCAACTGAAAGTTATGTATTTGTCGCGTTAGTGTTCTGGGTATTTTGTTTCGGCATGTCGAGATATTCGATTTGGCTTGAGAACAAATTGCACACCGGTCACAAACGATAATTAGCTCAAGGACGTATTATGACGCAACAACAAGATTACATGATCCAGCTAAAGGATATGAACAAGTGGTACGGCGAGTTTCACGTACTAAAGAACATCAATCTTGACGTGAAGAAAGGCGAAAAGATTGTTATTTGTGGCCCATCAGGCTCAGGCAAGTCAACGATGATTCGTTGTATCAACCGCTTAGAAGAGCACCAGAAAGGTCAAATCATTGTTTCTGGTAACGAACTTACCGAAGATTTGAAAAACATCGAAGCGGTTAGGCGTGAAGTTGGTATGTGTTTCCAGCACTTCAACCTCTTCCCTCATCTAACGGTACTAGAGAACTGTACGCTAGCGCCTATTTGGGTGAAAAAGATGCCAAAGGAAGAAGCTGAAGCGATTGCGATGAAGTACCTTGAACGCGTAAAGATCCCCGATCAAGCAGACAAATACCCAGGACAGCTATCTGGTGGTCAGCAGCAGCGTGTAGCTATCGCTCGTTCGCTATGTATGAGCCCTCAAGTTATGCTATTTGATGAGCCTACTTCTGCACTCGATCCAGAGATGGTGCGTGAAGTACTTGATGTAATGGTCGAGCTTGCAGAAGAAGGTATGACAATGCTTTGTGTAACTCACGAGATGGGCTTTGCCAAAGAGGTCGCAGATCGAGTTATCTTTATGGATGCTGGAGAGATTATTGAAGAAAACAACCCTGTTGATTTCTTTGAAAACCCTCAGTCAGATCGCACACAAAACTTCTTGGCGCAGATTCTGCACCATTGATTGTTATCAATCAACATAACAAAGGGTGGCTTCGGCCACCCTTTTTCATTGTGAAATTTTGAATATAAATAAAGACTAGCATAAAACATAGAGATTATACTTCAGAGCAAATTGAAACCCCTAAACCATGTTTTGGTATGAAGTCTTTACCAAAATCAAGATAACCTGTCCCTTGATCATTAGCATTAATATTATAGATGCCAATATTAATTATGTTACTCTCTATTATTTCTTTGTAGTCTTCTAAACTTGCCAATTCGTACTTTTCTGAAAAAGAACAATACTCAATTGCTTTTCTGCTTTCTAGTAGTAATGGAACTGAGTTCTTGTCAGTTATCATATAAAACTTTTTTTTATCATCAGTAGTTAATGCAGATAAAAACACATCACTTAAAGCATTGAGTTTCAATAATGAGCTCGTTTTCGAATTATTATTCACAAGCGGTCCATTATTATTTACCTGGGAGCGTTTTAAATTATAATAGTAATCTTTTTCACTTTGAACATTTTCAATAGATGACTGAGTATTCCCTTCAAACGTAGCGAGGATAGCATGCGTTCCTAAAGGTAATGTAACTGAAATATCTGTCCCCTTACCAACATATTTTCCGTCTACAAACCAATCTACATTTACATTACTTTTTAAATTAACTCTAGCTGACTCAAACCCAAACACTTTATTTAACTCATTATAAATAGATGAGTTGAACAATGGCTTTGCTTCATAATAAGCGGTATAAGACAATACGTTATCAAGATTTATCGACGCGTCAGTATAAGTAAAAGCTATAAAATCACTACCCTCAGTTAGAAAAACATTGTTGTCTACTATATCTTCCATTATTAATGACTTATTTCGAGATAAACATCCATTAAGATTTTCATTAACTTTACACTTGGTCACTCCAGTAATTGATTTTGATATATTATCACGCTCTATTTCTTTTTGGATTCTGGAGATAGCTTTTTGCATCACCTTTCGTTTTTCATTATTTAATATTATTTTTTCATATTCTAACTTTTTGAAATCATCTTTTATTTTAGCATATTTCTCCGGCAAATCTTTATAACTATCTAATTCTTTTTTAATATCCTTACGTTTGTTTATTAGCTTTTTAATTGACTCAAATTCTGAAGAATCAACATCGACGAAAAGAATTTTTGATTTTAAATATTCAGAAAGTTCATTGTAAGCTTCTATTTGATTAGCTTCATCCCATACGCTTGATGAATGTAATGATAATTGCTCATTCAGTCTTAAATAATTATCGTCATAAGAGTACTTTGATTCAATTAGTCTAAGCTCGTTTCTTTCATCATGACTAATGAAGTCAATAGCAAACACATTAAAAGATACAGGTACTAGGCATGTAACAATGCAACAAGAAATTAATGATTTAATATAATTCATATCTTTTTCCACTCAGAACTTAAAACCATAACCTAAATATAATGACATGCCATCATAACCCTTATATGGACTCCAATCAGTCATTATCTCCCAAACACCATGTTCAAAGATAACGTCTTTAAAGTAAGCACCTGTTCCATAGTAAATCGCATCTATATCGTCGTCATTTGCTGTTGGATGTCGTAAATTGAAATAACATGTAGAATAATTGGAAAAGCATTTCCCCACCGTCATGACAGGTATAAAGTCTTCTGAGACATAGTACCCCGCACCTAATGCCATATTCCAAGACCAAAAATGTCCTGTTTTATATTTATCAGAAATCAATTCACCTCGACCGTAGACACCAAAGTTACTATTTCTGATTGACTTAATACCTGCTAAGTATAACCCGTTTGCACTACCAGCTTTGATTCTATGAGCCCCGAGGCCAAATGAGACTATCGAAGGGTTATTTTCTGATAAGAAGTCCTCATCAGTCAAATGAGAGAGAAAATCATCGTTTTCTATTGCTTGAGTAGTTATGGGGAGAAAAAATACTGAACACATTAAAATACGCATTTTAGCACCAAAAATCCTGAATAATTAACATTTAGCCACTAGTTCTTACAGTACTAATGTTATTAATTATTAGAAATAACTGCTATAGCCAGCCCTGCTAGCAAGATTAATCCTACGTCATAATAGGATTATACGAACAAGATGTGTTCATTATTACATTTGGAATAATTTTTATGTTCACGCCATAAAGTACTACACAAAACAAAGTGAGAAAGTTTACACATTCACGTTAATTTTTACTAAGTTAAACCCTATAGTCTGCGTATTCATTGTGTAAACTCAATACAATCAAAACCAAACACTTTATTATGAAACCCTCACATTTTTGATGCTTACCAAAAGCGTTGAATATAGCCTCGCTGAATACACTCAAAGAGGGAATATAGTATCGCACTCCCAAATACAATGATTGAGATCCATTTTTTTCTTCTAATCTTTCTTGCACTGAACCCGAAAGGATCTTTCGTTCGACAATGGGGACAACGATTTGCATCCTGTGCAAGCAGATACCCACAAGCTTGACAAGCTAGTTTCACCGCAACTCTCCTTATGAAAAATTCCGAATGGCGAATATAAGTCTATTTTTTGGTTTAAATAGGATGAGCTAAGATCCTTAATATAAAATCATTATGTCTTTCAGATTTTCTTTATCACTACAACGGTAAAAATATAAATTACATTCACCATTGAATCATTCTTATAACAGGTATTTTAAGGAATGTCGAAATCCAATTAGAGACATGAACTTATATAATCAACTTATTATGAAATTAGTTCAACATATAAAAAGGGAGAGCAAAAATCTCTTTATTATATCTCCCGTTTTATTATCAGTTTAATTTTTAAGCATTATCAAATAATAAACCATTATTAATTTCATAAACAACATCACAAGAAGATAATATTGAATCATTATGACTTACCATTATAATAATTGAGTTCTTATTATACTTCCTTAAATATTCAATCGATCTTAATATATCAGACTTAGACATATTGACTAATACCTCATCAAAGACATATAACAAGGATTCGTCTAGCAGAGACATCATAAACAATAACTTGCGTCTTTGCCCTGTTGACATTGCTATATTCTCCACATCATCAACGTATAGTGATTGATAATCAAAGACCCTATCTCCAAAACATTCCTTTAATATGTTATTGATAACTTTATTTGATACACAGTTTCTAAATAAAAAGTTTTCATACAATGAACCGGAAAGAAAACTTGTTTCAGATGTTAAGTAACTGACTCTATTTTCAAAAAAAGCCTTATCAATGACATTAATATCTACACCGTCATATTCTATTTTACCTTTGTAATCATCATTTAACCCCAATATGCTTTTGAGCAACGTTGACTTTCCGCTTCCCACAGGGCCTTTAATTCCGTATAAAATACCTTTATGAAACTTAGCCTTGACATTCTTTACTAATACTTTTTGGTCACTGCTAATAGTCAAGTTTACTACTTTTATTTTATTTAACTCTTCAATACTCATTCCAACATCACCAACATGAGAGTTTAGAACTTCGTCTGTAAACAAATTCCCCATCGATTGATGAAGGTGAATAAAGCTCGCCTTTAAATATGATAGTCTCGTTACAATCTGGGATAACAAACCAGACAATCGTGAACTAATTATAAACAAAACTATCATATACGCAGGGTTTAACTCAGATGCAGATATAGAAACAAAACTAACCAAAAATAAAATAAAAAGTGACAAGAATGAAACCATCTTAGTCATTTCATCCCAGAAAAAATTAAATTTAGTTATTTTATCTTCATAATGTTGCGAAACACCAAACACTCTCAGATATTTTGAAAAAACGTTAAATTTATTTATAAATGGAATGCTATCCTTATGTGCAATATTTGAAACCCTAAGTTTTAACACATCATTTGAAGAGTTTTCTTGTTCTATAAGCAACTTGTATAGTCTAGAACGATATAAGTAGAAAACAAAAAAAACCAAGGCATAGAACAATAGAAAGTAAACGCTAAGCCAAGAAACAAAAACACTAAGCGTAATAAAAAACATCACAAAGGATAAAACATCACAAGCGATATATGGAATAAAATCCCATACCATTTTCCTATATTGCTCAACAGTTTTAATACTATGGATCGCAAAAAAACCTTTATACTTTGATGTGAAGGCAAGGATGTAACTCTCAAACTTCAATGCTGATTCACCATTGGCAATAATACACTTATCTTTAATATGCTTCTTTGCAAAAAACTCTATTACGTAAGCTAATAAAAAAAACAAACTAACAACAACCAACGTTGTAACAGAGCTTGAATAAATTAGCCGCGTATTAAAAATATTTGTATAGATAGGTGTAATTAAAGCAAATGGGGTTAATAAAAGTAAAAACAGCGACCATATAGGAGTAAAATTCACAATATCAGAAACCAGTTCCTCCGGTTTCTTTTTCTTAACATTTTCTCTTAACTCAAAATATCGACATCCAATATAGTCATTTAACATGACCTGTCCTGTACGATTAAAGTAAAGCCCATTAGAGTATTTAATTAGTTCATATGAGCCATTTATATTAACAACAAAAGGAGCATTTATTCTGGTATTGTTGGATATTTGATTAGAAATTATCTGGTAAGAAAAAAGGTCATTATCAAACTCCTTTTCTATTTTTTTTATTACCAAATCCTCTCCAATTGTATGACTTAATTTTTTAGCCAAAGATGGAGTATATTTAACACCTAGCTCACTAGCTAAGTTAAGAAATGCACTTATCATTAAAACACCAAGAAGATTAAAGGCCAATACATCATTGGCCTTTATGTTTATCAATTAAAAGTCATTATGGTTATCAATCAACTCAAAGTCATTCATTGCTACATAATCAAACTGAGGTTGTTGTGAACTCTCATAGCCAGGGGATGATTCGATACTAGAGTCACTGTGTTCATTACTCGGTGATTCGCTAATATCAATACTTCCAACGGTAACACTTCCGTTGTCAGAAACCTCATTACCTAACTCATCGGTGTAATCTAATTGATATTGATAGACACCTCTATCGGAAAATTCAGATTTTATCGCCCAATCACCATCACTATCCGACAAGGTTTTATACTCCTTACCTCCTACATTTAGAGTTACTTCAGTATTCGGCTTACTTTCTCCATTAAATACCTTATTTTCCAGTAAGCTAGGCTCGTCGTGTTTTTCCACATCACCCAGCTGTACTGGTGATAAAGAGCGACTTATTGGCGGCGTATCTAACGTAAAGTTATCGAAGCTATTCAGTTCTTGCTGGTTTCCTGCTTTATCAGTGATAGTTGCTGTCCAGCTATACTCTCCGTCAGACAACCCTGTTGACGTTATTGACCAGTTGCCATTTGTATCCGAATTAGTCGACAAGGTAATCGAGTCGGTAGTTCCAACATTTGTAAGTTCAATACTGATAGCTGAGTTTGGCTCTGCCGAACCACTAAATTCAGGCTGATTAGCTACAATACCATCATTATCATTGTCGGTGAGTGAGGCATTAAATAGACTAATTGACGTGTCTAATGTGAACTCAAGCACTGCAGAGTCTGATGCATTACCCGCAGCATCGACCTCACGAACAGTAATCGTGTTCGCTCCCTCTTGCGCTGTCGGTTTATCACTTACCCATTCATCGCCAACAAAGTATTCAATACGACTGCCCGTTTCACTTGGAGTCACCGTAAATTCACCATTACTAGTGATTTTATCATCAGACACACTGCCCGTATCATCCGACAAGCTAATGGTCGGTGCATTTGGCGCTACAGTGTCTAACGTAAACTCAAGCACTGCAGATTCTGATGCATTACCCGCAGCATCGACCTCACGAACAGTAATCGTGTTCGCTCCTTCTTGCGCTGTCGGTTTATCACTTACCCATTTATCGCCAACAAAGTATTCAATACGACTGCCCGTTTCACTTGGAGTCACCGTAAATTCACCATTACTAGTGATTTTATCATCAGACACACTGCCCGTATCATCCGACAAGCTAATTGTCGGTGCATTTGGCGCTACAGTGTCTAACGTAAACTCAAGCACTGCAGAGTCTGATGCATTACCCGCAGCATCGACCTCACGAACAGTAATCGTGTTCGCTCCCTCTTGCGCTGTCGGTTTATCACTTACCCATTCATCGCCAACAAAGTATTCAATACGACTGCCCGTTTCACTTGGAGTCACCGTAAATTCACCATTACTAGTGATTTTATCATCAGACACACTGCCCGTATCATCCGACAAGGTAATAGTCGGTGCATTTGGCGCTACAGTGTCTAACGTAAACTCAAGCACTGCAGAGTCTGATGCATTACCCGCAGCATCGACCTCACGAACAGTAATCGTGTTCGCTCCCTCTTGCGCTGTCGGTTTATCACTTACCCATTCATCGCCAACAAAGTATTCAATACGACTGCCCGTTTCACTTGGAGTCACCGTAAATTCACCATTACTAGTGATTTTATCATCAGACACACTGCCCGTATCATCCGACAAGGTAATAGTCGGTGCATCTGGTGCTACAGTGTCTAACGTGAAAGAAACTTCTCTTGTCAGTTCATTGCCCGCAAGATCATGTGCAACAATTTTCCAAGTGTATTGACCATCATCCAATGACTGTGTTGGGGCTGGAACGGACCAATTACCGTCTTCATCAATGGACACTGTTCCTGCATAAACCCTTGAGTCGTCACTAGCAAGCAGTTCTACAGACATCGAAGACCCCACCTCTACAGTACCGCTGAGAGCGGATACATCAGAGACAAAAGCGTCATCATTAAGGCTAACAGTAAAGTTACTTACCTTAGAATCACGAATGACTTCAATAGTTTCTGTACTCGTATTTCCTGCTGCATCTTTAGAGACAAATACAACCGTGTTTTTACCCTCTATTAAATCAGAGACTTCAACAGTCCAACGGCCATTAGATAGTACATCATCTCCAAGAGTAACTAATGTCCCATTAAGAGTCATACTAGTGATCAGTGAGCCTGCATCTATTCTTCCTTGAAGCGTAACCGATTCTCCTCGTAGCACATTTTCGCCTCCAATGATGCCATAGCCCTCACCATCAATGCTATCGACCGTCATGATAGGCGCTACCGTATCAATCACTGCATTAAATGAAACCGACTCCGTGTTCCCTGCAATATCGACAAAGTTAATAGTAACCTTGTTAAGGCCTTCTGAAAGTTCAAGCTGGTAGCTCCATTCACCACTTTCATCAACAGAGCCCTCATAAACTTTCTGATGATCGACCATAACTGTAAATGAAGAGCCAATATCCACCGCACCATTTAACGAAATTTCCCGACCATCCGCATTGCTATAGATATCTGCGATATTATCTAATTCTGTTTGTTCAGTGCCTTCAATCGACAGCTCTAACTTATCGAAATCTGTCTTTACATAAATGTTTTGTGTAATAGAACTAGAGTTACCGGCACGATCCCACACTGTGAATGTGACACTGTTATCCCCCTTATTTAAAGGCAGCCCTGGCACAACAAAAGTAGATCCAGACTTATTAGCATCATATGACTGACCTCCTACCGAAACCCTCAGCGCTACATATTCCGAAGAAGTAGTTGGAGTGAAGCGCAAAGATACAAGTTGTTTATTTAACGCTAACGACTCGTTACTTTGCATAGATACATCATCAAACATAAAGTCCTCAGCAACTATATCTTCGATGTGAGAGTCAACCGTAACCCTTACTGTGCTGCTTGTCGTATTTCCTGCATTATCGACAAATGACCAGTCAAAGACATAATTGCCATCGGTAGGTAATGGGTCAGGCAAACGCCATGCAGACGACACGTTAATGTCATTGACCTCTAAAGAATACCCATCAGGCCCTGAAACTACAACGCTTGCCGTAATATCTCGATCTGTTACAGAAGTCGACCTATTGAACGTGAAAGTTAATTCCTTGCGGGAAGTATAGTTATCACCATATTGCCCTGTCGTAGGCGCATGAGTATCCGAACCATAGTCGAGATCAACAAAAGCTTGAATTGTGCGATCAACCGTTATTGTTCCCGTTTGCGTTACTGTATTCCCTGCTACATCTTCAAATGAGATTGTGTATGGGTGTTCACGTTCAACAATTTGTCCCACCTCAATCTGCCAAGCCCCACTAGAACTCAACTCCTGAGTAAACTCCATATTATTAATGTGAATAGTGACTTTACCTGCTTCAGAAGCATTCCCTTTAAAGATCATCTTATCTTTAGAAGCATTTAGGTATTGATCACTACCATTGGTAACTGCACCTTCAATTTCATAACTAAATATTGGATCCGTACTATCGACAGTAAATTCTATTGTTTGATCTGGACTTCTGTTGCCTGCACGATCAATAGAATAGATCACAGCTTCATAAGTACCGTCAGACAACGCTTCTGAAAGTTGGAACTGCCAAGTTCCAGATGAGTTAACTTGTGTATTGAAGGTTAGATCACCAACAACAATGGTCACAATAGAGCCAATCTCTCCTGCTCCCTTAAATGTCGGTTTTTCTGTAGAAATGATATTGTCATCTACAATCCCACTTTCATCGAGAACTTGAGCAGAGAAACCTTCATTAGTGTTATCGACAATGATGTTATCCAGCTCTCGCTCTAAAGTATTACCTGCGTCATCTCTAACCGCTGCTGCAACTGTGTAAGTACCATCGGCTAAGCCAGTAAACTCATGTTGCCAAATTCCTGACGAAGGTATTGTCAATGTAACATTAGCTTTCTCTTCACCTTCAGAGTTAGTTAATGTGAGCTCAACAATGTCCCCAACACCACCATTACCACCAACAATAATCTTAGTGCCACTTAAAATGTTATCGGTATCAAACTGGCCATTATCGTTCTCTACTTCCATATTAAAACGAATCGATGTTTTAATATTGATAACCCCTTGTATGCTCGTAGAGTTACCGGCAACATCTTCGGCTTTAACAATAAAGTTATTGATACCTTCATTCAAATTCAACTCTAATGACCAAGTGCCATCACTATTAATTGTCGCAGCGTGATCATTTCCGTTGATTGACAAAATTAGGGAAGCAGTGCCATCACTGACAGTACCACTAAATACTTGATTCTTACTTTGAGATACAAGCGAACCAATATCAGAGCTATCGCCCACCTTAACTGTTAACACTGGAGCAGTTCTATCGACAGTAATAGAGAACTCATGTGAATTACTGTTTCCGGCTTTATCTACTAACTTCATGACAAAATCATGACTTCCTTCTGGAAGGTCTTCAAAAACGTAGCGCCAAGAACCTTGAGTCGTAACAAAGTCAGCCAGCACATCACCAGTAGTCTTATCTTCAATAATGATATTCACCCCAGGTTCAGTGGAGCCTACTAGGTTGATATTTTGAGCGTTAGTAATGAAATCCCCTTTCTGACCAGAGTCTGAATCCAGATCTAGTTGAAGAGTCGTATCTACTGTCGTATCAATAACAAATTCATATGGTTCTTGAGTAGTTCTATCTCCATTTTCATCAACCAGTACAAATTCTATTTTATGATTACCATCAGGCAAAGATACTGGAATCTGGAACGACCATTCTCCCGCTTCGTTAATTGTAGCTGTATATGTCACGCCACCGATCGTCAACTCTACCGTATACCCCGGAGTACCCATACCACCAATTACTGGAGATGGAATATTAGTAACGTTATCTCCTTTGTCTCCACTATCGCTATTAAGATCTAAGCCAGCGGTGAAAGGAAGAATATCAGGGCTTATAGTTAATGTTTGCGTTTTCTCAATGGCATTGCCTGCAATATCCATCGAAATAATTGTTAATGTATGAACACCGAAAGATAACTCCGGAAGTTCTGCTGTAAATACGCCCGATGCACTCACTCCAGCGGTAATAGGACTATCAACACCTGAAATGTACACCTTAACTGTTGAGCCAATAGAAGTCTGACCTGAAATTGATACTTGTTGGGTTTCTGTCACCCAATCGCCAATAAGGCCGGTATCGTCATCAGAATCTAACTGTATACCTGACAGGATTGGCGGCGTTCTATCAATAGTTACATCGTAGTCCGCACTGGTATTCGAGTTTCCCGCCACATCGGTTGCTGTCACGACTATTTTGTATTGTCCCTCGTCCAATACATCCGGGAACTCATAGCTCCATTGCCCTGTATCAACATTCACCGTTGGTGTGTAACTGTATAACGTATCTCCATCGAAATTCTTAACAGTTAAACGTAAAGTAGCATCCGTATCTGTTTGGCCCGAGAATACCAATTTTTGTGCATTAGTAATTTGGTCATTGTCCAATGAACCTGAATCAGAGTCGAGCTTGAACTGGTTAAGTACGACAGTGTCAATAACTAATTCTTTACTTGTAGAGAAAGTGTTACCGGCAATATCTGTTGATTCAACTCTTAACGTATAACGACCATCATCTAAGTCAGTTGGATATGAGTATGTCCATACACCTGAGCTCGGAGTGATATTTTTAGTGTCTAAAGGTGTTGTTCCCGAAATTAAAGTGATCTTAATTTCAGCAGGATCATCCGACGTACCGGAAATAGACAATGAATTATTATTCGTAATCCAATCGCCATCATCACTACCCGTGTCATTATCCAAAGCGAAGTCAACGTTTGGAGGTGTGGTATCCAATATATACGTTCCACTCTTGTTCTTAGTATTACCAGCCAAGTCCGTCGCTTGTATCGTCCAAGTGTATGTACCATCCACTAGTTCGTTCGAACTTGGAACTGTAATAAAGAAGTTACCTTCGTCATTCGCTTGGACATCCGTGTTTACAACAGATATACCTGCTAGTGTCATGACCAATGATACTTTTGCATTAGCTTCCGTCTTGCCAACGAAGCTTGGCGTTTTATCAGACGAGATGCCATCTTGGTCTGAACTACCAAGATCCGATGATGTATCTAATCCAGTCGTTGAAGAAAAGTCTTGGATCTGTGTATCGACAACAACGGTACCTGTTTTTTCAACCTCATTACCAGCTATATCTACCGCCGTCACTTTCCAACTATATGTGCCGTCAGACGGAGCATTAGCTGCGAATTCAAATTCGTTACCACTAGTAATTGTTTGTTGTGAAGACGAGGCAGTTGCGCCGACTAAACCAAACTCGAAGCGGAGCGTAACAGAAGAAGAGCCTTCTCCTCCTACCGTTCCTTTAAATTTCAGATTTTGTTCTTTTGTAATACCGTCTGATGATGATTCCCCAGTATCAAGCACTGAATCCAAAGCAGCAGTTAAACTAGGAGGTGTAGTATCAATCGTCAAAGATTTAGAAATAGACTCAATGTTACCCGCAACATCAACGGCTTCTACTCTCCATGTATATTGCCCATCTTCAAGCTGCGTCGTGACTGGGATAGACCAGCTATTAGATGTTGTTATAGGTCCATAAGAAGCAACTAAGCTGTCATCTTGGTATATCTTGAGAACGACTGTCGATGTTTCATTTACACTGCCAGAAAACGTTGGCGTAGTATTGTTAGTAACTCCATCATTAGATGAACTCCCTGAGTCTGCCAAACTATCTAAGTCAGCAACTAACGTTGGTTTTGAAGTATCAATCGTCAAAGACCCATTTTTTGTTGACTTGTTGCCAGCAATATCTTCAATTTCAACTGTATAACTATATATACCATCTCCTTGCGTCAAATTAGGCAAAGAAATAGTCCATACATTATTTACGACAGAGGCTACGAGCACTGAAGATATATCAATTGAGTTGCCTCCGAACGTTAACGACTTCAGAGTCACTTTAGCACCGGCTTCAGCACTACCAGAAAGTGAAACATCTGTTTTGTTCGTAATCGCGTCATCATTCTGGTGGCCAGTATCGTCTTCAGAAGCCAAAGCAACTGTGAAAGATTCAATAGACGTATCAATAACCAGCTGGCCAGTAGATTCTTCTGAAACGTTGCCAGCAACGTCGGTCGCAATGGCTGTCCAGGTATAAGTACCTTCCTCTAAAGCTTGCGATGCAACAGACCATGAACCATTCGCATTAGTTACGACAGTACTTAGTGTTTGAACTGTTTCATCTTCTTTTTTGATCACGATTGTAACTGTAGCCCCTACTTCCGTAGTACCAACAAAGCTTGGTGTAGAGACATTTGTAATACCATCAGTATCGCTGAAACCCGAATCACTTACGTCAGACAGCGCTACATCACTTAATACCGGCGGAGTTGTATCAATGTTAACAGTAATAGACGAACTTTCAGTCGTATTACCAGCAGCGTCGGTAGCGGTTGCTTTGATTGTGTATACTCCGTCAGGAAGCTGACTCGTTAGTTGATAACTCCAATTTCCATCCGCTCCTACCGTTACATATGCTGGTGAGATCGTTACTTCATTGTTAGAGCTATTTTTAACTTGCAGCTGAACCCGACTTCCTTTTTCTGCAACGCCTGAAAATAGAGGAGTATTATCCTTAGTAATGTTATCTGATGCACTCACCCCGGTATCTGACACCAATGTAAAAGAGTCTAATGATGGTGCAACAGTATCAATGATTAACGTTTGTTGTTCAGAACTCGATGTGTTGCCTGCAACGTCAGTTAAAACCACAACCCAAACATAATTGCCATCATTAAGTGTGTTCGAGTTTGTGATAGAAATCGTACCTGACTCTGGTATCGTCATTTCAGACGACGTCCATTGAGGTGTACCTGATGTTGAATCGCCGCTCCAAAGTTTCAGAACCGCCTTAGACCCGGCTTCACCAACAATATTGAAAGTCGGTGTATTATCTTGCGTAATACCATCGTCTTGTTCGAAACCACTATCAGAAGATGCATCCAATGCAACACTCGTTAAAGTTGGAGGAGTCGTGTCTAACTTAAACTCACCACCTACCTCAGGTGAAATATTACCTGCAGCATCACTTGCCGTCATAGACCAAGTGTAATCACCATCTTTAGGTAAAGCCGGACTCACGGTCAAAGTCCATGTACCGCCAGCTACAACTGTATTAAAGACCTTCGAATAGTTATCTGGTCCAGTTAAAGTTAGCTGCACCTTATCGCCATTTGTACCAGTACCTTTAAATGCTGGTGTATCTACATTTGAGTAAACAACACCATTTGCACTTCCGGTTAAAGAATCAAAATCTCCTGTAACTGAAATAGTACTATCAAAAACAAACGTCCCTTTTTCTTCTGCACTGTTACCTGCAATGTCAACGATTGTCACGGTCCATTCATACGTACCGTCTACTGACAACGCTGGCGCCGTCAATACCCAGTTACCGTCACTATCCACCGTCGCAGTCGTGGTAGGCACCGTAACCGGAGCCCCACTTGCAGTGTTCACCAAGGAGGTCAAAGTCACCGTCGCGCCCACTTCTCCCTTGCCGCTCACTTTCACTTGCGTCACATTCGTGATGTCATCACTGCTTGAGTCTCCGCTGTCAGTGCTCGCATCCAACCCAGCCTCAAAACCCGTGATCTCTGTATCAATCACAAGCGGCGTACTGCTTGATTTCTCACTCGTATTGCCTGCAGCATCCGTTGCCACGACCACCCAGTTGTAACTGCCTTGCGCTAACGTCGTTGTATCGAGACTCCAACTGCCGTTGTTCTTCGTTACTGTTGTCGTAAACGTATACGCTGCCGTCTCAGGTGAAGACGTATTGAACAGCTTCAGCTCAATCTGATTGCCTTTTTCCGCGGTACCGCTAAACGTCGGCGTTGTATCGTTGGTGATGCTGTCATCATCCGATTGGCCGCTGTCACTGCTTGCTTCAAGGCCAACATCCGAGAGCGTTGGCGCCACTGTATCAATGTTCAGTGTAATTGCGCTGCTGCTGCTTGTATTCCCCGCGGCATCCATCACTTGCGCAACCCAAGTGTAGCGTCCGTCGGTAAGTTCAGTGGTTGGGGTGTATGACCAACTGCCATCTTGAGCAACGGTCACATAACTAGGTTGCAATGCAACTGGGTCACCTGCATTGTTCGTCAATAAGATTGACACACGGGCGCCCGCTTCCGATGTCCCCACAAACGTTGGTGTGGAGTCATTCGAGTAGTTGGTGCCATCCACCAAGCTTGTATCACTTTCGTCTGATAACGAGACATTACTTAATGTTGGGGCCGTCTTGTCAATCGTAACCGTGACCACTTCTGAATCAGAGGAGTTACCCGCAATATCGGTTACTGTCACTTTATATTGATATTCACCTTCAGATAGGTCACTCGTCGTAAACTGATGATCAGCCCCTGACAGGGTGACCCTCTCGTCCACTAAAAGGGGATTCGGAGATCCTTTCTGCCATACCTGTAAGGTCACACTGTGTGCATTGCCTTGGGTATTCACCGAGATGTTGAGAGCCCCTTCATTCGTCAGATTATCGTCTGCGGCAAAACCCGTGTCATTATCTAATGCCGTTGTCGCTGTAGGAGCAATGCTGTCAAGGGTAAAGCTATTTGTTACTTCACTCTGGTTGCCTGCTACGTCTGTAGCGGTCACCGTCCAAGTGTAACTGCCGTCAGTATCAATCTCATCGGCAGTCACAGACCAAGATCCGTCATTTGCCACAACAGTAGTCAGCGTTTGGGTGCCTGCTGGACCGGTGATGACAACCGTTATGTTATCCCCTTTATCACCTGTACCGGATAAAGTTGGCTCCTTCGTATTGGTGTACACTACGCCACCCGATTGACCCGTTTCGGAATCAAACTGAGCAGTTAGGGTGATTTCATTATCGAACGTAAATTTACCCGTTACATTCTTTGTGTTGCCCGCAATATCTTCATAACGCAAACCATAAGTGTATTCACCATTGCTATTACCAAAGGTCGGTACATTTAATGTCCAAACACCGTTGCTTCCCGCGGTCGTAAATACGTCACTCGAAAGCGTCACTGCACTACCATCAGGCTTTTCTAGTGACGTTAACGTCACTTTAGTACCCGCTTCGACTGTGCCAGACAGTTTCACTGTGGTTTGATTTGTGATGTTATCGGAGTCATTGTCGCCACTGTCAGTGTCTGCGCTTAAACCGTGATCATCTCCACCCGTTACAGTTCGGTCGATCACTAGAGCAGTATCACTCACTACAGAGTCACTCACATTGCCCGCTTTATCGGTTGCACTAACCGTCACACTCCAAGTCCCTTCTGGGATATCTTGCGAAGCCGCTAACGTCCATGAACCATCGCCATAAGCGGCCGTCTCAAACTCAAGACGTTGAGTGCCTTGCACCAACACAACTTTCACTTTGGCGGACTCGGTTACGCTGCCAGAGAATACCGGACGTAAAGTGTTGGTCACCATATCTGCGTTGCTGTTTCCTGAATCCGTTGCTTCCGTTAAGCCGGCGAAGGTCACCGTTGGCGCTTGTGTGTCAATCACGGCCAAGCCAGATTGAGCCGGTGAGTCATTACCCGCCAAATCCTGAGCAAAGGCAGACCAAGTGTACGTACCGTCATCAAGATCGAGGTCATCCGGTAAAGAGAATGTCCATGAACCATCACTGCCGACCACAACGAACTCCGGAGATAGAGCAATTGCACCCCCTTCACTATTCGCCAAGGTGAGATAAATACGCGCCCCTGCTTCAGCACCCGACCCAGAGAAAACAAGCTGGTTATCGTTAACGAACCCGCCATTTTCTGCGTCATTCAGTTCAACTGTGCCTAAGGCTGGTGATGTGGTATCGATGGTCATTGACCCAACCGTCGAGCTCGCCTGGTTACCAGCAATATCGACAGCGATCACTTGGTAGCTAAATTGGCCGTCATCCAAATCGGAAACGGTGAACGTATAACTGCCGTCGTTGCCTACAGTGACAAACCCCGAGTCGTACGTCGCTGAAGCAGCACTGCCGCTCGACTCCCATACCAATAACTTCACTTGGTGAGCATTGCCAGTCGTGACAACTTTAATGTCCGGAGTCGAGTCTTTTGTGATCCCATCGGATGCACTCACGCCAGTATCACTCAACAGCTCTAGTGATTCGAAAGCTGGAGGAGTCGTATCAAGCGTAAAGCTACCACGTTGAGAGTTATCGGTGTTCCCAGCTGCGTCTGTTGCTACAATTGACCAATTGTAAACCCCATCTTTATCCAACTTAGAAACATCAATGGACCAAGCACCGTTGTCCCCAACGACCGCCGTAAGCTCTTGACTCCCTTCTGGGCCAGAAAGAGTCAACGTAATACGGTCGCCCTTTGTACCTGTACCGTTAAAGGCCGGAGAGTCGTCTTTCGTAAACAGCACACCGTTACTTTCAACCTGCCCAGCCTCCAGGTTCGCTGTGATACTGATTTGCGTATCAAGCTCATAGCTGCCATCCACCTCTTTGATGTTGCCTGCGGCATCTACGTACTCAATTGTGTAGGTATACGTACCCTGCTCACTGCCAAAACTTGGTAGCGTGATCACCCAGTTACCATCATCGTCCGTCGAAACGCTTGCCACCCCGCTCACGTCTATCGGCGTACCGCCTGGTGTCGAGAGACTCTTAAGGGTGACTTGGCTACCTGCCTCAACTTGACCCGTCAATTTCACGGTGGTGTGGTTAGTTAAGTTATCACCACTCACGCCTGAATCAGAGTCCGCATGTAACCCCACATCGTCGCCGCCTGTCACGGTTTTATCGATAACAAGGTTAGTGTCTGAAGTCACCACACTGCTGGTGTTGCCCGCCATATCTAGCGCTGTCACAGTCACACTGTAAGTACCTTCATCAATCGTGCTCGTTGCCGCCAATGACCATGAACCGGTCACATACGTCGACGATTCAAACGTATAAGTTTTACCTGCAGGGATAGAGGTCAAAACAACCGTGATTTTAGCTTCTTCTGACACAGTACCTGTAAAGACCGGAGCATCTGAATTGGTCAACATATCTGACGAATCATTGCCACTGTCCGTTGCTGCACTGATGCCATTGAAGGTCACTTCTGGAGAAGAGGTATCGAGAGTAAACGAGCCAGCTTTCGGTGCTGAAGTGTTTCCGGCTACATCTTGAGCAGTAAAACTCCAAGTGTATGCCCCATCGTCTAGTTGACTTGCAATATTCGAAGACAGTGCATAAGTCCAACTGCCATTTGTTGCCTCAACATAAGCTGGGTTAACTGCAACAGTGCCATTAGGCCCCGTAAGGGTAAGGTAAATACGTGCTCCAACTTCAGCCGTACCACTAAAGCTCACTTCTGCATCATTAACATAAGAGCCATTTGAAGTGTCAGCTAGGGTAACAGCACCTAAGACAGGAGCGGTTGTATCTATGGTCACACTTGCAGTTGCACTTTCAGCAACGTTTCCTGCAGCGTCAGTTACGATAACCTTGTATTGATAGCTTCCTTCATCCAGTTGAGTGGTTGTAAAGGTGTGTGTTTGTGAGCCCGCAAGTTGATGCGTGGTACTGAACACCGCATCATTCGCCGTTTCACCTTGCTTCCAAACCACAAGGCGTACTTGGTGTGCGTTGCCTGTTGTAGTCACCTTAACAGACAGCTCATCATTTTTGGTGATGCCATCATTGGCCGCTACACCACTGTCATTAAGCAACTCAGTGGTTGCTCCCGGAGCTACAGTATCGAGCGTGAACTCACCTTCCTTCACTTGAGTGTTACCCGCTACATCAATCGCTTGCATCTCCCAGGTGTATTTACCATCCGTATCTAAGGCATTTTCACCTTCAAACGTAATGCTCCATACCCCGCTTGCAACAGTTGTAACAACGGTATGAGTATAGTCCTTCGGTCCTGTCAGCGTGATGGTCACTCTATCGCCATCCGTACCAGTCCCCGACAACGTTGGCGTGGTATCGTTAGTAATTTGGTCTGAGTCGCTGGCACCAGTATCGGAAGCTTTATCCAATCCCGCCGTCACTGAAATAGTACTGTCAAAAACAAACGTCCCTTTTTCTTCTGCACTGTTACCTGCAATGTCAACGATTGTCACGGTCCATTCATACGTACCGTCTACTGACAACGCTGGCGCCGTCAATACCCAGTTACCGTCACTATCCACCGTCGCAGTCGTGGTAGGCACCGTAACCGGAGCCCCACTTGCAGTGTTCACCAAGGAGGTCAAAGTCACCGTCGCGCCCACTTCTCCCTTGCCGCTCACTTTCACTTGCGTCACATTCGTGATGTCATCACTGCTTGAGTCTCCGCTGTCAGTGCTCGCATCCAACCCAGCCTCAAAACCCGTGATCTCTGTATCAATCACAAGCGGCGTACTGCTTGATTTCTCACTCGTATTGCCTGCAGCATCCGTTGCCACGACCACCCAGTTGTAACTGCCTTGCGCTAACGTCGTTGTATCGAGACTCCAACTGCCGTTGTTCTTCGTTACTGTTGTCGTAAACGTATACGCTGCCGTCTCAGGTGAAGACGTATTGAACAGCTTCAGCTCAATCTGATTGCCTTTTTCCGCGGTACCGCTAAACGTCGGCGTTGTATCGTTGGTGATGCTGTCATCATCCGATTGGCCGCTGTCACTGCTTGCTTCAAGGCCAACATCCGAGAGCGTTGGCGCCACTGTATCAATGTTCAGTGTAATTGCGCTGCTGCTGCTTGTATTCCCCGCGGCATCCATCACTTGCGCAACCCAAGTGTAGCTTCCGTCGGTAAGTTCAGTGGTTGGGGTGTATGACCAACTGCCATCTTGAGCAACGGTCACATAACTAGGTTGCAATGCAACTGGGTCACCTGCATTGTTCGTCAATAAGATTGACACACGGGCGCCCGCTTCCGATGTCCCCACAAACGTTGGTGTGGAGTCATTCGAGTAGTTGGTGCCATCCACCAAGCTTGTATCACTTTCGTCTGATAACGAGACATTACTTAATGTTGGGGCCGTCTTATCAACGATAATAGTTTGCGGATCACTACTTGATTTATTGCCAGCAATGTCACTAACTTCTATTACCCAACGATACTCTCCTTCATCCAGTGCATCGGAAACACTAAACGTAAACTCACCTTTCGAGTCAACATTGACTCCATCTGATGTGTATATTGGTGAAGAGCTCACAACTCCATTAGATACCGAGTAAATATGAACTAGAGCAATACCCGTTGATTCTGAGATTTTGCCTTCGAAAGTTGGCTTGTCATTGCTTGTACTAGGAGGCTCACTCTCGAACCCAACACTGCTATCTAGGAGAATGTTAGCTTCGACAAGATTTGGTGCTGTTAAATCTAATGTAAATGAGTAGTTAGGCGTGGTATGTGTGTTACCCGCAATATCTGTTATTTGAGCGTACCAAGAGTAGCTTCCTTCTTTCGATAGTTCGGGAACAGAAATGCTCCATGTGCTATTAGAAGCCACTGTTGATGTAGGAATATTTGTGACTGCTACGCCGTCAGGATCAACTAGAGTTAAGGTAACAGTCCCCCCAGCTTCACCTGTACCAGAAAACACAGGTTTATTAACATTTGTGATACCATCTGAACTAGAAACACCAGAGTCGGACTCGAGAATAGCATTGACTTCCGTGGTCGTATCTAGGATTACAATCCCAGAAACATTCTTACTGTTGCCAGCAATATCAGTCAATTCTACGGTCCAACGATACTCACCATCACCCATTGTCAAACGCGGTAACTGCAACAGCCAATCGCCCGATTCATTAACTTCAGTGTCCAACACGGATGAAACATCGATTGAGCCGTTTGGCCCAGTCAAAGAGCTAATTTGTACATTCGAGCCAACCTCACCTTTACCAGTTAATGTTATGGTATTTTGATTAGTAATGTTGTCTAGTTTGTCACCTGAATTTGAATCGTCATGGAGCTTACCCGTTGCTCCTTGGTAAGTGGTATCAATCGTTATTAGTTGCTCGTCGTCTGCAAGAGTGGTCGTATTACCTGCAATATCAGTCGCCTTGACTACCCAACGATACTCACCATCTGTTAGATCAGAAACCGTTACAGACCATGAACCATTCTGATCTGTAACGTCTACTGAGCTCGTTTGTATTAAGATATCACCTCGATAAATTAACACTTCAACCTTTGCATCTTTTTCGGCAGTACCTACAAATGTTGGGCTTTTATCTCGAGTGATAAAATCACTGTCTGATATTCCAGTATCAGAACTACTATCTAATGCGACAGAACCCAGCACAGGAGCTACGCTATCAACAGTAATTTCAAGAGTATTACTTGCCGACCTATTACCTGCTGAGTCTTCTGCTTGAAAACTTATGTTATACACTCCATCATCTAAAGAATCAGGCAGCTCATAGATCCAATTAGCAGACTCAACGTTATAGGTGATTGGAGTTATCACTGGTTCACTAGTAATTTTATTTGTAATTGTTATGTGAATGACACTACCAACTTCAGACGCTACTCCCCTAAACGTTAATGTTGATTTATTAGTGATATTGTCACCGACAACGTTTGAATCGGAGTTGTCCGTTAGCGAAATTGTCCCTAGAACTGGTGCAACAGTATCTACCGTAACAAATTCATATTCTGTCACAGTCAAGTTACCTGCAACGTCTGTTACAGACACTTGATATGCATATTTTCCATCAGGTAATGTGGTCGTTAGATCGTATGTTAATTTTCCACTAGCCCCGACTGAAACTGGGTTTGCAGTTTGATATGTCGGAGTCGTAGAAATGACATTATTGTTTACTTGAAAAATGGACAGAGAAACCTTTGCATTGGTTTCCGTAGTAATCAAAAAGTTTAAGGTGTTATCATTTGTATGAGAGTCATCGAAACCGGTGTTAGATGCAAGTTCAACTGTCGCTTCAGGTGCAATGCTATCATATATAAATGAGTCACTAACTGGAGTTGCATTATTACCCGCAACATCAACTGCATTAACGACCCACGACCATTCGCCTTGCTTCGTCAATGCAGACTCATTTGGCGTTGATATAGACCATGTACCGTTTGCTAACGCAAGTGTTGTTAATTCAATTTTTTCCCCTGATTCGGCATGCGTTAAGAGCAAGTTGATAGTTGAGCCTGCATCTGCCGTACCATTAAACTGAGGCTTATCTATGTTAGTAATATTATCACTATCGTCGCCAGAGTCTGAAGACTTACTCAATTGAGCTGTCAAGGAGATCTGAGTATCAATAACAATTGGTAAGTCGATCGATTCTGTATTGCCTGCTACATCCACTACCGCGAAGCTTACAACATAACTACCGTCACTAAGTTCATCGGGGACACTATAAGACCAAGCACCGTCATTATTTGTTGTAACAGGACCATAAACACTCTGACTAGACCCATTATTTGAATTCTGAATAGTAATAGTAATTTTTGAATTTGGTTCCGCAGTACCAGTAAAAATAGGGGTTTTAACATTTGTGATATTATCAGTAGTAACACCTGAGTTTGATTCATCTGAAATTTTAGCGGAAAAGTTTTCGATACTTCGGTCTACAACTACAGTACCATTAACCGCATTAACACTACTATTACCTGCAGCGTCAACAGCAGTGATTGAGTAGCTATACGTTCCTTCGACTAAACTATCTACGTCAAAGCTCCAATCACCTTTATCATCAGAAACCACGACTGCAGTCAAGCTGACTTCTGGAATTGATAATGTAACTGTTAAGTTAGGTTCGGTTTTACCTTTAAAAGTCAGTTTATCTGCATTAGTAATACCATCATTGTTGTGATGGCCTGTGTCTGTAGTCGAGTCTAGGCCGCCTGTTATCTGTGGGCCAATGGTATCTATTACAACTTGTTCATTGACAATTGTCGAACTATTACCAGCAACATCTTTTGCATATGCTGTAATCGTATATGTACCGTCAGCTAATTTATTCGTGACAGATAATGACCAGCGCCCATTTTCTTCAACTTTCGTTGAATACGTAAAACCATCAATCTCTACGAATATTGTTGCACCGACCTCTCCTCGGCCAACAAAGACTGGGGTATTTATGGCAGTAATATTGTCAGTAGTTTCACCTGTATTTGACTCGTTCGATAACCCTAACCAAGAAAAATTGGGGGGGGTCAAATCAATAGTGATCTCTTGTTCAATTTCAACCCGGTTACCAGCGATATCTACAGAAACGAAAACTACATCGTGTGCGCCTTCGGTGAAAGAAACTGGTAATTGGAAGTTTGTAGGAGATGAAGCGTTAACATCCACGTCATATGTAACGCCATCTAAAATTATCTGAATTGTAGCACCGACCTCATGCTTGAAACTAAAGATTGGTCGCTCTATGTTAGTAATCCAATCTCCGATGGTCCCGCTGTCAGTCAAACTAGTTAAAGTCGCTGAAAACTCATTTACTGTATCAATAGTTACATGTTGGCTGGATGTAGCTTCATTTCCGGCTTCATCCACTGCAGAAATAATGAATTCATGATCACCATCAGGTATATCTAATGGAAAAGTAAAAGACCACTCTCCTTCCGTAACTGGGAGCTGATAGCTAATATCACCCACAGAAATAGTCAAAGATTGTGGATTACCGCTAACGGTTCCTTTGAATGTAGGATTATTTACGTTTGTAATTCCATCACTATCGGAAATACCAGAGTCAGAATCTAAGGAAATACTTACTTCTGGTGCGACCGTATCAATAATCAGTAACTGATTAGCTGTTACCTGGTTACCGGCGTCGTCGACCGCTTTAATAATTAAATTATATTCCCCATCTTCTAACTCATCAGCAATCGTAATAATAGCAAGGCCACTTGAGTCCGCTACAGCTTCGTATACAACACCAGCGATAGAGATGCTAACAGATGCCTCAGCCAATGTTCTAACTTCAAACACGGGTTTATTGACATTAGTGATAAAATCGCCCTTGGTTCCACTATCGCTACGACCAGAAAGTTTAACTTCAACAAATAAATCTGTTTCTTCTTTGTCACTTTCGTTCGCTACGATTGGCTGAGAAGACGTACCAGAGGAAGAGCTAGTGTTAAGAGTTGCTTGCTCATTAGAACTTTTTTTACTCGTATTATCATTAAAGTCTGAATCAAAGTCGTCATTCTCATTAACATCGAGTGTTTTAACGTCAATAAAAGCATAGTTTGTTTGATTTAAAAGTTGGTTTAACAGCTCGATATCAGACTCTTGTTCTTCAGAGATCTCTTCTTCTTGATTCTCTTTTTCTTCTTCTAACTTCTTTTTTAATTCAGTTAGTTCTTTAATTTGCTTTTGTAAATTTTCAAACTCTTCTTGCGTTTGATTATCCTTAGTTCCTTGACCTTGTTGATCCTTATATTTTTCCCCAGCAGGCTCTTGTTGGGAGTTGATCATAGATGGCACTAAGACAGAAGAGTTGCTCTCCAAATTTACTTTTTTAAGTATATCACTTCTAGATAAAGCAGAGCCATCAGGAGAAGAAATAACAAGGTCACCTTTCAAAAGAGAGGTGACACCATTTTTAATTGTTTTAAGCTCACCATTCGGTTTTTTAACCGTAATATCAAAGCCAGTAATAGACACTTCATTAACGTTTGAAACTTGAACATTAATCATAATAAATACCGTTTTTACGAGTGAAATTCATCGTAAATAAAATGAAAAACACTTCAAAGAGAAATAATAGGCGACATACGCCGTAGGCCAAATCTGTAAAATGGCCTATTCAATGAACTGAAAGAAATTATTATATGTTAGCTAAGAATTCTTCTAACTTTCGACATAAAATCATTCATCGTTACAAAAGCCTTTTCAGTAGATTCTTTCATACTTTCTAAATATTCATTATTCTTTTTAACTTCCGCTTTTAAAAGAGAGGAGCTTTTATTATTTGCCATAACGAAATCGTTTAAAGATTTTGATAACGTTGCTAAATGCTCGTTGTTGACCTTCATTTCATTAGCTAGCAAAGATCTATCATTGCACTGTTGAGAAATAGACTTTTCCATTTTTTCATATGACTTTGATTGCTTTTCAATCATAAGCTCTAGAGATTCGACTAGTTGTAAGTTTTGCTTGGTTAGCGATTCAAAAATTATTAAAGGGGTGACATCTCCTTCTTTAGATTGAAGGGATAGAACATTTACCTTATCTTCAATAAAATCCAGACGCTCTTTGAAATCTGCGTTAAAACTATCATTTGAAATCAGAGTGTTATTTTTTTCTTTCTGAGAATCAGAGAATGAAGTAACAACAAAATTACCAGCAACCATCGAATACGCAGAAATACCGACACCAAGTATTGAAGTCATAAATGCAAATGACATAGCACCTAAAGAAGACGATATTGCACTTAAAAGATTTTCCATGCGTTGCGCAAAGTCGGTAGCATCCGAAGTTAACGCCGAGCCGATCCCCGAGATCATATCAACCAAACCTAAGAAGGTACCAACCAAACCGAGTGATACCATCACAGAGCAAGCCATCGTTAAATGACCTTTGAACACTGAAGCACGATTACCGACCAAATTTGGAAAGACGTCCAATAGCACCGACATTATTGCTATATAACAATAAAATATGACTATTAGGTAAGTAATCTCTGGCGCTAAGTCTAAAGATGACAAGAAAAAAGATTTAACTACATCCACGTACCCAACAAGCACGAACATCAAAGAAAAAAGGAAATATCCTATGTACTTCATTGCAAAATCACTCCCAAAAAAATTCTGTTAATCCATCTTTTAGTGATGGAAAATAAACTATCTCTAAGTTATCTATATAGTTTTTTAAAACTGTACTTTCTATAAATAATAATGTGTTATATGTAATGACTGACTCATCACTATCTGAGTAGATAATGAGTTTTCTTGGCCTGTTTAGTTCAAACTCTTCATTTAATAAAGTTATTTGATTTTCGTTTAGTTTGAAAGACTTGAAAAAGTAAACTCGATTATCATTTAAAGACAAATGTGGCGCCTCTCTTTTAAAGATATCAGACACCATTTCTTGGTTTTTATACAAAGATTCTTTTCCATATTCTTTAACCGACTCAGAAACAGAGGACATTGTATTAACCATTAAAAATATTGTTACGAGCAATATCGCACTCATCGCACCAGTAAGTGCGTCGACCATAGGGCCTAAATTTTCGTCATCCACTACCTTCACTCCCTAAAATATCGATATAACAGTAGTTGAGTTTATTTGTATCAATACTAGGCTGATCATTCATCAATGCTTCTAGATTCAGACTATTGTTTGTCTTTATTGTATTATAAACCATCAAATTGTTTGCCGATTGTATATCAATATCAAAGCCAGAACTACAGCCCACTTCTAAGGACTTTGTAGAAAAACCTTTATTAATACTTAAATCATCAATTATTATATCAAGTTCGTTTATTACCTCATCTGTCACATAATAACTAGATATTGGGTATCTATATGTTGCTTCATCAATCCTAAATACTGAAGCTTCTGGCAATAATGAATCAATATAACCTACAATCAAAGTAATAAATACCAGTATTAATATACATAATGACGAAGACAAAGCTCCAATGAATCCTACCATACTGAAAAGTCCAAATCTTTGTTAAACACTGAGGTTATATATTCAAAAAATGTCATTGTATCATTAATAACATAAACAGTAGTTTTCAGACCTAATAGTCCATTTAGTTTTTTGATTGCTTCCTTATTTTCATAGAATGAAATTTTAACGTTATAATATCGACGACCTTCTTTCGAATATTCATCATATTCAAATGAATCAACACTTATATCTTTTATCTCTCCATAATAAAAACCTCTTATTCCAGGGGCATCTACCTTCACTTTTGCTTGCTGACCTATTGTCAAATAAGGTCTTAATTTTGAATCAAACTTAGCGTCAACATAAACACCATCATCGTTTCTTTTGAGGGTTAGTATCTCTGAGTTTCGCTCAATATATACACCTTTCGCGAGACCTACTTTCAACGATAAAACTGAGCCATCAATATTGGAATTAATAGTTGTTGATTGAATTCTATCTGTAACTGTATTAAATTCTGACAAGTTTGATGAAAGTTGTTCTTCAGAACGTCTCAATTCATCTTCAGTTTGGCTAATCAAGTCGAGTGTTAGCTGAGTGAAATCTTGATACGCTAATTCAACTAAGCTCTCTGCTTCATTCAACAGTAACTTACTTTCAATTGCTTGAAGTTTTATTTTTTCCACATCAAGCTTAGAGTCCAAATAACGAACTGTTTTCCCCAAGGATTCTTTTATTAGATTACTTTTTTCTTCAAGAAGAAATTCTTGATTTTTGAAGTTTCTATCCTTAATCAGGAAATCATTTCTCTTCTTAATTAGATCATTTTTTTTGAATTCATATGCCTCATATTGATTTTTTACCTTTAAGAGCTTAGAAGAACCCGTTTTATCATCTGTAGGGAAACCTTTATCAAAGGTTTCTTTTAACTTTGACAGGTCATTAGATAGCTCATCAACTCTCTTCGAATAAAAATCACTATTAAATTCTAACAACTCGCGTTTATGTCGATCTTCTATATTTCCAATAGTAAGAAGTTTCGTTCCATCTTTTACATGATCCCCTCTTGTAATATATATATCCTGAATAATCCCCGATGATGGAGAAAGTATATTAACGTTACTATCATTTATAGACAGTACGCCTTCACCTTCTGATATGACATCAAACTTAGTAATTAATGTCACATAGAGCATAAGCGATAAGACTATAAACGCCAAACAAGCCTTAATTGATTTAGTTAATAACATAATTTGCTGGTAACACCGAATTTAACGCGTAGATACGATTAACTGTATCAACCAACTCATTTTGTGCAATCAGGTAACTCATTTCTAAATCAGACAAGGATGATACATTTCGGAAAATATCTAATACAGTAGACTCATCTACTTTCATTTCATTCATTTGATTTTCAATGACGTCGGTTGTCAAATTAACTTGATTATTTACATTAGTTATTCGCTCGTTTATTAATCGATATTGCTCTTTCAAAGCAATTATTTCGATATTAATCCCATGAACGAACTCATCAAACTCAATCATTTTTTGCTTGTAAAGCTCATATTCACTTAATTGTGTTTTATAATTTGCATAATTAAGTCCATTAAAAGAAAACTGTACACCAACATAAGAGTCGCCATTGTCATCATATGTGTATCCATACACAGCCTGGTTTTCATCATTCTTCGTGCTCGATTTTTCATGTTCTTTTATGTCATGAACTGTTTGTAATTCAATCGAAAAATATTCATTACTCGACTCAGCAGTTTTCTTCTCAGCCATAAGATTTGCTTTCTTAGATAAAACTAAGAAGTTGTTTTTCATTATAGTATCAATATCAAAATATTCGTTATTAACAGACATTACAGAATCAATGTAAGAGTTGCTCAACCCATATTCATCATCATACAATCTTTTGGAAGTGATATTATCGATTTGACTTCTATATTGTTCAATTTGAGAAAGTACATTAAGTACAGATTCATCAAACTTTTTGACCGTCACTTCAGCGAATATCTTATCTGATTTTTTCAACAATCCAGAGTTAGTAGAAATATCCATCTTATCTAGTAGAACATCCATACGTTTACGATATTCTTTTGTTCTAGAAAGAAATTGCCTAGATAGTTCAATTTTCAATAAATTTAAATTTACTGTTCTGAATATTTCACTAACACTTTCATTGTACTGATCTTTAGCAGACTTTAGATAAAAATATGCAGCATCTTTTTGATCAGATGTTGTATTACTCCATAGTTTCATTTTAGCAGAAAGATCAAGTGTAAATTCTGTAAATGGCGATGGATGTCCAGGCCTATCCATTTTCTCCTTTACTTGAGAAGTAATTGAAACATTAGGTATATAATAATACTTAGCAGAATCAAAAAGATGACTTTTTGATTCGATTGCATATTTTTTTGACAAGACTTTGTATGAATTCTCGATCGAATCCTTAAATAGAATGTTTATATCTTTAGTGTAAACCGGCTCTTCAATATTTAGATTCAAATCTAGATCTAGGTTCGTAGATGCTTGTACCAAAGATGAAAAAAAGAATAAGAAAAGTGATGATTTGATGTAATTCATATCTTTTTCCATTTAGAACTTAAAACCGTAACCTAAGTATAATGACATTCCGTTATAGCCCTTGTATGGACTCCAGTCAGCCATTACCTCCCAAACACCGTAATCAAAGATAACATCTTTGAAATAAGCACCTGTTCCATAGTAAATTGCGTCTATATCGTCATCATTTGCAGTAGGATGTCGTAAGTTGAAATAACATGTAGAATAATTGGAAAAGCATTTCCCCACCGTCATAACAGGTATAAAGTCTTCTGAGACATAGTACCCCGCACCTAATGCCATATTCCAAGACCAAAAATGTCCTGTCTTATATTTATCAGAAATTAACTCACCTCGACCATAGATTCCGAAATTGCTATCCTTAATCGATTTTATGCCAGCTAAGTATACTCCGTTCGCATTGCCGGCTTTGATTCTATGAGCACCCATTCCAAATGAAACAATCGAAGGGTTGTTTTTTGATAAGAAGTCTTCATCAGACAAGTGAGAAAGAAAACCATCGTTTTCCACTGCTTGAACAGTTAAGGGAAGTGCAAATATTGAATATATTAGAATACGCATTTGAGTACCAGAAGTCCTGAGTGGCTAGCATTTAGCCATTAGTTTTTATCTGGTACTGATAGTATTAATTAATATAAATAACTGCTATAGCCAACCCCATCAGCAAGAACATTCCTACACACAAATGAGATTATATGAATTAAATGTATTCATTATTACATTAGTAAATAGTTTTACATGCATTCCATAAATTAGAACTTTAAGTATCCAATTATGTAAGAGTTAACAAAACAATTTAAGAATTACACTTTCGATATGCAATCAAACCAGTAACAAATCAGCTCGTCACATCTTTCAACAGACAACTACTGATTCAAAGCACATTACCTCTAAGCTATGCTTTTTAGGTAATTGTCTCTGTTCAGGACATTGCTGTATGTAATTTCTTTCGCCAGTCTTAAACTCATCCAAGACTTCTATGAATAAGGCTCGCAGCAATTAGACTATCTAGTTCTACTTGATTGAAGTCGTTCAAATGTAACATAGATGTTGAGCTTCATTTCCAACATTGTTAGATAAGTCATATTGTGTTACATCTTTCAAAACACTTAAGTTTTTATTTCTATTATTATTTTATTTACTACAACGTTAATTGGGGCTTGATTTTTTGGCCATTCAACCTCATAAATGTAGTTATAAACATAAAACCTTACGAGGAAGATCATGAACAGCCCTATGTTTACTCGTTCTACAAGTGCTCAAAATACACTTGAGATCAACAAAACACTTAAGAATACTTACTTCTTACTATCAATGACGCTAGTAACAAGTGCAGTAGCTGCAATGGCAACAATGGCGATTGGTATTTCACCAATGATGGCTCTTGTTATGCAAATTGCCGCTATCGGTATTCTTTTCTTCGCACTACCAAAAAGCATCAACTCATCAATGGGTATTGTATGGACTTTCGTGTTCACAACTCTAATGGGTGGCGCTCTAGGTCCAATGCTGACTTACTATGCTTCAATCGCTAACGGCCCTTCTATCATTGCTCAGGCTCTTGGCTTAACGGGCATGGTGTTCTTAGGCCTTTCAGCTTACACAATCAGCAGCAAGAAAGACTTTTCTTTCATGCGTAACTTCCTGATTGCTGGTCTAATCATCGTTATTGTTGCTGCTATCATCAACATCTTCGTTGGCTCTACTATCGGCCAACTAGCAATCAGCAGCATGTCGGCGCTAGTGTTCTCTGGCTTTATTCTATACGACACAAGCCGTATCGTACGTGGTGAAGAAACAAACTACGTTAGTGCTACTATATCAATGTACCTAAACATCCTTAACCTGTTCACAAGCTTGTTAAGCATTCTTGGTATTATGAACGACGATTAATCGTTTAAACGATTTGTACTTTAAAAGCCCGGCAGCTAAATCTGCCGGGCTTTTTCATACTTGCCATATTGTTTAATCACGGTATGCTGCGCTACCCTATTGAATATCTATGTTATTAGGATCGTAAGATGTTTGAATACAACGGTAAACAAATCGAAACTGACGCGCAGGGTTATCTGTTAGATCATACCCAGTGGGAAGAAGGAATGATTGAAATTCTTGCTGAGCAAGAAGGTATTGAGTTAACCGAAGCACATTTAGAAGTTGTCCATTTTGTTCGTGATTTTTACGTGGAATTTAATACCTCTCCAGCAGTAAGAATGTTAGTTAAAGCAATGGAAAAAGCGCACGGACCAGAAAAAGGCAACAGTAAGTATCTGTTCAAACTATTCAAACAAGGACCAGCAAAGCAAGCAACTAAGCTTGCAGGCTTACCAAAGCCCGCCAAGTGTTTATAATGCTGACGACGATTCTGTAGTTACATGCTACAGAATCTTAAACCCCTTAAATGGTTTAAATGGAATTGCAGCTCTCACCACACTATCCACTCTAGATGTTCTAGGGCCATGTTCAAGCCAATGTGCCATTACCTCAATCTGTTCAGGCAAGCCGCAAACCACAACTTCTACATCTCCATTGTATAAATTCTTAGCGTAACCACTAACTCCTAGCTTTTGCCCTTCATAGGATGTCGAATATCTAAACCCGACACCTTGAACAAGGCCTGACACCGTGAACTTCTCGCAACTTTCTTGCATTCTGTATACCTCTAATCATTACTCAGTGATATATTTAAACGGTTTTAATCTCCACCCATAATGGAAATATGGGTTTTCTCAATTGGATATAATAATTATGAAAGAAATACCATTCCGCTGGATTGACAAATATCTCATTCATCTCAAAATTCAAGAAAAGTTCTACTTGCTCTTCCTTCTTCCTTTGATCGCATTGGTCGTTCTTACACTGGTTTTGGACAACACTGCAGATCAAATGCTTAATCATCTATATCAAGATGAGTTGGTTTTGATGCGTGACCTGATTGAAGCAGGAAACCTAACTCAGACCCAAGTCACTTCAATCATCAATGGTTCTGAAACAATAACATTTGCATCAGGCAAAGGTTCTATTCCGGTCAATGGTGGTGAATTCAGTATCGCCGCTACTCATGATCAAAACCTGTGGGCATCAATGTCTACAACTCATATCACTATCGTTCTTGTTACCCTATTTCTTATTGCCCTTGGCGTTTACTACATCATGACGTTCATTGGCGGCGCAATGTTTACCATGAACAAAGCGTTGAGCACACTTGCTAGCGGTGACCTAACAAGCCGTATGAACTTCTTCAAGGTACGCGACGAATTTAGTGAAATCGCTATCACGATAGATCAGGTAGCAGAACGCGAACAAAACTTGGTTATCTCTATCCAAGAATCGATCGCTTTAATGCAGCAAATTAGCTCTGATTTAAACCAATCAAACATTCAAAGTGCGAATGTTTCAGGTACACAGCAAGAACATCTAAACTCTCTTGCCAGTGCCACAGAGCAAATGGCTTCCACTATTCGTGAAGTAGCAAACCTTGCCCATGACTCAAGCACTCAAACTGAAGATGCGAGAAGTGTTGCAACACAAGGCCAGCAAAAAGTTGGACATACGCTTAGCTCTATCTCTTTACTCTCAAACGAGATTCGCTCTGCTTCTGAAGCGGTCGCGGAGCTTGATGCGAATGCCGCTCAAATCGATGAAGTGGTTACCACCATCAACGGTATCTCTGAACAAACGAACCTACTCGCACTTAATGCAGCTATTGAGGCAGCCCGTGCAGGAGAACAAGGCCGCGGCTTTGCAGTAGTTGCTGATGAAGTCCGTGCCCTAGCAGGTCGAACTCAACAAGCTACCGTTGAAATTCAAACTATGATTGAAGCTCTACAACGCAATAGCCAATCGTTGACTCAATTAATGGAAACGACAGTGACCAACGCCTCGGAAGGTCAACAATTGATGTCTGAAGTTAATGTTGAGATTGGCTCACTCGCGGAGAAAAACCAATCTATCTCTGACAGCAGCATTCAAATCGCGACTGCAGCAGAAGAGCAAGGTGTTGTTGCAGATAACATTGCCGCAAGCGTAGAAGAGATTCGCGTCCAATCAGACAATGTCTGCAGTATGATTAATGCGACCAACTCCAATATAGAACAGCTAAGAAATCAGAGTGACCAAATGGAAGCCCTGCTTACTGGTTTAAAAGCATAAAGTCATGAGCCGCCACTAGGCGGCTCTTTTATTTGCAATTCCTATACACTTCCTTGAAAATACCCCTCCTCTAAAAACAACCTATTGAGTAAACCAATGACTCCAGCTATCTACCTAGTCAAAGGCCGAGATAAATCCCTTCGTCGCAAGCACCCTTGGGTGTTTTCTCGCGGTATTCACCGAGTAGAAGGTGAACCAAAACTAGGCGAGACTGTGGACGTTTTCTCTCACGATGGAAAGTGGCTGGCCAAAGCGGCTTACTCACCAAGCTCCCAGATCCGTGCGCGCGTGTGGAGCTTCAATAAAGAAGAGATTAATAAGTCGTTCTTTGTTAAGCGTATCCAAGACGCTCAACTTTTACGTGAAGATATCATCGAGCGCGATGGTTTAACTGGTTACCGCTTGATTGCCGCTGAATCTGATGGCCTACCAGGTATCACAATCGACAAATTCCAAGACTACCTTGTCTGTCAGCTGTTGAGTGCTGGCGCTGAGTTCAATAAACAAGTACTTGTTGAAGCCCTTCTAGAGGTATTTCCTGAGTGCCATATTTACGAGCGCTCAGACGTAGCAGTACGCAAGAAAGAAGGCTTAGAGCAAACCACAGGCGTTCTACATGGTGAAGAGCCACCTAAATCAGTGGTTATTGAAGAAAACGGCGTCAAGATCAGTGTTGATATCATCGGTGGCCACAAAACAGGTTTCTACCTTGACCAACGTGATAGCCGTCTACAGTCGATGAAGTACGTGAAAGACAAAGAAGTCTTGAACTGTTTCTCTTACACTGGTGGTTTTGGTCTTTATGCTCTAAAAGGTGGCGCAAAACGCGTTATCAATGCGGATGTATCCCAACCTGCATTAGATACAGCTAAGTACAACGCAGAGCTAAACGAATTCGATATTTCAAAGAAACGCGCTGTATTCCTTAACGCAGATGTATTCAAACTGCTTCGCGAATATCGCGATCAAGGTACTAAATTCGATGTGGTTGTGATGGACCCGCCGAAGTTTGTATCAAGTAAGAACAACCTGACTTCAGGGGCTAACGGTTATAAAGATATCAACATGCTAGCCATGCAGATTCTAAAACCAGGCGGAACACTACTAACCTACTCTTGTTCTGGCTTGATGAGTGCAGATTTGTTCCAAAAAGTCATCGCAGACGCAGCTGTAGACTCTGGCCGACAAGTGAAGTTTGTTGAACGCTTTGAACAAGCGGCAGATCACCCTACTGACAGCGCATACCCAGAAGGTTTTTACCTCAAAGGCTTTGCTTGTAAGGTGCTGTAGAAGCGAGTTACGAGCTACTTTTGGAAGGGTTGGCACTTGGTGTCAACCCTTTCTTTTTACTAATACTAAAAGATACACAACCTAAGTAACGAGTATTAAAAAGGGCCTTGCGGCCCTTTTTGTTTTAGTAGTTGGTTGTATCGTATACCTTGAGCATGTCACCTAGGATTATTGAAGCAACATCATTAAGTGAGCCACCTGAAAGCTCACTACTATATTCCGACGTGCCACCTTCGATGATAACTTTCTGGCTATTCGTACCATCAGAAATAGTTAGTTCCAGATTATCACCATTAACGGCTAGTCCAATCTCATCGTTCTCTAACAACGTAGTGATTGTATCGTTAGCGTCAGTGTGAAGCAGTTCAGAAATATCGATCTTATCTTCATGAGCAGTGAAGTCTTTAATCGTATCAACTTCACCATCACGAACACCTGTCCCCTGGTCGACGAATTTGAAGATGTCTGCGTCTTCACCACCAGTGAGGATATCATCGCTCAAACCACCAATAAGAATGTCAGCGCCAATCCCCCCTTTAAGCGTATCGTTACCGGTTCCCCCACGCAGGCCATCATTACCCTCACCACCATCTAAGATATCATTCCCGCTTCCTCCAAAGATGAGATCGACACCTTCCTCTCCATAAATCTTGTCATCGCCACCGCCACCATGCCCCAAATCGACATATGCATTTGATGCAGTACTCAGAGTCGTGAAGCCACCATATTCAGCATTATCTTGTAAATGACTTAAATCACTACCAGAACTATATACATCATCAAGCAACTCCTGAGCATTTTGAATTTTGGTCTCATGAATAGTCTCGTTATCTAGACCAAGAGCACTACTCTCACCTAGGTAGATAGTGTCGTCACCAGCACCCATTAAAACGTTGTCACCTGCAGCTCCGACGTCAATAGTAAGTCCTTCTGCAGTTTCAGCTTTAGTAAAAGTTGGAACAGGCTCATTGCTTCCAGACGGCATCCAAACAACCTTCTCATGTAAAGTGCCGGCATGGTCTGCTACAACTGTATCTACGATATCACCTTGAGATTTGCCATCAAAAACCAACGGAGCCGCTATATCAAACGTAAGATCTGCAGCAGCAGTATCACCGTCAAGATCCATTAAGGTATAATCAAAGTTAAACGAAGTGTCACTATCAACAACAGCAGCATAGAACTGATATGCGCCTGACTCCATGTTAAACACTAATGAGTGTTTATTGTCGATAAAGATTGATACTTGAGAACCCGATATTAATGAGCTAGCACCTTGTTGGTTGCCTGAAACTGATACGTCTTTGCCATCATACGAAACTGTTAGAGCACCAAACTTGATCTCAGAAACGTAACCACCATCGGATCCTAAGTCATTAGTTGCACCCGTTTGCCCGATATCTGTATTTAAATTACCTGTAGACGGTTGAATCAAGGATTGAAGCAACACTGGAGGCAACTGCGTAACATCAGGAACAATAACAGAGTCTGTGTCAATCTTCGTAGCTCCATCATAAGCAACTTGATTCAACGAAGAACCAGCACTGCCTACAAGTGACTCGCCCATGCCGTAAGCTAGCGCTGTAATACCTTTGGATTCCAAGAATTGGGTCCAATTACTCTCTTCCTCACTATCAATCGTACCGTCTGAGTTTGGAGCACCATCAGAAAGGAAATAACTAACGTTAGTAGGGTTACCACCTAATCTACCCACACCAGAGTTATCTGACCAAGCATCCATTGCCTGTTCCAAAGCTTCGTCATAGTGAGTGCCACCTCCAGCGAGTAAGCCTTCGATCATTTCAATTGCCTGATCAACAGTTAACCAATTTGAGGATGAGGTATGATCATCATCGGTAAATAACACTATCTGTACATGAGTATCTCCTAAGTTTTGATACTCATTGAGAAGTTGAGTCGCTGCGTCTTGCATAACTTGAAGGCGGGTGTCATTGCTACCGTTATATTCCCCCGTAACTGAGTCTTTACTCATTGATCCTGATATATCAAGTACTAACTGGACGTTTGCACCTTCCTTGGTCTCTACGATAACTTCGTTTGTTATATCATGAGCGTTTGGCGCGTCATCAGCGATAGGAACCGACAATGTTCCGTCTACCGTTCCACTGTTATTACTAACAGAAACACCAATGTCCATCATTACTTGTAAATCATCGGCTGGTTTAACATGGTCGATAGCTTGGTGCAAAGTTACTTCATATCCGCCTTCATTAGTGATAGTTGCGGTGATAACTGGCCCACTATCAACCGAACCAACCAATGTCTGACCATCATTTGCTGTGGTCCAAACGATCGTTTCGTCACCGGAAGTAAATGTGTCAGTAGGTGCTGTCAATGTGACATTGTCACCGTTACTGACCTCAATTGTACCAGTGAATACTGAACCTAAGTCTGTAACTTCAGATATAACCTCAGTTGCCTTTGAAGTGACCTCAGGCATAGGCTCTTTGATCGAGTCGGTGTCAATATTAAGCTGAGCGGTCTCACTCGACAGATCTCCTGAATCAACAGCTATATAGTCAATTGACTCTGAGACTTGAGCATCTATAACATCTACACCTTTGAGCGTAATATTTGAATTGGTTACTGGATTCGATGACCCATTCTGAGTCGTGTAGACTCGAATCTCCGAAAAACCGTCAGGTAAGCTGATGTTCACAGTGGCATTGCCTGAACTATCAATATCTAACGTGCCGTCATCCGCATCGAAGCTGAACGTTTTGATAACGTTGCCTTCTGCATCAAGTGCTACGACATTTATTTCACCTTGAGCAGAGTTATTAGCGTCATAATGGGCATAGACACTACCTAAGTGAATATTAGCATCCGTAACGTTAGCACCCGTTTGGCTAAAGTCGATAGAGATATACTCTTTACTCGTTACATCAAGTTCACTGTCACCGTCTGGTGATGTCGATACACCGAATCCTTCTTCGGAGTCTCTGCTATCGTAATTTAGGAACACTCCTGGATTTTCAACAACATCAGAGCCGCTTGGTTGATTTCCAGTATATAGACCTGCTGAAATGGTGATCATACCAGCATCAAAATAACTGATAGATTGGCTACCATCAGTGGTATCAATTTTAGAGACTAAGTCTGATGCAGAAAAACTTAAGGATTCAGCAATATTGTCATCGACTACATATTCAAAGTTGTCGAGATCATCATATTTATCGCCTTTAACTACCTCAATCCTAACATTATTTTCATCGACAAAATAAAGTGTACCGAAGATAGGGTCGCTTTGGATTACTAACTGCGTTTCAACTCCATCTGCATCGTCTTCGATGTCACGAGTGAAGTCAGAAAATGAGATAGATGCCGAGCCATTTGTAGTGTTTTCGGTGAACGTATCAGCTTCTGGCCCATCATTAACTGGATTTATAATGATATCTACGTTTGCAAGGTTACTTTCCAAATTACCGTCGTCAATCGTATAACCGAACTTAACCTTGCCATTGAAATCATTTGGTACAGTAATTTCTATTTGAGTACCATCAGCGCTCATTGATACCGTTGCGCCGGGAATAGCATCTCCGTTTTCATCAGTAAGTTGACCAAGCGTCTTGATTGACAACTCGGCGTGAGGGGTATCTACATCGGTGTCATTTTCTAAAACATCAGCAACTGAGATGCTTATAACATCACCTTCGTTGAATGCAAATGCGCCACTTGAGCTAACTTCAAGACCTTCCAAGTAATAGTCTGAAGAGTCACCGTTCGGGCCCGAGCTATCAGGACCACCAGAAAACTCTGTTGCTTCAAATACGATCTCATCAAATGCAAATCCATCAGTATCAATTGTGAACTCGCCTGTACTACCCGAGTCATTGGAGAAGACCCCAGTCGCAACTAAGATGCCGTTAAAGTAAGCACTCCATTTACCTTGCTCACTTGAGCCCCCCTCACTTGAGTAAAGGTGACTAACTTTGAATCTACCTTCAGTAGCTGGTTGATCTAATTTAACGCTTAATTGCTCTGATTCACCCGAATCGCGATTAAACTGAATTTGGTTAGCAGGACCACCATTAACATCATCTGATACACCAATTCCAACGCTATTAACGTCTTCATTGTTGCCTGATATACCTGTGTCTACACCATTAAAACTTGCGTCAATACTTTCTAAGCCATCGTTACTCCAAGAACCATTGGAATCGTAAGAACCAAGTGAAAGTGTGAATGATTTAGGGTCATCGTTTGCGATTGGTGCGGTGTCGTTCTCGTTGGTCAAGTTGAGCGTGATGTCCGCGGTGTCTTTATTCACACCGTCGGTCGTTTCGACTGTCAGTACGATGGAGGTTGCACTCTCGTAGTCCACTTTCGTGGTATCCAGCACGGTGATTTTACCAGTGGCTGGGTCGATGCTGAACGCGCCGTCTTCACTCGTCGTACTGCGGGTGTTGTCGCTGTGCACAAAGGTGTATTGCAGATCTTCGCCGTCCAGATCCGTATCGTTGCCTGTGCGCGCTTCCTGTACGTCGTACACTTCTGTGCTGTCGGCCACACTTTCAGAGATTGTCTTGCTGCCGTCGTTGATGACCGGTGCGTTGTCGTTCTCGTTGGTCAAGTTGAGCGTGATGTCCGCGGTGTCTTTATTCACACCGTCGGTCGTTTCAACTGTCAGTACGATGGAGGTTGCACTCTCGTAGTCCACTTTCGTGGTATCCAGCACGGTGATTTTACCAGTGGCTGGGTCGATGCTGAACGCGCCGTCTTCACTCGTCGTACTGCGGGTGTTGTCGCTGTGCACAAAGGTGTATTGCAGATCTTCGCCGTCCAGATCCGTATCGTTGCCTGTGCGCGCTTCCTGTACGTCGTACACTTCGGTGCCGTCGGCCACACTTTCAGAGATTGTCTTGCTGCCGTCGTTGATGACCGGTGCGTTGTCGTTCTCGTTGGTCAAGTTGAGCGTGATGTCCGCGGTGTCTTTATTCACACCGTCGGTCGTTTCAACTGTCAGTACGACGGAGGTTGCACTCTCGTAGTCCACTTTCGTGGTATCCAGCACGGTGATTTTACCAGTGGCTGGGTCGATGCTGAACGCGCCGTCTTCACTCGTCGTACTGCGGGTGTTGTCGCTGTGCACAAAGGTGTATTGCAGATCTTCGCCGTCCAGATCCGTATCGTTGCCTGTGCGCGCTTCCTGTACGTCGTACACTTCGGTGCCGTCGGCCACACTTTCAGAGATTGTCTTGCTGCCGTCGTTGATGACCGGTGCGTTGTCGTTCTCGTTGGTCAAGTTGAGCGTGATGTCCGCGGTGTCTTTATTCACACCGTCGGTCGTTTCAACTGTCAGTACGATGGAGGTTGCACTCTCGTAGTCCACTTTCGTGGTATCCAGCACGGTGATTTTACCAGTGGATGGGTCGATGCTGAACGCGCCGTCTTCACTCGTCGTACTGCGGGTGTTGTCGCTGTGCACAAAGGTGTATTGCAGATCTTCGCCGTCCAGATCCGTATCGTTGCCTGTGCGCGCTTCCTGTACGTCGTACACTTCGGTGCCGTCGGCCACACTTTCAGAGATTGTCTTGCTGCCGTCGTTGATGACCGGTGCGTTGTCGTTCTCGTTGGTCAAGTTGAGCGTGATGTCCGCGGTGTCTTTATTCACACCGTCGGTCGTTTCAACTGTCAGTACGATGGAGGTTGCACTCTCGTAGTCCACTTTCGTGGTATCCAGCACGGTGATTTTACCAGTGGCTGGGTCGATGCTGAACGCGCCGTCTTCACTCGTCGTGCTGCGGGTGTTGTCGCTGTGCACAAAGGTGTATTGCAGATCTTCGCCGTCCAGATCCGTATCGTTGCCTGTGCGCGCTTCCTGTACGTCGTACACTTCGGTGCCGTCGGCCACACTTTCAGAGATTGTCTTGCTGCCGTCGTTGATGACCGGTGCGTTGTCGTTCTCGTTGGTCAAGTTGAGCGTGATGTCCGCGGTGTCTTTATTCACACCGTCGGTCGTTTCAACTGTCAGTACGATGGAGGTTGCACTCTCGTAGTCCACTTTTGTGGTATCCAGCACGGTGATTTTACCAGTGGCTGGGTCGATGCTGAACGCGCCGTCTTCACTCGTCGTACTGCGGGTGTTGTCGCTGTGCACAAAGGTGTATTGCAGATCTTCGCCGTCCAGATCCGTATCGTTGCCTGTGCGCGCTTCCTGTACGTCGTACACTTCGGTGCCGTTGGCCACACTTTCAGAGATTGTCTTGCTGCCGTCGTTGATGACCGGTGCGTTGTCGTTCTCGTTGGTCAAGTTGAGCGTGATGTCCGCGGTGTCTTTATTCACACCGTCGGTCGTTTCGACTGTCAGTACGATGGAGGTTGCACTCTCGTAGTCCACTTTCGTGGTATCCAGCACGGTGATTTTACCAGTGGCTGGGTCGATGCTGAACGCGCCGTCTTCACTCGTCGTACTGCGGGTGTTGTCGCTGTGCACAAAGGTGTATTGCAGATCTTCGCCGTCCAGATCCGTATCGTTGCCTGTGCGCGCTTCCTGTACGTCGTACACTTCGGTGCCGTCGGCCACACTTTCAGAGATTGTCTTGCTGCCGTCGTTGATGACCGGTGCGTTGTCGTTCTCGTTGGTCAAGTTGAGCGTGATGTCCGCGGTGTCTTTATTCACACCGTCGGTCGTTTCGACTGTCAGTACGATGGAGGTTGCACTCTCGTAGTCCACTTTCGTGGTATCCAGCACGGTGATTTTACCAGTGGATGGGTCGATGCTGAACGCGCCGTCTTCACTCGTCGTACTGCGGGTGTTGTCGCTGTGCACAAAGGTGTATTGCAGATCTTCGCCGTCCAGATCCGTATCGTTGCCTGTGCGCGCTTCCTGTACGTCGTACACTTCGGTGCCGTCGGCCACACTTTCAGAGATTGTCTTGCTGCCGTCGTTGATGACCGGTGCGTTGTCGTTCTCGTTGGTCAAGTTGAGCGTGATGTCCGCGGTGTCTTTATTCACACCGTCGGTCGTTTCGACTGTCAGTACGATGGAGGTTGCACTCTCGTAGTCCACTTTCGTGGTATCCAGCACGGTGATTTTACCAGTGGCTGGGTCGATGCTGAACGCGCCGTCTTCACTCGTCGTACTGCGGGTGTTGTCGCTGTGCACAAAGGTGTATTGCAGATCTTCGCCGTCCAGATCCGTATCGTTGCCTGTGCGCGCTTCCTGTACGTCGTACACTTCGGTGCCGTCGGCCACACTTTCAGAGATTGTCTTGCTGCCGTCGTTGATGACCGGTGCGTTGTCGTTCTCGTTGGTCAAGTTGAGCGTGATGTCCGCGGTGTCTTTATTCACACCGTCGGTCGTTTCGACTGTCAGTACGATGGAGGTTGCACTCTCGTAGTCCACTTTCGTGGTATCCAGCACGGTGATTTTACCAGTGGCTGGGTCGATGCTGAACGCGCCGTCTTCACTCGTCGTACTGCGGGTGTTGTCGCTGTGCACAAAGGTGTATTGCAGATCTTCGCCGTCCAGATCCGTATCGTTGCCTGTGCGCGCTTCCTGTACGTCGTACACTTCTGTGCTGTCGGCCACACTTTCAGAGATTGTCTTGCTGCCGTCGTTGATGACCGGTGCGTTGTCGTTCTCGTTGGTCAAGTTGAGCGTGATGTCCGCGGTGTCTTTATTCACACCGTCGGTCGTTTCAACTGTCAGTACGATGGAGGTTGCACTCTCGTAGTCCACTTTCGTGGTATCCAGCACGGTGATTTTACCAGTGGCTGGGTCGATGCTGAACGCGCCGTCTTCACTCGTCGTACTGCGGGTGTTGTCGCTGTGCACAAAGGTGTATTGCAGATCTTCGCCGTCCAGATCCGTATCGTTGCCTGTGCGCGCTTCCTGTACGTCGTACACTTCGGTGCCGTCGGCCACACTTTCAGAGATTGTCTTGCTGCCGTCGTTGATGACCGGTGCGTTGTCGTTCTCGTTGGTCAAGTTGAGCGTGATGTCCGCGGTGTCTTTATTCACACCGTCGGTCGTTTCAACTGTCAGTACGACGGAGGTTGCACTCTCGTAGTCCACTTTCGTGGTATCCAGCACGGTGATTTTACCAGTGGCTGGGTCGATGCTGAACGCGCCGTCTTCACTCGTCGTACTGCGGGTGTTGTCGCTGTGCACAAAGGTGTATTGCAGATCTTCGCCGTCCAGATCCGTATCGTTGCCTGTGCGCGCTTCCTGTACGTCGTACACTTCGGTGCCGTCGGCCACACTTTCAGAGATTGTCTTGCTGCCGTCGTTGATGACCGGTGCGTTGTCGTTCTCGTTGGTCAAGTTGAGCGTGATGTCCGCGGTGTCTTTATTCACACCGTCGGTCGTTTCAACTGTCAGTACGATGGAGGTTGCACTCTCGTAGTCCACTTTCGTGGTATCCAGCACGGTGATTTTACCAGTGGATGGGTCGATGCTGAACGCGCCGTCTTCACTCGTCGTACTGCGGGTGTTGTCGCTGTGCACAAAGGTGTATTGCAGATCTTCGCCGTCCAGATCCGTATCGTTGCCTGTGCGCGCTTCCTGTACGTCGTACACTTCGGTGCCGTTCGCGATGCTCTCTGACACGTTATTCACGGTCGCGTCGTCGATTTCCGGTGCGTCGTTTTCTGGAGTAACGTTCACAGTTACTGTCGCGGTAGAAGTCTCGCCATTTCCATCGCTAATCGTATAGCGGAATGTCGCTTCGCCATTGAAGTTTTCATTTGGTTCAAAAACAATTTGGCCGTTAACTAACTTAACCGTACCGTTAGTACCATCCGGACCATCAATTCGTGAGACATCGACGATAGTAATTGTGTCACCGTCAACATCGTAGTCATTCGCCAACAACTCATTAGGATCAATCGTTAATGTGTGATCTTCTTTAGTAACAAGTTCAAGTGGATCGATACCCGTTACAACAATGTTGTCAATGAAAGCTCCGAGCTTATCTGAAGCACCATCTCCAGCAAAACCAATTAGCGTTTCATCAGCTTTAACTTCAAACTCCGCACTTATCTCGTACCAACCTTTGCTATCTGGCCCCTTCATACTTACGACCGAACCGTTTGGTGCTGTAAAGGTTCCATCCGCATGCAACGTAATCACAGTAGTACCTACTGTAAACGTCATATCAGATGATGAATTGCCGTCTTGGCGCGGATTGTAATCGAACTCTAGTCGAATCGACTCTTGATCCGATGTATCAACTTTCGTCGTGATAGCAGTATTTTTGTGAGGGTCTAGCTCTGCATAGAACTCTCCGTGAGAAGCATCAACTATTAAGCCATCGCGCTCAATCTCCAGTCCTTCTGTAAACTCCCAGACTCCGTTCGGATCTTTGTTCACTACCGTCCATTTTTTAGGGTTAGCCATATTCTCGAATGACTCAGAAAGGAGAACCGTTTCAGAAGGTTTATCATATGAGTCGTCAGTGGCGACTGGTCCTTCATTTACGTTGGTAAGTTCGACATGAGCCGTAGCAGTATCGATTCCGCCCTTGCCATCAGTGACTTGAACGTCTAATTCAAACTTACCAAGATCGGCATCATCGATTTCTTTGTTTAACGTAATAACACCAGAATCTGCGTCAATGGTAAATGGACCATTTATGAGGCTACCACCTGAGAAGCTGTAAGTTAGGTCATCACCATCTGCATCACCTGCCTTGACTGTACCAACTACAGTACCTGCCTTTGACATCTCAGGAAGAGAATCGAATACGTATTTATCAATACTTGGCGTATCGATACCTACACCATCATCTGAAATGAACTCAGGTGCGTCGTTATTAGGGTTAACTTTAACGGTTACTGTTGCAGTATCTACGCCACCCTTATTGTCCGTAATCGTGTATTTAAAAGTCGCTTCGCCGTTGTAGTTATCGTTTGGTACAAATACGATGTTGCCATCAATAAGAGTGGCTGTACCGTTAGTACCCTCCGGACCTGAAACAAGTTCAACGCCAATGATTTCTATAGCATCGTTATCAGGATCAAAGTCATTGCCTAGAAGTTGTGCAGGAGTAATAACCAGAGTCGTGTCTTCATCCGTTGTCAGAGCATGTTGCTCGACACCGGTAACAACAATGTCATCAATAAACGCACCGAGTCCATCCGACTTACCATCACCAGCAAACCCAAGTAATGTAGTATTACCATCTACTTCAAATTCACCGCTGACTTTATACCAGCCTTTAGCGTCCGGACCATCTAGCGTTAGGGCGTAGCCCGCAGGAGCTGTATAAGTACCATCAGCATGCAGAGTGATTACTGTGCTACCCACAGTAAATGTCATGTCTGATGATGAATTACCATCTTGACGTGGGTTGTAGCTAAACTCTACTTTGACTGTGTCTTGACCTTCAGTATCAAGTGTCGTGGTAATGGCCGTATTATTATACGCATCCAGCTCTGCGTAAAAGTCGCCTTCTGCTGCATCTACAATCAAACCATCACGCTCAATTTCAAGGCCTTCAGTGAAGGTCCAGTTTCCATCAGGATCTGTAGACACCACCGTCCACTTGTCTGGAGATGCCATGTTTTCAAATGATTCAGTCAACAGTACTGTTTCGGTATCGTCACCGTAGTTGTCATCAATAGCGACAGGGCCATCGTTGCGACCGTTGATCGTGATAGTTGCTGTCTGAGGGGTAATACCACCTTTACCATCTACCACGTTATACTCAAGAATAATTTCTTTGCTGTCGCCTTCACCTAGGTAATTAAATTCGTTTGGATCAATGATTATCGTGTGACCGTCACCAGCGATTGATAACCCTTTTGGTAATGTGTCTAGATCTGCAATCGAAAGCTCAGAGCTAGCATCAACATCATTAGCACCTTTGAGTAAGTTTAGAGTCTTAAGCGAAGCGTCCTCATGGGTGGTCTTAGTCAGCGAACCTTCGACCGTTGGCGCATCGTTGCTGCCTTTGATTTCTACTTTAATCTTGTGGCTGTCTCGCCCATCAGCGGATGTAACAACAAGAGTTTCTGTACGTACATCACCCACATCTAACTTATCGGCTTTGTCCTCATCCAGTTTGTATGTCCACTCACCCGTTTCTGAGTTAAAAGTAAATGTACCGAACTTACCTTCAAGTTGCTCTGCTGTAACGTTCTGGAATTTATCTTGGCCCGCATCTGGGTCAATGACTTTTAATGTACCACCCGCAGTTTGATCACTAATGGCATTACCATCTTGATCAATACCGGCTTCGACGACATTCAGATCTTGCTGACCTTCCACAACTATTTCAGCTCTATCGTCACGGCCATTGATGATGATTTGTGCTTCTTGAGATGTCGCTGCACCATGTTCATCGACAACATCATATTTGATGGTGATGATTTCCTGCTGTCCTGTTGTCAGATAACTAAATGCCTCTGGTGTAATCACCAACTTGTTGCCGTCTAGTGTTAATCCTTTTACAAGACCTTGAACATTATCAACCGATAGAGTCGAGTCCGCGTCTACATCATCTGCTCCTTTAAGCAGGTTGAGAGTCTTCTGTGATGCGTTTTCATGAGTAGTTTTCGTCAGTGTGTCACCGACCGTTGGCGCGTCATTGCTGCCTTTGACTTCTACTTCAATTTTGTGGCTGTCTGTACCATCCACTGAAGCGACTGTCAGCGTTTCGGTAAACGTCTCACCCTGCTTTAAAGCGTCCGCTTTTTTGTCGTCTAGATGGTATGTCCACGCACCCGTATCGCTGTTGAACGTAAAGGTACCGTACTCACCTTGCAATGCTTCTGGCGTCACCGCACCAAAGATACTCTGATTTGCGTCCGCATCCGAAACAGACAACTTACCTTCCGCGAAGTCATTACCAATCGCATTGCCGTCTTTGTCGATACCCGCTTCAATGATGTCGGCGCTTTGCTCTTTCTCTACGCTGATTTCGGCATCATCATCACGACCACGGATCACAATTTTCGCCGTTTGAGCAGTAACACCACCCAAGCCATCAATCACGTTGTACTCAAGTTTAATGACCGCTTTTTCACCTTGAGTGAGATAGCTAAACTCTTCTGGGTTGATAATTAACGTATGGCCGTCATCCGCAATACTCAACCCTTTAACCAAGCCTGTCACGCTATCGATATCAATAGATAACTGCGCGTCTTTATCTGCATCGTCAGCGCCATCCAGTAGGTCAAGCTGCTTCTGTTTCGCGTCTTCGTTTGTTCTCTTAGTCAGCGAACCTTCGACCGTTGGCGCGTCATTGCTACCTTTGACTTCTACTTCGATCTTGTGACTATCTGAACCATCCACTGACGCTACTGTCAGCGTTTCGGTAAACGTCTCGCCCTGCTTTAGAGCGTCCGCTTTTTTGTCGTCTAGTTGGTATGTCCATTCACCAGTGTCGCTGTTGAATGTAAAGGTACCGTATTCACCTTGCAGGGCTTCTGGCGTCACCGCGCCAAAGATACTCTGATTTGCGTCTGCATCTGAAACCGACAACTTACCTTCTGCGAAGTCATTGCCAATCGCATTACCGTCTTTGTCGATACCCGCTTCAATAATGTCGGCGCTTTGCTCTTTCTCTACGCTGATTTCGGCATCATCATCACGACCACGGATCACAATTTTCGCTGTTTGAACCGTCACACCACCCAAGCCATCAATCACGTTGTACTCAAGTTTAATGACCTCTTTTTCACCTTGAGTGAGATAGCTAAAGTCTGCTGGGTTGATGAGAAGCGTGTGACCATCATCGGCAATGCGTAAACCGGTAACCAGACCTGTAATACTGTTTAGGTCAATCGAGAGCTGCGCGTCTTTATCCACATCGTCAGCGCCTTCTAATAGGTCGAGCTGCTTCTGTTTCGCGTCTTCGTGCGTTTTCTTCGTCAGTGACCCTTCCACCGTTGGCGCGTCATTGCTACCTTTGACTTCTACTTCGATCTTGTGACTATCTGAACCATCCACTGACGCTACTGTCAGCGTTTCAGTAAACGTCTCGCCCTGCTTTAGAGCGTCCGCTTTTTTGTCGTCTAGTTGGTATGTCCATTCACCAGTGTCGCTGTTGAATGTAAAGGTACCGTATTCACCTTGCAGGGCTTCTGGCGTCACCGCGCCAAAGATACTCTGATTTGCGTCTGCATCTGAAACCGACAACTTACCTTCTGCGAAGTCATTGCCAATCGTATTACCGTCTTTGTCGATACCCGCTTCAATAATGTCGGCGCTTTGCTCTTTCTCTACGCTGATTTCGGCATCATCATCACGACCACGGATCACAATTTTCGCTGTTTGAACCGTCACACCACCCAAGCCATCAATCACGTTGTACTCAAGTTTAATGACCTCTTTTTCACCTTGAGTGAGATAGCTAAAGTCTGCTGGGTTGATGAGAAGCGTGTGACCATCATCGGCAATGCGTAAACCGGTAACCAGACCTGTAATACTGTTTAGGTCAATCGAGAGCTGCGCGTCTTTATCCACATCGTCAGCGCCTTCTAATAGGTCGAGCTGCTTCTGTTTCGCGTCTTCGTGCGTTTTCTTCGTCAGTGACCCTTCCACCGTTGGCGCGTCATTGCTACCTTTGACTTCTACTTCGATCTTGTGACTATCTGAACCATCCACTGACGCTACTGTCAGCGTTTCAGTAAACGTCTCGCCCTGCTTTAGAGCGTCCGCTTTTTTGTCGTCTAGTTGGTATGTCCATTCACCAGTGTCGCTGTTGAATGTAAAGGTACCGTATTCACCTTGCAGTGCTTCTGGCGTCACCGCGCCAAAGATACTCTGATTTGCGTCTGCATCTGAAACCGACAACTTACCTTCTGCGAAGTCATTGCCAATCGCATTACCGTCTTTGTCGATACCCGCTTCAATAATGTCGGCGCTTTGCTCTTTCTCTACGCTGATTTCGGCATCATCATCACGACCACGGATCACAATTTTCGCTGTTTGAACCGTCACACCGCCCAAGCCATCAATCACGTTGTACTCAAGTTTAATGACCTCTTTTTCACCTTGAGTGAGATAGCTAAAGTCTGCTGGGTTGATGAGAAGCGTGTGACCATCATCGGCAATGCGTAAACCGGTAACCAGACCTGTAATACTGTTTAGGTCAATCGAGAGTTGCGCGTCTTTATCCACATCGTCAGCGCCTTCCAGTAGGTCAAGCTGCTTCTGTTTCGCGTCTTCGTTTGTTCTCTTAGTCAGCGAACCTTCTACTGTTGGCGCGTCGTTGCTACCTTTGACTTCTACTTCAATCTTGTGGCTGTCTGTACCATCCACTGAAGCAACTGTCAGCGTTTCCGTAAACGTCTCGCCCTGTTTTAGAGCGTCCGCTTTTTTGTCGTCTAGTTGGTATGTCCACGCACCAGTATCGCTGTTGAACGTAAAGGTACCGTACTCACCTTGTAGGGCTTCTGGCGTCACCGCGCCAAAAATACTCTGACCTGCATCCGCATCCGAAACCGACAACTTACCTTCTGCGAAGTCATTGCCAATTGCATTGCCGTCCACATCAATGCCCGCTTCAACAATAGGAGCACTCTGAGGTTCATTAACAGTAATCGTCGCTTCGTCATTTGTACCAACAACCGTAATGTCGATCGTCCCTGTCGCCGTACCATCAACCGAAGTAACATCAAAGGATAAAGGAACAGGTTCTCCATCCACTAGTGCTTGAACTGCCTCACCTTCATTGTTGATCGTGAACGACCAGTTACCTTCGCGATCAACAGTGAACGTCCCGTATTCATTAATCACAGTTATTGGTTGAACAAATGCTTCTCCTGAGTCCACATCAGATACTGACAATTGTCCTGAAGCGACTGATTGAGTATCACTATCTTCAATTACCGTTCCATCGTCATCAGTGACTGTCGCTGGGTCGTTAACTGGCGTAACACCAATATTTACGATGATCGTGTCAGTGCCGCCGTTACCGTCATCAACGGTTACTTCGAAGCTGTCAGGGCCGTTGTAGTTTTCGTTTGGAGTGTAAGTCCACGTACCATCAAGGTCTACCGTGACTGTTCCGTTAGAAGGAGAAGATGTTTGTGTATACGTTAATGTGTCATTTTGGCTTGCATCGGTCGCTCTAAGCTGACCATTAATTGGGGTGTCTTCGTCTGTAATTACGGCAAGGCTCTCACCTAGCGGCGAGTTTGAAGAATCAACAAAGACTGGTTCAAATAGACGGAACTGCTCTAGTAGGGTCAAACTTTGGGTTTCAGACAAGCCAAGTGATGCAAATCCTGATGTAACGAAATCTGTAGACGCGATCGTTTCGGCACCATCACGAGCGACATCTCCAGAAGCAGTTAAGCTTGAGCCACTTTCTCCACCAGCGGCCGTTGCAAAGTCTTCTCCTAATTGCGTAGGGTCTTGACCTTCTTCTAAGGCTGCAAAGATATCATCTATCTCACTAGTAATGTCCTGAGGCACCCCGCTCTCGTCGACAACACTCACTTGAGGTGATTGTTCTTCTATAGCATACGGGTCGAATACGACTTCACCTGGTTTAGGTAGTTCCCCTTCACCTAACACTCTTAGATTACCGTTGATATCAATTACGATAACTTGGTTAATTGCTGAGTTACCCATTGCTACATAAGTACCAAATCCCATACTAAAGCCCTTTATCCTTGACTAACACAACACCTGCCTAAGATTGATGACAAATGTTTGACTATTTATAGATTCACTTAATCTATAAATTACCATTCTTCGGCCTGAGACAAAAACAATTTATTCACAGTTTTTAACATTAAACACGATACAAGTTGCATTTCTCATCATTGAGAATATGGATAAAGATCTCATTTTTTGAGTGCTTTACTCTCAATTTTAAAAGAACACCATACCGTGGTCGCATTCATGAGACAGAGCTGTATTTAGACCTCAAATTAACAACTAAGTAACAGTATTTTCTATAAATGCATTAGTTTTCTTATTCCAAGAATGCTATTTTATTGGCGCTATTGATGGATATGTATCGAAATTGAGACACTCAATTATTGCTATCCTCCGATAAGAGCACTTGAGGAGAACCAAAGTGAATTGGAATAAGTTGAAAGTACTAAGTTGCGCCATCGCTCTTAGCTTTCCAGCACACAGTCAGACATTAGAGCAAGCTGTCGCTCACACAATTACAACCAACCCAGAAATTAAAGCTTCATACAATGAGTTTAGAAGTAAATATTTTGATTCGGAAGCTTCATCAGGCGCCTATATGCCTAGAATCGATTTGGATGCTGGAATAGGGTATGAAAATGTAGACCTAGCATCGGGTACCGAAAACGAGTTAACACGGAAGGAAGCAACCGTTACGTTGACACAGTTACTTTGGGACGGCTCTGCAACATTGAATGACATGGACAGAACCTCTGCTGACGCTGAATCTGTCCGATTCCAACTTCTATCTGACGCTCAAGACATTGCATTGGAAGTTACAAAGATCTACCTAGACGCAACAAAAGCTTATGAAGTTTTAGCTCTATCAGAGAGTAACTTAGCTGTTCATAAAGATATTTACCGCGATATCCGTAAACGCGTCGATTCTGGCATTGGTTCTACCGCTGATTTATCACAAGTAGAAGCTCGTTTAGCTAAAGCACACGGTAACTTACTAGCGGCTCAAAACAACCTTTTTGACGTACATACCCAATTTAAACGTATTGTTGGACAAGCTCCGCAAGGTCTAACCTTCCCTCGTGCTGACGAAACTGCAATTCCTTATACTGTAGACGAAGCAATTGACACCGCATTCAATCAACACCCTGTAGTTAAGGTCGCTCAAGCAGACGTAGACTCAGCACGTTTTCAGTATGACCAAACTAAAGGTGTGAATTACCCAACGCTTTCTATTGAAGCCAACCAAACATGGCGCGATGATGCGGGTGGTATTGAAGGAAGCAGTGATGAATTTTCTGCGATGCTTCGTATGCGATACAACTTGTACAACGGTGGTTCAGACTCTGATCGCTCAGAAAGCGCTGCATACCAACTCAACAAAGCCAAAGATTTTCGTGATCGTACTTTCCGCTCTGTAGAAGAAGGCCTTCGTCTGTCTTGGAGTGCACTAGATTTGACGGTTCAGCAAAAAGACTTTTTGGCTGACCACGTAGACTCGGCATCTGACACTGTTATTGCATACGAGAAGCAATACAAGCTAGGCAAACGTACTCTACTTGACCTATTGAACACTGAAAACGAACTGTTTGAAGCGCGTAAAGGGTATTTAGATGCTAAGTATGACGAGCAATACGCAAAATACCGAGTGATGAACGCGACGGGTAATTTGCTAGCTTCGCTACGTGTTGATACCCCTGAAGAGTGGAATGAAAAGGTAGAATATTGATATGAACAAATCACTATTAACAATGGTTATCGCTGCCACAGTACTTGCCGCTCCACTAAAAGCTGAAGATACCTACGAGTACAAAGAGACTCCAAAGCCAAACCAAATCGATGATCTACTGGATGATGACAAAGATGGCGTTATTAATGCTCGAGATCTATGTCCTCAAACACCAGGCAAAGCAGATATTGACAATGATGGTTGCGGTACTTACATCAAAACAGAAGAAGAAATGAACCTTCATATTCTTTTCCAAAATGATTCTGATGTTATTCAACCAATGTTCTTAGCTCAAATTCGTGAGATGTCTGAGTTTTTAGAAGCATACCCGTCCACATCCATCGAGATACAAGGCTACGCGAGTAAAGTCGGAAAGGCTGAATATAACAAGAAGCTTTCTGAACGAAGAGCTGACGCTGTACAAAAAGCTCTTATCGATAACGGAATTGCTTCTTCGCGTGTGCGCATCGTAGGTTTTGGGGACACCCAACTTAGCGAGCTTGGTGATGATGAAGTAAGTCATGCAATGAACAGAAAAGTAGTCGCAACGGTTGTTGGACACAAAGGTAACGTGAAAGAAGAGTGGTCTATCTTCACTAAAATCGAAAAATAGCGTTATTTAATCTTTAAAGGGAGCAAATGCTCCCTTTTTTATTTGGCTTTTCAAAGATGAATGTTACTCTAGCACCGAATTGACTTACGAGATTATTCCAATGAGCAAATTAACTTCTGATATTCAGGCAAACCTTGAACTGTTCGTAGCTGAAACCAAGCAATCTAAACTTGTTTGGGGTATGCGTAATGAAGAAGGCTGGTTATCGTGCGACTCTACTGAGTTCGAAAACAGTGAAGTAATGCCTTTCTGGTCATCACAAGAAGACGCGAAAGCACACAACGTAGAAGAATGGGCTGACTTTGAAGTGTTAGAGATCCCACTCGATATCTTCGTTGAAGACTGGCTGATTACACTTTCAGAAGACGGCGTACTAGTAGGGACTAACTGGAACGACCAGCTTGAAGGCAAGGAAATGGAGCCTTCAGACCTTGCAAAGCTTTACTTAGCGTAATTTGCACAAATATGAAGCGTCCTTCTAGGGCGCTTTTCTTTATCCGTACAACCCTACATACCTCGCATTTCTTCTTATATAGCTAACAATACATTGTACTCTATTTGTTTTACGCCCTAAAATAACGAAAACAATTAGAACTATATAACAATGAAACGTCTATTAGCTAAATACCTGTTTTTGATTACAGGTACACTCCTCCCTCCTTTTATTGCAGTTGCTGATAATGATTGGGCTCAATGGGAAGTTGCTTTCAGCGAAGTCTCGGCTCAAAGCGACAGCCATGCTCTGACCATGTTAGAAGATCGCTATAATTCTCTTTCGGGTGGTTTCGAAAAGCTTTATGTCGCCTCTAAGTTACATAGTTTTATGACGTTGAGAGGACAGCCATATCACGGGAATCGCATTGCATTCAACGAAGCATACTCGACCCAAGAACAGCTGTTTATATCTGCACTGAATGCTGAAGAGCAACTCGACTTTCCTTTAGCACAGAATAATTATCTCCAACTACTTTCCCTCGCTAACAAAACCAATGATGCCCAAGGAAAAATACTGTTTGAGTATCACCTTTGTCGAGCCATGAACAAGCAAGGTCAATACAGTAACGCTAATGTTTACTGCAACTCTTTGAAAACACACTTAGCTGATGTTGAGCACTCATTACTACCGAGATATCAAGCAACTCGCGTAATTGCTAACAATTTTGAGTCTATCGGTGACTATCAAACTGCGTTGGAGTTCTATCAAAAGTATTTAAGCATAATACCCAGCAGCGTCGACCCATCAGGAGTTTATAATGATTCTGGGTTACTTTTGATGAAGCTCGGTCGAATTGAACAAGCGATTGAGTATCTCAACATTGCTTTAAAGATTCGACACGAAAACAACTCCCAACTTGAACTTGCTCAATCTCACCATAGCATGGGAAAAATTCTTCTCGCGGCTAAAGATTATGAGTATGCTCTTTATCATTTTACTCAAGCACAGACGATACTCGTTAAATATCAACATAGTTACGGGCTGACCTACGCACTGCTTGGATTAGGAGAAACAAACCATCACCTAAAGAATTTTGACCTAAGCTATCAATTGCTATTCGAAGCATTAGAGCTTGCATCCCTCCAAGGCAATGACCAAATTCGCGGCGAGATTTACTTAACGCTCTCTTTGTCTCATCAAACACAAAACAAATATATATCTGCAAAGAACTTCGCTGAGAAAGCTTATCAGCTTGGTGAAAAAATCATGAGTATCAACCTTATGACCGATGCGCTTGAATCATTGGCGTTGATAGCGGAGAGTGAAAAAAAGTATCAAGACGCCCTTAGCTACTACAAAAGATATACAAAGTCAGAGTTATCTAAACATACATTACAGCAGCAGTCTGCTTACCTCGCGTTAGACACTCAACAGAAAGAATATCAGCAGCAAGTCAACTTCCTTAAAGCTGTGGAAGAAAACGATAGATTGAGTAGTGAAGTTAAGCGCCTCAATTCATTAAACGCACTTTATCTGTTCAGTATTATTGTGCTGTGTGCAATAGGAGTGGCTTATATGTGGCGTGTTAAAATACACACCCGTAAAGCTGAAAGAGATCACTTAACTGGCGCGCTGAATAGAGCAGCGGCAATACGTGAGATAAAATCGATGCCTAAGTTACTCAACCATGAGCACAAGCATCTTTTGATACTGCTCGATCTCGATGACTTCAAACGCATTAATGACAATTATGGTCACCCTACCGGCGATAGAGCACTGTCTCATGTCGCTCAAATCATTAATGACAATATTCAAGAGGCGGGGTTGTTTGGTCGTTTAGGTGGTGAGGAGTTTGTTATAGTAATCGATGAAGTGGATGAGTTAGATATCGTTGAAAAAGTCGAAAAACTTCACCATGCCATCTCCAACACTCATTTTGAAGCGGAGAACAAAGAGAAGCTCTACGTCACCGCGACCTTCTCTTATCTTGCCACCTCAAAATGCCTTGACGATTTTGATGAGCTGTACTCAATACTCGATCAAGCTCTGTATCAAGCTAAAGAAAGTGGCAAGAACTGTATTATTGACGCTTTTAATGAGCCTATTTACCTGCCTGCTTCTGCTTACGTACCAGTTCAGCCATGATTTGCTCTCGATTACCTAGGTAGGTATTCAAGCCTACCTTGCGTAGTTCACATGATGGGCAGTCGCCACAACCATCACCAATGATGCCGTTATAACACGTCAATGTTTGTTCACGAACAAGTTGCAACGCATCATATTGGTCGGCTAATGCCCATGTTTCAGCTTTATCTAGCCACATTAGCGGAGTAGAGATATCTAACTGACGATCCATACCTTGAACCAATGCGTTATTCATCGCTTCAACGAAGTCATTGCGACAGTCAGGATAACCAGAGAAGTCCGTTTCACACACTCCTGTAATGACAGTTTGCGCGCCGATTTGATATGCGTAGATCCCTGCTAAGGTAAGAAACAGTATGTTACGCCCAGGAACGAAGGAGTTCGGCAACCCGTTTTCTTGCAGTTCATGAGAGACAGGAATGTCATCACGAGTCAGTGAGCTAATCGCTAATTCATTAAGTAAGCTAACGTCCATCACTTTATGGGCAGCAACAGCAAGCTCTTTCGCTAAGTCTTGTGCAACCTCTATTTCCAGTTTATGGCGCTGACCGTAATCAAAGGTAATTGCATGAACTTCATCGAACTCTTTCAATGCTTGCACAAGGCAGGTTGTGGAGTCTTGACCACCACTAAATACAACAACGGCTTTCTTCATCTTACTTTCCTTTATGCAATACTGAGGTATTTATGAGTTTGAATAGATAAGCGCCAATTGCGAGCAACACAAACATCGATACATAACTGCGTAGCACGGGGCTTCTGGCTAATTGGTTGCAATGCGATTGTGGTTTCTTGAGAAACATTTGCTCGCTCGATAAGCTCATCCAATTGATCTATATCTTTTTGGGTTGCTACCGGATGCTTAATTTCATTTGCACGGCGCAGTGCTGAGTCTAGTACAGGTAACTTACCTTTCATTGCCACTTTTGGTGACACTGTCACCCATGTACTGCCAGTTGCCAATATCTCAGACGTACCACTAGTCTCAATCTGACACTTACAACCTATATTCTCAAAAGCCTGAGTCAAAGGACGTAAATCATAGATGCAAGGCTCACCGCCAGTGATCACAATGTGTTTTGCTGTGTAGCCCTGTTTTCTATATTCATTAACGATGTCTTCAGCGCTAACACTACACCAAGTCGGAGAGTCTTCTTTCTTGGCAAGTATCTCGTCTAGCGGTCGTTCATCGGTCGGGGTTGCATCCCACGTTTGTTTCGTGTCACACCAAGCACATCCCACTGGGCACTCTTGTAAACGAACAAACACTGAAGGTACACCTGTAAATACACCCTCGCCCTGTATCGTCTCGAACATTTCGTTAATTTTGTACAATTTGGTCTCAGCCTAACTCATCTTCTAAATTCTGCAGGAACGAGACATTAAAGGGTTGGACAAGCTAGGTCAACCCATTCATAAATTGATCAATCCTACGTGAACGATTATGCTGCCATCTTTTGTTAAATTTTCACTCAAAGTTGTTAGGTAAGAGATGTATAAACTGATCGCGCTCGATATGGACGGAACGTTACTAACCAGTGATAAAACCATATCTCAAAGAACTCAGAACGCTATCGCTGAAGCGAGACAGCAAGGTGTCAAAGTCGTTTTAGCGTCAGGCAGACCTATAGATGGCATGCAAGCTAAGCTAGATGAGTTAAACATTACTGGCGACGATGAGTTTGTCGTCTATTTTAATGGCTCTATGGTAAAAGAAATTGGCAGTGATCGACTGATTCACTCAGCGATCATCAACGGCAGAGATTCGAAACGAGTAGCTGCATTAGCCAAAGAACTTGGTGCGTATTGTCACGCCTTTAGTACCGAATACGGACTGATCACCCCTGAGCTTAATGAGTTCACTGAGATTGAATCTAGCATCAATCAGATCCCCGTTACCGTAAAAGACTTTGCTGAACTTGAAGATGACCACCCTATCATCAAAGCTATGATTGTGGCCGACCCAGAAACATTGACAGCAGCAAGTAAACGAGTTCCAGAACAATTTAGAGCAGAGTTCACGGTTGTTCAAAGCGCGCCTATTTTCCTAGAGTTTCTTAACAAAGAAAGTAACAAGGGCGTTGGGATCAAAGCTATTGCAGAACATATCGGCATTACCGCAGACAACGTTATTTGCATGGGAGATGCGGAAAACGATCACCACATGATTAAGTACGCTGGATTGGGTGTTGCGATGGAAAACGCTATGGATGAAACCAAACAAATCGCAGACTTAATCACCTCAAGCAATAACGACGATGGTGTAGCAAAAGTTATTGAGCAATACGTTCTAAATAAATAATGAAAAAGGCAGCGATAGAGCTGCCTTTACTTTATATAAATTAAGCTTACTGCTTATTTAGCTTGCTACTGATTCGAACAACCGTAGTGAATAACACAATCAACACTGGATAGCGGAATGTCTCACCAATCAGTGACCATAACCCACTGTCTGACAACATTTCTACTAGTTCATTCCAAGCAAAATAGGATGTTAGGCAAAGAAGTCCTGCGATGGCAACAGCTCTTCCCGAGGCTCTGCTCTCATCATTTGTTAGTGTCGATACAAGCGCGAACACGGTAATAACCGTCGCCAACCAATAGGTGAATGCTGGTATCGGCCAAAAGAAAGTTAGCCCCGTACAAATCACAACGAGCAATAACCAAACTGCTTTGGACGATAGCAGCTGCATAAGATCAACGTCTGGCTTTACATCTAAACGAATCAAGTGCCATGCACACAAAGCTCCTAAAAGCGCCCCGCTGACACTATCAATTAAAAATGCAGAGCCACTGTAAAACTTAGACAAACTTAACCATGCCGTCGCGACCAACAAAGCAATTGACCACGGGTTCACTGAGAGCCTATTCAGTGCATTCAGCACCAAAATACCGATACACAACCAAATAGCCATAGACAAACTTGGTAGGCTGTAGCCATAGGTTTGCGCTAACTCAACAGCAGGAATATAAACATGAGGTCTAGGATGGGCAAAACCTTGTTGTGCGACCAACGCTAACAAGGACGTTACCGTAATAGCAAAGAACGCTTTGTAAGCGAACTGTTTGCCAAACTTCCAGTACATAAGTGGTAAAACGATAAGCAACACAAGAGGACTCGCGAACAAACCACCAGCAAAAATGAACTGCTCTACAACAAAGCTCAGATTAGTCGGGAGATTATGGACTGCACTTTGGACATTAACCATCCAATCGAGTTCAAGCTGATTAATACCCGGCGCTGCTTCAACCAGATTCCCCACGTATATAACACTCTGATCAGTCGCTTTAGGTAACTCTTGAACTAGCCATTCAAGTTGATCAGGAAAGCGATACGAATCCAATGGTACGACTGATGGATCAATAAGCATCGCAGACGCAATCTCTACGCCATAATGAGGTGCAAACCAAACCGGTAGCTCGTTACCATCCAGGTTGTTGTTAAACTGGAAAGCAACAATATCAGAGTCACAGACACAATCGTAAATGATTGCTTCATCCGTGCGCCCTAATTCGCCCACAATGGAAACTACAAGACCAGTCTCTTCCCACGTTTCGCGTTGTGCTGTTATCGCAGGGTCTTCACCTTGCATCACCGTTCCAGCCGGCAGTGACAGTTTTTTAGTGAGTATTTCATTAACCATCACGACTTTGTCGCCCGAGCGTATCACACATACCGCCCCTTTGACGTTATCTACCTGTGGGCTTGCAAATGCAATTACGGACATAAACGTGAGGATTACGCCAATGAGAGAAGTAAACTGATTCCGTGTAAAAGTCATCGCCATATAATCTAAGAAGTCACGGCCTTGCGCATCCAATGGATATGATGTTCAAAGCCCGATTGGTTGTAAAATTGAATAGCAGATTGGTTAAATTCCCACACCTCAACGAAGATTTGCTTTACGCCATATTCTTCAAATCGATGTTCGATTTTTTGACAAAGCTTTTTCGCCACCCCCGTTCCACGAGAGCTGGGTATGACATATAGCTCATCAATACTTCCCATCTGCACAGGCTTGCTAACGGTAGATACCAGTTCACAGAAATGCCCCGATACAAACCCCACAACACTCTCTTCAACACACGCAACAAAAACGATGCATTCCGGATCATCGATATACCGAGCAATACTCTTTTCCTGCTCAATCTCTTCAGCACTTTTAAAGTGTTCAGAACACTGCTGATGATGTTCATCATGCAGTTGAAACATCAATTCGTTTAGCTGTTCTAAATCGTTCATTGATGCTGCGCGTATTTTGATGTGCTGCATAAATATTTTTGCGTTACAAATAAAGTGATAGTTTGGCGGTTTATGCAAATTTTATCAATAAAAAAGCCCCTGCTATGAGGGGCTTAAAGCGAGATGTCTTATACTTATGCTTTTAATGCACGTTCTATCTCTTCCAAGCTGCTTGGATCATCAATCGTTGATGGCACTGTATATTGTTCTCCGTCAGCAATTTGGCGAATGGTCCGTCGTAAAATCTTTCCAGATCGAGTTTTCGGTAAGCGTTCAACAACAAGCGCATGCTTAAAGCAGGCAACCGCACCAATTTCGTCACGAACTTTACCAACCAACTCACCTTCTAAGGCAAGGTCGTCGACTTTTACGCCGTCTTTTAATACAACGAGCCCCAATGGAAGCTGACCTTTTAACTCATCGTGGATACCTACAACTGCACACTCTGCAATCGCCGGATGACCACCAACAATCTCTTCCATTTCTCCGGTCGATAATCGATGCCCTGCTACGTTAATCACATCATCTATACGTCCCATAATGAACAGGTATCCATCTTCATCTAGATACCCCCCATCACCGGAGACATAGTAACCAGGGAATTGACTCAAATAGCCAGACTCAAACCGATCATGATTACGCCATACTGTCGGTAAACAGCTAGGTGGTAGAGGACGTTTCAATGCAACAAAGCCCTGCTGATTAGCCCCTACCGCATCCCCTAACTCGTTAAGGATCTCTACTTGATAACCCGGTATAGGTTTAGTTGCTGAACCAGCTTTGATTGGCATAGACTCTAAACCCGTCGGATTCCCCGCAATTGCCCAACCAGTTTCTGTTTGCCACCAATGGTCAACGACCGGCTTGCTAGATTTGCTCTCTACCCATTCCAAAGTCGGAGGATCAAGACGCTCACCTGCCATAAAGATCACTTTTAAATTTGATAGGTCATATTGTTTCAAACAACTACCGTCTGGGTCTTCCTTCTTGATTGCACGAAAAGCGGTAGGTGCAGAGAATAACACATTAACGTTATATTCTTCGCAAACACGCCAAAATGCACCGGGGTCCGGCGTTCTAACGGGCTTCCCTTCAAACAAGATGGTCGTACAACCATGAATAAGTGGGGCATAGACAATATAAGAATGGCCAACAACCCAACCCACATCAGAAGCCGCCCAATAAACACCATCTTGTGGGACGTTATAGATAGCACTCATTGAGTACTTTAACGCTACCGCATGGCCACCGTTGTCACGAACAACCCCTTTTGGCTTCCCTGTTGTGCCTGATGTATAGAGGATGTAGAGAGGATCGGTCGAAAGTACCGGTACACAAGCATGAGGCAGTGCAGATTCATACGAAGTGTCCCAGTCTACATCACGAGCATTATCAAGCTGAGCTTCACACTGCGGCCTTTGAAGTACAACCACTCGTTCAGGCTTCCAACGGCTATCCATTATCGCTTTGTCTACCAAAGGTTTGTAAGGGATAATTTTGTTTACTTCGATACCACAAGACGCAGTCATCACCACTTTTGGTTCAGCGTCTTCCAATCGAACCGCAAGCTCATTGGCGGCAAAACCACCAAACACCACAGAATGAATTGCGCCAAGTCTTGCACACGCCAGCATTGCCATCGCCGCTTCAGGGATCATCGGCATGTAGATGACCACTCGGTCCCCTTTTTCAACCCCTTGTAAAGCCAGCATCCCGGCTATTTTGGCGACCTTATCTCTTAGTTCTTTATACGTGTATTGCTGCTTAGAGCCGGTTACTGGCGAATCATAGATTAAAGCGACTTTATCACCACGCCCCTGCTCACAGTGGAAGTCCAAAGCTAGCCAAGATGTGTTTAGAACGCCATCAGGAAACCACCTTTCAACCCCATTGTCATCGTTAGCTAGTATGGTTTCTGGTGCCTTAAACCAGTCGATGTTATTTGCTTTCTCGCCCCAAAATGATTCAGGTTCCGTGAGTGCCCATTGATATTCTTTCTGATAAGCAGACATATTGCTTCCTCCAGTATGTCCTGACATTGCTTTCTTTATGTCGTTAGGTAGCTGACGAAATGTCTACTACGCAAAGATATCGGAGGGTACGCGCACAAATCCCTCCATTAAAATACGAGAACTTCGACTCATTATCGCTTTTTCTACTGTCCAGCCTTCCGAAGTTTTAAGCGCCTTAGCACCTACTTTCAATTTTCCAGATGGATGGCCAAAAGTGACCGACTCTCGTTCACCACCACCACACGCCTTGTTGACGACAGTGCCCGGAACACAGGCTGCTGCTGCAATCGCAACCGCAGCAGTCCCCATCATAGCGTGGTGAAGCTTACCCATTGATAAAGCTCGTACGAGTAGATCCACTTCTGTTTTGTCGATCTCCTTTCCGCTCGAAGAGAGATACCCTTTAGGTTCTGAGACAAAAGCGATTTTCGGTGTATGCTGACGAGTCTTTGCTTCATCAAGCGATTCAATCAGCCCCATTTTTAGGGCGCCATAAGCCCGAATCAGTTCAAAACGCTCTAGTGCTGCTGAGTCACTGTTAATCGCCTCTTGCAGCTCTGTTCCTTGATAACCAAGAGAGTGAGCGTCTATGAAAATGGTTGGAATTCCCGCGCTTATCAACGTGGCGGTAAACTTTCCGACATTTGGAACATCTAGCACATCTACCTCGTTCCCGGTTGGAAACATGCTTCCTTCATCCGATCCGGGATGCATAAAGTCCACTTCAATTTCAGCAGCGGGAAATGTCACTCCATCAAGTTCAAACATGCCCGTTTCCTGGACATACCCATTGGTAATCGGCACATGAATGATGATCGTTTTACTGATGTTTGCTTGCCATACTCTAACTTCAACGATGCCGTTATCTGGTATACGCTCTGAGTCGATCAATCCGGCATGAATCGCAAATGATCCGACTGCTGCTGACAAGTTTCCGCAATTTCCGCTCCAATCAACGAATGGCTTATCAATTGAAACCTGACCAAAGAGGTAGTCAACATCATGATTTGGGTGACGACTTTTAGACACAATGACCGTTTTACTGGTGCTTGATGTCGCACCACCCATACCATCAATCTGCTTGCCATAAGGATCTGGACTACCTATGACACGAAGTAGAAGTTTATCTCTCGCTTCACCGGGTGTTTGTGCTTCAATAGGTAGATCATCCAGACTGAAAAAGACCCCTTTACTCGTTCCTCCACGAATATAAGTCGCGGGAACTTTTATTTGGCTTTGTGCCATTACTTTCTCCTACCTATTGAGCTAAAAAGTCTTGTGCAAAACGTTGTAATACGCCACCAGCGTTATACACATTGACCTCGTCTGCGGTATCCAAGCGGCAAGTCACTGCTACATCAAACCTCTCGCCATTCGCTCGGGTTACAACTAGTGCGAGATCTGCCCCTGGCGTGATATCACCCAGAACGTCATAAACTTCACTACCATCTAGCTTTAACGTTTTTCGAGTTGTCCCCGCTTTAAACTGCAATGGCAACACACCCATTCCGACTAAATTGGTACGATGAATACGTTCAAAGCCCTCTGCAACAATCGCTTCTACACCAGCTAAACGTACCCCTTTAGCCGCCCAATCACGCGAAGAGCCTTGCCCATAGTCAGCACCGGCTACAATGATCAGCGGTTGTTTTCGGCCCATATAGGTTTCGATAGCTTCCCACATGCGCGTGACTTTGCCTTCCGGCTCGATCCTTGCCAAAGAACCCTGAACAACCTCTCCATTCTCCATTACCATTTCATTGAACAGCTTAGGATTAGCAAACGTTGCTCGCTGAGCCGTTAAATGGTCTCCTCGGTGCGTAGCGTAAGAGTTGAAATCTTCTTCAGGCACATCCATTGATGCAAGGTACTCGCCCGCAGCGCTGCTAGCCAAAATCGCATTCGATGGTGAAAGGTGGTCAGTAGTAATGTTGTCACCCAGTACTGCCAATGGACGCATCCCCGACAAGCTACGCTCTCCGGCAAGAGCGCCTTCCCAATATGGTGGACGACGAATATAGGTACTACGTGGACGCCAGTCATACAGCGGGTTGTTCGATCGCTGAGCATCATCAAGTTTAAACATCTGAATATAAACTTGGTTAAACTGTTCTGGTTTAACGTGTTTTCCGACGACAGAATCAATCTCTTCGTCGGTAGGCCAAAGATCATTAAGATAAACGGGCTTACCATCATAATCTGTGCCCAGTGAGTCTCGCTCAATATCGAAGCGCATGGTACCCGCTAGCGCATAAGCAACCACTAAAGGTGGTGACGCTAAAAATGCTTGTTTGGCATACGGGTGAATTCGACCATCAAAGTTACGGTTACCAGATAGAACCGCAGTGGTATACACATCTCTTTCGATAATTTCTTGTTGGATTTCAGGGTCCAATGCACCACTCATCCCATTACAAGTTGTACATGCATAAGCGACAATACCAAAGCCAAGCTTTTCAAGTTCAGGTAACAAGCCAGCATCTTCCAGATAGAGCTTGGCTACTTTCGAACCAGGTGCGAATGATGACTTCACCCAAGGTTTTCGTACCAATCCGAGCTCATTCGCTTTCTTAGCGACTAAGCCTGCTGCAACAACATTTCGCGGGTTACTCGTATTGGTGCATGATGTAATTGCTGCAATGATCACTGCACCATCAGGTAACTGTTCAGATTCTGAAAGCGTTTGTTCATTACTTGCAATTCCACGCTCTACAAGCTCAGAAGTAGGTAAACGTCGGTGAGGATTAGAAGGTCCTGCCATGTTTCGAGTGACACTAGACAAATCAAACTCAAGCAGGCGTTCATATTCTGCTGTTTCAAGAGAGTCAGCCCACAAACCAGTCTGTTTTGCGTATTGCTCAACAAGCGCCACTTGGCTCTCTTCACGTCCAGTTAAACGAAGATAATTAATGGTCTGCTCATCAATGTAGAACATTCCTGCGGTTGCGCCATATTCTGGAGTCATATTGGAGATCGTCGCTCGGTCGCCAATGGTGAGGTCTTTTGCTCCTTCACCAAAAAACTCCAAATAAGAGGAGACAACGCGTTCGTTGCGCAAGAATTCTGTGATGGCTAAAACAATATCCGTTGCAGTGATACCCGGCTGTCGTTTTCCTGTTAGTTTCACCCCAACAATATCAGGTAATCGCATCATAGACGGGCGACCTAGCATGACAGTTTCCGCTTCTAGCCCTCCAACCCCTATAGCAATAACACCTAGCGCATCAACGTGTGGGGTATGGCTGTCTGTTCCGACGCACGTGTCAGGATAAGCAATCCCCTGCTTCGCTTGTACCACAGGAGACATTTTCTCTAGATTGATCTGGTGCATGATGCCGTTGCCAGCAGGTATCACACTTACATTCTCAAATGCCGTTTTACACCACTCAATAAAATGAAATCTATCTTCATTGCGGCGCTCTTCGATAGCACGGTTCTTCTCAAACGCATCAGGCTCAAATCCAGCATGCTCCACCGCTAATGAGTGATCAACGATCAACTGAGTCTCAACCACAGGGTTCACTTTGGCAGGATCTCCCCCTTGCTCAGCGATTGCATCCCTTAGGCCAGCCAAATCAACTAATGCAGTTTGACCAAGGATGTCATGGCAAACTACACGGGCGGGATACCAAGGAAAATCAAGATCTCTCTTGCGATAAATGAGCTGTTCTAAACTATCATTCAGCTGACTAGGTTCGCAGCGTCTGACGAGCTGTTCTGCTAATACACGTGACGTATATGGGAGTTTCTCATACGCACCAGACAATAGTGCGTTTACAGCTTCTCGGGCGTCAAAATATTCAAGATGAGTTCCGGGAAGCGGCTTTCGGTATAAAGTATTATTGCTCATATTTGCTTCCATTTAGGTAACAGGTTTTATCGCCTTCCCACATTGAAAGGCGACGATTGTTTGATTACCTAGCCGCTTAGCGGTTTTCTATTGATACCCAATCCTGATGGTCAGGTCCGGTATAATCAGCACTCGGACGTATAATGCGATTGTTCGCACGTTGCTCAAATACGTGAGCTGCCCAACCTGTTAATCGACTCATCACGAAGATTGGAGTAAACAACTTGGTTGGTATATCCATAAAGTGATAAGCGGAAGCGTGGAAGAAATCCGCATTACAAAATAGGCCTTTTTCACGCTTCATTACCGCTTCAACACGCTCTGATACCGCATATAAGTGAGTATCTCCAACTGCTTGAGAAAGCTCTTTTGACCAGCGTTTTATTAATGCATTCCTTGGGTCACTTTCACGATAGATTGCATGCCCGAAGCCCATGATTTTGTCTTTATTGGCTAGCATCTTCATGATATTCACTTCAGCTTCATCCGGTGTTTGCCAGTCTTGAATCATATCCATCGCTGCTTCATTTGCACCACCATGTAATGGCCCACGCAGAGTACCGATCGCTGCAGTAATACAAGAGTGAATATCTGATAGTGTCGACGCACAAACTCGAGCGGCAAAAGTAGATGCATTGAATTCATGCTCTGCATATAAGATGAGAGAGCAATGCATAACTTGCTTATGAATCTCTGTTGGTTCTTTATCCGTCAACATTTTGAGGAAATACCCACCAATGCAGGTTTGAGAGTGCTCTTCGGTGTCAATTCGAACACCGTCATGACTAAATCGATACCAGTAACAGATGATGGCAGGAAACAGTGCAAGCATACGTTCTGTCGTATCAAGCTGCTGTTCGAAGCTCATTTCCTGTTCAAGGTTGCCCAAGATAGAGCAGCCAGTGCGCATGACATCCATCGGATGTGCGTCAGCAGGAATCAGTTCTAACGCTTGCTTTAGCTCTGCAGGTAATCCACGCAAACGAATCAGACGCGTCTTATACTCATCTAACTCTTTTTGGTTTGGTAAGTGACCGCGTAACAGTAAATGCGCGACTTCTTCAAATTGAGCGTTATTGGCTAGGTCAGTGATATCGTAACCACGATACGTCAAACCTGTCCCCGTTTTCCCGACAGTGCACAAAGCCGTGCTACCAGCGCTTTGGCCACGTAGACCTGCGCCGCCCAACTCTTCATTCTTTTTAGATGATAGAGGCATTTTTGAACTCCTTTTCTGTTTGATAGTGCTCTCTAAACGGAGCGTTTTTCATCAAACAATTTCACGTTATTGGTTTATTTCCGAGACTCTTTTCTTGGGCTTCCGTTTGTTCTATTTTCCTTCTGAGAACAGCTGGTCAAGCTTGTCTTCATATTCATGATATTTCAGGTGGGCATAGAGCTCTTTTCGCGTTTGCATCGACTCTGTTAACGCTTCTTGATTCCCTACTTCCAGTAAATGTTTATAAACCGTTTCAGCGGCTTTGTTCATCGCACGGAATGCACTTAAAGGATAGAGCACCATATCCACTTTAGATTTGGCCAATTCTTCACAACCGTAGAGCGGTGTTTGACCAAACTCAGTAATATTGGCCAAGATAGGAACGTGCTTTCCTGTCGCCTGCTTCAATGCGTCTGAGAACTGTATATATTGCTCTAGCTCGTTCATTGCTTCTGGAAAGATCATATCTGCCCCTGCTTCCACACAAGCAATAGCTCGATCGATTGCACTGTCGATACCTTCAACAGCCAGAGCATCTGTTCGTGCCATAACAACGAAGCTCTCATCATTACGTGCATCCACCGCAGCTTTGACGCGATCAACCATTTCTTGTTGGCTAACAATCGCCTTGTTCGGTCGGTGACCACAGCGCTTCTGAGCCACTTGGTCTTCCATATGCACAGCGCCTGCTCCCGCTTTTTCCATCGCTTTTATCGTTCGAGCGATATTGAAAGCGCCGCCAAAGCCGGTATCAATATCAACAAGCAACGGTAAGTCACAGGCATTGGTAATACGCTCTACATCGACGAGAACATCGTTGAGCGTTGTCATACCTAAATCTGGCAACCCGTACGAAGCATTAGCAATACCACCACCAGACAAGTAGATAGCTTGGTGGCCTAAATTTTTTGCCATCATGGCGCAATAAGGGTTAATCGTACCCACTATTTGCAACGGGTCATTTTGTTCAACAGCGAGCCTAAATTTGGCCCCTTGAGATAAACTCATGTTATTGTCCTCTAGTCCCTAAGGATTTGTTGTTCAATCAGGGTTCGACTACCCGAGATATGACGTCTCATTAGCATTTCAGCTAACTCTTCATCTCTGTTTCGAATAGCCTGCAAAATGTATTTGTGCTCATCTAAGGCTTCTATAGGGCGTGATTGAGCACGCGGAGATTGATAGCGATACATGCGTAGCAAGTGATATAACTCATCACATAACAATGAAATCAGCTTGCTGTTGCGGCTCGCCAAAATAATTCGGTAGTGGAAATCAAAATCACCATGTTGGTGGAAATAGGAAGCACCCTCCACTTCATCAATGTGATGTGAATGTGTCGACAACAATGCTTCCAAGCCCACGAGTTCCTCTTCAGTGATATGTCGAGCTGCCAATCTAGCAGCCATTCCTTCCAAGGCTTCACGAACAGAGTAAAGTTCAATGAGTTTCTCGGGAGAAAACGTAATCACCCTTGCACCAACATGCGGAATACGTTCAATAAGGCCAAGCCCTTCGATTCTCATTATCGCTTCACGCAATGGCCCCCGACTAACCTGATACTGCTTGGCCAATTCAGGCTCAGAGATTTTACTACCGGGTGCAATTTCGCCACTGACAATCGCCTCTACCAAAGACTCCGTTAGGCTTTCAGATTTGGTATTCTCTTTGTCAGGAGCCCCATCTTTTTGTCGAGTTTTAAGTTCTACATTCATAATCAATACACTCGTGCTTACACCACTGGACTGTCTACAATTCACTCTCTTACATCTAAAATAGACTATAATATTGTCGACAATCAACCATATTGTCGACAATTTAGACTAAGGTATTAGCCATCAATGTTTCTATCCATGTAAGCCACAGAAGACTGATTGTGACCCAAAGCGACATTATGAATAATTCTACTGTCACTATGACCCACGTTGAGATTAGTATCGATGAATCAGAACTTAATACTCTAACGACAAAACCTTTATGCTTGTGCTTAAAGCCAAAACACTATTACTTACCGCGGTCACATCTTCCTTTCTAACAGGGTGCTCTTTTTTCTCTGCACCTGAACGTGAGCCCTACTACCCATTATTAAGGGATGCAACCTATTCGAATGAAGAGATTGCAGTCATAGAATCAGATAATGTTTTGAAGTCAGCGATAAAGCAGAATCACGTTGTCGCTGTTGCACATACTCAAGAGGTGGAGACTACATTTGATAAAGTATTTGCTGAGGCAGAATGGAGTGAAGGGGTCTCTCTTGATGATTTAAAGGGCGAGCAATTTCATGATGGGCTTGAGCTTCTGATTAAACAGTTTTCCTGTGAGCTCTACGCAAGTAAACAACCGAATGACTCAATTCAACTTTGCCCACAAAGCAATAAGATTGTCGACAATGCGCTTGGTTATCTTCCATTTGAGGATGGCTTGAGGGTGACACAACGCTTGTCTACAACACAAACGAATAAAGACGATACCCTTCAAATAGAATTGTTTTTGAAAAGTACTCATGAGCGTCCGCTAGAATCACTTTGGGGTGCAGTACACGAGCTAGGATCATTTAAAGGTAGCACTCTATCACCAGATAAATTAGTCCTCACAGTGAACCTTTCTGCGTACAAAAAAGAGAGTGCAGCGCACACATGGCGCGCTTTATACCGTGAGCCACTGATTTTCTTTGTCGCCATTCCACCCGTTGACGCAATTGCAAATCAACCCAATGAAGTGGCAAGCATGAATTACAGTTACAACAAGGCGAAGCTAATTGTCGCTGACAGCCGATAGATTGCACCTCTATAAGGAAACAAAAAAGGAACTCTCACTGAGTTCCTTTTTTGTATTCCAGAGTTGCGTTAAAGCGTATATTTATATTTTGCCATGCTCGGATCCATCATCCCAGCATTGATAAGATTACGCTCTATCATCATCTCTTGAAGCTGTTTTAACGAATTGATGTTGCCATAGCCTTTACGGATTTGATCAAATGCTTCTTCTAGTTTTGGCAAGTTTTCTGCTGTCATTTGTTCTGTTGCCGCTTCGCTCGATGCAAGGAACCATTCAACGTCTTTGGTGATCTCTTGAATGTGTACCAAGGTCTCGCGGAGTTTATCTTGGTAATGGTTCACTTCTTGTATCGCTGAGAAATACGCTGCCCATGCCTGCATACGTTCTAAAGTCGCGTCTTCGCTAGAATCCATGCTAACAATGGTTTGTGAAAGTTTGCTTCTAGACGAGTTGATTGCTTCTTTTAACTTGAACAATCGCAAGCTAAGCTCATCAGCCTTTTTCGGTAGCAATTTGATTTCGTACTTAACCAGTTTTCGAATCGCATGCATTTTTTGATCACGTTTTTGGGCAGAGTTCACAAACACTTGATGGTCTACTTTTCCTACAGGATTCACCTTCAACTGTTTACGAGCTTCTTCAATCTTTTTTGAAAGCAAAGACTTAACGCCTTTCTTCGAACCTTCTTCCCAAGCTTTTCTCGATGCCGCTTTCAAGGCTGCACCACCAGCAGCCTCTAATAAAGCTGCACCTTCCTTACTACCGGGGAAAGGAATCATGCCTATACCCGTTTTGACCCCTTTTTGAACCACGTCCATCGCAACCATTTTTTTGTCACGTTTTACCCAGTTCTTAGCAGATTGGTACTTATTCCCGAATTTTCGAGCCCAACTTTTATGATATGACGCACTTTCCTTCTCGACGTGACTTAAAAATTGTTTTGCCATGTTCTTAGCATCTGAGCTAGCCATCGCACTCTCCTTATAATTATCCAATTTATAGATAATAGTGAATTTGATTTATTTAATAATCAATACCTGCTACTTTTTAATGAATCATTAACAAACATCACAAATCATTGTTTAGAATACGTTTACTCAAATCAGCAGTCAGTTTTTAAGGAAGTGCTATGGCTGAGAACTTTTCTGCAACCTCTGGCCCTATGTCGGCAAAGGATTACAAGGGTCAGGATCACGCTATAAGCCAATTCTCTGTAACCCAAACTTTATCAGAACCTTTTGCTGTCAGTGCAACCTTAATATCAAATAGCTTTGATATTCAAAGTCAGCTAGGTCAATTACTTACTATTAACCGCTATTCCAATGTTGCTGGTAGCTCAACTCTATCTCGTTCATATAACGGGATTATCACTGGCATTAAGAGCCTGGGCATGGACGGTAACCTCCAGTTCGCTATCTATGAAGTGACTCTCAAACCATGGCTGGAGCTTCTAAAGCACACCCATGCGTTTCGCGTCTATCAGAACCAATCAACGAAAGATATTATCAGTGATATTTTTGACAACGCTGGTTTCAAGGGCTGCTACAAGATTGCCAAGATGCCAACAACGAAACGCGAGTACTGCCTTCAATACAACGAGTCGGACTATGACTTTGTCACTCGCTTACTAGCAGAAGAAGGGGTTTCATACTACTTCACACATTCCGAGAAAGAACACACACTTGTCCTTCAAGATGCTCAGTCTCCTTTTGACAAAGCAAGTGATGCTAAGTTTGATATGGTAGAGACGCCCTCTGGTTCACTTCCCCTAATCGAGACTTGGTCACCTGCCCTTGCATTCCATGGTGCCAGTATTGAGCTCACGGCTTACGACTACAGTCAGTCAAAGCTAGTCTCAAGCAAAGCTCAAAAGAGCAGCCATACCATTGCAAACAATACGAAACTCACCAATTTGAATTATCCTCCACATGGGGTTTCGGGGGATAAAACCGACCTCGCGAGCAATCTCGCTAAAAGACGAATTGGCTACTTAGAACAAGATTATGAGAAGGTCATTGCCACGGCAAAACACGACCTGTTCGAGGTCGCGACTTGGTTTTCATTATCAAGTCATCTGGATAAATCCCAGCTGGCGGATTACTCCGTTATATCAGTGATGACAGAGTACACGGAAGATGTAGTCTGCCACAGCCAAGTCACCGCGATTCCAAAATCGACAGCTTATTACCCAACACCAGTAGAAAAAAGTCGCGTTCATGGACTTCAAAGTGCGACAGTCGCAGGGTCTAGCGCTGGAGAAATTAATCAAGACGACCAAGGGCGTGTCTACATTCAATTTCACTGGGATACTGAAGCAAGTGGAGATAAAACTAGCTGCTACGTTCGTGTTGCACAGATGCTAGCTGGCAACGGTTATGGCACCCAGTTTGTACCTAGAACTGGACAAGAGGTCTTAGTCTCTTTCATTGATGGTGACCCTGACCAACCTATTATCACTGGTAGCGTTTATAACAGTAAAAACGCACCGCCCTATAAAGAAGCTAATACAACGAAAAGTGGCATCAAAACCAAATTAAGTGGTCAGTCAAACGAGTTGTATTTTGATGATAAGAAAGATAACGAACTTGTTTATCTTCATGCCGCTAAAGATCTTACGAAAGAGATTGAGAACAATCACACCGAAACGATCAAAGGTGAATTGGCCCAGAAAGTCACCAAAAAAATGACGATTTCGACAGAAGATAACTATAGCTTGTCAGTAACCAAAGCTCTGTCGGAGAAAGCGAAGTCCATTACGATAGAAGCTGACGATTCAATTGACCTGAAGGTCGGCTCTAGCAAGATCTCTATCTCGTCCTCTTCGATCTCTATTGAAGCCAGCAATATCGATATTAAAGCAAGCAGCGCGCTGAACCTTCAAGGAACTAACGTTACAAGTAAAGCGACCTCCGCCAACAAAGTCAGTGGAACAACAACCGCACTAGAAGCAACAAGCTCAAATTCAATTAAAGGACTAAGTGTTGCCATTAAGGCCGATACCACTCTCACTGCGGAAGGTTCTCTCAGTGCTGAATTCAAGTCTGGCCTAAAAGCGACATTTAATGGTGGCGTAATGGGCGAAGTTAAAGGCGCGATTGTCAAGGTAAACTAATGACGTACAAAAAAATCCCATATCAAACTTGCGGGCAGATTTTGCCGAGATTTACAGCGTCCGATGAAGCGAGCGAGTTATTGAATCCTGAATTGACTATCGAAGAGTCAATACAAGTATTACAAGCTGAAAAGCTCAACAACGACCTCATTCAGTTCCTTGCTCATGCGCTCCCTGTACGAGAAGCCATTTGGTGGGGGAGCTTATGTCTATTACAACGAAAAGACGTCTGGAGCACGACTCAACTGCAGTGTATTCAAACCGCACAACAATGGGTTCATTCGCCAAGTGAAGAACTCAGACGCAAAGCTGAACTGCTCTCAAATCGTTTGGACCTCAATTGCGGTCCCTCTTGGTTAGCACAAGCGGTATTTTGGAACGGCTCTGGAAGCATCGTCTCACCTGACTTACCAGCGGTACTTCCTGACCCTTTTCTTTACGCAAAAGCCGTAGCTGGGGCAATTAACCACTCAGCTGCGTTACCAACTTGGAATAACTCAGATGACTACTATACTAATTCAATGACTTACGTTATCGATATCGCATGCGGTGGAAATGGAGGAGCAACATGACCTTAGCAGCAAGATTGACGGACATGCATGTATGTCCGATGCAGACACCTGCTGTACCACCAATTCCACATGTAGGCGGACCAATTTCAGGGCCAGGTGTGCCAACCGTATTGGTTGGCAATATGCCAGCGGCAACAATGGGAGATATGTGTGTCTGTGTTGGTCCACCAGACTCGATAATTAAAGGCAGTGCAACGGTGCTAATTATGAACAAACCCGCAGCAAGAATGGGGGATACAACTGCACACGGTGGCACAATAGTTCTAGGAATGCCCACTGTTTTAATAGGTGGATAAAACCATTTTGCAAACAAGGATTTAATAAAATATGAGCGTGATCGGTCCAATTTTCTAGATGCATGTCACTTTTTTGGGTAAATAATAAATTTGGGCGAGCCTTTTCAGAAAATAGCCCTAGACTATCCATTATTGGTCTAACTTAATTTTGATTAATTAAACAACCACTTGCATTAACCAAGACGTTACATTTTAACAACGGAAGTCGTATGGTAGATATTGAAAGTTTATTAGCGCCTATTTCTGACGATGAGCCAACAGGCACATATCTGAAGTTAGATCGATCAGCATACCGTTCCCTTCGTAACAGCTACAACACCGCTCAATCTTCATTTCGTCAACTGATTGAAACTCCTGATGCTTCTAGCGATGAGGCATTGCTTGACGCGAACAGCTCTAATTGGGCTCAGCTAAGACAAGACACACTTGATGCACTAACAAAGTCGACCAAAGACATTGAGCTTTTAGGTTGGTACATCTCAAGTCAACTATTTACCGCGAAACCTTATTCAGCGTTAGCAGCCTCAACTAAAGTGCTAACAGGATTCATCGAAAGCTACTGGTCTACGCTTCACCCTACACTGCCAGAGAACAAAATCAAAAGCAGCGATGATGATGGTAAAGCTAAAGAACTTGCTGAATTTAGAGTTAAGCCGCTGCTTCAGTTAGTCGGTGAGAGTAACGATTCAACCGCACTATTCATGCCGCTACAGCTTATTGGCTTGATTGAAGAAATTACGTTTGGTGATTACCTAAGAGCAGAACGTTCTGGTGAGCTAGCTTCGCTCAAAGAAACGGCTCAAAGCCTATTCTCAGCCGATGTAGAAGAGACGGTGATGCTTCTCTCTGAGACCTACCAAAACTTCTCAGAGGCAGAGGCTTTAATAGCAAAAGAATGTCAGTCAATCGGCATCACACCTATTAGCTTCCGTTTTGTAAAGTCGAACATCGCTGACTCTATCAACGCTATTCGTTTTTTGACTGAAGATAAGTTCTCGGTTTGGCCACTAGATGACAAGTTCCAACCTCGACAAGAGGAAACAGTAAATGAACCTGTGGTGGCTAACGAGATACAACGTGAAGTAACACAAGAGCTTGCAGTTGCACCTACGACAGGCAATCCAAGTGAAGCGTTAACAGAGGCTAATCAGCCAACTAACGTGGCAAATACTGCGCCCCAAGCCGTCAATCAAGCCTCTCAAACAAACACACCTGTATTCAATGGTACCAACAATTTAGCATCGCGTGATCAGGCCTTCCAGGAACTACGTAGAATCGCGGAGTACTTTAAAGCCACTGAACCACACAGCCCTATTTCCTTCTTGCTAGAGCGAGCGATTCGTTGGGGCTATATGAGCCTGCCGGAATTACTACAGGAGATGACTGGCGGGAATAGTAATGTGATGGAACATATTAACCAATTAACCGGTATGGATAACTTAGACAAAGTTGACCTTGCCGGTAGAGGAGACGTCGTGTCTCCTATTCAGAACGTGAGCGTACCTGCTGTTAAACCAGTGGAAACGACTCAGTCGGCACCTTCTTCTGTTTCCCTTCCTTCAGAAGAAAGTACACCTACCCAACCTACAGAAACTGAAAAAAGCTCCACCGAGTCGTCCGGTAACCTCAACGACTTTGAGTGGTAAATAATGCTAGATAGCAAAGGAGAATAAAATGGCTTCTATTTTCATGAGAATCGACGGCACAAAACCTAAAGGTGCAGCTACAGTAGAGAAAATTGGTGGTAAAGATGGCTTCTTCGCTATCGACACTATCACTTGGAATGCTGTACGTGGCGTTGGTATCGACGTTGGTAACGCTAACAATGCAGACCAAGGCATGGTTGCACTAGGTGAAGTAAACGTTACTCGTGGTTGTGACGGTGCTACCCCACACCTAACTACGTTCCTATATGCACCAGGCGGCGAAGGTAAGACAGTTGAAATCGTAATGACTAAACCAAACCGTGAAGGTTCTGGTGCTGATCCTTACCTAATTCTAACCCTTAAAGCGGCTCGTATGTCGAGCTACAACATGGCAGCTTCTGACGGTACATTGCCAAATGAATCATTCAGCCTAACTTACACTGAAATTTCGAAGGCTTACTACATTGAAGGTGAAGGCGGCAAGATTGAGAAAGGTCCTGAAGTGGGCTTCGACGCTACTGCAGCGAAAGTAACGTCTACCGCATCATAATTGAATAAGGAGATCCATTGTGGCACTGAATTCCCAACACAAACGCGTAAGTAAGAACCGCGTAAGTATCACTTACGATGTGGAAACCAATGGCGCTGTAGAAACCAAAGAACTCCCATTTGTTGTTGGGGTAATTGGTGACTACTCGGGTCATAAGCAAGACAAAGAAGATGTCGAAGAGCGTACTTTCTACAACGTAGATAAAGATAACTTTGATAATGTCATGAAGCGTGTCGGCCCAGAGCTAAGCATGAAAGTAGACAATGTTTTAGCAGATGACGACAGCCAGTTCGAAGCGAGCCTTAAGTTCAACTCGATGAAAGACTTCGAGCCAGAAGCTATCGTAGAACAAGTAGAACCTCTTAAAAAGCTAGTTGAAACACGTAACCAGCTTAAGGTTCTGCTTTCTAAGGCTGACCGCTCTCGTGACCTTGAAAAACTGCTTAAAGAAGTACTGCAAAGTGCAGACACCATCAACGCGCTATCTGATGAACTCGGCATCAATAAAGAGGGAGACGAATAATGAGCACAGAAGCTGAAAATCAAACCCAAGCGGAAGCTGCAGAAGGTGCTCTTAGTTTCCTTGATAGAGCGATTGAAGCAACAACGCAAACTCCAGCAGATACAACCAAAGAGCTGTTTTCTGTTCTAGCTGAACAGGCTCTCTCTGGTACGGTTACATGGGATAAAAACCTAACCAAAACGATTGAGAACGCAATCTCTGAGATCGACAAAAAACTATCTAAACAGCTGTCTCAAGTGATGCAGCAAAAAGACTTCCAAAAGTTGGAAGGCTCATGGCGTGGCCTTCAAAAACTCGTTAAGGAAAGTGAACTTGGCCGTGACCTAAAAATCAAAATGGTCGACTACAGCCAAGAAGAGCTTCTAGAGCAATTTGAAGACGCACCAGCCATTGATCGCAGCCCACTTTTCAATGCGGTATACCAAGGTGAATTCGGTACTGCTGGTGGTGAACCATACGGTACATTCATCGGTGACTACGAGTTTAGTGCTAAAGATGAAGACGTTGCCCTACTTCGCTACATGGGCGAAGTTGCCGCTGCATGTCATGCACCATTCGTTGCTGCGGCAAACGCACAAATGTTCGAATTCAATGACTTCACAACTTTCGACGAAGGCAAACCTGTTGCTGCTGGCTTTGATTCACCAGCTTACGCAGCATGGAACTCGTTCCGTGAGAGCGATGATGCTCGCTATGTGACGCTAACGCTTCCACGTACGATGGCGCGTCTACCATATGGCGCAAAAGGTCTAGGTACAAACCTATTTGACTATGAAGAGCTTGATACTGATATGGATGGTAATCCTAATCCATCAAGCAACGATCAACTTGTATGGTCAAACGCAGCGTACGATCTCGGTCTGAAAATGACTCAGGCATACACAGCTTCAGGCTGGTGTACCTCGATTCGTGGTCTAGACAATGGTGGTAAAGTAGAAAACCTACCTAACCTTACCTATAAGACTGAAGCCGGTGATCTTGTTCAGCAATGTCCAACGGAAGTAAACCTAACGGATGAGCGTGAGAAAGAGCTTAGTGATCTTGGCTTCCTTCCTCTAGTTCACTATAAAAATAGTAACTACGGTGTGTTCATTGGCGGCCAAACAACTCAGCAGCCGAAAACCTACACTGACCCAGATGCAACAGCAAACGCGGCAATTTCTGCTCGCCTACCTTACATCATGGCAAGTGGCCGTATCGCCCACTACCTAAAAGTAATGGGCCGTGACAAGCTAGGTTCAAACCTTGAAGCGCCAGACATTCAACGTGAACTTCAATTGTGGATCGACCAATACACCAACGCTGGTGCGATTGGTAACGAGCAACGTGCTAAAACTCCGCTAGCGGAATCACGTATTGAAGTTGTTGAACAACCAGGTCGCCCAGGTGCCTACTCTGCTGTAGCGCATTTACGCCCTTGGTTACAACTTGAAGAACTGACCACCTCAGTTCGTATGGTTGCCAAAATTCCAGGTTAATCATTCGTAGGCCGGTTCGTCCGGCCTACTCTCTCCATTATTTTTCAAGGACGATGTTGGATATGAATCTTGATTCTAAATGGCAACATGACTTCACGTCATTAGACAGTAAAGAGAGTGACTTTTTAAAAGAGTCACTCTCTATGCTGTTTGACGTAATGCCTGAATCACTATCGAGCAAAGGACAGTTCATAAGTAGCGTGTCACGCCTTATCGTAGAGCTAGATAGCAAGATTTCAAAACAGATGGATAACGTCATCCACCACGATGATTTTCAAAATCTACACGCAAGTTGGTTAGGCCTTGAGGGCTTAGCAAAGTTGCCCGTCAGTAAACAGCGAACAAAGATCAAACTGCTTGATATGTCATGGGACGAAGTGTCTAGCGACGTCAATCAAGCTTATACTATCAAGGCAACCGACCTTTTCAATAAAATAGGTAACCGAGAGCTCAATACCTTAGGTGGTCAACCGTTCGGCTGCATCATGTTTACTCACAAGATCTCTCTTGAAATGGATTTTGATGCAGACTACGACGATCTGTTTACGTTAGAGCTTCTAAGTAAACTAGGCGAAATGACACTTTGTCCAATGTTGTTCTCACCTGCAGATGATTTTTTTGTTCAATCCACTGCTGATTGGCTATCTGATACCAAACGCATCAACAAAATACTCCATGGTGAAGACTACCAACCATGGCAAACGCTGAGAAACAAGACATCCTCTAAGTTTCTTGGCTTGATCATGCCCTCTATTAGAATGCGAAGCCGTTACAGCAATAAAAAAGTCGGTTTCGTTTACAACGAGTCTGGCCAAGGGCTTTGGGGCAATGCGACGTTTGCTTTCGTTGCCACCGTTATGCGTGAATACCACCGAGTTAACTGGTTCGGTTTTCTAAAATCTCGCTGGAATGATAAGTCTCAAGGTGCGTTGGTTAATATCGACGACCACACGAGTCAGTTTCTAATGAAACCCGAAACAGACGTAGTTTTATTTGGCCAAATCTCTACTTTTTACGCTCAAAATGGCTTTATTCCTCTGACCAAGAGTGTTTTGAGCGAAAAGTTCTACTTTAACGGCAATAACTCTATCTGGATGAGTGGTGGAACAGATAACGAAAAAGTCCTCACCCAAATCCAAACCAGTTTGATGTCTTGTCGTATTGCTCACTACTTAAAAGTTCAAGTACGTGAAATGATTGGTAGCTTCAACACTGCTGCTGAATGTGAGCTGTTCTTAACGCACTGGATCGAGAAATTTTCTAGTAATGTTTCTTTCGCCAATGAGGAAACACTGTCTAAGTATCCACTCAGCTTTGCGAAAGTCTCGATAATAGAGTCGCCTCATAATGCAGGCAGTTTCTCCTGCACACTGCGTATGGTTCCTCAGTATCAATACGACCACTTTTCTGGTGAGGTCGTCCTAACCACCGAATTTGATGAGGTGGCATGATGAGTTTCTGGCAAGCATTTATACAACCGACTGAAGCATCGAGTGCGACAAGTGACATTGAAGATATTAAATATCACCTGACTCGCTTACTTGAATCAGAAGCATCCCTAGTTGATATCGACGACAGGTTCACCGAGTTACAACGCTCGAACTTTCGTTTCGGTATCGAAGATGTCCAACTATTGAGCGCTAGCTTAGACCAAACCCAACTCGCACTTCGTTTAGAGCGCTACATTTCGCATTTTGAACCTCGGCTGACTAACGTTTTAGTAGAGCTTGGGGAGCGCAAAGAGAGCGAAAATGCGATTGCTTTTAGTATCGTTGCCAAGGCTAAAACCGCTCAAGGGAATAAAGATCTCATCTTTGATTCCAAGATTTCGCTGAACAACTTAAAAACTTTAATGACGGAGGATAGTTATGAGTGATCCGTTATTGCGTTATTACGAACAAGAACTCACCTTAGTACGCCGAGCCTTAGGGCAATTTGGTCAACAACATTCTGGTCACGCAGAACGTTTAAAGATACACCAAGGACAAATCGAAGATCCTAGCCTTGCTCGTTTGTTAGACGGCGTAGCACTTCTCAATGCCTCAGTAGAGAAAAAACTATCGGATCAATTACCAGAAGTGATCGAAGGATTACTGGGCGTCCTCTACCCAAGTTACATCCAAACTATTCCTAGTGTCGCTTATTTAGAATTAAGCGAAGATGCAGACTTGTCTGAGTCGACCTTACTTCCAAAAGGCTCTCAATTTAATGCATCAGCACAAGGAAAGGATTGCTCGTTTACTACCGTCGATGACTTAATCACCACATCATTTACGATTGTTGACACGACTGCATCAAACGCTCCATTTAAGTTTAACCGCCCTCGCGGAACCGAACTTACCACTGGGGTTATTCAGATAAAGTTATCAACTCAAGATCCAGATACTCATTTTAGTTCACTAGACTGTGACAATCTTGATCTGTTTGTACAAGGTTTTGAAAACAATGCTGACTCTTTAGTAGAACTACTGCTTGCAGAAACACAAGCTATCTCTATTTCTGATGCGACTTGCGAGAAGCATGTCGTACTAGATCAAGTTAACTTATCCAGTCGTATTAGCGATGAAGATTTTCGTTTCCTCCCTCAAAAGGGAAACCAATTCTCTGGATACCAACTCATTAGTGAGTTCTTCTTTTTCAAAGAGAAGCGCCAGTTCTTCCGTATCAAGGGCTTTAAAGACGCAATAAAGTCATTTGATCAATCAGAGATCGTACTCAACCTATTCATGCACAGCTTGCCGACGGAATTCATTCGTCTATTTGACCGCCACGTTTTCAAGCTAAACATCGTTCCAGCTATTAACCTTTTTGATAAAACAGGTGAGCCGACCAATTACGATCAACGCAGTTTAAGCATTCCTGTTAACGCTGACGCACACAGCGACGACGATATAGAAATTGTAGAAGTGAAAGAGGTATTTGAAATTACCTCTATGGGCGAGAAGCCGTTGGTCCCATTATTTAAAGATAGTTATCGCTCTAATCGCAACGCAGACCACTGGCAGTGTACTCGTGACAGCAACAATGAGTTCCGTCTAGCGATTAGCTTAAATAACCAGCAAGAGTTGGAGTTCAATCGTCTCTACGGCACACGTTTACTATGTACCAATGGTAAAATTGCCTGTGCCGTGCAAGGAAACTTCGAGTGTTTAGAAAACATCAACCTACCTGGTGAATTCAGTGCGATTTATCCGCCCTCTTCACCGATCGCGAGAGAGAAAGACCCACATCTACATTGGCAGTTTATCGCATTATTAAATGCTAATTTCACCTCACTTTTACACGCAGAGTTACCTGCAGAAGCACTAAAACAGATGCTTCGCTTGTGTAGTCGTAGCCAGTTGGCGGCTGATGAAATTCAAACCATCCGAGAGGTAAAGTTACGCTCACAAGTTTCCGCACTTAGGATCTTAGGTCAAAACGTCTTTTGCCCAGGAACAGAAATTGAAATCACACTAGATACCCAAAGCAGTTTCTTAGCATTCAGTGACGTTCTAAATCGATTCTTTCAGCAGCATTGCAGTTTTGATCGCTATATCCAGTTGTCGGTTCGTGTCTATGGGCGTGATGGCTTCGTCAAACGCTACCCTAAATTCCACGGAAGCCAATACGCGCTGTAAACGGGATAGGAGTTAGCATGAATGTAGTGAAAGACCTCAGCCAAAACCCACAACAATACGATTTTGCACAAGCAATGCGTTTGTTGTCACACTTCATTTCGAATTCAGAAGAACGAGTGCGACTAGTGCTAAAAGCCGAGGCCATGCCTACAGGAGACGCGCACGAGATTCAATATTTCTCGCTTAAAAACAACAAAGCAAAATTCAGACTCGCAAAGCAAGCGCTTTCAGGCGTTAAGGGTGTTATTCCTTACTATATCTATGAAGAGCTATTGCTTGCCTTACATGATGATGACCACGCTTTGAAAGATTTTTTAGATGTGTTCAATCAGCGTTATTTTGAACTCGTTTCTCAGCTAGAGAGCAGGCAGTGGCTACTCGTTCAAAATGAGCTTTCACCTGAAAAGACTCAAATGCTGCATCAAATTGCCGCATTAAAAAAAGAGCACAGTCACTTATTCCAATACTCACTATTGCTAAACCAACACAGCCGTAACCTTGGCAGTCTTGAGCAAATTCTTAATGACTACTTCCCTTACGAAATCGATGTTGTTGCTAAACATTTTGAGCGTAGACAGTTGCCCCAAGACTCCCTTACTCGTTTAGGGACTCACTCATCCTACAACAGTCGAATTGGAAAAGGCTTCCTCATTGGGAAAACCTGCTTAACGCATTTCACTCATTTGCTTGTTTCAATCAAACCGGCTAATGAACAAGAGCTAACCGATATTCAAAACGATTTAATGCTGGCTAACTGCATGAAAGAGATGATCCAGCACTATTTGAAAGACAATACACCAGTTTCGATTTACTTAGAGGTGAAACGCTCTTATCTAGCGCGTCCACAGCTGTCCTCAAATATTAATCAAGCTGCAAAACTTGGTGAGGTAGATTGCCTCGCTCCGGAACGGAAACCTCAGCAAAGGATTCGTATTTTGCTCAAATAAGAGCGTTCAGTTGCTTCTAGGCTCTGATACTTCGAAATACAAGGATAAATGTATGACACAAGTTACCTTAACCAATTTAGTCGCCAAGCTATCTCCTGAGCTAAAACAGGCTTTGGAGGTATCTGCAGGGGCTGCGATGAATCAAGGCGTCGCATCGATTGAAGTAGAACACTGGCTGCTTCAGCTAATTTCACAGCAAGATGCCAACCTAAAAGGTCTGATCCAATCTCAGAACCTTGCTCAAGAGAACATTGTAAGTGAACTCTCAAGCAAAATCGCCCAATTACCAAAAGGGAACGAAGGTCAGCCTACCTTAAGTCATGGTTTAACCGAATTAGTTAAAGACGCTTGGATGCTCGCATCGGTTAACTATGGCCATGGTGAAATCATCAGCCTTCACCTGGTTCAAGCACTGCTTCAGCAAAATGTACTCGGTGTGAATACACTTCAGTTGGAGAGCCTGCAATCCGTTTCTCTAGAATCACTTCAAGGGCTTATTAATAAAACGGCCGTTGCTCGCACGAAAACGTTAGCATCCGGTGAAGGCAGCGCGGGGGGTCAACCGGCAGGTAACGATGCCCTAAGTAAATACACCGTGAACCTTACTCAACAAGCGCTTGACGGTAACATAGACCCTATTTCTGGCCGTAACTCTGAAGTAAGAAAAGCCATTGATATTCTTTGTCGAAAACGCCAGAACAACCCGATCATGGTTGGTGAGCCTGGCGTCGGTAAAACAGCCGTCGTTGAGGGCTTAGCTCTTCGTATTGCCGCAGATGAAGTACCAGGCGCACTTCAAGGTGTACAAATTCACTCTCTAGATTTAGGCCTTCTTCAAGCTGGAGCAAGCGTTAAAGGTGAATTCGAAAATCGCCTTAAAGACGTCATCAATGAAGTAAAAAACAGTGAAGTTCCTATCATTGTATTTATTGATGAAGCACATACACTCATCGGCGCTGGCGGTGCTGCAGGACAAAATGATGCCGCTAACCTGTTAAAACCAGCCCTTGCTCGTGGTGAGTTCAAAACGATTGCAGCAACGACTTGGGCGGAATACAAAAAATATTTCGAAAAAGACCCTGCATTAACCCGCCGTTTCCAAGTGGTGTCGATTGAAGAACCGAACGCTGAAGATGCGAAACAAATGCTTCGTGGAGTAGCAGTATCACTACAAAAACACCATGGTGCGTTTATCGCGGAATCTGCCATTGATGCCGCTGTTAATCTATCAATCCGCTACTTACCAAGTCGCCAGCTCCCTGATAAAGCCATTAGCCTATTAGATACAGCTAGTGCTCGTATCGCGCTTACACAGGGTGCAAAACCAGAGGTGATTGAATCCTTGGAACAAACGATCCGTTATCAAAATAACGAGAAGGCTGCTCTAGAAAAAGAAAACGCTCTTTTCGGCATCGCTGAAGAAGAGATTGCCGAACTCACAGCGAGCATAAAGGCGAACGAAGAAGAACTTGTTGCTTTAAATACACGCTGGGAACAAGAAATCGAGCTAGTAGACAAGGTAAAAGCTTTACAAGAAGCAATTAGCCAAGCCGATGACCAAGCTGAACCTGATCTTGAAAAACAAAAGCAGCTCAACGATACACTTGATGAACTAGCAGACCTGCAAGGAGAGCAGCCTCTCGTAAATGCGATGGTTGATGACAGCACAATTGCACAAGTCATTGCTAATTGGACAGGCATACCAGTAGGCAACATGATGAGTGACGAGATTGCTCGCCTACTCTCCCTGGAAGAAGAGCTAGACAAGCGTGTAATTGGCCAAGATGTTGCGAAACAAGAACTGGCTAAAGCTATACGTATTTCTCGCGCTGGCCTGACTGATAGTCGCAAGCCAATTGGTGTCTTCCTTATGTGTGGTCCAAGTGGCGTGGGTAAAACCGAAACCGCCATGGCTCTTGCTGAGCAGCTATACGGTGGAAGCAATGACATGACCATCATCAACATGACGGAGTTTAAAGAAGAGCACAAGATCTCTATGTTGCTTGGCTCACCAGCAGGTTACGTTGGATTTGGCGAAGGTGGCGTGTTGACTGAAGCTATCCGTCGTAACCCTTACTCGGTCCTGTTGCTTGATGAGATGGAAAAAGCACACCCTGGTGTTCACGATCTGTTCTATCAGATCTTCGACAAAGGCCATATTAAAGACAGTGAAGGCCGCACTGTCGACTTTAAAAACACCATTATCATCATGACGTCTAACGCTGCGGACCAAGCGATTTGCGATGCATGTGAAGACCGTGATGAAAGAATGAGCAATGATGAGCTGCTTGAAAGTATTCGCCCTGACCTTCAGCAGTACTTCAAACCAGCATTCCTTGGCCGTACAACTATCGTCCCTTACTACCCTTTAAATGACGAAGAACTTTCTAAGATTACTGAAATTTCGCTCAATCGCATTAAGAAGAAGTTGGCCGAGCAATATCAAGCAAGCTTCACTTGGGATGAAGGGTTTGTCGAGTTTGTTGTGGGTAAAAACACCGACCCAACAACTGGTGGCCGTGCTGTTGAACAGATCATCAACCGCTCACTTATGCCGAAACTGGCAGAAGAGTGTATTAGCCGACTAAGTCAGCAACAACCAATCAGCCAAGTATCAGTGGTTGCAGCTAACAATGCAACTGGCTTCGAGCTAACCATTCAATAATTAAATGGCCAAAGGATTAGTTGTCATGGATAACCGTCAAACCAGAAAGTCACAATCGTTTTTCTCATTACGAGTGAAGCTGGTGCTTGCGATTATTGCTGTCTTGCTCTTTTCCAATGGCCTGAATACCACGTTAAATTATCTCAACTTTGAAAAGCGGCTAACTCAAACTAGTGACTCTACGTATCAAGTTGTTTTAAGTGAAACAGACAACGATATTAAGCAAGCAATGAGTTTGGGCTTGCCGCTCTCTGCGATCTCAAATATCCAGTCGCTACTAGAGCGTAGACTCGCTCTTGTGGATGGCATCAGCAAAATAGAGGTTTTAGACAAAAACGGTATCGCTCACTATTCGGCGGGCAAAAATGTCGAATCTGAGCGTATGATAAGCGCACAAATCACCAATACATTTGGTCAGCAAGAAGGGTCATTAAACCTTTATTATTCGACCGTTTATCTCGACAACATCAAATCTAAGCTCCTTACTCAACAAGTGATGGACACCTTGCTATGGGTGTTAGTCACCTCATGCATTGGTTACTTTGCACTAAATATCGGCTTAGATTTTCTACTCAAAAAGATACGTGCAACGCACAATGTTTTAGACGACAACACTGCAAGTGATGAACAACGTATCGAAAATGCGCATAAAACCTTTTTTAGCTCGCACGGGAAAAACCAATGGCAGCAGTGTCGTGATAACTACTTCCCATTGTTAATCATTGTGCTCGCCATTTTGCTGACATTTACTTCCAATATCGGCAGTTCATACCAAGCGTTAGACAAATTCTCAGCGACGTACCAGACCCAACTAGAACAAAAGTCTCACGTTATTGGCGACACCCTATCGAGTATGATTCAGCGACTTCTTAAAGAAGGTGTTCCACTCGATCGACTTTACGGTTTAGAAGAGGAATTTTCCTCTTATATTACTCAGCACCCTGAACTGCTTTCAATTCAGCTCCAGCAAGCCGGTGAAGACCTATATCAATACCCACAGCAAATGGTAACCAGTCAATCTATGATGGCTTCGCAGCTTCCGATTGATGCTTCTGCAAGTATTGAGTTGATGATGACGACTGACACAAATATTATCCCCCAGTTGTTAGAAGATAGCTTGATGGACATGATTACTGTGTTAATCGCCTCTGCGCTCATCGTTATTGAGATCATTTTGTTCGTCTGTAACTTCATGATTATCAAGCCATGGCACCAAATCAAATTGCTGCTCAAAAACGCAAAGCAAGGTCGTGCAGAATGGATTGCGCAAGTATCAGCAAAAGATGAACTTGGTCGTATTATTGAATCTTTAAACTCGATTACACGCCGCAAAGCATCCGATGAAGCTCTGTCTGTTAAAGGGTCGCAAGACTATCGATTTATTCGTCTGCCATTGTTTATGTTGGTGTTTTCCGAAGCTGCTTCCTTAGCGTTTTTCCCAAACTTTGTAGCTAGCCTTTCTCACTCTCAATCGTGGATTCCTGAGAGCCTTGTAACAAGCTTACCGATTTCACTATTTATGTTCTGCTGGGCTATTTCGCTGCCATTTGCGGGTTATTGGTCAGATAAAGTCGGTCGTAGAACATCCTTAATCGTCGGCGGCTTGATCACCAGCTCTGGTTTGGCTCTGACCGCCGTCTGTCAAACTTTGGAGTTATTACTGATAGTAAGAGCGTATACTGCCGTCGGTTACGGCATCGTGTTTATCTCTGCTCAAGGTTATATCACTGATACAACAACGACGAAGAATCGCACCAAAGGTATGTCGACTTTCTTATCAGCCTTCTTTGCGGGTTCTTTATGTGGTGCAGCGATTGGTGGAATCGTCGCCGATAAGCTCGGTTATAACATCACCTTTGTTCTAGCTGCAGTTTTGGCTCTAGCGAGTGTATTATTTGTGGTTAATTTCTTTAGTCATGGCAGCTCAAATGCACAAAGCAAACCTGTCAGCCTGAACGACTTCAAGGTACTACTGAGCAATAAATATTTCGCCCTTATTACGTTTTGTAGTGCGATCCCATCTAAAGTCGTTTTGACCGGATTTTTATACTACCTATGCCCGGTGTACCTGCAATCCCTAGGCGAAAGCAGCGCAGTATCTGGACGTGTAATGATGAGCTACGGCTTAGCGATAATCATTATTTCTCCACTCAGTGCATTCCTCGTCGATCGCTGGGATAACAAGATCCGCTTTATCGTAATTGGTGGTCTGTTGTCTGCCCTAGCGCTAATCAACATTATGATGTTACCTGGTACCCTTGGGCTGCTGTTGATTGTCATCATGATCGGCATAGCTCATGGCATCAGTGTTTCACCTCAAATCCCACTCGTCATGGAATTGCTATCAAATGAAGGTATAGACAAAGGAAAAACCATCGGCATTTTCCGCCTAACAGAACGTATTGGTAATATTTCTGGCCCGATGCTAGCAGGGTTGAGTTTAAGTCTGTTTGGGTATCAAGACACAATTGTTCTGTTTGGTGTGACGTTATTTATTAGCTCAGCAATCTTAATCATTTTCTACGCACTCTTTACAAAACGCGACCGCGCGCATTTGGAGGTGGCTGAATGAGACTATTAATATGGCTTATGCTCGCGCTAATTCTGCCACTCAGCCACAGCGTTATTGCAGCCACCAACGAACCTAAACAAGTTGTCATGCTACTTTGGCGTGGTGTAACAGACGCCGAACGTGGCTTTATGGAATATCTCTCTAGCCAAATCGACGTAAAGTACACCCTGCTTGATGCGAAACGAGATCGTGATGTACTTGCACAGTATGTTGAAAATATCCAAAGTTACGACGCTGACCTTATCTATACGTTTGGGACAACGACCACATTGTCACTACTTGGTACGGAAGAGAAACCGAGTCATTTTCGTCAATCAAGCAATACTCCCGTGGTGTTTAGTATTGTCACCGATCCTGTAGGTTCGAAAATTGTCTCAAGTACAACAGAATCTGAACGTAACTTTACGGGAGTGAGTCATATCGTGCCTCACGAAGTCCAGTTCAACGCGATTCAAAAGCTACCAAACATCGAGACTATGGGCATTGTATTTAACCCGTTAGAAAACAACGCAGTGATCACTGCTCGCAAAATTCAGATGCTCTCGGCAAAGTTTGGTATGAGCGTTTACCTATACCCACTTCGAACCAAAAACAGTAAGCCTGATCTAAGTTCTCTATCGTCAGTAATTGACACCATGCTAGAAGACAATGTTCAACTCGCCTATTTACCACCCGACTCATATATCATCAGCCAAGGTAAAGGGATCGTTGATAGCTTGCATCAACAAGGCATAGCGACATTTTCGGCAACTGAGTCCCCTATTCGCAAACATAACGCATTATTTGGTATTGTAAGTCGCTACTATAACGTTGGTGAATTTGCAGGACATAAGGCTGAACAAATTTTAACTAACAAAAGTACACCACAAGCTGTGCCAATAGAACCTTTGAGCCAATACTCCTATATTGTAAACATCGGTGCAGCTCGTACGTTGGATTACTATCCTCCTGTTTCAATTCTAAAAATTTCCGAGCTTATTGGAGGGAATGAATGGCAAGAATGATACCGAGTTTTACTTTCTGCCTAATGATATTAATCAGCCTAAAATTTAGTGCTGATGCTGTTGCACAACCTAATTTTGGCCCTTCTCGTCTGTTATTGACTACACAAGACTGGGCTCCTTACCAAGAATACAAACACGGACAAATGCAAGGTATCGCGCTAGATAGAGTTAAATGTGCCTTGGGTAAAATGGGCCAACCATATCAGCTAACGATGACTACATGGTCAGATGCTCAACTACGCGTCCATAGTGGCTCTCAGCATGCCTTTTTTGTGGCGACACAAACGGCCGAGCGCGACGACTATGCCACCTTATCCGCTCCTATCGCTCAACAAGAGTTAGTCTGGTATTTCGGCCCAGGTGTCGAGCCTAAAATCAATGAGTTGTCAAAGTTAAACCTTAAGTTCTCTGCCAAATTTGGGTCGAATAAGTGGTTTTGGCTAAAACGTAATGGCTACAATGTAGTCAAACAGCCACGAGATGCTAAAGTATTACTAAAGCTTTTAAAACAAAGGGAAATTGATATCGCGTTGGAAGATAGACTCGTGTTTCAGGGAGAACTAGAAGAAGCTGAACTGCCGAGTGATTTTTTCCAATCTAAAACCCATGAGACTAAACCAATGGGTGTCTATTTTTCGAATCGTTTCCTAACTAAATATTCTGGTTTCTTATCTGCATTTAATGCAGCGGTTTCTAAATGTGAGAGGTAACTAGTGGCTATCAGCATTCACTTGATTTCTGTACCCACTGAAGAGGTTGTCACCTCTAGAGTTGTGTATTTTCCTGAATCAGGAGGCACTATTGGTCGTGCTCCTGATTGCGATATTTGTTTATCAGACCAAAGTAAACGTATTTCACGATTACATGGCGAAGTTAAACGGACTGACAGAGGCTATGTCTACATCAGCCGTGGCCAAAATAGCGCAGCGCTTAATGAAAAAGCGCTTAGCCGAGATAAAGAGTACGCGTTAAATGATGGTGATATTCTTAAAATCGAAAACTATACAATGCTTATTTCGACGCTGGTTTCATCGACTCAAGCCGCACCTCAACCTGACGCTGACGATCCCCTTTTGAAGCCTTTCGAGTTGGACCTTGATGAGGACACTGATTTTCTTGAACAAGAAAGCGTACCCGAGGTTACGAGTCAAACAAGTAGCTTTTCGCATAAAAACATCATGAGTGATGACCCGTTTGCTTCTGATCCTTTTGAAGATCTCGACAGTGATGAAATCGCTCAGCATATCGAAGTAGACGAGATTCCCCATGAGGATGTGTACAAACAAAGCTCAGACCTTGAGTTTTTACCTGTAGAGTCACAAAACCATTCTCATTTAGAAGCTTCAATAGAAAAGCTACTGATTCAATCGGAAAAAAATCAACAATATTTGCAAAACCCGATGCTCCATCATGACGCCTTGTTTGATGCTTTAGAAAAAACCGTTGATCAGTTCTTAAATGAGTTTGCTCCTCAAGAATTAGAATCACAGTTTAGCGAATACATCTCTGGTGGCATGTTTACCAGCAAAGACAAACGTTACTGGAAAATTTACCGTAAACATTTCCAGCATCGTCAAAAGAATGGAGACTTCCGTCGTCAGTTTAAAGCATTGTTTATGGAGAACATGCAAAAGCAGCGAGAGGAAAGCTAATGACGAAATGGTTTTGGCCGTTAGCTGCACTCATATTAGTAGGATGCTCGTCTGATCCAGTGCCGGTAGTGTCTCAATATACTCTGGCTGTTTCTTCTGACAATACAATGAATCCATCAGATTCAAACGAAGCAAATCCTGTTGTCGTGCGCTTATATCAGCTGACTGATGCTCAGATGTTCAAGCAATTACCTTTTATCGACTTGTACACAGACGACGTTAAGTTACTCAGTGCCAACTTGGTTTCAAAGCAAGTTCTTCCTGTCGTGTTACCCGACAGTAATGTGACACAAACTTTAGACATTAACTCAACCACTCAGTATGTCGCTGTACTGGTTGAGTTTGTCGACTACCAAAATAGCGAGGCGAAGGCTTTTTCCACTTTGCCTCTTGAAGATGAGCAATTCCTACAGCTCACAATCGAAGGGGCAAAAGCCTCATTAAACATTGTCACACCAGATTCAAGCTGGTGGCAGGTATTTTAGTCAGTAGATAGGGAAATTACGTGGACGCGTTTAAAAAAGTAGTATGGCAAGAAGGCATGTTCATTGCCCCACAACATTTTCAGCAGCAAGATCGTTACGTACAAAATTACGTTAGACAGAACGTAGAAACGCTTGCTGGCTTTGCTCCCTTTTATGGTGTAACTGAACTTACGATTAATCACGAGTTGCTCAAGATTGGCAAGCTCTCGGTAACAAGCAGCGCAGGCGTTTTTCCTGATGGAACTCACTTTGAGGTCAACCATGAGGTCGCTCGCGATGTTCCAGAAAACAGTATTGAGACAGTAGTTTATCTTGCCCTACCTATCTCACTGCAAGGTAACAATGACTACGGTCAGGAACAGTCTGATCAAGGGCGTTACTTAACTCGCACCGTGAATGTGTTCGACACATCAACCTCTGAAAATGCCAGTGTAGAAATTGACATTGCCCACCTTAACATTTCGTTAAAGCTACAAGGGGAAGATACATCAGGGTTCACGCTGATACCCGTCGCTAAAATTTTAGAGTGTACGGAATCGGGAGAAATCGTTCTAGACCGTGCATTCATTCCGGCGTGTCTTCACTTCGGAGCTTCTCAGCTTTTAGTGGAACGTATTAAAGAAATTCATGCACTTACATCTAATCGTGCAACGACGCTCCTTCAACGTATTCAAGCTGGCGAAGGGCAAAAAAGTCCTCAGTCTATGATGCACGATTATTTGTGGCTGCAAACACTTAATAGCTGGCTTCCGTGGTTCGATCTTACCATCGCTAACCCTAAACTTCAGACTCATCAACTTTATGGTGAGCTACGCAAGTTCGAAGCACAAGTAATGGCATTGACACCAGCAATCCCTGAAACATGTCGACCACTCCAATACCATAAGCTGTACGAAAGCTTTAACCCGTTATTTTCGTCGCTGCGTAATATGCTGACATTAGTCCAACAGGATTCGGTACTGGAATTCGCTTGGGACACCTCATTATTTGAGAGACGTCGACTGCTTCGCAGCTTGATTAAAGACACTGCGAGCGTGGCTAATCGACGTTTCGTATTAGCTGTTAAGTCAACAATCAGTAGCGCGGAACTGAACGAACTTTTCCCAATCTCCGCTAAGTTGAGTAACAACACTCGTATTGTAGAAATCGTTAGAAATGGCTTATCCGGCGTGTCATTGACGCCACTGCCTGTGACACCTAGCGAGCTTAAACCAACCCAAGGCACTGCGTACTTTGAAATTGATACGTCCGACCGTATGTGGTTAGAAATGTTGGAAAACCGTGACGCTATTGCCCTGCACGTTGATACGCGAATAGCAGATCTTGAAGTAATGCTATACGCATTGAGATAACGTTATGGAATATTTGGACGAAGAAACGCTCGTATGGGATGCAAAGCAAGCTGACTTTGTGAGCAAAAACGAAGAAGCCACGGGAGACTCATGGTCGCCCGTCGATTCAAGTCGCGGCCGCGGAGAGTTTTTGCACTATTTTGATAAAGCCGAAAACCAGCTATTCAACATCAGCAGCGAATTGCTTGCTATCACTTTAAAGATATCTACTCTTCCCGAACCAGAAGATGTCACTAGCTTGCGACAACAGCTTGTAGAAAGCATCAATGACATTAAAACAAAGGGCGCCGAACTTACCTACCCTGTTGCGGTCATTGATAAGCTATGTTTCCTATATGCTGTCGTACTTGATGAACTCATAATCTATAGTGAATGGGGCGAATCTCGTGGCTGGGAAAACAAGACCTTACTCAGTGAATTGTTTGGTATGCGTAACGGCGGTGAACTGTTTTTTACTGTGGCAGACAAAGCACTTCGCCAACCACATAAACTGATAGACCTGTTAGAGATCATCCATATTTTCTTAAACATTGGCTTTAAAGGTCAATATAGAGAAACAGGCAGTGAACAACTAAAAGCTTTCGTTCATCAATTAGAGCAAGTTATTAGCCGCTACAGACAGCCAGGAAATATTCATTGCCACACGCGAACTAAACTACCTAAAGTCCGTAAACCTTTACGTAGAAAACGCTATTTCATCACAACGGTATTCTTTGCTTGTTTAATCGCGACCAGTATCACCCTTACTTACTTTTGGTACGATAAGACATACTCTCAACGTTCTAGGGATTTCTTTAATCTGCCCGATTTTAGTGATCGCTACGTTCTGTCCGGTGAAGTCAATGACATTATCTTTATTAGTGAGGACTCTGACCTAGAGGTGACACCTCAGAAAGCGAGTAAAGTTGAATTAGTAAAAGCAACGCCGCCAAGTAATCTTGCTACCAGCTATTCATCATGGCTCGTTCAACTGGCGACATTTAAGAAAAGTACCAATGCGACTAAGTTTGTTGCCAATTTATCACCATCTAAATACGAACCTATCATCGATGAATTCGAGTCATATTACCGCGTCATTGTACGCAGCGACTCTTCTTCTCAGGCCGTAGAGATTAAACAGTGGTACACAGAGCACGATAAACTCACCCCAATCATCGTCAGAAATACACGTTCCGATAAAAAAGATAATAAAGAGGCAGAGTAACGATGAGCGAAACGAAACCATCTCCTAAACCGAGCAATAAACGTAGTATCGTTTGGTCATTGATTATTACGCTACTCACGCTCATTTGTGGGGGCGGAGTAACTTGGTGGCTCGGCTATCCAGACCAACTAATAGTAGGTATTGTTACCACGCTTATAAGTAGTGTGGTGTTAGGGCTAGTTTGCTATTGGTTAATGCAACGAAAAGGCAAACAGCGTTCCAAAACCAGCCAAGAAAGTTTATTGATTCAAAAGCGCTGTAAACTACTTACTCAGCACTTTAAGCGCATGCTGAACGTTCAAAAACGTAAAAAGCGCCTAAACAGCCGATACGATCAACCGATCTATTTACTGCTGAGTGACGAACCAGCTAAAGACAAGAGCATCATAACGCAAATGGGTTATGAAGCTTATAAGCTCGATGATTTCGGTAATGATATCGAATTCCCAATCTTATTTTGGCTTAGTGAACATTCGATCTTAATTTCACTAAGTATGGGAGATGATCAACAACCTGAATACCTCAAAACATTATGTAAGTGCCTAAATAAATGGCGACCAAGACAAGCAGCCAACGGAATTTTACTCACAACTGAAGTGTCAATGTTGCTCGAAAACAGAGAACTATTGACTCAAAAAGCGGACGAAGTTAAATCGACAATCAAAACGTTTAATGACTCGTTGGGCCTTAACTTGCCCGTTTATAATCTGATCACCAATATGGGTCAGATCAACGATTTCTGTCAGTTCTTCTCAGCCTTTGATGAATCTAAAAGAAATGAAGTGTTTGGTGCGACGTCCCCTGTAATGAAAAATGGTGGTGTCGATGCCGATTGGTTTAATGAAGAATACGACCACCTAATTGGCCAACTCATCGCGAGCACCAGTACTGCGCTCTCTTCTCAGCTCAACCAAGAGTTCCGTAACTCTATTTGCGCAGCTCCCTACCAGTTTGGTTTATTAAAGCAGACCTTATGGCACTTTTTGCAGCGTTTATACCGTGGCGACCAACTAAACAATGGCCTTAATTTTAGAGGCTTCTACTTTACGCACAGTGGCTCAAGTGAAAAGCAATATGACATATTAGCTAACGTCGTTAATGATTCGCTTGGCAATGAGAAATTCCAGCAGCAACAGCAAACGCCGGTAAACCAATCTCTATTCGCGCAGCATATCATGAGCCACGTGGTGTTGAATGAACATGAACTCGTTGGTGTAAACCGCAGAAAAGAAAACATGCTCCTGTTCTGGCAAGGCGCTTATACTGTTTTTTGCGCACTATCTCTGGTCGCTATTCTGACTATATTAAAGCTCGACTTTGACTATCAGAATGCTCGTGAAGCACGCGCTGATAGTATGCTTGAGCATTACAAAGAAGCGATCGCGGCCTCACCATATGACATTGAAAACATGTCAGATAACATTCCCAACTTGTACTCGCTCAATCGTATTTACTCACTCTACTTACGACCAGATCCTTGGTATACGCTTCCATTTATGCCGAGCTCTAGTATTAAGCAAGAAGTAGAAAACGTATATTTTAGTGAGCTCGCTAAAGTGCTTATTCCCTCGATGGAAAACACCCTCGAGAAAGACCTATTTGTTTATGTAAACCTCGAGGATCAAGCCAAAACGCTTTCTTTACTCAATAACTATCGATTACTGTTTGATCCGAACCGCACCAATATCGAAGAGCTCAAGCTCTATTTTATGTCTACGCTAAGAGATCAAGGAGAAGCAGACAGTGTCAATCTTGCTCAGCTTCGAGTGCTTCTGGATGATGTCTTTGCACAAGATCTTGTTCCGGTAAAACCGAATTTCGATCTCGAGAGTTTGGCCAAGAAAGTTATCAATCAAACGGGTATAGAGACACTGCTGTACCAGCATATCCTGAACTCAACAACTTACTCTAAGCGTGTTGATGTTAGACAAGAACTTGGTGAAAACTTTAATCAACTTCTTAGCTTTTCACCAAATTATGTAGGATATCTTGTCCCTTACTTGTTTACACCTTCTGGCTTCAATGAACTTGATTTGTCAGTGGACTCTCCCCTGCTTCATGAAGCGTTACAAGCATATGAAGGCGTGGCGGGAAGCTCGCCAAGTGCATTAGAGATGTACCGCGTAAGTCGTGACCTAAAACAGATGTACCAATCTGACTACATCAATTATTGGCGCGATTTCATTGCAAGTGTTCAAGTAAAACCTATTACTAGCCCTGATGAGCTAAAGACTACTCTGTCTGTCCTTACCACAGCCTCAAACAATCCTTTAGCCCAATTGTACAGTACCGTAAGCAAGTACACGTCTGTTGAAATTGAGCTACCAAAAGAGGCTGAAGAAGGTGCTCAACCGCCAGAGCAAGACGTAGATAAAAAGGAAAGTGCTCGCCAGATATACATTGCGTTTACGCCATACCACAAGCAAGTTACTGTATCGAATCAAGACACTAAGCCTGTCGACTTATTACTTAGTCAGTTCACGGCACTGGAAACCTGGTTAGAGAAATTCTTTATTGCCGATGATCCTCAAAAGGTAGCCTTCACGACCCTAACAGCCGAACTAAAGGTCAGTAATCCTGCTTCTTCACTTGCTGGTATGGAATCTAACCAACCTACTATTTCTGTAGCGATAATTAAAGACGTAACAAGCCAAACCAATGATATGGTCATGCAGTTAGCTCATGGTTACCTCAATAGCAGTTGGCAGTCTGAAGTATTCCAAACTTACCAAAATACCATTGCATCATACTATCCGTTTAACCGTTCTTCTTCAGTTGACGCTTCCACCAGTGATGTAAAGATATTTTTTGAGAACAACGGTGTGTTGGATAGCTTCTACCAAACTAAGCTGAAAGGTTTTATCACTGATGAACGTTCACCATTTTTACCAGGACTTCTGCCTAATAGCGGTCTAGCACTTGACCCGAACGTTTGGCAAATGATCAATAAAGCAGAAGATATACGCAATGCTCTATTCCTGAAAGATCCACAAAATCTCTCATTGGAGTTCCAACTTAAGGCCCAAGAGATGAGTGCTAACCTGACTCAGTTTTCGATTAATGCGGAAAAATCATTGTTCACCTATCGACACGGACCTCGCCTGTGGAGCAAACAATCTTGGTCAGCGGCCGATGTGGACAAAGATTCCATTAGCTTCAGATTGCTCTCTCAAGGGAATCAGGTGGCGAATGAAACCTTTAGCGGGAGTTGGGCGTGGTTTAGATTACTGACACCACGTGTTGTCTCTACCACATCTCAAACCACACAAGTGAAGTTCTCTTACAAGGACAGTGAAGTAGAGTTAAATATTAAGACGCAAGGTCAAAACAACCCGTTCGTGCCGAATTTCTTTTCTGCATTTTCGCTACCTGGAAGCATCTAGCCAGTGGCTCGTATTGCTGAACGGCTCACCCCTGAGGTGCGTTACTCGAAGTTAATTGAGGAGTTAGAACTCACGTTCTGCTCCTCGCTTTCTACTAACGTCATCCGCTGCCATTGCCGTAAACACGGTGAAGTTACATTAAAAGTCGCTCACACGTCGATTGGCCACACGCAAATGGCCAACGAAGCTCGCTTTCTTAGCCTTTATCGCAGTCACCATTGGCCGGAGTTCATTGCTACTGGCCAATATGGCAACCAAATGTGGTTAATGACCCACTTTGAAGAAGGCACTCCTCTTTCAAACCTTAGAGTGTTGGATTCGATAACCCAAAGTGAGCTATTATCATCGTTAGAAATGGTGTTGAACAAACTGCACCAAACAGGCTATATCCATGGTGATGTAAAACCAGCCAATATCCTCGTTACTCATAGTGGCGCAGTTAAGCTTATCGATTTAGGGAGCGTACTACCGATCAACTCCTATTATGCTGATCTCAAACATTCGACGATTTCACCGAGTTATAGCTCGATAAACCCTCACGCGCGAAAACACCATGTTCACCCGCAGGATGATTTTTTTTCATTGGCAGTCACGGTTCAAACACTATATACAGCTCATCCTTTCAAGGGTACGTCGATACTCGAATACGCAAAACAAAAAAAAGCCCCAATAATTGAGGCTCTTCCTACTCGATATCAAATTTTGCTATTAAAACACCTAGGTTGGACTAAGCACTATTTGGCTGAGTCTGATACTTACTAATATCGACCTCATCAATTTGGCTGTCTTGGAGGAAGTTGTGCGCATATTCGAGATAAGCACCACTCTCGAGGAATAGCATAAACAGATCCATATCGATATGGTTATCCAACGCCATCTTATGCAAAATATCTACTGCAACACTGATTGGTTTAGCTCTCTTGTATGGTCGATCTGCAGCGGTCAAAGCTTCAAAAATATCGGCTATCACCAACATACGTTCAGGTAGCGAAATCTCTTCAGCTTTAAGCTTACGCGGGTAACCCGTTCCTTTCAGTGTCTCATGGTGAGTCGATGCATATCGTGGCACTCGACTTAACTCTGGAGGGAATGGCAAGGCTTCCAACATCTTAATACCACTAATCATATGTTCATTGATCTTAAAGCGATCTTCAGCCGTTAGAGTGCCGCGTGAGATGGACAAGTTATACACTTCGCCAAGGTTGTATAGATGTTCTGGAACATCGACATTGAAACCATATTTTTCGTCAAGCTCAAGCGGTCGTTCTCGCTGAACAATATGCTCTGGCCTATCAGACAATAACGGCTCTTCAGCAGGGAGAGACTTGTCCCTTTTTTGCTTGTTCAACTCTTCTAACGGGGACAAACCTAACGAGTCATCAAAGTTTCTTTGCCACGTTTGCGCTGCAATCCCTTTAATACGTTCGACTTGCTCCTCTCCCATAAACTCGCCGCCAACATTGGAACGAGCTATAAATTCAAAATCTTCTGTTAGAGCAGCTTTTTTCTCTCTAAGAACATTAAGTGCAGCTTCCTTATCGATTGATTGATCAAGCTGACTGTTTAAAAATTCAATTTCCGCATCTCGCCAAAGCACTTCAAAACGCATACGTATCTCATGAATACGATTGTAGTTCGCCTCAAGCTTAGTTCCTTTATCAACGATATGTTCTGGCGTAGTAATTTTACCGCAGTCATGCAACCACGCGGCAATTCTAAACTCTCTGCGCTCATAATCATTGGCGAAAGAAAAGTCTTTAAACTTACCCGAGTTGCTGTCTTCAGCCGCTTTCGCTAATAGCATCCCTAGTTCCGGAACACGATTACAGTGTCCTGCTGTATAAGGCGACTTGTCATCAATTGCCTGTGCGATAAGCTTAATAAAGGCTTCGACAAACTCTTCTTGTTGTTTCTCATGACGCTCCAGCGCAGCCCCCATCTGAGAGATCGACTCTGAAAGCTCATAAACCTCTTTGATGCGCGTATCAACCTGCTCCAACTGGCTATATTTGCGTGCTTTGATCTTTTTCGTTTCTACACGTAGTGCTTTAATTGGTCTAACAATAGGTGAACTAAATCGCCACGCAAACGGCATCAAACATAACATCACCAGAACCGTCGCGAGTGTGGAGGTCATTAACCTTGGGATAACTCTATCCATCACAACTGATTTTGGTACCACCACCGCGAAGAACTCTCGATTTGCTTTAAGCCCCCCCATTTTGGTGACAAAAACAAACTTCTCTTCACCATTCAGCTTTAGATTAACGATTGAGTTGTGGTTCAACTGGGACTGAGAAGCTTGATACAGCTCAGGATAAGGAACGAAACTACCGCGCCACTGGTTGGTATCTAACCACTTCGCTTTTAATGCTTGGCGCTGCTCAGTCGTAATCGATGCTATCGCTTGGTTAATCAGAGTGACAAGTGCTTGATCCTCTTCTTTCATATACAAGTGGAAAGAGATTGGTTCAGCATTCGCCATTTTGGTCACGGCTACTGTCGGATTAATGGTAAGTTCATTTAACTCACTCAATGTATGATAGGTATCGACAAGGTAGTCGATTTTTCTATTTAGAATTTGTTCCTTAGCTTCATCTAGGCTTGGAAGCTCGACAATATTCAGTTCAGGATAACGTTTCAAAAGCCATGCTTTTAGATGGTAGCCTCCGACCACACCAACAGGCATCTTACCTATGCCTGATAACGATGCTGGAATTGGCTTAGTAATAGTTGATGCTAACGCCAACTGCCCTTCAAACATCTGCTCACTAGAAACTCCCTCTGTTAGATCGTTTTTAGGTACAGAGTGAATGATATCAAGATCACCAACCCGATACTTTTCAGCCAACTCTACCGAATTGAAACCATTGATAAACTCGAACTCTAGCCCCGTCTGTTGAGAGATGAGTGTCAATACATCAACTGCATAACCTTTTGGCATCCCTGACTGAGTGTAATCATACGGCCCCCAATCATTTTGATTCGAGACCAACAGAGACGATGTTTGCTCTTTAACACTCTGCTGTTTTTCCGTTAATACCAGTGGCTCAGAGCTTGGGATTTCAACATCATTGTTCAGCTCGATGTTTGAAGCAATAACCTCTCCTTTATCATTAAAAATAAAAGACTCTACACCCGCCTCATCAGCCAAACCCAATTGGTTCGAGGTAATTTTGTCTTTTACCGCAGAGAGAACAACATCGATACCGATAACCCCTTTTTTCCCTGCAATAGAGTAAGTTTGACCAGTAATTTTGAGATGCTTAAACAGATATGGATCCGTTTTATAGGCTACCGTTTCTGATGCTCCCTTAAACCACGGACGACGAGTCGGAAAATAGTTACTCTTCTCCGTAATACTATTGGTTAAAGTGAAGTCTTCCGTGAAGTATTGCGTTTTACGGATTCGATTCTCTTCAGGTCCAAAGATATGAATGATGACCCAGCGGTCCTGAGCGGTGGCATTAATGCGTTGGCGAACAATCGGAGAAGATTCTAAATTGATGACTTGGAAAAAGTTGTCGTCATTGCGACCGAAGTAGAGACTATAAAAGAGGGGGTTGTCATCTAAGATGTTAGTGAAGATATCTCGAGTTTCTGTTTGAGTAAAATCGTGCTTGATGCTCTTGGCTAGGCCTCTTAACAGACGAACGTTACTGGTAGCACTCACTTCAACTCGCTGAAGATACTCACTGACATCAGCCGAAGCCATCGTGAGCTTTGAAAGTACATACTCCTGCGACATCTGCTTACCAAAATAGTACTGTAAACTTATCGCAAACAACGCTGTAATCGCAGTAGCAAAAAGGAACATTCCACCCACTGTAACTTGGATCGAATATTTTCTGCGACTCCCTGAAGATGAACTCATCCTGATGCCTCCATGGCGATAAGTAAGCCGAACGTGACGGTGTTTTCAATTAACAAGTCATTATCAAACGACACCATTTATATATCAATACAATATTCTATAAATAGAATTAAATCACGCTTTTAACTTAATCAAACGATTAGAAGAACTTCATAACCCTATGTTAGATAGATAAATAAACCAAAGTGTTACACCCGTGAACTTTATGAACAAAACCCCCAGAATGCTCAATATTGTTTTTATCAACGCATTAGAGACAACTATGTAACAACCTCTTAACCTTAATCGCATCTATCAATAAGTCTCCCTCCCTTACTGGTAGTAAATTCATAATGATAAGTACATTTTCAATGAAGAATGTACGCATACATAAGGAACGTGAATCATGTTTAAGGTACTAAAACCAACACTGGCGGCTTCAATCATTGCTGCTTCGTTTTCGTTTAACGCTTTGGCAGCAGATGTTGAAAAAATCCACTTCTTAATCCCGGGTGGCGCTGGCGGTGGCTGGGACATGACAGCTCGTGGTACAGGTGACGTACTCGTTAAATCCGATATCGTTGAAAATGTTTCTTTCCAAAACCTATCTGGTGGCGGCGGTGGTAAAGCAATTGCACACCTTATCGAAACAGCGCAACGTCAAGAAGATACTCTAATGGTGAACTCAACCCCTATCGTTGTTCGCTCGCTAACAGGTATTTTCCCTCAATCATTCCGTGACTTGACGCCTGTTGCAGCAACCATTGCTGACTATGGTGCGATCGTAACGTCAGTTGATTCTAAATACGACACTTGGGAAGACGTAGTAAAAGAGTTTGAATCGAACCCGCGTAAAGTAAAAATCGCTGGCGGTTCTGCACGCGGTAGTATGGACCACCTAGTTGTTGCTGCGGCATTCAAAGGCGAAGGTTTTGACGCTAAGAAAGTTCGCTATATCGCTTATGATGCAGGCGGTAAAGCAATGGCAGCCCTGCTTTCAGGCGAAACACAACTGCTTTCTACTGGCCTAGGTGAAGTTCTAGAAATGTCGAAATCTGGCCAAGTTAAAATTCTGGCTGTAACTGCTCCTAAACGTCTAGATGCAGCACCAGATATCCCGACTCTAACTGAATACGGAAATGAAACTGTCTTCGCTAACTGGCGTGGTTTCTTCGCAGCACCAGGTGCTAGCCAAGAAAAGATCGATGAGTGGAACTCTGCCCTGACTAAGATGTACAACACTGATGAGTGGCAAGTGGTTCGTGACCGAAACGGCTGGATCGACAACTACAAAGCGGACAAAGACTTTTACGCTTTCCTAGAAGACCAAGAGAAGCAAATGGGTGACCTAATGCGCGAACTTGGTTTCTTGAAGTAATTTCCTGTAAAGAAGTTTAAGGGCGACTTGCACCGCCCTTATACCCCCTTTCGCCGTACATGAGCTAACTACACAATCTCCTCTGTTTATTTATAGACAGTTAAGCCTTTGACTAGCAGCAATTGGCTTATTTGTTAGTGAAACATGCTCATTAACCCTCATGTACGGCTTTTTTTATTTCTATACCTGTCACATGGAGTTGGATATGTCGGACTTGCCAACGAACTCTCTCAATAACGGGAACTTTTTCTCTAAAGAAAACCTCTTCTGCCGCGATCGTGTTGGTGCGATGATATTCCTCATCGTTTGCCTATGTTATGGCTACCAAACATCCCTGATCCCACTCTTTCCTGGAGATGAATACGAACCTTTCACCGCAAGAACGTTACCTACACTACTAACGTTTATCGGAATTGGGCTTTCTTTACTGTTACTGGTGACAGGTCAACCTGACGTTAAAAGTGGCGCTGTTGTCGAATTCAATTGGAAGCTTTTGACTGGATTCTTAGCTTTGATGGCTCTGTATGGCTTAGGTCTAACCTATGTCGGCTTTGTTATCGCAACAAGCTTGTTCCTGTTAGCAGGCTTCTACTTACTAGGCGAACGACGTAAAAAAGTGCTGCTGGGCGCTTCTTTCCCGTTTGTTATCGCTTTCTATCTTCTTCTTACCAAAGGCTTAGATATCTACCTAGAGCCTGGTGTTATTTTCACCATCTGGTCGTAATTTAAGGGAAATGACATTATGTTAGACGGAATCTTACAAGGCCTATCGACCGCAATCATGCCAATGAACATCATGATGGTGGTCGTTGGTTGTTTCGTAGGTACATTTATTGGTATGTTACCGGGCCTAGGCCCAATTTCTGCCATTGCTCTAATGATCCCTATCACTTACGGGTTGGACCCATCTTCTGGTCTTATCCTAATGGCCGGGGTTTACTACGGTGCGGTATTTGGTGGTTCAACTTCTTCAATCCTAATCAACGCTCCTGGTTGTTCTTCTACTGTGGTAACGGCTTTCGACGGCTATCCTATGGCTCAGAAAGGTCAAGCCGGTAAAGCGCTCGCATTAGCGGCTTACTCGTCATTCACAGGTGGCACACTATCCGCGATTATGTTGTTGGTTGCCGCTCCAGCATTGGCAAACGTATCACTCAGCTTCCAATCTTCAGATTACTTCGCGCTGATGCTTCTTGGTCTTTCTGCTGTAGCCGCATTCGCAGGCCCAGGTCAGGTCATAAAAGCTTGGATGATGACGATTCTTGGTCTGATGTTATCTACAGTTGGTATCGATAAAGGGGTTGGCGTAGAGCGATTTACTTTTGGTCTTACAGACTTAATGGATGGTTTTAGCTTCCTTCTTCTTGCAATGGCGACCTTTGCACTGGGTGAAACCTTAATGGGTATTCTTAAACCAGAGCAAGATACTCGATCCGATGAGCAAGATAAGATGAGTAATATCGGCAGTATGAAAGTCACCAAAGAGGAAATTAAAGAAGTCGCACCTGTTTCAATCCGTTCTTCAATTCTTGGTTTCTTCACTGGTGTTTTACCGGGCGCAGGCGCTACAATCGCAGCATTCTTAAGCTACGGTATGGAGCGTAACCTTGCACCTAAAGAGAAAAAAGAAGAGTTTGGTAAAGGCAGTATCCGTGGTCTAGTTGCGCCTGAATCAGCGAACAATGCCGCATCTAGTGGCTCATTTGTACCGTTATTAACTCTTGGTATTCCGGGCTCTGGTACTACTGCTATCATGCTTGGTGCACTTATCGCCTACGGTATTCAACCTGGCCCTCGCCTGTTTGTAGAGCACCCAGACGTTTTCTGGTCGGTAATTATTTCTATGTACTTTGGTAACATCGTACTGGTTATCTTGAACCTGCCATTAATCCCTTATATCTCTAAGCTATTAGCTGTACCGCGCACAGTATTGTTACCAATGATTTTGTTCTTCTCTATCACTGGCGTGTATTTAGTTTCTTTCAATACCATGGATGTCTTCATCATGCTGTTGATTGCAATGGCAGCCATTGCACTGAGATTGGCGAACTTCCCACTTGCACCGCTGCTACTTGGATTCATCCTTGGCGGATTGATGGAAGAGAACCTGCGTCGAGCATTAATGATCAGTGATGGTGAATTAAGCTTCCTATGGGAACGCCCTATCACGATGACATTTACCATTTTGGCTGTACTGGTGCTATTTAGCCCAATCTTTATCAAGCTGTTCCAAAAACTAAAGCCGACTCCGGCTAAAGTCGAGCAATAGTTATTACATTCCTATGTATTTTGGGGCCTAGCGGCCCCTTTTTTTGTTCTATACTGCTGGTGCTCTGTTGTACAAAATACAATTAGAGTATAAACTCTAATTTTTAACAGTTACGGAACATTGGTATGTCATTGCGTCCAATTGCGCTATTGATAGGTTGTGTCAGTCTCGCCTCTCCTTTCACATATTCTGCACCGATTAGCTTCGACCAAGCTTGGCACGTCCTACAGCAAGAAAATAACTCTCTTGCGGCGCAACGTTCAAACGTCGAACGTTATCAGCACTTAGAAAGTGCAACTGACAACCTAAACCTCCCTTCTGTTTCGATAGGCGCAAATTACACTCGTCTCGATAACGATGTTACGGTTTCTGGCCAGCAGCTATTTGAAAGCACGGGGCAGCATCTACCGAACCTTGGTCCTGTACTTAATCCGATTCTTGCACAACTCGGTGGCGTAACATCAACGATCAGCGAGCGGGACATTTTTACCTCGTCTATTCGAGCCATTTGGCCAATTTTCACTGGTGGCCGTATTAACGCCGCTCAATCTGCTGCTGAGGGAAAGAAAGAGCAAGCGCAAAGTGAATTGGCTATGGAAACCCAAGCTCGCTTTGAAGATTTAAGTAAGTACTACTTCTCGGTACTGCTCGCTAAAGAAGTTGTCCAAACCAGAACCTTGGTCGAACAAGGCCTAGAAAAACACAGAGACAACGCAGTAAAGCTTGAGCAACAGGGCCAAATCGCTAGGGTTGAGCGCTTACAAGCAGAATCAGCTTTAGACAAAGCCATTATCGAACGTAAGAAAGCGCAAAAGAGTCTAGAGATCGCCCAATCTGCTCTGACACAGATTCTTAGCCAAACCAGCACAGTTGAACCTGCGGACGGCCTTTTCATCAACCAAAACTTGCCTGAGCAAAGCTTATTTGTTGAACGTACATTGGCAACTTACCCGGGATTGGCGCTTCTTGATTCAAAAGAGAAGCAAGCAAATAGCCTAATTGATGCCGAGAAAGGCAAATATTACCCTGAAGTATATTTGTACGGGGACTATAGCCTACATGAAGACGACTCTCTTGCTAGCCAAATGAAGCCTGACTGGCTTGTAGGCGTCGGGGTGAATATCCCTCTTATCGAAAACAGCGGCCGAAGTGAACAAGTCAAAGCCGCACACAGCGCAGTCTCACAGGTGCGCTATCTCAAAGCACAAGCTAAACAAGATCTATCGGTACTGGTGCAGAAAACGTACCTAGAAGCACAACAGGCTCAAGAAGAAGTATTGGGACTAGAGTCGAGCATCAACTTGGCTCAAGAAAACCTTAAATTGAGGAAAAAAGCATTCAGCCAAGGCCTCTCTACTTCTACCGACGTCGTAGACGCCCAACTCTATGTAGCAAGTGTTCAAACACAAAAAGCAGCAGCAAGTTTTAACTATCTCATCTCTTTATCAAAACTGCTTGCTCTCTCTAACGAGATGGACTCTTTTAGCCAATACCAACATAACGCAATCAACGTTTCGAGTTTATAAGGACCTATGATGAAAAATGCTAAAACACTTCTACTGACTGCCGCTGCATTTGGCATAGTGTCTTGGGTCGGATACAGCTTCTATCAAGCATACCAACCAAAACCTATTCGTCTACAAGGTCAAATCGAATCACAGCAGTACAGTATCTCTTCAAAAGTTCCGGGACGCATAGACCAAGTATTAGTACGTAAAGGCGATATGATTGCGCAAGGCGACCTTGTTTTCACACTACACAGCCCTGAAATCGAAGCAAAGCTAGAACAAGCAAAAGCGGGTGAAAAAGCTGCGGGTGCTCTCGCGATGGAAGCAAACAAAGGCGCACGCAGTCAGCAAATTCAAGCTGCTAAAGACCAATGGCTCAAAGCAAAAGCCGCTGCATCTTTAATGGAAAAGACCTATCTGCGCGTAAACAACCTGTACAACGAAGGGGTGATTGCAGAGCAAAAGCGTGATGAGGCTAAAACCCAGTGGGAAGCGGCTAAATACACTGAAAGTGCAGCGTTTCAAATGTATAAATTGGCTGAAGAAGGCGCTCGTAGTGAGACAAAACTAGCCGCGGCAGAAAAAGCACGCATGGCCGCTGGTGCTGTGGCCGAAGTAGAAGCTTATGCACAAGACACCACAATCAAGAGCTGGTTCAATGGCGAAGTATCGCAAGTTCTTCTTCAAAGTGGAGAGCTTGCACCGCAGGGCTTCCCAGTAGTTACAGTCATAGATACCCAAGATTCATGGGCGATGTTGAATGTAAGAGAAGACCAACTTAAGTTCTTCCAAAAAGGTCAAACATTTGATGCTTACCTACCAGCATTAGATAAACAAATCGAGTTCAAAGTTACCCATGTGGCAGTGATGGGGGATTTTGCTACTTGGCGTTCGACCGACTCTTCACAGGGTTTTGATCTAAGAACGTTTGAAGTAGAAGCGCATCCAACTCAAGCTCAACCAGATCTCCGCATGGGTATGAGCCTAGCCGTAGAACTGAACTAAGCGTATTGGTCATTATGCATAACCGCCAAATTTCCCAACTGGAGATCGTCCGCCGCGATAAGTGGTTACTGTCCAGTTTGACTTGGATTCCACTACTACTGGCCTTCATGATTTGGGCAATATTTTCCCAAGGTATTGCCCGTGATCTACCAGTGGGTATTGTCGACTTCTCGCCTAGTGCGCTATCTCAAAAACTGGTTCGCTATTATGATGCGACTCCCGCTATGCATGTATCGAAAAGATTCGATAGCGTTGAGCAAGCGAAACAAGCACTTATTCAAGGTGACGTTTACGCTTATGCAGTGATACCCCACCAGTTTGACAAGAGCATCTACAAACAGACTCCGCCTCAAGTGAGCGTTTTCTACAATAGCCAAATGATCTTAATTGGTAAGCTGCTAAATTCCGCTTTCTTACAAGCTCAGGGAACCTTTAACGCTGAGTTAAGCACTATGAAAGGGCTAGCATCCGGAAATTCAACCTTACTTTCCGCCATGGGAAAAGCAGTTCCCGTTCGGACCCAAATCACGCCACTGTTTAACAAGAACTCTAATTACGCCCAGTTCTTAGTGTCAGCTATCATTCCGGCACTTTGGCAAATTGTTATTGTCGTAACCACTATCTTAGTTCTGGCAGCAAACTTAAGAGATCGCCGTTTAAAACCTTGGTTAGAAAACCGTCCATTCAGACAGTTATTGTCGACGCTTACTCCTTACACTTGGGTATTTGCTCTCCAAGGCTTTGGCTTTTTATGTTGGTTTTATTTAGGATTTAAATGGCCAATGAACGGCAGCTTTATCACGCTCGTTATAGCACAGTGGGCAACGATCATCGCTTGCATGGCAATGGGGTGTCTGTTCTTTTTCCTGACGCTAGATGCAGCGCGAGCAATGAGTTTTGCTGGCGCTTTCACTGCGCCGAGTTTTGCCTTTATGGGTATAACTTTTCCTGTTTCAGATATGAGCAGCTTAGCCCAAGCGTGGCGAAGTCTCCTACCTATCAGCCACTATATTGAAGTACAAGTGAGTCAAGTTAGTTACGGTCAGTCATGGTTCAACTCGTTACAACACATACTGCCTATGGTCGGCTATGGCATCGCCATACTATTAAGCTTAGCGTTGCTCAAAAAACACCTAAGTATTGAGGTGGAAAAATGACTTTATTCGAACTCATTAAATCTGAGTTTAAAGCACTACTCACTAACCCAGTTGTTGTTTTGACAGTCTTTGGCGGGGTGTTGTTTTATTCTTTTCTCTACCCTCTTCCGTATAGTCATCAAACACCGCGTGAACAAGAAATTAGCGTGGTCAATTTAGACAAAAGCCAAACCAGCTATCAATTAGAGAGAATGGTTGATGCAACTCCTCAAGTAAGAGTCGTTCGCAGAGATTATACGATTGAAGAAGCTCATCAAGCTCTTATTAAAAACAAAGTCAGCGGGATCTTAGTTATTCCTGAGCACTTCTACAAAGATCTTATGCTGGGCAAAAGCCCTACCCTTGCTTATGCGGGTGATGCTTCATATTTTTTAGTCTATGGCACCATCGTAGAAGGGTTAGCACAAGCTGGCGGAACTTTAGCTGCTCAAACGACGGTCGCAAAACTTGTTATTGATGGACAACCTCTATCACTCGCCAGCGAGCAGTATGCGGCAACCAAACTCAATCTAAAACCAACGTTTAACCCACGTATGGGTTATATCGACTATGTCGTCCCAGCAGTATTCGTATTGATCTTGCAGCAAACGCTAGCGATGGCTGCTGGTCTGATTGGGGGTACACAAAAACATGGCACAGGCTATTGGAACCAAGTTAGGCCATTAAAGCTACTCAGTGTTCGAGTCGGTATTCTCGTTGCAATATACTACTTACTCAGCGGCTATTATTTTGGTGCTAGCTTCACTATGCATGGAATTAGCCAACTTGCTAATATCAGAGACCTTATCACTTTATTACTTCCATTTTTGATCGCGTCGGCGAGCATCGGAATTTGGCTCGGGAATATTACACCTCGAAGAGAGTTAGTAACACTCGTTGTGCTCATCAGCTCTATGCCACTTATTTTTAGTGCTGGATTCATTTGGCCAATACAAGCAATCCCTGCACCTATTGTCTGGTTGTCTCAACTATTCCCAAGCACACCTGCTATTCAAGGCTTCTTAACTTTGAATCAGATGGGAGGAAGCTGGTCATCCATAGCAGACAAATACACGCTATTATGGATACAAAGTGTATGTTGGTTCGCACTCGCGTTTTGGAGCCTCAGAAGACGAAATAACTGATCTTAAATTAGTTTTTATGCATTGACCCGTCTATAGGTATAAGGTTTATGATAGCAGCCGTTTTTATACGAGGTCTATATGCTCACTGTTACTCAACTCGCTAAAAAGTTTGGTATTTCTCGCACCACCATTTTGTATTATGAACGAGAAACCTTATTGGAGCCTGCTTATCGTTCTGAGAATGGTTATCGCTGGTATGGAGAAGATGAAATCGAGCGCTTGCAAGCAATCTCATCTTATCGCTCTTATGGTCTATCAATCGCGAGTATTCGCAGTCTATTAGCTCAAAAAGGATTATCTCAAGCTGAGATACTCAAAGATCATTTCAACGAACTTGAACAAGAAATCCAAAATCTTCGAGCCCAGCAAAAAGCTATCGTTGTTCTATTGCAAGAACCTCAGCTAATAGAAGATAAGATGGTGAGTAAGGAGCGATGGGTAGAGATTATGGCTGCTGCGGGATTTAGCGAAAATGACATGACCAAATGGCACCAAAAGTTTGAAGAACTGGAGCCTAGCGAACACCAAAAATTCTTAGAGTCTTTAGGGATTGAAGCGGAAGAGATTAAAAGAATACGTACCTCTACCACCTAGCCTTTCGCTGCCCATATTGCTAACCCACCAACTAGCAATCTCACTTATGAGACAAATCAAGACACTTTTTAGGTGTGTCATAAGTGAGAATTTGAAAAAAAATATTAAACTTTTCTTATATGCTGCTACCCACTTTCTGGATCAGTTTTCATCTAACTCGTTAGTTAATTTACAAAACCATCAATTAGAGTGTAGATCTCCCTATTTTATTGAGCACAACATACTTATTAGGCAACGCTAGACTTAGCTCCGATATGAAGTGAACAACGTTTGTGCTCTTAAGTTCTATCGTTCATTGAGTCAGTGAGCAATTTTATTGGTTAATAGAACCCGAGCATGTCATGGAGTGGTGTTATGGGTTTATATAAGTACTTCACCTTAGCAAACATTGCAGGTGGTCAAATCATTGCCGTTGATGCAAACGGCAACGTCAGAATCATTCCAGAAGGAGGCTCTCCTCTACCTGGTGAAGTGTTAGTCACTGCAGAAGGTACTGACGATGGAAGTAGTACTGGTGATATACAAATCGACTTCATAAACCAAGACGGCTCCCCGCAAGATATTACGAATGAAATCGAAGACATCTTCGCTGCATTAGAAGGGGGAGATGACCCAACTCAATTAGGTGAAGATTTTGCGACCGCCGCCGGGGGACAGAATGGTTCTAGTCTAACCTCAACAGGAAGTATTGAACGTGATGGTGCTGAGACAATTGCATCCACAAACTTTGATACTGAGGGTCTTGCTTCTTTAGGCCTATCTGAAACGCAAAGTCTCACTTTACTTGACCAGTTCAGAGAGTTTCAACAGCCGCCTTTCTTTACCTCGAACGGTGAGCCTTTAGGCGATGACATCAGTGTCACAACGGATGAAGACACGCCTATTTCAGGTGTCTTGACAGCCTCTGATCCTAACGAAGATGACTTAACCTTTTCTCTAGAATCTGGACCAACCAACGGCGATGTAGAAGTTGATCCAGACGGTACTTGGACTTACACACCGAATGAAAATTTCGATGGTGACGATAGCTTTACTGTCATTGTATCGGATGGTTTTGGGGGGACAGATACTCTTATCGTGGATGTTGTTGTTAACCCAATTCCAGAGATAAGTATTTCAGGTGATACACAGATTAGTGAAGGTGACGAAGCTGGTTACCTCATTAGTTTCGATAAGCCTTCAAACCAAACCACAACTCTCAGTCTGGATATAGATCTTATTTCTGCCGAAGACAACGATATTGGTTCGCTCAGTCTGATCGCTAATACGGGTGAAACGCTCACGTTAAATCCGGATGGCACTGTTGATGTACCCGCTGGAGTGACCTCCATTGAAGTTACACTCCCTACTACACAAGATAACGTATTCGAAGGAAGTGAGTCGTTTAGCTTGTCGGTAGAATCGGTATCAGGCCTTGTAGGAAGCGGCTCAGTAACCAGTAGCATCTTTGATAATGGCGATGGAGAAGAGAGTGATAATGATCGACCTTTCCTCACTGTCAACGATGCAGAAACCACAGAAGAAGGCTCACCATCAGAGTTTGGGGTGTCATTGTCAAATCCTGTTGAAGGTGATCTTACCTATACCTTCACATTGAATGTCGACCAATTCAGCGCAGAGATGGAAGATTTTCTACTCGATGGTCAGTTAACTGTTTCATACACAGATGAAAACAACAATCCTCAATCACAAATCGTTGCCAATGGTGGACAGTTAACCCTCGACGGAAGTATCACTGGATTAACCGTGAGTGTCGGTACTTTCAATGATGACATATTCGAGGGAGCGGAGAGCTTCGAGCTAGATGTCAATGTCGACGGTAGCATCGGTGACAACAACGATACCCTTTCTCTATCTGATAGCGGACGAGGAAAGATAATTGATGATCTTATTGAGCAAGAAATAAATGCCGATATGCCAACGCTCACTGTCGATGATGCCGGTGAAGTGACCGAAGGCAACACCGCAAGCTTCGAAGTGTCTCTCGACAAAGAAGTGGACGGCACCCTCACCCACACCTTTGAGTTGGATGTGGCGAACTTCAGCGCCGAGATGGAAGACTTCCTCCTTAATGGTCAACTCACCGTGGACTACACCGACGAGAATGGCGTGCAACAAAGCGTCACGGTTGCCAATGGCGGCCAACTGGTGCTCGATGGCAGCATCACCACGATGACGGTGTCTGTGGGTACGGTGAATGATGATATCTTCGAAGGCACCGAAAGCTTCAAGTTGGATGTCACCACCACCGGCACCATCGGTGATGACAACGAACCCCTTAACCTCACGGACAGCGGCAGCGCCACTCTTGTCGACGATCAAGACGATGGAGAAGGCAATGCCGATATGCCAACGCTCACCGTTGATGATGCCGGTGAAGTGACCGAAGGTAACACCGCAAGCTTCGCGGTCTCTCTCGACAAAGAAGTGGACGGCACCCTGACCCACACCTTTGATCTTGATGTGACAAACTTTAGCGCGGAAATGGAAGACTTCCTCCTTAATGGCCAGCTCACCGTGGACTACACCGATGAGAATGGCGTTCAACAAAGTGTCACGGTTGCCAATGGTGGACAACTGGTGCTCGATGGCAGTATCACTAGTATGACGGTGTCTCTGGGTACGGTGAATGATGATATCTTCGAAGGCACCGAGAGTTTCGAACTCGATGTCACCACCACCGGCACCATCGGTGATGACAACGAACCCCTTAATCTGTCTGACAGCGGCAGCGCTACCCTCGTGGACGATCAAGACGACGGCGAAGGCAATGCCGATATGCCAACCCTCACTGTTGATGATGCCGGTGAAGTGACCGAAGGCAACACCGCAAGCTTCGCGGTCTCTCTCGACAAAGAAGTGGATGGCACCCTTACCCACACCTTTGATCTGGATGTGGCGAACTTCAGCGCCGAGATGGAAGACTTCCTCCTTAATGGTCAACTCACCGTGGACTACACCGACGAGAATGGCGTGCAACAAAGCGTCACGGTTGCCAATGGCGGCCAACTGGTGCTCGATGGCAGCATCACCACGATGACGGTGTCTGTGGGTACGGTGAATGATGATATCTTCGAAGGCACCGAAAGCTTCGAGTTGGATGTCACCACCACCGGCACCATCGGTGATGACAACGAACCCCTTAACCTCACGGACAGCGGCAGCGCCACTCTTGTCGACGATCAAGACGACGGCGAAGGCAATGCCGATATGCCAACCCTCACTGTCGACGATGCGGGTGAAGTAACCGAAGGCAACACAGCAAGCTTCGCGGTGTCTCTCGACAAAGAAGTGGACGGCACCCTCACCCACACCTTTGAACTTAATGTAGCGAACTTCAGCGCCGAGATGGAAGACTTCCTACTGAGTGGTCAATTGACGGTGGACTACACAGACGAGAATGGCATGCAACAGAGCGTCACGGTTGCCAATGGCGGACAACTGGTGCTGGATGGCAGCATCACCACTATGACGGTGTCTGTGGGTACAGTGAATGACGATATCTTCGAAGGCACCGAAAGCTTCGAGTTGGATGTCACCACCACCGGCACCATCGGCGATGACAACGAGCCCCTTAATCTCTCTGACAGCGGCAGCGCCACTCTTGTCGACGATCAAGACGACGGCGAAGGCAATGCCGATATGCCAACCCTCACTGTCGACGATGCGGGTGAAGTAACCGAAGGCAACACAGCAAGCTTCGCGGTGTCTCTCGACAAAGAAGTGGACGGCACCCTCACCCACACCTTTGAACTTAATGTAGCGAACTTCAGCGCCGAGATGGAAGACTTCCTACTGAGTGGTCAATTGACGGTGGACTACACAGACGAGAATGGCATGCAACAGAGCGTCACGGTTGCCAATGGCGGACAACTGGTGCTGGATGGCAGCATCACCACTATGACGGTGTCTGTAGGTACGGTGAATGACGATATCTTCGAAGGCACCGAAAGCTTCGAACTCGATGTCACCACCACCGGCACCATCGGTGATGACAACGAACCCCTTAATCTCTCTGACAGCGGCAGCGCTACCCTCGTGGACGATCAAGACGATGGCGAAGACAATGCCGATATGCCAACCCTTACTGTCGACGATGCGGGTGAAGTGACTGAAGGCAACACCGCAAGCTTCGCGGTGTCTCTCGACAAAGAAGTGGACGGCACCCTCACCCACACCTTTGATCTGGATGTGGCGAACTTCAGCGCCGAAATGGAAGACTTCCTCCTTAATGGCCAGCTCACCGTGGACTACACCGACGAGAATGGCGTTCAACAAAGCGTCACGGTTGCCAATGGTGGACAGTTAGTTCTCGATGGCAGCATCACCATGATGACGGTGTCTGTGGGTACGGTGAATGACGATATCTTTGAAGGCACCGAAAGCTTCGAGTTGGATGTCACCACCACCGGCACCATCGGTGATGACAACGACCCCCTTAATCTGACTGACAGCGGCAGCGCTACAATCGTGGACGATCAAGATGAGGGTGAAGGCAATGCTGATATGCCAACCCTTACTGTCGATGACGCCGGCGAAGTGACCGAAGGCAACACCGCAAGCTTCGCGGTGTCTCTCGACAAAGAAGTGGACGGCACCCTCACCCACACCTTTGAGTTGGATGTAGCAAACTTCAGCGCTGAGATGGAAGACTTCCTCCTTAATGGCCAGCTCACCGTGGACTACACCGATGAGAATGGCCTGCAACAAAGTGTCACGGTTGCCAATGGCGGACAACTGGTGCTGGATGGCAGCGTCACCACGATGACGGTGTCTGTGGGTACGGTGAATGATGATATCTTTGAAGGGACCGAAAGCTTCGAGTTGGATGTCACTACCACCGGCACCATCGGCGATGACAACGAACCCCTTAATCTGTCTGACAGCGGCAGCGCTACAATCGTTGATGACCTGGACGACGACGAGGACAATGCCGACACCCCTGAATTAAATGTTGAAAGCCGTGGCAATGTTAATGAAGGCAACACTGCTCAATTTGATCTGTCTTTAGATAAACAAGTAGATGGAAATCTAACTTATACATTTAACCTCAATACTGGTGACTACAGTGCAGAACTCGCCGATTTTCTGCTCAATGGACAACTAACGGTATCGTATACTGATGAGTTCAACCAACCGCAGTCTATATCGGTAGCAAACGGTGGCCAACTTGTTATCGATGGTAGTGTCACCGATATATTAGTCACTGTAGACACATTCGACGATGCTCTATTTGAATGGACAGAAAACTTCGCACTCGATGTCACCGCTACAGGCAGTATCGGCGATGATAGCGATTTAGTTTCATTGTCAGCGAGTGATAGCGCATCCATTCTAGATAATGATGATCCTATCGTAACAGGCCCTATTGCTGGAACCGTAACAGAAGATGGTGACTCTGACCTTGACCCACAAACAGTGCAGCAAGTAAGCGGCACGCTCTCTGTGTCAAATGTTGAGCCTGGCATCCAACCATTTGTCGCCCTCTCAGATCAAGTCGTTACCTATGGTACCTTCACGTTCGACGCGTCAACTGGAGATTGGACCTTCACCTTGGACAATGACGCCGCTCAAGTGCTCACTACCACTGATACCATTATAGAAACGTTCGATGTCTCTACTATCGACGGATCTACGACCACGATAACAGTGACTATTCAAGGTGCAAATGAGCCTGTCGAAGCCAAAGATTTTGTGGTTACCGTTTCAAGTGACGCCAATGCCCAAAATTTTGACTTTGATATGGAAGATGACGGTCAAGGTAATCAAATTGATGTTGTCACTGACATAGAAGATGATGCTTCTGCCAATGACGCTCGCGTAACGAACATTCGAATTAACGAGTTACCTGAATTTGGTACCGTTTTCCTTGTTGGTCAAGGGTTCGATACTCCTATTACAACGTCAACAGACCTGACTGATCAATCAATGCTCCAATATATACAAGATCCAGATATTGGTGAGCAACTCAGCTTCAATGCGGTTGAAGATTTTGTTGGGAACTATGGTAACGGGCAAGTTGATTCATTCTCGTTAGCAAGTGGCGTTGTGATCTCTGGAGGAACCTATTCTGGCACTAGACCTGATAATCCAAACCAACTTACATCTGCAATGCTCTATTATGACGGCGCAGCCAACGAGACAGGATTGGGCGTGGGTGATAGCGAGCTGGATGTCACCTCGAAAGACTACATAGACATTGATTTCAATAATATTTCTGGAGGCAACGCTGATGTGCTAATTACCGAGGCAGAAGTGAGTTTTGGTAGTGTCTGGTCACACTACAATGATGGCCATAGCGCTGATGCCCAAATCCATGTATTGCTCATGAGAGATGGGGATGTTGTTGGCGAGTTCATCTACGATGACGATGATGATCCCGGCAGCGTTTATGACGGCTCTGGCCAGTTTACAGCTCATATCGATTTTGCAGATGGTTTCGATCAAGTTAGAGTCTTCACAACCCAAGCAGGCTCTGGCTCACCAAGTGTTAATTCTAATATTACCTTACAAGGCGTTGATGTTATTACCGCCGAAATCAGTGAAACCGTTGGCTACACTGCAACAGACAGCGATGGCGCAACAGACAATGCCTTCATCACCTTTAACTCAGAAATAGCACCTGCGGGCGTACTTGTAAAAGGAACTCCTGATGGCGATGAATTGTCTGGACACGGCGGAGACGATGTTGTTTTGGGTGACCCTGGTGGCAGTGAAACAATCATTGTTCCAGCTAACAACTACAACATCGCTATTCTTACCGATATATCCGGTAGTATGGGTGAAAGCATGAGTGGTGGTACTCGACTTAGCGTCATGCGCAGTGCATTAACCACCTATGTGAATCAACTTTCCAGCCATACCGGTACTCTCAATATCGCTCTAATTGCTTTTGGTAGTTCAGCAACCTTAGCGTTCGATATCGAAGACTTAAATCAAACTGGTGGGGTCAACTCACTCATTGCTGCTATCTCAGACTTGGAGTTAGGAGACGCAGATGGTGATGGCAACCAAGATGTCGGCCGCTCAACAAATTATGAAGATGCTTTTGTAGAGGCCAATACCTGGTTTACTAGCCAAGCTGACCCTAGTTTTGAAAATGTCACCCTGTTCTTAACAGATGGCGTTCCTACCACCCACAATGGCGACAATTCTGATAGTGGCGGGGAACAAAACAATGGCGATGTCCAAAATGCGTTGGACGACTATAACGCTGTTGCAAGCATCAGTGTGGTCCGTGCTATCGGTATTGGTGAAGATATTCCAACCGCTACATTGGAACAATTTGATAATACTCCACAACAGACTGGCCAAGTTGAAATCGTTACAACTGAGAATCAGTTGGTTACGGCTCTTATCGGTGAATCAAGCCACGATCAACTCAGTAATCTTGGTGACGATATTCTGGAAGGCTTCAGTGGGGATGACATTATCTTTGGGGATGCCGTCAACAGCGATGGCCTTCCATGGGGCGACTACCCTAATGTCACCTACCCCGGTGATGATTCAGGATTAGAAGGTTTAGTTACCCTTATCACTGAGATCAATGGTTCTGCGCCAACGGACGAAGAACTCTATAACTTCATTCGTGAGAATCATACGATGTACGACATGTCTGGCGAGTCAGAAAACCAAGAAGGTGGAGATGATCTGTTAGATGGTGGTAAAGGCAACGATACCTTATATGGCCAAGGCGGAGACGACACATTAATCGGTGGAGAAGGCAGTGACACCCTTTCCGGAGGCTCCGGTGCCGACATCTTCACTTGGCTTGACTTACATCTAGATGGCTCAAATGACGTCATTACCGACTTTAGCCTAACCGACAATGACAAAGTGGATATCAGTGACTTATTCAATAACCCAAGTGATACCGATGTTGACAATATCCTAACTGCTATCTCGAATTCTGTAGAAGCGAATCAAGATAATTCAGGAGTCATTGTAGAGGTCGTTAATGAAAACAACGATAGTGTATCAATCGAGTTATTGGGCTTATCTGCTGCGGATCTAACTGGGAATATAAACGATATATTCGTTGTGAAAGAAGATTAGTCAAAGGAGCACTATAAAGAATAATTAAGACTAACAACTAGATAGGTAGTGATAATCATTCGTGATATGAATAATGCCGTTATCACTCCTATACTTTATCTAGTTATCGCTAGAAGGTTAACGGTAATAAGTCGACCTCGAAAGGTGAATAATGGGACATAACCGGCTAAAACGCAGCCAAATTGAAGAATGGCCTATGGCAGGCAAGCAACCGATAAATAAGAAAATGCGTGGTTCAACGTTAATCGAATTCAGCTTGGTTGCTGCTTTCTTCTTTTCGATGTTCTTCACCATTCTAGATCTGTCCGTTTATAACTTTGTTAAATTGACGATGCAAAACTCAGTGAGGGAAGGCGCTCGTTACGCGGTTACTGGTCGTTCTGATTTAGATCCTGATGGTCTAGGCAGTAGAGAAGCAGCCATTATTCAGAAAATGTCTGAAGCTGCTAGCGGATACTTAGAACAAGTACTTGATGTCGAAGAAGATATCCGGGTGGAAGATATTGACGGAAACGCAGTCGCTGGATTCGGTTCTTCAGGAGAAATAATCGCAATACATCTAGACTGTGAGTGGCCAGCATTCAGTCCTATTATTTATCCATTTATGGAAAATGGTAAATACAGTTTCACCGTCAGCACGGCGATGAAGAATGAAGCGTTCTAAGGTTTGTAGTTATGTTCAAAACTAAAATCCAGAAAGGGTTCGCAGCCATTGAAATGACACTTGTCGCACCATTTATGCTGCTACTTATCGGCGGTATCATTGAAGTGTCTCAATACCTTCAAGCCAACAGCATCTTAATTGGCATTACTCGAGAAGGAGCAAACCTAGTTTCCCGAACGAGTTCAAATACCCCGAATGAAATAATGACTCTCGTTGCCAAGACATCTGGAGAACTTGATCTCACTAGTGACGGTATCATGTATATCACTCTTGTAACGGGCCAAGAAGATGATGACCCGTACATCAATGAACAACATCGCTGGAGTGACTCTGGCCTAGTTAAAACAAGTGGAATTTGGGATGACTGTGGGAACTGGGTAAATCATGAGTGCGTCATAGCAACACCAGCACCTACACTATCGAACTTCCCTATCGCACTAGAAGACAATGAGTCTGTTTATGTCGTAGAGATATACTATGAGTATTCTCCTCTGACTAACTTCTTTATTACCAATAGCTTCACCATGAGTGATGTAACCTACTTGTGAGGGTATCACTATGACTAAATTGAAACGAACTTTAGCCATCAGAAAGAATAAAGGACTCGTTGCACTGATTGGGGTAATCGCTGCCCCATTTATCATTCTCGCAACGGGACTAGCGGTTGATAGTGGCCGAGCCTATTTAGTTAAAGCCAAACTGTTCGCTGCCGTTGATGCCGCTGGTATTGCTGCTGCGAGAGCCGTTTCGGAGGGTGAAGATGCTGCTAGGGCTGCTGCTGCAAAGATGTTTGCTGCAAACATCCCCGATGGCTATCACAACAGTACTTCCACCTCTCCTACTCTTTCCTTTGCTTATGACTCTTTTGGCAATGTCTCGATAGATTTAACCGCAAGCTCTCAAATTGACACCACATTTCTAGGCATCTTTGGCCATAGTAACCTCAACTTAGAAGCGTCAGCCCAGACGGTAAGAAGACCGGTTGATCTCGTACTCGTCGTCGACAACACCACTTCGCTAAGACTCGGTTCTATCGGTGACGTAACTGATGATGTCGTAGAGCGCTCGAAAGAATTCATCACTAATTTTAATGAAAGCTTTGACCGAATCGCGTTAGTTAAATATGCATTTGGTGCGGAAGTCCCCGTAGCATTTCAATCTTCTCGGGGGCACAGTCGCAGCTCGATCACATCCGCTATCGATGCTTTTAATTTCGGCAGCACATCAAACCCACAATATACCAATTCATCTGAAGGCTTCTATCGTGCGCTTGATGCATTACGCAATGTCTCTAACCCTGCTAACCTGAAAGTCATCGTCTTCTTTACTGATGGTGCTCCAAATACATTTGCCTCTCAGTTTGACTACTCTTTTACCAGTTTTGATTATACTGGTGCAATTCGTTCCAGCGACGGATCCAGTGGTACTCCTAGAGGGCTTTGGAGGCATGATGCTATCGCGACTCAGTTGTCAGGATACGGTTATCTAAGCTACAACATCGATGACTATTTAGTATCAATGCCCGACTACTATACCGCACATGACTCTAGCGCGACTGAATTTAAAGTGTTAAATCCAGACCATCCTAACCGACCAGTTTATCAATACAACCGTAACTCTAATTCAGCGAATGACCTTTACACACGAGTAAACCGAGCTTCACGCAACTTGACCGAAGATATGGCGACAGCAGCGCGAGATGAAGGTATTTACGTGTTCACTTTAGGTTTAGGCTCTTCTCTCACTTCAAGCGCAGGACCTGATAATGAAGTCGGTGAAGATATGTTACTTAGAATGGCAAATGATCCAAGATTACTTAGCGATAGTGACCTTGCGGCTGATTATCGCGCCGATCAACTAGAGGGCGTTTACTGTCATGCAGTTGACGAGGAAGCCCTTGGACCATGTTTTGATGAAATGCTGAACGTAATTATCCGCCTGACATTATAGTGAGCAAAACGCTGTGAGTGCGTGTAAACACAGGCGTTTTGCTTCTTTGTTTAAGCGACTTTAAACTGATTGACGATTTTTCTTAGCTGCTCCGCTTTCTCCGCTAAGCTTCGTGCTGAACGTGCTGCCGTATTCGCTTGTACATTTGCATTTTGTGATGCTTGAGAAACACCTTCTACATTACGAGCGACTTCAGAGCTGGCCAAAGATTGTTGCTCAGTCGCCGCTGCAATACTATCAATCATGCTTGCGACCTCATGTGAGCCGCTAACAATATTTTCAAGGCTATCACCAGCTTGTCTCGCCAACTTCAAACCCTCTTGTACATAGTTTGAACCTGACTCCATTCGTTCAACTGCTCGCTGAGTTTCTCCTTGAATCGTTTCAATAGAACCGCCAATTTCTCGCGTCGCTGTGGTCGTTCGATCTGCCAGCGCTCGAACTTCATCAGCAACCACTGCAAACCCGCGACCAGCCTCACCAGCTCGGGCCGCCTCAATCGCCGCATTTAATGCTAACAAGTTAGTTTGTTCTGCTATGCCATTGATGACACTGATGATCTCACCAATTTCCGCACCGCGTTTACCAAGTTCAGCCACACTATTCGAAGAAGCAGACACTGCATCATTAATAGATTTCATACCTTCAATAGTATCGGAAACGATTTGCCCCCCAGAGTTTGCCGTGACCCCTGCACTTTGAGCTGAAGATGTCGCATCCGAAGACTTAGATGCAACTTCTTGGATACTTACTGACATTTCTTCGATTGACGCAGAGATTTGAGCGACCTTATCTGACTGATATTCCAACTCTTTCTTCATCTCATCGTTAGCTTTTGTGATCGATAAAGCCCCATCGACAACCTCGTCGGTCGTATTGTGTACCCGCATGATCACATCATTGGTTTTTTTGACCGCTTGGTTATAGCTATTCGCCATCATCCCTATTTCATCTTTCGACTTCACTGAAATAGTGGCGGTCAGGTCCCCATCAGCCAACAGCTCAAGCCCTCTCGCAACTTCTCTAACAGGCTCCGTAATCGCTTTTATCACACTCCAAGAAATCACTGAGCCTAACGCTATCGCTAGTACAGTGCCAAAGATCAGGGTATTTTCCATACTGGCTGCCGCTCCTTCAGCTGCGGCTTGGCGTTTGATCATCAGTTCATCTTCCATCGCAATAAAGTCTGCAATCTGGGAGCGGAACTTATCAAAATATGTTTTTCCTCGAGCTTCAGCGACTAATTCTGAAATATCATCCATTGTTGTCGTATCACCCACTTTTCCTCTTAGTTCAATCGCGGGCTCAGTGACATTGGATAACCATTCGTTGATCGTTGTTTCTATCTCACCTAGGCGCGTAACTTGAGTCGGGTTATCATCCACCGTCACCTTTAAGCTTGTCACTAGTCGTGTAAATTCTCGTTGGCCATTTTCGTACGGTTGCAAAAACTCTGTTTTACCTGCAAGCAGATAGCCACGCATACCTGTTTCCATGTCTACTGCAGCAGCTTCAATCTTCATCGCTTGCTGAATCACTTTATGGGTATGATCGACCATCGCACTGGTTTCTACTTGGGAGCGTGAACTCGCGATGGAAACGATTGATAGAAATATTAGAAGCAAGAGGGGGATGCCAGCCCCTAACGCAATTTTATATTTTAGTGGGACATTACTTAAAGCCATTGAGAACTCCTTTACCTAACCAGAATGCGCTTTCCTTGAGCACTATAGTTAGGTATAGACGTGTTCTCTGAGAGTCGCTAGCGTCTAAACTAAAGTATTAACAAATTTTTTGTGGTTATTTTACGTAGTGAGCTATAATAAATAAAATTATCGAAAATCAATCAGTTACAAGGTAAGTTTAGAAACCTCTATGTTTCCAAAACTCCCCTTCATCACGGGCAAACACATCAAAGGTTTTGTCTGCGATGGCTCTTTGGTTCATAGAAATCGTCATCCGCCATTTACCGATATTCGACTCATAGCCCTCTATCGGGTCAAGCAGTTGTATGGTATCTCCCAAATAGAAATCCCAGTCGTTGCTACCAACATGCAAATCACCCGTGAATGGCTCTAGTATTTGCCCTTTCTTACCTTTGACTCCTGGGTGGTCAATACAGAACTCGATCACTTCACCTTTGGCTTTCTTAATGTTGACGATATAGCCAAATTCAACCTCTTCGTCCGCAGGCACTTTGGTTGTGAACTCTTGAATTTTAGGTAGGTGTTTTGATTTAGAGTCCCACTCTTTGTAAATACCATAAGACAGCATTTCTACTACTGGGCTTCGTTTCGCCATTCTTGCCACCGCTTCTTCATTGTTGCTATCACTTCTGGCTCGACCCCATGGATATTGCCGTAATTACCGCTGCACTCAATCACTTCTAAACAAGCACCAAACTGTTTGGCCATTTTGTAGTAAGGCATGATCTCCCAGCGTCGAACAAACGTGTTTGAAACAACTACATCGGTATTATTGGCGAGTGCTTGTCTAGTTTTCGTCTGACACCATTGATGGGCATCGGAAATCTTATCCGCTTGATAATGATATTCACCAGACTCATCGACAAAGAACATGTCCGCTTCAACATGTTCACCAGGTAGTGTTTTAGCTAAGGTACTTTTACCAGAGCCAGGTAGGCCTCGAATGAGGGTCAGCTTCAATGTCATTATTTAATTGGGTAGAGAGCGTTAAACGAATCTTAATACAGAAGTAGCTAAAATTGCTATCGACATCTCATTCTGATTGCGTTAAGTTTAGAAGTATAGACGTCCATAATACCGCTTAGGGAGTAAGCTGTGCCAATTAAGATCCCCGATCAATTACCTGCATCTGACGTATTACGTACTGAGAACATCTTTGTGATGCCTGAATCTCGTGCATCAACTCAGGAAATTCGTCCGCTTAAGGTTCTGATCCTCAATCTTATGCCTAAGAAAATCGAAACGGAAACTCAATTCTTACGTTTACTATCGAATAGCCCGCTGCAAGTAGATATTGAACTGCTGCGCATCGATGACCGCCCAAGTAAAAACACGCCAACCGAACACCTTGATAACTTCTACCGCCAATTTGAAATGGTAAAAGATCGCAACTTTGATGGTCTGATCATCACTGGTGCCCCTCTTGGTCTTGTTCAGTTTGAAGATGTGATTTACTGGGACCACCTCAAGACCATCATGAACTGGGCGAACAATCATGTCACCTCAACACTGTATGTATGTTGGGCGGCACAAGCTGGACTAAAGCTGCTTTACGACTTGCCAAAACGCACACGTAAAGAGAAGCTTTCTGGGGTATATCATCATAAAATCCACCAGCCATATCACCCAGTATTACGTGGTTTTGATGACACATTCCTAGCACCGCATAGTCGCTACGCTGATTTTTCACCAGAATACTTAGAACAGAATACTGACTTGGACGTTCTTGCAACCTCTGACGTTGCTGGAGTTTACTTGGCAGCAACCAAAGACAAACGTAACGTATTTGTCACGGGCCACCCTGAGTATGACTCTCATACTCTGCATAACGAATATGTACGAGATCTTGGCGAAGGGATGGAGCCTGCGATTCCGGTAAATTACTACCCGAACAACAATCCAGATAACCCACCTTGTGCAAGCTGGCGTAGTCACGGCCACCTACTTTTCTCTAACTGGCTAAATTACTGTGTTTACCAGCAAACACCATACGATCTTGATAAGTTTAGTGAGGCCAACTTTACTAAGGACGATTAGTTCTTACTGGCCAAGTGCTCATCTTAGATCGAATCAAAAGGGACATTTAACTCTAGGTTAAACGTCCCTTTGTCTATCTCCCCACTGTAAAAAGAAGGCGAAATGCAAAACCAGTCGCATAGTTTTTCCCCTAACTAATCACACAGGCAGAAGTAAGTTATATATTCATTTCACTCACAACTCTGTCGACATTATGCGTTTGCCCTTACTTGCTATTACTTTACTCGCTTCTGGTTGTATGACTGTAGAAGCGCCATCCAACAACGCGCCTACAGCCAACGCTAGAGAACGCTCTGAAGCGCGCATTGAATTGGGAATTGGTTATCTTAATCAAGGGAATATGCTCAAAGCCCGAGAGAACCTAGAGAAAGCACTCGAGCACGACCCTAAGTATTATCGAGCGCAATTATCTCTTGCCCATTACTTTGAGAAAGTGGGTGAAGACGAATCAGCAGAGAAACTGTACAAGTCCGCATTGAGCCAGCACCCAAAAAACGGCAACGTACTCAATAACTATGGGACATTCCTTTGTAAACATGAACGCTATGAGCAAGCAGATAAGTTCTTCAACAAGGCCATCAATCAACCTTATTACTATTTGATTTCCGCTAGCTATGAGAACGCCGCGTTGTGTGCTTTGAAATCAGGTAATACTGAGCAGGCGCAGCAATACTTCCATCGCTCATTAGACCACGACCCATACCGTCCAAGATCGTTACTAAACTTAGCTAAATTAGAGATAGATAACGGGGATTACACCGACGCTAGAATTAGGCTGATGCAGTTTCACCAACGCTACGGAACCCAGAAGCCTTCGTTGCAACTACTGATAGAGTTAGAGCAACGCGCGGGTAACAAAGCATTAGAGCAAAAGTATAGGAATAAGTTAGAGAATATGAGTTAACGCTTACGAGATATATCACGTCGTTGCTTACGTTTAGTGATTCTGTGTAAGCGACGATATTCTTTATAAAGTATGTAACTAAAGCCGAGCAGCCCCAAAACAAGTAAGGCTGCAAATAGAACAAGCAAACTATCACAGATCCAGTCTGGTTCGCAGGGCATATAAATTTCAAACTCCATATCCCCTGCTCCCTACCTGTTAAATCATTAGCTTTTTAGCTTCAGCCATTGTTGGCGTTCTGCTTCTGTTTTGAACGTCCATGCTATAAAGCGGCTAACTTTTTGGCCTTGGCTCATTTCAACAACCTTAACCTCACGAGCTCCTGCTTTCTCAAGGTTTTTTCGCATCCAACGCACGTTCTCTTTCTTCGAAATTAGCGTAGAAAACCATAAAACTTGCTTGGCATAATCTCGACTTTCAAACGCCATGTTCTTGATAAATGCCGCCTCTCCACCCGGACACCATAGCTCCGCTTTTTGCCCACCAAAGTTAAGTATAGGTGAACGACTCGATGGAGACTGGGCCACAACCTGACCACGTTTGCTCTTATTGGCAGCCAAGTTCTTAATCTTTCGCTCACTACCTTGCTGTGCGTCCTGCAATGACTTGTGGAATGGCGGATTACAGGTCGTCACATCATAAAACTCATTCGGCTTAATGATCCCTTTAAAGAAATTGCGACTGTCGCTTTGTAGTCGACACTCTATACGCCCTTGCAGCACTTCATTATTGCTCGCGATCTGATTCGAGTTATGTACCGAAATCGCATCAACATCTGATCCGATATAGTTCCAACCATACTGAGTCGCGCCGACAATAGGGTAAATACAGTTCGCTCCAACACCGATATCCAAGGCTCTCACCTGACTATGTTTCAGCGATTTTGACTCATCAGTGAGCAACTGCGCTAAGCGATGAATATAGTCTGCACGCCCCGGAATTGGCGGACATAAATAGCCTTGTGGGATATCCCAAGAAGTGACGTTGTAATGGTGAGCAAGCAATGCTTTGTTAAGTAACTTGACCGCTATAGGATCTGAGAAGTTAATGCTCTGCTCCCCTTTCGGATTCTTCACCAGATGCTTTTTCAGCTCAGGCAGTGCACCAACCAACTCTGCGAAATCATAGCGACCTTGATGAACATTACGATTGTGTAAGCCAGGCTTACCTTTGATGGTGATGACTATCATTTCAGTCGACTTTTGCTCAGTTTTACTGTGACTTTGAGCGCGTGTTTTCTTAGTTTGTCGAGTCATAATGCTACTTTTGCTTAGAGGTTTCTTGGTAGATCATAAATAGGCGAGCATCGAGTTCAAGCTGATGATAATCCGATTCCATATGGCAGCATAATTGATAGAAAGACTTGTTATGCTCTTTCTCTTTAAGGTGTGCTAACTCATGCACCACTAGCATACGCAATAGTGGCTCTGGTGCATTCTTAAATACGCTCGCGATACGAATCTCGTTTTTTGATTTGATCTTGCCGCCATGAACTTTGGCCACATAGGTGTGTAAACCAAGGGCATTGTTGATCAGATGGATTTTGCTGTCATAAATCACTTTACTAAGCGGCGCTGTCTTTTTCATATAGCGGTTTTTGATCGCCATCGTATATTCAAACAAGGCCTTTTCGCTCTTAATATCATGGTTTACTGGGTAACGTTTTTCGAACCAAGCATTAAAGCGTTCTGACTCCAGCATTTGATTAACCGGATCTAAGATGTGTTCAGGGTAGCCTTGAATATATCGAAGTAGAGGATTCATAATCACCGTTAACAGATATGACGAGATGCGTCGCGAAAACAAAGGGGCGTCAGTCTACCCTATTCATACTTGCCATTCACGGCCTTTTCGTTAAACTCTGTGCCAGAGATAACCGTAGGAACACACCATGAAACGACTTGTACTGTACGTAAAAGATAAATGCCCACACTGTAAAGACGCACAGCGCTACTTAGACTCAAAGGGCTATAAGTACAGGTTAACAAATGCAAAGATGCAGCGCGGCCGTAAGGAGCTTGACGCGATTGGTGCTCGCTCTCTCCCCGTTCTAAAAATTGGTGACCGTATTATGATTGGCTGGAATCCGGGGAACTTTGAGAAGATCTACAACGCTAAGTAATCTCAGCGCTGTGTATTGTTGTTACGGCGTGACGCCCTAAAGCGCCAAGCCGTACTATCTAAGTAATTCTATTCCGTGACTGCTTGTGAATTACTACGCTTACGAGTCACTAGACCTTTCAGCTTTGTAAATAGCCCTTTAATATCCTCAAGCATTAGATAGAGGCATGGGACTAGAACTAAAGTCAGTAAGGTTGCAAACAGCACTGCAAACCCAAGTGCTACGGCCATTGGGATCACAAACCTCGCTTGCAGACTGGTCTCGAACATAATCGGCAAGACACCAACAAAGGTCGTAATCGAGGTCAATGTGATCGCTCTAAATCGCGCGCAACCGGCTTCAATTACCGCTTCTTTAATGCTTACTCCCCGCGCTCGGACTTGGTTCACGTAATCAGTCATCACCAAAGAGTCATTAACGACTACGCCCGCCGCAGCAATTAGGCCAAATGTCGACATCATGCTGAGATCGAGCCCAAACCAATAATGTCCCCATATTGCTCCTGTTAAGCTAAACGGAATCACTGACATAATAATCAATGGTTGAGCATAGCTCTTAAGCGGCACCGCAAGCAGAATGTAGACGATAATCATGCCGGCAATAAAGAAGATAATCTGCTCATTTTGCTGAGCTTGCTGTTCTTCTATAGTGCCACCCAGTTCACTCTTAACGCCCGGGTAGTTAGCAAGAATGTCTGGGATGATCTCACTATTCACTTGTTCGATGATTTGGTTAGGTTCAACTAGCTCTTCATCAATAGAGCCGTAAACATAAACACTACGATAACCGCCTTCACGGCGAATGCTGCTAACACCAGGCTGCTGATTAATCTCAACCACATCACCAAGCATTACTTTCTTGCCTTCAGGTGTAGTGATAACCGCATACCGCAGTGATGAGAAGGCTTCACGGGTCAATTTAGGGTAACGCACCATGACTTTAATTTCTTCGCCATCACGGAGTACGCGCTGCGCCTCGCCACCGTAGAAACTCCCCCCGACCTGAGTCGCGATATCAAACAGATCTAAGCCAAGATCATAAGCAACAGGTGCGAGAGACAGTAACACTTCCTGACTGCCCGAATCGATAGAGGATGAAATATCAAATAGACCTTGCTGCTGTTGTAACGAGATGATCAGATCGCGCCCTGCTGCATTGAGGTTTTCTATGTCTGAGCCATAGAGTATAAAGCCAAACTCATCGCCCTTTTCGTCATCGTTAACGTTGTCTGACACGTTCAACATCTTTAAGCCTGGGATGCTCGGCAATCGTTCACGCCATCGTCTAGCCAACTCGAAGGTGTTGAAAGGTCTTAGCTCTTCATCAACCAGAGGAATCACTAAACGCCCTTCTTTGCGACCTTGGCTGAAAGTCAGAATATCACGTACCATTTTCTGACCTGTTTCTTGCTCAATCTCGCTATCAATAGCCAGCACTGTCGATTCAACCAACTTAAGTGCTTCAATGGTCTGTTCACTCGACACATTGTCATTCATCACTAGTTTTATACTAGGGAAGTCATGAGGAACTTTAGGCGAAGGGACGACGCGAACATAGCTCGCCATCACCATAGCGATACTGACTGCTAATACGCCGACAAAGGTCGCAAACACGCTCCAACGCCAATGTGTACACCACTTAACGAAGTTTTTGTAGGGACCATTGATAAAGCCAAAGAACCTAGTGTTAAAACGATCACGCCAACTGCCTTTCTTGATTGGCTTAAATTTCGTATGGGCCAAATGCGAAGGCAAAATGAGCTTAGATTCAATCAGACTGAAAAACAGGCAGAGAATAACAATGGATGCAATGCCAAAGAAGAAGGCTCTCTCTATCCCTTTGGACATTAAGAACGGTGCAAACACCGCCATGGTTGTCAGTACGCCAAATGTCGCAGGAGTAGCGACTCGCTTAGCGCCACGCACGACATTTTCCACACCACCGCCATGTTTCTCTATTTCACTGTAGGCACTCTCACCGATAACAATCGCATCATCAACCACAATACCTAGCACCATAATGAAGGCGAATAAAGAAATAATATTAATGCTGACACCAATCGCTGGCATTAGCATAACCGCGCCTAAGAAACAGACCGGAAGACCAACCATTACCCACATAGCTAGCTTAACGCGCAAGAACAAGCTCAACATCAAAGCAACCAGTACGGCACCTTGAAGTAAATTCTTGAGCATCATGTCCAAGCGAGCATTTAAGTAATAGGTCATATCGACCAAGGTTTTGATCTGCAAGTCCGCCGGCAAGGTTTTGTTCTTCTGCTCCAAGTACGCTTTCACAGATTCAGCAACCGTGACCATATTCTGATCTTTGGTCGCTTTGACCGAAAGATACATAGCGTTCTGGCCCGAGTAACGGAAGTAACGATCATCTTCCGTAAAGCCATCTTTAATAGTCGCAATGTCTTGCAGTAACACTTTGCCACCATTGGCACCAATCTTAACTGGAATATCGCGGAACTCTTCACCGCTATAGTATTGGTTTTCAATACGTACCGAGATCATCCCCGCATTGGTGCGCACTTCGCCAGCAGAATAATTGGCCGAGTAACGTTGAATCGCCTGACTAACATCATTCAGCGTGAGGCTGTATTTCTGCAGCACCCTTGGCTCGATTTCTACTGCTATCTCATATTCTGGTGCACCGAGGTCAACCAAAGCCACGTTGTTTAGCTGAAGCAGTTCATCTTCAATTTGTTTCGCTATCGGTTTCAGTTCGAGTAACGTACGGTCACCCACCAGCGCCATCTCAATAACATCTTGTCGCCATTCATATTGGTAAACTTGAATAGGCTCCATCGCGTCAGGGAAATTGGAGGTCGAATCGACCTTTTGCTTGACCTTATCCAACACAGAATCAATGTCTTCATCTACACCGATTTCAAGCTCAATATTACCGCTGCCTCGATACGCCGTTGATACTGACTTTTTAATACCTGTCACATCTTTAAGCGACTCTTCCAACTTGATCAGAATGCTTTCTTCAATCTCTTGAGGTGAAGCCCCTGGATATTGAGCACTGACATTGATGTAGTTAACCTCGATATTTGGGAACATCTGTCGTTGGATAAAGAAGAAGCTCACCGTACCAACGATCAGGATGAAAGCCATCATCAAATTAGCGGCAACTGAGTTGTTGGCAAAGTAAGCGATCAGCCCTTTCTGTTTAGACTCTTCCATGACTGACCTCTACTTACCCATTTGAGCGTCTTGAACAGCGACTTCAACTTGCAGCCCAGCTTGCGGATATTCAGGGACAGTCAAAACGATTTGATCATCATCGCTCAAACCTTGATTGATCAGCATGAACTCTTTTTCAGCACGTAAAACATTGACTGTTCTAGGCTCTAATTGGTTATTACTGTTAACCACCCACACTTGACGGTTGTTGACGAGTTCCTGAGGAAGTCGGTAAATGTGCTTCAATTCTTTACCTGGGAACTGCACCTCGACATAAGAACCAAACTTCATCGGCGTTTTATCACTATCTATCGCGTATGGGTTGTCGACTCTAACAACCATATTAATCATACGAGTACTGCTATCAATCACTCCCAAGTCACGATCGATCACACCTTCACGATGAGTATTCTTAATTCCTCGTTGGATCACCTGCGCAGGAAGCCCAGCATAATCTTGGGGCAGAAACGCACTGTCAAAACCAGCTATAGGGATATGAACTTCACCAGCTTCAACATTGTTTAATGTAGCTACATGCGCCCCGGCTGAAATAAATTGACCGACACCGATATCTTTCGCGACAACTAGTGCATCGTATGGAGCGACAATTTTGCAATTCTCTAAGTCACGTTTTGCACGTTTTAGCGCAGCTAACGCCGACTTGACCTGTGCGTCTGCACTCAACAATTGTGGCTTACGAAGATAAAGATCTGTCACTTGTTTTTTAGGTAGATTTTTAGCTTGTCGCGCTGCAACTTCCGCTCGGGCTTTCTCTTCAATCAAAGCCGCTCTAGTCCCCGCTAATTGAGCTTCAGCCTGCAGCACTGCCGCTTGATAATTATCGCTTTCGATACTAAATAAAACTTCACCACGCTTAACGATACCACCAACGACAAAATTGGGATGCCAGCTCACTACCTCGCCAGCAACTTGAGACGAAAGCTGCGTCACTTCAACGGGCTGAAGCTCTCCATGACTGGTAATCACGACTTTGTGGTCACTAGAGTTTACTTTGGAAACTTTAACTATAGGCGGTGCTTTCGGCGGTTTGCTTTCTAGTGATTCCGGCGCACTCGATGCAATCGCAGAATAACCAGCATAAGCGCCCCCTAAAATGATGAAAGGCAGTAACCAACGTAACGGCTTAGTCGTCATTTGAGTTCCTTGTCAGTTTAATTATTATGTTTATATGAATTGATGTACGTCTGAATAGTGCTTCGACATCAATAAAAAGAAAACTATCCCTTTGATCGAAGTATTTTTATAAATTCAAATGATACTTGATTATCGAATCATTATTGAGACTAGATAAAGTCATACCCCAAACAGCACGACTTCATAGTATTCAGAGAGTATTTGATGGCCTGAAGAGCAGCTAGGCCATCGGATATTTTTAAAGAGGCTAATCGAACGTCTTGAGTCTAAAATGAGGGTTATCCACCAGCACTTCAAGTTTTGAAATTGAGTCTAGAACCACTAACTGTTCGGCCTCATTAACCATCAGCTTTATACACTCTTGCTTGTGTTCATTACGTGCCGTATCTAATGCTACCCCTTCTATAACGTTACCCTCTTTCAGAGTTAAACAAACGGGATAGCGATACATACACACGATTTCAATGTAGTCATAATCGCAACAACTGATCATCTCATCTACCCTACTCGCACTGCCGGTTTGTAGCACTGCGCAATGTCGTCATAAATAAATTCTACGTCATTTTTGATGCTCTCTAACTTATCATTTTGATAGTGAGAGACATAAAGCAACTGACTTAGGTTTTCCTGCGCTATCAGCTCTAAAGTGTTTTTGACCAATCGACGTCCAAGATAATCCAAACCTTGATATGGTTCATCGAGAATCAATAATGCCGGTTGTTTCACTATCGCCCTAGCGATCAAAAGCAAACGCTGTTGCCCATACTCTAGCTGTCTAAATGACGTATTGGCATGCTCCGTCATGTGCAAGATTTCTAACCACTCTCGAGCAACCTGAATCTCTTTCTTACTTGGTTGCTGGTAAAGGCCAATAGAGTCGTAAAAACCAGACAGGATCACTTCAATTGCCTTACAACTCACACGATATTGTAAGTGCAAAGCAGAGGAAACCATGCCAATGTGCTGTTTGATTTCCCAAATGGACTCACCACTACCACGTTGCTTACCAAAGATCTGAATATCATTAGAGTAACACTGCGGATGGTCACCAAATATCAAACCTAATAAGGTGCTTTTACCACAACCATTTGGCCCTTTGATTTGCCAGTGTTGTCCATTTTCAATACGCCAATTGAGATCAGTAAAAATGGTCTTTTCAGTATACTCAACTCGACCATTTTTAATCTCAAAAACAGGGTTATCGAAGTGATGAGCATGCTGATAACGTTGAATCAGCTCAATCATTTGCTCACTTTGTTGCTGAGACTGTGCTTTGATCTGGCTGATTATCGGGTGACACTCCCATTCCTGCTTACTCATTGTGCTTTCAAGCTTGCCATGATAAAACAAAGCAATATGATTGATCCATTCTGGGATATCTTCTTCACGGTTGAACGTGACAATCATTTGCACGCTCTGAGACAGCTCAGATAAGAACTCAGCTAATGCAGCTCGGTGGGCGACGTCTAGACCAGTAAAAGGGTTATCGAGGACGATTAAATCCGGTTTAGTAGCTAACGCTCTTGCTAGCATCACGCGGCGGGTTTCACCGGTAGATAGCACTCGAAAGCCGCTCTGCTTTAAATGACCTAAATCAAGTTGCTCAACCAACCTGTCCGCCAAGTCTTGAGACTGACACTGCTGATAAATTAAGTCATAAACCGCGGTACCCGTATCGATCCTGTCTAGGTAGTCCGTTTCATCTTTAGCAATTTCTTCTTCCAGCAATCGTTGCTGTTCGACCAGCGATACTTGAGCAACGCGACCTGAAGTCAGTTGTAAAGCTTTGGCATCAGCTTTAAGTTCCCCACATAGCAAGCAACCTAAGGCTGAACCAATGTCCCCTTCAGTACTAAATACACCCCAAGATTGTTTATCGGGGATCTGCCATCGCTCAATGTCGAGTTGATGTGTTTCTAGGTCTAAACAGAGCTGCTCAATATCAATTTGCATGAAACGGTGTCCTTACCTTTCAATAATTTGCGAGAATGAACACCAAATTACTGCAATTGATAAGTAAGTGCGATAGAGATTGAGCAAAGTGTGATATTTGCAGGCACACGTTTCAATCAGGTGTACTGCTTCACAAACTCGAGAAAGGCTTTGTCTGCAATAGATAAGTAACCGTCTTTACGCCAAGCCAAAGCAAGATCTAGCTTTACTCGGGGGTTAAATGGAATTCCAATGACTTGCTGTTCATGTTGTGTGACCAACTCTAACAGCGCAGTAATGGCAAACTCATGCTTAACGATACTGAGGATCATCGGCAATAAGTTAGTTTCAAAGGAAAACAGCATTTCCTTGCCGCACTGCATTGCCTGGTTTTCGACAAAATCGCGATGGAAGTACCCGGGTTTGAACATCACAAGTTCATGTTCGAAAAACTCGTCAAAAGTGAGCGCGTTGCGTTCGGCTAGTTCATGTTCCCTAGATACCACAGCGACCATTTCCGAAGTCAACAAGTGATCGGTTTCCAAATCATCAGGGACATTTTCATCGTTGATCACCCCAATATCGAGCTCCCCATCAAGTAACATTTGCCTTATAGAGCGCGTTCCCGCATCAACTAACGTCAACTTAAGATGCGGGTAGCGACTCTTAAACGCCATCAACACTTCAGGAAAGAAGTAAGAACCCATCATACTCGGCGCACCTAATCGAACTTCCCCTTTCTCGAGTCCTTTTAATTCGTCAATGGCAAGTTGTGCATCTTCCAGTTGCTGCAGCACTCTTTTGGCATGATCGTAAAGAACTCGCCCTTCATCAGTCAGCGATATCTGCCTATCTTCACGGCGAAACAACTCGACGCCTAACTCTTGCTCGAGTTTTTTAATCGAAATACTCAGTGCTGGCTGAGCTATGTAAAGGGCTTTTGCGGCCTTAGTGAAATGCTCATGATCCGCAACAGCCACGAAATGTTTTAAATGCTTTGATTCCACAAATAGGCCATATGTTAAATATATTACGATGATATTTTTAATATATTTTATATATCACATTATGACTGATATTTTGCTCACATAGTTTCCTATTAGACGACAAAAATGATTGAACTAAAGAGCAAAGATTACCGCCGTGTCACGTTCAGCTTAGCGCTGGGCTCATTCTTAGTATTTTGTAATCTTTACCTTTTCCAACCTATGTTGCCTTATATGGCTGATTACTTCTTGGTAAGTGAAACTCAGGTTAACTGGATCTTCGCTGCGAGTACGTTAGCTCTTTCTGTCTGTTTAGTGCCTTGGGCAGTTGCCTCAGAAGCGGTAGGAAGAAGAAACGTCATGCTACTTGGCCTACTTTCCATGCCATTTATTGGTGGCATTATGCTGGTAAGTGACTCACTTCTATTACTGGTTATCGCCCGAGCTTTGATGGGAGTTGCATTGGCAGCATTTGCTTCTGTCGCTGTTGCGTACATGGTAGAAGAGCTCTCTGAAACAGCCTTCAGCCACGCTATTGGAGGTTACATCGCGGCTAACTCGTTAGGTGGCATCACCGGGCGAATAGTTGGTGGTACTTTGACCGATGCTTTCGGTTGGCAGCAAGCTGTATTGGCAATGGCCCTATTCACGTTAATCAGTGCGATCGGTGTCGTGTTCATGCTGCCGAAACAAAAAAACTTTACGCCGCAACGTGGAATGTTACGTCAGCACAACCGAGCCTTGGTGAAGCATATCACTAACAAAACTATTTGGTTTGCCATGCTGATTGGTGGTGTCAACTTTGCGCTATTCGTTAACTTATACTCTGTAATGGGTTTTAGGCTGGTTAGCGAACCCCATAACCTACCAATTAGTTTAGCCTCATTGATTTTCTTGTGTTATCTGGCAGGTACCTTGAGTTCAAAAATGACATCGGTTTGGACGAAAAATCGAAGTACTATTTCTGGAATGGTCACAGGAACAATAATCAGCTTGCTTGGTATGCTGATCGCCTATGTAGATGCTTTACCATTCATGATGCTTGGCTTATTGCTCATTAGCTTTGGGGCTTTCTTTACCCATACCCTCGCCTACTCTTGGGTTAGCCGCAAAGCCACCCATGCTAAAGCGACCGCAACAGCACTATATTTGGTGCACTACTATATTGGCGGCAGTATTGGTGGGTTCTTCCTCATCTATCTGTGGCAACACGGTGGCTGGAGCAACGTTATTTTTGGAGGCTTGTTCCTGTATGCCACAATATTCGTGCTTTGCCATCGATTAAACCTGATTGAATCGAGTGAAAGCATCATAGAGAAGCATCCCCGATCAGATTCTGCTATTCTTGCGCCAAATTCTAATTTGGAAGCAAAATGACAACCAATAGCTCAACACAAGTCGATGTCGTAACTAAAGCCGTAGACCAATGGTTAAACGACGTAGTTATCGGACTTAACTTATGCCCTTTTGCCGCAAAGCCACAGCGTAATAAGCAAATTAAAATCTTTGTTAGTGAAGCAACAACGGAAGAGCTCTTGCTAGAGGATATCCTAACTCAGCTTTTAGAACTTGAGTCTACTGAGCCAGAGCAACTTGAAACCACACTGGTTGCTATTCCAAATATGCTGGAAGATTTTTACGACTATAACCTGTTCATTGATTGGGTTGAGGCGCTGATCCGCCAACAAGATTGGGAAGGTATTTTCCAACTCGCGACCTTCCATCCAGACTACTGCTTTGGTGGTGCACAGCCGGAAGATGCGGAAAACTTAACCAATCGTTCTCCATACCCAGTCTTCCACCTTATTCGTGAAAAGAGCATGGAAAAAGTGCTCAAACACTATCCAAACCCTGAAGCTATTCCAGACACAAACATCGCACGAGTTGAATCATTAACTCCTGCAGAAAGAGCTAAGCTATTCCCTTACTTGATCTAGTTTTAGCCTCATATTCCAGCTACCTATTTCTTAGGTAGCTGCTAAATATCACAAGATCCGCTCAGTTAATATCAGAAAACGCTTAAGATACTGACTTCACTAACACATTGGTTTCTCTTTCTTTTCACCAGTGCTATCGTTAGTGATTGAATGTCTTATCGAGGATCTGTCTATGTTGGTTGTATTGGTTGAAGACAATGAGATTTTAAATCACCACCTCTCATCTCAGCTAAAAGAGCGCAATCACACGGTTTATGCAGATAAAACCGCTTCAGCATGCTTACAAACCATCCAGAAACACCCAAACGCTGATGTCATGATCATCGATTTAGGCTTACCTGACTTCGATGGTATTACGCTTATCAAACAGATTCGCCGTAAAGAGATTAACGTGCCAATACTAATATTGACTGCACGTGGCGATTGGCAAGATAAAGTTGAAGGACTCAATGTCGGGGCTGACGACTACCTCACGAAACCTTTTCAGTTCGAAGAGCTAACAGCGCGCCTAGAAGCGCTCGTTCGCCGCAATCAGGGCTTTGCATCATCCACACTGTCTGTTGGAGACCTCAACCTTGATACCCAAGCGAACACCATCACTTTCAGTGAGAACCTGCTAGATTTAACTGCATTAGAGTACCAAATCTTCGAGTACTTGATTCGTCATCATCAACAGGTCATCTCTAAAGAGCAAATTGCTGACTCGTTATATGACTCAGGTGAAGAGGTACAGCTCAATAATATTGAGGTGATTATTTCCCGATTGCGCAAAAAACTCGCGGCGTATACGGATGCGAAAATCATTTCAACCATTCGAGGTCAGGGTTACCGCTTAGATGCTAAGGAAAATGAGTCGTGAAACGTTTAGTCTCCACCAGCTTTAGGCGTCGAGTCCTCGTTTTATCATTGCTTGTCGGGCTCAGCTTTGTCCTATTACTTGGATTTCTTTTTTATCACATAGAAAAGGACAAGTTGATTCGAGACTACTCGAATGAGGTCTCTAGCCACATCCCATCCATCACCAATGAACTCATCTCGTCAAACCAACTACCGCCGCTTTCTGAATGGCATAAGATATACTCCCCACAGTCGTCCCTATTCTCGATGTTCATTTGTGATGCAGAAAACAATGAGCTTTGGCGATCGATGGATGAAGAGTCGAGAGCCGAGTTACTCACTCAAGGTATTGATATTCCAAAAATCGACAACTATTGCCTCGACCCACTACTGCCTTCCAAAATTCACAGCTTTAAATTGATTCAAACTAGCCGAGGCAATGCCTTTATCGCGCAAGTGCTGCCTTTAGAAGCCACCGACTATAACCCTGATGGACGGATTGTAATCTTACGTCGTATGGAAGAGAAAATTGAATTGCTCACCGATTTAAAGGTACAAGTTTCCATTGCAACGATCATTTCGGCGCTGATCATCGCTTTTCTTATTCGCTTGGTTTACCGCTGGGGATTTAGACCATTTGTGACTTTAGAAGAAGAGCTCAAGCAAGTACGTTCTGGCAAACTAAACAAGCTGCAAAAAACCTATCCCGAAGATTTAGCCTCTTTGACTAATGCACTTAATGAGATGTTGTTCCAGCAGCACGAAAATGAACAACGCTACCGCAGAGCTCTCAATGACTTGGCCCATAGTCTAAAAACTCGAGTTGCTGTCTCCCAAGCGCTTTTGAGCGATATAGAGCAAGGTAAGATCGACGCAATCAACCAGCAATTGCTTGAAATGGATGACGTAATCCAAGGGCAACTAAAGCGAGCTTCTTTTGGGGTGAAAGGGATTGCTGAAAATTCGACTCTGATTAAGCCAGTGCTCAATAGTCTGATTATGATGTTCGATAAGGTCCATCTTGAGAAAGGCCTTCAGGTCGAACTATTTATCTCCAAAGGGCAAACCTTACCGATGAGCAAATCAGACATCATGGAGGTGTTTGGCAATATTCTTGAAAACACCTATCGCTTTGCTCAATCTCGTATCGATATATTCATTAACAATAGTGAGAGCGGCCTAATGGTCACCATTAACAATGATGGACCTCCGATTGAACCTCAAATACGAGATAGTCTTTTCCAACGAGGTGTTCGCGCCGATGAACAAAACCCAGGAACTGGATTAGGTTTAGCACTATGTGACGAAATTATTCACAGTTATAAAGGGGCAATTTGGTTTGAAGACCCTTCTGACCCATCCATGGGTATTAGTCTCAAGATCATGCTGCCCTATAAGTGATTAGCTTTGTGGTTTAAGTTCTATTTCAACCCGGCGATTTAGGTGGCGTCCATACTCAGAATCATTACTTGTGATTGGATGTAGTTCACCATCTGAATTAGCTTCGCTATCAATATCTAGAAATTCTGTCACGGCTTGAGAGCGCTTCAGGCCCAATACCAAATTATATTGCTCAGCCCCGACAGAGTCGGTATTGCCCACAACCATTAAATTGCTGTCGCCATCTTCGATACGAACTTTAAGCTGAGAGAGAAGATAACGTGACTGAGCATTTAGAGCACTCTTATCAAAATCGAACAAGATTTGCGCAATTAGGTTAGCTTGCCATTGGTCATTTTCATCGATAGTCGCATGACTCAAAAGGTATTGCGCGCATTGAGCCTCTACCCCGACAGCTTCTAAGTTATGGCGAACAGCGTCAAGTTGCTCTTGAGAGTCGCTGTTGGCAGTAATTTGCATAAACGGCCCTTGGTGATACATGACCTTCTGCCCCGAACCTACAATCACTTGCTCTTGGTATTCATTACTACCTTGCTGACAGTAATAATAAAGTGCTTCGTTTACATTACCGTTGGTTGAGCTTGCCAAAGCGGATTGGCTGACCGGTAAAGCCGCCAAAAAGCACCACATAAATTTACTATTCATCTTTTATTCGCCTCTATTACTGCGCCAAATGACCGACTTCTTCGGTTATCAATGACAAGATCTGGTTGAGAATGTCATCTCTATTCTCAGCTTTATATACATTGTCTTTTCCGACACAATTTTTTAAGTTCACGTTCTCTTTTAAGTCATAATCAAAACCAATCACCGCTAAGCGTGCCGTCATTTCATCTCCGCTTGGTGTTTTCATCCCTTGGCTGGTTCCCATGCCACTGACCGTCATTTCGCCACCGTTCACTAGATTAAGAATATTGGTACACATGCCTCTGCTGATCAGTTTTGGTACTTGTTTTTCATACACATCAGAGTCTTCACCATCCGAAAGTACGATAATGAGCTGCTTAGGGTTTTCGGCGAAGGTTTTGACAATCTGGCCCGCTCGGATCACCCCTTGTAAAAAAGCAGTACCGCCGTGAGCTTTAAACTTTTTGATTTTTTTCATAAAGCCCTCAAGATCTGTCGTCGGGTAGATATCGTAAAACTCAGCTAAATCATCTTCATTTGGAATGCGCTTTGCAGCCCCCTTAACCGTGAACTGAGCATTGATCGTTTTTTGCGGATAGAACTTATCGTCTTTATCGTATCCATCTGGATCATAGTCAGTGATTCGTTGGTCACGAAAAACTAACTTACCTTTGTCATTTTTATTGCTGGTACGTCGGTTGTAGCCTGTGATAGCCACTCTATGCGGATGTTCAGGGTACAATTGATTGTAGAGACTGAGCTCGTCTGTTACTTCTTCAATGATATCCATTAAGTCTTCCAACTTAGAATGTCTACCACCGCTCCAGCCGTTATTCATGGACCCTGAAAAGTCGACAACAAAAGTAATGTCTACTGGCTGGCTTTGGTAACGACGAGCTTTTGAAGATCCCGTCACGTCGAATGTTTCTCCGAAGCCCACTATCGCATCATTTCCCGGAAACCATGACTTGTGCTCAGTTTTCCCAGCTACACGATATTCGAAATACCGAGCCTCTCCTCTTTCAACTGCGGCGGCGCACTCTGGCATCTCATCGCACTCTAGTTTTTTAACGGACACCGATTGGATCGACTCCAAGTCGTAGAGGTAATGGTCAATATAATCTTGAGCCAGTTGATCATCTTCCTCGTCTTTAGCAGAGACAGCCAGCACAGCCGCTTCCGCTGCTTCCTCTAATCGCGCTTTGGTCTGTAATGCTCTTGCCCCATCAGAACCAAGCATGAATACACCAAACAATGCGGGGATCATCATGGCAAATAGCATAGCAGCATGGCCGGACTGTTTGTTCATTGCACGTCTCATGTTATCTCCCAATCACTACAGAGTCTGACATTACGTTAGTAAACTTTTTGCCCAGCAAATCGCCAATCCAATTACTGGTTTGATAGCACAAGGTAACCCTATACAACGGCATTTCTCGGCCACGGTTGCTGACAACGGTGAGGTACTCTAAATCGCGGATTGATTGCCCAACCTGGCAAGTCATACCGCCACGATTCTCAGCGATGATCGGGTTAGGCTTACCCACTTCCTCAAAGCTAAGCTCTTCAACCAATAAACCATAGTTATCCGCTTCAAACGCGCCAAAGGTCCTTTGCAATGAACGCTGCGCGAGGGTATCGATATCATCAACCTCTTTCGCTGTCAGTTGGTAGTTAGCGTCATAGAGCTGAGTGCGTTCTTTGACTACATTGACAAGTGAGTACGATAAGCGATCTAGCTTTCCTTTAACCGAGAGCTTAATGATCACATCACCACTAAACGCCAGAAGTAAGCTGAAGAAAATGCCGACGATGGCGAGTTCGACACTAAAAGTGCCTCGCTGCTTAAACTTCAAATTGAGAGCGTTCATATTCTTGCACCACTATCATCTCGCGACTCATTAGGTTGTGAGTTGTCACGAAATAGCTAAAAATGGGGTTGAAACGATAGTTAATTCGATAGATAGCCAAGGCTGCGTTTTGCTCCTTGCCACACTCAGTACTCTCTAGAATTTCCGCTTCGCCACATAAGTTTTCGACGTTAACGAGATTCTTTAGCGAATCGACATATTGAATCGTGACTTGAAAGTCATTTCCGTCCACTACTTGATTCCAAATACTGTCTTCTTCATGAAGCACTTCTTGAACCGTCTGCATATAATCAGAGGAGTCTTTTTTAGCTGTTCGAGCAATTTCAGAAATGGCTAGATCATTAATCGCTGAGATGTAAGAGATATAGCTCATCTCAACCCACGCCATACACATCAACCAAAATGCGAAAAAGCCAATTGCAAATTCGATGGTTGCAACACCTCGCTGCTTAACTTTCATCAGATACTCCGCTGTCTTGAATACCACTTAACGCTAGGGCGCGATTTTCAGCTGAATACGGGCGATGGTTGCGAAGAGAACGATATATCTGTTGTATTTGATGCTTGCTATAACGATCACTCAATACAGAGTGAACAAATTCATAGTGGCCAAGTTTCGCCATGCTTAGCGTCAAATTCGCCATCATCTGCTCATTGGCTTGACCGCGTTTATACAATGGCAGTAATCGTTGAGCTGCAAGCTTGTATTGCTCCTGAGCAATATCCAACACCGCTAGATTATTTTTTACTACTGCTGCATCGTAGAAATGCTCTCTTGCACGTTCGAAGTAGCCACGGGCCAGTTCAAATTGGTAACTGTAGCCATACAGAGTGCCAAGCAAGTTTTCTGCTTCTGCATGCTCAGGGGCTTGCTCTAGTACTCTTTTCGCACTGTTTATTGCCGCTGGGTATTGGCCTAATTCGCTATAAGCTTTAGCTTGTAAAAGTAGACTCGCAACACTGGCAGAGTGCTTTTGGGCTACTGGAGCGATATAGAACAAAGCTGACTCAGCATCACCCATTGCCAAATAACTATTAGATAGCTTTTCTCTAACCTCATTGGTGTCGTTGGCTTTGAGCTGCTTCTTGTAGAGTTCAGTCAATTGGACATAATTGTCTGTTTGTTGATAGATGGTTTCTTTTGACTCATCTTGCTGCCAACTCGATTGAGTAGAACTACAAGCAGCGAGAAACAACGTAAAAGAAATTGTGATGATTTTCTTAAGCATTGAGCATTAACCTCATGACACCAGGAGCGGCGATAACAAAAACAATCGGGATCAAGATGAAGACGATTAACGGTATCGACATCTTGGCGGCTAACTTCCCTATTTCTTCTTCCAACTCCAGCATCTGAACTTCACGGATATCACCCGCCAATGTCGTCAACATGGTGTAAATCGATGAGCCGTGTTGAATACTTTGGCTCAAGGTCATCACAAAACTACGCATTTCTGATGACGGTACTTTTTCATATAACTCTTCAAGCGCTTGCTCCATTCCCACTACTCGCGCGCGATGGTTAGTTTTATCAAGCAAGCTTGCCATCTCTTGGTTAAAGCTCTGCATCTCCACCGATAGGTACTTCATAGAAGCTTCAATTGTCATACCGGTTTGCACGCATATCGCCATCAAATCAATCAAGTACGGCATTTGCTTAGAAACGCGTCTCTGCCTCGCTTTTGCCATTGAGTTGAGCACAATGTCTGGCAAAGCAATCGCAATCATTGCCCAAGCTCCGGCTGCTGCAACCCACTGTTCTAGTTTCCCTTCAGTTGACCAAAACAGAGCCGCTATAAGCCCCTGTCCCACGACAAGGGCCGTATATTTGAGTGGCATGAATAAATGAGCAATACGAGAATCATTTATTCCGGCGTTTGACAGTCGAAGCGTGACATCATCCTGAGAGGTGGTGAAAACCGACGTCACTGGCTGTAACCAGTCAGAAAAACCTAAGCGGGATTTAGCTTTGTTCGCTGCATACTGATTGTGTTTTGCTAAAGCAGCAATGCGGCGTTTCTGACGTACAGTCATGAATAGCCAGTAACCTAGAATCAAGATTCCAAATGCTACCCCTGTCCAAGCTAGGAACATCTGTAATTTCTCGTTCATCACTTCACCTTCTTCATTAACATCCAGATGATGAACATACCGATGCTTTCACTGATAATGACGTAGTAGAGAATCGGTTTCCCTTCAGGGTGAAACATCACAAACTCAAAGTTTTCCGGACTTAGAAACTGCAATATGAACAGAAAGAAAAACGGTGTTGCACCGACGATCTTGGCTGAAATTCGCGCCTCTGACGTCATTGCATATTTCTTTCGCTCTACCGCTCTCGCTTCAAACATCTGCCTATTCAAACGAGACATCACTTCTTTTAGCTGACCGCCACGCTGCATATTGGCGCGTAAGGTGATGACGAAAAAATGAAACGAAGGGTATGGGAAACGACGACATGATTTACGGAACACTTCATCAATTGGTTCACCAAGATTTAAACGTTCGCTCATTAATTTGAACTCTTTACCCACTTCGCCTTCTAGCTTTTGTCCGACATAACGAATACCACGGCCAATACTTTCCCCTGCACTCAGTGAACTGGCCAGCATGTTAAGCGCATCAGGGAACGTCTCTTCGAATCTCTTTTGCTCTCTTTTTTGCAGATATACATATCCCCAAGTCCATACTAGAACCAATGACACTGGGAATACTTGAAACAACGGTAAGCGCAACATCGTCTGATTGATTACACCAACAACCATCATGGCTATCGCTGTAAACAAGATGATTTTCAGAGCTGCCATATTGCCCAATTGGCGCTGAAGGTTATCCCAACGTAGCAAAATCCGTTGCTTTAAATCCCTGTCGGACAAACTAGCAACGTTGATTGCTTGCTGAGTAAACCTAGTGCTGCTTTGTCCGTTAACTTTTCCTTGTTCCAAATAGTCTTTAACTGCAGGTTGGCGCTCAGGTTTTAAGGCAACAATAACTAACGCGATCCCACCAAAAATAATTAACCAATACATAGGAACTCACTAATTGTTCAGCGCCATTGACTCAATCACTTGGGTCAGCTGCTGCTCGACACCAAAGAAGCGTGCTTTCTCATATAATGCCGAACGAGCCATTACACCCGAGGTGGTGTACGCCCCTTGAATTCGACCGTCACTGCCTTCCGGTGACGCTTTGAATGAAAAAAGTTCTTCAAGCACAACATTGGTTCCCTCAATACCCACTACTTCCGTGATGCTCATAATTTTTCGGGAGCCATCATGTAAGCGGCTGACCTGAACAATTAGATCAACTGCGCTTACGATAGAGCGTCGAATCGCTTCTAAGGGCAAATTATTAGTTGCCATCATGACCATGGCTTCGACACGAGCTAACGCATCTCTTGGTGTATTGGCATGCAATGTCGACATCGACCCGTCATGACCTGTGTTCATCGCTTGGAGCATTTCAAATGCTTCACTACCACGACATTCACCAACAATAATTCGATCTGGACGCATACGTAAGGAGTTAATAACTAGATCTCGTGACGTTACCGCACCAGTCCCTTCTACCCCGCTGTTTCGCGTTTCCATACGAACCACATGAGGCTGCTGTAACCGTAGCTCTGCAGTATCTTCAATTGTGACAATACGTTCTCCGTCAGAGATGTGCTGAGATAACGCATTGAGCAACGTGGTTTTACCCGAACCAGTACCGCCAGATACCAGAATGTTGAGTCGACAACGTGCTGCGATTTGAAGCAGTGCTGCCATATCTTGAGTTAGTGAACCGAACTCCACCAAATGTTCAAACCCAATACTCTGTTCGCGAAACTTACGAATCGAAATCGATGTTCCATCCAATGTAATCGGGGGGATAACAATATTGACGCGACTGCCATCTTCTAAACGGGCATCACATGTTGGCGAAGATTCATCAACGCGGCGCCCTACTCGACTTGCAATGCGTTTGGCAATATCAAGCAACTGTTGCTCATCAATAAAACGAATCGGGGCTTGCTCGACTAAACCATTTCGCTCTATATATATCTGCTGGTGGCCATTGATCATGATGTCAGTGATTGAATCATCATCCATCAAAACTTGTAATGGTCCTAGGCCAACCAGCTCGTGAATTAAACTGGTCACATACTCTGATTTAGCCAGTGACGATACTGGCAACTGCTCTCGGCTCACCAGCATATCTACTGCATTCGCCAACTGAGCTTCTAGTTCACTGCGAGATAAACTTTCAATCACGCTAGCGTCCAACGCATCAAAGATCTGGCGACGGAGCTTTAGGTAAACTTTTTGTGACTGTTCCATACTTTCTACCCCTTACGCTTAAGTAAGCGGCGCAGAGAGAATCGGCTAAAGTGACTCACTTTCTCACCGACTAATAGAGCCACTAGATTTTGCAATCCATGCTTCATTTCCGAACGAGAATCGCTGATTAATTCCCCTTGCAATAAGTAATGATTGGCTTTGAAATCAAACACCAATTGCGCATCAGCTTTACGGCCGAAATACTTTTCTACATCCCCTTCATTGATCGATGCTGCATTATCAGGCCGAGAACGGTTCATCACTGTGAGTACCGTTAATTCTGGATAACGCAATTCAATTTCTGAGGTAATTCTATTGAGCTCGCGGAGCGAAGATACTGTCGCATCAAATACCAAGACTAATACGTCAACACCCTCTATTGCTCGTTCAAACTCTTCGTTGGTCGTTGCTGTATGAGAGTAATCTTCCACAATGAAAGTATTACTTTGAATAACCTGTTCTTTTAGTGCTTGAGTATATTGGTGTAGATCTTCTCGGCTAAACTCATCTGACTCTACAGCCAAAATAGACAAGTGTTTTTCAATATTCTGGATGAGACTCAACGCAATATCATTGTCGATACCTGATGCTAATGTCCCTTTCTGAACGCTTCGCTTAGTGAACTTTTTAAGCCCCAACATGACATCAATGTTGCTCCCCGCATAGGTATGATCCACCAGCAAGGTACTCGCGTTATGGTATTTAGCGAGTGAGCGTGAAACTTCACAAGCCACTAGAGAAGTGCCAACGCCTCCTTTTACGCCCATAAACGCAATCTGTTTGGCTTTTCGATTACGTCCAACGCCTTTCTTTTCAGCATGATTACGAGCAACACTTCTATAGAAATCGGTCACTTCCGCTTCAGTCGCTGGCCAAAACAGATAATAAAAACCTAGCTCTTTAAGTCCGCGAATTGTCGAGATTGCATCTTCACTACCAATGATGATCACCGAAACCTGTGGTGGTAAATTGCGTAGTAGAAGCTTGGCATCAGTGATCACATCTTGGCTTTGGTTTAGTTCGACCAACACCACTTCTACCTCTGGATGTTGCTCCAACTTTTCAAAGCTTTGAGCTTGGTTGGTGAGAGTGACTGGCTCTTCAAACCCTTCAAAACGGAACGCTTTTTGAACCAACGCACTGCATAATTGAGATTGATAAAACAATGCACAGCGACTTTTTTTCGCTACTTTCTTAGGTTCTGAGCTACTTAACTTATCAACTAAATCAAACATTAAGGTGCCTCAATTTGGATTATTACAGTGCGTTTTGTGGATTAACCATTGATTGCCAACGGCTTGTGTCTGTATTACAGCCTAAGCTGCCATAGCCGTATTTTCCGACTTGGTCTTGATGGCACACCTCAAGCTTTACCTGATGCGTTGTCGCGGAAACTTCGACCATAAAATATTCATCAGCTTGTTGTTTTACGTAGCGAATATGACTCGGCTCGACGCCTGCATCCATCAGTTTCTTTTTCGCTACTTGATACAGGCTGCCACCTCTGGATTCCGCTGCCGAAATTTCCCAATCGGCCTGCGTAACCAAATCAGGATGCCTTTGAATGAAGGTGCTTAGCCGTTCACTAAATTGTGTTTGTTGTTTTGTGTTCAGTTTGAACTGGTAAGTGACCGGAACAACTTCAATGGTTGTTCCTCTTGGTTCACTTATATGGTCTGCACAGCCAGATAAAGCAGCGACGATGACGAACGAAGCGATTAATGTTTTCATTGGCTAAATCCTCCGGCAGACAGTACCTCGTCAGCCCATTTCTCTTGCGATGTTTCATACTCACCATCTAATGCGAAAAATCGCTTCAGAGTGCTGGTTTTTTTCATCATTGGTAGCTGTATTTGATTTGCCTTAACGGGCTGAACAAGATTCACCGTTGCTACAATGACCAACTCAGTTTTCTTACGTTCTGTACCCGTATGACGAAAGAGGCTACCTAAAATTGGAATATCGCCAATAAAAGGGATACGCGTTAACGATTCTTTCTCTTCACTGTTGAGCAAGCCACCTAGAACAAAGCTCTGGCCATCTCCCAACTCAACTGTGGTTTGAGCACGACGGGTATGCAACGCAGGCATGTCATAGCTATCACTTGAATATTGTTTGTCGATTGAGCTAACTTCCGGTGTCAGTGCCAGTTTGATCTTATCGTCACGCAGCACCTTCGCCATTAGCTCCAAACGGACACCAAACTCTTTATATTCCACACTGGTTCCGCCATCATTGGAGGTCACAACAGGCAGTTCACCACCGACTAAAAAGCTCGCTTTTTCCCCAGAAATAACCGATAAATTTGGCTCGGCAAGAACTTGGCCAACCGTATCTGTACCTAACGCTGAAATAACCGACACAATGTCACTCGCACTGAAATGCGTAAGCTGATCAACAAAGATCCCAGCACCACCACCAGGACCGGCACTTCCCATCTTAATACCGAAATCCTGCATGAAAGAGTGAGATACTTCTGCGATAGTAAGTTTGACGTTTACCTGTTTGGTTGCTGTTACTTCAATGTTGTTGACCAAGCCTGGATAACGAAGCTGGGTCATAAAGCCGATTGTGAAGTCAGAGTCTCGGTCATCTTGCATTTCAAACTCGGTCACTGTCGGCTTTTTATCGAGTAGTTCACCAACCAATTGATGGATGTTATCTTTGACCTGCTCAGTTGCGACTTTACCGCTGAGTACAACCTTATCCCCGATGCCTGCTACCGACACTTCTACATCTGGATATTGCACCGCGATTTGTTGCTCTATGGTGCGATAACTTTGATTCACAACGAGGGTCCGATTGAGCAATTCGTTGCCCTTTGCGTTAAACGCAATCAATGACGCTTCCCCAACCTTTTTGCCAAATACGACAATTTTATGTTCATCAATCACTTGATAGTCAGCAACACCTTGACCGGAAATGAATACCGAAGCGACATTACCTTTGACTGCAAAAGTCCTTGCTTCGCCTTCAGTAAGATTGACCGTACTTTTTGCCCAAAGGCTCATCGGCATAAAAGCCAATAACAGTAAGCTTTTTATTATTTTGTTCATGCGAGCCTCTTAATCAAAACGGAATTCGCGTATACCTTCGTTACTACCATTTGTTGGAATGATGTCTGCTGAATTGGCTTCTAGGTCATCGGAGTATTCTTCTCCTAGAGAGCGGTGCAGAGTAATTTCTGAAATACGCTGAGCAACGGTCAACTTTGCTAGCTGCTGATTGGTCACTTGTAGTATCAGAGTCATATTCGTTTCAGTTTGGCTGGTCAATTTACTCACTGATTTCTCTGTTGAAACCATATCTAAAACCGTTACCTGTCCAAGCAATGGTGTCATTGTTAGGTGTTGAATATCATCCACATCTTGGTCAGTTGAAAGGTTCTCTTTCGGCGTAGACAGAACTGAAATATCTACTGAATCACCGACATTAATTGTTCCACCAATGACATCCTTACCCGGAACCGTAACGTTGTAAGGAACAAAGCCAGGTTTAATTACGGTTTGTAAGTAGTCTTTATCACCTGGGGATGTCAGCACATCTTCACTAGCGACTTCACCCATAATTAAGTCGCGTGCTGCAAACTCCGGTTTATCCCAATCCAAATCGATATCGCTATCGATTCCAAGCAACGCAGCTTTCGCTTGAGGTAAATGTTCAACAATGAAGTCAGTACGCGATAATTTAGTGCCTTTCACAACATCGTGTTTAAGGCGCCAAACTTTGAAAGTCACCTCATTGGTTGTAGGGGGTTCAACCTGACTTTCTTTCGCAGGCGTCGCATTGGTGACGCCATAAAGCCCAACAGATATAGCGACGAACGCTAAGCCAAGAATGATTTTAGAATTCATTGATTAACCTATAACGATGCAGCTATACCTAATAAGCTTCCTAGACAAATAGGTACGCCATAAGGCACCCCTTTGTTGACCCACTCTGTATTACCTGTCAGTTGACAGATAATCCACTGGGCGATAGCTAAAGCTCCACCTGCAAATAAAATGATAAAAATGGTCAGCAAAAAGCAATCGGGCGATATCATCAGGCCAAAAGCTGACAAGAGTTTGCTGTCTCCAGCCGCCAATATGTTGAAGTAAAACAACACCATGCCTATACCAAGGACGAGTATCGGCAGTATTAGTTGTTCATACCGGCCATAGTTAAAAACAAAAAAAATACCCATCAGAGCAATTACCTGCACCACTCCGTTGGGTATCTTTCTATTTTTGATATCTTGATAACTGGCTATCAGAGCCATGGTAGCTAACGTTATTAGCCACCATAATTGTTCAGTCACTTTCGGCTTTACACATTAGCCATTTACAGAGTTAGCACTGTCAATGTTTGATGAGATAGTATCGATCGCGCCAGAAAGAGCATCGCGTAGAGTGCCGTTGAATACCGCTAGTACGATTGCTGACATACATACACCTAGAATTGCGTATTCGATCGCCGTAACACCACGCTCGTCGTTCTTGAATGATTCGATAAGTAGTTGAGTTTTAACAAATGCTTTAGTTAACATCTTCATTTCCTATTGTTTAATGGACAGTGTTGTTTACGGGAGAGATATTAAAAACTGTTGCATTTACGAACAATGGAAGTGCGGGGGTCTTCACATTTCCATGACATTACCAAGGAGTTCATTCAGTTTGGATTCAGGTTCGCGGCGAATATTGCCCAATAAGCACCTTTATAAGGTAATAATTGGTTTTCGCTAATAGCGAGAGGATGGCCACTTTGATAGTATTGGCACAACATAATGACATCCGGACTTAATGGATATGCACCTTTCAAAACTGACCACTGATATTTTTAACCACCTATACCGTGATATTTCTGAATTCCGTAGCACGTTTGATCTTCCGGTTGCATCACCGGAAAGCTTAGATGACAAAGCAGATACACTGCACACATCTTTGGCAATCGAGGAATTAACAGAACTTGCTGAAGCGGATAATAAAACCGAACAAGCGGATGCAATCATCGACAGTGTTTACGTTTTGATGGGGCGTTTGGTACACCTTGGTCACGAGAAGGTTGAAGATAACCTAGCGATCAACTACCTAATTGACCTGTTATTGAATGTAGCTGTTAACCGTGGCATCGACTTTATTCCTTGCTGGGATGAAGTTCACTCAAGCAACATGAGTAAAGTGTGCCGCAATGAAAAAGAGTACGCTGAAACTGAAGCGCATTACGCAGAGCAAGGTATTAAGCTAATGGCCGTTCAAAAAGGCGATTACATTATCGCGAAATGTGCTGAGGACTTCGTTGCGGAAGGCAAAACAATTCGTCAGGGTAAAGTACTAAAGTCAGTTTACTACCGTCCAGCAGACCTTGCGCCGTTAACGAAGTAAACCTAATAAGACATTACGTATTAGAAAACGCCGCTTGAATTCAAGCGGCGTTTTTATATCTAACTGAAATCAAGATTAATCAAATAAAAGAACTGAACTGCCATCTACATCCACTTTCTTAACGGTCGTATTGAACACTCTCGACAATTCCTCAGCCGTCAATACATCAGCGACCTCACCGACTTTCTGTAAAACGCCCTGCTCCAACAACAGTGCTTTATCAGCATGTTTCAGTGTTCGATTCAGGTCATGGTTAGACATTATGACACTTATGCCCATGTCAGCCACTCGTCGAATCAGGTTATATAGCAAGGTTTCTTGACCAATATCTAATGGGGCTGCAGGCTCATCAAGGATCAACAGCTTTGCATAGGGGTTTAACGTTGGCCAAATTTGAAGACAAATCGCGCATAGCCTTACCCTTTGCCACTCCCCACCCGACAGATGATGAATTGATCGGTGGAGCTTGTCAGCAATTTCCAACAGTTCCGCTAACTCTTGAATAACCGCTTCCAATTCTTTTGAATGGGATTGAACGTGCCCTGGTAAAGAGAGAGCAAGATATTGAACCACATCTAAATTGAATGCAGGCCGGTCGCTTTGACAGAGAAATGCACGGCATATTGCAAGTGACTCTATTGAACTCGTTCTGACATCTTGTTCAAAGATCTTTGCTTCACCTTCAAAGTCGAGTAGCCCTGCAACAGCCGTCAGCAAAGTACTTTTTCCGCTGCCGTTAGGGCCAATAACATGCAGCACTTCCCCTGGGTGTGTATCAAAGGAGAGTGGCAATAATCGAGAACCGACCGATAAGCTATTAACGTGAATCATGATTATTTACCAACATCCAAATAAAGATAGGTGCACCAATAGAGGTCGTTACTACACCAAGTGGAAGCTCAGCAGCATCAAGAGCGGTTCTCGCAATCAAATCAGCAAACACCACTAGCGTAGCTCCTGACAGCGCTGAAATCGGAATCAAGTATCGATTCTCACTGCCTAAAGCGAGTCGTAATAGATGCGGTACAACTAAGCCGACAAAACCGATAACACCACCGAGCGCGACTGCCCCGCCAACGAGCAGAGAAACTGCAAGGATAAGCTTCCAGCGTACCTGTTCAACATCAACCCCGAGCTGCTTAGCATGTTGCTCACCCATCATTAACTTATCAAGCAATGTGCCTTTAAAGCAGAGCCAAAGCAAAACAGGGATAAGAACTAACGTGAGAGTATGATGATACCAGCTCGCAGCGCCAATGCTTCCCATGAGCCAGTACATAAGCTGGCGAAGGCTAAGATCATCGCTGAAATAGAATGCCCATGTTACCACTGCACCAGATAAAATACCCAGAGCTACCCCTACCAATAGTAACCTAGTGGTCGTTAGCCGCATTGCCTTGGCCATAGAAACGAGCAGTAGCGTAAAGACAAGTGCACCAATAACCGCTGCAACCATAAAACCAGCGGGGGTGGCTAGGGTTGGGATGAAGAATAGAACCAACACCATCATGACACTTGCACCGCCCGATATACCGAGCACACCAGGCTCTGCCAAGACATTCCCGAGTAATACTTGCAAGACAGCGCCAGAAACCGCAAGTGATGCTCCCACAGCAATGGCTGCAAGCAGTCGGGGTAAACGAAGCTGAAGGATAAGCTGTTCTTGTAACGGAGATAGTGTTTGGAAAGGCGAGATAAATACCTCACCAACCACAAGGTAAGCAACACTTATAAGGACAAGTGAGAAGGTAAAAAAAGATCCAAAGCGCATCCATCTTTGATGCCTACGATTAAGTAGTTGAGTAAATTCCATGCGGTTGCTGAGTTATCGAGTCTAGCCCCTAAAAATAATGGCTTAACGATACCGTTAAGCCATTAAAATAGAAAGCGTAATCACTACATTCGTCTTGAATGAGTATTATTAATCGTAAACGAGCTGGCCTTCTTCATAACGAGTCTTCACCGGGCAGACCATAAGTGCTGCACGCTGACCAACCGCCACATGACGGTTTGGAAAGACGATCGCTTCACCTTCATTCTTAGCCATGAGTGGTTTATCTCCGTCATGACCAAATACTTCACCATGTTTAAAGGCAGTAAAGTTCTCTACTCCATCATCAAATAAGAAGTCAAAATCATCATGCAGACGAACAATGGTTCGACTCACTCGATACATGACCGCTTTACGTGGTAAATGTTCAGGCTCGCTATTTGAGATTAAATCACGCAGAGCAAGATCAAACGCCACCAGTTTGTCCAATTCGTTTTCGCCAATCTTAGCAACTCGTCCTAGCTCAACTGTTAATGCTTGCGCACCAAAGTTTTCTGCACTGTACCAGCTAAATGTGCTCGACGGAGCATTGGAAAACATTACCGCTTCTAAATGAGCACTTGAAACGAACTCCATTAATTCTTGGCTACGAACCGGATGCCTTACTTTCGGGCTGACAACAAATGAATAATGTTTCGAATCACGGATTGCACAATGGAGATCTAGGTGCCATCGCTGCTCTTGCTGAGTATCTTCAAAGAAAGCACTAACAATTTGTTTTAGATTGTTGGCAATGTTGAGCTCTTTTGAAGGTTCATACTCTTTATCATCAAATAAGCGATTTAAGTTCATCTCAATAAAGCGCGTATGGGCGTTAGTTGCCTCTGGGTGCGCATTGATAAACAAAAGGCGCTCTGTCGTCGCTTGAAACCCGCTTTGAATATCTGTGATGATTTTATCTACGATCTCCATTGGTGCTGTTTCATCACCATGAATACCGCAAGAAATAATGATGTGCTTACTCTCAGGTGAGAGATTCGGAGGGATGACCTCCAACACACCACGTTGATGTAATTTGAATACTGTTCCACCCGCTACAGTGATTTCACCGGCCGGCATTTCTTGTTCTAAGTCTAAGCTGTCAAAAAGAAAAGATTGGCGAAAGAGGTTTTTCGTCATGCGCTACTCCTTTATTGCACAGCGGGTATGTTAAAGAATTGTTCATGTAAATTATGTAGGGGCGATCCCACTTATGGACACAAATTTTGTGCTTCATCGAAATTTATTAAATTGCTATCACCCTCTCTGGGGTAAAAAGCTTTGTTATCAAAATAGCCGAGCAATAACTCGGCTATTGATAATAACATGTTTTATAGGCCGCTATTTTTGATCTAACAACAGTTCAAATTCATCAATTTTTGCTTTTACACGATCGATGCTTTGTTGCCAAAAGTCTGCTTGGGACAAGTCCATACCAAGATGCTTGGCGACAACCTCTTCTGCCATCATTGAGCCTGTGTCTCTCAGCAAGTTAACGTAGTCAGCGTAGAATGCTTCGCCTTTGCTTTCACGCTGAGCATAGACCCCAATACTAAACAGATAGCCGAACAGATATGGATAGTTGTAGAAGCTCACTTCTGAAATGGAGAAATGCAGCTTACTCGCCCAGAAATAAGGGTCTGGCTCAGACATTGATTCACCATACCACTCGGTCCAAGTTTCGCTCATCAAGTCACATAGCTCAGGGGCAGATAGCTCTCCATTACTACGTTGTTCATAAAAGCGTTTCTCGAACTCAAATCGAACCGGAATATTGATCATTAACGCGTAGCAACTTGAGAGCTCTTCCCACAGCATCTCTAGTTTTTCTTCTCGGCTAGATACTTGTTCTAACAGATAGTCACGAACGATATTTTCGGCAAAGATTGACGCTGTCTCTGCAAGTGTCATCGGGTAGCGAGTTTGACACAGCGGCATATCACGCATCACCCAGTTATGGAAGGCATGACCAATTTCATGAGCAAGGGTAAGTAAATCAGAACGACTTCCTCCCCAAGTCATAAACACGAGTGGAGTTCGTGTTGCTGCAAACTTCGTACAGTAGGCACCTAAACGGCGGTTCTCGGTCGGCTCTGCGTCAATCCAACCGTTCTCAACCATACGAGTCACAAAGCTCGCCATTTCAGGTTCGACTTGATTGAAGGCAGCGTAGATAATCTCTATCGCTTCATCAAATGAATAGACCTTTGGCTCTGCGTCAGTCAGGCTTGGCATACCTGCTAAGTGATTCCAAGGGCGCATTTGTTGTAAACCATGAACACGTGCCATTAACTGACCCGCCTTTTGTCCAACGTCTCTGTTCGCTTTGGCCGTTTCCATCATTGCATTTAGTGTCGAAACTTGGATACGACTCTCATGCAAACTTGGGTCTAAAAAATCGACGTCAGTAATCTTGGAACGTTTTTGATATTCCGTTAAACGCCAACCTGCCAGTGCATTTAAGATCGCAGCAAATGACTCTTGATTATCCTGCATCGCAGATTGAATTCCGCGCCAAGCAGGCTCTTGGCCTTCAAAGTCTGTGCCATATAGTGTGCTTGCTGCTTGAGAAAAGCCCACTTTAGTTTGCTGACCATCTTGCAGCGTCACTTGCAATGAACCCGTGATATTGTCGTACAGTCGACCCCAAGCATCTCGCCCATCGACTTGCATAGCCGTTAACAGTTGTTCTTCGGCTACCGATAGCTTTGTTGCAGCAATTTTTCGCGTACATTCGATCTGAAACGCTTGTCCACTGACATCACCGCTATCATGGCTAAGTACATCATTAATGAAACTATCAGGTGCAACTGTCAGAGCATTTTCATAAGGCGTAAATGCCTGAGTAAGCTCAGAGTTCAATTTCGCAATACGACCAATTAGTGCTTTCGCCTGGCTGTTAGTTGCGTCGATAGAAGCGTGACATTGTGCAAAGGTATTTACTGTTGCCAGTAGTTTCCCTGCCGCTTCACTAGTTTGAATCGCGTTTTGCATCACATTGACGGCATTGCAATTGTCTACGTGAAGAACAAGTACTTCGATGCACTGTTTGATTAAGCCAATGTCTTGTTCAATTTTTGGGTCTTCAAGGTTTTGATACGCAATTGATAAATTCCAGCTCGGTGCAGTCATTTTGTTTCCTTACCTATCGGTTATTGGTTTGCCAATCATACAAACTCGTGTGTAGTTCTTATCCGCTTTGGTGAGTTGTATGTGGGAAATGGATTGATGGGCGATGTGTAATGTCGAATACAGCATTGGGTTGGCGAAATCTAGCTGCAACACTTGTGCTAATATCATTCGAATCGTCCCACCATGGCATACGATCAATGTATCTTGTTCTACAGCTTGGGTAAAGCTCTGCCAAGCCATTGAAATTCGGTTATAAAACTGTTCTAAAGGTTCAGCATTAGGCAGTGGATTGGCTACAGGGTCATCCCAAAAAGCCTCAAACTTAGGCCATTCCGAGTGAGCATTTTCAAAAGGCACACCATCTAAATCACCAAAATTGGTTTCCTTCCAATCATCTGTAATAGTAAGGCTCAGTGATTTATTCGCGATAGCGATCCGTTGTGCTAATGCTTCACATCGTTTAAGTGGCGAACTTTCAACAGCGACAAACCCAAGCTTTTCGTTATTTAATGCCTGATGAATAGACGCTTGAGTTTCTTCGGCAACAGCAACATCTGTATGACCGTACAATGCTGGCGCACCTTCAGTTTTACCATGGCGAAGTAAATAGATATTAACGGTATTAATTGGGCTCAAAACTTCATCTCTTTCAACACCATAGGTAGACCCGCTGCGACAAAAGTTACCTTGTCTGCTATTCGAGCGAGCGCCTGGTTCATCCACCCTGCATTATCAACAAACAAGCGAGAAACGTCTCCCATTGGTACGATTCCTAAGCCTACTTCGTTAGAAACCAATATGACTTTTGCTTGGGTTACTGACAGCACATCAACCAATTCAGTTACCTGCGATTGGATAGCCGATTCATCAAGGGTTATGCCATCGTTATAAATAATGTTGTTCAGCCATAACGTTAAACAATCTATTAAAACTACATCCTCACTACCGAAGCTCGGTATTAAAGAAACAAGTTGAGTCGGACATTCGTGCTCTACCCACCCCTCTCCTCTCGATTGCTGGTGATGAGCAATTCGAGCAACCATCTCATCGTCAAAAGGAGTTGCAGTCGCCACATAATGCTTACGCTTCTGTTGAGCAGATTCATGGATGCAAGACTCCGCAAAACGAGATTTTCCAGAGCGCGCTCCGCCTAGTATGAGATGAACTGTCATTAGTTGTTAAACACCCATGCAATCAAAGTAAGATATATGAGTAGCTCAGAGAGTTGTTGAGCAGCCCCTAAACAGTCGCCCGTAAAACCGCCAATTCGAGCAATCAACCAACGCTTAAACAGAAAACGGAAAGTAAGAACCACCAGCATCAATGAAACAACCAAACTCAGGTCTAACCATATACACGGAAGAAGCCCCGTCATAAATAAGACCACAAGCTCCAGTTTCGATTGTCGCTGAGCTAGAGGTTTGCTTTTACTCGTATCTGAATCACTCACATAAGGCATATCGTAGATCAATGACGCCGCCACTGCTCTCGACAAAGTATAAGCAACAATGATGAAAGCCGTAGTTTGCTCAAATTTAATTAATTCAGACAGAAGTACAAACTTCCCAAGCAGCGCCATCACTAATGCACTCGCCCCGTAAGTCCCAATACGGCTATCTTTCATAATGGTGAGGCGGCGTTCTAACGTCATGCCACCACCAATACCGTCAGCCATATCAGTCAAACCATCTTCATGAAATGCGCCGGTCAGCATTAAGCTAAACACCATCATGATGATGATCGCGACTGAGGAAGGGAAAACAGACGAAGCTAAATACAATACAAACGCGCAGAGGGCGCCAAGCAATAACCCCACTAGAGCAAAGTAGCGCCCCGCTTGGTTCATCCGCTCTTCACTATAAGGGATAGATGCCGGCATTGGGATTCGAGAAAAAAAGCCTAACGCCAACATAAACAGTTGATACTGATATTTAACAGCGGTCATTGCTCGACAACGACTCCCGCTTCTTCAAAACTGGCCATGTTGTTGTAAAACTCAGCCGCCGCACGAATAAGTGGAAATGCAAGTACAGCCCCAGTGCCCTCGCCTAAGCGAAGAGAAAGGTCCAACATCGGCTCTGCGTCGAGCTCTTTCAGTAAATACTGATGGCCAGATTCATGGGATTGGTGAGCAAAGGTCATCACATCGCGACATTGTGGGTTAATTAGGCAAGCCGCATATGCCGCTGCGGACACAATAAATCCGTCAACCAAAACTGGGGTATTTTCTTTAGCCGCAGCCAAGAAACCGCCGACCATTTGCACTATTTCAAAACCACCAACTTCTGCTAAAGTTTCAATCACATCAAGGTCATGACAACGAGAAACGCCCTGTTCAACAAGCTCAACCTTACGTTGCCATTGCTCATCCGTAATACCTGTACCGCGACCAACACATTCTCGAGCATCACGTTTTGATAACGCGCTTAAAATGGCCGCTGCACTGCTGGTATTACCGATGCCCATTTCGCCAAACATCACAATATTACAGCCATCATTAATAAGCTTATTAACTAAAGACTGACCAAGTTCGATACCTTGTTTAACTTGCTGTAGCGTCATTGCAGCTTGTTTAGCGAAGTTTTGAGTTCGCTCACCGAGTCTTTGTACAATAAAATCTGCACTACTATGCTCGACCGGAATCAAAATACCGGTATCAACAACTTTTAAATTGACATCATTTGCTCGGCAAAAGCAGTTAATCGCAGCTCCGCCAGCTAAGAAGTTAAGCACCATCTGCTGAGTAACCGCACTAGGCGCAATACTCACGCCTTCATCAGCAATACCGTGGTCGCCAGCAAAGACGATAACAGTCGGTTTATTTAGCTTAATGTTAGTGACGACGTCACCTTCATTTTTGCTTTGAATAATAGCAAGTTGATGGGCAATTGTTTCAAGTTGACCCAATGCACCAACAGGTTTTGTTTTTTGATTGATACGATGCCAAATAGCATCAGAATAGCTTTGGTTTAACATAGGTTGATTACTTTGGCCTTGCGACTGAAAAGACATTATTGATAGTGGCGTATTGGCTACCACCTAAACGCGATAGTGGGTTAACTTTAAGCGCGTCTACGACTAGACGGTCACTTCGTTCACCTATCACAGCAGGGTCTATGTAAACTTGCTCGATCTCAGCAAAGATTAAGCTCTGAGGCGTCTCACCAATCTCTTTGACTTCATACAACTTACAGCCAAACGCGATTGGACAGCCTTTCACTCTAGGTAACTCAAATTCTTCAAACTCAACGAGTTCTAGGTCTGAGGCGTCGACTTCAGAATCACCATGTTCGAGTGTCGCTGCAGTTTGTGTTACGTCGTTAGCGAGTGCTTCGTGAGCGATGTGAACGACCATACGGCCCGTTTCCAGTGCATTGCGCGTTGTATCTTTCACTTCGCCGGTTGGTTTTTTACCAACAGAAAACATCAGTAACGGTGGATTACTTGAAACAGGTGTGAAGTATGAAAATGGAGCAAGATTATAGTTTTGCTCACCTGAGTCAGTAAGTACCCAAGCAATTGGTCTTGGTATCACCGTTTGGGTCATTAGGTGATAAATTTGGGTAGGTGCAAGCGTGCTGAGATTGATATTCATCTCTTATCCTTATCACAGAGTTCCTTTCGCCTGAGTGTAACGTGAAATCAGGGAGTTAACACCCCTTATCATGAACTGCCCACCAGCTAACGTATCAATATGATTCCTATTCTGCGTAGAAAAATGAAAGTTTTCGGTCATTTGGTCTATCTTATTAAATAGATGAGGAATTATAACGGCACGAACTCTGCATCCTTTTAGCCGTGATATCGCTTATCTCATCTATAACGTGAAGGAGGCTTTATGTTTGCCAACCAACGATCGAATAAGCAAAAAACGAACAAATCTCCACAACGAAATCAAAAGAAAGTACCTATGTCTCTAACATAGAAAAAGAAAAAGGCCTCGCTAAAATCGCGAGGCCTTTATGATTGCACTGACTGTTTGGCTATCATTGACCTTAGCCTTTTCAAAATCGACCTGTTAAGTATTAAGCATTTTGTTTCCGATCACAGTATTTCCTATAGGTTTGTTAGATCCTTATCGTTTATTCGCGGGATTTCCGCATAACACTTAGCACCCTACGCTGAACCTATGACAGATAACTTAATTGTGATCACTGCAGGCAGTACTGGCCTGGTTGGTAATGAACTACTCAAGCAGATGCTTGATGCTGAACCGATTAACAAAATATACGCCCTATCGCGTAAAGAACTGCCGTTTTTCCATACCAAGCTAACCACAATTAAGCACCCTGAACTACGTATACTTGATTGGAAGTCAGATGATCTTGAACCTAAATACGGGTTCATTTGCCTTGGCACAACGCTTAAAGAAGCTGGTTCTAAACAAGCATTGGAAAAAATCGACCACGAATTGGTCTGTCAGGTTGCTCAAGAAATGAAGCTACTCGGTGTCACCCATCTAGCTGTGGTTTCTAGCCTTGGTGCTTCAACCCGGTCTTTGTCTCATTACCTTCGCTGTAAAGGACGTATGGAGCTTGCCATTGAGCGAATGCAATTTGAGCATGTTGTTTTTGCACGGCCAGGACCGCTAAAAGGGTTAAGAGAAAACCCGCGTAAGGACGAAATCGTAACTCAAACAATGCTTAAAATTATGCAGCCTTTGATGATTGGCCCACTTGCTAAGCTCATTCCAATCGATGCATCTGATGTTGCTCAAGCCATGCAGTATCAATTGTTTGGTCATAATAAAAAGCGCGTAGAATTTATTGATAGTGTCGATATGAGAAGGTTGCTCAATAAGTATCGATAATTTGGCTCAATTCATCTTAATTCGCTCAAATATCCCTCATCGCCTCTCTTAAATAACTGAACGTTATATTTAATGCCCAAATGTCACTTCATTTGGGTATATCAAATCATTAACCTCTTACCGCATAAGACCCCATAAGATATAAGGCCAACTTATATCTACTCCAAAAACCATAAGGACAATCAATTATGTCAGTCGTTGTTATCGCTACATTAGCGGTATTTGTTGGCATTCTCTTCTTTCTCTACGGACAGCAGAAAAAAGAGAACACACTTTCTCGCTTGGTACTATTAGGCTTAGTATTTGGTAGCACTTTCGGCCTAGCACTTCAGCTTATTTTTGGTGAAGGCAGCCCAGTTATCGCTCAAACACTTGAGTGGGTAAATATTGTAGGTCGTGGTTATGTCGGCTTGCTTAAAATGATCATCATGCCACTTGTGCTTGTATCTATGATCGCAGCTGTCGTTAAGCTAGAAAAAGGTGGCGCATTAGGTAAGATCTCTGGCCTAACTATCTCTGTTCTTCTTGCGACTACCGCTATTTCAGCCATCATCGCTATCGTAGTGACGCAAGCATTTGGTTTAAGCGCAGAAGGCTTAACAGAAGGTGCACGTGAAACGGCTCGTATTGCTGCGCTAGAAAGTCGTGCAGATCGTGTCAGTGACCTTACAATTCCTCAAATGTTAGTTAGCTTTATCCCAACTAACCCATTTGCTGACTTGACTGGCGCTCGCTCTACTTCAATTATTGCAGTGGTTATCTTCGGCGTACTAACGGGTATCGCAGCACGTAAAGTGATGGCTGAGAAGCAAGAGCTTGAGTCACCAATTCGTACTTTCGTTGAAGCAGCTCAATCAATCGTAATGCGCTTAGTGAAGATGATTATGGCGCTTACACCTTACGGCATTGCAGCGCTAATGGCTAAGGTTGTTGCGACATCAAGCGCATCGGACATTCTAAACCTACTGGGCTTTATCATCGCTTCTTACGTAGCTATCGCTCTTATGTTTGTTGTTCATGGCATCTTGGTTTCTTTTGTTGGTGTGAATCCAAAAGAATACTTCCAAAAGATCTGGCCAGTACTGACCTTCGCGTTCACATCTCGTAGTTCAGCCGCAACGATCCCTCTAAACGTTGAAGCACAAATTAACAAACTGAACGTGCCACCAGCTATCGCTAACCTATCAGCATCGTTTGGCGCGACAATTGGTCAAAACGGTTGTGCGGGCATCTATCCTGCAATGCTAGCAGTTATGGTTGCACCAACAGTTGGTATTGACCCAATGGAGATTAATTTCATTCTGTCTCTAGTGGCAATCATCGTGGTAAGTTCATTTGGTATCGCAGGTGTTGGCGGCGGCGCAACATTTGCAGCTCTAATCGTACTACCAGCAATGGGGCTTCCTGTTACCATTGCAGCGCTACTTATCTCTATCGAGCCGCTTATCGATATGGCGCGCACAGCATTGAATGTTTCGGGCGCAATGACAGCGGGTACAATTACTAGCCGCCTAATGAAGAAGAAAGCGTCTGATGAACAGTTAGAGACTCAGCAAGCTTAAGCTTTATTACTCCTCCCCTATCAAATGGCCGACAATGATTGTCGGCCATTTTTTTGTCAATTGAACGGATTTAACTCTATCTCGTTTGCTATGCAGTCAGTGCAATGGTCTAATATCGAAGTGAATTTCAAACACTTGGTAATAGATAATGCAACAAGAGCACCAGCCTACGTTTTTCTTTTTTGACTACGAAACGTGGGGAACTAGCCCTGCTAAAGACCGTCCGTGTCAATTTGCGGGTGTGCGCACCGATATGGACTTCAATATCATCGGTGAACCTCTTGTTATCTACTGTCAGCCTCCTGCTGATTACCTTCCTCACCCTGAAGCCGCGTTAATCACAGGGATCACTCCACAGACAGCCGAGAAACAAGGTCTATCAGAGCCTGAATTTATCGCAAAGATTCATGAGCAGTTAGCTACACCAAACACCATAAACCTTGGTTACAACAGCATTCGATTTGATGATGAGGTAACGCGTTATACCTGTTACCGAAACTTTATCGACCCATATGCATGGAGCTGGCAAAACGGCAACTCTCGCTGGGATCTATTAGATGTGATGCGTGCGTGTTATGCACTCCGTCCTGAAGGTGTCGAGTGGCCTGAAAATGACGAAGGATTCATCAGCTTTAAGTTAGAGCATTTATCGGTCGCTAATGGGATTGAACACGAGAATGCGCACGATGCAATGGCCGATGTAGTTGCGACGATTGAGATGGCAAAAAAGGTTAAAGCCGCCCAGCCTAAGCTGTTTGATTACTTCTTAAGTATGCGCCACAAACGCAAACTGAATGAGCTCGTCGATATTGTGAACATGACGCCGCTTATGCATGTTTCAGGGATGCTAGGCAAAGAGTGTAATTACACCAGTTGGATTGTGCCTGTAGCTTGGCACCCGACTAACCAAAATGCCGTTATTTGTGTCGACTTAGCAAAAGACCCGCAGGCATTGCTGGATCTTGACGTCGAACAGCTGCGCGAACGTTTATACACCAAACATTCTGAACTAGACCCTGATGAGTTACCTGTCCCGGTAAAACTTGTTCATTTGAATAAGTGCCCTATTTTAGCACCAGCAAAAACGCTAACCGCAGAAAATGCCGAGAAAATTGGCATTGACCGTGAACAATGTCTTCAGAACTTGGCACTGTTACGTCAGCACCCAGAAGTACGTGAAAAGCTGATTGGCCTCTACGCCATTGAACGAGAATATGAGAAAAGTTCAGATGTCGATACCATGCTGTACGATGGTTTCTTCTCACCAGCAGATAAAACCGCAATGGATATTGTCCGCGAAACGGATCCTAACAATCTTGCAGCTCTTGATATTTCCTTTAACGATGAGCGTATCAAACCATTGTTATTCCGCTACCGTGCTAGAAACTTCCCTTGGACTTTAGATGAGTCTGAGCAACAGCGTTGGGCAAATCACTGTCGTGAGTACTTCGAAAGTCGTATTGAAGACTACATGCTTAATTTGGAAAACTTAGTCCACGAGCACGAGAGTGATGAAAAGAAGATGGCTATTTTAAAATCCATCTATCAATACGTACAAAAGCGAGTATCCTAGAAACAAATTAGAACAACGATTACTAAGTCCTGCCCCTACAAGAATGCCTGGTCACCCAATCTAATAATAATGAAGGGATTAGGCTCTTAAATCACTAGAGCTTTCATCCGACTGAAAGCTCACAGTTGGACATTACTACATTATGGCGAAAACTTTGCTTCAATATGTCGTCTCCATCGGCTTGATATTTCTCTGCCTTGTGGCTGGCATTAACATTCAACACCTTCTGGATATTTCAATTCCAGGTAGCATCATCGGCATGTTGATTCTATTTGGTTTAATGGCAAGCGGTCTTGTACCTTCGGATTGGGTTCGTCCGGGTGCGTCGCTATTCATTCGTTACATGGTGTTATTGTTCGTCCCTATCAGTGTCGGACTGATGCAGCATTTCGATATGTTGATCGCCAATGCTTTACCAATCCTAGCCAGCGCTGTTGGTGGTACCTTGATAGTCTTAGTCCTTCTCGGGTTAATGCTTGATCGTATGCTTAAAGGGGGACAAAAATAATGTGGCTACTCGTTACTATTTTGGTCTTCTTCTCCGCTCGCTGGATCTGTCAGAAATTTAATAGCCCCTTTATGAATCCGCTGTTAGTGAGCATCGCGGTGATTATTCCTATTCTAACCTATTTGAAAGTGCCCTTTGAGACCTATTACGCAGACAATCAATGGATCAATTACTTGCTTCAACCGGCAGTCGTGGCTTTGGCATTCCCACTTTATGAGCAACTTCCTCAGATCCGTGCTAACTGGCGCATCATTATGTTGGCGTGTGGTGTTGGCAGCGTTATGTCAATGGCAACGGCATCACTGATAGCAGTCTACCTCCAAGCAGATCTTTCTTTGATCGCGAGTTTGCTCGGCAAATCAGTCACGACTCCAATTGCAATGGAAGTTTCTAGCCATTTAGGAGGCGAACCGGCAATTGCAGCAATACTCGTCCTGATTGTTGGCCTATTTGGTGCGATTATGGCCTACCCAATCTATAACCTTCTGAATATTACCCACCCTATTGCCAAAGGGTTGACGATGGGTACGGTTTCTCATGCGCTTGGTACAGCAACATGCGCAGAGAAAGACCCACAAGACGCTGCATTTAGCTCATTAGCTCTTGTCGTTTGCGGTGTCATCACATCGATACTAGCTCCTTCATTTTTCACTTTGGCTGTCTGGTTGGCAGCCTAATACTCCTCTGTCGAGCTACGATATGTGGCTCGACTTACATCACGCTTTCTCCGACTGCAATCGTTATCATGTGTGAGCTCACTCTAATTGTGAAATTCAGACAACCGTTACATATATATGTGTGATCTACATCTCTGAACTATTCTGTGTTTTACCTAAAATGTAATACCAATATCCTAGTTTACTGTCGGCTTTTCGGCTCTAAACTCAAAGGTATCAACTCAGTTATTAAAGGACTCACTATGAGAAGCCGCATTGAACAGGCGTTAGCTGAAGCGCCAAAAACCGTAGCAGATTTCTTATCTCCTATTCTTCTTGCTGACGATTTTGACGCGACGCTTTCTTCGGAACAATTTGAACAGTTATTGGCTCTTTCTGGTATGGAAGATGCTGAACTGCGTGTCGCTTTACTTCCTTTTGCAGCGGCATACTCATACGCTCCACTTTCAAATTTCTACGTGGGTGCAATTGTTCGCGGTCTATCAGGTAAGCTCTATTTTGGTGCTAACGTTGAGTTTGGTGGCGTACAACTTGGACAAACTGTCCACGCAGAACAATCAGCAATTAGCCACGCTTGGATGAAAGGAGAACAAGGTGTGGCTGATATCACGATCAACTTCAGCCCATGCGGCCACTGTCGCCAGTTCATGAATGAGCTTTCTACTGCTGATAAGTTGGAAATTCAACTTCCTCAACGCGACAGCAAACTACTACAAGAGTATCTGCCTGAATCGTTTGGCCCGGCCGATCTAGGCATTAAGTCAGCATTAATGGCTAAGACAGATCATGGAAAACAAACCCAAGAAGATGATCAGTTACTTCAATTAGCGGTTGCTGCATTAAATCGAAGTCATGCTCCTTATACACACAACTTAAGTGGTGTAGCTCTTCGTATGAATAACGGCAAGGTATATCAGGGTGCGTACGCAGAAAATGCCGCATTTAACCCGAGCCTACCACCACTTCAGGTAGCTTTAATCCAGCTACTATTGGATCGCCAAGACTTGGCTGATATCGAGTCAGCAGCATTAGTAGAGGTAGCGGAAGGAACGATTAGTCATCTAGCGACGACTCAATCAACACTTGAGGCTCTAAACCCTGATATTCCAATGAGTTACCTAGAAGTCTAAAGCTCACTTATTGAAACCGAGAATATTAAAAAGGCGCTGTAATAGCGCCTTTTTCTTTTTTAGATTTTAAGCCTCAAAGAAAGGGGTCGCATCCACCTCTAACTGGCTTTGAGCAATCGCTTTCTCGATTTTGAGCTGTGAACCTTTGAGGCTAACAAATGCGACATCAATAAAGCGTTTATATTTTCGAGAGTAAAAGCACTTTACTTCGGGCTTAAGAGGGTCGTTTGCATTCGAAGTCCAGACGATACCTACGCGCCCATCACTCAGCTCTACAATTGCTCCAACCGGATACACACCAATACAATTAATAAACTTGTATACCAGTTCTTTATCAAGATGATTAGGCGTCAAGCTAAGTAAAATCTTAAATGCTTCTGCAGGACTCATTCCTTTTTTGTAGCAACGGTCCGCAGTCAGAGCATCATAAATGTCAACGATACAGCTCATACGACCATGTATAGGAAGTTGCTCTTCCGTCAACCCATTAGGGTAACCAGTGCCATCGAGCTTTTCATGATGCATTAAGCAGACATCACGGCTAACGTCACTCAGGCCTGCGACCTTCATAATGATTTCACCTGCATACACTTGGTGTAACTTCATGTGCTCATATTCTTCAGGCGTTAATCTTGCTGGTTTGTGAAGAACTTTATCATCAACCTTAACTTTACCTACGTCGTGGATAATTCCTCCGATAGCCATCTGCTTTAGTGTCTCTTTTGGTAACGCTAAATGTTTACCAAACGTCACGAGAAGCGTTGCTACATTCACTGAGTGTTCGAGCAGGTATTCATCTTTGCTACGTAAAGCAGACACACATTGCAAGGCGTCTGAATTCAGTAGAACGGATTCAATCAAGTCATCGGCTAACCCATCTAACTCATCAACCTGAATCGGTTTACCGTCAAAAGTTTGCGATAGAATTTTTTGGGCAAGGCCTTTCGCATCTCTAATGATCTTTTGGGCTTTTTGTTGCTGAGAAAAACGACTCACCTTTTTTCTTTTAAGTGGTGATGTTGTAACTGCTGGAGGTTCTAAATCAAGATCTTGTTCCAACGCCTTTTCAACCACCGGCTTAAACACGCTCCCCCTAGCTGACAGTTCCTTGTCTACCCACGCGTATTTAATACCATTTTTGATCAACTGATCGATCGCTTTACGGTTAGGAACCCTACCGGCATTCGCTAAGTTAACTCTTTTGCTGTCCTCAATAGCGGTGACGAACATACCTGTCATAAGAGTATTAATTGGAATTTTTATGGAATTGTTGGGATCATACTGCATTGATAGTGAAGCCAATATTAATAATGAGGAGACTTTAGTTCACAAAAATTATATCTCTATTTGCCTGCTTTTACTCAATTCATCACGATTTAACTATAAATCCGGTCAATTAATTGCGCTAACTTGAGACCTAAGTCTACGTTGTCGACAAAACATTCACTTTTCTGATCGTTTGAGCTACCACACTCTCCAAACCGAGAAAAACATAAAACAACAGACGCAAACGTTTGCTTTTTCTAAATGGATGAGTATTATGCGACACAGTTATTATTCCTCTTAAACGTTAAGGTTATCTATGTTTGGTACTGCGACAGCTAAAAATTCAACTCGTGTTTTGTTATTAGGCTCTGGTGAACTTGGTAAAGAGGTTGCCATTGAATGCCAACGCTTAGGACTAGAAGTAATCGCATGTGACCGCTACGAAAACGCGCCAGCAATGCAAGTTGCACACCGTAGCTACACGTTAGATATGCTTGATGGCGATGCGTTAAAAGCCATTATCGATAAAGAACAACCAGACTACGTCGTACCAGAAATTGAAGCGATTGCGACAGATACGCTCGTTGAATTAGAAGCGAACGGGTTAAACGTCGTACCGACGGCGAAAGCAACTAAGCTAACCATGAACCGTGAAGGCATTCGTCGTCTAGCGGCTGAGGAGTTGCAGCTTACTACCTCTCCTTATCGTTTTGCAGACAACTATGAACAGTTCACTACTGCAGTTGAAGGTGTTGGTATACCTTGCGTGTGCAAGCCAGTAATGAGCTCTTCGGGTAAAGGTCAAAGTGTTATTAAGACAGCTGAAGATGTCGAGAAAGCTTGGAACTACGCACAAGAAGGTGGGCGTACTGGTGCTGGTCGTGTGATTGTTGAAGGCTTTATCGATTTCGACTACGAAATAACACTACTAACTGTACGTGCTGTTGATGGCATTCATTTCTGTGCTCCAATTGGGCACCGTCAAGAAGATGGAGATTACCGTGAATCTTGGCAGCCTCAAGTTATGTCTGAGAACGCGCTAAAAGCCGCTCAAGATGCTGCAGGTAAAGTGGTTAATGCATTAGGTGGTTACGGCATCTTTGGCGTAGAGCTATTTGTCAAAGGTGACACGGTTATCTTCAACGAAGTATCACCGCGCCCACACGATACTGGCCTTGTCACACTCATGTCTCAAGATAGCTCTGAGTTTGCACTTCACGTCCGTGCGTTTACCGGTATGCCTATCGCGGGAATCACCCAATATGGCCCAGCGGCATCTGCCGTTATTCTTGGCCAAGGAACCTCTGACAATATTCGTTTTGAAGGTCTATCTGAAGCATTGTCATTACCACAAACTCAAATTCGTCTATTCGGTAAGCCTGACATTGATGGCCGCCGTCGTTTAGGTGTTGCGATTACACGTCGTGAATCGATTGAACAAGCAATTGAAGAGGCTGTTGCAAGTGCCGCTAAGGTCAAAGTGATTTACTAAGTCCTTTAATTTGTCTTAAAAAACTTGTTTAAAATAAACGAAAAGGCCTAGTCATATGACTAGGCCTTTTCGTTTATTTGCAACTAAGCTTCAATCAAATAAACTTCTTCAGCAAATCGAGACAGCCCTTTCTTAGCAATTTTAGGGTGGTCTTCATCTGCTTCATCACGGTACAACTTAGTCACTTTGAACTCTGCATAGAGTGAACGAATTTCTTGTTCAGGAACAGAGAACGGAGGCCCTGCCATTTCGGATTGAATGTAATCTAAACTCACTAACAGTATACGAGCACCTGGCTTAAGTAGTGATTTGATTTTTGCTACATAGTCGCCACGCATCTCTTCTGGTAATGCCACCAACGAAGCACGATCGTAAACAATATCGATAGGCTGAATCGGCGCGGTGAAAAAGTCGCCGGTATAGATCGATAGTTCATCAAATTGAAATAGCTCATGCTGGCCATTCACTGGCATAACCATTGGCGTGTAAAAATGCTCAGCAAAGAAAGCTCTAACAGCAATATTACTTAGCTCAACACCTTGAACATCTTCGTGTTTTGTTGCGAGCCAAACCAGGTCTTCCGATTTACCACATAAAGGGACAAATACTTTGTCTTCGTAACTTGGGTTGGTTTTGTTCCAGTACTGGATCAATAACGGGTTAACATCTTCTAAATGGAAACCAATCTGATTGGCCGCCCATTTACCATGCCAAAACTCTGGATCTCTCATCGCTTTTCTCATTGACTGACTTTAATGGCCATAGCCTATCTGAAAGCGCTCTCAAGTGGTATCCCCGATTGGTAGACAAGATGAAAGTTCTATTCAGATTATGTTCATCTTCAACATTTATAATTGCTTACAAGTTGGTAATGAACCTTGATGACCAACCACGCTCTAAACAGTAGTGAAGAATTTGAGAGTAACTTCAAAGTTCTAAGCAACAGATAAACGGAGCCGCTTGGAATTGTAAAAAGCAGCCCCATTTAATAAGTACAGATGAGTAGCGCTAGTGATTGAAACTTTTTCGACACCTTTTTAGCTAAGCCCTACACATCTAAGGAGAGTGAATGAGCCTATTTTTGCGAACTACGGCCCTGATGCTACTAATGCTCAGCCGTGCACCTGCATTCGCTGCTATTCCAACCGCACCAGGTAACGAGGAAAATCGTTCTACTAATCAGAACGAAGTTTGCTCAAAAGCATTCAAACATAACCTAAGCGGCCTTTACGGCATTCAATCTATGTCGACTTCACCACTACAACCTTATTCTGATTTCGACGTGCTTTATAGCAAAGCTCACCAAGCACAAGCTGAACTAGAGACGCTTTGTAAAAGTACTGCTCTACTGACTTCCACTGAATCTTATTTCGCGGGCGTAAAATCATCTCAACGTGCGAAAGAAAAAATCGCCTATGAACTTGACGGTCAGACTGCCCGAATTACAGACCTTGCACGCGCAACTATTGTTGCTGACGATATTGAAAGTCTGATGTCTGCGTACGAAGTTCTAAACCGAGAAACGACGATCGTCAAAGTTAAGAATCGCTTCAAAAAACCTGCTGCTTCAGGCTACCGAGACCTTAACCTACTCGTCCAATTGCCAAAAACAAACTTAGTGGCAGAAGTTCAGTTGCACCTAAAAGCAATTGCTGACGTTAAAAGCGGCCCAGAGCACGCGATCTACGAACGAATTCAGAAAATCGAACGTACTGCGGCAGTCGAGTCTCGTGATTTTAATGAGTTTGAACAGGCTCAGATTAAAAATATGCGTCGAGAATCTAAAGAGTTATACCAAAACGCTTGGCAGCCTTACATCACTACCCATCTAAGTGCTGCATAACCTTAACACGGTCATTCCCCTCTCCCTGAATGGCCGTGATTTTTCGTAAAACCCAAACTTTTAAACTACCTTTTGATTAAAGTATTAATAATAAAGTTTGGGGTGACTATGCGTGTACGCAATGGAAAGCTCACCGCGTTAATCAGCTTACTATTGCCAATGATGGCCTATAGTGACGATGGTTTCGGTCCCGTCCAAGGCTATACTCAATCACCTTTCCACACCAACAACCTTTCTCCTCAAGTCCGTTCAGGGTTTTCAATGCCATTGGCACATTTTGAAATATACGCTTCTGGTGTTGTTTCTAGTATTTGGGCAGTGACAGACGAATATGAACTCGACTATTACCAAAATCAAATCGCTATAGGTGGAAAATGGCAGTTCAGCGAAAACTGGCAGATCGACCTGAACTATCGCTGGAATTACGCGGGAAACAATCATCTAGATGGGTTAACAAAAGATTTTCACGATGCCTTCGGCTTAGATCAGAATGGCAGAGATAATGTCGATAACAACCGCTTTGTTATTAATATGCCGAAATATGGCATTCAAGAGGAAGGATTTCGAGGAGAAACCTTAAGTCACGCTCTCACTAGTTACCTGCAGTATCAGGTTTTCAGTCAACAACATCACGGCGTGTCGATTGGTGCATCTTTGTACTTCAATGACACGTCTCGCGGCATTTTTAGTTCATCAGATTTTGAACAAGCAATACAAATTAACTATGGCTATGTTCGTGATAAACATGCCCTAGACACGATTGCAGCTATCACCTTTCGTAATACTCCAACTGTATTTGAAAAGATGCCATATAGAGACCGAACCTGGACATTTGGCGCTAGTTATCGTTACCAACTGTTTGAAAACCATTCATTTATTGGGCAATTAGTCGTACTACAAGGAGTAACAAATGATGGTGGAGAGTTTTCTAAGCCATCCACCGAATTTACCTATGCCTATCGCTATACACTTAAAAATACCGCAGTGGAGATCACTGCGGTAGAAAATATGTTTAATGCCGACAACAGTACCGACATCGCTTTTGGTGTTGCGTTTCGCTACCGTTTTGGACCTAGCGAATCTAGATAGACAAGATGCGATTGACGGCTGAGGCAATTTCACTATCTGATGCACTTCTTGCCAGAGAAAACGAAAGGTATTGATCACCTCTCATACTGAACGATCGGTCAACCTCTGCAAGACAATGAACTAGATTGCCGTCAAGGATGAAGGAAACCTCAATTTCTTTCTTATTAATAAAACCATTGCTACGAAATTCGATTTCTTGATAGCAACCTGATTTAGAAGAGAAGTTACCACCACGTAAAAAGCCTTTCTCGACATCAGCTTTCACCATGCCAAAACCTGCCTGCTCAATCGCTGACAGTACTTTCGCTACAACAGGAAGCGGTTTAACTTCAACGAAATCTCGATCTTTCGGATCAATTGCAAAATCAATATCGAGAGTCGTTTCCACCCATACATGACATTGATTTTTCAGCGCATTTAACGCCGTGACCGGAGTCTCATCATTCAACTTAAATTCAAAAGGAACTTGTTTAGTTTCGTTTGGCTGAATAACAAAAGGTTGAACAGCTTGAAGTTTACCGATAATGAAATCTTGGTAGCTCGTACTTTCATCACTCTCGACTTTTACTTCTGTACACAGCTTTAGGTTAATTGCATCAATTTGCTGCTCTACGTCACCACCTTGGATATGGACGGTACCTTTTAGTGTATCTCCCTGAAAAACAGACATACTGTCTAAAACTGTATCCACTTTCGCCGCGCCAATTCCCAAAGAAGCTTTTAACTTTCCAAACATAGATTGTCCTTATGATTATATTGCGTCTACTGATTTATCCTGATGACACCATTTATGCAAGGGCTTTCTCTCAAGAGCCTGAAAAAACGTGCGCACAGGTGAGGTTTCACAGTATCGGTAGAGCAATAACTTGCATTAATCCTGCAAATGTATAACCATTTGTATAGTCAAATATCTAAGTTAGAGTTTTATGAACAGTTCACCTCTTTATCTTCAAATTAAGCAGTTTATTTCCGATCAGATCGACCAAGGGTTTTGGCCTGTGGGACATCGCATCACGACTGAGATTGAACTCACCAAGCAGTTTAACGTAAGTAGGATGACCGTAAATAAAGCCATTCGTGATCTGGTTGCTGAAGGCCGCTTAGTAAGACGACCTCGCTTGGGCACTTTCGTTTGTGCACCAGATGACAAAGCGGAATCACCACTACTTGATATTCGCAACATCGCGAAGGAAGTCGAACAAAGAGGAAAGCAATACAGCAGCAAGGTGATCAAGCAGATCTCGTTGAACGCAGACGACACTGTAGCAATGAAGCTTGGCGTCATGTTAGGTAGTGAGATTTTCTATAGTGAAATCATTCACTTTGAAGATAACTCCCCTATTCAGTTAGAGCTTCGCTGGGTCAACGCGGGCTACGCTCCTAACTATCTTGAACAAGATTTTTCTCAAATGACTCCCAACCAGTATCTTTCAGAAAATTGCCCATTAAGTGCCATCGAACATACTGTTGAAGCAATCGTTGCTGATGACTCTGTGCGCTCAGCATTGAGACTCGCGATAAATGAGCCCTGCCTGTTGTTAAATCGAAGAACCTGGAGCGATGAACGCTTAGTCAGTACGGCATTACTCTACCATCCAGGGACAAGATACAAATTAAGCTCTAAAGTTTTACTCTGATAAAGAATTTCATACTTTTTACTGATCACATTTTCGCAACATTAAACTTGATCAATTGACTGATTTAAACGAATAATTGTATATACATTTAAATCAGAGCATTCGTTATGAGTTTTTGTAGTGACCTAGTCTTATCCAATGCCAAGGTCGTGTCGATGACACCGGGGCAAGATGGATACACCATTTCGCCTCTTTGCCATATTCAAATCAAAGACGGGCGCATTGCCTCTATATCACAGCAACCGATTGATTCTACGGTGACATACGATTGCCAAGGGAAGCTAGTTACCCCTGGCTTTATTGATTGTCACACCCACCTTATCTTTGCTGGCAGTCGAGCAGATGAATTTGAAAAACGTCTCAAAGGCGTACCGTATCAAGAAATAGCCAAACAAGGTGGCGGTATTCTATCTACAGTAAAGGCGACTCGCCTAGCCTCTGAAGAGCAGTTAACGGAAATGGCACTACCAAGGCTGGATGGTTTGATTCGTACTGGTGTTACTTCGGTAGAGATTAAATCTGGCTATGGGCTAACTGTCGCTGACGAGCTCAAAATGTTACGCGCAGCGAAAGCGTTAGAAGCGCATCGTAAAATTCGTATTACGACAACGTTACTCGCAGCGCATGCGCTACCTCCTGAGTATGCGGGTCGTCAAGACGATTATATTGAACTGGTGTGCAAAGAGATTATCCCCATTGTCGCAGATGAAAAACTCGCCACCAGCGTCGATGTTTTCTGTGAGTCTATCGGCTTTAATGTGTCACAAACCGAAAAAGTGTTTAAGGCCGCTATTGAGCATGGGCTTCACGTAAAAGGTCACACTGAACAACTGTCAAACTTGGGTGGGACGGCATTAACCGCCAACTACTCAGGCCTCTCCGCCGATCATATCGAGTTCTTAGATGAATCTGGCGTTAAAGCTTTAGCGGCTGCCAATACTGTAGCTACCCTACTTCCTGGTGCGTTCTATTTCTTGAAAGAAACTCAGCTCCCCCCAATTGAACTGCTGCGTCAATACAAAGTTCCTATGGCAATCGCTACAGATTTGAACCCAGGCACATCACCATTCTCAGATTTAACTATGATGATGAATATGGGCTGCACTCTGTTTGGATTAACACCAGAAGAAACGCTTCGCGGAGTTACCGCAAATGCAGCTAAAGCGCTTGGCTATGGTGAAACTAGAGGCCAGATAGACAACGGGTTTGACGCTGATCTAGCGATCTGGGACGTATCTCATCCAGCTGAGTTTAGCTATTTCCAAGGTGCGCCTAGACTCTCTGCTCGCCTTGTCGCTGGAGTATTGGATCATGTCTAATCAGTTAACCACTAATCAAGAGTTTCATTGGCAGGGTCGCCACGACGCTGAAGATGGAGCGCAAGGAAAGCGCGTTCACCACGTCATCAAACAAATTCAAGTCACCGAGCTACAGCCGTACCACAATGCGGTGAGTATTCTTGGTTTTTGCTGTGACGCGGGTGTCGCTCGAAATAAAGGCCGTATTGGCGCTCATCGTGCTCCAGATTTAATCCGACGAGCACTAGCCAATTTAGCATGGCACAAAGAAAGCAATCTCATCGACCTTGGCAATGTCATTTGTGACGATGACCAACTTGAACAAAGTCAGGCTCAGTGTGCGGATGTCATTGCTACAGCACTCAAATCTACGCCAGTCATCACGTTAGGCGGAGGGCATGAGGTAGCATGGGCATCATTTCAAGGGTTAGCTCAGTACTTTGAGTACATCAATCCCTCGAAGCCACCTAAGATTGGCATAATCAACTTCGATGCTCACTTTGATTTGCGTGCTTTTGAAAGTGAGCATGCCGATGTCAAACCAAGCTCTGGTACCCCATTTAATCAAATTCAAAAATATTGCCACGATAAAGGTTGGCCTTTCCACTATGCCTGTTTGGGCGTAAGCAAAGCCAGCAATACTGAAGCGCTATTTAAACGCGCTGATGAGCTTGATGTTTGGTACATCGAAGATAAGGAGCTGACTTCTCTTAATCAGGTATATCACTTGACTCAGCTACAGCATTTTATTGATAACTGCGACTTTATCTACCTGACCATTGACCTTGATGTATTCCCTGCTGCCACCGCACCCGGTGTAAGTGCGCCCGCTGCTCGTGGTGTCAGTATTGATACGATCGCACCATTTATCGACCGAATTTTACATTACAAACAAAAACTGGCCATTGCCGATATCGCAGAATACAACCCAACTTACGACGTAGACAGTCAGACAGCACGTCTCGCCGCTCGTCTATGTTGGGATATCGCAAACGCCTTCTCAGAAAAATAACAACCAGACAATGGCTAGCCCCTATGATGCTTTAGCGTCCTAGCCCCCGTTTGTCTGGATAACGTGAACCACAAGGAGTTTTACCATGACACAGCGCCAAGTAGAGGATATGCGTCTCGACACTACTAGAACAATACGTGCGCCACACGGCACGACCTTGAGAGCAAAATCTTGGCTAACGGAAGCACCACTTCGAATGCTGATGAACAACTTAGACCCGGATGTTGCAGAACACCCTCACGCTTTAGTTGTCTATGGTGGTATTGGCCGTGCAGCCCGCAATTGGGAATGTTATGACAAAATCGTTGAGGTATTAGAACGTCTAGAAGATGATCAAACATTGCTGGTTCAATCAGGCAAACCCGTCGGTGTTTTTCCAACTCATAAAAATGCCCCAAGAGTATTGATTGCTAACTCAAACATTGTGCCTCACTGGGCTAATTGGGAGCACTTCAATGAGCTCGATAAAGAAGGTCTGATGATGTATGGCCAAATGACTGCGGGAAGCTGGATCTACATTGGCTCACAAGGCATTGTACAAGGCACATACGAAACGTTCGTCTCTGTCGCGAAAAAGCACTTTGATGGTAATGCGAAAGGTCGTTGGGTTCTTACTGGTGGCCTAGGTGGTATGGGCGGCGCTCAACCTCTTGCAGCAACCATGGCAGGCTTCTCTATGATTGCAGTAGAGTGCGATGAGTCACGTATTGATTACCGCTTACGCACAGGTTACGTTGACAAAAAAGCGACCAGCTTAGATGAAGCATTGGCGATCATTTATGAATCTGAAACCCCCGTTTCTGTTGGCTTACTTGGTAACGCCGCTGATGTATTCCCAGAGCTAGTAGAACGTAATATCACTCCAGATGTCGTCACCGACCAAACGTCTGCACATGATCCGTTGAACGGTTACTTGCCAATCGGTTGGTCAATGGAACACGCCGCAGATATGCGCCAGAAAGATGAAGCCATGGTTGTTGATGCTGCAAAAGAGTCAATGGCGATTCAAGTTAAAGCAATGCTAGCTCTTCAAGAGCGTGGCGCTGCGACACTTGATTACGGAAACAACATTCGTCAAATGGCGCTAGAAAAAGGCGTAGAAAATGCGTTCGACTTCCCTGGATTTGTTCCTGCTTATATTCGTCCACTATTCTGTGAAGGTATTGGGCCATTCCGCTGGGCAGCACTTTCAGGCGATCCTGAAGATATCTATAAAACAGACCAAAAAGTGAAAGAGCTTATTCCAGACAATCCACATCTACATAATTGGTTGGATATGGCGCGTGAGCGTATTCAATTCCAAGGCTTACCTGCACGTATCTGTTGGGTTGGCTTGAAAGACCGTGAACGCCTTGGCCAAGCCTTCAATGAAATGGTTAAAAATGGAGAACTTAAAGCGCCAATCGTCATCGGTCGCGATCATTTAGATTCGGGATCGGTTGCAAGTCCAAACCGTGAAACAGAAGGTATGATGGACGGGTCAGATGCCGTTTCAGATTGGCCACTACTCAATGCACTACTGAATACTGCAGGTGGTGCAACATGGGTTTCTTTACATCACGGCGGTGGCGTTGGTATGGGCTTCTCTCAGCACTCTGGTATGGTAATTTGTTGTGATGGTAGCCAAGATGCTTCTGAGCGTATTTCTCGTGTTCTCCACAACGACCCTGCAACAGGTGTTATGCGTCATGCTGATGCAGGCTATGACATCGCTAAACAGTGTGCTTCGGAACAAGGCTTAGATCTGCCAATGTTGAACGAAGAATTGCGTAAGCTTAAATAAGGATTATGAAGATGTTAAACCTAGAACTTAAGCCAGGGAAATTGAACCTTGCGCTACTTCGACAGATCAGCCGCTCACCAATCAATCTTTCTCTTGACCCAGAAGCAATCCCGGCGATAGAAGAAAGCACACAAGTTGTTGAACAGGTTATTGCCGAAGATCGCACTGTCTATGGTATCAACACTGGCTTTGGCTTATTGGCAAATACACGTATCGCCCCTGAAGATCTGGAAACTCTACAGAAAAGTATCGTCCTTTCTCACGCAGCAGGTATAGGCAAATTTATGTCTGACGAAACCGTTAGACTGATGATGGTACTAAAGATTAACAGCTTATCGCGCGGCTATTCAGGTATTCGTCTGAAAGTCATTCAAGCACTGATCGACCTAGTAAACTCTCAAGTTTACCCTTGTGTTCCACAAAAAGGCTCAGTGGGTGCATCAGGTGACCTAGCACCACTTGCTCACATGAGCACGGTACTACTTGGCGAAGGACAGGCACGCCACAACGGCAAAATCATTTCGGGCATTGAAGCGCTTAAGATTGCAGGATTAGAGCCAATCACCTTAGCACCGAAGGAAGGGCTAGCGTTATTAAACGGCACGCAAGCGTCTACTGCTTTTGCGCTTGAGGGGCTCTTTGCTGCAGAAGATTTATTTGCCTCTGCGACCGTGTGTGGTGCGATGTCGGTTGAAGCCGCGTTAGGTAGTCGTCGCCCATTTGATCCTCGTATCCATCGTGTTCGCGGTCATCGTGGTCAAATGGATGCTGCAGCGGCGTATCGTCACCTTCTTGATATCAACAGTGAGATTGGTGAGTCCCATACCGCTTGTGAAAAGGTACAAGATCCATATTCGTTACGCTGTCAGCCTCAGGTGATGGGAGCATGTCTACAGCAAATCCGCAATGCTGCCGATATTTTGCAAGTCGAAGCTAACTCAGTCTCCGATAACCCGCTGGTTTTCGCTGAAGATGGCGACATTATTTCTGGTGGTAACTTCCATGCTGAACCTGTGGCAATGGCTGCTGACAACTTAGCGATTGCGATTGCAGAAGTGGGGAGTCTTTCTGAACGTCGTATGGCTTTGCTGATTGATAGCGCGCTTTCAAAGCTTCCTCCATTCCTTGTTGATAATGGCGGCGTGAATTCTGGCTTTATGATTGCTCAAGTAACTTCAGCAGCATTGGCGAGTGAGAACAAAACATTGGCCCACCCTGCGTCTGTGGATAGCTTGCCTACATCAGCAAACCAAGAAGATCACGTGTCTATGGCTACGTTCGCCGGTCGACGCTTGCGTGATATGGCAGAAAACACCCGTGGAATTCTCGCGGTTGAGTATTTATCGGCAGCTCAAGGACTCGATTTCCGAGCACCAAACAAGTCGTCAGCGCGTATAGAGGAAGCAAAACATATCTTGCGTGAGAAAGTTTCGTTCTACGACAAAGATCGTTACTTCGCTCCAGATATTGAAGCTGCTAACGCGTTACTCAAACTAGCCGTACATAACCACTTAATGCCAGACGCACTGTTACCGAGCGTGAAACTCACTTAAGATTTAGTACGAGATAAATAAAAGCCCTGCTTACTCAGCAGGGCTTTTCGTATATTTGACTATCCGCTTAACTAAATCCAACGCCTTACTCTTTGTTTGTAATCTAAATAAGCTGCACCAAATAGAGACTCTAAAGCTTTTTCTTCTGGGCGGATTTGAAAGCGGTTCATATAGAGAATAAAAGTAAAAGAAAAAGTGATTGAGACAAGGTTCTGCTGCCAATAAGCAAAACCGAACAACAGTAAGAACAACCCTAGGTACATAGGGTTGCGAGTGAAAGCAAAAATACCGCTATCGACCACTGTTGATGCATCATCGACCTTTATCGGGTTTACCGTTGTCTGCGCTCGCCGAAACTCATAAACGCCCGCGATACCAACGATACCCGCAATCGCAAAGCATACTAAAAACACCACCAAGTTCAGAGGTAAGTTGACGGTAAACCGCACAAACTCATGACTAAGGTGATTAATAGCCACAACAAATAGGACAAACAAAGCTACAGGTGGGATCTTTCGCTCTAACACATCCATCTACTTTCTCTTCAATTAGTTACCTATAAAAATAGCTCAACCACCGGGGCTGAGCTATTTAAAGTTAGATTATTTTTAGAAGCGCTTGGAGTGGATGCTGCACTTTCTCATTCTCAAAGCGTTTAACTTGGCTCCTACATGAGTACCCCGTAACAAGGCATCGCTCTTTAGGTAGGTCTTGAAGCCTTGGCTTCCAGCTTAGAGCGTATATATCTTTCGACATCTGTAGCTTGTCCACCTCATGACCAAAGGTGCCCGCCATACCACAACAGCCCACAGGAACGGTATTCAGTCGAGCGCCAAAGTGAGCAAAGATCTTGCCCCACTCTTTCTCAGCGTTTGGCATCTTAGTTTTTTCCGTGCAGTGTGCAAACAAGTACCATGGTTCATCACCATTAGCATCTCGTTCGACAAACTCTTGCAGCTTTGGCTCTAACCATTCATGCACAGTAAGAACTTGGAAATCACCACGTTTCTCTTGCAAAACCTCTTGGTATTCGTCTCGATAACAAAGCACCAATGCTGGGTCGACCCCAACAAGTGGGATATTAATGTCAGCTATTTGTTGTAAGAACGCTGCAGTATTCTTGGCGCTATCTGCAAACTTCTTGAGGAAACCTTTCACATGCTGAGCTTTACCATTTGGCTTAAATGGCAGTAATACTGGTGTCTTACCCAACTTACTCACTAATGCGGCAAAATCTTCAACCACTTGAGCGTCGTAGTAGCTGGTAAACGGATCTTGAACGATCACAACATGGTTTGCTTTATCTTCTTTAGATAACGCAGCCAACTGTTGTAAATCGAAAACTTTCAAATCCGAAAGTCGCTTGTTCAGCGTCGGCACTGATAGCAATGGTGAATCAACATAACCTACCGTTTTAGCGGTGAGATCTTGCACCCACCCTTGCTTTAACGCGCCATTAACCAGCTTAGGTGCTTTAGCCAATACGGGTAACATGGTTTCGATATTCGCCACCAAGTAATCTTTTGCTGGGCGTTGATAACGTGAATAGTAGATATTTAGGAAACGCGAGCGGAAACTTGGGACATCCACTTTAATCGGACACTGACTCGCACATGCTTTACAGGCTAGACAGCCATTCATCGCCTCATAGACTTCATGTGAAAAGTCATATTCGTGACGTTTATTTAAACTATTGCGAACGCGCTCAATCATAGTTTTGATCGAGGTATTGTCAGAAAGAGCTTGATGCTCAAGATCCAGAATATCAACACCCTGATCCGTCAATTGGCGTAGCCATTCTCGAACCATTCCTGCTCGGCCTTTTGGAGAGTGTCTCCTGTCTGCCGTCACCTTCATCGACGGGCACATTGGCGAGGAAGTGTCGTAGTTAAAACACAGGCCATTGCCATTACATTCCATCGCTTGCTTAAAGCTGTCTCGAACTTGAACATCAATCTGGCGATCGTAGTAGCCACGCTTTGTATCCGTCACTTTAACAAGCTCTTGGTTACTTTCTAAAGGCGTACAAATTTTGCCTGGGTTCATCTTGTTGTGCGGGTCAAAGGCGGATTTGACGCGGCGAAGTTCTGTAAACAGTTCATCACCAAAGAACTCTGCTCCATACTCTGAGCGAAAGCCTTTACCGTGCTCACCCCACATTAAACCACCATATTTTGCTACCAGTTTGACCACTTCATCTGAGATCTCATGCATCAACGCTTCTTGTTTAGGATCACATAGATCTAATGCAGGACGAACATGGAGTACACCAGCATCGACATGGCCAAACATGCCATAATTCAACGATTTCTCATCAAGCAGCACTCTAAACTCAGCAATAAAATCGGCTAAATTCTCTGGAGGAACGCAGGTATCTTCGGCAAACGCGACAGGTTTCGCCCTGCCTTTCGCTGCACCTAATAAACCAACCGCTTTCTTACGCATATTGTAGATACGGCCTATGCTTGCGACGTCGCTACATACTTGATAACCAATAATGCCAGCTTCATTGCTTTCTAACATCGCATCAAGGCGGCGACTTAAAGCGTCGACTTGTGCATTAACCTCTTCGACATCTTGGCCTGCAAACTCAACCATGTTGATGCCCTGCATGTCTTTACCAGGTACATCCGTCAATAAGTCACTCACCGTATGCCAAACAATGTCTTGCTTGGCGAGGTTCAATACTTTTGAATCGACAGTTTCAACAGACAGGGCATTGGCTTCAACCATAAATGGAGCGTTGCGTAGCGCGGAATCAAAGCTGTTGTATTTAACGTTAACTAAAGTTCTCGCCTTAGGTATCGGAGTGAGGTTGAGCTTAGCTTCCGTGATAAACGCCAGTGAGCCCTCAGCGCCACATAGCACACGAGTTAAATCGAATTTGTCATTCTCTACATCTAAAGCGTTTTTCAGGTCATAGCCCGTTAAGAAGCGGTTGAGCGGTGGAAACTTCTCATCAATCTGAGCTCGTTTTTCACGACATACGCTCTCTGTGGTGTGATAAGCATTGAAAGCGTACTCACCTTCTTTTGGCATACCGTGAGACAAGTCGGATTCAATAATAGAGCCATCAGCGAACACGGCTTGTAGAGATAAAACATGATCCGATGTTTTACCATATTTTAGAGAGCCTTGGCCCGAAGCGTCGGTATTGATCATCCCACCCAATGTCGCACGGTTACTTGTGGATAGATCCGGAGAGAAAAAATATCCGTATGGACGAACCGCATCATTAAGCTGATCTTTTACCACGCCAGTTTGAACACGAACCCAACCTTCATCTTCATTGATTTCGAGTACTTTGTTCATATGACGAGAAAGATCGACCACGATACCTTTAGTCAAGGACTGACCATTGGTTCCGGTACCTCCACCGCGAGGGGAAAATGTGACTCTTTCGTACTTGGATTCTTTGCTCAGCTTGCCTATGAGGGTGACATCTTGAGTGCTTTTGGGATGTACAACCGCTTGTGGCAATTGCTGATAGACACTGTTGTCAGTGGCGACCGCTAAACGGCTAGAGAACTGACTTTCTATATCGCCCGTGAAACCAGCGGCTTCGAGCTCTTTAAGAAAGGTGAGAACAATCGGATCCACATCCGACTGAGAATGTAATCTTGGTAACATTTGCTTCCTGCTCCCTACGACGCTGATCCAATCAGCACTGGGTTCGCTATAATTTGAACTATTATTTGAATCTCGTCACTTTACAACATTTAAAAGGGTGATCAAAACAGAAATGCAGTGTCAGAATGGAACTTATCGCATTTTTTTCCCACACTTAGAATTAACAAAAACAATTTGAAGTGTCTCTATGAGCGAATCATCAATGAAGAAAAATAAAGTCATCACAACAGAAGATATTCTATTGAAGTTATGCCAGTCCGTTTCTGGCGTATTGAGTTCGGCGACGAGTTCGCAAGTTTCCTACTCTGCTATGGTTCAAAAGATCACTAAAACCAGCTTAAAACCTGACTTTGGGTGCTTTGTCCTATTTGATGGAGGGTTCTCTGGCCTGGTTGTTATCAACTTCACTTCAAAAGCAGCACTTGAGGTTTACACAAACTACATGCGCAACATGGGAATGCCCGAGGAAGAGTTAGCGGTTCTCCACACTTCAGACGAAGTCGCAGACGTTCTGGGTGAGCTTATGAACCAATTAGTAGGTAACTTTACTAACCAAGTTCGCAAAGATCTGCACACTCACATCACGCAGAACCAACCAAAAATGTTGGCACTTAACAAGCAAGTAAACCTATCAGTAGATACAAACCTTGACCGTCCACAAGCTCGCCGTGTGACCTTCTCAACCGAGCAAGGCAATATCTTCTACCTAGAACTTGCGATGGACAAAACTGAGTTCATTCAATTGGAAGAGTTTGAAGCCGCTGAAGATGAAAGCCCAGATGCAATTCTGGAGCAAGCCCAGCAAAAGATGAAATCCAAACAACAACCAAAAGAAGAAACTGGCTCAAATGCTAACGATCTCTTAGATGAACTAGGTATCTAACCGACACCATTCTTCGTAAATCTCTTTCTACGCCACCCTTCTCACGGGTGGCGTTTTTTATTGAATAAATACTTCCCGCTTTTCTTCGTCGAGACACGTATTGGTGACCGATTTCTCGTATTCCATTCAATTTCATTATTTCCGTTTTTTCTCATAACACGTTAAAATGTCCGACTTCGTAAAATTAGTGAGATTTGTTCCGGTCGATGGATAAACAAAAAGCCCTTAAAAAAATTGCAAAATGTTTAGAGCTTGGTAACTCTGCCAACGTAAACGAAGCAGCAAATGCGATTAAAATGGCACACCGTCTGATGCTGAAATATGGCCTCGATAAAGACGATATCGAGTTTATCAAGATGGGAAAAACCCAGTCGACTCACCTGCTTCCTGCAAATGTCGGTTCAAATCTGCTTAGAATCATTCGCGGCATTAACACCAAATTTGGGGTGGAAGCTGTGTTGCTTAACCATAAAGGCCTAAAGCGCGTGGAATTTATTGGTGAAGCGGATCGCGCAATTTTCGCTGCTTTTGCTTTCGATATCATCTATCGCGAAATGAACGAACAAACTGGTAAGTTCAGAAATGGATTTGCTGGTTCCGGCACATCCAACACTGAGGTGACCCGACGCGTTAATTCATTCCTTTCTGGGTGGGTCGAAGGTGCTTTAGAGAAGCTTCCGATCATCAGCCCTGATGAAGAGTCAGCAAAAAAGATTGATGATTACATCGATAAAGAATTTCAAAATATTGACCGAGAAACCTTCAAGCAGCAGTTAAGAGAAGCGATGAAGAACATCACTGAAGACTACGAAGTTGGTCTCAAGAAAGGCCGCACTGTCTCAGTCAACCGCCCAATCAACGGTGCTCAAGCACCAAAGATGCTCCGATAGAGCAAAAAACGCTCAGTGAACATTAATATTCTGTCAATTTATGTTTTTTGAATTGACATAAGGGATATCATAAGGTTAATTCACTAGATACTGATTACCCGTAAGAATGACGGGAACCTAAAATAATACACGGAGATGTTAACGTGAAAAAAATCACACTTGCTCTAGCAGTTGCAATTGCCCTAACTGGTTGTCAAGCAACTCAACGCCAAAACGCGACGACTGGTGAATCAGAAACAAACTCAGCGACGAAAGGCGCTCTTATCGGTGCAATTACCGGCGCAGCTGTTGGCCTAGCAACAGGTGATGACGCTGATGAACGTCGTAAACATGCACTAATTGGTGCTGCAGGTGGTGCCGCTGTAGGCGGTGGTGTGGGTTACTACTTTGACCAACAAGAGGCAGCGCTTCGTAAAGAGCTGTTAGATTCAGGCGTTCAAGTCGAACGTGTCGGTGAAAACCAACTGTTGCTTCGCTTAGAAAATGGCATTGGCTTCCAGTCAAGCTCTTACGCCCTAGACCCAAGCATTCACAATACACTGCGTGGTGTTGCGCGTATTTTGGTTGAATACCCAGACACTAGCCTAGTGATTGACGGTCACACTGACAGTACTGGTAGCGATACCACAAACCAAACATTATCAGAGCGCCGTGCTGAATCTGTACGCTCATACCTAGTTTCTCAAGGTGTAGCCGCTGGCCGCGCTATTGCACGTGGTAATGGCGAACGCTATCCACTATGTACTAACAGCACAACTGAAGGCCGTGCATGTAACCGTCGCGTAGAGATTCAAATTCTACCTCTGAAATAATATTGCGATAGCACAAAACCCTAGTAAAAATGGCTTCCTCGGAAGCCATTTTTGTGTCAGTCACACAAATTTTGCTTATCTACCTCTATCTCTGCATGCTAATTGATATACTTAGCAAATAGTTAAGTTGGTTCAGACAATTTTCGAGGTCACTTTGCGCACACTTCCTTTACTGCTGTTGTTGCTATCTTCTTCATGCTTTGCGCAGTCGATAGAAGAGCTTATCGAGAGTGCACAAAATCAGAATGTCCACGCACAACTTGAATTAGCAAAACGCTACGCCAGTGGTGATCAAGTAGACCGTTCCGACTCGGAAGCCTTTTATTGGTATCAACAAGCCGCTGAAAATGGTAGCCACAACGCTGCAAGCGCATTAGGTCAAGCCTACTTTAAAGGTATTGGAACCAAACCCGATATTGAGAATGCAATATTCTGGTTGAGTCGAGCTGCAAACAGTGACAACTCTGAAGCGGCCAAATTATTAGGCCAAATTTATGAAGAAACCCAACAACAGCCCAACGCGCTAGACCTTGCAGAATTATGGTATCAAGAAGCTGCTCGCCAGGATCCTAAGGCAGAAGAAGATTATGCCCGAGTGCTAGAGGCTCAGTTTAATGCCCGCCGAGCAAAGCAAGTGGCAGCGATTGATCAACTTGAGGTCGCCTTCGATACAAGTGATATTGAAGTAAGCCCAAAAGCTCAGTCCATCGCTGATAGCCAAAAAGATAAGAACCTAACTCTATACGGCACTTTAGCCCTTCTTGGGTTTAGTCTAATGACAATTTTATGGCTACTTCGTACCAATAAACGTCTTGCACATACCGCGACGGAGAGTGACGGAGATGCTAGGCGAAGATACATTAAGTTGGAACGTGAGATAAAGAGAAAAGACCAGCTGATAAAACAACAAAAACGTCAACTAGAAACGCTTTATCGCCATGTTAAGAAGCAGCAAGTTAACTCGGTAAAACCACAAAATACCGATTCGACGGCTAAAGAAAAACCATTGACGCTAGCATGCGCGCTATTTGGATTTAGTCCAGCAAACATACCTGATGAAAAACAAGTTAAAGCTCGCTATAAGCAACTCTCAAAAATTTACCATCCGGATCTTAAGGGAAGTGATGCTGAGATGAAACGTCTCAACCAAGCGCTAAAACTCATCATAAAAAATATTAACAAATAGTTACATTATCAATCACAATTGATTGGGGAAACACGACAAGCCTTACAATACTTGGCCGCGCAATCGATCACCCTCCCATTAATCATAACAAATACTTAACCAAACCATGTTCGTTATGCCATACTCTGCCGCGAAAATAACACCTAACTAATAAAGGTGGGGAGAGTATTATGTTTACGATCGAAGGCATTTGTGACTGGTGTAAAAAGCCAAGTATGCTTGCCAAGCATGAATATGTTGATGGTCTATGCCACCATTCATGCAAAGAGTGCAATGACTTAGCAACGCTAGATGTACGTCAATTTAACATCGCCGAACTACAGCAAAGAGAACGTAGTCCTAACGGTTTACGATAAGTTGTTCGCTTCTCCATTGAAGAAATAAGGGCCGCCATCTGGGTGGCCTTTTTGCATTTATATCACCTACTAACAAGGTTCTCACTTGTTTACATCATTCTCGGATTAAGGTAATTTCAACCATACATTACAGAATAACACCCTATAAAATGGAACGTACTTTAGAAAGTGAGTTAATCCGTAGAAAGCATATCGAGATGATAGACGCTTTCCCAATCGTTGCTTTTGTTCACACTATCTTAGCCACTATTGTACTTTCCATTTCATTCTATTTTTACGGGCTCTCGAACCAACTTATAACATGGGCAATTTTATTTCCTAGCATTATTGCCTTACGCTATTGCCTAGATAAGCACCTACGACCTCGCATCTTGAGTTCATCGATGAATAAGCTTGATTGGCTAGGACTTATCTCAACTCGCTCCCTACTTGGCTTTGTCTGGTCTATTGGCTCTATCTGGTTCATTCAAATTGATCCCGAACGAAACCTAATGGCGACTACGTTTTGGTGTACTGCGCTAGCTTATGCAGGGACTATTTTCCACATCAACTCGATTACCTCCCTTCAAACCTATTTTTGGTCACTAATGGCTCCACTTGCCGCCTATTTTACTTTTGAACTTCAACTCTATTTTGAAGCCTTTATTATCATTATCTCGGGTACGATTTACGTCACTCTTTACACCAAAATCTTGCACCGTAAAGCAACGACTCGAATCGCAGAGGCAATAGAAAAAGAACACTTGATTCAACAGCTGTCAGACGCCAATGTCGCCATTAAAAAGCTCGCCGAAGAGGATGCGCTGACAGGTCTTAAGAACCGTATGTATTTCAACCAAGAGATAGAAAAGATTTGGCACAAATCCATCACTGCACGCCAACCCCTATGCTTGGTTTTATTCGATATTGACCATTTCAAGGCATACAACGATAACTACGGCCACATAGCCGGGGACGAGGCAATTAAAATGGTTGCTCATAGCTTAGACAAGGTCGACATTAGTCACTGTGATGGATTTTTCGCACGAGTTGGTGGGGAAGAGTTTGTCGCTGTATTGCCAAACGTTGGACTCAATCAGGCTATTGAGATTGCAGAAGAGATCCGATTTAACGTCGAGAACTCTCAGCTTTATCATCAATACTCCTCATGTTCAGATATGGTCACGGTCAGTGTCGGTGTATCAATGACAGAACCGCAGTCTGACTCTCATATCAACGAGTTGATTGAGCAATCCGATCAAGCCCTCTATCGAGCAAAAGAGGGCGGGAGAAATATCGTGGCTACGATCAGGTTACATCCGCATCAGGCTGTCTCTCAGGAGCTGCTAACGTAAATGCTCTGACCCTTCCAAGTGACGTTGTCACATCAAGTAGATTCGGATAGCTTGTCAGATCAACACCAAATCGACGAGCATTATAGATTTGAGGGACCAAACAAACGTCGACGAGTGAGATGTCATCGCCAACACAATATTGACCTCTCGTGCTCGCAATTCGTAGTTCCAAGGCTTCAAAGCCCGTAGCTATCCAATGTTTATACCAAGTGGCTTTATCTGCATCATCAACATGAAGCTCTTTCGTCAAGTATTGCAGCACTCTTAAATTATTCAGAGGGTGGATATCAACCGCTATATCTTGGGCAAGAGCCTTTACCAAATATCGTGACTCACCACTTTTCGGCACGAGCAAACTATCAGGATAAGTTTCATCAAGATAATCAATAATAGACAGAGATTGATTGAGTACGAGGCTATTATCAACCAGCACAGGCACCAACTGATTTGGGTTCAGCTGCTTAAAGTTGGCGGAGTGTTGCTCTCCACCACCTTTGACCAAATGCACAGAGCGTTGCTGATATTCTAACCCTTTCAGGTTTAGTGCAATACGTACTCTATAAGCTGCCGATGACCGCCAGTAACCATAAAGAATACGATCACTCATATTTCACCACTTGCTGGTCAATCGCACCGAATATGGACTCACCTTGATCGTTAAGCATTTCCATTTTTATTCGATCACCAAACTTCATGAATGAAGTCGACGGCGAACCATCTCGAATCGTTTCGATCATTCGCACTTCAGCAATACATGAATAGCCAACACCGCCTTCAGGTATCGACGTACCATATTCTGTCCCCTGCTTATTAGACACCGTCCCTGAGCCAATAATCGCCCCTGCTGACAAAGGACGACTCTTCGCTGCATGTGCAATTAGCTCCGGAAATTCAAAAGTCATATCAACACCCGCGTTCGGGCAACCGAAAGGCTCATTATTATAAAAGCTCAACAATGGAAGGTTCACCTTGCCCCCATCCCAATGGCTACCTAGTTCATCTGGCGTTACTGCTACCGGGGAAAAAACTGAAGAAGGTTTAGATTGGAAAAAGCCAAAGCCTTTGCCGAGTTCATTAGGGATCAACCCACGCAACGACACATCATTTACCAGCATGATCAAGCGAATTGATTGGGCAGCTTGGTTAACCGATGCACCCATCGGAACGTCCCCCGTGACCACGGCAACCTCACCTTCAAAATCAATACCCCACTCTTCACTGATTGTCGGAATATTGTCTCTCGGGCCAATGAAAGCATCTGATCCCCCCTGATACATCAATGGATCAGTCCAAAAACTTGGGGGCATTTCCGCACCGCGCGCTTTTCGAACAAGCTCTACGTGGTTCACATACGCAGAGCCATCTGCCCATTGATAAGCTCGCGGTAAAGGCGATTCACAAAGCGCTTGGTCAAAGGTAATTTCCTTCGTCAGTTCCCCATTGTTAAGAGCAACATAGACCTCATTGAGTTGAGATTCCACACCATCCCAATTATCTAGAGCATACTGCATCGTTTGAGCAACTTCAGGAACAGCAACACATTTGGTGAGATCACGGCTCACCACCACCAGCAAACCATCACGGCTGTTATCTTTTAAACTCGCTAATTTCATACTCAATCCTTAAGTGGCTTCTCTTTCCAGCTGTATACGTACTCTTGGTTCTCAACTTGCTTTGCTTCATCGCTAAATGAGAGCGCGTGTCTAGTATCAATCATCACAGCCACTTCATCGGTGAATTTTTTCTTATACTCTTGCCCTGCTTTGAACGCTTTTGGGTGCGGGCCATGAGTAAACCCAGCGGGGTGGAAAGTCACCATTCCTGCTTCAATATTGTCGCGACTAAAGAAGTCTCCGGCGTGATAGAACAACACTTCATCGTAATCATCATTATTGTGATAAAACGGGACTTTGAGTGCCCCAGGATCACTCTCAATCGGTCTAGGTACGAAAGTACAAATAACGAAACCTTGCCCAACAAACGTAGTATGCGCCGAGGGTGGAAGATGATATCGATGAGACATTAATGGCCTGATGTCACGCCAGTTCACTCGTACAACTGACAAGTCACCATGCCAGCCAATCGCATCAAGCGGGTTGAATGGATAAGTGACGACACTGACTTGATCATGACGTTTAATTTGGACTTGCGTCGACTGCTCTGAATATTGAGCTTTGAAAGCCTCATCTATCTTCGGCACGTCTAATACCGCCGGATCGAACACCGCGTGGTTCCCCACCATTCCTTTTTCAGGCAATGTGTAAGCCGCATCAGTATTTTCGATCATCAGCACAAACATCGCTTCTTTGGGCTCAATTCGCCAAGTGGTCGAACGAGGGATCATGACATAATCCCCTTCTTTGATTTCGAGGTGCCCATAGTCACAGAATAGGTCGGCCTTGCCTTGATGGATAAACAGAAGCTCATCGCCATCTGCATTGCGTACCAACTGGTCCATCGTGCTATCTAGCTTCCACACTCTGACTTTGCAGTTAGCATTGTGCAGCAAATGAGGGACAGACCATGGTGAATTCTGACAAGCAGTTTCAACGTTGTTGAAGTTAAAAGCGCGGGGTTTTAAGTCACCTTCCCACTCACTCCAACCTGTTGGGGCGTGTTGATGATGAAAGTGAGCTGCTGGCCCAAAGAACCCACTTCGGCCTGCTTCTCGCTCATAAATCGCCTCTTCCGGGAAGTCCGCATGCGCTTGCTTAGAGCACACCCCCTCCCGGTGAGGGAATGTGATCCATTTATGCATCGTCTAGTACTCCACGACGAATCTGATCTTCTTCAATCGATTCGAATAGCGCTTTGAAATTACCTTCACCAAACCCTTCATTGCCCTTGCGCTGAATAATTTCAAAGAAGACGGGGCCAATAACCGTTTGGGTGAAAATTTGTAAAAGGATACCATCTTTGGTCGGCGCACCATCAATCAGAATTCGTAAATCTCGTAGCTTTGAAAGCTGTTCATTATGGCCTTCTACTCGATCGTTAACCTTTTCATAATACGTATCAGGTGTCGGCATGAAGTCCATACCGCGGTCACGTAGTGTTTGAACCGTTTGGTAGATGTCGTCCGTCGTCAATGCGATATGCTGAATGCCCTCACCGTTATACTCTCGGATGAACTCTTCAATTTGGGACTTATCATCCGATGACTCATTGATTGGGATTCGGATTTTTCCACAAGGCGCAGTCATTGCACGACTCACGAGACCAGTAAGTTTACCTTCAATGTCGAAGTATCGAATTTCTCGGAAATTACCAATTCGCTCGTAGAATCCAGACCATACATCCATGTTACCTTGCTTCACATTGTGAGTAAGATGGTCAATTTCGTACAAACCGACGTCCATCTTCGCTAGGCGCTCTTTTGCATCGTCATAGAAACGGAAATCCACTTCGTAGATGCTGCCGTCTTGGTAACGGTCAACAAAATATAGCAGGCTCTCACCGATACCATAAATGGCTGGGATGCTTAGCTCCATCGGCCCAATTTCGGTCACATACTGTTCACCGCCATTACTTAACGCTTGTTTCATCGCCGCTGCCGAATCAGCAACTCGAAAAGCCATCCCGCAAACAGATGGGCCGTGCACCTTGGCAAACTCATGAGCCTGACTGTGCGGCTGAGCGTTGACGATAAAGTTCACATCTCCTTGTCGGTACAACCATGCTTCTTTAGAACGGTGTTTCGCGACTTCTGCAAACCCTAAAGAGTTAAATAGATTCTTTAACTTTTCGATGCCTTCTTGGTCTGCCGCTGTGTACTCGACAAACTCAAAGCCATCGGTTCCTAATGGGTTGTACGCTTCGTTCATTATTCGTCCCTCGTTATTGTTTGATTCCGTGTTTCACTCAATAACTTGGCCCACATGGCTCAGAAAATGAACCTTTCACTGTTAGTTCATCATTAACAGTTACAACAACCCGAAGTGTAAACGCAATGTTAAATGCAGCTCAAACACTGAAAAAACAGAAACTTAACAACAAGCACACAGTAACAAATTATTTACATTCGTAATCTACCCCATGATTTTGCGATAAATTATCCCTAGTATTGAAGCATTCTTATAATGTCCCTACCACTTTATGGTAATCAGTACTGTAATGCGTTACACTACGACACTCCATAACAAATTATAAACGTTTCCTAGTCATGCCAAAACGTAGTAAAGAAGATACTTTAGTTACAATCAACCTAATCCTAGATACCGTTACCAAACAGCTTTTAGAAAATGGGTATGATGCAATGTCGTACACTACGCTAAGTCGTGAGACTGGTGTTTCTCGTACTGGTATCAGTCATCATTTCCCTAAAAAAACAGACTTCCTTGAAGCTCTGCAAGGTCGCCTACTTAAAATATTCGCTGATCATATCGATTTTAAAAACGATCTCGCTGCATTCGAGAAAAGTTGGAATGACTCATTAGGCAAAAAGACATTCTGTTCTCTTTTGTGCCTAATCTTGTCCCAAATCGGCAAAGGCGATCGTGAGCAGCTTTTCGCTCGAACTTTTGTTCTTCATATCAATCAGACTGCGATGTCAATTTTTGGAGATGAAGCAAAAGAGCGGGTTGACCGACTTATTGGTGCTAGCTTTGTAAAGCTTCTGTAGTCGATGAACGCTTTCTAGTCATACAGAGTAAAATTTGCCAAAAATTGACTGAGAGCGTCAGATTACTTGATTTAACGCAGGCCTCACCCCTCTCGACAGCGATAAGGTAATGCCTCTGTTCCCATACAAGGTATTACAATGACTCTAATAAACCGTGAACGCTTAATTAATCACTTCACTCAAATCATCCAAATCGACAGTGAGTCACGCGACGAAAAACTGATCGCAGAAACTCTCGCAGAACAGCTAGGTGACCTTGGCTTCACAGTCCATAAGTTACCTGTTCCTGAAGAGGTTTCTAATGGCTTCAACATCTATGCTCGCCTTGAAGGTAGGCTCGATGAGAGCGTAGTTCTAAGCTGCCACATGGATACCGTGACTCCAGGTAAAGGTATTGAGCCAGTCATTGAAGATGGCATCATTCGTTCAAAAGGAAATACCATTCTCGGTGGTGATGACAAGTCAGGAATCGCGGCAATTATGGAAGCGGTTCGAACTATCCAAGAGCAAAACCTTGCACACAAAACTATCGAGATCGCTTTTACTGTTCATGAGGAAGGTGGCTTGTTTGGCTCTGAGCATTTCGATATGTCATTCATTCAATCAGACAAAGCGATTGTATTAGACACTGGCGGCCCAATTGGCACTATCGTCAATGCAGCACCTGGCCAACAAAAGATCGTCGCTAAGTACATTGGCCGACCTGCCCATGCAGGCCTTGCTCCTGAAGAAGGTATCAGCGCGATTCAAGTCGCTGCAGATGCAATCACACAAATGAACTTGCTACGTATCGATGAAGAAACTACTGCAAACATCGGTATTGTTGAAGGTGGCTGTGCGACAAACATTGTGATGCCAGAACTTAAAGTTGTTGCTGAAGCTCGCTCCCTTAACGATAGCAAGTTAACAGCTCAAGTCGATCATATGATTTCAACCTTCCAAGCAGCGGCGGATAAACACGGAGCTGAGGTAGAGATTGAATCAACTCGTGCGTACAACGCGTTCGTAATTGATGACAATCACCCGCATATCAAGACTATTAAGGCATCATTTGAAGCAATTGGCGCAAGCCCATATACCAAAGGTACTGGTGGTGGCAGCGATGCAAACAACTTCAATGCGAAAGGTCTAACCACCGTTAACATTTCTACTGGCATGGCGAAAGTACATACTACAGAAGAGTTCATCGCAATTGATGATATGGTAAAAGTGACCGAGTTTATGCATCACTACTTGACACATTAATCTAGTTCAACTCTATAAAAAAGCCGCTCTATGCGGCTTTTTATGATTCCATAACCGTTTCAGCCATTCTTTGCTGTTTTAGCATCGAAAAGAATTCGTCTCGAGATAAGGGCTGAGAAAATAGATAGCCTTGGTACTGGTCACACTGCTCTTCGGCAAGGACATTTAATTGCTCTTGCGCTTCTACCCCTTCAGCCACCAGCTTAATACCCAAACTGTGCCCCATTTGAATTATGGTCCGCACTAGCACTCTATCTGAGTGACTCACCGCGCATTCATCAACAAAGCATTTATCGATTTTGATAATATCAATGGGGAGCTGTTTGAGATACTTCAAGCTTGAGTATTCAACGCCAAAGTCATCGATAGCGATAGAAACGCCTATAGCTCGCAGCTGACGACAAATATCGGTGATGCTTTCAGGGTCGCTCATCAATGTCGACTCAGTAATCTCCATTTGAAGTAAGTGGGACGGCAATTCAGTCTCTTTTAATGCTTTAACCACCACATCAAACAAATCTGCGTGGGCAAACTGTACTGTCGATACATTTACTGCAATACATACAGGCGTACCCGCATCATCGAACAGCTTCGCTTGGCGACATGCTTCATAGATGATCCAATGACCGACAGGAACGATTTGGGTTGTTTTCTCTGCGACTGGTATAAACTCAATCGGCGGCACCATTCCAAGCTGAGGGTGATTCCAGCGAAGGAGTGCTTCAGCCCCCATGACTTGTGCACTGTCTACGGATACCTTCGGCTGAAACATCAAGACAAATTGGTCATTTTGGAGGGCCGATTTAATCTCAGTCTCTATCTGATGCTGACGGATGGTTTCGCCAAGAAGCTCATCATTAAACCAACATACATGAGTATTATCAGAGCGAGCTTTAAACAAGGCGAAATCAGCATTTTTCTCCCAGACTTCATTGCTCCCAGCAGCATGTTCAGCCAAGGCAATACCCATACAGAAACTCAAGCGATGGGAAGTATTGTCCACGCTATACATTACCTTTTGATATTGATTGAGCTCCACCACGAGCTCGTCGAGTTTATCCGTCAACTGATCGCTTTCTACCAATACTAAAAATTCATCCCCACCTAACCGGTACACAATTCCAGCACTACCCACCACATCACGTATGTTTTTGGCAAATGCCACCAGCAAATCATCGCCATGTCGGTAGCCTAGCCTATCATTGACATTTTTGAAGCCCACCAAGCCGATATGGATTAACCCAAAACGGCGCGCGTTATCTTTATCTACTTGAGCAATCTTCTCTTTGTAGGCGTTCATGTTGGGAAGCTTAGTCAAATAGTCAGTTTGACTTTCTAATTTAAAATCAGAAGCTTGTTGCTTTGTTTTTACGTAGTAGTAAGTCATTAGCGTGGCAAACAGTGTAATCGCCGTTAGCTCAAGAGATGTGTCGATAAAAGCTTCAAAGTCTGATAGAGATAATTGATATAGATAGCCATTAATTAACGCGGCGCAAACCGCAATTGGCCATAACGTTCCAGGAAAGAGTACGATGTAGCAAAAAGGCAATAAGAACAGGCACTGTTTAATCGCATCGAGTGGGAAAGGCTGAATAAGCCCACCAAAAATAAACAGAGCTGTCGCTGAGAACGCGAAAATATGTTTGTATGAAGGTGAGGTTACAATCAGTGCCATTAACAAAAAAGCTGGAAACAAGTAGTAAGCCAATGCCCATGGGTGAGGCTGGGACAACAGCCCATAAGAGGTTATGCCTACAGCCACGATATACGCTATATAGACAATCATTTGCATACCCTGATTCACTTTAACCAACTGCATGACCTGCCTTACAAATCTCTTGGTTAATATAAACAGTAGCGCAAATTGGAGATTTAGAGAGGGTGAATTAGATTCAGCGAAGATATCTGACTCTTCACGTACAAAAAAAGCGCCATTTAAAGCGCTTTTGTTATGCCATTGTTCGTTGGTTAGAGACCTAATTCTTCAGAGAGTGCTTGCATCTGTTTAAGATCCATCTTATGAACTCTGATCATCTGCTCGATCTGACTCAAACGAGAGTTCGCTTCATCTTGCTTATCACATGCATCTGACTTCGCGTCCCACGATGTTCCTTCGAGGTAAACATCACACTCCTTTTTCAACTTCGCAAGCTTAGGCTGTAGATCTTCACGTTCTTTTTCTAACGCTTCTAACTCTTGCTTTACCTTAAGTTCTTGCTGAAATAGCTCTCTTGAACGTTCAAACATTGTTGCTTGCATATCAGCTTGACGGTTTAGTTTATTGTTTGTCGAGCTTACCGTTTCAATCTGTTGACGTTGTTGCGCGATTTGTTCCTCAAGTGAAAGGTTCACCTTTTCTAATTCTTCCACTTGTTGCTCAAGTTTAGTTAGTGAAACTTGGTGCGCTTCCTGTTGCTCTTGAATAGCAAGTTGTAGTTTTTCTTCAACCTCGTCATCAACCTTAGCGACTTTCTCTTCCACCCGCACTGCCATCTGCTTCTTGTCAGCGGCAAGCGTCTGATACTGTTCTTGCAAAGTATGGTAGGTTGACTCCCACTTTTTTGCGGTCAGTGAAGACCCAATCAAACCGCCTAAAGCCAAGCCTAAAACGCCAGCAATCACAATATAAATGTGTGTACGCTTATCACGTTCTTCTATGACAACAACATCATCATCTTCTTGGCGATCAGTTTGTTCGTTCAATTGTTTGCTCCTAGTTAGCGGATAAGCTCTGTGACCATTAGTGTCGCTGTATAGATTAAAAAGCCAGAAACCAAAGTAATCACGACGTATTTTTGTAGCTTCTCGCTCGTTCGATAACGAATAAGAACATAAGCTAATGCAATCAAAAACACTATTGCCAATAACCTTGTCATAACCTCTCCTTAGGCAGACTTTCTACTTATTACTTTATACCATTTTTGTCCCTAAATAGTCAGAGTAGCGTTCGTTTCTTGTCGAGGAAATCCCTGCTATTCACTCTAACGCTAACTACTCGCACAAACATTCAACAACTATCTGTACGAGTTAGCATTTAATTTGGTGACTGTAGCAATTTGGGGTATAAAGGGCTAACAATTATCAATGAGATATTAGAATGAAACCATACAAACTAGACAACAAAAAGCGCCGTATTCAGAAAAAACTATTCGTAGGTGAGTTTGCAATGCTTGGTTTCGAGCTGAGCTGTGAAACAACAATCAATGATTTCGATCGTTACGATACGTTCGTCGATGATTTTATCGATTACATTGACTCTCTTGGCTTATGTTTTGGTGGTGGCGGCCTAGAGTTATTTGAAGGCTTCCTATGTTGTACTAAGCGATACGCTGATGTGACTGAAGAACAGAAAGCGCAAGTTGTCACTTGGCTCGAAGCTCGCGAAGAAGTCAAATCAGTGAACACAAGCGAGCTGATTGATGCTAACTACTTCTAAGTAATCCTCTTATAAAAATAGCGCTATTACAGCGCTATTTTTTTACCTTCTTATCTTACCTCTACCCCTAGATTGTATTGAGCTAAACACCGAGCCACATAACTCACCTTCAGTAGCGCAGCAATCACGATAGTGCTGATATGAGCAGCAACTTGTTGGTATAACGAAAATGAATCTGCGTATGGGTAGGAAATTAACACGCTCACAATTAACGCCAACATTGTAACGATCAGCGCGATATTGGAGTAAGAGAGTAACTGTTTGAAATTTTTTTTCGTTGGTTGAGCAATCATGTTTACCTCACTTTGATCTTTCTTTTGTTTTCCCTATCTTATTGCACAAAGCCTGCCATAAATTAATCAACTTTAAATACAACAACTTAATGACGAAGAAGGCAAAGAAAGAGTCATTTAGACATACAAAGAATATATGTCCAATAGACACAATAAATTCATTTAGACTCAATATTTCAAGACATCTATTCATCAAAAATTTGCATGAAATTTTGGTTGAATTACATCAAAAGAATGATACAGTTCACACGTCAGCATGAATTCAGAATTGTTGACTAACTTTTATCCATTTACTGGATAATCGTTCCGATGAAGACTGCAGGAGAGCGGTTATTTACCAATTGTTAACATTTGGTGAGAATAACCTACCGAAGAAGTAAATCTTTCAGGTGCCACTATGTGGCGGGGACTGTAGTTGGAGGAACCTCTGGAGAGAACCGTACTACTTTGTTGTAGAAAGCGGTCGCCGAAGGAGCAAGCTCTACCCTAATTGGTAGTGTGAAACTCTCAGGCAAAAGGACAGAGGAGTGGAAAGACCTATTCTGCTGCAGCGCAACCGCCCTGCATCGATACCAGAGATCCGCGATCTCTGTGCTTTCACTCTTCTCCTTAAATAAGCATTATCACTTAAGGGGAAATCATGGATAACCTTCAATCTTTACTTAAATCTATCGACAATTTTGTCTGGGGCCCACCACTACTCATTTTGTTAGTTGGTACTGGTGTCTACTTCACTTTTCGCTTAGGCCTACTACAATTTCGACACTTACCTACCGCCCTAAAAATGGTGTTCAGTAAAGATGACTCTAATAAGCAAGGCGATGTTTCAAGCTTTGCTGCTTTGTGTACTGCCCTATCAGCCACCATTGGTACGGGTAATATTGTTGGCGTAGCGACGGCGATCAAACTCGGTGGTCCTGGGGCGCTTTTTTGGATGTGGCTTGCTGCCCTATTTGGAATGGCAACAAAATACGCCGAATGTTTACTTGCAGTAAAGTATCGACAGCAAGACAGCAACGGTCAAATGATCGGTGGCCCGATGTACTACCTTCAATACGGTGTTGGTTCTAAAACGCTAGCCATTATGTTCGCAGTCTTCGCGTTAGGTGTCGCGTGTTTTGGTATTGGTACATTTCCGCAGGTCAATGCCATTCTAGATGCCAGTGAGATCTCTTTTGGTATCTCCCGAGAAATATCTGCAAGCGTCTTAACATTGCTCGTTGCTTTCGTCACCCTTGGTGGTATCAAATCGATTGCGAACGTAGCCGGAAAAGTAGTACCAACCATGGCGCTATTCTATGTTCTAGCTTGCCTAAGTGTGATCATAATGAATGCAGATAAACTTCTTGATGCTGTTGAGTTAGTGCTCGTTTCGGCGTTTACTTCGACAGCTGCAACAGGCGTTTTTTTGGGAGCGAGTATTATGCTAGCTATCCAATCTGGTATTGCTCGAGGGGTATTCTCTAATGAGTCAGGCCTTGGCAGTGCGCCTATGGCCGCAGCGGCAGCGAAAACAGACTCTTGTGTTAAACAAGGCCTGATTTCAATGACAGGTACATTTTTTGATACCATTATCATTTGTACGATGACAGGCTTGGCACTTATCCTTACTGGCGCATGGCAAAGTGATTTCGCTGGCGCAGCCATGACAACGCACGCCTTTGCAGTTGGCTTAAATGCAGAGACTTTTGGCCCAATGTTGGTCTCTATTGGTCTGATGTTTTTTGCATTCACCACAATTTTAGGCTGGAACTACTATGGTGAGCGTTGTGTGGTATACCTATTTGGTACCAAAGCCGTTCTTCCCTATAAATTTATCTTTGTCGGCTTAGTTGCGTCAGGTGCTTTCCTTCACTTAGATATGATTTGGATTATCGCTGACATTGTAAACGGCTTGATGGCGATTCCTAACCTCATTGGTTTAATAGCACTACGACAAGTTGTAATTGAAGAAACAAAGCAATACTTTGCAGCCAGTGTTCAATCACTAAAAGAGCCTCAGTTACAAAACTAAATAAATAAAAAAACAGCGACATCAGTCGCTGTTTTTTTAATCTTCAACCATCAACTTTATGCCTAAACCAACTAACACTGCTCCTGTCGTTGCTTCCATCCTTTTCATAAAAGTCGAGCTTTTGAGCAAACTCTTTGCTGAGTTAAGCAGGCCCGCTAATCCACACTGCCAAACCATCGCAATGACAAAGTGAATACTCGCCATTAAACATGATTGCAAAAAAGCAGAGCCTTCAGGGTTTATAAACTGCGGCAAAAATGCCAAATAGAACACCGCCGTCTTTGGGTTCAATACATTAGATAAGAAGCCTTCCCTGAGTGAACGTTTTATATCTAACCGGGTATGGTTACTATCGGTGACTATCGAACCAACTTCCCCCTTCCAAACACTTTTAAGAGTCGTTACACCAAGCCAGATGAGGTATGCAGCACCGACCATTTTCACCAAGTTAAATAGTTCTGCCGATTGCGCTAAGATTGCTGAAATTCCAATAGCTGAGAATGCCGCGTGAACAAAAAGACCAAGACATATCCCTAAGCTAGTCGTCGCACCATCCGTAAATCCACCACGAGACGAATTCCGCACAACAAGCGCCGTATCTAATCCTGGGGTAAGGGTTAGCACCGTTATCGCGAGCAAAAACGCTTCAAAATTATTAAACACATCCATTCCTTTAACTTGGGCTATTCCATATATCTAATCTTGTTTTAAACCTCTTTGCATTAGATAGCAATCACACTAATAAATGTGACCGTCGTTCCAATTACGACTGGATTCACATTTTATTGATATAGGTCAATATATAACATGACAGCCCATTTATTTTTATTTAGTATGATATCGGGTAATCAGGAAGATTACTTAAAATGTAATTCCGGGGGAGGGAAGCACATGGTTATAGTACAGTTATCATACCAGGTAATGGGTATTGGCAAATGGACGCAAGTAAATGTCAGCGAAGATGTAGCTAGAGCACTTTTAAATGAGTATGAAAGCTACGGTTGGCCAGTAAAGCTAACGTCACAGGCAACTGACTTACGACTCGTCAACAATTACTAAAACAGTGCGTAATAACTTGGTCTACCAGCCTTAGGTTGGTAGACTTTGTTTTTTATACAGTCACGGAAGGCGATCCATGAGCGCATTCAATAAGTTAGTAGCCCATTCTCAAAAGATTTCCCACTTTAACCACTTATCTGCCATTGTAGGCTGGGACCAAGCCGCGGTTATGCCCTCGGGGGGTAATCAAGCCCGCAGCGCAGCCGTCGCTGAGTTATCGGTTCATATCCACTCTCTTCACACTCAACCTCAACTCGAAGATTGGTTTCATGAAGCGGAGCAAGAAGCACTAAATGCCCAAGATAGCGCGACACTTCGCGAGCTAAAACGTCAATGGCAACAAGCCAATCTATTGCCTGAATCATTGGTACAAGCAAAGTCCCTCGCTGGCTCAAAGTGCGAACATGCTTGGCGTACTCAACGAGGTGAAAATGATTGGAACGGTTTTGAAAAAAACTGGGCAGAAGTCGTAAAGCTGTCTCAAGAAGAGGCACAGATTAGAGCAGAAGCGAATGGACTCACTCCTTACGATGCCATGCTCGATATATATGAGCCAGGAACAAGCTCAGAGTCATTAGGCGTTCTATTTAATGATGTGAAAACTTGGTTACCTGATTTGATTGATCAAGTCATTGATAAGCAAAGCTCGGAACAGTTTATTCAGCCAGAAGGTAAGTTCGATACCGACAAGCAGAAAGCACTCGGTTTAGAAGTAATGAAACTCCTTCAATTTGATTTTGAACACGGACGACTTGATGAAAGCGTACATCCGTTTTGTGGCGGCGTACCAAGTGATGTACGGATTACCACACGTTACGATGAAAACGAATTTGTTCAGTCTTTAATGGGTATCGTACATGAAACCGGCCACGCTCGTTATGAGCAAGGACTACCTACTGCTTTATCTGGACTACCTTCGGGCGAAGCACGTTCAATGGGTATCCATGAGTCACAATCACTATTTTTCGAAATGCAGGTTGGCCGAAGCGACGCCTTTATCGAGCACCTTGCTCGTTTTGCTGGTAAGCACTTTGATCAACATAACAAAGCGCTATTCACTCAAGAAAACTTCCAAAAGCTTTATACTCGAGTGAAGAAAGACTTTATCCGCGTTGATGCCGACGAGCTAACCTACCCTGCTCACGTAATTTTACGCTATGAAATCGAGAGAGATCTGATCAACGGCAAGATTAAACATACCGATATCCCTGAACTTTGGGATAGCAAAATGCAGCAGTATTTGGGTTTATCCACACAAGGTAATTTCAAAAATGGCTGTATGCAGGATATTCATTGGACTGATGGAGCTTTCGGCTACTTCCCTTCATACACCTTAGGGGCGATGTATGCAGCTCAGTTTATGGCTGTAATGCAGCAAACCGTTGACGTTGATGGTGCTATCCGCTCTGGAGATCTATCACCGATATTCTCTTGGTTATCTGAAAATATCTGGAGCAAGGGCAGCTTACTAACTACTGACGAGTTAGTGAAACAAGCGACGGGTGAAACGTTGAACTCCGCCTACTTTAAGCAGCATCTATCTAATCGCTACTTATAAGCTAATGACCTATTAATAAACGCCTCAGTGATCGAATCGTCACGGAGGCGTTCTCTATTTAATATGTATCGTTAAGCTTTTTTCACATATTTAGCCGTTACCATCATTTCTCCGCCTTTATCAAGCTTACAGTCAAGCTGGTGGTCTTTGCCTTCCACAATACGTCGAATGGTCGCTTTGGTGCCAATCTTAAGTACCAATGAACTCCCTTTCACCTTTAAGTCTTTAATAAAGGTCACTTTGTCGCCCTGCTCTAACACAGCTCCATTAACATCTTTTATTGCATTTGCTTCTTTCTCTGCAGCAATTTCTTCAGGGTTCCACTCATATGCACATTCAGGACATACAAGGTTACTTTGATCTTGATAAACATATTCTGAAGCACAGTTAGGACAAGGAGGAAACGACATGACTATCTCTTATTTTGTGATTATTCACTCTATGGTAAAGCCTATCTCTCGATATGGCGAGTGATAAAAATCAACACGTTATTGTACGGGCTTACACCTAGCTAACCGAATAGCTAACCACTCCGACTAGATAAGCATTCAGTTTTATATTAATCTCTATGTACTAGAAAAACCTTAAGGAATACCGTCATGGATAAACTGCTTTCATCAGCACTTGATATCGGTCAGCGAACCAAAGTAACTAGCTTGTTTGTTAGCAGAGGCTATAAGATTGCTATCACAGACTATGATGATGTGGTTTTTGAAAAGTCTGGTGTTCAGATCAACGTTCACTTTGATAAAGCTTCGGTTGCCGAATCCGTATCTGTACTTGGTGATGAGGCCCAGTTAGCCCCGAAATGATTTGGGTTTCAAATTCATTCCTTAATAACAAGTCTGTTGTTTTATAGGGAGTATTCATAAACGAAAAAGCCCGCCATATTTGATGACGAGCTTTCGACTACGCGCGATGACGTAAGAGCTGTTCAATATCCTTGAAGACCGTGAATTCCTCTTCGGTATAGCCTCGAGCAATACTAACCCAATGATCACCAGTCTCATCGGTCCCTATAAATTCCGCCCTTAACTCGTACTTTCGCCAACAAAAAAAAGCGATGAGTATCGTAAGAGCTAAACTGATAAGTCCAAATTGTGGCACGAATGCCCACGTCGCAGCTGAAAGAATGAACGCTAACGAAACAATATTGATCGCATTCTCTTTCACGCCTAATTTCCTAGCTTCTATTCGTTTTATCTTGCTTAAACTATAAGAGTCTTTGCCAACTGATAAAACCTGAGAATTCACGTGGAAATCGTCACATTTATACTGCTTTCGAATCCGGATTCTATCAACTATCCTTTTGCCATCGATGTTGCTTCTCATCGTCTTTCTCCATGTTATTAAAGGTTAGTAAAAACTAATATATTCATGGAGTTATAGATGAATTTCATTTTATAAATCAATTGAGTGATAAGTTCAAGACAAAACAATTGACGGTAGCTATCATTTCCCAAAAAGACCAGACTCTCCTCGAAAGATGATCCTGTCGTTGCCTCTAAAAACACCAAACGTGACGATAGCTGATGGTGGAGTTTCAGAGCGACTATCTTGGTTCCAATCAAAATATAGCCAATGGTGGTCCGCCCCAGTGCAAGATGACGTGCCATTTAAATTAAGACTTACTTTTACTTTCTCTTTAACATAGGTATCAATTTGCACAGCTTTTATTGCCGAAGATGTACCGCTACTAACTTTGCCTGCACCACTTATTTGTACGTTAGTGATGGAAGAGGTTGGCCAAATATTATCAATACAATGATTATCTCCATCAAATAGACTAACGTCATCCCTTGTATTCGTTTCAAAGCGTTGACCATTCCAATATTCAATACTTAGTGGAATCGTTAACGGGGAACCTGACGGTCCATTTACATCATCAAGCTTCATTCTTCCGAAAAGCAGTGATGGCTGCTCATCAGGTAGTAACTGAATGTTAGTTCCTACACCCGTTGGAGTGTCCTTAAATTGAACAGGATCGTTAACCTCCGACGGGTAGATTCGGAGAGAGACATCAAGTGCTTCTCCTTGATTTATGTTGTACGGTCCATCAGGTAACAAATCACTTTGTTTACGCCAATAGATGTCAGAACTAGCCAGTTTCCAAGTGCTGCCTTCATAATGAGACGAAAACATAAGAGAACCAGCATCACCATTCGCTATTCTATCCAAGTGATTAAACTCATATATCGCTTTTAACTTTTCATCAAACAAGCCGTAATTCATGACTTTGTTTCCGAATTTATTAAATGCTGACACATCAACAGTTACTTGCTCAAAAGGTTGATTCATATAAGTAAAACTTTGGAGTGGTGGATTCTCCCAGGAATTTGAGTCAATGCTAAAAAAATCTGGATAAAAGCGACCTATATCAACCTCACTCGTATTCGTATCTAGCCCTAAGTAATGAGCATTTGCTTTCAAAGTAAATGTTCCTACTTCTGACCAAGTATGTGTAACAGTCAATAACCCAGAAGAATCCGGAATAAACTCCGCGACATTACTGGAAGACAACGTACCTAGTGTCCCAGATTTAGGGTAACTGATATCGTATGATAGATTTATTGGACCGCTATCTTTAGCATAATTGTAGGTAATAGGATACGAACATTCAGACGATGTATTTGATGAGTCCGGATGAACAATTGGCCTATATGTGACATTAAAAGGATGGCCTGAAGCTAGAAAACCCTTAGAAGCTATCGACGTGCCTAAATTTTGAGTCGAACCATCATCCGAAGAAATATCACACATTGCAATTTTCCATGGTCTAGATCGAATTTCGAAATTGCCAGTTAGCACACCTTTATCTATAGGGCAGTGGTCCTCTTCTGAACATGTGAAACTGTGGTCTACAAGCTCTACATTTATGTGCCCTGTTTCGATAAAGTTTACCGAAGCCTGTAAACTAGCCCCACCTGAAGCGGTATCAAAAGCAAGATCGGATTGGTCGGCGTTGGTGTTGAATGGGCGAATATAGCCAAATGTTGCTTGGGGTTTTCCATTATACCCTAAAGATATAACTTCATTATTGTCGTCACATGCTAGCACTTCCAGTTGAACAGCTTTATTTTCGCCAGCAAAAACATCTATGTCATCAATATGAAATTTAAACGGTACATACTTAATCTTAGAAGTATCCGTCAATTTAGTACCGTTTGTATCTAACGCAGCAATTAGATCAATATCTTCTAAATGGGTAGTGTCTTTCTTAGTGACTTGGTATGTTGATATCCCGTTATCCTCTGAGACGAAGCTAATATCTAACGAAGAACTGTTTAGCTCCTTAAGGTTGGGAATATAACCCGGTAAAAGTTTTCCTTCTTTATCATAAACACTTACAGTCACTTCATTGTTTGGTGCCGTTTCACACATTAAATGACTGTTGTTCGGATTTATTTTTATCTCAAATGGTAAATCATCTTCCGTTGGTGGCTCACAAGTTAAGTCATTGTTGATGATTTGGGCATCAGGATACAGCTCAATGTTTTTTGCTGTTACTCGCCCATTCACCTGACCTAACGCTCGAAGTTCGACAGTACCTCTACTGAAAACATCACCTTTGATTGGTTGAACGAGCTTAACATTAGCTTCATTGCCACTGTAGTTTTCTGCCCATATGAATAACTGATGCCCATTTGCTTCGAAAGAACTTCCCCCACCAAATTCAAACGTATTCACATATAAATAGGTATCTTGAGTGAGAGATAATGTACCGTTGAACTTGTAATTTTTAATATGATAAACATCTCCTACAAGAGTCAACTTTCCAGACCAACCAGTTATGTCATTATAACTTCCTGAATCGAGCGACATACCATTCCATGGAACAACAACATCTGAACCCGGAAGCTTAAGTTGAACTACATCTGGCTCTGGTATTAATAATGACGAGTCTTCTTTGCATATATGAGAATCACAAGTTGGAGTGTTAGTAAAATTGCCTTCTACCCTTATCCCTATGTTTCCAGATTTATTATGTGTTCCGACAATTTTAATGTTAGGGGTATTTGAATGCCAACGAAGCGCACCTTGGTCAGTCCATGATTGAACAGCATATGGTGTATATTTACAATTTGCGTGCGCTAGATTTATGTTAAGGGAAAGTGCAAAGATACAAAGCAGGTACTTCAAAGTAGTTTTAAACATGATCATCCACAGAATTTATTTTTTTATTGTCATACATGGATGAATCAGCAGCAGCCAGTGCTTCTTCTACTGAAATATCTAAGCCTTGATTGAAATAGTATCCGATACTCGATTTAACCCAAATATCCACCCCACTAGCAACTACTGGCTCGTTAGATATAATAGAGTGGATTCTATTGATAATATGCATCACCTGCTTTTCATCTTTTACACTTGAAAGATAAATAAGAAACTCATCACCACCAATCCTAGACACGAGATCTACGTTTCTTACAGACAGATTAATCCTTCTAGCGACCTCGATAAGAACATCATCACCACAAGAGTGACCATATGTATCATTAATCATTTTAAAACCATTCAAATCCAAGTTAACAATTGCAAAGCATTTATTTCTCTTTATTGACGATTTAATGTTCTTTTTTAAATTAGACATAAAGAACCTTCTATTAGTTAACTTAGTTAATTCATCCTCCATAGATCTATTATATAAACTGCAATATTGGGAATAGACTAATAAAATCAAAGCATGAAATATAATCACACCCCCCCAACCTAAAAATCGAATGACATTTGAATCATTTACTGAGTCATTCAAAGAAATAGACACAACCCACTCATTAGAAGGAAATATAATGCTAGTTTTCAATACAGATTTTGAGAACATTTCACTTGTACCCAACAAAAAATATTCTTCATCTCTATTAACACCATGCCCAATAGATTTAACTGACAGGTCGTATTGGTTATCCACTTTCATGATAACTTCACTTTTAAATAAGCTATTTATATCTAACACAGCCCCACTATTACCCCAATATTTATTATTTTCTGGCGGATCTAAAAAGATAGGATTAAATGCTATTATGCTCAATCCACCTTGAACGAGCTCAAGTGGTTTTGATATATGAATTGTTTCGGTTGCTTTAGCCTCTTGTATCGCACTCCATTGTTCAGGAATTGTTCTATAATTTAACCCTAAGGCTCTCTTATTACCTTCTATTGGATATATGGATTCAATTATGTCATTTGGCGCAATACCCAAAACCTTTAAGTGCTTAGATTTTGAAAATATACTTCTAGAAATATAAGACCATTGTTGTTCAGATTTATTAATTTCAGCAATTGCAATTGCAATTGCCGACAAGGTGTTTGTATGATGTATATCAGAGTATATTTGAGCTTCTAAGTTTGAACTCACAGCAGAAAGTGTTTCTTCAATTTCTTCCAAACGGTTTTTCTTGAAAAAAAACTCAACAAAATACAACCCAACAATCGAGCTAATTAATAAAGCAAACATAAACACAAAGTGCTTTCTAGGCATAATTCAATCCCAATCCACAGCTGGATAAAAATTGATATTAATATGGCCAAAGACAAACCGAACTAGCACTAAACTGAAAGGATTGTAAGCTTTTTCCTAAAAGTCACAACATCGTATTGTGGAACGCCCGAACTGCTCTTAACTCACTAGCTGTCTTCAAATAAAGATTTAACAATGTAAGGCTTTCGTACCTGCTACCTAGGTAAGATTGATTAGTTGGGCCTAACCGCAAACTCTTATTACTTAGAGAGTTTTTAGTTGAGTGATTCTTGTTTTTTACAAGAAAAGTCTGATAAAACAGCCCTCCCGTTGCTAACTTTTCATCGTAAGGTTATTCATAATTTAGTCATCGCTAAAGAAGGAAAAACCATGAAAAAATTGCGAGGTAAGGATAGGCTCATCGAAAATGGGCGAGTAATCATTAAAAACCGGTACTTACCAAAGTTGCGTCTAGTGATCAAGCTAAAAAGTCGTTACTTCATGGAATATAAACTTAGTTACCTAGATCTAATATCTTTTTCCGCTGCAATAACACTATCTTTATTGTTTGGAGGATTAATGATTTATTTAACCCCTATAGTTATGAGAGCTATTTCATGAATATAAAATTAAAAAATATATTAATACTCGGTTCAATAATAGCACTACCCACAATTGGATGCTTCTATATAAATACATTCATGCAAGGCATAAAAATACTAGCACATTTACTGCTGTATAATACTTTCTACTAAAGCCCTCTATCCAGAGTCTCTGAATATAATTAATGATTGGTATTAATGATGCGATTATTCCAGCTAACAAACAATGAAGTCGAGTTACTGCTTTTTTTACTGCTGCTTGGGATAGGAGTAACTTTAGCATTTATGGTTGGGAAGTTCTTTCAGCTTGCCAACGAACTAATTAAACAAACACAACAACTTTCAGACAAGGATTCAGTGAACTCGCAGGCTTGATACATGACAAAACCAATAAACCCGAACATTATTAATCTGCTTAACTTGGCTGTCATGTCACTTTTACTCGATACACCGAATAATATGTATCCACTTTCACTTGATGGATATGGTTCTCTCCTAGCACTTTGACTACCAATGAAAATGTATCTTCTTCCCCAAAACGCGCTATTAATGCTAGATAATATTTCATGGACGAGAACAACACATGTGCCAATTGCTCAGTAGTCATAGGTAAGATTAAGCTATCTTGATGCACCTTTAACTCCCTGAATTCATTGTAACCTTCAAAGTTCTCAGCATGATTATAGTTTGAAGGCTTGGCCTTAATCTCAGCTTGTAAGAGAGACATATACTCAGATAACTGAACCTTAAAGTCATAGGCAACAACAATCGAACTCGGACGACAGACGCGAACGAGTTCAGCTACCAAAGCATCTGACTTCGCATAAGACAAAGAGCCAGCAAAGGTGACGATATCCGACGAGTGCTCATCTATAGGAATGTGTTCCCCAGTACTTTGGATATATGAGATATTATCACTTGGTTCTGTTTGAGACAGCATCTCAGTGCTTGGCTCTACACCTAAGACTTCTGTACAGAAGTCAGATAAAGCTTTGCTAGACAGCCCAGTGCCACACCCAATATCTACCCCACTCTGGAACTCATAGTTTCCACAATGAGATAAAGCCTGTTCTAGAATTTTGCTGTGTATAGGCGGGCGATAAGCTGCGTAATGCTTAGAGACTTCAGTATTATATTGCTCACTCATAGCAAATTCTCTCTTATTCTCGATAAAAATCGCCTGTGATATAACGCTGCATTGAATGGTGAACAATGCCAGCCACGACACTTAACCTATTGTAACGTAAGCACTAAGGCTGTCTTAAACAAATATCGGCAAGCGTTGAGAATCACTTTTAGATGCTTTGTTATGCTTGTACTGATTGATAACCAAACCTAGCCAAGTAATGCCATAGTTTTTTAACTTCTTGTTCTTCATAGCCCTGCTTGGCAACCGCTAAACCCAGTATCTTTGCATTTATGCTCCCGTTTTGAGCTAGCTCTTTGGCTAGTTCAATATACTTCTGACCTCGATAGTCAGGATAGCGACTCATTTCTTCCAGGCTAAGCTCGTAACCATTATGCCATTTGACTGGAACACCCAAGTCTAAAGCTTGCTGTTCAATAGGGCTAGCGCGAAAAATTGGGTCAAGAACAAGACATTCGATATCGTCTTTTATTGAGATTTCACCATGTATATGTGCCTCGATATAGTCATCTAATAAGTCTGAATTTGAAGCTAGTGCTTTATCTATTAAAGGGGTAACTCGATTGAAAACGGCAAAGTCTACAGGTTCAAAATAACTATCGGGATAGCAAAAGGTGGTTCGAGTAGAAACATGAGCTTTAAGCTGGAAGTATGATGACCCGAATCGAGGAGATGCACCCATTTCATAATTTCTGAAATTTAGAGCTCCATATTTTGGTCTAAGGCTAGTTGGAGCGTCATCGTATGCACGATCAAAGACACTTTCTTCCCAAAGCCAGCGTTCGCCGCCAAGATAAGCAGTCAAACCGCCATTGCTTGTACCAGTTTCAAATTGGGATTTCAGATAGCCGTCTTCTGCGATTGCTTGAAGTATTGGTTTGTTCTCAGCAGTAAAGCGATCAGGATGGAAGTTGATTGTAACAGAACTAGCCAAGGATGACTCAATACCTTGAGACTTGAGTCTGATATTTTCGATTGCTTGCTCTACTGCATTTTTAACCATGCGATCTCCTACTTTTCGACAAAGAGCATAAAGCTACGTTAAGTAGCGAACAACGCGACCACCAAACCTAAATCATTGTGCTGTAAACACTAAAACTTTGAACTTAAGCTGCCTAGCGTTGGGAATCACTCTTAAATGCTTTGTTATGTGCGTTCTAAAGACATTGGTACGAACCTAATTCCATTGAACTCGGCTTCTTTACCTGTTGCTACGAAGCCATTTCGATTGTAGAACCCAACAGCATTTACGGACGAACGTAGACTAATTTCACGAGCATCTGTCTGATTGAGCAAGTGATTCAATAAAGTACGACCTAAACCTGATCCCTGTTGTGAACTTGCAACAAACAAATGTGTTACATAATTTCCATCACGCAAAGCAGCAAAACCTAGGACTTCTCCACCCGATACAGCCTTAATGGATGAAAACTTCTCATTACAAAAAGTAGTCGCTAGGTCAGGTAAGATTCTGTCCTTATACTCTTGCTTTCCTTGCGCATTAAACAATGGAAGCACATCCTTGTCTGAGACCTCTGAAACTAGTCTTGTTACTTCATCTAAATCTGCTATTAGGACCTTCTGAATTTCCATATTTCCTCCGAGCACATAACGCCAAATCAAGTAGTGAGTAACGCTACTACCCAACTAAACCATTGTGCCTTAAACACTAGAGCTGATTAAAACCCAAAGCGCCAAGCGTTGTAAATCCGTCGAAAATGCTTTGTTAATAAACAGCTTACAACGCGAGTTTAAACCCTTCATGTGTTGCTTTGAATCCAAGTTTCTCATAGAACCGAATTGCATCAGGACGCTGTTTATCACTTGTTAACTGAACGATTGAACAGCCTTTTCTTTTGGCCAGTTCGATAGCATGTGTAAACATCTGCTCACCGAAACCCTCTCCACGATAGTCACTATGGATTCGAACCCCCTCGATAAGACAACGCCAACTACCAATATGCGTTAGGTAAGGAATAAATGTAATTTGAAGCATCCCCACTAGAGCGTTGCCTTTCTCTACAACAATTAAATCGTTGTTTGGGTCTCGCACAATTGCTTCGAACGCTTCAAGATAGGCACTATTCAACGGAACAGAAACATCTTCTCTTTTGCTGCCAAGAGGATCATTTGCAAGCAAAGCAACAAGAGCTTCCAAATCTTCAAATTCCGCTGAACGATACTTTAATTCCATTTATAGCCCCTTAATACTTCTGAAATTGTTTGTTGTAACAACGACTGCCTCAATGTAGAAACCTACAGTGTACCCCGTTCGAAAGCTAGAATGTTCTCGAATGCAATTTTAAAATACAGTTCATAACTATTGTGCTCTACATAGCCCAAATGAGGTGTAGCCGTAACATTGGGCAACGAAAGTAAAGGCTCGCTATTGAGAGATGCAGGTTCAACATCAAAAACATCGAGAGCAGCTCGCTTAGTCGGAACAGAAACAAGTTCATTGTAGAGAGCTGACGGTTCAACAAGTTCTGCACGACTAATGTTTACAAAAAGAGAATCTGCTTTCATCAACTTTAAATCGGAGGCTTTTACACACGCTCGGGTCACATCATTTAAGCGTAGGTGAAGTGAAATGATATCAGAGCCAATAAAAAACGCGTCTTTGGAGGTAGCAGCTTCAAAGCCATGTTCAATCGCCAGTTTCCTTGACGATTCACTGCCCCAAACAACAACCGACATTTCAAATGTTTTAGCATATTGAGCAATTCGTTGCCCTATTTTTCCATAACCCCAAATGCCAAGCTTTAAGCCTTTTAGAGTTCGACCTAAACCTAACACACCTGAGTCTTGCCATTTACCCTTTCTAAGGTTCGCCGAATAACTAGGAATGTAGCGACTGGCAGCCATAATTAGCGCCCATCCCAACTCAGAAGGTGCGACCGGAGAGCCACGCCCTTCTAGCACTTGAACCCCATACTTTTCACATAAATTCACATCAATATGATTGCTGACTTTGCCAGTTTGACTAATGACTTTGAGGTTAGGCAATCGTGACAGCAGGGATTCTGTTATTACTGTCCGCTCCCGAATTAGAACAAGCGCCTCTGTTTCTTGAAGTTGATCAACAAGCTCAGTCTCAGGGAGTGTCTCATTCAAAGCTGAAACGTCATGGTGTGATAATAAATCGAAACAATCTAAGGTTTTGACCACCTCCTGGTAGTCGTCTAGCACTGTGATTTTCACTCAACTCTCCTTGTTGTTATAACGACAAATTTAGGTACGAACAGCGCTATTACCTTAGCTAAACCCAAGTGCTATGGACACTAAACTAGCTTGAAGTGAAAGCGACAAGCGTTGCGTATCACTTTTAAATGCCTTGCTAGCTTAATGAGCTAGACTAATATAAGCAACCACACACTCAAAGGAATGACTATGGCTCTCTCTAAATTAATTTATACAAGCTCTATGTCTCAGCATTGTAATTTAGAAGAGATTGACAACATTCTGAATCAGTCACGAACACGAAACACGGACAAAAACATCACCGGTGTACTCTATTACTCCAACCAGTTTTTCTTTCAGTGCCTTGAAGGTGAACTTTCTGATATTGAACAAGTCTTTCAGTCAATAGCCCAAGACAAACGGCATACTGATGTCCAACTCGTAGATGTCTCAACTATCGATAATAGAGAATTCGGTGATTGGTCTATGGCGTATGTATTTCAGTCTGAAGAACTGATCCCGCTTCATAGAGAACTATTCAACACGGATAACTTCGATCCTAGAGATATTACTGTGGAACAAGCCTGCACACTAACCTCTAGGTTAAAGCATGAACTTCCGAAAGCGTATTGCTCTATTAGCTAAAGAGGGCAACCAACGCCACGTTAAGTAGTGAGTATTTCGAATCCGCCTTAATTGTTTTGGTATGCGTTACCTCCCACACGTACCATACTGAGTCTTTCACTCTCTGTTGGAACTTCAAAATACTGGGTCACATGATGAAACACAGCTTCTGTGTCAAACATAGCTCTTTCTGGTTGTTCAATTCGGCGTTTTGCAATTTGGGATAAACATTGATCATCTGTTAAGTCTAAATACCAAAGTTCATGCTCACTACCTACTTCGACGCACAGTGATACGAACCAAGCTCTTTGCTTAATAGTATTGGCTGGGAAATCCATGACAACGTTAGCTCCCACATTCAATAAACCTTGAACATGGCTTTTAACGAAAGGCTTAATGAGATTAGAGTACTTAATGTAGTCGTCAAATGTTTGAATTTGAGAAGGATAATGAGCCGACAACCAATCATCTTCTGAAATTAGGACTGCATTATTTTCCGTAGCCACAACCTTAGATTTAGTCGATTTGCCTGCTCCCATCTTGCCACAGAAGAAGAACAGCTTTCCTTGATTTTGCATGTTTCCCCCATTTACGCATAACGCTGCATTAAGGTGTGGGCGGCCCTAACACGAAACCTGACCACACCACCCAAGGATAAAATAAAGGTTAACATGCGTAGCGATTAACTTTCGAACCGTTTTCATGTGGTTCTGGGTGCGAACATTATGATTGCCATGCCTAACAGTGCTACTAACACGCCTAGCAAATCCCATAAACTCGGACGGATACCATCTACTACCCAAAGCCAAATGATAGCTACAAAAATATAGACTCCACCATACGCCGCATAAACCCTACCTGCTGCAGTAGGGTGAAGGGACAACAACCATGCGAATAACGCTAAGAAAAACGCTGCTGGTACTAATAGCCAAACCGACTTGTCCTCTTTTAACCATAGATAAGGTAAGTAACAACCAAGTATCTCAGCGATTGCCGTAACAAAGAACAAGCCGATTGTTTTAAGTTCTATCAATTGATTTTCTCCGTTTTTAATGCAACCACATACCGACGCGTAAAGTGATGTTTCATTGAACTTAATATTCTTTGCCACAAACACTTACGCTGCAACAAACCTAAAATGCCGCACGTTGAAACTCACTTTTAAATGCTTTGTTATATGCGTACTAGATATTTACGTACAATCTCAGCATGTCTTTGTGTTGAATACCATTTTCATAGATTGGCTCAGGGTAATTTAGCAAAAAATGGTCTTTGATAATTGAGTCTACGCGAAACCCAAGACGCTGATAATAAGTCAATTGATAGCCAAATGTACCCGTCCCCAGTTCAACTCTTTTTATCCCCTTAAGCGGTAATTCAGATAGAACTCGCTTTAAAAGCTCAGAGCCAATACCTTGGCCTTGCAACTCAGGAGACACCGATACATTAAATATCTCAGCAAGAGTGTCAGTCTTCGACTTAACGACACAAGCGGCTAGAACGCGCTTGTGATCCAATCCAGCAAAGCACCATGAATCTGACAGATATGAAGCAATACTTACCTCGGAAGGATCTGCTTCAAGCAATAAATCTAGCGGAATTTCGTTACTATTAACTTCGATATATTGCATATTTCCTCCAAGCAAATAGCGCCGCATTAAGGTGTGAGCGACGCTAGCCTATACTTAGAATGCACACTATATTATTTGCAGAACGTCTCAATATAAAGCGCTTCCACCTTGTCTCTTGCCCACTGAGTTCGACGCAAGAATTTTAGCGAAGACTTAATCGATGGATTGTTGTAGAAGCAATTTATTTGAATTTCTGCATCCAAGCCTTCCCAACCGTAATGCTCCTGCAAACGAACGAGGATTTTCTCTAGGGTCAATCCATGTAATGGGTTATTTGGTTGTTCTTGGCTCATTTGAGGGATTCCCGAATTACTTATGATCGTGGTAAGTCTAACAGATTAGCAGTAAAGATTTCTTAGTTTTAACCCTACTGGCAGCATGTTGAGCTGAGGCCACTAGAATCTAAACATCATGAGCGCTCGAGTCACTCCTAAATGCTTTTTAGAACGTCTAACGAACGAGACTTAAAACCTGCTTAAATTCAGAACTTCTACAATCTTTGACTAGCTCATAGAGACACATTTCTAGTCCCGAGATTTCAGCGCCGCTTTCCTTCAGACGATTAATACCTAGTTGAGTATTTGATAGCGTTCGAGAGGAAACACAGTCATTAACCAGTTCTACATTGAAGCCTAATTCAACCAACCCCTTTGCCGTTTGGTACACACATATATGCGCTTCAATGCCACAAACTAACCAAGTATCTACATTCATGTCTTTAATGGCCGCGAGAAAGTCGGGAGACTCGCAAGCATTGAAAGTAAACTTTGTTATCGGATTAACTTCACCAAGATGAACTCTTAGTTCTTCTACTGTTTCACCCAACTTCTCTGGATTTTGCTCCAAAAGAACTATTGGCAAACCCAGAGCCTTAGCGCCAACAATCAATTTCGAGCAATTAGAAATAAGGGTCTCACTATCATAGACTAAGCGCGCGAGCTTACCTTGCACATCAACAACGATAAGTCCTGTTTTATCTCGTGATAACATTTCACCATCCTTAGTTTGATGCTACCTAACAACGCCGCATTGAGGAGTGATCGACGCTTTGCTAGGTACAGAATGCTAAAGCTTACAATTCCCAGAAACCGTGTTCAATTGAACCCAGAATGTAGATAGCAAACTTACCTTTATTCGGAATCTCTAGTGGTGGAACGGCAATTTCAGCCCCCTGCTCTTCGACTTGTGTTACTGCTTTTTCAATATCATCAACTAGCCAATAAGGACGAACCACTGGTGTTTCATTTTCGCGTAATGGAGCACGGACACCAACGATACTCCCGCCTGATAACTCACAAGTTCTAGCACCTCCCAACATTTCATCTGGCTCACCAAAACTTGCATTTTGAGCTAATTCATAGGCTTTACATACTGATTCCACATCCGGAGTTACGATTTCAAGATAGTGAACTTTCATTATTATTCCTTTTGTTATTTCTGTTGTACTAGCAAAATCACCTGTTGCCAAACTAAGTTGTGAGGACCACAAACCATCTAACCTAAACCATTACACATTAAATACTAAAACCAGCTTAGAATACCAAGCGCTAAATGTTAGGTTTGTTCCGTAAACGTTTTGTTATGTGCCATTACGACTTACCTAAGTATGGCGCAAGAAAGCCTCTGACTTGTTCATAACAAAGGCCTATATCGACCTTAATACCGCCCTGCTCTAGTATCTTAATACCTTTGCCACTGTTGCGTTCATCTGGATCAAGCATTGAAACGACGACATGTTTGATACCTGACTCTACGAGTGTATTTGCGCACGCAGGAGTTCGACCGACAAAAGAACAAGGCTCCAAAGTGACATAAGCGACAACGCCCTCAAGAGTTCCATTGTAGGCATTCAGTGCTTGTACTTCAGCATGGTTTCCTCCAATCGCTTGTGTATAGCCTTCAGACACTACTATGTCATCTTTGACTAACACACAGCCAACAGGTGGGTTTGGAATACAGTCAGGCAAGGCATTACGAGAGATTTCTAATGCTCTCAACATATGTTTCTCTGACATTCTTTGAATTCCTCGCTCTGCTATTTAGCGCTGTGTTAAACGGTAGCGTCTTACCGTGCCCTCGACTTCATCTGTATAGTTACCGAGATACTCACCACCACAGTTTTCGATAACCTTTTGAGATGCTATGTTTTCAACTGAGCAAGTGACAATAGCGGGTTCAGTTAAAGCCTGGTCACGAACCCAAGCAAGGAGATATGAGGCAACGCCTTTGCCACGAGCGGAAGGTCTAGTTTCGTAGCCAATATGACCAATTACGTTTTCTACCTTGGGATTGCTACCTTTTCTAACTCGAATAGCACCTACGATTTCAGAATCTGATACGCAGTAATAGGTTGTACTGGGCAAAAATCCATTTGAAAGCACAGAAGTCGCTTTCGAGCGTTCAACTAAATCAGACAGATAAGCCTCAGTGTTTTGCTCAACACCTTCATATTTAGGGATCCCTGACTCAAAACACTCCCTTGCGTAACTCACTAGCATTGAGGCTAAATCTGGACTTGCTTCCAACACTTTCATGTCAATTTTCCTTAAACGCTTTGTTCCGTTACTTATTCTCAGCTATGCGCCATAGCACACCGCTAGGGTCTATTATGCAAAACTCTAGCATTCCCCAAGGCTGTTCAACTAAGTCAGTAATCTTGGAACCAAATTCTTCTGCAAGATTAAGTTTTTGTATGTGTTCAAACCAGCTTTGAGTATCTTCTACTAAAAGGTGCATCATAAAATTATTACTATGAACAGGTTCGTAAAAGTCTTGAAGTAAAAACGAGCACGAACCCAATTTAAAGTAGGCAATATCTTCAAATTCAGATGCCATCTCAAACCCAATTAGTTGATAGAAGCGTTTGGAGCATTCAAAGTCCTTTGCAGGAACAAAAGACTTTATTTCGACGGTATTTAAGTTTTCCATTTCTTACTCTAGTTCCTTTTACTGCTTGTAACTTAACGCGCATTTAGGTGATCAACGTTTGGCTATGCTTGAGCGATAAAACACGCAATGCGTTGCCAATCACTCTTAAATGCTATGTTATTTGCAGATTTCCGATAGGTGACTGATCTGTTTTACATTACCGACAGCACTTGTACTTTTGCTTACTTGGATTAAACCAAATGGCATCAATGCCCACCGTGATAGCTGGCGCAATGTCGTTGTCGTATCTCGCGCTTAGTCAGGAACAATGATTACCCCTAACTGCTCTAACAATTGTTCTTGTTGCCAAGAACATATCTTCACACCTGTAAGGTCCACTTTTCGAGGGTTTAAACCATATAGCTCTGAATGACTTAGATCGCTACCTTGCATTTTGAACTGCTCCCAACAATCTTCAGAAAAAACACCTCGGCTGAGATCTGAACCTTTAAGTGATGCACCACTCAAATTAGCACCAATCCATCGGTTCTCAAACAGGTCACACTTTTCAATTAACTGTTTTTCAAAATTTACGTAGGACAGATTGCAGCCCGTGATATACGCGGAACAAAAATAGGTCTTATGGGAGATTTGATTCACGAAATTAGCTTGAGAAAAATTAGCACCTTTTAGGTCACAATCTCTTAATTCAAGGCCAAAACAGTTTGCTCCATTGAAGTATGACATTGAAAGCTTACATCTTTTAAACGAAGCATCGCGAAGATCAGAATAAGAGAAATCACAACCTTCCAACTCCCCTTGTTCAATAAATGTGCAATCAATAAATTGCGTATCTCTTAGGCTGGTACGCTTAAAACTACAGCAATAGAACTTACATTTAATAAAGGTGAACCCATTGAGGTCTTGGCTGGAAAAATCCTCTTTGACGTAAGATCGTTCTGTTTTATTCATTTTTCAGTCTCTTTAACTCTTTGAGTTGAAGACTATCATTTACGACAAACTTCTCAAGGAAAACAAAACCAGAAAAAACAATAAGTTAAAATCATGCAAAATAGCCAAAATAAGGCACCTGTGAGGCAATATAAGACTCTTATTCTCAGATCATTGAACGCCCACAGCCAGAAAAAAGTTTTAGCTCGCCATGGCAATTATAGAAAAGGCACAAAACGCAACGCATAACAAAATGCCAAGCGTTGCGATCCACACTTTAACTGTTTGTTAGCCGACTTTAATACGAAAAAGATCATTCATTGGCTTGTCTACAAAATACTCCCAGACGTGTTTGAAAACTGCATGTTGCGTTGGAAAAGGTGATAACTCCAACGCCTCTTCTAAACTGCACCATTTAAAATCAGTGTGTTCATGATTAAGAACGACTTTTTGATCCGCTGGACACTTAACGACAAAGACCGGAATAACTTCAATAACGTTTGAGTAGGACTCATAAAACTGTTCTAGAAATTGTCCATTGTAGAGTTCAGTCGCATCAATCTGGGTTTCTTCCTTAAACTCTCGAACAATGGTTTGCCAAGGCAATTCACCCTCTTCCATTGAGCCTGCGACGTGGCACCAAAAGCCACCTTTTACTCGCTTCATTAGAAGCATCTTTGTTTCACCATTAATTTCCGACAGTGCCACTCCGGAAACAATTGAATTATTTATTGGAATCATTTTTATACCTAGAAACTACGAATGTCGGCTAACGCTGCATTAAGTAGTGAGCAGCACGCGGTGATAGTTGAGAGAAGCAAAAAGTCATACCATACTTTCTACTGAGGCTAACCACTTGGGGATATGAGCCCGATACCAAGCTATATACTTTTGTCTCTCCGGGTTGTTGCGTCTCACAAGGATGTTAACAACCTCAATAATGATCCAACACTTAGCGATGATTAGATTCTCTACCAACTCTTTTTCTGGTACTTCTGAGTTGTGTTTGACGTATTGGCTTACTATTCGTTCATATTCATTGATACTACCTAGCCCATAAACCAAAGGAGCTAAGTCTATTGCTGGGCTACCTTGACTAAAACGCTCCCAGTCAAACAACACTAATTCGCCATTGCCTCTCACACCCCAGTTACCATCATTGGTGTCACCGGATATTAGAGTCTTATGTTCTAAGATCTTACCTGAGAGTGTCTGAATTCGTTTTATGCTAGATGCTATTTCGTCTGGAAGAGCTAGAGTATTCAGTGCTTCTATAGTATCCGACATTGTCCAAGTGTGGCTCTTAACAGGGACTTCAGGTAAATATTTCGAACGATGCAGGTTCGCTAGTTGAGCATACAGATCAACTCTGCTTCGTAGCTCATTCAGGGTAACAATATTAGGTATCCGCTCAATATAGAGGTTACAACCATCTAACTTCAGTAATTCGGGAGTGTTCACGCCTACCAAGTTGGGAGCAACGGTTTGATAGAAGTCGACTTCTATTTGTGATGCATTTTGCTTAAGAATACAATCTACGCCGTTTAGGCTCTCAATAGAGACTTTAGCAGAACCCATCCTTGATAAATCTTCAGTCGTCATACCTTTCCTACACTTTAACGTCACTTTAAGGCGTGAGAGTCACGTACCCACGAATCTTAACCTTACCATCGTGAGCACTGAACTCTACTAATGAGCTATAAAGCCAAGCTTAACGACTCAATCTTAAATAATTTGCTAGCTGAACTTATGCTGCCAAGCCATTTTGTTTCGCGAATTCAAGGACTTTAGGAATATCACCTTTAACTAGAATTGGCATCGCTTTTTCGATTAACTCAATTTCCCAATCCCACCATGCTAGATCTAATAGAACTTCTTGGTCAGATTCACTAAACCGAGTTTTAACCACTTTCGCAGGGTTACCTACCGCAATACTATACGGTGGAATATCTGTAGAAACGACTGACTTAGCACCAATAATTAACCCATGACCGATGTTTACTCCGGGCATAATTGTTACGTCATAACCAAGCCAGACATCATTGCCAATTATGGTATCTTTGTATGCTTTAAATGGGTAGTCTGATAACGGTAGAGCCTCAGCCCATTTTTCACCGAAAACGGCAAATGGATATGTTGTGATACCTGAAGTTGCATGGTTTGCGTCAGGCATGATGAACTGGACTCCATTGGCAAATGCGCAAAATTTCCCAATATGAAGTGAGTGCCCGAAATACCAAAATTGTATAAAACATTCTTAGTCAGGAACTCTGTTGGGTCTTCAAAATCACTGTAATAGCTAAAGTCGCCGGCATGAACATTAGTCACTTCGCTTTCCGCGATTAATGGTTTCAAATAAACTGTATTTTTGAAGTCTTTGTTCGGAAAAAGATTGTCTGATTTCATAGAGTTATTCTCGTTCAAATTTGCTTCTATTATTGCACACGCTGTAGGTCAGTGTATTCAATGAACGCCGTATCACGTAGTGCTCAACGTTACCACCTAACCTCGTATGACCTTCACCCATTTTGATCGCCATTCTTGCGCTTCCATAGGATCAGGCCAAAACTCTTTTTGCTTTCTGATCAAACCCTTTTCAACGGTATGAAAAGTAACAGCACGGGCTTTTTGAACTCCATCTGTAATCGAAACATCAGTTACGACCGTAAAGCCGTCACAAACTACCGAATGAACATCAAACTCCCAAACACCGTTTGCGGGATAGTAGGAATTAATGGCGATGAAATTTTCTCTTCCTACAATTAGTTCACCTGATTGGGGCCAAAAAACCTCAAAATCAGGACTCAGCCATTCACTGGCTTTTACAAAATCATTTGTTTGCATCGCTTCCCAGAAAGCTAGCACGACTTCTTTTGAGTTTATTATTCCCTCCAAACTATTAACGCCCCCTTAAGGTGTACGTAACGCGACTACAAAACCTAACAATGGAATGAAAAGGCCAAACGTAGCGAATCACTCATAAATTTATTCTTATGTGTATTTTAGATATCCATCATACCCTTATTTTCTGTAGGTGGTCCCTTTTGGCTTTGATCGCTAAATTGTTCATGGCAAATAAAACAAGGAATGCAGACATGATCCAGAAAGGCCAAGCAATACCTACCACATCACTCTGCGAGCTAAGCGCGGAAGGCATGGTAACCCACAACACAGATGAGCTTTTTGCAAACAAACGAGTTGTTCTTTTCGCTGTCCCAGGGGCATTTACACCAACCTGTTCAGAAGCTCATTTGCCTGGATACGTTGTACTAGCTGACGAAATCAAAGCAAAAGGCGTCGATATCATTGCTTGTGTTTCAGTGAATGATGCTTTTGTAATGTAAGTGTGGGGAGAGGCACAAAATGCCACGGAAATTATTATGCTGGCTGATGGTGATGCTAGCTTTACCAAAGCTTTAGGGCTTGAAATGGATACGGCGACATTCGGTGGGATTCGTTCACAGCGATATGCAATGGTAATCGAAAATGGTGTAGTGACACAGTTAAATGTCGAGGAGCAAAAGCAATTTGAAACTAGCAAAGCAGAGACGATTCTCGCTGCTCTAAAATAACCTTTAAAATCTAGGAGGGTTCAGAACAACCTATTCTGAACCCTTTAGTCGCGAATCATTCTTGAATGCTTTGTTTACGCGCGCTGACACTACAACGAAATTCTCATCACCTTATGATGTGGCTCGCTTTCAATATCAACCGCTAACCAACCTAAAGACTCGTACAATGAAGGTACATTTGTGTAAGCGTACAAATTACTTTGAGACATTGTCGATACTTGATTAACACCTCGTTTAATCAGTTCGCTAGCAATACCTTGACCACGCCACTCATTGGATACAAAGACGGCGTTAAACCAAATAACTTCTGAGTCACCATTAGGCTCTTGAAAGCGCGAATATGCGAGGCCACCAACAACTTGATTATCTCTGAGAGCAACAATCACAGGTGGAAGGTTGGCTTCTGGTTTATAGATATCTACGAATAGAAAGTCAGACCATTCTGTTTGAAACAGCTTCTCTAGAGCAACCCAATACTTACTATTTTCATCGCAATTTCTGAATACTACCTTGTTCATATTGGATTATTTCCTCGAAAGCGTATAACGCCGCATTAAGGTGTGAGCAATGCTTGGCTATACTTGAGCGAAGCGAAACTGCCAAGCGTTGCGAATCACTCTTAAATGCTTTGTTATGTGATACTTTCCACATCGTATATACTGATTGAAAACAAATACATATGAGTGCTTATGCTAAGACAATTACAGCTTGCTGATAAAGAAAAAATGCTTGAGCTTGTGAACAAGACACAAATGTTTGAAGCAGAAGAAGTTTCATTTATCGCTGATACTTTTGAAGGTGAATCCAGTGAAGCTATTTGGTTCGGGAAATTTGACGACGAACTAATGACTGGTGTCGCGTACTGCGTGCCAATGGAAATGACCAACACAACATAGAATGTACTAATGTTGCTCGTTGATCCTGAGTATCATCGTAGTAGAATCGGTAGAGACTTGATGCAACTAATGGAAAGCACTTTGACCAAGCAAGGGCAAAGACTTCTTATTGTAGAAACCTCAAGCACAGACGATTTTCAGACAGCGAGATCGTTTTATAGTGCTATTGGCTATGCTCAACAAGGAGCTATAGAGCACTATTACGACGATAATGACCACAAAATTACGTTCATCAAAAGACTGTAGTTTACTAGGAGTTTTAATGTGAGCTCCTATCACATAACGCCCAATTAAGGGGTGAACAACGCCTCCACCCAAACCTAAAACATTGTGCCATAAACACTAAATTTGAAGTAGAAGCAAAAATGCCGAGCGTTGTGAATCCCTCTTAAATTGCTTGTTATGTTTTACCACAAGTTACTGACTTAATTGAGAAAGAACTGCTATTTCAAACCAGTTTTCTGAACCAAACCACAAGGCTTGAACCAACTTGGCCACTAAAAGCGATTAACCTAAAACCTGTAATTCCACTTCCCTGCCCAATGAGGCAACCTGACTAAGTTTCAACAAACGCCCTTTCTTTCCAACCAAAGCGCCAAACAATGCTGAATTGCCGAGGCAACTGCCAAGCTGAAATGCTTATTGGCAAAGAGCCTAAAAGCGACTTTAAGCCAGTTACACCAACAGCCAACCTCCACGACCTGACAATGAAGCAACCCGCGAACATTGGCATGTTTTACGGGCTGAGAGATTCAAGAACTTAGACCGACAATGCGGATTTGCTGAGTCTACTAGGGACGAATTGCCAGAGGGACAAAGAACCAGAGCCAAAGACCTTTAAGCCTTTGAAATACAAGTAAACATAACGCCCAATTAAGTAGTGAGCAACGCTACCACTTAACCAGAACATTGTGCCCTAATCACCAAAGCTGATTCAAACCCAAAATGCCGAGCGTTGCGAATCTGCTTAAATTGTTTGTTAGTTGCCTGCCCTAAGTCTTAGATTTGAAGCCCATTGAGATTTTGCCAACACTGTTTCTGACGCTAGCTAATATCCCAAACCAGGCGCAGTTTCAAAGCGACTGTCACTGAAAGCACTTGGAATTTACAACGCCGCAGAAAACAGACTTAAAACCCCAAAGAACATTTTTGGAAAGACTAAGTAAAAAAGCAGACTTTCAACGAGCGAATCAGTTTCTGAAACAGAGAATCCTGCGAAACACCAACCAAAACAACACTATCGCCGACTCGAGAAGCTAAAAGGTAAAACACGAAAACCTAGCCAAAAATACACTACATTAGCCTTAAAATTGCTGATTTAGTTACTTTTTTCTTCATTGGCAACTAACGCCGCATTAAGGTGTGAGCGACACTTGGCTATACTTGAGCGAAGCGAAACCGCCAAGCGTTGCGAATCACTCTTAAATGCTTTGTTAGGGTTAGCTTGCACCATTTTGCGATTTTGAAACTAATTGCTCCACTCGACTGTAAATAAACAAGTATAGATTGGTTGAGAACATGCCCACTGCAACTGCAACCAGCGCCATTGTATAAAAACCACTCGTTGTAGTTCCCTCAACAGTTGCTATAACCCCTTGCTTTTCAAGGTGAGGAGCAACTATAGCGAGCAATACACCACTTTTAATACCAATCCAAGAGAACATTGCCATCAGACCCGACGACACAACTAATGTTCCACGATGGTCAACCACGACGTCAGACATAAGAATGCGTGTTAACCCGCCAACAGAACCTAGCAAGAACGGAATTACTAATAGCACTACTGCATTAATAGCTTGATTTATGATCACCGAGGTTTCCGCGTCCAAAATAAACGCTTCTTTGTTAACAATGGCTGCAAACATAAAAATAGAAAGTGCAAAGAAAAACGTCAGAATTATATACATTCGTTTTCTGCTTTCTTTCTTTTCTAACTCGTACCTCTCTCGATCAAAACTATAACTAATTTGTCGTTTTTCCTCTCCTATTACTTCTTGCGACTCTTGAGATTCTTGCTCTAATCCTGATTCTGTTGAGTTTGGAAACTCTGTAACTTTTTCACTCATTTTCTGATCTTGTTTCATTATAATTTTCCTGAATATTACCGGCTAGCCCTAACGCCAAATTAAGTAGTGAGCAACGCTACCACTTACCTAAAGGGTTGTGCCGTATACACCTAAGCCGATTTAAACCAAAAGTGCCAAGCGTTGCGAATCTGCTTAAATTTATTGTTAGCTGAATTTCTTAAGGTTTGCTTCCAACTGCTCTCGTAAGCCTTGATTCTCTTGCTGAATCCAATATTCCACTATTAGGTTTTCACTGACTCGGTACACTGCGCTTCCTACTGTAGAAAGTTCTAGACCTGTCGGTTCATAACCATAAATGACTCCCTCATGACGACCGTCTTGACGCCAACGTACGTAGACCTTTTGACCTTGAACTAAAAACTCTTCTATTGTGAGGTCAAAATTACCGTAAGCTTCTAGAAATTCTTCAACGTGTTCACGATAGTTTTCAGGAGTTCTCTCAATTGCTTCTGAGACTCCGGAAACAATCTGATGCGCTACAACTACTGGGGCTAGATACTGGTTTACTAAGTCTGAATTTTTCCCTGACCTTACTTGTTCGATAAAACCTCTAACCACTTCTTCCACTGACATTAATTATTCCTTCTATTCTGCTAACGCCCTGTTAAGGTGTGAGCAACGCAATACTGAAGCCGCCGCATAACACCTTAAACACAAAACACAACGCATAGTAAAAATGCCACGCGTTGCGAATCACTCTTAAACAGTTTGTTATGAGTTTATGCGACGATGTTTTGATTTGATACTGCATAAACCTCAAAGCTCTTGAGCAGCCCTGATTTTGTTGTGATTCTCTTAACCCTACAAAACAAATTTGATAGCGGATCGTCATGATTTTTTTGAACATTAGCACTTAAACTTGCTACGATCAGCTGTAGTGAAGCTGGAGTCCTAGCCCTACCAAATAGCTCAAATGAAACAGGGCGACCTTCTGCCACTACATATATGCGTCCTTTAAACGTATTGCTATTGTAACTTGACACTCGACCATAGATAACTTCATGAGTGTCTAATGTAATTAATTCCTGTATATAGCTAAATGTATCTTCATTAAACCTCGCACTAATTGGCTTATTAACGCCATTAATACTTGCACAAATATTAGCTTCTAGTGCTGTCTTATTCTTAGTTATCGGGCGGTGAATGTCTGATATAGCCGTACTGCACTTTTCAATGAGTGAATCAGCTTGATGTTGTTTGATGACTTTGAGAGCTTTATTTTGTTCTTTAGCTTCTTCGTATAACTTACCAAGGCTTTTATCATAATCAACATGGAAACCTAAGCTCTCTGAAACCACATAGTCATATAGCGAATAAACAATATGCCCAATAGGAGTATTACTTGGTGCTGTACCAAATGTATAAAGACCACCCAATACGATACTAGCTGTTATTTTCCAACTCCCCTCTTCGGGAGGTAACGCTAGGATTTTTGCACCTTTCAACGCTGGTGCTTGAGTAATAATTTTATTGTTTAAGACTAAGTGGGTTGTTAGAGCTAAAGTCCTTTGAAAACCGATTAAAGCCTGAGAAACGTCGTAGAAGTCAATTTCATGGTGATCTGACGCACCGCCTTCATACGACAATGTAAATTCAATATTGTTGTTCATTTATTCACCATTTTATAACTACGGAAACTCATAACGCCAAATTAAGTAGTGAGTAACGCTACCACCTACCTGAAGCATTGTGCCGTAAACACTAAAGCTGATTCAAACCAAAAGTGCCAAGCGTTACGAATCTGCTTAAATTTATTGTTATACAAACAATTAAAGTTTATCGACAAGCTTCTTTAAATGGTTCTTAGCCAACTCATGATTTCCGCGACTCATCCACTTGATACAATCAAAAAGCTCCCAAGTAAGACCTTCATCACCATTCGTATAAGCGGGAAAGTCCTCATGCTTTGGAGCCGGTTCATCTGTTACCCTTTGCTCGATGATGCCCGTTTTATCGAATAGCACTTTAAACGGCTTTGAAATACTGAACGATTCGCTCAGATCTAAGCAGTGAATTTCAGCACTCGTAAAATCATTGAAGATATACTTTTTAAAGTAAGCATTATCATTGTGGAAACCATCAAGTAGGTAGAATATTTCCTTGTCGCGCTCAAAAGTTGAGAAGCACTGATTTGCAGACTTATGGAAGTTGTTCTTAGTGAAAACAATAATATCTGCATCCGAAATACGGTCACCTTTCCCAGCTGCCAATGAGCCTAATAACACCGTCGCTACTACGTCATTTTCTGAAATAAACGCTGAGCACACAGATCGAACTAACTCACTTTGGAGGGGAAGATGCTCCAAATCTAGCTTTTCTGAACTCAAAACCACCTCCGTTTGTATAACGCCCAATTAAGTTGTGAGCAACGCTGCCATAGACTTAAACCATTGTGCCTTAATCACTAAAGCTGATTCAGACTCGAAATGCCGAGCGTTGCGAATCAGCTTGAATTGCTTGTTAGGCGAATTTTATTCAATTTTATGAAAATAGTTAATAAATGAAATCGCCATTTCATTAAAGAGGAGAGCTTCATTTGCTGAAACATCCGCTAAATTCGGAGAACCATGTCCTACATTTTGAACTCTGTTTCGATAAATATAAAACTGCTCTAACGACTTACATATATTTTCGTGTACTTTCCCTAACTGTTTTACTTTATTTATAGCATCACTTAATGTAGCAGGCTCTCTCTGCCCTTGTTCAACTAACCACCCTTTCAGATATCCTTCAATAGAAGATACTGAGTTTTTAATTGAATTCTCGATGTCTATGTTTTTAGGGTCAATTAAAGCCTGCTTAGCTGATTTAATTGACGCAAGCACACCTTCATATGGGATTTCAAGTTCTAGTGCCCGATCGTTTTCTGTAATTACGCAGTCATACTTTACATTAACTTCATAGTCTAAAAATTCAGAATTTAACTTAATCTCATAACCTATATTGTGATAATCAAATAAATCGTTGATTTCGTTCTCGTCAGCGATTTCTTTAGTTACAACATATTCAACCATTGATAAAACTTCATGCCATTTAGCCTTTGTAATTAACTGTATTAACATATCCGGAGTATAGAACTCATGAATGTCATCTGACCCAAACAGTTGATAATGCTCCTTACTGATCTGAACGGCTAGTTCACGGTATATTACATATCTCTGTACAGTGTTATCACTATAGTTATCAATTAGCTTATATAAGTCATACTTAAATGCTGAAGGAATAAATTCATATATCAAATCACATTCTTCATAATCTAGTTTGTGTCTTCTACTAAAATTTTTCTTCATACTTTCCTCTATTCGCCTAACGCCGCATTAAGGTGTGAGCAGCGCTTGGCTATACTTGAGCGAAGCGAAACTGCCAAGCGTTGTGAATCACTCTTAAATGCTTTGTTAGGGCACTGTTCTCAAAGATGGCCACCTTACTAGCCAGCCCTTTGAATTTACACGATCTTCAAACGTTTCTCGTGACCTTTTAGGGTTATGTGTGACACAGTAACCAAATAAGGATTCGTACCCAAAAGCTGCAATACATTCATAGCTATCAGGTGCGACTTGTCGAATGGCAACAGCTGTCTCTTGTTCTGGCCAATAGCTCATAGCATCAAGGGAGCATGTGTAGGGTAAATCGCCATTCCGAGTATGCATTAGTGCTTGGTTACGAACTTGCCAGTTAACTTCTGGCATTAGCTGCTTGAGCTGAGATTCATGGTGTAAATATGCATTAGGGTCGTTCTCGTCTGGAGCAAAGTAAATAACATCCGCATCGCTCAATGGTGTTGCTACATCAAAGCCATGCAGTGCATCCCAAACAAGATTACGAACGAAACCAGCTGCAATGTAACACTGAGGCAAGCCCAATTTAGATACGCACTCTAAGGCTTTAACTCTAACTGGATCTTGCTTGATTAATTCTACGATTCTATCCATTTTCGCCCTGTGCCCTAACGCCCAATTAAGGTGTGAACAACGCTAACACCTTACCTAAAGCATTGTGCCATAAACACTAAACTGACTTGAAGTGACGGTGCCAAGCGTTGTGAATCACTCTTAAATTTATTGTTAGCTTTCTGTCTACAGAGGAGCTCTATTGAAATTCTGTGCCGTGGTTTTCTAGTGTTTGTTTACCACATTTTAGACAAACTACGTACCTGTCTGTTAGCTCCAGTGATGCTCCTCCTGGCAAAGAAGCCGCGGCTCCACTGAAGAAACCGTCTAGAAACGCTTTGAACTGTTCTTTTCTGGACTTCCCATATTTTGAGGGTTTCTGTTTGATTGCTTCTGTATGTTCAGTTTCTCTCTCGCACTTTTCACAAAACCTAATATTCATACTGCCTCCATTGAGATTAGCGCACGCATGGAAAACGACATATTAAGAATACCAAAAGCACTAAGTAAGTTCGTATTCTTACTTAATACATTCGACTTTGTGCCCAAACTTGAAAAGATAGCTAACGCCAAATTAAGTAGTGAGCAACGCTACCACCTACCTAAACCATAGTGCCGTAAACACTAAAGCTGATTCAAACCCAAAATGCCAAGCGTTGCGAATCTGCTTAAATTTATTGTTATGGCGCAATTTTCAAAGATGACCACCTAACTAACCACCCTTTTGAATTTACACGATTTTCAAATGTTGCTCGTGACCTTTTGGGATTATGAGTGGCATAGTGACCAAATAAAGACTCAAACCCAAATGCTGATACAACTCCATATTGATTCACGCCGGTTTGACGAACACCAACGGCTGTTTCTTTTTCAGGCCAGTAGCTCATAGCATCCACTGAACTTTGATAAGGTTCATCACCATTACGTTCATGCATTTGAGCTTGATTTCGAACTTGCCAATTAAGCTCTGGCATACACCCTTTCAAGTATGCTTCATAACCCAGGTAGGCATCAGGATTGGATTCATTAGGATCGAAGTAAATCACATCAACGTCATTCAAAGGAGTCGTAGATTCAAACTCATGTAACGAGTCCCAAACTAAATTTCGAACGAAACCTGCTGCTATATAGCACTGAGGTAGATTCAGCTGAGACACATGATCTAGTGCCTCAGTCCTTATTGGGTCACGTTTTATTAACTCTACGATTTTGTCCATTTTCGTCCTGCGCCATAACGCCCTGTTAAGGGGTGAGCAACGCAATACCAATGCCGCCGCATACCACCTTAAACACTAAACGCAACGCATAGTAAAAATGCCACGCGTTGCGAATCCCTCTTAAACAGATTGTTATGCGAACCTGTTTTGTACCTAATACTTACACTTATAGGCTTTCCCAATAACCGTAGTATTAGTTGTACCTAAGGAGCCAATTGTCGCATTGGTATTCTTAGACTCTTGTACATACACTAGGTTAGCACCTAGTTTGAATGCTTCGTTCCTAAGTTCATTTCTAGCACCCAATACTAAGTTCTCATTTGAAGTAAAGTCACCAGTAAGCCAGTTACCTTGCGAACCTATTACTTCGCCAACATATGAACACATAGAACGATTTGGCTCTGTTGTAACAATTTCAATACCTTTAGCTGACTCGATTACACCATTGGCAGAACAACCAAATAAAAGACTAACACCAAAGATTAACGCTACGTTTTTCATAAATACCCCTCAAAATGATAAAGGTAGTATCGTAGTGCAAACCATTTGTAGGTTCCCTTGTTCTATTGTCTTTGAGCCGTCAGAGTCTAGTAACTTATCTTTGATTCAGTTTCGATTCAGCTTTGGTCGCATAACGCCGCGTTAAGTAGTGAGCAACGCCCTCCTACTTAAAGCATTGTGCCGTAAACACTAATTTCAAAGCAAACCGAAAATGCCGAGCGTTGCGAATCTGTCTTAAACGCTTTGTTATGTACGTTTCACTGCAACCACGGAATATGTATGCCAATGCTTTATTCTACCCAATGAAGTTTTCGCTGTTTCATCACGTTCAAAGAACCTGACTATTTCAAAACCCGAGAACAGAGCCTTTACTTCTGATTCCGACAACGATGTTGTAAGACTACGATAGTTGTTAGCCCAACTGTCTTTGAAACCCATGAAGTCACCAGCAAACACCCCACCGATTTCAATTGAAGATTTGATGTTGCTCCAAGTCGATGCAAATTGGTTTGGGTCAGCGAAGAACAAACTGGAGTTTGCGATAACTACACCAGATTTTGGATAGTCGAACGACTCAAACGAGGACTCTGAAATATCCACTAATGACTTTGACCCGAACCTATCTCTACAAATAGCGACTGAATCAGGATTAATATCGAAGCCATGAACTTGATAACCCTGTTGATCAAGGTATTCGATATCACTGCCAGTTCCACAACCACAGTCAGTGGCTACTTTGAGGTTTGATTCATTGAGTCTGACAGCAAACTCCGTACGTTTTGAATGTGGGCGAGACAGTGCCTTTTGGTAAAATTGACGCCAAATTTCAGTATTTTCATCCATAAATTTCTGATTTTCCGTAAAAGTACATAACGCCAAATTAAGGTGTGAACAACGCTAACACCTTAGCTAAAGCATTGTGCCATAAACACTAAACTTGCTTGAAGTGAAAGCGCCGAGCGTTGTGAATCACTCTTAAATTTCTTGTTATGTAGCAAGAACTTACACCAAGGCATCATTGTTACGACCATAAGTTTTTCTAGTGTAGAAAAAGCTAAAACCCAACCACACTATGGAAACTGATGTACCGAGACCAACAAAATGATAGCTAAAGGCGGCATATGTAACTAACAAAAACATACCCACTGTTAAAAGGTAAATACGGCGATAGCTTGGAATTGCAGTCAACATTGCGATAAGAGTGCGATCTAACGAAAATAGCATAAAAATGAGCAGAAAAACGACTGATACCACCTTATCTTCTCTACTATCACTGCTGAAAACTAGGTAGCCCGAGTTTAAAACAACTGCAATCTGACTGACTAAAGGGACCAATGGCCAAGGAGCAAGACCTCTCATTTCCAGTTTTTTCATTGAGACTCCAATTTGCTTCATAACGCCACGTTAAGGGGTGAACAACGATGGCCGCCCAACCTAACCTTTATTCCGTAAACACCAAAACCCAACCAGAGCAAAAACGCCGAACGTTGTGAATCCCTCTTAAACGTTTTGTTAGGTTATTGATTTTGAATTAATTTACTACAAAACATAACCACAAACCATGCTACTGGTGTAAGCTTAGTTTCAAAGCCAATTTCAAGCGATAAACTGTGACCGCCCTTTGTATTGACTTGAACCTAACCAAAACCGCCAAACGTGAAGTCTCCACGGAACTTCACACTCAAAAACTTCAATTTGAATTGCGCCTTTCAAACGAAGTGACTCCCCAATTAACGACAAGCTAATACCATGAGAGCCTGACTAAGAAGCTTACAACCAGGGGCTAGTCTGATATGCGACTACAGCGCCCCAAAAATGAAACTGAGATTCCCTGAACGGGTCTAGGTGGGGAAAGAGCAAATACCCGCAAACGATGTCTTTAACCTAACGCCGCATTAAGGTGTGAGCGGCGCTTGGCTATACTTGAGCGAAGCGAAACTGCCAAGCGTTGCGAATCACTCTTAAATGCTTTGTTAGGTAAATTTAAACACCATTTAGTTCTAATTCACCTGCGCTATACTCAATAGCATATGGCCCTTCAGCAGCGCCGGTCGTGTCAACTAGTTCTTCCACTTTAGCTTGAACAGCCGCATAACTTTTTTTCATTTGGCTATCCATAATCTGGATATCGTTATAGATATCTTGGTGCTTAAATAGATGCTTCTCTATTTCATATACTTGGTCTCGAATCTCACGAGCATCATTTACTATCGACTCAACAAGATCAAGGTCAAAGTCATCGCGTGATTCTAATTCACAAAAGCAATCATCATGGCACCTAGTCGATTTACAGATAATAAGATCATTTAAATTGCCGATTAATTTAACTATTTTTTTATATTGCTTCTTATAAAGGTTAATTGGCTCAAGTAACGACAACTTCCTAAGATCCGGAATACTTGAAGCATCAAGCACATCAGACGAATCAAAACTTACGGATAAGCTTTGACCCGATAATTTTTTCAGTGATGACTTAATATATGTTTTTGTCATTGCTTTATAGAACACATCTTTAGAGTCAACATCGACAAACACAAGAATTACGGGCTCTTTAATTGACTTCCAATATGTAAAATGCTTCTTTTTTATTGGTACAGATCTAGTGCCGTTACTAGTTGCTTTTACTTGAGCAAGAACAAATTTACCTGTAACTCGATGCTGGTCATCAAGTACCTCAATCTGGGCATCAATTCCCAAATCTACATCCAATAATCGACAAGGCCACTTTAAGTTTTGAGTTATGTGGTAGGCAAAGTAGTACTCGCCTGCATCACCAACACGATTTCTTTTTGTATATTCCACCAAGTCTCTCCAATTTACCTAACGCCGCATTAAGGTGTGAACGACGCTTGGCTATACTTGAGCGAAGCGAAAGCGCCAAGCGTTGCGAATCACTCTTAAATGCTTTGTTATGCTAGCGCTAACACTGAACCCATTTTTTCTTATCTGTCTCAGAGCGTTTTATTTTGTTGCTACTAGAAAGGGTATTTACCGCTTTAGTAAATACTTGGCGTGATAAGCCCAACTGCTCTTGAAAACTAGGATCTAGATTTTTCGGTGACTCTAACGCTGCATATATTTTTTGTTCTGCTGATACAGAGTTAGGTTTTACATTAGGGACAATAGGAACAACAACTTCGTTTTTTGTCCTAGCAATTCTGAACTTAGCGCCCAACTTTTTGCATTGAAAATCAAAAGCTGAAATTAAGCTTTCATCATTACTAAATAGTTCAAAGTGAGCAGAAGCAAGAGCTTGCTGTTCTAACGTTGAAAGTACACGCGATAGATACGAAATGATATAGAAATCAGCTTGGTTCTGGCCACTTGGATAATCAGAAAGGTGATGAAATAGCTCTTTTTCACAATATTGCTTAATTCCGTTTGATTTGGAAAAAACAAAGACTTTATCTGCTAGAGTCGCTTTGACTCGTTCAACTCCTTTCACTCCAACATTCTCTGCGTCTACAAACACAAATTTCATCAATAGCTCCTGCTTGATTGCGGCAAATGATGGTCTAAATTACCTAACTTTAACCCCATTATCAAATAGGTAGCATAACGCCAAATTAAGGTGTGAGCAACGCAGCCACGAAACCCAACCATACCACCGTAAACACTGCACTCAAAATTGGAATGAAAAATGCCATGCGTTGGGAATCACTCTTGAATGCTTTGTTAGGTTTTGGGCTTATTCTCCCAATGAACCCCAATCTGTTAGATTTAATTGCTTACGTCTAATGTAGTAGAAGGTTGCCATAATAAAGCCAAACAAAGTGCCAACAAGTAACGAGATGAAAACTGCTTCTAAAAATGGTTTACCTAACTCGTTCCACACGAAAAACCATTGAAAGATCCCCCATACAGGAGCAAAAAAGTCACACAAAGCACCACGTTTACAAAATAACTTTGGTAATAAGGTGGCGGAAAACACATTCCAAATTTACGTAACCACTTTACAATTGGTGGATTGTAATTCGACTTCCAAACGCCTTTGTCATTTAATTCTTTGTGAGCAAGTCGTAGCTTCGCTTCATAATCCATGATCTAAAATCCTCGAATTCGATATTTCCCGCGGAGAAACCTAACGCCGCATTAAGGTGTGAGCGACGCTTGGCTATACTTGAGCGAAGCGAAACTGCCAAGCGTTGCGAATCACTCTTAAATGCTTTGTTAGCATTATTTACGAACACTGCACTGTTGTCATGCCTTGAATCATTTCATAACAAAACCACGGAGAACTGATAATGCAAGCAAGCCCAATAAATGCAACAGTAACATCATGAGACCAAGGGAAAGGAAAAATACCTAGCCAACGACCTGTATCACTGTTGATCGACATAACCCACTTGGCTATTGGTAACCACAGAAAGCCAAAAATAATAAACCAAAAGACAACCCGTAACCCTTGTGAAAGTTCATAGTCTTTACTCACAGGGTACACAAGGGCAAGAACAAAAAGCACACCTGATGTAAAGGCAACTAGCCCGAAAGTAGTTTCAGAGTAAAACACTAAGACATTCTTTAGTTTGTCTGTGATAAAAGTACGATTGGTTCTGCACAATAGCAAGACACCCAGAACAAGTATAAATACGGAAATATAAAGTATCAGCAAACTCAACGAGAAAAAGCTTCCAATTGATGAACATGCAAAGCTAGTAATATTTGAATCAGCACTTAATTCCATAAGCGCAAAAGGAATAGCAAGTACACCACTTGGCACTGCCATATAGAGGTATCTAGCTATTGCTTCCTTGTATGTCATTTCTGGAAATTTCTGCATAACTTGCCGTACAACTGTCTCAATTGAGTTTGAATTTGTTTTGATAATGCTAACGCCGCATTAAGGTGTGAGCGACGCTTGGCTATACTTGAGCGAAGCGAAACTGCCAAGCGTTGCGAATCACTCTTAAATGCTTTGTTATGCTACATTTTTGTTAAAAAATAGACTTTACAAACTTAAAAATACTAGAACCGTTTTGCATTACTGGTCTTAACAAGCTATCAATAGCCCCTCCTGTTGTACCAAAATAGCCAGATGAATTAGGAGTAACCTTTGAGAAGTCGGCATAATCTTTGATTAAGTAATCTGAAACCTGCTCATCAAAGTTAGCCGATACAGTAGCTAAAACATTTTGATAAACCTTTTGGTTTATAGGCTTTGCAAAACGAAGTTCGCGCTTATCGATATGAGGGAAAACATCTTCACCAAAGAATTTTAGCAATGTCCCGCCGCATATCGCACCTCGTTTAACATCTGTCGTCGCATAAAGAGTAGTAATGACAGATAGTATTTCACATATAGTCTGTTTATCCCGCTTAACAGCTGTATCAAAAGATAGTTGGATGGCGGTGTCTATGTCATGGATATTAACATTACCAGTCTTCTCTTGAATCAGGTCTGCTAAACCTTGAAACTTAGAAATAACCTGATCTTGTAATTCTTCATCTTTCTCCAATTTAGCCAAAGCTGCGCCTGCTAATTGTAAAAGAATTTCTGCTAGTACTGGATTCATCTCTTTACTCATATTGATTACAACACTCGCATTGTAGAGAACGCCGTACCAGATTTGTAGCATAACGCCGCATTAAGGTGTGAGCGACGCTTGGCTATACTTGAGCGAAGCGAAACCGCCAAGCGTTGCGAATCACTCTTAAATGCTTTGTTATGCGCGTGGTTGGATTTAACCCCAAAAGCAACCATATGTATCAGCTTCTAAAACTTCAAAGAGAACTTCGAGAGTTTTAACCTCTGGCACTGGCTCGTAAGAATGCCACTTCAGGTCTGATTTCATCCAGTAAACTTTCCATTCATTTCTAGATTTATAGTATTTAGCTTTAACTACCGAACTCTCAATTTTTTCAGAAGGGTCATTCCATTTTGGCCTGACTTCAAAAATTTCTATTGCTTGATCTTGAATACGAAAGCCAAAATCCAGCTCATTACGAATTTCTACAGGTGGACGACAAGAATCGAGGTACTTCTCGACTGCTTTTTCATACCGTTTATGCTCAATTTCAGAAAATGCCATTTTTATCACCTAAGCTTCTGTTTAGGCTAAGTTTACGACTCATTCTAGCAACTGGCTAGTCCAACTTTCACGAAAGCGCATAACGCCAAATTAAGGTGTGAACAACGCTTACACCTTACCTAACCCATTGTGCCATAAACACTAAACTGGCTTGAAGTGAAAGCGCCGAGCGTTGTGAATCACTCTTAAATTTATTGTTAATTGGCTATTTTACGGTTTTGACAAGGCTAGTAACCACCCACCTGCTGGAAGAATAATCAATAAAGCCCACACCCCCATAAAGATAAAAAGACCAATAGAAACAATTAGGGCAGCGCCTAATGATATAGTTGCTAGCGTGCTTGCAGACAAAGTCGCAACCATTCCAGAGGTGATTCCACCAAGTACGAACCAGATTGCAAAAGCTAAGATAGCTAAACCAATAATGGTAAATAGCATCCCGTAAGGGTTAATAAACAGCATTCTCATAATCAATTTGCCTTGTCGATAATTTACGCATTATCTTATGTTCGAATGCTATTTATGTTGGGATAATCGATATTCCTCACAATGCCATTTAACGCCCAATTAAGGGGTGAACAACGCTGCCACCGACACCTAAAGCATTGTGCCATAAACACTAAAATTGAAGTAGAAGGAAAAATGCCAAGCGTTGAGAATCCCTCTTAAATTGCTTGTTAGGCATTTGGTTGCCAATACGTAGATCTCAATACTTTGCCAAGTAGCTCACTAGCTGTATCGTAACCCTCAACAGCCTTTCTGTGATATGAAGCTGCTTCAAGTTCGTTATCCGCCATTAGACATTTGGCAAAGTCATCTTTCAAAGCCCTCAGACTAACTCTAAGTTCGTCATTGGATAATCGTTGAATCAAGATTGCTGTTTTAGCATTCAAAACACGATTTTTCTCGTCTAACTTATCCGGTATTGAGTAACCCCATTTACCAGTATTTTCAAAATTAACTTTGTCGTTTCTATAGATCTGACTACACGATCGAAAGTACTCTAAAAGTTCAGTTTGGAGTTCTAAAACTGTTTCTCTTTGAAATGCATTGGCAATTTCCTGCTTTTCGTGTTCTTTAACTTTATTACTCAAAACATGAGAACTCCAGCTAGCTATAGCTGTTGTTGCGATACTTGCCAAAGCTCCAACAATAGTTCCTACAAATCCCCAAGTAACAGCTTCCATTTATGTTTCCTCGTATATGCCTAACGCCGCGTTAAGTAGTGAGCAACGCGACCACCGAACCTAAACTATTGTGCCGTAATCACTAAAGCTAATTCAAACCAAAAATGCCAAGCGTTACGAATCTGCTTAAATTGTTTGTTAGTTGCCTGCCCTAAGCCTTGGATTTGAAGCTCATTGAGACTTTGCCAACACTGCCCTTTCCTGACTTGATAAGTTCAAATCAGGCGCAGTTTCAAAGCGACTGTCACTGAAACTACTTGGAATTTACAGCGACGCAGAAAACGGACTTTAAGCAACAAAGAAAGCTTTTGGAAAAACTAAGCAATAGAGCAGAGTCTCAACGAGTAAAAGTGCTTCTGAAACAGGAACCCCAACGACACATCAACCAGAGCTAAACTATCACCAATTTGGAAAGCTAAAAGGTGGAACACGGAACCTTAGCAAAAAACACACTGGCATTAGTCCTAAAACTTGCTGATTTAGCTACTTTTTTCTTCATTGGCAACTAACGCCGCATTAAGGTGTGAGCAGCGCTTGGCTATACTTGAGCGAAGCGAAAATGCCAAGCGTTGCGAATCACTCTTAAATGCTTTGTTAGTTGACTTTATAAATTAAACAATTTTTCTAACATACGTAACTCTTTTGTTTGTCTCGTAAGTTGTCTGTCCTGCATATGAAATACATTCTCACCATTTGTCTTAGCATAAAAGTGGTGTGCATGGAAAATCGCATCGCCATAGACATTCTCACACCTTGAGTAGAGGATAAAGTCTCTTAGACTAGAACTTTTTGATAACTGAACTTCAACAATATCAGTTTGCTCTGGTTTAAGGAACTTCAGTGAGAAACCATAATGATGTACTGTTTTTCTGTTACCTTCTACACGAAATAATAGAATATTTCTTGCTGTCGCTAACCCAACATTTTCAACTTTAATCTCTGAACGTAGAAAGTCCCCTTCAGCAGAGTCGAGACATATTATTTGGGTATGATCTGGTTTACCTTCTGGAGTTCCGTTATTTACAATGGAAATTATAGGTTTTACTGCTGCTTTCTTTTGATTTTCAGAGATAAGCCTAGTTTCTTTTAGAGTTGTATATATACCTAGTAGTGTTATAAACACTGTCAATGTTGGGATAAAAATTGCTATAAAATCACCAACAGTATTACTTCCCAAACTTTGATTTATATATCCTAAGGCTAAAACTGCGATGTATGATGCAGCTAAAGCTGCAACAAGTGACAAAAGAACCAGAGGTAAAAGCAAAATATTTATGACGTAAAAGAATTCAGATAGCGAACTCTTCTTATACCAATGTTTCAAGTCATGGCACTTATTACTTAACCAAGATTTCATATTAAAAACCGCTTTTCTACTTACAGGTAAGTAAATTTTATCATTTTTATATTTATATAATTTTGTTGGATATTGATTACTTTTTACTTCAATTAGAGCATCAACGGGCACTTCCTTATACGTGTAGCCTTGTTTTTCCTGAATACCTCCAACCGAGACAAAGCTTGTAATATTGCAATTTTTATCAAGCTCAACAATAGCTAGCCCATCTTGGCTTTTAGCCATGATTATTTGTTCATTATTCATTCAAATTATCTCTATATTCGAGGAGTCAACTAACGCCCAATTAAGTAGTGAGTAACGCTACCACTTAACCAGAACATTGTGCCCTAATCACTAAAGCTAGTTCAAACCCAAATTGCCGAGCGTTACGAATCTGCTTAAATTGTTTGTTAGTTGCCTACCCAAAGAAGTTACTTTGAAATTCATTGAGACTTTGCGAACACTGCCTTTACGTACTTTGGAAAAACTAAGTCAGGCGCAGATTCAAAACAACTGTCACTGAAACCACTTGGAATTTACAACGCCGCAGGAAACGGGCTTTGAACCCCAAAGAACACTTTTGGAAAGACTAAGCAACAGAGCTGAGTTTCAACGAACGAATCAGTTTCTGAAACAGAAAATCCAGCGAAACACTAACCAAAACAACACTATCACCGACTCGAGAAGCCAGAAGGTGAAACACGAAAACCTAGTCAAAAACACACTGAAATTAGCCCTAAATTTGCTGATTTATTTAATTTTTCTTCTTTGGCAACTAACGCCGCATTAAGGTGTGAGCGGCGCTTGGCTATACTTGAGCGAAGCGAAACTGCCAAGCGTTGCGAATCACTCTTAAATGCTTTGTTATACGAAACTTGCTACATGTTTAAATATTTCTCTAATTTACTGCTTAGAGATTTGACTGCTTCGACTGACCAGTTAACTACCTCTAGAGACTCTTGTGCCGCTTTGCTGAATATTTCAGGGTTGGACTCGAGTTCTTCACGATGCCCTTTGAAAGCTCTTACCTTAAATGACTTTTCGTGCAATTCATTGAGCAGTTCGTAAATTGATGCATCTTCTGAGAACAAGAACTTGGCAGCTTCCTTTTTCTCGATGAAGCCCTTGTGAGTTTCTGAGGTAACACCATCACCTATTAATTCTTGGTAAAACTTTAACGTAGCTGTATATACCTCGAATCTCTTATTGTAGAGGTCTAGTTTGAGTTTCTGACGGTTAGTTACCAACTGTTGATAAGCAATGTAAGCTAAAAACAGTGCCATTAGGACTGCAAATATGTAGTCTTTAAAAATTCCTAAGATATCCAATTGTTAACTCTCAACTATGTAAATGATGATTTCGTATAACGCCAAATTAAGGTGTGAACAACGCTGACACCATACCTAAAGCATTGTGCCATAAACACTAAACTGACTTGAAGTGATGGCGCCAAGCGTTGTGAATCACTCTTAAATTTATTGTTAGGGCTGTGGCTGAAGGGACTGTTTTTCTTTGAAGTAAAGATACATTGGAAGCCCAAACGATACGCCAACTGACAAAGTTCCCAACACTGCAAAATATCGATACTTCACGTTGTGTTTTTGCCCATCCACTAAGATAAAACCTATCAGAGCAATCGCACCAACTAAGACATCAAGCCAAGCCATTATACTAATGGGGTTTGCCACCGCTTCACTGAACAAAAGACTAATATCTAAGCCATGAGCAACTAGCCAAGGAACCAAAGCTCCATAGGGCAGCAATATTCCTAACAAAGTAAGAACTAAATAAAACCTTACCATTTCGCCATCCTTGCAATTTTTTGTAGTAAGCCCTAACGCCGCATTAAGGTGTGAGCGACGCTTGGCTATGCTTGAGCGAAGCGAAACCGCCAAGCGATGCGAATCACTCTTAAATGCTTTGTTATGTGATAATTTCACTACCACGATCCAATACCCAACAGCGATTGTTTTTGGTGTAGCCAATTTTTCCATAATAGTCATTAGCTGCTGGTGCGGCGATTAAAAACAATTTACATGTAGGCTCTATTTGGGATTGAGTTTGAACTTGTAACTGCTTGCCTACTCCCGCCCTTTGGTATGCTTCATCAACCGCTAGGTCGGACAGATAACAGCAATAATGGAAATCCGTAATAGAACGAGCAATGCCAACTAGTTTAGAACCATCCCAAGCAGTGACTATGAGGTTGCTATTATTCAACATACCGTTGATACATTCGATATTTTCTATCGGTCTACGCTCTCCTAATGTTGAGCGCCTGAGCAAGCATATAAACTCATCAGCCGAGATCTGCTGATTAACCTTGTATTCGATATTCAATGTGACCTCCTTATCACATAACGCCGCGTTAAGTGGTGAGCAACGCATACCACTGCGCTTAAAGTATTGTGCCGTAAACACTTAAATTGAAGCAAACCCAAAATGCCAAGCGTTGTGAATCCGTCTTAAACGCTTTGTTATAACCGTTTTTCCATGCGTAAAAGACCCCAAACCTCACCGTCGAAAGAACGAGAGCCATTTTCACGCGATGCCACGGTGAAACCAAGAGACTCATAGCAATTTCTCGCAACTATGTTTCGTTCAAATACGGCCAATGATAGTAAGCTAGCGCTGTATTTTTCTTTTGCTAGCTCAACTAACTGACCAAGCATGAGCTTTGAAACGCCCTTTCCACGAAAGCTGTCCGAAACAAATACGCGGCAAATTCTGAAATGTGACGCTGAAACTTTGAATAGTTCAACATAGCCAGCACTCTGACCTGCAACAACGAAGATAAAGGGAAAAACTTGCTCTTGAGAACAATGGTTAGAAATTTGCACTGAATCCAATGGAAACTCAAAGTTTGGACCACCCCATTGATAGTTCAATTTATCCGAGTCGATCCACCCGATAAGTAGGTCATGGTCTTCTTTTTCAAATGCTCTCAGTTCCATTTTTCCCTCTAAGGTTATAACGCCGCATTAAGGTGTGAGCAGCGCTTGGCTATACTTGAGCGAAGCGAAACTGCCAAGCGTTGCGAATCACTCTTAAATGCTTTGTTATGATTTTTGTTTTCTCAATGCTTCCTCAAGACGACTTACTACTGCCAGAGAGCGCTCAATGTCATAGCTAATAGACTCATCGCCAACGATAACTTTATTAGCGGATGTTAAATATTTCTTTTCTAGATTCTTGGTTAGCCAACTTAGTTTACCTGCTTTTTGACTTAGAAATTCTACTTTTTCTTGCTCGCATAGCATCGTATCTATAATGAATAGACAAATTTGGTCTTTCCACCAATGAGGCACATTGCCTTGTTCTCTTCCCTTTTTAATAAGTACTGAAACACGCCCGATAAGTTGCCTATACATAAAGAAAATTGACCAAAGATGCTCACCGCAATACAAACGATGCTTCTCCAATTCAAAACTGTCCGCCATCATTTTCGTGATATCACTATCAAATATTTCAGGGAAGTGTTTTACATCACACGTACCAAAATCTACCCCGAACTCCTCATCTACAAGTAAATCAGCGTATGTTAATAACAGGGGTTTTGTGGAATTGATTTCAAGCAAACCGCACCAAAGCTTATCGATGGCTTCAATGCTTTTCTCGTAAGAAACCTGTGTTCGATTGATGTTAGTTGCATGAATGAAATTCGCGACACCAATACTCTGTTCAATTTGGCTTTTATGCTTGTATAACTTCTTATCGTACTCGTGCTTAATACTGTTTTCTAACCGAGTCTTAAACCATGTTTTCAATAGAAAGGATATGGCAGCACCACTTAAAGCACCAGTAAGACCAGCCGTAATTATTTCTAGTGACATAACTTTCCTTAAAAATCATAACGCCGCGTTAAGTAGTGAGCAACGCAACCACGAAACCTAACCATACCACCGTAAACACTATACTTGATTCAAACTAAAAATGCCGAGCGTTGCGAATCTGTCTTAAACGCTTTGTTAGGCTTTGGTAGGTGCCTTTCGGGTCATGCCCCCACCTTGCAAAAATATAAAAGGGCATAATTAAACAAACCATAAAAGCCCCCGAAGTTAAACAGCTAAGAAAAACCTCAGGCATAAACTCAAGGACCTTGTTTATGTTCTCTTCTGGTAGTTTCCCTTCAGCTCCCAGTATCTCAATAACCAAACTAGCCGGTCTATAACCCACCCATACTAAAAACCAAGAACATGCCGATACAGGTAAAAGAAATAATAGTGGTTTTAAATTCCGATGAGGTAAGACGAAAAACAATAATGAGATCGCAAATATGACCGCAAAAAATGCTGTCCAAGCATGGATTCTCATCTCTTGAAGCCAGAAATGTTCTTTAATATACATTAAGAGAACCAGCGCACCTAGTGTGCTTACGAACAAAAGCTTTCCGGCTTCTTTCGTAGGTTCAAACCGAACCAAGACATAAGCAACAACACACCAAAATATGCTAATCCAACCAATGACATCGACTTCTAAAGAGAAGAATCTCGGAGTCGAACTATTGGTTAATATTAAAACACCAATAATTACTCCTAATAGTAAATACACTATTGCGAATCTCACTAAAAGCCAAACCAGTTTTATCATGAGTACCTCGTTCCATGAGAAGCCTAACGCCCTGTTAAGGGGTGAGCAACGCAATACCGATGCCGCCGCATACCACCTTAAACACTAAAGCCAACGCATAGTGAAAATGCCACGCGTTGCGAATCCCTCTTGAACAGTTTGTTAGGCTTCTGGTTCACAGAACTTCACTTTATCACTAATAAGCGTCATATGTGATTCATGAATTACGTATGATTTTTGTAGGTTATCCATTAACTGAAATGTTTCTATATAAGACTGAAATTTTTTCCCATATGGACCGAAGCTATTGTAGTAGATAAGAATCAACTCTTGATCAGACAACTGAGCCCGTACCAGGCGAGAGTAAAATTGCTTATTTTTAATTTCACTTTCATCAATAAACTTAAAGATGTTATACAAAAATCTAAAGTAGTGAGCTAGTTCATGCCCATTATCATCCCAGAAACTCGAATAAGCTGCATAAAGTCGGTTTGTTTCACCCTCGAGGTCATCATCCTTTCTAACTTGTGCATCGTAGTGCTCAAAGAAACGGTTAACGAAGGTTACAAAACAATCCCTACCTGCAGTCCTAACCACTCCAGCCTCTTTACGGGTATTCACTAAGTCTATTTCATTAATGATTTGATTGTGTAATTTCAACATTTGGAAAAAAGCATTTTCAAACCCTTGGTTTTTAAGCTCATCCCTAGTGACCTTTAACTCTTCACGTTGGGAGACAATTGTCCAAACCACACCTGCAAATGCAAGACCTGAGAAAATAGAAGTAAGAGCTCCGAAACTATCCCCAAATACGCCTGATTTATTAATTGAGAACTCAGATATAGGCCAAGTTAATAAAATTAGAGACGCAGCGTAAATTAGAAATATCGCTACTACTCCGACAAACACACCCAATGCAATTTTTTCTGTTTTTTCCACGAATTTAAATACCTAACTAAGATGAAGCCTAACGCCCTGTTAAGGTGTGAGCAACGCAATACCAAAGCTCCCGCATACCACCTTAAACACTAAACGCAACGCATAGTAAAAATGCCACGCGTTGCGAATCACTCTTAAACAGTTTGTTATGCCTTTACTACCTTTAGATCTCGGTGTACTTCTTGTGAGTCAAACAAGAACTGCGCAAAATAAATTTCTAGATGACGTTGCAGCATTTCGTACGCGAGGTATCCGAATGCCACCAAGCTAACCAATAATAGCGAAACGTAGTCAGTAAGAGACGAATAATCTATAAACTGGGAAAGAATAGCTGGAGACATAGCAACAAAAGCCATTAACAAATACATGACCATATAAAAATAGGTTAAGAACACTCTTTTTCGTTGAGACTCGTATTTTGGCTTAAATTTTAGCTTGGGATACTTAAGCTCATTAAACGGAATAAAGTACTTTCTACCTTTAACATAACATTTTAAAGACTTAACTGGGTTTTCGAGGCTTATAGCATATTCAATTTCCGCAGAACTTACGTAACTACTACCTGCGATCGTGTAAAAGCCAAGGTCTTTTGCGTAAGGATGTAAAGTGTCGACCTCAGATAGAAAAGCTCTAGCATGTTGATACTCCGCTATCATTGCCGAGCGGCGTGTAAACTTGAATTTTAGTACACCAATCAAAGTTGCAATAATTGCTACCACTGCACTACAAACCTTTAAAATCGTGAGAATATCTTCCATTTTTTCTCCTGAGGCATAACGCCCTGTTAAGGGGTGAGCAACGCAATACAACAGCCGCCGCAAACCACCTTAATCACTAAATTCAACGCATAGTAAAAATGCCACGCGTTGCGAATCCCTCTTGAACAGTTTGTTAGATTTCAGGCTCTGTGAGCTGTTGGAGTAACAGTTTTCTATCGACCATTCTAACGTACTCCGATTGATCAAGTTCAAGCATTACTCTCAAGCACATTCTGTATTGCGGGCGAACAAAACGATAAGTTTTTTTGTTAGGAGATAATCGAAGTATAGGGTTTTCAGCTTTTGAAATATCTTGCAGGATTGACTCCACATCAATTAGATCGATTAAATTTTGACCTTTATTATAATCAAGCAGCTTTCCACTAAAAATAGGAAAGTGAGTTTGAACCAACCCAGTGACATAGCTCGGGTTAATATCATTGTGGCTACTATGGCCAATAGCGTATAAGACCCTTGTAAGCTCTGTTGTACTCTCATCAAATTCTAGGATGGAGTTAATTGTAGCAAAACTTCCTGACAGGGATTGCTTGAACCATTGATGTGAACCATTAATTACATGTCTACTACTTATATTTTTATCACCATGCCTCTCCAATTGCATAGCGATGGCGTAACACAACTCTTGTAGCTGTTGCGGTATTTTATTCGTTGCGAATGAAATTCTAGTTGCAAGTTTGTCATAGTCATCGCAACTATAGCCTAATAGATCACGAAAACCTTTTACTGGCAGCTTCAAAGCCTGGGAATCAGAGAGGCTACCCACTTCAGTAATCTCAGTGATACGGTTGATTATCGTGGATACATTTGGTTGAGAAGCAAAGTACCTCTCAATGCCATTTGGCACGCCTACAATAACAATTTTGACGTTATATTTAGAGTATCGATCATCGTCTAACAAGATTATGCAATTCGCAACTTCACGGATTATATCCGATTGATCTAAGATTTGTTCAAAGTTATCGAAAACTAAACAAGAAGTACCGCCTTGGGATTGATTAAACAAAAGCTCTAGGCATTCTTCAAATGGCTCTTTTTGAAAAATTTCATATGTTGCTTTGTGAAGCAATTTACCACTACCAATACCTGCATTAAGACCTGCAGATTTTTCTTCTTCATATCCTGTTTTGCGGACATTTGAATTTTGATGAATTAAATTGCTAAGCTCATGCTCTAAGCCACCTAAGCGTGAAGCATTTGATAGGTTTGCAATCATAAAAGGGACATTTTGATCAGAGAATGTATGCTTATAAAGCCAAGACTTCCCTGTTCCACTTTCACCATGTATCAATATATGGTTAGTACCATATAGCGCATCTATCAACTCTTCCTCTAACTGAGAGCGATCGACATACATGTCAGCATTAACCTCAGACTTTCGAGGGGTGAACACCTGATTAGGTAAAATTCTTCTAGCCATATTTGTCTCTATTTGTACTTATTAAATCTAACGCCCAATTAACGTGTGAGCAGCGCAAACACTGAACTTGAATGCTGCGCCGTAAACACTAAATTCAACCCGAAGTGAGAGCGCCAAGCGTTGCGAATCACTGTTGAATTGTTTGTTAAGTGTTCTCTATACACACATTTCGACCTCCTTGCTTTCTTCATGATATTCGCAATTATCATCTGGGAGTTTCTTTTGTTTGCCATGACCCAGATTAGTTCCAAGATCATTGGATGGATTGTTCCCGTGGTTTTTCCACTTACAGGTGCTGTACAGAACTATATTTTTCGGTGCATTTACACCATCAAAGTATTTTTGAAGAATGGAATCGGCATTTTCTGGGCTCTCTAACAGCTCCTTGACATAATCTGGCATTTTAATGAGTTCTGCAAAGCTTTCTATAAAACTCTCATAGTTTTTCAAGTCCATACCACCCTCGGGTATAGGCGTACCTCCATTACCTCCATTACCTCCATTACCTCCATTACCTCCATTACCTCCATTACCTCCATTACCAAAAATATGACAAAATATATTATGAAATGGGAATGAATTTTTCATAATGTCTTTTAGCTCAACCTTTTTAGGCCTTTTATTTTTTGACTTTGAATTAGTATAATCTTTAATTATTTTTTCTAATGGTTCCAATACAGATACAAACAAGCTTAATTTGTCCGAACTATAACCATCACACTTTCCATTGGGGCATTTAGGCGACAACGCTGGTGTAATACCCTCCGGATTAGAGTAAAACATATATAGTGGGATACGTGTCACTTTTCCGAAGTTGCAATATTCTTTTAATTTCTTCTTCTGCAACCCGTTTACAAACCTTCCATTTACTTTCTTTCGACCATAAAGCAGCGCATTGTTTACAATTCCTTTTTTATCAGTGTAACTAGACAGTATTTTCTTCGATTGTATTACTAACGGTTTACGAATATACCCATTCTCTTCTAGGAAGATAATTTCTAAATCTGCGCCACTTAGACTTGATTCTTCCATTCGATTAAAAGGTATTATACTAATATCAGCGCCACCAGACCTTAGTTGCCATATAACATAATCAGTTATTGACTCCTCCCCGACACTATCAAGGCTGGTAATATACTCCCTAACATCTATATTAATATCCAAAACATCTACGCAAGGTGGTTGCTTTTTTCCGGTACTTTTTCGATTATCAACTTTCACAATATCTCCTTTTATTCCAATTATTAAATCATACACTCAAGTTCGATCACACTTAACGCCCAATTAAGGGGTGAACAACGCCTCCACCCAAACCTAAAGCATTGTGTCATAAACACTAAAACTGAAGTAGAAGCAAAAGTGCAAAGCGTTGTGAATCCCTCTTAAATTGCTTGTTATACGTTCTTTTGCTCCGCTGCTCTGGCTTTTCTCTTTAGATGATCACTTTCCGCAGCATCGAATAGCTCATGAAGGGCAGATACATGCCACACTACACCAAGATCAGATTGGGGGTTTACTCGCCCTGAATATATACCTAAAAATTCCCAAGTTTTAGTTGCAGTCATTTTCACCACTTCATTGCCATCATCATTTAGAGTTCGATAAGACGATGTTCTATAAGCTATTACTGGTGAACCAGATTGCCCTTGACGGGTTCGGCAATCAATCAAAAACACTGGGTGGGATTCATCAATAAGACTCAACTCTTGCGCTAAAAATCCAGTTGCCCATATAGGTAACTTACCATATGAACTGAGACCAAAAGGAAAGCCAATTACACTTACTGTTTCGGCTGGTGAGAGAACCATATTTGCACTATCTAGTTCAGTTTCTAGATAGTAAGTATATTTATGGACATCATTCCCCCAAGTTAGGTTAAGAGCAACAATATCTGCTTTACTACCAAACCTTGGATGTTCGATCCAATATGGCGTTCCATCATCTCTGTATAAAGGTAACCTAATTTGCTTCCAATGCTTACCTACAGGTTCATTTTCAACATTTTCATGGAAATGGATAACAATAGCATTTGGTTCTGCGGCATATTTACTAAGACACTCACCCGTTTCTTGATGACGACCAGTTACATTGTGACGGTTTGTAACGAGAGTTAAATACGAATCTTTATTTCGGGCAACCAAGGTTGCCGTACCAGAGCTCAACTTTGTTTCATTAAAATACATCTCGATATATAGAGACTTTAATGTTGGGATATCAATTTTCAAATTTTACTCCATTTATCAAGAACGTATAACGCCGCATTAAGGTGTGAGCTACGCTTGGCTATACTTGAGCGAAGCGAAAGCGCCAAGCGTTGCGAATCACTCTTAAATGCTTTGTTAGCTGCACAATGCACACTGAATTTTTTCTTTATTTTCAGTGATATATTCTATGTCATTTAGATAGGCTTGAAGATGACCTTGCTCTATGTTTTCAGCAAAGGTTTCATTACCATTTTCAGCTTCACTACGCATGAACAAAACTAAAGCTTGTAATCGCTGAGTCATTGCATCCGCTAGTTGGTGTCTTTCGGACTTAGTTGCACCGTAACTATCACAGAACAACTGAGCTCTCGTTACCTGCTCAGAGATTGTACCTAACTTATCGTTGCTGTCAGTTTTGAAAGGCGCCCAACAATACACTGAATATGCTAAATCCCATATTCTTGGCGCAGGGTGCGCAGTATCAAAGTCAAATACACCTACAACTGTGTTCTCGGATAGAGCAACATTGTATGGGGTAAAGTCACCATGACAGATAACTTCAAAAGGCTCCCTTGGCTTTAGCATCCACTTGTGTGCATTGACATCTACTTGATCCAAAAGTGGCACAGTTAAGTCATGTATTTTACGCAATAGTTTACCTGCTGATGTGAGTGCATCCACAGTAGCAATTGCACCGACTAGAGGGTAGTCATAAGTATTTCCAACGACAAAACTTAGGACTTCCTGTTCTTGGTTAACACCAAGAAATCTTGGACATTCATCTACATTTTCTCGCTCGAGGTGTTTCAAAATAAGGTGAATTGTAGGACTCCACGGCTGAAGAGGACGATAGACAACTTCACCATCTCGATATACTGCTGATTCTCTTCCACCTGATAGTTCTTCCACGAAACCTCCTCGTGCAACTAACGCCGCATTAAGGTGTGAGCAACGCTACCACTAAACTCAACCATACCACCGTAAACACAAAACCCAACGATGGAATGAAAAATGCCAAGCGTTGGGAATCACTCTTAAATGCTTTGTTATGCATTTACACGAATAGACCAAACCTTTGACTATTGTCATGGATATATACACCATTATCATCCGCCCTAAGAGCATACTGTATAAGGCGAACCTTAGTATATGGCACGTTCGAATTACCAGTTTTGTAAGACATATACTCTTCATGCAATTCAATAAAAACTGAGCGGATATTATTGTCGTAAAAATACCCATATGAGCTGTGTCTTTCAGACGGATAGTTATCTTTGTAATGTACATTGTAAAAAGGTTGAAAATACTTAATTAGCGCACCTTCAACACATGAAATCCATTGTTCACGAGGCATATTTTCAATTAAACCCCCACCAGGCATCCAATCATCACGTAAGTCTTCAAAAGGAAACTCTGGAGCAACAAGCATTTGAGTAAAGGGCTTTTGAAACGACAATAGTTTCACGATAATTTCTTTGTGGGGCTTATTGTCAATAATTTCATTTGCTACTTTGCTTATTTTCTCATGACCTTTAAACCTCAGATACTTCTTAGATATTTCAGTTTTTCCAATATATTGAACATCCAGTTTAAGTATGGAACTTATCATCTCTGAATTATCAGTAAATTTGGCAACCCGCTCAAGGAACAAGAATGTATTTGCAAACTGATGCGAACCTCCATTAGAGTTATTTAGCTCAACATGATTTCCTTCAGCTTTAAGAAATAACGTTATACCATCACGAACTCTAGGCATCGTGATATCATATGCCTCCCAATCAAAATCATTGACTTGCATGAATACAGTGAACGCTATTTCATTTTCTGTATGCTTTATAGATTCAGGTTTAATCCTTAACCTATTTGTTTCGCAGACTAGATAATGAGTGAATGGTTTGCTTTCGTTAACATCAATAATTTCTTGCTCTAAGAGATTGTTAGGACTAGCCAACAAAACAAAACTGCAAACATGTCCAATTGAAATCTGCATAAGGTACAATCTCCTCTAAATGCATAACGCCCAATTAAGGGGTGAGCAACGCTACCACCCAAACCTAACGCATTGTGCCATAAACACCTAAATTGAAGTAGAACCAAAAATGCCAAACGTTGAGAATCCCTCTTAAATTGTTTGTTATACCGCTTGGTAGGAGCTAAAATAACCAACATAAAGACCACTTAAGAGACCTATTGTATGACCACTAGAATTTTAGCTGATGTTGCTGCAAGCATTACTGAATTGAAAGCTAACCCTATGAAAGTTGCAACTAGTGCTTACGGAGAGCCTGTCGCTGTACTAAACCGAAATGAGCCTGCATTCTATTGTGTACCTGCCGAAGCATACGAAATGATGATGGATAGACTCGAAGATCTTGAGCTACTAGCTATCGCTAAAGAACGTGAATCTGAAGAGAGCATTTCGGTAAATATCGATGACCTATAAACTCGACTTTAAAAAGAGCGCGTTAAAAGAGTGGAAAAAGCTTGGCTCTACTCTGCAGCAACAATTTAAGAAAAAGCTAATTGAGCGCTTAGATAACCCACATGTTCCGGCTTCAAAGCTATCTGGAGCTGACAACATGTATAAAATTAAGTTGCGTCAATCGGGCTACCGTCTCGTTTACAAAGTTGAAGACGATGTCATCATTGTAACTGTCTTAGCAGTCGGAAAACGCGAACGTAGCGATGTTTACCGTAAAGCCATAAAAAGGTTAGATGATTGATTGCGGTATAACGCCGCATTAAGGTGTGAGCGGCGCTTGGCTATACTTGAGCGAAGCGAAACTGCCAAGCGTTGCGAATCACTCTTAAATGCTTTGTTAGGCAAATTTTGTTTCGCGCACCATCTCTTGAAAGGTTTGCCCACTTAGTTCAAAGTCTTTCGTGTAGTTGAAACCTGCTTTATTGGTATGAGCTACGAAAGAGCGAGCATTGTCTTTATGTACATACGTGTAAACATAAGGAAATTCGACACTTCTTACTTCACAACTGAATCGAAACAACTTCTCAAACACACCTTGACCACGACAAGCCTTACCTACACAGACCGGCCCCCAAAAGTATGAATTGGTAGAACTGAGTTGGGTGCTACCAACCACCAATGAACCAAGTTTGTACGCCACAGAGGTAAGTCCCTCAGAACATTCCCAAAACTTCCATGAAGCACAAGCAGCCATCGCTACTATCGTGTTGTTGAGTTCAGCAACAAATATAGCCTGCTCTTGCTCGATAACTTGAGTTAGAAGCGCTTCGTCCATAACTGTATTTAAGAAGCCATCGGATTTATCAGATTCATCTAAGTTAGATACATGACAAGATTTCTGGAGTTCTACGATTTGACTGATGTCTTCTAGCTTTGCAGCTCTTATTTCCATTGCTTCCTCTGCTGATTGTTTCTTCTTTTTGCCTAACGCCCAATTAAGTTGTGAGCAACGCTGCCACCGCACTCAAACACTGCACCGTAAACACCAAATTAATTGCAACCGAAAGTGCCGAGCGTTGCGAATCAGCTTGAATTGTTTGTTAAATGGCTAAATTTGCCCACATATTTCGTACAAAGTTACGCCCTGATGCTCATAAACCAGCCTGCGAACACTTGGGTCAGTATGTTGTTGATAAAGGGTCATTTCACTCTCAAGCAATGGTTCACCGTCAATCAACGCTACACTTCTACCTTTATAAATTGCCCACTCTATTGCACGTAGCAACCCTACATACATGTGCGATTTAACTAACTGAGGAGAGCTTCTATAACCTTCAATAGAATTAAGAAAGGCCTCAAATTCAACATCGCTATTGGGCTGCTGCTCATTTAATGCACGTAACAACAACTCCTTTGCTTCAACTGTATATGACTTGTTTGCCGACATGTTGGAATTAACTATTTGACCTATATCTTTGACTAGCACCTTTATTGAGCTTCTTTCGGAATAATTTAAACGCAACGAGACGTCACCGGCAGATACAATATGTTCTATCGATTTAGAGCCAACTAAGTCAAACTCCATTACGTCACACTCAGCACTTGCTGATAAAGTAAAGCCCCAAAACATCATGCCAATAAGTAGTTTTCGCAAAGTGCCTCCTAGCCATTTAACGCCGCGTTAAGGGGTGAGCAACGCAGACCACCCAACCTAAACCATTGTGCCGTAATCACTGAAGCGGAATCAAACCCAAAATGCCGAGCGTTGGGAATCCCTCTTGAACGCTTTGTTATGTGAATTTTTCACGCGCCCAAAAGAGGTAAATGTTTACGCTGCTGATAGGTTAAAGCCAACTCTAAACAGGACTTGATTGCTGTTTCTGGCAACACTTGCGATATGGACAGAACGATTGCTCTGTTTCCCTGAAACACCAGTTCTTCACCATATAATTCTCGAAATGTATCGACTAACTTAGTTTGGCAATTAAAGAACAGGTAATAGTTGTTAGGAGATTTTAGCTTCCAGTCCATTCTTAGTGGGCTGCCTGTTTTTACACTATAGCTAGGTTCACCCCACTTTAGAGTTTCATCGACTTCACCCAGCTCCAAATTAGATGCGATTTGAAAGACTAGATTTCGTAGCTCCTCTAGCCTAACACGAGCATTTTCCGGATATTCATCGAAGCGTTCTTTGACTACCTTGTTCACTGAAACCTCCTATTCACATAACGCCCAATTAAGGGGTGAACAACGCCGCCACCCAAACCTAAAGCATTGTGCCATAAACACTAAATTTGAAGTAGAAGCAAAAGTACCAAGCGTTGTGAATCCCTCTTAAATTGCTTGTTATATTTTATTTTCGTAGATCTTCCTTGCTTCAACTGCATTGTCTAAACGTCGGTGCACTAACGAAACCATTGAAAGTATGTCCAAGGCATCAAGCTCTTCAATCTTCCAAGTTACTTTTGGAGCATGTGCAGTCGTATTTCTAAAAGTACCAAATAGCCCAACCAACAAATTACCAAAGCCTTTTTGCTCGCTACGCTCACTTTCAGTTTCTAGCGAGTTGAGCGCTAAATGAGGAACGCCTTTTATAGAAAACGCTTCATTGACCAAATTAGCACCATCAGATGTTAAACCTGTCTTGTTCCTAATTTTATCAGCAACACTTTTCGTAGCCTCAAAAACCGCATGGAAATAATTATCAACAAGTAACTCTTCACGGCAATAATATAGGACATCATGATGTACATTTCGTGATACCAGATGCTCTTTCAGTTTACTTGCTCTAGCCGCAGCTTCACTAATAGTTGATGCTTTAGCCGTACGAAATATTTTGCCATCCTCTCCCAGATTGAGACCAGAAAAACTCAATACCTGATTGAGTTGATACCGTGTATCTGAAAACCAATCTAGGTTGTTATAGTGCCTCGATGGAGCCATAGCCAACTGCAAAAAATGAAGTACACTATTTGCACACCCATCTACTTCTTGCCTATTCGCAATAGCAGAATTGAGCCTTTTCCATTTAGTATTAGAGGGATCTATGTCGTTTATTTTGGCTTCGTATAGTAATTTTTCTATTTGTGAACCGGTAAACCCACTATCCGTATCCCCCAGTATTCTACAAATAGACTCAATTGCTCCAAAATCTAACTTCTCAACTCTTGCCATAAAACCTCATAAAAATATAACGCCAAATTAAGTAGTGAGCAACACTACCACCTACCTAAAGCATTGTGCCGTAAACACTAAAGCTGATTCAAACCAAAAGTGCCAAGCGTTGCGAATCTGCTTGAATTTATTGTTATGTGAATTTACTTTTTAGTTAGGTGATTTAAAGGAGCCCATGCCAACTCACCTCCTTCCCCTAACTTTGAGCACCAGATCCAACCATTGAGCTCGTACTCTCTAATTAAGGTTTCGCCCACTGTAAGCGTATGCTCTTTGGCAACATAGTCCTTAAGAACTGTCACTTGTTCACTATCGATAGTTAGAATTTGCTTTGGAACCCAACCTTCCTTATTTATTCCGCGACAAAAGACCCAATTTGGCCAATCGCCTTTCGGATTTGATTCTTCCACAAACTGCAATTTTTCACCTTTTACTACATGAATAGGTGACTCTGGAGCATCTTGATATTCTTTAACGACTTGGTATTCCATTTGTTATATTGACTCCATTCACATAACGCCCAATTAAGGGGTGAACAACGCCTCCACCCAGAGCTAAAGCATTGTGCCATAAACACTAAAACTGAAGTAGAAGCAAAAGTGCCAAACGTTGTGAATCCCTCTTAAATTGCTTGTTAAATGTACTTGCCTGAGGACTTGAGTTGCAAGCATACATCATGCTCATTGTCTGCAATGTACCTAAAACCTATTGCATCTATAAACCTCTCCGTTAAAGGGTTGAGGATGATTGGACTGTCACCCCAGAACGAATCATTGATTAAGTTTCGAGACTGTAATTCTTTAAGCAAAGTGTAAACAACATCATTAAAATCTTCTGAGTTCCACTTCCATTCCAACCGATTTTTTTCAATACTAAGTGTATATAAAACAAGTAACTGAATGTAGTTTAGCTGTTCGAGTTGAGAGTAATATATAGCCAATAATTCAGGCGATATGTCAGCGTCAAAACATGCTGATACATACAGCTCAGAGAATAATGGGAGTTTGATTTCTTCGTATTGCCCTGCAGCTTTCATAATAGTTGCATCTAAACACTGTTCAGCCGAAGATCTCTGACCTAACCTCTGCCTAAAGAAGTCATCATCACGCACAAGATCCCCGCTTTCCAAACGGTTCGCAATTTTCAGATGAGCATCAACGTAAACTGAAGATGTTCTTAACTTTTCACGTGGTGAAAGCGGTTTATTTTGATAATCATATAAGACATTACCTATCACGTTCGTCAGTAACGTTGCACTACCACCAACAAATGCAGGTAACACTCCTGTGCTGGCTTCAACAGACAATACCGCTGCACTAGGAAAGTATGCCTTAAAAAGCTCAAATCCTGTTTTTACAAATTCTGTCAAAATTAACCCCGTACATTTAACGCCGCATTAAGTAGTGAGCAACGCTAACCACCTAACCTAAACCTTTGCTCCGTAAACACAAAACTAAACTTTAAATGCTGAGCGCCAAGCGTTGGGAATCACTCTTAAATTGTTTGTTATATGCCTAGCGTATACCGTTCATCCAGTTGATATAATTACAAGTTCCCTCAACTCCTTGATAAATAAACTCGTGATTTATTCCTAGTTTATCTAGCTGCTTTAATAAAGCAGCCTTTCTGTTTCCCGGCACCACCCTAGATATAATTTCGTTTGAAAACTCTTTGTTTGCACCCAAGTGAACAAACTGGTTGTCTTTTTTCGAATATCTGTGAACCGTAAACCAACCATTTTGTGACGCTATACGCGAGTTATTTATATTCGGTTTCCAAATTTTAGTTCTGCTCAAATCAAAAGGTGACCGATCTTTAGCCGCATCAAGAAACATATTTTCAGTGGTAACAATCATGTAGACTCTACCATCGCTCATTTCATCAAGGTCTGAACATGCAAACCAAAGCGCAACCAAGGGGTTTGTCGTCCAATCAAGAAGCCTTGTTGCTAACCCGTAATGCTGAGCATAAGCAAGCTTGTCCCACTCGCTCATAGTTGTGAAACCTGAATTACTTGCTAGACGCCTAGAAAGCTCCCCAAGCATTTCTTTCTCTAATGCGGTAGTATCCTGATGAGGGTCATTTCTCGCAATTTTTGGATGCAGAGGAAAGTGTCCACCTTGACCTCTAAACAACAAAAGTACGTCAGACTCCAGCGCTGGAGCTAATGTCAGGTAGTCAGAAATACAATTTATTTCGTTATTCATTGATTGTTTTCCATCTTATTTTTATTGGAAATGCATGATTGGCATATAACGCCAAATTAAGTAGTGAGCAACGCTACCACTCACCTAGCCCATTGTGCCGTAAACACTAAAACTGATTCAAACCAAAAGTGCCAAGCGTTGCGAATCTGCTTAAATTTATTGTTATATGCGTATTCGAAGCTACATTGAAACTGCTTCGATTTTGTTTCCGTCTAAATCACGTACGAATGCTGCGTAGTAAGTTTCACCATATTCTGGTCTTAATCCTGGCTTACCTGCACATGAACCACCTAACTCAATGGCTGCAGTATAGAACTGGTCAACAGCTTCTTTCGAAGGCGCATTAAAAGCAATATGAGCACCATTACTTGATGTAGCTTTTCCTTCGCAGGGACTTCCGACCCAAAATTCAAAGTTTTCACCATAAGCCGCTGCGATATTTTCTATATAGTGAGTACGGCTAATAGACAATGTAGAAAGAACTGAGTCATAAAAACCAACTGCTTTTACCACATCAGAAGCGCCAACTGAGACGTGATTTAGAATCATTTTTAAGTCCTTTTATTGTTTGAAACTTGAGAGCATATAACGCCCAATTAAGGGGTGAACAACGCCTCCACCCAAACCTAAAGCATTGTGCCATAAAACACTGAATTTGAAGTAGAAGCAAAAATGCCGAGCGTTGTGAATCCCTCTTAAATTGCTTGTTATGTGTTTCTTTCCAATGAGTTTACATAGTAAAAATATGAGAAATCTTTACTTTTATAGGTGCGACCTTTTAAGTCTGAAACACCTGCCTCGATGGGCACATCTGTTTTAGCAAAATCTGTCTGATTACAATACTGATCTAAGCTTTTAAAACCAAGCTCTTCAAGAACGGAGTCCGTAATAGTGCCAACATCACACGAAGTGCCGGGATTAAGAGGTGACGAAAGCTTTCCAATACCAAACCAGTCGATCCTATTTTGAGACTCAGAAACACGCTTACCTAAAGCAGAAAAGTAAAACGACTCCGGTTTTAATATTACTGGTTGCCCTCCGATATTCGTAACTCGAATCTTTAGAGTTTCTTCTAATAACTCTTCATCAGGAGAAAATTCTTCCGAATAACTAGATAAGTCAGCAATGACGATTTCGACAACACAATTGGCTCTGCGCTCATACCTTGTTAAACAAAACGTAAGAACACTAATAATAAAACCGAGTACGCCCGCAATCTTCGCGACTACATCCAAATCTATCATCGAAACCTCAATTTTTCGGAAACACATAACGCCGCATTAAGGTGTGAGCGGCGCTTGGCTATACTTGAGCGAAGCGAAACTGCCAAGCGTTGCGAATCACTCTTAAATGCTTTGTTATACGCGTACTGACACTACAACGAAACTTTCATAACCTTATGATTAGGCTCGCTTTCAATGTCAATCGCTAACCAACCTAATGACTCGTACAACGATGGTACATTGGTATAAGCATACAGATTACTTTGAGTTGCTGCTGATACTTGGCTAACACCTCGGTTAATCAGTTCACTAGCAATACCTTGACCACGCCACTCTGGTGAAACATAAACAGCATTAAACCAAATGACTTCTGAGTCACCATGAGGTTCTTTAAAGCGCGAGTAAGCAAGACCACCGATAACTTGATTGTCTCTGAGAGCAACAATCACAGGTGGAAGGTTGGCTTCTGGTTTATAGGTATCTACGAATAGAAAGTCAGACCATTCTGTTTGAAACAGCTTCTCTAGAGCAACCCAATACTGACTACTTTCATCGCAATTTCTGAATACTACCTTGTTCATATTGGATTATTTCCTCAAAAGCGTATAACGCCAAATTAAGGTGTGAACAACGCTAACACCTAAGCTAACCCATTGTGCCATAAACACAAAACTAGACTGAAGTGAAAGCGCCGAGCGTTGTGAATCACTCTTAAATTTATTGTTATACGCGTGCTGACACTACAACGAAACTTTCATCACCTTATGATTTGGCGCACTTTCAATGTCAACTGCTAACCAACCTAATGACTCGTACAACGATGGTACATTGGTGTAAGCATACAGGTTACTTTGAGTTGCTGATGATACTTGGCTAACACCTCGATTAATCAGCTCGCTAGCAATACCTTGACCACGCCACTCTGGTGAAACATAAACAGCATTAAACCAAACAACTTCTGAGTCACCGTGAGGCTCTTTAAAGCGCGAATATGCGAGGCCACCAACGACTTGATTATCTCTGAGAACAACAATCACAGGTGGAAGATTGGCTTCTGGTTTATAGGTATCTACGAATAGAAAGTCAGACCATTCTGTTTGAAACAGCTTCTCTAGAGCAACCCAATACTTACTATTTTCATCGCAATTTCTGAATACTACCTTGTTCATATTGGATTATTTCCTCAAAAGCGTATAACGCCCAATTAAGTAGTGAGTAACACTACCACTTAACCAGAACATTGTGCCCTAATCACTAAAGCTAATTCAAACCCAAAATGCCGAGCGTTACGAATCTGCTTAAATTGTTTGTTAGTTGCCTGCCCAAGCCTTGGATTTGAAGCTCATTGAGGCTTTGCCAACTCTGTTTCTTACGCTAGCTAAAAACCCAAATCAGGCGCAGCTTCAAAGCGACTGCCACTGAAACCACTTGGAATGCACAGCGCCGTAGAAAACGGACTTTTAACCCCAAAGAACGCTTTTGGAAAGGCTAAGTAACAGAGCAGACTTTCAACGAGCGAATCAGATTCTGAAACAGAGAAACCAAACCGAGCAATAAGCAAAAGTACAATTCTCACAGCCTCAAAATGCTAGAAATTGAGATACGTAGCCCCAACAAGAAACACACTGACATTAGCCCTAAAGTTTCTAATTTAGTTACTTTTTCTTCTTTGGCAACTAACGCCGCATTAAGGTGTGAGCAGCGCTTGGCTATACTTGAGCGAAGCGAAACTGCCAAGCGTTGCGAATCACTCTTAAATGCTTTGTTAGAGCTTGTATTTCAACTTGTACTCTCTGAGCTTTTCAAGCTTAAACTCATCTTTTTTACTCAGATTAAGTGTCTCAACTTGAGTCAGAAAAGCATCAATATCTGGCATAGTTTCAAAGTTAATTTGCCCGATAGTATCTTTTGAGCGCTGGTAGTTTTCGTTTAACTCTACACGCTGAACATCATCTAGAATTTCGTAAACCATATCCCAAGCATGAATAACAATATAGCTATTTTTGGACTTCTCTGTTTCAGTATCCTCAAGTTGGAACTTAACCTGAAGTGACTGAAGTTGGTCAAATAAATCATGCGTTTTTTCGAAGTTGCTTCCTTGCATACGATTAGCTTGGGCAAGTATTTCGAAATTGGTCCTAATAAGTGGCTTAGCAAGTTCTTTTAGTTCATGGATTGACGCATTTGCTTCACTCACAGCTTCCCTCAACTCAGCTTCAAATCCCGCGCCTTTAGACTTGGTAAACTTGTCCAGATTGGCAAATGCCAAGAACACACAACTCGCAGCCACAGCAATACCCATTTCAGCGGTCATTCCCTTAAGACCAAAGAGAAAAACCGAAACGAGCATAAAAACAAATCCACAATATTGATGATTAACGCCATAATTTTCCTATTTCGAGAGCTCTAACGCCGCATTAAGGTGTGAGCGGCGCTTGGCTATACTTGAGCGAAGCGAAACTGCCAAGCGTTGCGAATCACTCTTAAATGCTTTGTTAGCTTAATTAGTCAACGATATCCGTAAGAAACACCCGATTATCATTAGAGAACTGACCACATTCGAGTTCAACTAGACGGTCCAACTGCTCAATCGTTTGGGTGTGAGCCCAAGAACTAAAGCAGTATGCATCATTTTTGCTTATGAACAATGGACCAATGCAGCCTCCACTACCACAGGACCATTCGTCCACAATAAGCAAATCACTTTGGTTTGAATTGCTAACTACCACCTCAATTGCTTTAACTGATAAAGGATTGGCCACGGAGCCACCTTCGCTTGTGACTTGTTCGAAGTACTTCCTATAAGCATTGATGATATCTTCTTTTTTAAAATAGAGCTTGTCGCGGTTTATTAAGTACTCGAACCTAACCTCTGCATTTACAACTGACAGATATAATTGTTCAACATAATGTTTCTGATTGGCTATTTTCATATTGGAATCTTGCAAAGCAATGACCTCTTCAGAAAGCGCAGCAACCCTAGATTCAGCTTCAACCAAAGAGTCTTTGGTTTTTTCTAGCTCATCATGTTGCTCGAACCTCGGGTGAACAGTATTAAAGTAGGCAAAAACTACAAACAACAGACTGATTAGGGGAACAGACGCTAACAAGTAATCAACTTTACCCTTTGATGAGTCAACCCATTTCAAACTTTTATCTCCATATTAAGCTAACGCCGCATTAAGGTGTGAGCAACGCTACCACAAAACTTAACCATACCACCGTAAACACAAAACCCAACGATGGAATGAAAATGCCAGGCGTTGGGAATCACTCTTAAATGCTTTGTTATAACACAATTTTTACACGTCACTTTCCGTGAGGATCTGACGACAGTTTCGTACCGTAAGGACTCTGATTTCGTGACTTAAGCTATAGATGATGCGGTAATGCCCGAAAATGATTTCACGATAGTTGGTATGAGGTAGCTCAGGAACCATACGCCCCATTTCAGGCATACCACCTAGAAGTTCCGTTTTATCAAAAATTTCATTGACCCAATTTTCGGCAGCAGCAGGATTATCCAAAGAGATAAACTCAGCTGCATCACCCAGTTTTCCCAACGCCAAAGGAGACCAAACTACTTTCATCGCTTAATGCGCCCTAAAACTTGAGCTCTAGCATCTTCATTGGAAACACCTAGACCTGAAGCTAACTGTGCTTCGGCAGTTCGCATTTCTTCGAGTAGCTCGATTTTCTCTTGCATTGCTTCATATTCAGCAACATCTAAAACCACAGCTACACCTTTACCACGTTGAGTAATAACGAGTGGTCTGCGAGTTTCATTAATTTGCTTGATAAATGAGGTTACGCCTGCACGAAATTCAGACAAAGGCTGAATGTCTTGATCAAAGTGGATACGGCTCATGTTGAACTCCAGATGGTACAATTTAATGTACAGATAATAGTTCAACTAACCATTCTGAGCAAGAGCCTGATTTTGTGTTATAACGCCCTGTTAAGTGGCTGCCAACATACCACAAAACCTAATTAGACCACAGTAAACACTGTACCAGACTAGAACCAAAAGTGCCCCGTGTTGGCAGTCCGTCTTTAACAGATTGTTAGTTGGTTAGATTACTCAGAAGTTTGGATTTTCCACCGTAGAAACAGGTGCGGGCTAAAACGCAGTAAACGACCAATACTTAGCGTCCGACACTGCTTTAACGCAAACAGTTTCAAAGCTGAGTTAGTTCATTGCATACAGGAGCAATTGAAACTGACTAACCTTATACGCTCGTTCATCTAACCAAACACGGACTTGATTAGGCAAGCAACCCTGAACCTTATTCAAAATTGGCGATTTGATGCTTGCCGAGATACGGTGAACGAATACAAACCACGCGCACGAAACTCGTACCTTAACCCAAGAAACAAATACCAACTAACGCCCTGTTAAGGTGTGAGCAACACAATACCCAAGCTGCCGCATACCACCTTAAACACTAAAACCAACGCATAGTAAAAATGCCACGCGTTGCGAATCACTCTTAAACAGATTGTTATGTGCGTGTTCATAGTAGGCACGATTCCCGTACGGAATATCGTAGTATATAATATGCAATTAAGTTTAATGCAATCAATTATACAATGAATACAAACTCAAACGGCTACGTTGAAACTTACATAGAACCCCAAACTGGTATTGTTGCCGATTTAAAAAAACGCCCTGGTCAAAAAGCACTCCCACTAAAATGCGACGTTGCTGACATAGAATGGTTTGGTAAAGTTCGACCACTTCATGAGCTTGATTTACCCGGTGAACCGGCTGACTTTTTCATCCAATTTGGGCTTCACGTTTTTAGCTTCGAATGTGAGGGAAATTGGGTACAGTACGTTATAGACCCGACCAAAACTAAATCTCGTGAAGACTTTAAAGAAATATCAAACGCTTGGAACGACCACTTTAAAACTGTAGAGGAACGCGAGTATTTTTGTATGAACCCAAGTTGCACTGAGTACATGGTTCCAAGTAGCTACAGTTGCGATTGTGACGGAGCTTACTAAAAATTCACCGAAGCACATAACGCCCAATTAAGGGGTGAACAACGCCTCCACCCAAACCTAAAACATTGTGCCATAAACACTAAATTTGAAGTAGAAGCAAAAATGCCGAGCGTTGTGAATCCCTCTTAAATTGCTTGTTATGTTTTACCACAAGTTACTGACTTAATTGAGAAAGAACTGCTATTTCAAACCAGTTTTCTGAACCAAACCACAAGGCTTGAACCAACTTGGCCACTAAAAGCGATTAACCTAAAACCTGTAATTCCACTTCCCTGCCCAATGAGGCAACCTGACTAAGTTTCAACAAACGCCCTTTCTTTCCAACCAAAGCGCCAAACAATGCTGAATTGCCGAGGCAACTGCCAAGCTGAAATGCTTATTGGCAAAGAGCCTAAAAGCGACTTTAAGCCAGTTACACCAACAGCCAACCTCCACGACCTGACAATGAAGCAACCCGCGAACATTGGCATGTTTTACGGGCTGAGAGATTCAAGAACTTAGACCGACAATGCGGATTTGCTGAGTCTACTAGGGACGAATTGCCAGAGGGACAAAGAACCAGAGCCAAAGACCTTTAAGCCTTTGAAATACAAGTAAACATAACGCCGCGTTAAGTAGTGAGCGACGCTGCCGCACAACCTAAACTATTGTGCCTTAATCGCTAAAGCTGATTCAAACCAAAAATGCCGAGCGTTGCGAATCTGTCTTAAACGCTTTGTTATGCGTAGTTTCTCAGCTTAGCACTGGTCTAAAAAAGCTACGTTCATAGCTGATAATACAGTCCACCTTGTCAGCAAATTCGAATGCCTTAATACATTCTGGATCTTTTAGAGATTTAACTCGGTATTCTTCATAAGCCGACAAACTTTCAAACGTGAATAGAGCGAGAGCAATATTGTTCGCACCTTCAGATGGAAGAAAATAGCCATTGTGCTGACCACCAAACCTTTCAACCAATGGAATCCACATTTTCGCGTATTCTTCGAATTCTTTAACCTTTTTAGGGTCTATTACATACCTGACATAGCAAGTAATCATGAGCATTAATTCCTTCTAATTGCTTGATTTTGTGGGCTACGCATAACGCCGCATTAAGGTGTGAGCGGCGCTTGGCTATACTTGAGCGAAGCGAAACTGCCAAGCGTTGCGAATCACTCTTAAATGCTTTGTTATACCATTTGATACACGACCAACTCTTTGATTCCATTGATTTCTATAATTCTTCTCATCACGTTCTAATTCACCTATTACAACGTCTGCATAATGGAGCATTCGGTGATGATTAGCACATAGTATTACAACATTTTCCTCATGCTGCCCACCGCCTTCCGACAATGGTTTTAGATGATGGGCTTCCGAATAATGCTCTCCGTTGCTTTTTACAAATGAAAACTGACAAGACTTAATTTGACACTTGTTTTGGTATTTAGCTTTTAGCTTCTTGACGATACCTTGATAACGTTTTATCTGCTTACGCTTAACTTCAACAGTTTCATTTTCCAAACCTAAATCCGAGACTAACTCAAGAGAGTTGACGCTGTTTAAATCGACTTCATCACCAAACACAGAGGCACGATCAATACGGCTAAGGTTTTCACTAGACTTTGCAATCGAGAGTAAACTTTCTAAGTACTGACTTCCATTCGGTGTAAGCTCCCAAAGCCTAGTTGATTCACTGGATAAGTATCCTTCTTGAACTAGGTGCTGTCGCACGAACGCAAATTCATTACGCCATCGCAGTTCATTTCGACTTGAAAGAGTTTCCAAGTCAGAATCGATATAATTGAGCCACGAGTTTTCATCAATACAGTCTAAGACTTCCTTTTTAGTCGCAGAACCACTTAGAAGCCTCAATGCATACAAAATCAGAAAACGACTTTGTTCTTCTCTTTTCATCTAATACCTAACTTCCCAAAAATGGTATAACGCCCAATTAAGGGGTGAACAACGTCTCCACCCAAACCTAAAGCATTGTGCCATAAACACTAAACTGACTTGAAGTGAGGGCGCCAAGCGTTGTGAATCCCTCTTAAATTGCTTGTTAAATGGATATTCCCAGAAAGCGATCAGCCAAAGATATATGTCTTTGAAGTACATTAATATCTTTCAGTAGTTCACCAACAGAACCTAGAGAGCTAATGGCAAAACGGTTAGCAAAATCAATTGTATTACTTCCCGTTTCTTCTATTCCGGCAAGCCCTCGTTGAAATTGGTTCAACTGCATACTTCCTGAGTGTGTAAAGCTATTTAGACCTTTCCAATGATAATCTTTGAAAGCTTGTAATGAACCTTTTAGATGTGGTTTCTTATTCTCTAGATCGGCAATCATTTCTTGGAAACTGATGGAATACTTAGAATTTTTTGCTGATTTAACACTATCGCGTTTAAATTGTTCTATTTGTTTTTCCGAAGCGCACACCTTTAACCACTCAGCTTTTATATGGCTTTCAAATAGAACTCTCAGGAGGGCAGACGCCGCACCTAAGTGCTTTAACCTGACTAGGTCAAATATTGCTCGTTGAGTGTCAAATACTACAAAGTGAAGCATTAAAGACAAATTATCTCTTTCATTGAGATCCGGCTTCATATCTTTCAATGATTCTAGAATTTCAATTCCAACGTCGTTATTCAATATTTTTCCCATCCATTTAACGCCCAATTAAGTTGTGAGCAACGCTGCCACTTTACTAAAACACTGCACAGTAATCACCAAACAAGTTGAAACCGAAAGTGCCGAGCGTTGCGAATCAGCTTGAATTGTTTGTTATGTTTTACCACAAACATATGATTTACTTGAGAAAGGGCTGCTATTTCTAACTAGTTTTCTGAAGCAAACCACAAGGCTGAAACCAACTTGACCAAGAAACAGCAAGCGCTCTGTCTTTCCAACCAAAGCGCAAAACAATGGCAAATTGCCGAGGCAACTGCCAAGCCAAAATGCCAATTGACTAAGAACCTAAAAGCGACTTAAAGCCAGTTAAACAAGAAACCGACCGCCACGACCTGACAATGAAGCAACCCACGAACATTGGCATGTTTTACGAGCTAAGAGATTCAAGAACTTAGACCGATAATGCGGATTTGCTGAGTCTACTAGGGACGAATTGCCATAGGGACAAAGAACTAGAGCCCAAGATATTTAAGCCTTTGAAATACAAGTAAACATAACGCCCAATTAACGTGTGAGCAACGCAGACACTGGACTCAACTACTGCGCCGTAAACACTAAATTCAACCCGAAGTGAGAGCGCCAAGCGTTGCGAATCACTGTTGAATTGTTTGTTATGTTTTACCACAAACACATGATTTACTTGAGAAAGAACTGCTCTTTCTAACTAGTTTTCTGAAGCAAACCACAAGGCTAAGGCCAACTTGACCACCAAAGGCGACCAATCTAAAACAAGTAATTCCACTTCCCTGCCCAATGAGGCAACCCGACCGACTGACAACAAACGCCCTATCTTTCCAACCAAAGCGCAAAACAATGGCAAATTGCCGAGGCAACTGCCAAGCTGAAATGCTAATTGGCTAAGAACCTAAAATCAACTTTGAGCCAGTTAAACAAGAACCCAACCGCCACGACCTGACAATGAAGCAACCCGCGAACATTGGCATGTTTTACGGGTTGAGAGATTCAAGAATTTAGACCGACAATGCGGATTTGCTGAGTCTACTAGGGACGAATTGCCAGAGGGACAAAGAACTAGAGCCTAAGACATTTAAGCCTTTGAATTTAAAGTAAACATAACGCCAAATTAAGGTGTGAACAACGCTAACTCCATAGCTAAACCATTGTGCCATAAACACTGAACTTGCTTGAAGTGAAAGCGCCGAGCGTTGTGAATCACTCTTAAATTTATTGTTATGTGATTTTTTCATTGCATACGGAAACGCCCAAAGTTATTAGCTTTGGGCGTTTCTTCTAGCAAACTGGTTACGACAAACCGAGCTCTAAAGTGTCATATGCAGAATGGGAAAAGGTTTTCCCATATCATCAAGCGGTGAACGAGAAACTACTTTAAAACCCATATACTCGTAGAAACCTACGGCTTTCGGGTTTTGTTCGTTTACATCGACTTTGGTTGCGCCTAACTGCTCTATTGCGTATTGCAGTAGCACCTTACCAACACCTTGCCCTCTTGCCTCGTTTAAGATGAACAGCATTTCAACCTTTGAGTCGTGGATTCCCACGAAACCTAAAATTGAACCACTTTCATTTTTGACACATCTTAACGTCACAGCAGGAAAAGCCTGCTCAATGATAATTGGTTTAAAAAACTCAATATCTTCTTCTGATATGAAGTCATGAGTTGCTCGGACTGAATTTTCCCAAACATTAAGCATTTCTGCGTAATTTTCAGGAAGCACATTTTCTACAATCATCGTAATGTCTCTAAAGTTGACTGAAATTCATGTGCAGCCGCGAGCAGGTATTTTAGCCGCAATAGGTATGAAATGTCCACCAATCACATAACGCCGCATTAAGGTGTGAGCTGCGCTCGGCTACACTTGAGCGAAGCGAAAATGCCGAGCGTTGCGAATCACTCTTAAATGCTTTGTTATATGCTTATTTCACCCGAACCCTTGCGTACCACTGGTCAAACTGGTCGATGACCCTGTTGTGATAGAAAGTTTTACTAATACTTTTAGGATTGTCAGGATCTAATCGACGCAGTTTACAGTATCTCTCACCTTCAGTTTTTAACGTTCTCATTTGGTCATGAAAGACTTTATTTTGCTTAAAGTTCGTATAGCGTGCCTTGAGTATTTCCAGCAGCTCGTAGTAATCGTGTGGATAGTTTTTCAGAGCATCTTCTTCAGAAAGAACAATTTCCGGAGCATCAGGGTCATTAGTTAAGCGCACTTGTAAGGCTTCATCATTTGTCGTTTTTACCAACTTAGTATGAAGTTTCAACGATATTGCATAGTTCGCATCTTTGTCGTGCTCATGGTCTTTCTCAATGTCTTTCAGATACTTCAAGAGATTTGACTTAACCTCACTATCCACGCTAAAGCTAGCAACATCTGAAAGATGGAAAAATGATACGGGCATGAGGTAGAAATTGTACCGACTAAAGTCATGGTGGAACCAGTTCATCGCAAGAGTCATGAAGTTTTTCAGTGATGCTGTGCCAATTTCTTGGATACTAGTGCTCAACTCAAGGTCACCACAGACGAAATGTACCGAGTCATCTCGGATATTCATTAACAATCGAATGTTATCTCCGACCACCTTTGGGATAGCACCATTGGCTAGTAAACGATTCAGGGCTGCGCCCAATGAAATCGTTTTTGGGTTACCGCTTGGGGATATTACAGCTTGTCCCTTATTAAAAATATGAATGGACTCAGGATTGTCAGCACCATCCTTTACCAATTTAGACTTTAGAAGAAGTTCCCATGCATTTGTCATTAGAATTGAGAAAGTCTCTTCTCGATGCTGAAAATTAGGTTTGTTATATATTTCTATCGCTGAGATACACGCCGAGATAGCCTTTTCTAACATGATCTGGTGAAGGTACTTATCTACCTCGTCTTTTTGGCTTTGATGTTGACGAAAAGTAGTTGAGTTAAAAGTTGTGATAACTTCTGTGACCTTATAACCATTGTTCGTTCGCTCCAGCAATGAGACCCATTTTTTACGTAAATACGTTTTTACTGTAGATACACTCCAACCTGTCTTTTCAGCTAATTCATCTAACGTGAACTCGTGCCCAGACTTAAAACTCTCAAGGAAGAATGTATACGCCTTGTCTACTTGTGACCATTTTTTCTCTGACATAAACCTACCTACTGACTGCATATAACGCCGCATTAATGTGTGAGCGACGCTTGGCTATACTTGAGCGAAGCGAAACTGCCAAGCGTTGCGAATCACTCTTAAATGCTTTGTTAGGCAAATTTCGTTTCGCGCACCATCTCTTGGAAGGTTTGCCCACTTAGCTCAAAGTCTTTGGTATATTTAAAACCCGCTTTATTGGTATGAGCTACGAAAGAGCGAGCATTGTCTTTATGTACATACGTGTAAACATAAGGAAATTCGACACTTCTTACTTCACAACTGAATCGAAACAACGTCTCAAACACACCTTGTCCACGACAAGCCTTACTTACACAGACTGGTCCCCAAAAGTATGAGTTGGTGGAACTAAGTTGAGTGTTACCAACTACCAATGAACCAAGTTTATTTGCCACAGAGGTAAGTCCTTCAGAGCATTCCCAAAACTTCCATGAAGCACAAGCAGCCATAGCTACTACCGTATTGTTGAGTTCTGCAACAAAGATAGCCTGCTCTTGTTCAATAACTTGAGTTAGAAGCGCTTCGTCCATAACTGTATTTAAGAAGCCATCGGATTTATCAGACTCATCCAAGTTAGAGACATGACAAGATTTTTGGAGTTCTACGATTTGACTGATGTCTTCTAGCTTTGCTGCTCTTATTTCCATTGCTTCCTCTGCTGATTGTTTCTTCTTTTTGCCTAACGCCGCATTAAGGTGTGAGCGACGCTTGGCTATACTTGAGCGAAGCGAAAGCGCCAAGCGTTGCGAATCACTCTTAAATGCTTTGTTATATTTTTATTGCTTGACTGACTTTATCAATTTTCCGAGTTGTTCTACACCATCGAAAGTCGAAGGTATGTTTTCAGTGCTGGCTGTTATCCCTGAGAATATAATGTTCTCAAATTTCTCCAATGAGAACTTGTCCTGTTTTTTCATATCACTAGCATATTCCGAATAGTTATGAATAAACCGACAAAGTGTCATTCTTAGATCTATTTGTAGTAACTGAGATTGTAATGATTTGTAGTTACTCAGAAGTACACGGAAATAATAAACTAGGATAGCAATCAATGAGACAGTGGGTAATGCCACTAACATCATGATTCTTGAAAGCTCGGCACCCTTATCGATATTTGCTAATACATATACGATTTCTAAAGCTAGAGGTAAAACGATTAGTATCGACACTAACCTTAACCAAAAAAGTACATCTCTTACTTCTTGCTTCTTTTGCTCTGCGAGCTGATTAAAGCCTTCGCTCAGTCCAACAAAATTAAATGCATCTTTATAACTATCTAGGGACTCTTTTAGCTTGCTAGCTTTTTCTTCTCTCTCACGAAGTTCAACGTCCCATCGATTTTTGGTCTCTTCAAACTCAGAAGTTGCTACGTGAAGTTTTCTAACACTTTCAATCGCTGGGCTATTAGCAATTTCCTTTAAAATGGCTATCGGCATTTCTCTAATAGCGAAATATATATCCGAACGACCCTCTTCACTAAAATCCGCAGCATTCTCTGAACAAAACCGTCTAACTCTTTCCAAATCTCGATGCATATCATTTGGAGTCGATAGATGAAATTCAAGTAGAAACCTAAAGAGTAACCCCATAACACTGTCTAAATCATCTTTGTCTAGATTTGAGGTTCTCTCTGACAGAAAATGCAGAAGATGTTCGCCAACCCAGCCAATGTTAATTTGGCAACGCTCATCCCAAAGTTTTGGGTTATCTTTGATGGCTTTGCAAACAACAAGTAGGTATTGATTACGAGTTGTTTCAAAATCGGTTTCATACGTCAGCCCATCAATACGATTAGTGAACTTCGCTATAACTCGTTGAGTTGTCTCTCTTTCAAAAAACTGGTTCATATAACTCCATTAAAAATATAACGCCCTGTTAAGGGGTGAGCAACGCAATACGGAAGCCGCCGCATACCACCCTAAACACTTAAACCAACGCATAGTGAAAATGCCACGCGTTGCGAATCCCTCTTGAACAGTTTGTTATGTGCGTGCTTAAACTGAACACCTTTGCTTTCAGAACAGCTAATCGATATAAGAGGCGACCGCAACTGCACCAAAATAGAGTTCAAGTGCGAAGTAAAAAAGTACACTTTTAGAGACTTTCTTCTTTAAAAGCACTTTAACCATAAGAAGTGTGACAATGATGTATACGATGGCAACTAACATTCTATCCCTACATGTAGCCTGAGCCTACCCGTGGACTACCAACCGACGACATTTAGTAACCCGAACAATCAAGATGTTGGAAATGCAAAAAAGATATACAAGGCTGCACCAAATACCGAGCCAGCCATGAACAAACCCAACTTAAGTACGGTACTTTTATTCGATTCCTTTTTGGACATAGTAATTCCTTTTACTATTTAAAATGACTTTCATGAACATCTTACTGTCATAAACACACAAGCACATAACGCCGCATTAAGGTGTGAACAACGCTACCACGAAATCTAACCTTACCACCGTAAACACTGAACTCAACGATGGAATGAAAAATGCCAAGCGTTGAGAATCACTCTTAAATGCTTTGTTATAAAGCAGTTTCCATCTGGATCAAAGGCCATTTCTGTCCATTGAACTCTCTAAATTTTGGCTCTTTGTCTACAGTTACAAAACCATAGGATTTGTAGCAATTATAAGCGGTTACATTCTCTGCAAAAACAGCCAAAGTCACAACATTGAACTGTTCGCGCTTCCTGACTTCTTCGATAGAAAGTGCGATTAAAGCCCTGCCAAATCCACGCCCTCGATATTCAGGGTTAATGGCGACTCTACACAAACGTATTTCAGTTTCACTGATGTGCTGAAGTTCGATGAAACCATGCCTGTCATTTCCATCAGATAAAACGAGGAACTCAATTTCTGGAAGCTCACTACGGCTTACCATTTCAGCTTCAGAAAGTGGCCAACCGAACATCCAGCCACCCCAATATTGGGATTCCTTTTCAGTTGAAAACCATGAAATGACTTCAAGTGCATCTTGAGCTGCGAATTTTCTTAAATTCACGAAACTTCCTTATCCCGTTGATTTTGAATCAATTAGATTAAAGCTAAACCACACTAAATGCTCTTACTTTCTAATTTCTAGCGCAGATGCTGATTCTGCTTTATAACGCCGCATTAAGGTGTGAGCAACGCACCCACGAAACCTAACAATACCACCGTAAACACCGCACTCAAAATTGGAATGAAAAATGCCATGCGTTGGGAATCACTCTTAAATGCTTTGTTAGGCATTTACCCCACCTTAGATTTTGGAGGGTTCTCTAAATAACTTGCACGGTACTCTTTGAAGTACTGTTTTTCCATTGCATCTGGCTTGTCGGTAGAAATATAACCTAGCCTTAAACCACCGTAGTTATTGATAATATACCTATAAAAACAACCACTTGAACCCGAAGCTAAATGTTTTGAGTATTGAAAATACCTAGCTTTTAGTGATTGCTTGGTTTTACCAATATAGAGAATTTCTGATTGCCCTCTTAATCTTGGCACAGGGTTAACTGAACAGAAAAAGTACACAACACTTTTCGCATTAGCAGATTCAGGTAAACCGAATAATTCCCGAAATTCACTTTCAAGATCATCCGTATCAGTGATCACTTTGGGGATCATTTTTATGTTTTCAATATTCAAACTATACTCCTGATGCCTAACGCCGTATTAAGGTGTGAACAACGCGACCACAAAACTAAACCATACCACCGTAAACACAAAACCCAACGATGGAGTGAAAAATGCCAAGCGTTGGGAATCACTCTTAAATGCTTTGTTAGGCCACTATGAAGAATATGGATAGACTCTATGCGTAAGGTCTTGCGAGTGTGATAAATAAGTTTCTATTTTCTCTTCTGTAAAATCAACTGGTTTAAACTTTATGGTTATTAATACTCGGTCTTCACAACCAGCTCTGTTTACGCCAGATGGAAGAGGATCACCAACAGCTGTCGGCAAAAGCATCAAGTTAATGACGGTATGATAAATTTCATCTTCATACTCCAACTGCTTTGATAGTTTACCTAAGTAAGAAATAAGGGGCTTTCTTAGATCAATATTAGCAAGATTATGGGGATGAATCATAACAGTCAAACCAACATCATGAGTTACAGAAGGCAAAGGCCTAATAATATTATTTGGATCGGTAATTGGATACGTTTTAGGAGCGATACCAATTAACTCCATCGACAGATCCTCAAATGCAATCTCCCCTTTATTTTTAATTTGTAATATATGAGAAAAATTTTTACCTAAAGATTCCAAAGAAGTGAGATCAATATTTTGTTCAACGCTATTTATATGAACTAGCGGCTCAGACCTAAATCTGCGCTTTGTTATCTCAGTAGCGTCGAAAGCCAATTTGTTTGCTTTTTCTGCCAATTCCAATGCTTCTTTTGCCTTACCTTGTGCCTTTCTTGCATTAAAATTGGAAATAAAGAAAGTAGCAACTGCAATAATCAGTGTAATTAAAGGGATTGATTCTTTAAAGAAATCCACAATTTCATCCTCTATGTGTATGACTTGGGTTAAGTAGCCTAACGCCCAATTAAGTAGTGAGCAACGCTACCAACCAAACCAAACCAAACCAAACCAAACCAAACCAAACCAAACCAAACCAAACCAAACCATTGTGCCGTAAACACTGATGCCGATTCAAACCCAAAATACCAAGCGTTGCGAATCTGCTTAAATTGTTTGTTATGTTTTACCACAAGTTACTGACTTAATTGAGAAAGAACTGCTATTTCTGTCTAGTTTTCTGAACCAAACCACAAGGCTAGAACCAACTTGACCGCCAAAGGCGGCCAACCCAAAACAAGTAAGCCCACTTCCCTGCCCAATGAGGCAACAAGACCAAGAAACAACAAGCGCCCTTTCCTTCCAACCAAAGCGAAAAACAATGTTGAATTGCCGAGGCAACTGCCAAGCCAAAGTGCTAATTGACAAAGAACCTAGAAGCGACTTTGAGAGTTAAACAAGAAGCCAACCGCCACGACCTGACAATGAAGCAACCCACGAACATTGGCATGTTTTACGGGCTGAGAGATTCAAGGATTTAGGCCGACAATACTGATTTGCTGAGTCTACTAAGGACGAATTTCCAGAGGGACAAAGAACTAGAACCTAAGACCTTTAAGCCCTTGAAATACAATTAAACATAACGCCACATTAAGGTGTGAGCATCGCTTGGCTATACTTGAGCGAAGCGAAAACGCCAAGCGTTGCGAATCACTCTTAAATGCTTTGTTAGGTTGATGCTCACAATCAGCACATATTTGCATTACCAGTTTGCTTAACGCAACTCTCATGCTCAATCTGAGCTTCAGATTTAAAAAGGTTCGACTTACTGAGCATTACCTTACCAAAGCCCATAGCTAAAGCGATACCAACAATAAGTATTATCGTCATGGAAAGAGATAAACCTTTATGATCATTGTCACCAGATTCTTTTGGTGTAACGGCATCCTTAGTCGCTAACATGAAAATTGCGGTAATCACTGCTGATATCATCAACACTTTCGGTAATGCCGCTGATATGCAGTAGCTTTGAAAACATGAGCCATATGAAAACTGATTAAATATCAGTGTAATACTGCTAACTATTGCAAAGGTGATTATTGCTTTTATCATTCACTCGAAATTTATCAGATGAAATACCATAACAATAATATACCTGAACAGCGAAATGATAGGAAATTCAACATAAAAGATCAGCAAGTTGGCTTGAAAACCTAACGCCGCATTAAGGTGTGAGCAACGCCACCACGAAACCCGACAATACCACCGTAAACACAAAACCCAACGATGAAATGAACAATACCATGCGTTGGGAATCACTCTTAAATGCTTTGTTATGAAGCTGGGTGAAGTGATACGAAGACTGTATAAAGCACATAACCAACAAACAACCACGGTGGAAAATACAGCATTAAACCTTTAATTTGATGATACCAATATTTTACGCTAAACCAGATGTACCCTAGATACTGGGCATGGTTTTGGGGCTTCACTTCAAGCTTTGTTGCATAATAATCGACAATTTCATGGTTCTCATACTTTTCAAGGATTGAATAGTATTCCTCAACCAAATCGGTGTATTGAGCCTCTGTGCACGAACGAATATATGGCTTTAGTTTACGAGCAAACTTGCCTAATTCTACACCGTTTCGGTGCATAGCTTCAGAACGAGAGATAAAGTTCTCTTGACCAAGCAGTAAAGAATAAACAAGGACAAGTACAGCCAAAATAGATTGGATGAAATTTAGCTTTTGATTGTCAATTCCAATAGTTAAACCCCACGCTTGAGCCATTGGGATCACCAACAATGCGATAGATATGAAAGCGACTGTCCATTGAGATACACGATGATGGAATTTGAACCTTAAGCTTGCCCCATAACGTGATGACGTTGTCATTTTCACTCGACGCAGCAATTCACCAATATCATTATCTAACTCTGTCACTTGAATATTTCCTTTTGCTTCATAACGCCAAATTAAGTAGTGAGTAACGCTACCATCTACCTAAACTATTGTGCCGTAAACACTTAAGATTATTCAAAGCAAAAATGCCGTGCGTTACGAATCTGCTTAAATTTATTGTTATGTAGCGATGCTCGCTAAGACACAAACCAAGAATGCTGGCACCCCAGATATGAGTAGCTTGATGCAAAAAGCTGTGTTTTCTGAGAACCGTTCTTCATCAACTTCATCCGTTACAGTACGGTCCACCATGGAATCTGTAACCGTATCAACTCTGTCGTCAGACTGCCCTATACCACCTAGAGGCGGGTACATGAAAAATAAGGCAGTCGTTCCCCATAAAAGCATTACGATGAAAAATGCATAGTCCGATATAAACTTAAGCCCAAAGAAGCCTGTAGACACCTCTAGACCAACAACTATTACGGTTGCTATTACATTCGCAACCAATACAAATCGAACTAAACCAAGCATTTATACTCCATATCTTACCTAGCTACATAACGCCCAATTAAGGTGTGAGCCACGCTACCACGACACTCAAATTGGACACCGTAAACACTACACTAAACCCAAACCAAAAATGCCAAGCGTGGGGAATCACTCTTAAATTGTTTGTTAAGTTTCTTTTGCTACGTGAGCATAAAAGACATCCCGCAATTCGCAACATGGTTCTTCGTGTTCAGCAACAGTTACCCAGCCGCAAGAATCACAGTAAACAGTGTATGATTTGCACTTCAAACACCGTCCTACTGAGCCCATAGAGAACTTACCAAATTGATTAATGCCTAACCCATGATTCCAACAGAGTAACCCAGGAACAGACCGCCCAATTTTATAGTTTTCAATACAATGAGAACATATGTCTGATACACGCCCATATGACTCCTCAGCAAAGGATTCACTGTAAGCTTCTTGCCAATCTAAATGTTCAAGTTTAATTCTATCGCCAAACTCACGGACTCTTTTAGGAACTGATGAAGTGAAACCATTGGAAGATATTAATACACCAAAATTAGCTCCAACATCATTCATCATACTCATAAAGGATTCAGCAGCTTTAACATCTATCGGCTTATCATAATGTTTACACTCAACGATCGTTCGAATAGAGCCTTGCTCAATCAAAACGTCTATTTGACGTGATCTTTCAGAGTACTCACCTCTAATGCGCGAGTCACCTAATACCGTCACATTCGGTTCTGAGCGCTCATCATGCAAAATTTTAGTTATCAGCCACTCATATTGTTTCCAATCCGGAATCTGTTTAGTTTTCATATGACCTCAACTAGAAACTTAACGCCGCATTAAGGTGTGAGCGGCGCTTGGCTATACTTGAGCGAAGCGAAACCGCCAAGCGTTGCGAATCACTCTTAAATGCTTTGTTATGCTTGTTCTATCAGTGGACACCGTAAAATTCCAACGCTGTATACAGTTAGATTATGCCTAAAGAGATCTTATTTACGATGTTCTTTGCCACGTGAATGTTCGGCATACTTTTTGGAAATTAGTTGATGTATATGAAGTCCTGTTTTACGAACAAGATACCAATCTATCGCAGCTAAAATGACCAATCCTATGATAGTTCCCATCTAAACCCCTCCTTACACATCGGATCATAACTCTATCAAACCACTGAAAAGTTAGATAAGACAGAAGGCAATTTTTTGGGGGCAGCGATGGTTTTCAAAGAAGTTAGAGTCAAATAAGGGATAGAAACCTCATTTCTGATAAAGATGCTAGGACAGATACAAAGTGGTATTTGTTAAATACGTAAAGTGCTCATACTTATAAGTTTGAGAAAGAGCATAACGCCGCATTAAGGTGTGAGCGGCGCTTGGCTATACTTGAGCGAAGCGAAACTGCCAAGCGTTGCGAATCACTCTTAAATGCTTTGTTATACGAATTTTACCAGACGTGTTCCGTCCCCTGCCATGTTAAGAATTTACCACTTTGTTCTAAGGTCAAGTTGCTTGCAAGCTTTACAATACCTGATGCACTTTCTTCAACAGTGATATCTGCGTCCTTGCCACCCATATCCGTTTTAACCCAGCCAGGATGAATTGGGCACACAACAATTCCTTTAGGCTTAAGTTCCAATGCCAACACTTGCATTACCTTATTAACCGCTGCTTTTGAGCTTCGATACGCATACATACCATAGCTTTCTCGGTTTAATGCCCCCATTTGGCTTGAGACGGTGATAATACGAGGGTTAGCACTAGGTTCGAGAAGCCCTAAAAGAGCTCGACTAACCATAAGAGGCGCGATTGAGTTCACTGCAAAGGTATTGAGCCATTCCTTTGGGTCGATAGCCTCCATGGATTGCTCATCTGAACCAATGACACCCGCATTATTGATAAGTATGTCTAACTGAACATTGGATAGCTTAGAGGCCAAATTAGCTATTGAGGTTTCATCAGTGACCTCTAGTTCATGTAGTGTCAGCGAACGATTAACAAGCATGCTTTTTAACTGCATTGAAGGCTGACCACGATAAGTCGAGATGACGCTATAACCTAAAGCTAAAAACTGACGAGTTAATTCAAGCCCAATACCTCTTGAACCTCCAGTGATTAAGACTGTTCCATTTGCTGAATTTCCTTATTCGTATAACGCCGCGTTAAGTAGTGAGCAACGCCACCCCGAAACCTAACCTTACCACCTTAAACACAAAACCCAACGTCAGCACTAAAAATGCTATGCGTTGGGAATCTGTCTTAAACGCTTTGTTAGGTTGATTTACGCTGTGTTAGGTTTTCTTACAATTTGCCAAACTGCAATAAATATAGAAATAATTGCCCCAACAACGCCTGCGATACCAAAAATCAGTGACCATCTTGCTTCTGTTTTAGCTGATTCTAACTCTTCAAATCTAGCAAGTTCGACACTCGCAAGTTGCCTAAGTTTAGCTTCTACTTCTGGCTTATCATTTAAGAGTGAGATATCTAGGAATAGACTTCTTTCGATAGGGTGTAAACCTTCGTAAGGTGCAGTTTCTTCAAATTCATCTATGTTCTTTCGGATTTGTTGTAACCAACTAGCATATGATTCTTCGTTTATTTCTGGAACCTTGCCTGAAGCAATATTAAAATGAAGCCTCACTAATGCCTTTCTCATAGTAGGTTTAAAGTCTAGTGACTCAAACCCCTTATTTGCTGCAGCTTCATAATATAGGTTGAGTGAATCGACGTCTAAAGGTGCATTTTTTTCCATCGTATTTATCACTGCAGATTCAAACTTACTATATGTAGCTTCAAATCTGTCAATTTCTTTAGGCTCAACTGTATAAAAATACACTGACATAGCTGCGCCAATGAAGCCTGCTATAACTGAACCTACACTGATAATTAATTCTGTATATTTTTGTTTCATCTGATCCTCTGAAACCTAACGCCCAATTAAGGTGTGAAGCACGCGACCACGACACTCAATTTGAGCACCGTAATCACTGAACTCAACCCAAACCAAAAATGCCAAGCGTGCTGAATCACTCTTAAATTGTTTGTTATATTGCCAGTTCGACGTTCCTTGCGTAAACCATTCCTTTAGTGGTTGTTATTGGCATTTTGTCTGGTGTGCAGAATATATCTATACGGTCAATGTTATTCGAAATTGTGAATGTTTCGTCTAATTCCATAACGACAGACTTACTTGCTAGTTCCTCAATCTCTCGACAACGGTCAGCAATTACATTAGTAACGTTAAAGATAAACCTATACATATCAAAGCCAAGCTCATGGATTTCACCATCCAACTTCAACGATGGCTTATTACAAAACACATCCATGTTGGTTAGGATATCACTGTTGTAAGAGTAACATTCTGATATGGCATCCATCTCTTTCGCAACGAACTTAAGTTTCTTCTGATATTGTTTATGATTTTCTGGAACCATAGCATTATCAATAAAAGACTTAACACTTCTAGCAAAGGTTTCTAGAGGTATAATCAAATGCTGTACACGATCAAAGTGTACATTTTCTTCAATAGAAACAAGCATTCTAATGTCATCTACATCCCCAACATGATGAAAGTAGTTTCTAATTATTCTAAGTAATTTAAAATCTGGGTAATCTTTTATATTACAGTCAAATAACTCTTTCAGCTTATCTGCTGTGGAATGAAGGTTGTTCAGGTAAGTAAACAAGCTATTTACATCATGCTCTTCAATTGTATCAAGTCTTAAGAGAACGCGCTGACTTTCAAAATACCTATCTATAAATGTATATTTTTTCATAAAATCTCGATTGCAATATAACGCCGCATTAAGGTGTGAGCAACGCTACCACAAAACCTAACCATACCACCGTAAACACAAAACCCAACGATGGAATGAAAAATGCCAAGCGTTGGGAATCACTCTTAAATGCTTTGTTATAAGAGAACTGGCAGGCATTCCTCCGAAACCCCTTGCTCTCTTAACTTTCGCCGTTCTAAAGCAGTTTTCTGCACACGACTTTGTTCACATGCTTGAGGGATATACACTTGTTCAAAGACCTCAAGAACGCAATAAGTTACGTCTTGCCCTTGTTCACGAAGGTAATCTGCAAATTCTTCATCTACTGGGCGAGAAAAATAGTCACACCAATACGGTAAATCTTTATCAAAGAATCTCTTTGCCTCAATATATTTGTTTAAAAAATCTTGCATCATCATCTCTCTTATAACGCCAAATTAAGGTGTGAACAACGCTGGCACCTTACCTAAAGCATTGTGCCATAAACACTAAACTGATTTGAAGTGATGACGCCAAGCGTTGTGAATCACTCTTAAATTTATTGTTAAGCAAAATTTCACCTTGACCCCATTCATTTTATAGAACAAAATACCATTAAGTTAATTTAAAAGGCCACACACTATGAGTTTTTTCGCTTCGTTAGCAGCAGATCTTGTCACAAACGTTTTATCTGATGAGAAAACAAGGAATGAGTTAATTCAAGGTGGAAAGAACATGTTCTCTTCGATTTTTGACGAAGATGAGAATGGCGAACTTAGTGAAAGCGAGCTAGATAACTATATTTATGCCGAAATGTGTGATGTAGCAATACTTGGTCATGTCGCAAATATTGATGAAGAGACTAGTCAATTTATAGAAGACTATACTATGGGGCTCATTGACGGAAAGTTCGAAGAAGATGGTCCTTTCAATAGCCAATTCGTAGAGAGCAATGAGCTTTCAACACGAAAGTTAAAAAAAATGCTGAGTGAGTCCTTTGACGAACCGGATTCACTTGAAGAGATTAGTGATTTTTCTGAGCACTTTGAATTGGAAGAACACTACTATCGTATGGCAGCTAGATTAGTAATGTTCAACGCTGTTGAACGAGATGAGCCTAACGCTCAAGAACTAACATTTCTCGCTACTGCTGCAAAAACTTTCGGCTTATCAAGATTAGAAGTAAGCTCAATTAATCGCGAACTACTCACGGAAGCTGAACAGTGGAAACAAGATAATAACTAAATGTTCTGATTGGTGGCTAGCTGATATGCTAGCCATGTTGCTTAACGCCAATTAACCCACACTAAGTCAATCTAACCACCAGCTCAAGTGTCGCTTTTCTCAATATCTATAGGGGCGACCAAACTCTAACTAAATGAAAACACGTGGATTATACCAATGAGCATATCATACGCTTAGGCGTTAGATTGCAAAGTGTCTCTTAATTTTCGAAATTTCAGAAAATCAACCGAGAGACACTTCTCTGATAGGTGATGTGAGGATAATATCTAATGCTTATACCAGCTTGAGACATTTCATAAAGATGAAGTTCGGGTTGTGGAACAAACGTTGATATACATTCATATCAATCTCTTTAACCGCCTCTGAAACCTTACCTTCAGAAAGTTGTGATATCACAAGTCCACTGTTATTAATTGCATCCGTGATTTCCATCAATGAGCGGCGATAAAACGTCACTTGAACAGGGTCACCCACTGTATTCCACTCTTCTTTAACTAATTCGCGTTCAAAGTAATTGCCTGATGTAGAACACTCAAAATCAGCAAACGGATGATGGGTCGAAAATACAATGTACCCGTTCGGCTTTAAGACACGGCTAACATCTTTAAAAAATACCGTTAGGTCTTCAATATAGTGCAGTACTAAAGGACATATCATGACGTCTGTGCTCTCACTCTCCTCTTCAGGTAGGCCTTTAGCTAAATCTTGTTGGTAGGCCTTAACACGTTCGCCGAGCTTCTCCTTAACTAGTGAAACCATTTCATCTGAATAATCAACACAGGTAATTTTATTGGCTTTCGAATCAACTAGGATCTGAGCATACGCACCCGGGCCACAGCCAAGATCCAACACGTCTAAACCTTTGACATCATCCAACATACTCAACAGGGTTGGACGCTCTAAATGGGCATTGTAAATATTATCTTGGATAACCGAGTCGTACTTTTTCGCATGAGTTGAGTAGAGTTCTGATTTCACGTTGATTCCTTAATTACATTCGCGAGCGGTGTGATCATAGCCACCAAAAGCTGTTTTATTGTCGAGTGATTGTCAAATATAGGTACAGCGCTATCAAAGGGAAAAACATCTCACTGAAAATTTTATTTATCGTCTAAACAAAATCCCTAAGTTGCTGTCGGTTTTCCATCTCACTACCATGCAGTTCATTAGTAACGAACCCCTGCTAAATAGAAGTAGTTATAGATCGACCTTTGAATGTGAATTCGACTTCACCGTTTTGAGCCTATTTTGGCTCTATTTACATCTATAAAAATCTCTATTGGAGTAACTTTCGTGAACCATTTAAAAGATATTTGTCCTGCAAAAATGAGCAAAGAGCGTATTAAGCGTGAATACGATTTACGCGTGCTCAACTGCGTCAGTGAAGGCGAGTATGAATCACGAATGGCTGTTTGGAATGGTTTAACCTTAGCGGGAGCAACCACTCAAGAAGCCAAAATTTATGTGGATAACGCATTTAACAAGCTGCAAGAAGACTTAAAAGACGCGAAGCGCGAACTCGTCATCAACTACAATGAATTCTGCGTTATGGCGAACGAAGAAATCAACTTCATCAAAGTGCATGTAGCAGACAACAAATCTCAGTATTTCTGGTACGCGACGATCGCACTGATGGTGGCTGGTACTATCGCTCTTTGCATCTAATATTTACGCGAGAGCTCATTGGCCATGGATGGCTAACTTCCTACTCTCGCAATCTCTTTAAAAGTACACCTTAATCAATTAACACTATTGACTCTGAACTCTCGATAATTTCAACACCCAAGCTAGATAGCAGCTCAATCACCTCGTTATTATTTTCAGGAAACACAGCGCGTGTAGCCTCTAAATTCAAAACAACATCGAATCCAGCAGCAACAAGTTGTTCAACAGACTTCTTAACGCAAAAATCCAGCGCAAGCCCTCCCACGATCACAGATTTAATCTGACGAGAACGTAAAAATTCAATGCCTCCAGTAGATAAAGTATCTGCTTGATCGTGATAAAATGCCCCATATGGGTGAGCATCAGGATCAATGCCTTTATTGATCTGAAAGTCGTATTCTCGAACAGCAGGCAACCCTGGTAAAAGTTCAACGCCACTAGTTCCCACCACACAATGAGGGTTCCACTTAATATCAACTTCGGGTAGCCCTACAGGTTCAAGCATTTGACTCGGTGTTTCAGCTTCCCAAGCCGCGCCAGGTGGATGCATGTCTCTAGAGACGATTTTGATGGACGCCTTAGCGTGGTTGTATTTTAGTTCGCTAACAATCTCCAAAGCTCCTTGAACTGGCAGTTCGTTTGGGCAAAGTTCACTAAACCCTTTTTGGGGGTCAACATCAACGGCTGCTGTTTGAGATCGTCTTAACTGTATAACTTTCAGAGGCATAGTGATTACTCTAGCAAAGGTTCAAAATGAAATAACGGTGTCAGCTGATTATCATACTTAACTTATCGGATAAAACACCTGCTTTCACCTATGATTAAGGTCTATAGAAGGTATTTGACAATTTTCTCAGCCTTATCTAGAGTGCGACTCTTCACCAAGCCTAGTAACACAATAGGAAGGCCGAATGTCTGCCTCACTTTTCAACGACCGTATTATTCAAAGCGCCCTTGACTTAGATGTCTACAAGATCAATATGATGTTTGCAGCTTTTAAGCACTATCCACAAACTTCGGTGCGTTATGAACTTATCGTACGATCGAATGAAGATTTATCTAACCTTACAGAACAGGTTGAGGAAGAGATTAACGCACTGTCAGGTTGCCATTTCACCTCTGATGACATTGCCTACCTAACTCAAAAAGCGCCCTATTTAAGCCAAGACTTTCTTAGCTATTTGGCTGAATTTGCATTTTACCCGCAGCAACAAGTAACGGTGTCGCAAACAGATGGCCAACTAACGGTCTCGATTAAAGGGATATGGCACGAAACGATCTTGTATGAAACCTTGGTGATGAGCATTGTCTCTGAAGTTCGTAACCGTCAGCGCTGGAAAGACATTCCATCTCAGCAATTTGAGGACGTTCTCGCCGAAAAAGTAAATCAGCTACAATCTAAGATTGAAAAGCGCGGAATTCATCACTTTCAGTTTTCTGAAATGGGGAGCCGTCGCCGTTTTAGCTCACAAGTTCAGCGCGGCGTCTTGAACTACCTGAGCACGAATGTCCCACATTTACTAACAGGCACAAGCAACTATCATCTAGCGAAAGAGTTTGATCTAACTCCAATCGGTACCGTTGCCCATGAGTGGTTTATGGCGCACCAAGTACTTGCCGAACCAGCAGAATCTCAACAAGTCGCTCTAGATAAATGGCAATCAACATTCAGCGGCAAACTTGGCATAGCATTGACGGATACCATCGGCATTGATGCATTTCTAAAAGACTTTAACGTCGAGCGCGCGACTGCTTACGCTGGGGTTAGGCACGATTCGGGCAGCCCTTTTGAATGGGGAGATAAAATCATCGCCCATTACCAATCGCTAGGCATTGATCCACTTTCTAAACAGCTTATTTTTACCGATAGCCTCAACTTTGAACTTGCATTGGATATATGTGAGTATTTTGCAGGACGCGCTAGCGTTAGTTTTGGTATTGGAACCTTTCTAGCCAATGACATGGGCGTTTGGCAAAGGGACTCTGAGCACTATCACCCCCTTTCGATGGTGGTAAAAATGGCGGAGTGCAATGGACTCCCCGTGGCAAAAATCAGTGATGAACCTGAGAAAGCCATGTGTGAAAGTGAAGAGTTTCTGGCGATTTTGAAAGCTAGCTTCGCACTTCCTGCATAATCTCCCTACCACTCTACCTCTGCAGTCGACCAACCAAATTTGTCGCACAAGGCTTTCAATTGTGCGACGTCAGACTGCGTTTGAGCCACCAGCCAATCCAAAATCTCATTAGCAATCGGAGCTGGCTTGTTTTGATAACAAAAGTATTGCCACTCACTGTGCTGCAAACTTATCTTTTCAGGGCATTTCAAGAACTCTCTATTGAGTTCAGGTAATACAAGCAATAGATCAGTTACCGTTACTCCCTGTCCAGATAGACAAGCACTTAGTGCCAAGTCTAAACTGTAGAACACCGTGTCACGGCCAAGCTTTTTTCCTTTGAGATTGGCGTTGTTCAGCCATAGTTTCCAATCTTGATGATCTAAAGTCGCGTGCAAATGAGGTAATGTAAGTACGTCTTCAATCTGTATGCACTTCTCTGATAATGATTGCGCATAGACTGGCGCCATATATTCGCTACGCAATAAAGTGATGCCCGAACGATGCTGGTATCGCTCCCGCTTGCGAGAGTTAATGATCAACAAATCGCAATCTTCTGATTCTAGGTGCGGATCCTCGTCAATCGATGGGATAATGACGATCTCATGATCTGGATATTTATCGTTGAGAAGCGCCACATTGGGCATTAAAACGCGAGTAGCGAAACTCAACGCACTTTTGATGACAATACGCTTTTTCGCCGGCGCCTTCCACTGCGAAATCAATGAGTCTAAGTTATGGTAGTTCTGCCGTAGAACTTCATACAAATCTTTACCACGTTGATTCAATTCGATCGCTCGGTGCTTTCGTACTAATAGTGGTGAATTTAACTCTACTTCAAGCTGCTTGATCTGCCGACTTACGGCGCTTTGCGTAACATTTAACTCATCCGCAGCTTTAGTGAAACTCATTAGTCTGGCGACGGTTTCGAATACTTTTAAAGCATTATGTGAATAAGGAAGATTGACGTATGGGCTCATAACAGGCTCGCATGATCTGAAGTCATGTAAGAGTGGCATAAATGTCATTTGAATGGCAACCGGATAACGAATACCTTTATGCGATAACGATCACGAGGCGCTTCATGAAAAAAATACTCTCCCTAGCCATTCCACTTATTATTTCGCAAATGATCTCTATGGCGTTGGTCCTGACTGACGTATGGATGATGTCGCGACTAAGTGTTTCTGCTATTGCAGCGGGAGGATTAGGGGCTTCAGTTTACTCATTTGTGTTTATTGTCGCGGGCAGCACCGTTGGTTGCGTAGCGAACTTAATTGCTATTGCTTACGGGCAACGTGTTGCAAGACCAGAATACGGCAATCAACAAATCAGACTGGCAGTTAAAGGCGCGGTTTTGCTCTCATTCATACTAACTCTAGTGCTGACTATCAGCTTTACGTTTGTGCCAGAACTGCTCGCGCTCGCAAATCAACCAATCGAACTAGCCGCGCCTGCGATGCTGTATGTCGATACATTAAAATGGGCAATGCTCCCTTCCCTGCTGTTGCTTGTTTTACGCGGTTTAACCAGCGCGTTTGGTAATGTTCGCTCAATCATGGTGATGTCATTGCTAACCGTCACACTGAACGTTCCAATTAGCTACTTACTCGCTTTCACCTTCAATCTAGGCCTAGCTGGTTTAGGTGCAGGAACGGCATTAGCAGCATTTATCGTGATGATTGGTTACGCGCTTTGGGTATTTAAGCGCCCTGAATACGCGCCCTTTGCTCCTTGGCTACATCGAGAAGAGTATTCACTTTCTTTGCTGACACCACTATTGGCAATGGGCTTACCTATCGCCATGGCAGCGCTACTTGAGCATGGCCTGATCTATGGTGGCACGTTAATGGCGGGGACAATTAGTATTGCCGCGTTAGCTCTGCACCAGATCTTGCTGCAGTGTTTAAGTTTTACGTGGAACATCAACTTTGGTTTTTCACAAGCAGCGGCGATACTCGTCGGCCAAGACTTTGGCGCTGAAAACTACGAAGGCATTAAACGAACTGCCTTACGTAGCTTTGGCATTACAACCGCGCTGAGTATTGTTCTAGCCGGTGGTTTTATGTTGTGGCCTGAAGTTATCGCGAACATCTTCAGCCTCGATGTTGAGTTAACTAACTTACTGACCATGGTTTTATGGGTAGTTGCGCTTTCATTTGTCGTTGACGCGTGGCAGTTACTGGCCATTAACCTACTTCGCGGTATGAAGATTGTTATGGGCCCGACGATGTTAACTGCTATCGGTTATTGGTTGTTTGGCCTACCAGCAGCATGGTTACTTATACCAAACTACGAGTTGGCGGGTATTTGGGGCGGTATAGGCATTGGCTTAGGTGTCACTGGCGTCTTGTTACTGGTTCAGCTTCTGATCGCGATTAAGAAACAACGTAATTCAAATTCCCTTGCGATGGCAATGAGCTAGGCAATACACTGCCATAAAATACATCTTTATACTTCGCTAACACCTATGACCGATCAAGATATCGAGCTAGAACATATTTATCTCGAAGTGAAGGCCGAGAGGTGGCATCACATCGAACGCTTTCTTTTTAGCTATTACTGCTATAAATGCGGCTATGTGACTAAAGGTGGTAAACCAGACTGGGAAGAGGCTCGTCGAAGTGTTACTCGCTCGGTAAAGTTCACCCAACTCTCTGATTCTGTACTAGAGCCCATCGTGCCATTAGAAGTTATCATCGGAGAAATCAAGCGCTATTGGCGTGATGGTGAATTGACTCCTGCGACTCTACAGCGAATTATCGACTGCCTGTTAGATTATGTTGCCATTACACAGCAGGAACTAAGAGCATTAAAAAAAGCTGGCTTGCAAAACGCAATGCCAGCTTCTTGGTATCAAGGTAAAGAACGTGAGCCGTTAGCTCGGTTCAATGCCAAAGTATTCATTGAATGTGCCACCAATTTGACCATGGCAACTTTGGTGCAGATTAAGGGAAATATAGTTATCCCAATCAAAGGTACCTGTTAGATCCACATCCCCTTCAATATCAAACGTCGATCCAAACTGACACTCGAGGGTACTTGCAGTTAAACCACCGCCATCAGAAACACTGAATGAACTGTTTTTCGATACCAATACTTCACCGGTAACTGACGCATCGCCCCAAACCGCCAAGCGAGAGTTTCCATAGGCTTCGATGTTGCCTGATACTGTCATCGCATCCGCTTCAACAACAGAGCCTCCTTCAGATACGACTTTCGATGCGTTAATCGCATTTGCGAAAATGAATGAGCTTCCAATTGCTTCAACGATACCCAAGTTCACTGTGTCATTATCAATCACAACTGACGAATTCACATCGGACATCACTTGGTCTGCACTGCCCGTCACGCTATCTTTAACATCTACCGTCGAGTTTCTACTTGCTCGTAAAGCCAGGTTATTGATCGACCCGCCATTGATACGCAGATAAGAAGTTCGAATATCCACGTTAATCACATACTCATCACCGTCCGGTACTCCTGTCGGCAACACCACATTTTCGAAACGAACGTTGGAATTGTTTCGTGCATACACCTTGCCCTCTAACGTTAGATTCTGCAGGCGAACATTTGATTGACCGTCAATAAATACTGATTCTCCATCCCAATCAGGGTCGTTGAACGCGGCAATTGACGCTGTTCCTCCGCCGTCAATTCGTACATCGTTGCGAGTGATTTCAACTGCATCACAAGTACCGGTAATGTTGTATGTAGTCCGCGTAGAAGTGTTACGTGAATCTTCAAGTGCAGTCGCTAGTGCTGCTGAGTCATCGTCACAGTCGACGCTGACCGTCGTATACGCATCCGTTGCTGAGTCTTCTAAATCCGATACACGCGTATCTAGATCAGAGAAGTTAGCATTAACTTCACTGGCAAGTGCTGGTGTGCCCGAGCTAAATGTGTGTGGTACCGCCGCCAACGCAGACGATGCAAAAAGCAGACTGATACTTGTAGCCAACAAAGTTGTGTTTGTGTATTTCATTTCTTATGTCCTTTCAATTTCATTTCATCGAGTCGGCTATTGCCAAGTCGCATCATCCCAATTGGTGTTGTCCCAAGTTAGTGCCGAGTTCGAGTCACACGCATCACCAAGCCCATCGTTGTCTTCATCTGCTTGGTCTGCATTTGGCGTTGCCGGGCAGTTATCGCTGTCATCAGCTACGCCGTCATTGTCTCCATCCCCTGGATATTGATCATCTTCGTTATCACCCAACCCATCATTGTCAGCGTCTGCCCATTCGCTAGGATCGTTAGGGAAAGCATCAACATCGTTGGTATAACCATCGTTATCTGAATCATTCGGATACTGATCATCCTCGTTGTCACCAAGTCCATCACTATCGGCATCGACCCACTCGGTTGCGTCAGTAGGGAATTCATCCACATCGTTGTTGTAGCCGTCGTTATCGGTATCGTTGAGGTACTGGTCATCTTCATTGTCACCTAACCCGTCGTTGTCACCGTCTGCCCATTCGGTTGGGTCATCATCAAACAAGTCTTGATTGTCTCCGTAACCATCTGAGTCCGCATCTGCCCACTCTGTTGGGTCATCGTCAAACGGATCTTGGTTATCACCATAACCATCGGCATCTGCATCGGCCCATTCACTTGAGTCATCATCAAACAAGTCGATGTTATCGCCATATCCGTCGCTATCGTTATCACTCCACTCCGTTTTATCTTGTGGGAATACATCATCCACACTATCGACACCATCTAAGTCATGGTCTCCTGCGCGTGAGCGATCGGTAGGAAAGGCATCAATGGTATCTGGATAGATATCATCTTCACCATTGACGGTATCGTCATTCAGGTCCGCATTGTTACCGGTGCCATCACCGTCAGAGTCAAGGCTTTCGGTCGGGTCATTAGGGAAGTCATCGAGGTCGTTCGGTACACCGTCGTTGTCACTGTCATTAGAAAAGTCGACGCCATCAGTAGCACCACCTACATTTTCGAATGTCTTACTGTTATCCCCAGCGACTTCTTCGATCTTTTTCTTGATTTCATTGTTGACTGAGGCTGTCACAGAAAAGAACTTGGTCCCTTCTTCCTCGTTCTCGGCGACTTGCTCAAGTTCAGTAGGAGTGGAAGGGAGAACGTTAGAGTCAACTAAGTTTTCAGCAGCATACGCCGCGGCCTGTACACCTGATTCTACAAAGTCTCCCAAGATTTGATTTTCATCTAAGCCGAGCTGATCAGCGACCTGTTGAATCGCGGCTTGTTTAGCAGCCTCAACATCTGCAGCACTAGCAGAATCAGTTGTATTTTGCTTAATAAGAACATGCACCAGAGTCGTTAAGGGGGTGACATCTTGCTCACCTGGAGGTGCAGACATCATGTAGTCGTTTGCCACCGTCACATTCGGCTCATCTTCATCGATGGTCTGCCCTGCGATGGCCTGAACAACCACTGGGTACTGTTCAGGATTTTCGATGCCTGTTACGTCAAGATCCGCCACTCCACCATCACCAGAGATAGCGCTAGGCTCACCTTCATCCAGCACATAGTTTCCGTTAAGGTCTAACCAAACACGAGCATTGCGCAAATAGCCATCGATAGCGGTAACGCTATAACTGGCGCTGGCAGAAGGAGTAGAAGGTGTGGTCGTATTTGTCGTAGAGCTATCATCATTACATCCTGAAAGAACGACAGCACTAGCCAGCCCAAGCGCTAGCGAAATAGCGTTAAGTCTCATTTATATTATCCATATTGTTGCACTAACCAACGTCGCTAAAAAAGTAATATTCGTTGATCAGATTTACAAGATTGAGACCTTGTGCCACTTTTTCGTTATTGACATTTTTAATGGTTATTAATTTCAGTCACTTATTTGCAATATAAATGCGAGAGACGTCAAACCATAATCACGTGTTATTTTATAAATTAGTCATTTAGCACTTCGCCAGAAATTTCTTTGAGAATGAAAATCAATAATAGAAATCTGATAGAAATCACAATATGGATAAGAACTCAGACAAACATACGGCTCTGTTTGAGAACGAAAAAGCTCAACTTACTATTCATAAATACACAAAAAGCATGAGATAACTTTATTCACCTCATGCTTTATATGCACAATAATTGACTACTTATTGTGCAGCACCGTATTCTGAATAACGTTTAATACGTGAAAAAGCAATCGAATCTTGTAGGCTCGTAGTATATGTTTTAGCTCCTGCCCCACTTTCGAGTGGGGCTTTTTACATTTTGAAGATTGTCGTTCTGTTATGAAAAACGCAGATGCAGCTTAATTGCCGCTGGTAAGAATAGGTAGGAAACCAAAGGAACTATGACTGCAACGGATATAAAGGTCACCATCGCATTATTTTGCGAGATATGCTCAAACACCAAAGGCGGTATGAGATAGACTAACGGCAATAAAATAATAAATGTGTACAACGCCACCCAATGCCGAGAAGGTGGCGTCGATTGCTCAACGCCTTCCATGATTAACCTCTCGCAAAGTAGCTGTTCATGACATAGCCGTATTTCGTCGTATGGTCTGCTAGAACCTGCCCGAGCGCTTCACCATGATCACTGCGCCAATCATTCATCAGTTCTGCTAAAACAGAGGCCCAGGTGGTCACTTTCACCCCTGCTTGAGTCAGGCGCTGCACAGTCACTTCTTGCACGGTTTTGTTCCAAGTGCCCGACGCATCAATCACCGCATACACATCATACCCCTCTTCCACTGCCGACAGCGCAGGAAACAGTAGGCACACATCTGTCACAATTCCAGCCATGATGATCTTTTTACGCCCCGTTTTTTCTATTGCTTGCTTAAACGCCAAACTATCCCATGCGTTAATTTGTCCTTCACGTTCAATGACGTCATCGCCCAGTATGTTGGTGATATCAGGCATGATTGGTCCATTCGGGCCTTCTGGTAGACTCGCTGTCACCACACTTGGCAGGCCAATCGCTTTTGCGGTTCTGGTTAATCCCACAATATTGTTCTTTAATACCGTTGGATGCTCGTCGCCAAGTCCAACCATCAAGCCGGTCTGGTGATCGATCATGGCTAACACTGCATTGTCTGCAGTTAGAAACTCTGAATATTTCGTTTTCATTGTGTATCCCTCACTGGTTCATTTATTTTTCTGTGGTTCTGATAAAGCGGTTGTCATTAAAAGTCTTCGGTAAAAACAAGAATGAGCTGACTCTCTTCGCGTGCCGTGAAGCTAAGTTCTTCGGTTCGAACGAGTGTTCCTGCTTCTATTTCAACGCCATTAATTTGCGCTCGGCCAGTGCTTAAGTAAGCCAATACTTCGCCTTGATGCTGTGTTTGGTAACCTTCTTCTGCTTGCACAACTTCAATAATGGTGTGGCTATCGAAAGTCTCAGACTGCGTTTTGCTGCCCCCATAAATTCGTGTGCGTTGATTCGATTGAGGGGTATAAGATTGATAACTTGCTGGCTCGCCGGCTGTTTCAGGCAGCACCCATAGCTGAATCAATTGGTTCGGCACACCATCTGGGTTTACTTCGTTATGAGCGAAACCTTCTCCACCTGCACGTTGAACTTGCGCCTCACCCGCGACTAGCCCTTTACCGTGCTCCAGCGAACCTTTGTGGCTAACTCTGCCTTTCGCCATCACGCTGATCACATCAATTTCACGATGTGGGTGCATACCCGTCTCCCCGTATGGGACGAAGTTCGCATCGGCTAGGTAGACACAGTTACCAATGCCGTTTGAAGCCTTAGGGTGTTTGCGCGCACCGAAAACACGGTAATCGGTCACGACCTGTTTTTCTTTTAGGCCTGCAAAGCCGCCTTGAGGTAGTTGTTCAAGAGTTAACATTTCCATCGTCGCTTCCTTTGTAAGTTTGTTAGCTGATGGAAGTAGAATAGTTTGGTATCGAATGTTGATATATAAGGCGATTGATACAATACTGTTCGATATTTGATAACAATAAGAACGTTAATGCTCAATTGTGATTTAAACGATTTGATGGTGTTTACCACGGTAGTCGAGCAAGGCAGCTTCACGGGTGCCGCAGAGGCTTACAACACACCAAAATCGAATATCAGCCGTAAGATTACTCGACTTGAAACTCACTTAGGTGTGCGATTACTAGAGCGCTCAACTCGCTCTCTTCGCCTTACTGAAGTAGGACAGCGATATTACGAATACTGCCGTCGCATTAAAGATGAACTCGATGCTGCCGACAGCGCCGTTGAATCCATGTTAGAGAAACCTCAGGGACGATTACGGATTTGTACCTCGCTCGGTGTCGGGCAATCTCTACTCTCGGAGCACCTAGCCAATTTTTGCTTGAACAATCCAAATATTGAGTTGGACTTAACGTTAACCAACAGGCGAGTTGATCTTATCGAGGAAGGGTTTGATCTTGCTTTTCGAGTCGGTGACCTTGCGGATTCGAGTTTAGTCGCCAAACGTCTATGCTCAATCAATTTAAGGCTCTACTCTGCACCAGATCGTGGGTTTGAAACACTCTCCCATCCTAGTGAGTTACTGTCACACCCTTTAATGCTGATGAGCGCGAAAGAACGCAGTGCCGATTGGCAGTTATTCTCTGGAGAGGAACAGCATCACCTTACCTTTAAGCCAAGTGTTCGATGTGACGACTTTTCAATGCTCAAACGTATGGCAGTTCAAGGGTTGGGGATCACAGAGCTCCCCGACTATATGGCAAGAGAATTCGAACACAATGGCAAGCTCATTAACGTTTTAGCTGATTGGCACTTTAAACCGGTAGAACTTTACGCGCTGTACCCAAGTCACCGAGGTGCAACTCCTAAAGTTCGAGCGTTGCTGGATTTTTTAAGCAATGCATTAAAATAAAGGAAGAACGATACAACAAATAAGGCCCCACGATTGTGAGGCCTTATTTGTTTATAACTACATTCCACCTAGCTTATCTAACACCCTCAAACTTGCAGGCTAACTCTACGACTAATGTCTAACCGACTGAGACTATTTGTTTTTTTCGGTTTGGTTTAAGGTACTAACAACTTAAATGATTACGTTTATTTAAGTGTCGTGAGTAAACAACGTTTGTTGCAACAACACACCACAGAGTGTGAATGAAAGGAATCAAAATGAGCAGCACTTTAGAGTCCGTACACCTACGAGCAGATAAGCCTCAAACTAATGAGGATGAACTCACTTATGAACAACAACACAAACCAAGATCGGAATTTAATTCCCGGGAACAGTATCTAGAACACGAACTACAAATCATGTCGCCAAAGCGCTGGCGCCCGAACTTGCCGTCTAAAGATTATCGATTCGAGGTAGAAGATACCATTCCAGCAATGGCAGCAACCATTGGTAAAGTGGTGATGGTGGGTGCTATTGCAGCAACCTTTGCCGGAGCTCTAGGACTAAATGAAGGATTTATTCTAGAAAATGTTCGTTATGAATTACTGATAGCTTCAGTTTTCATTATTCTTTTCTCTGGCTTCTTATTGCCAACAGCTAACCTTGCAGGTACACACGGCCCACTTATCCCTCTAATTCCTATTGTTGTTGCCGCTGGCGGTCACCCAATGGCCTTTGGCTTGTTGATTGGCGCTTTTGGCTTACTGCTGGCCATCAGTAAAGGTGGCAGTATGTTGGCCAATCTCACCAGTAAAGGCGTGTGTGGTGGCTTATTGCTCTACTTAGGTTTTGTTGGAACGGTTTCTCAAGTCAAAAAGCTGTTCGCTTGGGCTGAAGGAATAGACATGAGTCATATTGCTTTTGTCGTCATCTTTTGCACCATCATTTTATACGCCTTATTAGAGCATTTTCGTAAACGTTGGTTAGCCGTTCCGCTTAGTTGCTTACTGGGTGGCAGCATTGCTTTTACCATGGGCGCGCCGTTTTCTTTTCAAACCGAGCCTGGTTTACCCAACATGAACCCTATGTATTGGTGGGGTGAGAATACAGGTTGGATGCTAGGCCTGCCGACCATTGAACACTTCATGGTGGTATTACCCTTTGCAATTTTAGCCGTGGCTATGTGGTCGCCAGATTTCTTAGGCCACCAAGTGTTTCAAAAGATCAGCTATCCAGAACGCACCGAAAAAGTACATATGAACATTGACGATACCATGACCACGGCGTCAATTCGTCAAACCTTCGGTTCTTTGCTCGGTGGTACTAACTTTACCTCTTCATGGGGGACATACATTGTGCCTGCAGCGATCGCTAAACGCCCTATTCCTGCCGGAGCTCTGCTAACTGCTCTATTCTGCATCATCGCCGCTGTTTGGGGTTACCCAATGGATTTGGCTATCTGGCAGCCTGTGCTTTGTGTTGCACTGATTGTTGGGGTATTTGTGCCATTGCTAGAAGCAGGCATGGAGATGACGCGTGAAGGCAAGACAACTCAATCGGCAGCGATTGTTGTATTTTCTTCAGCACTGGTTAACCCTGCATTTGGTTGGTCTCTCACCATGCTGTTAGACAACTTAGGCTTGGTAGGATGTAAAGAACGTAGCGGAGAACTGAGTAAAATGAGCCGTTGGGTGTTGCCGGGCATTATGTTTGTTGTACTAACAAGTGTGATGGCGTTGGTTGGCCTTCTTCCTCGTATTCCTGCAATTATCCCTAGCTTTCGTTAACCAGATTAAAACGGTTTAGTACTGTGGTGCTAAACCGTTTTTTCGATTCTTCATTAAGAATACAGCTCGCTGGTATCAGGAGTGGGACATAGGAGAATTGAGTTACTAAAGTCAGTGGCAATGTGCGGCGTTCACTAACATTACTGGCATTTTCGGTGGTGAAGCTCATCGAATCATCTACTATTAACTAATACATAATCAAAGAGTTAATGATGGACCCACTAACGCAAGGTGTACTGGGCGCTTCCCTCTCTCTATCGGCGAGCAAAAAACAGCACTTACTCGCCGCCGGCTTTTTTGGGCTAGTCGCTGGAATGGCACCCGATCTGGATGTATTGATTCGGTCTGAAAGCGATCCTTTACTCTTCTTAGAGTTCCACCGACAGTTTACCCATTCACTCTTTTTTATCCCTTTTGGCAGTTTCTTATGTGCTCTGGTTTTATACCCGCTATTTGGTAAAAAACTCCAACTATCATTTCAACAAAACTGGCTTTATAGCGCACTTGGGTATAGTACTCATGCATTGTTAGATGCTTGTACCTCTTATGGTACTCAGCTGTTTTGGCCTTTAACCAATGAGCGTTACGCCTGGAATGTTGTGTCCGTGATTGATCCAGCCTTCACCCTTCCTATATTGATATTGCTCGTCTTCACAATGCTAAAACGAAACGCTTGGCTAGCCCGTACTGCCGTTGTTTGGGCGTTAACTTATCCCACGCTTGGCATGATTCAAAGAGACAGAGCAGAGGCAATAGGATGGCAACTCGCGAAAGAACGACAACACATACCGATTCGATTGGAAGCCAAGCCGACTTTCGCGAATATTTTGGTTTGGAAGGTCATTTACGAAACAGCGGAGGACTACCATGTTGATGCCATTAGAGCGGCTGGTTCAATAAAAACGTATCCCGGTGAGAGCATCGCAAAGCTAAACCTAAGTCGGGATTTTCCTTGGCTCGACCTTAATTCGCAACAAGGTAAAGACATTGAACGCTTCAGGCAGTTTTCAAACGACTTTCTAGCGAGATCCCCCAACGGCGAACTCAGTATCATAGATGTACGATATTCCATGGTACCAAATCAGTTCAATGCACTATGGAGTATCACGCTGTCACCATCAGCAAGTGCGGACGACCATGTCAAATACGTAACACACCGTGACAATAGTTTAGAATCGAGACAGCTCTTCTCCGACATGCTATTTGATTTTTAGCCAAGCCAATCGAAAGTGATTTTCTACTGATCCGTTTTTTGGTCAATCGAAACGGTAGCTTTCAGGAATTACGACTACCCCATTTTCTGAAATATGAAAACGCTGAGCATCTTCAGTAGGATTAAAGCCAATTCTAGTATTAGGTGGGACCTTCACGTGTTTATCCACTATACAGTTTTGTAGTTGGCTATTTTTTCCGACCTGAACACCATCAAATAAGATGGAGTCAGCGATGGTTACCCCGTCATTAATTCTCACGTTAGCGGATAGAATGGAATGATGAACCGAACCTCCAGAGTTCACGACACCGTTAGCAATAATAGAGTTAATAAAGATACCTTCATTTCCCGTATCTGATGACACGGTTCTAGCCGGTGGGTATTGACGTTCGAAGGTTCTCACTGGCCAATTAGGCTGATAAAGATCTATTGGGGGAACCGCCTCCAAAAGATCCATGTTTGCTTGATAGTATGAATCGATCGTTCCTACATCTCTCCAATAAGAGTCTCTACTAACGCGGCCTTGTTCGTCACCAAATTGGTAGGCATAAACAGACTGCTTATCGATGAGCTTAGGAATGATATCTTTGCCAAAATCGTGGCTAGATAAATCATTCCCTGCATCTAACTCTAAACTTTCAACCAGCGCTTTCATTGAAAAAATATAGATCCCCATAGAAGCTAAACTTTTGGTTTTGTCCTTCGGTGTCGCTGGTGGGTTTTCTGGCTTTTCTTCGAAGGCCACAATTTTTCGTTCACTATCGGTGCCAATGCAACCAAACGCACTCGCTTCACGAATAGAGACTTCCATACACGCAATAGTAAGATCGGCCCCCGTTGCTTTGTGTTGAGCAAGCATAGGTTCATAGTCCATACGGTAGATATGGTCGCCAGATAACACCACCACATATTCGGCTTCACTTCTGTCCAGTAACCATAAGTTTTGGTAAATAGCATCTGCCGTTCCTTCATACCAATTTTCACCTTTACGCATTTGCGGCGGTACGGCGGTAATATATTCTCCAAGTTCTGGGTTGAAGATAGACCAGCCATCTCTCAGATGTTTTTGTAACGAATGCGATTTGTACTGAGTGAGAACAAGTACACGCCGCAAACCTGAATGGAGACAGTTGGATAAAGTAAAATCAAGGATTCTGTATTTACCACCGAACGGTACGGCAGGCTTTGCTCTATTATCGGTAAGCGGAGACAAGCGAGAGCCCATACCTCCGGCAAGTATTATTGTGAGTACATCTTGCATAGTCGTCATCCTTGATTCTAATTTAACGTTTGGGGGAGATACTCAAATAAGCATCAAGAATTGGACCATTTATAATTCATTGGTTTTTATATGGTTTAGCTAAACTTAAATTTTCTCTGCACTATGTTGGTGAGCACATATCAACACAAGAGCACCGAGTTGGTGCGTTTGCATTCGTCCTTTGCCAATTTCAACAATCTTTGCAGTTAAACATATAGCTGCACTTATCACGTTCGCTATTCAGTTCGTCCCCTCTCCTAACAACAAGAGATACGAGATGTAAACCAATGGGGAGGTTCTAAGCTCCAACCATGAATACCAAGAGTGTGATGTTTAGAATTAAACGTTTCCTAGTGTCTCTCTACTTATTTTGGAGGGAACACAGAAAACGCCCCTCTCAGTCAATATAGCCAATGGAATAGCTCCATATATTTCCTTGGGCTAATGTTCGGGAAGAATTGATGCTAATTAAAACCCTCAGTGCTTGGTACTCTGTCGTAGACACTAACCTCGTCAAGTCAGATCATAGATCTTTTATCTCCAAAACAGACTTCAACTCAATTACTTAGCACTCGAAACTAGATAGAATACAGAAGCCTTATCAACACGGATTTAGAAACGATGGGAAGCTATGCATACGACTCCTTAAATGATTCGTTGCTACTTGATAGTACACTCGTAACTAGATTTTACAGCGGTTTGTCAGACGCTGTACTAGAACAGGAACTTATCAAGTATCGTGAATACTGCTTAAAGGTACTGCCCGAAATACGCGATGTAGTGAAATCTAACGGTGTAGTTAGTTGCTTGGCAACTGACACCCTGTCTCATATTTCTCATCTAAAACAGGCTGCACTGTATCTAGAAGAAGTTGTAGTTGAAGATCCAGTCTTTAAACTGACGGACTTTAGAACCCAAGCTACAGAAGCCCTAACGTCATTTATGGGTATGGTGTCAACCCCAAAAGTAGACCGCGAGAAACTAGCCAAAGCAGCGGTTCGACTGATTGAATTGCGTCCGTTAGTAGCAGGTGGTTACGTCAAACTGTACCCAGTTACTTTTGAACTTGAAAAGGGTGCTGAAGTACCACTGCTCTACTCAGATGTTGGATTTGAAGACTGCTTACCTCCAAACGTCTTAGAACAGTACAAAGCTAGTGCAGATGTTCGAAGTGTTCAAAACGACAATGGACGAATGCTCGTAATGCGAGATCTGTATCCATGTAGAAACATCAGCATTCATTTTCAAGGTATGGAAAGTGGCTTCGCTATGGGTTATCTATTAAACCCCACAAAATTTGAACCGACTGATAAAGAAAACGTATTCACCATCATTCAAACTAAGTCCTCTGTGCCACCCAATAAAGCTGATTTTGAAGCTTGGGTAAATCAATCTGTAAATCAAACCGCACGTAATCACTTCATTGAACTAAGTAAGCGCATAGCGTTATCTGAATACCTTGGCTGCATGTTTGGTACGGAACATCCGTTTGAAAGCAATCTGCTTAACATGAATGTTGGGAGTACGGATATTCAAGCTAATACATTAAATTGTGCGCTACAAATGGACGTGCCATTCTTGGAACAAGTGTCCTCTGCTGATTTGATGTCTATCCGAAACAACGACGGTGAAGCATTCCAGTCATTCCGTGCTGAATTAGAAAAAGGACTGCGTGAAGCGAGGCATGAAACTAACCCTCATCGCGTGAAAGCAATTATCGAAGATACTCAGCATGAACTATTCGAAGTACAGATGCGCCAGATCGCACCTCAAATTAAGCACATCAGAAATACTCATCTTGCTGAAGCAGTAATTGCTGTAGCGGGTTTAGGTCTTAGTGTCGTGACTGGCGGGACAAGTTTGATTGCTACTGGCATAGCAGGGCTTAGTGGAATGAAATCACATAGCGACTACAAATCAAAACTCACGGCGAATCCAAGTCATTTTTTGTGGAATGTAAAACAAAAAGCAAAGAAGTAGTTCGTGATTCGACAGAAAGTCCGCTGTATGCGGGCTATTTGTTGTGGGATCTTTTACTCGGACTTGTAGGATCGGGGTCGTTCTCTCTGTTGCTATCGAACCTGACAGTGGCTCTTTTCCTTTTTTCATACCTGTCGTATTTCATTAATAACTAATTTAGCAAAGGGGCTGACACGTTTTTATCCAATAATGAGTTAGCATCCGTTTCCTGATCCAACAAAAAAGGCCTCGCAATGCGAGGCCTTTGATTTTCTATCTAATCAGAAGTGATGATTAGTCACGTAGTGAAGCACCGAACTTCTCAGATACGTGAGCAACGATAGCGTCAACCGCGCCAGCGATGTCTGCATCTTCAAGCGTGCGCTCTACAGATTGTAGTGTTAGCGCGATAGCTAGGCTCTTCTTACCTTCTTCAACGCCTTTACCAACGTAAACGTCGAACAGCTTCGCATCTTTTAGGAACTCACCACCTTGCTCTAGACATGCTGCAACGATGTCGCCAGAAGCTACTGCTTCGTCAACAACTACCGCGATGTCACGACGGTTTGATGGGAACTTAGAAAGCTGTACTGCTTCAGGAATCACTTTAGTGTTGATTGCAGACCATTCCACTTCGAATACGATAGTACGGCCGTTTAGACCAAACTTACGCTCTAGTTCTGGGTGAACGGTACCAATCACACCAACTTGCTTGCCATCAACGATGATAGCTGCAGATTGACCTGGGTGAAGCGCTGGGTTCGCTGCTTTTTCTTCAGCAGATAGTGCTGCGAAAGAATAAGCTGCTTCGTTAGCTGTTAGCTCAAGAACGGCTTCTAGATCGCCTTTCAGGTCAAAGAAATCAACTGTGTTAGTTTCGATGTCCCAGTGCTCTTCGCTGCGAGTACCTGCGATAACACCTGCAAGCATAGGCTCTTGGCGCATACCGTTTTCAGCAGACTCACAAGGAATGAAACGTAGGCCGTATTCGAATAGACGAACGCGTGGCTGTTGACGCTTCTGGTTGTGAACCACAGTGTTTAGTAGACCTTGGATTAGGCCTAAACGCATTGCTGACATATCTGCAGAGATTGGGAATGGCAGGATTAGCGGCTCAACACCTGGAACAACAAGCTTTTGCTGCTCTGGCTCAACGAAGCTGTAAGTGATCGCTTCTTGGTAACCACGGTCAACAAGTAGGTTACGAACGCGTTTTAGCGGAATGTTCGCTTCAACGTGGTCGTGCATCTTAAGTGCTGCCGCTGGGTTTTGGTTAGGGATGTTATCGTAACCGTAGATTCGACCTACTTCTTCAATTAGGTCTTGCTCGATTGCGATATCAAAACGCCATGTTGGTGCTGTTGCTGTCCAACCTGCGTCTGTAGTCTCAACAGTTAGGCCAAGACGCTCTAGGATCTCAACAACATCGCTGTCTGCAATGTGGTGACCTAGTAGGCTGTCTAGCTTAGTGCGACGTAGTGATACTGTGTTTGCTTTTGGTAGGTCAGCTTCTGACTCTACTGCAACAACCGGTGCTACTTCACCGCCACAGATCTCAACTAGAAGTTCTGTTGCGCGCTCCATTGCGCTCGTTTGTAGTGCGAAATCGACACCACGCTCAAAACGCATTGAAGAATCCGTGTGTAGACCGTAGCTACGAGCGCGGCCACGGATGTGGTCTGGTGCGAAGAATGCACACTCAAGTAGTACGTCTTTAGTCTCAGTCGTTACACCAGACTCTTCACCGCCAAAGATACCTGCGATAGCAAGTGCTTTGTTGTGGTCTGCGACAACTAGAGTATCAGCGTTTAGCTCAGCTTCGTTGCCGTCTAGAAGAGTTAGCTTCTCGCCCTGCTCTGCCATACGCACTACGATGCCGCCTTCAATCTTAGCAAGATCGAATGCGTGCATTGGCTGGCCTTGCTCTAGAAGAACAAAGTTAGTGATGTCTACTACTGGGTCGATAGAGCGGATACCACAACGGCGCAGCTTCTCTTGCATCCATAGTGGTGTTTCAGCTTGAACGTTTACGTTCTTAACCACACGGCCAAGGTAACGTGGACATGCTGCAGGTGCTTTCACTTCGATTGATACTTGATCGTCGATAGCTGGAGCTACCGCATTTACCGCAGGCTCAGTTACGTCAGCACGGTTTAGAACGCCAACTTCACGCGCCATACCACGGATGCTGAAACAGTCAGCGCGGTTAGCCGTTAGGTCTACGTCTACTGTTACGTCGTCAAGACCTAGGAATTCGCGGAAATCAGTACCGATTGCTGCGTCTTCTGCTAGTTCCATGATGCCATCAGATTCAACGTCGATACCTAGTTCAGAGAATGAACACAGCATGCCATGTGATGGTTGACCACGTAGTTTTGCTTTTTTGATTTTGAAATCGCCTGGTAGAACAGCACCAACAGTCGCTACAGCAACTTTGATACCTAGGCGACAGTTAGATGCGCCACAAACGATGTCTAGAAGTTCTTCAGCGCCAACATCTACTTTAGTTACACGTAGTTTGTCAGCGTCTGGGTGTTGACCACACTCAACCACTTTACCTACTTTAACGCCAGTGAAAGAACCAGCAACAGGTAGTACGTCGTCTACTTCTAGACCCGCCATTGTGATTTGGTGTGTAAGTTCGTCAGTAGATACCGCAGGGTTTACCCACTCACGAAGCCAAGATTCGCTAAATTTCATAGTGATGTATCCCCTGGATTACTTGAACTGTTTTAGGAAACGAAGATCGTTCTCGAAGAACGCACGAAGATCGTTTACCCCGTAACGAAGCATAGTTAGACGCTCAACGCCCATACCAAATGCAAAACCAGAGTATTTCTCAGGGTCGATGCCTACGCTGCGAAGTACGTTCGGGTGAACCATGCCACAACCTAGAACTTCAAGCCATTTGCCGTTCTTACCTTTCACGTCTACTTCTGCTGAAGGTTCAGTGAATGGGAAGTAAGAAGGACGGAAACGAACTTCAACTTCTTCTTCAAAGAAGTTACATAGGAAATCGTGCAGAATGCCTTTTAGCTGTGCGAAGTTTACATTCTCGTCTACTAGCATGCCTTCCACTTGGTGGAACATTGGCGTGTGCGTTTGGTCGTAGTCGTTACGGTAAACACGGCCCGGTGCAATGAAGCGGAATGGTGGTTTACCATTTTCCATCGTACGGATCTGAACGCCAGACGTGTGAGTACGTAGCATTAGATCTGGGTTAAAGAAGAACGTGTCGTGGTCAGTACGAGCTGGGTGATCTTCTGCGATGTTTAGTGCATCAAAGTTGTGGAATGCATCTTCAATCTCAGGACCAGACTCAGTGTTAAAGCCTAGCTCACCAAAGAACTGTTCAATACGCTCAACAGTACGAGTCACAGGGTGTAGACCACCGTTCTCGATACGACGACCTGGTAGAGTCACGTCGATTGTTTCTGCTGCTAGCTTCGCTTCAAGCTCTGCACGTTGTAGTGCGTCTTTACGAGCTGCGATCGCTTGCTGAACAACGCCTTTCGCTTTGTTGATCTCTTGACCAGCTTCACGGCGCTCTTCTGGTGGTAGTTTGCCTAGGCTTTGAAGTTGAGCCGTTAGCTCACCTTTCTTACCTAGATACTGAACACGCACTTCATCAAGTGCAACTAACGAATCCGCAGCTTCAATAGCAGCATTCGCGTTAGCAATGATCTCTTCTAGATGTTGCATCGTTTCCTCATCTACCTACACCTACATGCAATAGGCATAAGTGGTAGTGTCCATTCTGGGTTAGGCGCAAATTGCACTTACCCGATAGGGATCTTGGGTCTATAAATAGCTGTACATAGTAACGAATGACAAGGTCAAATCCAAATTGAAATCACGCTATTTACTGCCTTTGGGTAAAATTTCGGCTGAGCGCTTGATAAAAAGGCTTTTAGCACCCAGTTATTTACTGATTAAGCCAAATTATAAGGATGTTAGATGACCGTTTTGATTGAGCCAATCCACAGTAAATACGATGACGACATTTGCGCCATAATCAAATCTGTCGGTGCAGAATTTGGCGCCGTTGGTGAAGGGTTTGGACCATCAGATCCTGAAGTGGAAGAAATGAGTCTGCATTATACGTCTGATCGAAGCAGCTTGTACCTCGTTGCAACTATCGATGGAAAAATTGTCGGTGGCTGTGGGCTCGCGCCTTTTAATGGTTCAGCAAAAACATGTGAGCTAAAAAAGCTTTTCCTACTGCCGGAAAGCCGCGGCTTAGGGCTTGGTAAAACCTTAAGTTTGCAATGTTTAGAGTTTGCCAAACAGCGCGGCTTTGAGTCGTGTTATCTTGACACTCTCTCTTCAATGAAAGCCGCGATCAAGCTTTATGAAACACTGGGCTTCGGGCATTTAGATAAACCTTTAGCAGGCACCGAACACGGCGGTTGTGACGTTTGGATGTTGAAAAACCTTGAAGATTAGTGATGAACATCACAAAGTGAGCAAGGATAACCAGAGCAGCCGGAACACCCGCTGTTCATTTATTGAAACCTCGAGGAACATAGAACGTCAGGACTATCCATTTAGATGTTTTTCGAGGACAGTATGAACAACAGAAATAGCAAACAGCTGATTACAATGAAATTTATTAATTAACTCTCAAAAACAACCACACTCCATCAGTGTAAAATGAAAATACATTTAATGAGATTTATAAAACAAGGCCTTTTTAAAGGCCAAATTTATACTCTCCTTACCCCACTTATTTAACAATGAAAACAAACAATTTAAAATGCTCATATAAAATTAAGAAAAATGACGCTTAATTTATATCGATTGGCGCTATTTTCCCTTTCCAATCCCAATTCAAACAAACTTGGTTGCGTATAAATATTTAAGCTAGTATCCCTATAACTTATAGGTTTACTGAGTTGCTATATGACTATTAAGACGCTTTTCCAAATCTGCGACCAAACTCCCTTAAACGATCTCTTTAATGATATGGATATTACGTTGTGGGAAACATTACTTCAGCAAGTAGCTCGCTTTCTCGATTGCCCGGCTGTTGGGCTTATCTTAACTTCTGATGTTGGATATCAAAATATTGCCCTAGCTAAAACGGATGACATAACCGCGACCCCAGGGAAAATAATACCGCGCGAGGTCAATATATACTGTAAAGAGGTATATGATACTAAAAAGCAGTTTTATATTAATAACGCTTCGAATGTTGAAAAGTGGCAAGATAACCCCGAACTTACAATGCAAGGCTTTGTTTCCTATCTAGGCTTTCCAATTAAAAAACGCAACGGTGAAATATTCGCTACTCTTTGCGCCTTAGATACAAAAGAAACCAACTATAATATACAGCAAGTCGACTTGATGGGCTGTATTCGAGATATTATTCAAAGAGAGCTTCATACTGCAGAGCAACTCGCTGAAGTCCGGCATGAATCTCATCATGATGAATTAACGCAAGTGTTAAATCGTCGTGGTCTAATCGAAAAATACCAAGCACTATTGAAGTCTCAAGAAATCAGCAATAATAATCTCGCCATCATTTACTTTGACTTAGATGGCTTAAAAGTGATCAACGACACTTGGGGCCATGGCGTTGGTGATGCCTATATTTCCGGGTTCGCACAGGCGCTAAAAGATGCGTTGAGAGGATCTGATCTTTGCGCTCGACTAGGCGGGGATGAATTTGTAGCATTTTGTTCTTCAAGTAGACCTATCGATGTCGATAAGATCATCGAACGTATTACTGAACACTACGAGGCGATTTGTGCTTCGCTTACTGTGCCCTGTAATGCCGCGTTTAGTGCTGGAATTCTCAACTATCCTGTCCCACCTAAGGACATTAACAGTGCGCTCGAAATTGCCGATAAACAGATGTACGAAAATAAGCGAAGAAAAGCTCAGAGAGGCCAAATATGCTCTTAACTCGTGTGATGTTTTACGCTGTACTTGCTTTGCAAATATTTTCCGCTAATGCAGCCTATCAGGTAACGGTTAATCAATTTGTTCGCCATCCTGCTCTCGATATGGCGTATAAAGGGATCATTGAAGGATTACGCCAAGACGGGTTTATCGAAAATGAAACTATCACTTTCGATTACGCGGTCGCCCAAGCCGATATGGGAACCTCTCTACAAATTGCTCGGCAGCAAGTCGCGCTAAATCCTGATGTAATGGTGACACTCTCAACTCCATCGGCTCAAACAACCGCAAGTATTAACAGACGTATCCCCATGGTCTTTTCTGCAGTTAGTAACCCTCAACATGCTGGACTTCACCTTCAAGGAAACATCACTGGTGTATCTGCACTCTCGCCGATAGAAGAACAAATTCAACTCACGCGAGAGGTCTTCCCGATGGCTACTAGCATTGGTGTTCTTTATAATCCCGGAGAAGATAACTCCCGTTATATCGTTGACCTATTGGAACAGAGCGCCGAGAAACACCACTTCACGTTGATTAAGCGCGCAGTGATATCATCAACACAAGTGTCGCTCGCGACAAAGTCTTTGATTGAGGACGTCGATCTTATCTATCTGCCAACCGACAATACCGTGGCGAGTGCATTACCAGCGATCATCAAGGTTGCACAAGCTCAATCTGTGCCGACTATTGGGGGGACGATCGACTATGTAAATCAAGGCGCGGTAATGGCGCTAGGATTTAATTTTTTCGATAACGGTGTACAAGCAGGCCATTTGGTGGCGCATATTTTATCCGGCGCTAAGCCGGAGTCATTGCCTATTCAACCCACTAAAGGGCGAGAGCTCCATATAAACTCGGCCCAGCTAGATGCATTGAACGTGCAGCTCCCAAAATCTGTTCAGGAGCGTATCACTAAAACGCATTACTAAAGGCTAGTAAGCAACGCAATTTCTCCCCTTCAATTTAGCGGCATAGACAGCATTGTCTGCCGCTTTAATCAGCTCATTGTAGTCACTCATACTCTCACTGCGCTCGCCAACACCGACACTAATACTGCCACGCCAGACACTATCAGCAACTGGGACCAACATTTGATTGACCTTATGACGAACTAGCTCAGCGATGTGCATCCCCCCTTCTAAGTCGGTATTCGGGCAAATTACAAAAAACTCGTCCCCACCTAAGCGGCAGACCAAATCATCACTGCGGAAAGAATCTGCGAGTGTTTGTGCTAGCTCGATGAGTAGTCTATCACCCGCATCATGCCCAGCGGTATCGTTGACTTGTTTAAAGTAGTCGACATCAATCATGATACAAACAAGCGGTTCATTGTTTTGTACTGATTCTTCCCAGTAGGTTTTTAAGCTTCGAATTGCACAACGGCGGTTTGGTAACTTAGTCAGTGAATCGGTTAAAGTTAACTGTTCCAACTGTTTATTGGCTTGAGATAACTGTTTTGTGCGCTCATGAACTTTATCTTCAAGGCATTGGTTTAGCTCCAACAGCTCTTTGTTTCGCTCTGAAACTTGTTCAAAGAGCCCATTCAACGCTTTAAGTAATGGCTCCGTCGAGCTATCTTGCTCTTTCTCCTCACTTTCCCATGCCGATTTAGGATCAATGCCCGCTTCGATTTTCGCCACCTGACGCGACATGTTTTGATCAATCCCTAGGATATGATAAGCCAACCAATGAATAAGAAAATTCAGTAAATGCTCTGACGCTTTCTTGTTCTCTTCACTAATAAAAGCTTGCATGCTCAGTATGTCAGACATGAAAGCACGATGAATTTTAATATGCTCTTCAATATGTTGTTCATATAACCCTACAGAGCGCATCAAGCTTTCTTCTTCTTTAAAGTGATACTCTGCGTAGCGAGACAATTCAAACAGCGCCATACGGATGTCATGCAATGAAATGTTGTTCTCAGCAATGAGTGCACCATAGCGGTTGATAATTTCGACAAGATACTGATGCTGCTCATCAACATCATGAATACCTGTTTCGTAACAGCTATCCCATTCAAAAGACTTCATAAATCAGTACCTTCTAACATTTTTTGCTGGAGTCTTTCATAGAATCCAATACTTTATAATAACCATTTCTATATAATGGATTTTACATATTTATCTGATAAATCTAAGTGCAATGAAACAAAAAAGGGAGCTAGATCAGCCCCCCTTTTGTTTGGAATGGATATCACATATCAAGTTTCATCGAAAACTAATCAAAAGTAGTACTCTAATGAAAGTTCTATGAAGTCATCTTTTTTCGCAAAATAAAGTAAATCGTCGGGCGTTTCGTTCTCAAACCAATACCCATCAATTCTCCATGTCAGGTGGTTAGTCAACCTGCTAGACGCTTCGAGCTTTGCGCTATAGACGTCAGAGTTATCCAGATCCTGAGTCAACCCGAGTAGGACTTCAGTGCTATCTTCATCATTCAATGCTAATCGAGTCCCAACAAACAGATCGTTTTGCCCAACACTTTGTGCATTATTGCCACGGCTGTCATATAGGTACTCAGCAATCAACCCCACGTCCCAAACCGTTTCAAAAGCACCAACAATCGTGTACTCAAACCCCGAGACTAACCCCACATGATGATCAGCACTGTCACGGTAGATAGTCTCAAGCTTCCAGAGCCAATCTTCCACGATACCTTGCACATCCAGTCCAACTTGTTTGGCTTGTGCGTAGTATGGTTTCAGCTCACTACCATGAAGTTGATAGTAAGGATCTCGATTTGTTCCCTGAAAATAACTCAAGCCAACATCCCAATCCCCCAACATTTGAGAGTAACGGAATGCGAAATCGATATGTTGCTCCTCACGAGACGATTCATAAATGGCATCATTAGATACCGGAATCGTCGGCCTTAAGCGCCCATCAACGCCAGAGAACGTCCGCTCTCTAAAGTACGGGAGGAGAATCGCATCAACACTGCCCCACTCTTTAATCGAGGTAAAGTGAACCATAGGTTGGCCAAGCTTGTCTTCACCATCCACAGATTCTATTGCATCGGTTTGATTGACCACATCGACTAAATGAGAGGACTCTGTTACGCCCCAAAATACCTTACCAATGCCAGCCCTTAGTTCGTAGTCGTCCCAGTAAGTTAAATAAAGGGCTTCCCGTATGTCTCCATGACTGCGCTCATCATCCAAGCTATCCAATCGATAGAAAGGAGTGAAGGTGAAGTCCGAGGAATCACCTAACTCCCAGTAAAACTCTGGCTGCAATACTAAAGAGCTCTGGCCCTTATTTTGTCCCTGAGTTCCTTGGCTAAAAAATTGCCGATGCTCTGCATTGATTTGACCAGATAATCCAAACGCGTGACATTGTAACGCAACAATCGTAAGTGAAGCGCAAGCCGCTAAGCGACCTGCTGCATTTATAACTGCTTTCATACAACCCCTACTTCACACGTTTGAGGACATTCTTTTCGAAATCTTTTTCACGCAACCCTGTTTGGAAATCTAAAAGACTCGTAGTTAGCAATGTGCTTTTCCCTGTTTGATGGTTAACCATGTCCATAGTGTGAGCACGCCAATACTTATCTAAGTACTGTTTGTAGTCCTCAAATTTAAGCGTTTTAAGTAGTGAGCCCTTTCGATCGTAAAACTCTACCTGCAACGGACGGTAATGTTCAGTGTCCAACCAAACCAACTGCTTGGTATAGCCTGAGTTTTTGTCCGTTGGTGTTTGTTCTAACAAGTACGTTTCAACACCATTAAGCTGCTGATTACCCAAATGGTTAAAGGTATATTTTTCTAACTCAAACGAGCTAAGATCTTCGTAGGCAAATTCACTGCCCATGAAAGGACCAGATTTATTACGTGATGAAATGCGCTTAACTCGTTTTAGCGCGGGTAAATAAAGCCACTGGTCATCGGCATCGATACTATGAGAATGATTGAGAAATGCAGTCCCTTTCACATCTCTTGGTTGGTCGAAGATCGTTAGACCTTTATCACCGTCATTGGCGACTTCAAACGATTTAAGGCGCATTTCTCTGGTACTGCTCTCTCCTTGCGCGTTTTTTAAAATCATCTGCATGGTGGCGACAGAATCTCCCCATCCTTCATCTCTCGCTTTGCGTTCTTTAGCTATCACTAATCCTTGTTCCGGAGACGCATAAACTTGACTACTCAGCGCCAATAAAGCTGATAGCGCGATCATTTTGATTGCTGAATTACTTTTTACGTTCATTGTGACATCCTTTTAACTTTGTAATTGAGTAGGCTGAGAGTTAATTGCAGTGGTACTTTGCGCTTGCGTAGATGCCTCGGTATAACTGGCAGTATCAAACTTCATAAGCAGTGCTGGTAAGAAAACAAAGTCGACCACCAGCGCAATGAAAATAACAATTGCACTCAGTTGTCCCATATCTGCATTCAATCTAAAGCTCGACATAGCAAGTACTGAGAAACCAGCAACTAGCACAACGGTCGTTATCCAAAGGGCTCGGCCCACAGTATGAAAAGCATATCGAACCGCTTCTTCCGCTGATTTTCCTTGTTTACGGGCTCGTTGATACTTAGAAAGGAAATGCACGGAATCATCAACAACAATCCCAAGTGTTAGGGTCACCACCACCGATAGGCCCAAATTGATTTCCCCAGAGAACACAGCCCATAAACCAAAGCCAATGATTGCTGGTGCCATATTCGGAACGACACTGATCATCCCAAGCCTCAATGATCTCAGTGAGAAAATCATTAGCGCAGAGATCAAAATCAAGGTGATTGGTAAGGTAGAAAGCATACTCGCCATGTTCGTTTCACCGATATGAGCAAACATCAATGTCGGGCTCGAAGCGACAACGTCATATTGAGGCGCGTTATTGGCAAACCATTGGTAAATGCGATTTTCTAAATCCACCATTTCAACACTGCCTAAATTGTCCACCGTTGCGACCATTTTGATCGACGATTTATCTACGTTGATTTGGTTATTCAGGTCGAGGCCATATGGCAATGACATTTCGTAAAGTAGTAGGTACTGAGCAGCGAGTTCGCGATCAAGGGGCAGCGTGTAATGGCTATTATCGTCCCCATGCATATTTTTGTTTAAGCGCTTATACACATCAGACAGTGTGGCAACATGGTCAGTTTCAGGTTGCTGACGAAGCCAGGTTGAGAAATCACCGATAGTTTGTAAATACACTGGATCAGCAATACCTTGCGACTCGCGGCTTTTAACAACAATGTTGATGTTGCTCATTCCACTAATACGCTCTTCCATAAAATCAGCGGCTCTACGGAATTCACTGCGAGAGTCAAAATACTTAACCGACTCATCATTGATTTTGTTCAGAGGTAGCAAAGCTGCAGAAATAGCAATGACAACCGCTGATAGTGGTAATAGAGCCTTTCGATAACGAACAACTAAATCGCCCAGTCTATCCATAAAGTCCGTTGGGTTAGCGTTGTCGGCGTCGACAGGTTTTACTTTTATTGGTAACACTCTGAGCATGGCTGGAAGTAACGACACCGAAAGCAAGCAAGCGATCATCACGCCTAGTGCAGCTAAATTACCAAAGTCGCGTAGCACAGGTGAGTCAGACATATTCATCATCAAAAAGCCAATCGCAGTGGTCACTGAGGTAATCACGATAGGCATGAAGTTGATGGCGACACTCTGGTCAATTGCAAACTGCTTACTATGGCCGAGTTTCATATTTTGTCGCATAGTCGCAATAACGTGAACACAGTCCGCAACTGCTAAGGTCATGACCAGCGTAGGGATATTGACCGTAGCCGTACTGAGAAACATGCCAGCCCAGCCTGATAACCCCATCGTTGCTGCAACCGAGCCAATAATTACAATCAGCGTTGCTATCACACTTAAGATTGAACGTAACATCACGGTTAGAAACAGAAGAATTACCGCGAGCATCGTAGGAACAAGTGTCGAGCTGTCATCTTGCGCCGCCACCATAAACGCGTGGTTCATAGCAATGATCCCTGCTTTATGAAACTCTACGTTTGGATATAAGGTTTGGTATTTATCTATTAAAAGGTTGGCTGCTGAAATGACCTCAATGACTTCCGCAGTTTCATCCACTTCAGGGAGCTGGACCGTGATATTGACAACCGACACATCGCCTTTTTCAGAGATCATCGAATATTTTACTACCGGCTCAGACAATGCTATCTGCCTAACTTTGGCTATACGCTCTGGAGTAAGAACGTATTCATCAAGCAACAAGTCTTCGACGATAAGATCGTCTTCTGTTGCTTCAGTGTTTTGATAGTTAGCCAGAGAGTCAACGCGGCTGGAATAAGGGACTTGCCATGCGTCTTGTGTGAGTTGTTGAATCAGTGTGAGGGTTTCTGGCTCAAAGACATTGCCACTTTTCGGGGCAATAACAATTGAAAGGTTATCTGACTTAGCGAATGTGGTTTGAATTTCGTCAAAGGCTCTTAGCTGTGTATTCTCTCCATCGAAGAAAATGTTGTAGTCACCTCGAAAGTAGAGGTTCTTTCCTCCAATAGTCGCGGCAATAACCATTGAGATCGTAATTAAGAGTACCCACCAGCTGAAGCGGGTTGGCATGGTCAACCAATTAGGCGGTTGTTTGGGGATAGCTTGTTTAGTTTTCATCACACTCTCCGTTTGTGACGTTTCGTCAAAATTCATTACTTAAAAACCAGCAAGTGCTGGTATTTAAGTAACAAAACTCAAATCAACTACCGAACTAAAGTTCGAGTGTCATTTATTGACGGTTCGTCATAAACGTTGCTTTAAAAAGCCCATAAGGGCTTTTTATCTGAGTGTTTAACGCCCAACGGATTGTAAGTATTCGATCTCTTCAGCGAACAACTCTTGTTCTACTCGCTGCCAAGTCTTACGGTAATCCCACTCACTTGATAGCGGTTTCCAGTTGAGTCCATCAAGCAACATATTGGCGTTATGTAAAACGGAGAATGGATCTTGAATGCGTTTGATACAATGGCTGTTCGAAGCATTCTGAGTCAGTGCGTTAGAACCAAAAGCTATCGACCAGTTGGCGAAAACAATCGCGTCAGATCCGATACCAGGTGAGAACTTCAAGTCACCTTGTTCTACTGCGAAGTTAACCAGTTGATCAGCGTTGCCAATCACTTGTTCTTCTAACTCATTCAACTCTTTCACTCGCTCAGGAGATGCTTTTTCTAGTACCCATGGGCTCTTAGCCATGATTGCACAAGTAGAAAGTACCGGCTCCATTCGCGCGTAAATTCGATAACCAACATGCATTGCCATCACTTTTTCACGAGTATTGCCTTCAAATTCAGCCGCTCGTGCAAACAAGATAGCTTCACTTTTCAAGGAGTGAATGCACAACGCAATGATCACATCTTCTTTGCTGCAAAAATGATTATAGATAGTCCCTTTTGAATATGAACTCGCTGACGTCAGCTTATCCATAGACAAATTACTCCACCCTTCTTTCTGAACTAAAGACTTAGCTAAAAGGGTTAATTCTACTTCTCTATCTGCGATAGCTTGCTGTTTCTTGGTACGCCCAAAACGACAGCCAGCACCATCTTGTTTATCAGTTTTATTGCAGCCAAAGCCAAACATGATCAATTAATCCATATTTATCCGTTACTCCTTAACGTTCTAATTGTAACACGAATCACAACAACGTGATAAAGCACATTTGTGACGTTTCGTCATTTTTGACACTTCGTCATAATAGCGCATATATTGATCACTTCAAGCGAATTTATAAAAAACATTTGTGACAGTGATGAATTCTCATAAATGCTACTATTGCTTAATCTGATATGAGAAATGGACTTTGGAATGAAATACCTTATTAGTGCAACCGCCTTACCGTTTGCTATCTCTTTCTCTGCTCTTGCAGATAACTGGAGCGCTGAACCAATTGTTGAAGGACTAAATATTCCTTGGGGGCTTACTTACGTCGGAAACAACCAGTTAATGATCAGCGAAAAAAATGGTCAAGTTGGTCTACTCGATTTGAGTGACAACACATATGCCCTCATTGGAAAACACCCAAGCGCTTACGTTTATGGGCAAGGTGGATTGTTAGATATTGCCTACTCCCCTTTTAACAATGAGTTGGTCTATTTTACGTACGCTAAGCAAGTTAATAATACCGTTGAAACCACATTAAGCGTTGCAACCTATAAAGAAAAAAAATTGTCTGGTTGGCAAGATCTTATCGTGACTCAATCCGGTGCAGATGGTGGCAGGCATTTTGGTAGCCGCATCACATTTGATCAGGAGTCTCTTTATTTCAGCATTGGCGACAGAGGTGAGCGAAGCAACGGGCAAGATCTAACCACACACGCTGGCAGTATTTTAAAAGTAACGCCACAGGGTAAGCCTGCCAGCGATAATCCATTTATCAAAGAGCACCAAGCAAAGCCCGAAATTTGGAGTTATGGTCACCGAAACCCCCAAGGATTGTTCTACGATGACCAAACCAAACAGTTATGGTCGATAGAGCATGGTCCAAGAGGCGGAGATGAGATTAACTTAATTGAGAGAGGGGCAAATTACGGTTGGCCTGTTACCTCACACGGGAAAGAGTATTGGGGACCCATTTCCGTTGGTGACTCACAAGAAAAAGAAGGCGTTCAATCACCGAAAAAGGTCTACGTTCCTTCAATTGCTCCTGGTTCACTGATTCTTTATCGAGGAAAGACACACCCACAGTTGAATGGAAAACTACTCGCTGGTGCCTTGAAGCTTACTCATATCAACGTTTTAACCCTAAAAGGTACTGAAGTCGTCAAAGAGCAAAGAATCCTAGAAGATCTCGGTGAAAGAATTAGAGACATTGAGAGTCTACCTAACGGGGAGATCGTGTTTAGTACTGATAGCGGAAAAATCTACCAATTGAAAAGCGACAGCTAAAGAGAAGAGTAACCCAATTCGCTTCAAGTATTAATGAAACCTTGTTTAAGGGCTGTTTACTCTTTACAGCCCGCCCAAGTGACTTGGTTACGTCCGTTTTGCTTACCGACGTATAGCGCTTTATCTGCGACATTAAACATCGAATCTTGCAGTTCTTGATGGGTAATGAAATGCTCATTAATGTCAATTTGCGTCGCTACAGAGCCACCTACCGTGACAGTTAAACAATCGTATGGAGCATTCCCGTCATGAACAACATTGAGCCCTTCGATCTCTTTTCTTAATCTTTCAGTAAAGTTGAGCAACTGGCTCATCTCTGGCCTCGCGCAAAGTAGCACGAACTCTTCACCACCGTATCGAAACGCTAAGTCACTATCTCTGGCAATTTCATTAATTTTGGCACCAACGAGAGATAACGCATTGTCCCCTTCCGTATGGCCATAGATGTCATTAAAGGCTTTGAAATTATCCACATCGCAGATGATCAATCCGACATGATGTCCTTTTGCAAAGTGACGCTTAATGAAGGGAATAGCTGTCCGAGAATATTTGTAACGCGATCCTAAACCAGTCAGCGGATCAGTGTCTGACCGCGTACGCAATATACTGAGTTGATTATCCAGTTTAGTCAGCAACCCATGATATGCTTTGGCCAATTGACCAATCTCATCACTGCGGTCCCATTCACCAAGTGCGATAAGGTTTTCACTGGTGTTATCTGAACGCATGTGCTCAGCCAAGGATTTGAGTGGCGAGACAATCCAATGAGACACCCAACCAATCAACACCAGAGAGATAGCGAGTGCGACGATAGCTTCGGCGATGATCTCTTCGACCAGAGAGTTCTGTAACTCTGTCAGTTCACTTGCGTCGAATACTGCCCACACTTCACCGCCATTCTTATTTCTAAGCGGAAGAATAACGTTCAAGGTGCACAGCCCCTCATCTAAGTAAAAGCTGTCATCGTTCACGGGTGTTTTTTGCCACGGGATATAAATATTGTCAGAAATATAGATACTTTCGGCCACCGCATCATACTCACGCGTCATTCTATTTTTAATGAACCTGAGTTTTTTGTGTCGAACTGAATTATCCGCGTCTGTAGATTCTATTCGATCATTCAGCTCATGGATTTTTTGTTCTAGCTCTTGTAGTTCGGCTTGTTTAACGTCAGCACGCCACAAGTATTCAAAGCGCTTAAAATAGCTAACATGAATGCTCTGCCCCGAGTAATCCGACCGCCCTGTTATGTCGAGAAATTCTAACCCTTCAATGGATGAGAACATTTCTTTTGTCGCAGGCATGGTCAAATTCGCGTAGTTAATACCCGCGACTGAATTTGATATGAATGAGATATGAGGAGCGAGGGTCAGTTTTGCTAGGCTAGCCGAATATTCAATATGACGGTGCCATTCACTCTGATAGCGCGTGTAACTAAAACCAGAAATTAAAATCACAACCAAAAACAAATGAGATACGACCAACATTTGGTTGATCGACAGTCTGGTGACGAATTTTTTAGGTAATTTTTGTAGCTTCAACTAACTTTATCGCTCACTGTAGATATCAAGAACTGGCTCAGCACATGTTCCATTGATACAAATATCTTTATACGTGGAGTGACAGCTTTGACAGAAAGCTGGCTTCAAAGATGGATGCTGATGACTAATATCCTCGCCCTGACGATTATAACTACCGTATACCGCCTCGCCGCCAATATGTTCTGTCACCCAGACAATACCTTGAGCTTCTGACACTGCTACAGCCGTAGGGCCATCACTATAGGGTCCATGAGTTTTATATTCTTCTAACTTATTAGGATTGACTCTGATCGTCAGAGGCGAACCTTGTCCGTCATTGATCCAGCTATAAGCACGTACAGACTCTTGGATAAAAAGAGAAGTGTTCGGTGGAAGAATCGCATCTGCCGGTAAATTCGCGGACTCTTTCACTACTGGCCAATCTAAAAAATCGGGAGGAAAAGAAGCTATAGACTCTGCTCTTACCGGAGTCATAAACAGAGATACAACGAACAGAAAAACTTTCAGTAGACCATTTTGTCTATCCACTCTTAATCCTCTCACTCATATGGGTGATGCATATTTATAAACTGAGGCTATTTTATTCGATTTAAAAATAAATTCATTAAAAGTATGCGCAATAATCAGCCTAAATGATTGTAGAAGAGACCGTGCTCACTAAGAGTTAGAGATTGAAGGCAAGAAAAAGAGGAAGATACGAAAAAGCCCCAGCATTTCTGCTAGGGCTTTAATTTGGAGCGACACACGAGGTTCGAACTCGTGACCTCAACCTTGGCAAGGTTGCGCTCTACCAACTGAGCTAGTGTCGCAATTGTTTTTGCTAATTTATTAGCAGATAGATGGTGCCCCGGGCCGGACTTGAACCGGCACAGCGCGAACGCCGAGGGATTTTAAATCCCTTGTGTCTACCAATTCCACCACCAGGGCACACAAATCTAAATTTGTGATGCCTTTACTGAACTAAGTAAAACACCATCTTGATATCGAACTAAAATTCGCTATCCAAAAATTTGGAGCGACACACGAGGTTCGAACTCGTGACCTCAACCTTGGCAAGGTTGCGCTCTACCAACTGAGCTAGTGTCGCAAATGGAGGCGCGTCCCGGAGTCGAACCGAGGTCCACGGATTTGCAATCCGCTGCATAGCCACTCTGCCAACACGCCTTCACACTCCCAATCGAAACCGTTTTCACGTCGTTCCTCTTGGGTACGGAATGCATTCTACGGATTCGAACTAATGAGTCAACACTAATTTTTATTTTTTGAATCGTTTGTCTATTTAACGTTCAAAATCGCTCAAATTGATGAGTTTTCTAGCAAATAAAACTTAAAAACCGCTGACTTAATTGAAGTATTTAAAAAGCAGATACAAAAAAACGGACCGGAGTCCGCTTTTTCATTTAATGATGTTCTTCGTCGAGCAAATCATCTTTGGCTGCCATTAGATATTGAGCCATCGACCAGTAAGTCAAAATCGTCGCGATGTACAGTGCTGCATAACCAACCCAGATCATCCAATCATCATAACGCCAGATAAGTACCCATAACGCAAACATCTGACTCACTGTCTTAACTTTGCCAACCCATGACACTGCGACACTGGCACGTTTGCCGATTTCAGCCATCCACTCTCGCAGTGCTGAAATAATGATTTCACGTGCAATCATGGTAACTGCGGGAATAGTCACCCAAATGGAAGCGTAATGTTCAGTAATGAGGATAAGCGCTGTAGCAACCAACACTTTATCTGCAACAGGGTCAATAAATGCCCCAAAACGCGAGGTTTGGCCCAACTTACGAGCTAACATGCCATCGAGCCAATCCGTAAAGCCTGCAACCCAAAACACCATTGCTGCGGCGAAAGGAGACCAGCTATAAGGAAGATAAAAAACAACGACAAATACTGGTATCAAGAAAAGTCGCAACAAAGACAAGATGTTTGGAATATTTAAACGCATATTTTTAAAAGGCTCTTTTTGTTTGCGTATTGCTCTATTTGGTGCTTCAAACAGGGCTCTTATGGTGCGGGATTTTTCTTATTGTTTCAATGCTTGATGAATGTTTTCTGCCAAAGAAAGGCTGATACCCGGCACTTTGGCGATTTCTTCTACACTTGCTCTCTTGAGTTCTTGCAGACCACCCATGTATTTCAGCAACGCTTGACGACGTTTCGGCCCTACCCCTTCAATGCCTTCTAAAGCACTGGTTCTTCTTGTTTTTCCACGTTTCGCTCTGTGCCCTGCTATTGCATGGTTATGGCTCTCATCTCGGATGTGTTGCATTAAATGAAGCGCAGGCGCATCACTTGGCAAATTGAACTCATCCCCCTCAACCGTAATCAAAGTTTCCAATCCTGGTTTACGAGTGACCCCTTTCGCAATACCAATAAGGTGAGGTCGTTTCGGCCAATCGCCCCAGTACTGAGAAATGATTTCATGAGCTCTATTTAACTGCCCCTTACCACCATCAATGAACACGATATCAGGTATTTTTTCCACTTCGAGCTGCTTAGAGTAACGACGCTCTAATGCCTGCCCCATCGCGGCATAATCGTCACCACCCGTGATGCCAGAGATATTGTAACGACGATACTCTTGCTTAACCGGGCCTTCATGATTGAACACCACACAAGATGCTATCGTGCTCTCTCCCATGGTGTGCGAAATATCAAAACACTCCATACGAGAGATACTTTCCATACCCAGTAAATCCCTGAGTTCTTTGAAACGCTGAGAGATCGTCATTTTGTGATTGATCTTGGTCGTGATCGCTGTGAGAGCGTTAGTATTCGACAGTTTCAAATAACGGCCGCGCGTGCCGGTTGGATTGATATGGAAATGGACACGACGTCCTGCAATACCTGACAAGGCTTCTTCTAACGACTTAGTCTCATCCACCAGCCCACTATTGAGAATGATTCTAGCTGGCACGGTACGCGCTTCATTGTGGCTCAGATAGTATTGACTCAAAAAGGAATAAAAGACTTCTTGTTGAGTCGTATTGTTTGGAATCTTTGGAAAATGACTACGACTTCCGAGTACCTTACCCTGACGAATCATTAGGATGTGGATACAAGCAATACCATTCTCTTGAGCAAAGCCAAGTACATCCATATCTTCCATCGAATCATCAGAAACAAATTGCTGCTCTTGGACGCGGCGAATCGCCTGAATTTGATCACGGAACTTCGCGGCATCTTCAAACCTTAGTGATTGGCTCGCTTGCTCCATTTTCTCAACTAAGGTGCTCAATACTTGCTGATCTTTCCCTTGAAGGAACAAGCGTACAAGCTCAACCAAGTCTGCATAATCTTCGTCTGAAATCACGCTGCTCACACATGGGGCAGCACAACGACCGATTTGATACATCAAACATGGGCGAGTACGGTTGGCGTAAACGGTGTCTTCACACTGCCGGACAGGAAATATTTTCTGCAAAAGGTGCAACGTTTCTCGAACCGCACCTGAGTCGGGGTAAGGACCGAAGTATTCGCCTTTACGCTTTTTCGCCCCACGATGCATAGACAGTCGAGGATGCTTGTGGCCGCTAACAAAGATATAGGGGTAAGATTTATCATCACGGAGCAGCACATTATATTTGGGCAAGTATTGCTTGATATAGTTGTGCTCTAAGATCAACGCTTCTGTTTCGGTATGAGTCACCGTCACATCGATCTTATCGATATTGCTAACTAATGCGCGTGTTTTTTCGCTATCTACTTTTACTCGAAAATAGCTAGATAGGCGTTTTTTTAGGTCTTTGGCTTTACCGACATAAATAACGACAGCCTCGGCGTTATACATACGATAAACGCCAGGCTGGTTAGTCACGGTTTTTAGAAAAGAAGCCGAATCAAATTGGCTCATACCAACTCCGTGAATTGGCTTAGTAGAATTGCGATGGTAATGATGCCCTATAGTGTTTCGGTATCAATCATGCCATGGCGAATAGCTAAGTGAGTCAGCTCTACATCACCACTGATGTCCAATTTATTGAACAGGCGGTAACGATAGCTATTCACCGTTTTAGGGCTCAGGTTTAGCTGCTCAGAAATGTCAGTTACTTTCTGCCCTTTGGTAATCATCATCATGATTTGCAATTCACGCTCAGACAAATCAGCAAACGGGTTTTCCGATGCCGGAGAAAATTGACTTAGTGCCATTTGTTGAGCAATTTCAGGTGAAATATAGCGTTGGCCACTATTCACCATACGAATTGCGTTGACCATTTCATCAGGGCCAGCGCCTTTAGTCAGGTAGCCAGCGGCTCCTGCTTGCATCACTTTAGTTGGAAACGGATTTTCCGTATGAACAGTTAAAACGATAATTTTCACATCAGGATTAAAACGCAGGATCTTCTTGGTTGCTTCAAGACCACCAATGCCCGGCATGTTCATATCCATTAAAATAACGTCTGCATGATTGCTACGACACCATTTTACTGCTTCTTCACCGCTTTCAGCTTCCCCTGCTACGTTCATTCCACGGACGTCTTCAATAATACGTCGTATCCCTGTGCGAACCAGCTCGTGATCATCTACAAGGAAAACATTTATCAAACTTGTATCTCCACACTTTTATATTGGCTCTGCACCCACAAATTGTGGACTACAGCATAGCTGCCTAGTTTAACTCAAATTTCAGAATTTGCTTACTCTGAATATGTGCTGAAACGCAAACTTTAGCAAGTACTTATTTTCATATATGCCACTTAAGTTGCAATCAATCTATTAATCAATAAGTTATGTACGGTTTTATTAATTCTAACTGAATCTATCGCACACCAGTAACGACGCCGTTTGAGATTCTATTTATGTGGCGCAGCATGTGTTAATCTTAGCTTGCGGGTCAGTTTCCGTATTACCTCATTAAGCATTATTAGCATGGTTATTCAAAGCGGTTTCTTACTTACTCGTCAAGCTCGTGACATTAATGGTCAAACTCAAATTGACCTTTGGTTATCTACTCCTCAAGGGCCAACACAACTCGTCATTCAAGGCGAGAAACCGGTGTTTTTCATCCACCAAAAGGATTTAGAACAGTCAAAAGCCCTTGCTCAGCAACATTCCATTACGGTGGACTGGAAGCCTCTAGAGCTCAAAAGCTTTTCGTTAGAACCTCTCGCAGCTTGTTATAGTTCGCTTACCAAGCAATCTCAGCAATTGGGTAATGTGCTCAAGCAACATGATATTACCGTTCTGGAAGATGATATTCGCCTTGCTGACCGCTACTTAATGGAGCGCTTTGTTAAGGGCAGCCTTGAATTTGCAGGTAATAAGCAACCGAGAGGGAATTATCTTAGCTACTCTGACGTTAAATGCCGTCAAGGTGATTACACTCCCGAGCTGAATGTGGTTTCTCTGGATATTGAGTGTTCAGAGAAAGGTATACTCTACTCGATAGGTCTTGCGAGCCCAATGGACAACCGAGTCATTATGATCGGCGAGCCCCAAGAGTCTGATACTCCGATTGAGTGGGTGAAGGACGAGAAAGCGTTACTCCAAGCGATGGTCAACTGGTTCCAGCAGTTTGACCCAGACGTGATTATTGGCTGGAATGTCATCGACTTTGACTTTCGATTACTGCATAAAAGAGCAGAATGGAACAAGGTTAAGCTCGTCATTGGCCGAGGGCAGCAAAGCAGTTACTTTAGAACCTCAAATACAACTCAACAAGCGTTTATCTCTATTCCTGGTCGAGTCGTCATGGATGGTATAGATACCCTAAAAACCGCGACCTATCATTTTCGTAGCTGGTCTTTAGAGTCAGTTTCTCAAGAGCTTCTTGGCGAAGGTAAACAGATCCACAATGTGCATGACCGCATGGACGAGATCAATCACATGTTTCGTCACGACAAGCTGTCATTGGCAAAATATAATCTGCAAGATTGTGTGTTAGTGAACAAGATCTTTGCTCATACACATTTGCTCGAATTTGCCATCGAACGTGCCAAATTAACCGGAGTAGAGTTGGATCGTGTTGGAGGCTCAGTTGCCGCCTTCACTAACTTGTATCTACCTCAAATCCATCGCGCAGGCTACGTAGCACCCAATTTGCATCCTGAAAACTGGATTGCGAGCCCTGGCGGCTATGTCATGGACTCGATACCTGATCTCTATGACTCCGTATTGGTATTAGACTTTAAGAGCCTATACCCGTCGATTATCCGCAGCTTTCTGATTGATCCTATGGGTTTGATAGAAGGTCTTCAGCTCGATATTGGCAACGAAGACAATCAGGCTGTACCGGGATTTCGTGGGGGGCAATTTCATCGCTCTCGCCATTTTTTACCAGAAATGATCGAGCACTTATGGGCCGCACGGGATGTCGCAAAGAAAAACAACGAAAAAGCGTTTTCTCAAGCAATAAAGATCATCATGAACTCGTTCTATGGCGTCTTAGGCTCCTCTGGTTGCCGCTTTTTCGACACTAGGCTCGCTTCAAGTATTACCATGCGTGGGCATGAAATCATGAAGCAGACTAAAAAGCTCATCGAAGAAAAAGGCTATCAAGTTATATACGGAGATACAGATTCGACGTTTGTATCGTTAAATGGCGAACATTCGCAGCAGCAGGCCGACACGATTGGCAATGAGCTTGTTACTTACATCAACACCTGGTGGACTCGACACCTAAAGGAAGAGTACAACCTGAACTCGATACTAGAACTAGAATATGAAACCCATTATCGTAAGTTCCTTATGCCGACCATTCGTGGCCAAGAAACGGGCTCCAAAAAGCGCTATGCTGGTTTAATCGGAGAAGGTGATAATGAACGAATCATATTTAAAGGCTTAGAAAGTGCTCGTACCGACTGGACTCCTCTTGCTCAAGAATTCCAACAGACACTTTATGCGATGGTTTTTAAAGGTGACAACCCAAGTGATTACGTACGCTCGTTTGTAGAGCAGACCAAAGCAGGTGTATATGACGATAAGCTGATCTATCAAAAACGGCTACGCCGAAAGCTACATGAATACCAAAAGAACATTCCACCACAAGTTCGAGCGGCTCGAATGGCTGATGAGATCAACGCCCAATTAGGCCGACCGTTACAATATCAAAACAAAGGTCGGATCGAGTATGTGATTACCGTATCAGGCCCAGAGCCAAAAGAGTACCAAAAGAACCTAATTGACTATCAACATTATATTGATAAACAGCTCAAGCCGGTTGCCGAAGCTATTCTACCTTTTATCGGTATCGACTTTGCTACTCTCAGTGAGCCCCAATTAGGGCTATTTTAATTCTGGACTAGCGCCTGAACGGTTTGAGCTGGCTGCATAGATTCAACATAGCTCACTAGCTGGTGACAGGGTAAAGACTTACTGTAAATCCACCCTTGGATGGTGATATGGTCAAGTTCTGGAATCCAACTTAATTGGTCTTTCGTTTCAACACCTTCAATGACAATGCTCAGATGCAGCTCTGTTGCGACATTAATCAAGCCATTCAGTACACAGCGTCCTTTTTCGTTCTCAATCGTTTTAATAAAACTGCGGTCAATTTTAATCGCATCAATATCAAACAAGGTCAAATAACTGAGCGAAGAAAAGCCTGAGCCAAAGTCATCAATGTACACTTTTGCCCCAACCGAGTGTAAAGCGGCGATTGACTCCGTGACTGTCGCTTTATCCTTAAGCAAAGATTCTTCGGTAATTTCAATATGAATCTGATTCGCCACTGGTTTGATGATCTCGGTGATCTTCACCATTAGCTCATGATCAACCAATGTATCCGGCGTGAGGTTCACACTAATAGGGTGTAACAACCCTGACTTGGATAAACGCTGTAAATCTTCCACAGCTCGGTTTATTGCCCACAAATCAATGTCTTTCATCAAGCCAGCTTTTTCGAACCAAGGTAAAAATGCGCCTGGGTTTTGGATATTGCCCTCAGTATCAATCGCTCTAATCAAGGCTTCATATCCACACACACGTTTTGTCACATGGCAAATTTGTGGTTGATACTCTAAGGTGAACTCCCGTGAGCTGAAGGTTTCTAACTGGCGCTCTAGTCGCTGCTGTTCTTTTCGACTATTGGCTGCACGTTGCACTCTATCATCCATCAGCAAAGACGCTTCTTCTTGCCGACGAGAATAGGTTGTGTCAAACGACGTCATATGGATAGTCTTATTTTCTGCGTCCCGATTCATCTTTAATACCGATGGGATATAGAGCGCGGCTGAGGTACAAACTAGAAAAATTTGCAGCAGTGACGCATAGATATCACCTTCTGTCACTATGAACGCATTAATAAAAACTGGGCTATTAAAAGGAACAATCGCGGTAGGGATGGAAACATAACCACTCGATACAAACCAATAGGCAATCAGAGTATTAACTAGCGGAGCGCAGATAAATGGAAGTAGCAACCTCAGATTGAAAATGATTGGCAACCCAAAAAGCAGCACTTCGTTAATATTAAAAAAACTCAACGGTAGACTCGCGATCGCGACCAATCTATGCGCCCTATTCTTGCTAAATATCAGTAACGCGAAAACCAACCCTAAAGTCGCCCCTGCCCCACCAATAAAGCTGAAAGCGCCCATAAATGAATAGTTCACTGCACTCGATGTAATGCCGCTAGATAGTAGCTCCACATCTGCAATACTCACTGCATGTTGCAAAGTCTCTATCCAAGGCAGTAGCGCATAATAGCCATGAATACCAACGAACCAAAGCAGCGAATTAGCCACTGCGAACATACTCGCAAACAGCAAAGGAGCATCTTTGTATTCAAGGTGCCAAATACTATCGAGTTTAAGTGCATCAACACCAACAACAATGAGTGCATTCAGCGATATGACAACCAATCCAACCGCGATCGATGGAAGGATCATATTAAGGGACTCTTTGACAATGCGGCCAATATGGCGACTGTAAGCAATAGTGAAAACGCGTTTTTGATAACAGTAGGCAAGAAGCGGAATCGAGTACAGAGGAGTCAATACGCTGATAACTAGCTCAAGTACTTGTACGCTGTCTGAATAGTCAAATATTTTTTGAAACAGCGTTAAGTAAACAATCGAAACTAACGCAACAGGAGGCCGAGGAAGCCGCCACTTCATCGCTAAAATGTAAGCTAGCGCGGCCGTTAGTAACAGTGGGAATAAATCTTTGAGAAATTGGTACAGTTCATTAAGCGTGGCGACCCAAGGTGTGTCAGGACCGACAATAAACTCACCAATAGATGCCACAAGGAGAATTAATGAGATGAGCATCAGGCACGGTAGTATCCAAAGTAATCCTTCCCGGATCGCTTGCAACTGTTCACCGACTACCTCTTTTAGCTGAGACAGTCCCATTTGTTCCTTTTGCACTTACAGCACCATGCTAAATCTTTAGAGACTAAACAACTAAGATTAGACCAGAATTAGACGATGTACTGTGCTCTATATCAATCTATGGGCAATTTTATGGTACAGCGTTTATTTACCCAATCCTAAATTCTGTCTTTTTGTACTGCTTGACCAGCCAATCACCATAGCTGTCTAAGATTCCTATCACTGAACGCTTCGCAATCACTCGACCAGAAAGCAGAATCCCTAGGCGTTCGATTTCAATTTGTTTCTCTGGGTAGTAATTCAAGAACTGTTTTCCACATTCGATTGGATCATCAAACCACTGCTTATCTTTGTACATGACTAAAGAGTAACTGGCACGCAGTAACTTCTTCGCGATGATTTTTTGCGCCTTTACTTGGTCTTCATCTTTGTCAGTTCGAGCAATTCGATTGCGATACACAGCAACCCAATCTTCAACATCCATATTCCAGTGTTTAGCGATTTCCCAACTTGGTTCGTAATCACCAAAGCATTCTGAAAGGTTTTCACCATAGATACACACTGAACAGTGTCGAAGTAGAAAACCCCAAGAGAGAATTCCGTCAAGGCTCGCCACATCTTCCACCAACGCAGTTTTGAATGAGACTTCAGTGACAAATGGGTATGCCTTTTGAAAGCGCCATTTGATGGAATTAAACAAGGTTGTTCTAAGATCACTAAAGTTTTTATGAGTGACCACAATAACATCAATATTCGATTGGCCCGGCCTAGCAGTTTTACGTGCAACACTACCATACAGGTACAGACTATGAAGATTTTCCCCTAAGCCATTTTTTAGATAACTCACGAGATCATCGATAGCGGGCTGATATTGGGCCTGAAAGGCTTGGTTAGGGTCAATAGTGGTAAGGTGCATCTAATTTCGAACAATATAATGAACTGATTGCTTACAATGTTCGCTCACACCGATTGATGAATCAAGATATTCCTTCCTTTATTACCTCGGTATATAATGCCCCGACTCCCTAACACACGAAGGAAAATGTTCATGCCAAAGGCAAGTGAGCTTAAAAAAGGTTTTGCTATCGAATCTAATGGTAAAACACTATTAATCAAAGACATCGAAGTAACCACTCCTGGTGGTCGTGGCGGCGCTAAAATTTACAAACTGCGTTGTACTGACCTAAACACAGGTGCTCGCGTTGATGAACGCTACAAATCTGACGACGTGCTTGAAACTGTAGATATGTTTAAGCGCGCATCTTCTTTCTCTTACGTTGATGGCGACGAGTACATCTTCATGGACAACGAAGATTACACTCAATACACATTCAAACAAGACGAGATTGAAGAGGAACTTCAGTTCATCACTGAAGAGATCAAAGGTCTACACATTATTCTTGTTAATGGCAGCGCTGTCGGTATTGAACTACCAGCAACAGTAGAGCTAGTGATTGAAGAAACTGACCCTTCTATCAAAGGTGCATCAGCTTCAGCACGTACTAAGCCAGCACGTTTCTCTACTGGCCTAACCGTTCAAGTTCCTGAATACATCGCAACGGGCGATCGCATCATTATAAACACGACTGAACGTAAGTACATGAGCCGCGCATAATTATGGCTGATCTTATTTCTTACGACGACGCAATTGATACCGCTTACGATATCTTTCTAGAAATGGCTCCTGATAATCTCGAGCCTGCTGACGTTATTATCTTCACAGCACAATTTGATGAGCGCGGCGCCGCTGAACTTGTTGAAACTGGTGATGATTGGGCTGCGCATGTTGGTTTTGACGTAGACAAAGAAGTTTACGCCGAAGTACGCGTAGGTTTAGTTAATGAAGAAAATGATGTATTAGATGACGTCTTCGCTAGATTATTGATTAGCCGCGATCCAGAACATAAGTTCTGCCACGCATTGTGGAAACGTGACTAATTAGTAAGTGCCGAATACTAAAACACCCTAGCAATTGCCGGGGTGTTTTTTTATCAGGGTTTGTCCGAGAGATAACAGTATTCGTTATCTATATCCAAAAAGACACGCTGACCTCGGAAACCAAGATTTAGCTATCGACCTTGATGTTTTCGACTCGGGCTTTTAGCTTTTGCCCTGGACGGAAGGTCACTACGCGACGTGCACTGATTGGAATGTCTTCACCTGTCTTCGGATTTCTACCTGGTCGTTCATTCTTATCACGCAGATCAAAATTCCCGAAACCAGACAGTTTTACCTGTTCGCCACTTTCAAGTGCCTTACGAATTTCTTCGAAAAACGCCTCAACCGTTTCCTTGGCATCCCGTTTACTGTATCCAAGCTTTTCAAACAGGTTCTCAGCCAAATCGGCCTTTGTGAGCGCCATAAAACTTTCCTCAAAGCTGTGTTAAACATTGCCACCATTAGGCGGCACCTAAACATTTCGCCAAGCCAATCAACAACATATCGGCTTTACTTTGGAAAGTGTATGCCAAGCTTATGATTTTCGCCAACTTTTTTATTAAAAGGCAAGACTTTAACCACTTAAAACAAAGACATAGATGCTATTCCAATCAATATTTTCTAAAAACTTAGTTTAAAAATACCTTAATTATCAGAATATTAAACCATTACTAACACTTCACTCAGTATCAATCACCAAATAGATCAATTTTGCCAATTAAGCCGTTGATGTAAAAAGAGAAACAAAATACCCCTATTGGGTATGTGGTAGGGCTAAGTAATCGCAAAAATGAAGAATTTGTTCTGCGTGTCGAATTGAATCTCAATTTGCCTCTCAACTTACATTCTCATTCTAAAAAATTCACTTGTAGCATAGTGTCAAGTTTCTTACGCCCTCTTCTACAATCAGATCCTTCGTAAATTCATAGCATTATCCTGCTTTGAATTAATCTGGCACTGAATATGCTTTTAAACCGATTAAGAAACATATCGGCAAGGTTTCGACACTGCCACGACGTTAAGGGGTACATTATGGAAATTCAACGTCATACATATTATCGACTCATTCATCATGGTATTAAGAGTCTACTCGTCGACCGAATTGGCCACTTTACAGAACTGGAATATCACGAATATTTAAATGGTATGACTGGAAAGTCGAGTTGCTTTGCCATGAGTGAAGACGAGCTTAGATTCACCGTTGATAGTTTACGCAGCGAAGGATATTTAGAAGACTACAAGCACTTTATGTAGCATGAGAGCACTGAGAGACTAAAGCTCATTGAAGTAGCACTTTGTCCATAAAACATATTTCGTTAGACTGGAGTCAATGTAGTTATCTATAAACACATCCCGAAAGGTGGCGACACCGCAACCCCTAGCGAATAGATCACTTGTTTTGTTACAATACCTTTTTCCAGCGGCCTCTTTGGTCGCTGTTTTGTTTGTACCGGATGTCAAAATGAGCCCTGAAATGAATACACCTAAAGGTCAACTTCTTCTAAGAACCCTCGCAATGCCCGCTGATACTAACGCTAATGGCGATATTTTCGGTGGCTGGATCATGTCTCAACTTGATTTAGCCGGAGGCATACTCGCCAAAGAAATTTCCTCTGGGCGTATTGTCACTGTTTCAGTATCGAGTATTACGTTTAAGAAACCTGTTCGTGTTGGTGATGTGGTTTGCTGCTACGGAGAATGTACACGTATTGGTCGTACATCCATGAGTATTGACCTTGAAGTATGGGTTAAACCGGTCAAAGAACACGGATTAGAAGATCGCTTCATGGTTTGCGATGCGACCTTTAATTATGTTGCCATTGACTCCGAAGGAAAGCCTCGCCCGATCAATTAACTCGATGGCAGAAGTCTAATTATCTCAACGTAAAGGCTTTAAAACAGATCGATTTCGGGTAGAGTAAGCAAACTCCATTACAAATTTCACATAAGGACATCTGAAGATGTGGTATGTCATTTTCTCACAAGACGTTGAAAATTCATTAGAGAAACGTTTAAGCGTTCGCCCTGCGCACTTAGAGCGTTTACAAGCACTACAAGATGAAGGTCGCCTATTAACTGCTGGACCTATGCCGGCGATTGACTCAGATAACCCAGGTGAAGCGGGCTTTACTGGCTCTACAGTGATCGCTGAGTTTGACTCACTATCTGATGCACAAGCATGGGCTGACGCCGACCCTTATATCGAAGCTGGTGTTTACGAAAACGTCATCGTAAAACCATTCAAAAAAGTATTTTAATCACTATGAATACACTGCGAACTATTGCTTTGCTTGCCATGACAGCCATTGTCGCCGGTTGTTCTTCCGCTTCAGCAGAGAAACAAAGGCATCTCGAAATGCTTGCTGACAGTCGCGCAAACCTGTTGGCATCAGAGCTTCCTCTTGAGCATGGCCCTCTTTCAATTATGAGAGCAAACTCAAAAGGAACCACGATTGAAATTATGATGGTTTACAATCAGGATGCTCCAGGAGCAAAAGACACCAAACAGGTTCTTAAGCAGAGTATTCATACCTACTGCAGCAGCCCTGATACTCGAAATAACTTGGAAGTTGGCCTTAGTTACCGAATTAAAATGCGCAATAGTCGCGGCCAACTAATGGCAGATGAACTGGTCACTTATGACCGATGTGTAAACTCAGCCAACTAAAAAGTCACTAAAAACCTCGCTCAGCGAGGTTTTTTATTAGCATTGATTCATACGCTACCGCTTGCTCTCTATTACAAGGCGACATATAGTAAAAATATCACTCATCGCTAACGTATTGACCGATGGCGGAAAATACTAGCGTGAGTGACCAATAAAACTCAAATGGGTAAACGGAATAATCCTCGGAGCTATAACTATGAAAAAAATTCTAACTGCAGTGGCCATTACAACAGCATTCGCATCTTCAGTTGCTGTTGCTTCAACGCCTGTTATGTTCTCTTCTATCAACAATTTCAATGCACCTGATGATGCAAACGTGGGCGGCGTTCGCTTAGCAGCACTGCACGGTAAAGTTGATACACTGAAAGGTGTCGATTTCTCAATTGTTGGTATGTCTGAGTCTGATGTGACGACAGGTGTTAACTTTGGCTTGTTCTTCGGTGCATCTAAAATCAACCAAGAAATGACTGGTGCTTCACTAGGCCTATTTAACTGGAACGAAGGTAAAACAACTGGTGTTAACCTTGGTGCTGTGAACGTCACTAATGACGTAAGCGGCGCAAACGTCAGCTTTGTGAACTACTCAGAAGGTAACACGATGGTTGATGTAGGCGCTGTAAACCTTTCTAGTGAATCAACTGTTCAGGTGGGTATCTTCAACAAAACGACGAAAATCGAAGGTGTTCAGGTTGGTCTAATCAACTGTGCCGATAACGGTTTCCTACCTTGTTTCCCTATCGTGAACTTTTAATCTTATCGCTTCATAAAGAAAGACCTCGCGATTGCGAGGTCTTTCTTTTGGTACTAGAAGTTAAAAACTACGACTGTATTGTAGGCCAACTAAGATTGCATTAGCTTCTGTGGTACCGCTAATATTTGACGTCAAACCAATACTTTGTTCTTCAAACACATCAACTTCTTTACCCATTAAATAAGTAAAACCAAAATCAATATTAGATTTACTATCTATGTAGTAGGTAAAACCAGCGGAGAACCATTGACGATCTGAATCAGGAACAGAGATTGATGTAATCTGATCTTGTGCACTTTCGTCATACATATAGCCAGCACGTAATGTCCAATCGCTACTCAAGTAATAAGTTGTACCAATCGAGTAATGAAATGCATCCTTCCATTCATAAAGTGCAATAGCTCCTGAACCATCGGCGTCTAAAGTGTTAAACTCAGACCAACGAGTCCATTGGATGCTATAATGTACTGCAAATTTAGAGTCCTCAATGCGATGATAGCCCGAAAACTCTGCCATATCAGGTAACGCTATAAATAGTTTTGAGTTTGGATTGTCGTTATCACCAATAACACTAACATCACCTTTTGCTTCAAGTTCTGGGCTGTATCTATACGCTAAACCAAAACGATTATTCTTGTTTAGCTCATAAACTGTACCCAAATTAAAGCCTACTGCGACACCATCTGCTTCTGCCTTGACAGCATTCAACTGCCCTGAGACAGTCGGAAGAGTAACATCTTTTGGTTCACAAGCTGGCACAGGATGCGAGCATGGTGATACTGAGTAAGTTCCTCCACCTAAAGAGATATTAGCATTTCTCTCTAACTCACCTTTACCGTAAATTACATCTAAACCAGCACCAAAGCTAAGTTTATTACTTAAACGATAAGAACCAGACAAGCCTAAATTCAGGCTCATTATATCGGTTTTACCGCCATACTCTGTACCCGCAAAAGTCGTATCATCAAACTCAGTACTTGTACCGAAGTTAGAATATAGATTTACACCCCATGCAAACTGATCATTTACAGGCACAATCAGATGGATGTTTGGCGCTACAGACGTGCCACCAGCGTTATCATAGTTAGAATCTACGGTATCAGTTGTCGCAAATGCTTTGTACTTAGCGTCGGAAACGGTGATCTCCGTGATGATTGTTTCAAAACCAAGAGATAACGACATCTCGTCAAACAACGCCATCGCGGCTGGATTGCGAGCCATAACAGATGCGTTGTCTGCAATCACAGCGTCACCAGCGAATGCGCGACCGATGCCTGTTGCTGACTGGGCATTTAGTTGAAAACCAGCAGAATTTGCTTGAGAAGAGATAAGAGCAGCGCCAACTAAAATAGCTGACTGAGCGAAGGTAAATTTCTTGTACATGGAAAAGTCCGTAACAGTTTGTTTTACCTTTCCTTGGTACAAATGCCTAATCCATATGGCGTATTGCCAAGTATTTTACAGAACTTTATTCCATAGTAAATGTCGTACCATAAAGTTATTGATAAAACATTAGATTAGAGTTTTTGCTCCACACGTGACACCTGAGTATTTGCACTGATCTGACCAGATTGATTGAGGAAGGTTTCGAACTAGAGCGCACAAGATTAGATGAATTTTTTGTGTCAGTGGAGAACTAACATTCATTCGTGTGAAGTTTGAGTTATCAATAACCTACGAAAAGATGCCAACGTATGAGATCTCCCGTCGTAAATTTGGAATCGAATGCTGACTATTTTTTAACCTAATCTTCATTGACGAATATCACATCCACTTCTAACTTTTGATATTAGTGTCATAGCCAAGGAGGTCCACCAAATGAAACGTGCCAGCAATTCCTATCGTCTGCAGTTGATTAAAGAAGTCGCTACTCGCCAAGCGCGGCTGAATGGTGGAGATCCAATGGCCAGCCATATTCAGCACTTAATTGATGACAAGGGTCATGATGACTCTAAAAGCGAGCTAAACCAGCGTTTTTCCGGTAGCCATTTTGACGAACATGCTGGCGGTTGGGTAAGTGATCATTGGGGACCCAAATAGATCAGCGTGGATCAACAATAATCGAGAGAGGTTCACTTTCTAATCGCATTAGAATCTCTCTCTGTTCATCATCAGACAGTCGATACCATTGATGCCGTTCTTGACGGGTTCTACCACAACCCAAACAGCGTCCATGACTTCCTGCTCTGCACAAGCCGATGCAAGGATTAGCTTGTTGGTTTCTCACATCCATATAACACCTCAATATACAATGGGAGATACTTATTGTATGGTCGTTATTTCAAGGTATGTCAAGGAGTTAGAACTAAAACAAGTCTTGTTGAGGGTTAGAAATCTGTGAATCGTTCAATTCAGGTGGTGGTTTACGGTGTTTACGAATGTAGCGTTGGCGGCAAAGCTTTATAACATGCAATTGTTGAGCAGACGTCATATTTAACCAATTGAAGCGTTCCTCTCGTTTACGCATACATCCCTGACAGTAGCCTTTTTCATCTACCGTACATACGCCTACGCAAGGGCTAGGGACCGTAAAAAATTCGAGTTGCTCCAATTGATGACTCACCTATTCATGTGCCACAGTTATACTCTAAGCTAAGTATAAGTAGATGTTTATCAATAAGTTCCAATATGTGATTCACACCAAACTATGACTTAGTGCTGACAAAAACAGTGTTTTATTATCTATACTGCTTTCATCAGGCCTATGAATAGGCTTATCTATCTACTATTGGAGTTGATCTATTATGAAGCTTAGTCCAAAAACGTTACTTGCAGCAATTACCCTTCCTTTTATTGTAACTGCATGTGCGAGCAATGGTGACGATGTGAAACAAATTACAGCTCAAGATCTTCAGCACCATAATTGGGAGTTGGTGAGTATTGACGGTAAAGATATCGTTCTAGAAGGCCGCCAAACAGCACCCCGTCTTGAAGTGGGCGAGAAAATGACTGCAAACGGTAATGCTGGCTGTAACAACTTCTTCGGTCAAGCAGAGTTAAAAGATAACCAGTTCCGTATTGAGAAGATGGGTATGACAATGAAAATGTGTGTTGGCGACCTAATGGACGTTGAACAAGCATTCTCTCAAACTCTATCTGATTGGAGCGACATGACTCTTACTAAAGATGCGATGGTTCTAAAAAATGACGTACACACACTTACGTTCAAACTAAGTGACTGGAAGAACTAATCAACTCTTTTAAAAAATCGATATAAGCAGCTTTCGGGCTGCTTTTTTGTTTTGTGGCTCATTTTTCAAACAACTCATCAACAAATACATCAAATAATTAATAAATCAGCCTTTTTTCAGTCATAATGAATGAATATTTGGATTGCTCCGGTCTTACCCATTGGCCAATACAATTATTCAACAAACAGGGACTATTATGACAAGGTTGATCACTCTATTCTCGATACTACTTTTTACCCTCACTACCCATGCTTCCGACGATTGGCAAAAGACTCTCGAAGCGGCAAAAGGACAAACTGTCTACTTTCATGCCTGGGGTGGAAGCCAAGAGATTAACCAATACATTCAATGGGCTGGAGCCAATTTAAAATCGAACTACAACGTGACGCTCAAGCACGTAAAAGTGACCGATATCGCCGAAACGACCGCACGACTTATCGCAGAAAAAGCAGCGGGGAAAAATAGCGGCGGTAGTGTCGATATGGTTTGGATCAACGGCGAAAACTTCAAGTCGATGAAAAACAATCAATTGCTGTTTGGCCCGTTTGTAGAAGAGCTTCCAAGCTGGAAATTCGTAGACAAAACCTTACCTGTCGATAGCGATTTTTCTGAGCCGACTGAAGGGTTGGAAGCGCCTTGGGGTGTCGGTCAACTTGTGTTTATCCACGATACTCAGTCTTTAAACAATCCACCGGCGTCATTCAGTGAAATGTTGAGTTATGCAAAAGCATTCCCGAATACACTTAGCTACCCTCGCCCTCCTGAATTCCACGGTACGAGCTTCTTAAAAGCTTTGCTCATTGAGCTGACAAACAACGATCCATCACTGCAGCACCCTGTTGATGAAAAGAACTTTGACCTCGTCACTTCTTCGCTATGGAAGTATCTTGACGAGTTCCACCAAGTGGCATGGCGTCAAGGCAAACAGTTCCCAAGCGGTACAGCTGAAACTCTACAACTTCTGGATGATGGGCAACTCGATTTAGCCATTACGTTTAACCCAAATGCGGTATTCTCTGCGCAAGCCAACGGTAACCTTGCTGATACCACTGCTGCTTACGCTATGGAAACAGGCGCTCTGTCGAACATACATTTTCTCGCTATCCCTTGGAACGCGAATGCGTCAGAGGGTGCCCAAGTCGCAATTAACTTCTTACTGAGTCCAGAGGCTCAATCACGTAAAGGTGATCTTAACATTTGGGGTGACCCATCAGTATTGGAGAACCAATACTTAACAGGAACCGCAAAGAATACAACGCTGTACAAATCGGTTGCTGAGCCACACCCTAGCTGGCAAGCAGCATTAGAAGCAGAGTGGCAAAAGCGATACGGTAACTAAAACCCGTTTGCCAATAAACCCAACACTATGAGAGCCAGATGTTAAGAGCTGCATATTTATTAGTATTCGTTGTATGTATTGCCCCAATCTTCCCCGGGTTCATTGGTGTTTTGCTCTCTTCATTTGGCTACGTTCCACCAGTAGGGTTGTCTGATTTCTCCGTCGCCGCTTATTGGCAAGTTTTCGACTGGTCAGGGGTTGCAACCTCCATCGCACTAACAGTATTTAGCTCACTAACTAGTACCTATCTATCTTGCTTGTTCTGTTTTGCAATATTGCAAAGCCTTTGGTTAAACAAACACTGGAGAAAAGTAGAGGCCCTGCTTTCACCATTGTTAGCGATGCCTCATGTTGCGTTTGCTATTGGATTCGCATTTCTTTTCTCGCCAACTGGTATGATTGCAAGACTATTTGCTCAAAGCTTTGGGATCGAATTAGATACAACCCAAGCATCTTGGTTTGTTAATGATCCTTATGCACTTGGACTTGCCCTTGCCTTATCATTTAAAGAAGTGCCATTTTTGCTCTTGATGAGCATCCCTGTTCTTCAACAACTTAAGCTAGACAAGACGTACCAAGTCAGTACTGCTCTGGGTTATTCACCTGCACAACTATGGTGGAAAGTGGTCTTTCCTCAATGGTTAAGCAAAATGCGTTTCGCCCTGTTTGCTGTTATGGCTTATGGCGCTTCAGTTGTAGACTTGAGTTTGATTCTTGGACCAACCAACCCACCGACATTCGCTGTATTAGTATGGCAATGGTTTAACGACCCTGATCTATCCCTAATACCTCGCGCCGCGGCTGGTGCCGTTTTATTGTTTGCTTTAGCAAGTGGGTTGTTGCTTCTCATAGTAGCGATTGAGAAAGGCTTAACGCGTCAATTTGGTGATTGGCAGTTTTCTGGTCGTCACGGTATCCACTTACCAGGTAAAACTTTGTTCACCCTATCGGCATCACTGGCTGCTATCATGTTTCCGATTATGCTGATTTGGAGCTTCGCTCATCGCTGGCGTTTTCCAGATCTTTTACCTTCACGCTATAGTGAGCGCTTTTGGCAAAACGAATGGACTAATATTATCCCGTCTATCAGTCAAAGCCTGTGGATTGCGCTTGCGACGGCCTTTATTGCACTATTTTTTGGTATCATTGCCCACGAATACCGCATCAAACACAAGCTACACTTACCGAGCTATATCATCGCTTTGCCGATGTTGATTCCTCAGCTTTCTATTCTGTTTGGGCTTCAAGTTTCTACACTCTATCTGTCTGGAGATTCTTATTATTTGTGGGTAATTTGGTCACATGTCTTTTTTGCTTTCCCATTTGTATATTTAGCCTTGAACGGCCCATGGCAAAGTTACGACCAAAATTATACTCGCGCCGCACTAAGCCTTGGCAAATCTCCAATGTATGTGTTCTTGAAAATTAAAGGGCGTCTGCTGCTACCTGCGATTCTCTATGCATGGGCAGTAGGTGCAAGTGTCAGTCTTGCACAGTACTTGCCAACTCTGATGCTAGGTGGTGGGCGAATAGCCACAATTACTACCGAAGCCGTTGCGCTCTCTAGTGGCTTTGACCGACGAGTCACCGCCATCTACGCAATTTGGCAGGCGATATTGCCATTTGTATTTTTCTCTTCAGCGATTGTGCTAGGAAGACTTTTACTCAGACGACCTCAATACCAACAAAAAACAAAGGATACGGTTGCGCATGACGTTATGTCTCGAAAACCTCGCCATCCATAAACACAACGGCGAAACGCTTTTTGCAGAGTTCAATCTCACCATCCAAGCAGGCGAAATGGTTTGTTTGATGGGACCAAGTGGCTGCGGAAAATCAACCTTATTGAACCTAATAGCTGGGCATCTTAGTGATGAATTTGCCTTTCAAGGTAGCTTAACTTTAGATGACAAAGATCTGGTTGAGACAGAAGCCCATTTACGTCAAGTAGGCATCCTTTTTCAAGATGACCTGCTTTTTCCTCACCTGAATGTATGGCAAAACTTAGCTTTCGCCCTACCCAATAACATCAAAGGTGAAACACGTAAAATCAGAGTCTTAGAAGCCTTGAAAAAGGTTGAACTCGTGCATCTAAGCGAATCCTTCCCTGAACAGATCTCTGGTGGACAACGCGCTCGTATCAGCCTACTACGTATGCTCCTCGCTGAGCCTAAGTTAGCCTTGTTGGATGAGCCATTTAGCAAACTAGATAAAGCATTAAGAACTCAATTTCGGGATTGGGTCGTGGAGCAACTCAAACAAGCTAATATTCCTGCATTAATGGTTACACACGACATTGAAGACGCTCCGACACATGGGCGTATTGTCAGCTGGCCATGGGAGACAAAAGATGCTGGATAGATTTAGTATTAAGGTGATTCGCTGGCCCCTTAATCAAGCAGCCGGCATATTAGACAAAGCTGGTGCAACCGCTAACCAAACGACGTTGTTTGGTTTTCTGCTCGGGTGCTTAGCCTTTCCTGCCCTAATTTTGGAGCAATATACAGCTGCGTTAGCCTTTATTGTTTTAAACCGAGTCTGCGATGGACTCGATGGCGCTCTAGCCAGAAAACAAGGGATTACCGATGCGGGTGGTTTCTTAGATATCAGCCTAGATTTCCTATTCTACTCTCTGATCCCGTTTGGTTTTGTTCTTGCCAACCCAGAACAAAATGCGATAGCTGGTGCATTTTTGATCTTTTCTTTTATAGGCACAGGCTCAAGCTTTCTCGCGTTTGCTTCTATGGCCGGAAAGCGAGGCATCGATAACCCTGTCTACAAAAACAAATCTCTCTACTACATGAGTGGTCTAACAGAAGGTACGGAAACCATTGCGTGCTTCATTGCTTTCTGCTTGTTCCCGCAGCACTTCGCCATCATCGCCTATGTTTTTGGCGCTGCATGTTGGTTTACCACCTTTACTCGTATTTATTCTGGGTTTCATACACTCAAGGAGTGACGTGAGCTAAAAGAGAATAAACAGCAGCATCGAGGCAGCAAAACCTGCACTGAAGCTCATCGCATGGAAAGTTTCTTTTCCTGCGGCAACATATTGACGAGATATCTCTTCTTGGTAACTTTTCACATAAAGTTGCTTGATGTAGTCGTTATACATAATGAGTCCTCCTGACGTAGTAAACTCATTACAGCGTAAAACCTCAAGCTAACTTTAGGTCAAGTGCCGTATTCAAAAAAAAGCGCCAACTTAGGCGCTTTCTTTTATTGGTTTACTTAAACCTTAATACCTTCAATGACGCTTCAGGATCTGCGTCTTCAAACTCAGGGGGGTTTTCCAAACGTTCCACGAAGTTAAGCTCCGGCGCTTCCTCTTTCATTCCATCAATCAAGAATTGGCTGGTTACTTGAGGTGAGTTAACGCAAGCAATGACTTCTCCCCCCTCAGCGAGTAAGTCAGGTAGCTTTCTAAGGATACGCTTGTAGTCTTTCGTCAGAGCAAAGCTGCCTTTTTGAAATGATGGTGGATCAATTACGATCAAATCATAACGGCCCATCTTCTTGATTTTGCCCCACGAACGGAAAATATCATAGCCAAGGAACTTAACTTGATTGATGTTGTGAGCATTCAGCTTATGGTTCTCTCGACCTTTCGCTAATGAACCTTTAGACATGTCAACGTTCACGACTTGATCCGCACCACCAGCAATAGCTGCAACAGAGAAGCCACAAGTGTATGCGAATAGATTTAACACGTTCTTATGTTTAGCGTTCTCTTTAACCCAGTCACGTCCGTAGCGCATATCAAGGAATAAGCCGAAGTTCTGATTACGTCCAATATTAAGCTGATATTTAAGGCCTGACTCTTCAACCACTGGCTGACTATCAAGTTCACCCAAAATTACTTCAGAAGGAGCACCTTCAGCAAAACGGTATTGAACAACAATCGACTGACCTTGTTTGTCTAACCACAGTTGAGATTGAGATAGCTCAACTAAACCCTCTTTAAGCGTTTCGATAAATTCATCATCGACTTGCTTAAAAATGGCAACAATTAATTGGCCCTGAATCCAGTCACAGGTGATCTGCTCAAGTCCCTCAAAACGACGGCCACGGCCATGGAACAAACGGCGCACCTCATTTGGTGCTTGTTCTAACTGCTGATTCAGTTGGTCAAAAAAAGTAGCCAGTTGGTCAGCCTGCATTGGAGCAGGAATTACTTGTTGATCTTCGGCCATGATAGCTCCCATGGGGTGAGCCAAGTCTCTATGCCTTGGCGAATAGTATCGTTGTTCCACTTACGACCCAAAAGAGTTTGATTTCTTGGGTCGCAAACAAAATTAAAATCTTGATTTTGATAGGTAAAGCAAAGTGCAAATGCATGGAGGTAACCACGATCAGACTCATTACCCGCATTGTATATAGGGTCGCCTACTATCCCAGAGCCAACCGATTTGAGCGCAACTCGAATTTGGTGCGTTTTTCCACTATGCGGTTTACACAAAAACAACCTTTCACCTGGCTCTGCGGCCAAAGAGAAAAACTGTGTTATCGCTGGGTTAGTCTGAGAGTTAAGAAGCTTCCAAGATGCACGGCGAGAGCGTTCCATATCGCCACTTACTAGCCCTTGTTTCTTTTTAGGCTTCTTGCTACCAATTGCTAGGTAATACTTCTCTACGTTTCTCTGAGCGAACAATTGAGATAATTCGCTTGCCGCAGAAGAATGTCTCCCTAGTAGCAGAATGCCCGAGGTCATTTTATCCAAGCGGTGTATGAGATAGAGTTTTTCATCGCCCGTTTGTTTGGCAACTTCTTGAAGCAGCATTGTATCGCCATCATCCTTATGTACGGAAACATTAGGGTGTTTGCAGATGACGATAAAGTCAGTGTGGGTGTATAAGATATCAAACATTTAACTGGCTCCACTTTGGACGCACGAGTATACCCGTTATCCTAATGAAAGCCAGTTTTGTAAAGGTTACAGCCAGATCAAGTTAGGCTCAATTAAGTTTGAATTTGCCGACAAGTACTTCGAGCTCCTCTACTTTAGCATTCAAACCATCCACGTTTTGAGAGCTGCTAGTCGCCAATTGGAGAGACCGTTCAGAAATATCACTAATTGCCGTAATGTCTGCGGCTATTTCTTTGGTTACCGCAGTCTGCTCTTCTGCTGCGGTAGCAATAGAGTTGACCATAGATTGTACGTTAGCTGCGCCGGCTACAATCTCTTCAAGTGCATCGACCGCACCAGAGCTTCGTTCTACTCCAATTTCCACCAGCTGGCAGTTTTCGACCGTATACGTCACCGCTTCTTGAGTACCCGATTGAATCTGCTGGATGATCCCACCGACTTCTTGTGTGGCCTTAGTTGTTCTTTCTGCTAATGCTCGGACCTCATCAGCAACAACTGCGAAACCGCGGCCAAATTCGCCCGCGCGTGCAGCCTCAATTGCCGCATTGAGTGCGAGTAGGTTAGTTTGCTCTGCGATTTCTTCAATCACGCGGATAACAGAACCAATTTGCTCACTGTGTTTACCAAGTCCATCCATTTGCTTTGACATCTCTGTCATCTGTAGGCTCACTTGCTGAATTGAATCAACCATCTCTGTGATAATCTGACGGCCAGATTCAGCACTACCTTCTGAGCGTTGAGCCTCTTCGAAGGTAGCAGAGCCTTGTTGAGCGACTTCTGCAATCGTTAAGCTTAACTCTTCCGCTGCGGTAGCAATCAGATTCGCTTTGTCTGCTTGAGATGATGCACCTTCAACAATGTCTTGGCTAACGTTAGATAGTTGACCAGTGACACTTTTCACTTCATTCGCAACCGATGAAATACTGCCGATAAGAGTGGTTAGAGACCCTTGCATCTTGTTGATTGAAATCGCTAAATTCGCAAGTTCATCGCCAGAATTATCGACAATGTCTTCTGCAGTCAGATCACCATCAGACACCTTCTGGGCCACTAAATCTAACTTAGTTAAACGAGTGGTAATCGAATTGGATAGTACATATGCAATAACACAAGTCACCGCCAAAGCAATAAGGAATAAAACAATAATACTGCTCTCGATTGTGCTGAATGAGTCTGTTAGTTTCATTAGAGATTCATCAGTTTCAACAATCTCCGCTGACGATGCTTCATCGAGCAGATTTTCAATTGGAGCTAAATAAGATTCATAGAGTTTGCGTAGTTCCATGATTTCTTGTTCAAGCGCTTCCTTGTTACCCAAAAGAGGGACGATTTCTTTTTCGAAGCCTTGGGTGAATCCGCGCATCAATTTTTCGATTTCTTCAATACGGCGGTAATCAGCTTTACCTGGGACTTCTAATGCTTTGACAACCGCGATCGCATCCGCAAACTCTTGTTTATTCGTTTTATAATCGTTGAGCGCTCCCGGTACACCAGTAATCGCACCAGTCGCATCACGATAGACGTCGCCAGCTTCATCAATAAGGATTAAGTACCCCACCACTTCTGGGACATCATCCATGCGAATTTCATCAGCTACCGAATGAGATTGGGTGACCTCTGTCCATATCACACCAACCATGAGAGTCATGATTGCAAGAATACAGCCAAAACCGGCATACAATTTTTTCCGAACCGACCATTTCACTACACACCTTCCTTTGAGTAATGTTCAATCGTAAATTTATGATTACTCAATAATATCGACTTATTGATAGGTTTCTTTAATAAAAGTAGTTGATTGAAACGAAAAAACCTCCCAATTGGGAGGTTTTTATTTTAGTCGGTTTAATCGCTGCTAATTTATAGCTTCTTAGATAGAACACCCGCCAGAGCGATAATACCTAGACCAAGCAACATGATTTCGCCTTTACCGCTGTCGAAACCTGACTTGATCCCCATAAATGCAACGATTGCGATTGCAAATGGGATTACGTACTTAACTAGGTTGTACCATAGACCGAATAGTGGGAATGATACTTCGCCGTCGTTCGTGATTTCTTTTTCAAGCTCAGCGCGAGATAGACGCCAGCCAGCAAAGATACATACCAACATACCGCCAACTGCTAGGAAGATCTTATCAGTTAGAAGGTCGAAGATATCAAATGCGCCCGTGCCGAATAGCGTTGGACCTACACCGCCAAGTGATAGTGATGCGAACACACATAGTGTCGCCATTACTGCACTTGCAGAGATAACTGCTGTTGAACGCTTCATACCTTTTTCATCGATTAGGTAAGAAACTACAACTTCAAGTAGAGATACAGAAGATGTCAGCGCCGCTACCGTTAGACCGATGAAGAACATTAGAGCGAATAGAAGACCAATTACGCCGCCCATTTCAGCAAATAGCTGAGGCACAACAACGAATACTAGACCAGGACCTGCTGATGGCTCCATACCGAATGCGAACATTGCTGGGAACATTGCAACACCTGCAAGAATCGCAACACCTGTATCCATCGCAGTAACCATACCTGTAGTTTGAACTAGGTTCTCTTTCTTCTTCAGGTAAGAGCCGTAAGTCATCATACAACCCATACCAAGCGATAGAGAGAAGAATGCTTGACCTAGTGCTGCTAGAACAACGTTACTGTCAACTTTTGAGAAATCTGGCATGAACAGGAACTCAAGACCCGCCATTGCACCAGGAAGCATTAGACCTTTCACCGATACAACGATCAGGATAAGGAATAGTAAAGGCATTAGAACCTTACCTGCTTTCTCGATACCGCCAGAGATACCTTTCATTACAATAATGATGTTAAGGAATAGGTATACTGCCATCCACATTAGTGGCTGAACTGGGTCAGAGATGAAACCACCAAAGCTGTCGCCAATTGCTTCAGGCGTGCTTAGTAGGCCGCCACCAACTTTGAAGATATATGCTAGTGCCCAACCACCTACTACAGGGTAGAAACCCATGATAAGTAGACCACTGACCACACCAATAACACCAGTAAATGTCCAACGACGGTCCGTCGATTTGAACGCGCCTACTGCTGATAGACCTGTCTTACGACCAATAGCGAATTCAGTAAGCATTACGCTAAAGCCGATAAAAATTACGAATAGTAGGTAGATCGCAACGAACGCACCGCCGCCACTCTCACCTGCTGTGTAAGGAAATTTCCATATGTTGCCTAAACCTACAGCTGAACCAGCTGCTGCCATTACGAAGCCTAATTTAGACCCCCACGTATCACGGGGCTGTGCACTTGTACTTGTAGCCACGGTTACTCCATTAAATCGTTTTGTATGTTGTGTTTGCTTCTGTTAGGCGCCTATAAAAGCGATTGTAAAATTATATTTACACTTATTAGAATTTTGAGTGACGCTAACGTTGTAGCAAGTAAACCAGTTTAGGAATAAAATTGGAAGCCCAAATAGTTTATTTTTCCACCACAAATGTAATTAATATGTTTAAATGCTGTTTTTTTAGCCTTTAACACAAATTACCCACCAGTTTTTACATTCACATAACAGATTCGTTCTATCTATCAATCTGTAGCCATGATCAACTGATTTCCGAAAATCATGCTTGTCGTTATTCAACCTGAGTTCTAATATTGGGAGTGCCACACACTTCTAGGTTATTGAATGGAAAAGTTTTATCACTTTCTGACACTTGCAGGGATTGCCTTTTACTGGATCTTGGTCGCTGGTGTGACTATTCGAGTAGTACTAAAACGAAGAGCCGTCAGTGTTTCTCTCGCTTGGTTGATGATCATCTATATCATCCCGATTGTTGGTGTCGCCTGTTACTTTCTGTTTGGTGAACTTAATCTAGGTCGAAAACGTGCTGAACGCGCCAAAGAGATGCTTGCTCCATTTGCATCATGGTTCTCTAGCCTCAATAACTGCCATGCTCATTCCCCGGAAAGCTTTGGTCGCCACATCTATCGCATAGATGAACTGTGTAACAACCGACTGGGTTTACCCGCTCTATCAGGTAACTCACTCTCACTACAAAGCTCGCCCGATCAGATTCTCCACTCTATTATTGAAGATATCGAGAACGCGCAATCAAGTATCCGCCTTGTCTTTTATATATGGCATCCCGGTGGTCTAGCTGACTCTGTTGCCTCTGCGCTTATCCGAGCATCTAAAAGGGGCGTTGATGTAAAACTGCTTCTCGATTCCGCTGGTAGTCCACGCTTTTTCCGCAGTCAGTGGGTACAAATGATGCGTAACGCTGGCATTCAAGTGGTTCAAGCATTAGAGGTGAGTCCGTGGCGTATTTTCCTTAGACGACTTGATTTACGTCAGCATCGTAAAATCATTGTTATTGATGAGAAGATTGCTTACACCGGTTCAATGAACTTAGTCGACCCTGCCCACTTCAAACAAAATTCTGGTGTTGGCCAGTGGATCGATATCATGGTCCGTATCACTGGCCCAACCGTAAACGTTTTGTCTGCCATTCATTGTTGGGATTGGGAAGTGGAAACTGGTTCAAGAACATTCCCTCAACTTCCAGAGTGTTCCATCAACCCAAATGAACCTCAGCATCCAGTTCAAGTTGTGCCTTCAGGGCCAGGTATGCCTGAGCACTTAATATCGCAAGTACTAACACTCGCTATCAACCAAGCTAATCGCTCGGTACGAATTACTACCCCTTATTTCGTTCCGAGCTCTGATTTGCTCGAAACACTCAAGATGACGGCACAACGCGGTATCAATGTTGAGTTAATAATCCCACATAAGAATGACTCCTTAATGGTTCAGTGGGCCTCTCGCGCGTTTTATAGCGAGTTATTAAGCGCTGGAGTTAAGATTTTTGAGTTCTATGGTGGCTTACTACATACCAAGTCAGTTGTAATAGATGAACAATTCTGTCTAGTCGGAACCGTTAACATGGATATGCGCAGTCTATGGCTTAACTTCGAGCTCACTTTGGCTATCGATGATGAAGCATTCACCAAAGAAATGTACTGGTTGCAACAAGGCTATATCGATAACTCCCATCAAGTCGACTTTGAACAGTGGAAGAAGCGAACACTCTTTTCTCGCTTTTTGGAGCGTGTTTTCTACCTATTCAATCCGCTACTTTAATCGGGCTTGCTATTCATGCTTTGCCATGGTTTAAATAAGGCAACCTATGATTAGATAAGGACTTCCAATGTCAGAGAGTAAGCAGACCAAATACGTTACCGCAGGTCGTGATAAAAAGTGGACTAATGGTGTTGTAAACCCTCCTGTACAGCGAGCGTCAACCATCGTATTTGATACTGTAGCTGAAAAGCAGCAAGCAACGATCAACCGTGCAAATAAGACGCTTTTCTATGGCCGCCGAGGTACAAATACGCATTTCGCCTTTCAAGATGCAATGACAGAGATAGAAGGTGGCGCCGGCTGTGCTCTTTACCCTTGTGGTACGGCAGCGATCTCCAACGCGATCCTTTCGTTCGTTGAAACGGGTGATCATATCTTAATGGTGGATACTTGTTACGAACCAACTCGTGATTTCTGCGACACCATTATGAAAAAGATGGGCGTCGAAACTACTTACTACGAGCCAACCATTGGTGAAGGCATTCGCGACCTTATTCAACCAAATACAAAAATCCTGTTTTTGGAATCTCCTGGGTCGATCACCATGGAAGTTCAAGACGTACCGACTCTTTCAAAGATCGCTCATGAACAAGACATCATTGTGATGCTCGATAATACCTGGGGCGCAGGGGTGAACTTTTCACCATTTGATCATGGCGTTGATATCTCGATTCAGGCTGCGACTAAATACATTGTCGGCCACTCGGATGTCATGCTTGGTACTGCTGTCGCGAGCGAGAAATACTGGGATCAACTACGCGAACAAAGCTATCTAATGGGCCAATGTGTTTCACCAGACGACGCGTACTTGGGTCTACGCGGTATTCGTACGTTAGATGTACGTCTACGTCAGCATGCAGAAAACAGTTTGAAGGTGGCTAAGTGGCTTCAATCTCGCCCTGAAGTTGACCATGTTCGTCACCCTGCTATTGAAACCTGTCCTGGTCATGAATTCTATAAGCGCGATTTCACAGGCGGTAACGGTCTGTTCTCGTTTATCTTAAAGACGTCTTATTCTAAAGCGACCACAGCACTATTAGACGGAATGAAGCATTTCAGCATGGGCTACTCTTGGGGTGGCTATGAAAGCCTTATCTTAGCCAACGAACCTAAGAGCTTTAATAGCTTGCGTACAATTGCGAACCCGAACTTTGAAGGAACTCTGATTCGTCTGCATATCGGCCTAGAAAACGTCGATGACTTAATTGCAGATTTAGAAGCTGGATTTGCTCGCTATAACGCACTCATTCTAGAGAAAGAAGCGACAGCGTAAAGACCGCATAATTAGTTAAATTAAAAAGAGCGCTTAGGTGCTCTTTTTCTTCGCTGGGCAGCTCATCAGATGATCATCAACAAGACCTGCGGCCTGCATAAATGCGTAAACGGTAGTCGGACCAACAAACTTAAAACCCCGCTTTTTCAAGTCTTTACTGATCTGTTTGGATAGTTCCGTGCTTGACGGGAGCTCTGACATGGCTTGCCACTTGTTCACAATAGGATTGTTGTTTACATACGCCCAGAAGAACACATTAACTGAACCAAACTCTTTCTTGATTAGCAGTAGTTGCTTAGCGTTATTAATAACCGATTCTATCTTTCCACGGTGACGAACTATGTCGGGGTTTACGACCAAAGACTCAACATCTTGTTCAGTCATCTGGCTAACACGATCAATATCGAAACCATAAAACGCGCTTCTGTAGCCTTCACGCTTTTTTAATATCGTGGTCCAACTTAATCCTGCTTGTGCGCCTTCCAAAGACAACATTTCAAACAGCAAATTGTCATCATGGACTGGTACGCCCCACTCGGTATCATGATACTCCTTATCCAATTCAGACACATTTGCCCATGCACAGCGCTGCTCTTCCATATTAACTCTCTCCTAAATAGCCCTGACACTCAATTTAACGATAAGCCTGTCTCTACTCAATAAAAAAGCGCTAACTCTTATCTCAGAGTTAGCGCTTTGAAACACTTGATCTAATTAACCTTTAGATCTCGACCACTTTCACTTTATGGAAAATACGATACAGCACCGGAACAACGATCAGCGTCAGTACCGTGGCAAAGCCCAAACCAAACATGATGGTTACCGCCATCGGCTTAAAGAAGATATCAGGAAGCAACGGAATCATACCAAGAATGGTTGTGATCGCCGCCATACATACTGGACGCACACGACTTAGTGACGCATCTACCACCGCGATGTATGGCTCTTTACCCGACTTCATCTCGATTTCAATCTGATCAAGTAACACGATGCCGTTTTTAAGTAGCATGCCTGACAAGCTCAAGAAACCGAGCAAAGCCATAAAGCCAAATGGTGTATCGAGCGCAAGTAGACCCGTTGTCACACCGATAATGGCGAGAGGGACAGTTAACCATACAATCAGAGGCTCCTTTACTGAGTTAAATAGGAACACAGTAACTAGGAACATGAACAAGTAACCCATCGGCATAGTGGTAAATAGAGAAGCTTGTGCATCACCCGACGATTCATATTCACCACCCCACTCTAATGAATAGCCTGGAGGCAGTTCAATCGCTTCAATTTGAGGCATCAAACGTTTCTGCAGAGTCGCTGCCGTCTCTTCGCCGAGCAAATCAGGATCCGCCATCACCGTTAACATACGCTTACGGTTCTTACGTACAATGATCGGATCTTCCCAACGTAAGTCATAACCCATTGTGATTTGCTGTAATGGGATATATTCACTTAGTGCTGGGCTCCAAATCTTCATACCTTCGATGTTACGAATATCGATGCGTTCATCTTCAGGTAGTCGAGCCACAATCGGCATTAACGTTGTACCGTCACGATACACACCCACTGATTTTCCTGAGAAAGACATCGCTAAGAATTCATCCACATCTGACTTAGTGATACCGTAACGACGTGCTTGGCTCTCATTGAACTGAGGTTCAAGTACCTTAGTACGCTCACGCCAGTCATGACGAATATTAGTTGCACCAGGATCTGCGTGCATGATGTCTTCTACTTGCTTAGCGATACCACGTAGAATCGTTGGATCTGAACCAATGATACGCGCTTCGATCTTCGCACCGCCACCTGGACCTAACTCGATCTGTTTAAGCTTGTAGTTAATCTCAGGGAACTTGTCCTCTAGATGCTGTCTGAAGTTCGTCATCAAAGTAGCAAGCTTTTCGTAATCAGTGACGCGCGTAGTGATTTCTCCATACGCTGCGTAGCTTTTCTCTGGCGCGTAAGTCAACATAAAACGTTGCAGACCTTTACCTGCGGTTGTCGTGATATGGTCAACACCATCTTGCTCAGAGATCCAAGACTCTAGCGCTTTTAACTTGGTGTTAGTCGCACGAATGTCCGTTCCTTCAGGCAACCAGATATCCGCTTGGAAAATCGGTGTTGTCGATGATGGGAAGAACGACTGCTTCACTTGAGTAAAACCTGCAATACTTGCCGCAAGACCTAGAATCAAGACAATGACGGTTAGCCAAGCGCGCTTCATACAAAATTCTAAGAAGCCCTTGTAAAGTACAAAGATCATGCCGTTGTATGGGTCACTTTCTTCACCATCTTGCTTGAATTTTTGACCTTTGAAAAAGATATCAGCAAAGAATGGTGTTAGTGAAATCGCCGTAAACCAACTCAACATCAAAGAGATCAATAATACGGTGAATAGAGTCCCACAGTATTCACCGGTCGAGTCTTCTGACAGACCGATTGGTGCAAACGCGGTGACGGCAATTACGGTCGCGCCTAAGAGCGGCCATTTCGTCTGCGTGACAATGTCTGTCGCCGCCTGCATTCGCGTCCGACCTTTCTGCGTCCCTATCAATATCCCTTCGACGACCACGATGGCGTTATCCACCAGCATACCCAGTGCAATAACTAGGGCACCTAAAGAGATACGTTGCAAATCAATAGCAAAGTACTTCATGAAGATGAAGGTACCTAGCACTGTTAGTAATAGAATCAGACCAATCAGTAGTCCAGAGCGTAGTCCCATAAAGAACAGCAGAACGATAATTACGATCGCGACTGCCTGCCCTAGGCTGACTACAAAGCCGCTAACCGACTTATCTACTTCTTTCGGCTGACTATAGATTTCAGAGATATCTACGCCAACCGGCTGCTGGAATTTAAGTTCAGCCAAACGTCGGTCAAACCGCTCGCCAACTTCAACCACATTGACCCCTTGAGCAAATGAAACACCCAAGTTAAGCGCTAAATCGCCATTAAAAGTAATGATGTTCGTCGGTACTTCAATATAACCGCGCTTAATTTCAGCAACGTCTTTTAAGTAGATTAACCCTTGTGCACCACTTTCCGTGATGATCAAATCGCCCAACTGATCGACATTTTCGAACTCACCCGTCGGATGAATTCGAATGTATTCATCGCCGATTCGAATCGCACCAGCGTCAGATACAACGTTTTGAGTTGAGAGAAGGTTGAACACTGTGCTTGGCGCAAGACCTAAACTACTCAAGCGTTTCATCGACACTTCGATAAATACTTGTTCTTGCTGTTGACCCGAGACCGAAACTTTACTCACTCCATCAATGAGCTCCAATTCACGCCTCAAGTAATCAACATAATCAAGTAACTCCTTATAGCTGTAGCCATCACCCGTGACAGCCAACAAAATGCCGTAGACATCACCAAAATCATCGATAACTTGTGGGTCATTCACCCCCGGAGGCAATTGTCCTTTTAGATCATTAACCTTACGGCGTAACTCATCCCAGATCTGAGGTAAATCGTCTGGACCGTAGTTGTTTTTCATTGTCACAGTAATTTGCGACAAACCACGGCTAGAAATAGAGTTAACTTCATCTACGTAGGTAAGCTGTTGGATAGCCTTTTCTAGCGGATAAGTCACCTCTTCTTCTACTTGTTGTGGGGTTGCACCAGGGTAAGATGTAACAACCATCGCATCTTTAATGGTGAAAGCTGGGTCTTCTAATCGGCCTAAGCCAAAAAATGCTGCTGCGCCACCAATCAAGAAAATCAGAGAGATCATCCAGCTGATCACACGATTTCGAATAAAGTACGCTGCAATTCCTGTGATGTCCTCATCGCTTTGAGGCGAGTTTACTTTGTTATCACTCATGACCAGCCTCCTGCTCCACTACTTGTACTTCCATTCCTTCTCTCAATCGTGATACGCCTGCAATAACCACTACTTGGTCGTTATTCAAGCCCTCAAGCACCTGTACTGAGTCTTTACTCGCTTTACCGGTTTTGATCAGTTGTTTAGTCACTAAGTTATCTGATCCTAATACCCAAACATATTTATTTTCTCGCTCTAAAGGCTCGCCATCGTCATTAAAAATGGCTTCAATTGGAATTTGTACACCAAGGTTCATTTCTAGGCCGATATCTTCACCCTTTGATGTCACTTCTACAGCCATACCATCAAGAATGTATTCATCTTCAGGCATGGGTAAAGATAGCGTCACTGTAAAGGTTCCCGTCGCAGGATCTGGTTCGGTGGTGAATTCTTTGATTTGCGCCTTGTATTCATTTCCGCTCGGTACTTTAACAATGGCATTTACTTTTTCTAACGCTTGCTGATTCGGTTGATTGACGTACAAACGATCCGGAAGCTGTATCAAGATTTCAACGCTCTCCACGCTGTGAATATTGACCACTTGTTGTCCCACCTGCACATTTTCAAACTGATCAGCACTGACACGAGAAATAATGCCATCTACTGGTGCTCTCAATTTAGTGAATGAGAGGCGAAGCTTCGATAGCTGAAGTTCTGCATACGCAATCTGTCTATTGGCTGCAATTTCGTCAAACTGAGACTTTGCCAAGAGTCCTTTATCAACGAGAGGCTTTGAGCGCTTATATTGGCTATTAACAACGCTATAGCGGGCAGAGGCGTTATCAACATCCAACTGATAATCGGTTGGGTCGAGCTCAGCAATCAGGTCCCCTTTTTTCAGTTGGTCACCTTCCTTGACATAAAGCTTGCTGATTTCTCCCGCAACACGAAAGCTCAAATGAGAGCGCTCTGCCGCATTAGCCACTGCCGGGAAATACAACCGATCTTCTTTGACCTTGTGTTCAGAAAGCTCTAACACTTTCACCTTGGGTTTACCAAAATCGACATATTGCAGCTCACCGCCACAACCTGCTAAGAGCGCTACTGTCGACAATGCGCATAGATTTATCCATTGCTTCATCTTATAGACCTCGCTCTTTAACCCACTCTCGAACTTTGATTCCCGGTTCGATACCACCAACTCCAGATACAATGATTTGATCGCCTTCATTCAAACCACTTTTCACCTGACGCTTTTCATTTAACTCAACTTGTGCTTTAGCCACAATGCCTTGTTGATCCACTCGCCACACATAGATTTCGCCATTTTCTTCCATTAGCGCAGACTCAGGGATTCGTGTTGCATTCGTTGATTCAACCGCGACATGAACTGCGCCCGCCATACCTGGTAGCACGCCAATATCGGTAGGTCTTTCCATCACCATGGTCACTTTGTAAGAGCCGGTTTTTTGATCGGCTTCGGTATCAACCTCTTGGAAAAGTAGCTCATACTGATTTTGCGGGAACGCATCGAAAGTCATGGTTGCCGTTAAGTTCACCCCACTAGCAAAACGGTTGAGTAAATGGTCTGGCAGCTGAAAGAGCACCTTCATCAATTGGTTGGTTTGAATGTTCATCACCCCCTGTTTAGCGGCAATGTATTCATAGGTTTCAGCAGGTACAAGAGAAATAGTACCGTCATAGGGAGCAACTAATTGGGTGTAGCGCAGGTTAGCTCTCGCCTGCTCCAAAGTCGCTTTTGCAGAATTGTGGTTTGCTTTCGCTTGGTCAAAGTCTTGCTCAGAAACAACTTTGTCCTTACGAAGCTTTTTATAGCGTTGATATTGAACATCCGCTAAACGAAATTGAGCTTCGGCCTGCTTAGCAAGCAAGGTATATTCATCGGGGTTTAAAGAAGCAAGTACTTCACCTTTTTTAACAGGCTGCCCTGCAAGTACATCAATAGATTGCATTTGACCAGGAACACGGAATGCGAGAACCGCTTTATCGCCAGCTTCAGATGTTGCAGGAAAGGTTCGTTCAAATTGAGCATTGCCAACGGAAACTGTAAATAATTTGGCGGGCCTAGAATCAGGCTCAGGAACAGGAGGAAGCTCCTTACCACAGCCGCTCAATGCAGCAGTTATGGCAAGAAGCAAAACAGATTTATACATAGTCAACCATCCATTTGTAGCTATTAGTTACAAAGATAGATGAATGCTAACCTGACTTCCATAACAGTAGCAGTAAATTGTTATGAAAATTAGTAATTTGCTTTTATATGGACGAAGCGTCGCAAATTTGAACAACTACAAAAGTATAGATTGAGCACTCTTAGATAGAGTGCTAGTGGTCGCTTCTTTACAACGACTTAAACTCTCGATTGACTTTGAAAGCATCGGACGTCACATAAGCTTCTATATCACGTACTTGAGCTTCAAGGTTTGCGAAATCCTTTTCGATGGTATTTAGCAATAACTCTGGAGTTTGCCCTTGCTTCCAAGGTTTATTCTTTAACTTGTGTTCTTGCTCTGCTTTCATCGCTTCGACATAGTTTTTCGGTTGTTTCTCTATCATCAATGTCATTGCGATGTAAGCAAGAAGGACAAGGAAGCTTCCCCCAAGCAGCGCAGCCGAAATAACCAGAATTCGAACTAACCACACTTCCAATGAGAAGTAATTTGCAAGACCAGCACAAACACCACTGATTTTTCCATTGACCGTATCGCGGTAAAGCTCACGTTTAGTCATATCGACGTCTCCAAGTTGGCGATTCTGCATCTAAGATTCGTTCCAGAGTATCAACACGCTTTTGCATGCTCTCGGCTTTTTCAGACAATAGCTCTAAGCGTTGAAGATCTTCTTGCGATAACCCTGTACTTGCATTTTTTTTGCTTCGGTAATGTAAAAACAACCATAACGGTGCAACAAAAATCAGAAAAACAATTAACGGACCAGCAATTAAAAATGACGACATATATAACTCCTTAAATGGATAAGAAGAGTGGGTTTATTCACCCTTCCACCTAGCTAAACTAACAAAAACAAACAGGAATTACTTTTTATCTTCCATTTGCTGCTTTAATTTTTCTAGCTCTTTTTCTATGTCATCTTGAGCCTGAAGTTCAGCGAACTCTTGGTCTAAAGATTTTGCATTGCCTGTCTTGGCATACAAATCTGCCTCAGCTTCCATCTCATCGATTTTTCTAGAGTATTGCTCGAACTTTGCCATCGCTTCGCTCGTACGTGCAGTGTGCAAATGCTTTTGAACATCTCTGCGGTTTGAAGCCGTTTGACTGCGGATTGCTAATGCTTGCTGCTTCGCGCGGGTCTCTGTAATTTTTGTTTCTAGCTTGCCAATTTCGCCCGTTAGCTTTTCGATGGTTTCTTCAACCAAAGTTTGCTCTGTATGCAGGCCTTTGAGCATATCTTGCAGTTTTTGCTTTTCGATTAATGCGGCACGAGCTAAATCTTCACGCTGCTTAGTGAGCGCTAACGTTGCTTTGTTTTGCCACTCATCAATCGTGCTTTCAATTGATTCTACTTTGCGCGCCAACTCTTTTTTGTCTGCAATTGCTTTCGCCGAGTTGGTGCGAACTTCAACCAAGGTGTCTTCCATTTCTTGGATAATTAGACGGATCATCTTTTCAGGATCTTCCGCTTTGTCTAATAGAGCACTGATGTTTGAATTAACAATGTCTGCGAATCGAGAGAAAATACCCATAGCGAGGCTCCTTATGTTGATAATGTAAGAGCGCAGCAGTTGCACTCCATATAAATTCATTTTGTACCCTAGCTATACTCCAAGTAACGTGCCAACTTTTTAGTCTATATAAATCAGTCGGTTAACAAAATTTAATTTGCATTCGACGATATCTTGTGATGAATTTAACCAACAGTAGGTAAATTTCGCCACGGAGCGTGTCATGCAACAAAACTTGATCGGAGAATCACCGTCGTTTCTGTCAGTACTGGATAAAGTGTCTAAATTGGCCGCCATTGAACGACCAGTATTGATCATTGGCGAGCGAGGTACGGGTAAAGAATTAATTGCGCAGCGACTCCATTACTTGTCTAAGCGTTGGGACCAACCACTGATTTCACTGAATTGCTCTACACTCAGCGAAGGATTAATTGACTCAGAACTATTTGGTCACGAACAAGGCGCATTTACTGGCTCTAAAGGTCGTCATAAAGGCCGTTTTGAACGTGCTGAAAACGGAACTCTATTCTTAGACGAATTAGCGACTGCACCATTACTCGTTCAAGAAAAACTGCTTCGAGTTATAGAGTATGGTCAATACGAACGCGTTGGTGGCCACCAATTGCTTAACGCAAATGTTCGCCTTGTGTGTGCAACCAACGCAGATTTACCCCAAATGGCCAGCGAAGGAAGTTTCCGGGCTGATTTGTTAGATCGACTGGCATTTGATGTCATTCACCTTCCTCCTTTAAGAGAGCGACAAGAAGATATTTTGCTGTTAGCGGAGTATTACGCCATCAAGATGTGTCGTGAACTTGGTTTTGAGTACTTTGTCGGGTTCACTCAACACGCAGAGCAGAGCCTACTAACCTACCCATGGCCCGGAAATGTCCGTGAGCTAAAAAACGTCATTGAACGCGCCGTATATCAGCACGGAATCCAAGATTCCCCTATCGATTCCCTTGTATTCGATCCATTTCAATCAAGCTGGGAAACCCCAACTGTTCCCGAAAGCGATGTAAAGGAACTCGCACCCACAACAGAGTTTCACTTCCCGGTCAACTATAAGCAGTGGCAAGAAGAGCAAGACCAACTCATACTTAAAGCAGCATTGGTTCAAAGTCAGTATAACCAGAAGAAAGCAGCAGAGCTTCTTGAGCTGAGTTACCACCAATTGCGTGGCATGGTGCGTAAGTACGATATAACCAACGAGAGTTAACCCACCAAATTTGTGGTTTTACTTTGGTTCCTTGTGGCAAATAGTGGTAAATTATTAGGATCTTAAGGCATAATGGTGAGTTCCATTGCGCTTTGTCCCAGACAAGTTCTTTCTATGAAAGCATTCATTCAATTTACATTAGGTTTATTCACTCTCAGCCTTATCGTTGGCTGTGGTGAAGAGATTGATCACGAAAAAATCCGTCAAAAGGGTTTTGTTTATTGTGGTCAAGGTGGCCCAGAGACGTTCAACCCTCAATTGGTTGATAGTGGTATTACGCCAGAGACTTTAAGCCCACAGCTATTTAATACGCTCCTCACATTAGACAGTAAAACGTACCAACCAGCGCCAAGTCTGGCGAGTTCATGGAAAGTGAATAAAGAAGGTACTGAATACATTTTTGAGCTGCGCGAAGGCGTTCAATTTCAAACCACAGCTTGGTTTACCCCTTCACGCGCAATGAACGCCGATGATGTCGTGTTCAGTTTCCGTCGCATTATCGACAGCACCAACCCTTTCCATTATGTAGGTAGTGGCCTATACCCTTGGTTTAGTGGCATTGATTTTCAAAATCTCGTTATTGATGTAGTCGCACTTTCTAAACACAAAGTGCAGTTTACACTCAGCCGCCCTGACAACAGTTTTCTATCGAATATTGCCACCAGCCACGCGGTTATCCACTCTAAAGAATACGCGGGTCAACTGGAACTCAGTGACGAAAAAGCCATGCTCGACAGTCACCCGGTAGGCACTGGTCCTTTTTATCTTTCCGAGTATCAAGTTAACGATTTGATTCGTTTAAAGCGTCACAAGAGCTATTGGGATACCACACCAAAAATGGATCAGGTGGTATTCGATATTTCTCAACGTGGTACTGGTACGCTAGCGAAGTTGCTTAGAAAAGAGTGTGACGTTTTAAACTCGCCACTTTCGAGTCAACTACCAATCATTGAGAAAAATGAGCATGTTAAGTTGACAGCTAAACCTGCAATGAACGTTTCATTTGTAGCAGTTAATACGTCACACCCTGCTCTTAATGATGCGCGTGTTCGTAAAGCACTTAACTACGCGATTAACCGTCAAAACATACTCGATTCAGTCTATTATGGCACGGGTAGTCAGGCATACTCGGTGTTGCCTCCAACGTCGTGGGCTTACCACAAAGATGCCGTCCAAATCCGTTATGACCGCAACTATGCGATTGCTCTACTTCGAGAGGCCGACTACAGCAAGGGATTAGAACTCACGATGTCTGTTCCTCTAGAGCCACGAGCTTACAACCCTAGTCCACGCAAAACCGCCGAGCTTATCCAAGCAAACTTTGCCGATGTGGGTATAAAATTGAACCTGATTACTGACGACCGATTCGATCGCAGCAATCTTGGCAACAACGAGAACATTGATCTTTATTTAACAGGTTGGAGTGCCAACACCGGTGACCCTGACAACTTCTTTAGACCGCTCCTTTCTTGTGATTCGAAACGAGCTGGATTAAATGTATCAAGCTGGTGTAACCCTGATTTTGACTTCTTGCTCGACTTGGCACTAGAAGTAGACAAGCCACGTTACCGACTCAATCTTTATAAACAAGCACAAAACATTTTGAACGAAGAGTTTCCTGTAATTCCTCTTAACCATGGAATGCAGATGCAAGCACACGACCGTTCATTAGAAGGGTTTAAAGTGAGCCCATTTAACGCTCAGCCATTTGATACTGTCGAGAGGGTTCAGTAATGCTGTTGTACACTGTTCGACGCCTGAACCTGTTCATCATCACCTTGCTCATTTTGACCATGGTTGGCTTTAGTATTCTGCGTTTAGAGCCAGAATCACCATGGGCGATACAAGAATTTTGGAATGGCTGGCTGACTTATCTCGGCGAGTTAATGCAGCTAAACTTTGGGGTGAATAAAGCGGGAATACCGATCATTGATGAACTGAGCATCGTCTTTCCGGCAACTTTAGAGCTGTGTTTAATCGCCTTTGTCATTTCACTGCTCATAGGTATTCCTGTGGGTACCGTCGCGGGAATGAAACAAGGTAAATGGATAGATACTGCAATCTCTTTTACTTCTATGTCTGGTTACTCTGCGCCTCTATTTTGGATTGCGCTGTTGATGATCATGATTTTCTCTCTTCACTTTGAGTTTTTCCCAGTCGCGGGTCGATACGATTTGCTGTATCAAATAGAGCACGTCACCGGTTTTGCCTTAATCGATGCCTTTTTTGCGGACGGTAAGTATCGAGCTCACGCTCTGCAAAGCGTCATTGAACATTTGATTCTGCCTTGCTTAGTCTTAGCATTAGCGCCGACTACGCAAGTTATTGGTTTGATGCGTACATCCGTTGCAGAAGTTATGGGGCAAAACTACATCCGCGCGGCAAGAATCAAAGGTCTTTCGACTCATGAAATCGTCACTCAGCACGTGCTTAGAAATGCCATTCCTCCGATCATTCCGAAAATTGGTGTCCAACTTTCAAGTATGTTAACGCTGGCGATTATTACTGAATCCATCTTTAACTGGCCTGGTATTGGGCGCTGGTTATTAGATGCACTGTCTAATCAGGACTATGTGGCGATTCAGGCTGGGGTTATTGTGGTCGCAACCTTAGTACTAACTGCTAATATTTTGTCTGATTTGATCGGTGCGATGATCAACCCGCTAGTAAGGAAAGAGTGGTATGCTAACCGATAACGTATATCAAGAAGAGCGCATCCCTACTCAGTTTGAGCGCTTTTGGCGTAGCTTTCGCGCGAATAACTTAGCCATGTTTGGCCTATGGTGTTTGTCGCTGATCATACTGCTTACTCTAGTATCCCCTTGGATCACTCCGCACGATCCACAAGCGCAAACGGGAGAGCTATTGGTTCCTCCATCATGGAACCCTGCAGGTACAGTTGAGTATTTCCTAGGTACTGACGACTTAGGCCGAGATATACTTTCGCGTTTAATCGAAGGCTCTCAGCTAACGTTTGGCGCTGCGCTCATCATCACTTTAATTGCCACGGTTATTGGCTGCATTATTGGTGTACTGGCGGGGATGACTAAAGGCTTACTGTCTAGCACACTGAACCACTTGCTCGACACGGTGATGTCAATTCCATCACTACTCCTAGCGATCATATTTGTCGCATTCCTCGGCTTTGGTGAGTTCAACATCTTGTTAGCTATCTGCTTGGCCCTGATCCCTCGCTTCATTCGCTCGGTGTATATCGCTGTGCATACTGAAGTAGAAAAAGATTACATTATGGCGGCGCGCCTTGATGGTGCAAACGACTTCTATCTACTATGGAATTCTATATTGCCAAACATATTAGTCGTGATTGCTTCAGAGATTACGCTCGCACTCTCAATTGCGATCTTAGACATCACGGCTTTGGGCTTCTTAGGTTTAGGCGCACAAGCTCCAAGTACCGAATGGGGCGCTATTTTGGGTGATTCAGTAGAACTTATCTATTTAGCACCATGGACCGTAACCCTGCCAGGGCTTGCCATCATGTTTACTGTCATTGTTATCAACTTAGTTGGTGAAGGGGTTCGCCAAGCATTGAATGCGGGGATCGAATAATGCCTTTACTCGATATTCGACACCTGACCATAGAGATCGAAACACCGCAAGGTTTAATGAAAGCCGTTGACCGTATGAGTCTGACCCTCAATGAAGGGGAGATCCGTGGTCTTGTTGGTGAGTCCGGTTCTGGTAAAAGCCTTGTTGCGAAAGCCATTGTTGGTGTTTGTAAAGATAACTGGAAAGTAACCGCTGACCGTATGCGCTTGGGTAATGTTGACCTGCTTCAACTAACGCCTAAAGAACGCCGACGTGTTATTGCCCGCGATATTGCAATGATTTTCCAAGAGCCTTCAACCTGTTTGGACCCTTCAGAAGAAGTAGGCAGACAGCTAATCGAGGCTATACCTTCTCGCTCGTTTGAAGGAAAGTGGTGGGAACGATTTAAGTGGCGTAAAAAACAAGCCATTGCACTACTCCACAAAGTGGGAATCAAAGATCATAAGCAGATCATGAGTAGCTACCCCTACGAGCTCACCGATGGTGAATGTCAAAAAATCATGATTGCTATGGCCATCGCCGCCAAGCCTAAATTACTGATTGCCGACGAGCCTACAAATGACTTAGATCCCATCACTCAATCTCAGATCTTACGCTTATTGAGTCGTATGAACCAAGTACACAACACATCGATTATGTTGATTGGTCATGATTTAACGACAATTACTCAGTGGGCAACCCGGATTACTGTGATGTACTGTGGCCAGTCAGTTGAGTCAGCGGATACCAAGAAAATTCTGGACAAACCTAAGCATCCATACACGGTCGCGCTTCTAAAAGCGATGCCGGACTTTAGTGATTGGATCCCACATAAAGAAAAGCTTCAGTCTTTGCCGGGGACAATTCCTCCGCTGCAGCACCTTCCGATAGGATGTCGACTAGGCCCCCGTTGCCCTTATGCTCAGCGTCAGTGTGTCGAAATACCTATGACTCGCCGTATTAAAAACCACAAGTTTGCTTGTCACTTCCCATTGAACCATTCACCGAAAGAGCGGGAGAAGAAAAAAGCATGAGCGCACTATTAGAAGTAACCGATCTTTCTAAGTCGTTTATCACTCGTTCAGGTCTGTTCCGCAAGAAGACTCAAGAAGCCGTCAAACCGGTAAGCTTTAGTCTCGAAGCAGGTCAAACTATTGGCTTCATTGGGCAAAATGGTTCAGGAAAATCAACCCTGGCGCGAATGCTCGCTGGTGTGGTTGAACCGACTTCTGGCGAAATTCGAGTCAATGGTGAACGTTTAGAACACGAGGACTACTCGACACGCTGTAAGCTGATCAGGATGATTTTCCAGGATCCAAATACCTCGTTGAACCCGCGTATCCAGATTGGTCGCATCCTTGAAGGTCCGTTAAAACGAAACACTAGCATGCCGCCTGAGGCACGAATCAAACGAGTAAAAGAAACGTTACTGCGCGTTGGTCTATTACCAGAGCATGCTTATTTCTATCCTCAGATGCTAGCAACAGGCCAGAAACAGCGTGTATGTCTCGCTAGAGCTCTAATTCTGCAACCCTCTGTCATTGTCGCTGATGAAGCACTTAACGGATTAGATATGGCCATGCGCTCACAAATCATCAACCTATTTCTGGAACTTCAAGAAGAAATGGGCGTATCTTTTATTTATGTATCGCAACACATTGGTGTCGTGAAACATATCACGGATAAAGTGATGGTGATGCATGAAGGTGTCGTCGTAGAGAGTGGTGAGACTCACCAAGTGCTCTCTTGTCCAGAGCACCCCATTACTCAACGACTGGTTGAAAGTCATTTTAATAAGGCGACATGCTTTAAGTAGGAGAACCATGCTAAGGATAGCAACAACTTTATTCGGTTTATTCTCCCTTTCCTTCAGCTCCTTCGGCTATACATATTCGTCGCAGCTCACTTGGTTAGATCCTAACTTCGTGGCTCAAGCCTTTGTCGAAGTCGCATTAAGAAATGAATACTCTTCGGGTCAAAAGCCGTTGGTTAAATGGCAAGAACCAGTCAAAGTTTGGATAAAGCATGATGTCACCGACGAAGAGCTGCATGATCAGCTGACCAATGCGCATTTACGCCACTTAAGCTCAATTACCGGCCACCCAATTAAGCGTGTATCTTCTCGGAAACAAGCAAACATCGTTTGGATTTACACTACGGATGCTAAATGGGAAAAACACATTGAAAGGGAAATGGGAAAAGCCTCCCTAAAAAACACCCGCGATGCGATTTGTAAGGCTGGTTACCGAGTCGCGAGCAATAGTGCTATTACATCGGCATCGATTGTCATCCCCATCGACCGTGCACGAGTACATGGCAAGCTCGTTGCCTGTATCGTCGAAGAGATTACCCAAACGCTCGGCCTACCCAACGATTCAGACAGTGCATACCCGTCCATCTTCAATGACAATACCCCTGAAGACCTACTTTCACCATTGGATGTCGTTTTATTAAAACTGCTTTATGAACCTGAGCTAAAGGTTGGGATGACTGAAAAACAGGTGAAACCCATTATCAAGCGATTGCTTAAGCAATACCAAAACAACGGTACTCTCGATAAAGCAGTATCAGTGGCTAAGGGCGGAGAGCTATTTCAGCTAGTCGGATACTGACCAACGTCAGATTGTATGAAGAGAAAAGTGATGCCCAAGTCGTTAATGCAGACACCACTTCAACTAATTAGAAACTATTTAGCGCGCTTTTTTAATTCGAACTCAAATTCGTCTGGGTAAAGCACAACACCTTCTTCATTGTCGTTAGGGAATACAACGACAGAGAGTTCATCATCTTCTAGACCGTAAGTCCAACGACTGAACCATTTCGCAGTAGAGATAGCTTCCGCTTTACAATGTTCCCACTCACCTGTTGCCCACTGAGCAGCAAATTCTTCGTGTGGCCACACTGGAACGCAATCTTCATCTTCCGTGTTAAGCATTACACAGCCATGCTCATCGGTTAGAATCCAAACTTGACGGTTCTGTGCAATCTCTTTGATACAGTAATTGAAGCGCTCATCTGAACGCATTTTATTCACAGACTCTAGTTGTTCTTTAGATAGTGACATTTTTTGTTTCCTCTAAATAAAACGCCCACGGCAAGGCCATGGGCGTTTAAAATTCTTGGAGCTATGGAAATTAAGCCAGCTCAGTTTGAAGCCAAGGCCAACCTTGCTTCTTACGGCTTAGCGTGTTTTCCATCATTAGCATGCCATTTTCTTCATGCTTAACTAGCTTCTCTGCCCACTCACCTTTGTACAGTAGACGAGTTTGAGCTGTAGTGATGTCTGTTAGCATAACTGCCGCAAACGCTAGACCATCTTTCTCACAACGAGTTTCTAGGTCTGCTTCTAGTGCTTCAATCATACCGTCAACTTGCTCTAAAGTTGCTAGTTCAACTTGACCAACAACAACATCACGGCCGTTGAACGGGTAACCTTTCAGGTCTTTCTCAACAAGCTCTGCTGCTGATAGACCTTCAATGTTTGTCTTAGCGATTAGAAGATCTTTAATGAACGCGTCAACGTCACATACATCAGCAATAGCTGCAAGTTCTTGAACTGCATCTTTATCTTTCTGAGTACATGTTGGAGAAGCAAAACCTACTGTGTCAGATAGGATAGCTGACATCATTAGCTTAGCGATCTGAGGAGTGATTTCGTGACCTTCAATCTTGAACATGTTAAATAGTACTGTGTTAGTACAACCAACAGGCCAGATCCAAGCTTCCATTGGGTTAACAGTCATCACATCACCTAGACGGTGGTGGTCAACAATACCTAGGATTTCAGCTTCTGCTACATCGTCTGGAGCTTGAGCAAGATCTGAGTAGTCTACTAGCCAGATTTTCTCGCCAGCTACTGAAGTACGTAGTTCTGGAACCTCTGCACCCGCAACTTCTAGAATGTGCTGAGTTTCACGGTTGATTTCACCTTGACGGATTGGCATCGCTTCAACGCCACGTGCTTTTAGTAGCTCTGTTGCTACTAGTGCACTACAGATACTATCGCTATCAGGGTTCTTGTGACCTACTACTAGAATCATCTTTTTTCCTATCTGACTATATTTCTACCCAACAAAGGGCCATTACTCACAAACCCGACATTTTACCTAATTTTGATAATTTGTCATCGGCTTGAAAAAGAATATTTAAGCATAAGCCATGACAGACCTTATCTATGCTGTCTATTCTCTATGTAAGTTTAGCACTAATTCCACCCGTTTCGTTGTCACTGATAACCTTTACCTGTGGAGTAAATTTTATGTGGAGCCGTCACTTTTTACTTTTCGTGACTACGTTATTTTTTTCATCGACATCCATCGCAGTTCAAGTTAATGCTACTCAGGCAGTTTGGCCCCCTTACGTATTCAGCACAGTGAATTCAGGGCTAGCAACAGAAATCGTTACAGAAGCCTATGCCACACAAGGCTATCAGGTTGAGATGGAAATTAAGCCGTGGCTTCGCTCACTAAAAGAGGTACGTAATCAACAAAAGGACCTGCTCATTTCTCTTTGGTGGTCAGACGATCGCACCGACAAACTGGATTTAAGCGTGCCCTACTTACTCGTTCAACTCAAATTTGTGGTTCTCAAGGAAAACTCTTTCGAATATCAAAACTTCGACTCACTTCAAGGCATGAAAGTAGGGATAATTGAAGACTATGGTTATGGCGACGCATTCAATCAATCGACGGCCTTTAAACGAGTTGCCGCTGACGACTTAGAAACGAACATCAGAAAACTGAGAGCAAGGAGGATTGATGCCTTGATCGCAGATGAACGAGCAACACTTCACACAATTCGTAAGCTAGGGTTTGAGCCGGATGACTTTTACTTCGTACATAAAAGTTTGATGATCAAACCCGTACATCTTGCTATCGCCAAGGATCATCCGAATAAACAAAAGCTTCTAGTTAAGTTTATGATTGGCCTCCACGAACTGAAACAAAGTGGCCGTTATGATCAGCTGCTAGATAAATACAAATAAGCGGAGTTGGCTTGAAAACTAGCAATTAATTATTGCAAATAATTCTCATTAACATATAGTTGATAATAATTCGTATTCAACATTGTATCAGCTTATGAACTCTCTACGACTTTTCCCTGCTTTACCGAGTTGGCTCTCGCTCGCACAATTTAGGCCTGCATATAAACGCCTAATCTTACCTGTTACTTTGATTGCTCTAGTGGCAAGTGATATCACACGAGAAGTAACCGTGAACACCTTGTCTGATGCATTTTGGGCTGTGTCCAGTTATGTGGCTTTCACACTCGCTATCTATCACTACCTCTCCATTTTTATCAATAAAGAGAGTCGGATTGTTAATCTATACAACTCTTCTCGCGATCATCAAGTATTCTTCGCAGCCTTACTGGGGGCACTGCCAGGTTGTGGGGGCGCTATCATAGTAACCACCCAATTTGTCAGTGGACGCGTTGGATTTGGCGCTATCGTTGCGGTTCTCACTTCAACAATGGGTGATGCAGCTTTCCTATTGCTTGCCAGTAAACCTGATATAGGATTAGCCGTTGTTGCACTGGGCGTTTTTGTTGGTGCGCTTTCTGGTTGGGTGGTCAATGCTATCCATTCAGACGACTTTTTGCGTCCAGAAATGTCAGCCCTTGCTGAGCGATTTAGCTGCGGTAAAGAAGATAAAACCAATATGGAGCAAAAAGCGATTAACCTTCAAGGGGCGTTTTGGAAATGGTTACTCGTGCCTGCGACCATTGTTGCTGGACTAGGCTCATTCCAAGTCGATGTTAACCAACTCTTCCACCTACCTGAAATGAGTATTGAGTGGCTTGGGGCAGTATTAATCATCATCAGTATGCTGCTTTGGTCATTAACCAAAGAGATCAAAGATTACGAATCCACCGTTGCTGAAGACGTTAAACAGGTCTCTTCTCACCCAATTCAAAAAGCTGCACAAGACACAAACTTCGTAACAGCATGGGTTATTCTCGCCTTTATGGCTTTTGAACTCATTACCTTCTTTGGCCATATTGATCTTGCGACAACGTTCTCTGGTTGGGGAATTTGGATGCCGTTGATGGGATTAGCCGTTGGATTACTGCCTGGCTGCGGTCCACAAATCTTAGTAACTAGTCTGTACATTTCAGGTGCTGCACCATTATCGGCACAACTAGCAAATGCGATTTCAAACGATGGTGATGCCCTATTCCCAGCGATTGCCCTTGCTCCTAAGGCAGCCTTAGTAGCCACCATTTACTCAGCAATACCTGCATTTATTGTCGGATACGGTTACTACTTCCTGTTCGAATTATAACAACCTTTGGCTAGGTTCAATAAAAAAGCGCCCTCACAGTGAGGGCGCAGTTTCATTCAAATTAACCGTGTTGAAATCACAGACAATCCGACAATCTATTTATGACGCTCTTTGAGCTTATTGACCACATCATTCATCGATAGGCCTTGGTCTTGAAGAAGAACCATTAAGTGATAGATTAAATCTGCAGACTCACACACTAGCTCCGCCTTATCACCCGACGTCGCCGCAAGCGCGACTTCAACGCCTTCTTCGCCCACTTTTTGCGAAATACGCTTGGTACCACGCGAATATAAGTGCGCTGTATAAGAAGATTCTGGGTCGGCGTTCTTGCGGGCAGCCAGTAGCTGCTCAAGTTGATGAAGCCACACCATTTGGCTCTCTTCTTGAGGATCGCCATCCCAGCAGGTTGTTGTTCCTGTGTGGCATGTAGGCCCAATTGGATCAACTTTAACTAGCAGCGTGTCATTATCACAGTCCAAAGCAATATTTTTAAGTTGGAGCACATTGCCTGACGTTTCACCTTTAGTCCAAAGACGCTCTTTAGTGCGTGAGAAAAACGTTACTTGACCCGTTTCACCCGTTTTGGCTAACGCATCTCTGTTCATGTACCCCATCATCAGCACTTGGCTAGACTGAAAATCTTGAACAATTGCAGGTACAAGGCCATCCACTTTGTCCCAATCAATACGTTCAGCTAGCGTATTTACTTCTGTCGCCGCAAAACTCATAGACGTACCTCTACACCTTGTTGTTTCAAATACTGCTTAAGTTCACCAATATTGATGGCTTGTTTGTGGAATACCGATGCAGCTAGTGCTCCATCAACATTGGTTTGTTTGTAAGCTTCAGCAAAGTGTTCCATTGCACCTGCACCGCCAGAAGCGATCAGCGGAACATTACACACTTCACGAACCATATTAAGCTGATCCAAGTCATAGCCGTTACGGACACCATCTTGGTTCATCATATTCAATACAATTTCACCTGCACCACGCTTTTGCACTTCTTGGACCCAATCACGAGTTTCCCAGTTAGTTGCTTTAGTGCGCGCCTCATCACCAGTAAATTGGTAAACCTGATATTTGCCTGCCTCTTTGTCAAAATAAGAGTCGATACCCACAACAATACATTGCACACCAAACTTGTCCGCAAGCTGTGTAATGAGCTCTGGATTTGCCAGTGCAGGTGAGTTGATTGAAACCTTATCTGCCCCGAACTCTAGAATACGAGCGGCATCTTCTGCTGATTTAATGCCACCAGCAACACAGAAAGGAATGTCGATCACTTCAGCAACGCGCTGAACCCAACTTTTATCGACCACACGGCCATCACTTGAAGCGGTGATATCATAGAAAACCAGTTCATCAGCACCTTCTTCAGCATAACGCTGTGCCAGAGGGACAATGTCACCGATGATTTCATGGTTACGGAACTGAACGCCCTTCACCACTTGACCATCACGAACGTCAAGACATGGGATTATTCGCTTTGCCAGCATGCGAATGCCTCCTCTGCAGTAAACTTACCATCAAGTAGTGCTCGTCCAACAATCACACCTGATACTCCTGATCCTTTCAGCGCTTCAATATCAGCCAAAGAGCCAATGCCACCGGAAGATTGGAATTGCACCTGCGGATACTGCTTACAAAGGTCTACGTAAAGCTCAACATTTGAGCCTTCAAGCGTACCGTCACGAGAAATATCGGTACAAAGCACATGCTTAAGACCAACGGTCAGGTAGTCATTAATCAAGGCTTCAATCGTCACGCCTGAGTCTTCTTGCCAACCCGAAATCGCTACTTTACGCGTGCCGTTTTCATCAATATTGATATCAAGCGCTAAGACGACTTTCTCTGCACCGTATTTTTCCATCCAGCCTTTAACTAGCTCTGGTTGTTTAACCGCTGTAGAACCTACAACAACGCGCTGCGCGCCTGCTTCCAGAAGGTCTACAACATCTTGTTCACTGCGAACGCCACCACCAATTTGGATATTTGCTGGTGTGCTAGCCAATAACTTTGCAATAAGGTCTAGCTGACGAGCAGTGGTATCTTTCGCGCCAGTTAAGTCAACAAGGTGCAACCAACCCGCTCCTGCCTGATGATAAAGGTTGAACTGCTCGGCTGGATCTACTTTGTATTCGGTTACTTGTCCGTAATCACCTTGATAAAGACGAACTACCTGACCTTCAATTAAATCTAATGCTGGAATAATCACTGAATTACTTCCCTTTGATTCTTTAAAATTACAGCTCTAAAAAGTTCTGTATAAGCTTTGAGCCAGCTTTTGATGAGCGCTCTGGGTGAAATTGCACCCCGTAGTAATTACCGCTTTGCACTGCTGCAGTGAAAGGTTTTCCGTACTCACATTGAGCAATGGTGTAATCACCTACAGGCATACCAAAACTGTGCACGAAATAAAAATACTCACCTTCTTCGATATCTTTAAACAGTGGATGTTCAGGGGTAGACTTAACGGTGTTCCAACCCATGTGTGGTAATGGTAAGTTACCGGTTTCAAGCAGCTTCACTTCCCCTTCACACAGGCCCAAACATTCAACAAGCTCATCCGCTTTCTGGCCTTTTTCTTGCGAGACTTTGCCCAGTAACTGCATACCCAGACAAATACCTAGCAGTGGCTTCTCAACTTTCTTCACGAGTTCTATCAAATCACGCTGCTGAAGGTTTTTCATCGCCTCACTAGCAGTTCCGACTCCTGGTAGAAATAGCTTATCAGCCGCCAATACAACCGAAGGCTCTTTAGAAATCGTGACTTGGTAACCTAGGCGCTCAATCGCAAACTTAACCGACGAAACGTTGGCACAGCCAGTATCGATAATAACAACTTTCTGATCTGTCATAACTAGCCCTTAATTAGAGTACGCCTTTACTGCTTGGTAGCTCGTTACCTTCCACCTTAATTGCTTGGCGTAAAGTGCGACCAAACGCTTTAAATAGAGACTCAATAATGTGGTGATCATTATCGCCAGCAGAAGATAAGTGCAACGTACACGCTAGGGTATCGGTCAACGAGCGGAAGAAGTGCACAACCATCTCTGTTGATAGATCCCCGACTTGTTCACGACTGAACTCTGCCTCAAATTTGAGGTAAGGACGACCAGAGAGGTCAAGCGCACACTGAGCTAGGCACTCATCCATAGGCAAGCTAAAACCAAAGCGACCAATACCACGTTTTTCGCCCAGTGCATCTTTAAGTGCCTGACCAAGCGCGAGTGCAGTATCTTCAATAGTGTGGTGATCATCAATGTGCAAGTCGCCTTCAACGTTACACACCATTTGGAAACCACCGTGGGTCGCAATTTGATCCAGCATGTGATCGAAGAAGCCTAAACCTGTAGAGATTTTATTGCCGCCCTGCTCATCAAGATTAACCATAACCTTAATGTCCGTCTCTTTGGTTGTACGAACAACTTCAGCAATGCGAGCTTTAACCGTGAGGTCTTTTAGGATTTGCTTCCAACCCATGGTTTCTGGGTTGTATTGAATACCTTGAATTGCCATGTTTTCAGCAAGCTGAAGGTCGGTGATGCGATCACCAATGACAACTGAGTTTTGAAAATCAACTTTGCCACCTTGCAGATATTCTTTCACCATACCTAGCTTTGGTTTGCGACACGAACAATTATCTTCTTCAAAGTGCGGGCAGATAAGAACATCATCAAACTTCACGCCCTGAGATTCAAAGATTTCCATCATCATATTGTGTGGCGCATCGAACTCATCTTGCGGGTAGCTATCAGTCCCTAAGCCATCTTGGTTCGTTACCATCACTAGACGATAACCCGCATCTTGCAGTGATAATAGGCTTGGAATAACAAACGGCTCTAGTTTTAGCTTATCTAAGCGGTCTACTTGGAAATCAACCGGTGGCTCGACAATAAGGGTGCCATCACGGTCAATAAATAGGATTTTTTGTTGCTTGCTCACACGAACTTCCTTATTTCAAAATGGGTAGCTCCTGCAAAGGGCAAGAGCCAATAAATCGTTAGTTGTAGTAGTTTCTAATAAAACCGAGTGTCTTTTCACACTCGTCTCGGCTACCAATACTAATGCGCACACAGTTTTCAATTGGCGAATTGCGTAGAATGATACCGCTATCCCATGCCGCCTTAAATAAAGCGTCACCATCAGGGAACTTGACCAGCAAGTAGTTACCCCATCCTTCAAATATTTCTAGCCCTTGAATCATAGATAAGCCTACTTGCAGATATGCGCGATTGGCATTTAGATCCAGAACTTGATATTTCGCGCGAGCCAAACCAGCTTCAGATAATGCCTGTGTAGCAATTTCTGCCACTGGGATTGGCACTGGGTATGGCGCGATGACTTTTAGCAACACATTGATTAATTCTTCGTTTGCTAGTGTAAATCCACAGCGAAGACCTGCCAGTGCAAATGCTTTTGACAGCGTGCGTAAAATCGCCAGATTCGGATACTCAGCGAGTAAATCGACGGTTGACGCTTCTGGACAAAAATCGATATACGCTTCATCCATAACCACAATGGCTTTGTCTTTGGTCATCTCTAGTAAAGTAACGATATCTTCACGCTTAACTAGGTTTCCCGTTGGGTTATTCGGGCTGCAAACAAAAACTAATTTAGTGCCTTCAAGGTTCTGTTTAATGCCATCTAAGTCTAGTTGCCAATCTGCAGTCAGAGGCACTGTTTTGCGCTCTACACCAATTGTTTCAGCGCTAATTGAATACATACCGTAAGTTGGCGGGCAGTATAGAATCGCATCTTCACCGGGCTCACAAAAGGCGCGAATTAGCAGTTCGATACCTTCATCAGCGCCACGCGAAGTTAGCGTTTGTTCTGGCTTAACCCCAGCATAGGCAGCATAAGCTTCGATCAGTTCTTTCGGCTGACATTCGCTATAGCGATTCAAACGAGAGAAATCCGTTTTGTACTCATTGTCGAACGGAGATTCATTAGCGTTAAGCCAAACATCACCACTACCGCCTATGCGTCTCGCTGAAAGGTAAGGCGTGAGCTTTTGAACTTGTTTACGTGCTAGCTTTTCCATCTCTCACTTCCTTACGCTTTTGACACTAACTTTTCTACGCGAATTGTCACTGCGCGTTTGTGCGCATCTAAACCTTCCGCTTCGGCCATTGTCACAACGGTTGGCGCTAGGTTCTGTAAGCCTTCTGCACTCAACTCTTGCACTGTCATGCGCTTAGAAAAATCCGCAAGACCAAGGCTTGAGTATGTACGTGTGTAGCCATAAGTCGGCAAAACGTGGTTAGTCCCTGATGCATAATCCCCCGCTGATTCAGGAGACCAATCACCCAAGAAGATTGAACCTGCGTTGTCTAACAGCGGCAATAGCTCACGAGGGTTCTTCGTTTGCACAATCAAGTGCTCTGGACCGTAGTAATTCGAGATAGACACCGCTTGTGTCAGTGATTCAGAAATAATGATTAAGCTTGACGCTAGCGCTTTCTCAGCAATATCTGCGCGTGACAACTCTTTCAGTTGACGCTGAACGGCATCAGTTACTTTATCAGCAATAATCGGCGATGGCGTAACAAGAACGACTTGAGAGTCAGGACCGTGCTCAGCTTGGCTTAATAGATCGGCGGCAATAAAGTCAGCATCCGCTGTGTCATCAGCCAGTACTAGTACTTCCGAAGGGCCTGCTGGCATGTCGATAGCAGCACCACGGAAATCATTGCTTACTTGACGCTTTGCTTCTGTTACATAAGCGTTGCCCGGGCCAAAGATTTTATCGACTTTTGATACCGTTTCAGTACCGTAGGCCATCGCTGCAACTGCTTGGCCGCCACCTACGTTATAAACTTCATCAATGCCGCAAAGCTTCGCTACATACAAGATTTCGTCAGCGATAGGTGGTGGAGAACAAAGAACGACTTTGTGGCAACCCGCGATTTTAGCAGGCACACCCAACATAAGGACCGTTGAAGGTAACGGTGCGCTTCCTCCTGGAATGTACAAACCTACTTTCTGAATCGGACGAGTTACTTGCTCACATACCACACCCGGTTGAGTTTCAACTTTAATTGGCTGTGGCTTTTGCGCTTTGTGAAACTTAGAAATGTTAGCGTAAGCCTGCTCTAACGCCTGCTTCATTTCGTCTGATAAACGGCCGCACGCCTCACCCACTTCTTGTTGAGAGACACGAATAGATTCAGGTTTAACGCCATCAAACTTTTCTGTTAGCTCTTGGAGTGCCGCATCACCTTCGTTACGTACTTTCGCAATGACTTCTGAGACCGCAGCTGTAATGTTAGCGCCTTCTGTGATTGCTGGACGTTCAAGAATCGAATCTTGCTGTGTCTCACTTAATGATTGCCAAACGACTGTTCTCATCGTCACTACCCCATCATTTTTTCGATTGGAAGAACCAGAATCGAGCTTGCGCCAAGTTCCTTAAGTTGTTCCATCGTTTCCCAGAACAAGTTTTCTGTACTCACTAGGTGTACAGCAACTTTGTCTTTATCTGATGACAGAGGTAGTACTGTTGGGTCTTCAGCACCTGGAAGTAGAGATTTGATTTGCTCTAGTTTGTCTGTTGGTGCGTGTAGCATGATGTACTTAGACTCTTTTGCTTGTTGTACACCCTGCATACGAGTTAGTAGTTTCTCAATTAATGCTGTTTTATCTGCATCAAACTCACCCGTGCGTTGAATAAGAGTCGCTTTAGATTTAAAGATGATTTCCGCTTCTTTTAGACCATTGGCTTCTAGTGTTGCACCTGTCGACACCAAGTCAGCAATCGCATCAGCAAGACCCGCACGAGGTGCAACTTCTACTGAACCAGTAAGCATACAAGTGGAGAATGGTACACCTTGCTCATCCATATAAGCTTTCAGTAGCTGAGGGTAAGTGGTAGCAATACGTTTACCCGCTAAATCTTGTGGGCCGTTGTACTGTTCATCTTTGTCGATAGCAATTGATAGACGGCAACCACCAAAGTCTAGACGGCGCAGCTGTACAAAATCAGATGGCTCACCGAGCGCTTTACGGTCAAGACGAACCTCTTCTAGCTCATTCTCACCGATGAAGCCTAAATCAACCACCCCATCCATGATTAGACCTGGAATATCGTCATCACGAACAAGTAGTAGATCAATTGGCATATTTAGTGAGTGCACAACCAGACGCTCACCCATGATATTGAATTTTACGCCGCATTTTTTAAGCAGAGTTTGGCACTCTTTACTAAGGCGACCTTTCTTTTGAATTGCGATTCTTAGGCGTTGTGTTTGCATTGCTGTATCCCTGTGCAAGATTTTGTAATTCGTAAACTTTTTAAAACTGTAAAACTAAAAAACCCTCGGAAGAGTGTATCTCCCGAGGGTTCTAAATCTTGTAGTTTGCGATTTTAGCCTCCGGGAGTTTCCTGTCTCCCGGGTATGCGTGCATCTCCCGAAAGACTAGACTGGGTGATGGTGATGATGAATATTCATGACTAAATTACGCATACTTAATAAGCTCTTCTGTTTCGCTTTGTTGATATCCACACTAACTAAGGTGTAAACATTTTTCAACCATTTATTTAAACTTTTTTCATTTTGTCATATACAAATAAAAAGGGAGCCGAAGCTCCCTTAAATATCATTATTCAAATGATGTATTTATGCGTTCTGACAGCTTGCCATTTTTGACTTTGACAATACTGAAAGCAGCACACAAACTGCCACAAATGCTGCAGAAGAAGCTGCAAACGAAATACCAATTGACGCAGTCATACCTAATGTAATGAAACCAATACATGAAACAGCTGCAACAGAAAGCGCATAAGGCAGCTGCGTTGCAACGTGATCAATATGGTTACAACGTGCACCTGTTGACGAAAGAATTGTCGTATCTGAGATTGGTGAACAATGGTCACCAAATACTGAGCCCGCAAGTACAGCACTTAGCATAGGTAGCATTAGAGCAAGGTCCGTTGCACCTGCCATATCACCTGCAATCGGTAACATGATGCCAAACGTACCCCAAGATGTACCTGTAGAGAACGCCATCAGACCCGAAAGTAGGAACAGAATCACTGGAAGCCAATGTGGGTTAATATTGCCTTGTGCTAGCGTTGATAGGTATTTACCCGTGTTCATATCACCGATAACAGAACCAATCGTCCAAGCAAATACAAGAATCAAGATTGCGCCAAACATTGATTTTGCACCAATCCATAGCGTGCGAGAGATCTCAGATAATGCAATGCCCTGCTTGAATACAGTAAATAGAGCAACAGCAAGACCTACTAAACCACCGTAGATTAAAGACGTACCAACATCCGTATTTTCAAATGCACCTAGTAGGTTGAAAGCTACACCATCAGAAGCAAGTGCTTGGCCACCTGTGTATAGCATTGATGCAACCGTTGCTACGATCAAAGATACGATCGGAAGAATAAGGTCAGACACTTTGCCGCCTTCGCTTTCTTGAATATCAAGCTCTTCATTGAGCTCATGAGCTTCTTCAGAATCTTCCGCCTGCTCTTTCGCAAACCCGTGGCCACGAGACGCTGCAATTTCATGTTCGCGCATCTTACCGATATCTAAACCGAACCAAGCGACAGCAAATACCATTAGTAGAGCAAAGATAGCGTAGAAGTTCATTGGAATAAGGCGAACATACGCACCTAGAGCAGAGTACTCTGTAATACCATGCGAAACTAAGATACCGCCGATGATCGTCATGATGTAAGCACCCCAACTAGAAGCTGGCATGATCACACACATAGGTGCAGCAGTTGAATCAAGGATGTAAGCAAGCTTCGCGCGTGATACGTAGAAACGGTCTGTAACAGGACGAGAAATCGCACCTACAGCTAAGCTGTTGAAGTAATCATCGACAAAGATGAAAACACCTAAAAATGCCGCTAGAAGTTTCGACCCACGTTTACTTTTAACGCGTGTTTGAGCCCACTCAGCAAATGCGCGAGTACCACCTGACAAAGTCAGTAGCGCAGTCATCATACCAAGCAGTAATAGGAAGCCAACAATACTCATATTCCAGGTATTGATGCCACCGTCTTCAATAAAGACACTAGACACAGTTGAAGCGACGTAGCCAATTGCACTACCAAATGAGTAGTCATTCAGCAAGATAGCGCCAAGAACAATACCAACACCCAGTGAAACAAGTACACGGCGTGTAATGATAGCAAGACTCAAAGCCACGATAGGCGGCAAAAGAGATAAAGGAGATGATGCAAAATCAATTAAATTCATGATCTTCAAAAACCAGTAATAAATGGTTAGAGATCTACTGCAGACTTATGGAAGGAAATCATTTCCTAACAAATAAGCAAAAAGAAGCGATGGGAAAGCGAATGCTTCTCCCAGCCCTACAGTAGCGCTCCATAGTTTTACAAATTATAGACTATGGCAGTGTTACCCCTTTCGAGTGTAACCCCAGCGAATGCCTTTGATATGAACATTCACTTCGGCGAAATAACCTTTCCTGTTTACTCATTGGCATCACCCCAGTAAACATTACTTATTTATTCCGCGCCTCTACCGCGAGTGATGGAATTTTAAACTATTGAAAAATCATTTTAACAACAATTTAACCAACACTACGCATTAGGTTCCGCCCATTGTACTTATCTCAAGCTCCATTTCAACATATCATTCCATTTTTATTGTTAAAAATATCGCTAGATGTCTGTGCTTAAGTTTCCAGAGCATTTGAATACTCTTTCTAACTACTTCTTCATAGAAGGGTGAGACAAATCTAGGTAATGAATAACGTCCCATATCAATTTATGCAAAAGCAGTCTCCCCCGCTTCATTCGAGTCTAGAAACCCTTTCATTGCTCTATCAATTACAATACTAAACATATTGCTGCCTATATATGTTCAACTCGTCCAATAAATATCGATCACGTTTTATATGAAACTAAAGCAAAAGATTAAGCGTGACACCTAAGCTCCACTTTTACTTTCTATTACCAATATTAATTATCAGTAGTGATTAATTAAAATAATTGGCAAATTAGTTTATTAATTTCCCTTTTCCCGATTGTATTATTTAATTCCTCAGTTTATGATTCATATATCGACAACTTTTATATGAAGAGATGAATAAATGTCGGAACTAACAAAGACACTATTAAACATTCGTAGTCTGCGTGCATTCTCACGTGAACTAACACTTGAACAACTAGAAGAAGCACTAGAGAAACTCACTATTGTAGTTAGTGAGCGTCAAGAAGCTGAAGAAGAAGAGCGTGCGGCAGCTGCAGAGCAAGAAGCGAAACTTGCTGCAATCGCTGAGCAGATCTCGAAAGATGGTATCGATGTTGAAGCACTAATTTCTGCTTTGTCTGGCGAAACAAAAACTAAGACAAAGTCAAAGCGTGCTCCACGCCCAGCTAAATACAAATATGTAGATGCAACTGGCGAAGAAAAAACTTGGACAGGCCAAGGTCGTACACCTTCTGCAATCCAAGAGCAATTGGACGCAGGTAAGTCTCTAGAAGACTTCCTAATCTAATTACACTTATTCGTATTAAAGTAAAAAGCGCCAAATAGGCGCTTTTTTTATTGTCTAAAATACTATTAAGCCCCACAAATGTGAGGCTAATATTAATTCAAACTGAAAATTAACGTTCCCAGTACGCTTCTTCTAAGCTATCTTCACGCTCTGGTAAACCACGGGATAAACGTGGCGAGTGTTGAACCAACACCTCATAACTTGCTCGGTTTGAATATTTACAAACTTGAGAAAAAGATGAATATGTTAAGTAAGAGTGAGCATGCTTACTGGAATTCGGTACATTCTCTCTATGGTATTTATTCGCTGCCATATCGTGTAGTAACGCAGATAACGCTGCATCGCCCGCACCATTAGTATTCTTAATTTTCTCTGGTCCACCCATATATGGAGCAATATGTGAATAAACCTTAATAGGGTTGTCACACAATTCTTTCGATGCTGGGCGACTAAATTCATAACGGTTGAACTCAGCAATGCTACCTGGCAACAATGGTAGTGACGTTTCACGCTTCGCCGAGTCTTCTGTATAACCTGCCATAAATAAACCCACTGGGCCGGCAGTACATAGTACAAGATCAACCCATTCTAGTGCTTTATCTGACGCTGCAAGTGGTTCTGACTCGCCTGTTAGCGCTTCTGCTTCGTCTTCATTCATTGCAACAACAGAAACATGGTCACGTAAGAAGTCTTGCCAGAATTTAGGATCATCTTGAATCACGAACTTAGTTCCTAGAGTCAATACAACCGGTACGTCATGCTTCTTAGCATACTCAATAGCCTTCATTGTTGCTTCAGGCATTGGGTCACCTTCTTTGCAACGAACCAAATACGCCGTCAAAACAAGCGCTGATGCATTTTTGAAGATTTTCTCTGGGATGCTCTCAGGCTTCAGTTGGTTCATTTGACCTTCACTGATAGCAAACGTACGTTCGCCGTCCTCAGTAATAAGCGCGAAACAACGACCAATAGCACCTTCAACACCTTGAAGGTGGTTTAAATCCATACGGCTCGACGTATTACATAAATAACGGTAACCGTAGCTGCCGATCTTAATATCTTGGCTCATTACACCCAATAACGTAGAACGGTCATCGGCTAATACTGAGTAGTTATGAAGCGTATTACCAATCGTACCACCAGCGTATTCATTAGTGATCAACTCACGTTCTTTTAGTTCGTTGTATAACGCTTCTGCAGTCGCATCATCAATAACTAAAGAATGTCCCTTACTCAGATTGTATTTGTCGATCAGTTCACTGCTCACCTTAGCTTCAATATCAACCAAAGTTTGGTCAATACCGATGATATGCGTGCGCGACATTTTTTTGCTTTCTTGTGATTGGCTTACAAGCGGATCACGGGCATGAACAGGAAAGTAATGCTTAGATTTACGTTGACCAGGAAATTTCATAGCTATGCTTCTGCAGTAAAGAGTTCGGAATAAGGGATGAAAAGAAGCCGGATTCTACCTCGCACTGATTAGCGCGGCAACACGTGGAATTATAGCAAACGTTTGCAAGAGTAATAATTTTGTGAACAACTTTAGGTGTAATAAATAAGAGGAATAAAAAAGCGGATTAACACTCTGCATTAATCCACCATAAAAGTTACTCGCCTTCCATAAAACTTAGATCAGGTAGTGAATCTAAATTTTCAGAATAACGTTTTAGGTCAAACTCGTTACCATTCTTCATCACATCAAATATTTCGATCGCTACTGCGCATGCCATCATTGCTACCGCCTCATCACGAGGTGTTCCTGTCATCATCAGGCGCATCAACGTTTCTTTTGTTTTGATAGGGCTTCCATCAGCCAATTGGTTTTCAATTACTTCAACTAGCTGCTCTTCACCCATCATCTGATTTTCATCAGTCATATTATTTTCTCGTATTGACTTGAATTCCGCTTACTATGCCATATATAGCCATTCTATACTCGTAAAACCGCAGATATAGTGAAAATTGGAAGTGTGATTTCAGTCTCGGATCTGTCCCACTGGCACGCTTTCTGATAAAATCTGCGTCCAGTTAAATTAAGTGGTGTTTAGTAATGTCTGACAACTGTACTGATAACAGTCAAAAGAAAGTCATCGTTGGCATGTCCGGCGGTGTTGATTCATCGGTTTCTGCTTACCTTCTCAAGCAACAAGGCTACCAAGTAGAAGGCCTGTTCATGAAGAACTGGGAAGAAGATGACAATGAAGAGTACTGTACAGCAGCAGAAGATCTGGCCGACGCACAAGCAGTGTGTGACAAGCTAGGCATTCACCTACATACAATTAACTTTGCTGCGGAATACTGGGACAACGTATTTGAATACTTCCTTGCTGAGTATAAAGCGGGTCGTACACCAAACCCTGATATTCTTTGCAATAAAGAAATCAAATTTAAAGCTTTCTTAGAATTTGCGGATGAAGTACTAGACGCAGACTATATTGCTATGGGTCACTACGTACGCCGAACTTTCCCTACAGCTGAAGGTGAAAAAGCAAAAATGCTCCGCGGCTTAGACGGCAACAAAGACCAAAGTTACTTCTTATACACATTAAGCAGTGAGCAAGTGGCACGCAGCCTGTTCCCTGTTGGTGAACTAGAGAAGCCTGAAGTTCGCCGTATCGCTGAAGAACAAGATCTCATCACTGCGAAGAAAAAAGATTCAACGGGTATCTGTTTTATCGGCGAGCGCAAGTTTACTGATTTCTTAGGTCGATACTTGCCTGCACAGCCAGGTGACATTGAAACACCAGAAGGCAAAGTGATCGGCAAGCACAATGGTTTGATGTACCACACTCTTGGTCAGCGTAAAGGCCTACATATTGGTGGTCAAAAAGGCGGCGGCGGTAACGAAGATCCGTGGTTTGTTGGTGACAAAGACCTTAAACGCAACGTCCTAATTGCCGTTCAGGGTAAAGATCACCCAATGCTGAAATCTCAAGGTTTAATCGCCTCTCAACTACACTGGGTAGATCGTGAAGCGATTAAAGAACCGTTACAATGCACTGTAAAAACTCGCTACCGCCAAACAGATATCCCATGTACTATCATCCCTATCGATGATGAAAACATCAAAGTTATCTTTGACGAACCGCAAGTTGCTGTTACGCCAGGGCAATCTGCTGTCTTCTATAAAGATGAAGTCTGCCTAGGCGGCGGTATCATCGAAGAGCGTATTTAAATTAATCGTAACCATTTAGGAGTAGAATTACGTGGCTAACACACTTTACGACCGCACTATCGCATTTGCTGGAATCTGCCAGGCCGTTGCTCTGGTACAACAAGTCGCTAAAAACGGTCACTGTGACTCTGACGCGTTTGAAACTTCTTTAAAAGCGATCTTAAACACCAGCCCTAGCAATACAGTAGGTGTTTATGGTCGTGAAATTGATTTGAAGTTAGGCCTAGAATGCTTAGTCAAAGGCATTGATAGCACTCCGACTGGTAGTGAGATTACTCGTTACATCATTAGCTTAATGGCTCTAGAGCGTAAACTTCAGACTCGCAACGACGCGATGTCTCAGCTTGGTGATCGTATTCAAATGCTTGAACGCCAATTGGATCATTTTGAACTGCTTGATGAACAGATGCTAAGTAACCTTGCTAGCGTTTATCTTGATGTGATTAGTCCAGTTGGGCCACGTATTCAAGTGACGGGTACTCCAGCAGTGCTTCAGCAAACTTCAAATCAACATAAAGTGCGTGCTCTACTGCTTTCTGGTATTCGAAGTGCTGTTTTATGGCGTCAAGTAGGTGGTAAACGCCGCCACTTGATTTTCGGCCGTAAGAAGATGGTCGAACAGGCCCAGATTCTACTCGCTAGAATGTCATAATCACTATAAGCTCGCGCATAGACGCGAGCTTATTTTTTGTACTCAGGTACAACTTTCCTTATACCAGAACAACACTCACGCAAACGTTTGCGCAATATTCGTGACAAACGCGTCAGATACTGGTATAAAGCTCTCAAAATTTCGAAACTCAATTTTCAGGAGAACATCATGGAACTGTCAGCATTGACTGCTGTTTCACCAGTAGACGGTCGTTACGGAAGTAAAACTATTGCACTTCGCAGCATCTTTAGTGAGTTTGGCCTACTAAAGTACCGCTCTATCGTTGAAATTCGTTGGTTACAGAAGCTTGCAGCTACAGATGCAATCACAGAAGTTCCTGCATTCAGCGCAGAAGCAAACAAGTTCCTAGATGAGCTAGCAGCAAATTTCTCAGAAGAAGACGCGGCACGCATTAAAGAAATCGAGCGTACAACAAACCACGACGTTAAGGCTGTTGAATACTTCCTTAAAGAAAAAGTTGCCGGTGTACCAGAGCTAGATGCAGTTAACGAGTTTATTCACTTCGCTTGTACTTCAGAAGACATCAACAACACTTCTCATGCTCTAATGCTAAAAGAAGCTCGCGATGAAGTTATTCTTCCTGAAATCAAAAACATCATTGACGCGATTAAAGCACTTGCTGTCGAATACCGCGACATTCCTCTTCTTTCTCGTACACACGGTCAGCCAGCTTCTCCATCAACAATGGGTAAAGAAATGGCGAACGTTGCGTACCGTATGGAGCGTCAATACAAGCAAATCGCTAACGTTGAGATTCTAGGTAAAATCAACGGCGCTGTAGGTAACTACAACGCTCACCTGTCTGCTTACCCTGAACTAGACTGGCACAAGTTCTCTGAAGAGTTCATTACTGAATCTTTAGGCGTAACTTGGAACCCTTACACGACTCAGATTGAACCGCACGATTACATCGCTGAGCTATTCGATGCAGTTGCACGTTTCAACACTATCCTAATCGACTTCGATCGTGACGTTTGGGGTTACATCGCACTAGGTCACTTCAAACAGAAGACAATTGCTGGTGAGATCGGTTCATCAACAATGCCTCACAAAGTTAACCCAATCGACTTTGAAAACTCTGAAGGTAACCTAGGTCTTGCGAACGCAGTATTTGGCCACCTAGCACAGAAACTTCCTATCTCTCGCTGGCAGCGTGACCTAACTGACTCAACAGTTCTACGTAACCTAGGTGTTGGTGTTGGCTACGCAATCATTGCATACACTTCTACGCTGAAAGGTATCAGCAAGCTAGAAGTTAACCGTGAAGCGCTACTTGCTGAACTAGACCAAAACTGGGAAGTTCTAGCAGAACCTGTACAGACGGTTATGCGTCGTTACGGTATCGAAAAACCATACGAGAAGCTAAAAGAGCTAACTCGTGGTAAGCGTGTAGATGGTGAAGCAATGCGTAACTTCATCGATGGCCTTGAGCTTCCAGAGCACGAGAAAGCACGTCTTAAAGAGATGACTCCAGCGAACTACATCGGCCAAGCTATCGAGCTGACTGATAAGCTGTAATTGCTTTAAAGTACGAAAATTTAAAAGGGTTGGTGTGTAAGCATCAACCCTTTTGTTTTTTGTGTTTCATATTTGATGGTAAGTCGATAACTTAATTAGATTCCCTACTCCTTCCTTCGTCAGTCTATGGAATGACAATGTATACAGCATTAGCCCGCATTCTTATTGTCATCCCCGAGAGCGAGAAACGAGAGAGTTGGGGAACTCCCAAAGCTGTCCGAAAACTAAAAGAGATTCCGTACTCACAACTTCGTTGATTTAAGGAATGACGTATTTACAGCTTCTGTCCTTCATGTTTTCTGAAAGAATAGAGTTATTTGTCCAACCTCAACACCGAACTTTTTTATCTTTGTCAGATTAAAAACATGTTCATCATCTTGGCGATATAACCAGTCATCAAACGCGACAACCACTGATGAATCGTCTAGCTGGAGCTCAAAGTCATATTGCCATTGAAGGGCGTTACCGACTTCTCTTCCGGTAGCTTGACCGATAATATCGTCAGCCTGGCCCACATAACTGCCATCTTCTAAACGTTCAATGACCCAAATCCGCTGTGATATTTCTCCGTCGTCAAAAACAAAGTCTTCAACAAGCGTCAAGGTGTTACCTTCAACACTGCCTTCAATCTTAACTTCAAACCGTCTGGTCTGTTTGTCGGTATAGTCCTGCACCATTCCCCAAGCTACAGTTGAGCCTTGAAAATACTCGAATAAATCAAAGTCAGGTCCAGATGTTTCGTAGTCATCTAAATCACTACTACAACCAATTAACGCTAATGAAAGGACGATTGCGAACAGCGCTATAAAAAAGGATTTGATCATCGATTGTTCCCTATTAAACCTTGTCTAAGCTTTGGGTACTCAGTGTCTGGCGACAGCCAAATAGCTAGGAAAGCATCATTAAGCGTTTCATCGGTAATCGCCCCAATCAATTGCTGAGATGCTTCAACAGAGTGAAAGAATTGGCCTTGTTGACCATCAGTTACATAGGTGATGTTGTGCCCTTCTTCAATATCGGGAAATATGGTTTCAAGCTCTACAGCCCACGTTCTGGCTTGGAAGTAGCTGAAACCCAGTTTCTCCCACTGCTCTACTGTTGCGTCTAACAACTGCTGTTGCGATATGTCGCGCTGATAGGTGATAGACAAAGCTAAAGGATGTGGTGTGATGTCTTTATCTACCTTGTACTGTCCACTAGGAGTTAGTAACTGAGAATTATATATATCAAAGAAGAACATGGATAATTGAGCTCTACCCACTTCATTCCACTTATTCCAGTCGGTGCTTTCGTCGTGATTAATACCTGACGCCGAGACACTACTGGCTAGAGTTAGAAGCCCGACTATTATTAGCGTTTTCATATCTATACCCTCTTAAAATTAGGGCGATGATGCATGTCCATTCAAGAGCCAGCATAAGCGCACTGTAATGCAACGGTAGAGAAAATGTCACTCCACCAAATTTTTCTCCAGCGATGTAGCTCAATGACCCAGCAACGCCTCCTACTAGAGATACGATAACAATCGGGTATTGGTTCAGTAGAGAGCTAAGAAAAGAGGCGTACCAAGAAAAGATAAACCAAAGCGCTATTAACCAAAGGGGGAATGAGTCATTTGCAAACTCAAACCACCCTACCGCCATGTGGAAATAGTCGAGCATCGTGCCCAAGGCTGCGATGACAACGACTTTTTTCCATGCGATATCTCCTTTCACACTTGAGATTACTAAGGTGAAGAAAACAAGCGAAAGAGTAACGTATTGAAGACTTTCTGCTCCTATTACGGCCATAAACCAAATCACTTGAAACCAAGTCGATATAATAATAAGTCGCTTCATAGCCATCCCCAATCGAGTCGCTATGAACGCTGAAAAGTCATGTGCACTGTACTAATAGATTTGGCTTTAAATCCGCCTTCGCAATAACAAAAGTAATAGTTCCACATTCTAATGAAGCGTTCATCGAATCCTAGTTCGTTAACTTCTTCTAGCTTACTATTGAATCTCAGGTACCAATGACGCAGCGTTGTGGCGTAGTCCTCACCGATATCAAAGAGATCTCTAAGTATGAGGTCACTATGTTGAGTCGTCGCTTGAGTTAACGCAGTGATTGACGGTAGGAAGCCACCTGGGAAAATGTATTTTTGAATAAAATCAACGTTGTTACTGTAGTAATCATAACGTTGGTCGGCAATTGTTATAGCTTGAATTGCCATCAAACCACCGGGCTTAAGCAACGATTGGCATTTTTGAATGTATGAGGTGAGAAACTGTTTGCCCACGGCTTCGATCATCTCAATAGACACTAGCTTGTCATACTCTCCCTCTAACAATCGATAGTCTCGTTTGAGGAGGTTTATCTTACCTGTGAGACCTTTAGCCTTAATTTGCTGCTCAGCGTATTGATGTTGCTGTTCAGATATAGTGGTAGTCGTTACATGACAGCCATAAGTCTCTGCCATATAGATTGCCATCGCCCCCCAACCCGTACCAATCTCAATAACATGATCACTTTCTTTGAGTTGAAGCTGTTGGCAAAGGCGCTCCATTTTGTTGACTTGAGCTTGTTCTAACGTGTCAGTTGCAGACTCAAACAGAGCAGATGAATAGAGCATGCGTTCATCTAAAAACGTTTTGTACAAATCATTGCTGAGGTCGTAGTGAGCTTCGATATTTTTTGCGGAATTTTCCACTGTATTCCTATTCAGCCAATGGCTCACCTGGTACATCAATTTGGACAGCATACTTGAACGACTTTCTATCGAATCAAGTGCTGATAAGTTAAGCGCCATCAATTCCATGAGCTGGGTGAGATCAGGACTGTCCCACCAGCCGTCCATGTAAGCTTCACCTGCTGCAATACTACCGCCCTTCAAAAGACGTGAGTAAAACGCTGGGTTCTTCACCTCGATTAGCGCATTCGGTTTATCATCACTAGGCTTGCCAAAGGTTTCGCGCACTTGGTGAGATGATCCTTGATGAAAGGTTTCGACTACGGCCAATGATCCAATTTGAAGCTTATACAAACAGGCGAAAACGATATTTCTGGCACTTTTTTGTACAGTCGTCAGTGGCACGGGTAAAGGTAATGTTTGAGAGTTCATCATTGTTTCAAATCCTTGTTATTTTTCTACATCAGCGCGTGTCAAAGGCTTGTTGTCGTCATGGCTTTTGTACTTAGGGTGCGAGTAAAACGGTGCACCCTTTATCAATAGCTTTAGAGCATGCCAGTAGATACCTGTAGTCACTTTTACTGCCATCAATGGCGTCGAGATCAGATGTCTCAGCAATATTTTTGAGCACAATGGGTGTTTACGCATTTTCAACGTAGCATCAAACACTTTCGTCTCTTTATGACACTCTAAATGGATAGACAGTTGACGAATCAGAGGTCTAATTTTCCACTGGTATCGTTGATCTATCGGGTTAAACGGTGATACATGAAATTCCTTAGCGTGGCTCCACGTTGCTTCATCATTAGCATCCAAAGCATAGTAATGGCGTTCGTTCCAAGGGGTATTGCTCACTTCAGCAAGAAGGTAACGCCATTGGTTTTCTTCGTCATAAATATAATAAAAGTTGACTGGGCTAAAATAGACACCCAAGTATCTTAAATGCACAACAGCTTCCACACGCCCGTCGATCCTCTGCCCGGTTAACTCGAATAGTTTATCGAGAATGGCTCGTTTAAGATCACCCTGTCCAAGGTAGTCTTCACGTTTAAAGCGAGCCCAATGCCACCACTTACTACCAAATCCCCATACCTTTTTTTCTAGATGCTCGATTTCATCTAAATCAATACAAGGCATAAAAAGCGGATAGTTCAAGCTATGCTCTATGGGTGTAAAACGTCGATGTCGAACCGTGCCAACAAGCAGAGAACTATTCATATTAAGCGGCCCCTTGCTGACGGTTAGCATGATCTAAGCGATCAATCTCCCGCACTACATCCAACGCACTCCTTACCCCATCTTCATGAAAACCGTTGTACCAATAGGCTCCACAGAACCACGTGTTTGTTACACCGTTTATTTCGCTGCGTCTTGCCTGCGAGTTTATGGTCTCAAGGTTAAATACCGGATGGTGGTAGACAAAACGTTTTAAAATCTTATCTGAGTTAATTTGGTCACTGCTATTCAATGACACACAGAAGGTATGTGGTGAGTCAATATGCTGCAGAATGTTCATATTGTAGGTAAGTGTTGGAGCTCTTGATTGCTCTGACGAAGAACCATCTAGCCAATAGTTCCATGATGCCCAAGCCGCCTTTCGTTTTGGGAGTAGCTGCTCGTCAGTGTGAAGAATCACTTCATTCGCTTGATAGCAAAGTCCTGCGAGCACATCGCTTTCTATAGAGCCAATGTCACTCAACAACTCTTTTGCTTGATCACTGTGACAAGCAAAAATCACATGGTCAAATCGTTCTACTTCACCGTTAACATGAATGGTTGCACCTGCCGCATCGCGATGAACTGACTCAACCGGACTGTTTAACTTTATCTTATCGGAGAAACCTTCAGTCAAAGGAACAATATACTCACGGGAGCCTCCTTTTATTACATACCATTGCGGGCGATTTGTAATATCAAGCAAACCATGATTTAGAAAGAATCGCGCGAAAAATTGAAGTGGAAAAGCTCTCATATCTGCTAGAGTTGAGGACCAAATTGCTGCCCCCATCGGCAATATGTAGTTCTCACTAAAGTAATCGCTGAACTGATGCTTAGATAAGAAATCTCCTAGCGTCATCAAGCCTTTGTCACCTTCAGTCGCCACCTCTTTCACCATTCGATTGAAACGCAAAATTTCCAAGATGAATGAGTAAAACTTAGGGTTGAACCAGTTTCTTCTTTGAGCAAAGAGCGTTGACAGTGTATGGCCGTTGTATTCCAATCCGTTGCTATCATTACGAACACTAAAACTCATTTGGCTAGGCGTACCTTCAACACCAATTTCGTCTAATAGCGCCATAAAGTTAGGGTACGTTCTGTCGTTGTAGACAATGAAGCCTGTATCTACAGCATAATCTCGTCCATCAACCTCAACATCAACCGTCGCAGTATGGCCCCCAATATAGTCGTTAGCTTCATACAAGGTAATGTCATGTTGACGATGAAGGTAATATCCACATGTCAGTCCAGATATACCCGTTCCAATAATTGCTATTTTCATAATGTCGCCTCTAACCTTGAGCTAACAGTTTTGATGTGATGGCGTTTTGCCAACGATACGGGAGCAACCCAATCACTCTTAGTAAAGATGTGAACTTTCTCGGAAAGTAAATGTGAGATTTCTTTCGTGCCAGACCTTGGCGGATTTCTTCTGACGCTCGCTCCGTTGAAATCAACATTGGCATTTCGAAGGTATTTTTGTCGGTCAATGGCGTTTTTACGAAACCAGGATAAATCACAGAAACATGAATATTTTTGGGTTTGAGATCCACTTGAAGAGTGCGAGCGAGGTAGCTCACGGCCGCTTTTGATGCTCCATACGCCTCTGCCCTAGGAAGCGCGACTTCACTAGCAATGGAGCCAACAATGCCGATATGGTGCCCTGCCTTATAATATTGCTGACTCGCCTCGATAACGTTCGTTAAACCAATGACATTAATATCAAACACACGCTTCATTAGGCTGGCATCGACAACTCCTTCATCCATATATTCACAATCACCCGCATTAAAAATCCACAGTTCGGGAATGAAGGGGAGTGAATTGAAGATGTCACGTGTTTGCTCAAAATCCGTTAGGTCAAACATTAGAGGTGTAATGTTAGGATACTGGGAGCAGAGCTGGTCGAGTACCGCGTGATTTCGCCCACAAGCAAGAACGCGCTCTCCAGAAGATGCGTAGTCACTGGCAAGTTGTAGACCGATCCCTGAAGTTGCCCCTGTTATCAATACGCCACTCATTGCCCTAACCTCTGCTTAATCGTCTTGATTACCGAGCCCAGAAGCGGCAAGTTTTCATACAGCATTTCACCCAAGTCGAAGTAATCACGGTGATAAATAACTCGGCCTTGAGAAAACTTTAAATGACTCACACCATTAACGTAGATGACAGAGCCTTTAGACAATTTGGGATGCTCTAGGGCCATCTGCCATGTTAAAAAGCCACTATCACCTGTTTGCTGATGGTCTTGGATAGTGAATTCGCAGCGTTTTACATTAGCGTAAAGGGACTCAAAGTAGCTTCTTAGTGCATCCCAGCCTTCTAAGCGATGAGCAGCGTCCTCAAAAACAACTTCTTGATGATATATATCAGACAACAAGTGCAAACTAGACTTGTTGAGTTGTTGATATACGGCCCCTACTTTTTGTACATCCATTCGCTTCCCTCTCATAGTTGTACATAAAATAATTCTGTACAATTAATATAACCTTAGATGAATACATAAAGTTGTACAAATATTTTTTTGTACAACTTTTGATGGGTTGTACGAGAGGCTCATGAGAATAGATCAAAAAAAGGCTTGGTAATAAACCAAGCCTTTTCAATAAACTAGCTAAATTCTAATTACGAGTTGCGCAGTGCCGAAATACGCTTATCCAATGGTGGGTGGCTCATAAGTAACTCAGTAAGAGACTGTTTACCGTTGATACCAAATGCCATCATAGAACCCTCTAGCTGAGACTCTTGACTCATTTTTAGGCGTTCAAGTGCAGCAATCATCTTATGCTTACCAACTAATTGTGCAGCGCCAGAATCAGCATGGAATTCACGATGGCGGCTGTACCACATTGTGATGAAGCTTGCTAAGAAACCAAACACTAGCTCAAGGACGATGCTGACACCAAAGTAAACCATCATGTTACTGCCGCCTTCTTCCTCGTCACTATTCGACGACACAATGTTGGCAATAAAGCGTGATAGGAAGATAACAAATGTGTTCACGACACCTTGCATTAACGTCATGGTTACCATGTCACCATTTGCAATATGGCTAACTTCATGGGCAAGTACCGCTTCAGCCTCATCACGGGTCATGTTGTGAAGTAGACCGGTAGATACCGCAACCAGAGAGTCGTTTCGTTTGGCACCTGTTGCGAATGCGTTGATATCCGCAGAGTCGTAAATCGCTACGGTTGGCATACCAATACCGACTTGCTCAGATTGACGACGGACTGTTTCTAATAGCCAGTGCTCCGTCTCGTTGCGAGGGCTTTCAATTACCATACCACCAACAGAACGCAAGGCCATGCCCTTTGACATCATCAAAGAGATGAAAGAACCACCAAAACCAAATACAGCAGCCATAACGAGCAAGCCTGACAGGCTACCTGGTTGCATGCCTGTCACTGCATAAACAATGTTCAGGACAACACTTAATACCAAGACAACAGCTAAGTTAGTTGCAAGGAATAACATTACTCGCTTCATTACTTTTCTCCAAAAAAACGGAAGCATTTTATTATTACTGGAGATAAATCTAGCTCCAGCTTGTTCTTAACCTAATAGATATAGTCTATTCCTTTTATTTACAAGGTTAAGCAGCAAATTGAAACATTTGATTTCTATATTTTTATTTTTTATCACTAACGCGCCAAGCATTCACCACGTAATGTCTCCAGCATAAATAACAGTTGTAAAATATCGGGTGTTAGACTTTGGTAGTATTGCTGTGGAAGATAGACGTGGTAGATTTGGGGAAGATGAAAAAATCCATGGAACAAAGGAATCGAATCATGGTTGAAACTAACGACTATCAAATGGCTATTGATCTGTTGTGCTGTCACCTAGGGCTTTCCGAAGAAGAAGCAAAAAAGCAGCTAGGTATTTCTGCTGAAGATAAAACGCAGAAGCGAATCATTGAGACTCAGTCTGCATTAATGGGTCTGAATCAAGACAAATAATACGCACACTGTAATTAAAAACGGCTGCCCACTGGCAGCCGTTTTGCTTTTTAACTAGTCTCGACTGAGTAATGGTGAGACATCAATATACTTTGCCAGACCCTGACGCTTCACCGAAGGAACGTAAGGAATTTCCCCTATCTTCGGTGCATCAATTTTCTGCTCAAGCATTTCAATGATCTCTGCATAATGTTCAGTGCCTGGGTTGATTCGGTTAGCAACCCAACCTACGACTTCTAGTCCATCCGCTTTGATAGCATCGAGAGTTAACATAGCGTGGCTTAGACAACCCAGCTTGATCCCTACAACAAGTACTACAGGCAATTTCTCTTGCTGTACCCACGTTGATAAGCAATCCGAGCTAGATACCGGCACTCGCCAACCACCCGCTCCTTCAACTAATACGATATCTGAGTTTTGTTTATGCTGAGCCAATTTATCACTCAGTACCGAGTACTCAATCTCAATATTTTCACGTATTGCCGCAATATGTGGAGAGGCAGGCAGTTCCAATGCGTACGGGTTTACATCGTCATACGCAACGTCAACGGTCGCAGCTTTTTGTAAGTACAATGCGTCTGAGTTTCTAAAACCCTCGGCAGTCTTGTCACTGCCCGCAGCAACCGGCTTGTAGCCAATTGTGTTTAATCCTTTTTCCGCAAGTGCGTTTAAAATCGCTTTAGAAGCAACTGTTTTTCCAACATCGGTATCCGTACCCGCAATAAAAAATGCATCAATCATAGATTAATAACCCCTAAACAGACCTGATATGTTGCAGGTAGAAGACCCTGATGATTTCGGTAGGTTTGATATTCTTTCTCAACTAAACACAGTGATTTTCGACTGGTGAGTCCATTTGCTCTACCGTCTACATGTGTTGCTCCAATGCCTTTTAAATCACGCATCAGAGCAAAAGCAGTGTCATACCAAACCGTAATGGCCGCTAAGTCTAGTTGATGCTCATGGCATTCAGATTGCGCTAACGCAATTTTTACCTGATTGTTTGAAATAAACTCATTGACGTGTTGATATGAATCAATTTTGGCCCATGCTTGCTTTAGTTCGCATAATGAACCGTCTAGAAGCGTAGATAAATAGGCTTGACCGTGAGGCTTAACCACTCGTTTGATTTCTCTCAGTGGAACCGATAAATCCAAACACCATTGAAGGGCTAGGCTAGAAAAAACGTAGTCAACGCTACTATTGCCAAAAGGAAGTTGCTCCGCATCGCCTTGTTGGTAAGTCGTAGCTAAATCTCCACAACGAGCTTTGGCTGCTTCAAGCATCTGCTCGGACAAATCAAAACAGATGACGTGTGCTCCTCGCTTAAGTAGTTCAAGAGAAAAATAACCAGTACCACAACCAATATCTAATACCGTTTTACCGGTAAGGTCATTGGGCATTTTTTCGAGTAAACGCTCACCAACATCACGTTGAAACGCTGCATGTTGGTCATAACTTTTTGCAGCACGACCAAATGCTTCCGCGATTGCTGTTTTGTTGACTAAATTAGGTGAATCAATTAATACTGCCTGTTCCATTTCTTCACTTCTCTACAGCTCGTTTTATTTCGGTTGCCAATCGGTCTATATGATGTAATTCATGCCTAGCTGTTAAGGTAATCCGAAGCCGAGCACTACCATTTGGTACCGTCGGAGGTCGAATAGCGGTAACCCATATACCTGCATTCTTTAGTTGCTCCGCAACACCCACCGCATCTTCGGAACGACCAATAACGAAAGGCTTAATTGAAGTGTGAGTGTGCTGATAACCCTCAATATCAGACAAGGCGTCATGATAATGTTCATTTAGCTCAGAGAGCTTATCTCTGCGCCATTGCTGAGTTTGAATCATCTCCGCTGCATAAGTTAATGCCACGGCTTGTGCTGGAGGGATTGACGTTGAATAAACATGGTGACGTGCAAACTGAGTTAAGTAATCACCAACTTCACTACTGCACATAATCGCAGCGCCAGATAAGCCAAACGCTTTGCCAAATGTCACTACGAGAAGTTCTGGCTGGATTCCAGCAGCTGCACAACTCCCTTGTCCGTTGCTCCCTAACACACCGATACCGTGCGCGTCATCAACGGCTAACCAAGCTTTTCCACTAACCTTTGAGTAGATATCCGCAAGAGGTGCTAGATCACCATCCATACTGAATACCCCTTCTGTGACAACCAAAGCACTGTCAGATAATAAACTCGTCAAGTGTTTCACGTCGTTATGCCTAAAGCGCTTCATCGTCGCTGGTGACAACATACCTGCTTCCATCAACGATGCGTGGTTGAGCTTATCTTGAAGCAATAAGTCACCTTTTTGCAGCAAAGAGAAAAGTAGCGCTTGATTAGCAGAAAAGCCCGAGCTAAATAAAACAGCGCGTTCAAACCCCAGCCAGTTACACAAAGTTTCTTCAAGTCTTTGGTGTGCAGAGCAAAAGCCCGTCACTAAAGGTGAAGCACCGCTACCATTCCCATACATGTCTAACCCTGCCTGCCAAACTTTGGTTAGCTCTTTATCAGCAGCTAACCCAAGGTAATCATTGCTGGAAAAGTTTAGGTACTCGAGGCCATCATTGGTTAATTTCGATGTGTTACCACCATCCACCAAGCAAACTGAGCGATTCAAGCCCTTCTGATTTCTTTCAGCAAGGGCTTGTCGGATACGAGAGCTAAACAGTGGCATCGTAGAACAAGTCGTCTTTTGTCGGCCTTGCTGCTACACGCTCCACAACGCGATCGAGCAGATCGTTCTCTTCTATCTCATCAGGTTTTTGGGAAACTTCTTGGCGGTTGATACCCAACTTGTTAAATAGCTGCATATCTTTATCTTCAGATGGGTTTGGTGTGGTTAGTAGCTTACAACCGTAGAATACTGAGTTTGCACCTGCCATAAAGCACAATGCCTGCATCTGTTCATTCATGTCTTCACGACCAGCAGATAGACGCACAGCAGACATTGGCATCATGATACGAGCCAATGCAATCAGACGAATAAAATCGAACGGTTCAACATCATCCACCTCTTCAAGTGGCGTACCTTTCACTTTTACCAGCATATTAATTGGCACACTCTCAGGATGAGTAGGTAAGTTAGCCAATTCAACAAATAGTCCTGCGCGATCGTTCGTACTTTCACCCATACCTATGATACCGCCAGAACAAATCTTCATACCTGCATCGCGAACGTGAGATAAAGTATCTAGTCGATCTTGGTAAGTACGCGTAGTAATAATGCTGCCATAGAATTCTGGCGAGGTATCTAGGTTGTGGTTGTAGTAATCCAAACCTGCATCAGCCAATGAGTTAGCCTGCTCTGGCGTCAACATGCCTAGTGTCATACATGTTTCCAAGCCCATGCCTTTAACACCTTTGATCATTTCGGTCAGGTGGGGCATATCGCGTTCTTTCGGGTTTTTCCAAGCAGCTCCCATACAAAAACGTGTTGAGCCCGCATTCTTCGCTTTTTGCGCAGCATCAAGTACACGCTCAACTTCCATTAAACGTTCTTTCTCAATATCTGTGGTATAGCGAGCACTTTGAGGACAATATTTACAATCCTCCGGACAAGCCCCGGTTTTGATGGAGAGTAACGTACTCACTTGTACATGGTTATGTTGCTGGTATTGACGATGAACCATTTGCGCTTCGAACAGAAGATCCATAAATGGTTTCTCCATAAGCTCTCGAACTTCGGCAACAGTCCAGTTGTGACGTACTTCCACGTGCTTTCCTTTGATTTATAGTTAGTTTGATTACTTGGCTAGTCTACTGACACAATGTAAACTGTCAACACAACGCAAAATCAAAAGTTTACAACTGATGATTTTTCAATCACCTCTATATCGGGAATTGAACATGGATCTCACTTTCGATCGCCGCCATATATGGCATCCTTACACATCGACGTTAACACCTCTGACCTGCTATCCCGTAAGCTCTGCAAAGGGAGTAATGCTTGAATTAGAAGATGGCAAACAACTTATCGATGGGATGTCCTCATGGTGGTCAGCAATTCATGGATACAATCACCCACACCTTAACCAAGCAGCCCACAGTCAAATCGATAAGGTTTCTCATGTGATGTTTGGTGGTATCACTCACGAACCCGCAATTAACTTGTGTAAAAAGTTACTCTCGTTTGCACCAAGTAATTTACAACACGTCTTTTTAGCTGACTCAGGCTCTGTTGCCGTTGAGGTAAGCTTAAAAATGGCCTTGCAATACTGGCATGCGAAAGGTGAATCGAGGCCCAAGTTTCTAACTCTTAAGGACGGCTACCATGGTGATACCTTTGCCGCAATGTCAGTCACCGACCCAGATAACTCGATGCACTCTTTATATAAGGGCTTTCTTCCTGAGCACATCTTCGCTCAGTCGCCAAAGACGGGTTACTGGCAAGAGTGGGATGAAACTGACCTTGATGATTTCAAAGCAAAACTGGCTAAGCACCATCAAGAAGTTGCAGCTGTGATCTTAGAACCGATCATTCAAGGTGCCGGTGGTATGCGTATTTATCATCCAAACTTCTTGAAAGGTGTAAGAGATCTCTGCGATCAATATGGGGTGCTATTGATCCTTGATGAAATTGCCACAGGCTTTGGCCGTACAGGTAAAATGTTTGCTTGTGAGCATAGTAGTATTCAACCCGATATTTTGTGTGTTGGTAAAGCGCTCACCAGTGGTTACATGACATTGTCGGCAACCTTAGCCTCTAGTGAAGTCGCACACACAGTTTGCGGTGGTGATGCTGGTTGTTTTATGCATGGACCAACCTTTATGGGTAATCCACTCGCATGTGCTGTAGCAACTGCAAGTATGGAGTTGTTGGAGGAGAATAACTGGCAAAACCAAACCCGCCAGATAGAAAAGTTATTTGCAGAGCTGCTACCAAAACTTAAGCAATATGATCTAGTCGCCGATGTCCGTTGGCTAGGTGCGATTGGCGTGGTTGAAACAAAGGTCCCTGTCAATATGGAAGCGATTCAAGCGCATTTTGTTGAACAAGGCGTTTGGATTCGTCCGTTTGGTAAGCTTATTTATATGATGCCGCCATTTATTAGCGAGCCAGAGCATATTGAAAAGCTAGTCAATGCGATTGAAACCGCACTAATAAGCCCAGACTGTTTTCAATAACTTTTTCACTCTCCAAAATCAAAAAAGGCTTCCAATTTAGGAAGCCTTTCTATTTTTTACCTTTAGATGATTACTCTTGGTCAATCATCCAACGGCGGAATTCTTTACGTTCTTCTTTAGAAGATTTTAGGTACCATGCTTTTAGCTGGTCAAGGTTGCTTGTTTCAAGTTGAACCACTTTTTTCTCACCAGACTCAGCAACTTCAACAACCGTCGCATTCGCATCTTGCGCTGTCGCTGCCAATGCTGCACCTGAACCTACAACTAAACCACGCTTAGCATTGTGTTCACGAACAAGTTTAGGCATATCATAATAAGGAAAGACACCATCCCCACGATCCAAGACCTCTTGAGAGTAGTTAACGACTTGACCATCTTCAGTTACAATTTTCCACTCAGGTTCAGACTTGAAATGTGAATTCGCCTGCCCGTAGCTATAAAGTTTAGGTGCAATGAACGACAGTTCCGAGTCGGGAGCATCGAGACTAATAACATATGGTGGGGAGTCAAATAGTCTATCATTACCGCTGTCGTTTAGTTTTTTATTGTACTTTACGACAAGCTGTACCGGACCAGCAGGTATGTTCGCTACATCTCGCTTCTCCTCAACTTTAACTCCATCAATAAATAGGAGCTCTATACCTTCTTTTGGCTCAAGAGTCCCCGCCATCGCTGTTGAAGCTATTAACAACGGTAATAAGGAGAGGTGTCGTTTCATAGTATTTCCCTGTTCTTGTAATTAAAAAAGCCACCCTAGTGGGTGGCTTCTATGATAGCTAATTCAACTAAGATTAGAAGAATGCTTTAACACCAACTGCGTAACCAGTGTCAGTGTTGTCTTCGTTAGTACCACCAACTTCTGCGTAAAGAGTTGTGTTTGGAGCGATACCGTAACCTGCGTTCACGTACCAATCGTCTTGGTCTTTAGTAGCATCAACGTTGTCGTCTGACATAGCGTAACCTGCTGCGAAAGTAACTTTGTCTAGAGTGTAAGTTGCAGCAAGAGCGATTGTGTTAGCTTCGAAATCTTTAGATACATTTGTGATATCTTTAGTGAAATCGTAGTAAGCAATTGCTAGGCCTAGATTTTCTACACCGTTGTAACGAGCTTGAACAGACCATAGCGTCTCATCAGCTTCTACACCAGATTCGATAATTGTACCGTTACCGTAAAAACCAGTGAAGTCAAAGTCAGCTACACGGTAACCGATAGCACCATCAACATATGTATCGCTGTTTTTAAGAGCGATGTCGTTGTTGTAATCTTGAGCAATTGCAAGAGTACCGTAGAAAGAACCATTGTCGTAGTCGTAACGAGCGATTTCGTCTTGACAGTAAACTTCAGAATCTTCGAAGAAAGTAGTTAGACCGAACTGGTAGTCTGAACCAATGCCAGCGTCATCAAGAGCTGTACATAGACGACCAACTTTTAGAGAGCCTAGAGAGTCGTTGTAAACTGCAACGTAAGCATCACCTTCAGATGTACCAACATCTGTGAACTGCCAGAATGCACCTACTTGAGTGCTGTCAGAAACTGCGTAACGTACATCAAAATCTAGGTCAGCATCTTGAATGTCTTGTGCGAAGTCAGAGTTTTTAGCTGTATCCTTTACGTATACAACCTCGATGTCGCCGCCCATTTGAACAGTAACGCCGTCTTGGTTGTAAATTTCAAAACCAGCTGTTGCTGAAGCTGATGCTGCTAGAACTGAAAGAGCTACTAGAGTCTTTTTCATAATAATCCACTGCCTTTTCTATAGAATGGGAAATCCTTGCCCGGTTCCCTTTATGTTTTTTGATGATGACTCCTACCTCTTTTGGGTTGGATATCATCGCCACTAAATTTCGAGGTCTAGATTGCAAAAGATTATTCGGACTGTCAAATATTCTAAAAAACTTTGCTAAAAAAACATAAAATACATATAAAACAACAAGTTACATAAATATCAGAATAAATTACGAGCAACTTCATAACATTTTTGAGTAGTAAGTTAAGTTTCTCCTAAAACTGCCTTTTGGAATTTATCACCACCATCAACATTAAAACACCATCAACACGGAATATTTCACTACAAAACACTGCAATCTAGCGAGATATATTTTTTACATTTAGAATTAATTGTAAGTATTTGAAGGTTCAGTTTTTTTTTGTGAACAAGATCCACATTTGGTGATTAAGGATTCTATTTCGTGAACTGAGTAGTGTTTAGCAAAGTGTGCTATGATGCCGCTCCCGCAACATAGGTCACAATATGATTACCAGTAAAATCCAGCAATCTATCCGCCACAGTTATCAAAACCTGCAGTCACAGCTAGAAAACTTTGTACCTCGTCGTGCTCAGAACTATCTCGTTGCGGAAATCGCCAAGACTCTTTGCGGCGAATATCACAAATCTACGCGTATGATTGTTGCTGAAGCTGGAACCGGAATTGGTAAATCCCTCTCTTATTTAATGGCAGTGATCCCTGTTGCGGTGCTTAACAATAGAAAGGTTGTGATTTCGACAGCGACCGTTGCACTACAAGAACAGTTAGTGAACAAAGACCTGCCTCTATATAGAAGACTAACTGATCGCGAGTTTTCTTTTATATTGGCCAAAGGACGCCAGCGTTATTGCTGCGCCGAAAAACTGGCAACAGCTAGTGGTGTCGACGGCGGGCAACTGGCTATGTTTGAAAGTAAACCCAAAAAGAAAGACCTTGAGCTGCTTGAAACCATGTATAAGTCGCTTGCACAAGGTAAGTGGGATGGTGACCGAGATTCTTGGCCAAAACCAATCAAAGATGAAATTTGGCAACTTATCGTTAGTGATAAACACAGTTGCAACAACAGTATGCCAGCACATCGCGACTGCCCATTTCAGAAAGCTCGCTCTGAACTCGATAAAACCGATGTCATCATCGCTAACCACAGCTTAGTCATGGCTGACGCCGATCTCGGTGGTGGTGTCATTCTTCCAGAGCCTGAAAATACAATTTATGTTTTTGATGAAGCGCACCACCTTCCTCATGTAGCGCGCGACCATTCATCGGCTGCCGCTAGCTTAAAAGGCGCAGCGAGTTGGTTAGAACGATTGAATCAGTCCGTCACAAAGTTTTCCAATATGGCCGATGAAAAACGGGTATCTCGTTTTCGCAATGAACTGCAAGACTCCGTGCAGCAACTCATTCCTTCATTGAGCCAACTCGCAACTAGGTTCGATCCGGCTCATTTTGAAGAGAATATTTATCGCTTTGAAAATGGTGAGCTCCCTAGTTGGTTAGAAGAGGAGTCTAAAGAACTCAAAAAACTTTCTCAAAAAGGAGCTCAAGCAGTTGCCAAAATTGCTGACTTAATTGCTGAACGGGTAAAAGAAGGCGAGCTTGCCAATCGTCTAGCAGAACCAGCATTAGCTGAGCTTGGTTTCTACATCCAACGTATGGATAACCTAGCCCAAGTTTGGAACTTGATGGCTGAGCCTTTACGAGATAAAGGCGCTCCTCTGGCTCGCTGGCTTGAAGTTAGTTCCGAGCGTGAAGGCGACTTTATCGTTAATGTTTCTCCATTAGAAGTAGGTTGGCAATTGGACCAGCAGTTATGGAGTCGCTGTGTTGGTGCGGTCCTGACGTCTGCAACAATGAGGGCTCTAAACTCATTCAGTTTCTTTTGTCGCCAAGCAGGTGTGAGCGAAAAGCCAGACGATGGCGTGCGCTTCTTAGCACTCGCATCTCCTTTTGACTACCAAAACCAAGCCGAACTTCATGTGCCAAAGATGATGTATGAACCTCAAGCTCCACAGTTTACGGAATATCTTATCGAGATATTGCCTAACCTAATTGAAGACAAGAAGGCCAATTTGGTTTTATTCTCTTCTTACTGGCAAATGAATCAAGTGGCCGAAGCGTTATCAACAAGTTTCGTTAAAAAAGGCTGGGCTTTGCAGGTTCAAGGGCAAGAATCACGTTCTGAGATCCTAAAAAAACATAAAACCTTAGTTCAATGCCAAAAAACAAGCATTCTATTTGGTACCGGCAGCTTTTCTGAAGGTCTTGACTTACCTGGAGAGTTGCTTGAAAACCTCATTATTACCAAGATCCCTTTTGGCGTTCCGACCTCTCCGGTAGAAAGAGCGCACGCCGAGTATATTGAAAATCGTGGTGGTAACCCATTTATGCAGATCGCAGTACCTGAAGCGAGCAAAAAGCTAATTCAGTCAGTGGGACGTTTGCTGCGTAAAGAAAGAGATTCTGGTAAAGTCATCATCCTTGATCGCCGTGTAGTGACCAAGCGCTATGGCAGTGCACTGCTTGACTCACTGCCGCCATTTAAACGTGTAATAGAATAATCTTCGCTCTACATACAAGAAGAATAAATATATGGAATTTTTAGAGCCAACCATGCTGTTGGTGTTGGCACTTGTCGCCTTTCTTGCTGGATTTATTGACGCGGTCGCCGGAGGTGGTGGAATGCTTACCGTCCCTACCCTGCTTTCATTAGGGCTGCCTCCTCATATTGCATTAGGTACGAATAAACTTGCTGCTACCTTTGCATCATCGACAGCGGCATTTACTTACTACCGTAAAAAGCTCTTCAAGCCTGAATGCTGGGGACGTGCCTTTGCCGCTACATTGACAGGTGCAATACTTGGAACGTTATTTGTCGATCTTATCAGCACCGAATGGTTAGAGAAAATTCTTCCACTAGTCATTTTAGCCGCCGCTATCTATACCATTTGGCATAAAACGCCAAGCAAGGTAAATAACGAGACACCTCAACCATGCCCTACATTTATGAAAAAGCAATATGCTCAAGGGCTCACCCTAGGTTTTTATGATGGTGTAGCAGGCCCAGGAACCGGAGCATTTTGGACCGTAAGTTCAATGGCATTATACCGACTCAATATCTTGCTTGCGTCAGGTCTAGCAAAGGCGATGAACTTCACCAGTAACTTTACCTCTTTGGTGACATTTGCGATTTTGGGCCATATTGATTGGGTTCTTGGTTTAACAATGGGCGTATGTTTAATGGCTGGTGCCTTTGTTGGTGCACATTCCGCAATTAGATTTGGGGCTAAGTTTATCCGACCTGTATTTGTTACGGTGGTAAGTATCCTTGCCGTCAAACTTGCTTACGAAGCTTGGTTTGTAAACCTGTAGGGTCGCAGTCATGAGTAAAATTAAGCAATTACAATCAACGCTCGAACAATTATCCGTTCAAGCAGCCGGCCTCGACAGACAGCGTGGCGAGCACCACCTTGCTCTATTTGATGAAAGGCTCTTTCAATGTAAAGCTAAGCTTCTGGTTCCTTGCGTTAAAGAAACTCAATCAACGTTACAATCCATTATTCGTGAGGAAGAAGCCGGCAAACTCACGGCTCTACGCGCTGAGTATTTAACTGAACGACTTCTTGCTCAAATTGGTGCAATACAGCGTGAATTAGCAACAACCAAAATTCGTAAGAATGAGCCAAAACACAAAAGCTATTTCCAAAAGCCAATTAACGAGCTTTATCAAAATTTATCGCAACACCAAGATTGGGAGCGCCGTTTAATGGAAATGGTGCGTGACAAAGAGCTCGCCGTTCAATACGCACCTCCATTTCAACAGCAAGCAGCTCAACAAGCTCTGCTATCTACAGAGCAACGTCTGAAGCGCTGCCAAGAAGCAAAACTTAAAATCGAAAAACAGATCACTTACCGAGAGAGAAACCAATAATGTCTTCATCGAACTCAGGCTTAGATCAAGCGCCTGATGAAATAAAACTTGCCGTCGACCTTATCTATCTATTCGAAAGCAATGAAGTCGACCCTAAAGTCGCCCTTGAAGCATTAAAAATTGTTCAGTCTGATCTAGAAAGAAAGTTGGAGCAAACATGTACCAACTAACAATCGATATGAAGGCTTTCTTAGCAGAACACTGGCACAAGAAGCCTACTGTGATTAAAGGTGGATTTGCTGACTTTATTGATCCTATTTCTCCTGACGAGCTTGCGGGCCTTTCGATGGAAGAAGAGATCGACTCTCGCTTTATCTCCAATAAAGATAACCAATGGTCTGCAAAACACGGGCCGCTGCCTGAATCTCATTTCGACTCTCTGGACGAATCTCACTGGCAACTCATCGTTCAAGCATGTAACCACTGGCACTTGGGCTCGGCTGAGCTGATTGAGCCGTTTAAGCAACTCCCTCAATGGCTGTTTGATGATCTGATGGTTTGCTTTTCAGCACCAGAGGGTGGCGTTGGACCACATATCGATCAATATGATGTGTTTATCATTCAAGGTAGTGGTAAACGTCGTTGGCGCGTTGGCGATATCGATAAAGGCCAATACAAAGAATCGATTCAAGCGGGAGCGCTAAGACAGATCGAAGGATTTGATCCTATCATCGATGAAGTGCTTGAGCCCGGTGATATTCTTTATATCCCACCAGGCTTTCCACACGAAGGGAACACGCTTGAACCCAGTATGAGCTACTCAATTGGGTTTCGATCTCCTAAAGAGCAAGAGCTATTGAGCAATTTTGCTGATTACGTACTGGCGCATGATATCGGTGATGTTCACCTACATAATCCAGAGCAAAGTGTCCAAGATCATAATGGTGAACTCCTCGCGCAAGATGTCAATAAGCTCTCTGATATGCTCAAGGCTGCGCTAAATTCAGAAAAAGATATTCAAGCATTTTTAGGGGCGATGCTCAGTCAGTCTCGCCACCAGCTAGATATTGTCGAGCTCGAAGAGGAAGTCGACTCTAACGAGATCCAAGAGTTTTTATCTGGCGGCGGTATGTTACGTAAGGTATCAGGCCTTCGTACTCTCTATCTTGAGAGTATGACAAACCAAATTCACGTTAATGGTGAGACTTTTACTACTGCTGATCGATCGGTCACTCAGACTCTATGTAACAGTGAAAGTATTACACTTGATGAAATTAACGACATCAACTTGGATACTAACATTGCGCTTATCACTCAATTAGTGAATCGCGGCTACTGGTACTTTGACTAACAGAGCGCTAGGCCAAACAATATAAACTAAAATGGGCTTCGATATACGAAGCCCATTTTTTATTGCTTTAACTCTGCCTCTAAACTTTAAACTGATTGACTAGCTGTTGCTGTTTCGAAGAGAGATCACCAATCTGTGAGCTAACTGTCTCGGACTCTTCTGCTTGCGTTAAGATCTGTGCACTTAGATCGCGAATATTACTGACGCTTTGGTTCACTTCGGCAGACACTGACTGCTGTTCTTCAGCCGCTTTTACAATCTGCGAGTTCATATCATTGATCGATGCAATTGCTTCAAAGATCTGGCTTAACTCTGCTGCAGCATTCTGTACCTGTGTCGCCGAGTCATTGGCGAGATCATTACCATCTTGGATTGCTCGAACTACATCTCGAGTACCATTTTGCACGTTTTCAATCACTTTGCGGATCTCACCGACAGACTCTTGTGTTCGACTAGCTAAGTTACGAACTTCATCAGCAACCACAGCAAATCCACGACCTTGTTCACCTGCCCTCGCGGCTTCAATCGCAGCGTTAAGAGCCAATAAATTCGTCTGTTCTGAGATGCCTTCGATCACAGACAGTATTTCGGTAATGTTGGCATTGTTTGCTGCCAGCTCTTCCACCACAGGAACTGCTGCTGTCATACGCTCCACCAAGCGAACCATTTCTGTTTGCGATTGCTCGATAACATTTTGTCCACTTGCCGCAACTTCATTGGCTTTTTCCGCTGCTCTAACTGCTACTTCAGCGTTTTGTACAACTAAGCTAGCGGTCTGAGTCATTTCTTCAGATGCAGTAGCTACCAAGTCCACTTCTTTAAATTGAGAGTCACTGCTGGTTCTTGTTTGCTGTGCTGCTACTCTTGACTGCTGTGTCGTTGTGCCGATTTGTAGCGTTGTATCAACGACATCGCTAATAATCGATTGCAACTTATCGAGGAACTTATTGAACCCGATAGCAAGCTGACCAATTTCATCTTGAGACTTCACTTCCAATCGTTGAGTCAAGTCACCTTCACCAGATGCTATGTCTTCTAAACGGCTAACCACTTCTCGAATTGGCTTAACTAACCGAGAGGCGGCAAGTGCAATGGTTGCTAACCCCAAAATCACCAATGCGGCGCCTGCTATTAGTTCAGTACGAACGCTAGATTCAACCTGCTGACTAATAATTGCGTCTAACTTCTCGGCGTCAGACAATACACTCGCGCGTGGCATATCAAATAATACGCCCCAAGTTTGGTTCGCGACTACGATTGGTGCAAAGACACTTAACCAAGCTTCATCTTTACTCCATTGCGTTGTCACTTCTTGACCAAATAATAAATCTGTCAGTTGATCGTTTGAAAGAATATCACTGCCGAACGGTTGACCAACTTGGCGAGAAGAATCATCACTTGCAATCAAAGAACCATCTAGACTGATCAAGTTAATCTCACCACTTCCTGCAAATAGCTCTTTATCTGAATTAGCAACAATATTAGATAAAGAGTCTAGCCTTAGGTCGATACCAAAGAAGCCTACTGTTGTGTCATCAATTTTCAGAGGAACTGAGATAGAACTGGTTAAGAAGGCGCCTCCATCTTGCTGAACAACACGAGGAGTAGTGACACACGTATCTTCTGAAGCAAGCGGACAATAGAAGCGTTCACTATTTACAGAATCGGCTAATGTCGCTTCCGAGATAACATTCGAAACAACATTTTCACCATTTTGAGCCGTCATCCAATAAGGAGCAAAACGACCCTTATCATTTGAGCCTACATATTCCGCATCAATATAGTTGCTGTCTTCACCATCAAGCATTTCAGGGCGAAATACTAAATAAGCACCTTGAATAGTGTCAAAATCCACTACTGCTCTACGAACCATTTCATCAAGTGCGATACGCAGCTCTTCACTGTCACCAAAGTTTTCTTCACTCAGCCCCTTTTGAAACATCGCACTTGATGCCAGCATTTCAGCTCGATATAAGGCTTCATTTAGGAACTCCGTAACCTCGGTCGCATTGAGCAAAGCGCGGGTTTCCACAATCTGTTCAGATTTATCAATAACAGAAGCAGAGCTTTGCTGCTTGATTTGATGCTGATTAGAAATGGCGTTATAAACAGAAAAGCCAATTAGAGAGACTGAGGTGATAAGCAGGCACAAACCTGCAAGAAGCGTGATTTTCCACTGCACAGATAACGTTCGCATATTACTTCCTTTTAGCAAACTCGGTGATTACAGGACTTTCGATACAAATGTGATTATCAATTACACCACAATTGATTTATATATCAATCGAAAGTTTAAATAATTGTTAACAATAGCGAGCCACTATTTCCCTTTCGCCGCAACAGAGGTTTGATGCTAATATTGCGCTAATAAAAATAAAGCAGTCATAGCTAAGGAACAGAAATGAAAGTAATTTCTTTCAATATTAATGGCCTTCGTGCCCGACTTCACCAACTACAGGCGGTCATCGACAAACATCAGCCAGATGTCATTGGTCTTCAAGAGATCAAAGTTCACGATGAAGCGTTCCCACTCGAAGATGTTGAGGCCATGGGTTATAAGGTTTACTTCCATGGTCAAAAAGCGCACTACGGCGTGGCTATGCTATGTAAAAAAGAGCCTATCTCAGTTCAAAAAGGCTTCCCAACGGACAATGACGATCATCAAAAACGTATGATCATGGTAACCGTAGAAGATGATAACGGTGAGAAAGTGACCGTCCTAAATGGTTACTTCCCGCAAGGTGATAATATTGGCCACGAAACCAAGTTCCCTTACAAACGTCAGTTTTACAAAGACTTAATGACCTACTTAAATGACCATCACACTAACGATGAACAACTGATAGTGATGGGTGACATTAATATTAGCCCGCTTGATTCAGACATCGGTATTGGCGAACCAAACCGTAAGCGCTGGTTAAAAACAGGTAAATGTTCTTTCCAACCTGAAGAGCGTGAATGGTTGAAGACGCTACTAGACTGGGGATTTGTGGATACATTCCGTCAAATTAACCCTGATGTAAATGATCGCTTCTCGTGGTTTGACTACCGCTCTAAAGGATTCCCTGATAACCGTGGCCTTCGCATTGATGTGGTATTAGCAACGCCGAAGTTAGCTGAGAAATGTATCGAATCAGATATCGATTACGAATTACGCGGTATCGAAAAGCCGTCTGATCACGCACCAATTTGGTCGACGTTTAAGTAACGAGAACACGAACAAAGATTCCCTACTCTCTCCTTCGTCGTTCTATGGAATGACATAGATTTTATCCTGTCATCCTCAAGAGTGAGGCACGAACGAGTTGGGGATCTATAATAGCAAGTAGATACAAATCTTAGATTTCTTCAGTATGCCAAATACAAAAAATCCGGAGCCAGCGCTCCGGATTTTTATTTATCTTTCAGTAACTGAATCTTATTAGATAGCTACGAAATCTGCTTTGTAGTCTGGGTTAACGTCAGCTTCGTAGTCAACGCCTTCAACACCAAAGCCGAATAGCTTCAAGAACTCTTCTTTGTACTCAACGTAGTCAGTCAGTTCTTTAAGGTTCTCAGAAGTGATTTGTGGCCATAGCTCACGACAGTGCTGCTGGATGTCATCACGCAGTTCCCAGTCATCTAGACGTAGGCGGTTCTTATCATCCACTTCTGGAGCAGAGCCGTCTTCTTTGTATAGACGTTGACTGAACATACGGAAGATCTGTTCCATACAACCTTCGTGTACGCCTTGCTCACGCATCTTCTTAAATACCATTGCGATGTACAGTGGCATTACAGGGATTGCAGAACTTGCTTGAGTTACAACCGACTTAAGTACTGCTACATTCGCTGTACCGCCAGTTGCAGAAAGCTTGTCGTTTAATGCTGTTGCTGCACGATCTAGATCCATCTTCGCTTTACCTAGCGCACCATCCCAGTAGATTGGCCAAGTTAGCTCAGTACCGATGTAGCTGTATGCTACCGTCTTACAACCGTCAGCTAGAACACCCGCTTCAGAAAGAGCGTTGATCCAAAGTTCCCAATCTTCACCGCCCATTACAGTAACAGTGTCTTTGATCTCTTCTTCAGTTGCAGGCTCAACACTTGCTTCGATGATCACGTCTTTGTTTGTGTCTACTGCTGTCGAAGTATACGTTTCACCAATTGGTTTTAGTGATGAACGAATCACTTCACCTGTTTCAGGCATTTTACGTACTGGTGACGCTAGTGAGTATACCACCATATCAATCTGACCTAGGTCTTCTTTGATTAGGTCGATCGTTTTCTGCTTAGCTTCATTAGAGAATGCGTCGCCGTTTAAGCTTTTTGCGTAAAGACCTTCTTCACGAGCTAGCTTTTCAAATGCTACTGAGTTGTAGAAGCCCGCTGTACCTGGCTTTTTCTCTGTGCCTTCTTTTTCGAAGAAAACACCGATAGTTGAAGCACCGCCACCAAATGCCGCAGCGATACGAGAAGATAGACCGTAGCCACTTGATGCACCCACAACAAGTACACGCTTAGGAGCGTCTTTGATAGGGCCTTGCGCTTTAGTGTAAGCAATTTGTTCTTTTACATTAGCTTCACAGCCTACTGGATGCGTAGTAGTACAGATAAATCCGCGAATTCTAGGTTTGATGATCATATTCAACTTCCTTTAAATAACCCCGCTAGAATAAAAGTTTCGACGTAAGATCGCATCTAATTTCTGTAAAAATGTCGCCAAAATGCAAGTGGTTGGAGCACTTTAAAGCAATTGTCCTCTCACAGACGAAAGAAAGGCGCCCAATTGGACGCCTTATTGAGTAATTGAACAAATATCGTTCAATATCTATTTTCCAAATCGCATTTAAGCGACGCTATCAAGCTTTGCTGGTGACTTTTTTTGCGTATCATGAGTGCGAACTTCGCTGAAATCATGGCTAAAGTGGTCAACTTGAATCGCTTTATAGCGTAACTTGTCAGCCGCTACGATTTGATCCACTTCATCTTGAGTCAGTACGTTCGCTTCAAGTGCTTGTGCAAGGCGATCTTTAAGCAGACCTTTACGTGCTACCTTGCCCTCTTTCGCTGCACGCATCATCTTACGCTCAAGGCTCTTAATGTCGTACATCGCTAAGAATGCATTTTCCATCAAGCCTACACTGTCATTTTCATCTTGACCGACAAAGCAAAGGTGAGTCAGACGGTCACGGTGTGCGCCCGGAGTCATCAAGCTTTCCGCCAATTTAACTGTCAGGTCATCACTTGGCTTAGCGAAATGGTTACCTAGTGGGAAGATAATGACTTTAAGTAGGCGACCCACCGCTTTTTGAGGGTAGTTACTGAATGCTTCTTGCAGTGATTTCGCACCATTGTGAAGACAGTGCTGAACAGCATAATGTACATAGTCTAGATCTTGTTGCTGACGACCTTCGTCTTCATACTTTTTCAGTGCTGCCGAAGCCATGTAAAGATAAGCGAGTGCATCACCTAAACGAGCTGAAATCATTTCTTTACGTTTTAGATCTCCGCCTAACGTCGCCATGGCGATATCTGCGCTGACTGCAAGTGCACGGCTCAAGCGAGTCATATCTTTGTAGTAGCCCTGCGTTGGACCGCTCATGTCTGCTTTGATAAAGCGAGAACCAGTTAACGCTGCACCAAATGCACCAAAGGTGTTACCCATTGCATGTTTGATATGTTTGAACAGCAAGTCATCAAACTCTTTTGCACCTTGCTTTTCGTCTGGGTTGGCTGCCGCTTCCATCTCTTTCAGTACATATGGGTGACAACGTGTCGCACCCTGACCAAAGATCATCAGGTTACGAGTCAGGATATTTGCACCTTCTACCGTAATCGCAACAGGGATACCAAGATATGGTGCCGCTAGATAGTTCATCGGACCGTCTTGAATTGCTCGACCTGAATGGATATCCATTGAGTCATTAAGAATCGTACGAGCCATTTCGGTCATATGGTACTTCGCAATCGCGGTAACAATTCCCGGCTTTTCTTTTAGATCGAGTGACGTTGTCGTTAGCGTGCGCGTTGCTTCCAACAAGTATGTTAAACCACCAATACGACCGAGTGATTCTGCGACACCTTCAAACTTACCAATCGACATACCAAATTGTTTACGTACGTATGAATATGCACCGGTCGTGCGAGCTGTCAAATGGCCAATTGCAGTGCCAAGTGCTGGTAATGAAATACCTCGACCTGCTGAAAGACACTCCACCAGCATACGCCAACCTTTGCCCGCGTAATCTTGACCGCCAATCAGCCATTCCATTGGAATAAAGACATCTTTACCACGAGTAGGACCATTCATAAACGCTAGGCCAAGTGGGTCGTGGCGCTCACCGATTTCAACACCTTTATGGTCCGCTGGAATAAGAGCACAAGTAATGCCTAGCTCTTTCTTATCTCCCATCAGTCCGTCTGGATCGTACATCTTAAATGCTAAGCCCAATACAGTAGCCACAGGAGCCAAGGTGATGTAACGCTTGTTCCAGTTTAGACGAATACCTAATACTTCTTTGCCTTCATGTTCGCCGTAACAAACAATACCTTCATCTGGAATACCACCTGCGTCCGAACCAGCTTCAGGGCCCGTCAATGCAAAACATGGGATGTCGGTACCGTCAGCTAGACGCGGTAGCCAGTAGTCTTTTTGCTCTTGGGTACCATAGTGAGAAAGTAGCTCACCGGGACCTAACGAGTTTGGAACCATCACCGAAACTGCGGCACTGATACTGCGAGTCGCAATTTTGGTTACGATTGTTGAGTTAGCCAGTGAGGAGAACTGACGACCACCATATTCTTTAGAGATGATCAGAGAAAAAAAGCGCTCTTTACGTAGGTATTGCCAAACTTCTTCTGGCAAATCGCGATCTTCTTTTACGATCTTATGATCATCTAACATTTCCAACAGTGTTTGCAGTTCATTGTCCATGAACGATTGCTCTTCTGCTGAAAGCGTTGGTTTAGGGTATTGATGTAGTTTGGTGAAGTCAGGACGACCTGAAAACAGCTCTCCATCCCACCATACACTTCCCGCTTCCATCGCTTCTTTTTCAGTGCTTGAAAGAGGTGGTAGTACTTTCTTAAACATTTTGAAAGCCGGGTCGCTAACCCATTTTCTTCGTAGAGAGCCCATAATCAGATCCTTTTGTTCGTTTAATGGTCCAATATTTTTATTTTTTGTATAGGTACAGATTTAAGTTTTATTCCGCCGCGACACCCGCAGCTAAAAATGGAATCAGTTGGTCTACAACAGACTTAGCGTCCATCGATTTTCCGTAGTCGTTCTCAGCAATTTCTAGTAGTGCTTGGCTTGATGCCATGGTGAAAACACACGTCCCAAGGGTAAAGTGCAAACGCCAGAACAGCTCTTCTTGAGTCAATTTAGGATTTGCTTTCATTACCGATTCAGTAAACAAAGACAGTGTTTCCGAATACCGCGTCGTGATAAACCAACGCAGGTGACCTTGAACATCGGTGTAACCACGACCAATCAACAACATAAAGCGACTTGTTCCGTTTGGCCTTACATCATTCAAGTTACGCAAAGGCGCTCTTAAAGACTCAAATACTTCAGCCATGCTGTAATCGTCATTCAAGTTCAGATTTATCAACGCATCTTGAACCGCTGGCATAAACGCCTCGAGGTATCGATTAAGCACCGCTCTTACCAATGTTTTCTTATCACCAAAATGGTAGTTGACCGACGCAAGGTTAACGCCCGCTTTGCTGGTAATCGTACGCAAAGAGGTATCTTTGAAGCCATGCTCAGCAAACAAAGCTTCAGCAACATCAAGGATTTTCTCTTTAGTCGAATTTCTCACTGGCATTTCAATCACTCGTATTAAACAACTGTTTGAAAATATACATTCGAAACACGAAAGCAACAAGTTATTAACATCACATTTTTGCTTATTGGTCTGACCAGAGGGCGTAACTTGTTGAGATGAAGAAAAATTTAATTTTTTTTAATTTGAAGGGAACTGAATGGAAAAGTCTGAGTCTTACTAAGTGTAGTTAGCAGAGCATTCAGGGTTTGGAGAACCCATTAAGTTTAACAGGCCGTCAAACTTGTTTTCTTACTGAAGCTACTAATTTACGCTGCTTTTTCTTATTAACTCCTATGTTTATTTGTATCCGCCCAGAGCCAAATTGCTCTGGGCTTTTTTTATTCTGTAGTTATTTGTGCGCTTTCTTAAATACCCAGAACGAACTAAGTAAGTAATTACTAACCATTCCTACCAATACTCCAACAACCAATGCAACCATCGGTATAACTCCCGACTCCCCTAACGTTAATAGCACCGCTTTAAAAGACAAGAAATTGGGAATCGCCGAAATACATGCGCTGCCCATAAACTTAAGCCATTGTTTAGCTAGCGCACTGTCTTGGCTGGCAAACGTAAAAGTGCGATTGCCAAACCAGGTCACGGTCGCAGCAACAACAAACGAAATAAGTCGGCTGCTGATGAGCGGAACTTCAAGCAAATAAAAACATAACGCAAATGTAGCAGCATCGGCGATAAAGCCAATGCCTCCTACTAATGCAAATTTCAATAGACGATGTGCCATTAACTAGCCTCACATCGATAGAGAGAACGGCGACTCTTCGACGTAAATTCTATGATGCAGTTGAGTGACCTTTCTTGAACAATTAGATCAACTTGCTCTTTGTGTCCAATCAACTGGACTTTTTCTAAAGAGTCCAACACGGTTTCATCAGTCAATTTTTTTGCTTTACCGTAACTATAAAACTGTCCTGAAAATGGTCGGTGACCAATGTAAAAAGTTTCAACATTGTGGTCTGCCATTCTAAAAATAACCTTGTCACTTTTCTTGTCCCCTGTTCCTAGTTGAATGAAGGTTACTGCGCCTATCAGCAACACAGGGACGATACTCGCAACGAGTTTGAACCATCTAACATCCTTTTTCACATCAGACATTAGAATCGTAATCAACAAGCCTATCGCTGGAATTCCCGGAAGCACATACGCTGGAAGAATATTCCCTGAGAATGTAAATAGAATCAGCGGTGCAACCATCCAAAGAACCAGAAAACTAAACAGTCCATGTTTTGGCGTAATTGAAGAACCAAGTGCTTTACGTTTCACCCAGAACAATATTGGTAACACAATTGACCATGGTGCCGCTGAATAAATCCAAAACAGCCAAATTGTACCGCGTACTTCATCATGTGCACTGCCATACAAATCCCCTTCCCAGCCACTGACTAAGAAGCGTTTAAAATGTTCGCCGACAATAAAGTAGTCTATAAACCCTGGAGTTGCTTGCTCGGCCATCACATACCAAGGTAAAGCAATCGCCAACATCAATAGTGTACCGAATACAATTGGGAGTCGGTGCCAAAGTGTCTTAAATGCCCCAATAAAGCCATGTTGAATCAGCAACCATGGGAAGACAGCTAACCCCATAAGCACGATCACAAGTGGACCTTTTGCTAAAAGCCCTATCGCCAACCCACAAAAGCCAATATAACCCCATGCTTGATTTGGCTTGCTCTCTTCATAGCTCAGCCAACATAAGTAAAAACCCAACATAGCGATGGTCATGCCTAAAGTTAGCGCCATATCAGTCATCACAGCGCCTGCAGCAATAGAAAATATCGCACACGTCGCAAGCACCAATGCAGTGATCAAACTGTTGTAACCAACACGCTTTGCAAACATCGCCATCATAACGATGATCGTAAGACCCGCTAACCAGTGAGGAACACGAACCGCAAACTCATTAATGCCGAAAGTTTCAATACCTAACGCACTCATCCAAGTAAACAACGGCGGCTTCCCCCAAAATGGGACGCCATAATCAAATTGTGGTGTGATCCAATTGCCTGTTTCGATCATCAACCTAGCCATTTCCCCATACCTCGCTTCTGTTGTATCCATTAGCGGGTATGCACCCAAGCTTAGTAGCCGAATAAATAGGGCTGCACCTAGAATTGCCCAAAGATGTACTCGGTTAAAACTCACGCTCTTTTCTCCACAGTTTGTAATAATTGTTTGGGTTGTTTTTCATTCACGGATTGCACTAGATAAAGTGGTCGCTGTTTGGTTTCGATAAAAATACGACCAATATATTCACCCATCACACCGATACTCAGCAGTTGAATACCTCCGAGCGCTAGTTGAACTACCATCATCGATGGATAACCTGTGACAGGGTCTCCAAACAGCATGGTTTTGCCGATGATCATCATGCCGTAGATAAACGCACTCGCTGCTATCAAACTCCCGAGGACAGTGGCAATGCGCAGTGGTCGAATCGAAAATGACGTAATACCATCAACCGCAAGACCAAATAGCTTGAGATAATTCCATTTCGTTTCACCGCAATAGCGAGCATCGCGCTGAAATTGAAGTGTTGTTTGCTTAAATCCAGGCCAAGTAAATATACCCTTCATGTAACGATTACGTTCAGGTAGGCGATTAATGTGGTCTACAACCTCTCTTGCCAGTAAGCGAAAATCACCGACATTTTCTGGAATATCAGATTTGACCATTGAGTTAAGTAGTCGATAAAAGGCAGCGGCTGACTTACGTTTAAACCACGTTTCTCCGCGTCTTTCGCTGCGCTGCATATTGACTACGTCATAGCCTTCTCGCCATTTAGCCAGCATGTCAGGAATCAACTCTGGGGGATCTTGAAGGTCTGCATCGATTAAAATCACAGCCAGTCCATGACTATGCTCTAGCCCTGCACTCATCGCCGACTCTTTGCCAAAGTTTCGGCTCAATGCAACACTTTGAATTGATGACGTTAATGAGGTGAAGCTATTTACAAGGTTTAGGCTATCGTCTGTGCTACCATCATCGATGTAAATGATCTCGCTCGTATCTGGAAGTTGGTCTAACACCGCAGTTAGACGAGCATGAAGTTCAGGTAGTACTTCCTGCTCATTAAAATATGGCACGATAACACTGAGTGTAACCGTCGCGTTTATATGGTTTGGAACTGAGCTAACGATACCCATAATGTCCCCTATATGCTGTCATTTATGCTTGGATTGCTGCTTGCGAAGACTTGCTTCACAGCTTATAGGAGACCAACTTATCAATAGTGATGTGGAAAGGTTGTTGTTCACGTTTTTTCCACAGTCAGATTGAGATCATTCTGCTGTCTAAAATTGAGAGAACACTATGAATAAAGTATTGCTAGTCGAAGATAACCGTGAAGTTGCAGGCATCTTATTTGATTACTTCGAATGTGAAGGGATGGAACTTGATTATGCAGACAATGGGGAGCTTGGACTTCAGCTTGCTTTAGAAGGGTCATTTGATCTAATCCTCCTTGATTTAATGTTACCACGTATGGACGGGCTGACCGTCTGCAACAAATTACGTGAAGCAGGAATCAATACACCGGTGCTAATGCTTACCGCTCTCGATAACCGTGAAGATATGCTAAAAGGCTTTAAACATGGGGCTGATGATTACTTAACTAAGCCTTTTGATTTGGAGATTCTAGAAGCTCGCATTCAAGCATTGATCAAACGCTACCGTGGCCAAGTTGCCAATACCGTCATTCAATTTTCTAGCTTAAAGATCGACCAAAAAACTCGTCAAGCGTACCGAGAAGATAAACTACTGGCGCTCAACCCAACGACATACACAATACTGGAACTGCTGTGTCAAAAAGCACCCGAAGTAGTAACACGACAAGAGTTATCTGAGAAGCTTTGGCAAGAAAGTGAACCTAACAATGATGTGCTGCGAAGCCATATCTATCAGTTAAGAAACCAGCTTGATAAACCTTTTGCGACACCAATGCTAACCACCATACCTAAGATTGGTTTCCGCCTAGAGGACGCTTAATGTTCAACCCTTCGTTTTCTAACACCAAGACCTTAACAGGCCACTTAGCGATATTCTTTACTGCGGTATCCATCACAGTGGGTATCGTCAGCTTCTGTATTTTCTACCTCGCATTGCAATGGTCTGAAGATAGAGTTGGAGAACGACGAATTCTGATTGATAGAGACGCCGCCGTCGAACGTTTCTTAGCGGGAGAACAAGGTCAGATCAGGCTTGACGAGTTGACCACTGCCTATAACGACATGACTTTGGTACCAAAAGAGTACCAAGACTTATTGGAGTCCAAAGAAGATTACTTAGGGGAGATTGGCGACGGTTTTGACCCTTTGTCCCATATGGTGTTCAAAGGCCAATATACCGATAAAGGTCAGACTAAGTCTCTGGTTCTACTTTCACTGATTGATCGAGTCGAGTTTGGCGTTGACGAATTAGTGTATTCGGGGGCTATTGTCACCATGTTTGTGGCGACCTTGATGTTCGCCTTCGGTACGATCCTATATCGCCTGTCTATCCGTCTTATTGAACCTCTCAACGATATCACCGAACAATTGAACCAAGAATCGATAGATGTTGAGCGTGCCTTCTCAATTAAGCCAGAATCCGCCAAGGAGTTTCATCTACTTTCTAATCGATTGAATCAATACCGAACTGAGCTAAAGCAAACTCTCAAACGAGAACAAGCTTTTGCTCGCTACGCTAGCCATGAATTAAGAACACCTCTAACCGTCGTAAAAGGCGCGAATAAACTGTTAATGCGCGCAGAGTCTACTGATTTCCAAGGAAGACAGATACAGCGAATTGAAGATGCTACCCGTGAAATGATCACCATGGTCGATGCGCTATTGTCCATCGTCCGCTACGAGCGAAGTATTACTGAAACCCCGCTTAGGGAAGTGAGCAGAAGTGAACTGGAATCGATCATTGATACCAATACCGTGCAAGCTTCGAGTAAGAACCTTAGCATAGAACTTTCTGTTACCGGTTCACCGACCACCCGAGCCACTGAACCTGTTATCAACATGGTTTTGGGCAACCTACTGCGTAATGCTATTGCCGCCACTGACCAAGGAAAAATAACGGTTCAAGTCTCAAAGGATGCGTTGATATTGATCGATGATGGCCCCGGTCTTAGTGACACTCCTAGTTTGGAAGGGCATGGCTTAGGACTATTGATTGTTGATGATTTATGCCAACGATATGAGTGGCAGTTTGACATACAGAACCACGAATCCAGAGGCTGCGTTGCTACAATAAAGTTTGATCCAGTTTGATACTAATCGGCGACAATTGGGTAATATGGTCGCCCGTTTCTTAGCAATTAGACCAAATGAAACTTGCCAATACACCGATAACCCAACACCATTTTGATGGCATTCCCTTTTTTCTAAAGCGTGATGATCAACTTCATAGCCATTTTAGTGGGAATAAAGCCCGTAAGTTTATGGCTTTGTTAGAGCACGACTCCTCTGAAGTAAAGACGCTAATCAGTTATGGCAGCGCTCAGGCAAATTCGCTTTATTCTTTGTCAGCTTTGGCAGCAATTAAAGGTTGGCAGCTGGAGTTTTATGTCGATCGAATCCCGAGCTGGCTAGCGGAAAATCCTATTGGCAATTATCGTGGAGCATTGGAACTTGGTGCAAAAGTGATCCCAGTGTCGGATTCTCAGCTTCACCCGGCGGAATACATTGCGCAAATTCGCCAACCCGACCAAAGTTGCCTTGTCGTTCCTGAAGGTGGGCGAAGCAACATTTCACAGAAAGGCATCCAGCAACTTGCTAGCGAGATTCTATCTTGGAGCCGATTTGAACCAAACCGTAATTTCGTCGTAGCGCTACCAGCAGGAACAGGCACTACCGCCCTCTATCTCCATAAATTTTTGAAGCCCCATGAGATCGAGGTTATAACCTGTCCATGTGTCGGTGGGAGAACATATCTCATTGAACAGTTCAAGCAACTGGGCGAATCTGATCATCCAACAATTCTTGAACTCGAAACTAAGCATCATTTCGGTAAGCTCTATAAACAGGATTATCTAGTTTGGCAGCAGCTACTTGATGAAACTGACGTTGAGTTTGACCTGCTTTATGATCCAATGATGTGGCAATGTCTACAATCATGGTATAAAGAAAACCCACATAAGACGATTATTTACGTTCACCAAGGCGGCATACTCGGCAATGAGAGTATGTTACCCCGCTATGAACGAAAATATGGTGTGATTTAGGAGTGCGATAATGAAGCCTTTCCCTTTGCTTGCGCTAGCAATGATCAGCTTGCCTACCTTTGCCAATATTATCACCACACCAGCTAAACCCGTAATTGGAATCAATGCCTCAGAAGTGGCTAAAAGAGTCTGTTATTACCAAGATCAAGCCTATTCTGACGGCGCAATTCTACAAGTGGGCGAACACTACATGTTGTGCACAAACGCCAATGATTTTGAAACCAATGGCGCGCTTAAATGGGTGCAGTTGGGTTCCAATTCTGTCCCTGTTCAAGAAACAACGGAGCAACCGCCAAAGGCTGGAAAACGTTACTCCGTTAACTAACGATTTAGGCAACATTCGACATCGCTTTAGCGTATAGCTCCTTGTAGTTCATGCGATTTTTTTCACTGCTCGTCAGCTGCGTAAGGATCACTCGGTGGCATTCAGCAAGTACATTGCAAAGTCTCTTATAATCCTTAGCTGGGAAGTCATTATCAGCGACTAAACGAATAATGGCGAGACGAACCTTAACTGAGTGTGGCATCAAGCTCTTAAGCTGAACATAAAGTTCAAGGAATACACTATTGTCTTTTTCTCCTTGCCGACTGAGCTGCGCCAAGGCTTCTTTTATCTCTCTGATTTTTTGCTGTTTATTAGCATGGAGCTGTTCGAAATTCTGCGCCATATGTTCCTGACTACGTTTGATGTGATTGCCTTGCTCACCTCTGATTGAACGCCTCATATTAGGTAAGGTATCAATAATCTGTTTTGATAGACCTAACTTGTCGAGCAAGTAAACGTAGTGATAGTAATCGTAAAAGTGCATATCGTTTACAACCGCCAAATCAGCAAGCTTCGTACTGGCTTGACGCAGTTCATCTCTAACAATATGAATATGTATATTGAGTAGTTCAGATTGAAAGCTCAATGACTGGTGCTTCGACAACGCATTTATTTTCGAAGCAATAAGCACTAATTGATTTTCAAAATTATTAGAAGCGTCACTCTCATTAAATCGATATAAAAAACACCGTACGTAGTTCAAATTGATATGTTCATTATCACGGAACGTCCATTCGTTCTTTTCTGTATATCGTTTAATGAAGGCGAAAGCATCTTCATAGTTTTCAATCGCTAAAGACAGGTTGGAGACGATCAGTTCACGTTCAGCACCGACTTCCATTAGGAGTGTTGCCTTTTTTAGATGAGTAATCGCTTCAGCGAGCTCGCCTTTTTGAAGACTTATTGATGCCATTTCATCATGAAAGTAGGGATTGTTGTCGCGGTTATCGAGCGTCGTAAGCACACCACTGGCTCTTTCCCTCTCATTTATCGCAATGAGAACATGTGCCAATCGTACTTTGAGCAAATCACTTTCGTACGCTTGAAGTAACAGCTCATACTCTTCTACAGCCTTACGGTATTCTTTTAGCGCCGTTAATGAACGCGCCTTTAACAACCCTATAGTTAGAGCATATTCAGCCAAAAACGGTTTCAGGTTTTCACACTCATCAACAGCAGCCTGATAGTCTTGTTCTTGGAGGGCTTGATAAATAGGGGCCAATGCTCGCTTTCTTCTTAAACCTGAGTACAACCTTGAAGAAAGAAAAGGCTTATTAAATGGCTTTAACAGGTAGTCATCAGGCTCACTATCGATGATACTGCGTACAACCTTAGGCTGATTCTCCCCAGTCAGAAAAGCAAAGAAAGTTTGGCTAGTCAGTAACTTCATGCTCTTCAACTCTTCGAGCAACTGGTACCCATTTAATTTGGCGTTGAAGTTATAGTCACAAATGACGATATCAAACTGATAATTCTTACAGAAGTTGATCACATCCGTTGGTTTGTAAGCACACATAATATTGTTGCTATCAAAACCAATCTCTCGCAGTGTTACAACAATTGAATTGCATACTAAGCGTGAGTCATCGGCCACCAGCACTTTAAATTGCTTTACGTCTAATTTTGAATTTTTCATGACTTTCAGACGTTGTCAGAATCAAAGAACCAACGCTCAACACTAGCAACACTGCTTTCGAGCTCACGAACAAACCAATCTATTTCAAAAGGTTCTACTGACATTTGATCTAGAAGGTAATCCAAAAGCATCTTCGCTTTCTCATAGAGTGAGTCATATCCGATCATCGCGAGGCCACCTTTAATTTTATGCAAAGGCTCGACCAAGCTACCACCAGTGTTGTGCGCTTTCCTAAGCACCATGGCATCATCCCTCATGACTTCGATAAAAGACTCAGCTAATAGCGCTCTAGAGTCTGGTGGGTAAGCCAATAACCAAGCTATATGTGAGTTACACTGAACCATAGAATCGACCTTTTATGACTCTGCTTCTCTAGACGATGACTTATCCTCATAAAGGCTTTCATCAGCAGCGACTAAGGCATATTCCAAATCATCTTCTGGCCTTTTAAATGCAATACCAACACTTACTGAAACCTTAATATTATGAAGGCTGCTGCTTTTACGTGAGAGTTCTTGTTGTAGTCTTTCCTTTAATTCCAATGCTCTTTCTGTTGTACAGCCAGGCAAGATGGCAAGAAACTCATCACCACCGGATCTCACTAGATAATCAGACTCTCTAAAGACGGAAGTCATTGAATCAGCAATACACTTAATTGCCGCATCTCCATAATGGTGTCCATATGTGTCATTGATGTGCTTAAGCTTATTGCCATCAATCGCCAATACAGCCAGTGTTTGATTTACTGTATCCGACAGAAATTTTTGAGTGCTAAAAATTTTTCTATTGTATAAACCTGTCATATCATCCCGATTTGACTCTTCATATACTCGAGATATCATCGTTTTTTCAGATTTATACCTTTTGTACTGTACCGTACCAAAAACTGAGATAATGAATAAAGTTGCTAGGATCGGCAAAGTATCAATAAACAATTTACTTAATGGGTATTCGTATACTATTACTGACTTATTATCAACCACGTATGTTGAGCGGAATGAAAGGTCATACATTGGATAGCCTGGGTAGTTAATTGTGATATAGTTAATTCCTCCTTTATTATTATTCTCTACACTTGAGCTATTAGCAGTCATCGAGGATTCAAGGTACATATCAACACTAATATCCCCAATAATATTTCCTTGCACAATTACAGGGCTAGAAAGTGTAATGCTTGTCGCTCCTGTAATTTGGTCACGGTATACATTGGAAACAAGAATCCGATCAGAAAGTGATTCCTTAGTTGCATATGTTGAGCATAAATTATTCTCTCTACATCGTTCCTTTCCGATCGTGTCACTGCCTAACTTCGAACCGTCAATTTCTTTTAAAGTAAAGATCTTTCCTAAGCCTTCATAAGAGCGGTAATACGTTAATGCGTTCTCATCTTCAATAAATGAATTCATATTCCCAAATGCATAAACCATTGATGACATAACTGTATCTTCACTGCCTTCATATTTAGGCTCTTGACCAGAAAGAGGGTAAATAAAGATATCAATTCCATATTTATCCGCTTCTGAGTAGACGTTATCTAATATATCATTATCAATATAAAGCACTGTGTTAACAAAAAGGGATGTATATACCAAACGCTGTTTTTGTTTATCGATAAATTCTGTTGAGTACGCAAACTTGGTTTTTTTATTCGTTAACTCAACAGCTGAGTAATAAAATAAAATAACAACATAAGCAATAAACGCGAATACTGTCGCTTTGGACATTACATCCCATTTGCAGTCTTTTAGAGTCATACTTGACCACTTCATAAGTACAAGCCTCACTACCTTAGATATAAGTTTATGATATTATTGATATTGATTTATAAGTATGTACGACTTGGAAAAACCATCAGAATTACTACTTACTGAATATTTCACTCAAGAAGTCAGATTAAATAGAGGGGGCCTCTGTTAAATATTCTTTTAAGATTGTGTGTAATACTTCAATACTATATGGCTTGCATAACACCGTGTCGACGCCAGACTCTTCACCCAGTTTACTCGCGACTCGGGCATCTTCAGCAGTGATCCCTATCACGGGTAAATGTCGATAGGTAGGACTGCTCTTAATTAGCCGAGTCAGTTCAAAGCCATCCATTTCAGGCATATGAAAATCGGTTAAAACCACAGAAATGTTTTGAGAACTCTTTAAGCAATTGAACGCCTCTTTACCGTTACCAACAATGTGATATTGCACACCAAACTCATCTAACTGCATTTTGATGATGTTTTGATTGATTTCATTGTCTTCAGCAACTAACACTTTACCAACTAGCGAGTGAGTTTCTGTAGACTCGTTTGTTTCGACACGTGATTGAATCAAGTGCTTTTGTATGATGTCTGGATAACGGCACTCTTCTACCGACAACATTTCCACTGCCTGTCCCTGAACAGAGATTGCAATTCGATCCTCCCCACTCAATGACACGTTAGTGTGTTTGGATCCGACCGACATCCCCCAGACTCTACACCACTGCTTTAAAGCAATTGGCAGTTCCTCAGAATAGGTCAGCTGACTAATCTCACCATCTTCAGGCTCTGCAGAGTCAAAAGGAATAGTGAGACTAAATACAGATCCGACATTAGGAATGCTCTCTACTGTCATAGTTCCTTGCATACAGGTAACCAACTTATCAACGATACTTAAACCTAAACCAGAACCACCATACTGCCTTGTCACACCAGCATCCGCTTGAGTAAAGGGTTTAAGTACTTTAGTCAGCTGCTCTTTGGACATGCCAATCCCAGTATCAGATATGGTTATTCTTAAATCCGACTGCGTACCATTGACCTCGATTTTCACGAAACCAGAAGCCGTGAATTTAATCGCGTTGGAAAGTAAGTTATTGAGGATTTGTACCAGTCTCAGATCATCGATTAAGGCATATCTAGACACCAAAGGATTGACTTCAACTCGATACAGCAGCCCCTTCGCTTGAGCGACTTGTTCGTGAGATCGAATAGACTCGCACAACAGTTCAAGCAAATTCACTTTATTGGGGCTTAAGATTAGCTGTTCAGCATTAAGCTGAGAAAAATCCAACACCTCATCAACTAAGGTGTTCAGATGGCGCGTCGATTTCTGCGCCTGAACAAGCAAATCTGTTGTGCCAGTATGCGACTCTCTAAGACAAGCAAGTTCTAACAACCCCTGAATCGCAGCAATAGGAGTTCGGAGTTCATGGCTCATCGTTGCCAAAAACTGTTCTCTCGCAATAACGGCTTGTTGGGCACTTTCACGAGTGCTGATTAATTCTGTCTCACGCTGCTTTTGCTCTGTAATATCATCGATTACCGTCAACACATACTCTCTGTTCGCAATTAACGAGCGGATCGCTTTGCGTTGTCTATGAACATGAACAAGGTTCTGATTACAGTCTTTTACCTCATGGAAATCGGCTATTACTTTCCCTTTCAGCACTTCGTCCACTTCAGTCGCATTATCAACTAAATAACAACTAGAGGTGTCTGCTCCATCGTGATCACTTAAATTACGTTTATTAAGGTAGTCATTGCAGTTGCTAAGCAAAAGGTTATTGTCTTTGTCATGAATGAAGATCCAGCTATCAAGCTCAGATATGATGGATTTAAACCATTCCTTCTCTTTCTCTCTTTGATTTGCGCTAGACTCAGCTAATTTCACTTTAAGCTTCAAATTAGAAATAGCGAAATAGGTAAACAAAGCGAAGAAAACAAGAACAGCAATAGCACCAATCCCCATTTGCCAAAGCTTATCTGCAGTGTAACCATTGACTAGGTTGATATTTCGATGCCCGCGCATGATCTTCTTCAGCTCATTTTCATCAATGCTGGTGAATAAACTATTTAACAGGCTATTGAGTGCAGGATTATCCTTAGTAGCAAGCGCTAAATTAACTTTTAAGACGTCACGCTTACCTATCTCTAATTCATCTGCATCATTTCTTAATAAAATGGTGTAGGCAAACTCTTGAGGTATATACGCAACGTCAATAGCCCCTGATTTGAGGTCTTCAACAATAGATAGTATCTCAGTGTATTGTGAAACCTGTTGGTCTTGCCAACCAACTAAGTGAACGAGCCCCTTTTTATCTACACCACTCAATATGCCAGTATTCATTGCACCCGCATCATCTGAATCAGCTCCTTTTTTAGTCAAAGAAACATAATTAACTGTCATAAAAGGATTCGTTAACTGCCAATTTGGAATTAAGGTGGTATCAACATAAGCAACAGGAACAAGATCTGAATTAAAAGCCGAGAGGTTCCCATTTACAGTCTCTACTGGCTCTACATACTCAAACCTTAAGCCACTGCGTGATTTCAATAACTCGAAAAAATCAAACAAGAAACCATCAATATCTCCCTTCTCATTACGAAATAAAAAAGGGTATGACGTTGCCGAAGTACTGTAGGTGATAGGAGTGTCGCTATCTTTTGTATTGAGATATCTCGCCAATCTCCGCTCAATTGTGTGGTAACGGTTGTTGGATACTAGTGAGCGAAGAGTTCTGCCTGACTTCTCAACAGAAAGTACGTTATTAACTTGATCCACTAACCATTGATTTTGCTTAGCCGTAATCAAGCCTACTTTTTCTCCCTGAACCCAATCAGGCGTATCAATCATGCCGCGAATAATGTTGCTTTGGTCAAGATAAGTACTAAGTACAACAAAGCTATCAATCAATGCGTTGCTTTTACCATCGCGCATACTTTTCATAGCATCGGCAAGATCTATTGCATAATTAATTTTTGAGATTCCCTCTCGTTCAAGTTGATCACAGTAAGACGAACCCTTTACACATGACCAGCTCAAGTCACTTGGCCGACTATCCACTAAGGACTTGTCTGAGTACCAAACGGCGATACGACTAGTAAAAAACGGCTTCGAGAACAGGAAACGAGATTCACGTTGTTTCGTTTGGCTGAATCCCACCGCCCCAGAAACTTCTTGATGCTCAACCGCAAGTAAAAGCTGATCAATATTAGGGTAAGGTTTGAGTTCAACTTCGACATTCATCGCTGAAGCAATGTTGTGCAGATAATCATTCATAATCGAGAAGAAGGTATTAGTCAGCAATACACATGCATGATTCTCACAATTTCCATTCGATACAACACCGAAAGTTAAAGTAGAAGACTTTGAATCAGCCTCTGTTGATTGTGCATACAACACTTTACTTGTGAATGTGAGAGACACTAGCAACAATAGAATCAATGAGACTGTACGATAAAAATAAGGCATTTCACTTTCCTAACATATTGGAAAGTTAGAGTATTATTAGAGGATTTAAAGTCAAATATGCTTGAAAGAACAATTATATATAACTGTTTGAATTAAAAGAATAATAAAACCAAAAGTAAGAATATTACTACACAACAATCAGATATTGATAAGCATGAAAAGTTAATGTGAAGCCAAATTTCCTACAATATAAAATCATATAACGATTATTGATAGACATCAGAAATAGGGAGGAAACCAATTTTATTCCCCTACAATAGAGGTATATATAATCAGTAATTTATAAGTAGTGATGATAAGAGGTATCAGATTTATCTTAAACGCACAGCTCGGACATATAAAAAAGCTCCGCCATAATAGCGGAGCAAAGAGCATAATAGTCGGGGGACTATTGACTAAATTATTCAGGTTAGCGTCGGCTATAAAGTAAAGCCCGTGCATTTAATATTGCATCTCTTGTTGGTACATCGACCGTCTTCATTCCCTTAAAACGCTCTGGTTCTTTAATTGCGACATCATGGGCTAAAACCACCATCCGCGCGTTTTTTATATCTTTCTCCGTAATGCGATTATTGATGCCATTCGCACCTTGAGTTTCAACCTTAATTCTCACACCCATGGTATAGGCGGCTTTTTCTAGTGACTTAGCAGCTAAAAAAGTATGCGCGACACCTGAAGGGCAAGACGTTACAGCCAGAATCTCGGCTTCCCCATCTCCTTCCATTGCATGATAGACACGGGCCAGCGCAGCCTCTTCTTCCTCATCAAGAACGTTTTTCTTCAGTAAGATGACTATCAGAGCTGTGGTTAATGAGCCAGCTAACGTACCGACGATATAACCGAGCTTTCCATCGACAACAGGGAGCACGATCCAGCCCCCCCAAGGCGCATGGTTGATGACATGAAACATAAAGCCAATCACATTACCGACAATACCACCGACAACGATGGCAGGTAGTACCCTCGCAGGATCCGCCGCGGCAAAAGGGATTGCCCCTTCGCTAATACCAATCATCCCCATGATACCCGCCGCTTTACCTGCTTCACGTTCATCACGTTTAAACTTTTTCGGTGACAGGAAAGTCGCTAATGCTAATCCCAAAGGCGGTGTACAAATCGCAATACCAACGCCACCCATTAACCATGGTTGCGTATTAACCTGGGTTTGGGCAAACAAAGTCGCCACTTTATTAATAGGGCCGCCCATATCAAACGCTGTCATTGCGCCTAATACAGTTCCAAGCATCACCTTCCCTGAACCCGCCATACCGGTTAGCCAATCATTCAAACCAGCCATTGCTGTCGATATAGGCGAGCCAATCAGCCACATCACTAAACCACAGGTCGCGAAAGTCCCCACCAATGGATAAATAAAAATGGACCCGAGAGAGGCCATGCTGTCTGGTAATTGGATCTTCTTAAGTAGTCGTACGACAAAACCAGCAAAGAAACCAACAACTATCGCACCAAGAAAACCCGTATTGTATTGGTCTACGGCGACCCATGACCCAATCATTCCAGGAGCTAAACCAGGCTTATCGGCAATCGAATAAGCAATGTAACCACCTAAAACAGCAGTAAACAGGGTGAGTCCAGCAATACCCATTGTTGCGATATCTGCAAGGACGCCAGTTTCAGGCACTGCGCCATGACCTGAAATCATTACCGATAATGAAAGTAGCACCCCACCAGCAACGATGAATGGGATCATGTGGGAGGTACCAAACAACAAATGTTCTTTGACATGCGCTAAACGCAGTTTCCATGGACTCAATGGCTCATACTGCGGCAGGGGTTCCTCATCCCAAAACTCGTGCTTTGGCTGCTGGATATCAGTCAAAAGATCACACGCTTCATCTACACTTTGCGCAGCCTTTAGCTGACTAATAAACTCTTCTTCAATTAACTTAGTTGAGAGTTGAGCAAGGACCTCAATGTGGTGATGATCGCCACCATCCGGCGATGCTAGCATAAAGAATACATGCGACAACTCACCATCTTCTGCACCATAATCAATGCCACTTCGACTTATCCCAACCGCTACTGCAGGTTGTGTGACCGCATCACTTTTTGCATGAGGAATGGCTACGCCGTCTTCAAAGCCCGTATTACCAATCTCTTCTCGCTTCCATAAATCAGCTAGAAACCTCTCTTGATCAGCGAGCTTTCCTGCGCCGTCCAGTAATCCAACCAACTCTTTGAGCGCGTCAGCTTTGGTTGTCGCCTTAAGATCTAAACAGATGATCTCTGGCTCAATTAGATTAGTAATGTCCATTGTATTTACCTTGCAATGTTCACGCTCGAACATAGATTAACCAGCGACTATGGTGTTAGATATAGGACGAAAACACCAATAACTGGATTATTGTAACACTCGTATCAAACTGTGATGCGCGTCTTTCGAATCATGGTGCTAAATCAATGCCAGCACTTTATGCTGTGCTAATATTCGCAAAAATAACTAGCCGAGAAACATCGTGAAAATAGTCGCTGTCACCGCCTGTCCAACAGGCATTGCACATACTTATATGGCAGCAGATGCACTTATCAAAGCTGCGCCCAAATATAAGGTACAAATCAAAGTCGAAACACAAGGTGCGATGGGAATAGAGAATCTCCTGACACTACAAGATATCGCTCTCGCTGATAGAGTGCTCATTGTGTCCGACATTGATATTGACCAAGCTGCACGCTTTGAAGGTAGCAACGCGATCCGAGTTTCTATCGAAGATGTATTAGTTAATGTCGATAAAATCTTTCTAAAACACTGTCGATAATCATCTTAGGCCAGCAGTCCATTAGTTATGAATGAATACCAACTTACCTTTTTGGTCGAAAACGCAGAAGCAAGTGCGCACATTGCACAGCCCCTGCGTCGTTTGGCGAAAAAGTTTAAAAGTACGATTCAAATCATCAACATAACCCGCGATCGCAGTGCAGACCTAACCAAAGCAGTGGCGATGCTTCAAGTCGGCCTAGTTCAAGGCGACCTGTGCCAAATCACTGCAATGGGGATCGATGCAGAACTTGCCTGCTTTGTCCTAAAAGATGTTATTGCAGAGCATTACACTCTAATTGGCTCGCAGAATAATTATGAATTTTCTAGCGAGCTTGCAAAACGTTTACCGCAGCTATGCCCCGTTAGTGACACTATATGGCACTATGCTAAAGCACACACGGAACTCACCAAATTCGAATGCCTCAAAGGTCTGGCTCAATTGATTCATCCTGGCCACCCAGATGAGCTGCTACTCGCTTTCATTAAACGGGAAGAGCGCTCTTCTACGTGTGTCACTCCTGGCATCGCTCTGCCCCACGTAATGTTTGAGAATATCGATCATGTATCTATCGCTGTCATTGCGAGCGATAGTCCTATCGATTGGGCCTCTCAAATGGGAGACGTTCATCTAGCTATAGCACTGGTGATGCCTACCAAGCCAACGCGTGAGCAGATTATCGCAGCCACCAATCTAACTCGAAACCTACTTTGCGATCAGCTTTCTGATCGCCTTCGACTGACGCGCAGCAGCGTTGATCTTCAAGCGCTGCTGATGTACTCCATGTCCCAATTATTGTCTTAAGCAGCTTTCTTAAATGGAGCCACGATATTCTGTGGGTGTTCTTCCGGTTCGATTTTTAAAAACGCGGCAGAAATAGTTCACATCTTTAAAACCGCAACGCATTGACACTTCATTGAGCTTGAAATTGTACTTTTTAAGCATGAACTTGGCACGATCAATACGAACCCACGTAATATAGTCTGCTAGCGTCATATGCCCTTGTTGACGGAACAGCCTAGAAAGGTGATTCGACGAGATACTAAAACGAGTCGCAATGCTGTCACGGGTGATCTGACGGTGAAAGTTCTCTTGGATATAAATACATATCCCTTGGTAAAGATCCTGTACTCGACTTTGCGACTTTTCTACTGGTGCGTCCAACATCGTTTTGCTGTATTGCAGTAACGCTTGCAACAACAACTCATCCATTGGCTTTTTATTGTTTTCTCTCGCCAGCGAGCTTAACGCTTCTAAAATATTGTCTATCGCAAAGCCCGACCGTGTTTGAATACTGTGCTTTTGAATGTCGTAAAAGCACGCCTCCCCTTTACGCTTACTGACTAGACTGAGTCCCAACTGCCTGCGACCAAATAGCATACTTAGTACTGAACAGTCGGTATCCCAATCAGGCTTATTCCAGCAGTTTGGCGGAATAAAAATCGCATCACCTGTTTTAGCAACAATGCTGGTCACTTTGCGTTCATGACTTTCCATTTCATTGACGTATTCACCATCTAACACCAATTCAAGACGCGGAAAGTTTACCTGATAACTAAATGCTGGAGGCGTATGAAAATCTCCAGCAAACCAGATGTTATGGAAAGGCTCTCGTTCATTGAGTACTGACGAGATTAAGTCATGAAATACCATTTTTAATCATCTCTAACTACAGGTAAGTCTGCACAATAAGTGCCAATAACCTAGATATACTCCTTCAGGGAAAGAAGTGCTATTGAGCAAAATCACAATCCGAGATCTAGGTTACAAAAATCCAGCTATGGCAATAAATTTCTAGTTCTAACGAGCCTATAAATGACAGTAAACCAAGTTGCCCAACAGCTCTAATTCTTTGTTTAAAAAGAGCTTATCTTACATAACTCTTTGTCAACATTGACCTAAATTAACACCTCTAACCGATCAAAATCACACTCTACACGTAACGCAACAATCCTCCAGTAAATGCATTTTTTCTTCACTACAGAGCGTTGCTGATAGATTTCAAAATACCCCTAACAAAACAAGAAAAGCACTAGGGGTCCATTATGATCACCAAACTGATCAACGAGAACTTAATTAAGCTTGAGCTTCAAGCCAATTCCAAACAAGAAGTATTTGAAGAGCTGATCGAAGTCCTACACCAACAAGGTCGAATTTCTAACAAAGCTGATTTCTTAGCTGATATCCAAAAACGCGAAGCTGAGGGTAATACCGGCTTTGAAGATGGCATTGCAATCCCACACGCAAAAAGTGCAGCGGTGATTGAACCTGCGGTCGTGATTGGTATTCACAAAGCTGGTATCGAATACGGCGCAGACGACGGTCAACCATCAAAACTGTTTTTTATGATCGCCTCTCCTGATGGCGGTGATAACCACCACATTGAAGTACTAGCTGAACTCTCTTCTAAATTGATTGAAGATGGTTTTGTTGAAAGTTTTATTAACGCGACTTCCCCTCAGCAAGCCCTTGAGTTGCTATTACAACAACCTCAAGCAGAAGAGACACAACCTTTAGAGAACACCAAAGGCTTTATCATCGGTGTTACTGGTTGTCCTGCCGGTGTTGCTCATACTTACCTAGCGGCTGAAGCGTTAGAGAAAGGCGCCCATGCTATGGGCTTTGAGGTCAAAGTTGAAACCAATGGCTCAATTGGCGTGAAGAACAGTCCAACAGAAGAAGAGATTGCTCGCGCTGATGCGATTGTTGTGGCCTGTGATAAGCAAGTTGATATGGCACGCTTTGCCGGTAAACGAGTGATTAAAACTAACGTAAAAGCACCAATTCGTGACGCTCAAGGTTTGATTTCTCAAGCGCTTGATGCTCCAGCTTACCAAGCCGAAACCACAAGCACACAGCAATCAGTGTCTGATAAAGCGTCTCAAGCACGTTCCGATCTGTACCGTTACCTAATGAACGGCGTATCCCACATGATCCCATTCGTAGTCACTGGTGGCTTACTTATCGCCCTTGCTCTAGCAATAGGTGGTGAACCGAGTGAAGCGGGGATGGCAATTCCTGCTGGCAGCATGTGGAACCAAATTTTAGAAGTTGGTGTAGTCGCCTTCACTCTAATGATCCCTATTCTTGCGGGCTACATTGCATACGCTATTGCTGATCGTCCTGCCCTAGCTCCAGGCCTAATTGGTGGTTGGATTGCGAACAATGGCTCATTCTACGGCGCTGAAGCAGGCACAGGTTTTATCGGTGCTATTGTTGCTGGTCTATTCGTCGGTTACTTCGTCAAGTTTATTACTTCAATCAACTATCACAAGTTTATCCAGCCGCTTGTGCCAATCATGATCGCTCCGATTACCGGCTCACTGTTTATTGCAGGTCTATTCATCTTTGTTATCGGCGCACCAATCGCAGGACTAATGGATGGTTTAACTGCAATGCTAACCAGCATGAGCACAGGTAACGTTGTTCTTCTCGGCATCGTACTCGGTGGTATGGCTGGCTTTGATATGGGTGGTCCATTTAACAAAGTCGCGTTCCTATTCTCTGTCGGCATGATTGCTAGCGGCCAAACTCAATTTATGGGCGCGATGGCGTGTGCAATCCCTGTTGCTCCATTGGGTATGGCTCTCGCTACAGCACTAGGTCGCAAGTTTGAACTGTTCGAGTCTTCTGAAATTGAAGCAGGTAAAGCTGCAGGCGCAATGGGCTTGGTTGGCATCTCTGAAGGTGCAATTCCATTTGCTGCGCAAGACCCTATGTCTGTGATTCCTGCTAACGTCCTTGGCTCTATGGTTGCCGCAGTTATGGCGTTCTCATTTGGCATCACCAACAGCGTTGCTCACGGTGGTCCTGTTGTTGCTCTCCTTGGCGCAATGAACTACCCATTGCTAGCCCTTGTTTGTATGGCAGCAGGTGCGGGTGTCACAGCGCTAACTTGCATCACCTTAAAGAACCTTCGTAAAGCGAAATACACAGCCGCAGCGGCTTAATCCTTCTCTATTGATATTGGCTTGGGCAACACGTCCAAGCCGCTTTTCTCTTTATGGTGATGTCTATGTCTGAACTATCAATTAATACCGAATCGCTGCTTGAACGCGTCTTTTATCCAATGACTAATGTCATTCAAAACTACGCTTGGGGCAGCTCATCTTCATTTACTCAACTGTTTGGCACTGCTAACACTGCGGGTGAGCCGCAAGCAGAAATCTGGATGGGTGCTCACCCTAACGGTTGCTCAATGGTTAACACTGGAACCGAGCAGACCAAACTGTCGAACCTTATTAGCCAAAACCTTAGCCTATTTTTAAGTGATAAGATTGCCCGTCGATTCGGCGAACTGCCTTATCTATTTAAAGTGCTTGCCGCTGAAAAAGCGCTTTCTATCCAAGTACACCCAAACAAACATCAGGCCGAACTTGGTTTTGAGCATGAAGAGCAGCAAGGCATTCCATTGTCAGCAAGCAACCGCAACTACAAAGATGCGAACCATAAGCCCGAATTGGTCTACGCATTGACTGACTATACAGCGATGAACGGTTTTAGGCCGATTAGCGAGATCCTTGCGCATTTCAACTACCTTGATATTCCTGAGCTCAACTCACTGGTTAACGATCTATCGGGCGATCAAACGCCGAATGGGTTGGCAAGCTTTTTCTCAGGGTTGCTATCACTGCAAGGAGAACAAAAAGAAATCGCGCTGATGATGCTTATCATGAAAGCCAAGCTCTCGCCGACTCCGCTGTTTAATCTCATCACCGAGCTTGAAGAACAGTATCCAGGCGACGTCGGTTTGTTTGCTCCACTCATCCTTAATGTGATCGTCTTAAAACCAGGTCAAGCTATGTACTTAGATGCGGAAACACCACACGCCTACATCAAAGGTACAGGACTTGAGATCATGGCGAACTCTGACAATGTACTGCGTGCTGGGTTAACACCTAAGTATCTCGATATAAAAGAGCTCGTTTCATGCACTCGCTTCAACGAAAAACGTATCGATTGTCTGTTGTTAGAGCCCATTAAAAATAATGGCATGTTGGAGTATCCAATTCCGGTCGAAGACTTCAAATTCGCCATTATTGAGCACTCTGAGCAGCGAGAAATAGAAACTCAAGGCGCTGAAATTCTATTACCTCTCGATGAAGCCATGGTGCTTACCCACATTTGTGGCGAGCAATGTGTCATCGAAAAAGGTCAGTCAGTCTTTATTCCGGCTTACGCGCAGCAATACACTATTGATTGCTCAGGTCGAGTCGCTCGCGCTTATAGTTAAGCCTTATCTACCTTCCAATAAAGCCCTGAAATAAAGGGCTTTTCTTATGAAATTTAAAGAATAAGCAACCAACTAAAGCAGAGAGTTGGGGACAATATCAACCGCTTAAAAAACAACCGTTTACTGTAAAAAGAATCCCCCCTATAAACATAAGGAATTCAATAATCATATAGAGGGAATTATGTTTTTTTCACGACTAATAAAAGTGTTACCAACTCTTGCCCTATTTACACTATCCATACCAGCAGCTAACGCTTATCAGGTCTCGATAGATGAATATCAACTTGAGTCTGGCCCAGCGTTATTCGGCTACGTTGATGGTCAATTAGCTAAGAACTTCACTGATGATGGAATAGAACTGGAAACTTATTGGGTCTCTCCTACACATCAAAAGGTGAGTAACAAAATTTATTTCATTCACGAGCAAGCGAATGTTGGATCAGTTAAGTTTTGTATTAAACCAATAAGCGCAAATGAAATATGTTCACAGCCTTATGCGCCTACCAATAAGAATTCACAGAGGCAATCAAGAAGTAATGAAGCAAACGTGGATGTCTCTTTTGTCAATTTTTCTGCGCTGAATAAGTTCTATGTCGGAGTAAAACCAACCTCAAAAGTAGCTGTCGACGTGACTAAGGGTAATATTTCTTTTATCTACCATGAACAACTCGATGAACTAAATAGAGTAAGAGACAATAAAATTGACTATTCTGTTGAAAATTCGGAATTAATAGGGAGAGCGTTAGATAATACGATAAGCAAACTTAAAGCTTGTACCCTCGTTTCTTTTTCATTTTCATCTCCTGTTAACCTAGAGTCTTGTACCGACTATGTCCCTGTTCTTGACCAATCAATGGATCCCGACAGCACGATTTGTTTATTCGCAGACGTTAATGCGACAGGTGCTAAGTACTGCTTTGATAATAAAACGTTGAATAAGCCTCTGCGTGTTCCAGCACCTTTTGATCAACAAGTGTCATCGATCTCAATCGCACCGAACTATAGGGCAACGATATCAACAACAACCTACATTCGGGATAATAGTCAAATAATGACCTTAGGTCCGAACAATACATATAACCTAAATGACAACTTCAATGATCGAGTTTTTGTGGTTTTGATTGAGTCCGAAGACACTGCAATGTGTATCTATGAAGGCGTTAATTTTACCAACCTTCATTCTTGCAAAGCACTGCCTAATAGCCCTAGTGTGGTACGTGTTCCAAATACAGGCGTATCGGCAATCACCCTGTCTCCTCGTGCGAAAGTAAGTACCTACGTAAACATCAATGGTACTTATAAGTACACAAATTATCAGGCAACGACCCTTTGGAGTCCTAAAACCTACTTAGATGGACTGATACTAATGAAATCTAGTACCACGGTGATTGGTCATTAACGCAATTGCAGCAAAGATAAATCTCTATCGCGTTCTAAAATTAACACCTCGCCATTGCGGGGTGTTTTTATATTCATAGCTTCCAAAAATTATGACCTCATTTGATGATACGAATCACACTTGAATTTGGTGGATACAAAAGTCTAGTAGTTGGATTTTTTTTACTATTTTCGAGTTTACCGGCAAGGATTAAATTAACTCTATTGCATAAGCACTTCGAGTTAAAAAATAAATGATTACTGAACTAACAAACGTCAAATTAATTAAAGGCAACCTTCAAGCAAATAATAAAAAAGAAGTGTTTGAAGAACTTGCTCAAATGCTGCTAGACAACGAGCGTATTAATAACAAATCTTCATTCTTAGATGATATTGAAACACGAGAATCTTTAAGCATCACCTCTATGGATGGTATTGCCTATCCACATGCAAAAAGCCAAGCCGTCACTAATCCTGCTATCGCAGTGGGAGTAAAGCGCGAAGGCATCGAATATGGCGACGAAGACGGTATCAAACCAAGCCTGTTTTTTATGATCGCATCACCGGATAACGGCGCCGACCATCATATTTATGTTCTTCAGGAACTGTTCGGAAAATTCAGCGAAGAGTTCATTGAAGAAATCCATAACGCGAAAGACGAACAACAAATCCTTAATATTTTAATCAATTCATAAGGCGTAGTAATTATGAGTACCCTAACAGCTCAAGCTACTAACAATAGCGACTTTAAGAAACTACTCAGCACCATGAAAGGACACCTTTTATTCGGTACTTCTCATATGCTTCCATTTATCGTTGCGGGTGGTGTACTTCTGGCACTAGCGGTAATGGCATCAGGTAAAGGTGCGGTTCCGGCTGATGGCTTACTGGCAGATATTTCCAACATTGGTATTAAAGGTCTAGTGCTATTCCCTATCATCCTTGGCGGGTTCATTGGTTACTCAATTGCTGACAAACCGGCGCTTGCACCAGCGATGATCTCTTCTGGCATCATGGCTGATATGGGCGGCGGCTTCTTAGGCTGTATCGTGGCAGGTTTCATTGCCGGTGGCGTAGTATTCCAGCTTAAGAAGATCCCGCTTTCAGCAAACATGACCGCTCTAGGTGCTTACTTCATCTACCCGCTTATCGGCACGTTGATTTCTGCTGGTATCGTTCTTTGGGGTATCGGTGAACCAATCAAACTGTTCATGGCGTCTATGAACGAGTTCCTAGCTTCAATGGCTGGCGCATCTAAAGTAGTTCTAGGTACGATTCTTGGTGGTATGACTGCATTCGATATGGGCGGTCCAATCAACAAAGTAGCAACGCTATTCGCTCAAACTCAAGTTGATACTCAACCATGGTTAATGGGCGGCGTGGGCATCGCAATCTGTACGCCTCCTCTAGGTATGGCGCTAGCAACCTTCCTATTCAAGAAGAAATTCACTAAGCAAGAACAAGAAGCAGGTAAAGCAGCTGCAATCATGGGTTCTATCGGTATATCTGAAGGTGCGATTCCATTCGCAGCAAACGACCCAATGCGCGTCCTTCCTTCAATCGTAGCGGGTGGTATTGTGGGCTGTGTATTTGGCTTCCTAACAGACGTTCTACTACACGCACCATGGGGCGGCCTAATCACAGCACCTGTATCAAGCAACATCCCAATGTACGTGGTTGGTATTGCACTAGGCTCACTTACAACAGCAGTTATCGTTGGCTTCTGGAAACCAGTCGCTGATGAGTCAGAAGAAGAAATCGAACAAGCAGCACCTGCACAAACTCAAGCGGCTCCAGTAGCTGGCGAAGGTGAGTACGACATCGTAGCAGTAACATGTTGCCCATCAGGCGTAGCGCATACATTCATGGCCGCAAAAGCGCTAGAGAAAGCAGGTGCAGCAGCAGGTATTAAGATTAAGGTAGAAACTCAAGGTCAAAACGGCATTCAGAACCGCATCACTGACCTAGATGTGGCTAACGCTAAACTGGTTATCTTAGCTCACGACATTCAAGTGAAAGATGCACAGCGCTTTGCTAACGCTAACGTGGTTGAATGTTCAACCAAAGAAGCAATGAAGAAAGCAGCTGAGTTAATCACCGTCTAACTTCAAATTCGTCAAACCAAGACGCCATCCAAACGGGTGGCGTTTTTGTTTGTACGGTATACATCTTCGCCATATCTATGCTCAACAGAGCGTTTTATTGATTGATAATTAGGGAAAGCTGGTCAACTCTGCTAGTATCCGCCCCCAACGACTTTTAGGGCCAACGACCATTGTTTTATCGAACTCGGAAGCAACCCAGCCACCAGCTAGGTATGTAAAAACCAGGAGCTTATTATGATGACTGATGAAGAAAGAATTGAACTGCAACAGAACAACCCGTTGCACGGTCTTAAGCTAGAAACCATGCTTAAAGAGTTGGTGGATTTCTATGGTTGGGACATTCTTGATACGGCAATGCGCTTTAACTGCTTCCATACCAAGCCGTCAATTGCCAGCAGTGTTAAGTACTTAAAGAAAACCGACTGGGCTCGCGAGAAGCTAGAGAACTTTTATCTTTACCGCTTTAAACGCATGCCTCGCGCTTCGGCTGAAGAGTATGACTTGCCCCCTCGTGCTCGTACCTTTCCGCATGGCCTAAAGCCGAAAGAGCCAATGGAGTTGACCGTTGAGTCTATCTTGAAGTCTCAAGCGAAAGCGGCGTCAGCGCACAAAGCGAAATCATCACGTAGTCGAAACTTCCGTCGTTAGTTAGACACGTGAATTAGAATTGATTAAAAGCCAGACAGCGATGTCTGGTTTGTTTATTAGAAATGCAGAGCAAAGTTAGAACCCTTTAAACAACACCCCACGATGGTAGCCAAGATAAGGCTTATTCTCTCGTCTGATATTAAACGACATTCCCTCCTTAAGACCTAGAACATCGGGCGTTTCTAGGTATTTTGAAATCATCACCTTACCGCTATCATCAAAGGATATAAACCCGAGGTCGAACGCTTTATCTAAGTTCGCAACAAGCAACAATCCATTATATTTATCTAACCTCTCTTCGTTATTTGAGTTACGCCAAGGCTTAATATGTGAAGCAAGCAGAAGCTGTGTATTTCGATAGCCCGTCACCGCGCAGCCACCCCACATCTCGATCAGTTTTGATCGAAATTGGCCCTGCCCCATTCGGGTATTAATCAAGATCGTCTTTTCTGTTTCCGTCAGTTTTTTATCGCTCATAACACGGCGAACATCGGCATTAACATCAATCTGAGATAGATCGGCTAGGAACTGATGGTAGTGGTTTAACGCAGCGCTATACATCCCTTTACCGCGCGAGTCCCGAATTTTAAATTCATCCAACTGCCTTACCCGCTCTTCATAGCGAATAAACTGCTTATAAGATTTAACCTCAGTGAGCGGCTGTTCAAGTTCACCTGCATCTGCGAGCCAATGTGAGATAGAGCCTCTAATCGCTCCCACGTAGTTCTTCGCCGTTTTCTCTGACTTGCCAATGTCTAGCAGCCATTGGCGGAACAAGGATGGAAGATCGGCGAAATTCGCCACAAGCGCATCTTTCAAGTCATTAGAAACAATTGAACTACTCATGTAATCAAACAGCTCAGGATCTAAAGAGGCATACTCTATCGCTTTGGCTGAATATCTTTTGGTGTTTGTCTCATCAAAGCCGACGTGATAACTCAGGTGCCAAAAACCTTCACTTTTGAGATGGTAAAACGGGTTCTCTGGAGTATTACGATCATTGCCTTGAGCAAAACTATCAAAGTAATGGCTAAAGCGATCTTTCACCGCTTGGTTGAACTCAATTCGGTTCTTTAGCAGGTGACCCGCTTGAATTAAATCCATTACGGTAAGTAGCATGCACACCTTGTGCGGACTTTTCTTGCCCCCAGCACTGTTCATATTCAGGTTCTGGAACTTTTCAACATAAAACTCAAGAGACACGGCTTACTTCCTCTTTATCTACACAGATGATGCTTTTTCTAATACCACTGTTTGCCAAGTCAACCCTGTCCGAGATAGCCCATCTTCAGTATCTTCAACGTGACAAACCACTAACTCTAATCGTTGGGCAATTTGTTCTAACTCAGCAAGAGAGACACCATAGCTTGTACGGCCATCACCGAAGGCACCATGACGTAAGGTAATAACTATTCTGCCCCTTCCGGCTAACCGTTCCACCAAAGAACAAAGTGACTGATAACGCTTAGGAACCGGAATATGCATCCACACTGCTGAGACAAGAATAAGATCGAAGCTATAAGATAAAGCGTCTAGAGCACGAAGATCTGGGAGCTGGGCATCAACCCAATTAATCGTTGGCGAGGTGCGCTGTTGGCCTAACTGACGAAAGCTTGCCGAAGGCTCAATAGCCACAACCTTACAGCCATGTGAATCAAACCACTGAGCGTCTCTACCCGACCCTGCCCCTACATCCAGCACTCGACTACCAGATAGAGGCCAGTATGAACGCCAACTAATATGTACGGATTCAAAATCAGCAGAGTCATACTGCTCAGCCAATTGAGCCGCATTTTCGTCGTAAAAAGAGAGGTTTACATCCATGGCAAATACCCAAAAGTTTCCCTAAAGGCATAATAACCATCTTAATTGCATATAGCGATAAAGTATTAAAAAGGAATGAGGGGTTGTGAGGAAAGTTCAACCTTATAACGCTAAATGCGAAAAAGCCCTAGTATTTCTGCAAGTGAGAAAGTCGAACTTCCGGGTTATCTCATTGAAATTTAGTAACTTATTGCAAGTCGACTTTCGGGAATATACACCCTGTCATACACAGCAAACTTGTGAACAATATCACAAATAAAAAATTTACCTTGGGTTTGTCAAAAGATGATTGCCTAGTTTAACACGCCCTGATACTGTACACACAACCAGTATCCAAGAGGTGACCTATGACTCCAGAAGAGCGAAACGAATGGCAAGTGAAACTTGCCAAAATACCGTTAGATATAAAGCTTAATTCCTTACCTCTTGACATGTCATGGAACTACTTTGAAGACCTATGCCAAAAACTTGCGTCTGAAGAAAGCAACTTTGGTAATATTGAAGTATCAGATGTAATGATTTATGGAAGAGGTGGACAGAAACAAGAAGGCATCGACGTAAAAGCAACTATACCGAACTCCGAAAAGTTCTTTGTAATGCAATGTAAGCGATACAAGAAAGTTACTGCCGACAATATCACTAAATGGGTTGACAGTTTTATTGAAGGTAAGTTTTCAAATCAAACTTCTATGTATATCTTGGCAACCACTTTCGATCTCAGCTCTGATACAAAGCTAGTGGATTCGTGGCATAAAGCCCAACAAAAGCTAAATTATCTTGGGATTAGAAGCGCAATATGGGACCAAAAGTCCATCCTAGCCAAACTGAAAAACTCGTTTAAAGTTACTAGTATGTTCTGGGGAGAAACCATCGCCGCAAGATACTGCCATCAAGATTTTTCAGAAAATCTCTACCCCTACTCTTTTCCTGTGGAAAATATTAATATTTCCAATAACATAGTCCATATACAAAATAACACATGCCAACTTGACCTAATAATACCAACCGAGAAAGAAGGAATAAAAGCTGGTGGTATTTTTTCATTTGCAAGAAGAGATCTACATGGAACCACATTTAGTATTGATGGCGAGGCATTGATTCCTTTATTGCAAGTCAAGGCTCATACCTCTTCTCTTCGTGATAGCAACTACCTGTACAAAAGCGAGGCTAAATACTATTTGTCATTAGCCAATATTCGTTTAACTTTGGCGGAGAATGAAGTAGACGATCTTGACTGGATTCTAGAACAAGCCTTTTCTTACTATCTAGACGGTAGTAAGAAAATTGAAGAAAAATTCAAAACAAAGCGATTTAAACGTTCTAATGGAGATTTCAAGGTCACACTCTGCGAAATAAAACTCAGCTTATGGAACACCATCATTGACTACACTTATGATCATGACATAGCGAATGGCAACACCTCTGACTTCATTTTTAAATCAGACCCAAGCTGCCTTAGAGTTGTTGTAGGTAGTGACACTGAAAATTTGGACTTTGGATATCACCTAATCATGTATCCAAAACCTAGTGATTCAATGCTCAATGATAATGTAATACTTGAATGGAAACCTTTGAATGATTTTTCTGGAAACCCAGTAGAAATAAACCAAAGAAAAGCCTGGGATGCAGAGTTTACCTATCACTGGCTGCACACCTACTTATTCCCTAGGGTGTATGATTGGGCTAAAAGTACAACAAAAAACAACACAAACCTTATAAGGCGACTCTTCAAAAAAGAGAGCGAAAGTAATATACCTCCCTTAGATTACTTTATTGCTAGCAACTATAAAGCGACTTCGAGAAATCTAGGGGGAAATGTTAGTTGCCTTAAAACCATGCAAAATTACTCTGATAAACTGCAACAACACTTTCATTGCTACCAACACCAAGCAAGAATTAAAAAAGAATTAATTCTGAATGTGGTTGACGCTTGTATTTTTCTTCTTAATGAAAATACCGAATTGAACTGTAACTACATTAGAGGGAATCTGCGTTTGGGAAAAGAAACTACTCTGAAAGAACTCATTCTACTGAAAGAGAATAAGGAAACTCGAGTCTACGCTACCTCGACTATGCTCGATATGGCCTTGAGATCTTTAGGAAAACTACTTGAAATAAAGCCTGAACTGTCTCAATACGAAATTGACTCTTTGACCGACTACCTTTCGCCAGTATCTGATAGATACGAAGAAGACTGTATCTGTAAAACATATATTTAGTTTAAATGGGCTCTATAAGAGCCCACTTTAATACCCAGAGTGAACACCGACAATGGTAGCCTCTCAATAAACCAAAGAAGCCAACAGTAGAATTTAAACAAAGGAAATTTGAAACAAAAAGATTGCAGTACTCGGACAGTCAGAAAAGGTACCGGGATCTAGTTATACGCATTGACAAAAAATATATCACGCTAATAAACAAGCTTTACGTTCACTCGCTTTAATCCGTAGCTTCAACCTAAAAAACCTTCATTCTGTTGAACGTACCCTAGGTATTCTTGTTGTGGTGTGCGGTCTTCCCTCCAATTTCCCGTGAATCCCGAAGGCCTCTCTCTTTTACTTGTGTTGGTCATGACTAACCTATGTTTGGCACGTGAAACGCCAACAAAGAAGGCGCAGCGATTTGCATCCTGATCGCCGAAAAAAATCTCATTCTCAATTGCCATCATGACAACTGAATCGAATTCGAGCCCCTTGCTTTTGTGGATGGTTAGAATCCTAACTGCCTGGTCATCAGAGAAGCGACTTATCGCGCCCAATAAGTCCGCCTCAATAGTCCTTAGTTTATTTATGTGGGCATGAATTTCGGAGGCCACTTCATTAAGCCTATCTTTTGACTCGTAATCTGGAGATAGCGATGTAACTGTCTCAATACCAACAAACATAAGAAAAGAACGAACCCTCTCCCACCAAGAAAAGTACCTATTTCCTTCAATGTTTTCCTGTGCAATTTCTCGCCTTTGCTGTCGAATAAACTGACCAAATGATGGCCTACCACTGGATTGGGGATATTCGTCCTCGAATGGTGTTAGGAGCTTAGACAGGCTTCTCCAGGCACCGGGGCAACGCTCCCCGTAGAGGCATTGAAGGTAATCAACAATGAGTCGGGCTAATGGCTCAGTGGTGATATCTTGCATCTGCTGTTCGTTGCGATAAGGGATACCACGAGCCTCCAGAGCAGTCATAAGTGGGGCTGCGTAAAGATCGAGTTGCTTGGATACTAATATGGCTATTTCAGACCTGGGTAGGCATTCAGTTCCGATCCAATGTGAGACTGTTTCAGCGATCCATTCAGCTTCATTAACACAAGTGTCAAAGTGCAACGACTGAACTTCACCTTCGAGGCCAGTTAGTTGCTCATCGGAAATAACGGATGCAGGATCTAAAGTTCGTATTATCTCATTCTGAAGGCGCAGTAATACTGGCTGAGATCGAAAGTTTCGATACATGTTCAGTGGTCTGGCTCCAAAGTCATTAGAAAATTGCAGGAAAATTCCCTCTAGAGCGCCGGCCCAGCCCATGATCTTTTGCTTAGTATCACCAACAGCCGTAAGGCGAGCACCTGTTCCTAGAAAAGCTACTTTAACTAACTCGTACTGCAAATTCGTGCAATCCTGAAATTCATCGAGAAACACGTCGCAATATGTCTGTCTAATTGCGTTTCTGGCAATTTCTGAGCTCTGAAGGATTTTGATTGCTAAGGGGACCAGGTCAAGAAACAAAATCTGCTGATGGGGGATTTTAGTCTCACCAATTGTATAACCGACGTTGAGCGCATCATTGCCAGTGAGTACCAGCCTGAATCGATCAACAATGCGTTTAGCAAACGCATGAAAAGTATAACTATCGAGACGGGAACCAAGCTCAGGGCCACAACGTTGAAGCACTCTTTCTTTAAGGTTTTTACTAGCATCGACTTTAAACGAAATAGCAAGAATCCGTTTCGGGTATCTTGATACACCTGTGCGCAGAAGGAAATCGGCTTTTTGAGCCAGCATTTCTGTCTTTCCTGCTCCAGGCCCTGCAGTAAGAGCCAAGGACTGATGTTGCTCTGTTGCGGCAGTGTATGCATTGGGTTCCAGCTGTAAACCATCAGAAGGCCTCCAAGAGTCTATCGCTATCATTCTGGTATAGCCTCTAGACACTCTTTGACTACACGCGCTAAACGATTAATAGATTCAGGTATGCTTTCGAGTATTTCTGCATCAGATAGCTCTGCAAAGGCTTCAATGTGTGAAGCTGGCTTGCTTCCTAGTTTAAATAGCTGATGATAAGTGTTAAACAGCTTTAACTCATCAGGAGTATATTGTGCTGAATTAAAATGACTTTTGCCCAACACAGCTTTAATGGTTGAATCTTCTGCAACTTCTTCAACTACGTTGTAAGCCCTCGGGTAGGCAAGCAACATTGCAAAATCTAAGTCCATCGGAGAAGAGAAAAAGACTCCTTTTGACTCCAACTCTTGAAAAATGCTGTGAGTTCCATTGTCGAAAAAATGGTGTGTTCTTACTGGAATCTGCGGTTCATTCCACTTTGGTAAAGGGAAAAAGCGATCTGGGAGCTTATTCATCTCAGAGTACTTGGCAATCTGGTCAGAAGCATACTTAATTCGCCCCCATCCCGCTTGGTATCGAGCTACATCGAGATCGAGTAAGGTCACATAAGGAATCTCCAAAGCAGACAAAAGTCTCCAGAAATGGTTTACATGTCGGCCACCCAGTGGGGCGACGGCGATAGCAGATTCATCAACCGGTATGCCTTTCGCTGCAAGGAGTCTAGGAAGGACTATTTCTTCGCTGTCACCTTCACCTAATACGACCAAGCGGGAGAAGTATATTTCTGGAAAGGCTTGTACTGCTTGTCGGACAAACTTGTGCGCCTCATCAGTTGTGGACGGCATTTGAATATGTTTCACCTGAGTGTGACGCGCAGAGTTAAGTCGCAGATAGCGAATATCTTCAGGTTTAACACGACGTAGCATAGAAGGGGCGTGGGTGGCTATCAGTGCTTGCGCATCACCACCTTTCGTCATATCCACTAGCGCATTCACTATACGACCCAGATAGTGCGGCGAAAGGCTGTTTTCGGGCTCTTCTAGCGCAACGATAGTAAAAACTGGTGGCTTAAGCTTTTCTAGGTCAAATGCAGCATCCTCACCGCAGAGTGTTGCCTTATTTACTGCTTGTGATGATAGTACTAAGGAAAGGTAAAGCATCGACTTTTGTCCATCGCTAAGGCGAGAGAAATCGACGCTCCCCTCATCATGCCCTGGTCCAAAGGAAATCGACGTATGTTGCAATAAAGCCTCTATCTCTGATGCGACAAATGTAACCTTGGGGTCTGTAAAGAAATTGCCTTTGTGCAGCTTGTTCCACGTGCTTGTAAGACCTTGGCTTAGAGCCAAAATAGAAGGATTTCCAACCAAACTATCGCTTATTTTTTCTGTTAGTCTTGAGATGGTTTCTCGTTCATTATCCCACTTAATAGAGCGTAGCATTCTGCCCAAAATAGCATTGGAACCGTACTTTACGTGCTCCGCAGGATCACGCCTAGCAGGAAGATAGTGAACATGAATGTGATTACGCTCACCACGTGGCACTTTCGCACTATTTTGTGGTGAACCATCTGGGTTTACTTCCAGTACATAATCAAGTGTTTCTTCGATATCACCATCAATTCCCATCGTCGCAGTAAGGCGATAGCGTACCCTTGGGATGCCGTCAAGAGCATCCAACCTCATATGCCCGAAGTGCGGAGCGACTGTACTGTTATCAACGCCCTCTCTCAGCTCTGGAAAGGTGAATTCCGCCTCGATCCATAGCGACCGTTCTTCAGGAGGCACCTCTTCCGCTACTGGCACATGGAAGTCTGAACGCTGAATTCTGCGCATAGCTGGATTAAAGCCGAACATACGACTCAGAGCCAACAGAGCTGACGTCTTACCAGAACCATTTGGTCCAATCAGATAGGTCATATCTGCGAGCAAAATCGTTGTTGGCTCACAACCAAAAGACTGAAAATTGAAAAGCTTTACATAACTGAGTTTCATTCTTCACCCTCTAGCACATCGTAAGCGAGCTCAATTAACCCCCTAGAGCGCCATCGATTCCCATTCACTAAAGACTCAAATGAGATCCCGTTAGAAAGCGTTAAACCATCAGCATGATCTGTAACTATGATTTGTGGGCTATATCCGTATTTTAACTCGAGCTCATTGCAGTATATAGAAAGCTGACTAAACAGTTTTTCAACCGCTTCAATATCCTCATCAACATGCCTTTCTTGTTTCGTCCGCTGTTTAGCTTCTCGATCTTTTTGCTCCTCGAAAGTCTGAGAGTTGTCACGGTTAAAATTCGGAAAATAAACCTGCGTCGGCTGATCAAAGAACAGAACTGACGGGATCGCACATTTATCGCCAAGCTCTACAAAGTACTTATGTAATGCCAAAAATAAAGTTATATGGCAGTAGAGCCAGTTCGCACCACTGCCCATTGACCTCAGATAGATCCTTTCATTGCTAGGGGTCAAATGATAGAGATCAAACGACTCAAATGAGAAGTGGAGATTGATAGGCTTATAACTGGCTTCAAACTCGAAATGGCTGCCGATTTCTGCCATATATTCATTGACCTTAGACGAAGCGCGCTCGAGTCCCTTTTGAACATCATACTGTTTCAGATCCTTATTGATACCTTTCAGCTTCTTAGCAATCTCTGTGATTTTCTTTTCAAGCTCTTCATCGTCGGCCATATTGAGAGTGTCAAGAAGCATGAATAGCTTAGCTTTCTGCATCAGGATACTCTCATACAGGCTCTTTTGTTCTGCTATCTTCTTTTCTGTTTTCTCAATTTCCGTTATTTGCTTGTTTAATTCAGTCAGTGCGCTACCAACTACCTCGGTACTGCGTTTCACGTCAACCAAAGATGATTCAAATTTTGCTTTCATAGGGCGTGCTTGAGCAAGGTTGCCTGACACTTTCAAGATGGCTTGCTGCAGTTTTTCTGCACTCTCTTTAAGGCTATCTTTTTCAGTGTGACAAAACGGACACACTGAAGCAGATATGTGGATATGCCCAGGCGAGCTAAACTGCTTTATGTTATCTACAAAAAGCTCTTCTTCTTGAATATGCTTATTAATTGACGCGGCTTGGCGATGCAGCTTTCTTAACTCAGCAGACTTTTTGTTGCGTGCCAACTTCAGCTCAATATATCGTTGTGTAGTAGCGTCTGAATTATGGTTTATTCTTTCGGGCACTATGATGCTATCAAATTGCTCCTTGGCATCTTGTGGATGACGTAGCACCTTCTCCAATGGCAATGGTTCTTCTTTAAATCCCATCAGAGCATAGAGTTGCTTCAAAGCCGGACCGACATTTTGCTTAAATCTCTCTGAAGTACGCTTGTTTGTTTCTCTTTGCCTCTCCAATCTCCTGTTCTCGGCACTTAAGCGTTCTTTCTCTTGCTTTAAATGAAAGAACTTTTGATCCACTAAGCCTAAGAATATTTTTGTGTGGTCAATTGCCTGATCGCGCTTTTCTTTCTCATCAAACCGATAAAACAACGCATGTTTATTTGCTACTAGGTTTTGATGCTGAAGAATAAACGATGAAAAACTACGTATGGATGGTGTAGCTGCCTTAGCATTATTGCGCCGATTAGCCCTGGCGACTAATGACTCATCTACATCATCTATATCCAAGAAAAAGTTTCTTAGATGCTTCTTAAACTCACCTAGCGGCCGAAAATAGTGAATACTGAAATAGTCTCGAGCAAGATCATCAGAATTGAACGACTCCTGACGACGAAAAAAGGCTTTTGTCGCCATATCAGGATCACGAGCAATCACCATCTCTTGTCCATTGACAGCTAGCGCAACATAATAGATCGCAGCATTTGTTGTAATAACGCCTTTAGGAACAGTGTTTTCATCACTACCAAAGCAATAGTCAAAGATTTCAATTAAGGCGCTCTTACCCGTCGATGACTTACCAGTAACAACATTTAGCCCCTTTTTAAAGCTAACCGGGTGCTTATTTCCTTGCTTATCAATAACACCAATCTCATGAATTAATGTTTTCATCTAGGTTTCACTCCTAAAAACGCATAAATCTCAATCACTGAGTGACCGCTAAATAGTCGCCCTAACTTCTCCGCACTTTTTTGACGGGTAAATGCTGAACCTGAGCCATCACATGTAGAGAGGGACAAACGTTGCTCATTTATGGATAACCAGTCATTGATCAAGCAATATTGGACGCATTGTTCAGTTAACACCTGAAACCCATCGATTCGCTCTTGAAGATCAAACAGTTTGGTTCGATCGCTGAAAATAGACCAAATCGAGCTTTGTTTTTTATCCCCAAATACAGCACTAGAAACTTTCTTACCAAAAACCGGATGGCTACAAAGTGGGATAACCAAGGGGGCGAGTAAAAGGTTATGTTCAGACTCCCCCATGGCCGTGTAAAACGAGGCAATGTATTTGCCATATTCAAAAGGGTTGTACTTCAACTCATATAAGGCGTCCGCAATACTGCTCATAGCTCAACCTTCCATCTTAAATCACGTTCTTCATCATCCATGGCGTCGTGTATAAGGCCATTTTTGTATTCAATAGGCGGGATATCACTGCCCATATTCAGCGGCTGCTCGCCTATAGTCTTGTTGTAAAGCAATTTGGAGCTTTTAATTTCATTCGTTACTTCAAGTTGAGCACTTGAATGGGCAAGCTTATATTTTTTGACCAACTGGTTCTGATAAGCAACTGTTTTATCCCTAAAAAGAGGGTATTCATCCAACTGTTCAAGTAGCGAGTTCTGCAACTCAAGCCAATTACCGATTGCATCTGGTATCATTTCATGATGTTCAATTTCAGCAATTTTTTGTACAAACGACCTATTCTGGAGTGACTTCACTTCCAGCTCAGACGCCTCATACCCTTCAAAAGCAGGAAAAGTGAACTCTTTTTTACAAAGTAGCGCAGTTAACTCTTCGCACTTTGCCGAAAAGTCATTGTGTTTAATGCACCAAGATTGCTGTGTTGCTTGTGCGTATACAAACCCAATAAGCCCATGAAGATAACTTTTCAGATTGTTCTTCGGAATACCCACTGGTTTTGAGAGCACTTGTTTTTCCAGCTCTGCACCATTGTCAGCTTCTGTAAATAACGTGACCTTATCAAGAACACTTTCAAGTACTGACTCATCAGATCCCATTACGGCTTTCTGTAATTTGATAACCTCTGGAAGCTTCTCGGCGTTAAGTTGTTCTGCTGTACGTTCAGAAAAAATCGTCTTTAGTACTTCCAGGCGTTGGCCTTTATTCTGTATGTTCCAGTCCCTAAGGCGAGTTGTCGAACCAAACGCTTGTGTAGTGTGTAGGACTAAAGCGCCATATTTGGTGTGGTCAAAATCAGCAGCAAGCCAGTTTTTAAGTGTTTTCCAAAGGTTTTCATGGTGATCAGTGAGTGGTGCAGCGTATTCTTTTACTTCGATTTGTGTGGATGTCAAACTATCAGTTGAAAGGAGGCTTACATCACCATCTTTTTCGAACCAAACCGACTGACTATCTTCAAGTAAAAAACACTTGTTCAAGCCGATTAGCACCTGGTAATGAAATGCTAAAGCGGTTGTTAGCGCTGCATTTTTGGTTTCACCACTACTCACACTCACTCCTTAATGGATATCTCTTACTTAAATGTGGGGCAAAGCCAACAACACAACAGCCAACACATCTTTCTTACTAATAAAATACTCAAATGTCTTTAGGTACCTAATAACTACCTTCCACACTATGAATGGGGGAAACAAAGACTGAAGAAATCAATAATATACTAATTTCATTGCTATCTGTGTAGTATGCATTTTATTGTGAGCTCTCAAATTTGGTATCCCTGATTTAAGTTACGATATGACGTGTTCTCGGTTGGCATCGCATATGAGTTAATAAAGTTCAGTTCACAGCTATAGACGATTGCTTCCACTATCGGGAGCTAAGGTGCTATTTTCTTTCGTAGCAAAGCAGACATATGGGGTGAATACATGTAACCCCGACGGTTACACAGAATTATTTACAGGATCGAACAAAGTCCAAAATCAACCTATGACTTATGGAATCAAGTTCCACCCTAACAAGCTAGGTCCCCCCAACTTAGATAATAAAGACAACAGGTATAAGTGAGTTCTATCCAAATATAGAAGCGGGTGCTGGGCAGTAATAGCTGTATTTGTTGTTATCTGACGATTACGCCATTCGATCAAGCTAGTACAATTGCGCTTGTTTGCTAACTGAATCTTTACGAGCTTTCTTACTCTTGTTAAATCTAATATACACTTAATGAAAGCCTCTCAAATTTCCCTCATGCCACACAGCTTTAAGTATTCAAAAGTTTCCTGGTCATCACATTTTATGACCAAACCACTACGCCCGCGGCTGAGCAATACCCTGTAACTACCCTCGGTGTAATGCTCGTACTGGCGCCGGTCTTCAGCCACCAGCTTTCCATTCCTATAGACCATATCCTGTCCCCAGTTAAACAGAGCAAGTGATAGTTCTAAACCTTGACAACTAAACTCAGTACAAGCCGCTCCAAATTGGCAACATGAATTTCTAGAGCTTGGTGGCTCAACGTACCAAGGACCAATATGTTTACCTGGTTTGTATTTGTCTTTCTGGACTTCCTCAATAAACTTGCCACCTTGGCTTGACATCAACCAGCCTGTTCTAAAGGCGTCTTTAAGCTTGTTTCCTTCGTGCATCGTTTGTTGTAAATCCAGAGCGTAAGTTTCAGCAGTTTGCTTGTTTTTAGTCAGTCGTAATGGATAGTCAGCCTGAATGTCCAAAGCGACTTGTTGTGCTTGGTCAGGATTGTTAGATAGAACCGCTTCAATCCACTTGTCTAAACTTTCCGTATAGGCCTGCCGAATGGGCGTTTTGAGGTTATACACTTCTTTCTTGAGTGGCGTAATGAGCTGCATTTTATCAGCGTGAAGCGATGGCATGATGGGAACTACTTTGCCGTTTTGTGCTCTTATTGCTGCATCTAGGTCTGCTAGCATCTGCTCTAACTGCATCTCATTGCGATGGATCGCTTGGCCATCCCCCACCAAAAGCACCAGTACCCCGAACGGTTGACGAGCAAGCCAATTACAAAACAGCATCAACTCAGATGGTGATTGTGATTCTCTAGGGCTTGCTTTGTCCCACGCTCGCTGCGCTTCATCAAATACGACAAAAGTCTCTCCGCGTGATTTTAGTGAGCGCTTCAGATCCTTCTTGAACGGGAGCAGATCTTGGATCATCACTCGACCATCAATGACCTTATCTACAATCCGATTGCCTAGCTGTTTACCACTGTACTCTAACGTATGTTGCAGGACCTGAACGAGAGGTCCATTACCAGAAAGAAAAATAGGCTCACTCTGCTTTACGCTCTCGCTGCGTGCAATTTCTGCAACAGAACTAATACCTAGTAACGTCTTACCGGCACCAGGGCGCCCATGAACAACGACAACATATCTTTGCTGCTTATCCCTAGCATGCTGGTAAAGCGTTAACAGTGCCGCACGTGCCTGGTCAATATTTTCACCGGCTGAGGTTTTTAACGTAGGTATTTTAGCGTCGAAAAAGACCTGAGCAGTGCCATGCAATATGCTTGGCTGGCGATAAAACTCACCTTTTGCCCACTGGAGTACATTATAGAAACTAGGTTTACTTAATGACGTTATAAGCTGTGAAGCTAACTGGGGGGCCAGGCCATCTTCTGCTATGTCACACACAACATTTGGGTGTTGGAACGGCTTAGCACCAGGTTTGGTGAGAACAACAAAGCCATGACCGACTAGGTCGATAGATTCACTGTGATAGCGTCGCATTGTTTGCAAATCAGAGTTTGCTCGAAGAATTTCGTATTCAGAGGCTTCTTGCTTATGTTTGAACTCGACTACAAACAATTCGCCAGCTGGAGTAACTAGGTTAACATCCGCCGCTCGTTTTCCGCCTTCACCAATCAATTCTTGTTCAAAGGCTATCCAGCACTTCTCTGGTTCCACTTGAGTTTCTGTAATAACGTGATTAAGGGTAGACGTCATTACATCGTATTCAGTTTCCCATGCGTAGCGTTGCGCAGGATCGAGATCTTGCGTCCAACTCAAACTACGATGGAAAGATACTAACGACTCTAGAAAACTAGCTTTGTCTGTAGAAAGAAAGTCTTGCCAAGTCCCATCCCAGCCTGCTTTTAGATCCATTTTCGTTATCCTTCAGAACGTAAACTGGAGTTTTTCAACGGCCGGTATATCGGCCGCAGCCCAATCAACATCCCAAAGTTGGTCTATGGATAACCAACGAGAGTCAATATGCTCTGTAAGCTCAAGTTCGCGCGTTGGTACCTCAATAACAAAACAATGCATGGTGATATCAAAATCAGGGTAGCTATGCTCAATCGTCAACAAAAACTTTGGTTCAGTAACGGCAATTCTTAACTCCTCGTCTAGCTCCCTGGTAATGGCTGCAACAAGCGTTTCTCCAGGTTCTACTTTACCACCAGGGAACTCCCATTTTTCGCTAACATAATCTAGCTTCGATGGCGCTCTTTGTACGGCTAGGAATTCACCTTCATTTTTCAGTACAGCCGCAACGACTTCAATGTGTTTCTTACTCATTGATTTAGCTCTTCTAATAATTTATTGCTACGAGATTTTAAAACCTCAACATCCTTTGCGTCATCTACGATATGCATTTTCTTGTGGCAATTGGGGCATAATGCGACTGTATTTTCAGCCGTATCGTCTCCACCTTTGGCGAGCCAAACAATATGGTGTGTCTCGAGATATGGCTCGCCTTTCGCATTTTTAAATGGCGCCGGTTGTCGACAAAGTTGGCACTGACCTTTAGCAAGGCGTTTAGCCAGTTCTGCTACCCAAATATTTCGCTCATAGCTGGTGGATTGTTGTTGGTACCGTGTAGCGGTTTTTCCACCTTTTGTCGCCAAAGACTGAAGCTCCTCAAGAGTCAATTTCTTGGCCTTACGAACTCGGACACTCTCAACGTTATCGCGATCTTCTTTTCTAACCTGGCGCTCACCCGTTACAAGCTTTAGAGGGAATATATATGCTCTTCTTGGATTACCTTGTTCATCATCTTGCGTTTCCGAGTACGGTTCACCGTCGAGAGCGACTTCGCCAACATAGGTGTATTCTTGGTCCGTAAACACCTCAAATAAGTGAACAGCGACACCATTGGTTCTCGATTCAGCTAGCGTTTTATTCTGCTGAAACGTCAGGCTTTGATCGCCTTTAGAACCCATGCCAGTATAGTGGAGAACGCCCCCTACCCACCGATCATCATAAATAGACTTGATATGGTTCGATACAATGACCAATGTATTGGTTTTATGAGAGCGACGCATCCCACCTTGTGGGCTACAACCGAAGACTTCGCATAGTTCGGTGTTGTTGAGTTTTGTGCCGACGGGAAGAGAGTTATGTTCATACATGATGCTATTTCCACTCTGTTGCTGAAGTGTCGTTGCGCAGTAAATATTGCTTTAGTTGATGAGCTCTATTTATTGCTTCAGGTTGATTGTAAATATAAAGTCCGTCATCCAACCAGTCCCAAAAGTTCAATAGTTTTTTCAATGCATCTACATCTACTCGACCATAAACTTTTACGAATGCTTTGTTATAGTGCTCATTAATCAAGACAACTAATCGTTCAACGAACATATTTAAGGCTTCTTCAACCCAATCTTGTTCCTTAGCTTCAAGCTCTGATGGATCTTCAATACGCAACAATAACCCCGCCCTTTCGATTGAATCTCGATAGGTAGAATCAGGGGTCCAGTTCCCCATCAAATCTTTCCAATTGGTATTCAAAAACTGTGTTTTGGTCCTGTTCTTAATCTCATTCAACTTCTCTTCAAACATTTTGATGTCTGAAGGAGACTTATAGATTAAGTACGCTGATTGCTGTTGCGACATCTCGATTGCCAATAGACTACGAGATTCAAAAAGTTGCATACGTTTCTCAAGTGAGTAGCTGAGAAGATCATTAGTGATTCTCCAAAGAGCCATCGGTTGAGGTAAATCTTTGGCACGCAATTCTGTTTGCTGTCCGATGCTTTCTAAAAGGAGATTCAAATAACGCTCCCAAACGCTAGAAGAAAGATCACTAGATATAACACTCCAGTAATTACTCGCTACATCTGCCAAATGGTATCTGAGCTTTGTTAGCTCTTGGATTGTAATACTTTCTTTGAGCGCTTGTCGGGCATAAATCAATTGATGCCGTAACCCTCTAAGCTCCTTGGCATGCTCTATACGCTGAGCTTTCCTTTGTCGCTCTTCAAGCCTAGTTCTTTCATGGGCGATTGTTTGACGAGTTAATTCAAGTAAGGAGCTCCGTTCATCATACTCCTGTAATACATAATCAAAGCATTCATTTATCTCATCTGATAAATGCGTCAGTGATAACGATGAAAGCTCACCCTTCTCTCCACAAGAAGCAATCTGATCGAGCACTTGATAAATTCGTTTAACTGACTGCCGAGACTCTCGTTGAGCCTTTTCCTGTATAGCAGCTGACAGTTCTTGTTGTTTTCCATGCAAAGCAGCTTTTGTATTGATTGCGTATGGTAGCCTTTCTGGAGACAATATTAAGTCACTCAAAACCACCATTTGACACCCATAGCTCATCTCTAAGAAAAGCTCTGTTGACTTAAAATCAAACTCGGGGAAATGTGCCTCGAAGTAGAACTCTCCACTCTCTTGGCTTTTATCTAACGCTTCTTGAGAGAAAACAAAGGCATTACATTGGATGTCTTTCACTTTGCTCTCAAACTCCGCAAAACTTTCAGGGTGAGCCTCTAAGGCGGTACCGTACATGATGTAATAGAAAATAGAATCGCTTCGACCTTCACTAAACAACCAAATCAGGTTGATCTCTTCCCCTAAGAAGAAGTGCTCGCGAGCATGGATTATTTCTGGGTCCAACCAACCTTGAATCAACTCTATCGCGAATCGATTACCATTGGTGTCTTCAAAGTAAATATCCGGCTTGCGCCATTTTTTGGAAGTGCCTTTTTCTGTAAAGACAAACTTTTCTACTTGGATAGAATCACGCTTTATCTGATCTGATTCCCTCAATGTACCGGCAATAAAGTGCTTTGTGCGAAAGTGCCATTGAGTTTCATGCATTTCAGCTTCAGTAAATGCAAAATCACCATGGTAGTCACTGTGAAATGGACAATCTACCTCATCCAACTCCGGAATATGCTTATGATAGAAAGCAGCTCTACTAGTCGCACTTCGTGCTCGATACCTTACAGGGAGCCCACAATAACCACATTTAATAAAGTCTTCACCTTCCGCGCTATGAACTACAATTTTCTTCTTTATAGATGCTGTACGAGCTTCATCAGGTGTTGAGCCATAAAGCCCCAGATAATCACTGGCTAATATTGGACCTTCGATGCCTTTAATCGCAAGTTCCCATAAACCATTTTTGTTATCGCTGTTAATGTAATTCATAAAGGCCACCCGCAAGTGCGTTACGCTGTTCTGGTTACTTTCTTGACGATTTTCAGTCCCAACAATATTATGACGCCAATGACGACAGGTAAATACTGAATACATACACACGTCGCATAACTAGACAGGAGTTAGATGATGAGCAAATGGCCAATACGTTGGGATCTACTGTTCCGCTACAGAATGATAGAAGTCATCGCACTATGGGAAGGACGGTTAACGACCAATCACCTGATTAAGAGCTTTGGTATTGGCAGACAGCAAGCATCGAAAGATATCAACTCTTACCTCTCTGAGGTGGCACCTGGCAACCTCGTTTATGACAAGCAATTAAAAGGTTATAAGCCAAGTGACAGCTTTGCTCCACAGCTAACAAGTGGACATGCCGATGAATATCTTCATATTCTAGCGCGCAGTGAAGACATGGCTGTGACCTTTAATGAACTGGATATGGGTTTTGAAAATGTTTCCATGGTCCACCCTGTGACTCGCAATATATCACCACAAGTCTTGCGTCCTTTAGTACTGGCTATACGAGAGAAAAAACGTGTCGATATAAGCTACACATCACTCAAAGACGGAATTGAAGTTGAACGGATTATCTCTCCACATACCCTAGTTTGCACACCTCTACGCTGGCATGTTCGGGCCTATTGTGAACATGCGAATGATTATCGTGATTTTGTGCTCAGCCGTATAAGAGGCATTCCATGCCTTGAGGCTAAAAGAGTAAAAGGAAGAGAGCATGACGAGTTATGGAATACTCCCCTCACAGTTGATTTAAAGCCTGACCCACGACTATCAGAAGTTCAAGCCAATGTCGTTGAGCATGATTACGGTATGGAAAAAGGTACACTCACAATACCAACCAATGCTGCGTTGGTTCGCTATGTTCTCGATGCCTATAATATCGATATTAATGTATTGGATTCGAATCCTAAAGGTCAGCAGATTATTGTGGCGAACTTTGAGGAACTAAAACAATACTTATACTTCTAGCTTAAAAGAGATCAAACACATTGGTGGTTTGTACCAATTCAAATTAGATATGGCGGTTATCCATTCTTCCAATCATTGGCTTCGTATTAAGTGGTCATAGCTGCCAGTACCGTGCAGTCTTCATTAACGCATATACTGTACGCAAGCTATCTTCAGACTCAGGGTCTTCCATTCCTCGCAACCAACGAACCTTGATTCCAAGATAGCTTGCCCACGCAATGGCTTTTTTGAACTCTCTGTAATTATCGGCTTTAGCGCTGCTTTCAATATATTGATTAACGAGCAAGTATTGCTCCTGTCCTGCCGAATAACGCGCTAAAGAAAAGGCTCTTTTAAAATGAGGATGTGCATTTTGATAGTCTTCATTTCTATAGTGGAAAATAGCTTTACACCATTCCACCAGCCAGCAGAGCATTTTGCCGAGCTCAGCAATTTCGACTCTATTCTTATACTCATCAATTTCACTTAATGACGTTGCTTTTCTCTTGAGTTTTAGCCCTTCATCCAGCAGCCGAGGAAAATCACTAGGCACCAAGTCGTTAGTCGGATTCTCATGATGCTTCACTAAGCTATAAGTCATGACAGGCCCAATATGAGCTATCAACTTCCTGAACTGCGCGATGCGGATAGTGCCTTTGCTGTCCAGTTTATAGTTGATGCCTTGGGAGCCCCATTTAATTTTATCAGCCCTAAGCCACCACAACTCCATTACCGCACTATACCAATAGTCTTGTCGTTCAAGCGCCAGAACATCCATATTGTTTACACGCTCTTGCACCAACACCCTATAGTGGCATGTCTCTCTGTTAAACCTACGGTACTGTTTCTTAAAACCGATAACGAGTTGATACAAATAATCATCGCCATAAGCGCTTTGAACAGACTTAAAGCAATATGTTGTAAATCGTCCCAGCAAGAGTCCTACTCGATAAGCACTAATCTGATTTGGAGTAACATCTCTACTAAATCTTTCATCATTAGTCTCGGCCAAAGCTTCGATTGAATCATTCAGCGCTTTACTGAGAGCATGCGTACTAGGTAGCTGCTGATCTGAGGTCCACCTTTGTGCATTTTCAAGGTTCCGTTCATAACGCTTGTATTTTTCTACCAATTGCTTGTTTGTCTGATATGAAATATCACCCTGCGCCGGATTGTGAAACCTTATCTGTGATAACCCCTGAGAGCTATATATCCACTGCCACACTTTTGTTATTGGAAACTGAACTGCTGCTCCCTTGGCGTCAAAGTTCACATCAGGCAACCACCAAAACTTGTCTTCAGGTAATGATAAACCTGATGCATTAACGTCGAACGCCAACGAGTTTTTAAATAATGAAGTTAATACCCTATCTATTAAGCGATGCTGAACTACCCATTTAATTGTCTCGGGAAAAGACAGATATGTTCCATCGAGGCGGACAAGGTCTCTATATTGGTCCAAAGCATCTTCAATTGACGCCATTATGGCTAATGTTACTCGAGGGTCATCGACTAACTCGAACACTATTTCACCGAAAACACTTAATAAATCCTCTAATTGGTTATCAATCTTAGAGCTCTCTCTCGCTAACCGCGCAAGATTTTTCTGTATAGTCTTTTTGTGTTTCTCGCCTCCAACAACCGAAGTTTCATCGTTCTTCTGAGGGAGGATACCGGCAGCATTGAAAAGCTCTCGAACAACCTCTCCTATAGTTGGAAAACGGTAGTGTAGTTCTTTCATTTCAATCAAAGGGCCTGGAACCAGGCCCTCTCCTACCTTCTAATTATCCTTTCTTGGGAGTAGCCACCCCTCGTCCACCACCTGATTTATTACCTGTTGTTGACGGCCAGTTTCCTCCTGGACCAGGGTGGCTTGATGGTCCACGTCCACTACTTTTGCCTTTTGCCATATATCTATCCTCCATAGTAGCTATTTCTATTGTTTACTATTGAGCACGCGTTCACGCGCTCCTGAAGAAATTTATTCTAGCCTCTGATTTAATTCTGCCTGCGTTTTGGAGACACTTTGCCCTGAGTGGCATCCAACAATCAGTCAAAAAAATAACATACCAGAGTAGTACCTAGCTCACGCTAGGTACTACTCCATCACTTTAGCGCAGCATCAACCTCTGCTCGACCCAGTCAAAAACCTCTCTTTCATCCCAGGCAACTGCCCTGCCTCCAAGGCTAATTTGCTTAGGAAAGTCTCCCTGCTTTATAAACCGATAAATCGTAGCTCTAGATAGACCCACAATATCACGCACTTCGTCCAAACGAATGAGTCGGTAACCTTGCGTTATGGAGTTCCCTGACATTATCGAACCACTTCCAAGACTCATATCTTTCTCCTTATTGCCGAAACACTTGATTAAGCATGACATGGCTAGCGGTTAATGACTGAACAGCAATACGAGTTGATTTATGCTCTGCTACCCAGCGATCTACTTCGCTTTCCAGCCAGCCTGTAGCACGCTCACCAAGTTTAATTTGCCTTGGAAATTCTCCTCTCTCGATAAGTCGCATTAATCTGGTTTTTCCAAACCACAATTTGTCTAAAACCTGTTTCAACTTAATAATTTTCATCTAAATCTCCACCTAGCTAAGCAATTGATACCTCCAATGAGGATTGAGCTCGACTCTCAGCTATTGTTTTCAAAATCCACACATCGATGTCTTCTTCTAACCAGCCAACGCTGCGCCTACCCAAGTTGAGTTTCTTGGGGAAATTTCCATCTTTCATTCGTTGATAAATTGCCGAGCGGCTAAGTGAGGTTTTGTGAATCACTTCTTGAAGCCTCAGTATTTTCATAACGTATTCTCTATCTCTGATACATATTAAGGATGCCCTGTGTATTTTTTGATTCAGTAGTACTCAATACGTCCCGAACCGTCTCATTGACCCAGTATCTATAAGTACAAACTCCACTCACAGTTAATACTTGCGAATGACTAAAACTCGAGAGCCTCTCCTAACCTGTCGATAGTTTCTTAGCGCGGTCAATATTCCCGCCCCACCGGAAAGCCAACAAAGCTTGATTAATGTAGATGTATGGGCAAACCCGAGCATTGATACAATTGAAAAAGGTGGTGCAGGCTGGCGTGCGAGGCACCTAACAGCTAATACAGACATTAAAGCCGCAAAAATCAGAAGCCATTGCCTTAATCCCACCCCCCGAATAGCTATCACTCCCGATGCTAAATCCCCCTCAATTTCCAAGAAATGTTCACCTCGATTTACAGCATCAACCAGCTGCTGCTCTGAATAAACCTTCATTCTTTACCTCATTCTGTTGGTTGGTGTTCGCCTGAATAATGTGTGCCTAAAATCTGGTTATTTAGAGTCGGATTAAAAGAAATTTCACGCTCATATCATCGTGATGAACTCAAAGGAGAGCATCATGAACCAACACGCCCTAGAGCCTTACCCGTTGAATCCCCCAGTCACTCGTCATCAAGTGTTAGAAGCTGCCGCAAGTATCCTCCAAGAGCAGTTTGTAAGGGGGGATGTATTCACTAGTCCTAACACCGTTAAAGAGTTTGTCGCGTTCAAGCTTGCAAGCAAAGAACAAGAAGTTTTTGCGGTGCTGTACCTTGATAATCAGCATCGCCTCATCCAATACGAAGAGTTGTTTTTTGGAACAATAGACGCAGCATCCATCTACCCAAGAGAAGTCATCAAGAAAGTCCTAGCCAATAACGCCGCAGCCGTCATTCTGGCGCACAATCACCCATCAGGAGTGGCTGAGCCTTCTACCTCAGATAAACACATCACAACGAAGCTGGTGGACGCTTTAAACGTTATCGAAGTCAGAGTGCTCGACCACATTATTACTGGTGAAGAGTGCGTCTCCTTTGCCGAGAGGGGGTTACTGTGAATATTCATTTCCATCCAAGCACATCACTGCTCAGCAGCGAACAGCTTTCCCCGTGTCTTAGCCATCAACTCAAGCGCTGGGATATTCCAACCGATGCCAAGCGACTCGCTATGAACCTAAGAAAGCGCAGCTTTTACACCCAACGCTTGGGCCATCCACCTGTAGAAATTCATTTGGAGCGAGCCACTAAGTCTGCACCTTGGCAAATCATCGTCATCGCTAGCTTTGGCTTTATCGATGAAAACGATAAACAGCTCGATATGGACCTGTACTTCAACTTAAAACGAGGGTGGATTTATCAACCCCTTACTCTGCAATGCAATTTGCTAGAGCCAAGTGCTCTCTCGTTATTGGTCAGCTTCAGCAATGCGCTAGCCAAGAGTATTACAAACAAGAAGTTTGACGAGTTGACACTCTGCGTATCAGGCACCTTCACTACACCAGTTCAAGGACAACGGATATGAACCAAAAACAAGAAAAGGTAGAGCACTCTATCGCCCTAACTCCACTCCCACATTCCCCGTTACTTTTATCTTATTTAATCAACAAGGTGAGTGAGCTAGAGAAATGTCACTCAAAACTCGCGGTAACGATTAACTTCAAAGATACCAGCTACACCCCCTACGACGGTGGCTACCACCCTGTAGAAATACGTCTGAGCAAGTTGGACCAACAAAACACATCACGCACTGTTTGGCAATTGGAGTACATAACGGATTTTGCCTATCAAGGCCACACCTTCCCAGAGCTGGCGAGAGACATTGACTTTGATTTTGCCAATGGCTGTTTTTATTCCGTGTTTCTGGGGTGGAAAACCATCAAAGGCAATCAAGATGCCATCGAGCTCTACACATTATGGGAAAGCAACTTTCTTAGTTATCTCGATATGGACGCGTTTGATTCGATATCGGTAAAGGCAGATTAATTGATTGCCCATGTAGGAAGTCAGTCGCAATTGTTAGTCAACAACTCCGCCCCAAATTGCATTGGACATTATTTGTCTTAGCCATCCGTATCTTAACCTACTCAATTACAGGAGATACTTCATGGACGTCATTAGCTACTCAGAACTAAACGATGAAAAACTTCGTGAACTCATATCTAAAAGACGCTCGTTCACCTTAACCGATGTTGATGGAATCAGCCGAACGGTTACTCGCCTTGAATCGCATATAGAAGGACAAGGTCTGTCGTGTCGAATCTACACGGCAGGAAGAAAAGCGGTCATGGCTTCTACATTCAGCCCTGCCGCCTTATTTGGCTTAGCATCCTCAGCGGCTATTGCTGCTCATAACCTTGCAACGAGAAACCCAGACTATGAAGTGGCGAAATACCCACTAACCAACAAGCTTGAAATCACCTTCATGAAATAACCTCATTGGGCTGTGTGGCCACCAGCCCAGTTTCACAACACCTACCGCAATATAACGCCCTGCACCACTGGGTGGGGCTTCGTGCATTCGCGGTCGATACATGAGACTGGAAGTCACTATGAAAAGCAGCCCAAACAAGCAAGCCTCGGCTCATATTGAATTGATATTGGAGCTTTACACTCTCATCCCAAGCAGCTACAAAATTACGTTAGGAGAACTTCATCAAAAGCTGCTACAACGTGGCATACATCGCTCGACCAGAACCATACAACGCTCATTGGATATCATCACTCATTACTTTGATGTAGAGAAAGATGAGCGTAGCAAGCCCTATGGCTATCGAAAGATTCTAACTGGCTCAGCTCGGCTAAAAAGCCGAGAAACAGCACTACTGCTGTTATCCATGCGTTGCTTAAACCCTATCCTGCCCAAGGAAATAAGCTCGTCATTTACTCAAAGCTATAACGATGCAGAGCATTACTACTCCAAACACCATCACAAACATAAAGAGCTTCTTTGGCTGTCACGTATTCATCTCGTGGACAATCACATATCGACAAAACAGTTGAGCATGTCAAAATCCTTTAACACAATTAACGAAGCCCTTTACCATCAAAAGCAAGTAAAACTAACCACTAGAGACGCACGCTATATGGCGACACCTGTAGGTGTAATTATTGATGACGAATGCAGTGGGGTTCTAATAAAGGAAAGTGAACCTGACTCCCCGGTTCGCTTTATAAGATTCGATACCATCGAGTCTGCTCAACGCTCAACATTTCACGCAGAGCAAAACTCTTTTTCAGCCTTTGCCCAATGGTTAGCCAATAATGGCTACAATCCACCCTCTTCACTTGACCATTTTCCGAGCCGCTAAGCCAGCTGCTTTTTACTGGCCAACCAACCCTGTTTGATACCCACCTTATGCTCACTTTTCATTGGGCCTAAGGTGGGCATTTCGGCCATGATTGAAAGAAACATAAATAGCTCCTCTATTCTCTCCCTATAGTTTTCCTCTCCTGCTTTAAGTACTTTCACCTGTTGTTGGTCAACCTTAACAAAGGCCCCGATGGCAGAGCTTGGGCACCAAGTAATTTTTTGCCAACAAAGACCAATGATTTGTTTAATCCAGGCGAAATCCGAGGGTTTAAAAGTTTCTAGGTTGAGTAAAAAAACAGCCCTGTATATTGGTCGAGTATCGGTTAGTTTTTTTGCATAGATAATCTGAACCTTACAGAAAGGTCTAAACCCGCCAAACTTGTTATGCGTTGCACTATGGATTCGTACCGCAAGAGAGTTAAAACATTGCTCGATGTTTTTTTTGCAATTAATAGGAATTGTCAATCGGACAGGTACCACAAGTAAATTTGGATGCCTATGTAAAGCATGGTCCATACTTTGTTTGATTATTGATAAGTTCTCGGTTGCAAGGCTATGCATCGTCTCGACCACAGGCAAGCCTTTAAATGAATCTTGAGTATGTGGGGTCAGTAAATGTTTCCTCCTGTTCATAACTCTCCCTCCTAAGTCTTGCGATGCTGCAGGCGTTGCATTATCCACTGGTCGATTTCTTCTTCAATCCAACTGACTGATTTAACACCTAACGTAATTTGAGTTGGGAACCTCCCTTCAGACATGAATCGATAGATGGTTGCTCGGCTTAGAGTGGTCTTTTCCATTACTTCTGGAAGTTTGATTAGTCTCATTTCACTTCTCCTGTGTGTGGGATACACAACAAGGAGTGAGTATGTAATTTAAAACACCATCAACATCTTGAGAGACAAGCTGGTTGATTAACTGGTTTAACTTCCTCATACAATTAACTGATAGAAGGAGCCCTGTAAGGGGCTCCTAGCTAGCTTATTTAGATGACTAAAAAGAAATAAGGAAGTCGTACTACGTACTCCTCTACTAAATAGATACCCCATTGGTCAATGGATGGTAACCAGCAACCAGTAAACCTAGTTGCTGGGTAAGAACTCGGGGATAACTCTTACATAAGATAGGGGTAATGAAAGTCGTTTTATTTTTTTTTGTTAGCGCAAACGCCGTGAAAAAGCACGCAAAGGCCATTCGCTTTACTCATGCCAGGAGTTGGTTGCAGCGCCAACTCACTGAGCTCGAATTTCAATTGCCTTAATCTATGCGGGTACGAATCAATGTCTCGGTTTAAAAACTGCACATTGCCATTGGGATGTGTTACTAGAGAATAGTCTGTTTTAGGGAGCTGCAGTGCCCTTGACCAGCAATACCCTATCATCCCTTTAAGTTTACTTAATCCCGTTGCTGTGTCTTTAGTCCTATTACCTGTTTTACGGATGAATAGTCTTGGGTTAACCATTAAAGTGAGCTTATAACGTTTAGTTTTAGAACCTGCTTGACCCTTCGATAAGGATTTGGCGCCGAATAAGTAAATATCTCTTGGTCCTAACTGCTGTTCTTTTATGTAACGGATGACCTGGCTTCGAAGAGAATAGAAAAAGGCCTTAATAGCTTTAGTTTGCTCAACATCGCAGTTCGATATCATCTTCACTGAAAAATGGACAGCCATCACGTTAGAAAACTTTTCATCGCAATGGTCATACAAATCAAATATCTGCTCTAGGCAAAGTTCATTCAATGCGCCTAACTCTGAGTTAACCTGTATACCATTGAACATTAACTTGGTGTATGCCTTGCTCTTATCTGAGGTTAAGGTGATAATTTTGTTCATAGTTTTGTTCCTATATAGCTTGCATTAACGTCATGCAAAGGAACAAGGAGCGATGTAAAAAACTACTGATTAGGTGTCGAATGAAAAGATGCACCTGATATGAACATATCTTTGGGCGGAGAAGAAAAAGCATCCTCCCCCCCAATACGTAGCAAAACACCGGGGCTTCCCTCTTCTAATACAAGCCCTTTATCGTTAAGCTTTTCAACAACCCTCATTGCAGCACTCATTAACAGGTCAACTAAGAATGCATAAGACCGTTCATCCACACCACCTCGGAGAGGCATATAACCCTTGATGACCTTTTCTGCTGCTCCTTTCCCACTGTGCAGCATGGCTACCATCATTTCATCAAAAACAAATTGTAGCCTTTGAATAACTCCCACGCCGTGGGATTCCAACATAAAATGACGAAAATCGTCACTAAACGGCAGCGCATCCTCACCACAAAATTCGCGTACATATGTGTCAGGGAAGCGAATAGCCACTAGCATCCCCTCATCTCGGCGGGTGTTACAAAATACTATTTGGTAGAGGCTACGAACATCAAAACAGTCACGCCGAGATAACGCTGCTGCATCAAAATCAGGAAGCTCCATTTTCACTTCGTAGATGCCAGTACATCTACCAAACAACACTTTGCCACTTACCCCTGGCGCGACTTGATACAGATATTTTTTATCTAGTAATCCAGATAATTGATTTCTCAATACCTTTGAGCCGGATACATGCCCTGTAAACTGTTCAAGCTTAGTCTGACTCATTCCATATATGCGTCCCTGCGTATCGGAGTGTAGGAGCATCACTAAGAAAATCATCACTTCTCCATCCTTCAAGCCATTAGACTGGCTTAGAGTGTTAATAAACCTTTCAACCTTCCATTTAGGTGGCTCTGTTCCGAGGATGGTTCGGTATTGAGAATAGCTCCCCTGCAACTCCAAAAGAAACTCTTTATTCAATCTAAACGATGACTTAGGTCGGCCACGTTCAAACGTACGTGACCTAATCTCAGTTACCTTGTTTTGACCTAGTAATAACTTTGTCAAAGCTTTCGAGCTTGATGGTGACAGTCGTGCTTTTTGAGAAAAACTCTCCATATCAAATCCATCAACAAAGCCCCCTCTTTCGATGAACCGCAACAAACCTAACTTCCATGTTGGCTTTATATTTTTAATCTTTGCTAGCGTAAGACCCCAAGCTATTCTATAGTTTTCTCCCATAATAACCCCGGTTAAATAATATTTTAAACAAGTTTCAAAACTTGTTTAAAATTAATACAGCGAGTATATTTTATCCAGTAGCTATTCCTAAAAAGGTGACCCGATGAATCCCAAACACACTCTGGCAAACTTTGATTGGACGCCTTTAAGTGAAGACACCACCTGGTTGAGAAAGCAAATTGCTGGAGAATACAATACACCGAGCAACGCGGAAGAATACAATACACCGAGCAACGCGGAAGAATGCCGACAGTTTCTCGAAAAGCTACACAATAGCGATAATTCCAAGAAGTTCAGAGCAACACTCAAGAACCGTTGGGCAAAAAGATGTAGGGATAGAAAAAACACAAAAAAGGGACTAGTTCTCCTGCACGAATGGTTGCCGAAAAAAGTGATGATAAAGCTTGAGTCACTAATCACATCTGGATATGAAATAACAAATAGACAGGAGGCTCTAACTCAACTAATTGAGGGCCAGTACCAAACAAATAAGGAAGTAAAACGGCAAGCTAAGTCAGATAAAGAAAGGTACACACGAGAAGGACAATGGAATGAAGTCGGTTCTAGATCATCTGAGCAAATTGCTGCACTAAAAAATCAATTGAATGAACTTACCGAGAAGTACCAAAAACTAGAAAGGTTGAGCCAAGGCTTAGAGAAAACGAATGAAGCCCTTAAATTAGAAATTAATGAATTAACCAATGGGAGTGCAAACATCGACCAGGTAAGTAGCATATCATCACAGGTTAAGATCAACATTCCAGAAGACGTACAGGCCCTAGCCGAAGTTCTCGCAAAAAATGAGGGACTAAAATAATGTCCTAGCACAAGCTTTTTCTCACGCTGAGAACCTAATATCCATATCTCAGTCTCTCCGTCAATGACTGCCGTGCGCCACAGACAAGCATCCTATCGAAGCTTTTTCAATATAGGTACTCCACCACTCCATCATTTCTCGTCGGCGTTCTAGATAATCGGTTCGGTTGTATGCTGCTCGGATTGCATTTCTTTCTTGGTGCGCGAGGGCCGCTTCAATAATGTCAGGAGCAAAGCCCTGCTCATTGAGTGTTGTGCTAGCTAGGGAGCGAAGACCATGAGCTGTAGTCCGATTTTTAAACCCGATACGTCCCAATGCTTTATTAATAGTTTCAGAGTCAATAGAACGCTTAGGAGAGCGATTTGAAGGGAACACATAAACTCGGTGGCCACTCACTGGCTGCATTCTATTTAAAATCGCAATCGTATGATCTGTTAAAGGTACGCGATGCTCTCTTTTCATCTTCATTCGTTCAGCTGGGATAATCCAAAGCCTACGCGCTAAGTCAATCTCCTCCCACTTTGCTCCAGCCGCCTCTCCAGGGCGAGCCATAGTATGTAGCTGAAACTCAATTAAGCACTTAGTCGCTAAATACATATTGGCAGTAGCAACTGTTCTCAATAATTCTGAGATTTCCTTTGGTTTGAGAGCGGCCATATGCGTTACTTCTGGCGATTCAAAAGTCTTTCCTACCCCAGCAATAACGTTGTGCTGTAATAAACCACTGTTAATCGCATAGGTCATGATCTCGTTGAGCAGTTGAACTACCCGTTTAACAGTCTCAAGCTTGCCACGTTTCACCAATGGCTTAAGAGAGTCTTGTACTAGCAGTGGCGTTATTTGATTGATAGGGACTGAGCCCAAAGATGGAAATGCATGTATCTCAAGCTTGCGCCAGTTATCATGTAACGTTTTAGGCTTGAGTCGGTTCTTAGTCTCTTTCCACTTCTCTGAGATGAAAAGTAGAGTATTTGCATGCTCTTCCAGATTTAAACGAGCTTGCTGTAAGCGTGCTTGTTTAGGGTCAATCCCATCACTGAGCATAACTCTCATTGTATGGGCTTTCTCCCTCGCTTTCTTAAGAGTTACTACGTCCAAGCTGCCCAAGCCAAGTAATGTCGGCTTGCCAGTCAGTCGGCTTCTGTAGCGGAACTCCCAGTATTTCAAGCCATTTGGTTTTACAAGTAAGTACAAGCCTCCTCCGTCGCCAATCCTGTATGGCTTTTCTTTGCCTTTAGCTTCTTTTACCCTTAATGCGGTTAGTTTGTTTAGCAAGTGCGACATGTTCACCTCCAGTGTATGACAAATCAAAAAGTACAAAATGATGCCTTTTTTAGCGTCATACACATTGCAGGTAACCGAATGAAAGTATTGAACTTATAGCAATTGCTCGAGCAAGAACCTAAAGTTCTGCACTTAATGGTTTCTAGTCGAAATCGAGTACAAAGTGTATGACTGGGCATCTGAGGTAAATTGAATCATACACACAGCCCTACACTCGAATGAGGGTCCCTGTAAGACAAGTTAAGAAGTGTGGGGATCGTAACGTGTTGTTTTTAAATGCTTTAGATATAAAAAAAGACGTCCTAGGACGTCTTTCTTCAAAAATGTGGCGGTGAGTGAGGAATCAGGATTAACCACATAACCACATGTTTTAAAAAGAATCCTAGTAAAAGCTGACTTTCTTGTGTTTCATTATGTGTTACATAATGCACGCGCCCATAAATCCATACGACAACATCAAGACAAGTCGACTCCTCAAAAAGTCCATAGGGTGACAAATAAGCATCGATTTAGACAAAATAAACATCAAATAATGCAACCACGATCTCATTAAGGAATAAAAATGTCTCGTTCGAGTTATTGAAATTTGCGAACAAAAAAGCCCCTATGTATTATTAGTCGTGCTAACAGCTAATATACAAAGGAGCTTTTCGTATGCTTAAGGATAATACACACCGCCAATTGGTTTCAAGTCAATCGAATAGCCAACCTCTTACAATGTCGCATCGCGAGATTGCTAATCTAACAAATACTCGCCCTGATAACGTAAAGCGCACCATTGACTCTCTGGCCTCTAAGAACTTAATTACTTTTACTCAAACTGAGGAAAAGCCCACATCGGGTAGACCTGGCATCGCTTACCACGTAAATGAGAAAGACAGTTACGTTGTTGTTGCTCGCTTATCCCCTGAATTCACCAAACGACTAGTAGACCGCTGGCAAGAGCTTGAAGCTCAGGTTTCTACTCCATTACCAAATTTTAGCGATCCTGCTGAAGCTGCTAGAGCTTGGGCTGCTGAGTTCGAACGTAAACAGATCGAAATACAAAGAGCAAATGAAGCAGAGTCAGAAGTAAACCGTCTTCAAGGTGTATGTAACGCTGTCACGGCTCAGTTTGCCAGTGGCATGACTCCACCAGCTTTTTGTAAGCAACTAAATGGCGTCAATATCCAACAGGTAAATAACTACCTTATCAAGATCGGTGCTCTCATCCGAACTAAGGCAGGTTTAGAACCAACTGCATACCATCGCGATCGCTACTTCAAAGTTTCTTTTAATGCGCACGGCGGTAAAAACCGCGCTGTTGTTTGCTTAACACTAAAAGGAGCTAAGTGGTTATACAGCCACTACATCAATAGAAACCTCCCTATGAAAAAAGATTGGGACAACAGAACCTCACACATTCTGTTTACTGACTCTTAATTCAAATTACATTCACAAGGTAAAGACCAATGACCAAAAAGAAAAGACAACAAATCTGGGATAAGACAGAAGGCAAATGCTTTTACTGTGGCTGCGAACTACCAGAAAAAGGCTGGCACGCCGATCACTTCCACCCAATAGTTAGAAGCATTGTTCCAGTCTTAAACGATAAAGGTAGAACAACCGGTTTCACCACAGGCAAAGAATGCGCTTATCCTGAATTGGACACAATTGAAAACCTTGTCCCATCCTGCGCACCTTGCAATCACTTCAAACATTCTTTCTCGATCGAGGGTTATCGCTACATAGTTGCAGAACAATTTAAAAACACTCTCAAGAGCTCGGCGGGGTTACGACAACTAGATCGTTTGGGATTAGTTGAACTCTCGGAAAAGCCTGTGCAGTTCTACTTTGAAAAGGTTGGCATTAAGCCCCCATGTGAATTTGAACTAATGGGAATAAGTAACGAAGCAAGAGAAATTACTTGGGAAGTAGACAACTCTGAACCTGATTACTTTTACCACTCGTTTGATAGCTTCATTTGCTCTCTTAGAAGGATTGGTCCCAAGTGGCTTGTGATAGCTATTGGATCTGGTTGGCAGGAATTTGGCCGCACAGAAATACCCAATAGTAGGAACTCCAAATATCAAGCCGCTGAATGGGCTTTACGAATTCAAAAGGAAGTAAGCACACAATGAAAATCTACATTGCAGGGCCAATCACTGGCATTGATAACTACAAAGAAAACTTTAATACCGTTGCTGACAAGCTTACCAACTTAGGCTTTCGAGTTATGAACCCAGCGATCTTACCAGAAGGTTTTGAGTGGGAAGAATACATGGCAATCTGTATTCCTATGCTTAGTTGCTGTCACGCTGTACTAATGCTCGAAGGTTGGGAAGATTCTCGCGGTGCTCGCGAAGAGTACGACAAAGCTCTTGAGTTAGGGTTAACAGTCATAACTCAACAAGAGCTTAAGGAACTTGAGCAGGGTGCCGTTGCATGATCAAGGTTAATATCGACATTGTTCCCACTTTAAAAGCGGCCATTGTGCCACTTGAGGGGATCACAGACAAACTCAAAGAGTTAATTGTTAATGGTCAGGTAGGGTTAGTGTCACCTGGTGCAAACCAGTCGACAGAAGAGCGTGAGGTTTTGCAATACGATGATGCAACACTTGTCTCTTTCTTCGCCGATCGGGACGTACAACAGTTAATTGGTCCCACTTCTCGCTATGCTGACTCTCTAGATAAATGTCAATTGGCAGATAACGGCTACTGCGATCACAACTTAAAGACTCGCAATACAGGTGAAGGTGCGATTCGACTGTGTTGGCATCACGACAATTTGGCAGATAACGACCACAAAGCCTTTAATATTGCCCGACTTAACTCAGTTCGTCATGGATTGCAGCGCGTGTCACAGCAACTTCATGGCAAACAAGTACCAATTACTGACGCTGATATTTGCTGGTGGGCTGTTCGCAACGGTGTTTCAGAGTTATTACCCCAATCGATACTCGATCGACAATTCCCAAGAATGGCAACGAGTAAACGGCTAGGAGTAACGGGAAGCAAAGATACCAACGAACGATACAACCCAGAAAGCCAACGTGAGCAGCTTGAGCGCTTAGCTAAACCAATGGTGCTCTTTTCTATAGATAACGAACCACCAGCAATGTATATGCGCAAACCTAAGCCTTTGCGTTGGCACAATGTTCAATACATTGACTTTGTACTCAAGCTAAAGTGCTGCGCTTGCGGTGAGCCAGCTGAAGTTGCTCAGCATTTGATCGGCCACGGTGAAATGAAGATGGGAGAAACTGGCAATGACTTTTTTACATTCCCTTTATGCCATGTACACGCGAAAGAGCTCGGGAACAATCCGCTTGCTTGGGAGCAGAAGCACGGTAACCAATTATTCCATATGAAAACGACTCAGAAAAAAGCTTTTGAAGTGGGCGCCGTAATGACAGGAGATACACAATGATTGTACTCGCAGTATATGCCGCATTATGCGGAACAGGCTATGTGATTTATATGAACACAGACAACACTAAAAATAAAGGCTATTCGGATTAAAGTGAGGATCGAATTAGCTCAACTAATACGTTATTAAAATGAGTAAGGGGGGTCGAACTCTCTCATATAAACACAATATCTAGTATCAATTGCAGCTGAGGCAGGCACTACATATAGGGATTACGAACATGAAAGCATACAAGCACAGCAATAAAAGAATTCAATATAGAGATAATAAAGGCAAGTTTACCACTCCATGCTTGGATGCTGAGTGCTGTCCTAATTGTAGAGCCGTTATTCTGCCAGAAGGTGTGCGTTTCAATAAGCGTTATCCCGATAAATGCCACCAGTGCGGTGCAGCCTTGGACTTTAAAATCTAGAGGGATAGAGCATTAGACAAATTAATGCTCAAATCCTCACATACGCACTTTAATCCGCATACCCAAAATAAAAAGCAGGGCTAATCCCCTGCTTTATTTTTATCCACTTTGTTTCAACTTCTCAATTACCTTAGCTAAGCGCTCCACGGTAATTGCCCTGTAAGCATCAGACAAATCATCACGCTCTAAAGCATAAACCAGATTGGTTAAGTGTTTGATCATCTTGTCTGTATCATCCATAAAAATCCCTTGATGTTATCCAATTCCCCCTAATTCATAATCGTTCCCAATACGAAAGGGGCAGAGCAACATTAAGCACTGCACCAAAAGTGCTACTGCATATCTTTGCTATCTCTCATGAGTTTCATTGATCTTCGAGACAAACATCCCCTACCTCGACAACAATATGTCAAAGAATATTAGACTGAAGAAATTAGAATATTTAACGAACGGAGTTCGTAATTTATGGACTTTAAGTTGTGTCTGTTGGGAGAGCTTTCATAATTCACCTAGCCAATAGTTTATTTATATTATTTTGTTACCTTTTATTTCTTGTGGTTATCTTAACAAGATTGTCAAACCAAGAAAAATTGCAGAATGAATAAGCGCACCCCTGAAGGGTTCAGTTTGCATTTTACCAATGAATTAATTATGAGATTCAAGTCTCATTAATGAACAAAAGAAAATTTTTCAACAGAAACCGAAACTATTAGTCCATTACTTTAAGCTCTCTAATAACCTTCGTAAAAAATAAGATTCCAACTCATCACCTTCACGCCTTCGCAACGTCACCCTAGCTCGCCGAACACTAGACTTAACTGTGTTAACAGAAATACCAAGTTGACGAGCAGCTTCATCACGACCAAAAATAAAAAAGAATAGAACTGGCAAAGCCTGTTTCTTAGTTAAGACAGGGAAAACTTTAACAGCCAATTTTAGGTATTCTTTCTTTACCAACTCATCCATAAGTGTGATTCCCTAGATAGAAACAGGAAACCAACCGACTAGCTAATTATAAACAAGTTAATAAAAATGCGCACAAATGAGAGCTAAATCACCAATCAAAAGAAGTCATATTCATTTATAAGCGACTGATACTTATCATTAATACGAAGCCCTGAATTCGTCTTCTTCAAGTTATTCAACCTTGCTTTAATGGAACGCTTGATCGAATCATTAGTAATTGGGTTCATTCGACCATACTTACTTTTATTCCATTTCTGAATTTTCTCCATAACTTCTTTCATTGCGTTCTTATCGCCCAGACGATAGGCCGTGTAGTACCCATTAACCAATTGAGAGCGACGCTTAGTTAAGTGCACTTCATAGTTCTTAATTGCACTATTCTCATCATATTGAATGTTTGCACGACCAGAAGAGAAACCAAGGGCTTGAGCAGCAAGTTCTGCAGCTGACATATCACCGATAACTTGTGCACCAGAGCGGGTATATACCCCCTCTTCGTTAATGTATCGCGCCATTTTAAGCATATCCTTAACTACCTTAGGCGACATTTGCTCAGCGCTTCGGATCCCGAAGTCATCACCAATATCACTTAAGCCTCGTGCAAAGCTAAATCCTATGCCACCCAATACAGGACCAAGACCTTGCTTGATGTATTCAAGGTAGCGCTGATCTGTATCTATATCGCGATCAATTGAACGCACCCACAAATCATTAAGAGAAATTCGACCAGAAATAGAAGGCAGTGATCCATACCAGAGCAAGGCGGCATTCTCATTACCCACGGCTTGAGACAACATTGACTTAAGCTCTACTTCAGCGCTCCATGGTTCGTCGTCATCACCAAAGGCTGCTTGAGCTGCATCTACAGCGATCGTTAGTGCACTTAATGGCAACGCACCTAAACCACCAATACCAAATGTCATTGCCAGCGTAGACAGCAACTGCTTACGAGCTTGCGATTTAACTTCTGGGCTTTCACCCTTTAATGACTTGGCTAAGTTTGACCATAAGTAGTACGTCATGTTTTGCGAGTATTGCTTAAATTGCAGCGCAACCGCGGCTAAGTCTGATTGCATAAACCTAGCACGGTTAGTTGATGTGTAATCGAAGTGACTTTCCCAAGTGTCTTTTATTGCCTCATCAACTGCCTTCTGGTGATCCCCATATTTTTCCTTGGCCAATCGATACGCCGACATAAAGGTAACTTCACGGTTGAATACTTCAGCATTGTGGAATGACCAGCCGATCACATTCATTGCTTTGTTCCACGCGCCCGAATACTTTGCGTTCGGGTTCTCTGCTAAGCCGGCTAGGTCTGCTGCTTGAGTTGTATCAATCACACCTTGCTTAACCGCCTGGCGAAACGCATCCAATTCTTGACCACTTAAATGGTTTCCCATCACGCCATAACCACGCTTACGCTCACTACCCGTTAGCGCCTTTGAAGCCGCTTTCAGGAACTCTTTCGAAGTGTTAGCCATAACTGCACTTGATTTAGCAAATCCATGCTTAGAGCCAAGTACGGGGATTGCTACTTGAAGGTTTTGCGTTAAGTTCACTAGCGCCGCCGCTGGAGTTAAACCCAGCAACCAACTAAAACCAATTGAAGTAAGTTTTTGTGCCCATGCGCTACGATGAGGATTGCGAACCCATTCGTGACGCTTATCCATTTCTTCAGTAATACGGCTTATCTCCGCGTTGTCAGTTGCGGTATCAGAGTACTTCTTGATGTTGACCAAGTGGTTATCAAGAATGTCCATATGATCAAGCCTTGCTTGCTGGCGCGACTGCTTGAAACCATTGTCGGCAAGCACACGTATTGCGTCGTTACTAAAGCCTTCTACCCCTTTACGGTGAATAAAGTTTCTACGTAGCGATCGACCGGGCAACGTACGCAAGTACATTTGATAAACCTGATCCGATAGCGTATCTGCATTGTGCTGATTCATCTTACTACTACGGATCAGATTCATTACATCAGCAACAAACGGTAATGATACTTGCTGACCTTCATTACCCTGCGCTTTCATGCCTGACTTAACTTCAAAACCCGCATCACGCAGCTTATCTCGCGCCGCTTCCATTTCCGATTTCGATTCAAACATCATGTATTGACGTTCGCCATTCTTGTCAGCAAAGTCTATCCAGTAATCACCAAAGCGAGATAGTGGGAAATACAGTCCTTTAGCACGAACCTCTTGGCGCTGACGAAGCTTAGCCAGCATTTCTTTACGGATCTTCTGATCTTCTACAGCGCGATTAATATTCTCTTCCAATGATTTATCAAAGCGCTCACCTTGTTTCGTGTAGTAGTCTCGCATTTCACGGAACTTGGCTTTTTGCTCTTTAGTAAGTCGACCCCATACCGGCTTAAGCCTTACGTGCTCTTTCTGTCGGTTTGGTTCTTGTTTGAGGATTTGTCGAAGCTCTTTGAGCTCTTCAAAGATAGCCGAACCACGCTCAGAGTTATGACCACCATATTCCTTATAGGCACGCTCAAGTCGTTCAATCTCTTGCTTGAGGTCTTCCGTGCGAGATTCAAACGGCTTGCTTGGGTCCACATCAGCAAGTGTCGCATCGTGCGCAAACTCAAACAGCTGATCCGCGGCTTTGCGATTCTTTTTTGCCCACTTGGATAGATCATCTGAAATAGTAGCAGCCTCTTCCGCTAACGTATTTTGAGTGGAAACCATAGAGTTAACCTCTTGCTGGTAACCATCAATCATTTTTTCTAAATCTTTATCGATGAAACCAGCGACTTCACCAATTTGTCTCAAAGTAAGCATTGCATACTTGTTTCGCCCAAGAGCCTCAATAGGTGCAAAGCCACCGATCGCCGACTTAATACGTTTTACTAAATCGGTTTGTTTGGTATTAAGCACCTGATCAACACTTGGTTGAACATCAAGTGAGTAGTTAACGCGTCCCTTTTTGCTACCTGGTGGATTACTTGGTGGAGGATTATTTAACGATGTACGAATATTGGTTAATAGCTCGAGTAAATCTGATTTACCATACTTAGCTAATGATTCGAAACCGTGGCGGCGTAACCAGTTTTTCAGTTTCAGAATCAAACGATCAAGTGCACTTGAAACGCGTTTGCTTTCAGCAACATGCGCAAGCAGTTCATCAAATAAAATGTAATCCGATTGTTCTGTAGAGATTTCATTATTCGCTACCGCTCGATCGGTGACATTAATGTAAGCCCCTAAATCAACATTCATCTTACGCGCTAAACTAAGAACCCCACTCTTACCGCCAAGCAGGTTACGAATGTTAGCAAGCTCTTTATTGATCTCATCACCAAATAAACTGCGTAGACCGTGGTGACCGACAAGCTCATGGAATATAAAACGCTCCGCATGTTCTTTAGTTGGTATCTTCGGTGCGATTAAATAGACACGCTCACTATGAGGATCATACAAACCATTGACCTTGCCTTCGACTCCATCATTCATAATTTGATAGCGAATATGGTTAGGTAAATCTTGTTCTGAGCCCACAACTTCTACCAGTTTTTCCGCGTGTGCTAAATCAGGTGAACCTTTAAAGATACTTTTAACAAACTCTTTTACTTGCTTGGTTGTTGGGTCGCTGTCAATTTGAGAGGTTTGTGAAGCATCTAATCTGTATAAAGTAACGTTACCATCGGAACCCGCGTCCTCTTTAATCGACTTGGCAAATTCAGAGTAAGCCTCAGAGATCCCACGCTCCATTTCTTTTGCGGTTGGGTATGGGTAATCTTCCTGATTGTCGTGAGGTAACACATTCGCTAGATAGTCATTAGTAATACCATTGTGAGAGTTTTGCTCAATTACCCACGTTTCAAAGGCACGGGCCACCAGCTCAACATCAGTATTCCAATAGCCTTTCGAACGTAACTCATCGCGCTTACCCGAACGTTCAGGTAACTTAGAGTCATGGATCGCCTTCTTAATGTTGTCCCACTTCTCGGCCATTTCTGGTCTAACACCCTCAACAGTGCTAGCACTCTTGCGACCTGAAACATTTATTCCATTACCAAAATGATAATCCAACGCATGGAACCATTCGTGAGCCAAAGAACCTTTACCATGGACCTTTGTTAAGTTAATGACGAATGTACCTGGTTCAAAATGCGCAGCTGCGCTACTACGACCACCTTGGCCACGCGCACCAAATGCTAAACCTAACTTGCCACCCAGTGATATTGCTCGAGTGGTCACCCCCATCAGATTAGCCAAATCCACCAGCGAGTCATAAGCATTATTTAGATCTTGCTGACGGCGCTTACCTTCTACCCAGTTACCAAATTGGACCCCACGGAAACCAAATGCTTTCGAAAAGTCTTCTGGAGTAACATCACCTTCACGTTCAACAATTCCATCCCTTGGGCGATTGGTGTCTGCTCTCACTTGCTGGCGAGCTTCATTACGTCTTGTGATCACTTCGTCTTCAAGTGCGATCTGGTTTTCTGCCATGTATTCGCGAGCTTGTTTAGTGCTGTCAAAGCCTGACTTAATCTCTACAACTCGTGACCCTACTTTTACACCAATGAATACTTCACCTGTAAAACGCTTAACGTACACGCCCATATCAACACGTTTTTTCGGTGTGCTGGTTGTGGACTGCTGCTGGTTATTGTTGAGCAACTGAAGCGCTTTATCGTTAAGTTCTTCCATCGTTTTCGCTTCGACTGACTCACGGCCATACGACTTTTTACGCTTAAAGGTGTAGTTCTTGGAAATGTTGTAATAGTTGGCTTCAAAGTTCCCAAGCGTTTCAATCTGTTCGATCGTGAGATCGTCAGCGATTGATTGAAGCAATTGCCCCATGGTTGATTTATGGAAAGGGGAATCATCTAAACGCGGATCATTGTCCATCGCTAGTTTTAATACCGAACGAGTAGAGTCCACTGCCTGTACCCAACGATCAAGGCGATAAGTCTTACGAGGCTTAGAAGGAATTGCACCGCGCAGTACTGCAACCATCGCAAGGTTAAAGTTCGATACGCCTTCTTTAGACAGCTTCTTATAGTTCGGCTTAGGCAGCAACTTAGACAGAGGCTCTGACTTCATTTCCTCTTGAGTGAAGTCTTTGTTCAGACTATCGCCAAACGCACCCCATGTATGCTTACGGGCGCCATGAAGTGTTTCACCAAAATCTTCAATCTTATTGTTCGCCTGATCATTGTTTGATGTTTGGTTGGTTGGTTCTTTATCTATAGAGCTATCGGCTTCTTGCTGAGAATCATCGACTTCAGAGGCGCGTTCCTTCGCTACTTCTGGTGAATAGTTCGTTTCACTCTCTTGGTCCGTTTGCTGATCGGCATTAGCTGGTGGCGCTTCTTGCACTGGTTCAGGATCAGGCTGAACGTTAGACTCTGATTCATTACTAACCTCGTTCTGTTGCCTATGAGCACGTAGACGCTCATTCATTGAAGCTGTTTTACCAATAAACTTGTTGGCAAGGGTTCGGACACCATTTGATAGCTGGCGTTTTACCTCAGGTAAACTGACTTCTTGACCATCGATTTCAAGTACAGTGCCTTGAGATTCATCAACAATCTTATTCACTTCATTCATCGTAGAAGTGATCAGGTTTTCTTTAAATTCTGCGGCTTCAGCTGACTCCATCTTATCCGCGAACAAAGCTTCTGCTGACTGTCGTCTTGCTACGTTTTCAGGCTTATTGGCCTCGATACGAGCTTGCTCCTTGGCTTCTTGCTCATAAGCTTGTAAACGTTTCTCGTTTTGCTGGAACTCTTTCAATACAGCATTGGTATCAAAACCCTTAGCTCGTTGAATGCGGCGCTTAAGACGCTTACTCATCCCTTTCGTTTTTTGCATCATTGACGCTAAATCTTTGATCGGCTTCTTGCCTTCTTCGCGAAGCTTCATTGACGCTGGGCGATCAGAAAAATTAGACACTCGCTCAGGTGGTAAATGATTCAATAAATCATCATTAACTGGATTACCTGGTTCATCCAATTGGTTTTTGGCCATATCATAGTCACGGCGAGACTCTATGCTTTGTTGATTAAGCTCAATGTCTTGGTTCGCTAGTTTTTCATGCACCGCATGAGCTTGCTGTGTTGGTCCCTCACTTGGAGTAATAGCCTCCACTCTTGGTTTATCATCGAGGTAATCAAGTTTATCACGTAGTGCAATACCTTGCTCTTCACGAATGCGCTGTGCCGTTTCGGTTGGTTGATAATCTTCTTCAAGTCCATATTGACTGCGGATCTCTGAATCCATTTGAGCTTGCTCAAGCTCTGCTTTAAGTTGTTTGGACGATTCAGTGTCCACTAGAGATTGTTCGGCTAGAGGTAACTCATTCTCTGATGCTGGTTGATCAAGTGCTGCGATTGCAGATTCTTTGTCAGCGACAACACCATTGTCTTGATAAATAGAAAGTCGCTGGCGAATCTTCTGCTGCACATCCGGTGAGACACGGTTAGCAGCAACACGGCGATCCACGTTCGTTTGAAGTGGATCTATATCCATTTGTTTCGCTTGCTCTGCCAATGAAAGCAATTCATCTTCTAATTGCTGTGCGTAGTCTGGAACGTTATCAATTGCAGGATCAGAAAGTTCTTGAACAATTTCCTGATAACGCTCTGGGTTGTACGCTTGCGCCAACTCCAAAGTATCTTGTTCTGCATTTCGTTCAGGTAAAACCCCACGCTCTTGAAGAGACAAACGACTTGCCTGACGTTTAGCAGAAAGTGCATTCTCAATCTGTCGCTCTTTGGAGCCTTCTAATGCAGCACTTGCTGCACTGTTTGAATCATCAAGACGGTTAAGCTCAGTATCAAGAGATGTGTTGCCAGTGATCGGTTCTTCAATCGCTCGTTGTTCAGGAGTGCGTTGTTCCACAGGTTCTTCTTGGTGGACCACTTCCGGGCTAGATAATTCGGCTGGTGGCTCAATTGCTTTAGACTTGCGACCGTTCTTGTACCCTTCCACGGTGCCTGTTGTACCACCCAACATACCGCCAATCACACCTTCATTAAGCGCACCAGAAACCACCCCATCCATCACATCATGTTCTGGGTTAACGAAATCACGATAGATTTCATTTGAGACATAGGCCTCTACACCACCCTGCCCACTTTCTTGCACCCCTTCGATCGTCGCACCTTTCACAAGGCCTGTCTTAGCCGTTTTACCTGGCTGGAATAGGTTGTTCGTAATACCTAAGCCACGACCACCAACCGCACCAGCTAAACCACCGATAGTATTAACAGCGGTAATTTTGGGATCGTAGTAAGCGCGATCAGCTGCTGCTTCTGCCAATGCTTCACGAGCGGCTAATCCCACTTCTTGATCGCTTAACTGTTGGTTCTCAGGGTCTTCACGCATCTTCCAGAACATATCGGAAAACGCCGGGCTATTTTGCAACTCAGTAAACGATAAGTTTTTGAATTTCTCACGCTCATTGTTAGCAATCATACCGTTGCCTACCGTCACACTGATCGCAGCATTAGCCACGAAGTCGCGAGCCTTGCCTTTAAAACCGAGCTTTGACGCTTCTTTTTTGGCTGCTTCCTGCAGCGCTTTCTTACCTGTTGCTGTCGTGAGTAAACGAGCACCACCCTTAGCGATCATGCCACCAGCACCACCCGTACCAATGAAACTACCGACTGTACCAATCCCCTGACCTAAGTAGTTCAACCAAGTCGCTGCATTTGTAGCCCCTTCACCAAGAGTAAGTTTACCGTTTTCATCTTCAGTAAAGATTTCTTGTGTTAGTGCGTTTTGCCCCGCTTCGGACATTTCAGAAATTTGCTTATCCGCTTGGGTATTTAACCAATCTCGAATACCACCACCAAAGCCAGTTAGCTGATCAACCGTTTCAAACGTGCCGGCCATACCTTGATAAAGGCCACGCTGAACGCTATCAACAAAATCACCAACCATGCCTTGAGTATCAACCGAGTCGTCAGGCGCTGTGCCAAAGTTTAAGTTGCGTATTGGGCTTCGATACATTTTGAGTTCCTCAGAAACTAAAAAGCCCGCACAAATGGCGGGCATAAAAAAACCGACTCAAAAGAGTCGGCTATGTTCATTATTGGGAATTATCGCGCAAATTTGGTTAGATCGTCAATTATAGTCACGCTCTAGCTCTTTGGATTTCTGATACTCTTCAATTTTCACTTGTACCACCAAATCCTCTTCACTCTTTAGTAGTTCACTAATATCAAAGTCACGATCAACTTTAACCTTTAACTCTTCGATTCTTCGATTCCTTTTTTCCAGTAATTTCTGTTTTCGACGGGATTCCCAAATACAAACAAGAATCACCAATCCTACTATCCATGTGATCATTGACACCTCGACTTCAAATTAAGAACAACTTAACCTCTAGGTAAAAACCTACGCCCAAAGAAGTTGTCATCTTTTGCAGCATATAACGTAGATTGCAGCCCAGAGGCCAACTGCTCAGTGGTTAGCGCATCACTACAATAAGTCACTATAGCAGCTCCATAAAGTCCACCATTTGAAGAGACAAGGGGGTTCCCTACAGTTGCGCAATTCATATCCGATTTTGTTTTTAACTCTAAAACATAATTGGCCTTGTAATAACAATCGTGCATCAGAACTTCAGAACCAAGAGCTTCGAGCTCGCACATACTTGTAATATCATCCAAAGGACTTACAACTTCAAACTTATCATCTTCAGAGTATTTCGAGATCAAAAATTGCCTAACATGCTCATACCACGCGTAAGGAGCATGTTCTCTGGGTGGGAGGCTTGTTCTATCTTTATAAACTGTAAGAGATATTTGAGGTTCAGGAAGGTCATCGTAAAATACCATAATGTCTTGGGTACTCGGAACATCTAGACCTTGCAACTCTGCCAATTTCAACCTTTCGAGATACCTCTCATTACTCACTTTAACTCCATTCGGTAAGGTTATTGCTACTTTTTCTGCTTGTGTAGAAGTAGTTTGGCAACCTAAAAGACTAAATATCAGAGCCATTACTATTGAAAACCGCATTGTTTAAAATCCTTTTCCTACTGAAACATTAAAATAATTGTGAGCTCTGCGTTGTGGTACATCTCACTAACTAAAGGCCAGCCACCACCCGTTTGTTCTATAAGTGCATTGTAGTAGGGGCTGAGTTGATTACGTATTGCACCAAACCAAAACAGAGCGACAAATACGCCAACGCTAAAGAGAATAGGATCTTGAAGGTACTTATAAAGTAGTTTCCTAAACATGGTGTGCATCCTTGGTCATAACCTGACACCAAGTTTAGGAGGAAGAGAAGTGGTAGGTCTATTGTTTTGATCAAATAAACAACAAATAGTTAAAAAGGTCGTACATTTCCTGATAGCTGCAACTGTTCCATATCCGCGGTTTGCTGACCTGTAGACGGCTTGAGTCTCATCGATTTTAGAATGCCACTCAACGGACCTGAACGTTCCAAATATTCAGTTTCGGCAGTAGAGCGATTGCTAACTGTGCTGCTGTCATTCTTAACAGGAATGACAAAATCATCTGTCATATTGGTTGCCGTCTGATCCGGTTCCGGTTCTGGTGTCGGCTGTTCAAACTGAGTAAGAAAGCCTTTCGCACTAGAATGAAAAGAACTAAACAACGGACTCAGCTCAACCATATCAGGGTTATTTTCAACCAACTCATCAAGTCGAGCGTAAAGAGGCGCAGCTGCTGAGAGTTTCTGCTCTGGAGTCATCATTGAATCTGTAGAGATCTTATCAATACTTTCTAAATACTTTGCACCTTGATTTTCAAAGCTCTTAACTCTATTCGCTAACAAAGTATTGCTTCGATTTCCGCTCTTATTCGATTGGTTACGAAGCTTGGCCAATGCTAAATCGTGCTCACGCCCAGCTTCCAAATCAGCTTCCTTATCAGCCCGGACCTTCGCATAATGTGCATCACGATCAGCACGTTCGTCGGCAAGACGAGTTTGATATTTCTCATCTTCAGCTTGCTCTTGGCGAAGGCGCTCTTGATCTTCGATACTTTGCCTAGCGTTTTCTCGAACACCTTGGCCACCGCCGCGAAGCATACCACCTAAGATTCCTACTGCCATTACATATCTCCTTGTGATGGTTGAGGCGCTTCTTGTTGCATACCTTGATTCACCATTTGCATGAACTGCTCATATTTAGCGCGTTCTTCTGGTGAGATAGCTTCCTGTGCCATGGCTAAGAAAGACTCCATAGCCACAGAGAAAACCTGAGCCATAATCGCCTCTAGCTCTTGTGGTTTTAAAGAAAACTGACTAAGTGCTTCTTTAGCAATATCCACAGCACTTTGGAGAACAACTTGTGCTGGTACCTGCTTTTTATTCGCTTTAGCTTCTTCTAGTGTAGCGAGCATAGCATTAGCTAAAATTAACCCCAAACTAGCTGGAATGTTTTTCGGGTCTACCTGAGCACCAGATTTTTGAATGCTCTTTTGCATGATGCCATTAAACACTTGTTGCATTTTGGCCTGACCATCTTGCTTCATTCTATTTAACATTATCGCTTAAACCCCATTCCATAATTTGAATTAAACTCGTCACCATCAACCCATGTAAAATCGGGCAACATTGGACCTTGATTTACGAGCTCTGCCGCCGGCGTTGGTTCAGGCAGCATTCCCGCTAAAACCCCTTTGTTTCTATCTCGATTTCTATCACGATTGAAGTTATGAGATTGACTATCTGATAGTAGGTTGTTCTCTTCCAGATACTTTTTGTTGTTATTGATGTAATTATTGAGCCCAACAATATCATCCGCAACACCAATTACAGCCCCAGCGACAGGATTTAATACTGCAGGGGCAATATCTTTAATGACTCCTACATCATTCATAGAACCTAAAAGAGCACCGGCTTGAGCTGCCCCGCCAATGTTTTGAATTATGTCACCTCCACTCATTGCCGATTTAGCTTGCTCTTTTAGATTTTGTTCATAGTCAGTATCACTATCAAACAAACTACTTACCCATCCAATGGCTTCTGATGCTATCTTCCCAGTTGGTCCCAAAGGAGAAGAAACGAAATCACGAGCTATTTCCATTTGCTTTTCTTCTATTGCGTCGCCTGTCAAACGAGCAATGTTTTCGTCACTGGTGTTCTCGTTAATAGCTTCACCAGAATACGCATTTTCTTTGTTATAAATACCTGCCTTAGCTTCTGATTCCGTAGGCTCCCTGAAATGAATAGAACTATATTCAGTAGGATTTTGGCTGCGCTCATAAGCTTCGTTTTCTTCAGGATTACTGGCACTTCTCATGCCAGCCAGCACACCACGCCCACCGACTGGAGATATAGACGAAGCATTCAAACCATACGTGCTCATTCCACCCATTGGAGAGAAACCACTTCGTTCATTCTCGGCTTCAGCTTTCTTTTCCGCTTCAGCTTCTGCTTTTTTCTGTTCAGCACGCGCCTTACGCTCTGCTTTTTCTCTAGCCTCTCTTTCAGCCTTCTCTTTAGCAGCCTTAGCTCGCTTTATTTGCTCTTGACGTTCTCGCTCTTCACGCTGTCGTGTAGAATATGAGGACTCTCGCTTCTTGCGATCATGGTCATTTCTATCTCTGTGACGATCTCGCCCAATAGAATTATCAAAGTCACGCTTACTTTGTCCGTAAGAGGACGCCCCACCCATTGGAGAAAAACCCATAATTAACCTCGCATACGCTGAAGAACGCCATTCGACAACTTACCGCCACCAGCAAGAGAATCACGCGTCGCTCCCATTGAATAATCCAAAGGAGCAAGATTACTTTCAACCCATTGATTGCGATCATCCTTTTGCTCTTGAAGATGGTCGTTAAACTGCAGGCGCTGATTTTGCTCCAGCTCCATACGCTCGAGTGTGTTTTGGTGTTGGCGGTCTTCAAGTTCTGATTTCACCAGGTAGTCACCAGCCGACTCTGCGACAGACCCCATAACCTGCATTCCTTGATCACTAGTTAGCCAATCCATGGCTTTACCGAAAGATTCTGTAAAGTTAAACATACTCACCCCTTACGTCAGTAGATCTGCAAAATCAGACCAGTCTTTTTCTGTAGTAGCTAACCCACCATATAGCTGTTTCATTTGGTTAAGTTGTTGCTGCTGCTTAGCGTAGAGATCTTTAATTGCATTAGCCTTCTCAGCTGCTGGGATCTCTGCTGATTGAATATCTTTATAGGCATCAAAGAAACTGGTTTGAAGTTCTTTGGCTGCGTTTAAATATTCGCCAACCGTGTTAGCTCGAACTGAGTCTTCCTGCATCTTAATGTCATGCTGACGGCCTAACTCATTCTCGCTTGATGTAAAACGTTGCTGTACGTTCTGCTGAGCCATTGGTAAAGCCGCATCAACCATTGCACGCTGAGCCGCCTCTGCACCAAGTGTTGAGTTTTGCATACCTCGACTTGCTGCGATTTCGTTACCTTTTGATTTCGCTGATCGCATTGCTAACGAGTTTTGGCTAGTAATGTTTGCAACTTCATCAGCCACATTAAGAGGATCAGGCGTCTTATTGGCTTGTGTTTGAACCGGCTGGTCGGCGGTCGTCGCCCCACCCGGAATACCTGAAGACATTGAACTTAAGATAGACATACATACCCCTTTTTAGGCACAAAAAAACCGCTTTAAGCGGTTATGTAAGTAAATGGTTTGGTTTTCTCTCCAGCATCCCAAGCACCAAACTTAGCCCAAACATCGCGCTTGCGCACTACATGCGCAGCAAGCACCTGGCGAAGTTCAGCAAGAGTCGTCGTACGCCAAGAGTTATCCGCTAAGCGAAACATCTCGGTTTCATTTTCTGTCGCCCCAATCGTTTCGGCATCATCGATCACCGTACGAATATCAACGGCATCTTCGAGACATTGCCATTCCACACCAAGCAGAAATAGATTCGCACTCACTGCTGTATCACGAATTATTTTCGCTTGTGCCTCTAGCTCTTCAACCGTTGGCGGGCGTGGTGCTGCTGGTGGCGATACATCCCAATCATGTGCTCTAACCAATCCGTTATCGATATGCCATTGCACTCGATACTGTTTCCAGTTTGGATGATACGGCGTAATCATTAGGTCTTGGCCAATCACCCGCACTGAGAAATTGCTTTCCGTAGTAAAGCAGAGATCATGAATCGGCTCGGCCACAGGATCACTTACCTCTTGGACAGGCTCAACATAGTCATGTGCAAAAATTTCACTATTCGCTGCCTTAATATCTAGCCCTAAGCTGAACCATTTCTCGGACCCAGCTTCAATAACTTGAACACCATCGGTTACCGCGGTATTCGTTTCATCTGTGTATTGCCACATAATCGCCTCGTTTCGTTAGGCATTAAAAAAGCCTCCGAAGAGGCTTAATTAAAGAAAGGTTAAATGACTGTCCAAGTGGTGACATCAGCGTGTTTAAGAGTGGCATCTGCAGAATATATTAAGCCGTAAATCCTATACGCTGCATTAACAGTTGTCCCCACCCTTACAAGCAGTCCCAACAGGCTCTTGTTTGTAATATCATAGAATGAGCACCCATCATAAACTGCACCAGAAATTGTAACATTTGGGACTGCTCTCATTATGACAGGGAAGTTAATTGAAACCCCAAATGAGTCAGGACGACCACACCCAAGCATAAAACCGGCACTAGAGTGTTCATACCTTCTAACATATTGACTGTAACAATTGCGTTGCTTGCTTTCTTCATCCTCTGGATGCCAAGGAACTTTGACCTCACCCATACGCAAATCGACTTTATCTGACGTATTTGGCAGTGCAATACCCCAATGTCCACTAGCTGGACTCTTGCCTTCCCAGATAACCACACCATCGGCTTGCAATATGTAATTCGCTTCCGGTAAGTATGAACCATCTTCTACCACTTGGAACATACGAGTAGCATCGTACTTGCGCCATAAATCCCAACCTTGAGCGTCAACGACCAATGCTGACCAGTTACCATCAAAGCCAATTTGATTTACTGGATGAGTCATATCCGTGTTGTGAAGCAATCTAGGCTGAGCTGCTACTGATAATAATTCTTCCAATGAACTAGTAGATTTACGGTTTTTACAACCAACCAACATGATCGTATTACATGTTGTACCCGATCTAGTTGCCTCAACCGTTGTAGCAGATTTTGCAGTTAAAGTTACGTAAGACGTACCTGCGCTGTCATTTGGATCGTAAACTCGTTGTGACCACCCTGTCGGAGAACGAGTAAGCACTTCTTTAGGAATGATTGTTGTTACGGATTCGTCAACATGATTGCCAACTGTCCAAGTCCAATGTAACTCGTCAAAATCTTCCCAAGCACAGGTTGTAGGTAACGTATATAAAGATGGGTTAACTACACCGTCTAAATCGAAAGGAATGATAGTTAAACGTTCTACTGTTTCTCTACTGCCTTTACCGAAGACAGTCTCTGGTGTTAAAAATGCCATAATCTGTCTCCTTAGAGTTCCGCGTTTGCTATTAACCAAGTAGTGGTGGATGGGTTGCTAGTACTATATCTCGCTCCCCAAGGAGTATGCGATGTACCTGTAGGGGTCAGCGACACATCAGAACTAACGTCTGGTTGTGTTCTCATAGTTACAGGGAAGCATATCTGTGTCCAATGCCCCGCATTGTTAAGCGCAGAAAGACCTACATATAACGCATCCGCATAATCGTTTGCATCCATACGAATATAATAACGCTGACACTTCGCAAGGTTAGTAGCAGGGTCATCCGGTACGAATGGCGTAGCCACTGAACCTAGTTCTAGTTTCATCATTGACGCTGTAATAGGTACATCTAAATCCGTACTATCCCAATGACCACTAGCAGGTGATATAACCTGCTTAACTATAGTGTCACCACCGTCTACATAGCTCAGCGTATATGTGGTACTTGGTAGTAATGCTAAATCTTCTACAGGCTGACGCTTAGTATTGGCATCAATTTTTTTCCATCTATCGAACCCGTACTCACCTATGGTTACGCTCGCCCAATCAATCACTTCACGCTGGTTTTCTGTCTCCAGTGCATTAATGAACACATTAGGATTAGGCTGCATAACATCAGGCATTCTACTTGTCTCACCAACACCATCAGCAACCACCCACTTGCCGCGATTATTCTTGCGGAAGTAATAAGTAGCATTGCTATTAGCTGGGAACTTATAGCCGGTATGCGTACCGTCGTCGTAATCCCACGTTTCCGTTTGAGTATCGATTGTGATGTAAACGCTATCGGCACCCGTTGATCCAATTGCACTAACCGCAAACCAAGTGCCATTTGGCATACCAATCGGAACAAGAGCGGTTTTGCTTATGTCATCGGACATATCCAGTTCATATGCTTTCTTTTTAGCTACGGAAAAGTTGGCCGTTTTCAGAATGAACTTAGGGACACCGCCGCCACCAACGCCAGCCCACTCAACACCGTTACCACCTTGGAATTCATCTTCGTCGTCGTCATAGCGAAACGCGCCTTTATCTGGCGTTCCGCCTTCAGCCGAAGTACCCACTGGCATGAAAGCTTTACCAGTTGGTGAGTCTTTTGAAACCGTTGTTAATGCAGAAAGATTCGTAACAACCCAAGCGCCTTGCTCGTAAACGTAACTTTTACCATCAGTACTGTTGTAATAACTCGCACCTTCAGTAAGTGGGTTACCATCGTTGTCTGTGGTTGGTGGGGTAGCATGACTGCCTAAGTGAAGCTTTTGCAGTAAAGCATAAGTTGCTTTGGTTTCATCTTTTGCCTGAACCGTCGTGTCTTTATCTTGGCTAACTTGTTGTTGCCAACTATCGACATCACTGTGCATCGAAGTAACCTCTTGATGCTTAGTGGTTACGTCTTGTTGTTTTTGAGTCACATCGGTTTGACGCTCGGCAATATCTTCTTGAATGGCGATCAGATCAGCGAGTACCGCATCAGGGACCATACCTACATCCACCAGCACTTCATCATTAAGTGTGAGCGCACTGGTAAAGGTAATGGTCTTAGTAGGTACATCATAGTTAAAGCCTACTGTTTGATAGAGTCGGCCCCCGTTCTTATGTACATACGCTAAAGACTGAAACTGAGAAGGTAAAACAATCTGCGTTTGCCCCTCTGTCGCAACATAACGCAGAGTAGTGAATCGCCCATCAACTGGCCCCAAACCTGTGAGCGAGTTTTCAATGTTATCTAAGCGATCATCCTGTTCATTGTTTTTGTTACCTTCGGCTGCAACCTGACCATGCGTAGCTGGATGATTATCCTCAGTCGGCGCAACAATAGTAAAAGAGGTAAGAAAGCCAATAGTTCCATCTTGGCGAGGTTTAGGTAGCTTCTCAAAAGCACTTTGAACGGCATCTAACTCATTGCGCACATCATCAGATCGTGCGGTAGTAAACGGTTCTAACTCGGCTTTACGTTCGTAGTAATCGTTAGACACGGTACTTTCTCCTTGGAATATAAGAGAGCGTATAACCGTCTAGCTTGAAGTTCTTTTCGTAGTCACTTCGACCAGACAGCAGAATGGAAATATTTTTCGAATGGCCATTGAGATAGACCGTTGGTGTCACGTAGTCAGGACTTGACCAGAAGAAATTATCCCAAAGGGATTCATCCCATCGACCACCACCACCAAATACGCCTTGAATCTCGCTTCGTGATTGCGCGTGCTCCATTGAGCCATAATCGAGAGAGTGAATAAATTTTAGATTGAGCGAGCCTTCAGAAGACATTTGCAGTTCGAACGAATCCCAAGACTTAACGATATTAGGGCTACCCGTATGCGTATAAGCCAAGCGAAGCACCCAATAAATTTCGCTACCAGCAAACGAACAGATCTTGTCGTTTTGTCGATAGATGAGCCCATCATCAAATGCGAGGTATGTATGCTCCTTAGTATCCCATACTCCCTCTAGTGGCTTAGGGTATGAGAAAAAGGACGCACGGTTTTTTCCGTCAGAAAGTAACTGAACAATAAAATGCCTAGCTAAGCCACGCTGATAAAAACGGACTTGGTTATGCTCTCTTTTATGTGAATGAGCAAAGAACTTGGTATGAAGAGGATGAAACGCATCATCACCTAACAGCGCATTCGCATGAATTTCACTGGCAATAAAGTCACCAAACGCCTCGGTTTGGGTTACATCGATAAAGCCGTTGTTACTGTGTGCAATCGGCTTGAAGGTGCCTGTCAATGTACCAGCGGTAATACCAACCTTTGACAGTGGCCCTGCAACCCAATCTTGGCGAGTACTACCACTTAACACATGTAGGCTATTCTCACAGCCGATCAACATGTAACCACCTGGCATTGATTGCAATGCGGTGATCTCATCCCCAGTACCAAACTGCTCAGCACCTAATAGGATTTCCCAATTTAACGGTTCACCGACAGCACAATGCCCATACTGACCACCTTGAAAGGCGACAAACAAGTGATTGCGGTGTATTGCTATCGCAGTGATCGTACGAGTGTCATGCACGGGAATGGGAATGATCACGCCATTAGGACGGACTTCAACCAGCGATTCCCCATTAGTGCCGTAAGCGTAACGAGTAGCACTACCTGCATAGAAGTTGTGATACTTAAAGGTCCAGACTTTCCCAGCAGAGTAAGTCGCCTTGATCATCGATCCAGCTGTAACTGCTTTTACTGCCCCGCCAATGGATACATTAACATCCGCATTAACAGTAACTGGCTGGTCAATATACATAATGCCGGTTTGACCATCGGCTGAGAATGTTGCCGCGTGCAAGGTAACGACTGTCCCGCCAACATCAACGCTAACCCCATCGACAAACGCTTCAGGCTCAGTCACTGTTTTAAGGGTCACTTCATACACATCAGGCACAGCCGTCCATGTATGATCGTTATTGCCCAATGAGATTGCGAGATCACTGCCATTATCGCGAAACGCAATTAACTGACCATTAAGATCCACCACACCGCGAAGTAAACCATCACCGATAGGCTTAGCGATTTTGCCAAACATGAGCTTATGTGCTGACGCCAAAATTTGCGCCTGTTCTTCAGCATTACTGCCAAAGCCAAATGTGGTGATGTAATTCAATGGCTGAGTAACTGGCCCACCGCTAGGAGGTGTGATAGTCACTGTGTCATCTTTGACACCAACTAACTTCACAGCGACCACTTTTAATGACAGGTTAGGCTCATCAATAGAAAAGATGTGGCCAACAAAACCATTTAACTCGAGCGTACCGCCCACCCACGCAGCGTCGACCACTGGCAAGATCACACGATAGTAAATGTAGTCACTTGGGGCTGGCGCACCATCAACAGGCTCATAGCCCTCAATGCGCCCAAAGCCACCACCCCATAAAGGCTGAACATTATCGGCAGTTATGGCATGACTTGGCGATTTAGCGATCGGAGGCGTAACAAGGTCGACCGTGCCTTGCAATGCTACGTGTTGAGTTTTTGGTTGTGGCATTATGGTAGCGGGCTCTCAGAAACAGGTTCAGAAGGTTTACCCCAATTCGCACCGATATAGCGATTAGCCATTTTAGACATAATCTTGCTATGACCTTCATCTGCAATAGCACGCAACTCAGGCGCATTAAGAGACAGAGATTGTTTCTTCATTGCCTGATAAACGATGATCATTTGGTACTGCTCGGGAATGAATGGGGTATGAAGTTGCTCAGTGAGAACTTGAGGGTCGTGACGGTTGTAAAACGTATCTGCTTCAGCGGGATCGTCTTTAGGCTTCAAACCAAAAAACTCACTATCCCAGTTGTCGTCTTGGACCTCTACCCAAGCTTCACGAATAGCATCCACGATTTTCCCGTAGCGCCCAGTTTGGTTAACGACAGCGGTTAACCCCGTACCGCTGTCGTTCATCTCACCGTGCAATCGATTACACAGCTGAAGGAAATTCATTACACTTCAGACACTGCGTAACAACGGCGAATGATAGGAGTGATTGAACCATCTTTCTCCTGCTTGTAGGTCGTCACCTTCACATCTTTAATGTGCTTGATCATCGGCTCAGGCAGTTCAATCTCTTCTTCAAACTTAACCAGAATCTTGTATTCATTGATCTGGAAATACTCTTGAGGGGAGTCAGTCAATGAGTTTTGCACAATCACTTTACGGCGAGGATGCGCAGAAACTGGTTTGTAAACAGGTTCTTTAGCTCCTGTCTGTGCAGGTACAATTGGATCTTGAGGTTTTAAGCGCTCAGGCAATAAGCTCATAGGACGCTCATAACCGTTGTTTTCTTCAAACGCTAGAATTGCGTCTTGCAGGTCGTTAATACTTGCACTGCCATCGGGCTCAATGCCACATACATCTTTTAAGTGCGTAATGAGCGGGTCTTTACGTTTAACGTCTAAGTTAATGAAATCGTAGTTGGCCATAATCAGTTTCTCTTATTCAAAAAAAAGCCCCTCGTTAGAGGGGCAAAGGCAAGGTATTACAGCTGAGTTGCTGCTACCTCGATGCGCATGAGCCATGCTTGGTTGAGGATGACACCTGCAAACCACATGATCCAACCAACGGAACCATTCTGGCCGAGTTCATCACCAAACTCAGGTTTACCTGGGTTACGCACTTTCAATTCGTGCGACTGTTTACCTTTCAGTGGGCAGACACCGTAAGCGTCCTCACCGAAGACAACGATCGGGTAAACGTCTGCATTAGTACCAGTGGTAGAAATCACCGTACCACCAGCTGCACCGCCCGCATCTTCGAGAGGAATTAACAACGGCGTGGTAATAAAGCGCACGTTCTCAACACTACCGAACTCTTCAGGTACGATAGGGCTACGTGAGCCGTATTTCGCTACTGGGGTAAAGCCTTCCAGATCGCGAATATCTGCTTCAAGGTCGGTATGACAAACAGCGATGTACGCAGCTTCAACCGGCTTGGTAGCGTAATCTGCCGAACCGGACAAGATACGAGTTTTCTTCTTCGCACGGTTACCAGACAGCGAACGTACTGCCTGACGAAGTTTCACTAGAGAAATCTTAGTGTTTACTTCGTTACGAGCGGTACCGTTAGCAAAAACAACCGCAGTACCAGCAGATACGATACCCCAAAGAACAAGCTCTGCAGTTTCTGCCGCTTGTTGACCACACAATTGAGTCATCTTTTGAAGAATTGGATCTTCGTGCGTGTCTTGGATTACATCAGTAATGCCCGTCCAGTCACCGTATTGCTTTAGATCCACTTCCACATCTTCGACCGCAAGCTTTTGACCTGCAGGACGAACACCTTCAGTAAGTGGTACGGTTGCGGCTGGGAATGGCACCGCACGACGGAACTTAGCTTTCTGACCTTTATTCTTTGGTACAGGCTCAGTTTGACCAAGCTTAGAAAGGACTTGGATCACATCGGCGTGAACCAAGAATTGCGCCTTCGCGTAAAGACCTACGCGTGGGGTAATATCACCGTATTGGGTCGACATAGAATCACCTTTAGAATGAATTAACTATGTCCGAAGTCCTTTTCGACCTGCTGAGAGATAGACTTCCAAAGTGCATCTTCATCATCTACATCAGCATTGTCTTTCGGTACTGCAGAGCGGCCACCAGCCGTATTAAGAGAGCGCTTTTGCTTCTCACGGCGACTTTGGACCTCGCTACCGGGACTCGGACTGGATTTGAATTGATTGAGCAGGTAAATGGCGTCTTGTGGGTCATCGGAATCGAATAGCCCTTGTACCCCTGCAGGTTGAGATTCGAGCCAAGAGTTGAAACGAGGGTCTTGTAGAATCTGTCGAGCGTCAGGAATAGCGTCTTCAACCGCTGATTCAGCAGCAATCTGAGTTTCTTCCTGTAGGCTTTCCAGCTCCCCATCAACGAGGCTCTGCATTGGGTCAAGTGCGGCTTTGATTGACTGATTTGTTCGTTCAGTACTTTTCGCCATGCTTTTTTCAAGCTCTTCAGCAAGCTCAGGGAAGTTCTCGCGGAAGTCATCATCGAGAAAACCTTCTGGGTTCTCAGCTAGACTTTGCGTAACTTGACTAAGCTTCTGTTGAGCACCTTCCCAACGTTTTAGCGCGGATCTAGTGCGTCCCTTTTCTGAATTAAGAGAATGCTCTAAACGCGCATTGGCGGCTTTCAGTTGCTCAAGCTCATCAGGCTCCTGTTCATTCGAACTAGTCGCTTTGTCTTCTTCCCCTTGGCCTAGAGGATCCAACTCGCTTTCATTTGATTTAATAGGGTCTACCGTTGGCTCGTTCACGACTTCGCCAGTTAATTCACCCGTCATTTCAGAGACTGCGGTTGCAAAAACGGCATCTTCATCAATGTCTAGGTGATCTTGGTTGTTATCTTCGACCTTCATCGAATATCTCCTTGCGGCATTTCTGCGGCTTGGGTAAGGCGGCATTGACTGCGGCCAGAAACGAAAAAACCCCGCCGATTGGCAGGGTTTCAGTAATGGTTAATTGTTTATTGCTGTAGTGGTTTGTCTAACTTATCTAGGAGCTCTTTAAGCTTCTCAAGCTCTAAGTATCGACCTCTTAGCAATGTGGTTTGAGTCTCGTCATTCGGATAAACCAATTGGTCTTTAACTTGCTCCATTCGCTCATCGACATATTCAGAGACTTTCTTGCGTGCTATGGCATCTAACTGCATACATAAACCTGTAAGCTTTTAGTGCCTTTGTGCTTTAGGTTGACGCACATAGCAGCGGCCTTGAGTCGGCCATTAAAAAAGGTTTCGACGCGCTCACGCACATCAGAATAATTTTTGAAAGGGTTACAAGCGATCACCAAAGCATACTCGCCAAAGCGATCGTATAAGTAAGCTTGCACCATGCTTGCAGCTAAAGTTTGGTTAGGTTCTTTATTGGTTTGCATCTACCACCACCCAATCTTCAGCATCCATATCAGATTGACTTGCCAACCAACCGGGGAGCATTGCTCGACGGCCTTCAGCATTGACAGTGTACATATCAAAGTGCGGTAAGATTTCACATTCATCTACACCGTGGCTCTTGTACACGCTACCTTCAAACATGGCATGTGTTTCACCTTTAGAACCTGGATTGTAAATACACCACATTCCCTTACCATTCCACCCACGACGAGCAACCTTAAAGCCTTTCTTCATGGCGTTAATCGCCTGGCCAAATGTCATTGACAATGTTGTTCCCAAAGCCAAATCAAACAACGGAAGAAATGCCCCACCATCAGCGGTATTAAAACCAAATCCCACTTCCGAAAAATCTTTACCTTCTTCGGCAGGAATATCAGGATTCATAAAAAAGTCAGGATTGCGATAGAACCGTGCAACTACAGTCTCATCAGTTACTGTAGTTAGCGTATAATCCAACCCTTCCACTAATATAATCCCTTTGTGACTATGGACTGTTTGGCCTTTGCTTTGATCACTCATTGGTCATTACCTTTCTTTCGGAAACAAAAAAGCCCAACCGGTTAGGGCTGGGCTCAGGGGATACTTTTGCATTATTGGAAATTATCGCGCAACTAATCTGTAAGTCAATACTTAGTCAAGGCCAAAATTGCCTTCTTGACCAAGAGTGAACTTCAAGTCGTACTCAGCTAAAAACTTCTGCATGTCGTGATCTTGCTTAGCTCTTTGCTTGCTTAGCTCTGTCACTAGACGCTCAGTGTTCCACTTATCGTTTTGAGCAAGGCGCATCATTTCGACTTCTTTTTGCTGCGCTAACTTCATTTGGTCGCTCTGATAGCGGAACAATGCTTGCTGTCTTCGGATCTCTTGCTCTGCAAGTTTACCCTCTGCTTTCAATCGCTCAACTTGTCGAGTCGTATCAGCTTTAAACTCTTCGAGCTGCATCTGGTGCTCATGTTTCATTTTCGTAAGCTGAATATCCATCTGCGCTTTGATCAGTGCTGGGTCTTGTGGTTTGTTCTTCGCCTCTTCTTGTTGCTGTTTGATGATCTGGTCATATTCTGACTTCGGCTTAAGCATTGCTTGTACACCAAGACTCATTGACTTAACCAGTGACTCAAGGCCGTTGTACCAATCAAATGCTGGCGCCAAGTGTGGATGCGCTGAGAATCGGTCGAACATTTCAATGATCTGTGCCGTCTGCATTTCTTTAACTAGAAGTGCCGAAGTGCCTCGAGCAGTACAACTCATATCGCCTTTAATGTCGTTACGTGGGTTGAACTGCATGTTCCAAACATAGAAACGAGTCACTAATGGCTTAGTCACTGCATCATCGAACTCTTTCACCTGGCGACGACGAACTGCGTTAGCAGCATTCATCAACATACTCATGCCGCCAAGTGTTGGTGTTACCTGTCCTTGCTCACCTTGAGAGATCATCGGTAACCCCGACTCTTCATCCATAAAGGCTTTCGCCATACCAATAACATTTTGGTATTCAGCCTGTCGGGATTGCATAGAGAAGACACCGAATGCTTTTTGCGCTTCAAAGTGCGCCGTCGCGTTGCTGCTATCTTTGGTGTACCACGTTTTACGAGGTGAGAACTCATACTTACCATCAGCTGGCTCAAGTACCGCTTTGTTAACAACGATCTGATCACCAATGGTCGTAACGCCGTTATCCAGCATTGCACGCCAAGCTGAGTTCATTACATCTTGAGTATCTTTGATTAAATGAGGGATACCGAAACCAAAGATGCCAGATACATCGGGTTCGGCACAATAAACCGAATACGGGTTATCTTCAGTATCAAAAGGGTTAAGGTTCACATCAATAATGACGCCATTACCCGACAATTGAATAACACCTTCGACTTCTCCGTGCTCACCTAGATCGTCGTCATCTTCTTCAAACAACCCCGCTTCAATAAGTACACGGTTAGGCACTGGACCATGATAGGTCCAAATCTCATAGCGATTGTCTTTGTAAGTCGGCTGTAATCCATTTAACTGTCTAATCTGGTTAACATAACCAAGAACGTCACCAGTTACTGCATGGGTATCTTTCGGATCAGTTCTAATGAGCGCCTTTAAACCTTCAGCGATCTTGTTCTTGTCTTTGAGCATTTTAATTAGAGTGCGCTTATTCAGATACTCGCGCTCAAAGGTATGCTGACAATCTTCAATACAAGTTGCCGACATATCCGGTACAAAGTCCCAAGGGTAGACGTTCTTAGCGGCTGGCTTTTCTTCGTGAACAATATCAGCGGCCCAAACGCCAGATTCAACCTCATTCCACTTTGACGACTTTCTCACTTCCATCACTGGCGCACGCACTATGCCAGTACCAAGCACGCCAGCATAGTGAAGCATCCAACGGGATTCACCGGCGTAGTCACACTCTTCTAGTTGATCATCAATTTGCGATTCCATTCCGCGAGCTCGAGCAATGGCCTCATCCATCTCTCGCTTAGCGACAACGGCCACATCACTTTCCTGATCGGGGTCTTGCTCAAGAATCTTCTCTAACTGCGGCACTGGCGTTGGAGAGATACCATAGTTTTTGTCGTCAGCTGGAAACAACATATCAGTCATTTGCGCTACCCAAGCATCCGTCTTGCTGCGGGTATAGCCGATAAACACCTGGCTTCGCTTCTGCTCTTTCGCGTCAGTGTAGAACTGCTCTTCATACTTACCCATATAGCGGCGCATATCGTCAACCCAACGCTGTTCTATAGGTGTACGAGATTGAAGTTCTTCACGTAAAGTAACTAGTAACTCTTGCCCGAAGTTTTTAATAGGCGTGAGTACGTCCACATCCTCTTGATGTGTTTCTGGAGTGTCTTGCATGATTAGTACCCTGCGTTAGCGTTGAGAGTTTTGTAGGCGTGAGTAGCTTGGTGAATAATTTCTTCGCGGCGGTTTGTAGGTAACGCACCTAAACAGACGTACTGGAAAGCATCAGACAAGTGTGAATATTGGTTCTTGTCTGGTTTATCCGAATACTTCTCTTGTCCCGATACGTTAAGTCGCTTGTACTGGTAACCCGTTTCCATTGCCTTGATGAGAATCCGACAATGCGGGCTAATAGTGATAGCCGGCTGACCGCGATAAAGCTGGTGTAAAAAGTAACGAACCGCCTCAAGTCGGGCGGTTACGTTGTTAGTTGCTGCTGGTTCGGCTCGTAAGCCTTCTTCTTCGAGAATCCCGAAACAGGTCTTCTCATCGTTCTGGTCCTTGGCCACACCTGCCGGGTCACCAAAGAACTCAAGATCACAACCTTTATATTTCTGCGCAATGAGTGGGTTCAGCTGCTCTTTGACAAAGCGCCTGATCCCCATACCTTCAGATACCACCTCATCAATGATTCGAACCTGTCCAGAAGGTGAGATCTGAATGAATACTGCAGAAGGAGTCAGACCGAAGTCGAGGCCGATCAGTGTTGGCCAGCCTTTCACTGGCAATAGTTTGGTTTTGCTTACATGGAAGTCACGGTTAAACGAGTCGCCGAACACTGGCTTACCATCAGCAACCACGGCGAACTTGTTACACATCCTTGAACGAATCCAGTTCAGTGTTTGGCCTTGTACTTTCTCAAGCCAATAGCCCCACTTGTTCTTGTGGTTATCTGCGTTCTCTGCAGCGGGATTAGCAACGAATGTCTTGCCTAAGTACTCAATGACATACCCTGCATCAATCATGTTGCGGATCTCGGGTGACAGTGCCTCTTTCGGTGTCCCGGTGATCTCTAGTAATCCACCTGGTTGTTCAACAAAGGTCCAGTTGTCCGGGCAAAGTGGTGTCTGTGTCTCTTCATCGACGCCCTTCTCCATTTCGTACCACCAGTGATCATCATCTGGTGAGTTGGTATCCATGATCATGCCGTACCACGTAGGACCACCATCACGCATTGAAGGGTAACGACCTGCACGCGAAAGAGCTTCGAGGACAACCGAACGAGGTAGAAACTGTGCTTCGTTAATCCATACGCCTGTACATTCAAGCGACATTAGCTTGGATATGTCTTTAGGCTTATCGAGTGACAAGAAGAAGAACTCAGCTTCTATCGTGGTTTCCCCGTCCGGGTGTTTTTGTTTCCACAATCCACGGATAGGAGAGTCGTAAACAATCGGACAAATAGACTGGGGTATCCAGTCTTGGAACGTTTTGATTACCGTTCCTTTCAGTTCTGGGTAGGTATTACGAATACATAACCATCGTGTCTTACGCACACCTTCAGCATTTGGCTCCTGCTCCATGCTGACTTTCTTCATGTGCATCACACAACCTACCGACTTACCAGAGCCGATCGGACCACGTATCGCAGTCACTAAAGGTCTTATCTTGTGAACAACCTTCTTAAATGACGGTGACGCTTTGTATCGAATGTGCACTTATAGCAATCCCAACAACTGCATTAGCCAAAGTGATTGAGGTTCACCGAGCAATGCCATGGCGTAACTAACGCCAAACGACAAAACCGAATAGAAAAAGATGATGAGTAACTTTTTCATAACCTTTACCAATCAATCTCGTAAGTAACTTTATCGTCATCACCGTTGTTCTTGCGCATATCGATGATCACGCCCTTCTCTTCAACTTGTTTTCTAATTAGTTTGATTTGCTCAAGGTCTTTATCTGCTGACGAGTTCAGCTTCTTCATCTTGAGTCTGAGTAGGACACTCTTTTCGCTAATGTCGGCGATAGTGTGAGTGAGGGATTCAATTCGTTGGATAGCCCAATCGAGCTTACCTTCCATTTTGATGTATTGGTCATACAGCTGAACACGTTGCTCAATGCTTTTGGAATCTTCTATATCACTGGCAATTATCTTTAGGGCTCTCATGGAACGAACAGCCCGAACGCGCATCAATCCAAGTTCAGCATCAAGCTCAACTTTATGACTCTTTTCGAGGACCGCAATATCTTCCTCATCCATAAACTCAGCGTAAAACCCGTGAGTCTTTTGGTTGGTGTTCCCCAGCATCCCTGCAGAGAGTTCCTGCGAAAACTCTCGCGCTTCACGGATCACCTTGTCGCAACTCGGATCGCCTTGATTACTCTCGGCTTTCTCCACTTCCTGCGTATTCTTAGTGCGACCATCTGCGACACCTTTTGGTGCTGGTGGCCGTTTGATGTAACGCTTCGCACTGTTGGGGTTGATTCCGTTCTTTTCACACCATCTTTTAACTGTGATCCCAGTCTTTAAATGCTCTGTTTGAAAAGCTCGGTTTAACGCGGGCCAGTTTTTGTCTTGTTTTGGTTTAGCCATAACATCTGACGATCACTCTTTACGCCACTCGCGCCACGCCCAGTAGATAGCGGCAAGGAGCGCGAGTGTTGTAATCACTTCAGAAACCTAAGGTTAAATGATGTGGATATTGTTTGCGGTTAACTTAGCAACAGATGCGACTACGCCCAGAATGACGAATACGTACCAGTAATTAGCTAAGAATGCGAACATAAGGAAAAAGAGTTTCATCTAGAGTATCTCCAACTAAAGGGCTTCTAAATCAGCCCGTAGCTCAGCCAAACGACGAGCGCTAGTAGCATCGAGACAGATACCACCATCACTCAGTTTGATCACGTTTAGATTTGTTGGCCAAGTCGGAGAAGGATTGCTCACTGTGCTGCACGCTCCCACCATTAGAGATAGCATCAGCACTATCATCGGCATAAGAACGTTTCTTTTCGCGGTTACAAGCATCGAGAATCCCCTCTAACATACGACGAACAAATACAAGCCAACTAAAATCCATAAGAACTACTTAGGTGTGGGCATGTTTTTCGAGTGACGATAGTTACCTGCGGCGATATTCCAAAACAGACGAATCCACCACGGCCAGCGCCTTTTAAACTCTTCACTGATCTGTGCATCAACTTGAGACACGATACCGATCAGGCCAGCTGCCACGCCTAGCACTTTGTAAACCCAAGCAGGAATCTCGGGATCGACAGGAACACCAGTTGCCGCCCACGCAATAGCGGGTAGAACGAACAGTAGTAAACCACCCACAAAACTACGGATAAAAGAATATACATTCTTCATAGAACACCTCTTAATTGTCTTCAGCTGCAAATAACAGCACTTGTGAAATACGGCGCATCCAACCACGTCCATATTCATTGAACGTAGAAATGCGCGTATAGAAGTCGATACGCTTTGCGATAAAGCGCATCAACAAATCATTGAGCTCTAGTTTTCTAGTAGCCTCGAGTGTTTTAGGGCCGATTACACCATCAGGCTTAGTGCCTACAGCACGCTGAAGCATTCTTGCTGCTCGAGGAAAACCATGTTGTACAGCTGCATCAAACAGTTGGTATTGCATCGCTGGGCGAAAACGGTCCATTCCCAGAGCAACAAACCAGTCTTCAAAGTAAATAGCGCGAATCTGCTCGTTGGTTAAATTCCGAATATCTAGGTGCGGGTAGGTCATTGCAGAGATCCCGCAGTTCGTGCCTTTTAGCTCGCCAATACCAACCTTGCCACCGGTCCAGTTACCTCGGTCTTTGGGGTCGTCTTGAAACTTGCCTTCGTGTAGCACCACACGTTCGAAAGATTTATCAAACATTTTTCTTCTCGCAATAAAAAAGCCGCCATTTGGCGACTTGTTAAAGATCTAGCTTTTTGAGAATGTGGCTTTGGTTTGTCGTGTTTTGCACTATCTGCCGATTGAGGGTCCTTTGCTCTGAAATGAAGGTGTCAAACTTTTGCATGAACTCTTCATTCTTCTTCTTTGACTCTTGCTCAATACGAGTAATGTCCTTCGTATTGTCTTCTACTCGGTTGTCGAGAGCTCCGTAACCAAAAGCTAATGTTCCTAATATAAGTGCCGCTTGAAGCGCACTTTGAATGTTTACCTGCATACTGACTCCAAAACGAAAAAACCCCGCCAAATGGCAGGGTTAGTTATTCTATTATTGGGGATTATCGCACAGCTTCTGTGCTTGTCAATCTGCTCGCTCGCGCTTAGCACGCGCTTTCATCGCTTGAATAGCGAGGGCTTTATTAGCGTTAAGCTCACTGACCACTGATTCAATCTTGATCGCAGCGTCATTATCTAGCTTCACGTTTAGATTTGATAAATGTATTTTCCAGTCGTTGTGATTGTTCTTAAAGTAACCATCACCGTTACACGACTTACACGGCCCTTCAGCACCATTCCCAGTTCCACCACATCGAGGGCAATGACAAGATAAGCGAGAGTATTTATCGGCATAATCATCAAGGGCTTGCTTTTCTGTTTTAATGTCGAGCTCATGCTGCTCAATCATTCCTTCATGGCGACCTGTTTTAGATAAGGATTTTATCGCCCTTTTCCATGAGTCAATCATTCTTCGGCTTCTATTAGCTCGAGCACCATGGCGCTTAAACAATGATTTGATACGGGTCTGGTTCTTACCTAAAGGAAGGAAACACAACTCGGCATAGGCAACAGTCATCAATGCTTGAGCATTCTTGTCTGATCCGAATGCCTCCAATAAGTGACATTGCAACTTTTCTACGTGCTGCACCTCACCAAACTCAGTAGCCATAACAACCGATAGTCCTATGGGATTTTTATTCCCAGCAACGCATATCGCTGAATACAGTTCTTGTTTGTCGAGTGAGTTTTTAGATCGGTTAAAATTGGAGCTCATATTAACTGACTTCGGTTTACTTAGCTTTTCTAATAGCTCTACAACATTACTCATCTTTCCCTATCCCCAGGTAATCAACAATGACTTGTTTTGCTTCTTCAAACCCATAACAGATAACAGCCAAATACCCTCTTCGATTTAGCCGTTCAATCCATTCCTTTTGCTCTTTCGAAACTGATGATGAAAAACCTTTAGGTGATTTCATTTCGATTCTTAAGCCGTGAAATCCACCAGCAGCAATATCAACAATCAGATCGGGGTAGCCTTTACTACCGCCTAGCTTCTTAAAATCACTTTGTGCTTTGCCACCACGCTTACCTTCATTTGGTACATGCGTAATAGACTCACCTAACTTCTCTCCCTGATAGGAAACCAACCAAGACCAATCAATCAAAGCGGCTTGCTCTGCCGTTTCGATTTCTCTTGGTTTTTTCTTTGAAGATTTTCTAAACAATTCGAGCTCATCCATAAATGACCTTAAGAATACTTTTAAATTCTCGAACGAGACACCACTATATCAAAAAAACCCGCACAATGGCGGGCATGGCTTAAACTACTTTCAGGCTCGTTCGTAGTGGACCAAACACTCTTCACCCTTATAAATGGTTACTGAGTGAAACTTCCCTGTATATTTAGCTAGCTCTTGCATAAAAGGTAATAAACCTAGCTCGTTGGCAAACTTAGCCGCCTGTTCTCGGCTCTTTTTTCGCAACACCGCAGGGACGATTCATGTTATTAAACATCGACCAAATAACAGATACATATTGAGCTTGGAAAATTGCATCATCTAAGGCCGAATGATGAGTACCAGAACGGTGAAGGCTAGATTTTGGATCAATACCAAGGATGTCGCGACCCATTTTTACAATGGTTCGAACATCAAGGTCATTCCAATGAATGAAGTTAGGTCGAATACGCGCAGATTTGAACGCATTATTAAGAATGACGTTATCAAAACCACTTCCGTTACCCCACAAGAAAATTTCTTTTACGCTACCAATATCAGCTAACCATTCGTTTAACTGGTTCAATGCGTCTTTTAAACTTACCTTCTCGGTTTCTTTTTGAAAGATTGCGCGAGCATCTTCAGATTGTTGCATCCACCATTGAACCGTTGAGCTATCGATTTCACCATAGTGCGCTGAACTGTTTAAACTAACCACTTGATAAAATCTATTGCCTAGATCTCCTGTCGTTGGATCAAATACTACAGCTCCAATTGAAACAATTGATGCATTACTACCTGAACCCATTGTTTCTAAATCTACCATTATATGTTTGGTCATAACCTATTCGCTATTAATTTGAGTTTAAGATTGAGCGATCGCCAACTTGTGCTTAATCCACATGTCGACCACTTTTTTAGTTGGTTTTAATTGATGCTTACCGAAAGGAACTTGATGCTGCTTTAATATTTCAAGTACACGATCAACTAAGTAATCAGGCAAACCAACGTTGTAATAACTAGAAACTTGTTCTTCTGCTCGTTCCAGACGAAGACAAAGCATCTTGAATGCTTCTTCTGGCTCTTTACCCATTGAGTACGACAGCATCTTTACCGACTGCTTAAAGCCTAAAGCGGCAACTTCAGCATACTCTTTTGGGTACATTTCACGGGCTGATTTTCTTAAAGACACACAACACCTCGCTTAGCGCAGTAGACACGTAAAAGGGCATTGGTTCGTTGCTCTGGGGTTACCCCCCAGTGCTTGCAGCGAAGGTGCTCAAGCTTGGATTTTTGAGATTTGGTCATTGCGGTCATTCCTTGTGATTCGAACGAGTCTTTTTAATTCTCGTTCGATACATATAATAGACACTACCAAAAGTCACAACAAGCTTAGTTTTGTGCTTGTCCTCTCATTTCTGCGTCTTTCTTAACCAAGTCATCAAAGCTCCAAATCTCTGTCTTTTCACCGATAGTATCCTGTGCATCTAGAGAAAGACGTTCCCAGCAAAAACGCGCCATATCTAGATCGCTACCAACCTTCTCTTTAAAGTGCGCATAATTGCGATGACGAACGGGCTCTTTACCTGGTGGGACATTAACGCCTTGATGATGACCGGGACACAAAGGAACGGAAAAGAAGTGGCAATACTGCTCTTTGCTTCCCTTGTCCGGGTTATGGTGGGTTGATAGATATTGCTCTGGCTCAGGGTAATCATTCTCATACCCCAACATATTACAAGCCACACAACCAACTGACTGCATTGCCCCACGAATATAGGCTTCTTCTGCTCTGTTAGGCTTACGACCATTCATTTCAGTACCTCCGAAAACAAAAAAGAGAGCCAAAGCTCTCTTTAACTACTCTCACTATTCGCATTAGTGCGCTTATCAGCGGTCTAATACGGCCAGCTTAACCCTATGCTGACGGTATGGATCACCTCCTTACCACCTCGCGTACAGCGAAGCTTTTGAATAGGTGTGGGCCTTACACCCACTCGGGCAATAAGCCTAGTCGGGTACGCTCCGGGGGCTGCACGTTCCACCCATGGCGTGAATATTTTTGAAATGGAAATACTTCTGCCGTTCCAGCTTTCTTTGTGCTGACTGCTGGCGTTTGGTTCTCTCTCTATGCGATTTAGAGCGCATCTTCATAACAGGAGGAATACTGCCTCTGCGCTTGTTTAGTCGACCAAAGCGTTTTGCCATTTCGAACCCAATAAAAAAGGCGGTGTATACGAATATACTACCGCCTCGTTCGAGAATCAATGTGACTCGTTCAGGGATTCGCTTCACTAAGAACTAATGAAAAGTCAATCGGCTTACGTATCGTCATGTAACTAATTCGCCTTTCATGTTCTAGCTGCGAAAGTTCTCTCTCCATCCATTCTTCATGCATTGGTAACGTCAGAGGTAATTTGTCTTCAAGGTCGATCTCTTTAACCAACCGACTTGCAACCAAGGTATTGTAATCAGTAGTCGTTACTGTATGCGGTGGGTATTCAACATAAATCACATAATCTATGAAGTCCTAACAGTAAATAAATGTTGATATCGTCGTGATAAATGCTCTCTTCTCATGCCTGTGACTTTTGCCACTGCCGTTTTTGTGACGTTTGCTCCTTCATTGGTCAGTTTTTCTATTGCTTTAATGATGTCATCTTCACTCTTATTAGTTCTCTTCTTGTGTGTTATATATGCTCCCTTGGAGTAATTGCATGGGTTGGTCTGAACGTTTCTTTCGACTGTCACTATTGTGTCATTATGCCACCCTCCATGAGCGACATTAGTTACATGAATCTTTTCGAACCCATATTTCTTCCCCACCCCACCACTATTCCAAGCACAAGTAATAACAATAGCCCCAGGGCGAGTGATTCGTGAGATTTCCTTCTTGAGGTCGCCCCAAAACTTTGACTGAGTAGTTTGAAAATTGACTGTTTTATTCAGCGATGCATAACACTCTTTGATTTGTCGAGGTGAATATGGAGGATCAAACAAAACAGTATCAATCGAATTATCATCAAACGTTCGCAAGAACTCTATTGCATCCATGCAGTAATCAGCACCAACGCTGGGATCTATATCATTTGTAATCTTCGCCAATCTATTGACATTAGAAAATGGGTCGATACTCTCCCCCTTCAAATATCTTCCAATAATTTCTTTGATTGGTTTTATTTCAAATGTGTTTTTGTTCGGCATTGCCCATGCTGTCTCTATAATCACTAACGTCTCCATACATACACTTTTAGGATTTTCTCACCACCGCCACCAGCAAAGTTATCCACTACAATTTCATTTGTTCGTAACATTTGGTCATAATCCTTGTGATGCCTAGCGAACCGAGATCCGCTAGGACTTTTATTGGTCTATTAGTTATTGCGAGTTAATTGATCTCTCAGGTTAGGCGGTGTGCCTTTAATGGTTAGAGTGTCGGTTTCTGGGTCATAGAACACACGCTCGCTTAGTAACAAGCTATCGAAACTGATATTGATACCGCCACCTGCGCCAACATACTTAGTCAGTTTGCGCACTGCAGCTGTATCACCTGGGAAACTTTCTTCAAGTTCATAACCTTGCTCCGCGGTGTAATCGGCAAAGCTGGTGCCGTTTTGATCAGGTGGAAGTTCACCAGACAACTCGCGAACCTGTACTTCTTCACCCATCTTCATTTGCTCTTTGCAGTAATTAGCAACTTGTTTCTTGTAGCTAAGCGTTTCTTCCTTATCCAACTTCGCATCTGAACAGAAGTCTTGAACCGCTTGCATCAGAACTTGGTTTTGCTGTTTGGTATCTAAGCCAACTTCGGCCTGTAAGAAATCCAAGAAGAAATCAGCAACTTTACGTCCAACGCGCCCTTTGATGTATGAAACGTAACGATTCGACTCCTTGTCGGTTTCAAAGCTCGTTAAATCAATACGGGCTGCAATGTCCATCTTGCCAATGTCTAAGTAGTCGGTTGGGACAATATCAAGGTCATCAGCTACCGTGATACTGCACATAGAAGGGACCAACGCCACGAAAAGATATTCCGTTGCTAATGATTGGTACTCAGCGATCACTAATGCGCCTTCACTTGCGAACGGGTACTTGCTTAGCTCATCTTTGAGGCGTTCAGCACTCTCCGAGGAAAATTGATAGAAACTGCCTTCGCCGTTGTCACATCGAGAAATTACGAGGTCGTCCTTAAATTGACTGTCTGGTTTGAATAAACCAAACCCTTTACCCGCTTTCGCATTGAAAGTGCGGTGTAGCTCAGCCACAAGATTTTCAGTGTTGAGGTTGTTTTCTAGTGCCTCTGAACGGTATTTAACTACGAGCTCATCCGTTTCAGTTTTTACTAGTTGGTGTAACACTACTGTTTTTAAATGAATCGTCATTTGGGTTTTCCTTGTTAGTACTTGGTCATTTACCTTGTGATAGGGACTAGCCCTGATTTTTTAACTGATCTCGCTTTTCTCTAAGCTCAGTTAATTTCTTTTCCATGCTTTGCACATAAGCGCCATGAAGTGCCTGATCGAGAGTTCGACGTTTTTCCAAATCGCTTTCAATCGCATTAATCTCGCTATCGAGCTTTGCAATATCGTTGCTTTTCGACTTTTCTGGATCAGCGATAGATTGCTTAGGCAACTGCGGTAAGAACTTAGCCTCAAGCTGAGGGAACTTATCGCGGAGTTTGCCTGGACTAAGAATGTTTGTTTTCCAGAAACTGTCCTGATTGGCTAGTCTGAAAACATTTGTGATGTGCTGGTGGGTTAATTTATTACGCTCACGCATCAAACGGATAACATCAGCCCATTTATCTAAATTGGCTTGTGTTCGTGGGGCAACTAGTTGGATTCTTTTCAACATCCAAGAAGCAAGCTTCATATCATCGTCAGAGAATTTATTCTCGGACAAAGAATATCTAAGATCAGTAGTTACTTTAAGATCAGTAGTTACTTGTGTCGTCTTAGGCGGATCCGCCTTACACGGATCAGGCTTAGGCGGATTGGGGTTTGCCACATCCGTCTTAGCCGTATGTGGGTAGTCCTGAACAACATACTCAGTTGCACCATCAGGAAAGCGAATTCGCTCGCAAAAACCCTGTTGAATTAACTCGGTTAAGATGTTGTAAACACCATCCCTACCAGTAGTTTTAGCTGTGCCTTTAGTAACCTTCTGTAAGTGAGCGACTGACACTTCCCATGAGTCGGGTTTGCTCAATAAATACGAAAGCATTCCCATCGCTTGAAAGCTCAAGCAACCATCGCTAAAAATATCGTTTGAGATCCGAGTGAAGTTATCTATCTTGCGCTTGCGCTTGATGTTAGGGGTTCTACTCATCGCCTCCTCCTTGAAACTCCCAACATTTGGGTTTATCCGTAAGCGAGAAAGCAAACACCAAAGCTTCTGAGGTAGTTAATCCCCATTCAATAGCCTTGTGTTGGTTGACTATCACTGTGTATTGCATATAATTTCTCATGTCATTAGGTGCATTTGCACTGCTACTGAAAGAACCGCCCCGCTTAGGCGGTTTTTTTATGCCTGATCGAAAATATGTAGATTTGGTTCACTTCCCCTATTCAAATGTTGAACAACAAATGGCTAGCACTTTTGATTGATTTTTTAACGTTTGAGACTCACCGACAGGAAACCAGCCTGATAGCGGGCCGCGAGTAACGTTAGCGTCCAATACCATTTATTGCATGAATGCGCTTAGGTTGTGGCGGTGCTCCATGAAGCTCGCCGTCTGGTCAAAGGATTGGGGACCGGTAGGTGCAAGCTTCCCGCCACACCTAAAAGCACTCGTTATTAACATTCCACCAGCGAGTCGATAAATATCGGAGCTGACTCAATCGTGGCCATACAAATTCTCGAACAAGACATTTAAAGTGTCAAGCGGATCATTGAAAATTTGCAATAGCAACATAACTGGTTAAATACACAGTATTTCATTATCTTGCCACGGCAAAAAATACATATGATACTAATAGGACAAATTCATTTGTTATTGAGACACTTGTAGATATTTTGAGCTCTAGAATGCAAACGTTTAAATAGCAGAATAAAAATTGACCGAACACCAAGATAAAAATACGGCCAAAATGAATCATCGATTCAAAGGAGCACGAGGTTAGCATGACCGGACAACAATCGACCATTTCTCAAAACATTCAAAAGCGAATGACAGATTTGGGAATTAGAAACAAAGTAGAACTATCTGAGAAAAGTGGCGTTTCTAGAACCGTTGTAACCAACATCATTAACATGCCAAATAAAAGCGTGATGATCGACTCTGCAATAAAGCTTGCGAGGGCGCTAAAATGCCGAGTTGAGTGGTTATGTGATGGTACAGGGCCAATTAACGACGACTACCTGGAAGAAAAGTTTCGCATAACTGAAGGCGTACCATTACTACAACTTAGTGATATTGATGTGTATAGCGCGGAAGAAATTCTAGAAGAGTTTATTGATAACGATAAAGTTGAACGCATTCCTTGCTCAGCTGGAAACAACAATAGTACCTTTGCCATTAAGCTCACCTCAATAAGTTATAGAACTATGCTAGGCAAATACGAACGGAGTGGGATGTTATTTTTTGACTGCCAAGCGAAACCATTCAGTGGTCAATGGGTGCTTGTAAAAATATCTGAAGACGCAACTCCCGAGATAATGGAATACATATCAGTACAAGGACGTCAGTTTCTTAAATCATTAGAAGCCGACATACCCGAAGAACTGCAGAGATTAGAAATTACAGATCAAATCAAAGTAATCGCAACAAAGGTTAGTTACGCCATAAACGAATAACCTCCCTTCTCGATCGCGACAACCAGCGACCTGTTCGCTGGTTTTTTTGTGCCTAAAAACATGACTCCCATCAAAAATATTGCGATCGGCACTATTAAGCACTTTATTTCCCTTGAGTCTATAATGTATTATATGTCTCGTTCGTTACACAAAATGATCGAATAATGGCAATAAAGAAACCTTATCGGGTTTTATTATTCCCAAAAAAGGAAAGCCCCGCATTGAGCGGGGCATTCACAAGGTTATGACCAAGCCGTGATTACTCAAGGCCCGGTGGTGGCAAGGCGACCAAACCTCCCCACCGCTTTGAATAATAACATAGATATTAAACGTCACAAGCAGAGGATTTGCACTAATGACCGTATTTCCTAAAAACCTCTTAGTTTACAAGGCTAGAGAAGGCTTTCTTATCACAGAAACCGACTTGAAAAATAAACTTTGCGACTTCGCTTTTGTTGAATGTGGCCCCCAAGATAAAGCAAAAATGGGGTGGACTCCCCCTTTTGGCATTGGTGGCGTTTATCATTCTCATGGCGGGCAAAATTTCTTACTGAAGTACTGCAAACAAGAGCGCAAGGTCAACTCGAAAGCTTTCAAGAAACTATTCGATGATAGCGTCGACAGTATTGAAGCATCTGAAGGTCGCCCACTCAACAAAAAAGAGAAGGACAATATCAAAGACGACCTATTAATTGACATTCTCCCAACCACATTACCGCAAGACGAATACATCCACGTATTCATTATCGAAAGCGGACAATTTATCGCAATTGACGCAAGCAGCACAGGCAAAGCCGAGACAGTTATCGCCCTGCTACGCAAATCATTAGGCTCTCTCCCTGTAGTGCCACTCACAGGCGAACGCCCAGCTGACATGGTAATCACTGACTGGATTCGCTCAGGTCAAACTCCTGACGGCATTTGTTTAGGAGATTCCGCTAAGCTGCAATCCGTTCTTGAAGACGGCCCTAAGATTGGCATTAAACAAGCTGAACTCACTTCAGATGAAGTACTCACTCATATCGACCATAACGCCATGGTTAAGGAGGTGGGCATTGACTTTCAAGATCGCATTGCGTTCAGCCTTACAGACGACCTCGAGCTCAAGAAGCTTAAATTCTCCGATGAAATCAAAGATCAAAATGATGATATTCCACGCGAAGACAAACTGGCTCGTTTTGATGCTGATTTGTCTCTGGTATTTGGTGAAGTTAAATCTGTAATCGAGTTTCTAACTCAATCTTTCAAGTGATTTATAGCCTTTTAACCGGGGCATTCACAAGGTTATGACCACCGAATAGCTACCCGACCAAATGATGGTAGCTATTCAAAAGGACTAATTTATGCGTAGCAAAAAAATGAATATTGGTTTAGCGATTTGCGTTTTACTCGCTAAAAGCAACAGCACCCTAACTACCGTACAAATATCAAAGCAATTGGATATTTCCGTTAGTTATTGCGAACAAGTTATTTCATCACTTAACAATAGTGGGTTGATCAAAAGCAGAAGAGGCGCAAAAGGTGGGTATCAAGCAAGCATCAACCTAATGGATACAAGCATTAAGTTGGTGATGGAGCTATTCGACCCGATTAGCAATGCTAGTGAGACTGCATTTAACTTCATCGCAGCCGTAAACAATATGGAAAACCATATTTATATCAACATGAAAATCCGCGACTTAGTTAAAGAGTACGACGCACTTAACAAGGAGGTTGTATGAGCTATCAAGTGATTTATGCCGATCCACCTTGGACTTACCGAGATAAAGCAAAGAGCGGCGATCGTGGCCTTGAAAACAAGTATCCAACTATGACTCAACGCGACCTCACTTTATTGCCGATTGAAAGCATCGCCGATCAAGACAGTTGTATCTTATTCATGTGGTGGGTAGGTCCAATGCCAGAAAAAGCCACTGAATTAGCTGAGGCTTGGGGCTTTCGCGTAATGAATATGAAGGGCTTCACTTGGGTTAAAACCTATCAAAAGAAAACCGATAAATTTGCTATTGGTATGGGTCATGTAACCCGCTCAAACAGTGAAGACTGTTTAATCGCAGTAAAGGGCAAACTTCCGCCTCGTTTCGACGCTTCAATCAGCCAAGTTGTAGTAGCGCCACGACTCGAGCACAGCGCCAAACCTGAAGAAGTTCGCCAACGAATCGAACGACTATACCCAGACGCTAAGAAACTGGAACTCTTCGCACGATGCGATAAACCAATCGATGGTTGGGATGTGTTCGGCAACCAAGCACACGGTTCAATCGAATACCAACCAGCCAAATTCATCATTCCATAACGTAGAGGCTAATCATGGCGCAAGACGAAGGACAAATGTCCACCAGCGAAGATCCACAAATCATTCGTGCAAAAGAAGTAATGAGTATGACTGGCCTTTCTAAAAGCGCCCTTTACTCAATAGCCAAAGACGATGAAACCTTCCCAAAACGCGTTCAGTTGGGTTCGCGAGCAATCGGATGGGTTAAGCAAGAAGTCGTAACCTGGCTTAACAACAAAATCGACAACCGCTAATAAACGCGGTATTCACAAGGAAAAGACCAATGAAAGAACTACAGCAAATCGTAAATGACCAAATCAACACAATGATCGAAACCGGAGCTATAGAGAAGATGATCGAAGAGCGCTTGAATCAAGCAGTGAAAGAAACTGTCAATAAATCAATGTGCTCATACGGTGACTTTGGAAAAGCTCTTAAAGGCAAGGTTGAAGAGTCATTAAATAACGCTATCACCCACGTAACGCTTCCTGAATATAACAAGTTTATTGCTGACGTTATTAATGAGTCATATTCGAAGGTGCTTGAAGATAACAGCAAGAAACAACTTGTGGAATTGATCACCGACACTATTGAAATGCCAGAAGCTCAAATCTCTATGCAAGATTTGTTAGACGAGGTGGCGAGATGTTGGGGTGAGGAAGCTGGGCATTATTCCGACTCAATCGAAATTGAATGGTCTGATAGCCACGGAATCCATTTCACATTAAAACACCCTGAATACGATTGGCAGTCAATTAAAGTAGTCATGTACGATCACGGTGAATCTGGCGTTTACACCATTGGTTACATTTCGTCAGTTGAGCGTGGGAAGAAATACACCTCTGTCTTAGATTCGACTTATGCAATAGGCCTACCGGGTTACTTATATAAGTTGTATTGCGCTAAAACCAAAATCATCGATGTTTCCGATGTTTATGGAGACGACATTTATCTAGGCGACTAATCATTGAAAAAATGAGGTGGGGATTATTCCCCACTCTATCTTCTCACTTCACAAGGTAATGACCAAAATGACCAACGTATTAAAGAACTCAAAAGGCATAGAGATCCAACCTCGCCCAACTCTAAATGATAGCGAAATCAAAAAGCTCGTTATCCGAAATGCTGTAGATGCATTATTTAGTGATAAGTACTGCCCTTTCGAAGACCACGAGAAACAAGACCTTATCAACTCTCTTGATACTCATTACTACCAACATATCGATGAATACGATTTAGCGAAATATTTTGAAGATGATAGCTGGGACGTTGACCGAGATTTCGTTACCAACCTTGAACAAGTCACTGGTTACTTGGACCAAGCGCTTAGAGATAGTGAAAAATCTTGGGCAGATTTGCACCAACCTATACCGCCCTTTGAAATTGGGACGCGCCTTAAATTCCTTGACGTTAGAGGCGTTGAGTATGGCTCGATCGACTCCATCTATGAGTACTCTCCAGCTTACTACACCGTTAAGGTAGACGGCACAACTGAGAATGACTCTAGGCGCCGCTTAATTCGCTTCGAAGATGCTAGGCCTCAAGTGCTATCTATCGGTGATCTAGTCGAGCCGATCAAAGCTGACTATCAATTGGCTAGCGGTTGTAGCCGTTACGATAATGCCGTTGTTATATCTACTGACCCATTTGTACTAACTTCACGTTTAGCCGATATGCGTTGGCAATCAACTGTAAAACCAGACCACTTTCGAATTGTTGGGAAAGTAGAAGGTGAAGAACTTGAAATCTGCATGGAACGCCTGGAGGTAACCAATGACTAGCCAGCAACTACCATATGGTCACCCTCGCATTTTCGATTCTCGTAAAGCAGCCGGCCGTAACTACGAAAGTCCAACCGCCCAAGAAACTAGACGCTGTGAAGCCCGCCGTTCTGTAGAACGCATTCAAGACGCTAGAGCTTTAGCTAAAGAGCTTGGTTGTTCACTATCTGAAGTGTTGGAGGATATGCAATGAAAGCTATTCCAATGTTATTCCAAACTGAATTAATACGCGCCCTATTGGAAGGACGCAAAACAGTAACTCGCCGCCCTGTAGATAAGAAGAAACACGAGTTTATTCGCTTTATGGGTTCAAGTGATAAGGAATGCTCTAACTTAGAATTCTTAGGGCTTAACTACGCGAAATGGAAAGACGATAACGATAAGGTTCGCGGGCCAGAATATTTAGTGTACTGCACAGAGTACCCAGAAGAAGGTATTGTACCTATTGGCCAAGGTCCAGCTCAAAAAGGTGACCTAATTTATGTTCGCGAAACTTTCATGGCTGATCCAGATACTGACCATGATTCATGGAATGATCACGAACTTAGTTACTTTGAGTGGGCTGGCTGCGATTCTTCACCACAATTCTTACCTGATGCCCTCAAGACTACAGAGCATTGCATCTATAAAGCTAACGGTCCTATTGATGGTAAGTGGATCCCTTCTATCCATATGCCACGATGGGCAAGCCGACTAACTCTAAAAGTCACTGATGTTCGCATTGAACAACTCAAAGACATTACAGAAGAGCAAGCCAAGAATGAAGGCATGGCACCTGGTTTCACTAACGAGTTTGGAAAATGCCCAGTAGTTCCTAACTACAGAGATGGTTTCTTTCGCACTTGGAACAACATTTACAACAACTGGGACCAAAACCCTTACGTATGGGTAATTGAGTTCGAAGTTATTCATAAGAACGTTGACCTGGTGATCAGTGAAATGGAGGCATCCAATGAAACAAAGTAAAGAATTGGTAGCTTGGACTGTGACTTGTGAAAGTACACCTGCAGCTTGTGTTGTATTCCATCATCATGGATTGGCAGCCAGAAGATTAGGTTCTGAGAGACTTGGTGAAGATTTCGATTATTTGGATTGTAGACGATCTCCTGAGTTTGATTACTTTGCAAAAGAAGGTTCTGTTCCTACGAAAGCATTACTTGAAGCGGGGTGGTGGTTTGAATGTCACCACTGTCAAAAGAAACTTCCGGATGAAGATTTTCACCCATGGGAGGATCTTGCGATTGATGGTGACTTTGTATTCTGCGATCACAATTGTAAGTCGCAGCACGAAAAAGAAGTTAATAACCGTAATGCTGGATTCGAAGAGTTTAAGCAAAAGGTTCAATCACTAAGGCCAGATCTTGAGTTTACCAAATTCCAAGGTGGATATCCTTGGATCTCTATGGTGGCTAATTTCACATTCCCCGGCGCCAAATATGGCGGCAGCGTCAGGGATCAACATGGCGATGGGACTATCTCTTGGCATATAGCCAATGGCGACCTAGAGATTTGGAAGGAATATGAAGCTAACTTTGACAATCAGGAGATAACCAATGGCTAGTCGCGGGGTTAATAAAGTCATCATCATGGGTAACCTAGGACAAGATCCTGAGGTTAAGTACACTGCTAATGGCAGTGCTGTGGCGAATATCACCATTGCAACATCTGAAACATGGCGCGATAAAAACAATGGTGAACAGCGTGAAAAAACAGAATGGCACCGTGTTGTTCTGTTCGGAAAAACAGCTGAAATTGCAGGTGAATACCTACGCAAAGGCTCGCAAGTTTATGTTGAAGGTCAACTTCAGACTCGTAAATGGCAAGACCAAAGTGGACAAGACCGTTATACAACAGAAGTGGTTGTTCAATGGCCAATGGGTCAAATGCAACTGCTAGGCGGTCGTGCTCAAAGTGGTGCTCCAGCACAAAATATGGGGCAATCTCAGCCTCAGCAAAGTGGTTGGGGTCAGCCTCAGCAGCCAATGCAGCATCAACCTGCTCAACAGCAACCACAGTCTCAGCCACAGCAAGCTCAGCCCCAATACAATGAGCCGCCAATGGATTTTGACGATGATATTCCATTCGCACCACTTGGATTACAACATCCGTCTTTGATGAACTGTGTATAGGTGATGATATGGAAAGTCAACTAGAAGTGAGAAAGGTGGCAAACATGTGTAACTGCCACTCATACAATAAAGACATTGGTGATGATAAAGAGGTGATCTTACATGCGCCTAAGTCGTTTGGGTTTACAAATCCTCATGGTGTTTGCGTCGATGCATGCATAGCGCCAGTAATTGAGCATTTATGGAAAAAGAACATTATCACTAGAAACTCATGCTGCGGTCACGGAAGGCTAAAACCAAGTATCATTTTTAATGAATCAATGAGCTATAAAGACGCAGTTGAAATTCGCTCAATAATTGCCGAGGTAGACGATCGGGAGTTTGATTTATTGTCATGGGTACTGACCAATCCAATAACAGTTGAGAAGTTACATAAAGAACTAGAAAAATATAAGGCTCAAACTCTAGTTCACGCATGGGATATGGAAAAACTATTGGTTGTGATGCAATCATTCTATATCGAGTTAGCTCAAGGCAATCAAGATGCTGCGAACTCTTGGATCATTAACACTCTGTTTGGTCCCGGTCTTATTCCGGAAAATACAGAGATAAGTGCTCAAGAGCATTTCGATAACGCACTGAAAGGTCGTATAGAAACGTTAGATGAAGCGAAAGCCAAGCTAAAACAACAGAGTGAATAATGAGTATGGAAATCAAACTAAGTATTCTTGTTACAGCGTGGGTTGTTCTTTGGGTGGTTAAACGCATTGCAACCGCATACCTTGAATCAACTCTTGGTGAACATTGGCGAGTGACGTTCTCAGACCGCAAACCAAAACTACATACTGCTCTTGGTTTGCACGTAATCGCAACAATCGCTTACACCATTTACGTTATTTTAGCCTTTGCTTGGGGGTGGTAATGGAAATCAAAGTCGAAGCAAAAGTTTGGCCTGATCGTATTGAGCTAAAAGAAATCTTTAAGGATTCTCACTTTGACTCAAGGATTATTCAGGATAAGTGCACTCAGGTTCTTAACCTAAAAGAGAAAACTATAACTGATGCGCTTGTCTCTTTGGGTTGGACTCCACCAGCTGGAAGCAAAACGTTGATTGAAGCATTAGATCATATTGCTAATCCATTGAAAGCAATGCAAGCCGAAGCGAAGGAAAATGATTACGAGCTCGACACCAGAATGGCGTTAAGACTAAGTGCTTGTGATCTTTATCTTAAAGGGCTGGCTAGAAGCGCACTGATAACCCACCAATCTGAACTTGGTTCTTCTCTAGAGGTTCAAATGGCTAATGCTTCGCTTAATGATGCTAGTGCTTCTCTTAATGCAGTAATGCGTGACTTCGTTGATGTAGGTGATGGAAAGTTTTCATATAAACGACCTAAGCCGTATGAGTCATACGATATTGGTGATGACAAGCTAACTGCGTTACGTGATGAGCTACAAGCAGCACTTAAAGCGAACGAAGAGCTTAAGGCATTTGTTCGCCACTTCCTTAGTGTTCAAAACCGATGGAAGCCCAGTTTGCAAGGCCGTGGAATAAAAGCCTATCGCGTTGCTGAAATTGTCTTTTATCAAGCTAAACAGTTATTAGATAAGCTAAATCATACTCAGGGAGCGCAGAAATGAGTGAATTTAAGAAAGAAGATCGCTACTTGGTGATCAAACGCAGTGATATTGAAAAGTTTCTGACCTACTCAGAAAAAGAAGATCTGTACCAGCTTGCTGAGGTGGTTCGCGATGGCAGGGCTATATTGACCAGTAAACCTTTAGAATGCGTTGTTGTAGAGAGTTCTTGGCCTATTTACAACGATGTATGGAAGATGGTTGAGGCTAATACGCTGCGTCATCCGACTGAGCTTAATTTACTGCGCAAGGAGCGTGAGATATTCGAAATCGAATCGATTGAGGATATAGACGTTGTAGGTGAGGAGATTCTTTGTTTTGACGGTTGAGACTGGGTGATTGACTACGTTGATGTTTGCGCAGAGTGGGGTCATCAATACATGGCTAATGGAACCGAAGTTGAAGCGTGGTGTAAATTGCCAGTAAAGCTAAATAGTAAGGAATAAGAGAATGTCAGAGATTGAATACAACGTAATATCTGGAGCAGAGGTCAAGGCCGATGTTTACGGCGGGGATAACTGTGATGCGCATGCTCCTTACATAGAAACTTGGTGTGAAGGTGATATGGACACCAATACCAGCAAAGAAATTAGCTTTGATAGTAAGCGCTGGCCTGTAGGTACAAAGCTTGTTGTCCAAGTTCCCCAATGTCCTAGTCCAGATTGCCATGTAGATGCTGAATCCCAAGATAAAGACGGTAAATGTACTGAGTGTGGCTTTGACTGGAAGAATTGGGCTGAAGAGCAATATAGCTAACAAGTGGAGATTGATTTTGAATAGAACGGAAGCAAAAAGGCTTCTTGAAGAAGGGGTGATGCTTACGCACCCCTCTTTCACTTCTAGCGAATGGGTTAAGGGTCTTGGTCATGGAATGTATGAGTTCGAAGATGGCTGTCTTTGTGACGCTGACGAATTCTGGCGCATACGCTCTGACGAGGTATTCAGCAGAGACTGGAAGGTAAAGCCTGAACGTGGCATTACAGTCAATGTAGGTACTATAGGCCACGTTGATTTTGGCAAGACGACACTACAGGCCGCCATTAACTGCGCCATTGATGGTCGTCGTAACAAATCAGACCGCAAGCGTGATCGTTCTGGTCGCTGGTAAGGAGCAAATTGATGGACATAGCAGAGATTAGTCGAACTAATGATGGCATGGATGATGCAGCTCTTCTAAAGCTCAGAGAACGTGATGACATGCAGGATGAATCGGCATATCAAGAGTTCAGAGAGTGTTGCGCTGGGGATACAATAGAGCAGCTAGAGCAGTCGAACGCGCTTTGGATGTAGGTGTTTTGAAACGATGCGACAACTGCGAATATCAATATCGTTTCTCTAATGATGCCAGCGGTAATAAGTATTACTGCGAATGCAGCGAAGGTTGTGGTAACTCTTACAAAGTATCGCAAGTTGGTGAGGTTTGTACTGAATGCAACAAGGGAACAATGCAGCCGCAAGACGTTGACCCTTGGGAATAGAATTGTTGAGCGCTAAAGGCCAACAAGTCGAACTGGCCCTTCGACACAACAAAGGGGCGTAACGCCCCTTTTCTTTTATACCGCTAGTGAAACTTTAACAGCACTATTTTCAACAATGTGCTCACTCCACCATTCCATCATAGTTCTTCTTAAATCAAACCAATCAGATCGGTTATAGGCGCCACGAATACGATCGTCATCACCGTGTGCCAAAGCTGCTTCAATAACGTCACGATTAAATTCTGCTTCATTGAGCGTAGTCGAAGCCAAAGAGCGAAGGCCATGCGCACAAGTACGATCAACAAACCCCGCCCTTCTCAATGCACGGTTAAGTGTTTCTGAGTCTGTGTGCTTTGATGGAGCCCGCGCTGATGGAAATAAATGTTCTCGGTGGCCACTAACTGGCTTCACTGCTTCAAGTATAGAGATCAACTGATCAGTTAATGGTACGCGGTGATCACGTTCCATTTTCATTCGTTCAGCAGGAATGGTCCAAACCTTATTAACTAAATCTATCTCATCCCAACGCGCTGCAGCTGCTTCATTTGGTCGAACCATAGTGTGCAATTGAAACTCAAACAAACAACGAGTAACAAAGTACATATTGCTGGTGGACATTTTTTGCATGAGTTCAGGCAATTCACCTGGTGCTAATGCAGGAAGGTTTCTGGTTTTCGGTTTTTTAAACACCGCTGCAATGCCAGCTAATGGGTTGTGGTGAATAAGTCCGTAGTTAACTGCGAACGTCATAATAGAATTGAGCAATGCACAAGTGCGCTTAACCGTTTCAAGCTTACCTTGACGTTCAGGTTCGCGAAGTGCAGCAATTGCTTGCGGGGCAGTGATTTGAGTAACTGGAATGCTACCGAGTGCCGGGTAAACGTATTTTCTCAGTTTCTGAACGTGTCCATCTAACGTCTTGGTTTTAATAGAATCAGACTTGGACTCTAACCACATTTCAGCGATTCGCTCGAGTGAACTATTTTGCTCTTCAGAAAGAGTCGCTTTCTCTTGCTCACGCTGTAACTTTGGATCGACGCCTTCAGTTACTTGTCTGCGGAACTTGGCGCACATTTCACGCGCTTCTGCCAATGAATAAGTTGGATAAGGACCAACGCCCAAATTGGTCACCTTGCCAGTTGTCGGCTTGGTGTAACGAAATACCCAAGACTTAGATCCAGTCTTGCGTACAAACAAATATAAACCGCCACCATCTGACAGCTTATAGTCTTTGTCTTGTATGTCGGCAAGTTGTACGTGCCTTGCTGACAGCTTGTTTAAACTTCTGGGTGCCATAAAGTAACACATCCTACGGGTGGTCATAACTCTTGTGAAATCATGTGTTACTTTGGAATTTAAAGCCTTTTAAAACATAAACTTAAACGTAAATAACATGCGTATATAAGCTTAATTTTTGGAGCGTTTTAAAAAGTTTAGTGGTGCGAAAAGTAACACATGCTCTATCACTGAGTATAATGTGTTACTTTCTGTGTTACTAGTGGGGAGATAACAAGAAGTACATATAGTACAAAATGAACATGACGTTTATTAAAAAGCCTTAAATTTCAGAACTCTAGGGACATAATAAACGCCATATTATTAGATTTGGCGGTGAGTGAGAGATTCGAACTCTCGATACGTTGCCGTATACACACTTTCCAGGCGTGCTCCTTCAGCCACTCGGACAACTCACCGAATCAAATTGTGGTTGGTATCGTTAACCAACGAGGCGCTAATTTAATGATTCTATTAGGTTAGGTCAAGTCCAATACCTAAAAAAAGCGCTGTTGTTAGTTTGTTTGTACACTTACTAGCTAATTCGACCGAGATTGCACCAGTTACGCTTCTTGGTAGTAACCTGGGACGCGAAACCACTTACGGCACATATCTAAGAAATAGCCGTAAAGAACCCCCATGCCGCACGATACAACTGCGTTAGATGTAACTGCCGTAATGATTTGATCAGTCGATGCGCCAACAGTAAATAGAATCGCAGCATACACCGGAGATTGGAACAGCACGTAAGCCACAAGGTCAGAGATGTTCTTCATCACACCCGTGTTAGAAAGACGGGCACCTTGGCGCAGCACATAGTCACGGAACAGGCCGTAAGGGAAGGCAATCGCGATGTTAACTGGAATCGAAAGCGTTCGAGACGCTAAAGATTGTTCAAAAGTCATACCTGAGATAAAAATCTCAATGATCATTCCAGAAATAAAGCAAAAAACTACCATCGCAAACGTATCAGCCGCAGCATTACGAATACAAAAAGGCCCACGAGACTTCATTCTTACCTCAAGATAAAAAACTATAAAATTAAAGAGTCAACAAAACATACCTCTACAACCAATCGTAATGACCAGTTGATAAGGCTATTAAATCATTAAAATTATAGTTTTAGATTTCAAAGTTAAAACGAAGTGGTAAATAAACAACTAGAATAGGTAATAAAGTTAGATATTTACGCTGGTTATATTGATTTTGTTTAAAAAACAACCACCATGGCGTAATTTAATTACAGTAATCTTTTACTTGTACAGTAAGTACGTCAAGTTCATCTTGGTGAGGGAACTCTCCAGATGCAAGGCAACGCTCAATAACAGTGAGGTTTTCAATGAGTGCTGGTGATTGAGTACTATCTAATTGCCGCTGTATTTGAGCAAAACTTTCACGAGCATAGAGTAGGTTTTCATTTTCAATCGCCATGAAGAACATCATCAGTGGTTCTTCAAGCTCTATATCTCCGTTGTACTGCGTGTTTAACAAGTGGGGTTTGAATTGATAGAGCAGCTCGGAGTGGCTAAGCAAGCTATCATCAAGCTCGGTTTCATCTACAGGTTTGGAGATAATGTAGTTTACCCCCGCCCCTAGCATTCGTTGCCATGTATCTTTAAATACATCTGCAGTACAGCCAATGATCAACACGTTAGACTTTTCATCGCTTAGTCCACGAATAACCGCCGTCGCCTCTACGCCATCCATCACTGGCATGTGATTGTCCATCAGAACTAGGTCATACTCTCCTGTTCTTATGGCATGTACAGCAAGTTCCCCGTTTTCAACACAATCACAAGAGAAGCCCTTATTGGTCATAAAAGTATTGAGAATAGTGGAATTGGTTCGATTGTCTTCTACGATGAGTGCTTTTAAGCCGTGATAGTCGAGTTTCTTATGCTCGGTATATTCAGCAAAGATGGCTTCGCTAATGTCCATCTGTAAGGCAACTTCAAAGCTAGAACCGATACTAACCTCACTCGTGAGCTTAATATCCCCTTCCATTAAGTCACACAGCTGTTTGACGATGGCTAGCCCAAGACCAGTCCCTCCAAACCGGCGAGTCGTGGAAGATGCAGCCTGTTCGAATGGATTGAAGATTTTATCTTGCGCTTCTTTGTTGATCCCAATCCCCGTGTCTCTCACTTGAATGATTAAGAAGTTGCATCCATTCCTAACTTCTTCTTTGAAGCTCACCTCGACATAGCCTCGAGAGGTAAATTTCACTGCGTTATTGAGGAGATTAAAAAGAATCTGTCTGAGTCTGGCTTTGTCACATTGATACCATCGCCCCTCTGGTACATCAGAGTAGACTTTAAACTGTAATCCTTTCTCAGAGCAGAGCGTGTAGTAAACACTGTTGATACTGCCAATGATCGCTTCTAATGGGAAAGGTGCTCTTTCCAACTCTAAATGGCCTTGCTCAACCTTCGAGAAATCAAGAATCTCGTTCAGCAAGGTCATCATATGTTCGCCAGACTCATAAAGCGTTTTCATGTGCTTACGCTGTTCGGAGGTAAGATCCGTTTTTAGCAAAATTTGCGCAGTACCCAATACGCCGTTCATCGGTGTTCTGATCTCATGAGACAGCGTCGCTAAGAAGGCACTTTTCGCTTTAGTCGATGCTTGAGCCTTCACCTTTTCTTCTTCTAGGTAAACGGTCTTCTGATTGAAAGAGTCGATTAGGTACTTTATTTCGTCATTACTGTTGTAGGCGAACTGAATACTCCCGCCTTCTTTCGATTCTTGAACACTTCTGGCAATGACAGCAATCGGAGAGATTAAAAAGCGGTTGATAAGGAAATAACCCAACATTACAAAGATCAGCATGATAGGGACAATAACTGCCTCAACTTTCGAGACAACATCATACACTTGCTCAGCAACCAAGCGCTTGGCATTCACGACATCTACGCTCCAATTAAAGTCACCAAACGTATGCTTACTGATGTAGATGTTCTCAGCTAGTTGGAAGTTATATTCGGTAATCACATCACCGTAACCATCTCGTAAGATCACACCGAGATCGTATTCTTCTGCGTGGAGGCGAACAAAATCAACCAAAGATTCAAGGGAGATATCGACTGTCGCAACACCAGCAAAGACCCCGTCGATATAGTATGGAGAAGAGGCGGTGATCATTTGAATGTGCGTGAAAGGATCGATGTATACCGGAGACCAAGAGATAGTGCCTTGAGGCTTTTCAACAACAGAGGTGTACCAAGACTCTTTGTCATAGCCACCTGACGCAGGATTATCCCAAGAATAGACCCTATCCACTTGTCCGTCGTTGGCACGATTAAAGAACAGGCTACTGAATGCCCTACTTTCATCAATCGAATACGGTACAGGCCACAAACCACCACTGACGGTAATATCATCAATAAGCAAAAACAGTTTACGAAGCAGATATGCTTGATGTTCTTGTGACTCGCCAGTGCTCCCGATGCTGACAACACCTTGCAAGATGCCTAATGATTTATTAAGAGGTTCTTTAATCTGAGTCGAGATAAGTTCTGTACGTAATTCAAGATTTTTTTCGAGTTGGGCACGCGTAGGCGGCTCCACCACCAAATAGGTAATGGTACCAATTAAACCTATCGCCACAGCCAAATAAATCGCTAAGGCAATGATACTCTTTCGTTTTAGTGACGAGCGTATATCCATAAATCTTTGAATTTTTGCTGTTTATTAAAAATTATAGCGAATATATCAATGCAGCAACCTTTTTCTCTCATGTGTTGGCTGTTACCATTGCCTCATCACAAGTCCTGACTGTAATAGGGTGTCTATTTTGACTTTACAACAACTGCTGTCATTGCCAGAGCTAGAAAACAAATTGATCAACGAAGCTAAGACTCACGGCTTTGTCACTGCGATGGCTGCTGCGCCGCATGTACTGCCGCCCGAAGAGTGGCTACCGTTCCTTTGGGGTGGTGAAGAAGTTGCACCATTTAGTGACGGCGAACAGCTAGAAACCTACATTGAACTGATCATTGCGCTTTGGAATCAATACCGCCCTGCTCTACTTGATAACCAGTGGGTGTGGCCTGAAGGTTGTGCATTAGACGAAGAAGATATTGTAACCGCACAGACACGTGATTTCTGTGAAGGCTTACTTCAAGGTTGGCAGCTTGCAAGAGATGATTGGGAAACCATCATGCCTGAAAACACTGAAGACAGCGCGCTACTTGGCGGCGTTATTTTGTCAGTGAGCATGCTGTATGATCCTGAAACATCAATTGCAACTCTAGCAGAGCAAGGTATCGAAGGGTTAGAGCAGTTTGAAGAGATCTTCAATGCAATGCCAACAATGTTGTGCGGCTTAACGATGCGCGGCGTAACATTAGCAGAGCAAAAATAATAGACTCTACAAAACAAAGAGCTCGCAGGGTAACTGCGAGCTCTTTTTGTTTTTTCAGGAGATTAATTGGCGATCTTCGACCAATCAAAATCATCGATTCGCTCATCAGCGATGTAGAATACCTTCGCACCCGGTGGGATATCACGCTCTAACTCTGGATTGAGTTCGATTCCCTGGCCAATATCAAAGGCGATTAAGGTTGCCTGATACTCTTTCTTCATAAAGTGAAACGCCGCTTCAACCGTCACCTTGTTGAGGTTCTCTGGGTAGGTCGTCGAGTACTGAGTCATACCTCTTGTTGAGGCTAATAACTCTTGGTGAAGTGCACTAGAGCCAGGGTCAACCGCCGCTTTCGCTAACATCTCAGCACCAACCGCCGGAATACATTCTGCATTAGGACAATGCTGGTTCAGAAGGTTGCTGAGAGCTTCATCTTTGAAATATGCCAGTAAGTGAGCCGTTGGGTTGATGTTAGCACTGTAGAGAGCCGCAGAGAGCGTAATATCATCTTCAAGATTATCGACAACAATACAGCTCGCTTTATCAATAGCTGCTTTTTCCATCTCTTGAGCATCGGTGTAGCTGTTAACCTTTACGAAACCGATCTGCCCAGGTAACGGGTTTTCGATGTCTGAACGACTACATAATACGATCGGGCGTTTACCCTCTTCCTCATGCTGCAACATACGAATCAAATGCATCGTGCGTTGACCGTTCCAACCTAGTAGTAATATGTGATTTTCCACACCAACTCTCCGTTTACCTAATATACCTGCACGCCAATACTCGACGGCTCCAGTTGCTAAGCGACCAATCAACGCCGCAAACAGTGTCAACCCACCTGGGATAACAAATAGAATCACAACCCACTTCCCCATTGCCGTTTCGGGCGAATGGTCCCCATAGCCGACTGTCGAAGCCGTTACCATCAGGAAGTAAATAAAGGTCGAGAGATCATGAGTAAGTGAATGCTCACCACTACTGGCTAGCAATGACCAAGAAAGCGCAATATAAGCAAGAACTAATAAGGCTAGATTGCGGTTGCTGAGGCTAAACAGATGGGAGTTCAGCCACTTTTTAAATGATAACCAAAGCGTCATAACACTCCTTATTAATGCACTGTGTTTGTATTTAAGCTCAATGAAAGGAATAAAAAAACCAGCCGAATATGGCTGGTTTTAAGAACTGTGATAGCAATCTATTTATGCATTGCCTTTAACTTGCATATTTAGCTGCTCAGCAAAATCTAACATTCTGTTAAGTGGAATCAGTGACTTAACACGAAGCGCTTCATCTACAAAGATTTCGTGCTCTTTACCGCCTTCACGCAGTGCTGCTTCAATCGCTTTTAGACCGTTCATTGCCATCCAAGGACAGTGCGCACAGCTACGACAAGTTGCACCCGCACCCGCTGTTGGCGCTTCAATCAGCTCTTTTTCAGGAACAAGCTGCTGCATTTTGAAGAAGATGCCCTTGTCTGTTGCAACAATCATTTGCTGATGCGGTAATTCTTTTGCTGCTTTGATTAGCTGGCTAGTAGAACCGACAGCATCTGCAAGTTCAACAACACTAGCTGGTGATTCTGGATGAACCAAAATTGCCGCGTCTGGGTAGACAGACTTCATCTTACGTAGAGCGTCAGCTGAGAACTCATCATGAACGATACACTCACCTTGCCACAGTAGCATGTCTGCGCCAGTTTTATTTGAGATGTATGAACCTAGGTGACGGTCAGGGCCCCAAATAATTGGTTTATCTTCCGCATCTAGGTGTTCAACAATCTCTAGTGCGATACTAGATGTTACAACCCAGTCAGCGCGTGCTTTGACTGCCGCCGATGTGTTGGCATAAACAACAACGGTGTGATCTGGATGCGCATCACAAAACTCTGAGAACTTGTCTGCCGGACAACCAAGGTCCAATGAACACTCTGCTTCTAGTGTAGGCATTAGAATGCGTTTTTCTGGGGTCAGGATCTTAGCTGACTCACCCATAAAACGAACGCCACCAATGATCAACGTGCTCGCTGGGTGACGATTACCAAACTTGGCCATTTCAAGAGAGTCACCCACAAAACCACCCGTTTCTTCAGCCAGTGCTTGAATCTCAGGATCGGTGTAATAGTGGGCAATCAAAACCGCGTCTTTCTCTTTCAGAAGCTTTTTAATGTTTGCGGTGTACGCTTGTTTTTCTTCTTCTGACAGTGGAACCGGTTTTGGTGGGAATGGGTAAACTGTATCGATTGTATCTAATATGTGGCTCATTGCTCTTGCGCTACGCTACTTCCAGTAATCCGAGTATTGTAACCCCAACGACGACGTAGATTCCAGTTTCGGAACAAATTAGATACTCAATAAAAAAGGAGCACTGAGTGCTCCTTTACATTTATGATTGAAACGCGCTTATAGACGTTCTTGAGCTAGTTTAGCTGAAGCGCTATTTGGATACTCGCTAACTACCTGTTGGTAATATTTTTTTGCTTGTTCTGCGTTATTATTACGCTGAGCAATATCACCAAGTTTTACGAGTGAATCAGCACGTTTATTGGAATCTTTATAAGCCACTACCGCTGCAAAGCTCTTCACCGCTTCTTTATCTTGCTTCTTAGCAAAATAAAGTTGGCCTAACCAGTAATGAGAGTTAGGTGTAAACGTTGAATCTGGGTAGTCCTTTTGGAACTGCTGAAACGCAGCAATTGCGCCTGTGTAGTCACGCTTTTTCAGAATCAAGTCGACAGAGTTTTGGTAGGCTGTTTGCTCATCAACATTTGAGCTAAATGTACCACCCGTTTGTTTCTCTGATGTCGCTGTTTCTGTTTTTGGTGCTGGCGTAGTCGCTTGACTGCGAACTTTGTCCAATTCAATGAACAGTTCACGCTGACGCTGCAACATCTGCTGCATGTCATAGGTGCTTTTCTCTAGTTGACCGCGTAGTTCGCTAATCTCTAGAGCCATATCGTCTAACTGCTGCTGCATTTGCAACTGTACACGATTACGGTTTTCCAATAGGCGCTCTAAGCGCTGGACATCAGATTCGCTTCCACGAACTGACGATGAAGAAGTGGCAGTATTGCTACCGCTTAGATCGGATACTGGAGCTGGTGCAGCGAGCACATTGCCCGCTGCACTTGCCAGTAACGTAAGCGTAACAACGCGCTTTAGGTTACTGAACATAGACTAATCCTTGATTAGTACACTAGAACTGCGCGGCGGTTCTTAGCGTATACATCTTCTGATTGACCTAGAAGAAGTGGTTTCTCTTCACCGTAGCTAACGATAGAGATTTGATCAGCCTGAACACCTAGAGCTTGTAGGTATTTAGCAACTGCAGTTGCACGACGCTCGCCTAGTGCGATGTTGTACTCAGGAGTACCACGCTCATCAGCGTGACCTTCGATAGTTACTTGAAGGTCTGCGTTTTTGCTTAGGTATGCAGCGTGAGCAGCTAGCATTGCTTCGTAGTCACCCGCGATTGTAGCGTTGTCGAAAGCAAAGTAGATAGTTTGAGTTTCGCGTAGTGCTTGCTCTTTTAGCTCTTGCTCAGATAGTTGACCGTTTGCATCGATTGGTGAAACAACCGTGTTATCAACTGTTTGAGTTTGGTTAGTTTCAGTTGAACCTGACGCGTTTGCTGCATCATCGCTCGAACTACATGCTGTAACGGCTAAAACTGGTAGCGCAATTAGAAGCCCTTTAAGAACCTTGTTTAGTTGCATTGTTATCGTTTCCTTTATTATTGATACTTACTCGCTACAAGAACGGTGACCATGCTGGCGCACGAACTCGTCCATTTGTTGCTGGTAATCTTGCTTTAAAGCGCCCGTCAATGGACACCATTGAAAGAACATTTGTCTTGTTATAGATCGAGCTATAAATGACCATACCGCCATTCGGCGCAATACTTGGTGATTCGTCGAGCAGCGTCTTCGTTAGCGTCTGCATCGCACCAGTTTCTAAATCAAGCTTCGCAAGATTGAAACCTGAGTTACTGCGATTCACCATAACTAGGAAGCGGCCATCAGGTGTAATTTGTCCACCTAAGTTTTGACTACCCTGCCAAGTTATACGGTTAGTCGAACCGTTTGCCAAATCTACTTGATAAATCTGAGGTTTACCACCCCGATCCGACGTAAAGATCAGAGATTTTCCATCAGGATGCCAAAATGGTTCCGTATTGTTCGATCGTCCACGAGTGATTTGGGCCAGTTTACGCGTATTAAGGTCTAACGTATAAACCTGCAGACTACCCGTTTTTGACAATACTAATGCCAGTTTACTGCCATCTGGAGAGAATCTTGGCGCACCGTTATGACGAGGGTATGACGTTACTTTTTCACGCTCACCGGTATAGATGTTCATGATAAAGATTTCAGCCTGACCATTTTGGAAACTTACATATGCCAGTTTCTTACCATCAGGTGACCATGCTGGCGACATCAGTGGTTGTTTTGAACGCAATACCAAACGCTCGTTATAACCGTCATAGTCTGATACCCGAAGCTGGTATGGGAACTGATCTTTATCATTCACCACAACATAAGCGATACGAGTTAAGAAAGCTCCCTTTTCGCCTGTTAACGCCTCATAAACAAGATCTGAAATGCGGTGAGCGTATTCTCTTAAACGCTTGCCCGGTACGGTTGCACGCTTATTAAAGATGACGTGATCTTTCGATAGCACCAATTGACCATCGTCACTCAGTGCTTTGCTTTGGCCCTGAGTTAGCTGACCACGAACCACATCAACAAGCTGGTAATTGATCACATAGTTACCTTCAGCATTTTGGCTGATTGAACCTGTGACAAGTGCATCAACCCCAAGACCAGTCCAGGCACTGAAATCGACTTCAGATTCGCTGTATGGTGTTTGGGGCATTTTACTTGTCGCAACAGGGCTAAATTTACCGCTGCGCTGTAGATCTGATGCGATAACTTTCGACACATCTTCAGGAAGCTGAGTATTGCCTTCCCACTTAAATGGAACGATAGCGATTGGACGAGCCGAATCGATACCATCTGTAATTACCAATTCCAACGCCGCATTCGCCGTTTGGAATATGCTCATCATAGTGAGCACACATCCTATTATTAGTCGCTTTAACACAAGCTTTTCCTTATAACTCAGGTACTACAGTTAGGTTGATATTCTTAATCTTATTGACCACCTCTGGGTCTTTAGGCAACGGAAAGCTGTTCACTTGAGCCACAGCGCGCTTGGTCGCGGCACACAGTCGACTATCACCACCTAAAACAGAAAGATTACCAACAATTGCGTCTGCTCCGGTTGGGATTAGACGCAAGTTAACTCGGCAAGACTTTCCCCTAAAGCTGTCCTCCAGCAATAAGTTCTGTTGAATCAGTTGGGTATAAATAGCACCGTAACGATCTGCTTCGCTAGTGACGTGGCTTGAACGAGCAGAAGTATTCGCTTCTGATTCCGATTCAAGACCCGCAAAGATATCGTTTAGAGCGGCTTCTTGCTCTTTACGTTCACGCTCTAGACGTTCTAGGCGCTCTTTCTCTTTACGTGCTTTCTCAGCGGCCTCTTTTGCGGCTTTCTCTTTTGCTATGCGCTCTTTTTCTGCTTTTTCGGCAGCTTCACGTTCACGTCGAGCTTTCTCTTCAGCAGCCTTCGCCGCTTTTTCTCGCTCAACCCGTTCTTGTTCCGCTTTCGCAATCGCCGCTTCTTTGGCTAAACGTTCTTGCTCAGCTTTTTTAATCGCTTGTTCTTTCGCTTTACGCTCAGCTTCTAGCTTTGCAACTCGCTCTTTTTCTTTCTTAGCGCGTTGCTCTTCCGCTTTACGTTCCTTTTCTTTAGCGATGCGCTGTTTCTCGGCTTCACGAGCCGCTTTAGCTTCACGAGCTTGCTGCTCTTTTAGCTTACGAATACGCTCTTCTTCAGCTTTGCGATTTTTTTCAAGCTGTTCGCTTTCACGGCGTAGCTTATCTAAACGGTCTTGCTCTTTCTTAGCCGCTTGTTCACGCTGACTACGAATTTGCTGGGCTTGTTGACGTACTAATGCAGGGTCAATCACAACAGCCTGAACCACTCGCCCAACAGGCTCTGGTTTTGACATTGTGAAGTCCGTTCCCCATATCAACGCAACGATTAAAAGTGCATGCAAAGCAGCCGATATTGCTATCGGCTTTTTGTAATCACTTTTCTTCTTGTTGTTCTTCTCTTTCATGAATGACTAACGCTATTCCTTAATGTCAGTCAGCAACCCAACTTTAGGGATACCGGCACGACTTAGCTCATCAAGAACCAAAACCACTTCAGCGTATGGTGTTGCAGCGTCACCACCCACAGCCACAGGTGAATCAGGCTTAAGTGACAGCTCAGCTTTGACTCGCACAATGATGTCTTGCAGCGAAATACCGCGCGTCACTTCTTCATCATTGACACTTAAACCAAGGTTGCCGTCTTTATCGATCTCAACGATGATAAAACTCGCATCACTATCACCAGCGAGTTCTGACGCTGGCTTAGCCGTCGCTGTTTTAGGTAACTCAACATCTACCCCTTGTGTTACAAAAGGCGAGGTCACCATAAAAATTATCAACAGTACAAGCATCACGTCGATATAAGGTACGACGTTGATCTCTGCAGTCATCTTTCGCTTTTTACGTTGGTAGCCAGCCATGACAACTATTCCTTATTTGAAGCGTCACGACCCGCCATTGCTTGACGGTGCAAAATGCTATGGAACTCTTCAGAAAAAGTCGCGTAGTTATGTTCAAGCTTACCTACTTTGTTGCTTAGGCGGTTGTATGCCATAACAGCTGGAATTGCAGCAAATAGCCCCATTGCTGTCGCAACTAGGGCTTCTGCGATACCCGGTGCAACCATTGCTAATGTTGCTTGTTTTACCTCACCCAACGCAATAAACGCATGCATGATGCCCCATACCGTACCAAACAGACCGATGTATGGACTAATAGAGCCAACAGTTGCAAGGAATGGTAAGTTAGTTTCAAGATCATCCACTTCACGCGCCACGGCTACACGCATTGATCGACCAGTACCTTCCATAATGAAGTCAGGCGAGTCTGCATTTGACTTGCGTAGGCGAGCAAACTCGGTAAAGCCTGAATAGAAGATTTCTTCAGTACCCGCGAGGTCGTCTTTACGTTTTTTGGCATTTTGGTACAAGATGGATAAATCCGTACCTGACCAGAATTTATCTTCAAACGTTTCGGCATCTTTCGATGCTTGGGATAGCACTTTACTGCGCTTAATGATCATCGCCCAAGATACGATAGACATACCCAAAAGAATCAGCATAACCATCTTTACAAGCAGACTAGCTTGTAAGAATAGATCTAGCATCGAAATATCAGCGGTCACTGTTAGTAAGCTCCATAACTATTGATTGAGGCATTGCTTTTGGCCTCATTTTTTTATTATCGATACATGCTACCTTAACCATTGCCTTACACAATATGTTGCCATCAGGATTAACGATCTCCTGACAGAATGTGAGTGAGGCTTTCTTAAGGTCTGTGATAGATGTTTTAACAACAAGGTGATCATCAAGACGTGCACCTTGTAAGAAATCAATGTCCATGTGTCGGACTACAAAACCCAAGTTTTGTTCCAAAAGAGTTTGCTGAGAAACACCAATCGTTCGAAGCAACTCTGTTCGAGCTCGTTCAAAGAATTTGAGATAGTTTGAGTGATAAACAACACCACCAGCATCAGTATCTTCATAGTATACGGTGACTGGCCACTCAAAAATTGCCGCTTGTTCCTGCACTTGGATGTCCGAATAATGGATTTAGACGGATACTATAACGCAACTCGTTACCATCTATGCAAGCGTCATTTGAAGGTTTTCAAAGCTTGAAACAAAAAAAAGCGCCACTCATTAGCGAGTCGCGCTTTTTTTGTACGAAATGAGCAGAGTTTACCCTCTTTTCTATGAGAGACGCATTACCGTTAAATAGATAAGAATCAGCAAAGAAAAATAAGGGCTAAACAGAACTTGCCAGTACCAGTTGCGAGGTTTAAAACCAATACCAAACACCATGCTTGAGCAAATTGCCCAAATCAGCAATGGCGAGATAACTGCATTAAAACCACCGATCGAATCTGAATAGAGTTCTGGATCCCACATAACCATAGCAACATGGTAAAAACCAAGAACTAACGATAAGGCTCTAAACAGAGCCTTATCAACCGGCGCATGTAGCTTGGCTACCTGCTCAGCGAGACTACTCACTGTCTTTGTCCATCATTTCTGAGTGCTCTAACCAAAGAGCGTTAATGATGCCGAATGCACATGCTAACAATACACCCAGAATCCATGCGAAATACCACATATCAATTGCTCCTTAGTAAGCTGAAACGTCGTTGTCTTCGATGTGTTTCTTATCTAGACGACCGAACATTTTGTAGTATGTCCACGTCGTGTAGCCAAGAATCACAGGTACCATCACTGCTGCTACTGCTGTCATTAGACCCAGTGTCAGCTCACTTGCCGTTGAATCCCACATAGTCAGACTATGGTTAGGTACAAGGCTCGATGGCATAACGAATGGGAACATTGCAAAACCTGCAGTCAAGATAACTCCTGCGTTAGCAAGACTTGAGAATAGGAATGCAAAACCACCACGTTCAAAACGAGACGCCATTGCAGCTAGAAGTGGCATTACCACACCTAGTAGAGGCGCTGCCCATAGCGCTGGGTATGTTTCGAAGTTCGTCATCCACGCACCCGCTTGAAGAATCACTTCTTTGTTCAGTGGGTTAGAGTCAGCAAATGTATCGATTGTGCTAGTGATAACATAACCGTCAATTGACTGAACCCAGAAACCACCTAGAACAAATAGTACTGCAGCGATCAAACCAGTGACCTGTGCGACACCACGAGAACGAACATGCAGTGCTTCTGTCGTTTTCATCTGTAACCAAGTTGCGCCTTGAAGTACGAATAGCATCAAGCTAAGTACACCACATAATAGTGCGAACGGGTTTAGAAGACCAAAGAACGAACCTTTGTACTCTGACATTAGTAGGCTGTTTAGTTCAAATGGTACGCCTTGAAGTAGGTTACCGAATGCTACACCAAAGATGATTGGCGGTACTGTGCCACTAAAGCAAAGTGCATAGTCCCAAGCTTTACGCCATTTTGGGTTTTCAATTTTCGAACGGTAATCTAGAGCAAGTGGACGTAACCAAAGCGCTGCTAGAGTCACGTACATTGCTAGATAGAATCCAGAAAACGACGTTGCATAAACAAGAGGCCATGCAGCAAATAGCGCACCACCAGCTGTAATTAACCAAACTTGGTTGCCGTCCCAGTGAGGGGCAATCGTGTTTAGCATAATACGACGTTCTGTGTCACTTTTGCCGATAACAGGTGAAAGCGACGCAACACCCATATCAAAGCCATCAGTTACAGCGAATCCAACTAGTAGTACACCAATTAGAACCCACCAAATAAGTCGTAAGATTTCGTAATCAAACATAATATTCCCTCACTTATACTTCGACTGAACGGCCGACTTTGTCTTCAACAGAGTTAGCTTCTTGTTCGAAGTGGTAGCGACCTGTTTTCAGGCTGCTTGGACCTTTACGTGCAAATTTAAGCATTAGGTAAACTTCTGCAATTAGGAACACTGTGTATAGCGCAATAATTGCGAATAGAGATGTCCAAAGCTCACCAAGAGTTAGTGCAGACGCTGCTACGTGTGTCGGTAGGATCTCACCTACTGCCCACGGCTGACGACCGTATTCTGCAACGAACCAACCTGCTTCAATCGCAATCCAAGGTAGTGGAATGCTAAATAGCGCTGCTTTAAGAATCCACGGTTTCTGTTCAATCTTCTGACGACATGTTTGAACGAATGCAGCACCAAATACGAATAGCATGATGAAGCCACAAGCAACCATGATACGGAATGACCAGAATAGAGGCCAAACTGTTGGGATAGAATCATCCGCCGCCGCTTGGATCTGCTCTTCTGTCGCATCGACTACGTTTTCTGTGTAGCGCTTAAGAAGTAGGCCGTAACCTAGGTCACCTTTCACTTCGTCAAAGGCTGCCATGTTTTCTTCTGACTTGTCGCCTGCACGAAGTTTTTCAAGCAACTCGTATGCGTACATACCCGTGCGAATACGATCAACGTGCTCATCACGTAGATCACGTAGACCTGTTACTTGCTCATCAAGTGAACGCGTTGCGATAATACCCATAACGTAAGGGATCTTAATCGCGTAATCCGTGTGCATTGTCTCTTGGTTTGGAAGACCAAACAGAGTGAATGCCGCCGGCGCTGGTTCTGTGTGCCACTCAGCTTCTACTGCTGCTAGCTTCACTTTCTGTACTTCACCTAGCTCGTAACCAGATTCGTCACCTAGTACGATTACAGAAAGGATAGCTGCCATACCGAAAGAAGCGGCAATTGCAAATGAACGACGAGCGAATGCGATGTCACGACCTTTTAATAGGTAGTATGAACTGATGCCTAGAATGAACATTGCGCCTGTCGTGTAGCCTGATGCTACGGTATGCACGAATTTAACCTGAGCAACTGGGTTTAGAACAACCTCAGCAAAGCTCACCATTTCCATACGCATGGTTTCGAAGTTAAATTCTGCGCCAACTGGGTTTTGCATCCAGCCGTTTGCTACGAGGATCCATAGTGCAGAGAAGTTAGAGCCAAGTGCAACTAACCACGTAACCACTAAGTGTTGACGTTTCGATAGACGATCCCAGCCAAAGAAGAATAGACCTACAAAAGTAGATTCCAGGAAGAAGGCTACGAGGGCTTCAATCGCCAAAGGTGCGCCAAAAATATCACCTACATAGTGCGAATAGTATGACCAGTTAGTACCAAACTGGAATTCCATGGTTAGGCCAGTCGCCACACCAAGTGCAAAGTTAATACCGAAAAGCTTACCCCAGAACTTGGTCATGTCCTTATAGATTTGCTTGTCCGTCATCACGTACAAAGATTCCATGATGGCAAGTAGGAATGCCATACCTAGAGTCAAAGGTACGAAGAGGAAGTGATACATCGCAGTCAGAGCAAACTGCAACCGCGATAAATCAACAACATCGATCATGATTACTCCTATGTGTCGGCTGAAGACACTTTTTTACATCCCTGCCAGCATAAACATTCGTTACTCAACTTTAAAAGTTGTTATTAAATAACGGCGTACTGTTGCAAAAATGTACCGTAACGGTTAGTTAATTGTTAAGCATCAGCTAATATAGCTAGCGCTAATATTACTGGTAAAAACAGTATGTTTCAAAAGGTTTATAGGCAGAGTTCGCTTTGATTTGTATCAACTTTTGTGCGGCATTCTTGTTTAGTTTTTCGTCAACTTGATCTATATCAACCAAAATACGTCCCTTTTGTTACGTGCGAGTTATCCAAGACCACCCGATCACTATTTATGCAAAACAACAAGTTAACAAGTCACTCAACCCTGTTACCTATTTAGTGGTAAGCAAATATCATTACCGTGATCCAGATCACCAAATAAAAAAGCCTGCTAATTTTAGCAGGCTTATGAAAACTTATTTTTCAATTCCGAAATGAAGATAGGCTCGATCGGTGGCTATTCGTCCCCGCGGCGTTCGCTGCAAATAGCCTTGTTGGATCAGATATGGTTCTAAGACATCTTCAATGGTGTCTTTCTCTTCACCAATAGCAGCTGCCATGTTATCAAGACCAACCGGTCCACCACCAAACTTCTCCATGATCGCGAGTAGCAGTTTTCTATCCATATAATCGAAGCCTTGAGCATCAACATCAAGCATGTTTAGCGCTTTATCCGCTACCTCAGCACAAATATGACCATTGCCTTTCACTTCAGCGTAATCTCGAACACGACGTAATAGTCGGTTAGCGATACGCGGCGTTCCACGAGCTCGCCTTGCAACTTCCAACGCCCCTTCCGACTCCATCGATAAGCCCAAACAGTCAGCACTACGCTGAACAATGTTTTGCAGGTCAGGAATTTTGTAATACTCCAAACGCTGAGTAATACCAAAACGGTCGCGTAGTGGCGAGGTCAATGAACCTGCTCGCGTAGTAGCGCCAATTAGAGTAAATGGCGGTAAGTCGATCTTAATTGAACGTGCTGCAGGTCCTTCACCAATCATGATATCAAGCTGGTAGTCTTCCATAGCTGGATAGAGCACCTCTTCAACCATTGGGCTCAGACGGTGGATTTCGTCAATGAAGAGCACGTCATTTTCTTCGAGGTTAGTCAGAAGTGCGGCTAAGTCGCCCGCTTTTTCCAGTACAGGGCCTGACGTAGTGCGAATATTCACGTCCATTTCATTGGCCACGATGTTCGCTAGCGTGGTTTTACCTAAGCCTGGTGGGCCAAATATCAGCAAGTGATCTAACGCTTCATTACGTAACTGCGCTGCTTTGATGAAGATTTCCATCTGATCGCGAACATGATCCTGACCTTTGTAATCTTCGAGCTTTTTAGGTCGTATCGCACGATCGATGACATCTTCTTCTTTATATACTGTATTGTCTGGCGCAATTAAGCGATCCGCTTCAATCATGATTTATGCCTTTATACCATCGACTTCAATGCTTCACGAATGAGCTGCTCACTGCTCATATCCGCTTTCTTAACTTGTGACACCACTTTAGACGCTTGGGTTGGTTTATAGCCTAGAGCTAGCAATGCACTGATCGCTTCTTCTTCTGCGCTTTCCTTATTCGCTTGAGGCGCAGAGTCAACTGGCGCAGCGTCTGTGAACGGAGTAAATAAGTCTCCAGCGCCCCAGCCTTTCAGTCTGTCTTTCATTTCAACCACAAGACGTTCTGCAGTCTTCTTACCAACACCAGGTAGCTTAACAAGAGTCGAAACATCTTCACGTTCAACACTTGCCACAAATTGACTTGCCGTCATTCCAGAGAGAATCCCTAGCCCCAGTTTAGGGCCGACGCCATTTGCTTTGATAACTTCTCTAAACAATGCACGCTCTTTGACCGTATTAAAGCCATAAAGCAGTTGAGCGTCTTCTCTCACCACGAAATGAGTATAGATGATCGCTTCTTCACCAATATTTGGCAGCTCATAGAAGCAGCTCATCGGCATTTGCACTTCGTAGCCAATGCCATTAACTTCAATCAGTAGTTCAGGGGGTTGTTTCTCGATAAGAATGCCGCGCAGACGTCCAATCACGGTAGTTACTCTTTGGAAATGAATTTGCGACAGGATAATAAAGAACTGGATAGACATCCAGTCCTTTATTATTTGGAGCTAGATTTTTGAGACAACTTGATCAAGTTGCGAAGTTAAGGTTCTTACTGCGTCTACTTGTGAAGTCAATTGCGCACCATTTTGGGCTACGTTCTCAGAAATTGTTTTCGTTGCAACCACGCCATTCGCCACTTCACTGCTTGCTTGGTCGAGTTCTTTTAGTGCCAGCATTTGATTAGACATGATATTCGCAAGTCCGTTGACGTCTTGTGAAATTGCTGAAACTTCGACAATCATCGACTTCATTTTAGCCGCACTTGAGTTCACCACGTTCTGCCCGTGTTTGACTTCCTGCTCGCTGCGATCGAGCAAGTTTCTAATCTCGATCGCGGACTGACTACTTTTAGCGGAAAGATCACGCACTTGCTCTGCTACTACCGCGAAGCCACGACCTTGCTCCCCTGCTCTCGCCGCTTCGATTGCAGCATTGAGTGCCAATAGGTTAGTTTGTTCGGCAACGGAGGTGATCAAGTCTGCCACTTTCATGATCTCTTCATGGCTACCAATAATTTGGCTGATGGCTGATGTAGAGTCTTCTAGCAACTGCGAACTCGTTTCCGCTTGTTGGTGTACAGCATCGCTGCGTTCTCTGAGTTCATCAACAAAACGGGTCGAACCTTCGATTCCTTCTGCAAGCTGGTGAACTTGTTGACTCATCTGCTCTGCCGCGCTTGCCTGAGATTCACAATTGATGTTCAAGTTCGAGACCTGATCGTCTAGCGTCAATGACTGCGATTCCAGTGTTTGAGAAACATCTTTAAGCTGTATTGAGTTTTGATTAGCTTGCTCTAGAACGTGGGAAAGGTTCTGTTCGCCGAGTGTGGCCTTCGCGGCAATCGCTTCACTGTCACTTTTCGCCCGCTCGGCGATCTCTATCGCTTTCTCTCTTTGCTTGGCAGTGAACGCCTGCGCAATACAGATCACCACTAAAGGCAATACCGTTCCAGACCAAATTTCAACACGTTGCGCTGCTTCAGATAGCTCTAACACCGGAAACGAACGTCCAGAGACATGTAGATAGGTCATGATGGCTGAGCATAAGATAACTGTCACACTCCAACTGATCGCAACCATTCGCGTACCGGACAAGAAGAATGCCACCACAAGCAAGGGAACCCAGTAAGTTTGGGTCGATTCCACGATACCGCCGCTTTGGTAAATGATGTTGAGGGCATGAACCGACATGCCAATAAAACCAAGGTTAAGTGCAATTGTTGGGTTCTTTAACAGTTTTAGGCAAACGGCAGCAAAGAGCTCGAATCCAATCAACATTATAGAAGTCATAATTAAGCCATCATGACCGTGATTAGACCACTTTATCAGGCTATAAATACCGACTAGAAAAGCGATGAAAGAAAATAGAGAGAGGGTGTCGGCCTGACGCCGTTGATTTTTTGTCCATTGAGGTTTCTCAGGCATACAGAATTGTCGCCACATGTTGACAGGGTTCATGTTCAATCTTCCTTGATTGATATCTTATTAGACCTCTGACCACTATATTAATACAACATTTTTATAACAAACCTAGTAAGCAGATCTGTTTTACATGTCTCAGTTTTGCACCAATAGGTAGTAAATAGTGTGGAATGGTTAACGGTAACGTCCTCTTCGAGCACCTGTTGCTTTACCTGCCAACGCGACTAAAGTTTTATTAGTATTGGCATGACAAATTGCTACACCTAACGCATCGGCAGCATCCGCTTGTGGTCTCGCTGGTAGCTTAAGCATTTGTTGGACCATATGCTGAACTTGCTCTTTGTCCGCACCACCTGTTCCTGTCACCGCTTGCTTGATCAGTCTCGCAGCATACTCATGAACCGGCAGATCCGCGTTCACTGCTGCCACTATTGCACTGCCTCTTGCCTGACCCAGCTTTAATGCCGAATCTGCATTTCGCGCCATAAAGACTTGTTCAATCGCAAATACATCCGGCTGAAACTGAGTAATGATCTCAGAAACACCTGCATAAATTTGCTTGAGTCGGCCGGGTAATTCCTTTTCTGACGTTCGAATACACCCACTGCCTAAATATTGTAAATGACGACCCGTTTGGCGAATCACTCCATAACCTGTAATCCGAGAGCCCGGATCGATCCCAAGTATAATTGACATTATTTTCTTTATTGCCGCTAGGGTCTGCTGACCTCAATCCAGTACGCTATTTTAGTCTAGCCGTTTGTCTATGGCGAGGTAATTATCGCTCGACTCGCTAAACCTGAATCTAATGCGACTTCATAAACCTGAGTAGGCTGAGGCGTCAGCTTTTCGCCAGTCCAATAATCGTACCAAAAGACAGGATAATTCGCCGTTAGAGTTACTTCTCGCGCAGGCTGATGGTAATTGAATAGGCAATGTAATTCGTTACGCTCTGTAAGAGGCAAAAATGCATGATGCAGATTAAGCGCAGTAAACCTTGCCGATTCCTGATTATGCTTTTGTCGAATGGCAAGCTTGGCCAAACTCTTTTTCGCAAAAGGAGTCAGTTCGGTTAAAGGGTCACCAGATAGAAGCATTCCGCCGCAAGCAAGGAGTACATCTCGGTGGAATTCATAGTTACTGCGCTCCGTTGCTTGGTTTGCCAGTGAAACGAAAGTTGCGCAGTCTGGGTCGATTTGCCACAACTTACGATGCTGCCAACTACGGTAGAAGGTTTCTTTGGCTATCTGTTCAAAGCGATTTCCACACCGTTCTACATCATCTGACACTCGCATTGCATCCACAACGCCGAGTGACGGCCACATTGGAGCATTACAACCGAGAATCAAGGCCTCGCCAGCGCCTCTAGCGATCGCTTCCATCCCGAGTCGGTATGCTTCAACGCCCGTGACACCAAGTTCACTACGGATACCTTTTAATGTACCCCAATAATTCGCATCCAGTTTAAATAGCTCTACTCCCCACTCTTCGCGCATCGTTTTTACCACATGGGTTAAGTGATCTTGGACTTCTGGATTTGTTGTATCTAAGATATACCAAGGGGTGCAACGCCAACCAGCGTAAGTAATGTCTTCTGCTTTTAGTAAACTGCCATCTGCATGGCGTACAAACCAATCAGGGTTCTGCTTGAATACGTCAGACTCTGGCTGGGCAATAAAAGGGGCTAACCAAATCGCAGGTTTTTTACCTCTCGCTTTGATTTCACCTAATACCGACTTAATTCCAGATGGGAACTTGTCTGATGGTGTTAACCAGTCTCCCATATAAGCTTGGTAACCATCATCAAGCAGAGCAACGTCGAACTGCTTCAGATTATCCGCCATATAATCGACGTTATCTTCAATATTTTGCTCAGTGACTTCTGCATAATAGGCATACCAAGAGCACCAACCTAAAGGTGCATCACGCGTAACGCCAGAACGAGCCAAATGATGAGAGTTTATACAGTCACTAAATTCAGCATATAAGCCAGATAGGGACTCCCCTCGTAAAATGACGACAGACTCAAGTTTATTTGTCGACCAATCTTGTGGATGTGTATCTTCTCCATCTATAAACGCATTAACGATTAGCCGACCGTGATCATCTTCAACAGTAAAGTAGCCAGCAAAACGGTGACAAGAAGTGAATCCAAACAGCGCGTAGCCGAGGGAGTCTTCAACAACAAGATAGTTGTAATATCGCTTGGGTTGTTGAGATGAGTATATGCGGTAGCTTGAACTATTATCTGGACATCGACCGACATCAATAGGTAAATCATGCGTGCCCGTAGTCTGGGCTAGCATTTGAAAACCATCACCTAGTAATGTTGCTTGTCGCTCGAAATCGAATTCAGTTTGGAAGAGTAAATATTGGTCATTAACGGATGAATTGGACAATCCACAATAAGTGAAAAAAACCTCATTGTTGAAGGTTTCAACATCAAGGTCACTATTCGCAACCAACAATTGACGTTCATTGTCTAAATGTACAACTCTCACGATAAGACACTCTAAGGATCAGTGATTTTCTTAATTAGAGCATTCAGCAAACTTATTGTCTATTTAGTCAACATCACACTTTATAACAAGCGTCACGTTTTAAAACGAAAAAGCCCTCCAACTCCGGAGGGCGAAAAGGCAGTGGATTATTGCGCTAAGCATCCTGCTTAGAAAACGGCCTATTTACCTAGGCCGTAATAAGACGGAAATTTAGATTAGAATGCGTACGCTAGTTTAACGAATGATTCTACGTCGCCTTTTTCCCAACCATTGATTACTTTACCTTCGTCAGAAACATGGTAAGCAATATCAATTAGCGCAGAGAAATTGTTTGTAAATGCGTAAGAACCACCAAAGTTCACAGCTTCGCGGCGATCTTCAACAGATACGTAACCAGCTGCTAGGTAAAGTGCTTCCATTGAGTAACCGATAGAAGTGTTGTAAAGCTTCACTTTTTCGCCATCAGAGAATTCTTCTTCAGCGAATGTCGCGCCAATGCCAACAGCACCTAGCTTAACTGCACCGTTTACTAGATATAGTTGGTCAGTGAATACTTCTGTTTTACCATTTGAATCAGTAGTAATTTTGTTATCGTTGTCTTCGTAACCGAAGTTAACCATGAACGTCTCATTCTCGAAACCTACATAGCCATTGTAACCACCTTGACGGTCTTGACCTTCATAGTTACGGTCACCGAAGTAAGAAACACCGTATTTGAAGCCTTCTTTATCACCTTCGAACTTAACAACTTGACGAGCGTCAGATGCGTCTGAAGGAGACCATAGGAACTCGATTGTTTGGTCAGCAGCGCCATCAACAGCATCTAGAGCAGTATCGTTTGCGTAGCCTGCAGAGATAACACCGTAACCAGTTTTGTAACCAACCCAAGTGTCAGTAATAGTAAATTCAGAGTCAGATGTACCGTAGTCATCTTCAATATCAAATTCACCGCCGAACTTACCAACAATGTTGCCATTCTCGTAGTCTGCGAAGATATCGAAACCAGTTACACCACCGTTGTAGATCTCGTCATCTGAACGGCTAGAGTCAGAGTAACCACCTAGAGCAAACTCACCAGAAACTGTGAACTGGTCGCCAGATAGTGCTTCTGCTGCTACTGCTGAACCTGCAACAAGAGATAATGCTACTGCTAATGCTGTCTTTTTCATTTTTATTTGTTCCTATAAATTTTTATTTATGAGCGCCAGTTCCACCGGCTTGCCCTGGCAGCAGAAATTATTCGCAGAACTAATAATTAACAAATAAAATGATCCAAAAATAACTAATAGAAAGCTCACTTAACGAGCTCATTTTTCTAAAAAACTCTAATATTGCTGATAAATGCGACAATAACCATCAATAAAAGTGAAGGCGATCACACCGATAAGCCTAGGTTTCTAAAAACACCTAAACTCCAACCGTGTTCACTACTTAGTTAAAAAGTTCAATCATATTCTCAACAAATGAGATTTAGCTAAAAATCTCTACCTCTATAGGCTGTCGACTACACTTTCTAAGAACTCTCTATTGAGGAAAATAAGGTGTTTATTCGCAGGTGTGTGCTTTACGGAATACTAGTTTTGTACCCTTTATCTGCTTCTTACGCGGCTACCGTGCTTCGTGTTGCACAAACAACGTGGCCGCCTTTCATCATGGATTCACCCTTTGGTCGAGGCATAGCGCACGATATTGTCATCGAAGGGCTAACGACAGCTGGTTATCAAGTCGAATTCGTAGAAAAGCCCTGGGCGAGGATCTTGAAAGAAACACTTAAAGGGAAAAATGACATCATCGTCGCTATTTGGAAAACCAAGCAGCGAGAACAAGACTACCTGTTCACTGAGCCATACATGTATAACCAAATGGCGGTTGTCTCTAGGAGCGAGCTCGACTTCGAATACCAGACAATCGAGAACTTGAAAGAAAAGCGTGTCGCTTTAATCAACGGCTATGCCTACGGTGCTGAACTGCTTGAATACGAGCAGATGTATAAAGTCATTTCTATTGACCTACCAAACAGTATTCGTCTGTTGCTTTCTGGTCGTGCCGATATCCTCGTCACTGACGAAGCAGTAGGTAAATGGACGATAAGTGAAATGGGGATAGAAGCGAACCGACTCCATTTCAGCGACAATTACTTGGACTCAACGCCCGTTCATGTCGCGGTACGTCGAAGCCACCCACGTGCTCAGGAAATTGTCGATACTTTGAATAGGTACTTTAAAACACACGGGGAGGTAAAAATGAAAAAGCTCAGACGCAAATATGGCCTAACCCTTCCTTAAGGCAAAAAAATACCAGCCAATTGGCTGGTATTTTTATTCGTTTGCGTTCAATTACGCGACTTCGATTGGACCACCGAATGAAGTTACTGGCGGTACTTTGCCTGTGAACTTCTCGAAATCTACGATACAAGTGTTCGCAGAAGTCGCCTGAGCAAGCTCAGAAGAGCCGATATCCATCGTTAGCGTGTTCGGATCGCCGTATGTACAGATAGCGCCTTCTTTTTCATTTAGAGGGCCGTACCATGCACCTTCTTCGATACGAATAACACCACGTGGGTAGCTATCAGTCAGTACTGCACCTGCTAGTAGCTGACCACGGTCATTAAATACGCGAACTAGATCGCCGTCTTTAATACCTTTCGCTTTCGCATCTGTTGGGTTGATGTACACAGGCTCGCGACCTTGTACCGCATATGTTGCACGGAACTCTTCTGATTCACACATTTGCGAGTGAAGACGCTTGTCTGGGTGACACGATTGTAGCCAGTACGGGTGTTTCTCAGAGCCTGGACCACCATGTGAACGTTCTGTCTTTTCAAACCACATTGGGTGTTCTTGACAGTGCTCGTAACCGAAACGACCGATTGTACGGCTAGTAATCTCGATAAAGCCTGATGGAGTACCTAGTGCGTTGATCTCAGGGTCTTTACGGAAGTCCGCATGACGAACCCATGGAGAACCTTCACCAAAGTCTAGAACACTCTTCTCCCAGAACTCATCGAACTCTGGCATATCGAAGTTAGCTTTGTTTGCTTCACGACAGTCTGCGTATAGTGAGCGAACCCACTGCATCTCGTCCATACCACGCGTGTACTCGTTGTGACGACCGAAGCGACGAGTTAGTTCAGTAAAGATCTCAAAGTCAGTCTTAGACTGGAACAATGGATCCACTAGACGGTGCATTGCGATCAGGCCTTTACCTGAGTACGAACCGTAAACGTCAATATCGTTACGTTCAAACTGAGTACATGCAGGAAGAACGATATCAGAGAAGCGACACGTTGCTGTCCAAGCAAATTCAATCGTCACAACCGTTTGAAGCTTTTTGAATGCTTTCTTCATACGGTTACGGTCTTGGTGGTGGTGCCAAGGGTTGTTACCCGAGATAACCATCATCTTGTAGTCTGGTAGCTTCACTTTAGAGCCGTTGTAACGGATCTCTTTACCTGGTTCTAGCAGACAGTCAATCCAACGCGCTACAGGAATTGTACGGCTGTAACCGTTGAAATCGTTGTTGTCCCACTTCGGCTTAGAGCCTGTGTCAAGGTTACGTGGGAAACCACCTGGTGCTGCAAAGCCTGTTGATGGAACACCGATACCTGAGTAGTGGTGACCGTAAGAGATACCACCGCCTGGTAGACCAATCTGACCAACCATAGCTGCAACAACTGCCGCTGCCCAGTATGGCTGCTCACCGTGCTCTTGACGTTGAATACACCAACCCATCAGGATTTGTGTACGACCGTTAACTAGCATGCGTGCAAATTCACGGATCTTGTCAGCTTCTACACCACAGATTTCTGCTGCCCATTCAGGAGTCTTAACAACTTTGTCTTTAGTCTCACCCTGAACATACTCAATGAACTCTTTGAAGCCTAGACAGTAAGTGTCGATGAACTTCTTGTCGTATAGGTCTTCGTTATAAAGAACATGAGCAACCGCCAGCATGAACGCCACGTCTGTCATCGGGTTGATGTACATGTGGTCGTTGCCTAGGAAACGTTGAGTCTTGTTCTTAACCGGATCAACAGACAATACATTGATCTCGCCTTTCGCAACTTTCTCTTTTAGTTGCTCAAGGTAAGGGTACGATTGGTGCGTCTCACAGTTCCAACCTACTTGAAGGTTTTTCACTGGATCGTTCGCCCAAAGGATAATGTTGTCTGAGTTCTCTAGGATCTCTGACCAAGATGTACCTTGTGCGTATACTTCTGTCGAACCAAGAACGTAAGGCAGAATAGTTTGACCTGCACCCGTAGAGTAGTCACCTACTTTAGTGATGAAGTTACCATGCATACCTACAGCACGTTGCATGTGGCTGGTACAGCTGTGGAACTGACCAGTTTGACGCCAGCCTGTCTGACCTGCGTGTAGTGCCCATGGACCGTAATCTTTTTGAATACGCTCAAGTTCACGGTAGAACAAATCTAGTGCTTCGTCCCAAGTAACACGGATAAAGCGGTTGTTACCACGAGTGTCCGCGCTGTACTTGTGTTTCTTCAGCCAATCAAGGCGAACCATTGGGTAACGAACACGTGAAGGGTTGTAAATAACACCCTTAATGCCGTTGATCATATCTGTTGGGTTAGTGTCAGATTCAAGAGGCTTAATTTCTTGCACTTTACCCGCATAGATGTGGGCGCGGAACGCGCCCCAGTGAGAACCTGAAACTTTCCAAGTTCCCGTTGATTCTGCAGCGCTTGCAGAAGCAGATGCCAATAAGCTTGGACCGATTACTGATGCTGCGCTTGTGGTTGCTACACCTTTAAGAAAACTTCTTCGTGTAATAGCCATTTCAAATACTCCGTCTGACGCTTATTAGTGGTGACCTTCAGCAAAATCTGAAGAGTGCTTCTGTAGATATTTCAATACAAGTGCTTCACTGTCTGTATCGAAGTTCACGAATGCAAGCATACCGTTAAACATACCTGGCCAAGTGTTTGCGCTGAAGTGCGCTTCATCTGGTTGAGTGTGACAAACTGAACAGTTTGTTTTGTATGCTTCGCTCGCTTTCTCCCAGATAGGAGTCACGTCATTAAGCATCGCTTCTTTCTTCATCCAAACTTTCGCTGACACTTTCTCCCAAGGAAGACCAGTTAGCTCATCGACTTTCTTCTCGCCTTTAGTCACGATGTCATCACTTAGCGCAGCTTCTTTAAGTAGAGAACCCATAGCGATGTTCATGCCGAAATCTTCTTGGATTACACGACCAAAGCCTTTCGCTTTACGCCAACCGTCGATTTCAACTTGCATCATGTCGCCTTTCTCATCCAGAACCTTAACGCTAGATGCTGGGTTAAGAAGACCAGCTTCTGTTGTTGCAGTTTCATCGAAGTAAACTGGAAGGTGACGTACGCTCACTAGTTCAGTACCTGTTGAGTAATCAGTGCCAGACGTTAGCTGCTCTAGCTCACCAACGATACCGCCTACGCTATCCATATTTGCTGGAAGCTGGTGCGCAATACCTTTGTGACAATCAACACAGCTTTGATCTTTTTCAGCTGCTTGTTTCATTTGGATACGAGCTGTTGGAGACATTTGCTCGAAATCCATAGATTCGTAGTTGTGACAGTTTTTACACTCTAGAGACTTGTTCGCCGAGAAACGGTCCCATTCGTGTTTAGCAAGTTCGATGCGGCGCTCTTCAAACGCTCCTGGTTCATCGTAGTTACCAAATACTTGTGCAAATACTTCTTTAGATGCCTGCATTTTACGTGCAATTTTGTCAGTCCAGTTATGTGGTACGTGACAGTCAGGACATGTTGCACGAACACCAGAGTGGTTTTTCCAGTGAACCGTTTCTTGCAGCTCAACATACACGTTATCGCGCATGGTATGACAGCTGATACAGAACTCTTCAGTGTTAGTCGCTTCTAACGCAGTGTTAAAACCACCCCAGAAGATAACACCAGCGATAAAGCCGCCCATAGTCAGCACGCCTAAGCTGATATGAACCGCAGGGCGTGTCATGGTACGCCACAATTTTACGATCAATGATTTCATGGTTTGCTCTCTTAAAATCTTTTCAAAAATGTGGAAATGAGCTCAACGGGTTAACCGTGAACTCCAGGTGGTCCCATAACGAATACTTGCAGCATCCATACTAGGAATCCGTAGCCACCTACGAAAGCCACACTCAGAATTGGGAAGAGAACAACCGCGATGAAGAGGAATGACTTCCACTCCAGAGAGCGTTTTTCACCACTCTCGATTTTGTTAACATCACTCATACATTTGCCTATTTTGTATCTAGTGTTATTTGGTTAGCTCTTATGATTGAGCTAAATTTTCTTCTATCTCTAGATGGAAATGTTAGACCATACTATAAGTAGGGTTCAATCAATTCCGGTCCATCTGCCGTTGTTATTCAACACTTTTTTGAGCTCATCCAGAGTTGTGTTTAATTACATTTTTATGTGTAAATAAACCAAGTTTTGTGAACAAATATGAACAGAAAGATGACACCAAAAAACCATCATTTACCACAACATTGTGACAACAACTGTAACATCTACCACTTTAGAGGCACAGGTTTTACGTGCTAATTCTAGTTGATTTGTAACAAAAATGTTTCTAAAACTAAGGGGATTTTGTCACTTTTTTTGAAATTTGAGCAAGGTGACTCATCGGCAATATTCGGTACAATACACCGATAGTCGTTGGGAGGAACTATGCAAAGCGTCGTCGATATATCTTGGCTCACATTAGCGTTATTTTTCGGTTTACTCGCGATCCCTTTCGCAATTAGCAAGTTTTACCAGCTGCAGATCAGTCGAGAAATTATCATTAGCGTAGGGCGAATGACACTCCAATTACTCTTAGTCGGTGTCTATTTAGAGTACTTATTTACCCTTAATAGCTTGGTTATCAACCTATTGTGGCTTGCATTTATGATGGTGATCGGAGCAAGCGCTATCATTTCAAAAGCCAAGCTGCCAAAAAAACCAATGCTAATACCTGTTGGCACGGGCTTGTTATCTGGCTTATCTCCAGTCCTATTACTCATTACCCTCGTCATTATTCAACCTACCCCTCTTTATAATGCCCAATATTTAATTCCATTAGCTGGGATGCTACTCGGCAATTCCATGAGCGGAAATATAGTCGCTCTACAAAACTTCTTTAATGCTTTAGAGGAAAGAAAAGGAGAGTATGAAGCGGCAATATCACTCGGAGCATCTAAAGAGTACGCGACTTTGCCCTTCGTGCGCGAAGCTATTCAACGTTCTTTGGCTCCGACATTAGCAACCATGACCACCAGCGGGTTGGTGACGTTACCAGGTATGATGACAGGGCAAATACTTGGCGGCGCGAGTCCCATCGTAGCGATTAAATACCAGATCATGATCATGGTGGCGATTTTCGTCATGATGTCGATTTCAATCACCCTTTCTTTAACTCTGACAGTCAAAAGCTGCATCAATAAAGAAGGAAGGATCTTGGTTAGATCCGCCCAATAGACACGATCTTTTCTCTCATGAACAAGGGATTAAAGATCTTATCCACAGATTCTGTGGATAACCGTGGTGATACTTCCCAAACAATTTGCTGCACCGAGCAAGCTCACTGCCTCCACACGAAAATTTCTTTGCATTCATGCGCATATAAATTAATTCGTGAGACGTAATAATAGTGTCATTCTGCTCTCCTATCGTTGCACTTAATGAAAGTACAGTGGAGAACACTTATGTCTATTTCCAAAGATTTCATAGAACTCGGAGAGGCAAGTTGCCCAATACAAGATCTTCATGACTGGTTAATCACTACTCCACCACTGATTTTGCCGACGCTAGAGAATGGCCCTTCGCCGCAAACAAAAAAGACCCACCTAAGTGAGTCTTTTGAGTCGTGTTTATATGTTTAATTAATCGCGTAGATAGATTAACCAATACCACATACCAACAAATAAGCCACCACCAATAATGTTCCCTAACGTGACTGGAATTAAGTTATTGGTGATAAAATCAATCATATTTAGATCGGCGTAATCAGCAATGTTAGCACCGGTCATCTGCCAAAATTCAGCTGGTGCAAAATTCTTGATACCGATTGCCATTGGGACTTGGAACATATTCGCGATACAGTGCTCGAAACCCGCAGACACAAACATTGCCACAGGTAAAATCATTACAGCAATCTTGTCTGTAAGAGTACGGCCGCTGAAGGTCATCCATACAGCAATGCAAACCAAAACATTACACATGACGCCAAGTGCGACTGCAGATAAAAAAGTGTGATGCATTTTATGCTGCGAAATCGCCATCGCATTTAAGCCAACTTGGCCATGATCAAACATGTACTGTTTAGTCAGTAGCATGCAAACGACCAGCAACAAGGCACCGATTAAGTTACCGCCATAAACTACAGCCCAGTTCTTAAATAAACATTTCCACGTAATCTTGCCACTCGCACGCGCAACTAACGTTAACACTGAGCTGGTAAATAGCTCACCGCCAGTCACTACAACTAGGATCAAGCCTAAACTAAATGCTAAACCACCAAGTAGACGAGTAATTCCCCACGGTAAATCACCTGCCCCCGTTGTCACGATTGTGTAGAACACAAATGCAATGCCGATATGGATACCAGCTGATATCGCGAGTAAAAACGACTTAACTGGATCTTTGGTTGCTTTGCCTACGCCAATTTCTGCCGCACGCTCTGCCATTTGAGGAGGAAGTAAAGAGTCAAACTGGTTTAGATTTATCATTACGAAACATTTTGCAACATGTGGATTTGTGGGCGCGGATAATTACGTGAATTGTGATCGAATTCAAGCGTTAATTCCTTGAAATGGACAAAATGTTTTTAATATGAAGGAAACTTTCCTTAATCAAGCCAAGAACTTAGCTAAAATTAAATAAATAGATTTTATAACACCGATTGATTTGATTTACTTTTCAACAACTTAACCAAAACTGTTTCTTTGATTTTTTATCCCACAGGCACTTTAGGCTGATTGTTCATAATAATTCAATTTAATATGCAGTTTTGCTATTAAGACGAATTATAGCTCCCCCATTAGGGTTAATCTCATTAGTCTTTGATTTGAGTCTATTCTCAATGCATTCGCTTACTCAACCACCAAATCATCTCAATCTTTTTAAGAAAGTAAGGGATGGATAACATTTCTCGTTGGATAAAGTTGCTGATTTCCAACATCCTGATTAAGTTGAGATAAGTACTTTCTATGAAGGAATTAAATATGAAACTTACGCCTGAATATATGTCTGAACTTAACCTATTGCTTCAATTTGACATCAGCAGCGCAGCGACGGGTATTAAAGTTCACCATGATGCGACTGAAGAAATGCAGGCGGCCGTCCAGCGTCTTTATGAGAAAGGTCTATGTACTTTACCTGACGGTGGCTATCTGACTGACGAAGGCATCGAAGTTGCGGAACACGCAGATAAAATTTTAAGAGTTCTATCTAGCTAATTCGCTCTTAATCACAACAGAATTTGAGCTTGGTAAACGACCAAGCTCCTATCCTTCTCCTGATTACTACCTTAATCTCTAGGGTCTGTTGACCTTTTGCGGTTAAATTTTGTTCGAGATAAAAGCGTTTTTATCGCGGCGAGAGGTTTGCAGCCTAGTTATTCTAAGCAAGTATCTCTCAACAAAGAGAAAAACGCTTTTAGCCGAACCCTCTGGGCAGCATTTGTAGGCCCTTTCTCCTGCGTTATCGGCTTATCAGGTAGAGCTACTACAACTCAAAGCCTCTGCCTTGCATAAAGAATCTACAAATTGCTGCAAAAATCAGCTCAAATGGTCAACAGACCCTAGTCATTAACACTCGATACTCTTTCGCGTTGAAACCAACGTTGGTATGGCTGTAAACGGTCATAAGCCCAATTGAATGCTGTCGCATAAAAGAAGAAAAAGACTAAGAACCCCGCTTCCAATAGCAACGCTTGCCCAATACTAATTTGCAAAAACCATGCTATCGAAGGAACGGTAATGAAGATCAATCCACCTTCAAAGCCTGCCGTATGCCCAACACGCATTTTTAATGAGCGATTTTCTCTATCATGACCAAACATGCGATCAAACATCAGGTTGTAATAGTAGTTCCAAACCACAGTAAATAGACTCAGTCCAACTCCAACCAACGCAAGGTCGCTCGCACCTTTACCTGTGATAAATGCCGAAGCAGGAACAATCATCGCCAAAGCCAATGCTTCAAATACTACGGCGTGAAATACTCTTTCTTGTGTGTTCATTACAATTTTTCCAATCAATGTCATAGTCGATGTCGTCATTATCATCTACATTTAAGATGCAATATAATTAGATACCATCAGTAAAAGTGATATGTATAGCATCGAACAACTAGAGGCCTTTGTCGCAACCGTGGAGCAAGGCTCTTTTTCCGCCGCAGCACGATCGCTAAACAAAGTGCAATCTGCGATTAGCCAGCACATTATGAATTTGGAAATAGACAGTGGTTTAGAGCTGTTTGACCGTTCATCTCGCTACCCAAAACTCACCTTGAGTGGTACACAGCTTTTACCACACGCGAAGGCGTCACTTCAGCAGCATTATCGGTTAAGGCAGTGCATCGCTCAGATTGCCAGTGATGAATCAACCCAACTAAGCCTAGCGGTTGATGAAGGGATTCCAATGGATAACCTTTCCAGTGTTATCGAACATGTGTCTGAGAAGTTTCCCGGAGTTACCTTTGAATTTCTCTCTGCTTCAAGTGTTGACGTGATTGAGCTTGTTGAGTCACAACGCGCTACAACAGGTGTGATGTTCTCGGAGACCTCTCTGCCTGTGGGGTTAGACTTTGAATCAGTGGGCAGTATTGAATTCGATGTCTATGTTGGTGCAAAACATATATTGGCGCAACAAAGAGCTAATAATGTCGACCAATTGATTTTGCATCGCCAGCTGTTAGTAAGGTCAAAAAACAGTAAAACCAGCAGCTTCCAAAAAGCCTACAGCCCTGACGTTTGGTATGCTGATAACTACTATATGTTAAGAGAGCTGATACAAAAGGGATTTGGTTGGGGCGTGCTACCTAAGCACATTGCGACATATGGCATGGCAAGCAATGACATTGTTCGTGTTCCTGTAGAATTTGAGAACTTAAACTGGAATGCCAACGTGGATATTATCCAGCATCCTGCTTTTAGTTCACACCCAATCCATGCTTATTTACGCTCAGAATTAAGACAACTATTAGGAAAACCGTTGTGAAGCAGATATCTATTATCGGCGGTGGTTGGCTTGGACAACCGCTCGCCCACTATCTTGAAACTCTTGGTCATAAAGTATCAGTCAGTCGCACATCTGCCGAAGGTGTCGAGCAACTCGCACAAAATCACCTACAAGGCTTTGAGTTTAATTTAAGTAACGAAATCTCAGAGCTCACAGCAAGCCTAAAAGCCAATACTCCAGATATTGTCATCGGCTGCTTTCCACCAGGATTTAGAAAAGGCCAAGGCGATGAATACGCACACCATTGGAGCAAACTGGTGCAAATATGCCAGCAGTCCAATGTATCCCGCGTGGTGATGGTGAGCTCAACAACGGTTTACCCAAATACCGCCCAAAATATGGTAGAAGATAATGCGAGCCTAGCTCTGGCTTCTAGAAACGACGCCTTTACAGATAACGCAAAAATCATGCTTCAAGCTGAACAGTATCTTATTGATTCAGGGCTAAGCTATGCGATCGTACGTTGCAGCGGATTAATCGGCCCAGAGCGACACCCTAGCCGCTTTACATCAAAACTAAAGCAAGTCAGCAACCAAGCTCCAGCCAATATATTACATCTGCATGACGCAATTGGCGCCGTAAGCTTTGTCTCGTTGAACAACGATAATCTAGTTGTAAACGCAACGACGCCGAATACGGTAAGCAAAGCCGAGTTTTATCAAGCCGCTCTTGATAACTCCGATAGTAACGAGTCGCTTCCACCTGTTACTGACACTCCGGACAAACGCATTATTGCTGACAAGTTATTGAGTTTAGGCTATCGCTTTCACTTCCAACACACTCTCGAAATGCTTTAAGGGGCGTGCTATGGCGAACAAAAAACTCTATCAACATATAGAACACATTTGGGACTACATGCAACTAGACCACCCGCTGAAGAAAGCCGACTGTATCTTTGTTCTTGGCAGTAATGACTTACGTGTCGCAGAATATGCAGCAACGCTATATTTGGAAGGTTGGGCTGAAATGTTGATCTTCTCTGGTGGCGTTGGGCGGTTAACCAAAGACACGTTCGAATCCAGTGAGGCCGAAACATTCGCCGCGATAGCTAAGGGAATGGGTGTACCCCATGATGCTATCATCATAGAGCCTGAAGCAACAAACACTGGTCAAAATGTCCAATTCACTCATCAATTGCTCAAACAAAAGAACATCGAAGTTAACTCATTCATTTTAGTGCAAAAACCTTATATGGAAAGACGCACCTTAGCGACATTCGAAAAACAGTGGCCAAGCCCTTACGAATCAGTCTCTGTAACGTCTCCCAAAACACGTTTTTGCGATTACTTTAACGATGAGATCGATATTGTCACTACTGTGACTGCAATGCTTGGCGATTTTGAACGAATCAAGAACTATCCTGCTCTCGGTTTTCAAAGTGAACAAGAAATCCCTCAATCCGTCGAGCACTCCTATCAAACACTCAAACCTTACTTTGAGTGAATAAAAGTCTCAACTACTACAAATTAAAGAAACAAAAAAGCCAGAGCATTTGCTCTGGCTTTCTATTAACACTCATGAAGGTTAGTGAATTGCGGCTTCTTTCTCACTAAGGTATTCAAATTTCAGCTCATCATCTTTCAGATTCACTTTCACTGTACCGCCATCAACCAATGAACCAAACAGTAGCTCGTTGGCTAAAGGTTTCTTAAGCTGATCTTGGATAACTCGTCCCATTGGTCGAGCGCCCATTGCTTTATCGTAACCTTTCAGTGCAAGCCAGTGACGAGCATCATCTGAAACTTCAAGTGACACACCGCGTGCGTCTAACTGAGCTTGTAGCTCGACAATAAACTTATCAACCACTTGATGAATCACATGCTCATCTAAGCTGTTGAACCAAATAATATTGTCTAGACGGTTGCGGAACTCAGGTGTAAACACTTTCTTGATCACTGACATCGCATCGTGGCTATGATCTTGTTGGATCAGGCCGATCGATTTCTTCTCAGTCTCCTGAACACCCGCGTTTGTCGTCATCACAAGGATCACGTTACGGAAATCCGCTTTACGACCATTGTTATCCGTTAGCGTACCGTTATCCATTACCTGTAGTAGCAAGTTAAAGATATCTGGGTGTGCTTTCTCAATCTCATCAAGTAGAACAACTGAATGAGGATGCTTGATCACTGCATCAGTCAATAGACCGCCTTGATCATAACCAACATAACCAGGAGGCGCACCAATCAATCGACTCACTGAGTGACGCTCGCCATACTCAGACATATCAAAGCGAAGAAGTTCAATACCAAGCAGTTTAGAAAGCTGCACTGTCACTTCGGTCTTACCAACACCTGTAGGGCCAGCAAATAGGAATGAACCCACCGGTTTATGATCAGCACCTAGGCCTGCACGAGTCAGTTTAATCGCCTCACTCAGTACATCAATCGCATCATCTTGACCAAATACTAGCATCTTCATCTTATCATCAAGATTCTGAAGAATTTCTTTGTCAGAAGAAGAGACTGATTTCTCAGGGATACGTGCCATCTTAGCAACCATAGCTTCAATGTCAGCAACACCAACCGTTTTCTTACGACGACTTGCTGGAGCCAGACGATGACGGGCACCCGCTTCGTCAATCACGTCGATAGCCTTATCAGGTAAATGACGCTCATTAATGTATTTCGCAGACAGTTCAACCGCAGCGCGCAAGGCTTTATTGGTATATCTCACTTCATGGTGAGCTTCATATTTAGGTTTAAGACCCATCAAGATCTTGGTTGTGTCATCAAGTGATGGCTCAACCACATCGATTTTTTGGAATCGACGAGACAAAGCACGTTCTTTCTCAAAAATAGAGCTGTACTCTTGATACGTTGTCGAACCAATACAGCGAAGCTTACCGCTACTTAACAACGGTTTAATTAAGTTAGCTGCATCAACTTGACCACCAGATGCTGCACCAGCACCGATAATGGTATGAATTTCATCAATAAATAGAATCGCGTCGTCTTCTTTCTCTAACTGCTTCAGAATTGCTTTGAAGCGTTTTTCAAAGTCACCACGGTACTTAGTACCCGCTAGCAGTGAACCAATGTCGAGAGAGTAAATAACGCTATCAGCAATAATATCTGGAACTTGACCTTCCACAATACGCCAAGCAAGACCTTCCGCTATCGCGGTCTTACCAACACCGGCTTCACCAACCAATAGTGGGTTGTTCTTACGACGGCGACACAGAACTTGAATAGTACGTTCTAGCTCTTTATCACGACCAATCAGTGGGTCAATCTGACCTTGTTTTGCGATTTGATTAAGGTTAGTTGCGAAACTTTCTAAGCGATCTTCAGAACTGTTTTCTTCAACGTTTTCATTACCAAATGAGCTAGAGGAAGAAGATTCATCTTCTGAACCTGACGCTTTGGTAATGCCATGAGAAATGAAGTTCACAATATCTAAGCGGCTTATATCGTTTTTCTTTAGAAGGTAAGCAGCATGAGATTCTTGCTCGCTAAAAATTGCGACTAATACGTTGGCACCTGTCACTTCACTGCGTCCTGAAGACTGAACATGGAAGACAGCGCGTTGGAGAACACGTTGGAAACTCAACGTTGGTTGCGTTTCACGTGTTTCGTCGTTTTCTGGAATAAGTGGCGTTGTTTGATCGATGAATATATCAAGCTCACTGCGCAAAGCATCAATATCAGCTTGGCAGGCCTGAAGGGCTTCTCTTGCAGCATCGTTTTCAAGCAATGCTAACAGGAGGTGCTCGACAGTCATAAACTCATGTCGTTTGTCTCGTGCACGTGCAAAAGCGCCGTTCAGACTCGACTCTAATTCTTTATTCAGCATAAGTACCTCCTTTAAGAACAACTTAGGTTGTTCGAACAAGCATTAGGCTTGTTCCATTGTACAAAGCAAAGGATGCTCATTCTCTTTAGAATACATAGTAACTTGCGCTACCTTGGTCTCAGCAACTTCTGCAGTATATGTGCCACAAATTGCCTTGCCTTCATAATGCACCTGAAGCATCACTTGCGTCGCTTTGTCGATATCCATAGAAAAAAAACGTTCTAGGATTTCAATAACAAAGTCCATTGGGGTGTAGTCATCGTTGTTTAATACAACGTTATACATGGACGGCGGCTTAACTTTAGTTTTCTCTAACTCCAGTAGATCAGAATCTGGAGTAACCCATTCAAAATGTTTGCTCATGACTTTTCGACGTTAATGTTGAACTCTTTTAATTTTACCACTTCATGAAGCGAAAGTTTCGAATTTAGCTCTTACTATTAAGAACAAAATACGACAAAAAGTTTTTGTTCTTACTTAGAGACTAATGCAGCATTTGAGTCGCTGCAAATAAAACATTTCTATCAAACGACGACTTCTATCTAATTGATTAAAAAGAAACCAAATTCCATTCACACAACCAATCAAAGACAGTTAATTCACTACGAGTTAGTAACAAAAATGTAAATCTCAAAAGTGATTTGCTTGCAATTATGTAGACTGTAAGACCTTTTTCCTATTGACTGTCCCACATCATTGGCTACATTGGTCAAATAGTGACTAAGAATTTGGCAGCGGCTGAATGAAAATTCACTTTCTGTTTACAAGGAACTCAATGTAAACACCAAACAACTTCAGTAACAATATGCATGAGGGATGTATAGCATGGCTACAGGTACAGTAAAATGGTTTAACAATGCCAAAGGATTTGGTTTTATCTGTTCAGAAGGGGAAGATGGAGACGTGTTCGCACACTATTCTACGATCCAAATGGATGGGTATCGTACTCTGAAAGCTGGTCAACAAGTAAACTTTGAAGTGGAAGAAGGACCAAAAGGCTACCACGCGAGTTCTGTGGTACCAGTGGAAGCTCAACCAGCAAAATAATCGCTGCCATAATTGATATCAACCTAAATAAGTAAATGCTCACTTTCAATTTCTAGATTCACTTACTTATGCAGATTGGTATAACAAACTCTTTTATATCAGTTGTAAAGATCATAAAAAACCCGCCTCTCGGCGGGTTTGTTTTTATCAAGCTTGATTAACCATTGATGATAGCGTTTAACGTAACGCTTGGACGCATTAATGGAGACGCTTTCTCAAACACTGGCGCATAGTAACCGCCCAGCTCGCCAACAACACCTTGTGCATCGTTTAGTTCAGCAACAATCTTCTCTTCATTTGAAGTCAGTGCTTCTGCGATTGGAGCAAACTCTGCCGCTAGCTCAGCGTCAGCAGTTTGTGTCGCAAGTGCTTGTGCCCAGTATGTCGCAAGGTAGTAGTGGCTACCACGGTTGTCTAGTTCACCAACACGACGTGATGGCGACTTGTTGTTGTCTAGGAAATCACCAGTTGCTTTATCTAGCGCATCTGCAAGTACTTGTGCTTTAGCATTACCAGCAACGGTACTTAGATGCTCTAGAGACGCAGCTAGTGCTAGGAATTCGCCTAAAGAGTCCCAACGCAAGTGGTTCTCTTTCTCTACCTGTTGAACGTGCTTAGGAGCAGAACCACCAGCACCTGTTTCAAATAGACCACCACCGTTCATTAGAGGAACGATCGAAAGCATCTTCGCCGATGTACCTAGCTCTAGGATTGGGAACAAGTCAGTTAGGTAGTCACGTAGTACGTTACCTGTTACTGAGATAGTGTCTTGGCCTTCTTTGATGCGAACTAGAGAGAACTGACACGCTTCAAGCGGAGCAAGAATCTTGATTTCTAGGCCAGAAGTATCATGTTGTGGTAGATATGCGTTTACTTTCTTAATTAGTTGAGCATCGTGTGCACGGTTCTCATCTAACCAGAATACCGCTGGAACACCTGTTGCACGTGCACGTGTTACTGCAAGCTTAACCCAGTCTTGGATTGGCGCATCTTTCACCTGACACATACGGAAGATATCGCCTTCCTCTACAGATTGCTCTAGTAATACCGCGCCTGATGCATCAACAACACGCACTGTACCAGCCGCATCTAGGATGAATGTCTTATCGTGTGAACCGTACTCTTCCGCTTTCTGAGCCATTAGGCCCACGTTTGGCACGCTACCCATTGTAGTTGGGTTGAATGCGCCGTTCTCTTTACAGAAGTCGATAACCGCTTGGTAGATACCTGCGTAGCTACGATCTGGGATCATCGCTTTAGTATCTTTCTGTTTACCATCTGGACCCCACATTTGGCCTGATGAACGCAGCATTGCTGGCATAGATGCGTCAACGATGATGTCACTTGGCACGTGAAGGTTTGTGATACCGCGGTCAGAATCAACCATCGCTAGTGGAGGCTGAGTTTCGTAAACAGCTTGTAGCGCTGCTTCGATTTCTTCTTTTTGAGCTGCTGGTAGCCCTTGGATCTTCGCGTAAACATCACCGATACCGTTGTTTACGTCAACGCCAAGCTTCTCGAATACGTCACCGTATTTAGCAAATACGTCTTTGTAGTAAACCTTAACCGCATGACCAAAGATCACAGGGTCAGAAACCTTCATCATTGTCGCCTTCATGTGAAGTGACAATAGAACATCTTGTTCTTTCGCTTCAGCAATTTGTGCTTCAAAGAATTCTACCAGCGCTTTTTTGTTCATTACTGAACAATCGATGATTTCTTTATCTTGTAGCGGGAATGAACCTTTAAGCTCTTTTACTGCACCGTCAGCGCCAACAAACTCGATTTTAACGTCAGTTGCACCTTCTACAGTGTGTGATTTTTCACTACCAAAGAAGTCATTACCAGTCATGCTAGAAACGTGTGATTTCGAATCTGCTGACCATGCGCCCATTGAATGAGGGTTTTTCTTCGCGTAGTTCTTAACAGATAGAGGAGCACGACGGTCAGAGTTACCTTCACGTAGAACTGGGTTAACCGCACTACCTTTGATTTTGTCGTAAGTCGCTTTGATCGCTTCTTCTTCGTAAGTGCTTGGCTCTTCTGGGTAGTTCGGTAAGTTAAAGCCTTTAGCTTGTAGTTCAGCAATCGCTGCTTTTAGCTGCGGGATAGATGCCGAGATGTTTGGTAGCTTGATAATGTTAGCTTCAGGTGTTTTCGCCAATTCACCTAGCTCTGCAAGTGCGTCACCAATACGTTGCTCGTCAGTTAAGTGCTCTGGGAAGTTAGCAATAATACGCCCAGCTAGAGAGATATCACGAGTGTCAACATTGATGCCTGAAGAAGCAGTAAACGACTGAATAATCGGCAGTAGTGAATATGTCGCTAGAGCAGGTGCTTCATCAGTAATAGTGTAAATAATTGTAGGTTTTTCTGTAGGCATGAAATTTCCCTATTGTTCTAACCGGACCGCTATAAATGTGGTCCTGTGTGTGTGAACGCGAACAAGTTATGAATAATCCCCTCACTTGTTGCGATTTGTCCGTCTCTTTTGTTTTCGTCGTTTGATACGACATCCTTGAGAGCGATTAGTTATAATTAAACAAAAACGCGATAATAGTCTATTATCTTGTTCAACAATCCTGTTTTTGGGCGCGCAAATGATAGCCCATAGCGGATAGTTTAGATACTTTTACCCACACTTTATTTACATTTTTGCAAGGTAGTTAACATGTCACCACGCTCACGCCGTGACTCATCCTCATCGCCATCAAAAAAGCAACCATCGGGTTTTAAACGTAAAAACAATCAAAAAAGTTTTAGTTCCTCTTCTTCCCGTCAGCGCCGCAAGCCTATAAAAAACAAGCCAAAAGTCGCACCAGAAGATCGCAAGGTTGTGGTATTTAATAAGCCATTTGACACCTTAAGCCAATTTACTGATGGGGATGGACGAAAAACACTTGCTGACTACATTCCAGTTAAAGATATCTATGCTGCCGGTAGGCTGGACAGGGACAGTGAAGGGCTGATGGTGCTAACAAACGATGGCATCTTGCAAGCTCGTTTAACACAACCAAGCTCTAAATCACCAAAAACGTATTGGGTACAGGTTGATGGAGCGCCAAGCGAAGACGATCTGGACAAACTGCGCAAAGGCGTTGAGTTAAAAGATGGAATGACATTACCTGCACAAGTAGAAGTGATGTCAGAACCAAGCGTATGGGAGCGTAATCCACCCGTTCGTTTTCGTGCGAATATTCCAACAACATGGCTAGCCATCACTATTATTGAAGGGCGCAACCGCCAAGTACGTCGTATGACGGCGAATATTGGCTTCCCTACTCTGCGTTTGATCCGCTATTCGATGGGTGATGTGACGCTAGGAGATTTGCAGCCAGGTGAGTGGAAAGAGATAGAACTTTAATTTTTATAGATGAGTGACAAGGCATGAGATTCCTTACTCCCTCATTCTTCGGTCTAAGGAATGACGTTATACAATGTGGGTTTCCAAGTACAAAAACGGCGCTTCAATCGAAGCGCCGTTTTATTTAATAAATTCATATACTCAAAATAATTGGAGTTTCAGCTAGGCAACAAGTAAGTTCATCCCTATGCGCATAGGTATTCTATGTAATTAGGGTGAACTTACGCAGTTAACAACGCTGAAACTTCAAGTATGAAGAGTAGATTACTCTTCTTCTTTCTTCTCTGCAGCCTTAACCGCAATCGCTAGTTCTTCAAGCGAAGCTGGGTTAGCTAGGCTTGGAGCGTCTGTTAGTAGACAAGAAGCGTTCGTTGTTTTCGGGAACGCAATCACGTCACGAATGTTCTCTGTACCACAAAGTAGCATTACTAGACGGTCAAGACCGAATGCTAGACCTGCGTGCGGTGGAGTACCGAACTTAAGCGCGTCTAATAGGAAACCAAACTTAGCTTGTTGCTCGTCAGCTTCGATACCTAGGATATCAAATACTGCTGATTGCATTTCAGCATTGTGAATACGTACAGAACCGCCACCAACTTCATAGCCGTTTAGAACCATGTCGTATGCGTTAGAGTTAGCAGCTGCTGGGTTCGCTTTTAGCTCTTCCGCTGTCACACCTAGAGGTGATGTGAATGGGTGGTGCATTGCGTGCAGGTTACCTTCGTCATCTTCTTCGAACATTGGGAAGTCAACAACCCATAGCGGAGCCCATGCTGATTCGTCAGTTAGCTCTAGGTCTGTACCTAGTTTCAGACGTAGTGCGCCCATTGCTTCAGAAACTGTGTTCGCTTTGTCTGCGCCGAATAGGATGATATCGCCAGTCTCAGCGCCAGTGCGCTCAAGAATGCCGTTGATCACTTCTTCGTTTAGGAACTTAGCAACTGGAGATTGGATGCCTTCCATGCCTGCTGTACGGTCGTTCACCTTCATCCAAGCTAGACCTTTCGCACCGTAGATACCAACAAACTCACCGTAGCTGTCAATCTGTTTACGAGTTAGCTTAGCACCACCTGGTACGCGAATTACTGCAACACGACCTTTCTCGTCGTTAGCAGGGCCAGAGAATACTTTGAACTCAACGTCTTTAACTAGATCAGCAACGTCTACTAATTCTAGAGGGTTACGTAGGTCTGGTTTGTCAGAACCGAAACGACGCATCGCTTCAGAGAATGGCATGATTGGGAACTCACCTAGATCAACGTCTAGAAGCTCTTGCCACATGTTACGAACCATCTTCTCAGTTGTTGCACGTACTTCTTCAGCGCTCATGAACGATGTTTCGATATCGATTTGAGTGAATTCTGGCTGACGGTCAGCACGCAAGTCTTCATCACGGAAACACTTAACGATTTGGTAGTAACGGTCAAAACCAGACATCATTAACAGCTGTTTGAATAGCTGTGGAGACTGAGGAAGTGCGTAGAACGAACCTTTGTGAACACGGCTAGGTACTAGGTAGTCACGTGCGCCTTCTGGTGTTGCTTTCGTTAGTACTGGCGTTTCGATGTCTAGGAAGCCGTTGTCATCTAGGAAACGACGAACAAAGCTAGATGCTTTAGCACGTAGTTTAATACGATCGCTCATTTCTGGACGACGTAGGTCTAGGTAACGGTACTTTAGGCGCTGCTCTTCAGAGTTCTTTTGGTTGAAGTCTAGTGGCAGAACGTCAGCACGGTTGATGATTTCAAGACCTTTAGCAATGATCTCAACTTCACCCGTTGCCATGTCTTTATTTACTTGGCTGTCTGGACGAACGCGTACTTCACCCGTTAGTTTGATACAGAATTCATTACGAAGTTGGTTAGCAACTTCGTACGCATCAGCCATATCTGGGTCTACAACTACCTGAACGATACCTTCACGATCTCGCATATCGATGAAAATAAGACCGCCCAAATCACGACGACGGTTAACCCAGCCGCAAAGTTCTACAGTTTGTCCTGCAAGGGACTTGTTCAGGTGACCACAGTAATGGGTACGCATAATGAATTTCCCAATCTCTTAAAATTTGTTGATTACTATCTATCGGTGTACATTTATCGATAGAGCAAAGTTCCATTTATACGCTGAAAGTCAGATGAAATCGACTACCCAGCGTACAATTTATTGCGATTTATTATCTATTGATGCTTTTTAAACCAACAAAGGCGTAAAAGTGCACCAATAGCAAAAAAATTGGCGATGATTATAGCCCTATAACGGTCTCTTGGGCAAAACTCTCACACGACTCATATGTAGATAAAACCGTAACGACAATTATGCACCTTTATCCAATTCGGCTTGGCCTAACTATGTGGTCAAACAATCAGTGGCAACAAAGCTTTTATGGCCGAGGCACTCAAGCTGGCCAAAGACTCGAAAAGTACGCCAGTGTCTTTCACACCGTTGAAGGTAATACCACCTTTTATGCAACGCCAAGTGTCACAACAGTTAGGAACTGGCATGCTGCCACACATGATGACTTTCGCTTTACATTTAAATTGCCGCAAAACATTACTCATCAACAAATGTTGCAAGGCTGCCAAAGTGAGCTGAAAAGTTTTATGGCCATTATGGAACCGCTGCATGAACGGATCGGTCAATGGACAATTCAATTGCCGGCAGCATTTGGTCCGGAGCATCTAGAAAGACTCAAAATGTTTTGCGCCCTTTTCCCACCTAACTATCCAATCGGCGTTGAAGTCCGTCACCCCGCTTTCTTTGCTAAAGGTGACGAAGAAAAGGCTCTGAATCATTGGCTAGTAGAACAAGGTTATGACCGAATCATTATGGATAGCCGCCCGGTTTTTTCTGAGCAGCTCACCCGCTCTCATCCACATTATGAGTCATTACTCGACGCTCAGCAGAAAAAACCTAAAGTGCCGGTGCATGCGATTGCAACTGGGCAGCACCCTATGATTCGCTTTATTGGTCATCCTGAGGGAGAGCTCAACCAGCAATTTTTTACCCCTTGGCTATCAAAGTTGTCACAATGGATAAATGAAGGGAAACAACCCTATCTAATGATCCACACTTCAGACAACCTCATTGCTCCAGAGTTGGCGGCAAAACTTTACGCTCAACTTCAATTACACGTCAAATTACCTAACTTATCTGAATTTCCTGGCACTGGTGGCAACGCTCAAATACAGATGTTTTAAGTGATTAACCTACAAGGCATGACATAGCATCGAATTTCTCATAAAATACGCCCCCTTTTGTGGCGGATACTATGGTTACCCCACACCTTGTTAGTTTATGAGAACAGAGTTATGAACCCAAAGAGCAATCCAGATACCATGTTTTCGGCTCCAATCGATAAAATTGGGGATTTCACCTTTGACGAACGTGTCGCGGAAGTCTTTCCGGACATGATTCAACGCTCTGTTCCTGGTTATAGCAACATCATCTCTGCAATCGGCATGTTAGCAGAGCGATTCGTTAAGCCACATTCGAATGTTTATGACTTAGGTTGTTCATTAGGCGCAGCAACTCTTTCTATGCGTCGTCATATTCAACAAGAAGGCTGTCAAATTATCGCGGTAGATAATTCCTCTGCAATGGTTGAGCGCTGTAAGCTGCACGTGAACGCGTATCGCAGTGACACACCAGTTGATGTTGTTGAAGCTGATATTCGTGACATTGATATCGACAACGCTTCGGTTGTGGTGCTTAACTTCACTTTGCAGTTCTTGTCTCCGGAAGATCGTTACACACTGCTAGAAAAGATCTATGCAGGGCTTCGTCCAGGCGGAATTCTTATTCTTTCTGAGAAGTTTGTTTTCGAAGACCAAGCCTCGAACGAGCTATTGATTGATCTTCACCATGACTTTAAGCGAGCAAACGGCTACAGCGAACTGGAAATAAGCCAAAAGCGCAGTGCTATCGAGAATGTGATGCGTCCAGACTCAAAGAAAGAACACAAAGAGCGCTTTGCTAAAATTGGCTTCAGTAGCTACGACGTCTGGTTCCAGTGTTTTAATTTCGGTTCAATGTTTGCGATAAAATAGCAAAACGCAAACACAACTTGCTCTCATTAGAACGTCATCCTCAATAATGACAAACTTGACTTTTACACCACAAAATCAGTGAAAAACTATGTTTAACTTTGCCAATTTTTATCAGTTAATTGCCTCAGACACTCGTCTTCAACCTTGGCTAAATGTGCTACCTCAGCAGCTTACAGATTGGCAAAACGCTGAACATGGTGACTTTGGCCGTTGGCTAAAAGCGCTCAACAAGATTCCAGAAGGCCACCCTGATCAGGTTGATATTAAAAATGCCGTGATGCTGGCTAACGATACGCCTTTTCATACTGGCGAATTAAAGAAGCTAGAGAATCTATTACGTACTTTCCACCCTTGGCGAAAAGGCCCATATACGGTTCACGGTATTCATATTGATACGGAGTGGCGCAGCGACTGGAAATGGGATCGAGTACTTCCGCATATTTCACCATTAAAGAACCGCAGCGTTCTAGATGTAGGCTGTGGTAATGGCTACCACATGTGGCGCATGCTAGGTGAAGGTGCTCGTCTTACTGTCGGTATTGACCCTTCACATTTATTCTTGATTCAGTTTGAAGCAATTCGCAAGTTGATGGGCGGCGATCAGCGTGCCCACTTATTGCCTTTAGGTATTGAGCAGCTACCAAAACTAGAAGCATTTGACACAGTATTCAGCATGGGTGTGCTTTACCATCGAGTATCACCACTTGAGCACCTAATACAGCTCAAGAATCAATTAGTCTCTGGTGGCGAACTAGTCTTAGAAACATTGGTAATTGAGGGTGATGAAACATCCGTTCTTGTTCCAGTGGATCGTTATGCACAAATGCGTAATGTTTACTTCTTCCCATCGGCGCTTGCATTAAAAGTTTGGTTGGAAAATGTCGGCTTTGAAAATGTTCGAATTGTTGATGAAAACGTTACGTCAACGGATGAGCAGCGCACGACCGATTGGATGACTCATAACTCATTGCCGGATTACCTAGACCCTAACGACCCGTCGAAAACAGTAGAAGGCCACCCTGCTCCACGTCGTGCAGTATTGGTCGCGACGAAGCCATAGGTTAGGTAACAGTTGAAAACAGACGAATTGACAAAGAGTTAACCCAACAATCGCATCAAGTCGTTTCTCTTAACTTTAATCCCCAATACAATGATAAGGATGCTGTGCATCCTTATTTTTTTCGTATAGATCCCGTTCCTCATTTTTTGAGAGCTTAGGCTGCGCTGCTACTTGTTTACAGCGAAATTTATACGCTAAACTTGTTATTTATCTTTTATTTAAACTACATTCAGGTTTATCAATGTTGAAAAGATTGACCCCTATTATGGCGATACTTGTACTTTCTGGCTGTACCCTTACCAACAGTACTCAATATCACCAAGAAACCTTAGCGGCAATTCAAGCCTCAGAAGCAAATCTAACCAATCAATATGTAAACCTAAATTTGCAGCTGAGCAATCAATCTGATTATATCGAAAGCCTTGAAAATCAAGTGCATGACCTTGAAGATCAGCTTATAGCTTTCAAAGCAGAAGCAATGGAAGAAGTTCGTAAAAAACCTGATCCAGTTGTCATTCCTGCTCCTGCACCTATAGCTCCAACTCCCACTCACGGAGTGGTTTTAGGCGAAGTCGAATCGGTCACGATCGATTCCATTAAACAATCATTCGATGCGCGGGTCGATACTGGCGCGGCAACGTCTTCACTCAATGCTGTCGACATTGAACAATTTGAGCGCAATGGAAAAAACTGGGTTCGATTCCATCTTTCAGACGGTGGGAAAGAGCTCAATGACACAAACTGGATAGAAGCACCTATCGTTCGATTTGTGAAGATCCGTCAGTCCACGAACGACGAAGTCGAAAGACGTGCAGTCGTAGAGTTGTGGGTCAGACTCGGAAAAATTCATGAAAAAGCGCAATTTACATTGGCAGACCGCTCTCAAATGAGTCATCCTGTCCTTTTAGGCCGCGAATTTATCAGAGATATCGCAGTGGTTGATGTAAGTAAAAAATACATTCACACGGAAGTTCCACAAAAATAATAAGGTATCGTAAGCTTATGACGTCAAAAATCCCGTTTTACATATCAGTCGCGCTGATCATCGTCGCTGGTATTGTCTTAAGTATCTTTCGTCACCAAAACTATGGCGTACCCTGGACACCGGGCGAAACTAGCCAAGTTTGGGATATTGAAGCTCGCATAGAGTTCAACGGGCAAAACGAACCCGTTAAAGCCTCGCTAGCAGCACCTCATACCCAAAGTGGTTTTACGCTTATTAATGAGTCATCATCTTCTCCAGGTTACGGCGTTTCATACGTCAACACCGACTCTGGCCGCCGTGCCGAATGGTCAGTTCGTCAAGCGACTGGCCCACAAACGATCTATTACAAAGTTCAGTTTCTTGTCGACCCTCAAGCGAATGTCGAGCCAATCGCACCAAGTGACGACATAACTCCACCGACTTTCGATGGCCCAGCAGAAGCCGCTGCCATTGCATTAATCGAGCGTGCAAATCAACGTTCCGCTGATGACATCACTTTCACTCGTGAATTGATCAAATCGCTAAATGATGGTGATAGCCAAAATGCATCACTACTACTCAATCACCTATCTAAGGTTGAATCTGTAGACAAGATCTTGGCTTACGCAAAGATTCCTAGCAAAGTAGTCGGTGTTATTGAGTTGGAAGATGGCCGTCGCCGCCAAGCAATTCAGCATATGAACCAAGTGTGGGATGGCAAGAATTGGGTTTTATTCAATCCAAACGATCCTAACCAAGTCATCAAAGAGAACATATTAGTTTGGGATGAATCGAACGTTTCCCTACTGGATTTAGTGGGCGGTAACAACAGTCAAGTCCACTTCTCAATGATTGCTCAAGAAGTTTCTCCTGCTCAAGCAACTAAGCAAAAAGTAGAAGCAGATGGCCTACTCAACTTCTCAATCCACAGCCTTCCATTAGAAGAGCAGGCAATGTTTAAAACCATTATGTTGATTCCGATTGGTGCACTTATCGTAGTGTTCCTTCGTGTCATCATAGGTCTAAAGACATCAGGTACATTCATGCCAGTTCTAATCGCTGTTGCCTTCGTGCAAACGCAGCTAGTGACAGGTATCGTCGGATTCTTGTTGATTGTCGGCACGGGTCTGGTGATTCGAAGCTATCTATCCAAACTCAACTTACTCCTAGTCGCTCGAATATCAGCGGTGATCATTACGGTAATTATGATTATCTCCGTATTTACTGTTGTCGCATTTAAGATTGGTTTGACGGAAGGTCTATCAATCACTTTCTTCCCGATGATCATTCTTTCTTGGACGATTGAGCGTATGTCGATTCTTTGGGAAGAAGAAGGGGCAAAAGAGGTGGTTCTGCAAGGTGGTGGTTCACTACTGACTGCAGTAATGGTTTATCTGGCAATGACAAACCCATACATCCAGCACCTAACGTTCAACTTTATAGGCCTACAGCTAATCGTACTAGGCGGTATTCTACTACTTGGTACTTACACTGGTTACCGTTTAACAGAGCTTCGTCGCTTTAAACCATTAGCGGAGGACTAAACATGTTTTCACGTTTTACCTCTCAGTTTACGTCGCCGGGTAAGCTCCGCCATAAAGGCATTATGGGCATGAACCAGCGCAACCATAGCTACATTGGGCGATACAATGACCGCTCAAAGTACCCGTTGGTTGATGACAAGCTCAAGACGAAAATTATCGCACAGCAGCACGGTGCAACAACACCTGAGTTGATTGGCAAGATCAGTAACCAAGCTGAAGTTAGAACCATCCACAAGATGGTTGAAAACTGGCCGGGTTTCGTTATCAAACCCGCTCAAGGGAGTGGTGGTAAGGGTATCTTGGTTATTACTTCCCATAAAGATGGGGTGTACACCAAGCCGTCTGGCGCAACCATCAACAAAGAGGATGTCGAACGCCACATCAGTAATGCACTGGCGGGTCTATTTTCTCTTGGTGGTAAAAATGATGTAGCGATCGTCGAAAATCTCATTAAGTTTGATGATTGTTTTGAAGGCTTCAGTTATGAAGGGGTACCTGATGTACGTATCATCGTATTTAAAGGCTACCCTGTGATGGCAATGATGCGCTGTTCAACGGCTGCATCTGACGGCAAAGCAAACCTTCACCAAGGTGCTGTTGGTGTTGGGATCGACATCGCAACAGGTAAAGCTATACGTGCTGTACAGTTTGACCAACCGATTACTCATCATCCTGACACTGGTAAGGACCTCTCTACCCTACAAGTACCACATTGGGAGCGCTTACTTGTACTTGCTTCAAGCGCTTGGGAAATGACTGGTTTGGGCTACATGGGTACCGACATGGTACTCGATAGAGATGAAGGTCCAATGGTTCTTGAGCTAAATGCTCGTCCTGGTCTAGCGATTCAAATTGCTAATGGTGCGGGCCTATTACCAAGACTTCACCATATTGAAAGTTTAGGAATGCCTGCTGAATATCCAAAACCTGCAGAACGTGTCGAATACGCTGCCAAGCAGTTTGGTACCGTAGCGCAATTCTAACCATTTAGCTGCTAACGAAATAAAAAGCCCCAGCGATTAAATGCTGGGGCTTTTTTTAGGTTTTATACACGATTACAGTTTTAGTAGCACCTTTACACTGCTGTCTACCAGACTTTCGTCAATGTAACCTATCGTGTTTGAACTGCTAGCAATTCGCGCCTTAAGTTGAGCTGGTGTATCTGAAGCAGGAGGTGGCGTCCCTTTGCCTGTGAATAGCTTCTTCGACCAATACGACTCTAGTTGAGCGAGCGACTTTTTAGTCACAGATTGGTGAAACTCTGCTTTTTCAGCGTTGCTATCCGTTAACTCTAGCACCGCAAGATTACCACCGTTGTATTTCGTTTTTTTCCCTAAGTAAGCTTTCTTAGCATCAGACGCAGTTAAGCCATCAGGTAACGATGGGGAGCCAATAACGACAAGCCCAGCTGCTGCGTTAAACGAAATCAATAAACCTAGTGCAGTTGTGATCATTCCTTTCATCTGCGCTCTCCTAAAACGTTGCATCAAGTTTAACGGTGTAGATAAGGCTGTCATCGTAGCTAAATTTGCCTTGTGCAGGGATATAGCTGTTGGTGCTAAGGCCACCATTTGAACCATCAAACTTATTCGCGTATGTGACATCACCCTTTAATGCTAAACCAGGCTGGATATCCCAGCGAGCGCCTAGACTGTATGAAGTACGTTGATAGGACAGCGCAAGAGTTTCAATTACGTTGCGATCTTCATCATCAATAGTTTCAACTCGCGCTAGTGAAATGTAAGGCATCACACTCGCAATGTTGTAACCTGCTGTAATATAACCAGCTTGGGTATCAGCAAAGTAACCGTCAACAATCGTCCGTGTTGCTTCTCCCATTAATAGCCAATCGCCGTCTTCATAGCGAACCCCAAAGCTCGAGTAACTACCTGACTCTGAGTCAATATCCTGAAGTGGACTAGTTGCTGGGAAGGTAACATCCTCTACTTTAGCAATAGTGTAGCTACCACGTACTGTCCAATAATCGTCAGACCAAGTCGCCACAGCACCCCAAATGTCTTCAACGCTACCAGAACCACCCAACTCACTTTGCCCAGTCATCTCTTCTGAGCCAGTAAATAGCTGTACGCCCAAATATGAGTCTTCCAGTTCAAACTCATAGTTTGCATCCACACCAGTGAATGAGGTAATTGGCACACGACCGTAAACTTCTTCTGGACTACGAGCCCAAGGCTGCGCGTAACCTACTTCCAAATACTCAGACAACATGAATAGAGGTAGGCGCAGTAGACCACCACGGACTGTTACGTCGTTGTCAAAGGTGTAACCTAAGAATGCCCAAGTTACGTCTGGGTCCCAGTTTTCTTCACCGCGAGCAACCACCTGTATGGTTGCTTCTAAGTTATCACTAGCTTGGAAAGTGCCTTGTAAACCAAACAAAGAGTCTGATTTAAAATCTCCCGACTTTTCTACACCAGCGAAACCAGCATCGTTGTCTGCACCCGCATAGCTCACCGACCCAAATCCATTAACTCGAATTTTGTCAGTCTCACTTTGTGACGCAACAAGCTCAGAAAGCTGAATAACCTGCTGTTCCAGTTGCGCAATTTTATCCCCGTCAGCAAGCACTGCTTGGCTGAATAATGCGGTAGCAATACCCGCTGCTATAATATTCCTTTTCATATAACATCCATTTTTAATTGTTACTGATTTTGAACTGCTTAATGACGCTATGCAGTTTTCTAGTAATGTCTTCTACTTCGTTCGATAACACGAACAGATCATCAGCGCTCTTTGTCGCTCGATGGGATTGGTTTTCTACACTCGACAGCTTACTTTCAACATAATCTGAGTTGACTCGTTGTTGGTCTGCAGCTGCTGCAATGTTTCGGTTTAAATCATTCATTAGCTGAACTTTATCGGACACTGAGCTCAACGCATCGAGTACTTGTTTGGACTGTTCAGCACCATTTTTCGCTTTCACAACCCCGTTGTTCATTGAGCTTGAAGCTTGGTCCGAAACGCTTTGTAGCTCAGTCAACATTTCACGAATGGCTGATGTCGACTCTTGGGTCCGTGACGCTAATTGACGGACCTCGTCGGCAACGACTGCAAACCCTCGACCTTGCTCCCCAGCACGAGCAGCTTCAATGGCAGCATTGAGTGCAAGTAAGTTGGTTTGCTCCGCAATTTCGCCAATGGTATTGACTGCCCCGCCGACTTTGGCCGAGTACTCAACAAGCTGAGCCACAACTTGCGCTGTACTTTCCACATCTGCCGCTAGTGCTTCAAATGAAGCGACCGATTCAACAACCGTGGCATGGCCACAAGCGACACTCTGGTTCGCACCGTTTGCTTCTTGAGATGCGTCATCAGCACTGTTTGAAATGGTATTTACTCCGGCAAGTAGCTCTGACACATTACTCAAGGTTTCACAGATTGCCTGTTGCTGACTTTGGGTTAACTCGCGGCTATCTTGGCTAAAGGTCATCAAACGCTCACTGATTGTTACAAGGTGTGCAACTTCATCTCGAGTTACTGAAATGTTACCTTCTAGCTGTTCAACAAATCGGTTGAAATTAGTCACTAGCTCTTCCACTTCACCTTTGCCTGCAAAATCTAAACGTGAGCTAAGATCCCCTTCGCCTGACGCAAAGTTTTCAAGTGAGTGTGCAACTGCAGAAATTTCTCTCTGTAGACGATTGCCTGTATATGCGGAATAAAATGCGAACATCATTAGTGCTATTGCGCCGATCACGCTGACCATCACAAAGCTACGGTTTTCTTCATGGATGAATTGATTAGTATCTGTTGCGATACTTTCTAGACGGTTTTCGTATCCTTGAACTAAATCTTCAACCTTTTGCACCAACGCTAGATAATGGTTGGCATTTTGCGCTGCTTGACGCCCTAGCTCAGTAAAGTCATCAGGCCCTTCAATAAACTGCGTAACAATATTCGATGTATTCTGGTGAAAACGATTCACCTCTTCTTGCAGTGCTTTGATTTTCTGCTTCTCTCCTCTATCAACGATAGTTCTTAGTGCTGAAAAGCCAGCTTCTAATTCGCGATAAAGACTCTGTGCGTTATCATAGTTTTCTTCTTCAGCGAGCATTACTGCAAGGTTCATTTGCTGATCATACTGGGCAAGCAAACTACCAATCTCGATACTCTTTTGAGTCGCAGGGAAGACAACTTCTTTGATATCAGTTAAGTCTTCCGTCACGTGCTCCCCAAGTTGCTTGTACATGTAGAACGTCGTTCCAAAAAGGCTGAACGACAATAAGCAAAATGCTAAGAAGCGGATTTTTACATACATAAATTTAACACACAACATACTGTAACGATCAATGAGCATAGCACCCCGTATAAACAAAAAAAAGACTATCGTTCGATGAATCTGTAGATTTTGGATAAAAAAGTGACTTTGAGGGAAAAATGAGAAATTTGTCACTATTACGATATATTGGCTTTAGCTTCGGCAGTTAATGCGATGTTAAAACTAGGTGGATACCACCTTTCTCATGACGAAAAAAAGCCTGATCATTGGATCAGGCTTAATACATTAGGGTTGGTTTAGCTTTTAGAGCGCGTCGACTAGCTCTTGTGCTTCACTCTTTGGTTTTTGCTCTTGACCGAATCCGCGTAAGCCAACGACGTGTACATGCTCGTGATCTTTAAACACCTTACGGACCAATTTATAGGTCGTACCTTTCTCAGGGCTGATGTTTTCCGGTGCAGCGATCAGAAGTTGCATATCCAAACGGTCACAAAGCTCGAATAGTGTCGAGATAGACTTCGCATCCAGACGTGCGGCCTCATCAAGGAACAATAGGCGACAAGGCACAATATCTTTGCTACGTAAGCGACGGGACTCTTCTTCCCAGCTTTGAACAACCATAAGTAGGATTGACTGACCAGTACCGATCGCCTCACCTGTTGATAGCGCACCAGATTCAGCTTGTAGCCAACCATCAGAGCCACGGTTAACTTCCACACTTAGCTCTAAGTAGTTACGGTAGTCTAGTAGCTCTTCACCCAGAACCTGCGGTGAGCGTTGCCCCATATCGATATGTGGGTTCACACGCTGGAACAACTTCGCCATCGCTTCAGAGAAGGTAAAGCGTGATGATTCGAACAGATCTTTGTGCTGCTCTTGTTGCGTTGAAAGGCCGTTAAGCAGTACTTCGTGGCTTTCACGGATCTTCACGTTTAGACGCACACCCTTAACCTGACCAAACGAGATGTTTGATAGGCCTTGGTTTAGCATACGAATACGGTTTTGCTCACGCTGAATCGTCTTCTTGATGATGCTCGCCACTGACTCAGAGCTGATTGCTAAGCGGTTTTCACGCTGCGTTAGCTCTTCTGTTAAACGTGCAAGCTCCACTTCCATCTCTTCAATCGCTTCAACTGGATCATCAGTGCGAATGATATCTTGGCGAATACGCTCACGTAGATGCTGGTAAACGGCAATGTAGAACAGTACTTTACGCTCAGGACGGGCGTTATCTTCAGATAGACGCAACGCATCACGTAAGTCTTCGTTATCCGCCACTGCTAGACGCAGTGCACCCAACGATTTATCTGACATTGAACGCAGCTCATCCGCTGACATGTAAGCCAATTCACGTTTGTGCAGACGACGCTCAACATCGTTTTCACGCGCTAGGCGCAGTACGCTACACCAGCCTGCTTTCGCTGCAACCACAAAGGTGCGCAGCTCAACATACTCTTTCTGAACTTTCTTCAGGCGCTTCGCCAGCGACTTCATTTCCAGCTCAGTTGAGGTGATGGTACGCTCGTATTCACTCTTACGTGAACGAGACGTGTGTAGACGCTCTTGCAATTCGTCACGACGACGTTGTGCACGCTCTGCTGCGCCTTCATCTGCTGTTACACCGTATTCTTGTAGCTCTTGCTTGAACTCTTGCAAGGTCTCAAGTTTCGCTTGATGCGAACTCTTAAGTGATGCCAATACTTGGTTGTATTGGTTCATCTGACCTTGCGCTTGTTTTAGTTCGTCACGAGTACGTGTACGCGCTTTTTCTGCTTCTACCAGCTTAGCTTTAAGCTGTTCACTCAATTCGCTGCTCTGGTTTAATAGGTCAACAGAATCTGAGTACGCAAAGTAGTGACGACGTTCAACTAGATCTGCCAGTGCAAAGATCTGTGTCTTCAACGTTTGCAGCTTCTGGTCAGCCGCTTGGTATTCACTCTCTAGTACATCGAATTGCTCTGGGTCAGCATCCAACGCTGAGACAATCTTCTCAAGCTCTGTTAGCGCCTTACCATGGTTAGCAACAAACGCTTTCGCTTCAGTCAGTTTTTCGATGTTCTGCTCAAGCTCTTCAAATTGAACGACTAGTGCATCATCTTCAATCAACGCCATATTTGGCGCAATCTTATCCAGTGCCGACAGCGCTTGTTTGCTCACCTGTAGTTGGCTACGTTGCTGCTGCTCTTTTGCATCCAAGTCCGCAAGTAGACGCACTACTTGATTGCGTTTTTCACGCACACTCATTAGTGCTTGCTCTGGATCGGATTCGAACGCGACCTGAATGTGTTTCGCGACAAAATTGTTGAATGCTTGGTATAGACGCTGAAGTTTCTGCGAATCAAACGCCGCTTTCGCGTGTTGCTCGACTACTTCATCACGTTCGTTACGCAGTAGCTCTAAACGCTGTTCACGTGCCGCACGGCCAAACAGAGGGATTTCTGGTAGACGAGAGTAACGCATCTGACGATCGTTCATACGAACACAAACTGCGCCTTCTAGCTCTTCTGCATCGAAAGAGCTGTCATCAAACGCGTCGATATCGCCTTCGATGATGTACAAGTCTTCTGGACAATCATCCAGCTCAACAAGCTTCTCTTCGATACCCGATAGATCAGAAACTACAATCGCATGACGCGCTGGGCCGTACATTGCGCTGAAATATGGCGCATCATCAATGGTGATATCATCATAAATCTCAGACAGCAGTACGCCACCTAATGTATCGGCTAAACCTTTAAGGCGCGGGTCATTTGAACCGCCAGGTGACGCAAGGCGCTCAATTTCAGTATCTAGCTGTGCGCGACGCTCTGCCAGTTTATCTTTTGCCAGTGATTGCTGCTTTTCGTCTTCCAACACCACTTGCATGTGCGACATGACTGACTGGCTATCTTCTAGCTCTGCACCACTTTGCTCACGTAAGCTTTCTAGTGCATCGTTCGCAGCAATCCAAGTCGGAGCAATTGCTTCAAGCTTGTTGATTTCAGAAGCGGCATCTTGCTCAACTCGGCGCTGTTCACTGCGCTGCTCACGAAGATCTTCTTGAGACATCTCAAGGGATTCGATTTGCATCGCATGACGTTCACGCTCTTGTTCAAACGCTAGCTCATCAACTAAATCAGTGTTGTGCTGCTTTTGGTATTCAGCCACCAACTCTTGTGTTTGACGCTGCTTATGTAAACGACGCTCAACATCACGATGCTGCGCACGCCATTGCTGCTCATTTTGCGCTAATTGCTGAGCATCACGACCTTGTTGAATCGCTGTTTTCGCTTTAGCCGCTGCTTCCTGGCGCTCAACAGAACCTACAATCGAGCGAACCAGTTTAAGTGCAGCTTCAAACTGCTCAGCCGCCGCTGAAGACATATCGAGCTTATGTTTGGTCGCCAGAAGCTCAGTTGTGCTTTGCGCTTCTTGCGCTTTCAACTCATTCACTAGGGCCTGCGCAGATTCTGCTGTCAGACCGTCGTTACCCAGTAGCTGCTTGGCTTTATCCAGCGCTTGCATCGCTTGCTGGTATTGCAATGCGCGAGTCTGCTGAACATCAAGTGCTTGTTGATAGTCAGCAAGCTGAGTCTTTAAGCTATCCACTTCCTCTTCAGAAACAGTTGCTTGCTCTTCAGCCATCAAAACACGCTCTTGCGCTTCTTCAACTACCATCATTTGCTCTTCAAGACGCTCTTGCAGCTCTTCAAGATCTTCTTGGTAGCGTTCGATTTTCTCTTGCTGACGCAGCGCATTTTGCACAAGCTGTAAGTGGTCCGACGCAGCTTGGTAGTCTTGCTCTAATGAAGACTCTGACTCAACTAACAGCTCAAGCTCTTCTTGTACGCGGTTAAGCAGGTTATTTTGCTCTAGCAGCGTTTCACGAGAACCAAATAGCTCTGAACGCAGTGATAACGTTTTATCTAGCTTGTTACGGCGATCGTTAGCATGACGCATGTAGTCCGCAGCCACATAGTTAGTCGACTCGGTAATCAAGTGTTTGAACAGATCACGGTCTGCTTGAGTGGTTTTGATCGCTTCTAGCGTCATGCGGTTTTCACGCAGCGCTGATTCCATATCTTGAAACGCTTTCTTAACCCCGCCATTTTGTGGCAATAGGTAGTCACGTAGTGAACGGGTAATCGCACTTGAAATACCACCGTAAAGTGATGCTTCAATCAGACGGTAGAATTTAGAACGGTCGCTAGAGTTGCGCAGTTTCTTCGGAATAACACCGAATTCAAACATTTGTGAGTGGTATTCCACTACCGATGAGAATGCTTTGAACTGAACACCTTCAAACTCAGCAATCGCTTCTTTCACTTCATTGATCTGGCGAACACGCGCTTGAGTTGCCGATACGCTTTCAATCAACACATCGGTTGGTTTAACGTGACTTGGTAAGCCTTGAATAACAAATGGTTTGATATCGACTTTTTTGTCACGACCAGCAACTTGCTGAAGCTTAACAGCAAACAATAGACGTTGATTACGCGAGTTAACCACATCAAGCGCGGCGTAACATGCACCAGCTTGCAGCTTACCGTAAAGGCCTTTATCACGAGACGACTGGCTACTACCTGCTTCGGTTGTGTTGCGGAAATGCAGTAGTGTTTGGTCAGGGATCAATGCAGTAATAAATGCCGCCATCGTGGTCGACTTACCTGCACCATTACCACCAGAAAGCGTGGTTACTAGTCCATCAATATCAAAGGTACGTGCAAAGAAGCCGTTCCAATTGACCATGGTCAGCGATTGATATTTACCTCGTTCAATCATGCTTCACCTTCTTCTATCATATCTTCGGCTTGTTCTTCTTCGCTTGCTGATTGCTCTAGTAAGCTGCCTTGGCTTGGTTCTTTAGTGTGGACTACTGCTTCACCATCACGGATTAGACGTAGCTGAGCTTCACGCATATCATCGCCAACGCGTACATCCGCACCAAATCGGAATACTGACTCACTGATGCTGAATTTGCCTGTTTCACCAATGTTGATGATCATGCCTAGACGGCGTAAACGACGTAGTGACGTACGCACTTTTTCAAATAACTTTTCTTTATCTAGGTCAGAGCCTGTCGCACGGTTTGTTACTAGCTTCATTAGCTTGCTTTCATCCGCAAGAGCTAGCAGTTCTTCATACAACTCTTGGTTAGTAAAGATACCTTCATGAGCCAAACGCTCTGGGCTTAAGTAAAGGAAACAAAGTACCTTACCCACCAGCATGTCCAGTTCTGACAGCACACTGCGGCCAATCAAAGAAGTTGAACGCGGACGCAAGTAGAAGAACCCTTCCGGTGCTTTTACTAGCTCAGTGTTGTAGCGCTGGTAAAAAGAAGAAAGCTCGATTTCGAAATCTGACAGCAATGCGTGGTTATCGAGATCTTCGCTTGAGATATGACGCCCTGCTCGCAGCACGCTATCCAGTGCTGGAAACAGAGGGTTAGAAATTGCTTTTGCCAGCTTATCTGACATGTAATCGTTAATATCGGTCGATGACATTTGCTTGTACCTTTGCACCAAAATCGTTAATCGCTTGCCAATCTGGCTGGATCGCTTGATAGTCAGACTCTGAGTAGCCTAGACGTACCGCTTGGTCGATAACAATTCGTGCTAAATCAAAATGATGGGTCTGTGGGTGCTGTGCAAGATAGTCGCGTAGCACTAGGCCTAAGTCGATTGGTGTGCCTTGCTCTTTATGAATTTTCAGCATGCTACCAATACGCTCTGACAGCTCATCGTTAACCTGTTGAAACTCTTCATATTCCACTTCTAATGGTACTTGGCCAGTGACTTCGTCATCTCGGAGTACCAAAGCTTCATCACGAAGGTCTGTTAGACGCTCAGCATCTGCATATGTCAGATACCAAGGCATATCGAAGTAATCTTTCACTGATTGGCGTAAGCGAGAGCTAAACGCTCGGTTCTTATCCATATCAATGGCTGTTCGGATAAACTTGTGTACGTGGCGATCGTAACCGATCCAAAGATCAATCGCTTGCTGACCCCAGCTAGTAATGCGATCGAGCTTCATTTGCAGACCAAATAAGGTTTCTGCAATGAACTCTAGTTCGTCGTCACCATAGACAAGTTCTTGGATGTCAAGAATCTGAGTCTGAAGTTCATCACCTGCCGCTTGCAGTGTGTCTTGTAGTTCTTTCAGCGTATTGGACGTTTCAGATAGCAGCGATTCACAGTTATTGATCGCATCACGCCAATCTTTATTCAACAGCTCAGCAATTTGGAGCTTTACTGACTGCTGCTGTTCATCCATCACACGTTGGTTCAGATCAATCTGGTCGAAGATCTCACCTACGGAATACTTTAGAACGCCGTAAACATTTTTACGCCAGTGACCCGGTGTTCCACCTTGACGAGCAGATTCAATCGCCTTTGCCATCTCATCAGCAACCATAGAGAGCTGAATCGAAAGTTTAAGCTTTGAAAACTCACGGTGACGCACGTAGTAATCTGTGATGCCAATCGCAAGTGGTGACAAGCGGTAAATGCTCGCACCTTCTGTAACTTCACTGGTAAAGCGGCTAATTAGTCGCTGCTTGACCATTTCATTGATGGCATTGTTGGCACGAAACGCCGATGCATCACCCGTTTCTTCGAATAATCGAGTTACGATGGTGAAAGCATCGTGGAGTTCGCCCTCTCCTAGTTCTTCATCAAACCTTTCATTGCTTAGAACGGCTATGGCGATTAAAAACGCCAAGCGTTCCGTTGTTAGGTTCAATGAGAAATCATTCTGCTTAACCCAGCCAACCAATTCATCGATAGGTTGCTCAGCAGCATTTAGAGTCATCTCACTCATTGTTAGTCCTGCTTATCTTTCTTTTGTGCCCATACATGTATGTATCGGCCTAACGAGAGGTATGGCTCTTGTCTACAAAGTTGTTTCTCTAGCGCTAGCACATCTTCATATTCATAGTCACCCATGTACTCCATATTACCTATGTAGTCACTGAAACAACGAATACCAGATTTGCCACAAATCGTGAAACCAGCATCTTCTACCCATTGATAGACTTCTTCCGGTTTTAAGCCCTTTTGCGGCTGCAACTTAAATCGTTTTCGATGTGGCATTCCATCAAGTACGTGAGGAATATTGCCACACACTACGTTCTTATATACCAATCCATGATGGTTATAGAACATAATTGATGCCACCCCACCCGGTTTCACCTGCTCAAGTACATTTTCCAATGCAGGCTTCGGGTCAGCTAGCCACTCCATTACTGCATGAAAAAGCACCACATCAACGTTCTTATCAAGGTGTTTCTCAATTGATTGAACAGGGGAATGAATGAAGCGATACTGCTCAAGCAAGCCGTTATTTGCAATATCCTGCTCTGCTAATTGCAGCATTTCAGAAGATAGATCACATAACGCTACATGATGTCCGAGCTTAGCAAGCTTTTGAGACATTTGTGCCAATCCGCCACCAGCATCAAGCACATTAAGTTGTTTATTTGCCCCATCAACAGTATGAAGTACCTGTTGAAGATCTTCCCAAACAATGACTTGGCGTATCTCACCTTTGTCAGAGCCGTAAATATTTTTTGCAAATTTGTGGGCAATATCGTCGAAATTGCGGTCTTCAGTCACAGCAGCATGAGTTATTATGTCTAATCGTGCTGCTATTCTGTCACAAGAAAGGCAGGAATAAAGAGGCTTTCTCTTAAAATATAATCAATTGATGTTTTTTCGGACTATTTAGGTATGTTTGAGCTGAAAAAAGTTGTGTCTTCTTTGCTAATGCCACTGCCAGCGATGTTAATCATTGGTATGTTTGGCCTTATGCTAATCATGTTCACGCGTAAACAGAAAACAGGATGTTTTGTTGTCCTCTTCTCTTTTATAGGTATTTTCTTAATTGCCTTCCAACCGGTTTCTTCTCGATTATTGATGCCTCTTGAGCGTCAATACACTGCATTTTTCCCGGTAGATGAATCAATAGACTATGTCATGGTGCTAGGAAGTGGCCATGTCGTCGATGATAAAATCCCACCTACTTCAGAATTAAGCCGAACAGGTTTAATGCGCTTGGCCGAAGGTATCCGCATTATGCGTATCTACCCGGGTTCAAAGCTAATCTTGTCTGGTTATTCTGGTGGTTCTGAAGTCAGTAATGCTCGCATGATGGCAAAAGTAGCCTTGTCATTAGGCGTGTCAAAATCTGACATTATTTTGCTTGAGACAGCCAAAGACACTTGGGAAGAAGCAAGGCAAGCGGCTGCATTCGTTACCACTAAAAAGCTTGTGGTTGTCACGTCTGCAAGCCATATGAAGCGTGCATTGAACGAGTTTCACTCTGCAGGAATGGAGCCTTACCCCGCGCCAACCAATTATCTTGCACACGACAATATTACCCAAGCATGGGAAAAGTACACACCTAAAGGAAAGTACTTAGAACAAACAGAACGCTACTGGCATGAAACGTTGGGGCGTATATGGCAATCATTACGCGACTGGGCGTCAGATTATGAAGAGAAAAGCCTAGAGTCAGCAGAAAGTAAAATCTAATAGATAAAAAAATACCGAGGAAAACCTCGGTATTTTTTTATTCTTTGTGCAGGAAGATGCATTAATCCCCTGCGAACATGTAACCTTCACCATGCACGGTAACAAAGATTTGCGGATTCTTCGGATCGAACTCCATCTTTGCACGCATACGACGAATCAATACATCGATAGTTCGATCGTTAGGCGCATCTACACGGTGGCTAATCATGTTTAAAATACGTTCGCGGCTTAACACTTGGTTCGGGTACGAAGAAAGCGCCACCAGAAGCTCATATTCAGCTTTCGTTAACTTAACTGGTTCACCGTTGCGGCTTAACGCTCGACGTTGAACATCAAACGTCCAGTCACCGAAGCGAACCATGTTCTCGTTTGATTTGTCGCTCTCTGTATTTCCAGACACATTACGTGCTGCTGAAATTCGCCAAAGCAAGTTTTTTACTCGAACTAATAGCTCGCGCAGTTCAAAAGGTTTCGTGACATAATCGTCTGCACCCATTTCTAGGCCAACAATTTTATCAATGCTATCCGTGCGTCCTGTTACCAGGATAATTCCAATGTCTGACTGACTGCGAAGTTCGCGAGTTAGCATTAAACCATCTTCACCAGGCAGGTTAATGTCCAACATCACCAAATCAATCGCATTACTTTGTAGCATGTCACGCATTTGCTCGCCGCTTTCAGCTTCGCTTACGTCGTACCCTTCATTCTGAAAGTAACCAACTAGCTTGCTGCGAGTAACTGCGTCATCTTCTACAACTAGTACGTGATAACTCATCTACACCACTTAATTTACATTGGGATTTGCTCTTTCTATTATTCTATTCATAAATAGTAACATTTCTAGTATTTATCACTTTAAAAACTAGAAAGATGATTTTTTATTGATTCAAGACAAAACTTTTCTAGGCATTAATATCTTCCAACATTCCTATTTATCTTGTCATACAAGCCGTTACCGCTATTCATTTTTATTCGTTACAATATCGGTAATTATTTGGGGAGTAATACCTAATGAAAGAAATCAAAACATTTAACGAACAACGTGCAGAAATCTATTGGTGGCTATCTAGCCTTTTCGCAACTGAGCTAACTGAAGAAAATATCGCACAATACCAATCACCAGAGATTCGTACTTTCTTAACTGGATTGGGTGAGAACGAACAACTAAAGCCTGCTATCACCCGTATTACGGATGCGCTGAACCGACTAATGGATCGTGAAGATGCTCAATTAGAGCTAGCTGCAGACTTTTGTGACCTTTTCTTAAAATCCGATAAGGACTCAGCACTTCCATACGCGTCTATGTACATTGGTAAATCGGGTCTACTGAATGACACTCCAGCCAAAGAGATGGAAGCATTAATGGCCGAGCATGGCGTCGAGGTAGACAAAAAACTCAACGAACCAGCCGATCACATTGCAATTGAACTCGATTTCTTGGGTAACTTAATCGTGGGTTCAAATAAATCGGAAGATGAAAGCCAACTAGAAGAGGCATTCAAGGCTCAAGAAGCATTTATTCAGCAGCATCTGTTGAGCTGGGTGCCACAGTTCTCAAACAAGTGCCAGAAATTCGATGAGTTTGGTTTCTACTCAGCTATTAGCACATTGACAGTCGCTTTCTTAGAGTTGGATTGCCGCTATCTGCTAGGCGAATAAAGACAAACATTGTGACCTCTCGCAGGTTGCACTAGCGTTTTTTGTTTGCTCTTAAGTGTTTTGCGGTCTAATATTGTGACCGCAAACGATAAAAACAAACGAATCAAATACAAACCGCTAAATAGAGCGGTTTTTGTGTTTCTGATACTTTCTGCCTAAATATTCTAAACTGAATATTAACTCAAGGCAGTCATCGACAGGACAGAACCTTATGGCCACTATAAAAGACGTTGCTCGCCTTGCTGGTGTATCGACGACAACTGTGTCACATGTAATTAATAAAACTCGCTTTGTTGCTGAAGCTACGCAAGAAAAAGTAATGGAAGCAGTGACTGAACTGAACTACGCACCTAGTGCCGTTGCACGTAGCCTGAAGTGCAATACGACACGTACGATTGGTATGCTAGTGACTCAGTCAACGAACCTTTTCTTCTCTGAAGTCATAGATGGTGTAGAGAGCTACTGTTACCGCCAAGGCTATACGCTGATCTTGTGTAACACGGGTGGTATCTATGAGAAGCAGCGCGACTACATTCGCATGCTGGCTGAAAAGCGCGTTGATGGCATTCTTGTTATGTGTTCTGACTTAACAGAAGAGTTAAGTGAGATGCTCGACCGTCACAAAGACATCCCTAAAGTAGTTATGGACTGGGGCCCAGAGAGCTCACAAGCAGACAAGATCATCGATAACTCAGAAGAAGGCGGCTACTTAGCGACGAAATACTTGATCGAACGCGGTCATACAGACGTCGCCTGCCTAAGTGGTCACTTTGAAAAAGCTGCATGTCAGGAACGTATTCGTGGCTTCAAGCGTGCGATGAATGAAGCGAACCTACCAGTTAACGAAGATTGGATTCTAGAAGGTAACTTCGAGTGTGATACCGCTGTACTTGCAGCAGATCAAATCGTTGCTATGGACAAAAAGCCAACTGCAATTTTCTGCTTCAACGACACGATGGCCCTTGGCTTAATGAGCCGCTTGCAGCAGAAAGGTATTCGCATTCCAGAAGATATGTCTGTAATTGGCTACGACAACATCGAACTGGCAGAGTACTTCTCACCACCGCTGACGACAGTTCACCAACCAAAACGTCGTGTAGGTAAAAACGCTTTCGAAATTCTACTAGAGCGCATTAAAGACAAAGAGCATGAAAAGCGTATCTTTGAAATGCACCCTGAAATCGTTGAAAGAAATACCGTACAAAACATTAAGAAATAACTTATTTGACATACACTTAGCCAACAAATCTTATTGGCTAAGTGTATAAGTTAGGCTCTATTTATTGAACCAAGATCACACTTATCCTATTCAGGCGTGATGTTCTGCCCAAAATCCATTTATCCTTATTATTGTTCGATTATGCCACGAACAGGGCAAACCATTTCGAAAGAATGGGACGCAAAGCCTCCGGCCTTAAACAATTGATTTGTCTGGTAGCGGGGTTGCCGATGGTAAATATGCACACGTTATATTGAGTATTCTTGTACTCGTATGACACCTGATTGACAAAAAGCCTGCATAATTTTGCTACTCTCTCGGACCTGAATTGGTGGCGTATACATATACACCGAGAATACACAGCATGGATAAACCAATACTAAAAGACTCAATGCGACTGTTTGAGCCCCTAGGCTTAATAAAGTCTCGCTCAATGTTTGGTGGCTTCGGTATTTTTGCCGACGACACTATGTTTGCATTAGTCGTCAATGATAAGTTGCACGTTCGGGCAGACGATGCACTTGCAACGCAATTTAAATCTCTCAGTTTAGAACCTTACGTTTATAAAAAACGTGGCTTTCCCGTCGTCACAAAATACTTCGCTTTAGGCGATGATTGCTTCGACGATACTTCAAAGACTCTTGAGATTGCCCAGGCTGCACTTTCGGCAGCAAACAGTGAAAAGAAAAAACAAGCGAAAGCTAAACCAAACCGCCTAAAAGATCTGCCTAATTTGAGACTCGCAACTGAACGAATGCTCAAGAAAGCAGGGATTGATAGCGTTGAGAACCTAGAAGCAACTGGAGCAGTGGACGCCTTCAAAGCGATTCAATCTTCACACTCTTCAGACGTCAATGTCGAGTTGCTCTGGGCATTGGAAGGCGCAATCAATGGTACTCATTGGTCTGTAATTCCTCATAGCCGTCGCGAAGAGCTCTTAAGCCAATTAAGTCGCTAACGCAATTTCATTTCCTATTTTAAAAAGTCAGCCATTGTGCTGACTTTTTTGTCTTTATTGAAATTTACTGCTTGCTTTCCCTGTCTAGTCTATTAACACTTTGTTTAATCGGCCATGATTCTTGATGGAGCAGCTCATGAATAAAAAAATCATACTAGGCATTATCTTTGTTTTACTTATTGTTTTCCTTGGAATGAACTTTGGCCAGTACCTAACGTTAGAAAATGCTAAAGCACAACAAGCAGAACTTGCACAGTACATCAGAAACAACTTTATTGTCGCAGCACTTACCTATTTCTTAGCCTATGTGGCAATCACTGCATTCTCTATACCCGGTGCCGCTGTTGTCACTTTATTAGGTGGAGCTCTTTTCGGTTTTTCAACCGGGTTACTTATCGTTTCATTTGCCAGTGCAATTGGTGCTACGTTAGCCTTTTTAAGCAGTCGATTTTTACTACGTGATTGGGTACAAGGTAAGTTTGGAGAGAAGTTATCTGCTATCAATAAAGGTGTTGAAAAGGATGGCGCTTTCTACCTGTTTTCACTACGCCTAATCCCAGTGTTCCCATTTTTCTTAATCAACTTGTTAATGGGACTTACCCCAATTTCAACCGCTAGATACTACCTTGTGAGTCAACTTGGTATGTTGCCAGGCACTGCGGTTTACATTAATGCAGGTACTCAGCTTGCTCAGATCGACAGTCTATCAGGGATAGTTTCCCCTACTGTTTTAGCCTCATTTGCCCTACTTGGACTGTTCCCTGTTATCGCGAAATGGGTAATGGCAAAATTTAGAACTGAGCCATCAGCATCAAACGGAAGTGTTTAATGAAAATATTTTCAGCAGCCACACCAACCGAAGCTCATATTGTTTGTGAGCTTCTAAAAACGGAACAAGTGCAGTGTGAAGTTCGAGGAGAAGGAATTTTTGGACTTCAAGGGGAAGTCCCATTTGGAGAAAATAGTGAGCCATACATCTGGCTACTTAACGATAAAGACCACTTAAAGGCCTCACAACTTATCCAAGAGTACCAAACGACTCAGGAAGGTCAGGGTTGGGAATGTATAGAGTGTGGTGAGCAGAATGAAGGGCAATTTGGCGCATGTTGGCAATGTGGGAACAGCGCCCCTTAAGCCGTTCGCTATCTTGTTTCAATTTGCTCTTTTATAAACGCAATAGAGTGTTGGTTGAACTCTTCTGGGCGCTCCACGTTGCACACATGACCACAGTTTTCTATCTCAAGTAGCTGGCTGTCACTATGCGCCGCGACCATTTCCTTCACAGGCTGGATAAACATGTAGTCTCTATCCCCCATTAGATAGAGTGTCGGAATTGGCAATTCTCTATCTTTGAAGTAGCGCATTAGCGGGTTTACTTCCGCTGTCAAAATGAACCAACGTTTGAATTCTTTCTGACACAGCTTCTTTGCTTCGCGAATGAATAAGTGGCGGGATTCTTTTTGAGCACGTTGCGGCATCACGATGTAGGCAAATAGGCTGTATAACCACATGTAAGGGACGATATGCTTACAAAGGTTGCCCAGTCTCACCAACACTTGAGAGCGCGTGTTTAAACGTGTTACAGCGCCACCCAACACCATAGACTTAACGCGATCAGCTGAAAGCTCTGCAATATTACGAACAATAATCGTACCGAGTGACATACCGACAAAATGCGCTGACCGGATTTTTAGATGATCCAGCACTTTGAGAATATCAACAGTCACTGCTTTGAACGTATAACGATTCGCCATTATCTCTTTGAGTAACTGGTTCGACTTTCCATGACCTCGGAGATCGATTAACAACAGATTAAAGTGCTGTTTGTAGGCTTTAATCTGTTTAAACCAGATAGAAGAACTGCCCCCGGCACCATGCACAAACACCACCCACTCATCACTGGTAGGGTGCGCAAAGGTTTTATGGAACAGTAAAGACTCACTCATATTAAATGGATAATTCTCTGAGAATCGAATTGGTTAGGAGAGTATCATAATCATAGAAGGATTGAAGTCTGAAGGTGTCATTTCTTATTTAGCATTATGCAAAAAACTGTAACTCCGCACAAAAAAGGCGCTGTTAAGCGCCTTTGATATATTTACGTGTTGAGTGCTGAGTGATAAAGCTCTAGATATTCATCCGCTGCTTTATTCCAACAGAAGTTCTGCCCCATTGCATAAAGCTGTACGCGTTTTACTTCGTTAGGTTGCTGTGCATATAGAAGCAGTGAACGCTGTAAAACGTTCAGTAACGCATGAGGCTCTGGTGCATCAAAAACAAAACCTGTCGCATTGTCAGGATCTACATCGTAGTCATTGACGCTGTCACGTAAACCACCGACAGCACGGACAATAGGCAACGAACCATAGGCCATGCTGTAGATCTGATTTAGACCACACGGTTCAAATTCTGATGGCATAATGAAGAAATCAGAACCTGCTTCTACAAGGTGAGCTAACTCATTGCTGTACGCTTCAACAAACGCGAACTTATCACTATGTTTTGCTTCAATTTCTTTTAGTTGTGAAGCTAGAACTGGATCGCCCGTACCAACAATAACGACCTGAACATCGTGTTTAAGGAAATCAGAAAGAATCGGCAATAAGTAGTGGATACCTTTTTGGTTGGTCAAACGACATACCATGCCATAGACCGCAACATCCTCATTACCTAAGCCAACTCGCTGCTGTAGCTCTTTCTTACATGCCTTCTTACCGCGAACCATGCTTTGACGATTTGCTTTGTAATTGACTGGTAAGAACGAATCCGTTTGTGGATTCCAGGACGAGTAATCACACCCATTTAAAATACCGACCAAGTCTGCTGAGCGACGTTGGAACTCTGCGGCCATACCATGGCTACCGAGTTCTGTTTTTAGCTCTTGCGCATAAGTTGGACTCACCGCATTGATCTTATCTGCATTGAGCACACCTGCACGCAACATGGAGACATGGGTATCACTGACCGCAGCATCAGGGGCGTAGCGGGTATGCATTTCAGGAAGCACCTGCAACTCATCGTAGCTAAATACGCCTTTAAATACCGCATTATGGATAGAGATAATGCTCTTCGTAGCATTAAAGAACTCATCGGTGCCATAACGGTGTTTGAGCAAATACGGTACAAAGCCAGTGTGCCAGTCATTGGCATGAACGATATCAGGCTTAAACCCAAGCTTAGGCAACATGTCGAGACAAGCGGCACTGAAAAAAGCAAAGCGTTCGCCGTTATCAGCGTAAGCTTGGTTGTTTTCAGCGTACATTTCTGGTCGATCGTAATATTTAGCACAATCGATCGCGTAAACCTGAACACCTGCAATTTCAAGTTGCTTAACCGCATACTCGGTATGAGGCCAATGTTCGAGCTTGGTTTCAAGAAGAGTTGTCGCTTGATCTAAGCCCGCGATTTTCTGATACGCAGGTAATGTAATACGAACATCTTGCTGAAGAGTATGAAGAGCTTCAGGCAGTGCCTTGGCAACATCAGCCAAGCCACCACTTTTGATTAAGCCTTCAACTTCCGATGCTACAAAGAGAATGGATAAATTCTTAGTAGCCAATTCGAGCTCCTTTAGGGATTACTACGATACCATCGTCAGAAACATGGTAGTGTTTTTTGTCTTCCGCTAAATTCACACCAATCTGTGTACCTGGTGCAATATCCGCATTCTTATCAACGATAACACGACGCAGCACACAGCCCTCTCCGACTTTAACGTCACCAAGAAGGATACTTTCGCTGATATCACACGCTGATGCGATATTACTGCGGAAACCTAGTACTGATTTTTCAATACGCGAGCCACGTACATAGCTACCATTACAAACTAAACTATCGATAATCTGCACTCGGCCATTGTCGGAATCAGTAAATGTTGCTGGTGGCAATGGTGGGTAGAAAGTGTGTAAAGGCCATTTACGGTTGTAGAGTGAGAATGGCGCATCTTTCTCAAGTAAATCCATATGTGCTTGCCAGTATGCGTCAATCGTACCTACATCACGCCAGTACACTTCTTCTTTTTCGCCAGTAATGCGGTTAGTACTGAAGTCATAAACAAACACGTCACCGCGTGGGAACATTTTAGGGATAATGTCCTTACCAAAGTCGTGAGAAGACTCTGGATTATCTGCATCTTCAATCAGTTCGGCAAAAAGGTTCTGTGCTTCAAAAACGTAGTTACCCATAGAAACAAGTGCATGTTCTGGGTCACCAGGGATAGATTTAGGATTTGCAGGTTTTTCTTCAAAACCAACCATTCGACCTTGTTCGTCAACCTCGATAACACCAAATTGAGACGCTTCAGAGAGTGGCATACGCAATGCTGAAACGGTTAGCGATGCCTCTTTCTCTTTGTGGAAATCCAGCATCTGTTTGATATCCATTTTATAGATATGGTCAGAGCCGAAAATACAAACCTGATCAGGTTCAGAGAGTTCCATAAAACGCAGGTTTTGGTAGATGGCATCCGCTGTACCTTCGTACCAACGTTTACCAGTGCGCATTTGAGCAGGGATTGGGTCAATGAAACGGTCTGTAATGCCGTTGATGTTCCATCCTTTCTTAAGGTGATGGAATAGTGATTGCGATTTGAACTGAGTGAGTACGTAAATTCGCATCAAATCTGCGTTTACGAAGTTGTTCAATGCAAAATCGATCAGACGGTAGCTACCGCCAAAAGGTACCGAGGGTTTACTGCGAGATTCCGTTAGTGGACGTAGGCGTGAACCTTCTCCACCAGCAAGGATCATTCCCAAAACACCAGCCATGTATTTCTCTCCATTTTATTATTTATTGTATGTGACGGACCAGAGTTAGGGGGATCCGTCAAAATTCCTAATATTAACGCCGCTCCTTGCAGGCGTAATACGCAGCTTTAGCTACATCACAAACTAAGAGAATGAGATAAGCCTTCTCATCTCTCTTGTGCAAAAGGTTTATTATAACTTATCGTATTTCAGGAAGATTACAATTTAAAATATGCTGTACTCAGAAGCTCACACTTATTACTTTTTATCGTCCTGAGACAGCTCACACTATCCTCGCACAAAGAAACAAAGCCTTAACATCTCCCCTACATTAACGTGACTTTGCTCGCAATGAAGCATCATTAATTCTTATAAATAATGAGGAAAACTACGCGGATTTCTTTTCTATTGTCAGTGAGTGAATATAAATCGCATTTTCATAATGTGACTTGGCGATATACAAAGAGCTGTCTGCTAACGCCAATGCTTGTTGCAATGACATATCAGGGTTTATCAGTGTCCCTCCGATTGCTAAATCTATCGAAATTTGAGATTCATCAGCATTAGACGAATCCAATTGCTCATCAATAAATGTTTTAATCCTTTGAGCCACATGCTGTAAGGTTTCGCGCTTACCACTTCGCACCAGTAACAAAAACTCACCATCGGCCCAGCGCGAGGCAACATCGTATTCTCGTATAGCTTGATGTAAACCTTCTGCAACCAATTTGAGTGCCGAGTTATACTGTTCGGGTTGTTTTGCGTTTTTTATTGTGTCACCAATACCGGCATCAATCCAAATCAGTCCAAACTGATACTGCTCGCGGCTGGCACGAGATAACTCTAGTTTAAGCTCTCGTTCAAGGCCGCGTTTATTGTGAAGTTGAGTCACCACATCAAATACGGTCAACTTGTCCAATGCTTCTGTTCGTGACGCAACCATACTATCAACGCCATTACGATTGTGATTTAGCTCTTCTTCAAGTTTGTCGAGATATTCGTCGAAAGGATTCAAGCTGAGATCTTGAGGGGGCGATTGTGCTCTAGCAAGAAAAGCCAAACGCTGCTCACGGTACTCCATAGGCACAATCCAGTACTTCACTAGATAGACGTATGTGAGCAACGAAAATAACGCCGTTATGACTGCGAGAGGAAAGTAGAGGTAATTTGACACCCAGTTAGGAATCATTTCATCAATACTAACAAACGTTAGCTCATACCAACCAAGCTCCTCTATGTATTGAATGGCAACAACTGCTCGTCCTACCCCTTGCTGAACCATAAGAACTTCCGCTTCTTCGCCCATCTTTTGCCTTTTCATCAGCGCTTCTATGGCTTGATAATCTAGTTCATCGCTGAAGATTTCATTTAAGCGCGGCTTGAGGTTGCTAGAATCACGAAGTGGGTAAGCTACCTCACCACCGTCAAAAGAGAGTTGAATACGGCGACTAGCATCAACAAAAATAGTCCTGAGAGCATCAGAGTGATGATTAGTCAGCTGTCGAAATAGTAGCGATACTTCAATGCCTGTCCCAACAATCCCTAAAAACTGACCATCTTTCATCACACTTTGGTTTATCCAAACTCGGGTTAAGCTCAAGTGGGCATCTCGGGCGATATTAACGGAGAGGTTGGTTTGGCTATCTTTCTGCTCAAAATACCATTTGTCATAGATAGATATTGGGTCTAAGTAATGGCGAAAAAAAGTGTCTCTGCGGATGCTTTGCACGTCATTGAAGTGGTAAGCGAGATTTTGATCAAGAGCGATAAAGAAGTTTTTGGATTTAAACTGCCACCGATAGTGCTCTAGCGTATCCTCCGCCACAGAACGATAAACATCATCATCGCTATGAAATCCCCAGGAGGTAATATTAGGATGCGTGGAGAGCTGCTTAACCAGTTCGACTTCTTTAATAATGGGCGTTAGAAGGGTTTCCGCATCATAACGAGCAGAAACTTGCGCGTATTTCCATAATAAGTCTGCGACAACTTCATCAATCACATGCTTAGAAACAGTGTATGCAGCAAAAACAAATGTAACACTGCTGATTGCAATTAACATCAACAGCTTCAGTCTCTGTGTCATGGCGCCCTTCCGTAGTTCACCTAGATCAATAGAGTCTGACAATTATATTGTCAAAACTGATATTAATTATCTTTATACTAAACCCAAGCGAAAGTGCGATAACTGAGAGTAGATCTCATTTGTATGAAAACGGATGATCATTCGGTGCATAAAAAAGCAGCCGATTGGCTGCTTTTCATTTCTAGGATAGATGGCTATTTTTTCGCTTTCGCTGGTTTTTTACGTTTATCCGTAATTTCCCATTTGCCATCAACATACAGTGCTGTGTAACCAGATGGTTTTCCATCTACTTCAGAGCGAACGTAGTTCTCTTTCGACTTACGACTAAAGCGCACGACCATTGGAAGTCCATCAGGATCCTTTTCTGGCGCTTCCGCTAAGTAATGGAACTTAGGTGAGATACGATCTTTAAATCGAACTAGCTCTTCCACTAACGGCGCTCGTGTTTCGCGTGATTTAGGGAACGTACTTGCGGCTAAGAATAAACCTGACGCACCATCACGAAGAACAAAATAAGCGTCTGAGTTTTCACATGGTAGCTCAGGTAAGTGCACAGGATCTTCTTTCGGTGGCGCTACTTCGCCATTTTTAAGGATCTTACGAGTGTTCTTACATTCTTGGCTCGTACAATCCATATATTTACCGAAGCGGCCGTTCTTAAGCTCCATATCGCTGCCACACTTGTCACACTCGACAACTGGGCCATCGTAGCCTTTAACCTTGAATTCACCATGTTCAACAACGTAACCGTCACAGTTCGGGTTATTACCACAAACATGCATCTTACGTTTTTCGTCGATTAGGTACGCGTCCATCGCTGTTTCACAGATAGGACAACGCTTCTTCGCTCGTAGTGCTGCTGTTTCAACATCTTCTTCAAGAACGTTGATAATGCCGTCTTCGTCACCAAGGTTGATCGTTGTCTTACAACGCTCTTTTGGTGGAAGTGCATAACCAGAACAACCTAAGAACACACCAGTAGAAGCAGTACGAATACCCATTGGACGTGAACAAGTTGGACACTCGATATCGGTGTAAACGATATGATTCGGTTTCATACCGCCTTCGCCTTCATCAAGCTCAGCTTTGGCTAAGTCACCTGTGAAGTCGTTAAAGAAATCATCAAGTACATTCTTCCAATTCGCTTCACCTTCTGCGATTTGGTCAAGCTTTTCTTCCATACGAGACGTGAACTCATAGTTCATCAGTTCATCGAAACTACCATCAAGACGGTCTGTTACGATTTCACCCATTTTCTCTGCATAGAAACGACGCTGCTCAACTTTCACATAACCACGATCTTGAATCGTTGAAATGATTGAAGCATATGTCGATGGGCGGCCGATACCACGTTTTTCAAGTTCTTTAACCAATGCTGCTTCAGTAAAACGTGCCGGTGGCTTAGTGAAGTGTTGTTTAGGGTCAAGCTTGATAAGCTCGATAGTATCACCCACCTGAACCGCAGGAAGAATCTGATCTTCGTTCTTACCTAGAGGGCGCTGAACACGAGTCCAACCGTCAAACTTAAGGATACGACCTTTCGCTTTCAGAGTGTACTCAGCCGCTTTCACGCTTACTGTCGTTGAGTCATATTTCGCTGGCGTCATCTGACACGCGACGAATTGATTCCAAATCAATGAGTACAATTTGTGGGCGTCCGCTTCCATACCTTTTAGGTCATCCGCTTTCACTACCACATCTGAAGGACGAATCGCTTCGTGCGCTTCTTGAGCGCCTTCTTTGCTGCCATATACTGTTGGCTTAGCTGGAAGGTAGGCGTCACCATACTGTTCGCCGATAAAGCCACGAACCGTCTCTACCGCTTCAGAACTCAAGTTCGTTGAATCGGTACGCATATAAGTGATGTAACCAGCTTCATACAAGCGCTGCGCTAGCATCATTGTTTTCTTAACGCCGTAGCCTAAACGAGTGCTTGCCGCTTGTTGAAGCGTAGACGTAATAAACGGAGCAGAAGGTTTGCTCGACGTTGGACGGTCTTCTCGCTTACACACTTCGTAACGTGCGTTTTCAAGTACAGCCATTGCCGATTTTGTCTCAGCTTCATTGACTGGTTTAAACGCGACGCCTTCTTTTTGTGCAACTTGCAGGCGGAAATCTGTTTTATCTTGCGTTTTAGTGTCCGCGTGAATATCCCAGAACTCTTCTGGAATAAACGCTTTAATTTCACGTTCACGCTCAACCAATAGCTTCACCGCTACTGACTGTACACGACCCGCAGAAAGGCCTCGAGCCACCTTCTTCCATAGAAGAGGTGAAACCATAAAGCCAACAACACGGTCCATGAAACGACGCGCTTGCTGGGCATTCACACCCGGCATGCTTAACTCGCCCGGTTTCTCGAACGCTTGTTGAATAGCATTTTTTGTAATTTCGTTGAATACAACGCGTTTGTATCGCTCTTCATCGCCACCGATGATCTCACGAAGGTGCCAAGCGATAGCCTCTCCCTCGCGATCCAAATCGGTTGCTAGGTAAACGCTGTCTGCGTCTTTAGCAAGTTTTTGCAGTTCTGCGACAACTTTCTCTTTACCCGGCAATACTTGATAGTTCGCTTCCCAACCATGGTAAGGGTCAATACCCATTTTCTTGATTAGCGACTTACGATCTTTTTCTTTTTTGATTCGTGCTTTTTCTTCAGCGCTCAAGCCCTTGGTCGAAACCGCAGCTGCCTTCTGACCAGTACTTTGGCCAGCAGTCGGTAGATCACGAACGTGACCCACACTGGACTTAACAATGAAGTCCTTACCTAAATACTTATTGATGGTCTTCGCTTTGGCCGGCGACTCCACAATAACCAATGACTTACCCATAATTGACTCAAGTGTCCTTTATCGAGTGCGAATTATCGCACAACATACTTAATACTTTGCTTCTTTTTTTACTATTGAGCGAGATTACAAGAAGATCAATATCTTTTTTAAATTTCTATCGTGACTGCTCGACAAATCAACGATGTCTGCGAATAGTTATCGCCTGAAAACACCAATGGCTCAATTGAGCATAATCGAGAGGTCGGGAAAGCGTCACATACTAAACGTCAAAAGATTATGGATGCCAACTGGAAACGACTTTTTTTGCCACCAGTCACAAAACAATTTTTCGATTCGTTGTTTCGCAGTCTCCCTAGGCTTGATCTACCGCATTTGAATTTTTTATTGATTTCCCTACAATTTTGCCATCACTTCTTATAATAGAAGCAAGACAATAAAGGTATTTCCCATGAGCGATAAAAAAGCCATTTCACAAACAGAATTGCTAATGATAGCTAACCATGTCATCCAAGATCACGAAGACTACCTTGAGGGTATGCGTGCAGACAGCGTCGAGGAAAAAGATGGGGTATTAGTATTCAAAGGAAACTACTTTTTAGATGATAACGGCCTGCCAACGCCAAAAACGACAGCAGTGTTTAACATGTTTAAGTATTTAGCCCATCACTTGTCGAAAGAATTTACGCTAAATACTTAATCGCGATAAACGAAGAAGGGTTGGCACAATGTGCCAACCCTTTTTTATTTTCAACTACTTAAACAGTCCGAACCTGTTAAGAGCTTAAACCTTCTAACTTATCAAAGTAATCTGGGAAGGTCTTCGACGTACATTTCGGATCATTGATCGTCACCGGTGTATCACTCAGTGCAACCAAAGAGAAACACATTGCCATACGGTGATCATCGTACGTGTCGATCGCAGCATGGGTAAGTTTAGCTGGCGGTGTAACCACAATGTAGTCTTCACCTTCCTCCACTTCTGCACCCACTTTGCGTAGCTCTGTTGCCATTGCGGCTAAGCGATCTGTCTCTTTTACACGCCAGTTATAAACGTTACGAATTGCCGTTGTACCTTCAGCAAAAAGTGCCGTGGTTGCAATCGTCATTGCAGCGTCTGGGATGTGGTTGAAATCAAGATCGACAGCTTTCAGCTCTCCGACACGCGAAATAACGTAGTCTTCACCCCACTCAATTTCTGCGCCCATTTTTTCTAGTGCATCAGCAAATTGAATGTCACCTTGGATACTGTTTTTACCAATGCCCGTTACCTTGATCTCGCCGCCTTTGATTGCTGCAGCCGCCAAGAAGTATGAAGCTGATGATGCGTCACCCTCAACTAGGAAATCCCCTGGAGCGACATACGACTGGCCTTTGCGAATAACAAATTCTTGGTAGTCGTTGTTTTCTACTTCTACGCCAAACTGAGCCATGATATGCAGTGTGATATCAATGTATGGCTTCGAAACTAAGTCACCGACAATCTTAATTGTCACATCATCTTGAGCCAGTGGAGCCGACATCAAAAACGCGGTTAAGAATTGACTAGAAATCGAACCATCAATCTCTACTGCGCCACCTTTTAGGCCTGTTCCGTAAATCTTTAAAGGTGGGTAGTTGTCATTTTCTAAGTACTCGACCTCAGCACCCGCCTGACGAAGCGCATCCACTAAGTGACCAATTGGTCGCTCTTTCATACGTGGTTCACCAGTCAGTACATATTCGCCTTTACCAAGACACAATGCAGCGGCAAGCGGGCGCATTGCGGTACCAGCATTACCTAAAAACAGTTCTAGTGCTTCAGGTGCATCAAAAGGCTTACCTAAGCCTTCAACTTCGCAGACAGTTTTATCTTCAGATAGGGAATAGTTAACACCAAGTTTAGTAAGCGCGTTTAACATATGACGGATGTCATCGCTGTCTAGCAGGTTAGTTAAACGCGTTTTGCCACTTGCTAGAGCTGCAAGTAGTAGTGCTCGGTTTGAAACACTTTTTGAACCCGGTAAGTTGACCTCACCATTGACTTTATTGATAGGTTGTAACGTAAGGCTTTCCATTAAAATCGTTAATCCTTGCTCACCTCGCCTTCCTAAACGAGATGATGAAAATTCTTCGTACTTGCAGCCTATCTAAAAAGCTTCGTTAAAACCAGAGCAAAAGCACGATAAAAACTGAATAATTATGTGGTCAGCTCAGCCTTATGCTCAACCGACATTAATACTCTTTATCAACTCGCACTCCATCATCAAAATAGAGAATACGAACCTTATCACCTTTCTCAAACAGCATGTTCGTATCGACATCTTGGATGACATCAATCAGATTACCTTTGTCGGTTTTAATCAGAATCTCAACCAACCTATATTCAACACGATACTCTTGATTGGCATGATTTCTTGCCACTCCCGCCCCAGCAACTGCGCCCACAGCCGTCGCTACTTCTTTACCCGTACCTCCGCCAAACTGATTGCCTATCACTCCACCGACTACTGCACCTAGTAAGGTTTCCCAACCAGAACCTTGCGATTTCACGATATCTTGCTGCGTAATGTAACGGACGGTATCAACTTGCCCAAATACCACTTCATTAACCGGTCTTGCAGTATTTCTTTGGTATGCCGCATTGGCAATAAGCGGAAAAACCAATATGATCCACAACAATTTCTTCATTTCTGCTCTCCTACTCTTTCATGGCATTGTATCTCACTGAACTTGACCCAGACGAAATTTGGTTTCCTTCACCATTCAACGCCCTCGTCGACCCAAATGGTTTATTGGCCATGGGTGGTGATTTATGTCCTGAGCGCCTGCTGTTTGCTTACCAAAACGGTATTTTCCCTTGGTATGGTCCAGGTGAACCGATTTTGTGGTGGAGTCCGTCACCAAGAGCAACCTTTACTCCTAAGACATTTAATCCGTCAAAAAGTCTCAAGAAGTTTCAAAGAAAGCATCAATATCAAGTCAGCATTAATCAAGCAACTGAAGCTGTGATTGACTATTGCGCGTCTACACGGACAGCAGATGAAACTTGGCTGAACGAAGATATGCGTCATTCGTACAAGACTTTAGCTCAGCAAGGCCACTGCCATTCTGTAGAAGTTTGGCGAGATAAGACCTTAATTGGTGGATTGTATGGCATTTCTATCGGCCAACTATTTTGTGGTGAGTCGATGTTTAGCCTTGAAACCAACGCATCTAAAATTGCGTTATGGTATTTTTGCGAACATTTTCAACAGCATGGTGGGCAACTCATTGATTGCCAAGTAATGAATCCTCACCTAGCCTCTTTAGGAGCGAAAGAGCTGGAACGCGATGACTTTATACAAAGGCTGCTATCCTTTAAGAATCAGCCATTACACGCTAACTGCTTTAACAAACAATGGCTAACTCAATCAACAGAGGAGCGCAATGAGTTCTGATCTTCAGCAAATTCGTATTGGTCTAACAGATTGCCATCCATGCAGTTACTTGACCGACAGACAGGAAAGAGTCGCCGTTGCGCTCGACCCTGGGATGCATTGTGGATCGAGCTATGAAGTGCTGCTTGCAAATGGGTTCAGACGCAGCGGCGACACCATATACAAGCCACATTGTGATCTTTGTCAGTCTTGCCAAGCGCTACGTGTTTCCGTCCCTGACTTTAAGCAATCCAAAAGCCAGAAACGCATCTACAACAAAGCTAAAATGTTTGAATGGCAACTTAAAACCGATATGGATGAAGATTGGTTTGAACTCTACGCCCGTTATATCGAAGCACGCCACCAAAATGGATCGATGTATCCACCGAAAAAAGATGAGTTTGCGACGTTTTCTAACTGCGCGTGGTTAAATACGCAATACCTACACATCTATGACCAAGGCAAGCTTATTGGTATCGCAGTTACCGATATATTGTCGAATAGTGCCAGTGCTTTTTATACGTTTTACGACCCAGATTATGAGCTTTCATTAGGAACGTTAGGTGTCTTATTCCAATTGGAATATTGCCAGCAACAAGGTAAACAGTGGCTCTATTTAGGCTATCAAATCGATGAATGCCCTGCTATGAACTATAAAGTCCGCTTTCAACGTCATCAAAGGCTAGTAAATCAGCGTTGGCGAGGGTAGAATACGCCCCAACTTTACTTAATTCATTTTTATCGGCATTATTCCCCCGGTAAAAATTGTCCATTTTTAAAAGAGGATTAAATGGCTAAAGAAGACGTAATTGAGATGCAAGGCACTGTCCTTGATACTCTACCAAACACAATGTTCCGTGTTGAGCTAGAAAACGGCCACGTAGTTACTGCTCACATCTCTGGTAAAATGCGTAAGAACTACATCCGTATTCTTACTGGTGACAAAGTAACTGTAGAGATGACTCCATACGATCTATCTAAAGGTCGCATCGTCTTCCGTGCTCGTTAATCTCTGACTGCCTAGCGCAATCCGAATTAGTCGAATACAAACAAAAAAGCGAAGCCTAGTGCTTCGCTTTTTTGTTTGTATCAGCGGTATCAAGCTTAGTCATCATTAGATATAGCTAACGCATGCTGCTTGGCTATATCTAATAATGCCTGCATTGCAAAATACTCACTACCTACATTCAGACACATTAATGAATTCATGGATTGGTGGTGTGTAACATGCATGCGTATTGATGACGAACCAACCACTCAGCTCAATTAAGCGGCTTGTGTAACACCACCTGTCCATGAGTTCTAAGAAGCCTTAAGTTACTTACCAAGCGCTTCTTTATAGTGCTGACGACAAACAGACACATAACGGTCATTGCCACCAATAGCAACTTGATCACCTTCCGCAATCGCAACACCATGCTCATCAGTACGAATCACCATGTTTGCTTTACGGCCACAATGACAAATTGTTTTTAACTCAACCAATTTATCTGCCCAAGAAAGCAAATATTTACTGCCTTCAAAAAGCTCACCCAAGAAGTCTGTTCTTAGACCGTAGCAAAGAACAGGAATGTGTAGCTTGTCCACAACTTCGGTTAATTGGTATACCTGCTCTTTAGAAAGAAACTGACACTCGTCAACTAAAATACAATGGCGTTTCTCAGCTTCATTTAGAGCTTCGATTTCTTTATATAGATCGGTTTCCGTATTAAATAGCTGCGCATCTGATTGTAAGCCAATTCGAGAGCTCACTTTTCCAACACCATAGCGATCATCAAGAGCCGCAGTGAAGATCACTGGTGTCATGCCACGTTCTTGGTAATTAAAAGAAGATTGAAGAAGAGTGGTTGATTTACCCGCGTTCATTGCCGAGTAATAGAAATACATCTGAGCCACTGATTGATACCTGTATAAAGATTTATAAAAATTTTAAAGAAAAGGGCTGAATCAACAGCCCTTAAATATTCTTCGCTTACCGCTTACTTACGGCGCCATGTTGTGCCTTCTGGACCATCTTCAAGTACGATGCCCATTTCAGTCAGTTTATCGCGAGCCATATCTGCATTCGCCCAATCTTTCGATGCACGGCTATCGTTACGAAGCTTGATAAGTGCTTCAATTTTAGCCACTTCGTCATCATTAGCAGCGTCACCTTTCAGGAATGATTCTGGGTCCTGATGAAGAATACCGATAACGTCAGCCAATTCGCGCATGACTGCACCTAGGCTGCTTGCTGCTGCTAGATCATCAGTTTTCAGGCGATTAACTTCGCGTGCCATATCAAACAGCACTGAGTACGCTTCTGGCGTATTGAAGTCATCATTCATAGCTTCCGTAAAGCGTGTCACGTACTCTTCGCCACCGGCTGCTGTTGCAGTTAGGTCTAGGCCACGCAATGACGTGTATAGACGCTCTAGTGCTGAACGAGCTTGGTTTAAGTTATCTTCGCTGTAGTTTAGCTGGCTACGGTAGTGACCTGACATTAGGAAATAACGAACCGTTTCTGCATCGTAGTGGTTTAATACATCACGAATCGTAAAGAAGTTACCAAGAGATTTAGACATCTTCTCACGGTCGACCATTACCATGCCGCTGTGCATCCAAGTATTTACATACTGAGTGCCATGTGCACAGCATGATTGTGCAATCTCGTTTTCGTGGTGTGGGAACTGAAGGTCAGAGCCACCGCCGTGGATATCAAAATGATTACCAAGAATAGAAGAGTTCATTGCTGAACACTCAATGTGCCAGCCTGGGCGACCTGGGCCCCAAGGAGATTCCCATGTTGGCTCGCCAGGCTTAGACATTTTCCAAAGAACAAAGTCTAACGGGCTACGTTTTGCTGTTTCTACATCAACACGAGCACCTGCTTGTAACTGATCAAGATCTTGCTTAGATAGCTTGCCGTACTCGTCAAACTTCTTCACTTCGAACATCACATCGCCGTTACTCGCAACGTATGCAAAACCACGTTCGATTAGCTTCTCAACTAGCTCAATGATTTCAGAGATAAACTCAGTTGCACGAGGCTCAACGTCTGGACGCTTCATATTCAGCGCGTCAAAGTCTGCATGCATTTCACCAATCAGGCGCTCAGTTAGAGAATCACACGACTCGCCATTTTCGTTGGCACGCTTGATGATTTTGTCATCGATGTCAGTGATGTTACGAACAAACGTTAGGTCATAACCCAAGTAGCGAAGGTAACGAGAAACCACATCGAAAGAAACGAACGTACGACCGTGACCAATATGACAGAGATCATAGATGGTTACCCCACAGACATACATACCGATCTTACCGGCAGTGATTGGTTTGAATTCCTCTTTCTGTCTCGTGAGTGTGTTATATATCTTTAACATGATCTCTATCTAATAATTGGGTGAAATAAAATAGTCCCTCAGTATACCAACTCATGCCCAGTTTCGTAATCCCTCAAATGCTCAAAAAGACATCAATAGCACCTATACTCAGGTCTCAACCCTTACTTTTCACGTATTAATGTCCGAAAAGTTACGATAGAATCTTGGGCTCAAGTCAAAAACATATGTAAAGGACAAAATCATGATCACCCTTCACACAAATTTTGGTGACATCAAAATTCAACTTAATGATGAAAAAGCACCAGAAACAAGCGCAAACTTTCTACAGTACTGCCGTGATGGTTTCTACGACAACACACTATTCCACCGTGTTATCGATGGTTTCATGATTCAAGGTGGTGGCATGGAGTCTGGTCTTCGTGAAAAGCCAACTCGTGCACCAATCAAAAACGAAGCGAACAACGGTCTTAGCAACAAAGTAGGTACTCTTGCTATGGCTCGTACTATGGAGCCGCACTCAGCAAGCTCTCAGTTCTTCATCAACGTAAACAACAACACATTCCTAGATTTCCGTAGCGAAAGCCTAGATGGTTGGGGTTACTGTGTATTCGGTGAAGTTGTAGAAGGCATGGACATCGTTGAGAAAATCAAAGGTGTTAGCACTGGTTCTTACGGCATGCACCAAGATGTTCCACTAGAAGACGTACTAATCACTGGTACTACAATCGAAGAATAATCTTGGATTTAGAGAGCGCACTTTGAGGCGCTCTCTTGTTAAATGACTATGACCACACTATTTATCTCTGATCTACACCTCTCCCCTACTACACCAGACATTAATCAATGCTTTGTCCGTTTTATGCGAGAAGAAGCAATCCATGCTGAAGCACTCTACGTGCTAGGCGACCTATTCGAGTTTTGGGTTGGTGATGATGACCGTTCTGACTTTGCTTGTCTTATCAAAGAAGAATTTAAAGCTTTAACCGCTCGAGGAGTCCCTTGTTTCTTCACACAAGGTAATCGTGACTTTCTAGTTGGAAAACGCTTTGCAAAACAAACAGGTGTAACACTTTTATCAGACGAAACTGTCATCGACCTATATGGCAAAAAAGCCGTCATTTTGCATGGCGATACACTATGCACTGAAGACGTAAAGTATTTGGAATATCGGGCAAAAGTTCATCAGCCATGGCTGCAATGGGTGTTCAACCGCATTCCGATGTTCATCAAAAAGAAAATCGTCAGTAAAGTTCAATCGGACATCAGAACCGATAAACAAACAAAATCCCTAGATATTATGGACGTGACACAAAGCGAAGTTGAGCGCGTAATGGAAAGTCATAATGTCGACTTAATGATCCACGGTCACACACATAGGCCCAAGGTTCACGAATTTAATAAAAACGGCAACAACTATACTAGAATAGTGCTAGGTGACTGGTATACACAAGGTTCTGTACTAGTGTACGATAAAAACTCTTTCGAGTTACAACAACGACCTTTTGGTCAGTAAATTTTCGGCTTTTGCACTGTTCTAGCTCGCCCTTTGGCCAGCTGATATTTTTATAATATTACACGGAGCGCGGTATATACCTTGAAATACTCTTATATTGCTAGGCAACCCATTCTTGATAAAGACAAACATACGGTTGGCTATGAGCTGTTGTTTAGAGATGGTCCACAGAATACTTTTCCGGAAATCGATCCCGAACAAGCCACAAGCCGCTTACTGTCCGACCACTTTTTATCGACTCACTATGAGACTCTTGGGGATAAACTCGGCTTTGTTAATTTTCCTTACCAAAGCCTAATCAACAGAGTTCCAACCCTATTTCCATGTGATAATTTAGTAGTCGAAATCTTAGAGGACTGCCCTCCTACTGAAGAGCTTCTAACAGCAGTAAAAGAGATGGCCGCCGCAGGCTACAAAATCGCACTCGATGACTTTATACCAAGCAAAGAATGGCGCGCATTTTTGCCATACGTTTCGATCATTAAGTTCGATATTCGCCAAGTACCGATTGAAAAGGCTCGCATGTTCATACTGCGTCTTGAAGCGTCAAAGATCGAATTTCTGGCAGAAAAAGTAGAAACCTATGAAGAGTTTGAACAAGCGAAGCAAGCCGGTTTTGATTACTTCCAAGGCTATTTCTTTAGTAAACCAGAGATGATCACCAGAAAATCTTTAGAGCCTTCATTTATGACGGTCATCCAGCTTCTTACTGAGATATCTAAAGAGAACATGAACTATGGGGCGATTGAGTCACTAATCAGTAAAGATTTGACCCTTTCATACAAGTTGCTGACTTTTGTTAACTCGTCTTCGATTGTAAAAACGCGCATTCAATCGTTCAAACAAGCGCTAGTTTATCTGGGTGAAGATAAGCTTCGAAAATTTATTTCTCTCGTGGCTCTTGCATCCACACAGGACAGCAAACCAGATTACCTATACGGTTTGTCAATTCAGCGTGCCCGATATTGTGAACTCATTGGTTCCCGATTGAACGTTAAGCTAGAATCCGGCCAAGCATTCCTTACCGGTATGTTTTCATTACTCGATAGTTTATTGGATCGACCACTAGAGCAGATTGTTGACGAAATCTCAGTCGACGAATCAATTAAGCTCGCGATTATTAAGAATGAAGGCATACTTGGCGATATTCTTATGCTTACTAAAGCCTATGAAAAAGCCGAATGGGAAAAAGTACAACAGAGCTGCAAGACCATCGGTTTAGATCAAAACATCTTGAGTGAATGTTATGATGCTTCGGTGAAATGGACGGCTGATCTTCTGTCTGTCAAAACGAATTAATTGGTATATTTATGACCTCCTTATGCCCATGCGGAAACGCCGTGGACTACAGCCAATGCTGTCAACCGATCCACAATGATCATAGCCTTGCAACAACTCCAGAGAAGCTTATGCGTTCGCGTTATAGTGCACATGTAGTTGGGCTTGTCGACTATGTAATCAATACCTACCATCCAAGCTGTCATGCTGAAGAACAACGCGAAGGGATTGCCGAGTCGATTGATAGTGATTGGTGTCGATTAGACGTCATCAACACCGCTGATGGCTCACACCAAGATGAAGGCTTTGTTACGTTTAAAGCTTTCTTTAACCAAGACGGCCATGAGTACTGCTTAGAGGAGTGCTCTCGCTTTATTCGTGAAAATAATCTGTGGTACTACATTGACGGGACGTTTCCTGAACAACAAGTGGACGACCCTCGCTTAAAGCAATCAGTACGAGACTTAAAAGTAGGCCGCAATGACCCATGCATTTGTGGAAGCGGGAAAAAATTTAAAAAGTGTTGTGGCTAAATTGAAAAAAGCAGGTTTAACCTGCTTTTTTATTATTCTTTATTAGGATTGATTCGCACAATATCGTCTTGTCCCTGCTGAAATTGTTTCTTTAGTTCAGCTTTCGACTTAAAACTAATTTCACCACCCTTAGCAACTGTCATATGTTGTGCATCTGCATTATGCTTAGATTGATACAACATCACAGCTTGCATACAAGAATCTCGCTGCTCTTGTGAAAGTAGAGTACCCTCAGGCCACTTACCTGTTTCTACAGCAAAAAGTAGACGCTCATAAGCCTCTGGTGTGATGGCATTGATTAACTGCTCTGCGTCCATGGAAAATCCTAATTCGTCAAAAATGATAGACGAACATTAACTGGCTAGCAGATTGAGTCAAGGAAACAGCGATAATTAAGTGTAACGGATCACAAGCAACGACAGTATGAAATTATTAAAAGTGCTTGCCCTTATAGGTGCAAGTTTTACCCTTGCGGGCTGTTTTGAAGGCAATAAAAACACTGAGCAGCTGTGCAACTCTAATCCTGCTCTCCAATGTGAACGCCTCAACATGGGCGATGGACAGTGCCGCATTCCAAGAACCGATTTGATTTGGCATCGTTTCGAAGTTTTTAAAAATCCAAACGATGAAAACAAGATCAAAGAGTACAAATACCTTGCTGAATATAAAAAATGTTTAGAGCTCGCTTCTCAAATCCAACCTATTGATCAGTCGGGTCTAAAAGAGCGTAGGTTCAACTCACTAATCAATGCCGCAGAGGATTTGGATGCAATTGTTGCAACTCTTGAAAAATCTAATTCAGCACAAGCGTTCTACTTTTTATGGAGTCAGATAGGCAGCGAGCAAGCGAGACGTAACTTCTTACAGTTAGAAGGTACACCTGAATTAGACACGGCGGAAATGCAGTATGCGTTAGCTACGTTCTATACCAGCCGCAATCAGAACAAAACCCGAACTCTGCTTCTACGCGCACTTGAATTAACAAACAAAAGCACTATCAACACAGAAGTGTTCAAGTCACTCGCAAGTACAACCTACCGATTGGGTACTAAGAAGGAAGCGTATATTTGGACCATGGTAGCGCACAGATACGACGTCCCTATCGCATCAACCAGTGAGCTGCAACTGCTCTATGGCTTTGATAAAAGCACTTACCAACAATTAGATGAGATTGCGGAGCAGTTTGAAGATGCGATTAATAGTGGCACCTTCAAGGCGACCATGGTTCCTAAGTTTAAATAGATAGAAATCTTGTAAGGATGAAACAAAGAGCGGTGATTAAATCACCGCTTTTTTATGAATTGTTGAAAATTAACGACACAGAGTTAACACAAAAGCGTTCGCCCGTTGTTTTAGGTCCATCAGGAAAAACGTGACCTAAATGGCTATCACAAGCCGCACATCTGATCTCAGTTCTAACCATTCCGTGACTAAGATCTTCTAAATAACGAATGGCCTTATCATTGATAGGGGCATCAAAGCTAGGCCAGCCACACCCTGAGTCGTACTTGCTATCTGAGATGAATAGCGGTGCTTGGCAGCAGGTACATGAGTAAACTCCTGTCTTCTTGTTGTGTAGTAACTTACCTGAGAAAGGGGCTTCTGTGCCCTGCTCTCGGCATACACGATACTCTTCGTCAGAAAGCACCTCACGCCAGTATTCATCAGGCTTCACTACCTTTTCTACCTTTTGTTTCACAGCAATAATTCTCCGTATTCTCATTTTTTATTATGACTTTTTTCGCGAAAAACTTGCGAAGCGCAGCCTTTGTAGCACATACTTTGACACCATAACAGGATGGTTAAACTTTCAGCACTGCTGGCATCATCTTTACTATTTTACGTCAACTGGTTAGGGAAAAAACCAGTAATCCGTTCAAAAGATAACCATTTGCGACTAATTGTGAAAAAAAGCGACGCTTTTTTTTGACTTTAAACAAGTTAAGTCCGATTATCAGTTGCAGATTTTGACTGGATTCTGTAATTTTACTACCAGTTATCTTTAATCAGAAATTAAGTTGTGGAGCAACTATAATGACTATCAAAGTAGGTATTAACGGTTTTGGCCGTATCGGCCGTTTCGTTTTCCGTGCAGCGCAAGAGCGTAACGACATCGAAGTAGTAGGTATTAACGACCTAATCGACGTAGAGTACATGGCATACATGCTTAAGTACGATTCAACTCACGGTCGTTTCAACGGTACTGTTGAAGTTGAAGGTGGTAACCTAATCGTTAACGGTAAGACTGTACGTGTTACTGCAGAGCGTAACCCAGAAGATCTAAAATGGGATGCTATCGACGTTGACGTTGTAGCTGAAGCAACTGGTCTTTTCCTAACTGACGAGACTGCACGTAAGCACATCACTGCTGGCGCGAAGAAAGTTGTTCTAACTGGTCCATCAAAAGACGCTACTCCAATGTTCGTAATGGGCGTTAACCAAGACACTTACGCTGGTCAAGACATCGTTTCTAACGCTTCTTGTACTACTAACTGTCTAGCGCCTATCGCTAAAGTTCTTAACGACGAGTTCGGTATCGAATCTGGTCTTATGACTACAGTTCACGCAACTACAGCTACTCAAAAAACTGTAGACGGTCCTTCTGCTAAAGACTGGCGCGGTGGTCGTGGTGCTTCTCAGAACATCATCCCATCTTCAACTGGTGCTGCTAAAGCTGTAGGCGTTGTTCTTCCAGAACTAAACGGCAAACTAACTGGTATGGCTTTCCGCGTACCAACTGCTAACGTTTCTGTAGTTGACCTAACTGTTAACCTTAAGAACGGTGCATCTTACGAAGCTATCTGTGCAGCTATGAAAGCAGCATCTGAAGGCTCTCTAAAAGGTGTTCTAGGTTACACTGAAGACCAAGTTGTTTCTCAAGACTTCATCGGTGAAGTTCAAACTTCAGTATTCGATGCTAAAGCTGGTATCGCTCTAACTGATAACTTCGTTAAAGTTGTATCTTGGTACGACAACGAAATCGGTTACTCAAACAAAGTTCTAGACCTAATCGCACACATCTCTAAGTAATTATTACTTTAAGATAAGCGTTTAGCGCAGAATCTTGTAAAAGGCGGCTCTCGAGTCGCCTTTTTTGTATCTACGCAACCCTCACAATGAGATTCAATCCAAATACGGCAGATAGCTCAGTAAACTGCCCAATGTTCTAGTATTTGAATTCAATTTCCCTTAGAAGGATTATGTAATGGATTTATCAACTCTCCCTGCTCTAACTGTATTATCTGATAACGTGACCATCGTTGAGATTGATTCGGTTAAGGCCGTGCGCGTTATCCACGATAAAGCCACTGCGGCGGTATCTCTATTTGGTGGCCATGTTCTTTCGTACAAGCCTAACGGCCAAGAAGACCTGATTTGGATGAGCCAGCAAGCAAAATTCGATGGTAAAACGGCACTTCGTGGCGGTATTCCGGTTTGTTGGCCTTGGTTTGGTCGCATTGCAGCGCCTGCTCATGGCTTTGCTCGCAACAGTGAATGGACATTACTAGAGCACCGTGAAAATGAAAACGGTGTGATCATCGAGTTGGGTCTCTTACCTTCTGAATCAACACTCGCGGTTTGGCCGTATCAATTCCAAGCTCATCTATTGGTTGAAATTGGCGATGAACTCAAAGTGACACTAGACGTTACCAACACCGACACTCAAGCATGGACCTTCTCTGGCGCACTGCACACTTATCTAACCGTTGGTGATATCGAGCAAGCAAAGACTACTGGCATGGGCCCTGAGTACATCGACAGTCTGAAAGGTGGCGAAATTTGCCAAGGTGACGATGTCCTAAAGCTGACTGATACTATCGACCGCGTTTACACACAACCAGAAGATCAAATCGTTGTTGAAGATCCAACACTAAGTCGATCAGTGACGGTGGTAAACCAAGGCCATAATTCAGCAGTTCTTTGGAACCCTTGGGCAGAAGGTGCTCAAGGTATGGGTGACATGCAAGACGATGGATACAAAACGTTCCTATGCGTTGAATCTACATTGCACGCGCCTTCACTAGAGCAAGGTAAAACTCTGCAACCTAATGAAAGTCATCAACTGATCACTAAGATTTCTACCAAGTAGACGATTCGTCGCGGGTAGCTATGCCCGCGACATTACCCTCCTGCCGAAATTTCTTCTTTCTCCATCCGGTCTTTTCGCTTTAGGCATGCCGCCTTCACATTTTCGACTCTGTTATCTTTAAAATCATTAATACGAATCAATTATAGGCATTTTATAAATCGCTATTATTATTCCTGATTTTTTGCTGCCGAAATATTCATTTTTCAATGATAACAAGAGTCTATAAAAGACAGGATAATTAGAGATGTTCGAAAAACTCAAAAACCAAAGCGTCGGTTTTCAATTGAAACTGGTCATACTGCTTTGTTTGCTAATTTCATTCGCGGGTACAGCGACACTCGTTTACCGCAATGCGTCCAAGGTTCTGCTAGATACCACACTAAAAGGCCATCAATCTGAAGTTGAAGCCATGGCGATGACCATAGCAGGTCAATTTGATGCCTATTTGCACACAGCTAAAGTACTCGAATCTACCTTTAGAAATGGCTATCTAGCGGGAGTTTATGTCGAGGATTACAGCGTCGATTTTAACGGTAAGTCGATCCCCAATATCACCCAATATGGCGAGAGCTTAATTGGCGACACTAAGCTTGTAGATAGTTTTACTCGTGACACTGGTGCAGTAGCAACCATCTTTGCTCCTTTAAACGGTGATTTCATTCGCGTTGCTACTTCTTTGAAAAATCTTTCTGGTCAACGCGTTGTCGGTACAACTCTAGGCAAGGATCATCCTGGCTATAAGCAATTGAAGAACGGTCAGCCATACTACGCGCAAGTCAAACTGTTTGGTGAAAGCTATATTACCTACTACGCCCCTATCAAAAACTCTGCTGGTCAAGTCAACGGTCTTTCTTTTATTGGACTTCCCGTCGAGCAAGCGACACAAGATCTCTATAAGTCTTTGGAATCCATAAAATGGGGAGAGACGGGCTACACTATTGTGGTCGACAATCAAGAAGATAACCTTGGTAAATACTTGCTGCACCCTATTCATGATGAGAATGCACCGTCAATCATTGAGGTGTCTGACTACGAGGGCAACAAACCATTCCACAAGATCTTTGAGCAAAAAAGTGGGTTGATTCGTTACCCTTATGAGTATCAAGGCACGATTGGAGAAAAATACCTTGTTTATACCGAGGTACCTGGGTGGAACTGGAAGCTTCTAGGTGGAACCTTCATCCAAGAGGTAACTAAAGGGAGTGATACGCTGCTTAAACTCATCATTACCATTGCCACTATTGTAGCAATTGCTACCTTTGTCATTTTGACCATTTTCCTAAATCGTAATCTAAAGCCACTGACAGTATTAAATGGCTATATGGCGAGACTCGCTCAAGGAGAAGTTAGCCTCGACATTCCTTCTGGTGGTAAAGAGTCAAAGAACGAGATTACTAACCTCAGTAATGGCGTCGCGAATATGGCAACGCAGCTAAACACTCTTGTAGGTGAAATACGCTCGACCAGTGACTCAGTTCAAACTGCCTCACAAAGCGTTTCCAATGATGCCCAGCGCAACCTAAGCCAATCTGATATTCAACAACAGCAAGTAGAACAAGTGGCGACAGCAATCGAAGAAATGGCCTCTTCCGCGCAAGCAGTAGCTCAACAAGTTGAAGCAATTGCCGAAAATGTTCGCTTAACCAATCAAGACAGTCAATCAGGGCTCGATGTTGTTGAAACAGTTTGTATCGATATTGCTCAGCTCAATGACCAGTTAGACAACTCCGCAAAAGCGATAGAACAGGTCAACCTTGACAGCGAAGCCATTCAAACCGTTACGAGAATGATCGATGAAATCGCCGAGCAAACCAACCTATTGGCCCTTAATGCAGCAATCGAAGCAGCACGAGCGGGCGAACAAGGCAGAGGGTTTGCTGTTGTTGCTGATGAAGTGCGCACTCTAGCCCACAGGACTCAAACTTCGGTAAAAGACGTGGTGTCTATCATCGATAAGCTAAAAGGCTCAACCAGCAATGCGGTAGATATGATGAACAAAAGCCAAGTCAATGCCAATCAGGTGTTAGACAAGGCGCAAGAAGCAGGCATAGCGCTCGAAACTATTGCATCTCAAGTTCAGTCTATCGCAAGTCAGGCGGATACGATTGCTGCGACTTCTGAAGAGCAAGCGAATGTCTCTCAAGAGATTGCCTCTAATGCAAACTCTATCAGTGAGCTGAACCGAGAAAGTCGTGAGACAAGTGCTAAAACGACACAAAGCGCCGATCATTTGATAAAGCAAGCAGCATCATTAAAACAACAAGTGGACTTCTTCCACTAAGTTAGACCTTTTTGCAATGATTAAGCAGCGTTCAGGCGCTGCTTTTTTGTCGAGTCAGCACCTTGCTTGCTAGTTTGCTTTTACGCTTCCTGATAAACTTCGCCTTGTTAGTTTTCACCAGAGCCTGTTATGTCTTACACCTGCCCTTTATGCCATCAAAATCTTACGCTGTCAGAACGCACATATCGTTGTCAAAACAATCATTCCTTTGATCTAGCGAAGGAAGGTTATATCAACCTGATGCCTGTTCAACATAAACGCTCAAAAGATCCTGGTGATAATAAAGAGATGATGCAGGCTCGCCGACGCTTCTTAGAAAAAGACCATTATCAACCTTTAAAGAGTCGTGTAGCAGCTTTATGTGCAGAGCAACTTAAAGAGACTCAGCACTCTTTACTAGACATCGGTTGTGGCGAAGGTTATTACACAACTGCCGTTGCTGAGTCTTTAAATCAGCAAAACTCTAAGGCCGTGGTATATGGCCTCGACATCTCCAAAGTGGCAATCCGCTTTGCGGCGAAGCGATACCAAAATTGCACTTTCAGTGTTGCTTCTAGTCATCGCCTACCTTTTGAGCAAGGTAGCCTAGATGCAGTGCTTCGTATTTATGCGCCATGCAAGGCTCAAGAACTATCACGTGTTCTTACTGATAACGGCATCGTGATTACTGTTACGCCAGCAGGCCGTCACCTTTATCAGCTGAGAGATGAAATATACCCTGATGTCCGCCTACATGATGAAGAGCCTGAACAGCTCGACGGTTTCAAACTAGAACATCAAGAGAAACTGAGCTACGTCATGAAGCTTTCCGATGGCGATGCTTTTGACCTACTCCAGATGACACCATTTGCTTGGAAGGCTTCACCAGAGCTTAGAGAAAAACTCAATTCAGCTACACTTTATGAGTGCGAGGCTGACTTCATGATACGTATATATCGTAAGTCCAATTAAAACATAGATAACAATTCTCATTTTCATTGAGTTATCATAGAGCCTCCATTACTATCTGCTACATACATTAATGGAGGTTCTTATGTTTCGGCTTTTTGCCATCTCTCTTAGCACTTTAGCGCTCACCGCTTGTTCGACACTCTCTTCACATAATGCGGACAGCACAATCAATAATTTCTACGATTATCAGCTTTATTCACCTTCGATACAGCCTATTAATCTCCAGAAATTGCCGAAAGAAATTCTCGATGCTGATGTCATCCTCATTGGCGAATGGCACACCCACTCCGCAATCCATCGATTTCAAACTGAGTTACTAGAACAGCTAGCAACACAAAATGACGTAGCGCTATCAATGGAACAATTTTCTCGCGATCAGCAAACAACAATCGACAGTTATTTGGCTGGCGAAATAGGCGAGCAAGTGCTGATAAAAAACGGCAAAGCTTGGCCGAATTACGAAAGTGACTATAGAGCTCTTATTGAACTAGCCAAGAAAGAGCAGTTAGATGTCATTGCTGCCAACGCTCCAAAACCGCTTGTACGCTGTATCGGCCGACAAGGGATAGAATATCTAGATAAACTGAATGGAGAACAAAGAGCGAGTCTTGCTATCGATATAGACACCGCAGACAGCCCCTACAAAGAGAAGTTTATGGCTTCTATGCATCATGGTGAGCCCGAACAGACCGAAAAGCAGTTTGCCGCTCAGGTCACTTGGGATGAAACAATGGCTGAAAGCATCACCAACTACCTACATCAACACCCAACAAAGCAGGTAGTTCACATTGCAGGTAAGTTCCATATTGAACAAGGGTTAGGAACCAAAGCATCCATTTTAAAACGCAATCCAAACCTTAAAGTGGTCGTCATTTCACCATACTCAAATCTAGAAGATGCAAATCCAAACAGCGATTATGTCTTGAACGTGCTTGCACCACCAACTCGCTATATAAAAATGGAAAATCGTATGGCAGCCTACAAACACCTTACTAAACGCAACGATGATCTAGAGTGTAAATAGGCATTAAAGTTGCTAAGTTCCTATCGCTCCTATAACTCAAAGTTCATCTAGGAGCGATGCAATCTATCGGCATAAATTAAAATCGGCACACTTTATGCTTGTTTTATTTTTATACAAATTTTGCATAATTTGCACAAGTTTTTCATCAAGCAGTCGATATATTGTCTGAGGATAATGTAAGGAGATCATTATGACCCCAGTAGGAATGGAGTCAGCTAAGCTGTCACCAAGCCAGCAGGTAAAGCCTCAAGCAGCTGCCGCAACCCAAGAATCAAGCCCGGCTCCATTGAAAGTCGAGCAAAGCAAAGTGACCCTTTCAGAGGAAGGAAAGGCGCTTTTGGCTGCACTCCAGCAAATTGAAAAAGACGGTAAAGCAGCCTCTGAAGGCGATAAGTCCGTTGGAGACAAAGTAGAGTCTTTTGCACACGGGGCATTAGGTATGGATCACCCTGACAAAATTGAAGAAGAGGATGACGGTTCATATTCTGCGGGGCAATACCTTTCCGCTGCGGCAACCATTGGGGGTATTCTTTTAGCAGTTCTCTAAACGGCTAAAAACCTTCTATCTTGTCGACAACGATCTTCGTTTGTCGTGTAAAGTCACATCATTCCATAATCAAAGAACTCTTAATTATGGAAAGATACTTGTGCGTAACACATTTTCTCTTATTGATAAGCCAACCTTTTTCGGTGCTATCGCCCTGCTCTTAACCATTGTTATCCCCTTAATTTTGTTTCCTCAACAAGGTGCAGATTGGATTGCAGTGGCAAAAAGTTTCATGACCGACAAACTCGGTTTCCTTTATCTTGCCCTAGGCTTAGGCGCGTTTTTCTTCATGATCTACGTTATCTTCAGTGATATGGGTCAGATCAAGCTTGGTGAGCCTGACGAAAAACCAGAATTTGCCACGTCTTCTTGGGCGGCAATGTTATTTTGTGGTGGTATCGGCGCAAGTATCTTGTACTGGGGCTGTATTGAGTGGGCCTACTACTACCAATCACCTCCATTCCAATTAGAGCCAGGTAGTGAAGAAGCCGTTCGCTGGGCTGCTACTTACGGCCTATTCCACTGGGGTCCAATTGCTTGGGCTATTTACCTTATCCCTGCTCTGCCTATCGCTTATTTCTTCTACGTACGCAAGCAGCCTGTACTGAAAGTGTCTAGCGCCCTAATGCCAGTTTTAGGCGAAGAACGAACCAAAGGCGCTGCAGGTAAAATTGTAGATGTATTGTTTATCTTCGGTCTTCTTGGTGGTGCGGCTACTACGTTAGGTCTTGCCGCTCCTCTAATTGGTGAAGGCTTAAACTTCCTATTTGGCATTCCACAGACAACCTTAAGCCAAATTGCAGTTCTACTCGTTTGTACCGCGATTTTTGCCTACTCTTCCTACGCAGGTATGGAAAAAGGCATCAAGGTTCTGAGTAATATCAACTTCTGGGGCGCAATGGGTCTATTGGCCTTCGTTCTATTTGCTGGCCCAACCATTTTCATGCTAGAAACCGGTTTAGATTCTATCGGTCGTATGCTGTCAAACTTCTTCGTGATGGCAACATGGGCAGAACCATTTGGTGGCTACGGCACATTTGAAAACACCCACTTCCCTCAAGATTGGACTATTTTCTACTGGGCTTGGTGGTTGGTATTTGCACCAAGTATGGGCCTATTTGTAGCGCGAATTTCTCGTGGTCGCACAATCAAGCAAATGGTGTCAGGTTCGATTTTCTTTGGTTCACTAGGCTGTTTCTTATTCTTTATGATCTTGGGGAACTACGGTCTATCGCTACAGTTATCTGGTGAGCTAGATGTCGTTGGCATCTTGAATGCGGAAGGGGCGACCAAAGCCATCTTCTCAATGTTGGATGCACTACCTATGGGCACTGTCGTTATCGCCGTGTTCACGATTCTGTGCATCATCTTTACCGCAACAACATTCGATTCTATCTCTTACATCCTTGCTTCTGTAGTGCAAAACGATGTCACTGAAGAGCCGATGCGCTGGAACCGATTATTTTGGGCGTTTACCCTATCTTTCTTACCAACTGTTCTAATGTTCTTAGGAGGCCTAAGCACACTACAAACAGCGGCGATTGTCGGTGGTCTGCCATTACTGGGTATTTCAGTTATGCTGATGATCTCTGCGGTCAGAGCAACTAGCCTCGACCTACGTCATCAAGAGGACTATGTTGAACCAACCATTAATATCGAAGACCTTCCTGAAATGGACCCGTGGTCATCTGAAGGTATGGCACTAGCTCGCTTTGAGAGAAGCCGTGACGCTGCGCAAGAAGCAGCTGAACTTGAGCGCGAAGCGCTGACCAATGTCATTAAAGTTAAGAAGCGTATTCGAGCATTTGCACTGGAACATTCAGGTGAAGAAGAGTTTTCAGATCACCACCTTCCGCAAGATCTACAAAACGAGCTGCAACTTGCACTTGATGAGGTGGCAAAAGCTCAAGAACGTAAACAAGAAGCGTCTGAGCAAGCTCAAATTGCCCGTGGAGAGTTTAATCAGGCGGTCGTTAACGCAGCCGCTGTTTAGCAATAATCTTCCTTCCCTAAGTCAAAGCTCACCATTCGGTGAGCTTTTTTTATCTTTCGATTAGTCAGTTTCCTTGACCATATGTAAATGAACATCTTGTTGAGGGAATGGAATGGATATCCCTTCTCTGTCAAAGCGTAGCTTCACTTCTTTGGTGACATCCCAATACACATCCCAGTAATCATCTGTTTTAACCCAAGGGCGCACGATAAAATCTACAGACGAAGTATTCAGGGTATGAACCCTAATATTAGGCTCAGGAGAGCGAAGTACCGCAGGATGTTCGAGCACGATTTCCGTCAAGATTTTCTCTGCTTTTAACAAATCATCAGCGTAGCCTATACCGAAAACCATATCGACTCGACGTAGACGTTCATGTGTAACGTTCTTGATGACATCTCCCCAGATCTTCCCATTTGGGATGATGATGATCTGGTTATCAAATGTTTTGATCGTTGTATTCACCAAGCTCATATGACTAACTTTACCGTCAACACCACCAGCAAAAACAAAGTCTCCCACATCAAATGGGCGATAGATCAGTAGCATCATACCTGCGGCAAAGTTAGATAATGTATCTTGTAACGCGAAACCGATAATAACACCGGCAATACCGAAACCAGTCAAGACTGGGGCAAGGTTTAGACCAACTTGAGACAGAGCAACCATGATACCAATCACCCATACAATGTTGCCCGACATACCGATAAAGAAATCCTGCATTAACTGGGATAACTTGAGGTTTTTCGATACGACGGTTTTACTCACCACTTTGCGTACCAGTTTAGCGATAACTTTTGTCACTAAGAGCAACAGGACAAAAATGAACAACTGGAACAGGTGTTGCGGCGCGTTACTGCCTAACCAATCCCACGCATTGTTCGACCAATGACTAACAATAGAAAGAATCACTTTTCCTTCGAATAGGTCTTGAGTGATGCTCCCTGTCACTTCAAACATTAAGCGCTTATATTCGGATGTATCTAGACCAAGATCGTCAGCGATAGGAATTAGCGAGGTCAGACTATCTACGGCAATATTCATGCGCTGCTTAATCACCAACTGACTAAGTTGTAATGCCGCTTTTTCAGATTCAGGACTAACAGTAAGTTGCTTGCCGACAACATTTATTTGTTGGCTAAAATACTCAACCGAAGCAGAGATTACGCGTAAGCGCTTGGCCACAACACTTTTGTATTGTTCTTCAACAGTGCTTTCATCAACACCTAAGGTTTTTAGCCACTCAATGTTCTGCCAATTAGATTTGATGACATTGTCAAAATAGTGTTGAAGTTCTTGGTAATCATTAAGCAGAGAAAGTCTTTCTTCATCTTTGGCACCATCGATTTTGATGTTCAGTGCCTTGATTTTTTCATCAAGATAAAGGGTCGCTCCCCTCGAGTAGTTCTGTTGCAACTCTACTTGAGAAATAAGAGCCTCTTTAGGCATTGAGTCTTGCCTAACAGCACTTGCTAGTACAGATCTTAACTCTTCATTTTTCTGGAAAAGCTTGAGTTGAAGGGCATCTTTTTCATCACCACTTGATACGCTCAAAGTGTCAGACAGCTCTTTAAGATCTGCGTTGATCTTATTTATTGCAGCTTCTGCATTTGAGGTTGTAGCAACTGACACTTCTTGAGAAGCCATAGAAAGAGGGCTAAATAGCACTACAAGCATCAACCAAACACTGGCACGCCATTTTGTGCGACGGTGAGACAATGAATCCATAATTACCTCAGAAAGACAAATACAACTATTTGTTTATTATATGAATGAGCTTAAAGTGTACACCACAATATGGATAGGATTGATATCCTAACGTCAAGATATCATATAAAAAAGCAGCCACTCTAGGTGGCTGCTTTTTTATATAGTTAAGAACGATTTGGGTGATTCAAAATGTGGTCTTCCCAATTAACCACATCGATCTCATACACCACTTTATTTCGCACACTTTCACCTGCTGCGTGCATGGCTGACTTTGAGCCCGTTATCAGTGGATGCCATTCAGGTAGAGGCTGCTTTTCTGCTAACAATCGATAAGCACATGTATGAGGTAACCATGTAAAGTCTTCGATGTCGTCACGTGTTAGCTTGGTACACTCTTCATCGTAGTTAAAACGATTCGGATAATCTTTGCACGAGCACGTTTTACTGTTGAGCAAGCTACACGCAACATTGGTGTAATAAATTTCGTCTGTATCTTCATCCATGAGCTTGTGCAGACAGCATTTACCACAACCATCGCAAAGTGATTCCCACTCAACTTCGGTCATCTCTTCTAAAGTTTTCTGCTGCCAAAATTGCGTCATATTCGCTAACCTCAAATATTCAAATACGTCACGGAAAAAGGAAAGCCGAATTTATATAGATACTTTGACCAAAGTGCAAGCAATTCGGTCAAGTGTTAAAGATTCTTTCAGTTTACGAGTTGTTGGTTCAATTGAGCAATTTTCCAGCTTAATTGATTTAACCTGCGAGTTAGCTCCTCAAGCTCCGTTTGTGCCTGACGGTATTCCTTAGCCTCAATCAAACTTTCTATATACCCTACTCTCGCATAAATAGGAGACAAGCTCACAGCAAACTCCTCTAGGGATTGAGTAACAACAGTAACCTCAGACCAACGACGGTTCTTCACTAATAATGCAATATTAGCCATGTTAGTTCGAACTTCTGCGAATCGCTCTACAAACAACCCTACTTGCTCTAAAGCTAGCTTTTGTTCATTCATAGCCGCTTGGCTTATGCTATTCACTTGACTACTTTCACTAAACAAACGCTGTAGAACCCCAACCTTATCTATTACCTCTAGATAGGGCTGCTCTATCGAAGCCTGCATCTTCTCGTCGATTGTTCGCTCATATAAACCGATAATATCGCCCTGATACTCCCGCAAACTTTCAGGAGGATTCAGCTCCATAAACTCAGCAATGTTATTGGCATTCAATACTGGAGATTCGGTCAACGTTTTAAATTGCGGCCGACTAGGCTCGATAATATGCACGTAGCTCCACCAGCCAAAAGCAACAACAGCAACTGAGAGAAGACTCGAAAGGAATAGCCCCCACCGAAACCGCTCTTTGGGTATATACCCAATCAGTTGTTCACGATGTTTTTCATGCTTTTTCATCGCGGTGTGATATTGGGTCTCTATATGATCAATATGCTCAAAAATAGCAAAACCAACCCCTTCAAAATCTACTTCATGCTGCGGTTGACGCGATACTAACCAATAATGGATTCGCTCACACAAACGCTCACTTCTGTACAAGTCTCTAAGGTGCTCATGAGTTGGCTTCATACCTTTCAACTCGGGCAATACCTTTGCGTTTACCCAATCCAACAGTTCTTTTTGTCTCTTCGCTAACTTTGCATCAGGCTCTGGCTGCAACGTCAGACACTGGTTAATGAGCTCTAATCCGTTCGCATATCCTCTCATCCCCTCTAACTTTAACTTCGCAACGGTTAGGTAACAGCATAAAACTAAATCAAGACCTTGCTTTGCAGCGAGAGCTTCACAATTTTCATTTACGACTTGCCAATCGGTTCCACCCGATAATGGGTTAAAGCGACTGTTTATCTCATCTCTTACTTTTTGGTAGAGCTCAGTTTGTCTGATGGTCTCTGGGTTTGAGACTATGGTGTAAATATTCTGCTCAATGACAACAATTTGAGACATAACGACTTCGTCCTAATTCGAAATGGAGTGAACGCGTCACTCCATTTCAATAAGTTAATAGAGGGTCTGGGATAGCTTAAAGGACTTAAATAAACGCTCAGTAAAAGGGTTCGCATCAGATTCCGCATTAATACGATAAATCATGTTCCCACCAGCAAAATCGAATTTATAGTCAACCGATGTTTGGCTTGCTGCGAGTACATCACCTTTATCTAATAGGCGGAAGAACGCCCAGGGCCCTTGAATATTTAAACTACGAGGCGACACGTTGTGTTGGGTAGGAACAAGCGTCACTTTAGATACCGCCGAGTCTCGCAATGTATTTGGCCATATCAATTCCACGCCAGCACGTGGGCCATGACTGTAAGATAAGTACTGCCCATCGATATTCAGAATGCTCCGTCTTTTATTGCTGCTGAGTTGAATTGGCTCGACTGAAAAATTCACATCTAGGATGCCTTTACGGTTAAAAAACGCCTGCCTAATCCTTTGAGCCTGTTCTATCTGCGCTAAAACCTCTGGCCTGATGATCGACTGAACAGAGTCCGACTCATCGACAGCGATATTTTCATCAATAAAGATTTTAAGCTGATTAGTATAGAAACTATCTAGCGTACCTTGAGGAGCAAAAAAGGTTTCAAAGTCTTCTAAAGCGACATCTTTGGTTGATGTCGTATTAAATGGATAACGGTTAGCGAGTTTTGCATAATAAGGTTGAAATACATCTTCAGACCAACGTACTTCAAGGTGCTTGATCGCCTCTTGTTTAACAACATACCAGCTCTCATCTGCCAATTTTTCCATCATACTGTCTAACGGTTTTGGTAGACCTGAAGAGATGCGTTTAAGCGTATAAATTGGATCTGCGCTCACCAACTTAACTCGAGACTTCGTCGCTTCGAGGGCAGCCATTCCAGCATCCGGCGATTCTTGAATTCCTTTTAAGTAGGCTTTAAGTTCGTCCACTGAGTGCAACACTTCATTGATGTATGCAGGTTGTTCTCCAATAGCTTTTAACATTAAGTTTAACTCAGCAAATGGGGACTGAATGTTAGACGCTACTTGATACTTTGCACTTTTAACCAGTTCTGCTTCTATATCACCAGATGAATCAAGCCCAGAAATTACCTGAGTGTTACTCTCTAACGTCCTCAACAACCGTTGGAGAGGCTCAACATTACCCGTTAGGTTTTCTAAAACCATCACCGCATCATTGATATCGGAGAAGTACTTCATATCAATGTCGTTAAGTGCCGCTCGCCATGTATTTACATAATCTGCGACATACAGATTGCGAATTTTTTCACGTAATACTTGCTTATCTGCTTCGCTAAATTGAGCAGTCTTAGACTGACCTAATACCCAACTATCAATCAAGGCGAGTTCTGATACAGATTCAGAACGTGGCATGAAGTATTTTTCAAATCCAGTTTTTGTCAGCATCTGGGGAATATACAAGCTTTGATTAGATACCCTTTCTTCAAACACGACATCAAAAATTGGCCCGACTAAATTTCGAATACTGATAGAAGGTCCTAATACCGTTTGCGCGTTTAGCTTCAAGTTTCGATAAACACGTTGGTCATTCGGCATCGCGCTCAGTTCACGCTGTATACTCGATACTGTACTCTCATAAGGTTTCATCGCTGCAATAGCAGCTTCATCTCCATAGTTTTTTGATGCGACTAGGTCTGTGTGACGCATTGCGTAATCTAAATGGTCAAGAAGCTGGCCTTGGACTTTTTTATCTCCGGAAAAAGCCTGCTGCCAGTACTTACCAAAGTAGTCGAGTACATAATCTTTGTAACGGCCGCTCTTATCTACCATCATTCGATAGACTCTTAATACGGCGAGCTTTTCTTCATCCGTCTTTGCACGTTTTAAATCTACTATCACGTCTGCCATTAATAGAGGCAAAAAGCGGCTTTCTAGCAAATTCAAATACGTATTCTCGACCATCGGCCCAATAGTGTGGCCTTGATAAAGGCCAAAGTCGGAAATGTACTCCGGCTTCTCTCTAAAAAAACCAAACTCAAGGGTCGCTTCGCGTATCTTATTGAGAGGCTCTAAAACATCTTTTTGAGAAGCCAGTGATAAACTCGAGGGAAACTGCTCTTTATATTCATTCACCTTCATCAATACCGCGTCTGACTGACTAAAGTTAGTCAGGTAATATTGATGCCAAGTTCCCATCAGCAATATCGAAGCAACGGTACATGTCACAAACGATAAGCCAATCAAGCGACGCTTTTGTTTTGCCACACGGAAGTTGTCCGATGCTAAACCCGCTTCTGGATAGATAATGTTGCTAAACAACTGCTGAGTGAAATAAACCGTCGAGTTCTTAGCTTGTTGCGCTTTATTGATTGCATGTGACAACCCGTAGCGCCTTGCAGCAGAGTCGCTGAATGCATTACTAGGCACCCCCTGCTGATAAACAGATGTAAAGTACGCACCACGAACTAGAGCAGACGTCGAAAATTGATCACTCGATAACGCATCCTGAAAAAACGCTTGTAAAATACTTTGTAGGCCCGAAATCTGACGAGTGAAACTGTATATAGCGCTACGTTCTTCTTGCTCGATTGGTTCAGCAACTGCATGTGGAAATAACTCATTAATCCGGCTAACAAATTTACTGTATTCATCGGTAAATTCTTCTAGCCAATGGTCTAAGTTTTCGACAGATTCAAGAGAGAAAGTAAAACCTAGCACTTCATCTCGCTGAGCTTTTGAATAGTGCTTAAAGAATGGTTCGAAGCCATGTAACAGATCAAGCTTCGTTAGAGTGATATAAACAGGGAGTCGCGTGGTTAGAGTTTCCATCAACTCACGAATCCTTGCCCTTAATAAACTCGCATAAGCTTTACGCTCAGAAGCAGACGAGGTTGCCAAATGTGAAATGTCTAGTGCTAAAACAATGCCATTCAACGGCCTACGACTACGGGTTTTATCCAACCAATGGATAAAGTTCAACCATAATCTTCTCTCAAGTTCGCCATCATTATCTTCGCTCCGATTACCTTGAGTTAATAATTCACCATCTGGATCAATCAAAACCGATTCATCGCCGATCCACCAGTCAAAAGAATATGGGTTATCGCTTTTTTTACCCGAGGCTCTCATCACCGAAGAAAGTGCAAAATTTTGCCCCGAGCGGTTAATTAAGCTCGTTTTACCGGCATTTTCTAAGCCAAGAACAAGATACCAAGGCAAAGCGTACAAATAATTACGAGTATTCAAGCTTTGCTTCATTTCTGTCATAACGCCGTTGAGTTCACTCTCTTGGCGCTCTTCATACACTGAAATTGGGTCCAGCTTGAGCTGCTCTTCACGAGATTGCTGCTTCTTATAGTCTCTTAGCCGATTCCACTGCCAGAATCCCCAACCAGAGATAGCAAGCAAAATAAAAATAACAGACGCGATACCTCGCGCAAGTAATGTTTCTAGTGGCTTAATATCTCTGAATTCAAGCCATGGACCGGCCCACCAAATAAAGACATTAACTAAAATAAATAAAGTAAACAGTAAGATTGGCATCGCCGCTGCAATGCTAGGTTTGCATTTAGTTGCTAACCCTATAACACTTTTCCACATGGATATTCCCTTAACTTATGCTGACGCTGTATTTCGCTCTAATTGCTCTATGAGCGAAGGTTCCCATTGAGAGACTTGAGCTTGCATAGCTTCTTGTTTTAAATGTTGATATTGCTCTGTTGCCATACCATCAAGGTGGTTATGCTTTAAAAGGTCAGCACTGAGAAGTCGCCAATAAAATCGCTCTCTCGGCTCAATAGCGACATTGAGCCCATCATTTATCATCGACATTGCTACTGCGATACCGCCTTCTCTCGCTAGATTAAAGACTTCATCTCGTTGCTCTTGCCAACTATTGACTAAGGCTCCTGAGTTACTAGATTTTTCATTCCCGACTAACCACTCCTGGACTGGATCAGGAATAAAGCGTTCACCGCTTTTGAACTTTAACTCTCTCATTGTCGGGAAACGCTCTATGAACGCTGTGGTTTCTTCTTTTATTGCTTGGCACCATTGTTCATAGCCAAGGGCTTTAGCAATATCATGGCTTAGCAATTGTCCTTCAATCCAAAACGGCGATATGGTCAAGCTTTGCTCCACTTGTCGCCAGAGAGCCAAATTTGGCTGAGCCGATTGATCTTTGTACTCTTTGACGCGCTCGGCTTGCATTCCCCTCAGTAAACAGTGTCCACCCTTGTCATGATCTGGAAGCGAAGTGATGCCTCCCCACAACGCATGTCGACGTACACGAATCGCTAACGCCATACCGAACTCTTGTTCAGAGAGAAAATCAGCAACCTTTAACAGCGTCTCTTTTGCTGCTTTTTCACTAGAATTATCGATAGAAAGCGCAGATTGGCTTACCGAGGGAGAACTTTGTGAAGGTGATGGCGACGACACTGCTTGTCTCTTCTCTCGCTCTTCACTTTGGCTCGCTTTGCTTATTCGATTGCTCACCGTCGCAACAATGGACTCCACCATATCTGAGGCTAAGTCATGTACGCTAATGACTCGCTGCCATTCCAAAACCGCACAACTCAGCTCTTCTCTGGCTTGACTATCAAGGTTGTGAAAATCAAACTTGTCCACCGCCATAGAAAAGCGCTGGCACATTTGACTAAAAAATTTGCGACGAGGAAGATTTCCTCGTTTCCCAGGAGCCGGAAAACTATCTAGCCAATAGTGAGCGATGAAATCTCCCATGACGTGGAATGAAGCGATAAAACGATCGGCAGTCAACTCTTGGTGCAAGCATTGCAATAGGTAAACCAACAGTTTTATATCTTTGCTTTTCTCTTGGAGCAGTTTTAGTGTGCTGTGTTCAACTTCTTGCCATTGCACGCTCGCATGGGACAATGAACCTACTTTCATCATTTGGTCTTCGATGAAGTCAAACAACGGCTCATCTAACAGTCGCTCTCCCACTGGAGAGGAGTCACTAACAGGTTCAACGATACAATTGCGATATTGAATCAATTCCATACCTACCACCCGCAGAGCTTTCTTAAAGGACGTAATCCAGTTTGAAGCCCACTCGTATCAAACTGTAATCCATCCACTCTTTCTGAGTTTGACCTCATTATTATCCGTCGTTCTTTCGCGAGGTTTTTCATCATTTCAATCGCAGGGATACCCTGTGCTGATGAAAAAACGACACCCAAGTCATCACTTCTCCAAGCTTGGCGTTGACCATGTGCAATTGAGACAGATATGCGGGCATCATCCAAAGGCTCAGCTAAAGCCAGATCAATACGACTAATTTTGTCCATGCAACTCATGACCAACACTGCTGGCTTCTCGTCACCTTTATCCTGCGCCTTGAGTGTTAACCAAACATCTTTTTCATGCTTCACAGCTTTCAGTCCATGCTCCGCCTCGGCGTCGTCACTCGCTTCATCAAACGCAAGCAACCATATTCGCGGCATCTGCACAGCATCTGTCTGCCCGTTTGATACAACGGGCGTTTCAAAGAGCTGGTCAAAACAAGTCAATCGTTCAAGTCGCTCTGTAATAACGCGGCATTGCTCAGCCTGAGCCCACTTTTTTGTGCTACTTGCTACAGCCTTTCCAGATGCCCACGATAAAATGCCGACCCCTATCACCAATCCGATAGTTACTATTTTCATAGCGCTTGGATCTCCAATTTCTGACACTTGTAGGCGAGCGTTCGCTTAGGCATGCCAAGACTTTTTGCCGCTTTCCCTCTGTTACCTGCAAAAAACTTTAGGCGGTCACGAATAATTTGTTCTTCATAGTCACTAACGGCCTGCTTCAAATCAGTAATACTGGCGAAGTCACTTTGATGATGTTGGTACGGGGTGTCATGAGAAACTGTCACATGCGATGTAGGAAGTACCGGTTCACTTAGGCTTTTAAGCTCGAAGTTCAAACAAGCAATACGATTTGCAAAACTGCCCTCACTGACCTCTGTGTTATCTTCTGATTGGGCACATCCAAACTCGATCAGATGTTTTAACTCACGAACATTTCCTGGAAAGACATATTGCTTTAAGCAGTCTATAGCACGATAGTGGAGGCCTCGAATATGGCGACCATGTTGTTCATTGAACTCGTTTACAAAGTGCTGACTAAGCTGTTCAAGGTCTTCGAGGCGTTCTGCTAGGCGAGGTAATGACAGTGGATACTGAAACAGTCGATAGTAGAGGTCTTGCCTAAAATGTTTCGCTTGCACTCGAGCGAGCAAATTGACGTGAGTGGCGGAAACTAGACGAAAATCAGAAGATTTCTCTTCTTTTCCACCAACAGGCCTAAACTTTTTCGTTTCAAGAACCCGCAGAAGTTTAGCTTGAAGCGTCAAAGGCATATCGCCAATTTCATCTAAGAATAACGTCCCACCATCAGCTTGTGCGATTAATCCTGTTCTATCTGATTCTGCGCCAGAAAAAGCGCCTTTACAGTATCCAAACAACTCACTTTCTAATAAGTTCTCAGGAATGGCAGCACAGTTAATGGCGACCAGAGATTTATCACTGCGACTCGACAGCTGATGGATAGCTTGAGCAACAAGTTCTTTGCCTGTCCCGGTATCTCCTTGAACCATCACTGATAACTGAGAAGATGCCGCACTGACAATCTGTTGACGCAACCGGCGCATGACCTGACTTTCACCGATTAATGAATTCGATAAATCACTCGCGAGTTGGTGTCGTTTTTTGTCACGTTGAATCTCATTGAGGGATTCAGATAAAACTTTAATATCGCGCTGCTCTTGCTCTAGCTCCTCTAACAGCCGCCATTGCTTGGTAAATACATCCACAAACGCAGTGCACGTTTCACCTTCAAAAGCACTGTTAATTTTGCTCGGTTCTCCTTGCATATAAAGCACAAACTGAACGCAATTTGACTGTAAAGGTAATGGTTGAATGCGCACACCATCAAACATGCCAACTTGTGAAACTAGCTCACAGAATGCTCGGTCCGTTTGCCAGAAAAGCAATTCATCTGCAGAAAGAGACATCGCCTTAGCATTCTGTAAGACATGCGCGAAAGGATTACTCAGATCATTCACCGACCACGACACAGGTAGAGTTTGATCATGGGGGATTAGGCGGCGCCCTTCAGTGTTAGGAGAAAGTACCAAGCAATGTGACAAACTTAGTTCTTCAGATAATACTGTCGCGAACCTAAGCGTTAACTCTTCCTTGGATTTAATTCCGATGAGCTCTGTAGCCCTTACTAACCAATTTGCCATACCTACTCCACTTCACCTGCAAATTGACCGTTATTTGCGGATAGATGAATTCGATTTACAGGCTTTTGCTCCGATAGCTTATTGAGTAACGCCAAAGATACCGGTGGTAGAAGCTGCCCTTCAATGATCGCCTCAAGCATTCGAGCACCATTTTCAGAGCGTGTTGCTCTAGACAAAATTTCATCGATAAGGGAGTTCTCAATGATGACTTCTGCCTCATATCGTTCTTTGAACAGGCGCTCTAGACGTTCCAATTTTGCTCTCACGATGACTTCAAGTATTTCAGTGGAGAGAGGCATGTATGGGATCACCTCCATTCGAGCTAGAAGTGCTGGTTTAAAGAATGCTGCCAACTCTGGATAAAGTGCATCATCAAGACTGTCGATGTCTTCAGCATAATCAACGATGGTTTGGTAACCGAGATTTGATGTGAGGAAGAAGACCACGTTCTGGCAATCGATAATGCGCCCTTCACCATCTGCGAGTTCACCTTTATCAAACGCCTGATAAAAAAGGTTTAATACTTCTGGGTGCGCTTTTTCAACTTCATCAAGTAAAACGACCGAATATGGCATCTTACGAATAGCTTCTGTTAGTACACCACCTTCGCCATAGCCGACATACCCTGGTGGTGAACCTATTAGCCGAGACACTGTGTGCTTTTCTTGGTATTCGGACATATTGATTGTGGTTAAAAATTGCTTCCCTCCATAGAGGTGCTCTGCTAGTTGGATTACTGTCTCTGTTTTACCAACACCACTTGGGCCAACTAAAAGAAATGCCCCTTTAGGTCGACCTGGACGACGAAGATCAGCTCTAGCGGTCAGCAAGTGTTTGTGTACCCTATCTATCGCGACATCCTGACCTTTAATCACATCACCCAAAATAGAGGTCAAATGAGTAATTTTGTATAGCTCGTCACTGTTCATTTGGTCTACTGGTACACCTGTCCAATCCGCAATAACCTCGGCAATTTGCTGTGCGTCAACTTGAGGGTGAATCAGACGCTCTGCAAAGGGAATGGCATTTAGTTCTTGGTATTTGGCTCGAATTTGCTCACTAATAGCCTCGGTTTTTTCTTCAGACTCAGGAGCTACACATAACTGCGCCCGTAAAAAAACAATATCTTCCACCAGCTGTTTTTGATGCTGCCAATTTCCATTAAGTGCTTGATACTCCTCTTCATCAACCGCATTTTGTGTTTGCAGCTCATCGAGTCTAGCGGTGTCCAAATCTTGGCCTAATAATTGAGCTCGGTTGAGCATTTGTATTTCAAGTTGTCGCTGATGTTTAGCTGTTTCAAGGATTGCTAGGCGCTTAGGAGGGGTGCTTAGATTTATCGCGATTCGTGCACATGCGGTATCTAAAACATCAATGGCTTTGTCAGGTAACTGACGGCCAGAAATATAACGTGCCGAGAGTTCCGAAGCCGCTTTAAGTGCATCATCCGTGATAAGCACGTTATGCGTAGTTTCATAGACCGAATTAAGACCTCGCAGTATATCGATTGCTTGTTCGACGCTCGGTTCATCGAGTTTAACAAGTTGGAATCTGCGAGTTAGAGCAGGATCTTTTTCAAAATATTTTTTGTACTCTTTCCAAGTCGTGGCAGCAATAGCACTTAACTCTCCACGAGCGAGAGCAGGCTTAAGCAAGTTAGCGGCATCGCCACCACCTTCTTGATTCCCCGCACCAATGAGCGTATGCGCTTCATCAATAAAGAGAATAATTGGAGTCGGAGAATGCTTGATTGCATCAATCACACCCTTCAACCTTTTTTCAAATTCCCCTTTTACGGATGCTCCTGCTTGAAGCAACCCTAAATCCAATGCATAGAGCTCCACATGTTGCAATTGATTGGGAACTTGGCCTGATACGATGCGTAACGCTAAACCTTCGATCACGGCACTTTTACCAACCCCGGCATCACCTACGACGATAGGGTTGTTCTTTCTACGACGACAAAGTATGTCGATCATCAGGCCAATTTCATGCTCTCTGCATAACACAGGGTCAAGCTCATCTTTACGAGCTTGGTCCGTCACGTTGGTACAATATTTATCTAAGGCAGATACATCCGAGCTTGAGTTTACATTTGTGCGACCTTTCGTTTTATCAGGCACTTGTGTTTCAGAAGACTCACTAAGAATTGTCGTAAAGTTTTTGCGTAAGTTCTCACGATTAATATTGCAAGTCGCCTTTACTAAATTAGGCACCATATAACGGTCTGCGCGCGTCAATGCAGCAAGCAGTATCGCCCCCGAGCGAAGCTCTGTCTGGTTAAGCTCGGTAGTTGAAAGTAGCCATGCCTCTTGCAATAGTTCAACTAGCAGCGGAGAAAATGCAGGGTAGCTATCTAATGATGCTTCTCTCGTATAGCCATCAACCAGAGCATGATTTAAATCATCAAGCGAAGTATCTGCTTGTTTGAAAATCACTCGCACATCCGAAAGAGGGTTATTAAGCAGCACCTCTAGGTAGTGCTCGAAGGTAATTTCTCCATGTTGACGTTCAATACAAACCGTCGCTGCTTGTTCTAACGCAAGCTTACTCTGTTCATTTAACTTTGAGATAAGAGTTGGAAGTTCAATACGTATCACTGTAATAACCTAAGCCTTAATTATTGTTATAAAATCTGATTCAACTGCTCAATCACATCACTTGATTTGACATGAAGAAGGTAGCTGTAGCTAAGGAATGCTCCCGCCCATAGCAGTGAAAATCCTGCAAATATCACCCATATCGGTAGCTGTTTGCTGAGCTTATATTTAGAGCGAACAACATGTTCAGTTGCATGGGTTAACTGCTCTGTGTTGTGCTCGTCTGAGTGATGGAGCAATTGATAAAGTCGCTCAATCACTTTTTCGCGCTCTAACTTGCCTGATTCGATAACTCGATATTTACCTTCAAAGCCCAAAACCAAGCACTGATAAATGAACTCCAACAGTTCGGTATAATTCTCGGGTTCTTTTTCGAGGCGCTGGAGGATCGTAAAGACTTTTTCCCCTCCCCAAGTTTCATTATGAAAGCGAGAAAGAAGCGAATGCCCAGCCCATACCGTTGACGCTCCCCATTCGGTGCCAAGCACTGCTTCATCTAAAAATGTGCACAAAATATAGCGATAGGCCATCAACACAGCATGTTCATAGCCTAAGCCGGTTAGCTCTATCTCTATATTTTTGATTTCTTCCAATGTTTGGTCATAAATAGCTTCGATGTTTTCACAATCAGCCAACTGACGAATACGTAGAGATAGCCCGAACAAAGGCGTTGATGCATCTATAAGAGGGTTTCTTTGGCTTCCTCTAAGTTGAAACCAGTAATCCTGATCATGATTGATGTTCTCAACATCATCAAAAAGTAAGCTACTTAATCTATTACTTTTCTTATCCACACTTATTCCCTTATTGCCCAAAATTGTAAATCGAGGTCTTCAAATGCAGCGGCAATATGAAAAGCAAATCCGCTAGACTGCGAAAGCTGCTGCCATGCGCTGTTCGTTTTATCTAACTGGTAATAGATATAACCTGCGTGATAAGGCAATTGACGCGGTGCAACTGGTAATACAACCAACGGAATCCCTGGCAGTTGTAGCGAAATCAGTTCGCGTATTTTTTCAACCGAAGAAACTTTAGTCTGTTGAGTGAACTGGCGACGTAGCTCATCCATAGGCATACGAGCTTTAACTGCGATAATAAAATCAGCGGTCTGCATCAATTGCGGATCCTGAATAGGAGCCACCATCAAACCATATTTACGCTTATCAAGCTGAATCGCTACCGCCCTTGGTTCAAGCACAACACTGAGTGCTTGTCGCAAATTTCGAATCAGAGGCCAAAAGGACTCTGTTGGCATATCATGGTTGTAACTAACCACACTAGGTGAAAGTCGACTTTCATCCGTAAAAGTCGCTAGCTCGCCAACCACAGAAGATAGACTTTCAAATAGACGCTCTGGGTGCAGGCTGCGCAGTTCTGCTAAATGCTGAATTTGCGGCTGCAATCGGTTAAGAGCCTGAAGCAACATAAAATCAGATACATCTGCGACACCACCTTGTGATGGAGAACCAATTCGTTGAGCAATATTTTTCGCCCGTTCACGCATTAATCCCGATGTTTCGTTGATGAAACGATGAAGCGCTTGAATTGCGACAACATTAACGTGACAAGGGATAAAGTCAGGGTCCATCACAACGCTACCATCGGGCCGTTTCTCTAATATTCTTCCAACGGCCATTGAGGCGTAGGCGCTACGATCTTCTTTTTCTAGCATCAATTGAACCCGTATGGGAGAAACATCAATCGTGGTCATATCTCCCTGTAAGGTATGTACATCTCTTACCTCTAACCGCCTACTTTCGTAACGACCAGTCCCCTGTGCATCTGGCCAATTCACTTCTCTCAATGATTCACTTCGTAACGGTACAGCTAAAAAAACCAATTGGTTGGCCAATGACGCATCATCAATCTCCAACGCATCAGGAAGCATGTCTTCTTGAGGAATCCTAAAGACCGAGCCATCAGGCATCACACCTACCGCTCGCTCAATAGCAATGCGCCCAAAAGAGAGATACTCAGGGTTGAAAGAGAATTCAGATATGCCATATAGATAGCGACTAACCGAACTTAGTCGCTCATCCATAAAGTATTCCGTGTATCTTTGCTGTTGCTGAAAATGTTGAGGTTTAATGAATAATCCCTCGTTCCAAATCACACGATTTCGTGAAAACATCTTCTCTATTCCACCCTGTCCAAATCGATTTCATAGTCATGAAGAAGCATCAATAAGTGATACTCCCTGCCCTTATTTAAAACCTTGACGGCCTTCTTCCATTCGCTAAGTTCGATATCAGAAAAATTAGCGAGTACGCCGATATAATTCGTCTCCTCATTCACCTCAATTTCGTTAACAAACTTAAATTGGCCAGGCAGTAATACGTAGTCATACGTTTTGATAAAATTGCTTTTTAGTGCTTTCTTGTAGTCTTCTTTGAGTTGATCATAACTAGACGACATAAACATAGAGTCATCAACCAACTCGAACACTTGGATTTCTACTGGAGAAGCTTCTCCCCAAATACTTGGGTTCATACCCTCTGTCGCGACTATGCTGAATGTCACCTTAGTTGGCGCTTTTGTCGGTTCTGGAGTGCTGGGTTCGCTACTACACCCCGTCACTATTGCAAGACAGAAGCATATAAAGAGCAGTTTTCTCACCTTCAGTACTCCAGCTGTTTTTCTCGAATTTTTCTGTCATACGATTGTTCAAATATTTCCCAAAACAGCTTTTCAAACCCTTGCTGGCGATGTGAAGTAAGCTCCTGATAGTAGTGACAATACATCTGCCAAGCCCACGCATCTACGCCTTCACTAGGGGCTTGGTGAGTACGTTTATAATTTTGAAAACGGCGTAGTAGAACATCAGGAGAAAACGCACCCAATATTTGAGTCAACGCTTGTCCCGTCGCGTATTGCATTGCCTCGTTGTGCGCTTGGACATTGGCTAGACTCTCTTGAATTGCAGAAGGCGCAGATAAATGCACTGCACTTTGTGTTGAGTCATAGAGGGTTTGAATCGTCTCTTCATAGGAAAGACCTAGCCTTAGCGGGTTATCTTCAATTGGCTGAAGGTTTCGATTGAGAGTGCCAAAACGGCCATCATTGACTTGCTGGTGAAGAGCTAAAATGCCTTTGATGCACGCTTGCAGAGATTCACCTAGCTCCTGAGATAACATTTGCATACGCCCAATATCATCTGACTCACCTATGTGTGCCCCAAGTCCATTTAACAAAGGTCCCGTAAGCAAATGTCCACCAGAAGTTGACGAGGATGATTGGTTAATTAGTTCGGAAGGAATGCTTTTTGCCACCTCTTCCTCTAGCAAATCTAGTTCTTGATCGTCCATTTTAAAGCCCTTTAAAACGTCAGTTGTTGTTTTTTTTAGGTCAGATCCTTCGATTTGGACTGACTCGAATTTTTTCTTTACGCTGGTATTTTTGGAAGCTGTATTTGCCTTCTTGGATCGAAAGCCAAAATTCAAAATTCTCTTAAGCATCATGGAGGATGAAAGCTCATTGCTACTGTCGGCCTGTACGACAAAATCCGGATCTTTTGATGAGAGATCTTGTTCAAGCCCCAAACGAGAAACTTCTTGCTCATCTGCACTTGATAAGTCAGGGTCGATTAATGATATTGAGTCTTTTGAAACAAACTCCCCCAATACACCCAATGGGTCCGTATTCTTCAGCTGATTCGTATCCGATATCTGAATTTGGTTAATACCATGATTAGATAAGAGATCGACTGATGATTCAGCAAACAGCGAATTCAGTGACTCAGAGCTAATCTCCGCCTCTACATCACCAAAAATAACTCGGATGTCGTAAACGCCAATTCTGATGCAATCATTGTGAGCAAGTTTAGCCAGTAGCTCTCGACCAATCGGCATCACTGAACCGTTGAGATAGGTTTCCCCACAAAGATCCTTAATGCAGAAAGCGCCATCTACTACCACTATTTCACAGTGATTTGGGGAAACTAACCCCTCCGAATCAGTTAACAACCAAGCTGAATCGTTACCTGAACCTATGACTCCTCCCTGTATATCCCACTCCATAAGTGCCGAGAGTCTTGATTCAAGTTTATGTACATTAGTCACCAACAGCGTTAACTTGGTTAAAGCGGAATTCTCCATATTCATTGCCTTACTTGAATTAATACGTTTTTCTTAGATCCGCTTTGACCCAAAAATGATGTCCAGCCTAAAGCGATGTTTGACTCTTTGTTGAGGACGATCTGTTGCGACTCTTCGTCGGCCATCGAGAGTGATAAGTCATACGCCATTTGCTCACGTAAAATAAATTCGACTAACTTACAAAGTGGTTCAAACTCTTTCCCTGAAGGTAAAAAATCTAAAAATCTACTACGGCTTAGTTGACCAATACATATGGTGAACTTGCCATTGCAATCAACAACAGACTCTCCAACAATCGTTGAAACACCTAATGTGCTATTGTCTTTACCAATCACCGTTTGTTGGGAGATATCTATATCCACCTTTCTGCGGGTCCATTGCTCGATTCGAACCTCTTTGAGGTCAAAACAATGCGCTATGATCCCTGCTACAACTTGCGGTGACCGACTCCGACCAGCCAAAGTGCCAGAATAAGCGAGCATCTTGCACCAATTGATAGGCGTGTCCCCTCTTAGTTCAGAGGAACCCAGCCCGACCAATGACAAGAGCTGTGCGGAAAAGTCGTCTTTTGCATCCGGCTGAAATCGAACAAAATATCGATACTTACGCCATATCCGATACAGCAAACTAATTAAACGGTTATTGAAAAAGTCAAAGAATGGTTGCTTTTGCCCTTCAGGCCCCTCCATCAACAGCTGTTCGACAACATAGCCAGGCAGCGGAGATTGAGCGCCAGACAATCCAAAAAAATTGGTTCGCATTACCACCCGTTTATCGTCCCGCAGATCCAAACAATCCACATCTGACGGAGAAAAGCCTAAGCTTGGATTTGAACTAAATACCAGCTGACACTGGCGCTCCCAGTCGTCGTCTTCTGGGTCAAACCTATTTAGCTTTTGCAGTAATTCGACCAATTGATAAAAATTGTATTCATGCACTTTCTTAGGCATATCAACTGGTGCGATAGAAGCTTCAAACTCTGTCATATGAGAGGCTGCATTCCCACTTGAGAACCCCATGTGTATCTCTCTTGGTTAGTGGCATTGACAACATGCAGTTCATGGAACGAGTTAATACTTGCGTATAAGGCAAAAAAGTTGCTCAAAACTGTACCGAATAGATACAAATCACCTTCTGAGCCACAGCCAGCTTGATCAATATAAAGCGTCGACTGCAACCCTCGAATAGGGAGGCCATTCATGATTTTATCGATAGGCTTTGACTCAATTTTCTGAATCGCGGCCAATCGACGTGCTGATACTTTCTCTGCTTGGCGGTCAACCAAAGCTTTAAAGTCATATGCTCTTAGCACACTACTTAGAGCATCTTTTGAAAGTAACGATAAATAGTTCAGTGATAAATTAGAGATAAGTGTCCATAACAAACTGCCATCAAGGACTGGTCTTAATGACTGCGACGGTATAGACAAGTTAGAAAACGTTGCAAACGGCGGAGATGTATCCGTTGCTTCGCAAATATCACCAACTCCCAACTCCAAAGGGAGTAATCGATTAGTACAGGTCAACTTAACCGATATCGCTTCGTCAACATCGAAAGAAACGGTCTCATCACTGCGAACAAAGGATATAAAGCTGTCAAACCCATCTGCTCGAATACTTTCCTTGACTCTGGTTCGATAATAAAGAGCCCGACGATGACGTACTCGTTCTACTTCATGCTGAAAACTTTCAAATGGAGAGTAAATTCGCTTAGCACCTCTCACTCGCTTTCCTTCAGAATATAAGTCCTGCCAACCAACCACACCTTCCACATTAAACACTTCATAATGAGATGGGTAACGACTAGAAGGCACAACCCTGTACTCTGACTGCTGTCCTGATAAAGCAATGGGATCTGCATCATGTTCGAACAAGTTAATGATCGGAGTGCAGTAAAGCTGAAAGTTCTCTTTTTGTACTCTTACATCTACGGGCAAAGTCTTAGAGAAGTGAAAACGAATTGAAAACTTACCCACTACCGCTTTAGGAATAACATCACTCAAACGAGAAAGATCGAAGAAGTGGAACGCTTCAGAAAACGAAAGGTACTCTTGAAGAATCCGATACCCTTCATAGACGTTCGTTGGATAAGGTAAGAGAGCGTCATTGCTATCAAAGCCAACGGTAGTGAAGCTATTCTGGTGGAGAGAAAACTCTGTGCCATCGACATCAATAGTAACCTTATCGAGATAGTGACTTAGCCATAGATAGATCATCTGAGAGCTGTATTTGTCTCCTCCAAGATAGAAGCGCAAGCTGTCTAATAATGCATTTCCAACCGTAACTTCGCCCTGCGTTTGTAATATCACATCAATGATTGTCGCCTCGCGAGTGTGCTGTGCTTGCACATCGAGGCACTCAATAGGATATATATCGACATCTCGACAAGTTTGAAAATGACATTTCGTTCCAAGAATTGGCTTACTATCTACTTGTGTGCCTTTCCTAATTGTCTGCTTCTCACTCACACTTTGGTCAGGAGTAAACGCCAAAATACTCATACTAGGAACAGGTCTCAGATAATTCGGCCAAAGCATATTGATCATTGAATGAGTAAGCTCAGGGAATTCATCTTCAACTTTTTCTCGCAAACGCCCAGTTAAGAAAGCGAAACCTTCTAACAAACGCTCAACATCCGGATCGAGTGTACGACCATGAAGGAATCGAGAGAGCTGTGGATGAATCTCTGTGAATTCACGTCCCTGCTCTTTAAGAAAAGTAAGCTCTTCTCTAAAGTATTTATCTTGGCTCATATTCCCTAAATCACTCGATATTTTCGGTTCTGATCAAGCAGTAAACTGAAACAAACTTTCTCATGAATAGCCTCACAATTGATCTGCGCTGTAATTCTAAATTGCAGAGAAAGAGGGCTGTAGCGATCGGTAACGGTCATAACTTCAATATGTTTCAATCTAGGTTCAAACTGATTCAAACAATCTTGAATTGATAACTTCACTTTCAGCGACAGATCTAAAGTATCTAACGTGGCGTCATTGAAATCAGTTAGCCCGAGAGTGGGTGCACTTTGAGCACCTCCCATTCGAGTATTTAGGATCTTAGCCACATTTCGCTTTATTGATTCCAATACATCCCTTGCGTTTGGGCCTTGGGTGAAAGAAGCATTGTTAGAGTTGGCTTCCAAACGTTCTAGAAAGCCAACTCCAAACGTACTCTCTTCTGGTGCAAAGTACGTCATTTGAACTACGCCTGATCTAATCGTCCAACCAAAGACAACTCAAAGTTTGCTCCCATATATTTAAAGTGAGGGCGAACTGAAAGCGAAACTTGGTACCAGCCTGGATTCCCTTGTACATCAGCAACTTCGATTTTTGCTGCACGCAAAGGGCGGCGACTGCGTACATCTGCTGGCGGGTTCTCTTGGTCAGCTATGTACTGTTTTATCCAAGTGTTAAGCTCACGCTCTAGATCTTGGCGTTCTTTCCACGAGCCAATCTGTTCGCGTTGCAATACTTTAATGTAGTGAGCAAGGCGATTAATGATCATCATATACGGTAGCTGAGTGCCGAGCTTATAGTTGGTTTCCGCTTCTTTACCTTCTTTCGTATTAGGAAATATTTTCGGCTTTTGGATTGAGTTAGCAGAGAAAAATGCCGCATTATCACTGCCTTTTCTCATCGTCAATGCAATGAAACCTTCTTCGGCCAATTCAAATTCTTTACGGTCAGTGATCAACACTTCAGTAGGTATCTTACTCTGAAGTGCGCCCATGGATTCAAACACATGCACGGGTAAGTCTTCGACCGCGCCACCACTTTGTGGGCCAATGATATTCGGACACCAGCGATACTTTGCAAAGCTATCAGTCAAGCGAGTTGCAAATGCGAAGGCAGTATTTCCCCATAAGTAATGCTCGTGAGATGCAGCAACACTTTCTGAGTAATTGAATGATTTGATCGGGTTTTCGATTGGATCGTAAGGTACTCGAAGTAAAAAACGTGGCGCTGTTAGACCTAAGTAGCGTGCGTCTTCTGACTCCCGTAATGAACGCCACTTAGTGTATTTTGGACTTTCAAAAATTGACTTCACGTCTTTAATATTAGGCAGCTCTTCATAAGAATCTAAGCCAAAAAACTCTGGGCCGACACTCGATAAAAATGGCGCATGAGCCATCGCACCCAACGCTCCCATATACTGGAGCAGCTTCATATCTGGAGTTGAAGGCGTGAACATAAAATTGCCGACTATAGCGCCAGTAGGCTCACCACCGAATTGACCATATCCAGATGAATACACGTGTTTATAAAGACCAGACTGAGTTGTTTCAGGTGCAAACTCGAAGTCTTCTAACAATTCTTCTTTAGTCACATGAAGTAAATCGATTTTGTTATTCTCACCAAAGTCAGTTCGATCTACCAATAATTTTAGACCGCGCCAAGCTGATTCCATTTGTTGGAATTTCGCGTCATGTAGGATCTCATCCATTTGCGCGCTAATTTTCTTGTCTAGTTCCACAAGCATCTGATCGACTAGAGCTTTGTTGACGGCTTCATCTGTCTGTTGTGACCCAATCAAGTTTTCAATAAAGGCTGCGACGCCTTTTTTAGCGACATCATAACCTTCTTCGCTTGGCGCAATTTTGGTCTGCGCCATGATTTCATCTAACAAGCTTCCCTCTGCGAGCTGAGGCCTTTCTAATACCGATTCTGTAGACATTTCTTTATTTCCCTAGTCCAAAAAGTGACGAGTGTTCGTGGTCTTACTTAGTCTTATTTTTCTTCTTCGCTAACGAGGTTGAGCTCATTAAGAAGCTTGTCACGAGACTCTTCGGAGTTGAGTAATTCCTGTAGGCGATCTCTAAATGCTGGGATATTGCCTAAAGGCCCCTTTAGAGCGACCAATGCTTCCCTCAACTCAATAAGTTTGTTCAACTCAGGAACTTGATTGGAGATGGAGTCTGGTGTGAAATCTGTAAGTGAGTTAAAACGAAGCTCAATAGGCATATCTGCACTAGGATCTTCACCCAGCTTATCTTTGACTGATGTAGACAAACTCAGCTCACTCTCACGCATGACCGACTCAAAATTATTTTTGTCCACTGAGACTGTGCTGCGTTCTTCAACCGGCGTATCTTCGACATGACCTTTAAAGTCCCCGACCACCAGTGTTTTCAAAGGTAGCTCAATCTCTGCCTGAGCGTCGCCTGTTGCAGGTATGTATTTAATATTAATCCGCTCTTTAGGAGCGACGCTTCCTTCCTTAGACATAATCAAAACTCTCCAGATTTAAGTTTTAGAAGTTTGAATCTATACAAATAGAAATAATTCGCACAACAAATCACCGTATTAATCACCTATAATTAATTGAGTAATTTATTTATATACTCCAACTTATTAATTCAATATTTTAGAGTTAGAAAGGAGTTTACCTTTATGTGCTATAAAGCAACCTAAGACAGATATTATTTTAAGGTAAGAGTATTCTTATAAGATTATGAAGTGGTTCGCACCACGACATTCATATTTAATTCTTTATATTGTCCATAATTTCGTCATAGTTATAGAAATCAGGACCAGACATGAGTTGTCGTTTTATACTTTCTGCGGCCATTCGTTGCTCTTCCGAAATGATCTTAGACAACTCTAAATAACCTCTTTGCGCCTGAGAGTATAAAGTGGGCAAAGCGTCTGAGCCTGCTGTCTCCAAAAATGTCTCTAGGTACGCTTTTGACTTTGCTAAATCAGCATCAATAAAATTGTATTGCTTACTTATCCCTCGATAAATTTTCGATAGTGATAATAGAGTGATTAAGTCTCTTTGCTCTAATGCTTTTTCCCGCCATGCTAGAGCTTTTCTAAAGTTCTTTCGGGCCTCGTATATGGAGATAAGACGCCTAATCGCTGGGATATAACCTAACTTAGCGGCTTGGTCATATTGGCTCATCAATACCCGCTCTTTCTTAGCTTGGAACAAGAATTCTTCGTCGCCACGTTCTATCCTCAACCCACGCTCCATGTAGGCTTGCGCTAAACCAAACCGCTGAGCTTGAGCTAAGTAATAATCCGAAAGCGCCTTATTATCACTCATGTAGTATTGAGAGAGCCGAAAGTAGGCCTTGCTCGGATTTACAGCACCCAATTCAATCAAGTGATCATAGTATTTTTCACGAAATTTGTTCTTTTCAGCAGGGCTCAACCAATCGCTTATAGCATAAAGATAATGCATAGCGGCAAGGCTTCCGTTCTCAGCAGCTAACCTGAAATAGTCGCGATAGGAGTTATCATGACGATGTATGTTACTTACTCTCCTTAGTTCCATCGCATAAACATAGCTACCGCTCGCATGCCCAGAATCTGCCGAAAACTTCAAGTATTTCAATGCCTCATTGTTTTTTAGCTGAGTTCGTAGCAGCTCCCCATACTCAAACGACTCTGTAGGCGTCAACTTGCTAACGTCATACATTTCTTTAGCTAGAGAAAGGCTTGAGCAAAAGATAAGTAGGCACAAAATAGCCAGTGTTTGCCTAACCAATGTTAACACTGCTCCCTCCTTGTAGAGTGCCACCACAGCTAACGCTATCACCTGAACGAGCAGCTGGCTTTCCCTCTATCATTACCGTTCCCGACCCTGATGCTATCGCTCTACCATGTTTCGGGTGCTTTGGCTTGTCGTGGGGCTCAAGTGAATCTCCTTGACGCGCTGCAGGAATACCGTCTATTTTGACAGTTGTTGCACCCGATATTACCGCTGTCGGTGGAAATCCATCATGCCCACTACCAATATGCCCGACAATAATTCCGTTCCCCATATTTCATTCCTAATTTTATTTTAGTTGGATAGGAATCGCTGCAACTTTCAAACCAAGTTATCAACTCAATAAATATCGCCAAATCCAAGATAAATTTAATAAACGAATCTTAAAACGAGCAAATAATTGCTTACTAGGTAATAAATAACCCACATTTTAATTAATATTAGAACTATCAGATTTAGAAAGGAATAGCATTAAAATTATTAAGTCGTGGCATTTGCTAAGTTTATTATCTTGAAAATAATTGATAGATTTATACAATAAAAATAAATAGCTATTTAAGAAGATAATGAAACAATCAAACTACAACACTTGCAGCTATGTTTTCTCTTATATTCCTAAAGTCTAAAGTAGTGATGTATGTCTCATTTCCTGCTATTATCGCCCACTAATTTTTTTTGAGGTCAGCAGAATGGATTGTCGATTAGGGTGCGGAGCATGCTGTATTGCTCCAAGTATTTCTTCTTCTATTCCGGGAATGCCAAAGGGTAAGCCTGCGGGAGTAAGATGCATTCAATTAAATGAAGATAATCTGTGCAAACTCTTCGGCAAACCCGAGAGGCCTAAAGTCTGCCATCAATTTAAAGCATGTCCTGTGATATGTGGTTCAACTACGCAGCAAGCAATAGACAATATCACTGAGTTAGAGAACATCACCTAATTTGGCGCTCTGAATAGCCATCTCTTTATTCAAAAACAAAAAAGCCGCAGTTTCCTGCGGCTCTTTTTAAGAGAGTTTCTGCCTACCGAGCAATGAATGCGATAGCGTTGTGCCATCAACTAGCTCTAGTTCTCCACCGACTGGAACACCATGAGCGATTCGGCTTGCTGACACCTGATGTTCGCGACATAGCTCTGCGATGTAATGTGCGGTTGCTTCACCTTCCACTGTAGGGTTGGTTGCAAGAATCACTTCACTCACATCGCCACGACGTAATCGATAATCGAGCACATCTAAGCCAATATCACTTGGACCAATACCGTCAAGTGGTGATAGGTGACCCATCAACACAAAGTAACGACCAGAAAACTGACCCGTTGCCTCTACTGCTGCAATATCTGCTGGGCTTTCCACGACACACATTTGACCATTCTCTTGACGCTTGGGGTTGGTACAAATATGGCAAACTTCTTCTTCAGTAAATGTTCGACATTCACTGCAGTGACCAATTTCGGTCATCGACTGACTGAGCGCATCTGCTAGCTGCAATCCGCCTTTTCTATCTCGCTGTAACAAATGAAAGGCCATACGCTGCGCCGACTTGGGGCCAACCCCAGGTAGACAACGTAAGGCCTCCATCAATTGCTCCAGCATATGACTGGTGCGCATTAATATGTTACTCGATTAGAAAGGCATCTTCATGCCTGGTGGTAATTGCATACCGCCAGTTACGCCTGCCATTTTCTCTTTCTGAGTTTCTTCAACGCGACGTGCCGCGTCGTTAAACGCAGCTGCGATTAAATCTTCTAGCATTTCTTTGTCGTCTTCCATCAGACTCTCATCGATTTCAACACGACGCACGCTGTGACTACCAGTAATCGTTACTTTCACAAGGCCAGCACCAGACTCACCTGTTACTTCCATGTTAGCGATTTCTTCTTGAAGCTTTTGCATGCGATCTTGCATTTGCTGGGCTTGCTTCATTAGATTGCCCATACCGCCTTTACCAAACATGTTTATCTCTCTGGTTATTTAGCTTGTTTCGTTATTAGATTGGGTTGAAGCCGAATAGTTTCAACCCCTCAAATTAAATTGGCCTTACACTTTCAGAGTCGAGCGCTGCCGCAAATCGTTTTTCGATAAACTGAACATGCGGATCATTCTCTAAACTGGTGAATGCCTGTTGCAGTCGGCCTTGATAGAGTTTGTCTCTTAACTCAAGCGGCGTTTCCCCGCGTTCTCCAACTTCAACGCTTAACTGGCATTCTTCACCTAAAACTCGGTTGAGCTCACCAAGTAGTTCACTTTGAGCTTTATCGGTATTTAAGTGTGCCTGAGTTGATCGTAGTGTCAAAGCAATGGTTAAGCCATTTTTCTCATAGTACGAGTTCAATGCTAACTGCTCCGTTAATTTGGCGGTGTTCAGTTGGCTAATAAGCTTTGCCCAATCACTTTGATTTAAACTTTCATCAACGAGCTTTTGTACCATTTCTGGTGTTTTTTCATGCTCTAACGCCTTTTTGAGTAATGTTGGCGTTAGCTCTAATGTTTCTTTTTTTGCCTGCGGAAGTGTTGGTTTCCACTGGTATGGCTCATTCTTAGCCGGCTCAGGTATCGCATTTGGGTTTTGGTTCGATAATGGCGACACCTGCCCTGTTCCACCGTGTTTTTTTGCTACACGGTCAAGAACAGACTCTGATTTTGCAGATGTCGCATTAGCCTTTTTTGGCGTATTACCCTGAGTAGGGTTGATCCCTTTACGTTGAGAGCGTAGCTGGTGCCTTAAGCCACTCACTGGAGATGCTGGACGTGCTTCAGGCTGTGGGCGACTTGTCGGCTGAGGCACACCTTGAGCTGTACCATATTGCTCTCGAGCAGGCTCATATTGAGGCTCGTCGTATTGTGGGGGCGGCTCTGGCATGTAATCCATAGGAGGCACATCATAACCTTGCGCTGGCGGCGTAGGGTTCGCAGGTGCCGTATTCCGAGACGCCGGAGGCTGAGGTACGTGACGTTCAGGGGCAGACTGAGACTGTTGTGGCTGTGATGCTGCCGGTGCAGCGACTGGCGCACTCGCAATCTGAGCTTGTGTATCCGTCGAAATCACGTTCGCCTGCGCCCTAGACACTGGTCTAAATGCCATCATACGAAGAACAACCATTTCTAACCCAACACGTTCTGACGGGGCCAAAGGTAAATCTTCACGACCTTTCAGTGCTATCTGGTAATAAAGTTGAACATCTTGTGGACTCAAAGAACGACTTAGCAACTCAACTTTTTCAGCATCTGGCTGACTTTGGTCCAATGTCGCTGGTAATGCTTGATACATTGCTAAACGGTGCAATTGAGTCGCTAACTGTTGAAGCAACCCATCCCACTCAACACCGTTTTGAGCTAATGATGAAATACACTCCATCGCAGTCTGCGCTTGTTTGGTGCTAATCGCTTCAAGTAGATGCAGTGCCTGATCGGTATCTAGCGTGCCAAGCATGTGCGCGACGTTATCTGTTAATACTTGTCCATTACCAAGAGCAATCGCTTGATCAGTCAAACTCAGCGCATCACGCATACTGCCATCAGCCGCATGGGAGATCATTCCTAAAGCTCTCGCTTCAGAGCTTACTTGCTCTTCCTTTAGAATATGATCAAGCTGCTCATGAATATTGTCGACGCTAATTGGCTTCAGGTGGAACTGAAGACAGCGTGACAAAATAGTAACAGGTAGCTTCTGAGGATCGGTCGTCGCAAGTAGAAACTTCACATACTCAGGCGGTTCTTCTAGCGTTTTCAACAATGCATTGAAACTATGGCGCGAGAGCATGTGAACTTCATCGATTAGATAAACTTTAAAGCGACCGCGCGCAGGCTTGTACTGAACGTTATCTAATAATTCACGAGTATCTTCAACCTTAGTACGAGACGCCGCATCGATTTCCAGTAAATCAACAAAACGGCCTTCGTCTATCTCTCTACAAGTGTCACACGTCCCACATGGATTCGCAGTAATACCTGTTTCACAGTTCAATCCTTTAGCAAATAAACGTCCAATCGTCGTTTTACCCACACCACGAGTTCCGCTGAACAAGTAAGCATGGTGCAAACGATTTTGGGCTAAAGCATTTTCAAGTGCTGTTAAAACGTGGGCCTGACCAACTACTTGGTTAAATTTAGCAGGTCGCCACTTTCGCGCTAAGGCAAGATAACTCATGAAATTATACCCATCAATAACCTACCCGATTAGTGGCCTTCAAACTCACAGATGCTGTATACATCTAAACCTAAGCCTTCAAGACGCTTATCACCGCCGATTTCAGGAAGGTTAATAACAAATGCGGCGTGTTCTACGACACCACCAAGTTGACGGATTAACTTAGTCGTTGCTTCAATCGTTCCGCCTGTTGCCAGTAGGTCATCAACCATCAACACTTTATCACCTTCAGTGATCGCATCAGTGTGAATTTCTAACGTGTCAGTACCGTACTCAAGCTCGTATGACTGAGCTACAGTAGCACGTGGAAGTTTTCCTGGCTTACGTACAGGAACAAAACCCAGGCCAAGCTCTAAAGCTAAAGGAGCACCAAATAAGAAGCCACGCGCTTCTGTACCAACTATCTTGGTAAAGCCCATGTCTTTGTACTTTTCAACTAATAGCTGAATCGTTGCTTGGTAAGCTTTTCCATCTTCCATAAGGCTAGTCACATCGCGGAATAGGATGCCTGGTTTTGGATAGTCAGGAATACTTTTGATGCTAGATTTGATTTGCGCGATTGTTTCAGTTGTCATAATTCTGTACTTAGATTGGCTAGGTCATGTGAGCAATCGATATCAGCACCCACACTCAGCATAGTTATCAGCACAATCTACCCTAGAGATATACCCAAAACAGTCATCGCGGTTCATTGTGCTTTCAACAGTGCCTAAAAAACAAACGCCCACTTCGAAAAGTGGGCACACTTCCTAGCAATCTTAGTGATTTTCTTTGCTATCGGCAAGGTACTCAGTCACAGGTAAACGAATAAACCAGCTGAGCAATACCACCAGCATGATCACCAGCATGATCTTTAACCAGAAATGCGGAACGAACCAAATAGAGAAGGTGAAGCTAAGTACTATCCAAATTGCACCGCGCTTTTTTACTTTGGCAGTTACAGCTCTGTTTTGGTGCCAATTATCCAAAATAGGGCCAAAGGTTTTATGCTGGTGTAACCAACGGTGAAAACGTGGACTACTACGCATAAAGCAAGCGCTAGCAAGCAAAATAAAAGGCGTTGTGGGAAGTAGAGGAAGGAAAATGCCAATGATGCCTAAAATTAGACTGAGCATACCAACAACATTAAGGAAGAATCTGCGAATAATGATGGTATGCTCCGTGAGCCGTATTAGAAGCCCGCATACCCATTCAACACTCGAATCCAAGTCAGTGTTGCAGGAAGAGTTGGGATCAGTAATACAGCAATAAATCCTAGAAAGTAGAAGATATTATAAGGTTCTTTAAAATCGTTGTCTGCCATGAGCTTGCTTCTCTAATATTGAATGTGACGATGTGCTCGTTGAATTATTAATCGAGTGTTAATAAGTTGAGCTATTTTTGTTTATGGCGGACTATACCCTATTCGGCCTGGCACAAACACCGACCGAAAAAAGGGTTATTATAAAGTTATCATATAGGGTTAAGCGTTTGCCCCACGATATATATCTAAGCTAAAGCTGCTTGAGCCTAAACAGCTCAAAGTAAGTTGGCATGCTGATTGAATGTTTAGGTCAGCAGTAATGAAATTTTTTGAGCAGTTTTCGCCGAGCAAAGCACCTGCAGCAATATGCTGCGAGATATACCCATTAGCCCACTGTGCATCTAACCCTGCTGGTAGTAATGACAACGTTCCTTCCGACAAGTCTGCAATGCCAAACAGAGCTTTAACTGGAGTGCTACACCCAGAGCATTCAATACCTCGTTCAAGCAAGGCGGCGATATCTTTCAAATCCGCGTTAAAGGATTTCAAATTGCGTAAGTAATCATGGAACAGTGCTCTCACTAATAATGTCGTCGCAGCGCCATGTTGGCCGTCGCTATTTGAGTCCACAAGATAAAATGCAAATTGCCCGTTCATTAACCACGCATAGTCAAAAACAAGGGGCATGACATCGGTTGATTGTAAAAGGCGATAACTACACTTCCAGTCTCCTTGCGAAGTGTCTTTGTCTGGGAGTAAAGCATGAAGTAAATCTTTAGCTGCGCTTGGGTTATCTTCTAAGTACTCTAAATGCCAGTGAAGCTCCTGCTCTTCAGGCATATCACCGCTATCTACTCGAAACCATTGACTGGAGAAGTCACGCTGGTCACTTAGATGGTTGTCAGAATCATCAAGGGTATTTTCGATCGCACAAGCAAGGTGCTCATGGTTACTAATCGGTTTAGGCAAAAAGTCCTTAATGCCAAATCTCAGTGCTTTCGCCACATCCGAGATGTCATCCGTTGCCGAAACTACAATGAGTGGCAGTGATGGGTATTCAAGGCTTACCTCCTCGACGAATTCGATACCATCTAAAATGGGCATCGAGAGATCACACAGGATCAGATCAGGTTCCGCTGTTCTTAATTTTTGAAGGCCATCTAAGCCATCTTCAGCCTCAACCACTTTATAGCCTTGTGAGACCAAAAAGCCAGAAGTGATACGACGGAAAATAGGATCGTCATCCACCACCATAATGAGTTTTTGAGCCGCAGCGACAGGCACAGCCGCGTTGGTTCCAACTTCTATTGTCTTGTGCATATACCTTCGCCTCACACAACTAAGAGTACAACTGGATTTTTATTGTTATTCTTGTCGATTGTTTCAAACACTCCTTAAAAAGTAGTCTTGAACGGCGATTTATACAAATCTTCCACTTTGAGGCCTTGTTGCATACTATATGTATGGAATATCAAATTTCTATAAACTTGTTGATGTGACTCAAGCTTTGACATTTGATATACATATAAATTATCCAAATTCGTAAAAAAGTGTGTCTGATATAATGAAATTAGATGATCTAAACCTTTTTAGACTCGTAGTCGAAAATGGGAGTTATACTGCAACTTCCCGTAAAACTATGATCCCAGTTGCGACAATAACGCGACGCATTCAGGCATTAGAAGAATCCTTGAACCTTCGCCTTCTAAACCGCCATGCCCGTAAACTTTCTCTTACAGAAGCAGGCGAACGCTTTTTCAACGAATGCTCTCCTCTATTAAATAGGCTTACGTCAGCGGCAGAAGAAATTACCGATGAATGTCGTGGAGCAGCAGGTAAGATTCGAATTATCGCACCATCAAACCTAACTAAACGTATGATGATGCCGATGTTTAGCAGCTTCATGATTCAGTATCCAGACATCAACATCGAGCTGACAACAAGTAACCAAGCGGACCAGTTAGACCCTACTGAATGGGATGTCATCTTCCGTGTCGGCCCTCAACGTGATTCGAGTCTTATTGCACGCAAGATCAGTGCAGTCGCCGATATTTTGGTCGCTAGCCCTGAGTACCTAAAGAAACATCCTGCTCCTAAGCATGCAGAAGACCTTCATCAACATTCATTGTTGAAAGGTGCACCGCTTTTGAAGTGGCAGTTATCTAACCACAGTGGTGAAATTGTGGTGAACAATGACAAAGGACGATTCCAAGCAGATACATTGAATGTGGTTAGAAGCGCATGTTCTGATGGCTTGGGGATTACTTTGATGCCAGATGTCATGATCAAAGAGTATATTGATGACGGCAGTCTAGTCCGAGTACTAGAAAACTGGAGTGCTAACCCGCGTGATATTTACATGTTGTATAACCACAAAGATCACCTGCCTGAGAAAGTAAGGCTATTTATCGATTTTGTCATCGCATACAACATTCATTAAAAAAAGAGCTCGGCTAAAAACCGAGCTCTTTTTTATGTTTGCTTATAAATACTCTACGAACTTAGTTAAATCTCGCTCGGGTACTTTCATTGGCGTGCAGCTTGGGGTACCTAAATATAGGAAGCCGACGATTTCATCATTCCCCTCTAGGCCAAATGCCTGATGCACTTCAGGGTGGAACATCCATTTACCAGAGCGCCAGAACCCTTGAAAGCCTTGTGCGACAGCCGCCATTTGCATTGCTTGTACAGCACAGCCCGCAGACAAGTGCTGCTCAATCGCTGGCACTTTGTCATGTTCCGTGACCTTGGCAATAACGGTAATGACCATTGGTGCTCTAAATGGCGCATTTTTTACCTTTTCAACCACAGCTTGTTCACTTTTTTCCGCTTGTGCTGCTTTGACTAAAATATCAGAAAGCTTGCTCAACCCTTCACCTTGGGCAATTACAAAGCGCCAAGGTGTAAGACCAGCATGATCTGGCGCACGTAGGCCAGCGCGTATAATATTTTCTAAGGCTTTCCCTTCTGGCGCTGGTTCTGACAATTTCGCAATTGAACGACGATTGAGCAACAAATCTAAAGCATCCATTAAACTTCCTTTTTAGTTCTAAGTTTTCTTCTTGATAATAACTCTCATAAATAAAAAAGGCGAACCTCTCGGCTCGCCTCATAAAATTATTTTCAGTTACTCATAGAACTTAGCATCAAGCCCAGCTCGCGTTAGCAACCCATCACATGGGGCAAAACGGTCACCATATTTCTTGGCATGTTCATTCATGATTTCAACCAGAGGTTTGATGCCTATTTGATCCATATAGCGGAATGGACCACCTAGGAACGGCGGGAAACCAATACCAAAAATAGCGCCAATATCACCATCTCTCGGACTACGAATAATACCTTCATCTAAACAACGCACCGCTTCGTTTAACATCGGTAGTACACAACGCATTGCGATATCTTTCTCAGATAACTTCGACTCAGGATTCAGTCCAAGCAGTTTGTACACTGATTTGTCGACTTCCTTCTTCTTCCCTTTATAGGTGTAGAAACCTTTACCGCTCTTACGCCCTTTTCGACCATCATTGAGGAGTTTGTCGAAAACATCTGGCCCTTGGAAACGCTCACCCAGTTCAGCAACAAGGATTGGCATAATTTTGGAGCCAATATCTACGCCAACCTCATCAAGCAGAGTTATCGGTCCAACCGGGAAGCCAAAATTAAGTAATGCTGTATCTAACTGCTCAATAGGTTCCCCCGCCAACAATACTTGTGCGGCTTCATTCATATACGGAGCTAGAATACGGTTTACATAAAACCCTGCGCAGTCTTTAACAACGATTGGTGTTTTACCTTGCTTGCGGGCAAATTCAACAACCGTCGAGATCGTTTCGTCAGAAGTCGTTTCATGTGGAATCACTTCAACTAATGGCATTTTTTCTACAGGGCTGAAATAGTGTAGACCGACTACATTTTCAGGACGCTGCGCTTTCTCTGCGATTTGATGAATAGGCAGTGACGAGGTATTAGTTGCGAAAATGGTGCTATCTTTCGCATTCTCTTCAATATCTGCGACCATCTTCTGCTTTAGGTCTAAATCTTCAAAAACGGCTTCAATGACGATGTCAGTATGATTAAAACGAGTGAAATCTACTCCACCAGATAGCTGCAACATTTTATCCTGAAGTTGAGCTTTAGAGATAATACGGCGTTTTCGCTGCTTTTCGAACAACTTGTAGTTGTATTTCAGCGCGTTCAATACACCATCATTTGAAACATCTTTAATACGCGTTGGAACTTTTGCTTTAGCAACGCTGACATGACTAATACCCGCCCCCATCAAACCACCGCCTAACACAGCGGCGTTCATAATCCCTTTAGGCTCTGCTTCACTACCGTTTTCTTTCTTCATTTCTGTTGTAGCAAAGAAGATTGAACGAAGTGCTCTCGATTCAGGAGTCATCACTAACTCTCCGAATCGTTCCGCTTCTTTCTGCTGACCTTTGTCAAAGCCCTTTTCGAGACCAAAGCGGATCACTTCCAGAATCGCATCTGCCGCCGGGTAATTACCACGTGTTTTCCCATTAGTCTTCTTGGCAGCTTGTTCAAAAATCACTTTGCGACCTAAACCTGTATTCGAAATCAGTTTTTCTTTAGTTGATGCTTTACGTTTGTTCTTTTTCTTACCAACGTTTTTTTCGACAAAGCTCTTCGCTACTTCTAGCAGAATCGTTTCCGGTACGACAGCATCTGCAACACCTAGCTTTTTGGCTTTCTTTGCACGTAATTGTTTACCCGTCAGGATAAGATCAAGCGAAGGAAGTAAACCAATCAAACGCGGTAAGCGCTGCGTACCACCCGAACCGGGTAATAAGCCAAGTTGAACCTCAGGTAAACCCAGTCGTGTCTTGTCAGAGTCGGTACATACACGATAATCACATGCTAACGCCAGCTCTAAACCGCCACCCAAGCATGGTCCATGAATTGCCGCAACCACCGGATATGGAAGATCAGACAGTTGCTGAAACATTTGCTGGCCTTTTTCAGCTAACGCCTGTGCTTCTTTAGCGCTAGTACATGCATCCAACATGCGCACATCTGCACCTGCAATGAAGTTATCTGGTTTTAGCGAATGTACAATCAAACCTTTTAATGACGATTGCTTCTCTGCTAGTTGAGTGAAAATCGCTTCCATTTCTTCAGCAAATGCAGCTTGTAAAGTATTCATTTTCTCGCCAGGCACGTCGATAGATAGCCAAGCGATGTCTTGCTCATCAATTGATAAATTAAATGCCGTTTGCTCGCTCATTACTCTACCTCCAGTACCATTGCTGCACCCAAGCCACCAGCAGCACACGCTGTATTTAGGGCCAAACCACCACCACGTCGCTGTAGCTCTCTTAATGTTTGCGTGATCATCCTTGCACCTGTTGCTGCAAACGGGTGGCCATAAGCGATTGAACCGCCAAGGACATTAAACTTGTCCATGTCTATCTCGCCAATTGCTTTAGCACGGCCTAACTTTTCTTGCGCAAACTTGTCACTGCCAAACATCTTAACGTTCGATAGAGCTTGGGCTGCGAATGCTTCGTGCATATCAATCAATGTTAAGTCAGACAACTCAATGCCCGCACGATCTAGAGCCATTGGTGTAGCATACGACGGCCCCATTAACATGTCGCTTTCAACACCAATCGCCGAAAATGCGTATGAACGAATGTAACCCATAATATCCAGGCCTAGCTCTTTAGCTTTGCCTTCGCGCATAAGCATGATGGCCGCTGCACCATCTGTTAACGGCGTACTGTTGGCAGCGGTAACACTACCATATTGTCGATCGAATGCCGGTCGCAGTTTTGCGTAGCCTTCAATCGTCGAGTCTTCTCGAATATTGTTGTCTTTTGAAATCCACTTTTTGTACGGTTCAGGGAAAGCGGTCATCACCTCCCCTTCAATTTTTCCGTCGTTCCAAGCTTGAGCTGCTAGAGTATGTGAACGGTGTGCAAGTTCATCCTGTGCTTGGCGGGTAATTCCATGCGATTTCGCCATCTGTTCAGCTGTCTGGCCCATTGATAGGCCTGTTGAATGCTCAGCGACGGCTGGTGGCACTGGCATTAAGTCTTTAATTGACAACGTTTTTAGAATTTTAAGTTTTTGGCTTAACGTTTTGGTTTTACTCAGCGCAAGTAGGTTTGCTGCCAATTTTTTCGACACACCAATTGGCAAGACTGAAGAAGAATCCGCACCACCTGCAATACCGACATCAATGGTTCCCGACATGATACTTTCAGCGACATTCACTGCTGACTGAAAGCTGGTCGCACAAGCACGTGTAACACTGTAAGCATCAGTGTGTATGTTCATACCGGTACCTAACACAATCTCACGTGCGATGTTTGGTGCTTCTGGCATTTGTACCACCTGACCAAATACCACTTGTTCAATCAACTTGGGATCGATTTCGGTACGAGCAAGCATATCGCTCACTACCATTTTGCCTAAATCCACGGCTGGTACTTGGCTAAATTCGGTACTTTGACGTGCAAAAGGCGTGCGCAAACCTGCGACGATTGCCACACGTTCTCCTGAGCGAGTTTTCACTTCCTGCTTGCCCATTGTTGCTCCTTAATTAATAGAGGTCTGACCAGAACCATTGTAACGAGAATGTTAATTCAATCAAACGGTCGTTTGAATAAACGTGACTTACACCAGATTCCGTCGTTAAAGGAATTGATAACACTATGATACTGCTCAGAGTTCTTAACAGGTCAAGTTGGTGTAACTTTTAATAGTAGAAGTGGTTTGATAAGGCTCAGGCAAAAAAAAACCACACAAATCTGTGTGGTTGGAATGTATAAAGCAATTAACTTAACGCCAATTGAAATAATCAGTTTCCTGATTAGGAGAAAGTAAAGTCAGCCTTCAAAAGGAAGTGTCATCTTGCTCAACTTGTCAGTGTAAACACCGACTAGATGACAGGTGCTACTATAACCGCTAGAGTGAAGTAGATTTTGAAATAGATCAATTTTAGGTGGATTTATGCCTTGCTTGTCCGCTTATATTCGCACCAACTATATAAATTCACGACTTACTCGCGTTTTTATCGAGTACATTAGCGCTTGCGAATATACCTATAACACCTTTCAGAATGAAGGCAACTCAACGGTTTAGCCATTCATATAACTGCATAACAATAAGAAATCACAGAGCAACGAGGGAGGCTCATGTGTCAATTATTAACTTTTTTGGAAAGAAAAAGTCCAACGATCCGGTCAACTCGGATATGGACAGACAAAGAAAATATGAAGCGCTTGTAAGAGCCTATCATCGAGACTTGTATCGTTATGCCTATTGGTTGTGCAAAGACCCTACTATATCGGAAGATTTAGTGCAGGAAACTTGCCTTAGAGCGTGGAAATCTCTAGATAGCCTGCAAGATGAGAAAGCAGCAAAGTCATGGCTTATTACCATTTTAAGACGTGAGAATGCACGCCGCTTTGAACGCAAACAATTTGATCTGGTTGATATCGACGATCATGGCAATGATGCTAAGGTTTCGGACGATCCTCATCATCAAACCGAATGGATTCAAGCTCAGATAATGAAGCTTGAAGATGAGTACCGAGAACCTCTATTTTTGCAGGTCGTTGGTGGTTTCAGCGGAGAAGAAATCGGAGAGATCCTTGGTCTTAATAAAAATACCGTTATGACGCGTTTGTTTAGAGCCAGGAACCAACTCAAAGAGATGTTAGATTCAGACAGTACACAGAGAGGACAGCAAAATGGATGAATTAGAGTTTCGTCGACGCATAATGTCCGACCCAAAACAACGCGACAGCGAAATCACTGAAGCGATTAGAAGCAGTGATAAAAATAGCCAGTTTGCGGAAGAGATTTTGGATCTCGATAAGCAAATAGCACAAGCTATGTCGGTTGATGTTCCGGATGATCTCGCTGATCGTATACTGTTCAATCAAACTTCTGCTGCAGAGAGTAATGTGGTTCGTCCCAACTTCGCTCGTAAAGCAATGGCTATGGCCGCATCCGTCGCTTTTGTTGCTGGTTTGCTTGTCGGGCAGATCAATTGGGGTAACTTCGTTGTATCACCAGCTCAGGCGAGTCTAGCTAGTACGGCAATGAAGCATGTGGTTGATGAGAAACCTTTTGTCGCCAATCTCGATGAACAGGTTCAGTCGAATCAGATCAACGCTAAGATGATGCCATTTGACCATCAACTGTCCGAAACCTTCCCTTACCACGTCTACTACCTGAATCATTGTGGCTTTGGTAAGTCGAATGCTCTGCACATGGTATTTCAAGGTGAAAAAGGAAAGGTCACGCTGTTTTTAACTGGAATTCCGTCAGATAAAGCTGTCGACTTCAACAAAGATGGTATGGCGGGTATTGTGGAACCTATGGGAGATACCAGCTTAATCCTTGTCGGTGACGAAGGCGAAAATGTAGCGAAAATCGCGGAAAGCATCGCGAATATCATCAAACCAATGAGTTAACAAAGTGGTAACATTTTGTGATCCAGTTCATGGCTTAGATTCTACTCCTAAGCCATTTTTTCTGGGGAAAAATAGAGTCATGACTCTAAAAAGACCTATTTTCCAGCACATTCCTGCCAGATACACATCATTTCCATAATTTTATCACCCAAATTGCCAATGGTCGGATTTCTATATCTTATACTTGAGTCTAGTATCAGCCACCACTGAGCTTTTGCTCAAATAATATCGCCCAGAAGAGGCGAAGAGAAAAGGAAAAAGCAAAAATGAACAACACGCGTCTGTTTAAAAAATCGCTATTAGCAGTGACCATTACAACCGCAACTATCGCTTCGCAGCCAGCTCTCTCTGCCGGCTTCCAGCTAAATGCACAATCTGCAACTGGTATTGGCCGTGCTTTTGCAGGTGATGCTGTAATCGCTGATAACGCGTCTGTTATGGCTCGTAACCCAGCAGCAATGGCCCTATTCGACAAGATGGAGCTTTCTTTAGGTTTCGAAAGCATCACTTCAATGATTGAAGTTAAAGATGCTACATACACTAGTGGTGTTTACAACCCGACAACGGGTCAATCAACTCCTGTGTCTTCTGCAAATGCTAACTATGACGATGCAGGTGACACTTCAATTGCACCAAACATCCACTTAATCGTACCTGTAAACGACAAATTTGCTTGGGGTGTTAACGCCTACTCAAATTTCGGTACTAAAACCGAGTTTGATGATAACTACGTTGCTTCTGAATATGGCGGCTTAACAGATGTTAAAAGCTTCAACCTAGGTCTTGCTGGTTCATATCGTGTAAACGAGCAGTTAAGCTTCGGTGCTGGTCTTGACCTTATCTATGGTCAAGGCACATTTAAACGTGCAGTACCAAGTACCAACAGTGCTGCTTACCTTCTAAATGTAGATAAAGCAGACGGTTGGGCTGTTGGTTTTAACCTAGGCTCTGTTTACGAGCTAGATGAGAATAACCGTTTCGGTCTATCGTACCGCTACAGCCCAGAGTTCACAGCAGATGACGATGCTGGGCAAAAAGTAACCTTACCACTACCAGATATGGCTGAGTTCTCAGGCTTCCATAAGATTGAAGACACCAAATTCGCTGTTCACTACAGTGTTCAGTGGATTGGCTGGAGCTCAATGGATAAAATTGACTTCGAAAACTTAGATGCATCTACATCACAACTTGGCGCTGTAAGCTCTACTTACCAAAAAGACTACAAGTGGCAAGACGGTTGGCGTTACGCAATCGGTGGTACGTACTACCTAAACAATGATTGGACACTACGTACGGGCTACATGTACGACACAAGTGCTCAAGACAGCCTAACATCTATTTCAGTACCTGATTCAGATCGTCAATGGTTCTCTGCGGGCTTTACATACCACATTGATAGCGCATCAAACGTCGACTTTGGTTTCACTTACCTAATGGGTAAAGACACAGACGTGAACGAGACTCTAGTTCTACCTAACACAAGTAGCCCTACTGGTTACGGATTTACAAACGTTTCCGGCACTACACACGCTGACGCTATCCTACTGGGTTTACAGTACAGCCGCAGCTTCTAAGTTAAGCTTACATTACGCATCCAAGGGCCAGTTTCTACTGGCCCTTTTTATTGCCTTAAATATCTAATTCCACTCAATTTATCAGCACCCGCTTCGCCAATTTGAGCTTACAACTGTATACAGAAACCGATTCAATGCACTACAAGTGTTCGCTGAAACCAAGAAACAAATCATTTACAAGCCAGATTAATAACCAAAATACTGGGTATTTAGAATATTAAACTCTAAAAGTACTAAATACACTGTTTTTAATTTTTAAAGTAATAGCTCTAACTCTATGATCGCCCGACTGATTACCATTAATCTCAGCGAACATTACAATGAAAACAAATAAGACTCTCCTTTCACTTGCAGTGGCAGGTGGCCTACTGGCCTCAGCAACAACCGTTAACGCTGCTGGCTTCCAGCTAGCAGAATACTCAGCGACTGGCCTTGGCCGTGCGTACGCCGGTGAAGCAGCGATGGCTGACAATGCAGGTGCACAATGGCGCAACCCTGCAATGCTAACTTACCTAGAAGGTACTCAGGTTTCCGTAGGTGCTATCTATGTCGACCCTAATGTTGACTTAGAAGGTAATAGCTACCCGAATACCGCTTTTGCAACTTCGACGAGTTCCAAAGACTTCGCTCATGATGCGGTTATTCCGAATTTTTACATTTCTCATAAATACAATGACAAATTTGCTCTAGGCTTTGCACTTGGTACCAACTACGGAATGGAAACATCCCTAGGTAAAGAGTTTGGTGGCGCTAACCATGGCAATGAAGCTAGTGTTTATTCTGTAGAAGCAAACTTAAATGCCGCTTACCAACTAACTGACGCTGTGAGTATTGGTGGTGGTGTACGCTACATTGATGCAGAAGGTAGCTTTGGTGCAGTAGCTGCTCGCGATGTTGTACTTGTCGGTGTTTCTAAAGGTGAAACACTTAAATATATGGAAGGTGACGACACTGCCTGGGCTTGGCAAGTTGGTACAGCATGGCAAATCAACGATGATAACCGCATTGGTTTCACGTACAAATCTGAAGTAGATCTAAAACTGGAAGGTACTGCAAATGGCCACGGTTTCCTATTAGGTCAGCCAACCAATAAGATCCCTGGTTCAATGAACTTAGCACTTCCTGCCACTGCGGAGTTAGCTAGCTTCCACCAACTAACCGATAAACTTGCCGTGCACGCTAGTATTAATTGGACTGATTGGAGTTCATTCGAAAAACTAGAAGCAAACCTTTCAGATCGCACAGACCCTGTTCTTATTAAAGAAGAAAATTGGGAAGACAATATGCGCTACGCGATTGGTGCGACATACCAAGTTGATTCGAAACTAACTCTGCGTACCGGCTTAGCATACGATGAATCAGCTGTGAGTGAAGAGCATCGTACCGCGACTATTCCAGAGACTGATCGTACGTGGCTAAGCCTTGGCGCAGGTTACCAATGGTCAGAGCAACTTAACTTCGACGCTGGCTTTACTTACATCTTCGCGAAAGACGCCAAAATGTACGAAACAGACCCTGGTTTTGGCGCTGGCGACACGTTTGGCGGGGCATTCGAAGGTGAAGTAACTGGTAGCATTTGGCTAATCGGTCTACAAGCGAACTACACGTTCTAAGAGCTATTTAGCAACGCTAAATACACAAAAGGCTTGGTCATACCAAGCCTTTTTCTATCTGTAGCAACAAGAGCTTAAAAGTCTTCTAGATATTCATCTAAATAGGCTTCTTCTTCAGCATCATAGTCATCGTTTTCAATTTCTGCCTTAAAGTCTTGGCGTTGAATGTAAACGTCACGGACTAACGCATAAGGATCTGGTGAATCATCCAGTAGTGACTCTTGTTTAGCTAACACTGCGCGGCTCTCTAAACCTTCTAGTGCCCATTTACCTAACCCTGCCCAGAAGTTTAAGAAGGACAATGGCACATACATACCATCAACAATGTCAGCAGTTTCTCTTACTGTCCAAGGACCATAAGCAGGAACCATCACATACGGTCCATTTCCTACTCCATAATGACCTATCGCATCACTAAACGCTTTCTCATTGTGATCGGTAATCCCAGCTTCCGACGCCACATCAATCAAACCACCTAAGCCTAAGGTCGTGTTAATCCAAAAACGGTTGAAGTGGTCCAGTGCTTTACCACCGTTACCCATGACGAGATTGTTCACCATACTCGACGGTTCGTCTAGGTTACCGAGAAAGTTTGCAATACCATTACGAATAGGAACAGGCACATAATCCACATACGCCAAAGAAACCGGTTTAACCAAATATGGATCTAAATAATCGTAATTGATTGTCCACATTGAGCGGTTAAAACTTTCAAGAGGGTCATAGACTTGCGGCTCATCTGCTAATGACTCTTCACTAGGCGCTGACGCACACCCAGTCATAATAAGAGCTGAGCATAGCAATATCCCTATATGCGACTTGATCTTTTTCATTATTATTATTTCCATAAAAAAGGCCGGTGTTTCCACCGGCCTTTGTCGATCTATAAACAGTAACTATTAATACTGGCTATTAATCATAACTTCAACTGGTTCACCCATTTTAACGGCTTCGCTCTCACCAAACCAGTCCCCTTCTTTCGTAGCAACGTTACCGTCACTATCGATACGAACGCGAACCATAAGTGATTCAAGAGATGATAGCTTACGTTCTTGAAGCATACTGTTTCCATCATCTAAAACTACCGTTCTTGGGAATGTGCCAAGAGGGAAACGTGCAGCTGCGACAGGCATAGGCGCACCATCTGCAGTATGAACTGATACTATGACAGAAGCGTTAGGATCCGCTTGAACTTGTTCACCGACATTGATTGTCACTGCTACAGATTGACCAGTACCAACTTGTTGACCCATTTGCTTTTGTGCATTTTCAATACTGCGTGACAGCATTTCATAGCGAGAGTCTTTAGGGCCAATCATCTGCTGCATAATACTCCAATAGCGAACAGCGGCAGGGTAGTCTTGACGTTCATACGCATCGAAAGCAAGTAAAGAGAATACTCGTAAATCCACGTAGTCATCCTGTACTAACTTACCTAACAAGCCACGAGCTTTGTCTTGATCAATATCGTCTTGAGAAAGCATTAATGCTTGAGCATAGCCGAGCATGACATCAGGATCACTTGGCTCTAAGTTATAAGCTTTCTTCATTGCGCCAATCGCCGTATCAATCGTACGGTTCGCTAAGGCAATACGACCAAGTAGTAACCAACCCGTTGAATCATCAGGCTGGTAATGTAGACGCGTACGAAGAGCCAATGATAAGTCACGCATTTCATCTTCGCTTAGCTCAGCACCTTCTGGTGACATCAATTTCTTTGATAGCGCAGGAAGATTGGCACTCACTTGTTGCCATTGCTGAACATCTTCAGATGCGCCAAACTTGAAGTACAAGCCGTATGAAAGACCAATCACCAGTAGAGCTGACGGAATAATCACTGCAAGAGCCGATGTTGTGCTCTCATTCTGTGTCTTCTCATCCGTAGGAATATCATCAAGAAGTGACTGCTTAAGGTCATCTATTAGGTCTTGTTGATTCTCAACCAAACCTTCATCAGCCTCTTCTTCAAGCTCTGATAAACGATCTTTATAGAACGCTTTATTTAGCTCATCACGAAGTTGCTCGTCGTTATTCGACTTCTTCTTGATAAACGGTATTGCAATAAGCACGATGCTGATTGCGATAAGAATGACTGAGGCTATCCAAAATAGTGTCATTACTGCTTATCTCCATCATTCTTTTCATCATCAAGAAGTGCTTTAAGACGTGCTTCTTTATCTGAATCCCACTCTTGATCTTTTTGCTCTACTACTGCTTTAGGTTTGCGGCTACGAACGATAATTAAACCAAAACCAAGAAGTACAACGGCAATTGGCCCAAGCCACAGAATTGACGTTGCTAGCGTAAACGGCGGGTTATACGTCACGAAGTTACCGTAGCGGGCAATCATGTAGTCAACAATCTCTTGCTTAGACTTACCCTCTTTAGTCATTTCATACACTTTATGACGTAAATCAACCGCGAGCTCAGCATTAGAATCAGCAATCGTATTATTCTGACACTTAGGGCAACGAAGCGTATTACCTAACTCTTTGAATTGATGCTCTTGCTCAAGATTATCAAACTCATAGATTTCAATCGTAGCGTACGCTGTCATTGAGAACGTCAAACATGCAACTAATGCGAGGATCCACTTTTTCATTGTTTCGCCTCCGCAAGAAGCTCTTCATACATAGGCTTCAACTTTTCGTTCCAGTTGCGTGTATTGACATCACCAACATGGCGGTAACGAATCACACCGTTAGCGTCGATAAGGAACGTCTCTGGAGCGCCGTAAACACCTAGGTCAAGCCCTAGCATACCATTACCATCGAACAAACTGATTAAGTACGGGTTGCCTAGGTCTCTTAGCCAACCTACCGCTTTGTTACGATCATCTTTATAGTTCATTCCGATAATCTTAACGCCTTCAGAAGCCAACTCGTTTAGGTATTGGTGCTCTGCATAACACGTCGGACACCAAGTCGCCCAAACATTCAATAGCAAGGGTTCACCTTTAAAGATCGCTTGATCGTAAAGTTTTCCCGGCTCAGCTAGGTCTTCAAGACGAAACTGAGGGACTTCTTTACCAACCAGAACAGATTCTAGCTTGGTTGGGTCATCACCATGTTGGTTTTTCACCAGCTGGGTGGCAAATACTGCCACCAAGCCTAAAAATGCCACTAAGGGAATAAATAACAGTTTCTTATTCATTATGCCTCCTGCTTCTTGGCGCTCTTTCTAAAGCGGTAGCGCTTATCACTAATTGCGATAGCACCGCCAAGAGCCATCAATAACGAACCAGCCCAAATCCAACGTACGAACGGTTTGTAATAAATGCGGACAGCCCATGACTTGTCATCATCTAGACGCTCACCCATCGCGATATAAAGGTCACGAGTAATACCGCGATCAATGGCAGCTTCTGTCATCATTGAACGTGCCGTTGTGTAGAAACGCTTTTCTGCATGTAACGTGTTAACGTACTTGCCTTCGTTAGTGATTTCAAAGTCAGCGATGTAGCCATCATAGTTCGGGCCGTCTTTATCACGTAGCCCTTTAAAGTAGAAATCGTATCCTTGGATCTGGAAGTGCTCACCCGGCGCTAAACGCACGTCACGTTCGATACTGTAGTTTTGCACCATCGCAATACCGATAACACTTACGGCTAAGCCGATATGACCAAGCATCATTGCCCAGTGGCTGCGTTGCAGTTTCTTCACACCTTCCATAAATGGGTGGCGGTGAGTTGCACGTTGGTAAAGTTCAAAGCCGTGCATGAAGATAATCCACAGAGCCATCACCCAACCAATGTAAGCCATAGTTAAGAAGAAGTCTGACAACAACGTGGTGAACACAAATGCGAGAACCAGTGATGCTACACCAGAAATCAGCATCGGCTTTTTCAGGCTTGATAGGTCATCACGCTTCCAACGAATCAGAGGACCAATACCCAACAAGAAAGAGAATGGAATCATTAACCAAGCAAACAACATATCGAAGAATGGCGCACCAATCGATACTGAGCCTAGACCAATTTGTTTGTGTACCAGTGGTAGCAATGTACCGACAAGAACCACAACCAGTGCAGCAATCAGTAGAACGTTGTTAGCTAACAGTGCGTTTTCGCGAGAGACTAAATCAAAGTTACCGCGAACACGGACTGATGCCCCTTTCACAGCAAACAGAAGCAAAGATCCACCAATAACAAAGACTAAGAAGCCTAGGATAAACATACCTCGCGATGGATCTGATGCGAAGGCGTGTACCGAGACCAAGATACCAGAACGTACTAAGAAGGTACCAAGTAGACTTAGTGAGAATGCGGAGATCGCAAGCAATACAGTCCAAGCTTTAAACGTACCGCGCTTTTCGGTTACCGCCAGTGAGTGCATAAGTGCCGTACCAGCTAGCCAAGGCATGAACGATGCATTTTCGACTGGATCCCAGAACCACCAGCCGCCCCAGCCAAGTTCGTAGTACGCCCACCAAGAACCTAGAGCGATACCTAGAGTCAGGAACAACCATGCAGCTGTCGTCCAAGGACGTGACCAACGAGCCCAAGCCGTATCAAGACGACCAGTCATCAGTGAGGCAATAGCAAAAGAGAAAGCGACCGAGAAACCTACATAACCCATGTAAAGCATAGGTGGGTGGATGATTAACCCAGGGTCTTGCAGAAGTGGGTTAAGGTCACGACCATCTACCGGGAAGTAAGGTAACGTACGCAAGAACGGGTTCGACGTTAAGATAATGAACAATAGGAAACCTACAGTAATCATACCCATAACTGCGAGTACACGTGCAACCGATTCTTGTGGCATTCCACGGCTAAAGGTCGCAACCGCCACCGTCCACGCTGCTTGGATTAATACCCAAAGCAATAATGAACCTTCGTGCGCACCCCAAACCGCGGTTAAGCGATAGTACCAAGGCAACTGACTATTCGAGTTGCTTGCAACATAGTTCAAGGTGAAATCGTTGGTATAAAATGCCCAAAGCAGAATACAAAACGACAATAGTAGTAATAAGAACATACCCCAAGACAAAGGTCTTGCGCTGTTCATTAAGAGAGTATTGTTTTTCGATGCACCAACCAATGGCAAGATACTAAGCAGTACCGCGAGCGCCAAAGAGATGATCAGTGCAAAGTGACCGATTTCAGCAATCATTGATCGCTTCCTTGTTTTTGTTGTTCAGTGTATTGAAGCGGTTCATGAGTCTTTTTCATCGCTTCAGCTACTTCTGGTGGCATGTACTCTTCATCGTGCTTAGCTAGAACTTCGAATGCCTCAACTGTCGTTGCATCTAGAAGAACACCTTGAGCTACAATACCTTGCCCTTCACGGAATAAGTCTGGAAGAATACCGTCGTAGACGATAGTGACTTTAGGGCCGACATCATGAAGGTCAAATGAAACACGCAGAGACTCAACATCACGCTTAACTGAACCTTCAACAACCATTCCACCAATACGAAGACGCTGACCGACTTCAGGCTTAGTACCATCCGGTTTACCGTTTACCAATTCCGTTGGTGTGTAAAACAAGTCCATATTCTGATTTAAGGCATACAACATCAGACCGATGGTTGCACTGATCCCTAAAAAGATTGCTAGAACAATGCCAAGCCTCTTTTTACGTCTTGGGTTCATAATGTGTTCTCCAAATTTTTCGCTGCATCAATACGTGCTTGTCTATCCACTTTCGCCTGTACTTCATTTAGTAGTGCACGTCCGCGTCGAATACTAGAAACAAGTAAAACAAGCATCACGCCAAAAGTAATACCAAAAGCAGCCCAGACATAACCTGCGTAGCCACCCATGGCAAAGAAGTCACCCAAAGATTCAAAATGCATGATTAATTCCCTCTCTGAGACTTAGCTTCTGCTAGCTTCATCACCCATGGGCGATGGCTCTCTTTATTTATGATTTCGTTGCGTAAACGGATCATCGTTACTGAGCCAAAGAAGAAAGCAAAACCAAAAATATTTAATAGAAGTGGCCATAACATATTGCTTGAAATTGATGGCTTCTCGAATTTTGTAATTGTCGCGCCCTGATGCAGGGTGTTCCACCATTCAACAGAGAAGTGAATGATCGGTAGATTAACCACACCCACAATCGCAAGAATACCAGCCGCTTTTGCTGCCGTTTTTTGATCATCAAATGCGTGATAAAGCGCGATAACACCTAGGTAGAGGAATAGAAGGATTAATTCAGAAGTTAAACGTGCATCCCACACCCACCATGTACCCCACATTGGTTTACCCCAGATAGCACCAGTTAACAGTGCAATAAAGGTATAAACAGCGCCAATTGGGGCCATCGCCGAAGCAGCCATATCGGATAAACGGATCTGCCACACAATGCCGATAAAGGCTGCGATAGCCATCGACATGTAGACACCCATTGACCAAATGGCTGATGGTACATGAATGTAAATGATTCTAAAGCTGTCACCTTGCTGGTAATCAGAAGGTGCAAAGGCTAAACCCCATACTGTGCCGATAGATAAACATAACAGCGCTAGTACAGAGAACCATGGCAAGAGCTTACCACATAGCTGGTAAGCAGATTCAGGCTTGGCATAGGGATGGAGCCATTTCCACATCGTTGTTCTCACTCTTACTTCAGGTTCGTCTAATTTTTCGTTAGACAATTATTAGTTTTGTAATTTATATAAAGGGAAAATTTCGTGCTTGATCAAAAACAATTAATTGACACTTACTCGCAAAGCGGCACTTATTGCAAAAGGCGTTAGCGTCATTGCTCCCATAAACATTGCGCCAAGAATTGCCAATTGACCGTTATACGCCATTCCTAGTGATGCCGCATCAATCGCTGATGTCGCAAAAATCAAGATAGGAATGTATAAAGGCAGTACTAACAAACTCAGTAACACACCACCTTTTTGCAACCCAACTGTTAGTGCTACACCTATCGCACCGATAAAGCTCAGCGTTGGCGTGCCAACCAGCAGAGTCAATACCACAGCGAGCCATGTATTAAAGTCTAGCGATAATAGGATCGACAATAATGGGCTGATCAAAATCAAAGGCAAACCCGTCAACAACCAGTGAGCAATGACTTTAGAGATCACCACTACCGGTAATGGGACAGGCATTAACATCATTTGTTCCAATGCACCGTCTTGAAAATCATCTCTAAATAAACGCTCCAACGATAAAAGTGCTGATAGCAAAGCTGCCACCCACACTATCCCAGCTGCGATTCTCGCTAGCAGATTTGGCTCTGGCCCGATACTTAACGGGAATAACGTAATAACAATGATAAAAAACCACAAAGGGTTAAAGATATCTGCTTGACGGCGAAAAGCGATGAGCAATTCACGTCTTATAATACTATTCATGGTGCCAAGCACTATTAATCACCTAATTTTATTTTTCTTAATTTCGGATTATCAGCGAACATATCTTGGTGTGTCGTCAGCATAACGATTCCACCACTTTCAGCATGCTGCAAAAATAGCGACTCCAGAACCTTTACCCCCTGCTTATCAATTGCGGTTAGAGGCTCGTCAAGAATCCATAGTTTGTGGTCACTCAGCCACAATCGAGCAAGTGCAACTCGCCTCTGTTGACCTGCAGAGAGCTGACCGACAGGTACATCTTCACGGCCTGCTAGGCCTACTTTAGTCAGGGCATCGAATATAGTGGACTTGTCGAATGATTGACGAGAATGAATACTAAGATAAAAACGTAAGTTCTCGTAGGCGGTGAGTTCGCGTTTAACGCCTGTTTGGTGCCCTAGAAATAAAAGGTCTTGGTGAAATTGGTCACGGTTGGACTCAATATTCTCACCATTCCAACAGATTTCTCCGTCATCACGGTCACCTAGTCCAGTCACGATACGTAGCAAGGTTGTTTTGCCAGTACCATTTCTACCCTCAATCTGAACTAATTCTCCAGAATCGATAGTAAAAGACAGGGATTCAAATAGAATTCTTTCATCTCGAATAGCGGTAAGTTGAGATACTTCTAACATTTGGGGTCACTAGGTAAATTTCGAAAGTGTATCTTACCACAGCCGATGCTTCTCTAAATAGGAATAGACCTATACGAATCACGAAACTACGTAAGAATCTGTTAATATTCAAACACAAGCTTAAACAACTACCACTAAATGGCTACATGGGGACATAAAAAAAGTGCCCTAAGGCACTTTTCTAAACGCTATCTTCTCATTGTTCTCTTACGAGCTGCGGCTTTTTGCCGCTCGGGACTACTTTCGAGAGGAGGGACTTTTTCCTGACCAGCAATCTTTTTCTGCAGCGACATCATCAGTTCAGCTTCTGCTTTTGGCAGTTCGCATTCTTCGATCAACTCATTAATATCGGCTCCTAGCTGAACCATTTTGCTGGCTCTAGAGTACAAACGACCATCACTGTCAGCTTGCTCTAGTTCAGTAATACGTTCGTTTAGGTGCTTAATAATATCTTGCTGCTCACTGACTTTTTGACCCAGCCCAACAACGACGGAACGAACTTCTAGAAGTTGCTTATTGGCTTTCTGTAGTTCTTTATCCAAATGTCGAGTCTGCTGACGCTGATGTTCAGCTGAGCGAGCTTGCCCCTGCTTAACACGTAGCAATGCAAAAACAAAAATCAATACGACAAACGATATTGCTCCAGCGATCACCGGAGCACTAAACATCGAACTACTAAATTCCATTATAGGTGAGCCATCTCATCCCATTCTTCGTCTGTAAGCAGCTTGTTCAAATCTACTAGGATCAGAAGCTTGCCATCGCGGTTACTTACACCTTGGATGAATTTAGCACTTTCGTCAGTACCAACACTTGGTGTAGTGTCTATTTCAGAAGAACGTAGGTAAACCACTTCCGCAACGCTATCAACGAGAATACCAATTACTTGATGCTCTGATTCAATAACAATAATGCGAGTGTTATCTGTAATTTCGCCTTCCATTAGGCCAAAACGAGAGCGAGTATCGATAACAGTAACAACGTTGCCACGTAAGTTAATGATACCTAACACGTAGTCTGGCGCACCTGGTACAGGAGCAATTTCAGTGTAACGAAGTACTTCACGCACTTGCATTACATTGATACCGTAAGTTTCTTCTTCTAATTGGAACGTCACCCACTGAAGCACTTCGTCATTTGACTGCTCTTTTCTTACTTCGACTTCATTAGTTTGAGACATACCTTATCCTCTCTAAGCCTAAATCGGCATAAATGTTCTAATTATCTAATGCTTTTACATCAAGTCCTGCATTAAGCATAGCTATCAATGCTTCGACGTGGATCAAAGCACACATTTTTTCTGTGACCATTCCAGCAAGCCATGGGCGTTTCCCGGCGGTTTTACGCCAACGAACCATGTCTGGGTTTAGCGACTCTGTACCTTTAAGTTCGGTTGATGCCAAGCCCCACATGCTCTCACCTAGCATGACTATGTATTGGTAATCGTCTTTATATTCTTCATCTTTAAGCTTTGCAGCCATCACCCACTTAGCAGTGTCAACAACATCAAGCTGAGCTTCTCTACTTGTCTGTAAACCCAAATACCATTCAGGGCGACCGATTAGATGGTTCATTTCACCAATACGGTGGATGCCACCTAGTTCATCCAATGGGACTGCAAACGTCACGCCATTGACATCAAAATAGAGAACCTGAAAATCTAAATTGCGCTCTGTTGAGTGCCATTCACCTAAGTCACCTGCACCTTGAGCAGTTTGTAACTCAGTCTTTATCTCAGTATCCGTTTCAACGTCTAACTCAGGTTGTGGCAGCTCAACTTCTGGGACAACAATCTCAGGTTCGATTTCTGTCTCAACCTCGACGACTGGCTCTTCAATTGTCCAGTCTTGAATCTCTTCCGTAACGACATCAGGTCGAGTTTGAATCTCTTCAGCCTGAGCGATGTCGACGGTATTTTGTTCCATCACCTCTTCTAGTTCTAACTCAGCAACTGGGTTAGTTGATTCTAGCTGCTGCAGTAAGCGCTCAACATCTTCTAGATTCGGTACTTCAACTTCTTCAGTCGGCGGATGATAGTAGCTCTTCTCTTCCACTGACTGAACCATAGGCTCAAGGTGTTGCTCTGGCTCTGGCTCTGGCTCTGGCTCTGGCTCTGGCTCTGGCTCTGGCAAAACCATAGCTTCGACTTCTTGCTCTACAAGCTCATCTTCGCTCAGTTCTTCAGGCTCTTCGAGGAGCGCGGTGAAGTAATCATCTAGAGCTTGTTCACTTGAAAGCAACGATTGGTTAGTCATTAATTGCTAACCTCTCGAGATAGATTAACAGCTGCTTGTAGGCAAATACGCCTCGACTACCAGAAGCAAAGTGAGACACAGGCAAGTGTTTTAAGCTCGCATCTCTAAACTTGGTATCGATAGGAACCGCTGATGACCAAACCTGATTTGGATAGTCTTTCTTCAATTGCTGTAAGGTTTGCAACGAGGCTCGAGTTCGTTTGTCATACATAGTCGGCACAATCGTCACGTTAAATGACTTGTTGCGAGACTTCTGCATGATCGCCAACGTACGTACCATTCGCTCAAGACCTTTCATCGCCAAAAACTCTGTCTGAACAGGAATCAAAATGCGGTCGCTGGCAGCAAGAGCATTCACCATCATTACACCTAGAATTGGTGGACAGTCGATCAACACATAATCATAGTGACTACGAATCGCATTAAGCGCTCGCTTGAGAATAAGCCCCATGCCACTACGATTACCCATCACTCGATCAAGTGTCGCTAATGACATGTGAGCAGGGATAAGATCAATACCTTCAATATCTGAACGCATTACCAAAGGCATGACCGATTGTTCGGTATATTCCTTTAGCTGAAACAAATCAAAAAGGCTTGAAGGTACGCTATCAGAGTCGTAACCAAGGTACGTGGTTAAAGAGGCGTGCGGGTCAGTATCGACTAACAGAACACGCTTTCCTTGTTTACTGAGCAAACCCGCTAGAGTTATGGTTGTAGTTGTTTTACCTACCCCACCTTTCTGGTTCGCTATACTCCATACAATCATGACAACCTCTATGCTAGACCGACTTCGACTAACATTCGCTCGGCAATTCTATCCAATGGTAGGTCTTCAGTAGAAATACCAGCTTTGGCAACAGCTTGAGGCATCCCGTAAACTACGCAGCTCTCTTCGTCTTGCGCCCAAACTGTCGAACCAACTCCTTTCAGCATACGTGCACCTTCACGGCCATCAGCACCCATGCCTGTTAGAACCATTGAAAGTACTTGGTCAGAATAAATCTTAGCGGCACTACCAAATGTCACATCAACGCACGGCTTATAGTTCATACGCTCACCACCATCAATGATACGTAGCTTCGCAGAACCTGGGCGACCATCTAACATCATTTGCTTACCACCTGGAGCTAGATAAGCAACACCAGGTTTTAGAACATCACCGTCTTCTGCTTCCTTCACTTGAATCTTACACAAAGAGTTCAAACGACTCGCGAATGCAGCAGTGAAAGTAGCTGGCATGTGCTGAATCAACACAATTGGATGTGGGTAATTAGCAGGCAGTTTAGTCAAGATCTTCTGTAGTGCAACAGGGCCTCCCGTCGACGTACCAATCGCAGTTATCTGGTACTTTTTACCACTCGCTTTAAAACGCGTCGCTACAGATGGTTTCGCGGTGGTTGGCGCCGTTGCCGGACGTAACGAAGAACGCATTGTCGTTGGAGTTGGCGAAGCAGCAGGTGCCGCCGGAGCACTTGACCTTACTGGCGCAGCACGGCGCATTGAAGCACGCTTCGATGCAATCTGGATAACACGTTGTTGAAGCAGGCTAACCGCTTCGTCTCGGTTACGAGCAATATCTTCAAACTTCTTCGGAAGAAAGTCGAGCGCACCCGCTTCTAGAGCATCTAACGTCGCTTTTGCACCATCGTGCGTCAAAGAAGAGAACATTAGAATTGGCACAGGGCTCTTTGACATGATTTCACGGACGGCAGTAATACCATCCATAACTGGCATTTCGATATCCATCGTAATCACATCAGGCTTAATGGAAATCGCTTTCTCGACAGCTTCTTTACCGTTAGTAGCTACATCGATAACTTCAAGCCTCGCGTCTGAGTTAATAATCTCGCTCACTCGACGTCGGAAAAAACTCGAATCATCAACGACTAATACTTTGATTGCCATATACGTCCTTTATATTCTTATACTTAGATTCGAGAAGCAGCTGCATACTGCTTAAGCAAATCAGGCACATCTAAGATAAGGGCAATATGACCATCACTGGTGATCGTCGCGCCCGCCATACCTGGCGTACCTTGCAATAAATTGTCTAATGGTTTGATAACCACTTCTTCTTGTCCGATTAACGTATCCACGACAAAACCAACACGCTGACTGCCGATCTGTACAATCACAACATGGCCATGACCTTTGCGTAATTCAACTTGACCCGCTTGTGGTGCAAGCCAGTTCTGCAAATAGAACAGTGGAATTGATTTGTCACGTACGATGATGGTCAACTGTCCATCTACTACGTTTGTACGGCTTAAATCTAAGTGGAAAATCTCATTAACGCTCGCTAGAGGAAGCGCGAATGGGTGACCTGCAACGCCAACCATTAGAGTAGGTAGAATCGCAAGAGTCAGAGGTACTTTGATCGTAATCTTTGTGCCTTTACCCATTTCTGAGTCAATATCAATCGAGCCGTTTAAGGTATTAATCGCTGTTTTCACAACATCCATACCCACACCACGACCTGAGATATCAGAAATCTGCTCTTTACTAGAGAAACCTGGCATGAAGATGAGGTTAAAACACTCTTTGTCAGTCAAACGTGACGCAGCATCTTCATCCATAATACCGCGTTTTACAGCGATACCACGAAGCTTGTCTGGGTCCATACCGCCGCCATCATCAACGATAGCAAGCTCAATGTGATCCCCCTCTTGAGAAGCAGATAGAATCACTTTACCTGTACGAGACTTACCAGCGGCAACGCGCGCTTCTGGCATTTCAACACCATGGTCAACTGAGTTACGAACCAAGTGAATCAACGGATCTGCAAGTGCCTCTACTAAGTTCTTATCTAAGTCAGTATCTTCACCACGCATTTCCAGCGTGATGTCTTTGTTTAGGCTACGTGCTAAGTCACGTACCACGCGAGGGAAACGGCCAAATACTTTTTTGATTGGCTGCATTCGCGTTTTCATTACTGCACCTTGAAGGTCCGCAGTAACAACATCTAGGTTTGCCACAGCTTTCGACATTTCTTCATCATTGCTGTTCAAACCTAAACTGAGAAGTCGGTTACGCACCAATACAAGCTCACCGACCATATTCATGATGGTATCTAGTGTTGATGTATCGACACGCACAGTTGCTTCAGCTTGCGTTTTCTTAGCCGGTGCTGCTGCGTCTTTTTTCGCTGGAGGTGCAGCTTTTGGTGCAGGCTCGGTTTTTGCCGCCGGTTGAGGTGCAGGAGCAGGAGTTGGTGCTGGCGCAGGCTTCGATGCAGCAGGTGCCACTGGTTTGGTTGCCGCTTCAAGCTCTTCAGCACTTGGGCCTTTACCGGATCCATGCAGTTCATCGAGAAGCTTTTCAAACTCTTCGTCTGACATCAGATCACTGTCACCTGTGGAGGCTGGAGCCGCCGGTGCAGGCGCTGCAGCTACAGGTTCTGGTGCAGGCGTTGATTCACCTTCACCTGGCGCTTTACCTACACCATGTAATTCGTCAAGAAGCTTTTCAAACTCGTCATCAGTGATGTCACTACTCATGTCGACTTCAGCAGCAGGTGCTGGAGGTGGCACTGGCGCACTTGCTGGTTTTCCTGGCGCACTACCTGCACCATGCAACTCATCAAGTAACTTTTCAAATTCGTCTTGAGTAATCTCATCAATTGAACCTGCTGCTATCTCAGTTTGAGGAGCAGCCGGAGCTTCAACGACTGGCTCTGGAATGACAGGCTCTTCAACAACGGGCGTCGCAGCAACGACTTCATCAGCAGACTCTGGACTGCTTAAACGATGAAGTTCATCTAGCAATGCTTGTTCAGCTTTAGGCAGCTCTTCACGATCTTGAACCGCTTGGAATTGCTCATTAACCGTGTCGAGAGCTTTAAGCATCGTATCCATTAGACTAGCGCTTACTTGACGCTGGCCATTACGCAAGATATCAAACACGTTCTCTGCACCGTGACATGTATCCACAAGCTCGGTTAGGGATAAGAAACCCGCACCACCTTTAACAGTGTGGAAACCACGGAAAATGGCATTTAATAGATCTTTATCTTCAGGGTTATTTTCAAGCTCTACTAACTGCTCAGAAAGCAGCTCTAATATCTCGCCCGCTTCTACCAAAAAGTCCTGAAGAATGTCTTCGTCTAAATCGTAGCTCATATTTACCTCTAAAACCCAAGACTCGAAAGTAAGTCGTCAACTTCGTCTTGTGATGAAACGGCATCTTCCCTATCTTGAGCGTTAAGGATGGGACCTTCCGGGTCCGTTGATGCTTTGTTCTTGTTATTCTTGCTTTCTTCCAACTGTCCAGAACTGAAGGCAGTCAATATTTCTACTAGTCTGCCTTCGACCTCATCTACTAAGGTAATAACACGTCGGATAATTTGACCTGTTAAATCCTGAAAGTCTTGAGCCATAAGGATTTCGGTCAATTGACCTCTTAGCTCAGAGCTATCACCTTCGACTTCACTTAGTAAGTTATCAATGCGATAACAAAGTGCTTTGAATTCAGCGAGCTCTATGCGGCCATGCATAAGTTCATTCCACTGTGGGCGAACTTGTAGCAGTCCTTCATGGAGGTTATCGGCAATAGGCATACAACGATCGACCGCGTCCATTGTTTTGTTCGCAGCAACTTCAGTTTTATCAATGACGTATTGGAGGCGATCCCTTGCATCAGGGATTTCGTCATTGGCGATCTGACTCATGCGTTCGTCCATGCTGAAATGTTTGATTGACTCGTGTAAGTCACGAGTCAACTCACCAATTTCTTGTAGCATTGGATTCGAGATGTTTTCGTATATGTCTTTAACAAGAAGATCCGCTTCCTGCTGCTGACCTTCTTCTAACAACTCGACAAGTTGCTTTGCCTGTTCTAATGAAATCATTCTGAAATTTGGCCTTTCGCGCCTCTAGTCAGTGCCTTGACTATAAACGCTCAAAAATTTTGTCTAATTTTTCTTTTAATGTTGCAGCAGTAAATGGCTTAACGATGTAGCCATTAACACCAGCTTGTGCTGCTTCAATGATTTGCTCACGCTTTGCTTCTGCAGTGATCATCAATACTGGTAAATGCTTAAGCTCGTCATCTGCACGAATATGCTTAAGCAAGTCAATTCCTTGCATACCTGGCATGTTCCAATCGGTCACGACAAAGTCGAACTCACCCTTCTTAAGCATTGGTAGCGCTGTTAAGCCATCATCCGCTTCTTGGGTGTTATTGAAACCCAAATCACGAAGTAGGTTCTTAACGATACGGCGCATTGTTGAAAAATCGTCAACAATAAGGATCTTCATGTTTTTATTCAAAATTGCCTCCACTGAATTCGAGATCAGTGATTTTTACTCATTATTTGTCCAAGCACTCAACTTTGTGCGTAGACGCTGCATAGATTGGCTTAATATTTGGCTAACGCGTGACTCGCTAACACCAATTACTTCACCGATTTCCTTTAAGTTTAACTCTTCATCATAATAAAGCGAAAGTACTAGAGCTTCACGCTCCGGAAGAGATTTAATCGAGTCAACCAATGCGGTACGAAAATATTCATCAGCGACTCCCTTAAAGGGTAAGTTGTCATCCTCACTGTCCTCTGGCGATATCGAATCCTCCGACACCCCGAGATCTTCTATCCCCACTAAACGAGAACAGTTTATATCCGTCAAAATTGTATGATATTGCTCTAGGCTGATACCCATCCGCTGTGCAACTTCTGCATCAGTTGGGTCTCGATTCAACTCACCTTCAAGTATGGCTATAACCTGACTGACTTCTCGATTATGTTTATGAACAGAACGTGGAACCCAGTCTCCTCGACGTATATCGTCAAGCATTGCCCCTCGAATGCGAATTCCTGCATAGGTTTCGAAGCTCGCACCTTTACTACCATCATAGTTTTTTTGAGCTTCGAGCAGGCCAATCATTCCCGCCTGAATAAGATCTTCTACCTGCACACTCGGAGGTAACCGTCCAAGCAAATGATGAGCAATACGCTTCACCAGCACGGAGTATTTTTCTAAAAATGCTCGCTGACTGTTTTGATTAGCATACTGGTCATAGGTCAAGGCCTTATTCACCAAATGGTTCCTCTAGCATCTCAGGTCTATTAAGTAAGCGTTCAACAAAAAACTCAAGATGTCCACTCGGAGTCTTAGGAATTGGCCATGTTAGTGCCTTACTCGCTAGTGAACCGATGGCTAATGCAGCTGGTGCTCTTGGAAACGCATCAACAACAATCTTTTGTTTTTTAACTGATTGCCTAACTTTATCATCCAATGGAATACATGCTACGAGCTCTAAGCTCACATTCAAGAATCGCTCTGTGACCAAGGTCAACTTTGCGAACAATTCTCTGCCTTCTCGGTAGCTTCTGACCATATTTGCAACAATTTTGAATCGCTGCACTTGATGTTCTTTACTCAATAATTTGATCAGTGCATATGCATCAGTGATCGATGTAGGTTCGTCACAAACGACGATAACCACATCTTGAGCAGCCCTTGAAAAGCTTACCACCATATCAGATATACCGGCTGCTGTATCTATTAACAATACATCCATTTCATCTTCTAAGCTGCCAAAAGCTCGAATCAGGCCGATATGTTGGGCATGCGATAACTCAGTCATCGCCTGTGTACCTGAAGTCGCTGGGATTATTTTGATGCCATGTGGCCCTTCAACAATCGCATCTTTCAGTTCGCATTCGCCAGAAAGGACATGTCCTAAGTTACGCTTAGGTCGAATACCTAACATGACATCTACATTGGCAAGGCCTAAGTCGGCATCAAGTACCATGACTTTCTTACCTTGTCTCGCCATCGAGATAGCCATTCCCAACGTCACATTTGATTTACCAACACCACCTTTACCACCAGTCACAGTAATGACTTTAGTTAGTGAAGGTTGTGTTAAGCGGCGTAGTCCGCTTGCTTGGTCTTGTATCATATTCTTTGTCATAATCGTCCGCCGCCTAGAACCTTTCCGATTCACTATTCCAGTAGTGAGGTTCGTCATCTGTCGACTTCTCAAGTAATTCGTTTGCCTTAGCAACCATATATTTTGGTTGTGCTATGACAATATCTTCTGGGACTCGCTGTCCGTTCGCTATATAAGTCACAGGTAGTGCGTTTTGAACAACAACGCTGAGGAATTCTCCTAAACTCAATGACTCATCAAGCTTCGTCATGATGCATCCTGACAAAGGAATTCGCTTAAAGTGATCGATAGTTTCTTGCAACACTTTACGCTGTGCCGTTGCCGGAAGTACCAGATAACTGTGAATAACTTCCCCAGTTTCCTGCATCAAGGTATCAAGCTGTTCAGACAGTCTTACATCACGCTGTCCCATACCCGCTGTATCAACCAGAATTAGACGACGATTTCTTAACTGATAAATTACATCGGCTAACTCGTTGGAATCTTTAGCGACTTTTACAGGACATCCCATAATGCGCCCATAAATTGCGAGCTGTTCATGTGCGCCGATACGATAAGTATCCGTTGAAACTAGCGCGACATTCTCAGATCCGTATTCCATCGCAGCTCGTGCTGCTAATTTTGCTATCGTGGTGGTTTTACCTACTCCTGTAGGGCCTAGCAGAGCAACAACACCACCGCGTTTTAAAATATCTTTCTGCGAGACAGGTACTTGGTCCGCAACCAAACCGAGTAACGCTTTCCACGCTTTGGTTGGTGCAGTGTCTTCAGGTATATAACACGCAAGTTGATCGGCAAGATCAGAAGAAACACCCATTCGCTCTAAACGCTTAATAAGCATCGCTCGCAGAGGTTCACGTCGTTCAACCTCTTGCCACATTAACCCTGAAACTTGGTGTTCTAAGAGACGACGAATAGATGTCATCTCTTCTTTCATTTCTTCAAGATCTTCGCTTGGAACAGCCGCTTCATTTGGTCGAGAGCGTTCATAACGGGTTGGATCTAATTTCGCAGTCGGTCTATCTAGTCTGCGATCTTCTGCAATCAAACGGGCAAGAGGGGAGTCTTCTTTTAGTTGTACGTTTTCGCGTCCGTCTTGGCGAGCAGCAGACTGCCTGTTCAATAATGCAGCTAACGAGTCCGCACTGGTTTCTTCGTTGCTCTCGTTCGTCTCTCCACCACCGTATTGCTTAAACATGTTCGCAAAACGTTTGGTCATTGAGCGATCCGAGCCAGATTGCGACTGAAGACTTACTTTATCCTCAGCCAGCGCTCTACTCGGTGAAGACATCGGCGCTTTCGTCTGTGTTGGTCGAGGATTGTTTCGAGGGCTAGAACTGTAATTATTCGTCGCGCTGCTCGAACCTTCACCATCTACTGCGGCGACAATCTCGACTCCTCCTGCCACTTTTTTGTTAGACATGATTACCGCATCATCACCGAGTTCTCCTTTAACTTGGAGAAGTGCTGTGCGCATGTCTTTGGCAAAAAATCGTTTAATCTTCAAATTAAGTACCGTATATCAACGTATTAAAGCTAGTTCCCAACAGCTTGAACAATACGAATTTGTTTCTCGTCAGGGATTTCTTGGTAAGAAAGAACTCGTAGTGAAGGAATCGTATTCTTAACAAACTTCGCTAAAGTTGAGCGTAGTACACCCGACGTCAATAACACTGCCGGTTCACCTTTCAGCTCTTGCTCTTGTGTCGCTTGACTTAAAGATGTTTGTAAACGCTCTGCTAAACCAGGCTCGATTCCCGCGGATTCTCCACCAGAAGCCTGCATTGTTTGATGCAATATTTGTTCCAGCTCAGGGATTAATGTAATAACAGGCAACTCTGGCTCTATCCCATTGATTTCCTGAACAATTAGTCGTTTCAATGAGATGCGAACAGCCGCGGTAAGTATGTCAGGTTCTTGACTCTTACTGGAGTACTCGGACAAGGTTTGAACGATTGTACGAATGTCTCGAATAGGTACCGCTTCATTCAACAGATTCTGCAGAACTTTAACTACCACACCCAACTGCAATTGATCCGGTACAAAACTCTCCACCAGCTTAGGTGTGCTACGTCCAAGCATTTCAAGTAGGTTTTGGACTTCTTCATGTCCGATAAGCTGAGAAGCATTATTGGTCAGAAGTTGGCTTAAGTGGGTCGCTAACACGGTTGATGAATCAACAACGGTGTAGCCCAATGCTTGTGCGTGTTCACGTTGTTCTTCTCGTATCCAAACCGCCTCTAGACCAAATGCAGGGTCAATGGTCGGCTCGCCTTCGATCATCCCGTAGACTTGTCCCGGGTTAATCGCAAGTTCCATATCAGGTCGAATTTCTGCTTCACCGACCGCAACACCCATCAAAGTGATGCGATAGCTGTTAGGCGTAAGCTCTAAGTTGTCTCGAATATGTACTGCAGGAATAAGGAAACCGAAATCTTGAGAGAGTTTTTTACGCACCCCTTTAACACGTTCTAGTAACTCACCACCTTGAGCCTGATCCACAAGAGGGATCAGTCGATAACCCACTTCTAAACCAACAATATCAACAGGTTGAACATCGTCCCAAGAGAGCTCTTTTGGTGAGGTTGTTTCCGGTTCAGCTGTGGCAGGAAGGTTCGGTTTCTCAGCTTCTTTTTTCTGTTTACGTGCAATCCAATACGCTCCAGCACCAGCGATGGTCGCGAGCAGTAAGAAAGCAAAATGAGGCATGCCCGGAACAATACCCATGACAAACAAGATTGAAGCCGTGATCATCAGAGCTTTTGGGTTGTCGAACATCTGGAAGACAACTTCTTTGCCCATGTCTTCATCGGTGTTCTGGCGCGTCACCATGATTGCAGCGCCAATAGATAGTAGTAACGAAGGGATCTGAGCGACCAAGCCGTCACCAATGGTTAGCAAGGTATAGATCTGAAGTGCTTCACCAAACCCTAAACCGTATTGCGCCATACCAATCGACAAACCACCAATGATGTTGATGAACAGGATTAAAATACCCGCGATCGCATCACCTTTAACGAATTTAGACGCACCATCCATCGAACCGTAGAAGTCCGCCTCTTTGGTCACTTCTTGTCGACGCGTTCTAGCTTGATCTTGGTCGATCAAACCAGCATTTAAGTCTGCATCAATCGCCATTTGCTTACCTGGCAATGCATCCAAGGTAAAACGAGCACTTACCTCTGAAATACGACCCGCACCTTTGGTTACAACCATAAAGTTAATGATCATCAAGATGAGGAAAACCACCAGACCAACGGCATAATTACCACCGATAACAACACTACCAAAGGCTTCGATCACACTACCAGCAGCACCCGCACCTTCGTGGCCATACAGCAGTACCACACGTGTTGATGCAACGTTCAGAGCTAGTCGTAATAAGGTCGCAATGAGAAGTACAGTAGGAAAAGCCGCGAAGTCCAATGGACGTCGGGTATAAACCGTAACGAGCAAAACCACCATCGCAAGAGCAATGTTGAAGGTGAAGAAAAGGTCGAGCAAAAATGCTGGGATTGGCAATATAACCATCGCCAATGTAGCCAAAACCATGATCGGCGCACCGATGGCTGGCATCGCACGTTGAGGAATTGGAGGCAGTTTGTCCGCGAACGGCAAAGAAAACTTCATAGTCGAGTAGCTACAGTAAATATCAGAAAAAGAACAACTTGGCGTAACTATGCAATATCTAGTCCACCAAGTCTGTCAATTTTATGGCTCGTTGTGATTTAGCTATCGTAGAATAACGAAAGCTGTATTAGGGAGTGGACACTCACTTTCATCCCATACTACCAATAGGACAATAGCTTGGTCTTAGCCTTACTATGGATGAATGTTAAACAGAGCTTCACCAGATAGTTTTTCTAGAGAATACTCAATACAAATCAAACCAGATGTTGGAAACATCGGCGGAGTCATATCGGTCACAAACTCTGCAGTTAAATACCCAACTAACGGTAGGTGCGAGACAATTAGAACACTTTCATATTTATTAACGTCCACAAGCGCTGAAACATAATCCGCTACCTGCTCAGAATCTCCATAGGGTGTTATATCATCACACGTTTCGATCTGTTGTGATGAAAATACAGATGAGATTTCTTGCCAAGTTTGCTGCGCACGAATGTAAGGACTTACTAACACTTTATCAAACTGAGCGAAACCTTTGTCCGCACATGCTCTCGCGACAGCGACTGAGGCTTTACGGCCATGCTGAGTCAGCTCTCGCTCTGCGTCACTTGATGCATAATGCTCAGCTTCTCCATGACGCATAATAAAAATTTTCATGGCTTCTTCCTAATACTATCCCGTAATTCAACTGTAGCGGGCTATTGTTATTCTCGTCTTTTTGTTGTTTGTCTTCTTTGTACTGCGTTGCTTAAAGAAAACTCATTGAGCTATGAATAATTATATCAACTTTGCCCCGAAAGACTCTGACATTCTTAACACTCTTCGCACCGAGCGTTGAATGGCATTGATTTCCATTTTGCTCATATTTCTCAAACAGATAGTTTGCAGTCATCCATATCCGAGTCATAATTACTCTATTGTCTATAAGGCATTCTCAAACTGACTGGAGATGGCATCGTGCACATTAGCCCAAATGATACTAACCAATACCGTTACTTAACACTCTCAAACGGGGTTAGGGTATTATTGATTCACGACGATACCGCACAAAAATCAGCCGCAGCATTAGCGGTGAACGTTGGGCATTTCGACGACCCTTCCGATCGTGAAGGTTTGGCTCACTATCTCGAGCACATGCTATTTTTAGGCACAGAAAAGTACCCTAAAGTGGGCGAATTTCAAAGCTATATTAGTCAGCATGGGGGCAATAACAACGCTTGGACCGGTACAGAGCATACCTGTTTCTTTTTTGACGTTTCACCCAATGCCTTCGAAACCAGTTTAGACCGTTTCAGTCAGTTTTTTACCGCCCCTTTATTTAACCCAGAAGCGTTAGATAAAGAGCGTCAGGCTGTGGAGTCAGAATACAAGCTCAAACTAACTGACGATTCAAGACGCCTGTATCAAGTTCATAAAGAGCTAGTCAACCCTGCGCACCCTTTCAGCAAGTTTTCCGTCGGGAACTTAGAAACTCTCGGTGATCGTGATGGCAATACTATCCGCGACGAAATTGTTGCCTTCCATTACGAGCAATATTCCGCAGATCTCATGACGCTTTCAGTCGCGGGGCCTCAATCTCTCGATGAGTTAGAAGCTTGGTGTCACGAAAAATTTTCAGCAATCCCAAACCACAGTTTAGCAAACAAATCGATTACTATTCCGTACTGTGACGAAAACTCCACGGGCATCCAAGTTAACGTCGAACCAGTGAAAGAAATTCGTAAGCTGATACTCGCATTCCCAATGCCCGGCATGGACGAATTCTATCAATCCAAACCGCTCTCTTTTTTCGCTCACTTACTGGGTTACGAAGGTGACGACAGTTTGATGATAGCACTCAAAGATAAGGGATGGATAACCTCACTGTCAGCCGGTGGTGGTACAAGTGGTAGTAACTACAGGGAGTTCACGGTCAGTTGCGCCTTGACTCCACTTGGACTTGAGCACACAGACGACATTACTCAAGCCGTTTTTAGCTACCTAGAACTCATAAAGAGCCAAGGCTTCGATGAATGGCGCTACCTTGAGAAACAAGCGGTATTAGAGTCGGCATTTCGTTTTCAAGAGCCTACTCGTCCACTCGATTTAGTCAGTCATCTTGTAGTCAATATGCAGCACTATCAGCCTGACGATGTTATTTATGGTGATTTCATGATGAATCACTATGACGAAGCCCAAATACAATCTTTGATGGATTACTTAAAGCCAGACAACCTCCGCACAACCTTGATTGCTCATGGCTACCAGTATGACAAAACCGCAAAATGGTATTTCACACCTTACTCGGTCTCTCAATTTACCCAGCAGCAGAGAGAGCATTTCTTAAAAGCTAGCCCACTCAAGTTTGGGCTGCCTGAAAAGAATCCATTTATTTGCTACGACTTAGATCCTAAAGAACTTGAGTCTACTCAAGTCAATCCAGAAGTCCTTGAAGAACTGCCTGGGTTTAAGCTTTGGCATTTACAAGATGAAGAATTTCGTGTGCCGAAAGGGGTAGTCTATGTTGCTATTGATAGCCCTCATGCCGTCGAAAACCCACGCAATATTGTCAAAACTCGCTTATGCGTTGAGATGTTCCTCGACAGTTTGGCAGCTGAAACTTACCAAGCTGAAATTGCTGGTATGGGCTATAACATGTATGCACACCAAGGCGGGGTAACATTAACCATTTCTGGGTTTAGCCAAAAGCAACCAGAGTTAATGAAACTTATCCTGAGCCGTTTTGCTAAGCGTGACTTCAGCCAACAACGCTTTGAGACCATTAAACAGCAGCTATTGCGAAATTGGCGCAACTCAGCGCAAGACCGCCCTATTTCTCAGCTATTCAATGCGCTTACGGGGATTTTGCAACCCAATAACCCACCCTATTCTGTATTGCTTGAAGCTTTAGAGTCTATTGATGTCAATGAGCTCTCAAGCTTTGTTGATGCAATCCTCGCTGAACTTCATGTCGAGATGTTTGTCTATGGTGACTGGACCAAGTCAGATGCTATCGCTCTAGGTGACACACTCAAAGATGCGCTACGAGTTCAAGATCAATTGTATGAAGAAGCGCTGCGACCATTGGTTATGTTAGGAAAGAATGGTTCATTCCAGCGTGAGGTCTTTTGTGATCAAGAAGACTCAGCCACTGTACTCTACTACCAGTGTGATGATACCAGCCCTCGGAGTATTGCCCTCTACTCACTCGCCAATCACCTGATGTCTGCGACCTTCTTCCATGAAATTCGCACGAAACAGCAGTTGGGTTATATGGTTGGTACGGGTAATCTGCCGCTAAATCGCCACCCGGGTATTGCGTTATATGTTCAATCACCTAATGCAGCACCAATCGATTTAATTCAATCAATAGATGAGTTCCTTAACGCCTTCTATATGGTCTTACTTGAACTCAATGAATATCAATGGCACAGCAGTAAACGCGGATTGTGGAATCAAATCGCTACACCAGATACGACCTTGCGAGGCCGCGCTCAAAGGCTTTGGGTAGCCATTGGAAATAAAGACTTGGAGTTCAATCAAAGAGAAGTCGTTCTAAAAGAGCTTAAAGCACTCACTCGAACCGATATGATTCGCTTCATTGTCAATGAGCTAAAACCAAGAACGGCAAACCGACTCATCATGCACACACAAGGTAACGCACACCATGAGTCGGAGAAGCTCAATTTAGGTCAAGAGATCGGCTCGATTGAAGAATTTCAATTAAGGCCGAAAGATATTGAGTTAGGCTGATTGCTCTGATTCAACAATCGCTTTTAATGGATGGGGGTGGAGCTTAATGCACACCCCTTTGTATTTAAATGCAACCGTCGGGTTATGCAGTCGCTCGCCCTCGCCTTTCGGACTAGAAAGCTTCACTTTTACCCCTTTATCTGTCAAAGCGTCCCAATTTTTCGCCAAAGCAGGAAACTGGTTCTTTAGATCAGCTAAATACTCGTCCGCTGTTTGCGCATTTGACGGGACAACAAATTCTACGTGTTCCCAACTCTGCTCTGGGTAAGTTTTACCAGGTGCTGGATAAGGCAATTCTAAGCACTCAATCTCCCAACCAAGGCTAGTTAGCGCCTGCTCAAACAAAATGACGATGATTGGACGGCCATTAATTTGAGCATTCGAGATAACCTGCCCCTCTTTTTGCCACTCTTGATGCGCTAATTTTGCCAGTTCAGCATCGTTTATACGCAATGCGACATGATCGGCCTGAAATGGTTGTAGATTTATATGCAAAACATCGCTTAAATCTTGAATTTTATGCATAAATTCATCAAGATTTGATTTCATCTGAGAAGGCATTAATTCAGCGTTTATGAGCTGTTGTGACATTTTTACGTACCCAATGCGTTGATTTTTCCTCAATACTAACAAGATCGTCAGGAAAAGTAGAAAATTTCACAGTTCACTCCCTATAAGCGGAGCGATAAAGTTGGTATTATGTGCGCCAAATTTATGAACTAGATCGAGATATGCATTCATTCCACTCCGTGGATATTATTCAGCCTTAGTGCTCTTTGCACCTGAATAACTCGGAATGCATAGCTAACCAATTCCCAGAATTGAAGGAAGCGCGTGTGAATATCCAAGCACTTATTAACGACAAAGTATCTCAGGCTCTTGAAGCCGCTGGCGCACCTGTAGGCAGTCCTGCAGCCGTTCGCCAATCTGCAAAACCTCAGTTTGGTGATTACCAAGCAAACGGTGTAATGGGCGTAGCAAAAAAACTAGGTACTAACCCACGCGAATTCGCACAGAAAGTATTGGATGTTCTGGACCTAGAAGGTATCGCAAGCAAAACTGAAATCGCTGGCCCTGGTTTTATCAACATTTTTCTGAGCGAAGAGTTCCTAGCAAAACAAGCTGATGTAGCTTTGGCTGACTCTCGTTTAGGCGTTGCAGCTGAAGAACAGAAAACAATCGTTGCTGACTATTCTGCACCGAACGTTGCGAAAGAAATGCACGTTGGTCACCTACGTTCAACCATCATCGGTGATGCGGTTGTTCGTACTCTTGAATTCCTAGGCCACAAAGTTATTCGTGCGAACCACATTGGTGACTGGGGTACTCAGTTCGGTATGCTTATCGCAAACCTAGAACGTGTACAAAAAGAGTCTGGCGAAGTTTCAATGGAACTATCTGACCTTGAAGCTTTCTACCGTGAATCTAAAAAACTCTACGATGAAGACGAAGAATTTGCTGTTCGCGCACGTAACTACGTAGTTAAGCTACAAAGCGGCGACGAGTACTGTGCAGAGATGTGGAAGAAGCTTGTTGACGTTACTATGGTTCAAAACCAACGTAACTACGACCGTCTAAACGTTTCTCTTACTCGTGACGACGTTATGGGTGAGAGCATGTACAACGACATGCTACCAGGCATCGTTGCAGACCTTAAAGAGCAAGGCCTTGCACAAGAAGATGACGGCGCTCAGGTTGTATTCTTAGAGGAGTACAAGAACAAAGATGGCGAAGCGATGGGCGTTATCATCCAAAAACGTGATGGTGGCTTCCTATACACGACAACGGATATCGCTTGTGCTAAGTACCGTTATGAGACACTAGGCGCTGACCGTGTGCTTTACTTCATCGATTCACGTCAACATCAGCACCTAATGCAAGCTTGGACTATCGTTCGCAAAGCGGGTTACGTTCCTGAGGAAGTTTCTCTTGAGCACCACGCATTTGGTATGATGCTAGGTAAAGATGGTCGCCCATTCAAAACTCGCGCTGGCGGTACAGTTCGCCTAGCAGACCTTCTTGACGAAGCAGAAGAACGCGCAGCTAAACTCATTGAGTCTAAGAACCCAACGCTAGAAGCTGAAGAGAAGACAAACATTGCTAACACTGTTGCAATGGCTGCTGTTAAGTACGCAGATCTTTCTAAGCACCGTACCACTGACTACGTGTTTGACTGGGACAACATGCTAGCGTTTGAGGGCAACACTGCGCCTTACATGCAATATGCTTACACTCGTGTATCTTCAATCTTCGCGAAAGCGGGCATCTCTATGGATAACCTAGCTGGCGAAATCAAAGTAACCGAAGAGAAAGAAAAAGCACTAATCGCGAAACTTCTACAATTTGAAGAAGCGGTTCAGTCTGTTGCCCGTGAAGGTCAACCACACATTATGTGTAGCTACCTATTTGAACTTGCAGGTCAATTCTCTAGCTTCTACGAAGCGTGCCCAATCCTTAACACTGAAGATGAATCTGTTAAGCAAAGCCGCCTGAAGCTTGCTGCACTAACTGCTAAGACAATCAAGCAAGGTCTATCACTATTAGGCATTGATACTCTAGAGCGTATGTAAGCGACACCAAAAGCTTATAGATAATTAGAAAGGTTGACGTGAGAGCGTCAACCTTTTGTTTTATTTGCAGTATACTCAGCTCATCAATACTGTTTGGACAAAATCTATGAGCTTTGAACTCCACCCTCAACTCGCCAACGACACCACGGTCATCGGTCATTTCCCACTATGTGTAGCTTTACTGCATAAAGATAATGCGGTGCCATGGGTTATCTTGGTTCCTAAGCGCGCAAACCTTAAAGAATTGCACCACCTACCAATGCAAGAGCAACAACAATTCTTACATGAGTCACAAGCGGTAAGCCAAGCTCTGGAAGCCACTTTCCAGCCAGACAAGCTCAATTTAGGAGCGCTAGGTAATATGGTGCCTCAACTTCACATCCATCATATCGCTCGATTCCAAAGTGATGTCGCATGGCCAGGGCCAGTATGGGGTAACACTCAAGGAGAGTTCCGTAGTGAAGAAGAACAAGCTGAACTACAAATGCGAATTGGCAACGTCTTATCACTAAGTAAGCTATTCACACGCGCCTAGCATATCTAAAAATCAGCTGTAAACAATACAGCTGATTAATGACATATTTGTAATAATCTTTCTCAGAATCTTGGGATTATCACACCAGTTACTCTTCTATACACTGTGCCCACAGATTAAGGAGAGAGACATGAGTAAAAAAGCCTTCCATTATTTTCGTTACATTAGTTGGATTGCCATCGTTTGTTCAATGGTAGGGTCTGCACTGCTATTTATCATTGGTGCCAGCAAAACCTATACCGCTATTGAAGTCTTTCTGCTTGGAGCAGTGCCTAGTACTGAACTGCAACACTTGGATAGCGCGGATATTGCCATTAGCTACATTGTAAAGTCACTCGATACTTTTCTAGTTGCGCTAGTTCTGTTTATCTTCGCTCATGGTATCTACACCCTATTCATTAAAAATGAAAGTAAAGAATCGATACCAAACCAACCTCTAAGTTGGATTAAGACGCCAAACATTGGCCACCTAAAAAACAAGCTGACCGAAGTCATTATTGTCATTCTGTTTGTTAAGTTTTTAGAGCTGGTATTGATCAACTTCAATCAACTGAGTTGGGAGATCTTACTTCTTCCTGCATCAATTTTGTTGTTGAGCATTGGGGTTAAACTGCTAGGGCTTGGTCAACATAACGAATAAAAAAAGCCGTTCTTCATAAGAACGGCTTTTTTAATTTTCAACGTTTAGTTTACATAGTAACGGTCATCGCTAAGGAGTCACTTGTTACCTTAGCGTAACGTACCCTAGTAACGTGTTTCGCGGCGTTGGTATCGACTAAGCGTGATACCATGCCTTTATTGATCCATACCGAGAGCATCGCATCCACACCGTCTTCACTTAGACAAAATTTCTTCGCTAGGTCTTTTCTCGATACACAACCCTCTGCATCGATATGTTGCTTCAGCTCGCTAAGAATCATGCTAATTGTGCCTCTAACTCTTCTACTTGTTTACATCCAGCCGCTTTTAGCATACGGAAGGTGATAACGCTTATTAGTAGGATGCCACCGATCCAAGCCGCACTAGTAGCAGGATGGTCTGCAAAGTGAGAGGCTTGGTAATACAATGTTGCACCACCATAAGCTAAACCCATCGTCCAGACAGCAATAAAGCGTGCGTATTTTTGCCCAAATTCGCGCACATAAGCGCCCATAGCAGCAACACATGGTGTGTAGAGCAAGATAAAGATTAGGTAGGCAAACGCAGCATGGCTTGATGCGAAGTAGCCTTTTAGGTTACCAAAAATAGATGCGTCCACTTCTTGCTCTTCAGCAACTGTTTGGCTATCCGTGAGGTCACCGACTTCAATACCCAATGGATCTGAGTAGCTTAAACCCGCTAGGTTATCTGGAATAGACATGACCGCTTCTTCAAGACTTGCCATTAAGTCAAATTCACCCGCTTCTTCATCACTTGGTGCATACAAACTGTTCAACGTACCCACTACAGCTTCTTTAGCGAAGATACCGGTGATAATGCCCACTGTTGCCGGCCAGTTATCTTCTTGGATACCAATCGGCGCAAAAATCGGTGTCACGACTTGAGAAGCTTTTGAAAGTACCGAGTTTTCGCTGTCTTCATTACCAAATGAACCATCCGTACCCACAGAGTTTAGGAAGCTCAGAATCGTCACTACCACAACGATCGTTTTACCCGCACCAAGGACGAAACGCTTCAGCTTTTGCCACGTTTTGATCACGACATTACGCATTGTCGGTAATTCGTAATCAGGCATTTCCATCACTAGGCTATCGCTTGAGCCTGGGTATAAGGTGTTTTTCAGCACTAATCCCGTGAACACTGCTGCGACGATACCTAATAGGTAAAGAGCAAACACAACGTTTTGTCCACTTTGTGGGAAGAATGCTGCTGCAAATAATGCATATACTGGCAAGCGAGCACCACAAGACATAAATGGCGCCATTGATGCTGCGAGTTTACGTTCACGTTCTTGGTCGAGTGTACGAGTCGCCATGATCGATGGAACATTACAACCAAAACCCAAAACAAGTGGCACAAACGCTTTACCCGGCAGACCAATCTTTTGCATCACTTTATCGAGTACAAATGCTGCACGTGACATATAACCCGAGCTCTCTAGCACCGCTAAGAATAAGTACAGACAGGCTATCACAGGAATAAAGGTTGCGACCGTTTGGATACCGCCACCGACGCCATCTGCAAGAAGAGTAACCAACCATACAGGTAAGTGATCATCTAGTAGATAATGGCCACCATCCACCAGCAGAGCACCGACACCAATATCGAAAAAGTCGATAAATGCGCTACCAATGTTTATCGAGAACATAAACATCAAATACATGACAACAAAGAAGAAAGGTACGCCAACCCACTTATTCAAAATGATGTTGTCAACTTTCTCCGTGAAACTGTGGCTTAGTTTTCCTTCCGTGCGGCGAACTTTTTTACACTGTTCATGCAGGAATGTGTACTTCACATCTGCGACTAGCAAATCTACATCGAAAGAAACCTCACTCTGCTCTGCTTTAACGGCCGTTCGTGCTGGCTGCGCCAAAGCGTTGAGTACCAATAAGTCGTTTTCTAATGCTCGGATTGCCAAAGCTCGTGGTGAAACTTCTGACTGCTGATCAAATATTGCCTCCACCTTTGCAATAGCGCTTTCAAATTCTGATCCGTAGTCCAAACGCATCTCGTTAAGAGCAACACCTTGAACGAGCGATTTATGTAAACGCTCTTTGAATGCTTGGACTTGTGATTTGTTGTTCGCAGAAATTGCAAATACTGGGCAGCCCAGCACCTTTTCTAAACCTTTAAGATCAATGGTTTGACGCTCACGTTTTAGCGCGTCCATTTTGTTCAAGACGACAACCATCGGACGGCCTAATTCACGCAATTGAAGCGTCATATATAAGCTACGCTCTAAACACGTTGCGTCAACAACGTTAATAATTAGGTCCGCAGGGTGAGTCAAGACTGCACGAGATGCGATTGATTCATCAATACTGTTACCATCATTACCACTATCCAAAGCATAAATACCAGGTAAATCGGTCAGTAAAAAGTCATCGCTAGAGTGGGTGTATTTACCTGTTTTCTTCTCAACGGTAACACCAGCCCAGTTACCTACTTGCTGCTTAGCACCAGTCAAGCCATTAAAAAGCGTTGTTTTACCACTGTTTGGGTTACCAACGGTTAAGATTTTATATTCCATTAGTTCGCCTCCACTTGAATTGCGTCAGCAATGTTCAGACGAACGGCTAAAGAAACACCACGAACTTCAACTTGAAGAGGGTCTCCCATTGGTGCCTTACGGATCAGTTTGACGGGGGTTTGAGGCAATAGCCCCATTACCATTAATTTTTTTCTGACGTCATTGGAGAGCTCAGTAAAGCTAGTAATAGTTGCTTTTTGCCCTTGTTGTAATTGTGAGAGTTTCATAGACAGGCCAAGATATATAAATGAGAAGAATTTTTATTAACAATCGCAATACTAGCTCTGATATAGCAGATAGATCTTGTCTGAAATCAATGTTTCCAATAATTCGATAGTGAAAAACGTAAAAACTACTCACGTCAATTTCGTTAAAAAGTTTGAAATTAAATCTATAAATATAACTATACAATTTATCAATAAGTAGAAAACCCACAATAAAGTCTTTAAAAACATAAACTTATGAAAGTGTCGCTTTTCTTATGTCAATCTGGCGTTAATTTTATAAGTAAAATAAGTAAGCGCAGTTATAGTTATTCACGTCGACAGGGAACACCCTAACGACAAAACATTGAATTCCAGAGGTGGCGCAACAAGCGTCACTCCGGCAGCAAGCGAAGGTGTCATTGGCACCCGTGGTATAGTCCCCCCGGCTATACCACGATATTTTTTTTCTTGTCCTAATCTCCCTCAAGCACTCAGCACTCAGCACTCAGCACTCAGCACTCAGCACTCAGCACTCAGCACTCAGCACTCAGCACTCAGCACTCAGCACTCAGCACTCAGCACTCAGCACTCAGCACTCAGCACTCAGCACTCAGCACTCAAGCAGGGTATCGTTTCTATATTACGCATCAACCCATCCATATAGACATATCACTAATGCTCAGGGTTAACGCAGAGTTTTGGTTTCTAATACCAATAGGAAAGAGCCACACCGCTATTCTTCACGGTATAGCCCAAAGAGACAAAATAGATAAAGTTAAATTCGATCTTGTTGTTCAACGAACTGAGTTGGTGACATTCCAAAGCGATGTTTAAAGCGTTGGCTAAAATAGGAAGGATCATTGAATCCGCACTCAAACGCCACTTCTGATACTTTTTCCCCAGCCAATAATCGACGGCAAGCGTTGTCGAGACGAACTTCCGTAAGATACTCAGTAAACGTCTTCTCTATTGCTGACTTGAGTCTACGCTGTAAGCTTCGCTCTGAGACAAACAGCATCTTAGCGGCAGAAGATGTACTAAAGTCAGGGTCGGTGTAGTTCTCTTCAACGAGCCCAACCACTTTTTCAAGCCAAGGGTCATTCTCTTCAAAAGTAGCCTTCGTTTCGTTTGGTGTCGCAGAAACGATAGAGTCCTCATCAAACATATCACTCGCCTGCCACGTTATTTCAATGAGATTTCGCTCGTTAGAGACATGAGCGTTCATTTCGCCTCCACTTTGTTCAACCAAAGTACGAAGACTCTGTAACGTAGAAGTTAGGATTGATGCACTTTCAAACTCCTCACCTTGATCCAACATCGCAAACGACACCACATCATTTCTACGAGACAGTTGAATCACAACCGTTTGGTTTCGATAACAGCGCTTTATGATCCCATCAAACAGTATGTTAAAGACTTCATCTAGATTAAAGTTAACCAAACCTACGTAGAGGTCGCTTTCTGCTTCTACCTCTACATTAACGCCAGCTTTAGCAAATTCTTCTTTCCAACCGCTAAGTGCCGATTGAATAATAAGAGTAAGGTTGTGAACAGGAAGAGCTCTGCCATTAGTAGAGCCTGTCGTCGCCAATAAGTCGAGTTCTCTCGAGAGCTGAGCCAACATACCACTTGATTCGCCCTCTTTTCTCGCGATATTCCCCAGCTTCTCTTTCAGTGCATTGACTGACTGAGTAAATATCAGGCGTCTCACTTGGAGCTGTTTTCTCAGTTGCTGATTATTCGTCAATAAAATCCGACTTTGATGGCGAAGCTGGTTAGTCTTAAGCGCTATTTGGGCTTTTAACTCTCTATTCGCAGCCGTCATCATCCTAGAACGCCAGTAAACAGACACTACGATCACAACCACCAATACCATGATATAGGCCGCGATTGCAGAGTTAGTCATAAACCAAGGCTCTGTAACCACAAAGTGATAGCTATTGCTTTGTCCTTGTAAAATGCCATTGCGTGTAGCGCGTACATTTAACGTGTAATAGCCTGGCATTAAGTGCTCGATAGTCAACGTCGCCCCATCTAAAGACTGCCAATCAGCATCATCATTCAATCGGTACTCTAAGCTCAGATTATTTGCTCTTGGAAGCACTCCAAATTGGAAAGTAATCGATTCTTGATAGCCTAACTCTGGACGCTCTTTTAGAGTATTCCCCAATGAGTAGAGTGATTGGTTACGTTTAATTTGACTGATAATTATCCGAATATCAGGTAACTTGCTGACCACGAGTTGGTGGGTGTTTACTTTAACAAGGCTTGATTTAGCCCCTAACAGCAAGGTGCGTTCATTGTCGTTGCTATAACTACATAGCCCAGCTAAAAACTCATTGTTAATTAGGCCAAATGGCTCACCATAGTGGTGGATCAAATCACCTTGAGCACTGTATCGAGACAAGCCGATTGATGACGTCAACCATATTCCATCTTGATTCTGCAAAACACATTTTGGCGTGATATGACCGCCAATCATCGTAATCGGTTCTACTTGTTCTTGATATAAATCGAGCTGATATAGACCATATCGACTTGCTACCCATAACTCATTGTCAGATGGTTGAGTAATATCGATAACTTCACCATAAGGGACACTTTCACCAACAAAGTGAACTTGACCATCTTTTAGCAAGTAAATACCGTGCTCGGTGCCAAGCGATAGATAGCCTTGATTTGTCACATGCATATGGGTCAATTGAGCTGGAAGGTATTTTTCAATCATCCATTCAGAGCCATATTGCGTTAGTTTTCGAGTTGCTAAGTTATAGCTCCATAACTGCTTCTGGCTCGCTCCCCAAACCACATTTTTCTCGTCTAACTCGATAAAGCGAACACTAGTCTCTTTTAAGAAGCGTGGAAGTGAGTCATCGATGATTTCTCCACTATCACTATTGATGCAAACAATACCCTCGTCCGTTGCGACCCAAAGAACGCCATTATTCTCTTCAATATCGTGAACTTTACCTTTGTATACTAGCTTCCGCTTACCAATATTAGACAAACTGATTCGGTAAACACCATTGTTGGTCAGTGCCCAATAACTATCGTGATTATCAGCAGGTGTAAACTTAAGCAATGTTTCACTACGATTACTAAAGGCTAATTGCGCACTAGGAAAGCGCTCGAATTTCTGAGAAAAAAGTGAAAAGTAGCGAACACCTCGGTTCGTCGCTATCCAGATCCCTCCGGCATTGTCGTTAAGCAACGAGTAGATTTTTTCACCTGCTAGCTCATTGCCGGCCAAAAAACCCTGCTCAAAACGTTTGGTTTTTCCTGTCAAAAAGGAATATACAAACAGCCCTTTCTCAGTACCAATCCAATACTCTTGACTGGTTTCAGTAATACTAAGTACATGGCTGCCTGCAATACTTGTTATCGGTTTCCCGGGGTTCTCGATGTCAAAGATGAGTGCTCCATTTAAAGAACCGATTATCAACTCTCGACGCTTGTCTGAAAAATAGAGCTTCTCAACATAGTGCTTGCCAGAACTCGCCACATGTTCAAACTGCTCGTCTTTAGAAAGATAAACCCCTGCATTGGTTGCTAGCACCCATCGCGAGTATATAAATCTAGCGTCGTTGATGAGGATCTTTGAGGACTGGTTATATTGGTACAACTCCATCAATGAAAGAGTTTGAAACTCACCACTGTCGACATTGTAAGTATAAAAGTTACGCTCATCAGACACCCAAATAAATCGCTTAGATGCACCAATGCGTAGGATCTCACTGCCTGGAGTGAGACTAAAAATCAGCTCTTTTTCTTGGTTGGGAACAGTACGATAAATTTCATTTTGGAAAAATGTCCAAAAAGCATTGTCTAAAAAAGCGACTTGTTCCGCTTCAAACTCTAGCGCTGAACCTACTTCTGGTGTGATGTTTTGACCATCAAAGAACAGAACTTGATTACGTACATCTTGCAACCAAATGCCACCGCCGTCTGCGAGAAACAATTGCTTTGCCGCAAACACTTTGCCCTCAGCCTGTGTTGGCAAGGGGTAAAAGACCATGAGTGATGAGTTAGATGCAAAAACATGTGCAGATACCAGCAACATGAAGAACATCCATACTGTTCTAATCAAAGAATTGTCCTAGCAGCGAGAAAGATAACCAGTACTGGCTGTGGGCACAAAAACTGCCCTAATTATTTTGTGATAATAATTATCTAGGAATTGAGGAGATTAACAAGTAAGGGTCATCATTAAATGATGACTTTTTAAAGGGCTTCACAAGTAGAGAGAGAAGCCAGAGGCAAAATTCACCTCTGACTTGACGGAATTAACGGACTAAACAGTTGCTGAAGCTATCAGCTAAGTTTTGTTTAAATTGGAAGTAAGCGCCTACAGTTACCTCTACGTCAGCGCCAATTGGGTCGAGTACACCCGTTTTCGCGTCACTACCACGTGTAACAGACTCAACAACCGCAGGAGTAAACTGAGGTTCAGAGAAAACACACATTGCATTTTGGTTAGCCAACGCTTTACGAATCGAGATCAAGGTTTTCGCACCAGGTTTTCTGTCTGGGCTGACTGTGAAGTAGCCCAGGTGGTTCAATGGGAAGTCTTGCTCGAAATAACCATATGCATCATGAAAAACATAGTATCCTGCGTCAGCAACAGGGGCTAGCTGAGCGCGAATGCTCTCTTGCTGCTCTGCTAGTTGTACTTCAAACGCTGCCAGATTATCTTGATACTGCGCCTTATTCGATGCGTCGACTTCTGAAAGACGTTCAGTGATCGCCTGCGCAACTTGCAGCGTTGGCTTGTAACCTAGCCAAAAGTGAGGGTCATGGCTGCCGTGATCATGGCCATCGTGGTCGTGGTGCCCGCCATCGAATTCGCGTAGCTCTAAACTTTTAGTTTCGCTCAGTGTTAACACATTGTCTTGACCTTCTAATACTTTACTTAGAAACGGTTCTAAGTCATGACCGAACCAAATTACAAGGTCAGCAGTACGTAGTCGTTTTACATCTGAAGGTTTTAATGCGTAATCATGTGGCGAGGTATTCGAAGCAAGTAACACCTCCGGTTGATCAACACCTTTTGTTAACTCTAAAGTAATCAACTGAATTGGTTTGATACTGGTTAATACGGTTGCTGCATGAGCAAATGAGGAACTAACAAGCATGAGGGCACATGCAGATATAAAACGTTTCATAGCGAACTAGAATACTCTCTGGTTTAACGGACCAACAAATGTTACATTATAACATTAACCAATTGCAAATGAGTTCCATTCATGTCGGCACTAGTCGAATTAAATGACATCTGCGTTCAATTTGATGAACGAAAAGTCCTAGATAACGTTAATTTATCTCTGGAGCGAGGCAAAATTACCACGTTGATTGGCCCTAATGGCGCAGGTAAATCTACCCTCGTTAAAGTACTTCTCGGCTTACAGCGACGCTACAAAGGTAGAGTAGTCAAAGCAAAAGGACTGAAGGTTGGTTACGTTCCACAAAAGCTCAAACTGAATGACTCTCTTCCACTCAACGTAGAACGATTTTTACGTCTAGCTGGCAAATACAGTAAACAAGAGCTTCATGATGCGCTAAAACTAGTGGGAGCTGAGCATTTACTTACCAATAACATGCATTCTCTATCCGGTGGTGAGAACCAACGTGTGCTACTTGCTCGCGCTCTATTACAGCGACCAGATCTGTTAGTCCTTGATGAACCAGCGCAAGGCGTTGATGTACAGGGGCAAATAGACCTTTATGACCTCATCGACACGATTCGTCATCGCTTTAATTGTGCAGTATTTATGGTGTCGCACGACCTACACTTAGTGATGGCAAAAACAGATGATGTTATCTGTCTACATCACCATATTTGTTGCTCTGGCGCTCCAGCCGATATCGCTCAACATCCAAGTTACATAGCGTTGTTTGGTCACAGCCACCAGCAATCTTTAGCATTTTACCATCACCAGCATGATCATCATCACCATGACTTAGCTGGCCAACCAGTTTCAGGAGAAAGTTCTCAATGTTCTCATCACTCACATGGGCATCATCATGATTGAGTTTCTACTACCTTCAATTCTTGCTGGACTTGGAATTGCTTTAATTGCTGGGCCATTAGGCTCTTTCGTTGTTTGGCGACGCATGGCCTATTTTGGCGACACACTCGCACATGCTTCTTTAATGGGCCTAGCTCTGGGCTTCTTGCTCGATGTTAATCTATATTTGGCACTGACTATCTGCTGTTTAGCTCTGGCTTTTGTTCTTGTTAGCTTACAAAAACAGCAATTAGTCGCAACTGATACTTTGCTCGGTATTCTGGCTCATAGTGCCCTCTCACTCGGTCTCGTTGCAGTTAGCTTTTTAGACAACGTCAGAATCGATTTGATGAGTTACCTCTTTGGTGATTTGCTGGCAGTAACTCCAGAAGACCTCGCGTATATCTACCTAGGTGTCGTTGTTGTTGCATCTGTTTTGGGCTTTTTCTGGCGTTCTTTATTATCAACCACTGTCAACGAAGATCTCGCTGCTGTTGAAGGGCATAATGTTGATTTAATGCGCCTAGTATTGATGCTGATGGTTGGTCTGGTTATCGCGATCGGAATGAAGTTTGTGGGTGCGCTGATTATGACATCATTACTCATCATCCCTGCCGCAACAGCACGCCGCTTTGCCAAAGCACCTGAACAAATGGCAATTATGGCCTCGTTTATCGGTGCTATTGCCGTTTTACTTGGACTTTCCATGTCATGGCATTACGACACGCCTGCTGGTCCTTCTGTTGTAATTAGTGCAACGGCGATGTTTATGCTTAGCCAACTCTATAGCGTGAAAAGCTAAAACGCGAATAAATGAACTCCAATAAAAAAGCCGATATTTTTATATCGGCTTTTTTGTGTTTCGTTCAAGCTACAGACCTATGCACCTTCGTTGTGAAGCTCTAGGTTCGCGAGTTCTTGCTGAATTTCTCGCTGCACTTTCGCATCATCACTACGTAATGACTCAAGGAAGTCTAGGTATTTCTGGTCAATATCGCCCGTTACGTATTCACCGTTAAACACTGAAGTTTCAAACTTAGTGATATCTGTGTTGCCTAGGCCTACCGCATCAACAAGATCGTCGAGTGTTTGGAAAATTAATTCATCTGCGCCAATTTGCTTACAGATAGCATCATTGTCACGACCATGTGCAATCAGCTCTGTTGCGCTTGGCATATCAATACCGTAAACGTTAGGGAAACGAATCTCTGGTGCTGCAGAAACCATGAATACTTTCTTCGCACCTGAATCGCGAGCCATTTCGATGATCTGTTCAGATGTCGTACCACGAACAATTGAGTCATCAACTAGCAATACATTTTTATCTTTGAATTCAGAACGAATTGCATTCAGCTTACGACGTACTGATTTCTTGCGCTGTTGCTGACCTGGCATAATAAACGTGCGGCCAACATAACGGTTCTTAACGAAGCCCTGACGGTATGGCTTATCAATTGCTTGAGCGATTTGAAGAGCAATATCACATGACGTTTCAGGGATAGGAATTACCACGTCGATATCAAGGTGGCTAAACTCATCACGAATACGGTCACCCAGTTTTTTACCCATTTCAACACGTGCACTGTACACCGACACTTTATCAATAAATGAGTCTGGACGAGCGAAGTAAACAAATTCGAAGATACATGGGTTTAATGTTGGGTTGTCAGCACATTGCTTAGTATGAAGCTGACCATCAAAAGTGGCATAAATAGCTTCACCCGGTGCAACGTCACGTACAAAATCGAAACCAACGGCGTCAAGCGCTACTGACTCAGAAGCTACCATGTACTCTGTTAAGCCATTAACTTCACGCTTACCTAGGCATAGAGGGCGAATGCCATTAGGGTCACGGAACGCTACCATGCCATGACCGATGATCATAGCTGCTACTGCGTAAGCGCCTTTGATCGCACGGTGTACATTAGTTACCGCTCGGAACACGTCATCTGCAGTCACATTACCTTTAACGGTATCAATCTCATGAGCCAGTACATTCAGCAGCACTTCCGAGTCAGAGGTTGTGTTTAGGTGACGGCGATCTTTCTCAAATAACTTTTCGCGTACTTCAGCAGCGTTAGTTAAGTTACCGTTGTGTGCCAGAGTGATACCAAATGGAGAGTTCACATAGAAAGGCTGTGCTTCAGAAGCGCTTGAGCTACCCGCTGTTGGGTAACGAACGTGGCCAATACCTACTGTACCTTGTAGGCGCTGCATGTGTTTTGCTTCAAACACATCTTTCACTAAACCGTTCGCCTTACGCAGACGAAAACGATTGCTTTCTATGGTACAAATACCCGCGGCATCTTGGCCACGGTGCTGCAATACCGTCAACGCATCATAGATAGACTGGTTTACAGGCGTAGTGCCCACGATTCCAACAATACCACACATGTCTTAACCCTCGATTTTCGACAATGACTGGCGCGTTATAGCGCGCCAGATAAGAAACTAGATGTTGCTTGTAAGTGTTCAAAGAAAGGAGCAATGACACGGCTAAACTCCGGCACCAACTGTGACCCTTTCCACCACTGTGAGTCTGGAAACGATGTAAACGCATCCATAAAAAATAGCGCCGCAGAGACAATGAGAACACCACGCAGACCGCCAAACACGATGCCTAATACTCTATCTGTTCCTGACAAACCTGTTTTTTGTACTAGTTGGCCAATTACGTAGTTTACGATTGCGCCAATAACCAGTGTTGCAATAAACAAGGCGGCGATCGCTGCTCCGTTACGAAACATCTCATCTTGGATATTGGAGAAGTACACCGCCAATTTAGCGTAGTACTGACTGGCGATAAAAAAAGCGCCAAACCATATAACCAATGACAATGCTTCTTTCGCGAAACCGCGAACTAAACTGATCAAAGCCGACAGCCCGATCACACCTAAAATGACGATATCTAATGTGTTCATTTTCTAATTACATCTTAAGTTGGCGCGCATTTTAACAGAAAAAACGCTGACGCAAACGTTTTCTTATGGATTTAGTGGTTTAAATTTGAGCAATTGACCTTTTGAACCAGTAATTTTTTCTAATTCAATAATCTGACGTTCCAATTTACTCTTGGACACATCAGGGCCAATAATTACTCGAGTGAAACCATTTTCAGGTTTCGTGTGTGCTTGATACCCGCGCTTTTGTAAATCGTTTACAAGGTTTTTAGCATTGTCGGCATTCTTAAGTGCCATAAGCTGAACTATCCAAGCTGAATCTTGGTATTCATTACGCTCTGGAACGTCTTTCACCACCACAGGAAGTGGTTTATCTTCAGGGACAACCTCATCCTCGATATCGACAACTTCTACCGGTGTATCTGGAAGACTATTAGAGTCATCAACAGGATCAAGGACTTCAAAACTTTCCAGCTCGCTGTCTAGCTCAGGTTTTAGAGGGATACTTGCGATTTCTTCTTTGTAATGGGTCTTCTTCCCATCCAAAACATCCGGCAACACAATCACACCTACAGCCACCAAAATAATGGTGCCCACTAGACGATTTTGAAACTTACTTGCCATTTAAACTCCTTTGGTTTGCCAATGCTCTAACACTTCCCCAACCGTATGGAAAGAGCCGACGACAAGAATGACATCATCTTGAGTCGCGTTTGTCATTGCAGCTTCAAATGCTTCTACAGGCGTAGAAAATTGCTCAGTCGTATGTGGCAGAAACTGACAAAGCTCTTCCGCTTTTGCCGCTCTTGGACCAGATAAGGACGCAGGGTACCAATTTGATGCCACAGGAGCCAAAGCTTCAAGCGTTGATTGGATGTCCTTGTCGTGCAACATTGCAACAACGGTATGAATATTCTTATTTGGATATTGCTTGGCAACACGTTCAACTAAATACTCTGCCGAGTGAGGGTTATGCGCAACATCCAGAAGAATTGTTGGCTCAGAGCTGAGGAGCTGCATACGACCTGGTAGTTTCGCGTTTTGCAGACCTTTCACAATGTTGATGTCGGTTATATCAAGGTGAGACGTCGCCAGGGCCATCAGTGCCGTTGCAGCGTTTTGCAAAGGTAGCCCTGGTACCGGTAAATTATCCAGTTCGTAAGAACCATGAACCCAGCGCCACGTATTATCATCTGTAAGTTCGTAATTAAATTGAATCTCAACTTGATAAAGTTCAGCACCGATATCGTCAGCATGAGCAGCTACAGTTGCAGGCGCTTTAGGTTGGCCACAAATTGCTGGCTTGCCACTACGATAAATACCCGCCTTCTCAAACCCAATAACATTGATGTCGTCGCCCAACCAATCAACATGGTCAATCGCCAAGCTCGTGATGATCGAAACGTCATGATCGACAACATTGGTTGCGTCTAAACGACCACCGAGCCCAACTTCAAGTAATACGATATCAACCTTTTCAATTTGAAAGAGGCGTAATGCCGCTAACGTACCGAACTCGAACAAGCTGAGACTGATCTCACCGCGCTGCTTCTCGATAAAGTCAAAAGCTTCTACATGCTTCTCATCAGGAAGATCTTGGCCATTTACGCGAACACGTTCGTTGTAACGAATAAGGTGCGGGGAGCTATAAACACCGACTGAATAGCCAGCGTCAAGTAAGATTGCTTCCATCAATGCGCAGGTCGAGCCTTTGCCATTAGTACCAGCGACAGTAATCACTGTAGGAGCAGGTTTGGTAAGGTTTGCTGATTTAGCGACAGCTTGAACACGATCTAAACCGAGATCAATTGCTGATGTGTGGATGTTTGTTAAATAATCAAGCCACATCGCTAGTGAAGATGTGGCTTGAGGAATTTGGGTTTGACTCATCTAACTTTAACCAATGAATTGTGGTTGCTTGTTAGTAAGTTACTTTACCCTTTTTCGTCCGCTTCTGGTACAGAATAAGCAGCTTCATTTGGCGAATCGTCGACTGAAACAACCAATGGTGATGGTTTATTGTTCATCTTCGCCATTAAGCTACCAATGCGCTGACGCATTTCACGACGGTCAACGATCATATCAATCGCGCCATGGTCTAACAGGAACTCACTGCGTTGGAAGCCTTCAGGTAGGTCTTCACGTACTGTTTGTTCGATAACTCGACGACCAGCAAAACCGATTAGCGCTTTTGGCTCACCGATGTTGATATCACCTAGCATAGCTAGACTCGCTGATACACCACCCATTGTTGGATCGGTCATTACCGAAATGAATGGTAGGCCTTTTGCCGACATACGCTCTAGCGCCGCACTGGTCTTAGCCATTTGCATTAGAGACATAAGCGCCTCTTGCATACGTGCACCACCACTTGCAGAGAAACAAACTAAACCACAGTTCGCTTCCATAGCAGCTTCAGCAGCACGAACGAAACGAGCACCTACAACAGAACCCATTGAACCGCCCATGAATGAGAAGTCGAATGCACACGCAACGATAGGCTGACCAAGAAGCTCGCCTTTCATTACGACTAAGGCATCTTTCTCACCACTGCTCTTTTGCGCAGCAGAAATACGATCTTTGTATTTCTTAGAATCTTTAAACTTAAGCTTATCTTGTGGCTCAAGCTCATCCGCGATTTCAACACGGTTATTTTCATCCAAGAACGTTTCAAGACGACGACGCGCCTTCATACGCATGTGATGGTCACATTTCGGACATACTTCTAGGTTACGCTCTAGTTCAGCGTGGTAAAGCACTTGCTCACATGAAGTACATTTAGTCCAAACCCCTTCAGGGATAGACGCTTTACGTGAACTAACGATATTGCTTTTTTCTAAAATCTTTTCAAGCCAACTCATGGAAGACCTTTTCTCTCTACTCCCGCGCCAATGCGAAGGATACAAATTCTGAATTTACGCGTGAGGATTAAAGCATATTAAATGCCAAGTGTAGACAAAAAACTGGTTGTACCTATTTCTTGAAGAAAATTCTCACGCACTAAGACTCTGATTCTTTCGACAATTTACCACGTATTAGTTCAAGTTGTCTGGCAAAAATAGTGGTCCAATCGGCACTCTTGGCAATTCGAATTCAGATGGGTAGTCAACATCAACTAAATAGAGGCCTTCAGCCTTTGCCGTCGCTCCTGCTAGCTTGCGATCTTTGGCTTCTAGCAGTTCAGCTATCCACTCTGGTTTTTGCTCACATCGGCCGACACAAATCAAGCTTCCTGTGATATTACGCACCATATGGTGAACAAACGCATTGGCTTTAATATCAATTACGACATATTGATTATGGCGCGTCACATTAATGTGCATCATATTTCGCCATGGACTGCGTGACTGGCAATGCGTTGCTCTAAACGATGTGAAGTCGTTCTCACCCAACAGATATTGAGCGGCTTGATGCATCTTTTTCTCGTCAAGTTCACCATGATAATGACTGACACCTGAAGACAAGATCCCTGGGCGCAATGCACTATTAAAAATGATGTATCGATAGCGACGGGCGGTTGCTGAGAAACGAGCATGAAACTCTTCTGGTACTTCTTTTGCCCAACGAACAGCTATGTCTCCTGGCAAATTCGCATTTGCTCCCATTGTCCACGCGACCATTTTTCGAGTCGCTGTCGTATCAAAGTGGACAACCTGACCTGTACCATGCACGCCAGCGTCAGTGCGACCAGCACATTGAACTTCGATAGGGTGATTCGCAACAACGCTTAGAGCTCGTTCTAGTTTTTCTTGAACGCTCTTAACTTCTCTTTGGCGCTGCCAGCCATAGTATTGAGTACCATTGTATTCGATACCTAAAGCAATTCTCATCAGGTGTTCTCGCAGGATTGATTGAACTAAAATGGGGCGGGAAGTATATACCAAAAAGTAAGGGGGCTAAACTGCCCCCTTTCATCTATCTAACTAAGACTTGTTAATTACGTCTATCAAGTTCTTCGCTTCTCGGCGAATCTCATCACTACCATCCACAATCGCCTCTTCCAGAAGCTTTCTTGCTCCTTGTGAGTCATTCATTTCAAGGTAGATTTTTGCAAGATCAAGCTTACCTGCTGCTTCAGAGTTGGCATCCACATCAGCACCAGCGCCAATGTCACCAATCACATCTGGGAAGTCGTTCAAACCAACATCAAGCTTAAGCTCTTCATCAATTTCTTGCGCTTCTTCTGACTCTACCTCTGCCATCAATTCGTCGATGGTGCGGTATTTGTTAGCCTGAGGGTTAAACTCATCTAAATCAGGCTGGTCTTCCCAGTTTTCGTCCAAAATCTGAGCTTGTTCCGGTTGGTTATCTTGTGACCAAACATCTTGCTCGTCCTCTGGGATATCATCCGAGATTTCCGCTTGTTGATCGGCGGACAAACTGAAACCATTCCAATCTTCACCAATTTCGAGCATGGCATCGATATCCATACCCGCACTGTCAGAGGTTGTCTCATCAATAGGAGCATCAAACGAGAAATTCGTTGACTGCGTATCATCTTCAGACAAAAGCTCATTAAACGTGCTTTCGTTGAATTCTTGACGCTGCATTTCAAGCTCATCCGATTGTGGAAGAGTATTCTCCGCAGGAATCTCTCCCAGCTCAGGAAGTTCTACTTGGTCCAATTCAAAGTCATCACTTTCTGCAGGCAACTCTTCCGACAGAGGCTCTAAGTCCATTAGCGCATCTTCTTCACCATATTCTGGTAAGTCCAAGTCACCAATCTCAAGTGATGCTTCTTCAGTCACTGGATCGGGCAATTCAAGCTCTAACTCAGAATCTGCTAATGCGTCTTCTTCGCTGAACTCCGGCAGCTCAAGGTCATCAATCTCTAATGATGGCTCTTCTGCTACTGGCTCTGGTATTTCTAGCTCAGGCGCAGCAGTCGCATCCGCTAGTGCGTCCTCTTCTCTGTACTCTGGCAGCTCAAGGTCATCAATTTCTAATGATGGTTCTTCTGCTACTGGCTCTGGGATATCAAGCTCAGGTGCTGCAATCGCATCCGCTAGTGCATCCTCTTCGCTGTACTCTGGCAGCTCAAGGTCATCAATCTCTAACGATGGCTCTTCTGCTACTGGCTCTGGAATATCAAGAATCAGGTGCTGCAATCGCATCCGCTAATGCATCCTCTTCGCTGAACTCCGGCAGCTCAAGGTCATCAATCTCCAATGATGGCTCTTCTGCTACTGGCTCTGGTATTTCTAGCTCAGGCGCAGCAGTCGCATCCGCTAGTGCATCCTCTTCGCTGTACTCTGGCAGCTCAAGGTCATCAATCTCTAACGATGGCTCTTCTGCTACTGGCTCAATATCAAGCTCAGGTGCTGCAATCGCATCCGCTAGTGCATCCTCTTCGCTGTACTCTGGCAGTTCAAGGTCATCAATTTCTAATGATGGCTCTTCAGCTACTGGCTCTGGAATATCAAGCTCAGGTGCTGCAATCGCATCCGCTAGTGCATCCTCTTCGCTGTACTCTGGCAGCTCAAGGTCATCAATCTCTAACGATGGCTCTTCTGTTACTGGCTCTGGTATTTCTAGCTCAGGCGCAGCAGTCGCATCCGCTAGTGCGTCTTCTTCGCTGAACTCCGGCAGCTCAAGGTCATCAATCTCCAATGATGGCTCTTCTGCTACTGGCTCTGGTATTTCTAGCTCAGGCGCAGCAGTCGCATCCGCTAGTGCGTCCTCTTCGCTGTACTCTGGCAGCTCAAGGTCATCAATTTCTAATGATGGCTCTTCTACTTGATCCTCTGGTTCAATAGCGGCATCCGCTACTTCAACTGCTGGCTCAGGTAATTCAGGTTCATCAATTAACCAATCATCATCTTGTGGAATGCCAAATTCATTTGGTGTTGCAGACGGCGTTGGAGACTCGTCAACGCTTTCATTCTTCGGGGCTTCAGGAGCTTCAGGAGCTTCAGGAGCTTCAGGAGCTTCAGGAGCTTCAGGAGCTTCAGGAGCTTCAGGAGCTTCAGGAGCTTCATCAGATGGTGCTTGGTTCTGCTCCTGTTGTGCAAGAAGATCTTCTTCAACAATCTCTGATTGCTCTGCGCCTGATTCTGAAATTACATCATCAAGTGCGACAGACGGAGACTCTTCCACCAGCACTGGCTCATCTTCTAACGAGGCACTCTCGACCTCATCAACAATTGAGTCTAACCAATCATCATCGTCTTGATTCTCATCATCCAGTTGAGACTGTGGTATTGCAGCCTCTTCTTCATCTAACTGAGAGTCTAATGTCGGTTGTTCTATATCTAGATCGTCATCCAAATCGAAATCTGGGCTCTCAACTTCTTCAATTGCAGAAGTTAGCCAATCATCTTCGTCTTCTTCTGGCTCTGGCTCTGGCTCTGGCTCTGGCTCTGGCTCTGGCTCTGGCTCTGGCTCTGGCTCTGGCTCTGCAAGACTCTGCTCGAGGTCAGGCATGTCAACAGCCGTTGTTTGTTCCGGCTCAACATCGTCTGGCTCGTCGAGATCGATTTCTTCTAAAAGCGGATCGGCTTCAGGAGCGACACTAAGCATGTCGTCGATAAAATCTTCACTAGCGAAGTCTTTATCATCTTGAGAATCTGCCAGTAGGTCTTCCGAGGATTCTTCTAAAACAGAATCTTGAGTCTCATCGATCGCAATTTCAGGTTGCTCAGCATTTTGCTTCTCGATATCAAGCAACTCTTCAAATAGATCCGTGCTGTCGTCACCCAAGTCATCTGCTTGCAAAGTCTCTGATTGAGATTCAACAACATCATCTAACAGCTCGGTACTTTCGTCTTGTAGCTCAACAGTGTCTGTCAGATCTTGACCAATCAGATCATCCAGCTCAGCATCTAAATCGAAGTCGCCTTCATCTTCTGAGTCAGTAAGAAAATCATCTAGGAGATCCGTACTATCTTCAGCAATCTCATCATCTGCGGTGATCAGCTCGTCAAAGAGATCATCACTACTCTCTTTAGTCGGAGAAGTCGTATCTAAATTTTGCTCATCCATGAGTTCATCAAGTAACTCGGTACTATCTGAACTAATATCAACGCTATCTTCCTCTAGCATCTCATCAAGCAGCGCCGTTTCATCAATAGCGTTTGCTTCCAGAGATTCTAGATCCGCTTGCGCATCCATTTGAGCGAAGATGTCATCGATCTCACTGTCAGAAGCTAAGCCTGACTCTGGTGAAGAGTCATCCGACTCATCACTTAGATCAAAACCGCCTTCATCTAACAGGCTATCGATATCTAAATCGTCACTTGAAGAATCTTGGGTATCATTAAACAAGTCATCGAGCAGCGCTTGATCGAGCTCGTCCGTACCGAGATCCTCTGCGTCGCCATCACCTGCTAGTAAAGAGTCAAAATCATCTTGAGACAGCTCGCCTTCGTCTGAGAGGTCAAACGCTTCTTCATCATCAGTACCATCGATGACTACTTCATCAAGTGCGCGCTCCATTTCTTCAAGGCCAAGTGCTTTTTCATCACCATTAACACTAATACCGTTTGAGCCTAGATCCGCATCGGCAAGAGATTCATCAAGATCGCCATCATCACCAATACCTGCGAATGGGTCGTCGCCATCTTCCCCTTCAAGGTTGAAGTCCAGATCGCCGTCGTCAAGATCAGCAAATACATCATCTGACTCATCTTCTGCCAACTCAGTTTCATCGCCGAATAGCGCTTCGCTGTCATCTTCCGACTCACCAAATAAGTCGTCATCAAGCAATAAGTCATCATCGATCTCATCGTTAAGCGTTTCTGGAACAACCGGTGCAACAGGTGGTGGAGACTGTTGTTCTACTGGTGCTTCAGACTGTTCTTCTTTTGAACGTCGGCCTAATAACATCATAACGATTAAGCCAATCAGTAAACCTGGGATGATAGCGAGCGCAGCAACCAACCATGTGTTAGAGAACAACTGCTCTAGAGCAGAAGGGGCAAGCTTTTGTTCTTCAGCTAAGCGTCGACGTTCCTCTTCGAGTAATTTTTCAACCTCGTTACGAATTCGATTTTCATCACCTAACTCATCTTTTAGAACATCCACTTCCGACTGAACATCCGCAAGCATTAATCTTAGCTTGTGGTTCTTCTCTTCAAGGGCAACAAGCTCCGTTTCAGACAGTTCTAGTTGATTTTCAAGTGACTTAACTTGCTGTTGTTTTTCGTTTTCAGCCAGAGCTTTCAAGTCGCTATCTTGAGCATTTGAAGGAGCCTGCTCTGCCTGAGGCTGAGGTTCTTCAATGGTAGGCTGTGCCGGTTTAGTAACTGGTGTAGCAGGTGTCACTGTTGTTGCTGGTACAGCTTTACCAAGGCGAGCTTGGTGCGCAGCCATCACATTGACTGCTTCTTGAGTACTAACACTTCGGACTTGGCTAAGTGAAGGGATTCGAATTGTACTTCGCGGGATCAATTCGTGGATATTCTGATTGTCAAACGCTTGAGGGTTGAGTTGGAAAATGGCGTAAAGCGTTTGCTGAACAGTCACACTGTTTGATGGTCGCAGTTCTGTTGCGATACTCCACAGTGTCTCTTGGCCAGTCGTTGGACCGTAAAAGCGAGAAGGTTCATCTGTCACACGTGTATTGCGAGAGAGCGGCTCTGAAAACTGGGGAGATGATTGAATCTCTCCATTCGGCCCTTTAAGACGAATGCTCTCTGCATTCACAATAGAAGTTTGAGTCACGGCAACCATCGCTAATGGCAATAGTAGACGCTGTAAAAGTCGACGCATATAAGGCTCAGCTATGTGCTCAATTAAATTAAAGACAATGATCTGTTAAATATATCGGATAAACTCACCAAAACTATAGGCGTAGAGGCAAAAAATGTGTGCCTAACGCCATAATCGCATTAATCTCACACAATTTTTCTTAATTCGATTAAAAAAGCCTCACACAATGGCGAGGCTTTACATATCAAGTTATCAACAGATTAGTAGTAATCTCGGATCAGCACTTCTGCAATCTGCACTGCGTTAGTTGCTGCACCTTTACGCACGTTGTCAGCAACGACCCATAGGTTTACACCACTGTGGTGGCTGATGTCATTACGGATACGGCCAACCATCACGTGATCTTTACCGCCAGCATCACGAACTTGAGTTGGGAAGTCATCACCATGGAAAACTTCAACGCCTTCTGTGTTCTCTAGTAAGTTAATCACTTCTTGAGCATCAATTGGCGCACATGTTTCTAGATGAATCGCTTCTGCGTGACCGTAGAATACAGGAACACGAACACATGTCGGGTTTACTGTAATAGCTGGGTCATTAAAGATTTTCTGCGTTTCCCAGACCATTTTCATCTCTTCACGGGTGTAGCCGTTTTCCATGAACTGGTCGATTTGAGGAATACAGTTAAAGGCAATTTGCTGAGAAAACTGCTCAGTTTCAGCCGGCATACCATTAAGTAGCTTCGCCGTTTGTCCTGCTAACTCGTCGATACCTGCTTTGCCTGCACCTGACACGGACTGGTAGGTCGAAACGTTGATACGCTCAATACCTACCGCATCGTGAATTGGTTTTAGTGCAACCAACATCTGAATGGTTGAACAGTTAGGGTTCGCGATGATGTTACGGTTACGGAATTCGGCGATCGCTTCAGGGTTAACTTCAGGCACAACCAGAGGAATATCATACTCGTAACGGAACTGTGAGGTGTTATCAATCACGATAACGCCTTCATCTGCTGCAATCGGTGCCCATTTCGCTGAAAGTTCGCCACCAGCAGAGAACAGAGCAATATGAACTTGTGACCAATCGAACTCTTCTACATTCTGAACTCGAACAGTTTTACCATTGAAACGGTATGTCTTGCCTTCGCTGCGCTCACTCGCTAGTAGGTAGATCTCTCCAACTGGAAACTTGCGCTCTTGTAGAACTTCAAGGATTGTTTCACCTACTGCACCAGTAGCACCTAAAACAGCAACATTGTATTGTTGGCTCATTGACTTACCTCAACCTGAAAACCTAATTTTTCTAGTGGTGATAGATTACTTGTTTCCTCACCGACTAATGTGACTGCACTGTACTCGCGACGATCCCAGTAATTTTTACGCATCAGGTCAAAAGAGCCTGGATTACTGATTTCACGGCGGAATAAGGCGTCATCTTTACGCACATCATAGACTAGCTGCGTGATGTTGTGCAGCGTTGCTTCATCCCACTCTCGATCCAACACCAATTGTGGTACAGGAGCAGTCGGTAGCAAATCGCTGGCATGCGCACGTAATTCATTACCTAAAAACTCGCAGTAGCTATTAAAGATCATTGTCGTACCACGAGCTTTACCCTCTAATCCGTAACCGGCTACATGAGGGGTTGCGAATGCTAGCAGAGGCAGAAGCTCCATATCAACCACTGGTTCAAACTCAAACACGTCTAGCGCTGCAATAAAGCCATCATTTTTCTGTAATCGCGCTTTAAGAGCAGCGTTATCTACTACTGGTCCACGAGCGGCATTAATTAGAATCTGATCACTGCGTAGATTATTGAGCACAGATTCATTGATAAGATGATGCGTTGGATAGTCACCATCACGAGTAATTGGCGTATGTAGAGTAATGATATCAGCTTGCTCGAGGAGAACTTCTAGCTCGGTGAATGTACGAGTATCCCCTTCCGCTTGCTTGAGCGGATCATTGATAAGCACTTTAAGGCCAATACCTTCAAGACATTTCTGTAGGTAGCTGCCGACTTGACCAGCACCAATAATACCTACCGTCTTATCAAACACTGAGAAACCGTGTTGCTGTGCAAGAAGCATCATTACGCTAAAGGCATACTCTGCAACACCTACTTTGTTACAACCCGGCGCTGCGGTGAAAAAGATGCCTTTCTCTTTTAGCAGCGCTTGATCAACATGATCCATTCCCGCAGTGGCCGTTCCGACAAACTTGAGTTTATTGGCCTTTTCAATTAGCTCAGCGTTAACTTTAGTCACAGAACGAATCATTAACGCATCTACATCTACTAAGTCTTCAGCAGTGAATGTGCGTCCTGATTTTAGTACTACCTCACCTAACTGGCTAAATAGCTGCTCAGCGTAAGGCATGTTTTCATCGATTAGGATTTTCATGAACTTGTATATTTGAATGGCAATTGAATTGATTGTGCAGAAAAGGCTCGTCACTGTCGAGGATTATACCAAACTGCAGATAGAAAAATGCCCGGCGTAATAGCCGGGCAATAGTCCAGAACAAAAGGATCTTAACCCGCTCTCCATGGGTTAAAGTCTGCGTCTGTTAGATTCACCTTTATGACTAAAGGTGAATCAGCTCTGGAAACTGGATTGCAGTATGTTTGGCCTAACGCCCACACCGCTGCAAATTCAGTTAGCCTTGGTACTTCTTGATAACTAGCGTAGCGTTTGTGCCACCAAAACCAAAACTGTTCGACATTACGGTTGTTAGCTCTGCATCACGTTTTTCAGTCACGATGTCTAGGCCTTGAGCCGCTTCGTCTAGGTTCGCTACGTTAATGCTTGGAGCAATAAAGCTGTTGTCTAGCATTAGTGTAGAATAAATTGCTTCGTGAACGCCGGCAGCACCAAGAGCGTGACCAGTCATTGCTTTCGTTGCAGAGATTGCAGGGCTGTTGTCACCGAATAGCTCTTGGATAGCACCAAGTTCTTTCACGTCACCTACAGGAGTAGATGTACCGTGTGTGTTTACGTAGTCGATGCTATCAACATCTTGCATCGCCATCTTCATACAACGCACCGCGCCTTCACCAGAAGGAGCTACCATGTCGTAACCGTCAGAGGTTGCGCCGTAACCTACGATCTCACCGTAAATTTTCGCGCCACGAGCTAAAGCGTGTTCTAGTTCTTCAATAACTAGCATGCCGCCGCCACCAGAGATGACAAAACCATCACGGTCTGCATCGTAAGTACGTGATGCTTTTTCTGGAGTCTCGTTGTACTTAGTAGAAAGAGCGCCCATTGCGTCAAACATCATAGTTTGAGACCAATCTAGCTCTTCACCACCACCTGCGAAAACGATATCTTGTTTACCAAGTTGGATAAGTTCCATCGCGTGACCAATACAGTGTGCAGACGTTGCACAAGCTGAACTCATAGAGTAGTTCACGCCACGGATTTTAAATGGTGTAGCTAGACACGCAGATACTGTTGAAGACATTGTACGTGGCACCATGTAAGGACCTACACGCTTAACGCCTTTCGCGCGCATTGTATCTGTCGCTACAGTTTGGTTTAGTGCTGATGCGCCACCTGAACCTGCAACGATACCAGTACGATCGTTAGACACTTGCTCATCAGTTAGGCCAGCGTCTTCAATTGCTTGCTGCATTGATAGGTATGCATAAGCAGCCGCATCACCCATAAAGCGCATCTGTTTACGGTCAATGTGCTCTGCTGGGTTAATTTTTAGATCACCCCAAACCTGTGAACGTAGGCCGTGTTCTTTAAACTGCTCAGACGCAGTAATACCAGATTTACCTTCTTTTAGAGACGCTAGAACTTCTTCGACGTTGTTACCGATACTTGAAACAATACCCATACCGGTGATTACGACTCGTTTCATTATGACATTCCTATAATTCAAAAATCCGCTAGATAATAACTAAGATAGCGGGGAAAAGTGGTCAGCTTTCCCTTAAAACCGTACAATTACCACAATATTATCGCTTCTATTTACATATTTCCGACACCATGACCACAATTACCAACGCGCAACTTGGCTGGAATGACGCTGGAACGCCAGTTTCAGACCAGTTTGATGACGTCTATTTTTCAAACGTGAACGGCCTTGAAGAGACTCGCTACGTGTTTCTTCATCAGAATCTTCTTCCTGAAAGATGGCAAACGTATGACCAAAGGCGTTTTGTAATTGCAGAAACTGGCTTTGGTACTGGTCTAAATTTCCTTGCCGTTTGGCAGTGGTTTGACAACTTTAGGCAGAAAAACCCAGATGCTGCTCTACAAGAACTGCATTTTGTTAGCTTTGAGAAATATCCGTTAAGCCAACAAGATTTAGTTAAAGCACATGATGCATGGCCAGAGCTGGCTGAGTACGCTAAAAAGCTACAAGCCCACTATCCGATTGCTGTACCTGAATGTCACCGTATCGTACTTGAAAACGGAGCGATTACACTCGACCTGTGGTTTGGTGATATCAAAGATTGTATGCCAAAAGTGCCTGTCCCTACACAGGGTTTAGTAGATACTTGGTTTTTAGATGGGTTTGCTCCAAGCAAAAACCCTGAGATGTGGAATCAAGACCTATTCAATGGTATGGCAACATTGGCAAAACAAGACTGTACCTGCGCTACCTTTACCGCGGCCGGTTTTGTTCGTCGCGGTCTAATTGAAGCCGGCTTTGAGATGAAGAAAGTCAAAGGCTTTGGTACTAAGCGAGACATGATTGCCGGCCATCTAGCTGAGAAAAAGCCTGACTCAAACTTCAAGCCTTGGTTCCACCGCAGTGCGAGTAGCTCTAGTGAATCTATAGCGATTATTGGTGGTGGTGTAGCGAGCGCCACATTAGCTAAAACACTGACTCGACGTGGTAAGCAAGTCACCCTTTACTGCCAAGATGATACTCCAGCTCAAGGGGCATCAGGCAACCGACAAGGTGCTGTATATCCGTTATTAAATGGTGCTCATGAAGGCGTGTCACGCGTATTTGCACCAGCTTTCTTGTTTGCGCGTCAGTTTGTCGAACAAGCAACCGAAACCGTTCAGTTCGATCATGATTGGTGTGGCGTAACGCAATTAATGTGGGACGAGAACGCTGCGACTAAGCTAGAGAAGATGCTGACTGGTGACTTCGATACTCAGCTAATTCACCGACTTGATGAATCTCAGACCAGTAACAAAATTGGTTTACCCATTGATATGCCAAGCGTCCATTACCCACTTGGTGGCTGGTTGTGCCCTGCGCAATTGACCCAAGGTTTGATTGAAGACCTACAAAGCGGCTCAAAGCTAAAAGCTCACTTCAACACAAAGATTGAACGCATGGCTTGGTGTGAAGAGAAGCAACAATGGACACTATATTCAGGTGAGCAACAGTTTATCCATGACACAATCATCGTGGCGAACGGTCATCAATTCGCAGAGTTAACACAGACAGCAGACATTCCTCTAGGGCAAGTTAAAGGTCAGGTTAGCCATATCCCAACCACCGATGATCTAAAACAGTTGAAAACCGTTTTGTGTTATGACGGTTACATGACTCCTGTAAACCCAAATAATGGTCACCACTGTATTGGCGCAAGCTACGATCGTTCTCATCTAGACAATGTTTTCGATCCTAGAGCCCAACAAGAGAACGGTGACAAGTTACGTAAGTGTGTACCAGATCAGAGTTGGCCCGAGCAAGTTGATACTTCTGGTGATTTGTCTCGCCAAGGGATTCGCTGTGTAAGCCGTGACCACCTACCATTCATTGGTAATGTCGGGGAGTTCGATGCGATAAAACAGGAATATGCGGAGCTGCATAAGAAAAAACCGGCACAAAATGCGGTCAATGTTCCGAGTCAGCCAAATCTGTTTTGCATGTTGGGCCTAGGTTCTCGTGGTTTAAGCTCAGCACCACTGCTTGCTGAAGTCCTTGCGTCGCAGATTTGTGGTGATCCTCTCCCACTGCCTATCGATGTGCTAGAACAGCTTCATCCAAGCCGTATGTGGGTAAGAAAGCTGCGCAAAGGCAAAGCTATCACAGAGCTCAATAACCAATAAACAAACTAAAACGCCTTCACTATACACAACATAGCGAAGGCGTTTTTAAAGAGAGTTACTGCTGCATTTTAGCGAATCGACTTAAGATGCTAACTCGCTAACGGCTTGTTTTACTTGCTCAGCGATTTCTTCGTTACGGAACGAGCCCGACTCTAGGTCGAAGTTGTCGTAAAAACTAGGAACTGAAACAGATGCTTTCACTTTAGCACCAAAGTATGGCGCTGAACCTGTTGCTGCACCTAACACCGTTTGAGCGCCACCTGGGCCTGGTGATGTCGCAAGGTAAACCACTGGCTTATCCTGAAATACATTGCGTTCGATACGAGTAGACCAATCAAATAGATTTTTGTACGCCGCTGTGTATGAACCATTGTGCTCCGCAAATGAAACAATAATCGCATCAGCTTCTGCTAAATCTGCCAAAAATGCTTTTGCACCTTCCGCTTGACCGATTTCCTTTTCTGTATCTTCGCTAAACATCGGTACTTGGTACTCATTTAGGTCGAGGACTTTAACGTCTGCTCCTTCAACTTGGTTGGCAGCATAAGCGGCTAATGTTTTGTTGATTGATGTAGAGCTGTTTGATGCACCAAATGCGATAATTTTCATAATCTTCTTCCTAATTTGTTTCCCCGTTGTGTGTTAAGAAGAATATCTGCCGGGCATAAAACCAACAACTATAAAAAATGTAAAGGGTTGTTCGAAATTTTCGAACAACCCTTTATTAAGTCGATATAAAAATGATTTGGATTAAGCAGCGTTAACCAGTTCTAACCATAAATCGTTAACGATAGTGCGGTCCGCAGGCGTCAGTTCTGAGCGCGCGGCTTCAAGGCTTGCTTGAATACGTTCTTTCAACGCTTCGACATCATCAACGCCTTCTTCTTCGCATGCTGCTGCCGATAAAGAAATATGACCTCGTAGATAGCCACCAGCAAATAGTTCATCGTCCGACGCCGTAGAAATTCGCGCATCGATTAGCTCAAGTAGCTGTTCTTCAAATTCAATAATCATTTCGCTTTATCGCCTAATTCAGTTTGATTCTCAAAAAGAGCGCCAAGCTTCTCACATTGACAATCGCAACGCAAACCCTCCGTACAGCAAGGGCTCACAGCATGGCATGGCCTGTGCAATCTCTCCAATATTCACCTTAGTTGAGCGAGGATAACGAGAATGAAAACATTCCAGATTGCTAAAACCAGCATACTTATCACCCTACTGCTTTGCGGTGGAAATGCCGCTCAGGCAGAAACGCCTTTTTCAAGCTGTCCGACACAAGCTTTCCTTATTCAAAACCCAACAGGGACTCCAATATCATTTGGTGTCAACATTGATGTCGGTAGCTATGTCACTCTAGACTCCAACCTTGGTAGCGCGAAACTTAATGGCGTTGGTTACAGCAAACATGATGATTTCATTTACGGCTGGGACTATGGTGCAGAATCTCTTTCTCGGATTGACTCTACCTTCACCAAAACTTTGTTAACGGTAACCAAACCTTCAGGTGCCCCTGCTTCAATCTATGTGGGTGACGTTTCACTCGATGAAAACGCTTGGTATGGCTATCGACCGGGCTATGGGCTCTATCGTATTGACCTTACAACACTTGTAATGGAGCTTTCTGCACCACCGAGTCAGTTTGGCAATCCTTCCATTTATGACTTGGCTTTTCACCCAGATAATAGCCTTGCGTATTCCATTGATTCCAATGGCTACCTATGGGAAATAGACGTCTCTTCCGGCACCACCAACAGACTCAATCAACTGCTAGACAAAAATGCACTCGGCTATCGCTTAACGTTTGGCGCTGTCTACTTTGATGTAGATGGTAATTTCTACGCAAGCAACAACAGTAACGGCTATGTCTTCAAAGTGTCCATCAATGGAGAGCAGTCAACCGCAGAGTTTTTTGCTTATGGCCCTTCAAGTAACTCTAACGATGGAGCCCGCTGTGCACTGGCACCTGTTGAACCAAGTGAATACACCGACTTTGGTGACGCGCCAGATAGCTATAAAACCACCTTTGCTCAATCCGGTGCTCGCCACGGTTTAACTGACCTAAAACTAGGTGCTCTTATCGACGGAGAAACGGATGGTAGTGTCTACCCTGATAGTGATGACAGCTCTGATGGCTCAAACGATGATGACGGTGTTGCCTTCCCAGTCCCTATTCAAGTAGGACAAACTAGTAAAATCATCGCCACTGCATCAGGCACTTCTGGAAGCTCAGTACTCAATGCATGGATTGATTTCGATCGTGATGGGGAATTTGAATCCAACGAGATTATTATTAGTGACCAATCAATGACAGATAGTACCTCTGATGTCTTCTTCTCTGTTCCGACGTGGGCCGTTGCTGGTGATACATGGGCTCGATTCCGTATCTCTAATACTTCTGGAATTGGACCAAGCGGTGGTGTCCCTGCGGGGGAAGTCGAAGACTATCAGGTAGAGATAACAGAAAGTGGTGTTGTTACAGAGATCTACCCTGGTGGCGGCGGCTATACAACATTTGCTTATGAAGACCAATACCCTATGGTTGGCGATTACGACATGAATGATGTTCTTATGAACGTCAAATTCACCGAATATCAGCTCAACGATCAAGTGATACGAATGAAGATCGAGGGTAAAATTGCGGCTCTTGGCGGCGATTATCACTCTGGGTTTGCTATTCGACTACCAAGTGTTGCGAAAGAAGATATCAAGTCTGATTCCGTTACCTTAACAATCAATGGTTCTGATGTTTCAGGTACAGTATTGGAAACAGATACGACGGACGCGGTTTTCATTATCCATGAAGACCTATGGGACATTACTGAGTCTGGTGAAGGCCCAGGTTGTACAATGTTCCGAACCCAAGATAACTGTGGTACTACTTACCGTCCAACGTGGAGCTTAACTTTCTCCCTCGAAAACGCTGTCGACACATCGACCATGCCAGACTTCCCTTATGACCCTTTCATTTTCGCCGCTCCGGGGCACTATTATGGTGATATTGGTCATCAACTCAGTGGCGGGTATCCGGGCCGCAGTTTAGAGATCCACCTTAAAAATCAAGCGCCAACCAGTAAATTTGACACTCGATACAAATCTTACGGCGTCGATGCTTCTTCTAGTGATACCCACTATCACAATACCAATGGTTTGCCATGGGCCATTGAAGTACCCACTACGTGGAAACATCCGAAAGAGCGTAAAAACATCCTAGAAGCGTATTCTTCATTTGCAGACTTCGCCCTTGATGCGAGTGGACAAACACAAGCCACTTGGTACACATCTCCAAACAACGCCATCATCTACATCGATTAGGAGACAAAATTATGCGTAACCTATCAATGAAATCCTATCTGACCCTTTTGTTTGCCACACTCCTAGTCGCTTGTGGAGGTGGCGGCGGTGATGGCGGCAGCGGTTCGTCATCTTCAGGTACATCGACAGGCTCTGGGGCATCAATCACTGCAAGTGGTCAGTCTCTCAAGCTCTCAGACTTACAGATCGACCATGATAATAATTTGGACTCCGTCTATAACGTCGATATTGATGTCAGCCTTCCGCACTTGGCCAGTTCTCAAGTGTATATCTCGGTTTGTGATAACAGTGTCGGTGGGTTGGAGAATGTGGATTACGATAAGTGCTTAATTAAGGCAGCGCTACAAAACGGGCAAGGACAATATCAGCTCCGTGTACCAAACCACTGCCCTTCGTTGATCGCCGTAGTTTCTGTTATGGAACCAAATACAGCTCCGTTAGTGTATACCCTTGATCATAACAACGATTCACAAACCACCTGGCTTATTCAATAGCGACATAAAAAACAAGCTGCACTCGGCAGCTTGTTTTTACTTCACTTCAAACTCAGCAAAAGATAATTCTGGAACTTGGTAAAAGGCTCTTAAAGCGTCCGATAGCATACGTACTCGCAAAGGAATCCCTTGTTCGAATATCTTACCTACCTCTCGGTGTACTTTAGCCATGAATTCCAATCGGTCTGGCTCAAAATCACCATTAAGATTGTCGCAGCTGACAGTAAAGGGAAAACCCGCACTCTTGGAAAGAATCCATTCATAGGCTTGAGGACGAATTTCGACTTTTTCAAACTCTGCTTGAACTTGCTCTGTACGACCATCAGGCTCATACCAGTAACCAAAATCTTCAAGAAGTCGACGTTGTGGCCCTGCAACACACCAATGGGCAATCTCATGCATTCCTGACGCATAGAACCCACGAGCAAAAATAATCCGATGATAAGGTTTCACTTCATCCGCAGGTAGGTAAATTGGCTCATCACCACCCAACTCTAATTTGGTGTTGTATTGGTCGAAAAACGTATCGTTAAAAATCGTGATTAGGTCTTGGTACTCGTGACTCATAGCTTAATTACAGAAGTTGGGATTTAGCGCTCGGCATTCTCGCATGTTTACAGTAAAAAGCAAATCCACACCCAAAGTGTTGATATTAGTTTTATTTATCTGAAAAACGTTTTCGTCTTCATAAAATCTCATTCGTCACAGATCACATTTCCCACTACACTCACGCCTTAAATTTATAAGATCAATCTGCCGTTTTCTGGCCTTTTTTGAGAATTCACTATGCTGCTAAGTGTTTTGTATATTATTGGTATTACAGCGGAAGCAATGACTGGAGCTTTAAGTGCTGGTCGCCGAAAAATGGATTGGTTTGGGGTAATGCTAGTCGCGAGTGCAACGGCTATTGGTGGTGGTACTGTTAGAGACATTCTACTTGGTCACTACCCACTCGGTTGGGTTAAAAACCCTGAATTTCTTGCGATCACTTGTGTCGCGGGTGTTCTAACGACTGGCCTAGCGAAATGGGTCATTAAACTAAAAGGCCTATTTATTAGATTGGATGCGCTTGGCCTGATTGTATTCAGTATCATTGGTACGAAAGTGGCGATGGGTATGGGCCACCATGCACTAATCTGTATGGTGTCGGCATTGGTTACTGGTGTATTCGGTGGGTTACTAAGAGATTTAATCTGTCGTCAAACACCACTTGTTTTACACGAAGAGCTTTACGCCTCAGTCGCTCTAATTGCATCAGGTCTTTATTTAGGGTTATTAGAGCTTGGTGTGAATGATGTCACCGCAACCATTTCGACGTTAATTGTCGGCTACTTACTAAGAATGGCGGCGGTTCGCTTCAAATGGCGCTTACCTTCTTTCCATCTAGAAACGGAAGGCTCTATACATTAAGCAAGCCTTAATAGCTGCGCTCTAACCTAGAGCGCAGTTCCCTTCGCATAAATATCCTTTGCTCTCCCGCTGAGTTCAACGTATTGTGACCTGCTCAATATTTCTACAAAAAAACTCACCTCGTATCTCGGCGAAAGCCCAAACAATATTCATAATTTGAGAGTGAAAGTGCACACTAAGCACGCACTATTGATTCAATTAATTGGAATTTCGGATATTCATTCAGGGTGAATAAAAGCGACTCTAACCGGTTAATTATTCGAGCAATTCTATTGTGATCTAATCCGCACCTTTTCCATCTTCACTTCTATAGCCTAATGGTTGCAGGGAGTTAACAGCGAATTTGGTTCAAATTGCCCCTATTCAAAGCAGTATAATAATCTATAAGCAACGATGAGCCAGAGATCCGAATAAATCCAAATAAGGACTTAAAGATGAAAAAGTACCTATCTGTCTCAACGTGCTCTGCGGTAATCGCATTAGTATTATCTGGTTGTAGTTCTACCTCAAATAACAATGCCTCTCAGCAGCTGAATCTACTTTTAGACAATTACTCCCAACAGGTATCTGAGCTCGACAGCAGTGAATTTGGCATCATCAACGACCAAATGACAGCAGTAAAACAAACGCTTGATCAGCGTTACCTGAACCAACTTCTTAACATTGATCGCAGCCAGCTAACTGATGAGGAAAAAGTCTATTTCGACACTTTCCGATTTGATCGCGAAATAGCCATTCGCGGCGCTTCATTTCCTAACGATCGATTTGGTAATCCTGACGTCCCAATCACACACTTTTATAACTTCATGCAGTGGAATGCCGAAGACGCGGGTGCAGCCATCAAAAAGACCGATGAAGGCAATTCATCAGAAAGCTATCATGAACAACTCGTTAAACTTAATGAGTACACGTCATGGGTGAAAAATCTACAAACTCAATATCGCCTCGGCCAAGTAGAACGAATTCAATTGCCAAAAGTATTAATTGAGCGTCTCTATCAAAACAGTTTAGATACTATAGTTGCGGATGATTGGGCGATATTAAAAGCAGGATTGAATGACTTACAAACTCAATCAGATTACAGTCCAGAATTTGTCGAAGAATATGCTCAATCAGTCAATCAAGCGATCACCGCAACCCAAGCTTTCTTAGACTATCTGCATGACGACTACATTAAAACAGCAAGAGGTACTGGTTCACTTAAGGATGAACACATCGGCTGGGGCGATTTACCAAATGGGCAATCTTGGTACCAATGGCATTTAGACAGAAACAGTACGACTGGAAAATCGGCGCCTGAGCTTCACACTATGGGAGAAACGCTAGTTGCTGAAGCTAAAGCGGAAATGATCCGCGTCGCTCAAGTAGTGATTAATAAGCGTGGACCAAAAGTCGATGCAATGTACCGAGATCCCACTACAAAGCGAGTCTCCATGCGAACTTTTAATCTGGTCGATGAGAATGGAAACGTTGAATTACCAGAGTTCTTTGCCTACCTCAACAGCGAACAATTCTTCTTCGGCCGTGATGGAAAAAACATCAATGGCACAGAATACGCTGAAGTCTGTAAAGAAGCCTCAAATCAATCGTCCTGTGAAAGTTCACTCGTTGATTACTATGCGTTTAAGAACAATGCCAATGATGTCGTGGCCAGTTACTTTAAACCTATAAAGACCGATTACAGCATAGAGCCAACCCCTGCAGGTGGTGAGCTTTATGATGGTGTCGCATCATACGATAGCAATGTATTTACACTTAATACCAACCCTGACTACAGCTTACAAAAATGGAATGTATCTACCCTTCTGCTACATGAAGCAGCGCCTGGGCATCATTTCCAAGATGCTTATGCCAAAGAATATCCACCCGCGAATATTCCGGGCTACATGGAAGATATATGGTACACCGCTTACGGAGAAGGCTGGGCACTCTACACTGAGTGGCTCGGTATCGAGATGGGGATTTATGGTGAGCTCAATGCGAAAGGACTACCTAACTTTATTAACGGCAAGGGGATGTGTCTTAAAGACATTGATTACAGCCAATTCCAAGGCGGCATCTATACCGATGAGCAAGAGTGTAATGCACTGCAATACTTTGGCAGCCTCAACGAAGCTCAATTGCGGAATATGCGCTTAGCGGTTGATACAGGTATCCATGCAAAAGGGTGGAGCATTGAGCAAGCTCGTGACTATATGAGAGCCAACTCAGCACTCGGAGATGGCGATATTGAATCTGAAAGCTATCGCTACGCTGCACACGTTGGTCAGGCCGTCTCTTATAAATCAGGCTACCTAGTGATTAAGGAGATGCTCGCAAAAGCACAACAACAGCTAGGGGATAAGTTTGATTACGCAGAATTCCATGATCAACTGCTGCGCTACGGTCAGCAACCGATGGAAGTCGTGCAAGAAAACGTCAACAACTGGATTGCATCGAAGGGTTAATACCACAGATGTAATCGTGCCTTAAACTAGAGCCAAAGGTTGGTATTGATCTAATCTTTGGCTCGGCATCGGCTTTGCTATCCAATAACCTTGGAAGTAGTCAACACCCGTTGCCTGACACATTTCAAACTGCTCACGAGTTTCTATTCCTTCTGCAATGGTTTTTGCCCCTATTCGTCGTGCCACTTCTACCGCTTGCTTAACAAACTTAGCATCACTGACGAAACTTCTATCAATTTTTAAATAGGGTGCGCGTATCTTCATCGCTCGTTCGGTTGTCGAATAGCAAGCCCCGTAATCATCCAATGCAGTGGCAATTCCATACTGCTCTAAATAGGCTTTACCTTGTAGAATACCTTGTAAATCAGACTCCTCAAACTCTGTAATTTCGTAGATGATCTGGGAACTGACTAAACGCAGGCAACGCAAGCGATGTATCAGATACTCGATAGATTCACGATGATTAGCTACCAGATTAAATACTGACGGAGACACATTGATAAAAAGTTTGCTGTTTCGGTAGATTGTGTGTGCGAGATTGATAGAGTGAAGCTTTCCACACAGTAATGTCGTAATCACACTCGCTTCACCACCAGGCTTCATGGATGAAAAATAGTGCCCTGGATTCAGAGGATATCCCTCTTTATCGTAAATTCTGACTAACCCTTCAAAAGCTAATACCTGCCCAGAGCTATCAACTATAGGCTGGAACACACTATGGAAAGTATTACCCTGATAAAAGCCATAGACAAACCCTCCTCGCTCATAGCGAACAAGATTTTGAATATAATCCATCTTAACTGAGTAAATAGACGCTAGCTCCACAATACACCTCCTTTGTGTTTACGCAATGTAACAAAATCATCGCGAAAGGAGCGTAAGCATGTGTAAGCAAAACCTTTACTTTTGCTTACTTAGCAAGCTTTGTAGTTAGGTCCAATTAATGGTGAAATTTACAAAACTATAAATTAAAAGTTAACGTAATGAGCCAAACACAACCACGCTATGCATTCGTATGTCCCAACTTACAAACCCTTTATGTAGAGCATCAAGGCCAACCTCTTGCTCTTGAAAGCCATTGCTACGATGAAATCACTGATTTTGCAGCACTCGCTATCGATGTTGCTGTTAAGCGAAATACTCGCGTTCTATTACTTGATAGGGAAAGTGGTAAGCAATTAGATTTCTACAGTTTCCTGATGGTATAAAAAAGCCCCGACATTTTGGTCAGGGCTTTGAGGAACAAATCTTAAAGATTAAATTTGTGGTGTATCGGTCGATACGCCATGGTTTTGGCCACGATGACGTAATAAATGATCAAGCACGACAATTGCAAGCATCGCTTCCGCAATTGGCACAGCACGAATACCAACACAAGGATCATGACGGCCTTTCGTGATTAGTTGGGTTGGTTCACCTTCTTTAGTGATAGTTTCACCTGGAACCGTAATGCTAGACGTTGGCTTAAGAGCAATGTTAGCGACGATATCTTGACCTGTAGAGATACCACCTAAGATACCACCAGCGTGATTGCTTGCGAATCCATCAGGAGTTAACTCGTCACGATGCTGGCTGCCTTTTTGATTAACAACATCAAAGCCATCACCGATCTCAACCCCTTTCACCGCGTTAATGCTCATCAGCGCATGCGCAATATCAGCATCAAGGCGATCAAATACAGGCTCGCCCAGACCAACAGGTACATTGGTTGCAACCACTTGAAGCTTGGCGCCAATAGAATCACCCTGCTTCTTTAAATCACGAATAAGTTGATCAAACGCCTCTACTTTGTCGGCATCAGGACAGAAAAATGCGTTATTTTCAATCTCATCCCAATCGACTTTGTCAATGGCAACATCGCCCATCTGAGACAGGTAAGCGCGAATTTCTACACCAAACTCTTGTTTAAGGTACTTCTTAGCAATAGAGCCCGCAGCAACACGCATAGCAGTTTCACGAGCTGAAGAACGACCACCACCACGGTAATCACGTACCCCATACTTTTGGTGGTAGGTATAGTCCGCATGACCCGGGCGGAATTTATCTTTAATTTCTGAGTAATCTTTTGAGCGTTGATCGGTATTTTCGATCAATAAGCCGATTGAAGTACCGGTGGTTTTACCTTCAAAAACACCTGATAAGATCTTTACCTCATCTGGTTCGCGGCGCGCTGTGGTATAACGAGAAGTGCCTGGACGACGACGATCGAGGTCAATTTGAATATCAGCCTCTGTGATTTCAAGACCCGGAGGGCATCCGTCGACAATACATCCTAGTGCGATACCATGACTTTCTCCGAATGTCGTCACTCGAAAATGTTGTCCGATACTGTTTCCTGCCATTACTTCCTCAAAATTTTTCGCTATGCATACTTTTCTCTGTATACATAATTTTACACTTCAATTGTTCGTAAATTCATAGTCGCCTTATTGCGGTTTGATGTAAACCCCTAATCACCAACTATTTTGCTTTTTAGCACGCATAAAAAACGCCAAGCTGATTGGTATGCAAATCAAGGCTTGGCGCTTTATTAAAGAACGAGCGTATTAGCGATTAGTCTTTATAGATAGAAAACTCTGCTGCGTGCTCTAGCATCTGCTCACGAGTTAACATAAATACACCGTGGCCGCCGTTTTCAAACTCAATCCAAGTAAATGGAATATGAGGATACTGCTCCATCATGTGAACCATAGAGTTACCCACTTCACAGATAAGGAAACCATTGTCAGTCAAGTAGTCTGGTGCATTGGCCAGAATACGGCGAACTAGCTTAAGGCCATCTGTACCAGCTGCTAAACCTAGTTCAGGCTCGTGCGTGAACTCATCTGGCAAGCTGTTCATGTCTTCCTCATCCACGTACGGTGGGTTAGACACGATAATGTTGTACTTCTCTTTTGGTAGATCACGGAACAGATCAGAACGGATAGGGAAAACTTGTTGTTCCATGCCATGGTCTTGAACATTTTGTTCTGCAACCTGTAGCGCGTCTGTAGAAATATCAATAGCGTCCACTTCTGCTTCTGGGAAGGCATGAGCACAAGCGATCGCGATACAGCCACTGCCTGTACACAAATCCATAATGCGTGCTGGTTCTTCAATCAACCAAGGTTGGAACTCTGCTTGAATCAGTTCACCAATTGGTGAGCGCGGCACTAGAACTCGCTCATCAACAAAAAACTCAAGGCCACAGAACCATGCTTTATTGGTTAGATACGCAGTTGGAGTACGCTCATTGATACGCTTAACAACGCGTTCAACAATACGCATGCGCTCACTTGTTGTTAGACGAGAGTTCAGTACATGTGGAGGCACATCGATTGGTAGGTATAGCGTCGGCAGGATTAATTGCACTGCTTCATCCCAAGCGTTATCCGTGCCGTGACCATAGAAAAGGTTCGCGGCATTGAAACGGCTTACCGTCCAACGAATCATATCTTGAAGCGAGTGAAGTTCTGATACTGCTTCTTCTACAAAAATCTTATCCAAAATTGCCTCCGAAAAGCGCTACAATACTGCTAATTGCATTTATACATATTAAATTTAGTCCCATGAGCAAAAAAGACACCGATATGGATGATGACTTCGCCCTTTTTAGGGATGCAGTACAAGGCGTAAAAAAGTTGTCACAGGATACCATAGTCCAGCAACCAAAAAAAAATAGTAAACAAAAAGAAATTACCCGAACTGCCCGTGAAGCAAGCGATACGGAGTTTTATTTCTCAGACGAGTTTGTGCCTCTCTTAAATGAAGAAGGACCGACTCGTTATGCGCGAGATGATGTTTCTACTTATGAAGTGAAGCGACTTCGCCGTGGTGTGTATGTACCGGATGTGTTCTTAGACATGCATGGTATGACCCAGCAAGAAGCCAAACGAGAGTTAGGTTCAATGATCGCCTACTGTATTAAAAATGAAATTTCTTGTGCCTGTGTGCAACACGGGATTGGTAAGCACATCTTAAAACAGAAAGCACCACTATGGCTGGCTCAGCATCCAGATGTGATGGCTTTTCACCAAGCACCTCTTGAATTTGGTGGGGATGGTGCCTTATTAGTGTTGCTTTCGATTCCAGAAAAGTAACCGGATCACCTTCAAGAGATTCCCTACTCACTCCTTCGTCGTTCTATGGAATGACAGCTATCAAAGCCTCGTCATCCTCAAGAGTGAGGTACGAACGAGTTGGGGATCTCTTAAAGCAAGTCCCAAACCTTTAAAGATTCCCTATTCGCTCCTTCGTCACTCTAAGGAATGACGGAGAAGCAAAGATAAGCTTCCCTACTTCCTCAATTCAGGAGGAATTGGCAACTCAGACGTCTTCAAGTTAGGACGCTGACCACCTTTCCTACGGTATTGCTTAAGCTGGAACACATAAGCCAGAATCTGAGCCACCGCGGTAAACAACCCATCAGGGATCTCTTGTTCTAGCTCTGTAGAATGGTACAGAGCACGAGCCAATGGTGGCGCTGGAATCACATAAATATCGTGCTCACGAGCAACTTCTCTAATTTTCAACGCCATATGGTCAGTACCTTTCGCTACCACAATAGGTGCTTTATCAGTGTTTTGTTTATAGCGAAGCGCGACAGAGAAGTGCTCTGGGTTGGTAACAATAACGTCGGCTTGCGGTACTTCGGCCATCATTCGACGTTGGGCTGCTTCTCGCTGAAGCATACGAATACGACCTTTAACTTCCGGCTTACCTTCAGTTTCCTTGTATTCGTCTTTGACCTCTTGCTTGGTCATTTTTAGCTGATTGGCGTGCTGCCAAATCTGAAACGGAATATCAATCGCTGCTACAATCAATAGCGTACAACTAATAAGTAAAACGAAGTTAAGCAAGATATCGAGAGCATGGAAAATGTTTTGCGGATAAACATCCATACTAAGCTGGAACAGATCCTCTCGAGCTGCACTGATCAGGTAAAACGCCATACCCGATACTAAAGCCACTTTTAATATCGACTTAATCAGCTCAACCCAGCTTTGCATTCCAACCATACGTTTTAAGCCGCTGAGTGGGTTCATCTTCGACCATTTCGGCATTGCAGCTTCAACTGAAAAGCTCACTCCACCAACACCCGCTGCACCAGCAACGGCAGCAATAAACAAGGTTACGAGTATTAGGAGTAAAGGAAGGATTAGACTGCCCATAGAGCCAATAACAATATCAAACAGCTTAACGTGGTCGAATATCTCTTCCCTGGAAAGGCTAAACAAGCGCCCCATAACGGTAAATAACGCACGCGCTAAACTCTCGCCAAACCACATCAGCGCAACGGAGCCTACCACTAGTACAGAAACTGACGCTAACTCTTTAGACCTTGCAACCTGCCCTTTTTCTCGAGCCTGTTGCAAGCGCCTGGGCGTGGCGTCTTCTGTGCGTTCTTGACCGTCTGACTCTGCCATTCAGCCTCCTAACAATCTAGCCTAATAAATTGGCAAATTTGCTGCTCACCCTGTATCCAGAATAGTTCATAGTGGTTGTACAAACCGGCGATGATATACCAACAAATCAACAAACCAACCATCAATGCAAACGCAAAACCCAAAGAGAAAATGTTTAATTGTGGTGCTGCACGGGTCATAACACCAAATGAAAGGTTGATAGTAAGCAACGCAATAATGCCAGAGAGCGACATACTTAACGCAACTTTAAACATAGTACCAAGCCATAACGCCAGCTCTCTAAAATCAACTGTAGTCAGTGAACCAGTCCCAATCGGCAGCGACTTAAAGCTCATCACCACCAGCATGATCATTTTCAAATGTCCATCAGTGGTTAAGAAGAATAACGTTGATAGGAACATGAATAACTGACCTAATAGAGGCGTATTCTGACCATTCGCTGGGTCTACCATAGAAGCGAAGCCCAAGCTCGATTGCATACCGAGGATCTGACCTAAAATAACAAAGGTTTGAATCATGAACTGAGTTACTGTGCCCATCGCGACGCCAATGATGATTTGCTCAAGCAATGTCATAAAACCAGCAAAAGAGAGCAATTCGATGGTATCTGGGACGGCGGGGATAGCAGGCATCACAGCAAAGGTGATTGCCAAACCAAGATAGAGTCGAACGCGAGTAGAAACGAAGCGAGCACCCGTTACCGACATGACCATCAACATTGCAGCGATGCGGGTATAAGGCCAAAAGTAGTTGGCTATCCAATCCAGTACTATCGTCGCCGGATATTCCATACCGCTACCTAGTAAAGAACCTGAGGCATACGCTCAATCATGCTGAAGAAAAACTCCATCAAGATTTGCGTCATCCAGTGAGCAAACAACATTAGTGCGAGTAGCGTTACGATCAAACGAGGTAAAAAACTTAGTGTTTGTTCGTTGATGGAAGTCGCCGCTTGAAAAATGGCTACCACTAAACCAATCAATAAGCTTGGAATAATGATCGCACACACCATGATAAGAACCATCCACAGTGCGTCTCTAAACAACTCGACAAACATTTCAGGAGTCATAATCTATCTCCCGTCACAAGGCAAAGCTGCCGGCCAAGGTGGACAATATCAAGTTCCAACCATCAACCAGTACAAAGAGCATCAGCTTAAACGGCAGCGATACAATCATTGGCGAAAGCATCATCATACCCATTGCCATCAATACCGATGCGACAACAAGGTCGATAACTAAGAAGGGTAAGAACAGCATGAAGCCGATTTGGAATGCAGTCTTGAGCTCAGAGGTGATAAACGCTGGGATTAGCACCGCCATGGATACGTCTTCCGGTGCGGTTGCCGTTGAGCCTGAAATATTAACGAAGGTTTCTAAGTCTTTCACCCGTGTCTGTTTGAGCATAAAGTCTTTCATCGGAACTTGGGCTAAATCAAACGCTTGGCGAGCCGAAATCTGTTCATTAATGTATGGCTGGATGGCATCATCATTAATCTTGTTTAAAACAGGTGACATGATGAAAAATGTTAAGAAGATAGCGATACCAATAATCACCTGATTCGATGGTGTTTGCTGTAGACCCATCGCCTGACGAAGAATCGACATAACTACCACAATACGGGTAAATGACGTCATCAAGATAACCATCGCAGGCAAGAAGCCGAGCATGGTCATTAGCGCCAATATCTGCAAGTTAACTGAGTAGTCTTCACTACCGTCTGGATTCGTCGTCATGGTGAATGCTGGAACACCAGATCCACCTCCCCCCACTAAACTACTCGTGGAGATGGTTTTTGCTGTCCCTTGCTCACTTTCCATCGCTGATACCGTTACCGAGTTCCCCGGAGCGGCGTTGGCTGGAACGGGTGTTGCAAGTTCCTCTTGCGCATAAGTGAGCGTAGAGAAAGCCAGGATGAAAAGCGTCAGAATGAGCGACGCAATGTTATTCGTTTTTATCATTCTTTTTTAATAGCTGAGTCAATTGATTGGCAAATGGACTCGCAGCCATCTCCTCCTGAGATAAGGGTTTATCCAGTTTTGAGATCAGTTGGATTGATTGGGCAGTGACGCCAACCAAAAATTGTTCTTCTCCGGCTTGAACGATCATAATTCGCTCTCGGTTGCCCAATGCTATCTGACGTACAACGCTTAAACCCTTTTGGTTAACCATTGCAGGCACTCGCATTCGCTTTAGCAACCAAGCCAAAAATAAAATGAAGGCAATAACGAACAAGAGCGACCCAAAAGTGGTCGCCCAGTCTAGTTGGCTACCAGGGGCGGCAGCCATCGCGGATGGTGATATTAAAGCCAGAGAATAAAGTAAGTACTCCTTAACTTTAGACGTCATACTGTACCTTACTTTATCTAAGTTTCTTAATGCGCTCTGTTTGACTGATTACATCTGTAAGACGAATACCAAACTTATCGTTGACGACAACGACTTCACCATGCGCAATCAAAGTGCCGTTAACCAATACATCGAGTGACTCACCCGCAAGGCGTTCCAACTCAACAACAGAACCTTGGTTAAGTTGTAGTAGGTTTCGAATACTAATTTGCGAACGCCCAACTTCCATTGAAATAGTAACTGGGATATCTAAAATCGTATCGAGTTTACGGCGCTCATCTTCTGAAATTGGAGAAGAAGTATCTTCTAGCTCATCAAGCTGAGCATTCATTACTTCATCAACATCAATACTTGGTGCACTTGGATCTTCACCTAATGCGGCAGCCCATTCGTCTGCCAGCTTTTGGTCGTCACTCGGTTCCATACCTGTTACCTGTTATTCTCTTAATCTTCAATTTCGCTATCGTCTTCTTCGAGTTCGGAAATCACATCTTTTCCGAGGAAGGCGATATCGGTTTTCACCACATCAGGGCGTTTAATTTTTTCTGAAACTTGAACTGCAAGATGTTCACCTGAGCGCCCCATCTTGGTTCTAAATGTCGGCAGTTCTTCGACGAACATAGTCGCATGTTCTGGCATCGTGATCGGAATGATATCGCCCGGTTGAAGCTCCATCAGATCACGTAATGAGATGTCTTGTTCCAGCAGTTCTACACGAAAATTCACCGGTACATCCATGATTTCTTCACGAAGTGCTGTACTCCAACGAACGTCTGTTTCCATTTTATCTGATTGAACACCGGCATCGAGCAATTCACGAATCGGTTCAACCATTGAATATGGCATAACAACATGGAAGTCACCGCCACCACCATCCACTTCAATGTGGAATGAACTGACAACAATCACCTCAGTAGGGCTGACAATGTTGGCCATACTTGGGTTAACTTCAGAGTCTAAGTACTCAAACTCAACCCCCATCACTGGAGACCAAGCTTCTTTGTAGTCTTCAAATACAATTTTCAGTAGCAGCTGAACAATTCGACGCTCCGTCGGGGTAAATTCACGCCCTTCGATACGTGCGTGGAATCGGCCATCACCACCAAAGAAGTTCTCTACCAAAATGAAAACCAGTCGTGCTTCCATGGTAATCAACGCAGTACCTTTCAACGGACGGAAACGCACCATGTTCAAACTGGTTGGAACGTACAAGGTATTTTGGTATTCACCAAATTTCATCATTTGTACGCCGTTGATCGATACCTCAGCGGTTTTTCGTAGCATATTAAATAAGCTGATCCGCATATGGCGGGCAAAACGCTCATTAATAAGCTCCAAGGTCGGCATTCGACCACGAACAATGCGATCTTGCGATGAAAAGTCGAACTCAACGGCACTGGCGTCTGAGGCAACAACTTCATCTTCGACATCATCGACATCATCTACCCCGTGTAAGAGAGCATCGATTTCATCTTGGCTTAATAGATCGGTCACTTGGCACCTACTGAATTACAAAATCGGTGAAGAGTACACGCTCAATAACAGGCTGACCTACCGCACGCGTTAAGCTCGCTTTAATATCATCAGTGGCTTTGTCACGTAGTTCTACACGACCATTTGCACTTCTCAGTTGGTCAACCGTCGCTGAAGCAAATGTGCTGAGTAGAGAGCTTTCAATCAATGGAGAGTGGTATCGAGCAAGGTTCTCATTATCACTGCCACGCACCATAAGCTGCACTTTAATCTGAACTAAACGATCTTTCTTATCTCCGGTCACATTGAACAAGAAAGGTTGAGGTATATTCACATACGCCACAGGGTCAGTCGGTGCGACAACTTCTTGTTGTACCGCGCTATCGGCTGCTGCTGGCTCATCAGAACCCATTAAGAAAAAGGCAGCACCACCACCGCCCGCCAATAAGACAACGACGGCGATAATGATGATCAGTAATTTGCTTTTCCCTTTCGGCGCTTCCGTTTCGACTTCTTCGACTGCCATAACTTAACGTTCTCTATTTATTTGATTTTTACAGTTTAAGCGTAATAGCTAATTCCATCACGCTTTGCAGCGACATTCAAATCAAGATTGATGTCTGCTTCAAGGTTTTCTTCGCCTTGGACACCTTGATTGCTGTTACCTTGACCATTTTGTCCTTGTCCTGCTGCAGCATAACCTTTTTGTTGCTGACCTGAGGCTTGCTGTTGCACAGAGCTATCATTCAATTGTACACCTTGCTGAGCAAGCATTTCGCGTAATCTTGGCATCGACTGCTCAATTACGTCACGAGCTTGCTGGTTTGCAACGGTAAAGTGAACAGTAGCACCATCACCATTCATATTCATACGAATCTGCATTCGACCTAACTCTGGTGGGTCCAATCGAATATCAATGTTTTTCAGGTTCTTAGACATCATCATTTGGACGCGCTCTGCCACCTGTTCACTAGCCATTTCGCGAGTGAGTTGAAGAGGGGCCTGAGCGGCGACTTGATCAGCGCGAGCCTGACTAAGCGAGTTAGTCCCCTGAGCGCCAGCTGCTTGAGACAGCTGCTGAGCAAAGCCACTTTCTTGCCCAGCTTGCTGGCCTTCACTACTTTTCGCGAGCTGTCCGATAGTACCTGCAGCTTTCGCTCCCATCGCAGCTTTAAGCAACGCTTGATCCTGTGTCATTGCGACATTGGGTGCCGCTGCAACTTGCTGCATTTGCATCGCTGCTAAATCAGCGGGTATAGCAGAAGCTGCTTGTTGTACAGACTGAGTTTGTAATGCACTTTGAGCGACTTGCGCTTGCTGGTGTCCGAGAGCTTGTTGGACTGATTGTGCCACTGCTGCTTGTTGCGCTTTTGGTGCGCCATCAAGATTAATCGCTACTTCATCCGTGGCAACATTCTCTGCCGACGCTGCCCACGGAATCGCTGCAGCAGCGACAGGAGCAGCTGCAGCCATATTAGGGTCAAGGTCGCCTTCGGTTAGAGCTTGCGAAGCAACAGTGTCACCTTGTTTAATCTGAGTTTGAGCGTCATCGTTAGAAACTTTAGCTTGAGGTGTAGTTTTGTTCGAGGTTGCCACGCTAGCTGCGACAACCGCTGCAGCACCTGCTGCGACCGCAGGTTCTGCCGCAGACCCATTCTCTAATTTTATAGCGTCATCAGATTGAGGCTGTATCAATTCTTCAGAGCTTACCTTTTGCGCTACGTGTTCAACGCTTTCTCCGGCCTCAGCGACATCTGTTGTATTTGCAGCAATCACTCCTGCGCTTGTTGCAACCGCCACTGGTGCTGTATCAGACGAGTCGGATTCTAGGGGCTGTTCAGTGCCTGAAGCTTGTTGCTGCTGAATAAATGGCGCTGCTGCTTTTGGTACAGCGACTTCTTCACCATCAGCGCTCACCACAGTTTGCGTTGAAGGTTCGGGCTTCATTGTTGAAGCCGCTTGTTGTTTACCTTCGAGTTTAACGCCCTCTAACTCATTGTCTGGTGATTGACTACTTGTCAAAGCAACGGCTTCTTTTTTAACATCACCCTGAACGATATCACTTTCTTGAGGCAACTCTTTGCCGTCTTTTGGTTTCAGCGCATTGTTGGATTCATTGAGCCGCTGAAGCACTTCATCATTTTCCGAAACAATTTTGCTCGCTGACTGCGATGTTTCTGCTTTTCCCTCAGCGTCAACCGACTTCGTTGTTGCGGCTGGCTTATCTGAGTCAGATTCACTCTCAACGGATGCTTTCTTCTCTGCTGACTCGTTTTCAGAAGCTAATAACTCGTCAGTACTTTGAGATTCCGTTGTGGTTAGTTTTGCTTCACTAACTTCAGCATCACCTTCAACAGAAACTTCACTATCCCCTTCATTTGAAACAGATTTCACGCTTTCAGTTTCACCTTCGGCTTTCCCTTCACCCTTTATCATAGCGGCAAGTTTGGAAAAGAAGCCTCCTGATTCTGACGCTTCCGTAGCGACCTCTTCTCCAGAGGCAACACTCTTTGCCACTTTTGGGCTTTCTGATACCGATGATAGATTGATATTCATAGAAGACTCACTCAATGTCGCTTAAAGGGGATTAACCTCAGAGCAAAAATGCCGGATAAATTGCATACAAGCTGATGACTATATTGCAGAACACACTGCAAAAAGTGAGCCAAGTTAGGAGCTAAAGGGGATGGGTCGTCGAGATTTAGTTGGACAAGCGTCGAGAGAATTGTAACGTCGAAAACTCGTCCATTTGTTTCTGTTCTCGCTGATGCTCCAGTCGTTCTTTTTCGGTTTTCTTCTTGTCAATCAACCATTCATAAGAGCGGCGCTGCTTGCGACTTTCTAACCAGTTTTGTTCGCAACTTTCTACTTGTCCCTTAAAGTGCTCTTCTGCCTGCTTCTGTTTAGCTAGGGTTTCGTCTAGTGTGGTTAAGAAACGATTTAAATGGGAATATTGACTAGCACTCAACCCTTGCTGACCACGGTCAACAAGTTGCTGGCAGTAGTCGAGACGATACTTTTCAATCTGCTCTAGCTGTTGATAATAACCATCCAATTCAACGCGAGCTTGATTTAGGGCCATCACCGCTTGGTTTTCGCGTTCTTTCGCTTGTTCTAGCAAAAACTCTAGTGCGTTTTCCATTGGCGATTACTCCCCGTGCAATAGACGACTTAGCATGTTGACACACATATCGTATGGCACAGTTTCTTTCATCGTCTGCTGCAAGTAAGCATCAAGCTTAGGCTTAATGGTAAATGCACCATCGATAGCAGGATCAGTACCCGGTTTATAGGCACCAATCGATACCAAATCTTGGTTTTTACGGCAGATAGAAAGAACTTGTCGAACCGCTTTCGACATCAATACATGTTCTTCGGTGGTAATTTGTGGCATCACACGGCTGACTGATTTTTCTACATCAATCGCTGGGTAGTGGCCAGCGTCCGCCATCTCACGAGATAAGACTACGTGACCATCAAGAATCGCTCGAGAAGCATCCGCAATCGGATCTTGTAGGTCATCACCTTCAGTTAGAACGGTAAAAAATGCGGTGATGGAACCTTGTTCGGGGCTACCGTTACCCGCTCGTTCAACCAGCGCAGGGAGTTTGGCAAATACTGACGGCGGATAACCTTTGGTTGCAGGAGGCTCACCAACCGAAAGCGCGATTTCACGTTGCGCTTGCGCAAAACGAGTTAATGAATCCATAAGTAACAAGACATCTAAGCCTTGATCTCGGAAATACTCAGCTATCGTTAGCGCTGTCTGACACCCTTTTAAGCGCATTAGTGGGGAAGAGTCTGCTGGAGCGGCAACAACGACAGAACGTTGACGTCCATCAACGCCTAAGATTTCTTCAATAAATTCTTTTACTTCGCGGCCACGTTCACCAATAAGGCCAACAACAACAACTTGCGCGGTGGTACCACGGGTCATCATTCCAAGCGTTACCGACTTACCAACACCTGAACCGGCAAATAGACCAATTCGTTGTCCTTTCCCCACAGTAAGAAGGCCATTGATCGCTTTAATACCCACATCAAGTGGCTCAGAGATCGGTTTTCTCGCGAGTGGATTGATAGGCTCTGCATTAAATGATGCACGCTTTTCTGTGTAGATAGGACCGAGGCCATCCAACGGGTTACCCACACCATCAATAACTCGACCAAGTAGCTCCATACCAACGGGTAGACCTACTTCTCCGGTCATTGGTGTCACTTTAGCGCCGGGTAAAATACCGGTGATTTGCTCACTCGGCATAAGGAAGAGACTGTCACCTGAAAAGCCAACAACTTCTGCTTCCATTTCACCTTGCATGGTTTCCACAGTGCACAAACTGCCAATAGGTGCTCTACAGCCTGTTGCTTCAAGTGTTAAGCCAACAACTCGCACCAGTTTACCGGAGGCAACAGGTCGACAAGTCAGCCCTTGAGATTTGTATTGGGATAAACGATCGGCAAGCGCGAGCATCACTCACCACCTTGGTGACGGTTCACTCCGCAGAAACTCTGAATGACACTGCGAATACGATCTTCCATACGGTAGTTAACACTCGATTCACCGGCTTCAATCTGCACATCACCGCGATTTAATGCCGGTTCAGAAGCCAGAGTCCAGTTTCTAAACTCCAGCTCTTCTTGACCATACGACGAGCGAATAATCTCTACGTCATCAGGATGAAGTTTAAGAGTGATTGCGTGACCTGAAATCGGCAGAGATTCAACCGATTGTTTTATCGTATCTAAGATAACTTGAGGGTTAGTTTGCACTTCAACGTGCACGACTTCTTTAACAAGCGTCAGCACCATATCCACCAGCTGTTTTTCTACTTGAGCATTCATCAGCTCTAGTGGTTGAGCAAACTGGTTGGCTAGTCCAACAAAGGTTTGTACTTGCTGCTGTATAAATTCTTGCCCAGAAGCAACGCCTTCGATTTTTCCGGCTTCTAAACCTTCTTGATGGCCTTCTGCAAGTCCCTGCTCCTTACCCTTTTCATAACCTTGTTTGAAGCCAGCTTCTTGGCCTTGATGTAAACCTTCCTGATACGCTTGTTGCTTAATCAGTTCGATTTCTTCTTCGGTTAACTCAGTCGGAGCTTCTTCTTTGGCAGGCTCTGCTACCGGCATCCAGCTAGGGTCATAGTTCATCGCCGTGTCGCGCGCTTTTTTATGGGTTTGCGCTGTATAATCAGGCATACCCCAACGCTCTGGTTTCTCAACCAGCTCATCATTATCTAGACGTAAAAAACCACGCTTGCGTTCCCCAGACATAAATACCTTTATCTCACTTTATTGCGGTTATAAGAACTCATCCGCACCACCGCCTAGCATCAATTCGCCAGAGTCAGCCATACGTCTTGCAATTGCCAGAACTTCTTTTTGAGCCGCTTCTACATCGGATACTTTAATTGGTGGCATCGCCTCTAGATCATCACGCATCATCTCAGCAGCACGCTTAGACATGTTCTTGAAGATCTTCTCACGTAGACCATCGTCAGCACCTTTAAGTGCACGTTGTAGTGCATCTTGAGGAACATCACGCAGCAACTTCTGAATACCTTGGTCGTCGACTTCGATAAGGTTCTCGAAGACAAACATAAGATCTTGAATCTGAGTTGCCATGTCTTCGTCTTGGTCGCGAATTTGCTCCATCAAGACGCCTTCGACATTGTTGTCCATGTAGTTCATGATCTCTGCCGCCGCCTTCAGGCCGCCAATCTTGGCAGCTTGTGCGCCAGCTTGACCTGCGAACTGTTTCTCCATGATTTCATTCAGCTCAGCAAGTGCGGAAGGTTGAACTTCTTCAAGGTTGGCAATACGCATCATCAAATCTAGGCGATCACGTTCAGCAAATTGAGACAGAATTTCCGCCGATTGATCAGGCTCGAGGTAAGAAAGAACAATGGTTTGAATCTGCGGGTGCTCGTTGATAATGATGCTGGCAACCTGACGAGGGTCCATCCATTTCAACGAGTCTAGGCCTTTCGATCCTGTACCCAGTAGGATTTGGTCAACAAGGTTATTGGCTTTGTCTTCACCTAACGCTGCAACTAGTGCATTACGCATGAAGTCTTCGCTGCCCATACCGATGTTGGTGTATTTCTGAATGTCTTCCAAAAAAGCACGATGCACAGCACCGACTTTATCTTGACTTAAGTCGGCAGCGCGCGCCATGGCACTACCCACCCGTTGAACTTGTTTTGGTTCTAGATGACGAATAATACCAGCAGCATCTTCCTCATTAAGACTGAGTAAAAGGATCGCCGCACGCTCTTCGCCCGGAATACTTGCTATATCCACGGTGTTTTCTACTACCTCACCACCGCCCTCTTCCTGTGGAACTATTTCGTTAGGCATCCTGCATCCAATTCTTAACTACTTGCGCTGCTAGTTCTGGTTCGTTAGCCACTAGAGCTCGAACCGCTTTCAGCACATCTTCATCTTTATGTAAGTTAGGTAAGTCGATACTCGAACCGAACTCAAATAACTCACCACCATCTAAATCGCCGCCAATTAAGCTTGTCTCGCCATCCGCACCGATTGGCATACCATCTGGGCCGTATAGTTGGTCATCATCTTCGTCAGAAGCTGGGTTGAGCAGTTTCTTCATCGCAGGTCGTACTAGGACAAGTACTACAACAATGATGACTAGCGCACTTGCAAACCAACGAATCCAATCATTGAAGTTCGGATGTTCCCAAATCGGCACATCTGCAATCACTTCTGTTTCAGGAATTGCAAACTGCATACTCAGAACGTTGAGTAAGTCTCCACGTGCTTCGCTAAAGCCAACCGTACCAATCAGTAGTTGCTTAATTGAGTTTAGCTCAGCTTCTGAAAGTGGTTGATACGTCGTTTCACCTGTATCAGGATTAACGACTGCACGATTTTTAACTGCAACCGCGACCGTTTGACGATTAACCACACCCGTTTGACGACGCTCATGACTGATTGTGGTATCTAATTCGAAGTTACGTGTCGCTTCTTTATGGACAGAACCTTGACCAAGTACTGAGCCATCTTTCATTTGAGCAACATCTTGAGGAATAGACGCATCCGCTGGCGGTTGGTTGCTTAACGCCCCCGGAACACCGGCAACAACACTACCGTTGTTATAGTCTTCCAAAGTGTATTCGCTTCGTGTCGCTGGCGTATTAGGGTCAAAGCTCTTACGCGTCTGCTCTACTGCACTGAAGTCGAGTTGAATATCAACTTGAGCGGTGTAGTTGCCGAACCCTAGAATTGGGATAAGTACAGAGTCGATTTTTTCACGTAACGCTTGCTCTTGTTTTCGTTCAAGCTCGTGCTCTTTACGACGAGCAGAAGACGCAGCATCTTGTGTGCCCGAGCTTAGTAAGCGACCATGTTGGTCAGTTACCGTAATTCGATTTGGTTTCATGCCAGGTACGGCGCTCGACACCATATCAACAACAGAGTCGACTTCTTCTTGCTTTAAATTTGTCCCAGTTTTCAGAGTCAAAAATACCGAAGCAGAGGCCTCTTGATTGTGGCGCACAAACACACTTTGTTTCGGTAATGCCAGAAGAACGCGAGCTTTACGCACCTGCTTCATTTCTTCGATAGCTTTCGAAAGTTGGCGCTCACGGCTTAGCTTCAGACGCTCTTGCTCTAATCGCTGAGAGACACCAAATCCCATATCTTGCAATAGAATGTCATCACCAGCCTGCTTCTCGTTATTGAGGCCAGCACGAACCATATCCAGTTTAAGTGTGTTGTATTCACTTGCTGGTACTAGGATAGTGTTGCCATCAAGGGTGTAGTCGAGTTTTTGCTGATCAAGATAATCAAGGATTGGAATAAGCTCTTCTGTCTCATACGCACCAAGCGGGCGCATTTCAGGTTCTTTAACCCAAAAGAACAGCATTACAATCAACGCAACACAGATAGAAATAGAAAGGACAAGTACAACTTGACGCAGAAGGTCGAGATCCCCAACTGCCATGTCAAATTTAGAGCTGCTTTTCTCATCCAGATCTGGGTTTTGTACCCCAGAATCGAGATCGGTCGTTGATAGCATTGTGCTATCAGCGCCACTATCAGAAACAGTCAGGTCGGTTGATTGATTTTGCTCTGCCACAGACTTTACCTACAAACTTAAACTGGCATGTTCATCAATTCTTTGTACGACTCGACGAGTTTATTTCGTACTTGAATTGTTGCTTCGAAAGCGACACTAGACTTGTTTCTAGCGATCATAACATCAGAAAGTGAGACATCAGCATCACCGCGGTCAAAGCGCATTTGTAGATTGCTCGATGTTTTTGAAAGGCTGTTGACGTTATTGATAGCATTGTTGAGCAACTGACCAAAGTCAGCACCAACTGTTTGACCAGTTGCAGCAGGTTTAGTCCCGCCAGCCTCAAACATCATGGCTTGCATTTCGCTTTGAAATCCGTCAATTCTCATCAAAACCTCAGTAGTCAACTCTTTGACTTAAATTAGTGCTAGATTAATGACGCTGCAATCCTCATGCCACGTCATTAAAGAGTGAGAAAAATAACACGTTAGTTAGGAATATCAATCCCAGCATCACGCATTTTTGCTAACTTGTAGCGCAAAGTTCTTGGACTAATGCCTAATTTTTCAGCCATTTCCTTACGACGTCCATTACACTCTTCAAGAGTTTCAAGAATGATTGCGTATTCTTGGTCTCGCAGTTCACCGCCCAAACCCGAACCTGCTGTTAAGTTTTTACTCGCTTCAACGACTGGTTTAATGTCAGGAGTAATACCCTCTCCACTTTCAACCGCCACTTGTAGGCTTGATGCATCTTGCCAATCAAGCCCTTCGAGCAGAATGTGTTCTGCGTCGATATTGTTGTTTTCGCTCAATATCAATGCACGTTGGATAACGTTATCAAGTTCACGTACGTTGCCTGGCCATGGGTAAGCCAATAACTTAGCTACGGCTTGATCCGATACATTTGGGACAGGCATACCCAGTTTTTGGCAGTGTCGCTCAACGAGGTGCTTTGCCAATGGCTCGATATCTCCTTGGCGCTCTGATAATGCTGGCCAAGCAATTGGGAATACGTTCAAACGGTAGTATAAATCTTCACGGAAGTTACCTTCTTGAACATACTGTTTGAGGTCACGGTTACTGGTCGCGAGCACGCGGACATCTAGTTTAATGCTTTTACGACTACCAAGACGCTCAACTTCTCTCTCTTGCAGAACGCGCAGTAGTTTCGCCTGAAGGCTTAAGTCCATTTCGCTGATTTCATCAAGTAGGATTGTGCCACCTTGCGCTTGCTCGAACTTTCCTGGACACGCTTGAACCGCGCCAGTGAATGCCCCTTTCTCGTAGCCAAATAAAGTGGCTTCTAGCATATTGTCCGGAATCGCTGCACAGTTGATCGCGACAAACGGACCATCTTTACGGTTTGAAGCGTTGTGGATGTAACGAGACATCACTTCTTTACCAGAACCACTTGGCCCTAACACCATGACGCTTGCATCGGTTTTCGCTACTTTGTCGGCTAACGCGAGTAATTTGATGCTCTTCTCATCCGCTACAACTGCATCGCCGTTATCGTCTGACTTTACCGGTGCATAGCGACTTACCATGTTTAGCAGCACTTCTGGAGCAAATGGCTTCGCCATGTAATCAATCGCACCATCTTTCATGGCAGAGACAGCATCTTCAATGTTGGCATAAGCCGTCATCAGCAAAACTGGTAAATTTGGCCAATGTTGTTTGATGTTTCGAAGTAACGCTAAGCCGCCCATGCCTGCCATTTGCACATCGGAAACAACAATATCAACGTTATTTGATTTGAGTTTGACCAAGGCATCTTCGGCACTGTCCGCTTCCAACCATTCGTAACCAGCTAGAGCGAGAGTGTCGACTAATGCTTCGCGTAGACCTTCATCATCTTCTACGATTAATACCTTACTTTGAGCCATTATCTTTCTCCAGTCATAGCTTCTTGGTCAGTTTGAGGAATGCGTTCCAACGGAATACACATGGTAAAACATGCGCCGTCACCCTCTTCTGAAATCAGTTCCAATCTTCCGTCATGTGCTCGGCACACCATTTGAACCACCGCTAAACCAAGGCCAGTACCTTGAGAGCGAGTTGTGAAGAAAGGTTCCATAATTTTGTTTTGCAGCTCTTTAGGCACGCCTGGCCCGCTGTCTTGAACTGAAATTTTCAACTCACCATTCACAGGTCTAAAGAATACGTCTACTTGAGACTCTTTGCCTGCGATTTGAATTGCGTTCATTACTAGGTTACTTAACGCAGAGGCAATAGCATTGGCATTGCCTAGTAACTGTGTATGTTCTTCTTCTACTTCTAAAAAGTAATCGATCTGATTGTTTTTAAGCGCCGTTTCGACCATTGGTGAGAACTCTGCCACCAAGTCTGAAATCGTAAATGGCTTCACGACCTTGTTATCACCACCTTTAGCAAAAAGCAGCATGTCATTCACTTGCTTTTCTAAGTCATGCAATCGATCCATCAGCTTATTTTGAAAACGATCTTTTGTCGCTGGCGGTAGATTCGGTGCACCTAGATTCGACGCATACAACATCGCACTAGAGAGCGGTGTTCTTACTTGGTGCGCAAGTGACGCGACCATTCTCCCCAATGAAGAAAGGCGTTGAAGGTCGCTGATTCGAGACTGAAGTAAACGAGTTTCCGTCAAATCCGTGATTAAGATAAGCTGACCTGTGGTCGAAGCCGAAATCGCTAAACGTACTTTGCGGCCATTTCTGAGGGAAATTTCGTGACCATCATCTTCTCGGGGCGCGAACGCTTGTTGAATCACTTCGAACCATTTTTCACCGACAAGAGAAATTTCTAACAAACGCTGAGCTTCAGGGTTGGCTTCTTGAACAACCCCTTGAGTATCAAGCAGAATCACACCAGCAGGCATAACATCGAGCACTTGCTGATAACGTTCGACTTGTTGTTCTAAAGTACCTAGCGGCATTGGGTTATCAGCCTGTGATGTTGAATGCATGACGTATTTCTACCTTAAAAACTACAATAGCCTGTCATGCAATAAGCAAGCCAGGCTATTTTACAATACTTTCAACAAGTTACCATTAAGTCGAAAATTTGACAGTCAAATTTTCGGCCAATACTAACGCTGCAAATTGTATTTTCTCATCTTCTCAACCAGCGTGGTACGACGCATACCTAGCATGTCAGCAGCTCGGGCGACTACTCCACCTTGTGCTTCTAGTGCTTGATTAATCATATTCACTTCAAGCTCAGCCAGCATCTCTTTTAAGTTCACCCCTTCAGGCGGGAGGCTTTGAGGCGCATTGTCATGATCTTGGAAAAAATCCGTCGACTCTAAGCTGAAATCTTCAGAAAACAGATCTTGTAAAGCATCTCGTTCTTGCTCTTCAACCGAATCTACACTGTTGTACTCTGGCTGGAATTCAGGAATATCACTGTATCGGTACTTAGTTGGCAGGTGGTTTACATCAACCAAACTGTTTGGATAGAGGATGATCATACGTTCGACTAAATTCGCCAGTTCACGTACGTTGCCTGGCCAATCATGCTCTGTTAAAGAGTTAATAGAACGAGGAGTAAAGCAGATTGGCTGTGCACCTTCTGACTCCATTCGAGTCATCAGCTCTTGCAGCAATAGAGGTATATCTTCTCTGCGATCACGTAATGCTGGCATCTCTATCGGGAATACGTTTAAACGGTAGTACAAGTCTTCACGGAACGACTCGTCATCGATCATGCCTTCTAGATTACGGTGCGTTGCAGCAATAACACGCACGTTTACACGTATTGTTGTATTACCACCGACTCGTTCGAAGCTACGCTCTTGAAGTACACGAAGAAGCTTCACCTGCATAGGCATTGGCATATCACCAATTTCATCTAGAAACAGAGTGCCGCCTTCAGCAAGCTCAAAACGCCCTTTGCGCGCAGTAATTGCACCTGTAAAGGCCCCTTTCTCATGACCAAACAACTCACTTTCTAACAAGTCAGGCGGGATCGCCCCACAGTTAATAGGGACAAATGGGCCTGTACGGCGCGCTGAATGATAATGAATGTTTCGTGCAACAACTTCTTTACCTGTTCCCGATTCACCGAGAATAAGAACATTGGCTTCTGTACCTGATACTTGTTCGATCAGGTGTCGCACCTCTTTGATTCCCATACTTTGACCAACCAAACTACGGAACAAGGTGTTTTTACGTGAAGAAGAAGGAACATTTACCCCTTTACGACCTAGAAAATCTTTACAGTGACGTAAGGCTTCGCTGAGCTGAGGGTAATTCAAAGGGAACTCCAGCTCACCAACATAATGTGTTAGCTCTTCGACTGGATAAGAATGCTTCCCGGCAATTAATAGCGGAATATGATTGGCTTGAGATAATTTTTCACTCAGCTTGGCCGACAGGTTACCACTGTCCAGAGAACCCAAAATACAGCCAGCCCAAACCTGCGACCAATCGAGATCGTCAAGTTGATCAGAGCTGATCGCCTCACATTGTTCCCCAACAAATTCTAAAATATTACTAAGATTGATACGCGCTTGAGCGTCGTCCTCAATCACAAGTAGCTTTGCTAAACCCTGCATAGGTGAGATTGTTTGCCTTTTCTTTTTAATACGGAGTGGCTGGATAAAGTTGCTAACGATACAGATAACTATAGTTTAGTTAACACGCTAGACAATATATAAATTTCAGCAACAAAAAAAGCCACTAGGCTATATGTGGCTTTCTATTCTATTTTAAAAAAAAATAAAGGCAACCAAGCAATTACTTGATGTGATGTTAAGCCAAAGCTGGCTAAAGCATTATTCGGAAAATACTTACATCGATCTCAGAATTATCAAAAGACTATTGATGAATTTATAAACCAACATCCGTCGCTGTCAGGTTGTGATATTCGTTTGGAATTTGATCCCAAGCTGACTTAATTTCACGAATAATGTCGATAACATCGTCAATTGGCTGCGGATTGTTCTGGTGATTCGCTTCAGTAATCTGAGTGATCATGAACTCATATAGTTGGTCTAGATTCGAAGCAATATCACCACCGTCATCCATTGAAAGACAGCTGCGCAGACTAATAATAATATCTAACGCTTTACCAAGGCGCTCACCTTTCATCGGGATGTTGCCAGCTTGCATTGCCGCCTTACCCTGAATCAATCGCTCAATTGCGCCTGCCATCAACATTTGGACGATCTTATGTGGGGAGGCCGCACTTAGTTGGCTATCAACTGATACCTTCTTGTAAGCCTGTAATGAACCACGCATGATAACCCTCTTAATCTATAAAAACTTTTGATACTGCTGAACAGAACGCTTGCCATGGCGATACTTCTTTAACGCCATTGCTAATTCAGCGGTTTTACTCTGCATCAATTCTACAACAGTTTGAGTGTTTTTGACCGCATCTTGCCACTGTTGCTCGTGCTTAAGCTCTGGATGCAAATGAATCGCTTCCAATAACTTTTGCAAAATCTGTTCCCTTGTATCGACAAACTGACCGATTTCTTCAGCACTTATTTCTTCAAATGAAAGAGTTTCACAGATTTTGTGATCTAAATCTCTCAAATGAGCGATGTTAGCGTCGAAGTCACTATCCAAGGGCATTCATCATCCCTGCTAATTGAGACTGCATTTTGCTTGTTGCATCCTGCATCGCCGAAAACTTGGCGTGAGTACGCTTCTCTAAGTTATCCATACGGCGGTCCAATGCCGCCTGATCATCAGCAATTCGATAATTACGTTCGACGAGGCTACGTTCACGACTTCTGATTGATCCAGTCACGCCTGTCAAACCTTGAATCGCGTCTTCAACCTTCTTAGCAAAGCCTTGGTTGCCACCGAAGAAGTCTTCTAACTTGTTAAAGTTATTGTTGAGTTGGCGATCGAGCATCTCATAGTTGATTTCAAGATTACCCTGCCTTGTGGTGGTAATACCAAATTCAGTCAAGGTTTTAAGGTCTTCTGGTGCAGGCTCTACGCGAGAGGAGAACACCGCTTTTAGCCTTGAGTCAGCACTGCGGACAATGCTGTCTCCTGAAAGTGGTCCTGCCATTCCAGTTCTTGGATCAACACCGCCTAGCTCTTTTGATACTTGATAAAACTGGTTATAAGCGGCGACGAACTGTTCAATGTCTTCTCTTACACCTTGTCGATCGTACTCAATATCAATTTCAGACGCTGGCTGACCCTTCTCTGTACGCCCTTTAAGCGTCAGGTCAACGCCATCAATCGCGTCTTCAATAATATTGTTGTCACTAGATAATTGAGCAACACCATCAAGCATCACCTTGGCATCTTGTGCAGATTGCACTTCTGTCATACCACGGTAAGTATCAAAAGACTGCTGCGCAGCGTCCAAGTCAGCTTGTGCTTTGTCTAAGCGTTCAAGATACTCACGCTCATCTTTAGGGAGATTAGCACGCTCGAGCTCTTTCGCCTGTTCTGGGGTTAATTCACCAGAAGCAACACGGCTTTGCAATGCCGCTTTCTGATCGACAAAGCCCTGTTCAATGCGCGCCTTTTCTGCGTCAAGTTTTGCTTGCGCTTCTTTTGGCGTGACATAGGAGTCCGTAAGTGTACCTGAAGCACTATTTGACCAGCCCGGTATGTCTGGCATTTTTTCTTTAGCTTTTGCATCTAGCTGTGGTTCTGGCTCCCAGTAAGAATCAAGCAGTGTGCCTGATGCTGTTGGACTCCACCCAGGGATGCGTTCTTCAGGTTTTAAGTATTTGTTTGCATCAATACCAGCTTGAGCAGCCGCTGAAGTTGCTCCATTAGACATTTCATTGCCAGGAGTCGCCTCTTTTGCTGCGTTAGGATCGGCACTTATTGCCGCTTGCTTAGATGCATCGGCAATCTCTTGGTCTACAACTTTTGCCGCTTCGATGTTTCTTTGCGCGATTTTGTCGGCAATCAGTTGCTCCGCTGGATTAAGAGGGGAAAGTAATTCTTGAGCGGTCGCTCTGGCACGTTCGAGATCTTTAACACGTTGCTCGAGCGTTTTGTATTCAAGTTGCTTAAGAGTGTCACCTGGCTGCGCTTCAACGGTCATTGAAATGTCGTTTTCTTGGCCAGATTTATTGGATGCCACAATTAAACGAGGCCCCGCCGTATCGTTGATTACAGCGGCTCGTACACCAGGATTAGATTTACTGCCATTGATACCACGAACGATATCAAGCAAATTTGAGTTTTGTTGGACGTCAATGGAGAACTTTTTGTCTCCTAATGAAACCTGCAGCTTACCCGGACCAAACTTCGCGTCTTCAGGTAAAACATCTGACGCAATTTTGTGGCTTTGGGCAAGCTGCAACACATCGATCGCATAGCGACCAGCGATAGCTTCAGTGGTTGCAGTTGCTGATACAACAGCTTCATCCGTTGATTCCACTGTTCTTGAGGCAAAAGCTTTCTCTTGACGAAAGCTCGCCATCAAGTTTTTCATCGTATCCAGCGACTCTCTGAGTCGACCATAGGCACTGATACTGGAATCAATCTTGGTCTGCTCATTGTCGATACGTTGCTGCTTAGGTACACGCTCCGCATCTACAATTTTGCTGACCATGGAATTGATATCCATGCCAGAATTCATGCCTACTGGGCCAAAACTCATTCACTCACCTCAAGTATGGTTACACCGCCTGATTGATAAGCCCCGATGAATAACGGGCCGTTTGCTCTCTCAGTCGACGTAAGATCTCCAACATTTCCTCATCTGGAATCTGACGAATAATATCACCAGTGTCCGCTTCATATATCGTTACAACATCTCTACCGGATTCTTCATCCACCCGGAAGGATAAGCCTTTATTGATTGAAGAAATAAAATTATTCATCTCTTCGACAATGCGCTCTCTCTCAGCTCGATTGAGCTTTTCTCGCTCTTTTGAAGCTTCGATTGCTCTTTCAACCGATTGAGTCGCTTGTTCACTTACCTTCGCTGTAGAAACTTGCTCCTTTTGCGAGGAAACTTGCTGTACACCATCATACTTGGAAGCAATTTTTGTGCCACTTTCTGAACCATAAGGCTGGACGTTCGATGTGTAGGATGATATTTCCATAACGATCTCCCTTCCACCTTAGCAGGTCACAACATAATGTTGCACCAATAAGCTCCTATCGAACCTATCGATTAACCTAGTAAGCTAAGTGCTGCCGACGGAGACTGCTTCGCCTGTGCCAGAATAGAGGTACTCGCTTGTTGAAGGATCTGAGACTTAGTCATCGCAGTAGTTTCCTTCGCATAGTCTGTATCAACGATTCGACTACGAGATGCATTCACATTCTCGTTGATGTTGTCTAAGTTGCTGATCGCATGACCAAAACGGTTTTGGAATGCACCTAATTCAGCACGTTGGCTATCTACAGTTTTCAATGCGCCATCGATCACAGATACCGCTAGCTGAGATCCTGCAACCGTAGTTACATCAACATCAGCAACAGTACGATCTTCTGCAGCACCAAAACCAATTTCACCACCTAAACCGCCACCGATGGTAACATCTGTAGCGACTTTATTTGATGCTGCAAAAAGCTGTAGTTTACCCTCTTCACCTACAGACGCTTTCACATCTTCACTTTGACCATTAATGTACGTTGCAAGCTGCTCCATATCGTCGCCAGCTTTTGCATTTATTGTGAGCGTTTTAGCTTCACCATGTACATCAGTATAGTCCAGTGTAAGATCTGTTGCCCCTGCTGCTACAGTCCAATCGGCAGCTTTACCAGCAGTTGCGATATACGCTTTACCACCCATATTCATGGTATCAGAACGCATGTTACCGATACCTAGCTGTACAGCTTCACCAGAACTTGCACCAATTTGGAAAGACTTGTCACCGAATGTACCGTTTAGCAGTTTATTACCACCAAATGAAGTCGTTTCAGCAATACGATTTAACTCGTCATTTAGTGCTGTTACTTCTTCTTGGATAGCAATACGTTCGCCACGGGAGTTTGAGCCGTTTGAAGATTGAAGAGCCAAATCACGCATACGTTGAAGTATGTTGGTAGTCTCATTCATCGCACCTTCAGCGGTTTGAGCAATAGAGATACCGTCATTGGCATTTTTTACAGCCATGTCTAGGCCACGGCTTTGTGAGTTTAAGCGGTTGGAAATTTGCAAACCAGCAGCGTCATCTCGAGCACTGTTGATTTTATAACCTGAAGATAAACGCTCCATCGATTTCTGCATGCCGTCAGCAGCACCGTTTAGGTAACGCTGTGCGGTCATTGCAGACACGTTCGTGTTTACATTAATTGCCATATTTGATCTCCTTCGGCATTAAGGGCGATGTGCCTCAGTGTCTCTCACCTCACTTTGGCACATCTCATTTCTCTCAATCCTTTAACGGCGAGCTAAAAAATACCTTTAGAAAAAAATTAAATTATTTCTGATTTTTCTTTATCAAGGATATGAAATGTGATGAAGATCATTTATTTAGGCCAAACAAAAAATCCAGCCGAAGCTGGATTTTTTATCGTTTGGTTTGCTTAGCCAAGTAAACCTAGTGCCGAGTTCGGCGCTTGCTTCGCTTGAGCAAGGATAGAGCTTGAAGCTTGAGAAAGAATTTGCGACTTAGTTAGTGCAGTTGTTTCTTTCGCAAAGTCAGTGTCTTTAATACGGCTCTTAGATGCATTCACGTTTTCGTTGATGTTATCTAAGTTATTGATAGCGTGGTTGAAGCGGTTCTGGAATGCACCCAGCTCTGCACGGTGGCTATCTACATTTTTAAGTGCAGCATCAACGATTGCAACTGACTCTTGTGCACCACCAACAGATGTTACGTCGATAGTATCAACAGTTACCGCTTTTGCTGCGCCCATTGCAAGTTCACCTGCTAGACCACCAGAGAAAGCTACACCGCCATCAACCTTATCTGAACCAGCAAACACTTGCAGTTGGCCATCTTCGTTTACAGATGCTTTAACTAAGTCAGTTTGACCATTGATGTACGTCGCTAGCTCTTCGATGTCATCGCCTTCTTTCGCGTTAATAGTGATAGTTTGAGCAACACCATCTACGTCATTTAGGTTAATAGTTAAATCGTTCGCACCTGCAGCTACTGTCCAGTTCGCGTCTTTTCCGTTTGCAGCTTGGAAGCTTTGGCCACCCATCTTAGCGTCATCAGAGCGCATGTTGTTTAGTGATAGCATTACTGCTTCACCGTTGTCTGCACCGATCTGCATTGATTTAGTGCCGAACGTACCATTAAGTAGCTTGTTACCACCGAATGAAGTTGTTTCAGCGATACGGTTTAGTTCGTCGTTTAGCGCTGTTACTTCTTCTTGGATAGCAACACGTTCAGATTTAGAGTTAGAACCGTTCGCAGACTGTAGCGATAGGTCACGCATACGTTGCAGGATGTTTGTAGTCTCATTCATCGCACCTTCAGCAGTCTGAGCGATAGAGATACCGTCGTTCGCGTTACGTACAGCAACGTCTAGACCACGGCTTTGTACGTTTAAGCGGTTAGAGATTTGAAGACCCGCTGCATCGTCTTTAGCGCTGTTGATCTTAGAACCAGATGACAAACGCTCCATTGAAGTTTGTTGAGCATTGTTAGCGCTGTTTAGGTAACGCTGTGCTGTCATTGCTGATACGTTTGTATTTACATTCACTGCCATGGTGATTTCTCCGTTTGATTTTCCGATGTTTCCGGTTTCCGACGTCTCGGAAAACCAAAGTAGTTCTCTCAAAAGTTACATTTATTAACGGCGCGATTTCGAAAACCTTGAGTATTTTTTTAAGTTTTTTTTGAAAAAAGTTCTGTTGGTGAGAAAAGCGTGATTAAACGTCAATAAAGCTATTTTTTTGCTAAAGCTTTCACTTCCTCTGTCGATAATGCTCTCTTGCTTTAATTTAACCGAGCAGTGTTAGCGCTAAATTTGGTTGTTGCTTAGCCTGCGCCAAGATAGAGGTACTGACCTGTTGTAGGATCTGTTGCTTGACCATCTGGGTTGTTTCTTTCGCGTAGTCGGTATCTTTAATCCGGCTATTTGAAGCTGATAGGTTTTCATTTACATTGCCCAAATTATTGATGGCATGGTTGAAGCGATTTTGCATTGCACCAAGCTCTGCCCTGTGGCTATCAACGTATTTAAGGGCCGTATCAATAATGGAGACAGCTCTTTGTGCGCCACCTACTTCAGAAATATCAATATTATCAACCGCTTCATATCCAGACAGATTCATATTTAGCTCATTTGCTAAACCACCAGAAAACGAAATTGTTCCTGATGTTTCTTTACCTGACATAAAGATTTGCAGCTGCCCTTCCTCATTAACTGACGCCGAGACTTTGTCAGTTTGCCCATTAATATAGGTAGCTAGCTCTTCAATATCATCGCCTGATTTAGCGGTAATATTGATCGTTTCTTGCTGACCTTGAGCATTGGTATATTGCATGGAGAGATCTTGGCTGCCCTGCGAAACTTGCCATGAACTGTCTGCTTTTCCTGCTGCAATATAGCTAAATCCCCCCATATCTAAACTGTCAGAACGCATGTTTTTTAGTGACACTTGTACTGCTTCACCTGAACTCGCTCCGATCTGAAAAGAAGAGGATGAAAACGAACCATTGAGCAATTTTCGACCACCAAAAGAGGTCGTTTCTGCAATTCTGTTCAATTCATCGTTTAAAGCGCCCATTTCTTCTTGTAACGCATCACGCTCTGCACGACTGTTTGAGCCATTTGCTGATTGCAAAGAGAGATCTCGCATACGCTGCAGTAGATTAGTGGTTTCATTCATTGCACCTTCCGCTGTCTGCATAATGGAAATACCATCATTAGCATTGCGCATTGCGACATCCAGTCCACGCATCTGCGACTCAAGACGATTGGATATCTGCAAACCAGCAGCATCATCTTTTGCACTATTAATACGACTGCCTGATGCCAATCTTTCTAACGACTGGTTAAGCAAATCTGTCGCATTTGTCAGGTGACGCTGTGCAGTCATTGCAGAAACATTAGTATTGACAGTAATAGCCATGGTTATGGAGTATCCTTTTTTGGGTTACCCTCTGTATCGGCCAAGCTGTTAATTCTTTAATCGAAATAGAATAAAAAAACCGAAGCACTTGGCTTCGGTTTTCATTTTAAATTCAGTGTCGTACTACTTAACGTTTACGCTCTGTAGCATTTCTGCCGACGGTGCAAAGAAGTAAGCACCAGTGACCGCTGTCGTGAAACGAAGTAATTGGTCAGTCTTACCATCAGTAACGCCATACATGCTTTCAAGCATCGCTTTGAAATTGTGGAGGGTATTACAGTAAGCAATAAATAGTAGGCCATGCTCACCTGACACACTGCCGTATGGCAAGCTATGGCGAACAATCTTAAGGCCTTTACCTTCTTCTTTAATATCAACGCGTCCAACGTGTGACGCTGCTGGTACATCGTCTAATTCGATAGAGTCTGGCTTAGTACGACCAATCACTTTTTCTTGCGCTGAAACGTTTAGACGATTCCATGACGGCAAATTGTGAATGAAGCGCTGAACCATAACATAACTACCACCAGCGAACTCTCCTTGAGGAATGATCGCGACTTCTTCACGCTGTGCGTCTTTAGGGTTTTCTGTACCATCAACGAAATCTGTCATATCACGTGAATCTAGGTAGCGATAGCCGTAAGTTTCATCAACGACTGACACCTTCTCTGATACCTGAGCAAAGAATTTGCGTAATAAGTAGAAATGCAAATCATGGCGGTTTGAATGGCAATGGATCAAAACATCAACATCTGAGCTAGGAGCAACAACATCGCCTTGACCAAGTACTGGGAAATCAATCAGCTCAGCGGGAATCGCTACATCTAACTTGCTCCAGAACGCTTTGGTAAAAGCGATAGAAAGCGTTAGATCAGCACCCGGTTGTTGACCGTTCAATTCTTCAACCAATGCTGGTAAAGCTTTTAACTGCTCTAACACTGCTTGAGCGTCTTGGTTTACTTTTAACAAAGTGTATTGTGCAAATGGTCCTGCTTCAGGAAGAATGGCACTTTGAGGGTATGACATTATTAATTCCTCACTTATAATTTTTGCTCAGTGTATTTCGTTTTGATTTCAGAGTATTGACAACGATCATCGCTTGCTTCGATCATTGCATCGGAGGGTTCTTAAAACAGTCTCTGACACTCCGACTTTTGCCAATATAAAGAATTAACCATAGCAGTAGCAACATCACCGATCCATTAGTCCAGCTAAATGCTCCATGCACCAGATAAACATGATAGAGCGTTTGAGACAGTTGCAAGGTTGCAGTTACTAAGGTGACACTTCGTCCCCAGGTAACGATTCGATTAATCCAACGGCGTTCAGGGCTACGTAAGTTCACTAACCACATCAACACAATACTTGGGATGCCCATGGCGAGCCCGAGATATAACATTGTATGATCAGGATAAACAATCGACAGAATCTTACTGCCACTTTCACGGCTTGCACCGGCAACAACAAACACAATCCAAGCTTTGGCTAAAAATAACCAGCTAAACCAAAGGAGCTTTGGTGCTTTTAAAAAACCATGTTTGTCATATTGTTCTATAGCGTAACGCACTGATTAGTAACTACTGATTTGAAATTAGCTATTACTCTATACCAATTAACGCATTTTTCTATCAGTAAATTGTTAGGAGGAAGAAGAGGAAGGCCGAGCTTTTACTCGTTTAATCGATAAGCCGATAAACAAACCAAGCAAGATGATGGGTGCTAACCACAACAGTGCATTCGACAAACTGAACGCAGGTTTGTACAGGACGAACTCACCATAGCGCGCTGTCATAAAATCTATCACTTGTTGTTCACTCTCGCCTTGGTTGATTTTTTCGAACACGATTAAACGTAAATCTTTGGCAATAGGAGAGTTAGACTCAACTAAATTTTGATTCTGACATTGTGGGCAGCGTAATGACTTGGCTAGCCCTATTGCGGTCTTTTGTAGCTCTGGTGATTTGAATTCAAACAGCTCTACCTGAACATTTTGTTCCGACGTCGCTGGGGCAAAAAGGTCTTGTGAGGCAAATGTACCCACTGAAAAAACAACTAGAGTCATAGCTATCGAGAGTAAGACTTTAATACAGAAACCTTTCACCACTAGCTTTCCCCTTGTTCAAAATATGGAAGAAAATGCTTAGTCCATACTCGTTCGTTCAACACGCCAAGATGTTTATAAACAATCTCACCCTGCTTTGTTACCAAGTAGGTTTCAGGGGTTCCTACCACTCCTAAATCAAGCGCTAACTTTCCTTTGGGATCAAATATAACTTCACTATATGGATTTCCCAACTGACCAAGATAATTCAAAGCACCTGAACGTTGGTCGCGATAGTTCAAGCCCACTATTGGGATACCTGACTCTTCTAGTTGATTTAAGTATGCATGTTCTTGCTTACATATCCCACACCAAGAAGCCCATACATTGACGAGTTGATAATCATGGTCAAAAAGCTGGCTACTTTGCCTAATACCACCTTCTTCAAGTAGCTCTACAGGCATAACGGGGAAAGCTCGAACAACAGGCGTCGATTGAGGACCGAATTGCTGAGAATTGAGCCCAGCAAGTAGAAAACCGATAAAGCCAAGCAAACCAACAATAAAGATTGAGATTTTATGCTTGCTTGAAAGCGCCATGAACAACTCCTTTTCTTCGAGTGGAAAGTAAAGGTAACACAGCCCCGAATATAGCGACTAGAGCGCCCCCCCAAATCCAACCAATATACGCCTTGTATTGAATTTTCACGGCGTAAGAGTCTGCATCGACTTTACTACCAAGCGTCACATAGTAATCACCATGCCAGAAAGGTTTTATCGCAGGTTCACTCATATTCATCACACGAACAGGGTAATGGCGACGCTCTGGAATTAATTCAAACTCGCGCTCTCGTTGAGCAAAACGAATCACTGCTTTTTCTGCTGTGTAATTTGGCCCGATTGACCATTGTGTATCTAGATAGTCAACCTGCCAATCGCCAAATTGAACCGAACTTCCTACTGACATTTTATGGTTTACTTCATGGGAGTGTTCACTATTCATCACCGCGCCAATACAGCTAATGGCTAGGCCAACATGAGCAAGAACCATAAACGAGGCTTTTGCTTGCTTAACCGCGAGTAAACTGTGACTGGATGCTACCCAAGCACCAAGGCCCCAAACGATCATCACGATAGTTGACCACTTATCCACTTGCAGCCAATAAACGAATGCTCCAACAACAAACGAGGAGATAAATAGCGTGATTATTTTCAATGAGGAATAGTACGCACCACGATGCCACTTGAGCAGAGGCGCTAGCCCCATGCCAACTAGAGCTAATAGAGTCAATGGCAAAAATAAGGTATTGAAATACGGCGCGCCAACGGAAATGGAACCTAACCCTAGTAGTTCATAAACCATCGGGTAAAACGTACCAAGAAATACAGTAAAACTGGCGATAGCGAGCAAACCAACGGCTATGAAAGACAGGTAACTACGTCCATTCAATGCTTGAATAGGCTGGCTTTTTATTACATCACTGCGCTCAAACAATAAAGCAAATGAACCCATTAAAGTAACCGCTAAGATCAGCAATAGCGCGATCCCTTTACTCGGGTCGACCGCGAAAGCATGGACAGACGTCAACACACCGGAACGAACAATAAAGGTACCAAGAATACTCAAACTGAACGTCACTAGAGCCAAGATTACGGTCACGCGATTTTGTTGTTGATGGTTTTTAGCCGCCACCATTGCATGCAACAACGCAGTCCCCGTTAACCAAGGCAACAAAGAAGCATTTTCGACTGGATCCCAGAACCACCAGCCGCCCCAGCCAAGCTCATTGTATGCCCACCAAGAGCCAACCAATATGCCTAAAGTTAAAAACGCCCATGCAGATATTACCCAAGGAGTGGCTAACTTAACCCATTGAGACATGTAGACAGGTTGCATCAGCGCCGCTAGAGCGAAAGCGAGGACCGTAGAAAAGCCAATATAACCAAGGTAAAGCAAAGGAGGATGGAAAATAAGACCGACATCTTGCAACATCGGATTCAAATCTCGCCCTTGCTCCAACCAAACATCGGAATAGGCAAAAGGGTTCGAAGCAAATAAGGTAAACCAGCTAAATGCAGCAACAAACAGCGTCATGACCAACAAAACATCTTGCAAGTAATGCTCGCTGGCTGAACGAATATAGGAAATACATGCCGACCATAGCGCTAAGGTAAAAACCCAAAATAATATTGAGCCTTCATGTCCGCCCCAAACCGCTGCCATTTTGTAGAACACCGGTAATGCAGAATTAGAATGAGAGGCGACATAATGAAACTGGAATTGATCGGCTATAAATAAGTAGCCAAGAATAATAAGGCTCAACAGCGCCAATACACCATTAAGCCTCACAATCCACGAAAAGGAGAGTGTTGGATTTTTCTTACACCATTTTTGCCATGCATACGTTCCAGCCCCAATAGAGCTAGATACCGCAATCCAAACCAATGCAAAATGACCAAACTCTCCTACCATACTTAAACGACCGTCATCTGCCCTGCATACAAAATAAAGGTACGCAGCATCAACACGCCGACTAAACTCAACGTCGTCACGATGAAGATGTAGCCACCACTATGACGTGCTTCTTTAGGTGCGACTGCATTGAGTGTCAACGGTAGAACCATGCCAATCAATACCACACCAAACCAGAACCAGTTAGACCAGAACCCGCCACCAATTGCATTCCAAGCCGCCACTTCATTCTGACCACCACTAAAGATTAAGCCAGTAAAGAAAGTTACGAGGACGAACAATTCAAACAAGACGACCGGACGCTCAAAGCGGTGAACCCAAGAAACACTTGGACTTGTTGCTGACTCTTTAAACACCAATATGCCGAACATCAAACACGCTGCAGCACCAGAGGAAAGACTAGAGAACAAGAACAAAATCGGCAGTACTGGGTTATTCAGCATTGGGTAAGTTTTCAGCGCTGAAAGCAGGAAGCCTGTATATGCCGCTAATACGATTGCCAAGAAGCCTAAAAACAGCTCAATACCATTAGAGAACTTACCAGACTTAATCAGGATTCCATCAACCAAATCGAGCAACTTCGTTGGCAGTTTACCTTCACAGAAGCGAATGATTTGATGGCGGAATAGAATCCCGATCCAGATAAACAATACAATCATGTACACCTGGAATAAGATGACACCCATCGACATTACTGAGCTCGGGTTGTAGAAAATCATGATCTTCCAAAATGACAAAGGTTTAGTTAAGTGGAAGATAAGAATCGTTAACCCAGAAATAATACCAAACGGTGCTAGCCAAGCCATTGCCTTGAAGATGCCGTTATTTGCAGGATCGCCTTCAATGACTTTTCGTTTCAGATAGAGAGAGATCATCACGGCACCAGCGGACATACCCGCTAAAAACAGATAGATTGCAATAATCCAGTCCCACACCAGAGAGTCAAAGTGGAATGCACTTTCAAAACCATTCATTATGATATCTCCCCTTTCTGATGAGGCACTTTGTACAACTTAGGCTTAGTCCCAAGATGCACTTTGTCTCGGTATACGGCTTCGTTGTTTAATACCTGATTAATCTCACTTTTCGGATCATTGAGATCACCAAAGATCAGCGCTTTCGTTGGACACGACTCGACACACGCAGGCAATTTACCCTGGGCCAAATTAGTATCACGACAAAAGTTACATTTATCGGCAGAGTGATCTTCTGGATTAAAGAAACGAACTTGATACGGGCACGCGGCTAGACAGTAACCACAACCAACACATTTGTCCTTGTGTACGTCGACAATACCTGTTTTTTCGTCTTTGTACGCTGCCCCTGTTGGACACACATACACACACGGTGGGTTCTCACAATGTTGGCAAGATTTGCGAGTAAAACGGTAATCAACGTCTGGGAACTCTCCTTGTGGCTCACTACGTATTATCTCTAGGCGAGAGACACCTTCAGGCACCTTATTCACCTCTCGACACGCTTCAGTACAAGCAGTACAACCAATACAAGCCGTTTCATCGTGAACCATGCCATAGAGTTTATTGCCATCTTGCTCGACATTCGCCAAGGATTTACGACTGTTAAAAACAGCAGTCCCGGCAACACCTGTGGTAAAAATTAGTGCCCCCGATCCAGCTAAGAAGTTTCGTCTAGAACAACTCATACTACTTCTCCTTATTCAGCTGATTAAAATCAGAGTGACAATCAACACACAACTTAATGCGCTCTTTACGCTCAAGTCCTAACACCTTCGTTTTACTAGCATGAACATCATGACAGTTTGAACAAGTTAAGTTTTTAGCATGCACATCATGCGTCCAGCTGTCGTCGCGTAGATATTGAGGTTGGTGGCAATCGGTACACTGGCTATTCGCCTTTAAGATAGCTTCAGGATCAAGAAAGACTTTGTCGGTACCCGACTGCGATTGAGCACTAGAGTATTTGGTCACAATTGGCGCACCTTCACGGTGATCTGGTCCGATATTGTTGTGACACTCAGTACACGTTACTTCACGGCCAAGAATTTTGTGCGCATCTTCACCATGTGAACCTTGGAGGGTTTGTTTTGAATCCTTATGACATTGGATACATTTGTAGTCCTTGTCACGGATAAGCGTAACCTCATGACGTGCTGACTTATCTTCAGACTGCACAGTTGAAGTGTCGGCAACGGCATGAAGAGAATAACCATAGAGGCAGAATGCAAGAATAGACTTTAGCATTATGACTATGGCCAACTTTATATTGCCCATATTATCCTTTCCTTATTCCCGTACCCGTTATTGAATATTCAATACGTCGATATACGGTTAAAAATTAAAGCCCCTTGATACATCGAAAATATATCAAATGAGATCAATTCTTATTTTGGAAAAGCCACAACGCTATTTAACTATATATTACTCCCACTACTCTTTAGAGGTAGTCACAACTGCTCAAAATTCGATCTTCATCACCTTAATAATTTAATGGTTAATATCACTAAGTCATTGATGATAATAAGTTTCATTAAAATCTTTACGAATCAACAAGTAACCCTTTAGGGGTATAAAAATCCCAATTTGAACTGGATCACTAGGTAAAATTGATCTCAAACAATGAACACTTATTAACAAGTTATTTAATTTATTTCTTTTTATTACAATATGTATCAGTTTCTCCAGTTCTTAGTTTGGAATAAAGCCAGTTCACAACGCTGCTTATAAAAACAGAATACGGAGATAGCACTGTGAATAAATTGCATTGGATACCAAAATCCGCTGCAGCATTAGCGATTGTGGCCAGCTCATTAATGAGTGTCACTAGCTTTGCTGCATCCGAAGAAAAAGGCTTAATTGACCCTCGTAACGACGCATACGAGCAGCAACACCCTGATCAATACCACTCTTGGAAAGCCACCTCAGAAAGTGAACACATCGAAGATGCTCTAGCAGAAGACCCAAACATGGTGATTCTATGGGCTGGCTATGGTTTTGCCAAAGACTACAATAAAGCGCGTGGCCACTTTTACGCTGTAGATGACGTCAGACAAACTCTACGTACAGGCGCACCTCAAGATGAGAACTCTGGCCCGATGCCAATGGCATGTTGGAGCTGTAAGAGTCCAGATGTGGGACGCATCATTGATGAGCGCGGTGAAGACGGCTACTTCGAAGGTAAGTGGGCTCGTCTAGGTGATCAAGTTGTGAACCCTATCGGTTGTGCAGATTGTCACGATACGCGTAGTGAAGGATTTAAGAACGGTGAACCTGCACTGGCGCTAGCTAAACCTTATGTCGAGCGCGCTTTCGAAGCGATTGACAAACCTTTTGCAGAGCAGTCTCGCCTCGATCAACAAGCGTCTGTCTGTGGTCAGTGCCACGTAGAATACTACTTCGTTAAGTCTGAGAAGAACGCCGTTAAATTCCCATGGGATCGCGGTACCACCGTTGATGATATGGAAGAGTATTACGACGCACTTGGCTTCAAAGATTGGACGCACAAAGTATCGAAAGCACCAATGCTAAAAGCTCAACACCCAGGTTACGAAACTTGGCGCGACGGTATTCATGGTAAGAACAAAGTCGCTTGTGTTGACTGTCATATGCCAAAAGTAACCAAAGAAGATGGCACAGTTTATACCGACCATAAAGTAGGTAACCCATTCGATCGCTTCGAAGATACCTGTGCAAACTGCCACACGCAGTCAAAAGAGCAAATGCGAGAAATCGTTTCAACTCGTAAAGCGCAAGTACTTAACATGAAACTTACTGCCGAGAAGCAAATTGTCGCGGCTCACTTTGAAGCTGGTGCTGCATGGGATGCTGGTGCAACAGAAGCAGAAATGAAAGATATCCTACAAGATATTCGTCATGCTCAATGGCGCTGGGATTACGCAATAGCATCACATGGTGTTCACATGCATGCACCTGAAGTTGCGCTTGAAGTTTTAGGTACCGCAGTTGACCGTGCGGCAGATGCCCGTACTAAGATTGTTCGCTTACTCGCGAAGAAAGGTATTACTGAGCCCGTTGAGTTACCAGACATTTCAACTAAAGCAGCGGCTCAGAAAGCGCTAGGTATGGACATGGATAAGATGAACTCTGATAAAGAGAACTTCTTGAAAACCGTAGTTCCTGACTGGAATAAAGCAGCTGAAGAGCGTGAATCTAAATACTAAGATCACACCATCAACCAAAAAAACCGGCGTAATTCGCCGGTTTTTTATGCTCTTTAAAAGAGCTAAATGTCAACGTGGCACTAAGAGTTATTCAACATTGCTTTCGCTTGATTTAACGAGCGAATAACTGACTCTCTGTCCAAATCTTTGCTGCTTGAATCCAACATAAGTGTCCAAGCATCGACAGCTTCTTGGTAGCGAAAGCTGATAAAGTGGTCGCTGGCAATCAATGCCAAAGCCGTTAAGTTTTTAGGTTCTAGCTCTAATGCTTGTTCTAGCAACACTCGAACCTCATCGGTCATTCTTTGTTTTTTAATGTAATAAAGCGCGCTTGCTTTAGCAGCCATTTGGTTCGCTGTAGGCTCATCACTCAAACGCAAGGCATAATCAAAACAAGTCAACGCTGAAGCAAAATCTTGATTATTCAAGTATCCATGTCCAAGCTGAAACCATAGTTCGGCTTGGTTGGGATCTTGCTTAAGTCGCTGCTGTAACGAATCCATCCACTCAGAATGAGTTTGAGCTACTGTATCTTCCACTTTAGGCTCAGGCTTTTCTCCTTGTAGCCAAAAGTAGAGAGGGGCAGACAGTGCTAAACTGACTATCAAAACTCGCTTCATTCTAAGACTCTTGATTTTATACATTAAGTTAAAATTATATCGTGATAGGATAAAACTATCTTTGATCTCGCAAGACCTATCAGTATGAAAAATAAAGTCGTTCCCTCGCAAGAAACACAAACGGAAGCAATGAAAATAGCTAAAGCGACTCAAAAGCCAGGCCAGACTAAAGAGCAAACCAAATTGATTGCTCAAGGCATTGAAAAAGGCATTGCCCAATACAAGAAACAGCAGAAAGAACGCTCAAGACAAGCAGACAAAGCCAAGAAGAAAGCACAAAAATCTAAACAGCAATCTCAGCAAGTTGAGCAAAAGACAGCTGAAGAGAAACCGAACGTTCAAGAAACAACAAGCAAAAGCACATTGTTACCTTGGGCACTGTTAGCAATTAGTTGGATAGGATTTATCGTATATGTTAGCCAGAGTTAGCTTACTCTTTAGCGCACTACTCATTGTTGGTTGCGCTACACCTGCGAAAGTCATACAGCCAGACGCAGAAACTGTTCACCTTAGACTCGACGCATCTTTTAATGCCGATAAATGCCAATGGCTTGGAGAAGTCACTGGTAATGAAGGTCATTGGTACAGTTACCTCTTTTACCCTAATGACGTAATGGTGCGTGGCGCAATGAACGATATAAAAAACCAAGCCCACCAGTTAGGCGCTAACACGGTTTATATGGTTCACCCTCAGGACTTCGTTACCTCGTTCACGGTAATGGGGAATGCCTACCTTTGCCCTTAGAAACTAAAAAAACCTAGTGCCTACACTAGGTTTTTTTCTTTGCTAGGCATTAAAGCCTAAACTTGCGGCAATGTCAGACTTACGGTCAGTCACCCATTGGCTATCAAAGGGCCCCCAGTCTGATAGTTGATAATAGCCATCGTTATGACGTCTGCCATCTTGGACAAATGCCAGTTCAATGCCAATGCCGGGTAGAGCTTTGATGACGTCTTGAATCGTTCGACGTGGCCAGCCTGTTTGCTCTATTAACTTCGGAACATTTGGGCGCTCTAGATTTTCTACCAATAATGCAAGATACAAGCGCCTTGCAAAAACAGGACTCAATTCCATTGATACCTCCTATAAATTTCTAGAGTCATTATTTCTGTTTTGCCCTGCTATGTGTTGCGTTTGATCAAAAACTCTACGATCGTCATTGTTTGAAACACATTTTTTTTGCCCAATGAAATATATCCATCACACTTTTGTCTCTGTAATCACTTCCTGATAGGATGCTTGAATACTAAAAATATGCTCCCTAACTCAGGTAGCCCAACACTAAAAAGTCACTTTCAAAGGTTCAACAATGACAAACACTATGTATGGCATTCCAAACTGCGACACAATTAAAAAAGCCAAGAAATGGTTAGAAGCAGAAGGTGTCGAATACAGCTTTCACGACTACCGTAAACAAGGTGTCGACAAGGCAATGGTTGAAACATTTTGTCAGCAACTTGGCTGGGAAAATGTTCTAAACAAGCGCGGCACAACCTACCGCCAGCTGACACAAGAGCAAAAAGACTCACTTAACGAAGCGAACGCTATCGAACTACTTGTTGAGCAGCCTGCAATGATCAAACGCCCTATTCTTGTTTCTGGTGACAGCTACCACCTTGGATTTAAAGCTGACCAGTACACTGCAATTTTCTCATAATTTTATTTTTCGAAAGGATTTCAAGGATGACAGACAGCCCAACTCTGGCTCTCGCAAAAGATCTCATTAGCCGTCAATCAGTAACACCAGAAGATGCAGGCTGCCAAGACATAATGATTGAGCGTTTAAAAGCGCTTGGTTTTGAAATTGAAGTAATGGTATTTGAAGATACGACCAACTTCTGGGCTCGTCGTGGCAGTGAAGCACCACTGTTCGCTTTCGCGGGCCACACTGATGTCGTCCCTGCTGGTAAATTAGAACTTTGGGACACGCCCCCTTTTGAACCGACCATTAAAGATGGTTTCTTACACGGCCGCGGCGCAGCAGATATGAAAGGTTCATTAGCCAGTATGATTGTTGCGGTTGAGCAATTTATTGCTGAGAACCCAGACCATAAAGGCTCGATTGGCTTTCTAATTACCTCTGATGAAGAAGGTCCATTTATCAACGGTACAGTAAGAGTTGTTGAAGCTCTTATGGCTCGTGGTGAAAACATCGACATGTGTATTGTGGGTGAACCATCAAGTACTGAAATCGTCGGCGATGTGGTTAAGAACGGCCGTCGCGGTTCGATTACAGGTGACTTAACGGTCAAAGGGATTCAAGGTCACGTTGCCTACCCTCACTTAGCGAAAAACCCTGTTCATCAGTCACTGCTGGCAATTAATGAGCTTGCAACCACAGAGTGGGATCAAGGTAATGCTTACTTCCCACCGACAAGCTTCCAAATTCCGAATGTTCATGCTGGTACAGGTGCATCAAACGTGATTCCTGGTGAATTCAATGTTCAGTTCAATCTACGCTTTAGTACCGAGCTAAATAACGATGCTATCGTTGCTCGAGTGACTGAAACGCTTGATAAACACGACTTAGATTACGATCTGAAGTGGACTTTCAATGGCGACCCGTTCCTAACCGATACTGGTGCATTACTAGATGCGGTAGTTGATGCTGTCGATAAGGTAAACCAAACCAAGCCGGCATTGCTGACAACTGGAGGTACATCTGACGGTCGATTTATCGCGCGCATGGGTGGTCAAGTGGTTGAGTTAGGTCCAGTAAATGCCACGATCCACAAAGTGAATGAATGTGTAAAAGTCGCTGATCTTGAAAAGCTCACCGACATGTACCAGAAAACACTTGAGAACTTGTTAGGTTAATGATGACGCCCGAGCAACTGACTGGTCAGACGCAAACTCATTTAATTGAGACCATTGTCGGTCAAAAAGCATTCTTGGTTCACACTAAAGTGAGTCAAGACTTACTCGCACTTAAACAATCAGCAACTCGGGCTGGATTCAATCTCAACATCGCCAGCGGCTATCGTGATTTCAATCGTCAGATGATGATTTGGAATAACAAAATGTCCGGTCGTACTGCCATTTTGGATAGCGATAGCCAGCCACTAGACTCCCAGCAACTCACCGATACACAAAAGGTGATGGCGATCTTGCGCTGGTCAGCACTACCAGGTGGCAGCAGACATCATTGGGGAACCGATTTCGACTTATTCGATCGTGATAGCTTACCGGATGGGACCCAACTTCAACTCGAACCTTGGGAATACCTGACTGGCCACCAGCGAAGCTTTTATCTATGGTTAAAAGAGCATGCCGAACAACACGGATTCTTTTTCCCGTATGCTCAAGACAAAGGTGGCGTCGCCCCAGAACCTTGGCATGTTAGTCACAAAGCTTCAGCCGCAGAATGCTTACAACAATTAACACCTGCACGACTTACTGAGCAACTCGTGTCTGCTCCCATTTTGGGTAAACAAGTAGTGTTAGAGCAGCTAGAAACGATCTACAATCAGTTTATTAGCAATATACATCAATAGGTAGCGAGATGGATTTACTGACCAACCCTTGGGTTATCATTGTTATCGTATTGAGCGTGGTCATCGGTAATATTGCCGCTCTTAAGTACACGGCAAATATGAAATTTGGCCAAACAGAGAAAAAACCAAAAAGCGATTCCCACGACAAATCAGAAGAATCAAAAAAAGACGCTTAATACGCGTCTTTTTTAATGCATCAAATCCAATATCTTTACTTAAGGTGATCCCAAGAAATATTAGACACGATTCGGCAGTCATCGCATTTAAAGTAGAAGATATCATGCAACGGCTCTTCCAGTAGCCATTCACCGCCACACTTAGGGCATTTACGTTCTTTCTCATCCGCTAAGCTTTTTCCGCCGACTCTGTATTGGTAGTAGTACGTCGGGATTTTAGTGATGTATTCAATCCTGCCACGTAAATCCCAACCTCGCTTAAATAGCACACTATCGGTATCGCATATTTCATGCAGAGCAGCATGTTCAGCGCGACACCCACCAGCCATCTGAATCTCATCACAGGCTTGCCACTCCGTCTGCCACTTCACTACAGCTTTATGATCACCGTTAAGAGTTGGAGCATTGCGGTACAAAGGAATAGGTAACAAAGTTTCACCCGAGCGCAGTGGCGAACAAGTATGGACATAAGTCGTGTATAAAACCTGCCAACTCGGCTGTTCATCTTCTGCGGCTTCTTCTGAGTTCAAGTCTCGACCGAACAAACGCATTTTCGGAGCCAGTAAACTTGCTTCGGATAAGCGGTTTAGACACACCTTCACAAAATCAGAGTGATAGTTCGGGTGCAGGCTGTCTTGCTCTGGACAGACAACGCGTACAAAGAATTCACCATCTCCCATCACGATTGGAAATTCACGTCCGAGTACTTGGCCATTGTATCGCAGTGCATCCATCAAGCCGTTGATCGCTTTGTCGACCGCAGACACAGTTGTGTTATCAAAACACTCAAACTGAAGTTCTACAACGTACATAACTACACCACAGGCTCTAGGTTAACCAAAAACTCCGCCACATTTTGAGCAAGAACATCACGCTTATCAGTGCCAAGGCGCTCTAAGATAACATTGCCCGAAATGTTGCAGATCGAGATAACGTCTAGCTCAGCATCCGTCGCGGCAATAAATACGGTTGGCTTTAGCTTTAGTCGGCGTTGAGTCACTAGATGGCCAAGAATATTTTCTTGTAAGCGAACAAAGTCATCGTCACTCCAAACTTGAAGCAGTGACAACTCATTACCCTGCCACGTCGCTTCCATATCAGCACTGTACTGAGCACCATAGAAAGTTTTGATGTCTTCATGCAGCGTCAGTTCAATGCCATTTTCCACATTAGTAAAATCCGCTGGCACTTCGCGCTGACAAGCTTGCCACTCAACTGCCTCTTCAGTTTTACTTTCGACACACGGCGACACGAGATCCACCAATTCTTCGCTTTTTGGTAAATGACCAGAAGCATCGAGGTGCGCCTGACGGTATTTTTCACTGAACGAGAGCAACGCTTGCAAGGCATTATCAGCCATTAGATTCTCCAACATGAATATTCGCTTTTAAGAGCGGGATTGCGTAAAATTCTCGACATTCTAATAGAAAATGAACAAAAGTATGAGCAAATATTCTGATGCGAAAGAGCTTGCTGGCCTAACGTTGGGCCAAAAAACTGAATACGCAAACCAATACGACCCTAGCCTACTTCAACCTGTGCCTCGTAGCCTAAACCGTGATGACCTAAATCTAGGCGACACTCTACCTTTTCAAGGCTGTGATATTTGGACTTTATACGAGCTTTCTTGGCTTAATGATAAAGGCTTACCACAAGTGGCAGTCGGCGAGGTGGCGATCCCTGCAACCAGTCCAAATCTTATCGAATCAAAATCATTTAAGCTTTACCTTAACAGCTTCAACCAGACTCGTTTCTCAAACTGGGATGACGTTGAGAAAACATTGATTAAAGACCTTTCCAACTGCGCAGGTGAAGAAGTTAGTGTCACAGTGCGTTCAGTCGTGGATTACACTGATACTGTCATTGTGGCAATGGACGGTGAATGCATCGACGATCAAGATATTGAAATCACGAGCTATGATTTTGACCGCGCTCTACTTGAAGGTGCTGCAACTGGTAATGAAGTGGAAGAGAGCTTACACAGCCACCTGTTAAAGTCGAACTGCTTAATCACCAACCAGCCAGACTGGGGCAGCGTTGAGATTAGCTATAAAGGCAAACAGATCGACCGCGAAGCCCTTCTTCGTTATCTGGTCTCTTTCCGCGAACACAATGAGTTCCACGAGCAGTGTGTTGAGCGTATCTTTACCGATATCATGGAGTTCTGTCAGCCAAGTTCGTTGACTGTATATGCTCGCTATACTCGTCGTGGCGGTTTAGACATTAACCCATACCGTTCAAATACTCACACTCAACCGAACCATAACCAACGCATGGCGCGTCAATAGGGATTTTATCAGGATGTTAAAAGTACGCTGGGAACGTATGATCGGCATGCTCTTGCTGCTCGTCTCGTCGCCACTATTGGCAAGTACAATCTACTCGTCTGCGGTATTAAACGAGGCCAATAGCTTGGTCGAAGTTGTACCAAAACAAGCCAAGCAGTTAGCGTCAAACTACCTTGCTCAGCGTACTCTTTCTGACAAAACTGAAAAAAGCCCTTCGGCTATCTCTAGAGATGAAACCGATAGCCGAACACGTACACCAGGTGGAACAATCGATGCGTTACGCATTCTTGCTCGAGCTGAATTTAATCTCGGAAGTAAGCAAAGTGCTCTAAGACATTTAGCGGAAGCAAAAGAAGTCGCCACTATCTATAAGCTCCCATACTTACAGATCGATATTGACCTACTTGAAACGCGCCTAGCGTGGATAATAGATAAAGATGCGATAACCGCACGAAAGAAAATTGAGCAGATAGAAAACAACTATTCACAGCTCAACAATACCCAATTAGTTGCTCGTGGCCTTAAATACAAAATGACCATGTTAAAGGCTGACATCGCGTCAGGAGAAGGCGAAGTAGAAGTCGCATCCAAACTCTACTTAGAAGCAAAGCCTTACGTTGATAGCGCTAAATCCTCATACACACTCATTGAGTACCACACGACTGTTGGTAAACACCTACTGCAGAACAAAAAATATAACCGCGCTTTATCTGAACTGCTTATCAGCTACTGGAAAGCGATCGAGACAGATTCCGCCCTGCAACTTGCCCAAGTAAACCGCATTTTGGGGCAGTTATTTTATGAACGTCGCGTGCTAGACAAAGCCAACGATCACTTTTCTCAGGCGGCCGATTTTTACGACAACTATGAAAGCTCCCCTGTTCTTGCTCCTATCTTGAAGCGCATGGGTGATATTTATTACCACCAGAATAAATACAACCTTGCTCTAGTCCATTACTTCAATGCAATGGACCACGAACGGATGCAGAACAACATTGAGAGCGTTATCGATATTCGTATTTCATTGGCAGCAACCTATCTACAGCTCGTTAATTACACGTTGGCAGAGCAATACTTAAATCGAGCAGAAGAATTGCTAGAGTACGCGAGCATTCCACGTTTAGAATCATACGCTTATCTATTAGAAGCCGGACTAGCAAGACACAAGCATGAGCCAGAGCGAGTACTTGAGTATGCTCAGAAAGCGCTTGATATCGCCCAGAAAGAACAAGACATCAGCACTCAAAAAGCCTCATACCAACTGCTTTATTTAGGCTATGAGCAAAGCGGTCAGTATAAGTTGGCGCTCGAATACCTGCTTTACTACAACTCGTTGGCCACAATCGAACAACAAGAGCTTGATTTACTTAGTGAAGATGCTTTCCGCCAGCAAAAAGACTTTGTTGAGCAGAGCATACATTTAAGCGGCCAGAAAGATGAACTTGAGCAAACTCATGCCGAGTATCGTAAGTTCCAAAAGATCACTCTAACTCTATTCATTCTTTCAGCATTGCTGTTTATGTTCTTGTTGCGCCGTGGCCATGTAATCAATGTGCAAAAAGACCAGATAGAATCACTCAATGAAGATCTTTTCACCCATTCACGTTCAGGGTTAAAGAACCTGCGCATGCTGAATGCGAAATTGCCAGCCTCGCTTGAAGAAAGCAGTCATAAGTTTGAGAAGTGGCATGTGGGCGAGCTTATCCATGAGCCACTCAACGATCGATTACGCTTTGTAATGATCGACGTACCCTTCTTGCGCAATATGTACCTGCAGCACGGCTATCAAGAAGGTCTAAAACTCGAACGTGCATTTGGTGAGTTCTTATCACAGCGCGTAGAGCACCCTGCTCGTATTTATCACTTCTCTGATGCGAACCTGCTCTATATTGAGCCAAACAGTGAACGCAATACAGACCCTGAGCAACTGTTTGAGAAGATCCAGCAGTGGGTGATGGAATTTGAACCTGACCGTATTCTAAACCGCATCATTCGAATTGGTATGGCAGACTACCCTTTCCTACCTAGGGCTTACACCGCAGTTAATGATAAGGAACTAGTTGATGTGCTACTAATGTCAACAAGCACTGCTCGCACTCTCAGCATGAAAGAGCACTCTAGCCAATGGGTTTATTTGAAAGCAATTGAGAACGCACCAGCAGCAAGTTTGGCGACAGGTAATATCCGCAAGGCCTGTAAGCATTCGATAAACCAAGGGTTAATAAAAGTACACTCTTCGTTCAAGAATGAGGACAGCATCAAAAAACTATTAAAAGATGAATAAAAGCGCATCAATCGAACGTAGTAAGTCGTGACGCCCGAGATTTATTTGATATTATCTACAGATTAATAAATAGAAGTAGATTATATCTTTAAGTTTATATTTCATGGGCGTTCTCGAACAAGATCTTCAGTCACAGCTGCACAACCTGAAATCTCAATTGGAACAAGTTCGATTGACACAACGGGATACTTCGTTCAAATTTAAAAGAGAACAGAAGGTGCTTCAGCGCATCATAGCGTCGCTGAGTAACGCCTATAAAAGTGAGAACCCGCGTCTTCAGTCGGGTCTAATGGAACTCACTCAAGCTATCGAACAACAGCAAGACGTCAGTACTCTGATCCCAAAACTTGCGGTATTAGAGCGTCTGCTAAAACAACAAGGCTTGGCTATGGAAAAGCAGAGTGAACACCTAGATACGCAGATCAAACACAGCGGAGAAACCCTGTTGCGCTTGACCGGTCTGCCTGCAAAGATCAAACGTGATCTCCGAGATTTGCTCAGTTATTCCAATGGACTCTCACACCCTAAATCAGAACAGGCCCTGCGCTTACTCGGCCTATATGAACGTTCTGTAAAGATCATCACTTCTAACCCTGATTACAGCATTAACCAAGTCGCAAATAGCTCCGATCGTGAGTTACAGCTACGCCTATCAGAAGAGCTACAACACCTCATTACGGAACTCGATTTCGAAGGTGAATCCGGTGAGCTACTGTCAGATATTAGGGCTAAGCTACTCATTGGTGTTAGCAGCCACACTCTACTTGAGTTAACGCTTCAGACGCTAAAGCTCGTCATTGAGGGAACTCATTACGAGCGTAAGACTTCTGAACAGTTCCTTGAACAAGTTAATTCCTCTCTATCTTCTTCACTAAAAAGCTCAGCTCAAAACGTACAACAATCTCAAAGCTATTTCGATCATCGCCAAGAGATGAGTTCAGAGCTAAGCGATCTGCTAAGCGATACACAAGCCAAAGTAACCAACGCTGAAGATTTAGAAGGCCTAAAGCAAGAAGTCAATCCACTGCTTGACCAACTTAACTCGCTGACGGAACGCTTAAAACATGCAGAACAACGTGAACAAGCGCTGTTAGAGAGAATGGATTATGGCAAAAATCAGCTCGAAGCACTGTTTGAAGTTACCCAAGATTATCGCAGACGCCTTGAAGATCAGGCGCAACGTATGCTTCTCGATCCACTTACCAAGGTCTACAACCGTGCTGCATTTGGCGACCGACTAGAACTTGAATATCGCCGCTGGATTCGTGCGCAACATACTCTTCGTGTTGTCATCTTAGATATTGATGGTTTTAAATCGATCAATGATAGTTTCGGCTACAGTGCTGGTGATAAAGCGCTAAAAATCATCGCTCGTACAATCAAAAAAGAGCTTCAAGATACAGACACCGTGGCTCGATTCTCTGGTGAAGAGTTTATTCTTCTGCTCCCAGAAGTCTCTGATAGCGATGCATTTAGTCTCATCCAAACGATTCAAACGCAAGTATCTAAGCTGCCATTTAAATTCCGTGACCGTAACCTAATGATCACCCTTTCGGCAGCAAGCACTGCATTTAAAGACTCTGACACACCAGAAGAAATATTAGAACGATTAAACTTGTGCCTAAATGAAGCTAAATCTCTTGGTAAAAACCAGCTAGTTTGGCGTTAGATCTCCGACTCAACATCTTTAGCATTCCCCAAACACCTCTTTCCTTTTTGTGACTGATCTTTATATATCAGATAGTTAGCTTCACTATCATCAGAAACCTGCTAAGCTTATTAAACCGTCGCTAAAAACTCGTCAGACAGTGCGACGTGTAAGGACAATAATAACAACGACACTTCACTCACTATTGGTGAGTTTCTCGTCAAGGAGGTCACTATGATCACGCATATTAGTCCAGCAGGTAGTATGGACCTACTTTCTCAGCTTGAAGTTGAGCGCCTTAAAAAAACCGCTGCTAGTGATCTATACCAGCTATATCGTAACTGTACTCTTGCTGTATTGAACTCAGGAAGTCACACAGATAACTCCAAAGAGCTGTTAGATAAATACAAATCGTTTGATGTAAACGTAGTACGTCGTGAACGCGGTATTAAGCTTGAGCTTAGCAATGCACCGGAACACGCTTTTGTTGATGGTGAGATCATTAAAGGGATTCAAGAGCACCTGTTCTCTGTGCTGCGCGACATTGTTTACGTCAACATGCACCTTGCGGATAACCAACGCTTAAACCTAACTAACGCATCTCATATTACTAACCTTGTCTTTGGTATCTTGCGTAATGCTGGCGCGCTAACACCAGGTATCGAACCAAACCTAGTCGTGTGTTGGGGTGGCCACTCGATCAATGCCATCGAATATCAATACACTCGCGAAGTCGGCAACGAACTAGGCCTGCGTGAAATGAACATTTGTACTGGTTGTGGGCCTGGTGCGATGGAAGGCCCGATGAAAGGGGCCGCAATCGGTCATGCGAAACAACGCTATTATGAGCAACGCTACCTAGGTCTAACTGAGCCATCAATCATTGCCGCTGAGCCACCAAACCCAATAGTTAATGAACTGGTGATCATGCCGGACATTGAGAAACGTCTTGAAGCTTTCGTTCGTATGGGTCATGGCATCGTGATCTTCCCTGGCGGTGCTGGTACTGCAGAAGAGTTGCTCTACATCCTAGGTATTATGATGCACCCTGATAATGCCGATCAGCCATTACCTATCGTATTGACTGGCCCGAAAGAGAGTGAAGAATACTTCCGCTCTATCGACCGATTTATAGGTGATACTCTAGGGGAAGCGGCACAGAAGCATTACCAGATCGTTGTCGACGACCCAGCGAAAGTCGCGCAAATCATGAAACAAAGCATGAGTGACGTACGCCAATATCGAAAAGATACCGGTGACGCGTACAGCTTCAATTGGTCACTCAAGATTGAACCCGAGTTCCAACTGCCATTTGATCCAACTCATGACAACATGGCCAGCCTAGACCTACACCTCAATCAACGACCTGAGAATCTAGCAGCAGCATTACGCCAAGCGTTCTCTGGCATCGTAGCCGGTAATGTTAAGGCCGAAGGTATTCGTGAAATTGAGCGTCATGGCCCATTTATTCTTAATGGTGACGTCGAGTTAATGAAGAAAATGGACAAGCTTCTGAAAGACTTTGTAGAGCAAGACCGCATGAAACTTCCAGGCGGCACTGCTTATGAGCCATGTTATCAGATCAAGACAAGCTAGCTTCTGGTAATATTAAACTCATCCGATACAATAAGGGCTCCAAGCCCTTATTTTTTTGATTCTTATGTCTATTCATCTTGTTATTATCGATGCGTTAAACCTTATTCGTCGAGTCCACTCAGCTCAACCAGATCCTAACGATATAGCAAGAACCATCACCACAACCTCCCGCACACTCAATAGAATTCTTTCTGAGTCACAACCAACGCACATCATTGCTGTGTTTGATCACCATTTACAAGAACGTGGCTGGCGCGCAGACATCTGGCCAGAGTACAAACAAAACCGTAAGCCAATGCCTGAGCCATTAATGAATGGTTTAGAAGCTATTCAAGATGCGTGGTGGAAGCTCGGAATAGATTCATTGTTATCTGATGGTGATGAGGCTGACGATCTCGTCGCAACATTAGCGATGAAAGTGGCGAGCCATAATGAAAAGGTCACGATTATCTCGACCGATAAAGGGTACTGTCAGTTGCTGTCACCGACTTTGCAAATTCGCGACTACTTCCAACATCGTTGGTTAGATGAGCCTTTCATTGAAAAAGAGTTCGGTGTTAAACCAACTCAGCTTTCAGATTATTGGGGATTGACCGGAATTAGCTCGAGCCAAGTTCCAGGAGTTCCGGGGATAGGTCCAAAAGCAGCAAAAGAGATACTGACACAGTACGCTGATATTGAGCAGGCATTTGCAAGTGAAGAGCTACCCACGAAATACCGTAAAAAACTGGATGAGCATATTGAATCGGCGAGAAAGTGCAGAATGATTTCCGCACTCAAAACCGACATAGAATTGGGTTTTAACCTGCAAGACCTGCGCTTTAATGGTCCAAATGAAGAATAAAACAAAAGGGTTGGCACAATGCCAACCCTTTTCTTCATTCATCAATAATGAACTTAAATTAGTGCGGTGAGATATTAGACAGGCACTGAACGTGCACCGTGATCTCTTCGCGGTCATGGTATAGGTGTTTCGCTTGGAGCTTAAATTTGACCTTGTTTTCGATTAAGAATAGCTTCAAGTTTTCGATATCTTCGAGAACCTCATCGTAGCGACCTTTCATTGGCAACTTGAGGTTAAAGATCGCTTCTTTTGCCCAACCACTGATGATCCACTCACCCATTAGCTGTGCCACGCGTGATGGTTTTTCAATCATATCACAGACAAGCCACGTTACATTCTTACGCGCTGGTTCAAACTTAAAGCCATCTTCTTGGTGGTGTTTCACCTGACCCGTTTCCATCAAGCTATCCGCCATCATGCCATTGTCCACAGAGTGAACAAACATCGAACGTTTAACAAGCTGATAAGTCCAACCGCCAGGGCAAGCACCTAAGTCAACGCCCCACATACCCGCAGCTAAACGCTCATCCCACTCTTCACGAGGAATAAATACATGGAACGCTTCTTCTAGTTTCAGTGTCGAACGGCTAGGTGCATCTGAAGGGAACTTAAGGCGAGGGATACCCATAAAGAACTGAGAGTTATTGTCAGGCAATGAGTAACCGATGAAACAGTGAGTCGGACCGACAAAACACACATGCAGTACCGGCTTCTTAGGGCTATCTTTCGGGAAAAGAATCCCTTTACCACGCAATGCTTGGCGCATCGGTACAGTAAATTTACGACAGAATTTCAGTAGCTCTTTCGCTTCGTTAGTGTCAGGGGTTTCGATACGAATATCACCACAACGAGGCATAGTTTCTACAAAGCTCAGATCATGAAGAATTGGAGAGATACGGTCTTCACGTGGCAACTCTTGGATTTCAGCAGCAACAGCAAAGATCTGGCGAGCGAAGATAAGAGATTTAAAATCTAGCTCTTTAACCAGTTTTTGAGCATCACCATCTTGGTAACATTCAAAGATCACATAGCCGCTGTTCTTCTTAACACGAGGGAAACCAAATACTTCTATCTGAGTTGCACGATCTTGAATTTCACCGGCACACTCTTTTTCAAAGCCACTGCGGCAGTAGAGCATTAATTGTTTCACTGTTTCACCTCTGTAATCTGTAGCGCTGCGTAGACGAACAATCCCCAACCAAGCATAAACGTCATACCGCCAAGTGGAGTAATCGGTCCGAACCATTTAATGCCCGTCAATGCGAGTGCGTAGAGACTGCCGCTAAAACAAAAGATGCCGATGATAAAGCAAATTACCGCAAGGGCGAAATATTTTTGTGACTTAGTAGGCAATTTTAGCTGAAGCAGAACACCACCGAGCAAAATCGCCATCGCATGAATAAATTGATACTGCACACCAGTTTGGAATACGTCGAGTAAATAAGGTGACAATGATTTCTTCAAACCATGAGCAGCAAAAGCACCTAAGGCAACAGCGATCCCACTGAAAAGGCCACCTAAAGCAAGCAGATGTTTACTTTTCACCGTACACCTCAAATATAAATTCAGCTAGATGTTTTACCGCGAGTTGAATATTGCCCAACTCAGTATGCCCCGAGCTCTTACGAGGTTTAAAACTATGATCACCATCAGGAACGAATTGAACTTGAACGGATTCAGACAGCGTAAAACCTGAAAACTCTTCTTTTTTGCCAAACGTATCTCGTTCACCTTGAAGAATAAGAGTTGGTTTCTCTAACGTTGCGAGGTGCTCACCCTTAAAGTTTTCTGGTTTTCCTGGTGGGTGAAATGGAAAGCCTAAACACGCAATACCCGCGACGTTCACTTCCGCTGCTAACAAGCTAGACATACGACCGCCCATCGATTTGCCACCAATAACAATCGAGCCTTGTTCGCTAAACTCTTCAATCACAGCCTGATAAGCCTCAAGCAGTTTTGGAGCTCGATCAGGTGGGCGCTTTTTGCCATCTTCAGCTCGCTTCACCATATACGGGAAGTTAAAACGAACGACCTGAATGCCTCGTTTTGCTAAACCTTGTGCAACGGACTCCATAAACGCGTGGTCCATACCAGCACCAGCGCCATGAGCAAAGATAAACAAAGGACTGCCCTTCTCGCCGTCAATCAAGTAATCACTCATCTAACAACTCCTCTTGCTCACTTTGTGCTTTGGCTAGCATCCAATCACGGAAAGTGGCGATACGCCCCATATCGGCTTGCTTGTCATGACATACCACATAGAACGCATTTTTCGACAGTAGCACTTCGTCAAACGGCGCGATTAGACGGCCTGCTTCTAATTCAGGTTGAGCTAGAACGTTATTGCCTAATGCCACCCCCTGTCCGTGAGCTGCCGCTTGCAGCACCATGGTCGAGTGGCTGAAAATCGGCCCATGGTTTACATTCACACCTTCAATACCGTTTTGCTTGGCAAATTGTTTCCAGTCTTTACGCGAGGTATCGTGAAGTAACGTATGCTGTTTTAAGTCACTTAGAGTTTCTAATGGTTTATTACCCAAAAGTAATGATGGTGAACAAAGAGGAATCAAGAACTCTTGATACAATTTGTCAGCACGCAATCCAGGCCAGTTACCGCGCCCATAGTAAATTGCAACATCGACATCATCAGTGAGCGAGCCTTCGTCCATATCGACCGCTTTGATACGTACATCAATGTCTGGCTCTTGCTGGTTAAAATCCGCCAAGCGAGGCACTAGCCATTGAATAGCAAAACTAGGTGGCAAACTGATTGTTAACGCACCTTTTTCACTACGTTCTAACACTTTATCAGTCGCTTCTGCTAATGACGTAAAGATATCCTTAATATCGAGGAAGTAGCTTTGCCCTTCTTCAGTAAGAAGAAGCGAGCGATTTCGACGACGAAACAGTTTTAAGCCAAGGAATTCTTCTAGCGCTTTAATCTGGTGACTGACGGCTGCTTGCGTTACAAACAGCTCTTCTGCCGCACGAGTAAAACTCAAATGTCGGGCAGCAGCTTCAAACACTTTTAAAGAGTTCAAAGGAGGCAATCTTCTGGACATAGTAGCCTTCTATAAATAGATTAGTTTTTTTTATCTGAAACATTATAAAATGTCCGTTGCCTGACGACCAGAGAAATTCTATATTTCACACCGCAGTAAGGAGTCAGAACGGCTTGATTCCCTTTTGAATCAATTGACCTCTTATTGCGATGTTGTGTTTGCAAACTCGTATTTCGAGTTCGGTAGGTTTCTACCAGTTTTGTTTCCAAGTGAAACGAAACATATACTTCCTGTATTTATTTTGACCTGTCTGTCAAATTTTTTAGCACCGCCTTATTAGGCGGTGTTTTTTTATCTGTCACTTTTTATACTGCTTTTCCTAACCTGCCTCAGTAGGTTAACTGTCCAATGATACCTTGAACACCAACACCCCGTGCAAACGAGTGACAAGGTCTCACGAACTTATTACGTTCCTGTGGTCATGCGCTTCACTGCCCAATAGTCTCTCGGAGTTAGCTTGCTAAAAAGGAGTGATTATGGACATGATCAAAATTGCAGCTCTAACCCTTAGTTTACTAAGTGTTAGTTTAAAGGCCGCACCCATTTACAATGAAACACAATCTTATCAACAGGGAAGCCAAGTTGAGCATCTAGGCAGCATCTATCAAGCGAAATGGTGGGCAGATACTGGGGATATTCCCGGCGCGCCAGTACAACAAGAGTGGCAAACGCCTTGGAAGTTGCTTGAGCAAACTACGCCACCTACCGAGCCATTACCTAAACCAGAACCACCAACCACCCCGGAGGTTCCAGCTAAGCCACAAGAAAATCGCATCGGGCCAGAGGTCACTTACTCTGAAATAGAGAACCTTAGTTATTATCTTATTGACCCTGACACGCCCGATGATATCGCTTATGCGCTAAGTCAAGATGACACCGTGCCTATGCATGGAAGAACAGACTACAATGTAGCTTGGAAGTACACGTATGCCAAAAAAGAAGGTATTTGTTCTATTGCTAAAGCTGAAGTAAAAGTGACCACACACTACGTAATGCCTAAGCTAACATTGCGTTCATCCGCCAATATAGATACGCAAGCAAAGTTTAACGCTTACTATGATAAGCTCATGGCACATGAGAAAAACCATCACGGTTTTGGAGTAAGTGCTGCTCAAGAGATTGAACAACTTATCTTTGGTTGGGAGCCTGAATCTTGCCAAACAATTGGCAACTCAATTAACAGCGCGGCTTATAACATTCTCGATAAATACGGAGAACAAAACCGTATTTATGATGATGAAACCAACCATGGGTATACAGAGGGTGTGGTCATCCATTAGTCCAAATACGAAAAAGCCACTCAGTTACGAGTGGCTTTTAACTTACTATCAGGATCTTTAAGGGCGGTAAACCTTAACGTTGTTAAAGCCCTGCTCTTGTAGATATAGAGCTTGTAGTCGGCTCATGACGCCACGGTCACAATAAAGTAAGTAAGTCTTAGACTGGTCTAAGTCACCAAACTGAGTAGCCAACTTGAAGAATGGAATATGTTTTACTTCCACACCTTCAATTTCTAATGGGTTGTCGTCTTCTTCTTCCGGACTACGGATATCAAGAACGATCGCATGCTCTTCTACCGCTTGAACTTGTTCAACTTCTGGCGCCGCTTGCTCTGTTTCTTTAGCAATGTCACGGATATCCATAACACGAGCATCACGAACCACTTGCTCTAGAATATCGAAGTCAAACTTATCTTCTTCTGCGTCTAGTTTCGCTTTCACTGCTTTCACTGTTGGCTTTTTCGAGATCACACCACAGTATTCAGGCATTGTTTTAGCAAAATCTTCAGTGCCGATTTCGCGCGCTAGATTGATGATATCTTCTTTGTCCCAGTTAATTAATGGGCGCAGAATCAATGTATCTGTCACGTTATCAATATGACGAAGGTTAGTCAGCGTTTGGCTTGATACCTGACCTAGAGCTTCACCTGTAACTAGAGCTTCAATCTTGAACTTCTCAGCGACCATACCTGCTGCACGCATAAACATACGCTTAAGAATTACGCCCATTTGGCCGTCATCTACTTTCTCTAGAATTTCTGCCACTACTGGTTCGAAATCTACCGAGATGAAGCGTACTTTTGCCGAAGAACCGTACTTGTTCCATAGGTAGTGAGAAACCTGCTTAACACCGATTTCGTGTGCTGGACCACCTAAGTTAAAGAAACAGTAATGTACTTTTGAACCACGTTTGATGTGCAGGTAGCTTGAAACACCTGAATCGAAGCCGCCAGAAATCAGGCTCAATACGTCTTCTTGTGTTCCTAGTGGGAAACCGCCTAGACCTTTGTAACGCGCGATAACCTGGTTTAGCTTTTCGTTCGCGACTTCAACTTTCACCGTTACGTCTGGGTTCTTTAGCTTAACGCTCGCACTTTCAATCGCTTGGTTTAGACCGCCACCAACGTAGCGCTCAAGTTCAATCGACGTAAAGTCATGCTTACCACGACGTTTTGCACGAACAACGAACGTCTTACCTTCTAGGTTTGGACGATTTAATTCCAACACCTGCTCGAAAATGTCATGCAGATCTTTAAAGTCTGATTGTTGCACTTCAAGTACGTGGTGAATACCTGGAGTTTGCGTCAGTACTTCAATCACTTCGTTGCGATATTGGTCTGATTCCGCCGTTACTTCGATGTGATCACGACGATTGAATACCGCTACTGACTCAGCACGACTTTTAATTACGTTGCGAATATTACACTCAAGAATCTTTGTGAAGCGCTTACGCACCGACTCACTTTTTACAAAAATTTCTGGATGGGGCTTTACGATAAATTTCATAATTCACTTCACAACAAGTTTAATAAATTCGCAGAATGAGCAGGCCAGCTAAGCGTTAGCCGCTCATTCAAAATAAGAGTTGTTCTCTAAGGGCGCAAGATTATACATGAATGAATGACCATAAAAAAGACGAGCCTTTCGCTCGTCCTTTTCTTTTATCTAATTACTGGTACTTCATCGCTGAGTAGCGCCTCGCCCTGCATGATACTGATTTCCACACGACGATTTCGAGAACGCTGTGCTTCGGTATCATTTGGTCCTAGCGGCTCAGTGTCGGCCATACCTCGAACACGCAGGCGACCATGGTCAAAGCCTCGCACTTTTTCCATCTCTTGCGCTACAGATACGGCTCGTTGAGCGGATAAATCCCAGTTAGAACGATAAAGTTCAGAATCAATGCGTTGGTTGTCTGTGTGACCCGATACACGGATTATGCCCGGAATATCTTTGACCAAATCAGCAATCTGTCTCACAAGTGGCCTAAACTTCGGCTGTAAGAATGCAGAACCTTCCGGAAACGCGCCCTTCTCACGTATGCGAATATCGATCTGCTGACCAAGGTTTTCTACCTCGATCGCACCTTGCTCAATTTCTCGTTCAAGCGCCTTCTTGATACTCTCCATGATGGTCTCAAGCTCTTGAGACATCTCCGCGGATTGCTGTTGCTCGTTATCAGACTCTGAGTTCTGGTTATTCTGCGTCGAAGTATCCGGTGATTGTCCACCAGTCAACTTACCTTCATCACGCTGCGTACCACCGGCTCTATCAGACTCCCCTTCATGAAACTCTAAGGTTTGCTGAGTAATGTCGATAGTCTGTTGCATGATGACATCAATCGGTGTTGGTTCTGGACGCCCAGGACGAAACTCTTGAGCAATGATACTAGTCCCTTTCGGAATATCTTTTACTTCCAATCGGTTTTGAACACCGAAAGCAAACTTCATCGACCCCGCGATCTGTTTAAACTTCAATACGTCCATTTCAGAAAACGAGAGCAGAAGTACGAAGAAACACATCAGCAGCGACATTAAGTCGGCAAAAGTCCCCATCCATAGCGGGAGGCCAGGCGGCGGACATTTGGGTTGTTCTTCTTCCATACCTTCGACCTTACTCGTTATCTACATCAAGAGCACGCTTACCTTCGTTGAGGTAATTCTTGAGGTAACTATCGATGACACGAGGGTTCTGACCATCTTGAATAGCCAACACACCATCCATAACTAGACGACGATTCAGTTTTTCTTGCTCACGGCGAAGAGAGAGTTTGTCAGCAATCGGGAAGAACACCATGTTAGAGAGAATAGCACCATACAAGGTCGTCAAAAGCGCTACCGCCATTGCAGGGCCGATCGCTTTAGGATCGTCCATGTTTGAAAGCATCGCTACTAGGCCAACCAGTGTACCGATCATCCCCATTGCTGGTGCTACGTCGCCAAAGGCTCTAAATACACTCGCACCAAAATCGTGACGTTCATCAGTTAACACAATATCTTTCTGCAGCGCCGCTCTTACAACATCTGCATCATGGCCATCCACCAGCAAATCGATGCCTTTTTGCATAAAGCCATTGGTAATTTCCATCTCTTCTAGAGCTAGGAAACCGCCTTTACGCGCAGCATCAGCCATTTCAACCACTTTGGCAATCAAGTCTTCTGGCTCATCAGCCTTAAACATGAATGCTTTACCCGCGATTTTTGCCGCACCAAAGAATTGCCCCATGGTAAACTTCATTAAGACGACGAAAGTAGAGCCACCCACTACGATAAGGATCGATGTCACATCGACGAACATCATAATGCTTCCGCCAAGTATCATTGCCATGATAACGAAAGCAAAACCGCCTAACAGTCCTACCAGCGTTGCTAAATCCACAGAGCACTCCTCATGCTATTTTGAGCTTCTATCAAAGTATATCGGCAACGTGTTCAGATCTTTAGTTTTTTATTGGTAACCCATTCACATAAATGTAAACACCTGCGTCTTCCTTTTTCAGAATCAACAGCTCAAAGTCATCCGAACTGTACGATAGACTGCCAAAGCTCGATTTTTCTGACAATTTTACTCGGTTAAATTTGACCATCATTATCGGCTAAGGTAACTTTCGTGCATCTTTGTCAAAGTAGAAACGTTATGGCGAGCAAGAAACCTGAAAACATGACCTTCGAGGCGACAATCGACGAGCTCGATGTCATCGTAGAAAACCTTGAAAATGGTGATTTAGCATTGGAAGATGCACTCAAAAAGTTTGAGCGTGGTATTTCGCTTGCTCGTGCAGGCCAAACAAAACTCAGTGACGCCGAACAGCGTGTCAGTATTTTGCTGCAAAACGATGACGAATCACCATTAAGTGACTTTGACGGCCAGCCTGAGTAATCGATAGAAATATGTCTGTTATGCAAGAGGCATTAACCTCATTTCAACAACGCAATAATGATCAGCTAAATCTTTGGCTGCAAGCTCTGCCACACCAAAACCAATCTTTGATTGAAGCGATGCGCTACGGCCTATTACTAGGTGGAAAACGCGCTCGTCCATTTTTGGTATACATCACGGGCCAAATGCTAGGCTGTGATGCAAAAGACCTTGATACGCCTGCTTCAGCAGTCGAGTGTATTCATGCCTACTCATTAATTCATGACGATCTTCCAGCAATGGATGATGATGAGCTGCGTCGAGGACAACCGACATGCCATATCAAATTTGATGAAGCGACCGCGATCTTAACTGGCGACGCATTACAAACTCTCGCTTTCACAATCTTAGCTGACGGTGATTTGAACCCTAACGCTGAGTCGAACCGTATAAAGATGGTTAAAGTGCTAGCAGATGCCTCTGGTGCAAATGGCATGTGTATGGGCCAAGCATTAGATTTAGCTGCTGAAAATCGCTCAGTGTCTCTACAAGAGCTGGAAGAGATTCATCGTAACAAGACCGGCGCTCTAATGAAGTCAGCAATACGCTTAGGCGCCCTTGCTGCAGGTGAAAAAGGTCTTGAGGTGATGCCACTTCTTGACCAGTACGCCGATGCGGTTGGCTTAGCATTCCAAGTGCAAGACGATATCTTAGATATTATTGGCGACACAGAGACACTAGGGAAACCTCAAGGCTCTGACCAAGAATTAAACAAAAGTACTTATCCAGCACTGCTTGGATTAGACGGAGCTATTAACAAAGCTCACACTCTGTTAAATGAAGCACTTCAAGCTTTGGAAGCAATCCCATACAATACAGAGTTACTCGAAGAGTTCGCCCGATATGTCATCGAGCGCAAGAACTAACACAATAAGCGCGCATTTATATGACTCTTGATATTTCAAAATATCCAACACTCGCTCTAGCAGATACGCCTGATGAGCTACGTAGTCTTCCAAAAGAAGTGCTACCGAAACTGTGTGATGAATTACGTACCTACTTATTGAATTCAGTGAGCCAATCTAGTGGCCACTTAGCTTCTGGCTTAGGAACGGTTGAACTCACAGTCGCGCTTCACTACGTATACAACACACCTTTTGACCAATTGGTGTGGGATGTAGGTCACCAAGCGTATCCGCATAAGATCTTAACGGGTCGCCGCGATCAGATGCCAACTATTCGTCAAAAAGACGGCTTACACCCATTTCCATGGCGCGATGAGAGTGAATACGACACATTGTCTGTCGGTCACTCTTCTACATCGATCAGTGCTGCTTTAGGAATGGCAATTAGTGCAGGCAAAGAAGATAAAAATCGTAAAGTTGTTAGCGTAATTGGCGACGGGGCGATTACCGCGGGCATGGCGTTTGAAGCAATGAACCATGCCGGCGACGTTCACCCAGACATGCTGGTTATTCTTAACGACAACGAAATGTCGATTTCGGAGAACGTTGGTGCACTGAACAACCACCTAGCTCAAGTTCTTTCAGGTAACCTTTACACATCGATTCGTGAAGGCGGCAAAAAGGTTCTATCCGGTGTTCCACCAATCAAAGAGCTGGTTCGTCGTACTGAAGAACATCTCAAAGGCATGGTCATTCCAGGGACTCTTTTCGAAGAGCTTGGCTTTAACTACATTGGCCCAATCGATGGTCATGATGTTAACGAACTGATTAAAACTCTTAAGAATATGCGTGAACTAAAAGGCCCACAGTTCCTGCATATCATGACTAAGAAAGGCAAAGGTTACGAACCTGCAGAGAAAGATCCAATCGGCTACCACGGTGTACCTAAATTCGATCCTAGCCATACATCTCTACCTAAGAGCAGTGGTGGAAAGCCAAGCTTCTCGAAAATCTTTGGTGACTTCCTATGCGATATGGCAGCGCAAGATCCTAAGCTAATGGCGATTACACCAGCCATGCGTGAAGGCTCTGGTATGGTTCGTTTCTCTAAAGAATACCCAGAACAATACTTTGATGTTGCGATTGCAGAGCAGCACGCCGTGACGCTAGCGACGGGTATGGCTATTGCGGGTGACAACCCGATTGTTGCTATTTACTCAACGTTCTTACAGCGTGGCTACGATCAATTGATTCACGATGTTGCCATCATGGACTTACCTGTAATGTTCGCCATTGACCGTGCGGGATTAGTTGGTGCAGATGGTCAAACTCACCAAGGTGCGTTCGATCTTAGCTTCATGCGCTGCATTCCAAACATGGTGATCATGGCACCAAGTGATGAAAACGAATGCCGTCAAATGCTCTACACCGGCCATAAACATACAGGTCCATCTGCGGTTCGCTATCCGCGTGGCACTGGCATGGGGACTGAGATTGAAAAAGAGTTTACAGCTCTTGAAATCGGCAAAGGACGTGTGGTTCGAAATGGCGAGAAAGTAGCTATATTGAGCTTTGGTACTTTCTTGGGTAACGCTCTAGAAGCCGCTGAATCATTAAATGCAACTGTCGCTGACATGCGCTTCGTGAAGCCTTTAGATGAAGAGCTGATCAAACAACTTGTTGAAGACCATGACGTGATTGTCACTCTCGAAGAGAACGCTATTGCCGGTGGTGCTGGCGCTGGAGTGATTGAGTTCATGATGAAAGAAAAAATTCTGAAACCAGTGCTAAACCTTGGTTTGCCAGATAAGTTCATCGCACAAGGTACTCAAGATGAGCTTCATCAAGAGCTTGGTTTAGATTCGCAAGGAATTGAACAATCGATTCGTGGCTACTTAGCGAAATAGTGACCGATTCTTCTGTTTGTTAAAAAGCCCTCTTCGGAGGGCTTTTTCATTTTTAGTCAATTTAACTCGGTATTTGCCAATCAAACTCAGCACACAACTTGTGCCATGTTTCATCAACGCCCGCTTTTATCACCAGCTTCTCATGGGTAAACGGATGAACAAACTCTAAGCTTGATGCATGCAAAAGCAGTCTGTGAGAGTCGTAGACCTCTCTATACAACTTATTATGCTTACCATCGCCATGAGTCGTGTCACCAACAATAGGATGCCTTAGGTGAGCCATATGACGCCTTAACTGGTGTTTACGTCCTGTAAGTGGTTTCATCTCCATCAAACAGTAACGAGTCGTTGGAAACTTACCAGTTGAATGAGGCACTTCCACTTTTGCCAGTGGTAAATAATCAGTGATCGCTTCTTGCGCTTCTTTCTCTTGGCTTGCGTGTTTATCTGCGATTTTATCTAGCTCAACCTTCAAGGCGTAATCTAGACGACCAGACTCCTCAATCCAACCACGGACAATCGCATGATATGTTTTTTCCATCTCATGATTTGCAAACATAGGCATCACTTGCGAAGCCACTTCACTAGACAGGGCAAAAATAAGCACTCCCGATGTTGGGCGATCAAGGCGATGTAATGGAAACACGTGCTGACCAATTTGGTCACGTAAGGTTTGCATCACAAATTGCGTTTCGTGTTTATCCAACCAACTACGGTGTACCAACATACCAGCAGGCTTGTTAACAGCAACAAAATATTCATCTTGATAAACAATCTCAAGCATCACTGCATACCTTATCTACTTGTTGAATGAGATTAACTAGAGTCGTCATTGATGGCTGCTCTTTCCAGTTTTCTTCAAAATATGGTGCCATCGAAAACCCGACGGGGATCGGCTGATTAGTGGTAAGTAATCCGCGCATACGAGCAATGAAAATCCATTGAAGCCACTCTTGTGGAGCCAAGGTATCAATAGCAAAAGGCTCTTGGCTAGTTAGCGCTTGATCATTCGGAGACGTCTCTTGCCACTGGCCTAGATTACGCAGTTCGCCCTCTAAAGCATCGAGGAGCGTGACTAATTGTATTTCTTTCGTCATTAATCTTTATATTGGACCTTGAAAATTGCCCTAAGAGTACCATTTATAGAGGAAAGAAAGTTAGGACAATTCTCTAATGGAAACCATTCATACCCTTACCCAACTGCTTACAGATAGCGATTGCCAGTACCAAGTCTTTGATCTTGGACGTCGAATTAAAACTATTGATGCAAAAACTTTCGCAGATACGGAAAAAGGTCAATTACCTTATCCTTATCCAATGCAGCGCAAAGCTCATATTGCGATCGCGTATTGGAACCAAGAGCAGCAGCCATGGATTTGGTTTCTAAAGTTTGAGTTGGATGAACGTGGTCTACTTAAACAATCTGATATCGGTAACTTTCTGAAGTATGTCATTGAGGCTATGGGCACTCGCATCAATCAAGAGATGACCGAGGAACAACAAGAGAAACTGTCTAACAATCCTTATACCTTCAAACCAGCCGAAGATAAGATGGCGGTGTTCCACAGCCAGATTCGAGCTTCTTTAGATATGCCTTGTAGTCAGTACTACGAACATGCTCAGCACTATTTTTCAGGTGGTTTAGAGTGGGATAAGTGGCACACTGTTGGCTTGCAAGGCGTCACCGACATTTGTGCTCGTCTTGGCCAAGAACAAAACGGCGTCAACGTGCGTAAGGCTCTGAAGCAGCTTCCGAATGAACCTCTTTATGCGCTTCTGGGAGCACTAGAGCACACCGAACTTTCAGATAAGTTGGCAGAGCGAATCGCCGAAATGGCCAAGCAGCAGATTGAGAGTGAACAACCTGACCTGTTCCTACTTTCAGCACTCACTCGAGCTCTCGCGGGTGCCCCTGTATCGATCGCTCAGCCTATTGTTGATGCAATTTTGGCGAGCCCACGCTTAAGCCATCAAGAAGTACTTATCGGTATTGCTGGGCGCAGCTGGCATTGGTTAAGTAACGTCACCATTGCTGAACAATTCCTACTACGTTTAGCACAAACAGGTAACCAAACTCTGTTTAATCAGCTGTTTGCCGATCTTGTTATGCTACCTGAATTGAGAATGGTGCTATTGCCACTATTACACTCAAGTCCATCACAAGAGCTTGCTCAAGCACTTATTCGACTGCAACAAGCGACTAAGGCGTAATTATGATTCAAGACCTCTTTGCTATTCTAGCCCTTGCGATTGTATGTCTTATTTTTTGGCAACAAAGACGTCAAGCTGAGATCGCCAAAGGTATCGCTGCGCGTAAATGCAAAGAGCTTGATCTTCAATTAGTGAGCGTTGCCCTTAAAAGCCACAAACTCAAAACGCCAGACGGTGTCTGGCGTTGGCATTCTGTGTATCAGTTTGAATTCTCATCCCTTGGGGATGATTGCTACCAAGGGGAAATTATTATGCAAGGCTTTCGACTAGCAAAGGTGGCTCTGCCGCCACATCGGATGTAAATAGATACTCCCCATAAGGGCCGAACGTATCTTCTTTATGTGCGTTTAAAACAAAGCCAAGCTTGGTTAAGATCCGAATTGAAGGCTCATGCCCAACGTTTGCAGTTGCGATAACTTTGCTGATGTTTAAATCCCGTAGCGCCTTAGGGAAAAATGCTTGTAATGCTTCACTCGCAATCCCTCTTCCCCAATAGTTCTTATCAAAGATAAAGCCCAATTCAGGTTCACTATCTAGGTCAGACAAAAATACATGCCCGACATATTCACGTGTAGCGCTATCTAGTACCGCCATGGCATAGATATTACGGTCTGTCAGTACCTGTTCAAATAGTTTCTTTGCTGATGACACTGTATGTGCACCATTCATTTGTGCGCGGTTAATCGCACAGCAGTTGAGCATAAGAAACTCAGATTGTAATGATTCGTTATAAGGTACTAATAACGATCGGCGAGTCACAATAGTCATGACACATCCTTGTAAGCAGCAGTTCTTGTCTTATAAAACAAAGCCGAAAATTTATACCAACTGATCTCAACCTTTATTGATCTAGGTTGTTTTTAGTACATTGTTATTAGAGTTATTAGTAAAGGTGGGATCTAAGAAAAACCCCGACACGTTAGTATCGGGGTTATAAGTCTTACTCGCAGCAATCCGGCTACAAAAGGTGCTCCATGCATCTTCCTTAATAGTTACTGAATCCTTCAGTAAAATCCTACTATCGCCTTCCTAGCGGTGTCCTAATCATCCTGATAGCTAACATATCCTCGTTAGCACACATCACTCTATCCGTAAGTGGTGTCCTGTGTATCTTCCTGATACGATTCCTAGCCTCTTCCTAGAGGTGTCCATTGTCGTCCTTGTCACTAACATCCTGTTAGTGCTTGTTTCCTTACAATGTCCTTTCGCTCCATGCTTGATTAACTATCCTAGTTAACCAATCTTCATCCTGAAGATTCCCAATCCTTGGTCTTTCCTGTTCCGTGTCAGTATCCTTCCGACAGGTTCTAATTTACGCGAATTGCAGATTGAGACAATGTCTTCGGCAAATAAAAATGGCGTAACAAGTTTGAAACAAACAATAATAGTCAAAATAATCATATATTTAGAATAAGGTTAAGTGATTATCTTGAGATACAAACGCTATTTATCTCACAGCAGGTGTGAGAGATCTCGCACAGAGCAATTCATAATTTTCTATTCGCTAATTGGGTGCGGGCTGAGTATGATGATTTGTATAAGCGAAATGGAGGTTTTATGCTTACTCAAGATGTTAGCCAAGAGCTAAAAGATGTCCTTGAACAGTTACACGCTGAGGGTAAGCAGCCCACAGTTGCATTGGTAAAAGCGCGTTTGAGCACACCTATCCCAATGCCTGCTCTTATTACCACACTAAAAAGTTGGAAGAACTCGAATCGTGTACCTAAAGTTGAAGTAGCGGCGAAAACTGAATCAAACGATCAGGATCGTATAAAGCAATTGGAGCAAGAGGTTGCGCAGTTGAATAAGCGTATAGCAGCCTTAGAGAGCAAATTTGGACTTTAAGCTCCCGCACGTTCTATCCGTCATTCATAAGAGGGAGGTACGACCGGATTGGGATTGGGAAAAGTCCCTCCAACCAAGTCGGAAATAAGTAGAGATTCTTTACTCTCTCCTTCGTCGTTCTAAGGAATGGCAAACACTTATAGCGCACAAAAATAAAAAGGCTTGGCATTACGCCAAGCCTTTATTTATTTGAATCAGGTTAGATTACCAACCAGTGATCTCACGAAGACCTTTACCGATGTCTGCAAGAGACTTCACAGTCTTAACGCCTGCAGCTTCTAGTGCAGCAAATTTGTCTTCCGCAGTACCTTTACCACCAGAGATGATCGCACCTGCGTGACCCATACGCTTACCAGGAGGAGCAGTAACACCCGCAATGTAAGAAACAACTGGTTTAGTTACGTTCTCTTTGATGAACGCTGCCGCTTCTTCTTCTGCAGTACCACCGATCTCACCAATCATTACGATTGCTTCAGTTTCTGGGTCTTCTTGGAACAGTTTTAGGATATCAATGAAGTTTGAACCTGGGATTGGGTCACCACCGATACCAACACACGTAGACTGACCAAAGCCTTCGTCTGTCGTTTGCTTAACCGCTTCGTACGTCAACGTACCAGAGCGTGAAACGATACCCACTTTACCCTTCTTGTGGATGTGACCAGGCATGATACCAATCTTACACTCGTCTGGAGTGATTAGACCTGGACAGTTAGGACCGATCATGCGAACGCCAGTTTCTTCAAGCTTCACTTTAACATCGATCATATCTGTTGTTGGGATACCTTCAGTGATCGTTACGATTAGCTCGATACCTGCGTCGATCGCTTCTAGAATTGCATCTTTACAGAAAGGTGCAGGAACGTAGATAACGGTCGCAGTTGCGCCAGTTGCTTCTACAGCTTCACGTACAGTGTTAAATACAGGTAGACCTAGGTGAGTTTGACCACCTTTACCTGGAGAAACACCGCCAACCATTTGCGTACCGTACGCGATCGCTTGCTCAGAGTGGAAAGTACCTTGACCACCAGTGAAACCCTGACAGATTACTTTCGTGTCTTTATTAATTAGTACAGACATTATTTGCCCTCCGCAGCAGCAACAACTTTCTGAGCTGCGTCAGTTAGCGACTCAGCAGCAATGATATCAACATCAGAATTAGCAAGAACTTCGCGACCTAGGTCAGCGTTAGTACCTTCCAGACGAACAACTACTGGTACGCTTACACCTACCTCTTTAACCGCACCGATAATACCTTCAGCGATCATGTCACAACGTACGATACCACCGAAAATGTTTACTAGTACTGCTTTTACATTGTCATCAGATAGGATGATCTTGAATGCTTCTGCTACACGTTCTTTCGTTGCGCCGCCACCTACGTCAAGGAAGTTAGCTGGCTTACCACCGTGTAGGTTTACGATATCCATCGTACCCATTGCTAGACCAGCACCGTTAACCATACAGCCAACATTACCGTCTAGTGCTACGTAGTTTAGTTCCCACTGAGCAGCGTGTGCTTCACGCTCATCTTCTTGAGATGGATCGTGCATTTCACGTAGTTTAGGCTGACGGTACATCGCGTTTGAGTCGATGTTGATCTTGCCGTCAAGACATAGAAGGTTGCCTTCACCAGTGATTACAAGAGGGTTGATCTCTAGTAGAGCTAGGTCGTACTGAGAGAACATGTTGCCAAGACCCATGAAGATCTTAACAAATTGTTTGATTTGGTCGCCTTCAAGACCCAGTTTGAACGCAAGTTCACGGCCTTGGTAAGCTTGAGGACCTACTAGTGGATCGATAGCTGCTTTGTGAATCAACTCTGGCGTTTCTTCTGCAACTTTCTCGATTTCTACACCACCTTCAGTAGAAGCCATGAATACGACTTTACGCGTAGCACGGTCAACAACAGCACCTAGGTATAGTTCGTTAGCAATGTTTGATGCTTCTTCAACTAGGATTTTTGTTACAGGCTGACCATTTGCGTCTGTTTGATAAGTTACTAGGTTTTTACCTAGCCACTTTTGTGCGAACTCTTTTACGCCATCTTTAGTGTCATGTAGTTCGACACCACCGGCTTTACCACGTCCACCTGCGTGAACCTGACATTTAACAACTTTCTTCTCAGTAGAGATGCGACCTGCAGCTTCGAAAGCTTCTTGTGGCGTGTCACACGCGTAGCCTTCCGGTACAGGCAAACCGAATTCTGCAAACAGCTGTTTGGCTTGGTATTCATGCAAATTCATTTTGATATTCCGTTTATTTTCCCTTAAGGGATTATTATTTCCATAACGTCGCTATGTTGCGTACGTCTGTAGGGTCTTCTCAAATAAATCACTCTATATTTCAACAACAAAGAATGACTCAAGTGAAGGCCAGACAGTTGAGCTAGTCTAGCCTTTGAAACTATCGAACGTCTAGCTACCCAAGGTAACTAGACGTTTTAGCGATATTAAACGTCTAATAGCAGACGTGCTGGATCTTCTAGTAGCTCTTTAATTGTTACTAGGAAACCCACAGACTCACGGCCATCGATTAGACGGTGATCGTAAGATAGAGCTAGATACATCATAGGTAGGATTTCAACCTTACCATCCACTGCCATCGGACGCTCTTGGATCTTGTGCATACCAAGAATTGCCGACTGAGGTGGGTTGATGATTGGCGTTGACATTAGTGAACCAAATACACCACCGTTAGTGATAGTGAAGTTACCACCCATAAGTTCATCAACAGTTAGCTTGCCATCACGACCTTTGATTGCTAACTCTTTAATGCCCTTCTCTACATCAGCGAAACCTAGCGTGTCACAGTCTTTCAGAACCGGTGTTACTAGACCACGTGGCGTCGATACCGCCATGCTGATGTCGAAGTAGTTGTGGTAAACAATATCATCGCCATCGATAGATGCGTTTACTTCAGGGTAACGTTTTAGCGCTTCTGTTACTGCTTTCACATAGAAAGACATGAAGCCTAGACGAATACCATGACGCTCTTCGAACTGGTCTTTGTACTGCTTACGAAGATCCATGATTGGCTTCATGTTCACTTCGTTAAACGTTGTCAGCATTGCTGTGTTGTTCTTCGCTTCTAGAAGACGGTTCGCTACTGTCTTACGCAGACGAGTCATAGGAACACGCTTCTGGCTACGAGCTGCTGCTGGCGCTTCTGCTACTGGAGCTTCCGCTTTAGGTGCTGCTTTCGCGTTTGCGATGTGCGCATCAATATCTTCACGAGTGATACGACCGCCAACACCTGTACCTTTAACTTGGCTAGCTTCTAGACCATGCTCAGCAAGTAGGCGACGAACAGCTGGGCTTAATGCATCGTTGCTTTCTTCAGTCAGCGCGGCTTTGTGACGCTTATCTGGCGATGCTTCTGTCGACTCAGTTGTATCCGTTGTTGGTTCACCCGCTACTGCGCCTGGCTTGAGCTTAGCGATTAGCTGTTTAGAAAGTACCGTTGCACCTTCTTCTTCAATGATAGCTTCTAGAACACCGGCTTCTGGAGCTGGTACTTCTAGAACAACTTTATCAGTTTCGATATCAACCAGTACTTCGTCACGCTCTACTGCGTCACCAGGTTGTTTGTGCCAAGTTGCTACTGTAGCGTCTGCAACAGATTCAGGTAAATCTGGAACCAGAATTTCAATTGTCATATCTGTTTCTTCCTTTAACTTCTAGTTCTTAATCCGAAGTTTTTGTATTCACGTTCAGCGCATCTTCAACCAGCGCTTTTTGTTGTTTCAAGTGTACTGACATATAACCAACAGCTGGAGACGCTGACGCTGGACGACCAGCATATTTAAGATCAGCACCTGCTGGGATCGCAGCACGGAAGTTGTGTTGGCTACAGTACCAAGCACCTTGGTTTTGAGGCTCTTCTTGACACCAAACGAAATCTTCTACGTTTGTGTATTGCTCAATCGCTGCTTTTACTTCATCCAGAGGGAATGGGTAAAGCTGTTCGATACGAACAATCGCTACATCGTCTTGCTCATTGTTACGGCGCTGTTCTAGTAGGTCGAAATAAACCTTACCTGAACAGAACACTACGCGTTTCACTTTCGCTGCATCTAAGCTGTCAATTTCAGGAATTGCTGGTTGGAAAGTACCATCCGCAAGCTCTTCCATTGTCGACGTACATAGTGGATGACGAAGTAGAGACTTCGGAGACATCACGATCAGTGGACGACGCATTGGTCGAACAACTTGACGACGAATCATGTGGTAAACCTGAGCTGGTGTTGATGGAACAACAACCTGCATATTTTGTTCAGCACATAATTGTAGGTAACGTTCTAGACGTGCAGATGAGTGCTCAGGGCCCTGACCTTCATAGCCATGAGGTAGAAGCATCGTTAGACCACATAGACGTGCCCACTTCTGCTCACCTGATGAGATAAACTGGTCAATAACAACCTGTGCACCGTTTGCAAAGTCACCAAACTGCGCTTCCCAAAGGGTCAGGCCGCTTGGCTCTGCAGTTGCGTAACCATATTCAAACGCCAGTACCGCTTCTTCAGACAATACTGAGTCGAATACTTGGAAAGGACCCTGTTTGTCGTGAATATTCGCTAGAGGAACGAATGTGCTCGCGTCATTTTGATTGTGCAGAACAGAGTGACGGTGGAAGAACGTACCACGACCAGAATCCTGACCAGAAATACGAATGCGTTTTCCGTCGTCAACAAGAGTTGCGTACGCTAGAGTCTCAGCCATACCCCAATCAATAGCTTTCTCGCCACTGATCATCGCTTTACGATCGTTGTAAAGCTTGTTTACACGGCTTTGAAGTTTATGGCTATCTGGGTAGTCCGTTAGGCGATTACCAAGCTCGACAAGGCGGTTAGCGTCAAACTTATTATCCCACTCTACATCCCAGTCATGGCCAAGGTATGGTGACCAGTCTACAGAGTGCAGAGCCATCGGGCGCCATTCTTTAACTACAACTTCACCGTGATCCAATGCATCACGATACTCATTGACTAGTTGAGTTGCTGTATCGATACCAAGAACTTCTTTCTCCATCAGCACGTCTGCATATAGCTTACGTGGCGTTGGGTGCTTCTTGATTTTTTGATACATCAGAGGCTGAGTCGCGTTTGGCTCGTCCGCTTCGTTGTGACCATGACGACGGTAACAAACCAAGTCAATCACAACATCGCGTTTGAATTCATTACGGTAATCAAGTGCAATGCGCGTAACAAATGCAACAGCTTCAGGGTCGTCCGCATTCACGTGGAAAATTGGAGCCTGTACCATCTTAGCGATATCAGTACAGTACATAGTCGAACGTGTATCATTCGGGTTAGATGTTGTGAAACCTACTTGGTTATTCACAACGATACGAACGGTACCGCCCACTTGGAAACCACGCGCTTGAGACATATTAAATGTCTCTGCCACAACACCCTGACCTGCAATCGCAGAGTCACCGTGAATAGTAATAGGAAGTACTGTACTACCTGTCTTATCGCCTAAACGATCTTGACGAGCACGAACCGAACCAATAACTACTGGGTTTACGATCTCTAGGTGAGATGGGTTAAACGCCAATGCTAGGTGAACATCGCCACCTGGCGTTGCAAAATCCGCAGAGAAACCTTGGTGGTATTTAACATCACCAGTGCCCCACGTTTCATCATGCTTACCCGCAAACTCATCGAATAGGTCTTGTGGCTTCTTACCTAACACGTTTACCAACATGTTTAGTCGACCACGGTGAGCCATACCGATAACCACTTCACGCATGCCACTCGCACCCGCATGACGAATCAATTCTTTCGTCATTGGGATCAGTGCATCACCACCTTCTAGTGAGAATCGCTTAGCACCTGGGAATTTTGCACCTAGGTAACGCTCTAGACCTTCAGCTGCTGTCAGCTCGTCTAAGAACATGTGCTTTTCATCATTAGAGAAAGAAGGTTGACCAACGACAGACTCTAAACGTTGCTGGATCCAACGTTTCTGCTCTGTGTCTGTCATGTGCATGTATTCTGCACCGATAGAACCACAGTAAGTTTTCTTTAGAGCTGAGTAGATATCTTTCAACTGCATTGTTTCTTGGCCAATGGCAAAAGAACCAACGTTGAAGGTCTCTTCTAGGTCATCTTCGGTAAGATTGTGGAATGCAGGTTCTAGCTCCGCCACAGGTGGACGTTGCCATAAACCAAGAGGGTCAAGCTGTGCCGCTTCGTGTCCACGGAATCGGTAAGCATTGATTAGTTGGAGTACTTTAACTTGTTTAGCGTCGACATCTGGATCACTAACCTGGACACTGTAATGCTTTGTTTCTTGAGCGAGTCGTCGGAAGTAGTCACGGACACGTGAATGAGGTTGTTCTACCACCTCTTCTGATGGCTTAGGTAAACCATCAAATACACGTTTCCACTCCTCACTTACCAGATCGGGATCACTTAGATACAGTTCGTAGAGGTCCTCTACATACGTTGCATTGGCGCCAGCCAAGTGTGAAGACTCGAGCCATGCCTTCATCACGCCGTTGTGCATATTTTCCCTTAACCAGTAGTTTTCACGTTTGCTTCGGTCTTACGCCGAGCTATTAAGAGCCGACCGAACTTAGGTCGGCAATTTTTTTGTTAAATTAAACCGAACGATTTACAAGCATGGTCTTAATATGACCAATAGCTTTCGTCGGATTTAGTCCCTTAGGACAAACACTTACACAATTCATGATGCCATGGCAACGGAAAACGCTAAATGCATCATCAAGATTTGATAGACGTTCATCTGTTGCTGTATCGCGGCTATCAATTAACCAGCGGTAAGCTGCCAATAGACCTGCTGGTCCGATAAATTTATCAGGATTCCACCAGAAAGATGGGCATGACGTCGTACAACATGCACACATGATACATTCGTACAGGCCATCTAAATGAGCACGCTCATCTGGAGTTTGCAGGTTTTCACGTGATGGCGGTAGAGCACCGTCATCAATCAAGAAAGGCTTAACTTTCGCATAGTTATCGTAGAACTGTGTCATGTCAACGATAAGATCTCGAACAACTGGCAAACCTGGTAATGGGCGAATCACAATCTTGTCTGCTTTGAGAGCAGATAGTGGCGTAATACACGCTAGGCCATTTTTACCATTCATGTTCAGACCGTCTGAACCACATACACCTTCACGGCAAGAGCGGCGGAACGAGATGGTTGGATCTTGCTCTTTAAGCAAAATCAATGCATCTAGAAGCATCATGTCTGAGCCTTCTTCCACTTCAAGCGTGTAGTCTTTCATGTACGGCTTTTGATCAACATCCGGATTGTAACGGTACAAAGAGAAATTCAGTTTCATAGTTCTATCCTCCTTTCCTTAGTACGTACGTGCTTTCGGTGGGAACGCTTCACGGTGAATCGGTTCCATGTTTACATCACGCTTAGCCATTGATTCCGTTTCAGGGTTGTAGATTGAGTGACATAGCCACTGCGCATCATCACGGTCAGGGAAGTCAAAGCGAGCGTGTGCTCCACGGCTTTCTGTACGGTAGTTTGCCGCTACAGCCGTTGCGTAAGCTGTTTCCATCAAGTTTTCTAGTTCTAGACACTCAATACGCTGAGTGTTGAACTCTGTTGACTTATCAGCAAGGTGTGCGTTCTTCAGACGCTCACGGATAACTTTAAGCTCTTCAAGACCTTTAGCCATTGCATCACCTTCACGGAATACCGAGAAGTTGTTTTGCATACATTGTTGTAGGTCTTTACGGATTTGAGCAGGGTCTTCACCCTCAGTGCTGTTTTCCCAGCGGTTGTAACGCTCTAGAGAACGCTCAATGTCAGCTTCTGTTGCTGGTTTCGCATCAGCTTGCTTAGCTAGAGTTTCACCTAGATGCAGACCTGTTGCACGACCAAATACCACCAAGTCTAGTAGCGAGTTACCACCAAGACGGTTAGCACCATGAACCGATACAGATGCAATTTCACCACAAGCGAATAGGCCTTGAACTTCAACGTCAGCGCCATTTTCGTCTTGCTTAATAGCCTGGCCAGAAACCTGAGTTGGTACACCACCCATCATGTAGTGACATGTAGGGATTACAGGGATTGGCTCTTTCACTGGGTCAACGTGAGCGAATGTACGAGACAGTTCACAAACACCCGGTAGGCGTGACTCAAGCGTCTCCTTGCCTAGGTGATCCAATTTCAGTTTAATATGTGGACCCCATGGACCATCACAGCCACGGCCTTCACGGATTTCGATCATCATTGAACGAGCAACAACGTCACGACCAGCAAGGTCTTTTGCGTTTGGAGCGTAGCGTTCCATGAAGCGTTCACCATCTTTGTTAAGAAGGTAACCACCTTCACCACGACAGCCTTCTGTTACAAGAACACCTGCACCAGCGATACCCGTTGGGTGGAACTGCCACATTTCCATGTCCTGCATTGGTACGCCAGCACGTAGAGCCATACCAACACCATCACCAGTGTTAATGTGCGCATTCGTTGTCGATGCGTAAATACGACCAGCACCACCAGTAGCTAGGATGGTTGCTTTAGACTTGAAGTAACAAACTTCACCCGTTTCCATGCACAATGCAGTACAGCCAAGCACTACACCATCTTCATTCTTAACGATATCTAGTGCATACCACTCAGAGAATACAGTCGTTTTGTGCTTGATGTTTTGTTGATAAAGCGTGTGTAGAAGCGCGTGACCTGTACGGTCAGCCGCCGCTGCTGTACGAGCCGCCTGCTCACCACCAAAGTTCTTTGACTGACCGCCGAAAGGACGCTGGTAAATAGTACCGTTGTCGAAACGAGAGAAAGGTAGACCCATCTTCTCAAGTTCAATTACTGACTCAGGGCCATTCTTACACATGTACTCGATAGCATCTTGGTCGCCGATGTAGTCAGAACCTTTTACCGTATCGTACATGTGTTGCTCCCAATGGTCTTCGTGTGCGTTACCTAACGCAACCGTAATACCACCTTGAGCTGAAACCGTGTGTGAACGTGTTGGAAATACTTTAGAAAGCAATGCACATGAAAGGCCTTGCTCAGAGATTTGTAGCGCAGCACGCATGCCTGCACCACCAGCGCCGATTACTACGGCATCAAATTCGCGAACTGGAATAGACACTTACGCACCCCACAGAATAAATAGACCAGAGAAGAAGTAACCAAACAGTACAGCAATAACCGCTAACTGTAGGCCGCCACGAAGCTTAGCGCATTTAATGTAGTCAGTAAGAACCTGCCACAAGCCAATCCAAGCGTGGATTAGGACAGAAACTAACGCTAGCATCGTGAACACTTTAGTGAACGTGCCACCAAAGAACTGAGTCCAAGATACGTAAGAAATATCCGTGAAAGCACAGAAGCTAACCAGATAGATTGTGTAAAGTGTCATGATGATCGCAGTAGCACGAATCAATAGGAAATCGTGTACACCATTACGACCAAAAGATGAAATATGTTTTACCACACCATGATCCCCGCTAGTAGTGACAGTACGGCTGTCGCTGCGAATGCAACCTTAGCGCTCATCGCGCCAGATTCCAGCTCTTCAAAGTGACCTAAATCCATCAGAAGGTGACGGATACCACCAGCAATGTGGTAGGCCAACGCCGTTAGAATTCCCCACAAGATAAACTTCACAAAGAAGCCATCGACGATGTCGACTGCTTGTGCGTAACCAACAGGAGATGATAAGGAAATGGATAGTAACCAAAGTAGGATTCCGATCGCGACAAACGTAATTACACCAGAAACACGGTGTAAGATAGATGCGATTGCTGTGATCGGAAAGCGAATGGTCTGTAAATCTAAATTAACAGGTCTTGACTTTCTTTCTTTCACGGGCTTGCTCACTCAGCTCCATTGAGCATTTATAGTTATGAACGAATTTTGGTTGCAAACCTGCAAAAGTTAACATTTATTTAACAAACAAACCCACCAAACGACCGGGTATTTTGTAAAAAAATTGTTAACAACAAGGATTAAAACTTCACCTCACAATTGTTTCAAGCCTTGAATTTATAAGGTTTCCACCAAAATTGACTGCGCCACTATACGGCTGGCAACATTCTAATACAATTGATGTAACAATTTTTGCTACACAGCCCAGATTTTTAACGTTTTACATTTAAAAAATAATAACAAGTGCACACATCAGAGGAGAAAAATTGACTTTGATAACGAACACACGTACAAAAATGTCACACAAACATCCTGGACGGATAAAATAATAAACAAAGGAGATTGTTATGGCAGATAAGAAAGCTACCCTTCATGTTGAAGGTCAAGCGCCTATCGAGCTGCCAATTATGGAAGGTGCTCTTGGCACACCCGTGATTGATGTTCGTAAACTGGGAGCAAATGGATTTTTCACTTTTGACCCAGGTTTTCTTGCCACTGCATCTTGTGAATCTCAAATCACCTACATCGACGGCGGCAAAGGGATTCTTTTGCACCGCGGTTACCCAATTGATCAGTTAGCTAACAACGCTGATTATTTAGAAGTATGTTACATCCTTCTTTATGGTGAAGCCCCAACACGTGAACAATACGAGCAATTCAAAACAACTGTCACTCGTCACACTATGGTCCATGAGCAAATCGCGAGCTTCTTCCACGGCTTCCGTCGTGACGCTCACCCAATGGCTGTTATGTGTGGTGTGGTTGGTGCACTTGCTGCGTTCTACCACGATTCATTAGATATCAACAACGACGAACACCGCGAAATCGCGGCATACCGACTACTGTCGAAAATGCCAACACTTGCGGCAATGTGTTACAAGTATTCAATCGGCCAGCCATTCATTTACCCACGTAATGACCTAAGCTACGCTGAAAACTACCTGCACATGATGTTCGCTAATCCTTGCGAAGAGTACGAAGTTAACCCTGTTGTTGCTCGCGCTATGGATAAGATCTTTACACTACACGCAGACCACGAGCAGAACGCTTCAACATCGACTGTACGTCTATCTGGTTCTTCGGGTGCTAACCCATTTGCATGTATCGCAGCAGGTATCGCCTCTCTATGGGGTCCAGCTCACGGCGGTGCAAACGAAGCATGTCTGAAGATGCTAGAAGAGATCGGCAGCGTTGAGAACATCCCAGAGTACGTTGAACGTGCGAAGGATAAAGAAGACCCGTTCCGCCTAATGGGCTTTGGTCACCGTGTTTACAAGAACTACGACCCTCGCGCAACAGTTATGCGTGAAACGTGTCACGAAGTTCTTAAAGAGCTTAACATCAAAGATCCGCTACTTGATGTGGCAATGGAACTTGAACGTATCGCTCTATCAGACGAATACTTCGTTTCTAAGAAACTGTACCCGAACGTCGACTTCTACTCAGGTATCATTCTGAAAGCAATCGGTATTCCTGTATCTATGTTTACAGTTATCTTCGCAATCTCTCGTACTATCGGTTGGATTGCACACTGGAACGAAATGCACAGCGATCCACTGAACCGTATCGGTCGCCCTCGCCAGCTATACACTGGTGAAGTACAGCGTGAATTCTCACCTCTACATGAGCGTGAATAATAGCTGACAAGCAATAATAAAGGGCTGATGTGTGAACATCAGCCCTTTTTATTAGTTGTCATCCTCAAGAACGAGGCACGAGTGAGTTGTGGATCTCTCACCGCGAGCTGCCAACCTTTAGAGATTCCTTACTTTGTCATTCTTCGGTCTAAAGAATGACAAATCTTTCTCTCGCAGGGTGTAGCCTGTTCCGGTTCTGACCTAAACCGGGTTATCAATATCAATAAACTCGACATCCAAACCATGTTCTTTTGCTAACCATTCCCCTAGAGCTTTAATGCCGTAGCGCTCTGTTGCATGATGACCTGCAGCAAAGTAATGGATATCTTGCTCACGTGCTGAATATGTCGTGCGCTCCGAGATTTCGCCAGAGACGAACGCATCTAGACCATTTTGAGCCGCTAGCTCGATATAATCTTGGCCACCACCAGTACACCAACCAACCGTTTCGATCATCTTATCAGCGTTATCAGGAGCGATATGTAATGGTTCGCGCTTGAGCACTTGATTGATCTTGGTCGCAAACTCAGCACCTGTCATCGATGTTTTTAGTCGACCAAACATTGCAACAGATTGTGCGTGACCTTCTAGACCACCTTCAACCTCAATCTCCAACAGACGAGCAAGCTCTGCGTTGTTTCCTAACTCAGGGTGGATATCTAACGGCAAATGATAACCCAACAGATTGATGTCATTTTTAATTAAGGTGCGGATTCGCTTGCCTTTCATACCTCGAATAGGCTCGGGTTCACCTTTCCAAAAGTAGCCATGATGCACAAGCAAAGCATCTGCATTGAATTCTACTGCTTTATCAATTAACGCCTGCGAAGCCGTTACGCCGGTAACGACCTTTTTAATCTGTTCTTTTCCTTCGACCTGCAAACCATTTGGTGCGTAGTCTTTGATTAACTGTGGTGAGAGCTTTTCGTTGAGGATTTTTTCTAATTGTAAGTTATTCATGACAGCTTCCATCTAATTGTCAGCGTTGCGCTTTATCTTGTTTTGCAAAGTGTATTCGAACCGTAGCAACCTTACCAGCACCTCGCTACAATAGTGATGGTCAAGCAAATATAGGTTTAAGGATGAACGCTTTACAACGCTTCTATCACTGGGTACACGAAACTCCATCTCTTTTTGAGTTAACGCCGCCGTTCGTCGATGTAAAAACGTTAAACCCTGCACCATTGAAACAGTCTGAGTATCAAGGGAATCCTAGATTAGGTTTTATCTACCAACATTTGTGTACCGAACTAATTACCAATAGTGACCACTATTCGCTTGAAGCCGAAGAGATTCAAATTAACAGAGCCTCTGGACAGACACTTGGAGCGATAGACCTCATCTTGCGTCACAACGAATCTCAAAACCTCGAACACTGGGAAGTCGCCATCAAGTTTTACCTCCTACACCAAGGAACTTGGTACGGTCCTAATGCTCACGATCAGCTTGATAAGAAACTCCATCGAATGCTCACTCATCAATTAAAGATGAGCTCCTCACACGAGTTTGGTCAACAATACCCTCAGTACAATGAGTTATCTGAACACCTCTTGATTCAAGGGAGACTCTACATCAACCCATTCTCATCAGAAACCATTCCAACTGAATGTTTAGGTTTACCACTGAACCCTACGCAAATATCCGGTTATTGGTGCTATCAAAGTCAGTGGGAACAAATCGATGAGCCGCTTTATGAGCTTGCTAAACCACTCTGGGCGGTAGGATTAGAAGAGTTTATTCAGCCTATCGACAAGCCCGATGGGCGGTTTATACATGCTCAAACGAAAAGCGGCAAATTTTGGTTTGTAGTGCCTGATAGTTGGCCAAACTAATAAAGACACATCCTCAAGAGCGAAGCATGAGCGAAGCATGAGCGAGTTGGGGATCTCTTCAAGCGAAAAGAAAATGGTATGAGATTCCTTACTCGTTCATTCTTCTCTCTAAGGAATGACAAGTTATTCCCCTTAGGGAGAAGGCCAGTGCTAACTTCCAAATAAAAAAGGGCCGACATAATGTCAGCCCTTGATAAGAGATTTAGCAGTATGAATTACAGGCCTGCGTTAGCAAATACCTGATTTACGATCTCTTGCGCTTCCGCTTCAATTTGCTTTAAGTGCTCAGCACCTTTAAAGCTCTCACAGTAGATCTTGTAAATATCTTCTGTACCAGATGGACGTGCAGCAAACCAACCGTTCTCTGTCGTCACCTTAAGACCACCAATTGCAGCGCCATTACCAGGAGCATGAGTTAAACGAGCTGTAATCGCATCACCCGCTAAAGTTTCAGCGGTTACCATCTCGGCTGATAGCTTCTTCAGTACCTCTTTTTGCGGGCCATTCGCCACAGCTTGAATACGGTTGTATTCAGAAGCACCATGCTTTGCAGCCAGCTCTTCATAGTAATCTTGAGGGTTCTTACCTGTTACCGCTGTAATTTCAGCAGCGAGTAGACATAGAATGATGCCATCTTTATCCGTTGACCAAGGCGTACCATCTTTACGTAGGAAAGAAGCGCCTGCCGACTCTTCACCACCAAAACCGAATTTACCCTCGTAAAGACCATCAACGAACCACTTGAAGCCTACAGGTACTTCACAAAGCTCACGGCCAAGATCGGCTACCACACGGTCGATTAGTGCGCTTGAAACTAGCGTCTTACCCACTGCTACATCTTCACCCCAACCTTCACGGTTACGATATAGGTAATCAATACATACCGCTAGGAAGTGATTTGGGTTCATCAAGCCTTTTGGCGTCACGATACCGTGGCGGTCATAATCTGGGTCATTACCAAACGCTAGATCATACTCATCTTTTAGCGCCAGCAACCCAGCCATTGCGTACGGAGATGAACAGTCCATACGAACCACACCATCTTTATCTAGCGACATAAACTGGAACGATGGATCAATTGCTTCGCTTACCAATGTAAGATCAAGATTGTACGCTTGACCAATTTGGCGCCAATAATCGATACCACTACCGCCTAGTGGATCGACACCAAGCTTAAGGCCAGATTTTTGGATCGCTTCCATATCAATAACATTCACTAGGTCATCAATATATGGCTTAACCAGATCAAGTTCTTTAAACAAGTCAGATGCTTTCGCTTGGTCAAGTGGCATACGTTTTACGCCTTGAAGACCTTCAGCGATTAGTACGTTAGCGCGATCTTGAATAGCTTGTGTTAGTTCACCTTCAGCAGGACCACCGTGTGTTGGGTTGTATTTGATACCGCCGTCTTGTGGTGGATTGTGCGATGGAGTAATTACAATGCCATCTGCTTTTTCATCATGCTTAAGGTTGTGGGTCAAAATAGCGTGTGAAACACCCGGAGTTGGAGTATAGCCATTGTCTTGTTGAACAATCACTTGTACACCGTTAGCAATAAGAACTTCAACAACAGTTGAAAAAGCAGGCTCTGACAAAGCATGCGTATCTTTACCTACAAACAGTGGCCCCGTCGTACCCTTTGCTGCGCGTACTTCTGCAACTGCTTGAGCAATCGCTAAAATGTGGTGTTCATTAAACGTTGATTTATCCGCTGTACCACGGTGACCAGATGTACCGAATTCTACTTTATGATCTGAGTTCGATGGGTCTGGTTGAAGTAGGAAGTAGTTTGCGACGAGGGCTGGAATATTGTGTAGGTCTTGCTGCTGAGCTTTTTCTCCCGCTCGTGGGTGTATAGCCATTTTGACATCCTTTCTTAAAATTATTAGAAATAAAAAAACCTCATAATACGTTATGTAAACAGTACATTATGAGGTTTAAATCAGAATTCTTTAAATTGAGTTGGTGACCTTCTCAATTAAGTCTGATGGGAAGTTCATCCTTGCCATCAGTTGGTCAACCATCTGCCTCTTACGGCTAGTGTTGTTATTGGTGATAACCCAAAACGGCGAGCCCGGAATTGCCTTTGGCTTAGTCGTGTTACCGTTAGCCAATAGTGTCTGCTCATTATCTGCAAAGTAAACGCGCTTGCGGCCTTTTACTTGCGTCGCTTCAGAGAAATCACTCGGGTTAATGTGATGCAGTGTCGCTAGAACCAGCATAAAACGATCAATCGCTTTCTTAAGGCCTGCAAATTCGTCAGAAATAAGCAGCGAGCGCATTTCTTTCACACTATCTACAGACTCTTCTTTAATTGCATCTTTGCTAACCACTACACCTTTTGGTTGCGCCATAACCTGCGGCTGTGCTGCTGGAGCAGGAGCTTTAGCGTCTGTCATTAATAGACGACGTAAAATGTCCGAAGCACTTTCACCGATGTCCTGGGTTTGACTTGCGATGTAACGGTATAGATCCTCATCAACCTCAATTGTTTTCATTCGCTTTTCACAATCTCTATGTTTAAACTCTGGGGGATTATAGCGAGATCTTTAAAGAGACTCTACGGTTTACCTGTAACGAATAGAATAAAATGTCACATCTGCTCAACTATAAAGTCGAAGGTGAGGGTCACACCATTGTTCTGATCCATGGATTATTTGGAAACTTAGATAACTTAGGCTTGCTCGCGAGAGATCTAAAAAAAGATCATCAAGTCGTTAGTATTGACCTACGTAATCACGGCCTTTCACTGCATAGTGATGAACACAACTATGCTGCGATGGCGCAAGATGTTCTTGACCTAATTCAACACCTAGGACTAGCGCAATACACAATTGTAGGCCATTCAATGGGCGGTAAAGTTGCAATGAAACTGGCTGACAATGACCGAGACAACATTGCCAAGCTGCTAGTACTCGATATGGCGCCAGTTAAATACACGCAAAGTCGTCACGACAACGTATTCGATGGACTAAAAGCCGTTATGGCCCAAAAGCCTGCCAATCGAAAACAAGCCCTAGAGATCTTATCTGAACATATCGAGCTTGAAGGTGTTAGGCAGTTTCTTAGTAAGTCACTGTTTAACAATGGTGAGCACTTAGCGTGGCGCTTTAATGTAAATAGCCTTTGGGACAACTACCGGCATATCCTAGGCTGGGAGCCTATTACACCTATTGCAACCCCAACCTTGTTTATTAAGGGTGGTGATTCTGATTACTTGACGGCTGAACACCAAGGGGAAGTACAAAAGCAGTTCTCAAATGCTAAAGCCCATGTTATTGCCAATACTGGCCATTGGCTCCATGCTGAAAAGCCCGCTGAAGTGCTGCGCGCTATTCGTAAGTTCATCGCCTAAAAGAGAATGAGAGATCTGTAACGCTATGGCCGTTAACTTTATTGGTTAACAGTGGTATAGTTCCGCGCAAGTAATTTGGCATAAAGGGATCCCATGCTTTACGACTACATGAACATGCTCGAGTCAATTGGTCTCGATCTTCTTTTTGCGTCTATCTTTTTCTTAATTGGTATGGCAATAAAAGATGTCTTAAAAGCGGGTAACGTCCCCCCTTTCGGTCGTCGCATTGTATGGTTAGTCCTGTTCCTTGGCTGTGCTGGTTTTATTGCTAAAGGCATTATTCAGCTTAGTTGGGAAGGTGGTGGTATCGGTTGATAAACCGGTCTCACAGCAGAAAATAGTAAAGGTAACGAATCTATGGCAAGTGTAGGCATCTTCTTTGGTAGCGATACAGGTAACACTGAAGCCGTTGCAAAGATGATTCAAAAGCAACTAGGTAAACAACTAGTTCACGTTCAAGACATTGCAAAAAGCAGCAAAGAAGATATCGATAATTTCGATCTTCTGCTTCTAGGTATCCCAACTTGGTACTATGGTGAAGCGCAATGTGACTGGGATGACTTCTTCCCTGAACTTGAGCAAATCGACTTCTCAACTAAGCTAGTAGCAATCTTTGGTTGTGGTGACCAGGAAGATTACGCTGAATACTTCTGTGATGCGATGGGCACGGTTCGTGACATCGTTGAAGCGAAAGGCGGCACTATCCTAGGTTACACTTCAACAGAAGGCTACGAATTCGAAGCATCGAAAGGTCTTGTTGAGGGCGACGACAGCCAGTTTGTTGGTCTGTGTATTGACGAAGATCGTCAACCTGAACTAACTGAAGAGCGCGTGAACAGCTGGTGTAAGCAAATCCACGAAGAGATGTGCTTAGCTGAACTAGAAGACTAATATTTCTAGTACCTCAATAGAAAAACCTCCCTATGGGAGGTTTTTTTGTATCTTATCCAACACAGCTTTATGCCTAAGCCAGCTGCTCTTCACTCTCTTCTCGATACTTTGGCTTTTTGCGTACATAAAGTTTGCGCTGCACTTCAGACACCACAGTGCCATTCTTGTCTTTCACATATGTGATAAATTCAGGGAAGCACTTATCCCCGTTTGCCGTTTGATTAAGAATGTCTTGTAACTTATCTTGACTCACAACAAACTCAGCAAAAAGGTCACTCTGCCCAGGTTTAATAAAGTTGATGCTCGCCTCTTTATCCCATACGTAGTATTGCTCTCCCAGAATGCCCATTAACATTAATGAGTAAACTGGGTCAGTCAGCGAGAAGATGCTCCCTCCATACTGGGTACGGTTCGCGTTCTTATTCCACCAACGTAACTTCAGCCGCATTTGAACTTCACGAAAATCATCACTGATCGACAAGATTTTAATCCCTGCTCCCCAAAATGGAGGCCAAATGTTGAGGGCAAATTTAACAATGTTAGGTTTGTATATTCTCGCTAATGACTTATTCATCCTCAGTCCCGAAGTCCTTATCTCCTTTAGATGTTAACATATTGTAACTGGTCGGATGTCGTATATCAGTGACATCGCACTACTTTATAAAAAAATAGTAGTAACCCCTTGAAGTTCGTGGTTTATTGTTATTGTGTAGTACCCTATAATGATAGGAATATTGGATTCTGTTAATTACTGCAGCTCATCAACAGGAAAGTATATGTCAGACAATAACCAAGCGCTAAAGGATGCTGGTCTTAAAGTTACCCTTCCAAGACTGAAAATTTTAGAAGTACTACAGCAACCGGACTGCCAACATATCAGTGCTGAAGAACTGTATAAGAAGCTGATCGATTTAGGTGAAGAAATCGGTCTAGCGACCGTTTATCGTGTATTAAACCAATTTGATGATGCAGGTATTGTGACTCGCCACCATTTCGAAGGTGGAAAATCAGTGTTTGAATTATCAACTCAGCATCACCATGACCATCTAGTATGTCTAGATTGTGGTGAGGTAATCGAGTTTTCTGATGACATCATCGAAGAACGTCAAAAAGAAATCGCTGAAAAATACAATGTGACGCTTACTAACCACAGCCTTTACCTTTACGGCAAATGTGGTGACGGAAGCTGTAAAGATAACCCTGACGCTCACAAGCCGAAGAAGTAATCTTAGAAAGAAAGCGCCTAAGCTCAATGGGCGCTTTTCTTTTATCTACAGGGTTTAGATACAAAAATGCCAGTCATATGACTGGCATTTTTCATTTTAGCGGATTCGTTTACTTAGCTTCAATTTTAGCCCAAGTATCACGAAGACCAACAGTGCGGTTAAACACTAGTGCATCTGCTTTAGAGTCTTTTGCATCAGCACAGAAGTAACCCATACGCTCAAACTGGAAACCAGCCTCTGCTTCTGCATTTGCTAGGCTTGGCTCAACAAAGCCATTTAGCTTAACAAGAGAATCAGGGTTAATCGTCTCTGCAAAGTTATCCGCAGCCGCTGGATTAGGCACTGTAAATAGGCGATCGTACAAACGAATCTCTGCAGGAAGACCTTTATCAGCTGAAACCCAATGGATAACACCTTTTACTTTACGACCATCCGCAGGGTTCTTGCCTAGTGTTTCGTTATCGTAAGTACAGAAGATAGTCGTGATGTTGCCTTCAGCATCTTTCTCGATACGCTCAGCTTTGATCACATATGCACCACGTAGGCGAACTTCTTTACCTAGAACAAGACGCTTGTACTTCTTGTTCGCTTCTTCACGGAAGTCTTCACGTTCAATCCATACTTCACGAGTAAATGGTACTTCACGCTCACCCATTTCAGGTTTGTTCGGGTGGTTTGCTACAGTTAGTGACTCAACCTTACCTTCCTCGAAGTTTTCAATAACGATCTTAACTGGATCAAGTACCGCCATTGCACGAGGTGCGTTTTCGTTCAAGTCATCACGAATACAAGACTCTAGTGAGCCCATTTCAATCATGTTGTCTTGCTTAGTCACACCGATGCGCTTACAGAATTCACGAATAGACGCAGAAGTAAAACCACGACGACGTAGGCCTGAGATAGTAGGCATACGAGGGTCATCCCAACCGTCGACTAATTTCTCAGTCACTAGTTGGTTTAGCTTACGCTTAGACATTACCGTGTATTCTAGGTTCAGACGGCTGAACTCGTACTGACGAGGCTGACAATCAATAGTAATGTTGTCTAGAACCCAATCATATAGGCGACGGTTGTCTTGGAATTCAAGCGTACAAATAGAGTGCGTAATGCCTTCTAGTGCATCCGAGATACAGTGGGTGAAGTCATACATTGGGTAAATGCACCACTTATCACCTGTTTGGTGATGTTCTGCAAAACGAACGCGATATAGAACTGGATCACGCAGCACGATGAAAGAAGACGCTAGGTCAATCTTTGCACGTAGACACGCTTTACCTTCTTCAAAGCCACCATCACGCATCTTTTCAAATAGCGCTAGGTTCTCTTCTGGCGTACGGTCACGGTACGGGCTTGGCTTACCAGGTTCGGTAAGTGTTCCACGGTACTCGCGGATCTGCTCAGGACTTAGCTCTTCAACGTACGCTAAGCCTTTGTTAATTAATTCCACTGCGTAGCCGTATAGCTTGTCGAAGTAGTTTGATGAGTAACATACATCACCACTCCACTCGAAGCCCAACCAGCTCACATCATTCTTAATTGACTCAACGTATTCAACGTCTTCTTTTTCTGGGTTAGTGTCATCAAAACGTAGATTACACTGGCCCTGGTAGTCCTGAGCAATACCAAAGTTCAAGCAAATTGACTTAGCGTGACCGATATGCAGATAACCGTTTGGCTCTGGCGGGAAACGAGTATGCACGCTTGTGTGTGTACCATCCGCTAAATCTTTATCGATGATTTGGCGAATGAAATTCGATGGACGAGCCTCAGCTTCACTCATCTATAGCACCTCAATTGTTGTAGTATTGTTCAGATAATTCTTTACTTTGACGACATCAGTAACCGTCAAGTACATAACGTCTAATGATCCACAATTATGGTGGATTACACAACAATATCTCGACTGAAAACACTTTTTTTTTCATTGTCTGGTTAAGAAGCTAGCATTGTTCCCCCAACCTAAAGCTCCAAACGTAAAAAAGCCTCCCGAAGGAGGCTTTTATCACTTACTTATTAACAAGTCGTTACTAAGGAAGTTTTACATCAGATAGGTCTTCGTTAGCACCGATTGCTTTCATTTCGCCAGCAACGATTTCAGCTAGAGGACCAAGGATAACTTGAAGGTTGTTCTCGCCTAGTTTAACAACACCTTTCGCACCAAGCTTCTTAAGTACTACTTCGTCAGCTACAGAGCGGTCTTTTAGAGTAAGACGTAGACGAGTGATACAAGCGTCGATTGAAGTTAGGTTGTCGTGACCACCTAGAGCTTTTAGGTATTGACGCGCTAGGTCGCCGTTCTTCGCTTCACCTGCAGGAGCTGCGCCAGCTTCTTCGTCGTCATCTTCACGACCTGGAGATTTCAGGTTGAATGCGCGGATAGCGAACGAGAATGTGAAGAAGTATAGAGCACCGAAGCCTAGACCGATTAGTAGTAGAGTTACAGGCTTAGTTGCTAGACCCCAGTTCAGGATGAAGTCGATTAGACCAGCAGAGAAACCGAAGCCGTGTAGCGTACCAAACATGTTAGCAACAACTAGAGATAGACCAGTGAATACAGCGTGCATTGCGTATAGAGCTGGAGCTAGGAATACGAACATGAATTCTAGTGGCTCTGTGATACCTGTTAGGAATGAACAGAAACCTACTGAGAATAGTGCACCACCAACTTGGCTACGTTTTTCAGCTGGAGCTGCTAGGTACATAGCTAGAGCTGCACCAGGTAGACCGAACATCATTACAGGGAAGAAGCCGTTCATGAATACGCCAGCAGACTTGTCGCCGCCGAAGTAACGGTGTAGGTCACCAGATTTAACTGTTTCAGTTACTTCTTTAACAGTTGCAGTGATTTCTGGAGTTACAGAGTTAGCGAATTCGAATGTGTGTGATTGACCAGCAACAAGAGTCTTAGCTAGAGCTGGGTCTACACAAAGCTGTTGTAGAGCAGGAAGAGCTTGACCAGCAGCTTGAGCACCAGTAACTAGAACTTCTTGACACGTACCCATACCGAACCAGAAGTAAGAGTTAAGAACGTGGTGAAGACCTACAGGGATAAGTGCACGGTTAAGAGTACCGTAAACAAACTGACCAATTGCACCTGAAGTAGAAACAGCGTGTGCTAGTGCGTCAAGACCGCCTTGGATAGTTGGCCATACAACACCAGAAACAGCACCTGCTACTAGCGCGAATAGACCAGCCATGATTGGTACTAGACGTTTGCCAGAGAAGAATGCCAACCACTCAGGAAGACGTGTAGCATGGAAAGCGTTGTAAGAGTGACCAGCAATGATACCAGCGATGATACCACCAAAGAATGACATGTTAACGTCAGCGTTGATTGTTGTTGCTGTCGCTGTTAGTACGAAGTACGCAACCGCGCCAGCTAGGCCAGCAGCACCTTGACCGTCTTTAGAAAGACCAATCGCGATACCTAGACCGAATAGAAGAGGTAGTTGACCGAAGATAGCACCACCAGCTTGCGCCATGAATGGGATATCAAGAAGGTCACCTTGACCTAAACGTAGTAAGAGCGCCGCAACTGGAAGCGTTGCGATAGGTAGCATAAGAGCTTTACCTAGCTTTTGCGCATATCCAAGAATATTCACCTTAAGTTCCCCCTATAGGATTTTGTATTTTGGTTGAGCTACTTTTTTTAGCCGCTCAATTTAGTCCTGTTCAGTTTATGATATTAATTTTGCTCCGCAAATTAAAACCTCACCATTTGTGATCCTAATCACCAGAAACTGCCAATATCCGAGGTTTTTGCTAGCGAGATCATAAAACTTATTTTACAATCCAAAAAAATAGCAATCATTAGAGTGAAATCGAGTTACTCTTATCTAACAGAAATAGGCCGTGAGTGTTGCTAGATCTAGCATCAAGCAAGGTTCGGGGATATTCCCAAACCTCTAGTGAACTCAATAGCAGCCAGAGCTAACATCGATTTTAGACGACTCATTTTTCCGTTTGCTAAAGATATTTTGCGACCTAATTGAAGGCTACAAATAAAGTACTGCTTTTCGTTGAGCTCACTTCATTTAGGCGGCTAAAAAGTATTAAGAATCTAACCTATAAGGATTAGCTAACCATGTATGCGCTAACTAACTGTAAAATCTTTACCGGCAGCGACGTCCTCGTTGAACATGCTGTTATCATTAACAACAACCTTATTGATGCTGTATGTCCAATCTCGGAGCTACCTGAAGGCATTGAAACTCGAGATCTAAACGGCGCTAACCTTAGCCCAGGTTTCATTGACTTACAGTTAAACGGTTGTGGCGGCGTAATGCTGAATGATGAAATCACAGCTGAAACAATGCAGATCATGCATGAAGCAAACCTAAAGTCTGGCTGTACTAGCTTCCTACCGACTTTGATCACTTCGTCTGACGAAGATATGCGTCAAGCGGTTGCAGCAGCACGTGACTACCACGCTAAATACCAAAACCAATCTCTTGGTTTACACTTAGAAGGTCCTTACCTTAACGTTGCGAAAAAAGGTATTCACAGCGTTGATTTCATCCGCCCTTCGGATGACAGCATGATTGATTTCATGTGTGAGAACGCTGACGTAATCGCAAAAGTAACCCTAGCACCTGAGCACAACGAAGCTGCTCACATTGAGCGTCTAAAACAAGCTGGTATCGTCGTGTCTATTGGTCACACGAATGCAACTTACGCAGAAGCACGCCGTGGCTTCGATGCTGGTATCACATTTGCTACTCACCTATTCAACGCAATGACACCTATGGTTGGCCGTGAGCCAGGCGTTGTAGGCGCGATCTACGATACACAAGACGTATACGCAGGCATCATCGCTGATGGCTTCCACGTTGATTATGCAAATATTCGTATCGCTCACAAAATTAAGGGCGAAAAATTAGTATTAGTGACCGATGCCACAGCTCCTGCAGGCGCTGACATGGATTACTTTATTTTTGTAGGTAAGAAAGTATATTACCGTGATGGTAAGTGTGTTGATGAAAACGGCACACTAGGCGGCTCAGCACTTACAATGATTGAAGCAGTTCAAAATACTGTTGAGCACGTCGGAATCGCTCTGGACGAAGCACTGCGCATGGCTACTCTGTACCCTGCTAAAGCAATTGGTGTTGAAGAGCAACTAGGCCGAGTTAAGAAAGGTATGGTTGCAAACCTCACTGTATTTGATCGTGACTTCAATGTTCAAGCGACAATTGTTAACGGACAATACGAGCAAAATTAAGAATGAATGGCGGACAGATAGGTAACGTAGATTTAGTAAAACAACTAAATAGCGCAGCAGTTTACAGACTCATTGACCAACAAGGGCCTATTTCTAGGATCCAAGTTGCAGACGTCAGTCAACTTGCGCCTGCAAGTGTTACAAAAATAACCCGCCAACTTTTAGAGCGCGGCCTAATTAAAGAGGTCGCGCAGCAAGCTTCTACTGGTGGTCGTCGTGCGATCTCACTCACCACAGAAGTAGAACCGTTTCACTCAGTCGCTATTCGTCTTGGCCGTGACTATATTCAGTTCAGCCTTTACGATTTAGGTGGAAAGGAGCTTGCTGCAGACTACTGTGAGTTTTTCTACACAACTCAAGATGAACTGATTGAAGGCTTACTCACACAGCTCAAGCAGTTTATTCAAACGCATCAAAGCTCAATCAATCAGCTAATCGCCATTGGCGTTACGCTTCCTGGCCTAGTAAACCCAGAAACGGGTGTGGTTGAGTACATGCCAAATATTCCAATCGACAACCTAGCGCTATCTGAGATCATCCATAAGTCTTTCCATGTACAATGTTTCGTTGGCAATGACGTGCGTGGTATGGCACTGGCAGAACACTATTTTGGGGCGAGCCAAGACTGCCAAGACTCTATCCTAGTTAGTGTTCACCGCGGTACTGGTGCTGGTATTATCGTCAATGGTCAGGTGTTCCTTGGGTTCAATCGCAACGTTGGTGAGATTGGCCACATTCAAATTGACCCACTTGGTGAGCAATGTCAGTGTGGAAACTTTGGCTGTTTGGAAACGGTTGCGGCAAACCCTGCTATTGTTGAACGAGTAAATAAACTGATTAAACAAGGTTATGAATCAAGCCTAACGACGCTTGATACCATTAATATCTCTGATGTTTGTGAACACGCTAACTTAGGGGATGAACTTGCGAAACAAAGCTTAGTACGTGTCGGTAACAAGCTAGGTAAAGCAATCGCGATCACTATTAACTTGTTTAACCCGCAAAAAGTGATTATTGCTGGTGATATCACTCAGTGTGAAGACATCGTTTTCCCTGCGATTCGTCGTAACGTAGAAAACCAGTCTCTGACAACTTTCCATAGCGGACTGCCAATTGTCGCTTCTAAAATCGATAAACAGCCAACTCTGGGCGCGTTTGCAATGATTAAGCGAGCAATGCTAAATGGCGTTTTGTTACAAAAATTGTTAGAAGATTAATCTTCTCCCCCAGTAAGCAACTAATTGAGTTAGAATAACGGGCTACGACATGTAGCCCGTTTTTTTTAGGACGAAATAACACACTTATGGAACTCATCTTAATTTCAGCGGCTTTTTTAGCTGGCTTTATTGCGCTCAAGTGCAACCTTCCCCCTTTAGTCGGATTCCTACTGGCCGGTTTTGGCTTGAACGCAATGGGATACCATAGTGACGATACAATCGTTACCTTAGCCGATCTAGGTGTCACCCTACTGCTATTCACTATCGGACTGAAATTAGATATCAAAACCCTGCTCTCCAAAGAGATTTGGGCCGGTGCGACCATCCACAACCTGTTATCAACCGCCATTTTTAGTGTCGCGCTTTTCTGCTTCAAATTCCTAGGTGTCAGCTCTTTAGCAGCAATGTCGATCGATCAAATCGTTTTGCTTGGTTTTGCCCTTTCTTTCTCAAGTACCGTTTTTGCTGTGAAATCTTTACAGGAAAAAGGGGAAATGAATGCGACCTACGGTACCATCGCAATTGGTATCTTGGTCATGCAAGATATCTTTGCCGTAGTATTTTTAACCGCTTCGACAGGAAAGATTCCCGAGTGGTACGCTATCGCTTTATTTGCGCTGCCGTTGTTAAGACCTCTGTTTTTCAAAATGCTGGACTGGGTTGGACATGGCGAGATGCTCGTCTTACTCGGCGTTTTTTTCGCACTAGTTGCAGGTGCCGGTCTGTTTGAACTTGTTGGCATGAAGCCAGACTTAGGTGCCCTTATTTTAGGTATGCTACTCGCCGCTCATAAAAAAGCGTCCGAGCTTTCCAAGTCTCTATTCAATTTAAAAGAACTATTCCTAGTCTGTTTCTTCCTTAACATCGGTCTATCAGCTAGTCCTACGTTATCGGGTTTTGCTTTAGCAATTTTATTCCTATTGCTATTACCTCTAAAAGGCATTCTATACTTCCTCGTGCTAAACACGTTTAAGTTCCGAGTCCGTACGTCACTACTTGCTTCGTTAAGCCTATTCAACTTCAGTGAGTTTGGTCTCATCGTCGGTGGATTAGCATTTAAGATGGGCTGGATGAGTGGTGACATTCTTGTTGCTCTTGCGATTGCTGTATCAATATCGTTTGTGCTAGCTGCGCCTATTAATCGTCATGGACACGCTTTATATCAACGGTCTGGCCGATGGCTACGTGAACATGCGGCTGAAAAACTCAATACTCGCGATCAGCTCATTAATCCTGGCCATGCTCAGGTATTGATTCTAGGTATGGGCCGTATTGGTACCGGTGCCTATGATGAACTTAGACATCGTTACGGCAAGATCAGTTTGGGTATCGAAGTTCGTGAGGATGCAGCTCATCAACATAAAGCCCACGGACGAAATGTTATTTCAGGCGATGCAACCGACCCAGATTTTTGGGAGCGTATCCTAGACACAGCCAATGTAAAACTGGTTCTACTAGCAATGCCACACCACCAAGGTAATCAAATCGCGTTAGAGCAACTTCAGCGTCGTAATTTTAAAGGCCAAATAGCAGCAATCGCAGAGTACCCAGATCAGCTTGATGCTCTGATTGAAGGAGGTGTTGATGCCGCATTCAACATCTATAGTGAGGCAGGCAGTGGCTTCGCCCGCCATGTATGTGAACAATTAAAGCCTGAATTTAACCGAGTAAATTAATCTCAACATTGCGAAACTAAGCCGCTCATTTTGAGCGGCTTTTTTATACTTTGTCTAAATAACCAACAAAACCTAGAATTCATCCACCAAAAAACAATATTAATTAAATTCCATTCACCAATTCGTCGGTATTATTATTTTTTTAATCAAACACGGTTGATTTTTTTAATCAGAATGGCAAATTGAAGTTAGAAAGTTAATGTATTTTTAAAGGGAAGTTGTATGTGTTCGATTTTTGGTATTTTAGACATCAAGAGTGATGCGGAAGCACTACGTCCAGTAGCGTTAGAAATGTCTAAAAAGCTACGCCATCGTGGACCAGACTGGTCTGGGATCTATTCTTCAGAAAAAGCAATTCTAGCGCATGAGCGTCTGGCAATTGTTGGTTTAAACAGTGGTGCTCAGCCACTATACAGCCCTGATAAAAAACACATCCTTGCGGTTAATGGCGAAATCTACAACCACAAAGAAATTCGTGCGCGCTATGAAGGTAAGTACGACTTCCAAACAGACTCAGACTGTGAAGTAATCCTAGCCCTATACCAAGACATGGGTGCAGATCTGCTTGAAGAGCTAAACGGCATCTTCGCATTCGTTCTGTACGATGAAGAAAAAGATGAATACTTAGTTGGTCGTGACCACATCGGTATTATCCCACTTTACCAAGGACATGATGAGCACGGGAACTACTACGTCGCTTCAGAAATGAAAGCGCTTGTTCCTGTATGTAAAACAGTCAGTGAATTTGCACCTGGTTGTTACTACCGTTCAACAGACACTGAGCCACAACGTTACTACATTCGTGACTGGAACGAGTACGCAGCGGTGCAAGGTAACAGCACAAGCAAAGAAGAGCTAACAGAAGCACTAGAAGCTGCAGTTAAACGCCAGTTAATGACTGACGTTCCATATGGTGTTCTTCTTTCTGGTGGTCTCGATTCATCAATTACTTCTGCTGTCGCTAAGCGTTTTGCGGCTATGCGTATCGAAGATGATGAAAAGTCTGAAGCTTGGTGGCCACAATTACACTCTTTCGCTGTAGGCCTGGAAGGTGCACCAGATCTGAAAGCTGCTCGTGAAGTCGCAGACCAAATTGGTACGGTTCACCACGAAATGACCTACACGATTCAAGAAGGTCTAGATGCTATTCGCGACGTTATTTACCATATCGAAACCTACGATGTAACAACCATCCGTGCCTCGACGCCAATGTTCCTGATGGGTCGTAAGATCAAAGCGATGGGTATCAAGATGGTTCTATCAGGCGAAGGTGCGGATGAGATTTTTGGCGGATACTTATACTTCCATAAGGCACCAAACGCTAAAGAATTCCATGAAGAAACAGTACGTAAGCTACTGGCTCTGAACATGTTCGATTGTGCTCGCGCAAACAAATCACTGGCGGCATGGGGTGTTGAAGGACGTGTACCATTCTTAGATAAAGAGTTTATTGATGTAGCAATGCGTCTAAACCCTGAAGATAAGATGTGTGGTAACGGTAAAATGGAGAAACACATTTTACGTGAGTGTTTCGAACACTACCTACCAGAATCAATCGCATGGCGTCAGAAAGAGCAGTTCTCTGACGGCGTAGGTTACAGCTGGATCGACACATTAAAAGAAGTGGCAGAAGCCAAAGTCACTGACCAACAGATGGAAACAGCAGCATTCCGCTTCCCGTACAACACACCAACAACAAAAGAAGGCTACGTATACCGTGAAATCTTCGAAGAGTTGTTCCCACTGCCATCTGCAGCTGAGTGTGTACCAGGAGGCCCTTCTGTAGCATGTTCATCAGCTAAAGCCATTGAGTGGGATGAATCATTCAAAAACATGGCAGACCCATCAGGTCGAGCTGTCCAAAGTGTCCACAACGACGCTTACTAGAGCATCAGTTCCCCAATCTAAAAAGGCACCATCTAGGTGCCTTTTTTATTTCTCCACTAACAATTCATCCAATAAACCTATAGTCGTAACAATTTGGCAATCCCAACTCAATTTTGGAAACTAAGTTTGTAGCACGAACTCAACCCCCATTACGCTCACTATTATTCATTATAATTCAACAAGTTAAACTAAATATTGGAAGTTACTTTTTATTTTGCTCATTTGCAGTCAATTAGTCCAAGGAGTATATGTAGAGAAAAATAAAAAACTGTAATAACTAAGATTAGTAAAACTTATGACAAACCAACATCAACAATTTTTCGGACACCCTAGAGGTCTGTTCCTATTATTTGGAACAGAGTTATGGGAACGCTTCTCCTACTATGCAATGCGCGCCATCTTAGTGCTCTATTTAACAGACGCAACGATGAATGGCGGTTTAGGCTGGTCGACTAAAGATGCTCTAGACCTTTACGGCATCTATACTGGACTTGTTTACATTACCCCAATGATCGGTGGTTACTTGGCCGACAATTACCTAGGTCAACGCCGCTCAATTTTGATTGGTGGTGCTTTAATGGCTATCGGCCAGTTCACACTCGCTTTACCTGCTGACATGATTGGCCTTAGCGTGACACACAGCTTCTACCTTGGTTTGGCTTTGCTCATCATTGGTAATGGTCTGTTTAAGCCAAATATCTCGACTATGGTGGGTGATTTGTACGAAGAGGGTGACAACCGCCGTGATGGTGCGTTCACTATCTTCTACATGGGTATTAACTTAGGCGCACTGATCGCAGGTGTCGCATCTGGTTCAGTTACAAACGAGTTCGGCTGGAAAGCAGGCTTTTTAATTGCAGGTCTGGGTATGTTGATCAGTCTCGTTATGCAGATGACATTGGCTAAATCATGGTTAGGTGACATCGGTGTTGTTCCTGCTGCTACTCGTGATCTAGAGAAAAAGAAATCAGACACTAAACAACCACTGACCAAACAAGAAGTCGATCGCTTAAAGGTCATTCTGGTGATGGGGCTATTCGTAATTGTATTCTGGGCAGGTTTTGAACAAGCTGGCGGCCTGATGAATATTTACACCCAGCAATACACTGACCGCATGATTGGTGGTTTTGAAGTCCCTGCGGCTTGGTTCCAATCGCTGAACCCGTTCTTCATTATTACCCTTGCGCCTGTTCTTGCTGCACTTTGGGTCAAGTTGGGTCCTAAAGAGCCGAACTCTCCAGTAAAATTTGCGCTTGCCCTATTCTTCTTAGCTCTAGGCTTCCTATGTATGGTTGGTGCAGTAATGGAGCAAGGCGGCGATACGACAGTGAAAACATCAATGCTTTGGCTTGTCGGTGCGTTCTTCTTCCATACGCTCGGTGAACTTTGCCTATCACCTATTGGTTTATCGCTTGTCACTAAGCTTGCACCACTTCGTCTTGCATCGCTAATGATGGGTGCGTGGTTTGGCTTCAATGCAATCGCTAACTATGTTGCAGGTCTTATCGGTTCACACGTTGGAGAGTTAGGTGCATTGCCTATCTTCGGCGGTATTGCCATTGCAGCGACCGTATCTGGGGTTATTCTTTTGATGTTCTCAAATACATTGGTACGTTGGATGCACGGAGCTGAAACGCCAATCAGTAATGCTGAACAAGTAGAAGAACAACAAGCACAGGTTGCTTAAAAAGTTCTACAAAAATAAAAACGCCCGACCATTATTGGCCGGGGCGTTTTTCCCTCTCTTAAAGACAAGAGGGAGGGGGGGAATTACTTCACGCTAGTCACGCGGCTTGTCTTCTCGCCTGTTGCAGAGACAGTGCGGATAAACACTTCACTTTTAACATTTGGACGAGCGTCGTCTGCGTAAGTTAGCCAGTTGTCACCATCTAGAGAGTATTGAAGCTCAACACCTGGGAACTGAACGTTCATTGAAAGCGTTCCATCTTCTACTTTCGCACCTGGTACAGGTAGGCGGTAGTCGATACCTGCTTTTTCTAGCTTCGCCAGTTCACGTTGTCCAAGTACGTTCGCAAAGCGGTTGTAGTCTTGGTTTAGCGCAGCTTTGTCTACTAGGTTCGAGTTTTGCGAGTATTCAACACCCACTTTGTAGTCGTTTTCCCAATCAGCACGGTGCCATGCGCGCTCAGCGGCTGCTAATACGCGAGGGAATACCATGTACTCGTATTGCTCGTCGTTACGTACTGTCTCAGACCAAAGCTGTGCTGATAGACCGTAGAAAGGCTTCGCTTCGATTTCACCTTTACCAGTGAAGCCGTTACCATCGCGGTCTACAGAAGTTTCTGCGTTTTGAGGCATGTTCTCAGGTGCAAAACCAAACATCTTACGAGTATCTGTTGCACGCGTTGCCCAGTAGTAACCACGCTCTTTCGGGTCAACTTCGTATGGCATGTCCATGTACACGTAGTCTGGGTTAGAAACGATCACGTCGTAACCTTTCTTAGACCACTCGTACACTGATGATGTGCCACCCCAGTAAAGAACATCCCAGAAATTAACACGCGTGTTTTCGGTTGCGAACGCTTCCTCACCTTCACTGTACTTAAGACCATCTTGCCAAGCTTGGAAGTTTGGAATGCCCTTCTCTGCCACAATCTTAGAAACTTCTTCTGCAAAGTGGCTTGGTAGATGAGCAAAGTCGCTTACCGTACCGTCTGCAATTAACGTCTGACATTGTGGAGATTGTGCGAATGGCTTGTCTTGTTTAGACAGGTCAATCGTACCCTTCCAGCTTACTTTTTCTTCAGCATTCACATCTTGGAAACCAGCGCCTAGCTTGATGTTTTTCGCTTCATCACCACCAAAGTGCCAAGTTGTCAGCGGAGCTCCAGCTTCTTGGTGCATTGCTGCTACTTCTGAAATCACTTTATCAACAAAGCGAGTTGAAGATTCCATACATGGGTTGATGAAGCTTTGCTTGTTATAGAACTGAACCGTCGTTACGTTCGATGTATCTTGAGGATCCATCAGGCGGTACTCGTTCGCTTCTGCTTCTTTACCTTCTTCCATTAGGCGGTCGTAACGTGCTTCCATTGATACCACTGCTGCACGAGCGTGCGCTGGCATATCGATTTCAGGAATCACTTCGATGTTACGCGCTTTCGCGTATTTCAAGATGTCCACGTAGTCTGCTTTGCTGAAGAAGCCAGAACCAAAGTTGTCTGTCGTTGCACCTGAGCCAAGCTGAGGCAGTAAACAGCTTTTCTCTTCCAAATCGAAACAACGGTTAGCACCCACTTCAGTCAGTTCAGGCAGACCCGGGATTTCTAAACGCCAGCCCTCATCATCTGTTAGGTGAAGGTGTAGTTTGTTCATCTTGTACGCTGCCATTTGGTCAAGCGTTGCAAGGATTGCGTCTTTAGAGTGGAAGTTACGAGCCACGTCCACCATCACACCACGGTAATCAAAACGCGGCGCATCTTTAATAGACAGTTGTGGTAGAGAATCAGCATTTTGGCTGTCTATCAGGCCAAAGATAGATTGTACTGCGTAGAAAGCACCTGCTTGGTCAAACGCTTTAATCGCAATACCGTCGCCTTTGATGCTCATTTCGTAAGCACCTGATTTTGCTAATTCACCAGTGAAGTCTGCAGGAACAACAGTGATACTTACAGGAAGATCACCACGAACATCCACACCTACCACTTCTGCACGATCTTGAATTGCTGCGTATTGAGTCGCATCGAATGCGTCTTTAGGCAGCGCGATACCCGCCGCGATATCTACTGTACCTTTACCTGCTTCAACAGACATTGGCGTTGGTAGTAACGTGGTTGATACGTCTTGTTTCGCTAAGTCTTGGTTCTTCTCGAATCGAGACACAGCGTTTGCAAATACGTTGTTATCATCTGGCGTACGTTTCAGGTTGTTGCCCTCAAGGCCTGTCACGAAAGAGGCAACGTCTTCTGTGTTAAGAGAAGCGATCATCTTTGGCTCTGCATTGGGTGCAGCAACAAACGCGCCTGGCATAAAGTCAGTTTCAAATAGCTGCCAGTATTCGCCAATCAGCGGAAGTTCCACTTCTTCGCCCGCCGCAAAGCCATCAAACTTATCGGTTGGTTCTAGCTTGTGTAGGTCACCCGTTACGCGAGAGATTTTGAACTGTTCGTTTTCAACATCCAGAATCAGACGAATGCTGTGGAAGTAAATAGCCCAATCTTTAGAGTCAACCGCTTCACCTTGGTTAACTAGCGTCATGTTTACTTTGTTACAAGACGCCCACTCAGCGCCCATGTCTTGACATGCAAAACCTTCGTTAGCACCGTGGTTTGTTAATACTTCATATTGAACGTCTAGGTTTGCAGCAAGAGAGTTAACTACATTTTGTTCCGTAGACTGAAATGATGCGCAACCCGCTAACGTTGCTAATACTGAAGTCGCGATGAGAGTTTGTTTAAACATCTTACTTACCCTTAAAAGTGGAGCGAAGCCTGAAAAGTAGGCGTCAAAATCAAGATGTAATCACAATAGCCCGAGTTATTTTTCGTCGTAAAATTAATCCTTGACGAAAGTGATCTAATTCAAAATTTACAAATCCTAAAAAAATTAACTATCGAATAAACAGTTAGTTACAACCAACGTCAATTTCGACGGACTTATTTTGACGAGATTACTGAGAAGTAAATCACAGGTTTTCGCCTCAAACCGCTGCAATTAGTGAATAGTGATCACACCACCCATGCTCTTGTCATAAAATCAAAAGAGGAACTCGGATACGAATTGTGAACTAACGCTCATTATTCTCACGTCAAAACACGTCGAAAGTTTTTAATTCGACAATTTTTCAGTAAGGCAGTTAACACCTTATGCGCAAATTATTTCTTATAACTTTTGCTCTAGTTCATTCAGTTTCATCGTTCGCTGAACCACTCTTCTGGCATGCAAAAAAAGGCACGTTGAACTACTACATTCTTGGATCTGTGCATGTTGGAGATGAGACTATGTACCCACTACCAAAACTAGTTATGGAGAAGCTGCAATCTAGCGATGGACTGATTATCGAAACGGACATACGCAAATCGCAAGGCGTGACCTATCCTCCCATCACCTTGTTGAGTAAAGATGTCCTTAATCAACAGCAGCAAGAGGAGCTAACAGGACTTGCTAACTTGTTAGAGATGGATGCCAATCAACTGTTGGGTTCTCCGCCTTGGGCGACCGCATTGGCAATCCAAATGAGACAAATTGAATATTTAGGTTATAAGGCTGCAAATGGCGTTGACGTACATCTTACTTATAAAGCAAGCGTTCAGAATATCCCTGTCATCAGCCTAGAGTCTCTTCAATTCCAAATAGACCTTCTTACTGGCCAAAAGGAAGCCGGAAAAGAGCTACTCATTAGTGCTATCGAAGAGTTTGATCACTCCGAGGATGCGACACATTGTTTGATTAAAACTTGGAAAGCGGGGGATATTGAGAAGTTAAACGAATTCGCCCAACTAACTGAAATGTCGGAAGAGTTCGAAAAGTCATTCCTTACTGACCGCAATTTAGACTGGGCTCAGCAACTTGCTAAGCCAAGTTGGTCAAAAGAGAAAAAAGGGACATTTCTAATGGTCGTCGGTAGCTTGCACCTAGTCGGTGAAAATAGTGTGCTTGATTTACTCCAGCAAGATGGCTTTACGGTCACTCAACTGTCGAAAAGCAAGCCTGCATTGTGTGAGTTTGAGTATTGATGACCTGCGTTATGAGTCGTGCCAAGATCCTCAAGAGTGAGGGACGAGTGAACTAGGGAGCTTTAATACTCCTCACCCAATATCAGGAGATTCCCTACTCCTTTCTCAGTCTATGGAATGATGAATCTCTAGATACAAAAAGGGCTCTACATCTCTGTAGAGCCCTTTTTTAAATGTGGTCGGTGAAGAGACATTCTTTGAACATCAGATGAACCCCATTTAGGTTCACCCCTATTTCCATATCCCCACTGCTTTAGAAGCAGACTCTCTTAATATGGTCAGTGAAGAGACATCCTTTGAACATTAGACGAACCCCACTCGGGTTCCAGTCCTATTTCCTATACTCTAAAACGACGAAAGCCTGCTATAAAGCAGGCTTTCTTAATGTGGTCGGTGAAGAGGGATTCGAACCCCCGACCCTCTGGTCCCAAACCAGATGCGCTACCAAGCTGCGCTATTCACCGAGATATTTAACAGAGAACTTATCCCCGTCAACGGATGCGTATATTACGGATTCTGGATTTTAACGCAAGCCATTTTCATTAACTTTTTCAAATTAATAGTTCGTTTGTATAAAACATCATCTAATGAGTATAAAGTGTGAGCACAAACACATCACCAAAAACAAATACGCAACCTAATAACAACATTTGATCCAGATCAGTGTTGCATATTTAACCAAGCATTACCTTAATCCTTGTCTTCACACTTGAACTAGAGGAAGTAATTATGGACTTTTGGCTTGATCTCCTATTTGGTAATGCAGTAGGTCTATCTTCAATGATGGTAATCTTTGGAGCCTTTGGTCTTATGCTGTTCTATGGCGGTTACTTCATCTACAAAGTGATGAACGACAAATCTCCTCACTAGAATCGCTTAGCCCTATTCTCTGAATAGATATTCGCTATGCACCGGAGTAGATACCTTGTCTGCTTCGGTTTTTTATTTTTTCTGATCCCCTCTTCGTTATCATTGGTATAATGCCTGTATTGATTTCCACTCTGAGATGTCGCTATGTCTCAAGACGATGATTTCGCCCTTTTTCAACAAATGATGGGCGATGTAAAACCTCTCCAACAAGATACTACTGAGCACAAAAAACAGCATCAAGTCACTGACGCACAGTTGGCAAAACGAGAAGCTGCGATTTGGCTAACTGAAGACGACCCTGAATATCTGTCTATTGATCATGCCGAAATGATTAAGCCTGACGATATCATCGAGTTTAAACGTGATGGTGTACAAGATGGCGTATATAAAAAGCTCCGCCTTGCTAAGTACCCTATTCAAGCTAGATTAGATCTACATAAACGAACACTTGAACAAGCTCGAGATGAAGTTGTTAAATTTCTAAAACAATGTATGCGTATGGACATTCGCACCGTTGTAATCGTTCACGGCAAAGGTGAACGGTCTAATCCACCAGCATTAATGAAAAGCTTTGTTGCTCAGTGGTTGATGCAAATAAAAGAAGTACAATGTGTCCACAGTGCTCAACGCTTTCATGGTGGAACCGGCGCTGTTTATGTCCTTCTGAGAAAAAGTGCTGAGAAAAAGATCGAAACTCGCGAACGACATCAAAAACGACTGGGTTAAGTCGCAGCACAGTGCTAGAATGCGCGCCCTCAAAGTGCTGATATTTTATTCTAGCTGGTATTGGTCAGCACGCCTTTTAACCGCCGTTGTGAAACGTTAGGAGAACAACATGTCACAAGAAAATGGCAAACGCCTGAATAAATTCATCAGCGAAACTGGCTTCTGCTCACGCCGAGAAGCGGATCGCCTAATCGAACAAGGTCGTGTGACCATCAATGGTAAAGTGCCAGAGATGGGGACCAAGGTATTACCTGGCGATGATGTCCAAGTCGACAATAAACCTATCTCCGCTGCAACTGATAAACCGATCTATATCGCTCTAAATAAACCTACGGGTATCACTTGTACTACTGAACGTGATATTCCGGGCAACATCGTTGATTTTGTTGGTCATAAAAAGCGTATTTTCCCGATTGGCCGCTTAGACAAACCTTCTGATGGCCTAATCTTTCTGACCAATGACGGCGATATCGTCAACAAAATCCTTCGTGCAGGTAATAATCATGAGAAGGAGTATGTTGTTCGTGTCGATAAACCAATTAGTGATGATTTCATTAAGAAAATGTCGTCTGGGGTAAATATCCTCGACACAGTAACCCTACCTTGTAAAGTCACTAAAGAGACGAAATATGCGTTCCGTATCGTACTGACTCAAGGCTTAAACCGCCAAATTCGCCGTATGTGTGAGGCGCTTGGGTACGAAGTGTTTAAGTTGCGCCGTGTACGTATTATGAATATCTCACTCGATGGAATCCCTAACGGTCAATGGCGTTACTTAAGTGATGATGAGGTCGCTGAGATTTTAGCAATGTGTGAAGACTCAAGCGGAACAGAAGAAGCGTCAAAAACTGATGCTAAAGGCAAGCGTATTCGCAGAGCAACTGATGCAAAACTCTACGACAGCCGAGAAGAAAACCAAGAATCTAAAGCTCGTCGCAATCAGAAGCAACGTACCTTTAAAGGTCGTAATGCTGACGAATTCCGCCACGCACCTAACTCTAAGAAAGGTCGCAACAATGATAAACAGCGTGACTCAAAAGACAAACCGAACAAAGGTAAGGCGTTCTTTAAGCCAAAATCAGACGGTGCTTCACGCCCAAGTAAACCAAAAACCGGCGGCACACTAAGCCTTAAAAAGTAGAAAGAAACTGAGGGGCAGGCGTAATACGTTAGCCCTTTTTTAGTTTCTATGGGTAATAACTACCCTGTCATCACTCGAGAGTGAGGAACGAACGAGTTGAGGATCTTTTAAAGCGAACTTATAACCGCTAGAGATTCCCTACTCTCTCCTTCGTCGCTCTATGGAATGACAATGAAAAAATGCGAACAAACAAAAAGGGAGCCAATCGGCTCCCTTTTCAAATCATTTTATATCGACGGCTTATAGCGTACCGAAGATCTTATCACCAGCATCGCCAAGACCAGGAACGATGTAACCTTTGTCATTTAGCTTCTCATCGATTGCCGCAGTGTAAAGCTCTACGTCTGGGTGAGCTTTTTCTAGCGCTTCGATACCTTCAGGTGCTGCAACAAGTACAAGAACCTTAATTGCTTTACAACCTTTCTCTTTAAGAAGATCGATTGTTGCAATCATTGAGCCGCCAGTTGCTAGCATTGGGTCAACAACAAGTGCGATACGCTCATCCATGTTAGATGCTAGCTTGTTGAAGTACGGTACTGGTTCTAGCGTTTCTTCATCACGGTAAATACCAACAACACTGATACGTGCACTTGGCATATGCTCTAGAACGCCATCCATCATACCTAGACCAGCACGTAGAATTGGCACTACCGTTACTTTCTTACCTTTGATTTGATCAATCTCTACTGGACCATTCCAACCTTCAATGGTTACTTTTTCCGTTTCAAAGTCCGCAGTTGCTTCGTATGTAAGTAGGCTACCAACTTCTGTTGCTAGCTCACGGAAGCGTTTTGTGCTGATATCACCTTCTCGCATTAGACCCAGTTTGTGTTTAACTAGAGGGTGTTTCACTTCAACAACTTTCATTTCCATCTCCGGATATAAGGTAAAAATTTAAACAAACCTCGAGATTATAAACGATTTCGTTCTCAATTTCTGCTTTATTGATAAACAAAAAAAGTTGCGCAAACGTTTGCTCTTTATCTTTAACCGCTGTTAGAATAGCGCCGTTTTCATATCCAACTTAAAAACCGAGGACTTCCCTGTGAGTGCTGATAACACATCTCTTAGCTACAAAGACGCTGGCGTTGATATCGATGCAGGCAACGCGCTTGTTGACCGTATTAAAGGTGCTGTAAAACGTACACGTCGCCCAGAAGTAATGGGTGGTATTGGTGGTTTTGGCGCATTATGTGAACTACCAACTAAATATAAGCAACCAGTTTTGGTTTCAGGTACTGACGGTGTTGGTACTAAACTTCGCCTTGCTTTGGATATGAAAAAGCACGACACAATCGGTGTTGACCTTGTTGCAATGTGTGTAAACGACCTTATCGTTCAAGGTGCGGAGCCTCTATTTTTCCTTGACTACTATGCAACAGGCAAACTAGACGTTGATACTGCAGCTGACGTAGTTTCAGGTATCGCTGATGGTTGTGTTCAAGCAGGTTGTGCACTAATTGGTGGTGAAACTGCTGAAATGCCAGGTATGTACGAAGGCGAAGACTACGATGTAGCTGGCTTCTGTGTTGGTGTTGTAGAAAAAGAAGACGTTATCGACGGCACTAAAGTTGCGGCTGGTGATGCTCTTATCGCTGTAGGTTCAAGCGGTCCTCACTCTAACGGCTACTCACTGATCCGTAAGATCCTTGAAGTATCTGGCGCAGACAAAAACGAAGAACTAGCAGGACGCACCATTGGTGAGCACCTACTAGAACCAACCAAGATTTACATTAAATCAGCACTTAAAATGATTGAGAAGCACGACATCCACGCGATTTCTCATATCACTGGTGGTGGTTTCTGGGAAAACATTCCACGCGTACTTCCTGAAGGCACAAAAGCGGTTATCGATGGAAACAGCTGGGAATGGCCAATCATCTTCAAGTGGCTGCAAGAAAAAGGCAACGTAACGACTCACGAAATGTATCGTACATTTAACTGTGGTGTAGGCCTAGTAGTCGCTCTGCCTAAAGACCAAGCAGATGCAGCTGTTGAGCTATTAAACGCTGAAGGCGAAAACGCTTGGGTTATTGGTGAGATTGCAAACGCTGAAGCTGGCGAAGAACAAGTAGAGATCAAATAAGTATGAAAAGTATCGTTGTTTTAGTTTCAGGAAACGGTTCTAACCTACAAGCAATCATTGATGCGTGTGACAAGGATATTACTGGTGGTCGTGTTACCGCGGTATTTTCCAATAAGGCCAATGTTTATGCTTTAGAACGCGCTGAGAAAGCCGGTGCTGCTGCACACTTCCTTGACCCTAAAGCATTCGATACTCGTGATGCCTTTGACCATGAATTGATGAAGCAGATCGATGAGTACAAGCCTGACGTCATCGTTCTTGCCGGGTATATGCGTATTCTAAGTGGTGAATTTGTTCGCCATTACATGGGTCGTATGATCAATATCCACCCTTCTCTACTCCCTAAGTACCCGGGCCTTAACACTTATCAACGTGCGATCCACGCAGGTGACGAAGAACACGGTACTAGCGTTCACTTTGTTACCGAGCAATTGGACGGCGGTCCTGTCGTGCTTCAAGCGAAAGTGCCAATCTTCGATGAGGATACGGTCGATACTCTAACTGAACGCGTTCAAACTCAAGAACACAAAATCTACCCAATGGTGGTTAAGTGGTTGGTTGAAGAACGTTTAGTGATGAAAGATGAAAAAGAAGCTTACCTTGATGGCGAACTTCTTGGCATGCACGGATACGCTGAAGAGTAATTCTCGGTAGCACTGATTTCAAAGGCGAGCTCATTGCTCGCCTTTTTGTTTCCTTTTATTAATCCCCCATTCATCTTTACCTCGCTAATCTGTCAAAAAATGACGGAGGTAACGTATGGATCTTAAAAGCCTACTCAATCAAGCACTCAATTCCGATATCGTCCGACAAGGGCAAGCTCAAGTTAAAAACAGCTCAAGCTCAAGCAGCTTAAAATCACTTGGCGCAGGAGCTGTTGGTGGTGGCTTGGTTAGCCTGTTGATGGGCTCAAAGAAGAGTAAAAAGCTTGGTAAGAAACTTGGCAAAAACACCCTTAAGGTCGGTGGTGTAGCTGTGTTAGGTGCGCTTGCTTATAAGGTTTATAACGACTATCAAGGTAAGCAGGCGCCTACCGGTTCAACCGAGAGCTTTAATGCACAAGACGATTATCATAGTGAATTGATCCTAAAAGCGATGATCGCCGCAGCAAAAGCAGACGGTCATGTTGATCAGCAAGAAATGGATCATATTGAAACAACACTTCAGCAATCAGGAGCTGATAACGCACTGCAACAATTGGTTTATACTGAGTTAAACAAACCTCTCGACCCTGCTGATATTGCTCGATTGGCACGCTCTCCGCAGCAAGCTTCAGAAATTTATTTAGCTTCATTGATCGTTATTGATGAGCAAAACTTTATGGAAAAAGCTTACTTAAAAGAGCTCGCTAAACAACTTCGATTAGACAGCGAGGTCACCTACCAATTAGAGCACCAACTGCAAAATTAATTATTCTGTTCAATTCTCAAGCACCGTTAAACAAGGCTTGAGCTAGAACAAGCTTAAGCTTTGAGTTTCACATACTGAGTGTGTATATTTGAGAGCAGTTATCATTTATTGGAGTTAACGCTATGCAAGTATATGGCTGTTGTGAACTGGTTCGAGAACTGTACGCTCAAATTGGCAGTGGTGACCAAGCGTATGTCCCACAAGCGATCTCATGCGCAGTAAGAGCGCTGAATGATATTGCAGCTGATGAGTCTTTACCAAAAGAAGCGCGCGAGAAAGCCGCTTTCGCTGCGGCAAATCTACTGATTTCAGATTTCGAGGATAAGTAATGAATCTAGCGAATTTTGAGAACATGGATCCAGTGATGCTGATGAGCATCGTCAACATGAAACTTCGCGATGATTTCGGTGGTGACTTAGACAAACTAGTCGCTTACTTTGATATCGATAAGTCAGCACTAGAAGCAAAGCTGTCGACTGCGGGCTTCGATTTCTTACCTGAAGCTGGTCAATTTCGCTAATTCAGCAAACACCCCAGATACAAAAAAACCGCCTCGCTGGCGGTTTTTTATTGAATAATGAATAATTACTCTTCGTCGAAGAAGTCTTCTTCATCAAGTTCAGCTTGTGCTGCTTTCGCTTGCTTAGCTTCTTCGTAACGTGCTTTCTTTTCTGCAGCTTCTTGTGCTAGGCGCTCTTCACGCTCAATACGAACTTTACGCGCTTCACCTTTACGCTCATTACGAACCGCTTGGTTCTGAATGAAACCCGCTAGCTCTTTTTCTGCCCACTCTTGCGCTTGAGCTTCGGTTTCAAAGCCAGTTTCACGTTTAGACACAGATGTTTTACGTGAAGTTACTTGACGAGTGATCTCTGCACACCAACCGTTACGCTTCTCAGTAACACGAATGGCAAATTTTTGATTTTTAGACATTTGTTAATTTCCTAAGGGATTAATCAGGGATTCGGTCAACTTGATAACTCCATCTAAGCTGAGCTGTTTAACACCATCCCTTGGCAAGGGCGGTATTAAAACTTAAAAGCCACCATTTGGCTAATGGTTTCTTTCAAAGAATGAAAAAAGCGCAGATCTTTCGATCTGCGCTTTTATTTATGCTGCTAAGCGAAAACTAAGGTCGTTTCATTAACCTACGTTCTTACGTGCGTTTTGGAACATACGCATCCAAGCACCGTTCTCACCCCAACCTTCTGGAGACCATGAGTTCGCTACTGTACGGAATACACGCTCTGGGTGCGGCATCATGATAGTTACACGGCCATCTTGAGTCGTTAGACCCGTGATTGCGTTTGGTGAACCGTTCGGGTTGTTCGGGTATTGCTGAGTCGCGTTACCGTGGTTATCCACGTAACGAACGGCAACTGTACCTGATGCTTCAATCGCTGCTAGGTGGTCAGCATCACGTACTTCTACGCGGCCTTCACCGTGTGATACTGCGATTGGCATACGTGAACCTTCCATACCATCGAAGAATACAGAATCAGACTTCTGAACTTCAACTAAGCTGAAACGAGCTTCAAAACGCTCAGATTCGTTACGAACGAAGCGTGGCCATAGGTCTGCACCTGGAATCAGCTCTTTCAGGTTCGATAGCATCTGACAGCCGTTACACACACCTAGAGAGAACGTATCTTCGCGTTGGAAGAAGCCTTCAAACTGGTTGCGAGCTTGCTCATTGAACAGAATAGATTTCGCCCAACCTTCACCCGCACCTAGTACGTCACCGTAAGAGAAACCACCACAAGCTACTAGGCCGTTGTATTCTTCTAATACCGCTTGACCCGTTAGGATGTCGCTCATGTGAATATCAGTTGCTTCGAAGCCAGCACGGTCGAATGCTGCAGCCATCTCAACGTGAGAGTTAACACCCTGCTCACGTAGGATTGCCATCTTAGGCTTAGCACCTTTAGCGATGTAAGGTGCTGCGATATCTTCGTTCACATCGAAGCTTAGCTTAACGTTTAGACCTGGGTCAGAGTTGTCTTTCTTCGCTTCATGCTCTTGGTCAGCACATGCTGGGTTATCGCGTAGACCTTGCATCTTATGCGTCGTCTCAGCCCAGATAGTACGTAGTTCAGTACGGTTACGCTCAAGAACCACTGTGTCACCAGAAGTAATCACTAGCTCATCAGATGCTTCGACTGAGCCGATTACGTGAGAACATGCTTCAAGACCGTTCGCTGCTAGCGTTGAAAGTACAGCGTCTAGGTCATCGTTTTTAACCTGAAGCACTGCACCCAACTCTTCGTTGAATAGTGCTGCTAGTACATCTTCACCTAGGTCGGCGATGTCTGCTTTAACACCACAGTGACCAGCGAACGCCATCTCTGCAAGCGTTACAAATAGACCGCCATCGCCTTTATCGTGGTAAGCGACTACTTGGTCGTTTGCTACTAGAGTTTGAACACCCTCGTAGAAACCTTTTAGCTGTGCTGCGTTGTCTACGTCTGCTGGCTTATCACCAAGCTGCTTGTAAACCTGTGCAAGTGCTGTTGCGCCTAGACGGTTCTGACCGTTACCTAGGTCGATAAGTACTAATGAAGTATCGCCCTTATCAGTACGTAGTTGCGGAGTGATTGTCTTACGAACATCTTCAACACGTGCAAACGCAGTAATGATTAGAGATAGTGGCGAAGTTACTTCTTTCTGCTCACCGTTCTCTTCCCACTTAGTCTTCATCGACATTGAGTCTTTACCCACTGGGATAGTTAGACCAAGTGCTGGACATAGCTCTTCACCTACCGCTTTCACCGCTTCGTAAAGACCTGCATCTTCACCTGGGTGACCTGCTGGAGACATCCAGTTCGCAGACAGTTTAATGTGTTTAATATCACCAATGTTTGTCGCTGCAATGTTCGTGATTGCTTCACCAACCGCTAGACGAGCTGAAGCTCCGAAGTCTAGCAGAGCAACTGGAGTACGCTCACCCATCGACATTGCTTCACCGTGGTAAGTGTCGTAGCTTGCTGCTGTTACTGCACAGTTTGCTACTGGCACCTGCCATGGACCAACCATTTGGTCACGTGCAACAAGGCCTGTAACCGTGCGGTCACCGATAGTGATCAGGAATGTTTTCTCTGCAACCGTTGGTAGGCGTAGAACGCGATCTGCTGCTTCATTTAGCTCAATACCGTCACGGTTAACCGCTGGGTTGTTCGCTTTTAGCGTCTTCGCATCACGGTGCATCTTAGGCGTCTTACCAAGAAGAACGTCCATTGGCATATCGATTGGCGTGTTGTCGAAGTGTGAATCTTCTAGTTTCAGATCACGCTCTTCTGTTGCTACACCTACTACTGCGTATGGTGCGCGCTCACGCTTACAGATTGCATCGAATACTTCCATATTCTCTGGCGCAACTGCCATTACGTAGCGTTCTTGAGATTCGTTACACCAGATTTCAAGTGGGCTCATGCCCGGTTCGTCGTTTGGAACATCACGCAGTTGGAAGATACCACCACGCTCGCCATCGTCTACAAGCTCAGGAAGTGCGTTAGAGATACCGCCCGCGCCTACATCGTGGATGAATGCGATTGGGTTCTCGTCGCCAAGCTGCCAACAACGGTCAATAACTTCCTGACAGCGGCGTTCCATCTCTGGGTTTTCACGCTGTACAGATGCAAAATCTAGGTCTTCTGCTGATTGACCCGATGCCATTGAAGATGCTGCACCGCCACCAAGACCGATGTTCATCGCAGGACCACCAAGCACGATTAGGCTTGCACCTACTGGGATCTCTTTCTTCTGTACGTGCTCGTCACGGATGTTACCCATGCCACCAGCAATCATGATTGGCTTGTGGTAACCACGAACCTCTTCACCTGCGTGAGAGTTCACTTTTTCTTCGTAAGTACGGAAGTAACCAAGTAGGTTTGGACGACCAAATTCGTTGTTGAACGCCGCGCCACCAAGTGGGCCTTCTAGCATGATGTCTAGAGCGTTAACGATGCGACCTGGCTTACCGAAATCAGTTTCCCATGGCTGTTCAAAACCCGGAATGCGTAGGTTAGATGTTGTGAAACCAACAAGACCTGCTTTTGGCTTACCACCAATACCTGTTGCACCTTCATCGCGGATTTCACCACCAGAACCTGTAGAAGCGCCAGGCCAAGGAGAGATAGCTGTTGGGTGGTTGTGCGTTTCCACCTTCATTAGGATGTGCGCTTTCTCTTGGTTGTAACCGTACTGGCGAGTTTCTGGGTTCGGGAAGAAACGACCTACATCTGAACCAACCATAACTGCTGCGTTATCTTTGTACGCAGACAGTACGTTTTCTGGTGTAGTTTCGAATGTGTTCTTGATCATCTTGAACAGAGACTTCTCTTGCTTAACGCCGTCGATAGTCCAGTCAGCATTGAAGATCTTGTGACGACAGTGCTCTGAGTTCGCCTGTGCAAACATCATTAGCTCGATGTCAGTTGGGTTGCGATCTAGCTTGTTTACGAACGCATCGTAAAGGTACTCAATTTCGTCATCTGCAAGAGCAAGACCTAGGGTAACGTTTGCGTTTTCAAGCGCAGCGCGACCGCCATTGAGTAGATCAACGTCAGCTACTGGTGCTGGCTCTGCTACTTGGAAAAGTGCAGTTGCTGATTCGAAGTCAGTGAAGATAACTTCCATCATGCGATCGTGCAGAATAGCTTTTAGTTCAACCAGTTGAAGTTCAGAAAGCTCTGCTGATGTTTCGATGTAGTAAGCGGTACCGCGCTCAAGACGAGAGACTTTATCTAGACCACAGTTATTTGCGATATCAGTCGATTTTGAAGACCAAGGCGAAATTGTGCCTGGACGAGGAGTAGCAAGTAGAAGAAGACCTTCTGGCTCGTGCTCTTCAATTGTTGGACAGTAAGTCAGTAGTTTTTCTAGTTTCTCAACTTCAGACGCATCTAGGTCTGTCGTTAGATCAGCAAAGTGTGCAAACTCAGCGTAAATACCTGTTACAGGTAGGCCTAGTTCACGACAAAGCTCAAGAAGCTTGTTAACACGAAATTCAGATAGAGCTGGGGAGCCACGAAAAATTCTCATGTACTTAGGTCTCTTATGCAATTGATTAAGGTGATATTGGAATAAATTCAGTGGGTTAAAATGTAATACAACATTAAATGGTTCTATACATTTCACTGTTTTCTTCGAAGCTATTCCGAAGGTTTTTCAAACCTATGCCGATTCCACCTCTTCATTGCGAGCGCATTATATAGCAATTGTTTTTGTGATGTAACACTAAAAGCAACCGTTTGCGTCATTTTTTTCATCAATTTTGAAATTCGACAGAAAACCCTCTTTATTGCTCTCTATTACTAAGAGTTACTGTGATTGTCTTGCCTTGTTATGCCACTTTGATATAAATGCCCTACTGGATGTATGAGATTGCCGTGAATGAAGAAGCATTATCTAAAACAATTTAAATTACTCTGTTTACTGTGTGCCAGCGCATTGATGTTATCTGGCTGCCAAATCGAATCAGAGCCTAAGAGCGAGCTCGATTTAATTAAAGAGCGTGGCGTTCTGCGTGTCGGCACGTTGAATAACCAACTCTCCTATTATATTGGTCCCGATGGTCCTGCTGGCTTAGATTATGAATTAGCACGTGAATTTGCGAATGAGCTTGGCGTACAACTCGAGATGAAACCCGCTTATCGAATTTCTAGCCTTTATCCTGCACTGGAAAAAGGCGAGATCGATATCATTGCAGCGGGATTAAGCCAGTCACCTGAGCGACTAAAAGCGTTTCGACCAGGACCTGCTTATTACTACGTAAGCCAACAAGTGATATACAAGAAAGGTAACTGGCGTCCTCGTAACCTAGAACAGCTGCTTGCCAAACAGGCCGAGTTGATTGAAGAAAATGACGGCAAAGATGTATTGAGTATTGTTAGTGACTCACACTTCAATCAGACCCTCGCAGCTATCAAAGCCAAGAATTCGGACTTTTCTTATCACATCGACCCAAATGCTGATGTAAATGATCTGCTCAAGAAAGTATCTAAGGGAGAACTGCGTTTTACATTAGCAGACTCGGTGGAGCTTTCCTTATCACAGCGTATTTACCCAGATGTTGCTTTGGCCTTCGAGCTGACGGAAGACCAACCTATTTCATGGTTCTTAAAGCGCTCACAAGACGAAAGTCTTTACGGTTTACTTATCGAGTTCTTCGGTAATATTAAACAGTCTGGCCACCTTGCTTCACTTGAAGAGAAATACATTGGTCACGTGGGTAGCTTCGACTATGTCGATACACGCGCCTTTATTCGTGCGCTCGATTCAAAGCTTCCAAAATGGTCACCACTATTTAAAAAGTACTCTGACGAATTTGACTGGCGCTTAGTCGCAGCATTGGGTTATCAAGAGTCACACTGGAATCCCAAAGCGAAGTCTCCGACAGGTGTTCGCGGCATGATGATGTTGACCTTACCAACAGCAAAAAGCGTCGGTGTAACCAACCGACTAGATCCTGAGCAGTCTGTTCGTGGTGGCGTTGAGTATTTACGTCGAATGGTGTCTCGCATTCCTGACTCAATCGATGAGCACGAAAAGATTTGGTTCGCATTGGCTTCATACAATGTCGGATATGGTCATATGATGGATGCACGTCGATTGACGAAAAAACAAGGTGGTAACCCAAATGCTTGGTCTGATGTGAAAGACCGTCTGCCTCTACTACGTCAAAAGAAGTACTACAGTCAAACTCGATATGGTTTTGCTCGTGGTGATGAGGCGAGGAACTACGTTGAGAACATTCGTCGTTATTACCAAAGTATCATCGGCCATGTCGAGCAACAAACTCCAGATACAGAAGATGTCAGTATTGATGATCTTAAAGTGATTCAAGTACCTGAAACAGCTGTTTCGGATGCAACCGAGGTATCTTCAGCACAAGACACGACGTCTAGTGAACAATAACTCTTTTCAAGCCAAAGTGCGCAGTTTTTGAACAAAGATTGCGCACTTGAAATCATTGAGTGCAACCCATACATAATATCGTGTCTGAGATCACTTGCGAAGTTTCTTAAAATGGTAACAATTGCAGGGTATAAATCCTTTATTGCCGGAATATCAATTGCCTTCGCAATCTTCCGCATGTGATTTGAATTTAACCATGATAGGAGGTTGTTTTATGCTTAAACGCAAAATGCAGTCAAAACGCCTTAATAAAACTGTTGCAGCAAACCGCCGCAAGCGTATGCTGAGTAACAACAAGAAAAAGGTGATTGCACGTCACCGAGCTTTTATGCAGCTAATCTGCGCAGCATAAAGCCCAATAGCAAACATCTTACGATAAGGTGTTTGCTTAAAAACTTCTCTACTTCTTTTGTTCTTCCTTCGATTCATTCATCTGCGCTAAACGAGTTGCCTCACGTTCTTTCTTTTTCTCTTTACGTCGACGTTTAAAGAACGCTTGAAGTTGTCCCCGACACTCGTCTTCTAACAACCCCTGCTCGACATCAGCATAATGGTAAGCAGCTTGGTGCTCGAACAAATTCAGGACAGTTCCTGCCGCTCCAGCTTTCAAGTCAGGAGCTCCAAATACGATACGCTTGACTCGACTATGTAATAGAGCCCCTGCACACATTGGGCAAGGCTCTAATGTGACATACAAAGTAGTATCCAGTAGGCGATAATTTTCTAGTACCTGCCCTGCTTTACGAATTGTCTGCATTTCTGCATGCGCAGTCGCATCGTGTCGACCAATGGACTCATTCCAACCTTCTGCAATAATTTCACCCTCTTTCACTAATACAGCCCCGACAGGCACTTCGCCTTGAGCTTCTGCCTGCTCTGCGAGCTCCATTGCTCGGCGCATAAACAGTTCATCTTGAGGGGTAAATTGAGATTCAGACAAAGAAAGCTCCGGTTAGTTGAGTAAGCAAGTATAGATAGCGAATTCTACCCGTATGGCAAAGGAAGTGAAAGCAAGTTGAGGGCTCGGGGCTTTTCCTAAAAAACAAAAAAAGCGCCAGTTTTTCAACTGGCGCTTTTGCTATTTCAATTCAATCTACCAACTTAATAGTTGGCAATGACGGTATTTACATTGTGTAAGTGTATGGTGCTTGGATACCTAGAGGAATACCTAGAGTCCAGTATGCTACTAGGAAGATTGACCAGCCGATTAGCATAGCAATAGAGAACGGCATCATTAGAGACGCTAGCGTACCAATACCTGTCGACTTCACGTAACGCTGACAGTAAACAACCACTAGTGGGAAGAATACCATCAGAGGTGAGATGATGTTCGAAACAGAGTCACCTACACGGTAAGCTGCTTGAGATAGCTCAGGAGAGATACCAACAGCCATTAGCATTGGAACTAGGATAGGACCGATTAGAGCCCATTTAGCTGATGCTGAACCAATTAATAGGTTTACAGAAGCAGTCAGAAGAATCATACCAATGATCGTTGCTTCACCAGGTAGGTTCATCGCTTTCAGGCCTTCAGCACCGTATAGAGCAAGCATCGTACCGATGTTTGATTGTGCAAATGCTGATAGGAACTGAGCACAGAAGAACGACATTACAATGTATGCGCCCATTGTTGACATTGTATCAGCCATCGCTTTGATGATGTCGTTACTTGTCTTGAACGTGCCTGAAACCTTACCGTATACGTAACCTGGAATGATAAATAGAATGAAGATCAATGGAACGATCGACTTCATTAGCGGTGCTGAGAACGCAGTAATTTCACCTTCAGGAGAACGCAGAGCTGAGTTCTCTGGGATGATTGCTGCAATCAGTACTGCAATACCAGCCATCATCGCCCAACCAGCGTAGCGGAAAGCTTTAGATTCTAGTTCAGTAAATGAGCCTAGATCTGGTGCTTTTTCAGCGTCTTCGTCGATTGGTGTATTTGCAAGACGAGGTTCGATGATTTTCTCAGTCACGTACCAACCGATAGCTACAATGATCACTGAAGATAGACCAGTGAAGAAGATGTTTGCTAGAGGGTTTACTACGTACTCTGGGTCTAGAACTTGTGCTGCAGTCTGAGTAAAGCCAGCTAGTAGCGGGTCGATACCAGAAGGGATGAAGTTTGCTGAGAAACCACCCGATACACCTGCGAACGCAGCAGCGATACCCGCTAGAGGGTGACGTCCAGCAGCGTGGAAGATGATACCGCCTAGAGGAATAACAAGTACGTAACCCGCATCTGCTGCTGTGTGTGACACGATAGCAACAAGAATAAGCATCGGCGTTAGAAGCTTAGCAGGTGTGAAGTTAAGCATCTTCTTAAGGCCAGTTGTAATAAAGCCTGAAGAGTCAGCAACACCAACACCTAGCATCGCAACAAGTACAATACCTAGTGGCGCAAAACCAGTGAAAGTTGTCACCATGTTCGCTAGAAAGCTTGCTAGAGATTCGCCAGTCAAAAGGTTATTGATTGCAAGCGCTTCGCCAGAACGTGGATTAATTAGATCAAATGAAATATTTGATAGAAGTGCAGATGCACCCCAAGTGATGACCAATGCCCAGAAGAACAAAATTGCAGGATCAGGAATTTTGTTACCTGCTCGTTCAATAAAGTTTAAGAAGCGATCCATCCCACTCGGCTTTTCGGATGGTGCCTTATTTACAGCTTGGTTACTCATGGTAACTCCATATGTGATGTTGTTGCCGTAGACCTTTGTGCAATTATTATGTCGGTCTATTTTTCACTAAGCATTCTAGTAAATCCGCTTACAGAAAGCACAAGGTTCTATAGTTTTTTCCATAATTGGAGACATATTTTGCAAAAACACCATCAACGTGCAACAAAAGATCCACATATTTATCATCAGTAAATCAACAATATTTAAACTAATTTTAAATATATAATATGACGTTTTAAAAGATACCTAATTAGACAGACAAGAATGCATCTAATTACATATTAAATTCACTATAAGAAGACAACATCGATTTCACCATCACCGACTGAGTAACTCCAGTTCGATCATTCCATTCAACCGTAATTGCAACACTTTTCAGCGAAGATGAAAGAGATGCAGTTGGAGCTAAAACAGACCAACGCACTACATAAGGAGTGTAGCTCGTACCATCGCTCCCACTACTGATTGAAGAGAATGTTGCTACAGAAATAGTCGAAGCAGCAGCCGATGCTCCTCGAGTTCGAAACCACTCCATCTTTTGTTCCGCTATATTTAAAGCGCGGTGACTATGCAATGCAAAGTCAGCTCGTTGCTCCACATAGGATTGCATTTTCACCAACCCTAAAGAGGCAATACCAATTAACAAAAAGGCGATCAGCACTTCTAGTAGGCTAAAACCACTTTGCTTAGTCGACATACCATCCCCCAGCGATCCAGGATAACTCTTTGGGACTGTTATTGAGGCTGTTGGATGATGAGTAATCAAGATTGTATGAACCGTTCAAAACGACCTCTCCTCCAAAAGAATCGAAGATCATTCCCCCTTTAGGATGAAATGCACCGTTATCGAAATAAATGGTTTTTGTGCCTAGGAAGCTTTGAATAGAACCTTTAAAAGAAACGTCATTCCAGTAATCAGCGATCTTAGTGGGAGTAAAATCCGGTAATGTCATATCGACCATGTGGTACATCGAACCTTCAAATACCGTTGAGCCATTTGCAGCAAACAAACCGTTTTCAACCACCAGAGAATGAGGCCCATAAACCGTGATTGGGGAGTCAATTATGCAATGCCCCTCTATCCACAGCTTTCTATTTGTTGCCGTAAACCGAGATTGAATGACATCTGGGCAATCATGACCATCTGCTACAGTCGGCAATGAAACCACCTCATAGCCACTCTTAATAGCAATTAAGTTAGCTGGCGTTTTTTCCACGTTGAAGTAGTTCTTAAATGGATCGAGCGTGGTATCTTTTTTGTAATCTTGCTGAAAACGACTCGCATGATTCAGTGTATTACTACTTACTGAGTTGGACGTCTTATGAGTAGTAGAACAATGACCAGAAAATCCGGCATAAGGACCATCGACAACTGGATCGGTCGTTTGCAATAAATCTGATGACGTTGTGGCTTCAAAGGTCACTAAATTTTTATATCTCACTGCAACACAATCATAGGTTCCTGCCGCGTTTGCCATTCTTGGTGCGTCTGGCGCGATATCTGCACTTCCTCTAATCCTTAGATCGGCTGTGGTTTGAATGGCACCAAAACCTGTCTTTGAAGCGTAAAGCACCTGTTTACTAATATTATGACTATTCCCCTTTGAACGAATAGCATAGCGATCGCTAGTTAATGACTCAGCGTAGAGCTGCGTTAAGTTCAGCTCGTTTTTACAGGTTGCATCCAAGACTGTGTTAGAAGCAGAGTAAAGCGCCGATAGTTGAGCGGGATCTGCTGAAACGTAGGCATATAGGCACTCTATACCTCCTTCTACCTCCCAATGAGCTTGGCGATCTTTGATTTCATTTTGAGAACGCTTAATTTGATAAAAGACAGATTTGTACGAGCTGAGGGTCAACATCAACGCAACCACAAGCAGAGCGGAGACAATCAACAGTGTGACCACACCTTGTTGACGATATTCTGTCTTCATTGCCAGTTCCTCTGCATCAACTCAATACTCGTTTGATACTCAATACTGTTATCTGACACCAAATGTCCAGTTATCAGAAGCGTAAGCCATTGGCTAGATGCAGTTGTTCCCTCAACAAGCTGTGACTCAAGCTCGAATTGAGATATGGATATCTGCTTAGGATCGAACAAGTTAAAACAATACCCACCTGTTCCAGATGTACTTGCCGCAGAAACCACCAAAATCGAAGGAGAATGTTTTTCGCATACTTTAAGCATGTCACCTTGAGTGGAAACCGAAGACGCTTCCCTTTTGTAAACAACACTACGAAATGCATGACTACCCACGGAAGCAACACGATAAACATAGCCAAGTAAATCCGGGCTAGACTGCGTATATAAACTGCTACTTGCTCCCGATAGAGTTAAAGAGCTAGAACCGACGCCATCGTAACCTGCCCTTTGTGCATCTTCTTTAATTTGCTGAACTACGCTCGATAGGTTCTGAGTTAACATTAGTACTTTGGCTCGCTCAATTGCCATTTTCTGCCCTGCAAGATACACACTACCCACAATGCTAATCGCCATTAGCCCAATCAGCGAAGCAACCAACAGTTCCACTAACGAACCTCCAGCCTGCCTTCTTGAGTTAACAACTTGGGTAGCCATAGAATGAACTCCCTTCACCACAGATTAGGATTCGACTTGCCGCATAAGCACTCTTCAGCCTTAACACTTTGTTAGACGCCCCCTCAATGTAAAACCTTAAATGGCCGCCTTTTATCTTCCCTCTTGTTCCATCAAATTTGATTTGTTCAAATGTATAACCAGAGAACAAAACAATATCTCGATAAGCCTCACCGCTTAATATCAACAACTCTACCCCAGCGTTCTCGGTATCTGAGTCTGTCAAAGTAAATCTCCACTCCCCCGCTGGGCTTGGGTTTGTAGATAAAGAGATATGTGCCCACAAACTTTTGTTCCGCCAAACCGCTTCAGATTTAGATTGGATGAGGTAACTATGGATCTCATCTGCAAAGCGCCTTATCTGAGTTTCTTTGGCCATCGAAGAAAAGTTCGGAGCAGCAATCATTAGCACTATTCCAAGCACCAATAATGTGATGACTAGTTCGAAGAGTGTAAACCCGCGAGACATTTCCCAATTTCCTATGTAAAGCCATGTGAGGCACTTTTCTATCTTGAATAGATCCTATCAGCTGAGAAAAATAGTCGGAAAATCATAAGGAAGCATTCGAAATGATTCGAGAAAATAACTGTAATGTGCGCAAGAAAATAGTAAGAGGAATGACACTGCTCGAATTAATGTTCGTTATCGCAGTGATTTCAATACTGGCTAGCATCGCCTACCCCAGTTATCAAAGCCATGTACTGAAAGCACATCGTATTGCAGCAATTTCAGACTTAGTCAAAGTCCAAGTTGAATTGGAAAGGAAATACAACGGAAGCTATGCATCTGCAGCGCAGAGTGTGTTATCTGGTGGTGTTTGTAGTTTCTGTGAAATAGACAGCGGGCGGTTCGATATTACAGTATCTTCAGCTATAACGAGCTACACCATCACAGCAACAGCCAAGGGAACTCAAACCAATGATGATTGTGCTGGTAACCCATATACAGAGCTCACCCTTAATAGTATTGGGGAAAACACGCCCAGCGAATGTTGGAAATAAAAAAGCCTGCATCAGAGCAGGCTTTTGATAAATTCAGATTAACAGGCGATTAGCTTGTCAGGTCATCAAAGAACTTTTTAACACCATTAAAGAAGCCTTCAGACTTTGGCTTGTGCTTAGTCGCTGCTTCGCCACCGCAAGATTCTTCAAACTCTTTTAGTAGTTCTTTTTGACGTGAGCTTAGATTCACTGGTGTTTCTACCACTAGTTTCACAATTAAGTCACCAATACCGCCACCGCGAACGCCTTTAACACCCTTACCACGCATACGGAACATACGGCTAGTTTGAGTTTCAGAAGGCACTTTAAGGTTTACACGACCATCAAGCGTAGGAACTTCAACTTCGCCGCCTAGCGCAGCCATTGCAAAACTCACTGGCACTTCACAGTAAAGGTTGTTGCCGTCACGTTCAAAGATATGGTGCTCTTTTACGTGTACTTGTACATATAGATCGCCTGCTGGTGCGCCATGTTCACCTGCTTCACCCTCGCCAGATAGACGAATGCGATCGCCAGTATCCACACCCGCTGGAATCTTAACGTTAAGTGTTTTAGTTTTTTGCTTGCGACCTTGACCATGACATGACTTACATGGGTTCTTGATGATCTTGCCTTTACCGTTACAGGTAGGACACGTTTGCTGAACCGCGAAGAAGCCTTGACGCATTTGCACTTGGCCGTGGCCATGACAGGTCCCACAAGTCTCAGCTGAAGAGCCTTTTTCTGCGCCGCTGCCGTCACACGTATCACACTCTACTAGTGTAGGTACTTCAATTTCTTTAGAAACACCACGAACTGCTTCTTCTAGAGTGAGTTCCATGTTGTAACGTAAGTCAGCACCACGCTGTGCACGATGACCACCGCCACCACGACGACCGCCACCAAAAATATCACCAAATACATCACCGAAGATGTCGCCAAAGTCAGCACCGCCGCCGCCAAAGCCGCCACCACCGCCCATGCCACCTTGTTCAAAGGCTGCATGACCGTATTGATCGTATGCTGCTTTCTTTTGCGAATCGGTTAGGATTTCATACGCTACTTTTACTTCTTTAAACTTATCCGCAGCGGTGTCATCACCCTGATTGCGGTCTGGGTGGTATTTCATCGCTAAGCGCTTGTACGCTTTCTTAATATCGCGCTCTGATGCATCGCGGCTTACGCCTAATACTTCGTAAAAATCACGTTTTGACATGTTCTTCGTCACCAATGTAGTACTGCAAACAGTGGGGAAAGTGAGCCACCGCTTGGTGTTTGTATCATTCTAGATAAAGGCTTTAAATAAAAAGTGTTTATCTGGAAGGACAGTTATTTACAAACATACGGGCGTATGAGTTTCCTCAAACGCCCGCATCATATTCAAGTTAAATCAGATTCAAGAATTACTTCTTGTCTTCTTTTACTTCTTCAAACTCTGCGTCGACAACGTCATCGTCTTGAGACTGTTGTTGAGCACCAGCATCAGCACCTTGTGCTTGCTGAGCTTGAGCCTGCTGCTGAGCGATTTCCATCAGCTTTTGAGCTGCTGCCATAAGAGCTTGAACTTTAGCGTCGATCGCTTCTTTGTCTTCACCCTTACGAGCTTCTTCTAGCTCAGAGATAGCTGCTTCAATCTTCTCTTTCTCGTCAGCTGGAAGAGCGTCACCCGCTTCTTCGATTTGCTTGCGAGTACCGTGAATCATTTGGTCAGCTTGGTTACGTGCAGTTACTAGTTCTTCGAACTTTTTGTCCGCTTCTTTGTTAGCTTCTGCTTCTTGTACCATTTTCTCGATTTCTTCGTCTGATAGACCGCCAGAAGCTTGGATAGTGATCTTCTGCTCTTTACCAGTCGCTTTATCTTTCGCAGATACGTTTAGGATACCGTCAGCATCTAGGTCGAAAGTTACTTCGATTTGTGGCATGCCACGTGGTGCTGGCTGGATACCTTCTAGGTTGAACTGACCAAGAGACTTGTTGTAAGTCGCTTGCTTACGCTCACCTTGTAGTACGTGGATAGTTACCGCGCTCTGGTTGTCTTCAGCTGTAGAGAACACTTGGTCCGCTTTAGTAGGGATAGTTGTGTTCTTCTCGATTAGCTTAGTCATTACGCCACCCATCGTTTCGATACCGAAAGATAGAGGAGTAACGTCTAGTAGAAGTACGTCTTTAACGTCACCAGCTAGTACACCACCTTGAACTGCAGCACCCATTGCTACTGCTTCATCAGGGTTCACGTCACGGCGAGCTTCTTTACCGAAGAACTCAGCAACTTTAGCTTGAACCATTGGCATACGAGTCTGACCACCTACTAGGATAACGTCAGTGATGTCGCCTACAGATAGGTCAGCATCCGCTAGAGCAACTTTTAGTGGCTCAAGTGAACGTTGAACTAGGTCTTCAACTAGAGATTCTAGTTTCGCACGAGTAACTTTAACGTTCATGTGCTTAGGACCAGTTGCATCAGCAGTAACGTAAGGTAGGTTTACGTCAGTTTGAGAAGTAGAAGAAAGCTCGATCTTCGCTTTTTCTGCTGCTTCTTTAACACGCTGCATTGCTAGTGGATCAGTCTTAAGATCGATGCCTTGCTCTTTCTTAAACTCTTCTACTAGGTAGTTGATCATGCGGTTATCAAAGTCTTCACCACCTAGGTGAGTGTCACCGTTAGTTGCTAGTACTTCGAAAGTTTTCTCGCCTTCAACTTCGTCGATTTCGATGATTGAGATATCGAATGTACCACCACCAAGGTCGTATACCGCGATAGTGCGATCGCCACCTTGCTTGTCTAGACCGTATGCTAGAGCAGCAGCCGTTGGTTCGTTGATGATACGTTTAACATCTAGACCTGCGATACGGCCAGCATCTTTAGTTGCTTGACGCTGAGCATCGTTGAAGTAAGCAGGTACAGTAACAACAGCGCCAGTTACTTCCTCACCTAGGAAATCTTCAGCTGTTTTCTTCATTTTCTTAAGAATTTCAGCAGAAACTTGAGGAGCCGCCATTTTTTGGCCTTGCGCTTCTACCCAAGCGTCACCGTTGTCAGCCTTAACAATTTTGTATGGCATGATTTCGATATCGCGCTGAACTTCTTCGTCTTCAAAGCGACGACCAATAAGACGCTTAATTGCAAATAGCGTGTTTGTTGGGTTTGTAACCGCTTGACGTTTAGCTGGTTGGCCTACTAGTGTTTCACCTTCTGTGAATGCTACAACAGATGCCGTTGTACGCTCACCTTCTGCGTTTTCGATTACGCGTGGTTTGTCGCCGTCTAGTACAGCAACACATGAGTTAGTAGTACCTAAGTCAATACCAATGATTTTACCCATCAGGCTATCTCCGAATAATTTTCTATTTTCGTTTTGCTATATCCCCTATGTGGGGATGGAGAATCGGGTTTCAACCCTTGCTCACAAACAAAAATATGGATGTTTGCTTCTCGTATGCCACATAAATAAGGGCGGCAAATAGCTTTTCAAGGGAAAGATTGAAAAAAAATGAAAAAAAAGCGAACCCTAAGGCTCGCTTTTGATGTTTCGAAACTTTGAAGATTAAGCTTCTACTGGCTTCGCTTCTACTTCAGCTTCATCTTTACCGATTTCGCCTTCAGTCTTCGCAACGATTGTGTTCACCGCTGTGTCACCTACTACGTTAGAAGATGTACAGAACATATCGTTAATACGGTCTACTGCTGCGATGATAGCAAGACCTTCTGGTGGAAGACCTAGTTGGTGAAGAAGAACACCAACCATTACTACACCACCACCTGGAACACCACCAGCACCGATAGACAGTAGAAGGATAGTAAGACCCAGAGTGAATACGTCAGCAGTGTTGATTGGTTGACCAAACGCGTTGGCTACAAAGATGGTTGCTAATGCGATGTAGATAGATACACCAGACATGTTCATTGTTGCGCCTAGTGGTACACCGAAACCTGCAACTGATTTAGATACTTGTAACTTCTCAGTCAAAGTACGCATTGTTACTGGAATCGTCGCGTTTGAGCTCGCTGTTGATAGAGAGAATAGGATCTGCTCGCGAGTAGCACGTAGGAACGTCTTTGGAGAAGTACCTGTCGCAATACCTACCGCTGTTGGGTAGAACACGAAAATCCAGAACACAAGCATTGCGATTACAAGCGCTACGTAGCCTGCTACAGACATTAACGTGTTCGCATCAAGTGTTGCACCTAGTTGAATCATAAGAGCAAAAACACCGTATGGCGCTAGGCTCATTACAAGACCAACTAGCTTCATCATAATTTCATTTGCCATCTTGAACGTACGGATAGCTGGACCACCACGTGAATCAAGAGCTTGAATCGCAAGACCTGTCAGGATTGCCATGAAAATGATTTGCAACATGTCACCATTTGCAAACGCTTGAACAGGGTTGCTTGGTACGATGTTTACAACAAGTGAGAAAATGTCAGGTGTTTCAGTCGTTGTCAGCTTCACTGACTCTGAAATTGTACCTGCTAGGTTTGCATCTGCACCCGGCTGGAAGATCATACCAACCGTTAGAGCCGCAGTAATCGCGATGATGGTGTTAATAATGTAAAGAGCAAAGGTTTTACCACCAAGACGACCAAACGCAGTAATGTCTTTCAGATCAACGATACCACATACGATAGATACGTATACCAAAGGAACAACTAGCAGTTTAATCAAAGATACAAACATACCACCCGCGCCTTCCGCAGCACCAAGAAGGTATGTATCAAAGATAGCAACTCCGCTGAACAAGTACTGAATTGCAGTACCGATCAACAGACCAGCAAACAAGCCTACAAAAATCTTGCTTGAAAGCGATTTATCCATCATTCATCTCCAGAATGTTGTGTTTATAATTTATGGTTTTATAGATTATTCCGCCAGTTTATTCGGCAGAGTTCGCACATAATACACACAAAAGTTACAAAATAAAGCACTTGTTTACGATAGTGTTACAACTTTCTCATTGGAAATAAATTTTCATTTAAACTTCTGTTACAGAATCATTCTCTACATCAATAGTTTAAAACGAACGACTTAATCGCTAGACACAAATAAAAAAAGAGAGCCCCATAAGGACTCTCTTTTCAAAAGTTAGATCTAAGTAGAATTATTTAGATACCATTACCATCGCAGGGCGAATTACACGGCCATTTAGCTCGTAGCCTTTCTGCATAACAAACATAACCGTGTTAGGTTCATGGTCTGGGCTCTCTTGGATCGACATTGCTTGGTGCAGTTCAGGGTTGAATGCTTCACCTTCTGGGTTGATCTCTTTCAGGCCGTTTTTGCTCAAAGTGTCTTGGAACGTTTTATGAGTAAGCTCAACACCTTCAAGAATAGGCTTAACCACTTCATTTTCAGCGTCTGCTGCTTGAATAGCACGCTCTAAGTTATCGATAACTGGAAGTAGTTCTTCAGCAAACTTGTTTAGTGCAAATTTTCGCGCTTTATCGATCTCTGTTTCAGTACGACGACGCATATTTTCTACTTCTGCTTTCGCACGTAGAACACTGTCTTGTTGATCCTTTACTTTCGTTTCGCTTGAAAGTAACGCCGCTTCTAGTTGAGCAATCTTAGCGTCTTTTTCATCACCAATTTCTTCTAGTTCAGCTTCTGCTTCTTGTGCAGCTGCTTCAACCTTTTCAGCCTCTTCGATGATTTGATCAAGCTCTTCTTCAGTAACTTTATTTTCTTCGTTGCTCATGATATCTCCAGAATTCACATCTATTGGTACTCAATACATCACGTTTATCGTATTGAGATACACAAAAATTCGCATAAATAGCTAACTTGCCATTATTATGGGGATGAAGATTGACGATTCAAGCCTATTTGGTACGTAAAACCTATGAAAAAACCTTTTGAAGTGATCGCCATCATTGGAAAACCAAGAGATCAACAAGCTATAGCCACTCATAGAGAGCTCTATACATGGCTACAAGCGGAAGGTTATAAGGTCTATATCGATGACCGCCTAAGTGAAATCTTAGATGATATTCCACAAGATGACTTTGCCAGCCTAATTCAACTAGGTCGAAGCGCCGATCTTGCCATTGTTGTCGGTGGTGACGGCAATATGTTAGGTGCAGCTCGTGTCCTTTCTCGCTTTGACATCTCCGTTATAGGCGTTAACCGTGGCAACTTAGGTTTCCTAACAGACCTCAATCCTGAAGACTTCCAAACAGCGCTAAAGAAAGTATTAGAAGGTGAGTTCTTTGAAGAAGAACGCTTCCTCTTAGAAGCAGAAGTCCATCGTCATGGCCAAGTAAAAAGCCACAACGCCGCGTTAAACGAAGCAGTCCTGCACCCAGGGCAAGTCGCGCATATGATCGAGTTTGAAGTCTATATTGATGATAGCTTCGCGTTTTCACTGCGTGCAGACGGCCTAATCGTTTCAACGCCAACGGGCTCTACAGCTTATTCACTATCAGGTGGTGGCCCGATTCTATCCCCGAGCCTTAATGCGATTTCACTTGTCCCGATGTTCCCCCACACCTTATCGAGCCGTCCTTTGGTTGTTGACGGAAATCGCCGTATTAAACTGCTGGTCTCTCCAGATAATCGCGGCACACAAGAAGTTGGATGTGATGGTCAGGTCTCTTTACCTGTGTCACCTGGTGATGAAGTGCACATTTACCAAAGCCCAAACATCTTAAAACTGATCCACCCTAAAGATTATAGTTACTACCATGTACTGCGTAACAAGCTTGGTTGGTCAAGTAAGTTGTTTTAAATCCCCGTATCCCTTAAAAAAGTCGGCTACTTATGCCGACTTTTTTGTGCCTCTTACATTAGGAAAAAGCTAACTCCTTGAAACAACAACTCTGATCCTTCTCACAAAAATTTTCACCTGCATCTTTACTGTATAAAGAAACAGTATATACTGAACTTATATACAGTATTGTTCATTTAAACAGGTACAACAAAATGCTGGCTCATCTAAGTGTTAATAATTTTGCAATTGTTAAGTCTCTACAGCTAGAGCTATCCAAAGGAATGACAACCATCACGGGTGAAACAGGCGCGGGTAAATCCATCGCCATTGACGCTCTCGGTTTATGTTTAGGCGGGCGCGCGGAAGCCAGCATGGTGCGACAAGGTGAAGAAAAAACAGAAGTCAGTGCCGCTTTCTCTTTAGAGAACAATATTAATGCCACTCGTTGGTTAGAAGACAACGATCTACTGGATGGTAGCGACTGTATTTTGCGCCGTATCATCAGTAAAGAAGGTCGCTCTCGCGCATTCATCAATGGTAGCCCAGTTCCCCTTTCACAGCTTAAGTCTTTAGGGCAGCTATTGATCAACATTCATGGTCAGCATGCGCATCATCAATTGATGAAAAGTGAATACCAAATGGCAATGTTGGACCAATACGCTGGGCATACTAATCTGCTAAAAAGCACTCGTAATGCTTACCAGTCATGGCGACAAGCGGACAACAACCTAAAACAGCTAAAAGAGAACAGCGCGGCAAATTTGGCTCAAAAACAGCTACTTGAATACCAAATCAAAGAGCTTAACGAACTTTCTTTGGGAGAGGACGAATATGAAGAACTCGAACAAGAACATAAACGCCTATCCAACAGTGGCGAGCTTGCCTCTACCTGCCAACAAGCCATCGAACTTATTTACGAAGGTGAAGAAGTTAACGCGCTTGGTATTTTGCAAACAGCCAATCACTCCCTAATTCAGCTAGCAGAACTCGATGAGAAGCTTGCCGAACTCCCTAACATGGTGGCGGAAGCAATCATTCAGCTTGAAGAAGCCAACAGCGAACTACGCAATTATCTCGATAACATCGATGTTGACCCTGCACGTATGGCCTATGTCGAAGAGCGTTTTTCTAAAGTGATGTCGATGGCGAGAAAGCACCACGTTATGCCGGACGAGCTGTACCAACATCATCAAGATTTGCTAAGCCAAATTGAAGCGCTAGATTGTTCCGATGAACGCCTAGAAGAGCTTGAACAAGAAGTAGAGACGAAATATCAAAGCTTCCTAACCGCGGCAGAGAAACTGCACAAGTCTCGTATGCGCTACGCTAAAGAGCTCAACAAGCTAATTACGGCTAGTATGCATGAACTGAGCATGGAAAAAGCCCAATTTAGTATTGAAGTAAGCAATCAAGGTACCCACCCTTCCCCATTAGGTATGGACTCGGTGTGCTTTGTGGTCTCAACCAACCCTGGCCAACCGATGCAACCTATCGCAAAAGTAGCATCTGGTGGTGAGCTGTCACGTATCTCTCTTGCGATTCAGGTCATTACCGCGCAAAAAGTTGATACACCAAGTCTTATTTTCGATGAAGTGGATGTGGGTATCAGTGGTCCAACTGCTGCAGTGGTAGGAAAAATGCTGCGTAAATTGGGTGAATCGACTCAAGTTATGTGTGTAACTCACTTACCTCAAGTTGCAGGTTGTGGTCACCAACAACTCTTTGTTGCGAAGCAAACTAAAGCAGGTAAAACAGAAACACAAATGCGCCGCCTAGACAATGAACAACGTGTGTCAGAGCTAGCTCGCTTGCTCGGAGGCAGCCAGATCACCGATTCCACCTTAGCGAATGCGAAAGAACTTCTGATCGCCGCATAATCGTCACGACACAGAGTCAAAGTTCCTTTTGTTTAAGAATTTTGACTCTACTTTGCAACCAAATTCAAAAATCATGGTCTGAAACAATTCAAAACACGTTCAGCTTTTTACTTTAGCGCCTAGCTTGTTTATTATCGGCTGAGTTTGAGAATTTATCAGTTACAAGAATTTAAGTATGCAATTGAAAAAGTGGCTTATCGCAGTACCACTCGCTATGACAATGTTGACAGGCTGCTCCCTACTAGAAAAACTGGTATATCGTATTGATATCAACCAAGGTAACTATGTTGAGCAATCTGCTGTAGAGCAACTGAAGTTTGGCATGACCAAAGAACAGGTTCGCTATGTGATGGGCTCACCGATGTTGGTCGAAAATGGCTATCCAGATACGTGGTACTACATTTATCATCACACTGAAGGCCACAACGACTCGATCCAGAAGAACTTGATCGTCAACTTCAATGGTAACGGACAGCTAGTTGATATCACCGGAGACTTCCCAGCAAGTTCTGACTTTTTCGAAAGTATTAACTAATCGAAAAAGTATTAACTCATCGAGGAAAATTAAGGGTTGATGTGTAAGCATCAACCCTTTTCATTTCAAGCTAGCAATAATCTTTATTTAGACTGTAAAGCGCTAAGCCTCTTTTCTTAGAGGGTTCTTTTTACCACCAGTAACCGGATCTGCCGCGCCAGATGCCTTCGCTTGTTCCGCTCGCTTACGTCGAATCTCTTTTGGATCGGCAAGTAGAGGGCGATAAATCTCAATGCGATCTTTGTCGTTCACCGTCGCATCCAGTTTTACATTGCGGCTAAACACGCCAACCTTGTTTGTTTTCAGGTCAACCTCAGGGTAGATCTCTAGCACGCCTGACTGAGCAATGATCTCTTCTACCGTCATTTCTTTGTTGACCACCAGCGTAAATACACGCTGCTCTTGAGGCAGTGCGTAAACCACCTCAACATGAATCATGTCAGACTCAATACTCATAAGCTGGGTACACCTGTTTTGCACGTTTCGTAAATGCGTTGACCATATTACTGGTTAGTTCGTTAAACACTTTGCCAAATGCCATTTCAATCATCTTGCTTGAAAACTCAAATTCCAGCTTTAGCTCAACTTTACATGCTTGATCATCTAAAGGCGTAAAAAACCAACCACCTTTTAGAGTCTTAAATGGCCCATCGACAAGGTTCATGATGATCGCCTGACCAGTCACTAGTTCATTCGATGTGGTAAATGTTTTGCTTATCCCTGCTTTTGCTACATCAACTGAAGCGACCATGGCATCTGCACTCGACTCAATCACACGTGAACCAGAGCAGCCCGGTAGAAATTCAGGGTAACTCGCGACATCGTTCACTAGATTGAACATCTGATCGGCACTAAACGACACCAATGCAGAACGGCTGACTTGCTTCATATTGATTCCTCTTAACATCTGCTTGAACCTCAAGCATGATGCAATTTTACTTTTATTTGCACTCAGCGCAAATAAAGGGATTTCCTAACTTAAATCCTAACCGTATAATGCAGCTATTATGGCAAAGAAAAAATCTAAACAAAAAGCGGGTAGCAATACCATCGCTCTAAATAAAAAAGCTCGCCACGAATATTTTATCGACGATGAAATTGAAGCCGGCATGGAGCTACAAGGCTGGGAAGTTAAGTCACTTCGTCAAGGCAAAGCGAATATCGCAGAAAGCTACGTCTTTATGCGTGACGGTGAAGCTTTTGTCAGTGGCATGACTATTACTCCACTTCAACAAGCATCGACACACGTAGTCGCTAACCCGACTCGCGTTCGAAAACTACTTATGAGCCGTCGCGAGCTGGACAACCTACTTGGTCGTATCAACCGCGAAGGCATGACGCTAGCTGCACTTTCACTATACTGGTCTCGCTCTTGGGTGAAGATGAAAATCGGTGTTGCGAAAGGCAAGAAGCTGCACGATAAACGTACTGATCTTAAAGAAAAAGATTGGGCTCGCGAAAAAGCGCGCGTAATGAAGAGTTCACTGCGCTAATATTGAGCACTTAAACGCACAAGTCTAGACAGGTTACACTTTTCTGGTACTATGCGAGTAACACTTCGGGGCTGATTTAGGATTCGACAGGAATTTTGAAGTCTGAGGTGCATGCCGTGGGGCGGTTGGCCACGTAAAAAGCCGCAAAAAAATAGTCGCAAACGACGAAAACTACGCACTAGCAGCTTAATAACCTGCTCAGAGCTCTCTCGCCCTAGCTTCCGCACGTAAGACGGGGACCACCGAGAGATCAAACCCAAACGCGCTAGCCCGGATTCTCCCGCCTGAGAGATGAACGGCGAATTTTAATTCAGGATAGTCATTTACTAGCGTGTCGGTTCGCAGGTACTTGGTGAATTTAAAGATCGACTAAGCATGTAGTACCAATGATGAATGGTTTTTGGACGCGGGTTCAACTCCCGCCAGCTCCACCAAACGTTTGGAAAGGCGCTAACTCTTTGAGTTAGCGCCTTTTTGTTTTCTATCACCAATGAAACCCATACGTTGTACTAAACATTAGTACTAACCTAAAACGCCCTCACCGTCTTATAAGCACACATAGCTCTAGCTTTCTCAGCACCTTGCGCTTTATTTTGCTCGTAGCACGTTCGGTACGAACTGATGTAGCGATTAAACAATTGCGTCGCTTCTGGCTTAGGTTTGGAAACTAATTGATTAACGAACTTCCTTGAGCCAACTTCAAAGTGCTGGGTATCGATAGGCGTGTTCCAATCCCCACCCCAAATCAGAAAGCCGTGATGAGCAAATAGATCGACTACCTCTTCCGCCATTCCTGTTCGGCTTAGCTCAGAGCGAGCACGAAACTGAGTTCGGTTGATGTACTGAGTCGCAGATTGAGTCGGCTTCACTTTGATAGTGCCATTGTCTCCAAACTCTAAAAATGGGTTTTGCACTGGATTAATATCAATCGCTACACCATAAGCGTGCTTAGACCAGCTGCTGCCCCCCGTTATCGCCCGAGCATTAAATGCGCTGCTGTTGTTGGCATCCATAGAAGCATTATCATCACCTTTAAACTCACGCATTAAACGTGCGGAGTGAAGAGGAAACTTGCGCTGTTTCAATGCCGTAAATATTTGCTCGACAGAAGGAGCCACGATATCCAAGACAATCACACTTCCTGACTCGGTTTCACCGACAAAATTCACAAACTCAAAATCGACTTTGTTTAACCGTTCACACCCTATCGGCGCATTGCTTGGTAGGACACCGGTCTTTTTCATCATGCCACATTGCCACTCCGAAATAGGTGCGACGTTTGCGCTCGCTCCTGCACTGAACATTAGCAGTAAGGCTGTAAACACTCTTTTTATCGTCATTATTCTTTGTTTCATTTAATTCGCTTGCCAATACACAATTTCATTATCCAACGACGCTTTCATTTCAGGTAGCGTCGATAATTCCGGCCATTTTGAAGCAACAAACATCAACGCAAATGCATCAATCAAATCATCGGGTTGAGCCACGCTACGCTTGGTTTGCTCTATAGAATCGGTCAGTATCGAAATCCACTCTGGGCAATAGTGATTAAAAATAGCAAGGCGCTCTTCCCTACCCTCTATCGTCTTTTTGCTGTGGGATAGCGGCTGTTTATTGAGTGCTTTGAAAACGACTTCAGGGTGAGATTCTCGAAGCATGACTGAATGACGCTCCCTTAATAGCGCATCAACTTCGCATACTTTCGGCAAAATATACCAGGTTTGTTTAGAGATCTTTTTACCCAATTGTTCCATATTGATTTGGCACGCTTGCTGATACGTTTCTGCATAGGCGGCCTCTTTACAAGGAACAGGGAATACTGACGAACCTCGCTTAGGCGCTAAGAACTTTCTTGCCGCTTGATCGCATAACCTATCTGGCTGCGTACTATCACTAAAGCCAATCGGAATGTCGATCAACGCTCTGCTCTGGGTAAGTAAATCCGCTATGTCACTTAAAGAAGTCACAATTTGAAAAGATGGTGAACCACTGTTGAGCTGCCAAACAACCCAGCCTGCTTTGCACCCGTCAATCCCAAGGTATCGCATCTTGTCTCCATCTTTTAGTTAGATGCTCAATCGAGCCGAGCCATTTTTTCGTATAGTTAAAACAAGCAAACGACTAAGGCTAGTTATGACTGCATCAAATCCCATTCGCATACTTGCGATTGACCATATTGTACTAAGAACCTCTAACTTAAAGAAAATGCTCGCCTTTTATCAAGACATTCTTGCTTGCCCAATAGAAAGAGAGCTGCCCGAACTCGGCTTAACTCAACTCAGAGCAGGTAATGCACTGATCGATATCGTAACGGTAGACAGTGAACTAGGACAACTGGGAGGAAAAGCCCCCCAGCAAAATGGACGCAATGTTGATCATTTCTGCCTGCAAACAGCCATGTTTGATGAGCAACAGCTACGTGACTACCTTCACTCGCACAATATTGCTACCAATGACTTTGTAGAAAGGTATGGCGCCCAAGGCTTTGGACGCTCAGTCTATATTGAAGATCCTGAAGGTAATGTAGTTGAACTCAAACCTCAGTTATAGTTTTTGCTTGTCTGCAATCTTATCGCAAATATAACCACCAATCGGAATAGCAGAAGTCGCCGCTGGTGATGGCGCATTACACACATGCAAAGAGCGCGGACTTTCGGCAAACAAGAAATCGTGCACTAAGCTGCCATCTTTGAGCACCGCTTGAGCTCTTATACCGGCGGGATACGGCTGCAGGTCTTCAACTTCTATCTGTGGGCAGTATTTATTAACCAGCTTGAGATAGCCCGCTTTCGACCACGAATTTTTAAACTCCACTAGCCCAGTTTTAAAATGCTTTGCGGTTACCTTCCAAAAGCCAGCAAAGCTCAGCATCTCTGCGGTATCTTTAATATCAAAGTTAAAACGCCCATACCCTTCCCGCTTAAACCCTTGCACTGCGTTCGGTCCGACAGTCACACTGCCATCAATCATGCGAGTAAGGTGGACACCTAAAAAGGGTAAATCGGGATCAGGAATAGGATAAATAAGGTGGCTGACTACATCGTTGTGCTTAGCAGGTAGACGATAATACTCCCCTCGATATGGAATGATTTGAAAGTCTGTCTCTAGACCCATCATCCTTGTCATGCGATCTGCCATTAGCCCAGAACATACCACTAAAAATCGCCCCTTCAACGATGACGATTCAGTCACCCCTTCAGTGGAGACCTCAACATGATCTGAATGCTCAGCTATCCCAGTCACCAAAGTTCCAAGCAATAACTCTCCACCAGCTAATTCAAACTCTTGGGCCATCGCTTGGGTCACTTTCCGATAGTCAACAATACTCGTCGCAGAAACAGCAATCGCACCTAGCCCTGTAATGTTTGGCTCTCTGCGTTTTAGTTCCTGTTGATCGATAAGCTCTACGTCTATGCCATTTTGCTGGCAGCGTTCAAACAAGGCATTCATTCGATGGCGTTCAACTTGGGTGGTCGCCACCAACAACTTACCGCAGTTCTCGACCTTAATATCATGCTTTAGACAAAACTCCGTCGTTGCTTTGACTCCCGCTTTGCAAAACTCCGCCTTGAGACTGCCAGGTGCGTAGTAAACTCCCGCATGAATCACACCACTGTTATGGCCCGTTTGATGGGAGGCTAAGCTTTGCTCCTTTTCAATCAGCAAGATAGATTTATTGGGGTGACGCTGCTGCAGTTGCCAAGCCGTCGACACACCAACAATACCGCCGCCAATAACGATGTAGTCGTATATTTGATCCAATCTATCGCTCCTTTACTCAAGTAAAGCACTTACCCCTATACATCAAATTAATATTTCTTGCTCAGTAAATAATTGAAAGTAGTGCTTATATAGAGGAATTTTATCAATCGATACAATTCATGTTCAATTAAACGTCGAAAGTTTGTGAAACATGGTTAAAATAGCCGGCTCAGATTTTTATCCATCGGTTCTTTGAGGAAGAGACATTGAAGACGCAACACCTTTCAGCAAGCAATAGTCATGATATTGAACAAGCCAAAGAAATTCTCGCTTCTGGCGAACTTGTTGCGATTCCGACCGAGACCGTTTACGGGCTTGCTGCCGATGCTTCAAACCCAGAAGCGGTGAAAAAGATCTTTGCTGCAAAAGGTCGCCCAGCAAACCACCCACTGATCGTTCATATCGGCAGTGTGGAGCAATTGACTGACTGGGCAACGGATATTCCTCAAGAAGCTTTCACTATCGCCAGCGCTTACTGGCCGGGCCCTGTTACGCTGCTACTGAACAAAGCAGAGCAAGCAACGCCAGTGGTAACTGGTGGTTTAGACACAATTGGTATTCGCATGCCAGCGCACGATGTTTTTGCATCGCTATTATCTTCAGGTATGGCGGTGGCGGCTCCATCGGCAAACCCATACAAAAAGCTAAGCCCAACTTCAGCAGAGCACGTGATGAACTCGCTAGGTGGCAAGATTGCCGCAGTACTTGATGGCGGTGATTGTGTTCACGGCCTAGAGTCGACGATTATCGACCTGACTCAAAAGCCATTTCGAGTTCTTCGCACTGGCCCAGTGACTGCGACACAACTATCTGAAACTTTAGGGGAAGAAGTTCTTGCACCTAAAGCTCACGCGGTTGCGGTACCTGGCAATGTCACTAGCCACTATCAACCGAATACCAAAGTGCGCTTGGTTGACCTTAGCGATATTGAATCAGCAAATGGCAACAACATCGCTTGTTTGCACTACTCATCAATTGAAGCATCACTTGGTTTTAAATCTAAGCTGATGCCACAAGATGTTGCTCAATACTCGCATGATCTTTATCGCGCGCTTGATGAGGCCGATAAATGGGGCTGTGATGAGATCTGGGTCGAACGCCCGCCAGTGAACGAAGAGTGGTTTGCTGTTCATGACCGCTTAAATCGAGCGCAATCAAAGCTGTAATGGTTCCAAGCCCAGTTCACGCTGGGCTTTTTATTTTCACCTCACCTAAACCTAGCATCTACTTAATATTCAGCGCACATGCGTTCACATTTTTTCTTTTTAAAATAAAGAGTTAAGAGGTTTACTTGTCCGTTTTTCGATCCAACTTCACACCTTTGAATCTCTCCGGCCTGCCTTTCTTCATATTTGTTGCAATTTAGTTAACTAGACCTAAAACTCTAAATTTCATGGATAGGCTTAACCAAGGAGTGTGCTGTGCTAGCTGTAATTCGTTTAATGGTAGCGGCGGTATTTATCGTATTTATGACTTTGTTTGCGATGGTCTATTGCTTGTTTAGTCCGCGCAACCCAAGGCACGTTTATTTCTTTTGTCGTTGGTTCAACCAACTGCACAAACTGATCGGGTTGAAACTGATCCAACGTGGGCTTGAGCATGCGCCAACACCGAGCAATAGCGTCTACATCTCTAATCATCAAAGTGTTTATGATTTTGTCACTTCACCAGGGATGCTGAGACCAAGAACCGTCTCTTTAGGAAAAAAAGAGCTGCTTTGGGTCCCGTTCTTCGGCCAGCTATATTGGATTACAGGAAACATATTGATTGATCGTCAAGACAAGTCAAAAGCGCGAGATACCATCAAGCAAGTGGCAGAAGCGATTCATCGACGAGATCTGTCTGTTTGGGCCTACCCAGAAGGAACGCGCAGCAAAGGTCGAGGTTTACTCCCTTTCAAAACTGGTGCCTTTCGTATGGCAATTGAAGCAGGAGTGCCTATTACTCCAATGGTAGTCAGTACAACTCACAATAGAATTGACCTCAACCGTAAAGACAATGGTGTCGTTATCACCGAAATGTTGGAACCAATTGATGTCACGGGATACACCATTAATGACGCGCGTGCGTTAGCCGATCACTGCCATGCTCTTATGGCACAGAGAATTGCTGAACTGGATGCCGAAGTCGCCCAACTAGAGACAACAAGCCAAAACGTTCCTAAACACTCGACGAACAATTAACTCGTTCGCATATAACCTACTGAGTAATAATTGAATTACTTTGAAAACTGCTTAGTCCTCGCATTTCTCGAACGGCAAGTTGTCGTAAAATAGCAATGTCGGCACTGTCGTAACGATGTCTTGCGAGGGGGTTATATGGAAATCATTCATCATGGTGGGAAAGACACCATCACTGGTTCATGCCACGAACTTAAATACGAGCACCAAACGCTCTTAGTAGACTGTGGATTATTCCAAGGTGCCGATACTCGACCGCTTGAGATTGAGTTTTCTACCTCTCACCTCAATGCTCTGCTTATTACCCACGCACACATTGATCATATTGGTCGTCTTCCTTGGTTACTCGCCACTGGGTTTAATCAACCTATCTACTGCAGTTTAGCGACTGCCGAGCTGATTCCACTGATGTTAGAAGACAGCTTAAAACTTCAGTTAGGACTAAAACCTAAGCAAGCGCAACGCGTCTTGAATAAAATCCGCAAACTGCTTAGACCCCGAGAATACAGTCAGTGGATTGAGTTAGAACCTGCGTTGCCTGAATCCATCGCTATTCGCTTTCAACCAGCAGGGCATATTTTGGGCTCAGCCTACATTGAAGTTCGCTTACCCAATCAAGAGATCGTGGTTTTCTCTGGCGATCTAGGCCCCAATAACACACCTCTATTACCCGATCCTCTACCACCAGAGCGTGCCGATTATCTACTAATAGAAACCACATACGGTGACAAGCCTCATGATGACATTGCCACTCGTGCCCAGAGGTTAAAGTCTATTATTGACCGCTCCCTTGAAGATGGCGGTACGATACTGATCCCTGCGTTTAGTGTCGGGCGAACTCAGGAGCTTCTGTTTGATATCGAGCAACTCATCCATGATCATCAAATTGATACTTCTATCCCGATCATCTTAGACTCGCCCATGGCGCAGCGTGTCACTCGTTCCTACCGCCGTTTCAAACAACTTTGGGGACAAGAAGCCAAGCATAGAATTAATCAACGTCGTCACCCGCTCGCCTTTGAACAATGCATTACAGTTGAAGACCATCGAACGCACCAACGACTTGTAAACCGGCTTCAATCAACTGGAGAAGCAGCAATTGTGGTAACAGCATCTGGAATGTGCCAAGGCGGCAGAATCATGGATTACCTTAAAGCGCTGTTGCCCGATGAACGTAGTGACGTTTTGTTGGCTGGCTACCAAGCACAAGGAACATTGGGTCGCGCGATTCAATCTGGCGCTATGGAAGTCATGATTGATGACGACAAGGTAGAAGTAAATGCTCAAATTCATACTATGTCAGGCTATTCCGCCCACGCAGATAAAAATGACTTACTCCAATTTATTCAAGGGATTAAATTGCCACCAAAGCAAATCCATTTGATCCACGGAGAGCCCCAAACTAAGGGGGCATTTGCCCGTCAGCTAAGAGAATTACAGTATCAAGTCATCGACTGAATAAACAGCATCATAAAAGGTTATCGCCAAGGTAAAAATTATTCACCGACATTCCCTTTGAACTGCATATCTTTTGTTCGGTCGTGCCGTTATGCTTTCAAGGTGTTTATAACTGGACCAATTAATGGACATTTTCATACTGGTGGGGCTTATCACCCTTAATGGCATCTTCGCGATGTCTGAACTTGCGCTTGTTGCTGCAAAGTCGAGCCGCCTAAAAAAACTCGCTGAAACCCAATCCTCAGCCAAGCTTGCTCTTGAGCTTAAAAATAATCCAACCCGCTTTTTATCTACGATTCAGATCGGTATTACTGCCATTGGTATCCTAAGTGGTATTTTTGGCGAAGCGACATTGTCTGCACCTTTTGCTGCATGGCTTATCACCCAAGGTTTGGAGTCTGAGCTCGCTGCTATTGTCGCGACTGCTAGTGTCGTCGTATTGATTACCTACTTTGCTATTGTTGTCGGTGAATTAGTACCGAAGCGTTTTGCCCAGCGCAATGCAGAACGTATTGCTGTCATTGTTGCCTACCCTATTCACTGGCTAGCTATTATTACTTCGCCGTTTGTAGTACTGCTTAGCATCTCTACGGACACATTACTCAAGCTGTTTCGCCAACATGGTGATGACAATGATCAGGTCACTGAGGAAGATATCTTTGCCGTAGTAACGGAAGGTTCTGAATCTGGGGCGATTGAGCCACAAGAGCAAGAGATGATCCGCAATATTCTTTATCTCAATGATAGACTCGTGACATCACTGATGACCCCACGTTGTGACATCGACTACTTAGATGTAGAACTGCCGATAGAACAGCTACTCAAACATATTCGCCAGACTCAACATTCAGTCTGGCCAGTAGTTCATGGTGGCCTAGACAACATCATTGGTACGATTTCATCAAAGGTATTACTGGATCAGTATGATGAGCTTTCGATCGAGAAAATTGCTCGATTAGCCCGTAAGCCAAAATATTACCCAGAATCGATGAAAGGATTACCGCTATTAAACCAAATGCAGCAAAGCAATGGTGAGATGGCGTTTATCGTCGATGAATATGGTGACATACAAGGTATTGTTACCCATTACGATATTCTTGAATCCGTTGCCGGTGAGCTAGGTCTTGCTCCGCAACACTCATGGGCAAGGCAGCATCAAGATGGCAGTTGGTGGATGGATGCGCTTATTCCACTCAATGAGCTAAAACGTCGACTTGACCTTGGAACAATAGATGGTGAAGAGATCGAAGGTTTCCAAACATTGAATGGTTATCTGACATGGAAAGCTGGAAAAGTGCCTTTGCGTGGGGAGTTTATCACCTGTGGTGAATGGCAATTTGAAATACTCGCGGTGACCTCAAGCCGAATTTTGCAGGTTAAAGTATCGTCAATATCATCTGATTAGACCATTTAATAGCATAGCTTCATGTATACTGCGCCGCAGTTATAGCCACATGATTAAAAGTATGTTTCTTACACCTTATTTTTCACAAGATAACAACCAGTTCCAGTTCACCCGCCAGCAAGCAAGCCACTTTGCAAAAAAGGTAGCGGGTGACTACAACCCTATCCACGACGAAGATAACAAACGCTTCTGTGTGCCAGGTGATCTACTTTTTGCTGTTCTACTAAGCAAAGAAGGCATCAGCCAAAAAATGCGTTTTGACTTCTCGGGCATGGTGAACGATGGCGTATCCCTGTCTATCGAAAATAAGTGTGACAAAGAAAGCGCGTTAGTCGATACAAACGCAAAAGAATACCTACACATGTCGCGTGAAGGTGAAGTAAGCCACAACCCAGAGTTCATTGAACACGTGGTAACAAGCTACGTTCAGTTCTCTGGAATGAACTTCCCTCATATCATGGTTCCGCTAATGGAAGAGCAACAGATGATGATCAACTGTCAGCGCCCATTAGTTATCTATGAAAGCATGGAAGTGGAATTCTCTCGCTTAGATTTATCTCACCCTGAAGTGGCGTTTGCAGGCGCAACATTTGATGTAGAAGGTAAGCGTGGCGTAGTTACACTAAACTTCGACTTCAAAGAAGATGGTGAAATTGTCGGTAAAGGCATTAAGCGTATGGTCGCGAGTGGTCTAAAACCTTACGACCAAGCTTCAGTTGATGACTTAGTTGAGCGCTTCAATGCACGTAAAGAAGCTTTCTTAGCTGAATTTGCTACTGCAGCATAAATCAAATTTAGGTTACCAGATCGCTGATTTGGTAACCTTTTTCTTATCTAACCCTTCTTACTGCGCCAACTGGCTCAAACTATTAAACCTTACTTCTAGCTCCATCGCAGCTTCTCCGCTAGCCTCTGCACTATTCTAAACGTCTAACGAATGACTATGACCGTGAGCACTCACTACGCTGCACCCATTCTGCAGTTCACCCAAACCGACACTTCATCCATATTGACGCAACTACCACCAGAACACCATGATAAATGGCAAGCGACCATTGAGTTATTAAAACAACAATTCAAGCAACTGCCCCACTTAGCTGGTGACATCATTCTTGAGTTCACCAATCAAGCTACAACGACGGTGAGTTCTGTGATTATTTTGTATCGTGGATTGGTTTTTGTTGCCGCTATTGGATTTGAACAAAGTGACTATCAGCCTAACGTACTGACTGCACTCCACGAGCAGGCAAACGGGTTAAAGCACTATCATCTAGAAAGTAGGAGTAAGTTTATTATTCCGGTCAGCATTGAGACTCTCGCTTCCCCACAAGGCGGTGCGATTGTTGTTTCTGAGGATTTGGTTGCCGAAACGATGTGTGACAACGGCCAACACCTCGCAATGCTGATTGAGCACTTTTCTAACCAATACAAAGATGATCAAATCATCCTATTAGATTGGTTAGAAAGTGGTTTTGAACAAGTCTAAAGCTTTTTGTCAGCGGGTCATCTTCTTCACAAAGACCACCACAAACAGCGCCATAGTAAAGCTGCCTAGGAACGCTTCGCAGGCAGCGATAAACCTCGCAAGCCCAACGGGTGATATGTCCCCATAACCTAGCGTGGTAAAGGTAACTACACTGAAATAGAGTGAATTAAAAAACTCCAAAGCGTAAAACTGCCAACCAGTTACCCCCTCATAGACGGGGTGAGCGCCAGTGGTATCGAGAAAGAAGTACGCCAACGCGCATACTAAAATAAGAAAGATGGAAAAACCCACTACCCGAATCGGATCTTCTCCGTAGCCACAAAAAATATCCACCAGCTTAGAGACAATCCGTTTCACACTAAACAGCGGCATTTGATAGCGGCGAAAACGCATTTCTCGCTTAAAGAAATCCCCCGCTATTTCAAACAACCCTTGCTTCTCACACTGCTTACGAATATTGCGGCATACCTCTTCGGCTTCTTGGCAATACATCACAGACTCTTTCCTATGACGACATTTGAGTGCATGCTTAGCCGCTCGCTCTTGTTTTAAATAGCCACCCCACTCTATGTTTTCCAATTTGGCACGTGAGAGCGATGCACCGAGTAAATTGCAATTGTCCAACTTAGCACAATGTAAATTTGCACCAATCAGCTTGGCTTTCATCAATGAAGAGCCACGTAAGTCTAAGCCAAAGAAATGAGCATCAGTTAAATCTGCTCGGTAGAAGTCAGCATCTCGACATAGATAACCTTCTTTGCACCCACGGTTTACTAAATCGATGTCTTCTAGGTTCGTTTTCGCCAACTGAAATCCGTCTAAAGGTTTACCCGCTGCGGCCCATTGTTCAACCTTGTCTTTTATATCATCTTTGCTTTTATCGACTTTTGGGTCATGCCAGTAACAGAGTCCTGACTCGCCACTAGGTTGATCGCAGCACCAGCCATCAGGGTTTTGATAGCTGCATCGGCCCTGGTGAGATTCCATAATGCGCTGCCCCTAAATTCACCTGCCCCTTGTCAGTCAGAGTCAAGTTCACTACTAAGTGTAGTGGGTGCATATGCTCTCGCCATTCATATTTACAATTTAATCAGTAACAACTTGTTCTCGAAGCCAATTTTTAAACAACCGCGTATAAGGATTGTCAGTATGGGTCAATATGAAGTACCCAGCATTGGCATCAATAGCAGGAAAAGGAGCGACAAGGCGCCCTTCTTCAAGCTCATTATTCAGTAATGCTGAACGTGCCAGTGCAATGCCGACTCCAGCCTCAGCTGCTGACATTGCCATGTCCGTTCGATTAAAAAAATGGCCTTGATTCGTATTAAATTGCAGCTGGTGTTGCTCTGCCCAATATCGCCACTCATAGTCTTTGACAGCACTTTCCCAAGGCATGACATCATGAAGTAATGCAACATCTGCCCAGCCACTGTTTTCGAGATTCAGGGGATGCGCTTGCAAGTATGCTGGACTCATCACAGGCACTAGTGACTCCTCCATCAAAAGCTCAGCAGTTTGGTGTTTATATGGCAGTGGTCCGTAATCAATCGCTATATCAAAGTTTCGATTCTGGCTGTCGACTAGTGCCCCTTCAGCAAAAGTATGTATCTGCACGTCTGGATATTGTTTGTGGAATTTTTCTAAGCGTGGAACGAGCCATTTAAAAGCGAATGATGGCGTTAGCTTTAAACGGATCTGTTTTCGTTCGGACACATGCGTGAGCTGAAAAACATTTTCTTCAATTGCAGCTAAATGATGACGGGTCGCTTCAACAAGTTTAGTTCCTTGTTCTGTAAGCCGAATACCACGAGCATGGCGCTCAAAAACCGTGAAACCGAGCTTGTCTTCGATTTGCTGAAGCTGTTGACTCACCGCCCCCACGGTCAGGCTCAGCTCTTTGGCTGCACTGGTTAAACTTTGATGGCGAGCGACAATGCAGACTAGGTTCACTCCATGCAATATTGCTGATTTCATACTAAGCCTTTAAAAAAACTAAAACCTAGTAGCAATTCTTATCGATTGTTAAGTGAATGTAAATTATCGATCCTATGCAAAATTCAATTGTGTGAGAATCCAACGTGAAAGTTGTAGTTTTAGGAAGTGGTGTCGTCGGTTTAACAAGTGCATGGTATTTGTCGCAAGCAGGATTTGAAGTCACAGTAGTCGACAGACAACCTAGGGCCGCAGAAGAGACGAGCTATGCTAACGCAGGTCAGATCTCGTATGGCTACTCTTCTCCATGGGCTGCACCGGGTATACCAACGAAGGCATTCAAATGGTTGTTCGAGCAACACGCTCCGCTAAAAATCAAACCAAGCCTAAGCCCTGAACTTGTCAGTTGGGCAACAAAAATGTTGAGCAATTGCCAACTTGATAAATACAGAATCAACAAGGCACGAATGCTGACTATTGCTAACCGTAGTAGAGAGTGTTTAGCAGAGTTAAATCGAACTCACCAGTTGAGCTACCAAGGTAAAGCTCAAGGAACATTGCAGATCTTTCGCAAAGAAGCACAGTTGAAGGCCATCGAGAAAGACATTGCTTTGTTAGAAGAGAGCGGCACTCGCTACAAGCTTATGTCACCAGTAGAGTGTTTAAAGCAAGAACCTGGATTGACAGGTATGAATGGTGAGCTGGTTGGTGGCCTTTACCTACCTGACGATGAAACCGGTGACTGTTATCTGTTTTGTCAGCAACTACAAACAATGGCAGAACAGGCTGGTGTTCAGTTCTTATTTAATACTGAAATTGAACGACTCCTTGTCCGTGATAAACACGTCTATGGCGTGAAAACCTCACAAGGTATCATCGAAGCAGATGACTACGTTGTGGCCATGGGGAGTTATTCAAAGCACCTACTTCAGCCGCTTAATATCGATATTCCTGTCTACCCCGTCAAAGGTTACTCGCTAACATTACCTGTTATTGATGACACCCATGCCCCTTACTCCACCATTATGGACGAAACCTATAAGGTCGCAGTGACCCGATTCGATCAACGGATTCGAGTTGCCGGAACCGCAGAGCTTGCCGGATTTGATCCAAGCCTACCTGACAAAAGGCTCTCTACGCTCAATCATGTCGTCAATAATCTATTTCCAGAAGGTGTCGACTTAGCTCAGGCTGACTACTGGACAGGTTTCAGGCCGATGACCCCTGATGGCACTCCGATCATTGGGCAAACAGAATTTTCTAACCTCTATACCAACACTGGGCATGGCACTTTGGGATGGACCATGGCTTGTGGTTCCGCCGACATCCTTACCGAAATACTCTCTACAAAGGGCCAAAAGCCGTTCGCTGAGCTTAGTATCGAGCGATACCAATAACTCAGACTATAGAAACAACACAATCCGCTCATTTCAGATCGATAGACAATATATATACATGCAAGAGTTTTCTATTTTAAATGAATAGAAAACTCTACCTATGATACTGATTCAACCAAATATCTGTACGTTTAGCACCCACTAACTCGGCATATTCTGATTTTTAACATTTTTTTAGCACTTTGTGTTTTAGATCACGCCCATTAACACCAAAAGGCAAATAAATTAACAATCAAGTTACAAAGAGGGTAATATCCTGCTCAGAAAACAACCATTACAAAACAAACAGGGAAACTTCTTATGCAGTCAATTGTTGATTTTTTGAATGGAATCATCTGGAGTCCAGTATTGATTTATCTATGCTTGGGCGCAGGTCTGTTCTACTCAGTCATGACACGATTTGTTCAGATTCGTCACTTCAGTGAAATGTGGCGTCTACTTCTTTCAGGGAAAAGTTCATCAAAAGGTATTTCATCGTTCCAGGCATTAGCAGTATCACTGTCTGGTCGTGTTGGTACAGGTAACATCGCAGGTGTTGCTGCGGCTATCGGCTTTGGTGGTCCAGGTGCAGTATTCTGGATGTGGGTCGTTGCATTCTTCGGTGCAGCAACGGCATATGCAGAGTCAACCTTGGCGCAGATTTACAAAGAAGAAGATAATGGCGAGTTCCGTGGCGGTCCTGCGTACTACATTGAAAAAGCAATGGGCCAAAAATGGTATGCATGGATCTTTGCTATCGCAACTATCTTCGCGTGTGGTTTCCTACTACCAGGCGTTCAATCAAACAGTATCGGTAACGCAGTAGAAGCAGCGTTCGGTTCTGGCGCAATGATTGAGACTGCAATCGGTACATTTAGCTTCGCTAAGATCCTGACAGGTACTATCATCGCTGTGATTCTAGCGTTCATCATCTTCGGTGGTGTTAAGCGTATTGCAAACTTCACTCAAATCGTTGTTCCTTTTATGGCGCTTGCTTACATCGTAACAGCGTTCATTATCATCCTTCTAAACATCGGTGAAGTTCCTCGCGTATTTGCAATGATCGTTGGCGATGCATTCACACCTATGGCCGGTGTTGGTGCTGCAATCGGTTGGGGTGTTAAACGTGGTGTTTACTCGAACGAAGCGGGTCAAGGTACAGGCCCTCACGCAGCGGCAGCGGCAAGTGTTGATCACCCAGCACAACAAGGTCTGGTTCAATCGTTCTCAATCTACATTGATACGCTACTAGTATGTTCTGCAACTGCATTTATGATCATCATTACAGGTGCATACAACGTACACGGCGCTGAAGGTTTCCTAGTTCAGAACGTAGCAGCAGACATTGCAGCAAACGGTCCTGTATTTACTCAGATGGCAATCGAAAGTGCACTACCAGGCATTGGTAAGCCATTCATCGCAATTGCACTGTTCTTCTTCGCATTTACTACCATTCTTGCGTACTACTACATTGCAGAGACAAATATTGCTTATATTCGTCGTACCTTCAAAGTTAACGGCTTAATGTTCATGCTAAAAGTCGCATTAATCGCAGTTGTGTTCTACGGTACAGTTAAGACCGCAAACCTTGCATGGGCAATGGGTGATGTGGGTGTAGGCCTAATGGCATGGCTAAACATTGTCGGCATCTTAATTATCTTCTTCATGTCGAAGCCAGCGCTGAAAGCACTGCATGATTACGAAGAGCAGCAAAAACAAGGTGTTACAGAGTACACATTTAACCCAGTGAAACTTAGTATTAAAGGCGCGGACTACTGGGAAGACAAATACCGTCGTAAAACAGGCAAAGAGCCTTCGGCAGAGGTAGAGTCAAAACCAGTTGAACAGCCTTCAACCTAATAGCGATAAGCTATAGATAAAAAAGCAGTGGTAAGAAAAAGGGGTTAGCAAATGCTAACCCCTTTCGTATTAAGGTTCCCAAATATCAGTTGTCGTCACTTCAGGCGATTAGACAACTAAATCTCAATTCAATTAAGCAGCAACTTGTTCTAGTTCTACTTGAGCAGGTTTCTTCTCACCAATTGGTAGAATTGTACGACCGTATTCATTGTTCAGTACTTGAGCCATTGCGAAGTAAATCGCGCTCGCGCCACAGAAGATACCTTCAAAGCCAGCAATAGTACCGATAAGTTCGCTACCAGTGAAATCACGAGCAGCAAGCAGGAAGAACAGAATAGTTAGTGAGCCAAACACCACTTGTTTTGCAACTGGGTAGCATAGAGAACCTACAAACATGAAACCTGTAAAGATGCCCCATAGCGCTAAGTACCAACCCATAAAGCTTGCAGGGCTTGCTGGCAGACCCATGTAAGGCATAACGATCAGACCAACAAGAGTTAGCCAAAATAGACCGTAAGAAGTGAACGCTGTCGTACCAAACGTATCACCACGTTTGAAACACATCATGCCAACTAGAACCTGGCTAAGACCACCATAAAAAATACCCATTGCTAGGATCATAGAATCAATAGGGAAAAAACCTGCATTGTGGATGTTAAGCAGGATGGTTGTCATACCGAAACCCATTAGGCCCAGTGGAGCCGGGTTTGCCAGTTTTGTTGACATTTTGCGCACCTTTAAAAAAAGTTAATAAAATTTACGCGCAGATTTTAGTCCTGTTCAACAAAAAAGATAGATCTTGGTTATGCAATCTAAGATTTCGAAAATCACCTTCTCCGAAATGTAAAAAACCGAGCACTTATCCATATATAGGGTTAGCACTCGGTTTTCTTATCTTCACCGCTCCTAACACGGCTTAGTTGGTCTTACTACTGACAAGAGATTTCATCCCAGAACCAGTTAGATTGCGTTGGAGTATCCCACACACCTGGACCGTTTTTAGCGACAAAACATTTACCTAGGTGTGTAACTTTATCGCCATTAGCAACCTGACTTACACCCGCTTCCCATTGAATAAAGGTGTCTGGAACAGGGTCAGGCGTCGGGGTTGGATCCGGTGTAGGCTCAGGATCTGGCGTTGGTTCTGGTGTAGGCTCAGTCGGTGTGCCTGACACCAATTCCCACGGACCACCTAGACTAGGGTCATCACCTTGTGTCCACCACTTCGCTTGATATGTCGCTCCTTTATGAGTGACTTGGTCACCCGAATTGTAAACCTTATTTGCATCCCAATCTGTTCCCGTGCCAGGGCCAGTGCCGGGATCAACCGGATCCAATTTCTCAACAATACGTACTTCTGGCCAGCTTGAATGTGAACCATAGAAGTTGGTGACACACTTTTCGTAATCACCCGGCACAAGTGCAGAATAAGCAGTTTGGAACCCCACCAACTCACACTCGAATGAATAACCACCAGGACGGTCTGCATAATACTTCCAGTTACCATCCCAGTTGGTGTAAAGCACATCCGTAGCACCGTTTAGATTCAGGCTACCGTAAGGAGTTTGCTGCCAACAGGTATTCTTTTCATCCGCTTCTAATGGAATTTTATAATGTGTTGATAAGCCTTCCCAATAACGAATACGATTGACTGGCTGACCTTTATTTTTGTTCTGCTCACCACATTCAATACCACCATTAATGATGTTGATTGTGGTGCCGAAACCGTAACCAATACCAGCTTCAATCTCACGCTGAGAAGGCGACCAAGTTTTATCGATAACGTGGAGCATTGCTGGCTTTGGCGCTTGAGGCGTTAAGAAGAACCAAACGGCTGACGCGAGATTAAGCCAAGAGTCGGCAACTAGTCCTGGATTATTTAACAATACCGACGCGTCACCATCGAACATCACCTCAGAAAAAGCACCGTAGTTAAAGTGGTAAGAAAGCTGTTTCGCACCACGGCCAAAATAGCCCTGTCCCGCAGCACACGGCCATTTTTTATTCTGCCAATCATTCTGGCCACAACCTGTTGTATAGCCTTCCTGACCTTCTGACCAGCCCATCTCGCGAACATGAACCAAAGCTTGCTGCCACTCTTCTAAAGCAAGCGGGTTATCAGAAACATTATCTTTCGCGATATGCCCACCAGTTTCTTGAGCAAAGTGAGCAAAAGCCGTCACAATAGAACGTTTACAGATCGCATCAGAATCTCTGCCGTCGGTATACTCAGCACAAAATGCGGGGAACTTACCTATCGCTCTTAAGAAACGAGTATAGGTGTACTCAGGCGCTGCCATATGGGTCAAAAAATCCCATTCAGAGCGCGGGAATACACGTTCAGCCCTTTTTACGTTTTCAGGATTAGAAGTAAGGCCTGAATCAATAGCCTCCACAACAGTGTTCGGTGCAGTTCGAAGTGCTTGAGACCAAATTTGGTACATAGGGTCTGCGGTCTTCTGGCTCTCTACCGCTTGAACATCAGAACGAGCAATCACATACCCTGTCGGATTCTGTGGATCTGGCTGAATGTTCATCGCAGCCCAACTCGACGACGCTGCTACTAGTGAAAGTGCAGCAGCCAAGTAACTTACCTTTTTCATGGTACATTTCCTTGTGTTTAAAGCTGCAAAAAGGTTAGGAAATACAGAAAAGATAAGCACGTTGAATAACTTAGCGTCGCGTCAAGTTGCGAGTCAATTAAGGCTTACAACAAAAGACGTAACAAAGTCAGATTAAGAAGTGTGCACTGACTCCAAATAAAAAAGGGAGCGCCAAGCACTCCCTATCGATACAAAAAAACCTACTGTCTTAGCTCTCTGTTTGCGGTTGAGGCTCTCCGACTAAACGAGTTCGGCTAATCACCACATAGATAGCGATTTGAGCAACAATGGCAACCAGCAACACCATAGGACTCTCTACAATACCTGCGATGATAAAGCTAGAAAGCGCAATCGCACCATTCAGTAATGCATAAGGCAACTGTGTCTTAAAGTGTTCATATTGATTACATGCTGCACCAGTAGAAGACAAGATCGTCGTTTCAGAGATTGGCGAGCAGTGGTCACCAAAGAGTCCACCAGAAAGAACCGCACCAATCGCGACTAACAGTGGTGCATCAATCGCAACACTGGTTGGGATCACGAGCGACATCATAATGGCAAACGTACCCCATGATGATCCGGTAGCAAATGAGATAATTGCAGCCAGTAAAAATGCTACCCCTGGCAGTAACCATGAAGGGAACCCTGCCTGAGCCTGCTCTGCAATATATGCAGCGGCACCAAGTTCTTTACCAACAGAACTCAACGCCCAAGCTAAAACCAGAATAACAGCGACAGACATCATGCCCGACATGCCTTTCAGATACAGTTGAATGCTGTCTGTTACTTTTCGAACACCATATAAAGCCATCAAACTTACTAGAGTCACCGCAGCAAATAAGTAAGCTGTTGAAAGCGCTGCACGGAAAGTTGAGCCCGCTACTTTTTGAAACGGAAAGCCTTGAGGCACCAGCATAGAGCAAAGTACCACCAGCATTACTAGCAGCGGTGCCCATACAAATGACGCTTTAGCATTTTGGTGAGAGAAAGCTTTATGAGTATCTGCGTGATCATGAATAGATATATTGCCCTGCTTTGCATTCCATTCAGCCTGAGCCATAGGCCCAAAATCGCACTTAAGGATAGAGATAATAGGTACAATCGCAATCGCCAGAAATGCATAAAATTGATAAGGAATCGCACCAATAAATGCATCCCAATCCGTCATTGCAACATCAAGTTGAGAGAACTCTTTTTGAATCAGGCCCATGATGTAGACGCCCCAGCCAATGAAAGGAATGAGGATAGCGACCGGAGACGAGGTAGAGTCAATAATAAAGGCGAGTTTCTGACGAGATAACTTAAGCTTGTCAAACAAAGGACGAAAAACGGGACCAACAATCAAGGGTGTACCAAGGTCAGAGAAGAAGATAACGATCCCGCCAAACCAAGCGGAGATTTGAGACTGTGATTTACTCTTAACCCAAGTAGTAACACGTTCTGCGAAGGCAACTCCACCACCCGACTTTTCCATTAGCGCGACAAAACCACCAATAAACACCAGTAGTAAGATGACCCCTGCGTTGTAGCTATCGGTTAGCTGAGGCAGAAGGTAGTTTTTCATTAATGCGCCAAACGTTTCCAGCGGACCTGTGGCTACAAAGGTTTGTTCTAACATTGCCACACCTGTCATCACGCCTGCAAAAAGGCCGACAACGACATTTCGAGTCGTAAGTGCGAGAGTTAAAGTGACAATAACGGGGAGTAATGAGGTGAATTCAGCTTGTTCCATTAGCAAATACCAAACAACATAATTAGATATTAAAAGTGAATATACATTCAAAATATCGCATTGTATATGCTTTATGAAATATTAGTTATCAAATCGTAGAAACAAAAAAACCAGCCCGAAGGCTGGTTCTACTATTGCTTGTTAATCGAGAAGATTATTCCCACTCGATTGTCGCTGGTGGCTTACCTGAAATGTCGTAAACAACACGAGAAATGCCATCAACTTCGTTGATAATACGGTTAGAAACCTTACCTAGGAAGTCGTATGGTAGGTGTGCCCAGTGAGCAGTCATGAAGTCAATTGTTTCTACAGCACGTAGAGACACAACCCAATCGTACTTACGACCATCGCCCATTACACCAACAGAGCGTACTGGTAAGAATACCGTGAACGCTTGAGATACTTTGTGGTATAGGTCTGCTGCATGTAGCTCTTCAATGAAGATAGCATCAGCACGACGTAGCAAGTCACAGTACTCTTTCTTAATCTCGCCAAGAACACGAACACCTAGACCTGGACCTGGGAATGGATGGCGGTAAAGCATGTTGTATGGAAGACCTAGCTCTAAGCCAATCTTACGTACTTCATCTTTAAATAGCTCACGTAAAGGCTCAACAAGGCCCATTTCCATATCATCAGGAAGGCCACCAACGTTGTGGTGAGACTTGATTACGTGTGCTTTACCAGTCTTAGATGCAGCAGACTCGATTACGTCTGGGTAGATAGTACCCTGAGCTAGCCACTTAGCATTCTTCAGTTTCTTAGACTCTTCGTCGAAGATGTCTACGAATACGTGACCAATGATCTTGCGCTTCGCTTCAGGATCGTTCTCGCCTTTAAGTGCTTCTAGGAAACGGTCTTCAGCGTTAACGTGGATGATGTTTAGACCAAACTTGTTGCCGAACATATCCATAACTTGCTCAGCTTCGTTCAGACGAAGTAGGCCGTTATCTACGAATACACACGTTAGTTTGTCGCCGATTGCACGGTGAGCAAGCATCGCAACAACTGATGAATCAACACCACCAGATAGACCAAGGATAACTTCGTCGTCACCTACTTGCTCTTTAATACGTGCAACTGCATCTTCAATGATTGAAGCAGAAGTCCAAAGACCTTCACAACCACATACGTTAAGAACGAAGTTTTCTAGCATTTTCATGCCGTTCTTAGTGTGCGTTACTTCTGGGTGGAACTGAACGCCGTAGTATTTCTTCTCTTCGTTTGCCATTGCTGCGTACGGACAAGTGTCTGTTTCGCCTGTTTTAACGAAGTCTGCTGGAATTTCTACAACTTTATCACCGTGGCTCATCCAAACATCTTGAGATGCTTCTAGATCAGCGAACAGTGCAGATTCACCTGTTACTTGTACTGCTGCATAACCGAACTCACGTTCAGTAGACGTCGCAACTTTACCGCCAAGTTGCTCAGCCATAGTTTGCATGCCGTAGCAGATACCGAATACAGGAACACCTGAATCAAATACATACTGAGGTGCACGCGGAGAGTTCTCTTCCGTTACACTTTCAGGGCCACCAGAAAGAATAATACCGTCTGGATTGAATTCACGAATATCCGCTTCTTCTACATCCCAGCTCCATAGTTCACAGTAAACACCGATCTCACGGATGCGGCGCGCTACTAGTTGAGTGTACTGAGAACCGAAGTCCAAGATCAGAATACGTTGGTCATGAATATTTTTAGTCATTTTGAGCGTTCTTTTTAGTTAATACCAATGCCTGTTGAGCTAACTGCACTGGTATAGAAATATGATCGGGGGCGAGTTTACCCGCCCCTTTGAAATGCTTCAAGAAAAAAGCAAACGTTTACGTAAGGTTTAACCTAAACGGTAGTTTGGTGCTTCCTTCGTGATTTGCACGTCGTGTACATGAGACTCTTTCATGCCCGCGCCAGAGATACGAACGAATTCAGCTTTCGTGCGCATTTCTTCAACGGTTGCAGAACCAGTTAGACCCATGCTTGAACGTAGACCACCCATTTGCTGGTGAACGATCTCTTTCAGGCGACCTTTGTATGCGATACGACCTTCGATACCTTCTGGTACTAGTTTGTCTGCCGCGTTGTCAGACTGGAAGTAACGGTCAGAAGAACCTTGAGACATTGCGCCAAGAGAACCCATACCACGGTAAGACTTGTAAGAACGGCCGTTGTAAAGAATCACTTCACCTGGTGCTTCTTCAGTACCAGCAAACATTGAACCAACCATTACACAAGATGCACCAGCTACGATTGCTTTACAGATATCACCAGAGAAACGGATACCGCCATCAGCGATTACTGGAATACCGTATTCGTTAGCCACTTCAGCGGCATCTGCGATTGCTGTTACTTGAGGAACACCAACACCAGTAACGATACGAGTCGTACAGATAGAACCAGGGCCGATACCAACTTTAACTGCGCTAACACCCGCCTCAATTAGAGCACGAGCACCTGCACCCGTTGCTACGTTACCACCGATGATTTCTAGATCTGGGTATGCTGCGCGAGTTTCGCGGATACGGTTAAGTACACCTTCAGAGTGACCGTGAGAAGAGTCGATAAGTAGAACGTCAACACCTGCTTCAACAAGAGCAGCAACACGCTCTTCGTTACCCGCGCCAGCACCAACAGCAGCACCAACACGTAGGCTGCCGCGCTCATCTTTACACGCGTTTGGCTTACGTTCTGCTTTATGGAAATCTTTTGCTGTAATCATACCGGTTAGTTGGAAGTCATCGTTCACAACCAGTACTTTTTCAACGCGTGCTTCGTGCATTTTCTCTTGAACTTCTTCGCGAGTTGCACCTTCTTTAACAGAAGCTAGACGCGATTTAGGCGTCATCACTACGTCAACTTTCTTAGACAGGTCAGTTACAAAACGAACGTCACGACCAGTGATAATACCAACCAGTTCGTTTGTTTCAGTCACTACTGGGAAGCCAGCAAAACCATGCTTCTCAGTTAGAGCTACAACATCAGCAATCGTTGCGTCAGGGCTTACTGTTACAGGGTGAGAAACCACACCTGCTTCGTAAATTTTAACCTGGCGAACCATTTCAGCTTGTTGCTCAATAGACATGTTCTTGTGAATAAAGCCAATGCCACCTTCTTGCGCGAGTGCGATAGCCAGACGAGCTTCCGTCACGGTATCCATCGACGCAGAAATCATAGGGATGTTTAGTGAAATGTTTTTCGTCAACTGAGTGCGAAGATCAGCTGTGTTTGGGAGAACAGTGGAGTGTGCTGGCACAAGTAGTACGTCATCGAATGTCAGCGCTTCTTTGGCAATTCTTAGCATTTGCAATATCTCACAATTAGAGGAGTAAAAAGAACAATCCGGTCTCATCGTTTCGCATAATGAGGGCAACTTGTGTTGCATTTGGATTAGATATTGCGGAGGGATTATACGGTCAACGCAATCGCTTGACCACAAATTTTTTTAATTTTTTTCTTGCATTTACCCCCTTGATATGTATTATATTGCCGCTATCTTCCATACTCACGCCCTGTGAGATTCACACGAAAGATCATCTTTAAAGATAGCGCCTCTATGACCAATCCAAACATCTTTACTGTTTCTCGCCTCAACGCTGAGGTTCGATTACTTCTTGAAAATGAAATGGGTATTGTTTGGTTAGTCGGTGAAATTTCTAATTTCTCTGCACCGGTTTCTGGTCACTGGTACCTCACTCTTAAAGATTCACGCGCTCAAGTAAAATGCGCCATGTTCCGTGGGAACAATCGTCGCGTCACGTTCAAACCTCAAAATGGTAATCAGGTATTAGTCAAAGCCCGCTTATCACTGTACGAGCCGCGTGGTGATTATCAGCTCATTATCGAAAGTATGCAGCCAGAAGGCGATGGTCGACTCCAGCAGCAATTCGAAGAGTTAAAGATGAAGCTTGCTGGCGAAGGGTTGTTTGCTCAAACCAGTAAAAAAACACTACCGGAACACCCTAAGTGTGTCGGTGTCATCACTTCAAAAACAGGCGCTGCCCTTTACGATATCTTGGATGTATTGAAACGCCGAGATCCCTCTTTACCTGTAGTGGTTTATCCAACTATGGTTCAAGGCGAAGAAGCTGCAATTCAAATTGCTCAAGCGATTGGATGTGCTAACAGCCGTAACGAGTGTGACGTTCTGATCGTAGGTCGTGGTGGTGGTTCGTTGGAAGATTTATGGTGTTTTAACAATGAAATACTGGCGCGAACCATTGCGGCCAGCCAAATCCCTATTATTAGCGCTGTTGGTCATGAAGTTGATGTAACCATCGCTGATTTTGTTGCCGATATGCGCGCACCTACGCCATCAGCTGCAGCAGAACTTGTGAGCCGAGATAACAGCCATAAGGATCAAGCTCTACTTAGTCGCCAAAACAAGTTAATGAGTGCCATGCGCTTTTATCTAAGTGAGCAAAAGCGACACAATGCCTTATTGCTTCACCGATTGGAGCGTCAACACCCGAGCTACCAACTGCAGCGTCAAAGCCAGCAATTAGATGAACTTGAAGTTCGTCTGCATCGCTCAATGGAACGCTACCTCACACAACGCAACCAGAAAGTTGAGCGTCAACAATACCGTTTAGAGCTCAACTCACCAGTGAAACGACTCGCCGAACAACAGGCTAGTTTGCAACGTTTAGAACAAAAACTTCTTGATGCAATGGACAGGCGTTTACTTCACACTCGTCATCAACTGGCTTTAGCAGCAGAAAAACTTGATACGGTTAGTCCATTGGCAACGTTAAAGCGTGGCTACTCTATTTCTCAGACTGAGCAAGGTAAAGTTCTCACTAAAGTTTCGGATATAAAAACGGGCGACACTTTGGTCACCCGTTTATCTGATGGAGAGATTCGCTCAACTGTTAACTGATCAGCTTGGCTGGAACTCAATACGTACTTTCGACTTTGATTTCAGTTCATTACACGTGTGGCAAAAATAACTAGCCGAGCCACACGCTTGCAGCTTTTCTAGCTCCGCATCGCAATCAGGGCAAAAGCCAACTTTTTTAAAGTTTTCATCGCAAGATTGGCAATAATATTCACCAGTCCAACTCAATTCATCATGACAGATTGGGCAGCTATTCTCATTCATAACGCTTTCATACCAATGTATATCTCTAGGTCACTTTAGCCTTATCATGCAAAGTTACAATGATCTTTATCAAGCTCATCACTGTGCTTCACTTTATACATTTTGTGGTCAGCTTGCTTAATCAACTGCTGCAATGACGTGAGTTTGTCTACTTCACAGACTGATGTCCCGACACTGACATGTATCATCACATCTTCAATAGTCGATACTGCCTGGAGCCTTTGGTTAAATAACAATGCCAGCTGAGAAAATACCGCCGGATCGTTAGACCAAGAAAAGGCTACAAACTCATCACCACCATAGCGCCCACTCAAACTACTGGTATCAAACGTCTGATTAAAAATCTCGCCAACAGCAGCAAGCACTTTATCCCCCACTTCATGGCCATTGCGATCGTTAATCTGCTTGAACTTATCAATATCAGCAAAGAAGCAAGCAACGTACTTGAGATCGGTATTAAGACAATCACTCGCTTGTTGAAGTAAAGCACGGCGATTTAAGCAACCAGTTAAGCTGTCATATCGAGCATGGTAATGGAGCTGGTCTTCTAGCTGGTACTTCTCCCAAGCAACAGCATAAAGGGACGCTAGCATTTCCAAGACTTCAAGCTCATGCGCTTCTGGTTCTGAAGGAGTGGCACTGTATATGGCAAATGTTCCCATAACCGCTTCTTTACTCGATAAAATAGGCACAGACCAACACGCATGTAAGTCTGCCGCCTTTGTTAACGACGTAAAGGGAGCCCAATTGGGATGAGTATTGATATCGTCAACGACAACGATTTGTTTTAAATAAGCAGCGGCGCCACATGATCCTATTTCAGGGCCAATATCAACGCCTTCTATCGCATCGTTGTAGAATTCAGGTAAGCTTGGGGCAGACTCTAGATAGAGTTTTTTAGTATTCGCATCTAGTCGAAGTATCGAAGCTTTCCTTTCACCAAACCAGCATTCGGAAAGCTCAACCACACGGCGATTGAGCTCTGTTCTCCCCATTCCTAATGCGAGCTTGGTGAGCAACTTGTTAACTTCTCTGTGAGCGGTAAGAAGCTTAAGGTAACTCATATAGCTGATCTTTAATTTATTTAGTTTTTATCAGAATACAGTAGCATAAACGCTCTATTTATAACCTGATCCCAACCTCATTAATAACCAAATAGAATAAAACACTAAAAATGATCTACCCTATAATAAAGATCAAACTCTGATCATCGGCAAAATCCCATGTGATCAGCGATCTGCCCCAAAAAGAACATTTATATAACCACATACCGAAAGCATAAGTTACATGTTCTGCATTTGGATTTTTAAAAGTATAAAACTCCAATTAAAATTAAACAAAGTAGAATATCAGGATAATGTAAAAACGATCGTATCTACTATGCTGGTTTTACATCGGTGTGCATTTCAATATTACTTACATCCAACTGAAGCAATTTCACAGTGATAGCAGCATAATCGTTTAAAGAACTGGCATGGCTACCACCGCACGGAATGACTGCCTTGGCACTCTCATTTAAGTTGCATGACCAATACCTAGAATCCGTTAAAGCATCACCATCACACTCTACGCTAATCTCTGAATCAAGCTTTAACCACTCGATCAACTGCTCGTTTACTAAGCTCTGTATTTGGTCAAGATTCTCTACCATATCTGCGCTATTTAGACCGCGTTTGCGTAAGGTTTTACCCAAACGATATGTATCAAGGCATTTATCCGGCGTAACAAAACTCGTCACCTGAGCATAGCTATTAAAGTCATAGTTGCCATGAGGGTCTTTTCTATCCGCATCTTTACGCCAGTACCCGTGTTCAGTCAGTACTTTATTCAAAGCCAAATAAGAAAGATGACCAGCACTATGACCACGGCTTAGTGACTGTTGGTATACTTTATCTACCGACAAAGAGACTGTCATATCTGGTTGTATTTCACTGGTATCTTTTGCTAAACAATGAACAACAACAAAACTCCAACCTGGTTCATCACGTTTTACAGGGATTGCTTGGCCAACATATAACTCACCACTCGAGAGTTCCACCGCACCGACTAAGCAATCAATAACTTCGTAGCCGTTCAATGTCCCTTTATCAGCAGGGTGATCTGGCCATATATGACTCACTGGATGAAAAGGCGTAGTGTCTGTCACGACATGTAGATACTCAGCGCCTTGCTGAGTAAGTTGAACATGGGCGTCCAATTGCCAAGTGTTGTGACAAAACTGGGTAATAGTTGGCTTGATTTGCATTTTCTTTCCTATAAAAAAAGCGCCGTAGTCAAACTAGGCGCTTTTTATCAATAAACTCTATCCTGTGTACTCCGACTCAGGCAGTGATTAGTTCTTACGATTTTTCATCATGCTCATTAGGCGTTTACGTTTACGCTCTTGAGACATGGTCATCTTATTCGTTTTACCCTCAAATGGGTTCTCGCTGCTCTGGAACTGAATACGAATCGGTGTACCCATAATCTCTAGAGACTTACGGTAATAGTTCATCAAGTAGCGCTTGTATGAATCTGGCAATTCGTTAACTTGGTTACCGTGAATAACAACGATCGGTGGGTTGTAACCACCTGCGTGCGCATATTTCAGCTTAACGCGGCGACCACGAACCAATGGTGGCTGGTGATCATCTGTCGCCATCTTCATAATACGAGTCAATACTGAAGTACCTACACGAGTCGTTGCAGACTTATATGCTTCTTGAACAGATTCAAATAAGTGACCAACACCAGTACCGTGAAGTGCAGAAATAAAGTGAATACGAGCAAAATCAACGAAGCCTAGGCGACGGTCTAGCTCTTTCTTCACGTGTTCTTTCACATCCATATCCAAGCCATCCCACTTGTTCACAGCAAGAACAATAGAACGACCAGCGTTAAGAGCAAAGCCAAGCAGGCTAAGGTCTTGGTCTGAGATATTTTCACGCGCATCGATAACCAATAGAACGACGTTTGCGTCTTCTACGGCTTTCAGTGTTTTAACTACTGAGAATTTCTCAACAGTTTCGTTGATACGCTTACGGCGACGAACACCGGCTGTATCAATAAGTACATATTCACGACCATCACGCTCCATAGGAATGTAGATAGAGTCACGTGTTGTACCAGGCATGTCGTACACAACAACACGCTCTTCCCCGAGAATACGGTTTGTTAGCGTCGATTTACCTACGTTAGGACGACCGATAATCGCAAGCTTGATTGGCTGATCTTGTAGGCGTTTAAATTCCGCTTCTGCTTCTTCTTCGCTGTAGTCTAGCTTTTCGTCTTCTTGGTCTTCGAATTCAGTTAAGTCTTCGATCTCGCCTTTTGCTTCTTCCGCCATTTTTTCTGCAAATGGGTTAAGAGCGCGATCAATCAGTGCACCAACACCACGGCCGTGCGCTGCCGCAATTTGGTACATGTTTTCAACGCCTAGTTGCCAGAAGTCAGCAGATGCTGCGTCAGCATCAATGCCATCAACCTTGTTTACAACAAGCATTGAAGGTTTTTCGATCTTACGAAGGTGGTTTGAAATTGCGATATCTGATGGTGTTAGACCTGCGCGGCCATCAACCATGAATAGCACAACATCAGCTTCATCAATCGCCGCTAGCGACTGCTCAGCCATTTTAGTCTCTACACCTTCTTCAGTGCCATCAATACCACCAGTATCGATAACAATAAATTCATGTTCACCAAGCTTAGCCTGGCCATATTTACGGTCACGAGTTAAACCTGGGAAATCCGCAACCAACGCATCACGAGTACGAGTTAGTCGGTTAAATAACGTTGATTTACCTACGTTTGGACGCCCAACTAGAGCAACAACAGGTATCATAACAACCTCTACAATATTCTTTTCTTTATGTAGTTATAGGTAACAACTCAGCAGAGTCCACTTTACGAGCGCTTTACCTATAACCACATGTAACTTTGGGGTTCTAAAACAAACAAACGGCTCCCAACTGTTACCAGCGAGGAGCCGAATGTGAATTGTATCACGAAACTATTCGCTGATCGTCAGTTTCTTTACATCGCCATTACGCGTCATTAGGACATAGCCGCCAGGAATCGTGATTGGAGCTACAGCAAAACCGCTGCTATTTACTTCTTGCTGAGCAACAAACTCACCACTACTGCGATCAATCCAGTGTAAGTAGCCTTCGCTATCACCTACAACCACGTACTGATCGATAACAACAGGTGCCGTCAATTGGCGGTACTCGAGTTGGTCATTGTTCCATAGCTCTGTACCACTGCGCGCATCAAAAGCCACTAAGTGATCTTGCTCGGTAACGATGTAAATTCGGCTACCGTCGCTTGCAAGATCGGTCGCAGAAGAAAATGCACGTTTCCAAACCGGTTTACCAGAGCGCAAATCAATTGCCGTCAATTGGCCGTTGTAGCCAATGATGTAAAGATTGCTACCTAGGATAAGAGGTGAAGCATCCACATCAACAAGGCGATCTATTTCAGTCGCACCTTGAGGCATACCGATTGGTTGCTGCCAAATTAGTTGTCCACGCTCGACAATTGCTGCAGCTAAACGACCATTTGCCGTACCCCAGAAAACACCACCAGAGGCGGTCACAGGTGTACTGTTACCACGAAGCGTCAGGTTCGGTACTTCTGTACTAATCGTCCACTTGCTCTCACCAGTCACTTGGTCAAGTGCAATCAACATTCCGCTATTGGTGTGAACCATCACTAGGTTGCTGTCAGTTGCTGGTGCAGTTAGTACTTCACCGTCAACTTCTGCTTTCCAGTTTTGCTCGCCAGTTTCTTCGTCGAACGCAAATACTCGACCATTTTCACTACCAATGAAGATTTGGCCATAAGCTGCAATAATGCCACCAGACAAGCGCGCTGAAACATCAGATGCAACTTCACTTTCCCACAAGGTTTTACCTGTTTCTGGGTCCAGTGCTTTAATCTCACCATCGCGGCTAGCAACAAATACTTTATCGTAAGCGTATTCTGGTGTGAGCTTTGAGTAGTATTGACCGACGCCATTACCAACGGATGCACTCCACTCTGTACTTGGTGTAAATTCACTTTGTACAATAGGCACTGGTGCCATGATGATGGTATCTTCCTCGCTAGCGCAGCCTGCAAGAATACCGGCAAACATCGCCGCAGTGAGCGCTTTCTTCAGCATATTTTTCATGCTTTGCCCTTACTTGGCTAGGTCGTCCAATTTCATCTGTAGCGCTTGGCTTGCATCACCAGACTGTTGAGCTTCAGTGTAAGCTGCGTATGCCGCTTGCTCATCGCCTTTACGTAGCAAAATGTCGCCTTTTAGCTCAGCAACACGGCCAGCCCAGCTTTCATCAGTAATGCTTGCAAGTTCAGCAACTGCTGCGTCAAATTCGCCTTGTTCTGCTTTTAAACGAGCTAGGCGGTAGTTCACGACAGAAGAAACAGCCGCGTCTTTTGTTGCAGACTTCGCCCATTCTAGTTGTGCAAGAGCTTCATCAAAGTTACCAGCTTCAACTTGTGCTTTCGCTAACTGTAGTGCGGCTAGAACTGAATACTCTGTATCTTTGTTGCCATCGATGAAGGCTTGAATATCACCTTCAGCAGATGCGCCATTTTCAGCAAGTGCTTGAACGGCTTTCGTGTAGCTTTCTGACGCCGCTTCTTGAGCCGCTGTCACTGAATCTTGGTAGTAGCGCCATCCGAAAAGACCGCCTAAACCAACGACCGCACCCAAGATGACTGCTTTGCCGTTCTCTTTCCACCAATCTTTGATCGCTTCTACTTGTTGTTCTTCAGTATCGTAGAGTTCCACTTCCTGTCCTCTTACATCTCAAAAAAGTAGCGATAAAAACCGCTACTTTGAAAATAGATAAATTAATTAAACTAGCTCAGATAGCTTAGCGATAACGTCAGTTTGACTGTACGTTTCTTGAGTACCGCCAATCAGATTTTTGAGTACTACTGTATTGTCAGCAACTTCGTTCTCACCAAGAACTAGCGCTACAGCTGCACCTACTTTATCAGCACGTTTAAATTGCTTTTTAAAGTTACCGCCGCCAAAGTGATTCATTACACGTAGACCTGGTACTTGCTCACGTAACGATTCTGCAAGCTTCATACCCGCCATCATCGTACCTTCACCAGCTGTTACCATGTAAACATCAACGCTACGACGTACTTCTGTTAGCTCAAGAGTTTCTAGCATTAGTACTAGACGCTCTAGACCCATAGCGAAGCCAACTGCCGGTGTTGCTTTACCGCCTAGCTGTTCAACTAGACCATCGTAACGACCACCACCACACACAGTACCTTGAGCACCTAGGCTTTCAGTGATCCACTCGAATACAGTGCGGTTGTAGTAATCCAAACCACGAACTAAACGCTCGTTAACTGTGTATTCGATACCTGCAGCGTCAAGAAGTTCACAAAGACCAGCAAAATGTTCTTTCGATTCTTCACCAAGGTAATCAGATAGACGTGGCGCATCACCAAGAATTGCTTGAACATCTGGGTTCTTCGTATCCAGTACACGCAATGGGTTAGTGTGCATGCGACGCTTACAGTCGTCATCCAAAATATCAATATGCTGCTCTAGGAATGCGATCAGCGCAGTACGGTAGTTCGCACGATCTTCTAGAGAACCGATAGAGTTAAGCTCTAGACGAACGTGCTTATCGATGCCTAGCTCGCGCCATAGACGTGCAGTCATCATAATAAGTTCTGCATCTACGTCAGGACCGTTTAGACCGAAAACTTCGACACCACACTGGTGGAATTGACGGTAACGACCTTTCTGTGGACGCTCATGACGGAACATAGGACCCATGTACCATAGGCGCTGTTCATCACGGTTGATAAGGCTGTTTTCAATACATGAACGAACACAACCTGCCGTACCTTCTGGACGAAGCGTTAGGCTATCGCCATTGCGGTCTTCGAAAGTGTACATTTCTTTTTCAACCACGTCGGTCACTTCACCGATTGCGCGACTGAATAGATGTGTCATCTCAACGATTGGCATGCGCACTTCGTTGTAGCCGTATGCGCTAACTACGTTCTTCACTGTGTTTTCAAGTTTCTGCCACAGTGGTGATTGAGTTGGAAGGCAGTCGTTCATGCCTCGAATTGCTTGGATTTTCTTTGCCACAGTTGTTTACCGTAAAATTGTTACCGTAATTTAGGTTACGTTGAGATTAGTCTTCTTGTTTGATATCGATGCGATTTGCTTCGTCGAGTACCGACGCCTTAGCTCGAATCTTCGCTTCTAGCTGGTTGACTAGATCTTCGTTATCAAAACGCTCTTTCTGACGTTTACCGTCTTCGTAGAAAGCGCTCTTCTTATTACTACCCGCCAAACCTAGGTGAGAGACTTCAGCTTCACCCGGTCCATTTACAACACAGCCGATGATCGATACATCCATTGGTGTGATCACATCTTCTAAACGTTGTTCTAGGGCGTTTACCGTGCCAATAACATCAAACTCTTGGCGAGAACAACTCGGACACGCAATAAAGTTAATGCCGCGAGAACGAATACGCAGTGACTTCAGAATATCGAAGCCCACTTTGATCTCTTCAACAGGGTCAGCTGCAAGAGAAATACGTAATGTATCACCAATACCTTCCGCGAGAAGCATGCCCAGACCAACTGACGACTTCACTGCCCCAGCACGCGCACCACCAGCTTCGGTAATACCTAAGTGAAGTGGCTGATCAATTTTCTTAGCTAGTAAGCGGTATGAATCTACTGCAAGGAATACATCTGACGCTTTTACACTTACTTTGAATTGATCAAAGTTGAGGCGGTCAAGAATATCCACATGACGCATTGCTGACTCTACCAATGCTTCTGGTGTTGGCTCGCCATATTTCATCTGGATATCTTTTTCCAGAGAGCCGCCATTTACACCGATGCGAATTGGGATGTTTTTGTCACGAGCGCAGTCAACAACTGAACGAATGCGATCTTCGTTACCAATGTTGCCTGGGTTAATGCGCAGACAATCCACACCGTACTCAGCGACTTTCAGCGCGATTCGGTAGTCAAAATGAATATCCGCTACGAGTGGGATATTCACTTGTTGTTTAATCTGTTTGAACGCTTCAGCTGCGTCCATAGTTGGAACAGACACGCGAACGATATCTGCACCCACATTTTCTAGTGCTTTGATTTGAGCAACAGTCGCCGCAACGTCTGTTGTTCTGGTGTTTGTCATTGACTGCACCGCGATTGGTGCGCCATCACCAATAGGCACATCGCCCACGTAGATACGAGTCGATGGGCGACGTTTGATCGGAGATTCGTATTGCATAGTAATTTCTAAGGTAAGTTGAATCTTGCTACTTTGCCTGAAGTATACCCAGAAAGGTCGACAGGTTCACTCGCTAATGTCATTGAAACGTTTTCAGGTGCACCTAAAATAACGCTATATGGCATATTTCCGGTCAGATCTAAACTTTGACCTGCTTTTTTCACACCAGTAGACAGTGTTTTTCCGGTTGCATCTTTCACCTGAATCCAGCAGTCATCGCTAAATGACATCGTCAAAAGATTTTTAACAACTTCTGGTTCTTGCACTTGCTGCTCAACTGGCTCAGCAGGTTGCTCCGGTTGTATTACTTCAGTGGTAGTCGTTTCTTGAACTGGTTCTTCTACAGGCTCAGCAATGATTTGTGTGCCAGAAGTAGCCTCTGCAGTTTGTTTTGCTTCAGCTTCTATAATTTCTTCGATGTTACTGTCAGTCGCAACGACTTTAGGCTCTTCAGCTTCAAGCGTAGTGAAGTCGAGAGCCATATCACTTTCTTGCATCTGTTCAATTTTAAGCTCTTGCTCAGTTTCACTGGTCAGCGCCACCATACTCGTTTCTTGGTTCTGCCACCACCAGAGCGAAGAGATACCGGCAATAACTGCAAATATGCCCCAAGTCAGAGTCATAATGCGGCTATCATGCTTTTCTCGATTGGTTTGACGAGAGAAACTTTTCATTTCTTGCTCTTCATGCTGAGTCTCAGTGCAACCATCTAGCGCACATAAGACTACCGACTCTTCAATCCCAACCGCACGTGCGTATGAACGCAGATAACCACGGGTGAATGTTGCGACCTGGTCAGAAGCAAAATCATTATTATCAATGTTTTCAATAATTGAAACGCGTAAGCGTAAACGATCGGCAACTTGCTTTTGGCTTAAACCCAGTTCTTCACGTTTATTTTTCAGGATAGTTCCCGCTTCAACTCTTTCTACATTTTCTTCGTTATTCACTGGTGCTTGTTGTTCAGCAGTCATGATTAATTCAATCTCTTTGGTTAGAGCTTGTCTGTTACGCCTTAGTTATTCATTTTTGTTGTACGTCAAACAAACTCAAAAATTAGTAGGAGGACACACCCTCACAGCTCAATACTCACGCTTCACTCAATAGACAGGGAATTACCCTAAAGCGTTAACCCTTAATTCTAATAGATATCTTAGCCGAAACAACATAGACAAAGTGCATAATTTACAAGCAGCTCAAGGTTTTTCGATAATTTGACAAAGAGATCGCTACAGGATGTAACGAAAAAGCCAGAGCTAGGCTCTGGCTTTAGAAATAATTGGCATGTTTTATTAAACAGCTTTCACATCAATAGTTTCGCCTTTTGCGGCCTTATTGATTGCCGTACGCTTTGTGCGGTCAATAACGTCACCAACAAGCTGACCACAAGCGGCATCGATATCATCGCCACGCGTCTTACGAACAGTTACTGTATGATCATATTGCATTAACGTTTTCTGGAAACGGTCAATACGAGAATTGCTTGGTTTCTTGTATGGTGAACCTGGGTACGGGTTGAACGGAATCAGGTTGATCTTACATGGCGTATCTTTTAGCAACTCTGCTAATTCACGCGCATGGTCCATATCATCGTTAACGTGATCCAATAGCACATACTCTACTGTCACTTTACCGCGGTTAGCGTTTGACGACTGAATGTAGCGACGAACAGATGCTAGGAAATCTTCAATATCCCAACGATCGTTAATCGGCATAATTTGGCTACGCAATTCATCATTTGGGGCGTGTAGAGAAATAGCGAGGGCTACGTCAATTTTACCCGTCATTTGATCAAGGCCAGAAACAACACCTGATGTTGAAACTGTCACTCGACGCTTGGATAGACCGAAACCTAGATCGTCTAACATTAGTTCTAGTGCTGGAATCAGGTTCTTCATGTTGAGTAGAGGCTCACCCATTCCCATCATTACAACGTTAGTAATTGGGCGACGGCCTGTTTCTTTCTCTAAACCAATTTCGCGTGCAGCACGCCAAACCTGACCAATAATTTCAGATACTTTTAGGTTACGGTTAAAACCCTGCTGAGCAGTTGAGCAGAACTTACATTCTAGTGCACAACCTACCTGAGAAGAGACACAAAGAGTCGCACGGTCATCTTCTGGGATGTATACCGTTTCAACATCTTGATCGCCTACTTTCATCGCCCACTTAATCGTGCCATCCGATGAGTGTTGAGCTTCCGCTACAACTGGCGCTTTAATCTCACAACGATGAAGCAGTTTCTCACGAAGTTTCTTGTTAATGTTGGTCATGTTATCGAAGTTATCGACACCGAAATGGTAGATCCACTTCATTACTTGATCTGCGCGGAATGCTTTTTCGCCGAGCTCCTCAGCAAAAAACTTACGCATACCTTGACGATCAAAGTCGAGTAGATTGATTTTTTCAGTGGTCATGTGGCCTCTCAAACGACGGAACATTAATTAAGGGCGCGAATTGTACAGCCTTTACGCAGTGACAACAAGCGTTGTAAAGCCATGTATTTACTAAGGCGTTAATATAGTGGTGATTATTTTTTAATCAAACTAAAACATGGGATATGAAAACTGAGGAGATTCCCGACCGCGCGCATTCTTCGCTATCGGGAATGACAGGATATTGGTTGTCATCAGAAGAAAAATCGTCATCTCCAAGAGGGAGAAGCAATCAAGTTAGAGGCTTCTGATTTATTCTGCTGTCGTTTGCTTTATCTGTTCCACAATCGCTTTCAAGCCATTGCCACGAGAAGGGCTTAGATGGGCGATTAAGCCGAGCTTTTCAAAGTACGAGTCAATATCGAACGTTTGAATCTCTGATGCCGACTTGCCATCATAAGCCGCCATAACCAGCGCAATCAATCCACGTACAATACGAGCGTCAGAGTCAGCGCAGAAATACCATTGGCCATTTGCTTCCTGACTGACTAGCCAAACAAGACTTTCACAACCAGATACCGTCACCTGCTCAGACTTCAGGTCATCAGGCATTTTAGGGAGCTTTTTACCCCACTGAATCACCTGGCGATAACGGTCTTCCCAACCTTTAAACTCCTGCATTACAGCTACGACATCATCAGCTTTGATGTCAGAACCAAATGGAGATAATGGAAACGGTGACATAGAACTCTCCTCGCAGATGATTATTTTGCGTATTTAAGTAGTAGCTTTTCAACGATGCGCGATACTGCAACAAAACCAAATGTTGCTGTCACGACTATTGCCGCACCAAAACCACTCGCACAGTCCATTCGTTTTGGACCTTCTGCCGTCGACTTAACACCACATACACTGCCATCTGGTTGAGGATACTTTAGCTGCTCTGTTGAGAACACACATTCAATACCAAACTTACGCGCAGGGTTTGTAGGAAAGTTATGGTGACGACGCAATGTGTCTTTGATCTTTTTCGCTAATGGGTCTTGGATAGTCTTAGTCAGATCCGCCACTTTAATTTGAGTAGGATCGATTTGGCCACCAGCACCACCCGTGGTAATGACTTTAATTTTGTTACTGCGGCAGTAAGCTAATAATGAAGCTTTCGCTTTTACACTATCAATCGCATCCAACACGTAATCATACTCTTTACTCAAATACTCATGTTGGTTGTCCGGCGTAATAAAATCATCAATCAAATTAACCTTACACTCAGGGTTAATTAGCTTAACGCGCTCTGCCATTACTTCAATTTTGCTTTGGCCAACAGTCCCTGACATCGCATGGATTTGACGGTTAATGTTAGTCACACATACATCGTCCATGTCGATCAAAGTCAGTTCACCAACACCAGTGCGAGCAAGAGCTTCAACCGCCCAAGAACCGACACCACCGATACCAATCACACAAACGTGTGCCGCACGCAATATCTCAACCTCGCTATTGCCATAAAGACGACGAGTACCACCAAAACGTTGGTTGTAATTATCTGAAGCTGGAGTGTCGAGTTCGCGCATATTGATTTTCCGCTTGGTACAAAAAGAAAGAGTGCGATTTATACGCACTCTTAAGGTAAAAGTCTAGGTTATTGCAGCTTCTCTGGCGGTAGTGCCCAAGGAGCTTGTGTCGCCGAACCGTCTAGGCCCAACTTCCACACTCGCCCAAAGTGCTTATAGTGGCCAGCTTCAGTCCCTGCTCTTGGGCCCATACCATGGTAAAGGTCCAAGTGATTCTGTTTCACTGCACCACCAGTATCAAGCACAATCAACAAGCGAAGTTGGTGCGCCCCACTCCAAGTCCCATCAGGTTTTAATAGTGGCACTTCAGCTAAAATTGGCGTTCCCATTGGGAATATCGAACGATCGCCAGCTACTGAAGCCATAGGTAAAAGAGGGATACCCGCAGAACCTGTCACTGGAGCATCGGCACGCGGCTCAAAAAAGACAAACGAAGGGTTCTGTTCTAACAGCTCTTTCACCGTCGCTTCGTCATTTTCAAGCACCCACTCTTTGATGGCTTTCATTGACATTTTTTCACGAGGGACGAGATCGCGTTCAATCAACACACGACCAATACTGACATACGCTTTGTTGTTTTTGCCACCGTATGCGAAGTACTCCAATGTGTCATCATCTTCGAAATGTACAAAGCCACTACCCTGAACTTCCATTAAAAATGGGTCAATCATATTCGCAGCATAACCAAGCTCTAGGCCACGACCTTCTAATGCACCATCATATATTTGAGCACGCGTAGGACAGTCACTTTCACAATCTGGTTTGGCATAGACTGGGTACTTAAATTTTTCATTTGGCTCATGACGCAGTTCCATTACCGGAGAAAAGTAGCCCGTAAAAAGGACATTCCCTTTTTTGTCACCACCACCAAGTTGAGCGGTTTGAATACCAAAGTTAGCTAAGTCTGAAGGGTCGCCACTTTGCAAAACCCACTCATTAAGCTTTTCATATAGAGGCTGATAAATCTTCGCCATGGAAGGAGAGTTGCTCACGACTTGATCAGCTTGTCGATGGAACTCCGTAAAGTCTCTTGGTTTATCAGACTCAACAGCAACAGATTTATTTAAGATGGTATTAAACTCTTGATCTGTATATTGCTGAGCGCGATCGGTAGGTTGAGCACAGCCAAAAAGAACGGTAGCGGCTGCTAATGGAAGATATTTTTTAAACACTTAGTTTGATCCCTATCAAGCGATGCTGTGAGCATGACAAACTTAGCGAAAATACGCAATCAAGCAGTGGTTAATGAATGTTATTTTTGGATTTCTCTGACACGGAAAACGGGTTGATAGTGAGGCTCAGAGATCTGTCTCATTTCTGTAAACTTTTCATTCAGTACCATAAAGCGGCGAACCTCTTCACCAACACTGTATTCCAAGTAGGTTCCGTCCCAGTGATACTGTGTTGCGACAATCCCACCATCAATGGTTACTCCCGTAGGGCTAAGTACAAATTCACTCGCAGCGTAAGACGCTACATCTTGCTCTACCCAAGTGCCATAAACATTAGACTTTGGATAGGTAACCGAGAGATAGTGGTCATACAGTTGACCACCCAGCATCACCGCCGTAATAGCCGCTATTAATGCACCAACAATAAATGTGCGCTCGACTAATTTCTTCTTTCCGCTTAACGAACTATCCACGTTATTTTTTACCGCTGAATTCAGAATACATACTCCAATATTATAACCCTTAACTATCAATAGACAGTTATCTGACAATTTAAACAATAAGTACTACTTATATCTCGTCCCTTTACGATAAACAACATGACATACAGATTCAGTCAAGATAACAAAAAACGCTTGCTGACACTCGAATAAAATTGCAGTATATCTGTATATAAATTCACTTAATGGATAATGTTGTGAAAATTCGTAGTACCGCTCTAGTTAAAGGGTTTAGACAATCCGCGCCCTATGTTAATGCTCACCGTGATAAAACCATGGTTGTCATGCTTGGTGGTGAAGCGGTAGCGGATGGAAACTTTGCCAATATTATCAGTGATCTAGCTCTGCTACATAGCTTAGGTGTGAAAATTGTTCTCGTTCATGGAGCGCGACCACAAATTAATCATCTTTTTGAGCAAAATAACCACTCAACGCCTTACCACAAAGGTATTCGGGTTACTGACGAAACTTCACTCAACTATGTTATGCAAGCGGCTGGCCAGCTGCAGTTGGCCATTACAGCACAACTCTCGATGAGTTTGAGTAATACCCCTATGGCAGGGACACAACTTAACGTCGTCAGTGGTAATTTTGTTATTTCACAACCTTTAGGCATCGATGATGGTGTCGACTATTGCCACAGTGGTCGTATTCGTCGCATTGACGTAGAAGGCATCAACCGAATGCTCAACCAAGGTTCAATTGTCCTACTTGGCCCGATAGCAAGCTCTGTTACTGGTGAATCGTTCAATCTGTTATCTGAAGAGGTCGCAACTAAGGTAGCGATCAAACTCAAAGCAGACAAACTGATCGGCTTCTGTTCCGAACAAGGGATCATTGATGAAGATGGCAATGCGGTCGCAGAGCTGTTTCCTAAAGATGCAGAGAAAATGCTGTCGAATTTAGAAAGTCAAAGCGACTCTGATGCAGAGAATTCTTCAGGGACATTACGATTCTTACGAGCTGCCACAGCCGCGTGTCGTGCTGGCGTGCCACGTAGTCACCTGATCAGTTACAAAGTGGATGGCGCACTTATCCAAGAGCTGTTCTCACTAGACGGGATTGGTACTCAAGTCGTCGAAGCCAGTGCAGAGCAAGTTCGTGTGGCGGGCATTGATGATATTGGTGGTATCTTGGATCTGATCCGCCCGCTTGAAGAAGATGGCATCTTAGTCCGCCGCTCTCGAGAGCAATTAGAGCAAGAGATTCACCAGTTCACCATCATTGAAAAAGATGGCCTGATCATTGGTTGCGCAGCACTTTATCCTTATTTGGATGAACGAATGGCGGAGATGGCTTGTGTTGCCATTCACCCTGAGTACCGTGACGGAAACCGAGGATTGTTACTTCTTAACCATATGAGACTGCAATCCAAAGCGCAGGGAATTGAACATATCTTTGTATTGACTACCCACAGCCTACATTGGTTTAGAGAGCAAGGCTTCCACGAAATGGATGTGAACTTCTTACCGTCCCACAAACAAAATCTGTACAACTATCAGAGAAAATCCAAAATTCTGGCGCTCCAACTCTAACATCAAGCGTCAACAGGGAGAGTATTTAGGTAAATGTCGTGTCAATTCTTACTCTTAATACAAGCTTGCTGAAAACACCTACATTATTGCCTTTATTTCATATCGACAATTGGTTAAAATTTCAGCTTCCAATTTCGCTCATCATAGCGCGTAATTGGAAGTTAGATAGGATTCACTTTTCCACTGCGCAGGCTGATATCACAGCTTGCTAGGTTGCAAGGATTGCTTGAGGTTACATACAACGTCACTAAGAGCAAACTATCGATGAAAAAAATCATCTGTAACTCAGTACAGAGTTTCTGGGATATGGCTGACAATGAACTCCTAGAAAATCTAGATGTTCATTGTGTCTTTCCCGTCACTGAAGGCCTAAAAGCATTCATCCTCAACTATAAAGAGAAATACCGCATTCGCAGTATCTCATTCTCTTCTGCACTTTAGTTGAACGATAGCCATGGATGGTTATCCACTCACCTGTAATCGCTCAACTAACCCGCTCGCTCGCTCCGTTCGAACTTTTATTCCTCGCTTCATTACTCGATCATCGGCGTAAAAACTCAAACGCTTTTTCGCACGCGTAATACCGGTATAGATTAGTTCACGGGTCAAGATTGGGGTGAAATCTGGCGGTAAGATCATTAACGTGTGTTCAAATTCACTACCTTGAGATTTATGAATCGTCATAGCATAAGCCGTTTCATGCTCTGGGACTCGACTAGGCAATACTGACTTCACGCTCCCATCCGGCAATTCAAAAAATACTTTTAGCCTAGATTCACTTTCAGACTCATCGCGCATACAAATACCAATATCACCATTGTACAGGCCAAGAGCGTGATCGTTACGTGTCACCATTACAGGTCTACCGTGGTACCAAAGCTCATCTTGGGTGTGAATCAACTTCCGTGCTGCTAGTGCCCTTTCAATGCGATGATTTAACCCTTTTACGCCGAAGTCCCCTTCACGTATTGCGCACAACAACCGACAACGAGCAAATTGATCCAATACCGCTTTGGCGCGCTGTGGCTGAGTTTCTGGCTCACCCGTTTTTTCGTTTAGTTGCTGCTCTTCTATGCGTTTAAGGTAATGAGCGTATTCAGTCACTAAGGTCTGAATAAGCTGACTATAGTGCTGGCTATCAATCGGGTACTTACTAATATCAGCAAATTCTTTTTGCCATACCCAGTCGACCTTCTGAGCTAAGCCACTATTTACCGCTTGGGACAGCTGTCCTATGCCGGAGCGAGCATCAAATCGATAACTTTTTCTCAGCATGCATAGGCTATCGGCAATACTTGCCTGACCATTTGCACCATGTACCAAGGTGTCAAAACCTGTCAGTTTCGCAACTTGTGACGCTTGGTTATGACTAAAACCAAACTGATTAAACGAACAGATATCTCCCAACACTGCCCCCGCTTCGACGGATGCCAACTGATCCTTATCACCTAACAAAATAAGCCTAGCTTGACTTGGTAATGCATCAATCAATTTGTACATCATAGGCAAATCGACCATCGACGCTTCATCTACAACCAAGATATCTAGATGCAGAGGGTTTTCGCGGTTATGTCTAAACTCCGCACTATTCGGTATTGCACCTAACAACCTATGTAAGGTACTTGCATCAGTAGGAATACTCTCTTTCAGCTCTGTTGAAACTGGAAGCTGAGCGACTGCTTTACCAATCGACTCTGTCAAACGTGCTGCCGCTTTCCCTGTTGGCGCGACCAGTTTAATGGTTGGCTGACTGCCGTAACCTTGAGCCTGTTCAATTAATGCCGCCAGTAACTTGGTTACTGTGGTCGTTTTACCTGTTCCCGGTCCACCAGAAATCACCGCAAACTTTCGGGTCAGTGCGACAGCCGCCGCCACTTTCTGCCAATTGACGCAAGCAGACAATGGAACCAGCTCATCTAACACGTTTAACTGTTCAATAGTTGTCACCGATACAAGCTTTTGGTCTATGGTAGGCCAATCCAAACTATCTTCCGCAATCACGTCAAGATGGTCACACACCATCCGCTGACGAATTACCGGAGAGCACTCTCCAGAATTACGAGAATCAATCAAAGAATCAAATAGATAGCGATATGTTCTAGCAAACAGATGGTTAAGAAGTTCAGTCAACTTTTGCACTTCATTCGGCTTTAGGATCATAGGTGTCCCAAAGCTATTTAAACGTGCTGCCAATGTCACTTCATAGTGCCAATAACGATGAAGATACAATCGTGCTCCATCAAAAATCAGCGGCTGCGCTTCACCACTTGAACCTACAATCGGAGCACTATCTAACTTAGTTGCCCAGTCCGTCTTCACCAGTACTTCATTAAGCTCCAGTGCTGTATCTCCAAATAGCCCTAGCTTCGCAGGTAAGTCTACAGGCTGACCTTGAGCATCTGTAAGCGGTAAACAAACATGTCCTTTGCCAAGTTCACTACTGACGACACCTGCAATAAATGCCAACGCATCGTCTTGTACCTGCGCATAAATAAAACGCGCAAATTGATAATCTATTTGGCGAATATTGCCTTTTGCAGCAAGTTGTTTAAGCGTATGTAATAGAGAATTTGAAATCGAGACCATTACAGTAACTCCATTTGGCCAGCGTTATTTTGCTTGGTGTCGATGGGCTGTCCATCAATCAATTTGTCCATGTCATCAAGAAAATCAAGACTAGGTTTGGCCGAGAAAATACCATGGTCACTCGCACCATCCATGCCTCTTAGGAAGAGGTAATACACTCCACCAAAATGCTGCTCGTAGTCGTAATTTGCAATACGACTGCGTAAGAAACGGTGTAGAGCAAGTGCATAGATTTGGTATTGAAGGTCATATCGATGATCGGCCATCGCATTGCTAAGCGCCTGCCCATGGTAATAGCTGACCTCATCACCTAAATGGTTCGACTTCCAGTCCAATACATAATATTTACCTTGATGTTCAAACACTAAGTCGATGAAACCTTTCAACATCCCCTGAACTGTGTGAAACCCAAGATCGCCAGCTTTAGCTGATAGTGTGTCGTGTCGCTGAATCACTCGGTTCAAAGCTGGAGCGGCAAGCACTTCAATGGGTAACAAGAACTCCATCTCCACTAAGCGCTGACTTGCTCCTTTTTGATTAAGGCATAATTCCTTGCCATCAAGCGGAGTCGCTAAAACCGTATCAATGAGTCGTTGTAGAACTGGCAACCAGCTCTGTTCCAGTTGCTCACTTTCCAGAAGGCGAATGATGATTTCAGTATTTTCTTCACTACTCGCGCTCTGAGCAAACTCAACCTCTTCAAATAGCGTATGTAAGAAAGTACCTGGTCGGGCACCCCGCGGGAAGGTAAATATCGACTGCTCCGGCTCTACAAGATCGTCTTCATCATGTTCGTCTGATGAGTCAATATCCAAATGCATTAGGTCCGTAAAAGCATCATTACCATGATGAGAGCCCTGTTTAATTAGCCCCGAGTAACTTGTGATACGCCAGTTGCGGTCAATCTGGTTGCTCAACTCTTTCGCGGTGAGTATTTGCAGCTCAGAGTCCATTTGAGTGAAGACTTCTTGTTGTTCTTGTGGCAATGACGATAGTTCAACTGCTTCAAGGCCATCAACATGCTTTTGGATAGCCATGGTCAAATCACTGATGCCAGCTTCTTTACCATCTTGAAGCAAATAGCCCATCGCACTGTGATGAACACCAGTTGGCTCTTTCGTCGAACGACCATTACGCAGCGGTGCAGCGCCAATGAAACAACCATAAACAGCACGTGTTAGTGCCACATATATCAAGCGCAAGTCTTCTGCTAGACGCTCTTTATCAGCTTGCGCCAATGAAGCATCTTGATCTGTAATGTCTAAGATAGTTCGGTCTTGCTCTGCGTCATAATACTTGGCTTCACTCGCTTCTCGATAACTCAACACAAATGGTAAAAAGACAAGATCATACTCAAGCCCCTTAGATTTATGAATCGTAACGATCTGAACGAGATTCCTTTCGGATTCCAAACGTTGGATTTGGTCTTCGCTACCGCCCAGTCCGTTTTCTGCGTCACTTATCGCCTGAGCTAACCAGCGCAATAAGCCATGGTCACTATCAAGTTCTTGGCTAGCCTGTTGCAGCAATTCGCCGATATGCATTAAGTCTGTCAGTGATCGCTCACCACCCTCTTCTTCAAGCAGACGTTCAGCAATATGGCGTTTACTCATCACCGAGCGCAACATAGGCAGTACGCCTCGCTGAGTCCAAAGCTTGCGGTATTCTTTAAACTCATTGATGGCACTTTCCCACTCATTCTCATCGTTATTGAGTTTGTCGAGTGCCCCAGCATCAAGAGCAAACATTTCAGAGGCTAAGCTTGCACGTAAAGCTCGGTCATTTTCAGGGGTTAAGACTGCTTGAAGTAGGCGCTGTAGATCTTGTGCAACCATAGAGGTGAATACACTGTCGCGGTTTGATAGGTAAACACTTGCGATACCTTGTTTCGCCAATGCTTCTTTAACCATACGACCTTCATTACCGGTACGAACTAGTACTGCGATATCACCGGCTTGAATCTGGTGCTTACCTTTCCCGTCTTCGAAAAACGCCTGTTCTTGCTGAGCACTGGTCAACACTTGTTGAATCTGGTCAGCTGTCGCTTTAGACATTGCTTGTAGGTATTCACCTTTCGGAAGTGGCTTATCTTCAGCTTCCTGCAACCAATAAGTCAGTGCCGGTTGCTTTTGGCCCCCCATAGTCCAAATACGTTTTTCTGCGTTTGGGCTGTGGTTTACAGGGTGAAATGGAATATCTTGGTCATAGATAAATGGACTACTCGGTAAGGAAAACACTTGGTTTACCGCAGCTACCATGTCAGCACTTGAACGCCAGTTTGTCCCTAAGGTAAAGTGCGAAGAAACCTGATTACGAGCCTTAATATAGGTAAATATATCTGCGCCACGGAAACCATAAATAGCCTGTTTTGGGTCGCCAATCATAAACAGGCCACACTCAGGGTTATCTAAGTAAATACGACTAAAAATACTGTACTGCAGTGGGTCGGTATCCTGGAATTCGTCGATCATCGCCACCGGGTAAAGCTGACGAATACGCGTCGCTAATAGCTCAGCCTCATCTTGATCGATGGCAGCAGATAAGTTGGTAAGCAGATCATCGAACGATAACCACTGTTTTTGTTGTTTAGCTTTCGCTAGCATCTCTCGGCAATGTTCAATCGCATGAGCAAGAATCGGCGCTTTTAAACTGATAGGTGCCGCTAAGAAATCTTCGATTGCAGTGAATACTTGATGTTGAGGCGCACTGCCTTTCGGTGTTTTATCCGTCAAGACATTCTGAGCGAATTTCTCTAGCTTGTCTGGATAATCATAGCCCGTAGTTTCGGTCGCAGCCCATACAGACACAGCTTCTAGCCATGTTGGTAATGACTTTTTGGTATAGCTACGCTTGTTAATATCAGATTCACTAATCAAAGCTAAAAAGTCATCTTGGTGTTCACGCCATAACGCTTTTAGCTCATCAATTTTAGTTAAATTCTGTTGATGAAGATCCCCTAAACTTCCCGACATCGCTGCGACAGAAAGGCTCAATGGCGCTCCTGTCAGATAACCTGAGACATCGCTTAAGAGATTAGCTGGTGAATTCCAAATTCGACGAACTTCCCCTGCAAGATTAAGCGGTAACGGATAAAAGTTTTTACGCCAGTAGTCCGCCACAATTTGTGCTTTTAAATGGCTTTCATCCGTAACAAACTCATTGTTAAATCGACTGCCCGATTCAAATGCATTCTGCGTGAGCATTCGCTGACAAAAACCATGAATGGTGTAAACCGCAGCTTCATCCATTTGACGTTCAGCTTGAAGGAGGATGTCGGCCGCTTGCTTATGATCGACAACTTCTTCTAACAGTGGCTTTATAACCGGATCACTACTTTGGCCTCGTGCGAACGCTAAACGCGCATCATGAATTCTTGCTCGAATACGATCACGCAGTTCAGCCGTTGCCGCTTCAGTAAAGGTCACAACCAGTATTTGGTCGACCGTCAATGGCACTTGATGCTGAGTTTCAGGACTACCATGCCCCAAAAGCAACCGTAGGTATAAGCCTGCGATAGTAAAGGTTTTTCCGGTTCCCGCAGACGCTTCAATAAGCCTTGCGCCATGTAGGGGAAAAGTCATGGTATTAAGTGGAGTAACCATTGACGTTGTTGTCATAAAATTCTGCCTTTTCGCTGAAAACTTATGGATCCGATAAGGAATAAGTGTGATCCAGACTTAAAAACTGTTGTTATTCATATTTATCCTACAAAAGTTAGGATGTAATGAGATCTTTCTCACGGCAGAAACTGAGTCTAGCCGTTAGTATGCGCGCCATGTGTTGAGCAGCTTTAACGTTGCAACAAACCAAAAGAATCATGGTCCCTCTGACCTGTGGCCGTACAGCGAACGCCCTACACTATAATGATTTACTGGCGGCCACTTATTTTCCTTACTGCTCTGTTTCCAAAGACTTTATTGTAAATCTTCATTGTCTGTCGCTTCTAGGCGTGCGGTTTGCAGCACGAGCGCCGTCATTGTACGTAGCTGTGCGGCTAGCTCATCATTCCAGTTAGGCCAAATTCGGCTAATGTAAGGGTTGTTGCCTTCACCTGTCGCCATAAAGCTATCGTTGAAAGTATCCGCCATTTTCTTTAGAGACTTTTCTTCATCATCAACCCACTTACCACGACTAAAACCCGCTTCAACACAAGCAAGGGCCGTTTTAGGGAAATAAGCTAAGGGTTCAGTCATCCCTTGATAGAACAGTCTTACTAATTCAGAAAGCAGTGAAGTCGCATAGCTTGCATCTGAAATTGGCGGGTAGGCCAAATGCACCACACCCTCTTTCTTATCGTAACCAATCATATGAGTGCGTTTACTTTGCCCCATGGCTGACATCGCTAAATGATCAATCCATGCCGATAAGTAGTCTTGTGAGCGGATTTTCCCGCTGCGATAGCGTATCAACCCTGATTGATAGTGTTGGGTTAACCAACCTGTTAGAAAGATTTTCTTATCCTCACCTAACACATCAAGCGTTAACTTCACCTCTAGGTCATCGCTGGCCGCGCCACAAAGAAATGTGAGTTTATCCACCAGCTCTTCTGCTTGAACTCGGTTTGTTTCAAATTCAATATCGCCAAATGCACCGACAGGAAGTTTACCCTGAGCACGCTGTTCATCGACAAATGCCTTAATGACTGCTTTGGTGTCTTGCTCGTGATCTGCTTGTAGGTGTTGTTTTAATAGGCTGTCGAGCAAGCTATCGCGCATTTGGTAGCTTTCCAAACCGTTGAGAATGAAAGGTTCATCATCTTCCATCACAGGTAGCGGTGGCTCAAACATCACTTTCAAACGACGATTAAAGAAGTACTGGACTGGCAAGCGCCAAAAACGTTGCAGTTCAACAAGATCTAAATCGAGTGGATACGTCGCATCCAATAAGTAGTCTTGTAAGCGTTGATTAAACTCGCCACTCACCTGACCTTGACGATTGGCCGCAGGTAACCACTCCTTGGCATAGCTTGGTGAATCACCTAAAAATGCGCTACTACTGAATGGCACCATAGAGTGGTGTGTCACGAGTTCCTCTAACAAGTGCTTACCAGAATCATCACACGCTAATAGCTCATCACCTTGTAAGCAATAGTTCTGATGGCAATATTCCATAAGCTCAGAGACCAACACTGACGACACTCGCTCAGTGTTATCTTGGATAGAGCGGCCAACATAACTAATGTAAAGAGTTTGCTGAGCAGAAAGAATCGCTTCCAAAAATAGATAGCGGTCATCGTCACGACGGGAACGGTCACCAGGTTTAGTGCGACCATTCATTAAATCAAACCCTTCTGGCGGTACCGAACGTGGATAAACGCCATCATTCATACCGAGCAAACATACCGCCCTAAATGGAATAGAGCGCATTGGCATCAAAGTACAAAAGTTAACCTGTCCAGCAAGAAAACGCTGACTTACCCGAGTGCCAGACAATTTATTTTGCAGATATTGAGCAATAATGGCTGGTGCCAGAGGCTGCTCAAAGGCTGCATCGGATAACTGCTCTTTTAAGTTAGCTAATGTATCTCGAATCGACTTAAGCGCCGCTTCTCCTTCAAGCTCTACCGAGAAAAAGTCATCAAGAAGTAGAGTTAACACTTCCCGCCAATCATCAATAGATTGTGTTTGCACCAATTTTTGACGGTAATCGCTGATAGTTTCAATAAAGTGAGCCAGTTTCCCAGCCAGTTCTGCACCCAAACCTTGCACTTCGTTATAAGGTGCAAGAGTTCCTGTAGAAGATTCAAACAAACCTGCAGACTCAGGCATCGCATAGCCTAGCAACATACGCTCTATACCAAACTGCCAAGTATTCTGTGCCGTTTCAGGTAAATCAAACTCCTGCCCAGTCGAAGGGTTTAGCCCCCAACGAATCCCCGACTCTTCTACCCATTGTTTGGCGAGAATAAATTCATCTTCGGTAAGCGCAAATCGCGTCAATATCGCAGGTGTTTCTAGAAGTTCAAGTAATTCTGAGGCCAAGCAACGAGTATTTGGCAAATTAACCAACTGCATAAAGGCATTAAGTATTGGGCTTTCTTGATCAGCTGTTCGGTCAGAGATTGAATAAGGAATAAAACGCTCACCAGGCGCATTACCAAACACAGCCTGAATGGCAGGGCTATAAGCATTAATATCCGCTACCATCACAATGATGTCGCGTGGTTTTAGGCTAGCGTCAGCATCAAACATTGCCAAAAGTTGATCATGCAACACTTCCACTTCACGCATCGGGCTATGACAAGCGTGCAAGCTGATTGAAGTATCACCAAGCGTAACCACTTGTTTGTGTGAGCTGCTCTCTAATTGATTATCGTCTTGATGCTCTTCTAGGTTGAGAATGTCGGCTTGCAGTTGATGAAGCAGAGAATCGCGTTCTACATCAACAAACGCTTCTATCTCATGAGATTCTAATTGAGATAGTAGGTACATGTTATCGCGACCTAACTTACCCATCGACGCCAATAGGCTATTGCCCACCGCATCAGTATGAAGTTCATCAAGTAGGTTATCTTCCAACGAGCCTTTTAACTGTTCGCTTTCACCTTGTTGTTCTGAATGGTCTTGGTTCCAGACCACATGTTTACGATGCTTCGCTGCAAGACGAGCGAGGAACTTTCTATCTCGAACTTCACCCCAGTAATAACGACATGGGTTGGTGAACATCAAGTGGACATCAATATGCTCACCAATGGCCTTCAGCGCATCCATATAACGTGGTGGCAGTGACGTAATACCAAATACAAATAAGCGCTTCGGAAGATGTTCGAAACTGCTATTGTAGTTTTCTAGAGTATCAATGAAGTGCTCATACAAATTGGCACGATGATAAGGAGATTGACCTAAAGCGAGAGTGTGATCATAGAGTGCTTGCCACAATATAGGTTGCCACGGGTGCTCTTCTTCCAGTTCCATCACTGTTTGCCCAGCTTCCCAAGCGGCTATCCACTCAGGGCGATACACTAAATAACCATCGAAAATATCGGCAATTTTTTCAGATAGTTGATACAGCTTAGAACTGTCTTCATCTTGCTCTAAGTAGCGTTTTAATGGTTCAAACTCTGGCGTATTGAGCATACCAGGTAAGATATGCATTAACTTCCAAGTCATCGACTCTTTGTTAAATGCACTGCGGCTGGGTACATCTGGCAATACTTCAGTAAACATATTCCAAATGAAAGTCGCTGGTAGCGGAAAGTCTATGTTAGCGGCCACCCCAAACTCTTTCGCTAACTCCATTTTTAGCCATTGAGACATGCCTGGGCTTTGCACCAAGATCTGCTCTTTTTCAAATGGGTTTGCTAATGGGTTGAGCCGAACTAGCTCGACAAGTAGAGACTTTAAAACATCTACTTGGTTGGAATGGTAGACAGTAAACAAAATGCACTCACACTATTCTCGCCGTAATTAGGATTGAGATTAGCATAAGTGCACGGTTTTCTTGATAAATATAAGCTTAGAAAAACTCTACAGGTTACGAATTACTCACTAGAGCTCGATGAGGCTGATAGAAATGGAAGTACCGAATCGCAACGTAACTCACCACAATTGTCGCCATCAGTAACTCAAAACCAGCTAACCAATTTACCTGTGTCACATAATCACTAGCGACATTAACACCTTCCATCCAATCAGCAGTTTTAAATAGAGCTGTTGCACTAATCACTAGTGGGAAAGTAAAAGCTGCATAACCTGGGCTAAACGGTAAACGCATCAATTTCAAGAATGCGACATAAATAATCGATGTCATTAGAATCGCAATACCAAATAGCACACCAATAATCACAGGAGATGGTTCTGTGCTCACCGCTAAGTAACCAGCCAAAGACACACTTGCAGGCGCTGCCATAACCGCAATGGTTGGTTTCGCAGCATCAGGTACTTCATGAGTAAAGATCAAGCGATAGATCATCATTGGTAACATGATTAAATAAGAAGCCAAACCAAACCATAAAACAACATCAGCGATCCATTGCAATGCTGGCTCACCTGAGAAAGCCACATCTGCAACAACAATACCGATAGGTGGAACAAACCAACTAGGAACCATATGGTGTAGTTCAAACTCTTTTGCACGGTGATAAAAGAAACTCACAAGAAAAATGACATGTAATACTACCGCTGCTAACCACATTACATTCCCTGCTGTTGAATAAAATTGGCCAACCGAGTTAGAAACGACCATCAACCCCATCGCAAAGGTTGGTACCACGCTACCAACAACTGGATGAGCTAAATCTTTTGCTAATAAGTGACCATGAAATAAAAATTTCACCGCCAAGATAGCTAACAATACACTGCCAATACCTGCTGCAGTCCATTGTGCATAACCGTTAAATGGTGCAACGTTTTCCCAACACCAACCTAAACTGGCAATCCCTAGCGCTAAGCCTGCCATTGGAGTTGGCGCTCCCATTACTTTTGCTTTCGCTGCTTGAATCATAGTTGCCTCACAATCTCTTTAATACAAAGTAAGTTTACGCTTGCTATTCGTTCGATAATATCTAATTATTTAAAACAGTCGTTCAAACTAACTTAACAATCATTATGGCTACCAACATTTCCCTCAAACAGCTCAAAGTCTTTATCACGATTACACAGCACGACACGTTAACGTCAGCTTCAGAAGCTTTGTTTCTTTCTAAGGCAGCCGTCAGCATGGCGTTATCTGAACTGGAAAAACAAATCGGCCACTCTCTGTTTGATCGAGTAAATAATCGTCTCATACTTAATCAAGAGGGACAGAAATTACTACCATTAGCGGATGAACTGATTGCGCGCTCACAAGATATTGAACAACTGTTTGATAACGACCAAGCATTAACGGGGGAGCTTAAGATAGGAGCCAGTGACACAATAGGGAATCAAGTTGCTCCTTACCTTCTTCAAGATTTCCGAGCTGCAACCCAACACAAATCCCAGAGTCTATTTATCTCCAATTCCGCTCTGATTTGTGAAAAGCTGATCGACTATGAGCTCGATCTCGCTTTAATTGAGGGTAAAACATTACACCCTGAGCTTATTTCTACCCAGTTTAGTGAAGACGAAATGTGTATTGTCTGCGCGCCCAGTGAACCACTGGCTAGTTTAGAACGGCTGACTATTGGAGACCTAGAGAATAGCGATTGGATACTTCGCGAGCCTGGTTCCGGTTCAAGAGAGTTTTTCTTGCGTGCCATTGCGCCAAGGATTGAACACTGGCAAGAGTCATTTCAACTGAATACTACTGAAGCGTTGATCAATAGTGTTTCTGCAGGGTTAGGATTAGGCTGTCTTTCTAAACTTTCGGCAGAGCCCGCTATTAATGATGGTCGAGTTATAGAATTGGAACTTCCTCTCGATATGAAGCGACGATTCTGGCTGTTGGTTCACAAAGAGAAATACCAAAGCCCGCTGCTTAAAACATTTATCGAATACTGCCATCAATGGCGTAAAGGCTGACCACTTAGATCCCAGAATCAGTGCTTCACCTAGACTTAACTGCTCAAAAACTGTATAAACAGCCAGTAAATATTTTCAATAATTTGAGTTAGAGGACCAACCATGGCTGTAATCGTCAAGTACGTGGTAGAACGCAACGGAGAAGAGAAAATGACTTTTACCTCTAAAGCGGAAGCTGACGCATATGACAAGATGCTCGATATGGCTGATGAGCTTTTTGAGCTACTAGGTAAAAGTGAACTGCTAGAAGATGAAGGTAAGCAAGAAGACTTAGCTATGTTCCTAGCACAAAACAAAGAAGGAGTGCTTTACGCACTCGGTGCAAAACGTAAACCTGCACCAAAGAAAGCGAAGAAAGTGGAAGCGGTTGAAGATGACGCTGAAGCGCAAGACGACGCTGCGTAATCGGATTCTTACTCAAACTATTCAAACCTCAGCCCAGTGCTGAGGTTTTTCGTTTTTAGAGGAAACAAAACTCGCCATTTTTACCCTAATATCTTGCTCGTAGACTGCTAGAATAATTCATCATCTCCTTAATAGAGTGCCCCTTGATGAAATACCATATTGAAGTCTGCATTGATAATCTCGAGTCCTTACACTTAGCCATTGCTGGTGGTGCTACACGTATCGAGCTTTGCTCGTCTCTCGCACTCGGCGGATTGACCCCAAGCTTTGGTTTCATGAAGAAAGCCGCTCAAATATCAACGATTCCTGTCTATGCAATGATTCGTCCAAGACAAGGCGATTTCCTTTATGATCAAGATGATATCGATGCAATGCTGCTAGACATTGAAGCCGCTGCTGAAGCTGGATTACAGGGTGTCGTATTTGGTGTATTAAGAGCTGATGGTCATATAGATCTACCACTTGCCCAGCAACTGGCTGAGCGAGCAAAACTTTATGGGCTGGGCATCACCTTCCATCGAGCTATTGATCAAAGCAGTGATTGGCAACAAGCCCTAGAGGATGTCATTTCTCTTGGCGCAGAACGTATTTTGACTTCAGGCTTAGCTGCCAATGTAGAACAAGGTATCGAAGTACTAAAAGCCATGGTTGAACTTGCTGATGGCAAAATCTCAATTATGGCTGGCGCCGGACTTACCGCAGAGAATGTGCAAATGATCGTAAATACATCTGGGGTGAGAGAAGTTCACTTATCGGGTAAAACCACTCGTCCGAGCCATATGCAAAACGTGAGTGAAGAAGCAAAAATGGGCAACCAAAACATTGATGACTTCGTCGTTCCTATTACGAGCAGTATCGCAATTGAAAAGGTCGTCAAAGCACTCGGTTAATGTTAAAAAGGAATAAATACAGAAGGTAACGAGCCCTCTGTGGGTTGACTGAGAGTGAAGTGAGATATGGCAAAGGATTTGTTTTACAGCCTAGATTTGAATTTACTGAGAACATTTCTAGTCCTCTCGCAAGAGCTCAATATGCGAAAGGCTTCGCAAAGGCTATTTGTTTCTCAACCTGCAATCAGTCAAGCCCTACAAAAACTTCGCCATCATTTTGATGATGAGTTGTTTGTTAAAGTGCCATCTGGCTTAGAGGCTACCCACTTTGCCAATGAACTAGCAGAGCGCATCACTCCTCATTTAGATGGTTTATCTAATGCGCTAAACGCATCACAACAATTCGATCCAAGCCAATATGATGCGAAAATAAAAATTGCCCTTTCCCCTATGGTGTTGAGCTGTTTGTCTGGCACTTTATTTCATCAATTAAGAGAGCAAGCGCCATTAGCTGAAATCGAGATTGTTGGCTGGACACATTCAACGCTTGATAAGATAGGGAAAGGAGACACTTTAATCGGCGTTAACTACGACCTTGACGCACCGAAAGGCATCTATCTAAACCACCTTATCGATCTGAAAGGTAGAGTTTTTGTACGTCAAGGCCATCCACTAAATAAGCGCATCGCAGAGCCAAAAGACTTTGATGGATATGAGATTGCATCGTTTATTAACCCAGGTTGGAACGATCAGTACAGCGTTGCAGAACAAATAATGAAGTCTCAAGGCTATAGCACTAAGGTCGGTTTTCGTTCTGAAATGATCATTGCTATTATCGATGTCGTTCAACATACCGACATGTTTATGCCTCACTCCAACCTTTTCCCTATTGATCAATATCCCAATTTAAGGGCAATTGACGTCAAGATCGATGAATCCACCAAAACTATGCAGGTCTTTAGCCAATACCATTTGAAAAACCGTAACAACCCGCTTATTCATTGGCTGAACACAGAAATTCAAACGGCTCTTGAACACCAAGCAAACAAAGTCGACTCTATTCTCGCAATCTAATCCATTTAATAAGTAAAGCTTATTATCACTATAAGTAGTTTAGATTAGAACCAAGATTTCTTATTAACCATACTAGCTACCAGCAAATTAATTCAGCAATGGAACACGCTGAGTAGCAATACGCTATGGCTTTGGTGGTTCGCACTCTTTTTTTATTGCCCCTACCTCCAAGTCCTAGCCTATCAGGCAACGGAACTGACTGTTCAACGGTGGCTAATAGCAGTCACTAGAATTTTCTAAGACTTTAGGTAGTGGGTTATGAAAAAATCACTTATCGCATTAATTGTTGCCAGTTCATTTGCATTGGCTGGTTGTTCTTCATCTGGTGGTTCTGATGTCAACGACCGCGACATCGATCCTGAGTGGGGCGTCGTTCCACCACCAGTTCAGCCTCCAGTAGATAACACACCGGATCGCCCTCAACCTGAAACTGATCCAGACTTCGGTGTTGATACAACTCCTGATTGGGGTTTAGCACCTTGGCAGCCCCCTGTTGACGATACTCCCGATTGGGGAGGTGTTGTACCACCACCTGTGCAACCACCAGTTGATGATAACTCTCCAGAGCGCCCTCAACCGGATTTTGGTGACACACCTGACTGGGGTGGAGAAACCGGAGATATCCAAGTTGATCATAACGGTGTTATCCACTTTAACGGAGAGCAATATCAAATTACTGGATACGATGAAATGGATCGCGAGTTTCAATTGGTTGATAAAGACGGCGTAGAGTTTTTTGCTCGCTACGACGAGGGAATGCTAAAAGTCGCGTACAAGGGACAAGTATTTGTCTTCAATGGCCACCGCTTCATCTTTGCTCCAGACTTTGACTTTGGCGTAGATACAACTCCTGATTGGGGGGTCGTGCCACCACCAGTACAACCACCAGTGGATAACACTCCGGATAGGCCTCACCCAGACCTTGGTGATACACCTGATTGGGGAATCCCAAATACTGGGCATACACCTGAGCGACCACAACCTGACTTTGGAGAAACTCCGGACTGGGGAGTCGTGCCTCCTGCAGTTCAACCACCCGTTGACAACGCACCTGACAGACCAGAACCTGACTTTGGCGATACACCTGAATGGGGTATCAGTACAGCCCCAGAAGTCAGCCCTGCGATCAACAACATCGACCGCAATAAAGTACGTGACGCTGTTCGTTCTCGCCTAAACGGTTAACTCTCAATCGAGCCTCTAGAGTTCTAGAGGCTCTTTATCGAAATACATTATGAACAAACTTTCAATAGCTTGCTTAGCAGGACTTTTTAGTCACTCTGCAATGGCAAATATTACCGTATCTATTGAAAAGGACTTCCTAGAACTTGGTGTTTACGCTCCACTTTTTGATGATGCCTACCTGTTCGTTGGCGCTGATACCGATGATTGGTTAGGCGTTGGTGTCGGCTATTACTATGACATCAACCCACAATGGAAATTAGGCGCTTACTATGAGTACGGCTTATACGACGATTGGTTAATGCACGAGGTCGGGGTTGATGGCGTCAAAACATCTAGCCATCAAATCGATCTCTCAGCTACTCACTATTTTGGCCATAGCGCAGCGAAAGTTGGGGTCACCGCTGAACATGTTCGCAACGGATTCACATGGGTAACAGTGGACGATGTCGACAAGTACTCAATCTATTTAAGTGGTTCTCACTACTTTCAGCATGTCTATTTCACCGGAAAATATGAGCATTATTTAGCGATTGATCAGTCCGATATGGAAGACTTTAACCAAGGCCACGCCAATATATGGGAGCTATCTATTGGCTCAATGCACTCACTGTTCAACTTTTACCCCTATGCAAAAGTTAGCGTTTTTGATCCGAATGGTACTTATTACGGTCAGAATAATTCTGACGTCACTTTTTCGATAAACGGAACCTTTTCCTTTAGATAAGAAACGAGTGATAAGTATTAGTTATGAAAGACATAAGAGCTATTGATTAGTTCTTATCAGGCTCGACTCCTACTATACACACATCGGAACAAAGTCATTTCTAGGAAGGAAAGAACATTAACTTTAAGAGAAACGTAAAAATGAAATTAGTTTTCATAACCCTTTTAACTACATCTGTTTTATCTGCGCCTGTTCTAGCAAATAACGAAGGCCATCGAGTAGGTATAGGCTTTAATAAAACATCGATAGAACAAGTCTTAAGCCCATCAATTGACTACTCAACCAGTGGATTCAAACTGGAGTATGGTTATGAGTTTAACCATATTGTCGGTGTAAATATTTCATACAACAAAGGTTCAGGCGACTTCTTACCTTTTATAGATAGCAACAACTCAACCTTTAAGATCGATACAGATATTGGCTACACCTTTAACTTCGATGGTTTTTCAATCAAACCTTACGGGGTTATTGGTTGGGCTAAATTCGACGAAGAACTTAGCGTAGTTGGAGAAAATCTTGGCTCTTGGGATGATTCATCACTCTTTATTGGTACAGGTGTGAGAGGCACGTTTAACGAAAACTTCTATGCCGACTTCCGTGCTGATTTTATTAATCTCAAAGACGAAGGCGACGATATTTTTGTCGACCAGTTTTCGTTCACCGTCGGCTACAAATTCTGATAACCACATCGCCTTGATTTAACTTATACGCCATGGATGGCTATATTTAATCCACTGAGTATCCATGATGAAAAAACACCTTCTTGCACTTGCACTCTTAACTCCCTTTACCGCGTCAGCTTCAGGCTTACATCTTTCACCTGAAATAAAAATGGGACCTTACTTAGGTTCGGGAATATCAGGCGGTGGCTTACAGCTTGGTGTCACTGACGTACTAGGACTTGATGCACTTTACGTCAGCTATTCTCATACATCGGCAGAAATACTACTCGATAAAGATAGACTCAAAACCTATCGAGTTGGTGGGCAGTACCAATTTTTAGATCACCCGATGAAGATGGCACTGCAACTAGAAGGTGGTGTTGTAGAATACGAAGGGAAACGTGACTACGTGTTCTCTAATACAACTCGTTACGAAGAAGGCACAGGTGCAAGTATTTCGGCATCGTGGGTATTATTCATCAACGATAATGTTGGCTTTAGGCTAGGAACGGATTTCAACTATATCGATAAGAGCGATACCTTACTTGAATCGAACTGGTCGGCGACTATATCGTCAGGTATCGTTCTTCATTTTTAACGAAGTGCATCATCTATGCTCTGTTCGCCCAAGTGGCGAACATCTTTACCTTTGACAAAGTAGATGATGTATTCACAAATATTTTGACAGCGATCCCCTACTCTCTCAATTGCGCGCGCAGACCACATCACTTGTAAAATACTTGGAATATTCTTTGGGTCTTCCATCATATAAGTCATTAACTGGCGAATGACCGCTTCATATTCAGCATCAATCTTATCATCCAACTTGTACACCTCAGCGGCAGCGTCAACATCCATACGAGCAAATGCATCAAGCACTTGGTGAAGCATCGCGATAGCTTGACGACAAAGAGGTTCTAGGGATACTTGGAACTGTCGTTCTTGGGAAGATGGGCTTTCGATCGCCACTTCTGCAATCTTAGTAGCCACGTCACCGATGCGCTCTAAATCAGTAATGGTTTTGATGATCGCCATAATCAGACGAAGATCTTTAGCAGTCGGTTGGCGCTTAGCAATAATTCGCGTACACGCCTCGTCAATCGACACTTCCATTGAGTTCACTTTATGATCATCTCGAACAACCTTTCGTGCTAGCTCAATGTCTTCTTTATGTAGTGCTTGCATTGCAAACGACAACTGCTGTTCAACCAATCCACCCATAGTTAATACATGAGTTCGGATCGATTCCAATTCGACATTAAATTGGCCTGAAATATGGCGCCCAAAATTCATAGATAAAGTTAGTCTCTTTTGCTGATTAATAGGAAAAGTCGCACATTAGTTAAGTACCAAACTATCATTGTTCTAAATAGTTGGAACTGTAGCAAGGCAACAAGAAATTTCAGCCCTATGAGCATAGCTCGTCTATGTGATTAGGGGGAAATATCGCAGTTAACGCCGCTACAGCTTCAAATATGAAGAACAAACCTAGCCGTACCTACCAGTAATGTAGTCTTCCGTTTGCTTTTTCAATGGCGAAGTAAAAATAGAATCCGTATCTGAGTACTCGATCAACTTACCCATATGGATAAATGCCGTATGGTCACTCACTCGCGCTGCTTGTTGCATGTTGTGAGTGACAATCACAACGGTATATTTCGTTTTCAGCTCATTGATCAATTCTTCAATGGTCAATGTCGAAATAGGGTCAAGTGCCGACGTTGGTTCATCAAGAAGCAAAACCTCTGGCTCAATCGCAATCGCTCGTGCAATGACCAAACGCTGCTGCTGACCACCAGACAAACCAAACGCATTTTCATGTAAACGATCTTTCACTTCGTCCCAAAGAGCCGAAGCTCGCAGTGAACGTTCCACTGCATCATCTAAAGCACGGCTGTTGTTGACTCCTTGAAGACGTAAACCATAGACCACGTTTTCATAGATAGATTTAGGAAACGGATTCGGCCTTTGAAATACCATTCCAACACGGCGGCGTAAGGTGGCAACGTCAACATCCGGATCGTAGACATTCTTACCGTGCAGCTTAACCTTACCTTTCACACGACAACCTTCGACCAAGTCATTCATGCGATTAATACAGCGAAGTAGAGTTGATTTACCACACCCTGATGGCCCGATAAATGCCGTCACCTGACCTTTAGGAATACGCATAGAAATATCACTTAACGCCTGCGCCGTTTGATAGTGCAGGTTTAGCCCCTCAATAGAGATCGCCGTTAAATCATCACTAAGATTATTAACATCTAATGGAGTTGGATAGCCGAGTGTTTGATTAACAGAAAACATGTTTAATCTTGTCCTAAAGTTCGGTATTTCTCACGCAAGTTGTTACGAATACTAATTGCGGTCAGGTTGAGCCCTATGATGACCGTAACAAGTAAAAGCGACGTTGCGTAAACCAATGGTCGTGCACTTTCGATGTTCGTCGTTTGGAAGCCAACATCGTAGATATGGAAGCCTAAATGCATGAATTTGCGCTCCAAATGCAAAAATGGAAACTGGCTATCCACAGGCAAACTTGAAGCTAGCTTTACCGCACCAACAAGCATTAATGGTGCAACCTCACCGGCGGCGCGCGCAACCGCAAGTATTAATCCGGTAATCATTGCAGGGCTGGCCATCGGCAGTACGATTCGCCACATCGTCTCAAACTGGGTCGCGCCTAATGCCAAAGAGCCATGACGCACTGAACTTGGAATTCGAGTTAAACCCTCTTCGGTTGCAACAATAACCACTGGTAGAGTCAAAACAGCCAACGTCAGCGCAGACCATAACAGACCTGGTGTACCAAAGGTTGGAGCAGGTAAACGCTCTTGGTAGAACAATGAGTCAATTGAACCACCTAAGGTATAGACGAAAAAGCCTAAACCAAATACACCATAAACAATTGAAGGCACACCGGCTAAGTTGATCACTGCAACTCGAATCAAGCGTGTAAAAGCATTGTTTTTAGCGTATTCATGAAGGTAAATAGCCGCAATAACACCCAATGGCATCACAATCACCGACATGATCAATACCATAAGTACGGTGCCAAACATTGCTGGGAAAACGCCCCCTTCTGAGTTCGACTCACGTGGATTATCTGATAAAAACTTCCACGCTTGCTTACTCCAACGAAGGAGCTTGTCACCAACCGACATCTGGTTTGGGTACCATAAGTCTAAAATATGGCTGAGCGGAATGGTGACCTGCTGCCCCGTCATATCCTCGACCAACAAACCTTGATTTGCGAGCTTACTTCGTAGGTTATCTAATCTGGCTTCTACCTGAGCGAGTGCTTCAATGTATTCAGCACTTTTGCTCTCGTAGTAAGACAAAAATTCTGCGTCTAGATTGTCATTCAAACTGCGCTTACGTTTAGCTAGTCTTAATCGTTCCGCTTGCGCGTTAATTACACGAACTTCTTGCTTTATTAGTCGTTCAATTTCATCACGAAGCGTTTGCGCATAGGCAAGCCCGGAGGTGATATCTTGCGTCACTTCACCGCTAATACGACCATCAGGTTGTTGATAGCCAATCGGCTTACCAAAAAAGTCTCCGCCTCGAGTTCGCTCAATCACCGCCCAACCTTCAGGTTTAGTCGGCTGGCTCAAATCAAGTTCTAACAGCGAAACAAAATCCGCAGAGTAAAGATCACGGTTCGCTACTTTGATGTTGACGCGCTTGGCTAGACCTCGCTCTTTGACCTTTTCTGGTAGGTCGATATCCATTTCTCTTAGGTGGGTGATTGGAACATATTCTTGAGAATAGATTTGCCCAATTAGGATGTTTCCCTCTTTTGTCTCCCACTGATAAAGCGGTGCTGGCCAAAAGTAAGAAAGCCCTTTCCAACCGATAAGCAGCAAGAGTCCCAATACGGACAATAGACTGATGCTCACTGCACCGCCTGTTAACCATATCCAAGGAGAACCGGACTTTAACCACTTAAACACGTACAAGATTTCCTAATTCAAAATTAAAGAGAACGATACTTTTCGCGTAAACGCTGGCGAACCCATTCTGCCACCGAGTTAACCGCGAAAGTGAACATCAACAATAACAACGCCGCTAAGAAAAGAATTCGATAATGAGAGCTGCCTACTTCAGATTCCGGCATTTCAACCGCTATCGTCGCCGATAATGTGCGCATACCTTCTAGTATGTTCCAGTCCATTATTGGCGTATTACCCGTCGCCATTAACACAATCATAGTTTCACCAACCGCTCGGCCTAACCCCATCATGATCGCTGAGAAAATCCCCGGACTGGCAGTCAAAAGCACGACATGAGTTAAGGTTTGCCACTGGGTTGCTCCCAAAGCTAATGAACCATCGGATAAGTGTTTAGGCACAGAAAAAATCGCATCTTCTGCGATAGTAAAAATCGTTGGTATAACCGCAAAACCCATCGCAAAGCCGACAACTAGAGCATTTCTTTGGTCAAAATCGATGCCCTTATCGGCCAGGAATACTCTTACATCACCATTGAAGAACCATGCTTCTATGTTTCCACTTTGAGACAAAATGATGATACTTACCACCACCAGCGCAGGCATCAAAATCGCTGCATGCCAGCCATTTGAAAAGCGCCCAGTCCATTGTTTAGGAAGTGCATGCCAACCCATACCCAACAAAATGGTCGAGATTGGCAAAAACATCATCAAGGTTACGATGGCCGCTAAGTGTGTTTCCACAATTGGCGCAAACCAAAGTCCGGCTAAGAAACCGATGATAACAGTCGGCAATGCTTCCATTAATTCAATCGATGGCTTCACTACTCTACGCATCTTAGGAGTCATAAAGTAAGCGGTGTAGATTGCGCCAAATACAGCTATTGGCACAGCAAACAACATAGCAAACGCAGCGGCTTTCAATGTGCCAAATGCAATCGGCACTAAGCTAAATTTGGCTTCGAATTCATCGCTAGCAGACGTCGTCTGCCATACGAATTCAGGCTCGGGGTAACTTTCATACCAGACCTTTTGCCATAATGACGAAGGTGATACCTCAGGATAAGGGTTATCAACCTCTGCAACACTAAGCTCCCCTTTCTTGACGGCTAGCAAATACATTTCGTTTTGAGACATCGCAGCAAGTTGAGGCGCTTTTTTGTAGGCACGCTTAAAGATCACCAACTTTTCGCTAGTCGTATAATGACTTTGAATAGTGCCATTGATGTAGAAACTGTAGAAACCTTTGCGGTAGGTGTCAGGCAGCAGAAACTGTAGCTCTGAAGCAAGCTTGAATTGGCGAATATGAGTTAATGAACACTGACCATCGGCCAGTACATCAAACCACTGCGAGACTAAACCATCTTGGTGAGTCACCAGTACTGAGTACGCACCAGATAAAAGGTCAATATCCGTCACTGCATGTTGAGGCTTACCTTGACTAAGATCGACCACTTCTCGGACTGTAAAAGAGTCATATTGCTTAACTGCAACGATTAAATCAGATCCAGAACGAAGATAGATGGTGTCGCCTTCCGGTGTCACTAATATTTGGTCTACTTGCTCTATTGGTTGCGCAAACTCAAAGTCGTGAATACCACTTTCACTTTGCCAACGGACTCTAACACTGTTGTCTTGGTACCAACCGACAAGGGTGAGTTCTTTCTGACTAGCAAAGGCAAATTGCTTTAAAGAGCGCCCCTCAACATGTAAATCAAAAGGCATGGACATATCGATTAGGTTGGGTGCAAACTCTCGACTTTCTTTAGTTAACACCGAATCCATTCTCGGCTGAACCAGTCGAACCTTACCCTCAGGGCTTGCAAAACCATACCAACCAAACGCACTGAGCGACGGAGCAAACAAGCTATTCGGTTGGGCGATTTGTTCAGTTAAAACAGGTTGTTGACTATTATTAATTAGCGACCAAAAGTCGATCGTGCCATCCGCTGAAATGACGAATGCGTTTTCGCCATATTCATCAATGCCCGCAGCAATTGGCTGAGTCATTGTAACGGGAATACTTCTAACATTAGGTGTGATTTTGGCGTCACTAAACAGTGGCAAAACCATTATAGCTAGGTAGACAAAAATCAGAACCAGCGCAGCTAATACACCAACGCCTCCAGCAGATACTGCAAGCCGAATTAACCGATCTTTGATTAGTCGCTTTCGATCTCGCTCTCGCAATGAGAATTCTGCCTGGGTCATTCTTGTCTCTTACCTATTTTCGTCCAAGGATATAATATTTCTCTTAGATGACAATTATATTACAGTTTACATTAAACAACTGAAAACAATACCAAAAAGTACCAAACTAAGAACCTTAGGCCTTAGTACGCTTTGTGGTTAAGCATATAACTGTGGGAGGTGAACCCCAAATATACAACATGATTCATATCAGTAGGTCATCCATCATCAGACAAAACACAATGGTATTAACCGGCTAGACCTACTTAGTTAAGATACTGATAAAAACCAAGAGCGTGCGTAGCCAGCTTTAACTAAGGTAGATTTATTTGGGATAAGTACTTAAATACGCTTATTAAGCCAATAATAATATAGACGATAGAAAAATAAACTTAACAAAAACAGCTATATTAGCCCACCAAGATTTTTGTATAACTCATAATATGATTTAATATAATCTAGTTTGCTATTTATGTAATTAGACTCAGAGTTAATTAAATCTCGACTAGAATCTAAGACCGTTGAATAATCTGACACACCTTCTTTGTACAACAAATTTGAGTAATAAAATCTTTTTTCATCAAGGTTAAACTTTTTAACATTTTCATTAACAAAATAACTTGAAAACGACATATTAATTATTGAATCATTAACTTCAACTAACGCATTACTTACCACATCACTGTATTTAATATATGCACTTTCTTTTTTTTGGACGTTATAATCGATATTCTTATTTCTTTTCCCAAAGTCAAATATTGGAATATTTAAGCCAACACCGACATTCCACCCCTTTGAGTCTGATGAAAAAAGGTCACCGTATTTATATGATGCTAAAGAAGAAAGAGCCGTAATACTGATAGTTGGAAGCAAGTTAGCCCTTGCTACACCAATATTATAATTAGCTCCAATTAAAGAGTATTCTGAAGCAATAATATCATGACGTCGTTTTATAATACCTTCAGCAGAACCGATATTTACTGTCGGTTCAAGGCTTTCTGTATTAATATAACTTTCAATCTTTCCAGGTGTAATAACTTCCCCCGTTAGATATTCTAACTTATTTATATAACGCATCATTGTCTGTTCTGATTTTTTGATCTGAGTATTGGTCTCAACATATATTATCTTCGATTGAATAAGTTCATATTCACTCAAAGCTTTCTGCTTATATTTACTCTCATTTATATTAAGATTTCTTTTCGCCGAATTAAGTAGCTTCGTGTAAGATTTTATCTTCTCTTGTTCAGCAACTATTGAATAGTAAGTTGAAATTACATCATAAATTATATCCGATGATGCAAACTCTTTGTTATTTAATTCAGAATAATATTCTGACAAACGAGATTTACGTGTGTTATCTAACTTCCCCCAAAAGTCAATTTCAAAGTTATTAATCCCAAAGTCAATACTATAAGAATTACTAATCGTTTCAATACCAAGTGGAGACGTCGAGGTAGGAGTCTTTGATCTAGATGAGTTCCCTGATAAGTTAAAGTTTGGAAGTCGTTCTAGATTAGATATTTCATAAGAAATTTCTAATTCTTTAACTTTACTGTCATAGTATAATATCTCTGAATTGTTAACCTTAGTTGACTCAATCAATACCTTCAAATATTCACTATTAATTTTTGACAGAAGAACTTCTGAGTCTTTTCCTGAGTAAAAATTAACACTACTATCTATGTTGTCATTGTAATACTCGTAACCAATGGAATATTTTTTATTATTTTCACTTACATCTAACTCTGGGACTAAGGTACAACCTGCAGTAAATAGTATAATAAAAATCAATCCTATTTTATTTAAAAATTCCATTTTTCTTTCAACTCCTTTTCAGACAATTGATGTTGAAAATAATTTTCTGCACGATCTAAATAGGCCCAGTGTTCAGGATTTTTCTTAACAACACTCTCAATCACTTCGAAATTCTTAGTAACTGAAATGTCCTTACAACTAATGGTTTCAACATAAACAACTTTATTATCTTCTTTATCACTCGGTAGACTTGTCAAGTAGACCAATTCTAATTTAAATAGTTTTGCTAACTCTAACGCACCAGATGCAATACTGGCCCTCTTATTAAAAAACATGCCATAACCTGGAGTTCCAAAATAAATAGCACCTATACTTGGTGGAAGATCAGGAAAAATAACCAGCTTATATCCTTTTTTAATGAACTTCGCCATTTTTTTTGTAGATGAGACTCTTTCTGATATATCAATCACCACTAAATCTTCACAAAAAACTTTAAGCGACAAAATTGAACGTTTCGTTTGCCTATCATTTAAACTAAGTATTGGTATGATAAATTTTCCATTTCCTTGCGATAACTTAACTATTTTAGCAACTGTCTCCCAATAATTACCTACGTGTAATACTGCAATAGCAGACACATTATTATCAAGAGCATTAATCACTCTCAAGTCTTTATCTATTAAATTGAGCGAATCTATTTGTTTAGAGAGAATTTTTTCATTAGATATCCTATACCAATAACTATATATATCCCTTTGAAGCTTTGATTTGCTCTCTTTTATTGCAATGTTAGAACTAACTTGTTTTGAAAATCCCAAGTTAATTAAGTTATCTTCTACACCTTTAATTCCACCCCGTCTATATTTATCAACAATGAATGTGTAAAGTTTACTTTTCATTAAACAATCGAAACTCAAAATTCGACAAAAAACATGATAAAATAAATCTACAAGAAATATTTTAACTTGATACATGAACTATATTCCCTTTGTTTAACTCATATACTTTATCTGAATAATTACAAATATCCTTATCATGAGTGACAGATATTATCTTACATGACTGCTCTGAGAGAAGTTTCATAATCTGACTCTTCAACTCTTCATCTAGGTGAGATGTTGGTTCATCTAATATTAATAAATCAGGTTCTCTATATAACGCCCTGGCTAGCATCAACCTTTGAACTTGTCCAGATGACAATATAGTTCCACCATGCCCTACTCTAGTATGTAAACCTGCTGGTAAACTTATAACCTCATCATATAGCCCGACTTCCTTAATACATTTTATCACTTTCTCTATATTATAATTAACATCAGACATTGAAACGTTATCACAGATAGAGCCGACCAGAATGTCACTATTTGCAGTGACGAATGAAACTCGACTTCGATAGTTCTCTACACCATATTCTGTTATCTTACTTCCATTAACAAGTAACTCTCCTTTCTTAACTTCATACAAGCTTGAAATAATCCCCATCAAGGTAGACTTACCACATCCTGACTTACCTATTAAAGAGATATGCTCTCCAGGTGAAATTAACAAGCTAACATCTTTCAATATATCATCTTCAAAAGTCCCATAACTAAACGAAATGTTTTTAAGCTCAATTGTATCTATCGACTTTTGCTCACTTAGAGTCATGGAGTTAGTATTTATAAATTCAGGTTCAACAGCTAGAATATCGTCTAATCTATCTAGTTCCACATTAACAATTCTTAGATTCATATATCTATCTATAATCCTAAGAACTGAGTCTAAAAACAAATCCTTATACAATACGAAAGCAAATATATCACCAATTGAATTATCGCCATTTAAAATAGCGATAGCTCCAAAAAAACTAATTGCTAAAGATTGTGTATTAGATATCCCGCTAAAAACCACCGAATTCATTTCTTGGATATAATCAATTCTTGCTCTAGCATCAACGGATTTAGATTGCATTGAACTCCATGAAGAAGCCTTGTTGTTATTATTACCATAAAGCTTGTTAATCTTCATTTCATCCACTATTGATAATAGCGTACTATTTCTTTCAATCTCTCTATCTATTGATTCTTTTTGATATTTCTCTAGCCTTATTACTGATATCAATCTAAATATTATGAATATTGAACATACGAAAAGAGAAAGAAATGCTAACTTCTCATTTATATACGCCATTAGAGCAACAAAAACTAAGGAAAATATCGCATCTCCTATTATATCAGCCCACCCAGCAGTAAATTTCACATGCAATACATCTAAAGCCTGTAGCTTTCTTAGTATTGAAGCTGATGTCCTTTTTTCAAAAAATTCCAAAGGTAATCTAACCATATGCGACACAAAGCTGCTTGAAATATCATTTTCAACAATTTTCCTTATAGAAACATTGAGCTTGTTCCTGACATATTTAAAGGCAGTCAAAATTATGAAAGCCAACCCAAACATGTATATAATTAGATATAAAAGCTCTTTGTCATTTTTAGTTACCACTTCGTCAATTGTAAGCGAAAATAACTTTGGCGCAGCCAAAGAAAATAGATTCACACTCAAAACCAAGAGAAACAGAAGAATAATGTTATTGTAAAGCCAAGAACTATTTTTAAGTAAACTTACAAGAGAGAATGGATTCCTGTATTTTGTAAGTTTATTTTCTAAATTTTCATTATTTAATTTAACCGAATCAACATCATCTATCTCTAATGCAATGCCACTGAAGTAGTATTTCACTTCATCCAAACTATACGTTTTTCTACCCATAGCTGGATCAACAATAGTTATGGAGTCATTATTCACTTTTTCAAGAACAACAAAATGGCTTTTGTTCCAGAAAAGAATAGCAGGTGTATTCAAATCTTTTAATTGTTGGTAGTTACCACTTAAAGCGACAGAATTAATATTAAATTCCCCAAGGATCCTTATCAGTTGATACATCGATAAGCCATCTTTTGATACTTGGTATTTTCGTCTCAATTCAAAAAGACTCGTAGCTCCTCCGCTTGCATTAACTACCATAGCGATACATGCTAACCCACATTCTGAGACTTCATCTTGTAAAATGGGTTTAATCATTTACTTTTTCTCTCCAAAAATCAGGATTACGTTGAACTCCCTTAATTACGGGTAAGAACAACCATTCAATTAAAGATAGTTCAGGACCAGAATATGTTGCACTTATAGTCATTCCATCTCTAAGCCAAGATTTATCAATGTTTTCAAATTCATCAAAATTTGATATTATTGCTCTCACATTAAACATATCATCTCCGTTAGAATTTTTAATTTTTGATGGTGAAACACTTAAGATACTTGCTTTTAATACACCAAATTTTTCATAAGGAAATGCATCTATACGAACAATGACTTCTTTATTAATGCCTAGATAACTCATTGCTTTTGAGTTTGTATATAAATCAGCAAACACTTCATCATTTGAATAGTTAGAAATCGTACCTAGTTGTTCTCCGCTTGCAACAACTTGATTCTCTCTGACAACAGAATAACTAACAACCCCTGATGCTGGAGCATATACATAATAAACCTCACTCTTTTCCAATGAATACTTTCTATCATTTAGCGCCTCTAACTGACGTAAATAATTTGTTTCAGATTCATTTATAGAAGACTTAATTCTATCAATATCCCCTTCGCCACTAATTACTTCTTTTGATTTATTAGCAATTTCAATATGCAATCTATTCTTGTCACTTAAACGTTGTTGTAATGCCATTACAACTTCATTATATGAATCCAAAGATATAGCACCTACTTCGAATAATTTCTTAAACCTATTCTCTTTGCTTGTAATAATATCAATATCTTTCTTTATAAGCTTTAAGCTATCTTTTAATTTATCCACCTCAGATTTAATAATAGATACGTATTCCAGTTTGTCTTCAATCTCTTTTTCTTTGTCACGCTTAAAAATTGAGAAGCTATCACCTTCAGTATCAATAAGATTGTTAATTCCATACAATCTTTGTTGAACTGTACTTGATTCTAAATCACTTGAATAATTAGACGCATTGCTTCTAATCTTAAACAACAAGTCACCTTTAGAAACTTCGCTTCCAATTCTTTTATATACCTCTTCTACAACACCAGAGTCCTCTGAGTAAATCACCAAAGAGTTATTAATTCTAATTTCTCCTTCAACATCAATCTTATCAGCGTAACTACCAGTAAGAAGAATTATAAGAAACAACAAACCAACAATAATTAAAAATATCGACAGAAATTGTTTTTCTTTATTTTTTCTAGGTTTAATACTTCCTATAAACATAACTCACCATAAAAAATGGCATACAAACGTATGCCATTAGTTGATTAAATTAACAAATCACATGCCTTTATTAGAATGGCTGGTAAGTTAGGATTTACTACCGCCAACAATAAGACCAACAATGACAAGAAAGACAACAACACCAGCGATTAGAACACCTGCTCCACCACCACGAACTTCTTTAGTTTGCTCAATATTTAAAGCTTTCATGATTTTTCCTTTTAAATTTATTTTAATGACGTTCTCTTTGCGTTTCAGTTGTATAACTTAAACTTTATGAGTTACGTTTCCATTCAACTTATTATCTAAACTTCAGATTTATAAGTTGCGTCGAAATCTATCACCCCAAAATATTAATAACAATATCATCGACAACAACAAGAATTACCCCAAAACAACATCGGATTAAAGTTACAAAAAAATCAGAAAAACTAACAACCTAGTTAATATCTAAGTATAATTTTCATTAATTAATTGTTTTGAATATACTGACTTTGTATCGAAGACTCGATCGCTTCAGTCCCTCGCAAAGGTAAGATTATGAGTACAGAAAAACTGTATATCGAAAAGGAGCTCAGTTGGCTCTCTTTCAACGAACGTGTCTTACAGGAAGCTGCCGATAAAGGTGTGCCAATCATTGAAAGAATCCGATTTCTTGGCATATTTTCCAATAACTTAGATGAATTCTACAAAGTTAGATTCGCTGATGTGAAACGTAGAATTCTTATCAACCAAGAGCGTGGGCACAACGACAACTCCAAACATCTCCTCACTAAGATGCAAACCAAAGCCCTCAAACTCAATGAGCGGTTTGATGAACTATACAGTGAGTTAATCCGTGATATGGCGCGCCATCGTATTTTTTTGGTTAACGAGCATCAACTAAGTCCATCACAACACAAATGGATAAAAAAGTACTTCCGTAAAAAGCTACTTCCGCACATTACACCCATATTGTTACGAGAAGATATCGATGTACTGCAATTCCTTAAAGATGAATACGCTTATATTGCGGTCGACCTACGTCAAGCAGACCAGAGTCAATACGCACTGATAGAGATCCCCACTGATCACTTACCTCGATTTGTCATGGTCCCAGAGAAAAAAGGTCGGCAAAGAAAAACCATTATTCTGCTCGACAATATTATCCGCTATTGCTTGGATGAGTTGTTTAATGGCTTTTTTGATTACGATAAGCTCAATGGTTACGCCATGAAGATGACCCGAGATGCAGAATATGACCTTAATTACGAGGTGGAACATAGCCTCATCGAGCAAATGTCTGAGGGTGTAAACCAACGCTTGACCGCTATGCCAGTGCGCTTTGTTTATGAACGCGAGATGCCCGAAGCCATGCTTAGCTTCCTGTGCAGCAAGCTAAAAATCTCGCACTATGACAGCCTTATTCCCGGTGGACGCTACCACAACTTTAAAGATTTCATCGATTTTCCCAATGTTGGTAGAGAGTACTTAGAGAACAAACCACTTCCTCCAATGCAGTGCAAAGACTTTATCGGTTATGCCAATAAATTTGAGGCAATCAAAGCACAAGACATTTTGCTCTATTACCCTTACCACACTTTTGAACATATTAGTGAATGGGTACGCCAAGCCTCGTTTGACCCCAAAGTGACCAGCATTAAAATCAATATCTACCGCGTGGCAAAAGGCTCTCGACTGATGAGTTCCTTAATTGATGCCGTACACAATGGCAAGCAAGTGACAGTCGTCGTAGAGCTTCAAGCCCGCTTTGATGAAGAAGCCAATATTGAATGGTCAAAACTATTAACCGAAGCCGGCGTTCACGTCGTGTTTGGTGTCCCTGGGCTAAAAATTCACTCCAAGCTACTGTTAATTAGCCGTCGAGAGAATGAAGAGATCGTCCGTTATGCTCATATTGGTACTGGGAATTTTCACGAGAAGAACGCTCGTATCTATACGGACTTTTCTTTGCTTACAGCCGATCCCGAACTCACACACGAAGTCCGAGGTGTGTTTAATTACATCGAAAACCCTTACCGCCCAATCAAATTCCATCATCTGATCGTCTCACCTCGGAACTCTCGCAAGCAATTGTATCGACTGATTGAAAATGAAATAGCCAATGCACAGCAAGGCCTAGAAGCTGAACTAATACTGAAAGCCAATAATATCGTCGACAAAGGTTTGATCAATAAACTCTACGAAGCGAGTAGCGCCGGGGTAAAAATTAAGATGATTATTCGCGGAATGTGCTCTTTAGTACCTGGAGTGGAAGGCGTCAGTGACAACATTGAAATCATCAGTATTGTGGACCGATTCTTAGAGCACCCTCGTGTCATCATTGCTCACAATAATGGCGAACCACAGGTCTATATATCATCAGCGGATTGGATGACTCGCAACATAGACCATCGAATTGAAGTCGCAACACCTATCCTTGATGAACGCCTTAAACAGCGAATTATTGATATCATCGCAATCCATTTTACCGATACAGTCAAAGCAAGATGGATCGATAAAGAGATGAGCAATCAATACGTTCAGAGTGATACGCAAGATAAAGTCCGCTCACAAGTTGCCATTTACGACTATCTTAAAAACATAGAAAAACAAACCAAGAACCAGAAGCGAAAACACCATGACGCAAACACCTGACATCCGTGATGTCGCCGCAATCGACCTTGGTTCAAACAGTTTCCATATGGTGGTTGCTAAAGTCGTAGACCAAAACCTGCAATTGGTTAGCCGCCATAAGCAAAGAGTGCGATTGGCTTCTGGATTAGATTCACAAAAGAACTTAGATAACGCCGCCATTGAACGAGGCTTAGAGTGTCTGGCTATTTTTGCTGAACGTCTGAACGGTTTTGAACCTCACAATGTACGCATCGCGGCGACACATACTCTTCGACAAGCGAATAACGCCCACATTTTCCTACAACGTGCTCGTGAAGTACTGCCCTTTCCAATCGAAATTATCCCCGGCGTGGAAGAAGCTCGCTTGATTTATCTAGGTGTTGCTCATACTCAACCTCAGTCAAAGTCTAAATTAGTCATTGATATCGGCGGTGGTAGTACCGAGATGATCATTGGACAAGGTTTCGAACCAGAGCTTATCAACAGTAAACAAATGGGCTGTGTCAGCTACACCAAACGCTTTTTTGCCGATGGTAAGCTGTCGCAAAGCAACTTCGCAAAAGCTTCTCTCACTGCTGAACAGAAGCTCGAATCGATCGCTCATCGATACTGTAAAAAAGGCTGGGAAATCGCTTTTGGATCTTCGGGAACAATCAAAGCAATTAGAGAAGTCTTAGTTGGGGTTGGGTATGAGAATGGCGTTATTACCAGCAAACGCCTCGCTAAACTGATAGAAAATTTATGCCAGTGGGAGAGCATAGACGATATTGATTTAGTTGGACTAACGCCAGAAAGAAAACCCGTATTCGCCGCGGGTGTCGCTATTCTTCATGCCATCTTCAAAAGCTTGAACATAGATGAAATGCACTTCTCACAAGGCGCACTGCGTGAAGGGCTGCTGTTCGAAATGGAAGAGAGCTTTAAACGCACCGATATTCGCATGCGAACCACGGAGAACTTGGCGAGCAAACATCTCGTTGACTTAGAACATGCCGCGAAAATAAAAGGACAAGCCAAAGAGTTTTTACAACAAGTACATAAAGAGCTTGAAATAAAAGCCAGCTCACCTTTATTCGACCTACTTGAATGGAGCGCTCTGCTTCACGAGGTAGGCCTAAGTATTAGCCTACAAGCATTCCATCGCCATTCTGCTTACATTCTTCGCCATACCTATATGCCTGGCTTCAATCGAGAGCAGCAGCAAGTATTGGCCATATTGGTACGTTTTCAGCGCAAGGCTTTGAAACTGCATGAAATGGAAGAGTTCACGCTATTCAAGAAAAAACACATTGTGGGGCTAATCCGTATTTTGCGGTTAGCAATACTGGTAAATGGCCAACGCAATGATGAGCCTCTGCCACCACTATCAATAAAGATCGATGGCGATAAGTGGGCACTTACTTCATCAGATAAGGATTGGTTGAAGAACAATAAGTTGCTTCAAGCTGATTTCATAGCTGAGCAAGAGTATTGGCAAAATGCAGGTTGGAGTTTGAACTTTTAAGAAATCAACACCGACCTTTAAAGCTCAACCGTTATTAATCGATAATACCCACTTTTGCTAACTCATTACGTGCAATTTCAGGTGAAATCGGCACATAACCATCTTTTGCAACTAAAGCTTGCCCTTGGTGAGAGAAGATAAAGCGAATGAATTCACGTTCAATCGGGCTAAGCGGTTTAAACGGGTGCTTATTCACATACACGTAGAGATATCGTGATAGTGGGTACTTACCTGATAAGATGTTTTCTTGGCTGGCTTCGATATAGTCATTACCTTGTTTGGCAATCGGCAACAATTTAACCCCTGACACCTGATAACCTACGCCAGAGTATCCAATCGTGTTAATCGCAGAGCTCACCGACTGCACTACCGAAGCAGACCCCGGTTGCTCGTTAACACTATTTTTGAAATCACCACCACACAACGCGTTCTTCTTAAAGTAGCCATAAGTACCAGAAACCGAATTACGGCCAAACAGCTGCATCCCGCGTTTTGCCCACTGGTAATCTAACCCCATATCTGACCATGTGGTGATCGGCTCTGTTGCACCGCACCTTAATGTCGCAGAGAAAATGCTATCAAGTTGAGTAAAATTCAGACCTTTAATAGGGTTATCACGATGGACAAAGATTCCGATAGCATCAATAGCGACTCTAAGCTCAGTAGGCTTATAGCCATGTTCACGCTCGAACGCTTCGATCTCACGGTTACGCATTGGGCGACTCATTGGGCCAAACTGGGCGGTTCTTTCTGTCAATGCAGGAGGTGCTGTCGAAGAGCCCGAGGCTTGGACTTGCCCATTTACACTTGGGTAAAGCTGTTTAAACTCTTCAACCCATAGAGTCGTCATGCCTGCTAAGGTATCAGAACCTACCGTCGTCAGCTCACCGGTAATACCTGCCACCTTGCTGTATTTAGGAAGCATGGTGTTACCTGCCAAACTAGGAGCAGATAACATAATAGACAAGACAAGTGCACCAATGAGTCTTTTCATTAACTCACCACCAAACGTACAGGCAGCGTGAAAGCGAACTTACTACCCACACCTACTTCACTGCTAATTTCTAAGTGAGAGTCATGGTGTGTTAGCGCGTGTTTCACTATCGCTAGGCCAAGACCACTGCCGCCGGTGTCTCTTGAACGTGCTTTATCAACGCGGTAGAAACGCTCTGTTAAACGATGCAAGTGCTGAGGTTCAATACCATCACCACTGTCTTCGACTTCGAGGTGAGCCCCCTGAGCAGATTGATACCAACGAACACGAATATCTGCCCCCGCAGGAGTATATTTCACCGCGTTATAAACTAGGTTTGAGATTGCACTGCGTAGTTGGTCATCATCACCAAGCACACGTAAACTACTATCAACGTCAAAAGAAAGCTTATGCTCTAGGTCGCCACTTAAGCTTGCTGCTTCTTTCTCTAATACTTCTAGCATCGCAGGGACATTGACGACTTCTTCTAGCTCATGCATTGGCGCAGCTTCGATTTTAGACAGCGTCAGTAATTGGTTCACCAAGCTATTCATTCGATTAAGCTGCTCAGTCATCACGCCATGAGCTTTGGTCCACATAGGGCCCACGACCATGTCAGGGTCTTCGGTCATTTCCAAATACCCTTGTAGGACGGTCATCGGAGTACGCAACTCGTGAGAAACGTTAGCAAAGAAGTTACGACGCATACCTTCAAGCTGTTTAAGCTGAGAAACATCACGAACTACCATCAAATGTTCCCCTTCAGTATAAGGAACAATACGCAGCTCTAACATGCGCTCGACATTAAGTGGTGAACGCATTTCTAACGGTTCGGAGAAATCTTGTTTGTTGAGATACTTAATAAAGTCCGGAGTACGAATCAGGTTAGAGATAGGTTGACCGGTATCATCTGGCCACTTAAAACCGAGCAAATATTGAGCCAGTTTGTTACACCAAACAATGTTGCCTTCACTTCGAAAAACCACGACAGCATCAGGAAGAGATTCTGCACCATTACGGAAACGACGAATCAGATTAGTTAGCTCTTTACGCTTTTTACGTTGACGCTGTTGTAGACGGTAGATGCCATTAAACAATGACTCCCAGTTCCCACTACCTGATGGAGGGGTTAGGCGTTTTTCATCCCACAACCAAGTCGAAAGACGCATTTGGTTGTGCAAGTGCCATACAAGCTGCAAAACCGTGGCCGCCAAAAGCAACCACGGCATATATCCGAAGATCCAGCCTACTATCACCCATGGGGTGTAAAAAAAAGCCAGCTCCCAGGCTAGCTTTTTCCAAGTTAACCGTTCTACCACTTACCTCTCCAAATGGTAATACCCAATTACGCCTTAGTTGAGAAACGATAGCCCGCGCCGCGAACTGTCTGGATCAACTTGTCATGACCTGCCGCTTCTAACGCTTTACGTAAGCGACGAATGTGTACATCAACCGTGCGATCTTCTACATAAACGTTAGTACCCCAAACGTTATTTAGTAGTTGTTCACGGCTATAAACTCGCTCTTGGTGAGTCATGAAAAAGTGCAACATCTTAAATTCTGTTGGGCCCATGTCTAAAGGCTCATCATTGGCTGTCACACGATGTGAAACTGGGTCAAGTTTAAGTCCTTGAACATCAATTACGTCTTCTAGGGCTGTTGGTGTTACTCGACGAATTACCGCTTTCAGGCGTGCAACCAGTTCTTTAGGTGAAAAAGGTTTAGTGATGTAGTCATCTGCGCCTACTTCTAAGCCGCGTACTTTATCTTCTTCTTCACCACGAGCCGTTAGCATCACGACAGGAATATTACGCGTCAACTCTTCGCGTTTCATATGCTTGATGAAGTTGATACCGCTACCACCAGGTAACATCCAATCTAGTAGTACTAGATCAGGGAAGGGTTCAGCCAGTTTAGTTACCGCACTGTCGTAATCTTCCGCTTCCACCGCTTGGTAACCTTTTTGTTCAAGCACAAAACACAGCATTTCACGAATTGGTGCTTCGTCTTCAACAACCAGAATCCTTCTAGACATAATTGAATAACCTTATGTTAGTTAAGTTATTTGAGCTTACTCAGCCCTTTGCAACGCTAAGCATTATCACTAGCAATTATGACACTTTTGTGACCTTTGAAAACAAATTTTCATATAACTTTCATCCCACTATTGTGTGTTTGCAGTAAGACAAGACGTGCAAAAGTCTTTATGATTAGCAGCAACTTTAAAGGTATAGAGAAAAAGTATGTGGTTTAAAAACTGTCTGGTTTATCGCTTCAACCGTGAAATTGAATTCAATGCTGACCAACTAGAAAAGCAATTGGCTGAGTTTCGTTTTACACCGTGTGGTAGCCAAGATAAGCAAAAATTTGGCTGGGTTACTGCTATGGGTAAACATGGTGACATGATGACTCACGTATCAGAAAACCGCATTCTGGTTTGTGCGAAGAAAGAAGAAAAAATGCTCCCTGCTTCAGTGATTAAAGAATCATTGAATGCAAAAATCGAAGCGATGGAAGTGCAGGAAGGTCGACCTCTTAAAAAGAAAGAAAAAGACAACCTGAAAGACGACATCGTGATGGATCTTTTACCACGCGCATTTAGCCGTAGCAGCCATACTTACGTGCTGATCCTGCCAAAAGAAGGCTTCATTTTAGTCGATGCTAGCAGCTCGAAAAAAGCAGAAGATGTGTTAGCTCTACTGCGTAAAACGATGGGTAGCCTGCCAGTTGTACCAGCGATTCCTGAAAAGCCAATTGAAACCACGCTAACTGAGTGGGTGAAAACAGGTGAGACACCGGTTGGTATTCAAATGCTTGACGAAGCTGAGCTTAAATCGGTACTTGAAGAAGGCGGCGTGATTCGTTGTAAGAAACAAGAGCTAACAGCCGATGAAATTCGCAGCCACATCGAAGCCGACAAGATGGTGACGAAGCTGGCGATTTGTTGGCAAGAACGCATCGAATGTATTCTGGCTGAAGATGGCAGCATCAAACGTCTGAAGTTCTCTGATGAGCTTAAAGATCAAAACGATGACATCCCACGTGAAGATCAAGCTGCTCGCTTTGACGCAGACTTCTCTCTAATGTGTGGTGAGTTCAGCGCATTCTTACCAAATATTTACGAATGCTTAGGCGGTCTGCCACATCCAAACGCATAAAAAAGCTGTGCCGCGGGACATTTTAGAATGACCTGTGTAGCTATTGTGACAAGTATGCGCAGACATTACTCTGCGCATCATTTCAACTATATAACTCCCCTCTAGCGACTTGGAAAGCAATAGCTATTCTGGTCATTCATACCTTGAACAAATTTCGTGTACATTCTGTTCTGGTCACAAGTCACGTTTTGACGTAAAATTTGCGCCCCCGATCCCATGTGGTGGAATCGGCCTGACTTGAGATCAGATTAAGAGAATTACACATGACTGAGAAAGCATTCGTACCAGAGCTACTGTCACCTGCAGGTAGCCTTAAAAACATGCGTTACGCATTTGCCTACGGCGCAGACGCGGTATACGCAGGCCAACCTCGTTACAGCCTTCGCGTACGTAACAACGAGTTCAACCACGAAAACCTAAAAATCGGTATTGATGAAGCGCATGCTCAAGGCAAAAAGCTTTACGTGGTATGTAACATCCAACCGCACAACTCTAAGCTAAAGACTTTCATCCGCGACCTTAAGCCGGTTGTAGAGATGGGCCCTGACGCTCTAATCATGTCTGACCCAGGTCTGATCATGATGGTTCGCGAAGCATTCCCTGATATGGCTATTCACCTATCAGTTCAAGCGAACGCGGTAAACTGGGCAACAGTTAAGTTCTGGGCTGCAAACGGTGTTGAGCGTGTGATTGTTTCTCGTGAGCTTTCTCTAGAAGAAATCGAAGAGATTCGTGAACACTGTCCTGAAACTGAACTAGAAGTGTTCGTTCACGGTGCTCTATGTATGGCTTATTCTGGCCGTTGCCTACTGTCTGGTTACATCAACAAGCGTGACCCGAACCAAGGTACATGTACTAACGCATGTCGTTGGGAATACAAAGTTGAAGAAGGCAAAGAAAACGACACTGGCGACATCGTAGAGAAGTTTGACCCAACACAAGCGCAAGCAGTTGAAGTTCAAGACGAACGCCCAGAAACGACTATCGGTCGTGGCAAGCCAACTGATGAAGTTGTTCTGCTTTCTGAAGCGCACCGCCCTGAAGAAAAAATGGCGGCTTACGAAGATGAGCACGGCACTTACATCATGAACTCAAAAGATCTGCGCGCTATCCAGCACGTTGAGCGTCTGACTAAGATGGGTGTTCACTCACTGAAGATCGAAGGTCGTACTAAGTCATTCTACTACTGTGCTCGTACTGCTCAGGTTTACCGTAAAGCGATTGATGATGCTGTTGCAGGCAAACCATTTGATGAGAGCCTAATGGGTACACTAGAGAGCCTAGCACACCGTGGTTACACTGAAGGCTTCCTACGTCGTCATACGCACGATGCTTACCAAAACTACGACTACGGTTACTCAGTGTCTGACGCTCAGCAATTTGTTGGTGAATTCACAGGAAAACGCCGTGGTGACCTTGCTGAAGTAGAAGTGAAGAACAAATTTGTTGTTGGTGACAGCCTTGAGCTAATGACACCAAAAGGCAATGTTATCTTCACGCTTGAAGCGATGGAAAACCGTAAGTCAGAAGTTATCGACGACGCAAAAGGAAACGGCCACTTCGTATTCATTCCAGTTCCACAAGATATGGATCTAGAATACGGCCTATTAATGCGTAACTTAAACGATGGTCAGGATACCCGTAACCCAACAGGTAAATAAGCATGGCTTTACTGATCACTGATAAGTGCATTAACTGTGATATGTGTGACCCTGAGTGCCCAAATGGCGCAATTACGATGGGTGACACGATCTTTGAGATCGACCCTGATCTCTGCACTGAGTGTAAAGGCCATTATGAAAAACCAACGTGCCAGTCTGTGTGTCCGATTACGAAATGTATTATCACCGACCCTGACCACGTAGAGACTGATGAAGAGCTGCTAGAGAAGTTCGTCATCATCCAAGGTTTAGCATAATACGACCAGAAAAATGAAACGCCGCTCAATGAGCGGCGTTTTTGTATCTATAACTGATTGATACCATGTTAAATATTGTCTAATAAAAGCTGGCATTGATTAGGCATTATTTTTGGCTTCTTCTTTTTCGGCTTTGTTGATACTACTTTCGGCACACTAGGCTTAGGTTGTGGCTTCCAACTCGCTAATTCCGCGCCACAACCATCCCCTTTTGGCGGTTCAGCTTGTGATTTACAGCTAGTACTATCTGCAGGGCAATTTAGACGTACGTGCATATGATAGTGGTGTCCCCACCATGGCCTAACTTTGCGAAGCCATTCTCTTTCGGAGCTCTGCTCAGTAATACATAGCTTTTCTTTAATGACTGGATGAACAAATATACGTGCAACTTGTTCATCATTGGCTGCCAATTTGACGAGCTCAAAATGACGTAGGTCCCAGTTGTTTTTGAGCAATTGATACTGCTCTAAATTCACTAAACTATGCGGTGTTGGCTTCGCCAGTTCTGAAACCGAAAGTGGTGTATCAGCGAGCTTTAACCAAATGTCGATATCCAATCCAGTTTGATGGCTCGAATGACCCGATGAAAAACGGCCACCTTGCGGCAAAGAAATATCACCGATTAAGATACTCGTATTGAGCTCACGTTGTGACAATTTTGCCAGACGCTCAATAAAGCTGATGGCATTTGGGTGGCCATAGTAGCGAGCTCGCTGACTGCGAATGACTTGATACCCTGTGCCACTTAACGGTAATGAGGCTCCACCAGCCAAGCAGCCGTTAGCATAACTGCCTATCGATTGGGGTAAGCCTGGGGAGGGGCTATCAATTTGTTCCCAAGGGGTAGCAGAGAGATTAGAGACAAACAGTAATGAAACGCACAATAAGAGCGACTGGCACCATCGATAACTTATGTACATCCTTATCTCCCTCATAGAGTCCAATGGCATAGCTCTAACGACTAATAGTGTTCACCATTGTCGTAGTACCCTTTAGCATCTAACGCATTAAAGATAACGGCGACATCAACGTCCTCACCAATGATCCCTCGAACCTGACTAGTAATCGTCGTCGCAACCGCATCCTGAGTTTGTTGACCACGAGCGAACCACAACACCTCGACAAAAGGATAAGCGGCACTTACTTCCCCCTCATGAAAGAAGGTCGAATAAATATACTCAAACGTAAAATCTTCTCGTGGACAATCCATCAATGGTTGAAGTTCATCAATCAGTGACTTAGATAAGGTTTGTACTGTCTGTGGTTCTACCGCTCGAAAACGTAAATGTGGCATAACTTGCTTCCCTATTATTATTTTCATTTATCATAGCAAGTTATCGCTCAATGTCTGTATTCTCTATATCAGTGTGCGATAAGGGATAAGTATTCGTCCAATTTACTAGCGAGAAACAAAGCGTAGAGCAATGACGTCACCATCACTTATTAGCTCTGCATTCCAAAGGGTCGATTGCCAAGTTAAGGTTCTAGGTACTTGTTGCGAGTATCGATTAATAAACCGAACTAACGCTGCATCAACATCGCTACTCGTACTAGTGCTTAGCTGCTTCGCAACATCAAATCGCTCCCCTTCTACCTCTACAACCTGCAAAGAAAAGCCGTCAGCTCTTAGGTTAAGCTGCAGTTGTGAAAACCGATGTACTGAAAACTCAGACATTAGCTCTATTTCCACATGACCACTAGCAACCGTTGCTTGGGCAAAGTAACTGCTTCGATAATAAGCGAGCTTATCGTCACACCACATCAACTCATCACACTCTTGCCATGAGCTCTCGATAGTCTTAGCTAAGCTTATTGGTTGTTCGGTAAGTACAAGTGTATTAGCCGAAAGGTTGAAAGCCAGTAAAGATAAAAGCACACAAGACCAACGCATTATCAATTCCCATATACAACAAAGCCGCTGAATACAGCGGCTTTGATTTAAGTGATCAATAAAATACCTTATGGCATCTCATCAAACTCTGCACCTTCTTTTTCTACTTGAGGTGGCATTAGGTGTTCTTTAGTGATACCCAGTTTCAACGCTAGTGCCGAAGCAACGTAGATTGAAGAGTAAGTACCTACCGTAATACCTAGTAGAAGTGCTGTAGCGAAGCCATGAATCATTGCCCCGCCTTGTGTAAATAGTGCGATAACTACAAACAATGTCGTACCAGAAGTAATCAAAGTACGGCTTAGAGTCTGAGTGATCGAGCTGTTCATGATGTCAGCTGGCTCACCTTTACGCATCTTGCGGAAGTTTTCACGGATACGATCAAATACAACAATAGTATCGTTGAGCGAGTAACCGACTACCGTTAGAAGTGCTGCAACAATCGTTAAGTCCACTTCAATCTGCATCAAAGAGAACACACCAAGCGTGATGATAACGTCATGTGCCAGTGCCATTACCGCACCTGCTGCTAAACGCCACTCAAATCGAACCGATACATAGATCAAGATACAGATTAGAGACACTAGAATCGCAAGGCCGCCCGCTTCAGTAAGCTCGTCACCTACGTTAGGACCCACGAACTCGATACGGCGCATTTCAACGCTTTCACCCGTACCATCTTTGATTGCATTTAAGATCTGGTTACCCAGAGTCTCGCCTGCTACATCATCACGAGGGCGTAGGCGAACCATTACATCACGAGCACTACCGAAGTTCTGTACCGTTGCATCACCAAAGCCTTCCGCTTCAAGTGCACTACGAATATCTTCAAGGTTCGCTGGCTGCTCAAAACCTACTTCAATTAGGGTACCGCCGGTAAAGTCTAGACCCCAGTTCAACCACTTAGTTGATAGAGTAAAGATTGACGCACCAATCATCAAAATAGAGAAAACAAATGCCAGCTTCGACCAACGCATAAAGTCGATCGTATTTTCTGCTTTTAGAATCTGAAACATACTAATTCCTAGCCTTAGATCGACAGTTTGTTGATTCGCTTACCACCGTATGCAAGGTTCACGATACAACGTGTACCTACAATAGCTGTAAACATAGAAGTTAAGATACCGATAGAGAGCGTTACTGCGAAGCCTTTAATTGCACCCGTACCAACAGCAAATAGAATGATTGCTGTGATAAGAGTGGTAATGTTCGCATCGGCAATCGTACTAAATGCGTTCGCGTACCCTTGGTGAATTGCCTGCTGTGGACTGCGCCCATCACGAAGCTCTTCACGGATCCGCTCAAAGATAAGTACGTTTGCATCGACGGCCATACCAACGGTAAGAACGATACCTGCGATACCTGGTAGCGTCATCGTTGCACCTGGAATCATCGACATTACACCAATAATCAGGACAAGGTTTGCCATTAGCGCTACGTTAGCGATCATGCCAAATTTACGGTAGTAAACGAGTGTAAATAGCATTACCGCAACCATACCCCAGATCATCGCTTGGATACCCATATCGATGTTCTGCTGACCCATAGATGGACCAATAGTACGCTCTTCAACAATCGAGATTGGCGCAATTAGAGCACCAGCACGAAGTAGAAGTGCTAGGTTGTGAGCTTCTGCAGCTGAATCAATACCTGTGATGCGGAAATTACGACCTAGCGCAGACTGAATCGTTGCTTGGTTGATAACTTCTTCATGCTTCGTAAGAATCACTCTACCGTCAGGAGTCTTACGGCCGCTGTCTTTGTATTCAGCAAATACCGTTGCCATTAGCTTACCAATGTTCTGGCGAGAGAATGCAGACATCTTGTTACCACCTTCGCTATCTAGCGAGATGTTAACCTGAGGACGACCATATTCATCAACACTTGAGCTTGCATCCGTAATGCTTGAACCACCTAAGATAACGCGCTTTTTAAGCACAACCGGACGACCATCACGATCTTGCTTAATTTCGCTACCAGCTGGCGCACGGCCATTTGCAGCCGCAGCAAGGTCAGCTTTAGAATCCACTTCACGGAACTCTAGCGTTGCAGTCGCACCAAGAATTTCTTTCGCACGAGCGGTATCTTGAACACCCGGCAGCTCTACTACGATACGGCTAGCACCTTGGCGTTGGACTAAAGGTTCAGCAACACCTAGCTCGTTTACACGGTTACGTAGGATAGTGATGTTTTGCTCAACGGCGTAGTTACGAATTTCCGTCAGACGCTGCTCAGTAAAAGTAGCAGTAATAGAGAAACGACCATCTGAATCAGAAGTCGTAAACAGCATGTCTGGGTGGTTATTCTCTAGAACACGTTCAGCATCAGCAAGTTGCTCTGCATTACGCAGAAGAACTTCGACACCTTCTTTGCCAGCAGGGCGAATTGCACGGTAACGAATTTTCTCTTCACGAAGTTCGCTACGGAAAGCTTCTTCTTGCTGACCAACGAGTTTTTCCATTGCAGCGTCCATATCCACTTCCATTAAGAAGTGAACACCACCACGTAGGTCAAGACCTAGCTTCATTGGTGCAGCACCAATTGACTCAAGCCAGTCTGGCGTTGCAGGAGCAAGGTTCAGAGCGACAATCTTGTCTTTGCCAAGCGCTTCGTTGATGACATCACGAGCACTGATTTGCGTGTCAGTGTCGTTAAAACGTACAAGAATAGATCCATTCTCTAGAGCAATGGATTTATGAGATAAGCCCTGTTTATCAAGAGCTTTTGTGACAGAATCCAGCGTTGACATATCTACAGAGGCGCCACGCGCCCCTGTAACTTGAATAGCCGGATCTTCACCGTAGATATTTGGAAGTGCATACAATGCTGCGATAGCGATGGTAAACACCACCATCAGGTACTTCCATATAGGATAGCGGTTTAGCACAGCGAGGATCCTCTAGCTGTTTATAGAGACTTTAGCGTACCTTTTGGTAGCACTGCAGTAACGAAGTCTTTCTTGATAACAACTTCGTTATTTGTGTTCAGCTCGATAGAGATGTAGTCATTGTCTTCAGCGATTTTAGTGATCTTACCTACTAGGCCACCGCTTGTTAGAACTTCATCACCTTTGCCCATTGAGCTCATTAGGTTCTTGTGCTCTTTAACACGCTTAGCTTGTGGACGGTAGATCATGAAGTAGAAGATCACCGCGAACATACCTAGCATGATTAGCATTTCGAAACCGCCGCCTGCTGGTGCGCCTTCAGCTGCTGCGTGAGCTTGAGAAATAAACATTAAAAATATCCTCTATTATTATTTATTAATATCCAAGTTGGGCATTCGCGATTTAGTTTCAAGTCTGAGAGTGACCAATAGAGATCGCTCTCTCAAAAATAGCTTGCGTTTGCCTACTTTATTAGCAAAAGCCTCTGGCATAATGCCAAAGGCTTTAATTCTTAAAATCTGTCGATTACTGCTCTTCTTTCGCTAGTGGCGGTACTTCACGACCACGACGCTCATAGAACTCTTGCACGAACTCATCAAAACGATCTTCATCAATTGCCGTACGAATACTTTCCATTAGGCGTTGGTAGTAACGTAGGTTGTGAATCGTATTTAGACGAGCACCAAGGATTTCGTTACAACGCTCTAGGTGGTGAAGATACGACTTAGAGTAGTTTTGACAAGTGTAACAGTCACAGTGCGGATCTAATGCAGTTGTATCTGTTTTGTGTTTCGCATTACGGATCTTGATCACACCGCCAGTCACAAACAGGTGACCATTACGTGCGTTACGCGTTGGCATTACACAGTCGAACATATCGATACCACGACGAACACCTTCGACTAGGTCTTCTGGCTTACCTACACCCATTAGGTAACGAGGCTTGTCTTCTGGTAGCTGAGGACATGTGTGCTCAAGAATACGGTGCATGTCTTCTTTTGGCTCACCTACTGCTAGGCCGCCGACTGCGTAACCGTCAAAACCGATCTCAGTTAGACCTTTTACAGACACGTCACGTAGATCTTCGTAAACACCACCTTGAACGATACCAAATAGGTTGTTCGGGTTTTCTAGCTTATCGAAGTGATCGCGTGAACGCTGTGCCCAACGTAGTGACATTTCCATCGATTTCTTCGCTTCGTTGTGCGTCGCTGGGTATGGCGTACACTCGTCGAAGATCATTACGATGTCTGAACCTAGGTCTTTTTGAATTTCCATCGACTTTTCAGCGTCCATGAAAATTTTGTCACCGTTTACAGGGTTACGGAAATGTACACCTTGCTCAGTGATAGTACGCATCTTACCTAGGCTAAATACTTGGAAACCGCCTGAATCGGTAAGGATAGGACCTTGCCAGTTCATAAAGTCATGCAGGTCACCATGCATTTTCATTACTTCCTGGCCAGGGCGTAGCCATAGGTGGAAAGTGTTACCTAGAAGAATTTCAGCGCCTGTGCCTTTTACTTCTTCTGGTGTCATACCTTTAACAGTACCGTACGTACCAACTGGCATGAATGCAGGTGTTTGAACTGTGCCACGTTCAAAGGTCAGTTGACCACGACGCGCAACACCGTCTTTTTTCTTAAGATCGAATTTTAACTTCACGAAGCCTCCGGTTGTCAGAGAAACAGTCTGACATTAAGTTCAGAGCTTTAAGCTCTATGAGGAGCGGTCGCCTTCCATGCGAGATACTAACTAGCCTTCTAGTTAGTGTCCTAGCGTACTGCTAGCACTCGTAAACATTTTAGTGTTCAAACCAATTCGCTTGAACATAAGAGATTCCCTACTCGCTAATTCTTCACTCTATGGAATGACAAGCACGTCATTCCTGAATCGAGGCACGAGATGTCAGGAATCTCTATAGTAATTTATGCCGTTTTCTTTTTAATGAACATCGAATCACCATACGAGAAGAAGCGGTACTTATTCTCTACAGCGTGCTTATAAGCATTCATCGTATTCTCATAACCTGAAAAAGCACTCACTAACATAATTAGCGTTGATTCTGGCAGGTGGAAGTTAGTGATTAAACAATCCACTAACTGATATTCATAACCTGGGTAGATGAAGATTTCAGTATCGCCAAAGAAAGGAACAAGCTCTGTGCCCTTTTTCAACGCATCTTGCGCTGCACTTTCTAGAGAGCGCACTGATGTCGTACCTACCGCAATAATTCGGCCACCACGCGCTTTAGTTGCACTGATCGCATCAACCACTTCTTGTGGTACTTCCACGTACTCTGCGTGCATGTGGTGATCGTTAATATCGTCCACTTTTACAGGCTGGAAAGTACCTGCGCCAACGTGCAAAGTCACATACGCAAACTCTGCGCCTTTTGCTTTGATTTTCTCAAGCAGTGGCTCATCAAAGTGCAAACCCGCCGTTGGTGCTGCTACTGCACCTGGTTTTTGGTTATAAACCGTTTGGTAGCGCTCTTTGTCAGAATCCTCGTCTGGGCGGTCAATGTATGGAGGAAGTGGCATGTGGCCAATCTCTTCCAATACCGCAAGAACGTTTTGCTCAGAGTTAAACTTTAACTCGAACAATGCGTCATGACGCGCAACCATTTGTGCAGAAAACTCGTCATTCTCACCAACAAAAATAGTACTGCCTGGTTTTGGTGATTTTGAGCAACGAACGTGAGCTAGAATACTCTTTTCATCCACGACTCGCTCAACCAGTACTTCTAATTTACCACCCGACTCTTTACGACCAAACATACGCGCTGGAATGACTCGTGTATTATTAAATACAACTAAGTCACCTGGCTGTACTTGTTCTAATACGTCGGTAAATGTGCCATCAACTAGCTCACCGGTGTTGCCATCCATTTGTAATAAACGGCTAGCTGTGCGCTCAGGTTGAGGGTAACGAGCAATAAGCTCATCCGGTAAATCAAAGTGAAAATCTGATACTTGCATGTTACTAATCTTTAGTCGTGGTTTCTTATGTCGTGATGGAAGTCGAACTGATTCTGTCACAAACAGACGACGAGTTTTTCGCAGCCGACTAGTATATTGCCCATGCGAGCAATAGCAAGAAAAGAGATGTGAATTATTGTAATTCATGTACTCAATTTTGCTCTCAAGTCTGTTTATTATTTCGCTGAATTATTCGCCAGTTGATTTACCGCAAAAAAGTCATGGTTATAGCAGGAAAAACAGGTTTAGCTCTCAAACTCCATCGACAAAAATTACTATATTTAAGGAGTAAAGAATAATAACTCAGGAGGCAGCCATGATTAAGATAGAAGAAATGATGACGCGTCACCCTCATACGCTTCTTCGCTCTCACAATCTCGCCGATGCAAAAAGCATGATGGAAGCGCTCGACATTCGCCATGTCCCAATTGTCGATGCCAACAAGCATTTACTCGGTGTCGTATCTCAACGTGATGTATTAGCCGCTCAAGAATCTAGCTTGCAGAAGATACCAGAAAATCAATCTTTCACACTCAACACCCCACTTTACGAGGTGATGAAAACCGGCATCATGACTGTTTCACCACAAGCTGGGTTAAAAGAAAGTGCACTCTATATGCAAAAACACAAAGTGGGTTGTTTACCGGTTGTCGAAAAAGGCCATTTGGTCGGCATTATTACTGACAGTGACTTTGTGGCAATCGCGATCAATTTACTGGAGCTTCAAGAAGAGGTTGAACCAGAAGAAGTGGATTAATCCCTTTCCAGACTATTTTCAAGTGCTTATCTGATGAAGATAAGCACCCACCCCGCAGTCACCACCTCACAACTCTTTAACTTCGAACCAAAAAATAAAACAAACATTTTACAAACTGTCATTCTAATTATATTGTGCTCAATAACAACACCCCATTCTGTTTAGAGGTTAGTATGAGGTTTCATGGAGTTCGATTAAGTGTGACTAAAATAGTGATAAGTGCGTTGTTGTATATCGTGAGTATTGCGGCAAATGCAGCACCTGTTGCTATAACAGGGTATAGCGCCCCTGCTGATGGATACTATAGCCAAGGTTCTACGATTGAGTTTGAAGTCAGCTATTCAAGCTTAGTGTTTATCTTTGGTGGCGCTGAGAATGTTTTCATTCCCATTACGGTCGGAGACAAGCAGAGGAAAGCTGTAATGTCTTCAATTGGAGGAGAGAATCATCTCACCTTCAGTTATGTGATCCAAGCGGGTGACGAGGACTTTGACGGTATTTATCATCAAGGTCAAATCATGTTGACCAACGGGGCATATATTGTTTCGTATCCAGCAAACTCAATTCCCGCGAGTCAAAAATTTTCTCGACCTGAAACATTAGATAGAGTCATTGTCGACACAACTGTTCCTGAGTTGAGTTTACTCTCAAGTGTACCCGCCCATACATCTTTATCAGAGCCGACAATACGTATCGAAGCGAGTAAAGCCGGTGCCATAAAAACACTAGGTAATTGTGCTATTAAACACAGCTCTACCGTCTCTCAAGGTATTAACCAGTTAACTCTGACTAATTCAGATGGCAATCCATATCAGGATGGTACCTATAGCGATTGTACTCTTCAGTTAGAAGATGCGTATGGCAATACAAGTTTGATCGTTTCTGTGCCTAAATTTCAAATTGACAGCCAGATCCCAGCGTTTAACACATTCTTGGGTACCGTTGAAGAGAATGCGGTAACACTTGATATTGAGACTTCAAAGGATGCCACTGTCAGTATCGTGGTACTACCAAAGTTTTCTCCTGCACCGAGTGTTAACCAAGTTATCTTAGGCTTAGACGGCAACGGTTCTCCCGCAGAGTACTTTGACCAAGTATCGACTCAAGTATCAACACCAATGCAGTTAGTAATGGGAGGCTTAAACTATCATAGCGAATATGTTCTCTACGGCGCTCTAGTTGATAACTACGATTTAGTCAGCTCTGAACCAAGCTCTATTAATATCACGACTGCCTTAAATTCGAATAACACGTTAACAGCAGCATCTATTGTTAAAGAGCCTGTGCGCCTACCACTTTCAGCGAACATAGAGGCAGACGCTGTTGCTCTATTTGATTTCACCGTTTCCGATATTAACGGTACAGACGGTACTCAGCTGAGCATTGCAGACGTTCGTATCCACAGCTCAGCTAACATTTCAGATTTGGCGAAATTAAGATTTAGCTTGGTTAGTCCTGATGACCCTAGCTATGAAGTGCAAGGAGGAATTCTCGCCGCAGATGGTGGAGCTAGACCATACCCAGAGCAAAAGAGCTACATCCGCTTTGCACAACTGTCAGTCCCAATCCCTGATGGTGGCGACATGACCTTTGTCCTTAAAGCGTATATACCGGATCCAAGCGCTGTTTCACCCAATACCGTTTATGATTTCGCATTACATGGTGGATGGGATATCACGCTATCTGCAGCGCAAACAATGCAAGGCTACGTAAGTAACGGGTCAGGAACCACAATACAATTTCCTGAAGTCGCGCAGCGAACACCGGCCGCATCTTACGACAAAAATCGCTTCCCGAATGTATCTCTGTATACGTCATCCGCTGGCACTGTCATCTTTGGTGGCGACTGCGCCCACTCTGAAACCAGTTCAAACGAGGGTATTGCGAGTTATAAGCTAACTTCGATAAACGAGCCACTTTCAGATGGCCTCTATTCATGTACTGCGCAATTTACAGAAGTGGGTGGCGAGGTTGCTCCTGAAATTACATTGACACCGTTTATTATCGACAATGTTGCTCCAGCCATCATCAACGGACCAAATAGTGTCACTCCCAATATAGAACCTGGAACATCCCACTCCATTCAATACACAGCTGTGGATGAATACACACCATCATCAGATGTCACCTATACCTTGATCTCTCCTCCAACCGCGGGCGATGTCATGGTTAATTCCTCGAAGGTAAACAGTGGAGGAGCTTGGAGCCAACAAAGCATTACTAATGGCGAGGTCACGTATCAACATAATGGTGGCCCAGAACTTTCTGACACTTTCGTTTTCTCGATTGCAGATGAGCTAGGGAATACTACATCCATCCAAACCTATCGCATTAATTTAAATCAAGACAGCGATGGCGATGGGTTACGTGATAAATGGGAAACCGATTTTGGCCTAAACCCTGCCGATCCATCAGATGCGTTCGCCGATCCGGACCGTGACGGGTGCGATAACCTTTGTGAATTTAATGGTGGTACTGATCCACTTGCGGATGAATTTCCACCCGTGTTCGATGATTTAAATAATGACTATCATATCCAAATCAACGCTAACTCGATGTACACCAAAGTGGTCACAAGTACATTGGTTGCGAGTGACGAGGGAGGCCAAGAGGTTACGGTTAAAGGAGCAAACAATAAAGTTCCAGAAACAGGCTCTATTTTGCACTTACGACCGGGCCGATATGTATACGAATATATCGCTCGCGATCCTTCTGGAAATGAAGCGCATGCGATTCAAATCATTGATATTTATCCTGCGATTGAATTGGCAGAGAATGTCGTCACAGCCGAAGGCAATCAGCTTTTTGTTGAAGTAACACTTAACGGTCAATTGCCTTGTCATAACGACTCATGTGAAGTACCACTATCAATTGGAAATTCACCAACAGAAGACAGCGCAGACTTTGGAAGCGATTATGCGATTGATAATTGCAGTGCGGTTACGTCAGAGTCTCTCTCAACTAATGTAACGCTATCTCCGAAAGAAAATGTCTTCACGCTTACACTCAATGTTTGTGAAGATGGAATTGCGGAAACAACTGAGCACTTCACATTGCAATTAGCCGCTGACTCTAACCCATTAAGTAGTGAGGGACTACCAATCAACTTGGGCGGAATGAGTACGCAGAAGTTCACGATTACAGAGCAAAATCTACCTCCTGCTATCACCATCAGCGCGTTTGATGGCGAAGGTAACATGAAGCAGAGCTTTGAGGCAGGCAGTCAACTAAACATTGAAGCTCAGTATTCCGACCCAAATAGAGATACAACTTACACCGAGTGGCAACTTCCTGATGAACTGTTCGGTTTAGAACCATCGTCGGACCAGGCGAGCAGTTCAATCAGTTTTGCAGCATCGGACCTTGAGCCTGGCGACTACTCTTTTACGGTCAAAGTTGGCGATCATGAATACCAAACTGAAACGTCGATTATGATTAACATCATGGCTGAAAATGTCTCGATGGATCCGACTAAAGATAGCGACGGTGACGGCATTATGGATGATCAGGAAGGTATGCTCGATGCTGACCAAGATGGTGTTCCTGACTACCTCGATCACAGTGAATCGGCCCAAAATCAAATGGCTCAGGACGTTATGGATGACACCAAATACAATATGGAGTCCATGACAGGTACACAGCTAAAATTAGGTAACTCGGCTAAGTCTCAGAGTAACTCAGGCCCATTACTTAACGATGAAGATCTTGAAAATCTAGGAATCCCTCAGCCTGACGGCGTAACAGTGGGAGGTGTGTTCGATTTTGAAATTCATCAACTCAACACTGAAGGTCAATCGACTAGCCTAGTGATTCCACTACGCGAAGCGATGATAGAAGGTGGCCAATACACGAAATTCAAGCCAGATACAGGCTGGGTTGTGTTCGTAGAAGATGAGCACAATTACATATCGGGTGCTATTGGCTACGAAGGCTACTGCCCTCCGCCATCAAGTTCAGAGTTTTTGGAAAGCGATGGCATTACTCCTCGCCCTCTGCAAGCAGGAGATTGGTGCCTCAAAATCACGATTCAAGATGGTGGCCCAAATGATGATGATGGCCTAGCAAACAAGAGCATCGTGGATCCTGGCGGTATCGTTGTACACAACTATGTGCCGCCGCCTTCAACGCCTGACAATGGAACACCTCCAACATCCACGCTACCATCAAACGGTGGTTCTGGTGGCACACTTCCATTGAGCACCCTATTCGGGCTTTTAGCATTGATATTTCTAAGACGCAAAGACCACTAAAAGTACAAAGCCTTGGCACACGCCAAGGCTTTTTGTTTTCACGAAGTTAGATACTCACCTGTCCCTTTAAAAACTCTCTCTTTTCTAAATCAGACTCTTACATCACACTGTTTGCCTTCCATGTGATTTTGGCTGCATAAGGAGCTATCTACCACTACACTTAATTACAAAACTATAAATACAATTACTTATGACGTTGGTTCAGTTCAATCATTCAATCCACCAACAGGGATATTGGTATGAGCCTAAAAAAACTATTAACTCTAGGTTTTGGAGTGATCCTAGGATTAATTTTGATCATTTCTGTCGTCGCCTCACTTCGTTTTTATCAATCCAGTGACGGGTTTAACACCTACCGTGGCTTAGCCCTAACCAGCGTTTCTACCGGTAGAATTCAAGCTAACATTCTCGAAGCTCGTTTAGCCGCGCTCAAATACGTAAAGAACCATGACCAAGCCAATATCGCAGAGCTCAACAAGCGCATTACCCTTGCTATTGAGTTAATAGAGGAAGTATTAAATTCCCACCTTGACGATGAACACAAGTCTGATTTTATTGCGATAGAAAACCAGTTAAGCCAATATCAACAAGGGTTTAATCAGGTCATCCAATTGGTGAATCAACGTAATCAGTTGGTCAATAATCAGCTCGACCCTGCAGGGTTGGCGATGAGAAAGTCTGTCTCCAACATAATGAATCAAGCTGCTACAGAGGATGATCTTGATGTAGCCGTTAACGCTGGTACGCTTCAACAACATCTATTGCTAGCACGCCTTTACGCTTCCAAGTTTCTCACCAGTAACTCTCAAAGTGACTCCGATAGAGCCATGGAAGAGTTCGCATTACTCGAAAACTTAGCCAATAATGTCGACAATCAATTGGTTACAAGTGAACAAATCGCCTACTTCGAATCCTTTAAATCAGCCTTTGAACAGTATCGTTCAACATTTGATCAGGTGGTTCAAACCATCAACTCACGCAACCAGATCATCTCAGGTACACTCGATGTTATGGGAGCCTCTGCTGCTCGAACCATTGAAGAAATAAAACTCGCGACGAAAGACAAACAAGATTCTGTCGGCCCTGAAATGGTCGAACGCTTTGCCAGTGCACAGGTCATCTTAATTGTTCTTTCATTCATTGTGATAGTCAGTGCATTGGGTATTGCAGTTGCCATCTATCGCAGCGTTCTGAAAGTGGTGGGTGGCGAACCTAGCCAAATCCAAGAAGTCGTGGCAGAAGTCGCCTCAGGAGATCTCTCCACTCATATCAAAACATCAGGCAATGAAACTGGCATTTACGCCAACATCTTGCAGATGCGTACTGAACTACGCAGAATCATCGATGGGTTCCACCAAATCTCAGACAATGTCTCTTCTTCTTCGGTTTCACTCACCAGCATCATGAGTGAGACGGAAAATAATGCTCAGCAAGAACTCAGTCAGGTTGAACAAATCGCCACAGCAATCAATGAGTTGTCGAGTACCGCCTCCGAAGTCAGCCAAAATGCAGCTAACGCAGAGAACGCTGCCAGTGATGCAACGAATAATGTAGTTGAAGGTGGACGCCTATTAGATGCTTCCGATGAAGTCTCACGTAAAGTCGATAGCTCAATTGACGAAACTTCTAAGATCGTCAATCAATTACAAGAATACTCCGTTGAAATTGGTACTGTAGTTGAAGTGATCAACTCCATTTCAGAACAGACCAACCTGCTTGCGCTCAATGCTGCCATCGAGGCTGCTCGTGCTGGTGAACAAGGTAGAGGGTTTGCTGTCGTCGCTGATGAGGTCCGTTCTTTAGCAGCCAAAACTCAGCAATCGACGGTTGATATCCAAGAGATTATTTCTCGCTTACAAGCTCAAGCAAAAGATGCAAATCAATACATGCAGTCTAATTTAGCCTTAGCGGAAGATTCGCGTAAATACAGTGAGCAGCTTCGTGCTGCATTCTCTTCAATTACCGAGTCGGTTTCTCTCATTTCAGATATGAATACGCATGTGGCCACGGCTTCTGAAGAACAATCAGGAGTGACACAAGACATTTCACAAAATGTCTCTCACGCTTTTGATTTAGTGAATAAAAACGTGTCTGGTATAGAAGAGAGCAAACGAGCGAGTGATGAGTTATCGAGCCTTGCCGAAAAACAAAAAGAACTATTAAGCTTCTTTAAACTGTAAATAAAAAAGAGCGGCTAAAGCCGCTCAAAAGCATGTCAACGTTTATGCCTAAACAGAATATCCATACCCAAATATTAGTGAGTTCAGTCCTGCTCGATGAACTCACTAATTGTGGTACTAATGGCTAGGGATTCTTAGAATTGGTCTTCTTCAGTAGAACCTGTCAGTGCAGTTACTGATGAGTTACCACCTTGAATCGTATTGGTCATCTTATCGAAGTAACCTGTACCCACTTCTTGTTGGTGAGCAACGAACGTATATCCTTTCTCCGCAGCTTGGAACTCAGGGCGCTGTACTTTCTCAACATAGTGGCGCATACCCTCACCCTTCGCGTAGTCATGAGCAAGTTCGAACATGTTAAACCACATGTTGTGGATACCCGCTAGCGTGATGAACTGGTATTTGTAGCCCATATCCGATAGCTCTTGTTGGAATTTAGCGATGGTTTCAGAATCTAAATTCTTCTCCCAGTTGAATGATGGTGAACAGTTGTATGCTAGTAGCTGACCTGGGTACTCAGCGTGGATTGCTTCAGCGAACTTACGCGCCTCTTCTAGACATGGAGTTGCTGTTTCACACCAGATAAGGTCAGCGTATGGAGCATAAGCTAGACCACGAGCGATAGCTTGGTCGATACCTGCACGAACGCGGTAGAAACCTTCTTGTGTACGTTCACCTTCGATGAAGTCCGCATCGTATGAATCACAATCAGACGTAATCAAGTCAGCTGCGTTCGCATCAGTACGTGCAATAACAAGAGTCGTTGTACCAGAAACGTCGGCCGCAAGACGAGCTGCCACGAGTTTTTGAACCGCTTCTTGGGTTGGTACTAGAACTTTACCGCCCATGTGGCCACATTTCTTCACTGAAGCTAATTGGTCTTCAAAGTGAACGCCAGCTGCGCCAGCATCAATCATCGACTTCATGAGTTCGTAAGCGTTTAATACACCACCAAAGCCTGCTTCCGCGTCCGCAACGATTGGTAGGAAGTAATCAATACCACCTTCATCGGCTGGCGACTTGCCATTTGACCACTGAATTTGGTCAGCACGGCGGAATGAGTTATTGATGCGCTTAACCACTGACGGTACCGAATCTACAGGGTAGAGTGATTGGTCAGGGTACATAGTTGATGCAGTGTTGTTATCTGCCGCTACCTGCCAGCCTGATAGGTAAATCGCTTCGATACCCGCTTTCGCTTGCTGAACAGCCTGACCACCCGTTAGAGCACCAAGACAGTTAACATAGCCTTTTTTCGCATCACCGTTGACCAGTGACCATAGCTTGTCAGCACCACGTTGGGCGATGGTGTTAGCAGGCACCATTGAGCCACGTAGTTCTACCACTTCTTCAGCTGTGTAAGGACGCTTAACGTTCTTCCAGCGTGGGTTAGTTGCCCAGTCTTTTTCCAGAGCTTCGATTTGTTGGCGGCGAGTTAAGTTAGTCATTGGTCTATCCCTCTTTTGATTTGCGCTTCTAATATGTTGAAAACACAGGCGCTGTTTTTTCCTTGTTCTTTGGCAGTACATCCTTCTCTGCCGCAAACGATTCACGTTATTGTTGAGTTGTTATTGGTTTACTTAATCCAAGTAGTCGTAACCTGGAATAGTTAAGAAATTGGTCAGCTCATCACTGGTGGTCAGTTTCGCCATCAGTACTGCGGCTTCATCAAAGCGTCCAGATTCAAAGCGCTCTTGCCCTACTTCTTCTTTGACGACTTTGATTTCTTCAGCTAGATATTGCTCGAATAATTCTTTCGTTACGGTTTGCCCGTTATCAAGCGCTTTGCCATGCTGAATCCATTGCCAGATAGAAGCACGAGAGATTTCAGCGGTCGCCGCGTCTTCCATCAAGCCATAGATAGGCACACAGCCGTTACCTGAGATCCATGCTTCGATGTATTGCAGAGCAACACGGATGTTATGACGCATACCTTGCTCAGTAATTGCTCCATCACAAGGGGCAAGTAAGTCTTCTGCCGTCACTGGTGCATCTTGATGACGTGATACATTGAGTTGGTTAGTACGCTCTCCTAATGCCAAGTCAAACACCGCTAGAGCAGTATCTGCTAAGCCTGGGTGAGCAACCCAAGTGCCATCATGTCCGTTGTTCGCTTCTAACGACTTATCGTTATGGACTTTATCGAGCACTTGCTGATTGGTTTGTGGGTCTTTCGCAGGGATGAAGGCGGCCATACCTCCCATTGCGAAAGCACCACGCTTGTGACAAGTACGAACAAGCAAACGCGAGTAAGCATTCAGGAACGGCTTATCCATTGTCACCACCTGACGATCCGGCAGCACGCGATCAGGGTGTTTTTTCAAGGTTTTGATGTAGCTGAAGATGTAATCCCAACGACCACAATTCAGGCCAACAATATGCTCTTTGAGTGAAAACAGAATTTCATCCATCTCAAATACAGCAGGTAAGGTTTCAATCAGCACCGTCGCTTTGATCGTGCCTGTATCAAGACCGAAATAGTCTTCAGTAAAGTGGAACACTTGGCTCCACCATTGTGCTTCTTTATGAGACTGCAATTTAGGAATATAAAAGTAAGGGCCGCTGCCTTTTCTCAACAAATTGGCGTAGTTGTTGTAAAAGTAAAGCGCAAAGTCAAACAGCGCCCCTGGAATAATCTGACCGTTATACGTTACGTGCTTTTCTTTTAGGTGTAGGCCACGAACTCGGCAGATTAGAACCGCTGGATCTTCCTCCAGCTTATAGTGCTTACCATTAACCGGATTGGTATAGTTGATGTCACCGTTAACTGCGTCGCGCAAGTTAATTTGGCCATCAAGCACCTTACTCCAAGCGGGTGCCATTGAATCTTCAAAATCCGCCATGAATACTTTCACATTGGCATTAAGTGCATTAATCACCATTTTACGGTCTGTCGGACCTGTGATTTCTACGCGGCGATCTTGTAGATCTTGTGGAATTCCTTGGATCTTCCAGCTTCCTTCACGGATATCTTGCGTATCCTTGAGGAAATCCGGCAGTTCACCAGCATCGATCTTTGCTTGCTTCTCTTCTCGAGTAGACAGCAATTGCTCAACCTGACTAGCGAACTTATCACACAGTAGAGACAAAAAAGTTTGGGCTTCAACAGGGAAAATCGCTTGGTGCTCTGGCGAAAGGGTACCAGTGACACTAAGCATGCCTTCGGTTAGTAGGGTTTCTTGGGCTTCTACTGTTGTTTTTTCTCTATCTGGTGTATTAGCAAGCATAGTTTCTTCCTCTATGAACCTTTCGATACATCTATCGAACGTTACCTTAATTACATTTGTAACTATCAAACAACAACCAAACATCCTTACTGATTGTTACCTGACTAGGTTTTTTGTTTTGTTGCCACTTAGACTGACTGACTAGAACAAGCATTTCAATCTAGACATAAGTCTTACTGGGCTTACATTTAAGCTATACCAAACATGGGTAGAGTAAAAGACCTAAAGTAAACAAAACGTTAAATTCAAAGTTTTGTTCCGTGAGGTGCAAGCTATTGATTTTGATCACCAAAACGTAACCACTTACGTAATTTAATTACAGTAAAATTGGCAGTGTAAAAACGTTTCAAACAGGCGTTTGATTCATTTCAACAAGAGAAAAACCTAAGCAGGACTGGGCTTAACCGCGATATGCAACCAAACAATTAAACAAAGAGAAAATGCTGAGTTGTAAAATTCACACTGTGAAATTTCACAATTTAATGAAATCTTCATTAAGATTTCGTTGTGAAATTTTACAAGTTAAAGTTGACCAGCAGAATAAAATGCTAAAAAGCACACTAAAGTCAGTGTGCTTTTTATGGAGTTAGGAAGAAAGTGGACTACTACTTACCGCTAAAGTAGCTCTGAAACAACATCTGCTAATTGATCAAATGTACTCACACGGGATGAACTTGGTCGCCAAACTAGACCTATGTGTCGGTGAGCCTGCTGCCCTGGAGCATCAACAACGACTAAGTTTTGGTTTTCAATTAACCCATGGTCAATCGCCATTTGCGGAATAAAGGTGGTCCCCATACCGTTCGCCACCATTTGAACTAAGGTGTGTAAACTGGTGGCAGAGAATGGGTTGATCTTCTCTTTATCTGTTAGCTTACATGCTGAAACGGCGTGTTCCGTTAAACAGTGCTCTTTCTCTAATAAGAAGACGAACTCATTAGGCAAGTCTGCATACTTAATTGGCGTTTGAATCGCATCAGCCTGATTCTGACTAATGATCATTCTAAATGGGTCATTGCCAACAATACGGCTATCCATGCCATCAATATCGACAGGTAGAGCTAAGATCAATACATCAAGTTCACCATGGCGTAGTGCTGCCAAAAGGTTGGTAGTGGTATCTTCTCTTAATAGTAAGTTCAGTTGAGGGAAGCGCTGGTTTACTTCTTGGACTAAGTCACACAGCAAGAAAGGTGCAATAGTCGGAATACAGCCAACGCGTAGCTGCCCTTCCATCTCATCCCCTTGGCACAAACGCCCAAGCTCAACCAAGTCTTGCCCTTTTGCTAGTAGCTCACGTCCTTGCTGTACAACCAGCTCACCCGCTTGAGTAAAAACCAACGGGCTTTTCTTATCTTTCTTTTCATATAGAGGACAACCAATCAACTCTTCGAGGTTTTGGATACCTTTACTTAAGGTCGATTGACTAACAAAACACTTTTCAGCCGCTTCACTAAAGTGGCGAGTTTCATGAAGAGTGATGAGATAATGTAATTGCTTGAGGCTAGGCCACTTATTCATAGATATATCGATATAATCTGACTGGATATTGACCAAGTTAATAAAAAACAGCTTATCGCTTTTTTCGATTAACTTAATCTATTTAATTCGCTTTTTTACATACTACAATTTGTACTATAGTTTGTCGCGTACAAACACGGACCAAACCAATCATACTTATCTTGGTTTGGAACTAACCATATATTTTAGGAGCAAAAAAATGGTACTAGTAGGTCGTCAAGCCCCAGATTTTACTGCTGCAGCTGTTCTAGGTAACGGTGAGATCGTTGATAACTTCAACTTTGCAGAGTTCACTAAAGGTAAGAAAGCAGTAGTTTTCTTCTACCCACTAGATTTCACTTTCGTTTGCCCATCAGAGCTAATCGCTTTTGACAACCGTCTAGCTGACTTCCAAGCTAAAGGTGTTGAAGTAATCGGTGTTTCTATCGATTCTCAGTTCTCTCACAACGCATGGCGTAACACTGCTATCGAAGATGGCGGTATCGGTCAAGTTAAGTACCCACTAGTTGCTGACGTTAAGCACGAAATCTGTAAAGCTTACGACGTTGAGCACCCAGAAGCAGGTGTTGCTTTCCGTGGTTCTTTCCTAATCGACGAAGAAGGTACTGTACGTCACCAAGTAGTTAACGACCTACCACTAGGCCGTAACATCGATGAAATGCTACGCATGGTTGACGCTCTAAACTTCCACCAGAAGAATGGTGAAGTATGTCCTGCACAGTGGGAAGAAGGTAAAGCAGGTATGGACGCATCTCCAAAAGGTGTTGCAGCGTTCCTATCTGAGCACGCAGAAGACCTAAACAAGTAATAACTTGTTGAACATACCCTCGCTCAACGGGTGTGTTGGTTGGTAAATATAAAGCTATAAAAGCACTTAGCGCAAAAAGCGCAGCGCCAATCAGTTCTAAGTAAAGTCTTAATCGAAACCCAAAGCATTGCTTTGGGTTTTCTTTTTGTGCAAATAGTTGCCCTCGCCTTAGCTTCTACTCGTAAATACTAACTCTTTGAATTGACGATATAACCACACAGATAAATAGGCTGTTTTTTATTCAGTCTTACTTTAGTATCTAAGCTGCACGGATAGCAACGTTGCATATGCCGTCTTTATTAAGGGAATAATATGAAAGAACTGATCATTCACACCATTACCGTTTTCATGGGCTTTTTTGCGATTATGAATCCTATCGCGAATACACCAATCTTTCTTGGCCTAACAAATGGCAACGACCGAGAGACAACTAAGTCAGTAGCCTTTCGCTCAGTGCTGATCGCATTCTTCATCGTATCGATTTTTGCCATTTCAGGAAAAGTCATCTTCGACCTCTTTGGTATTACTCTTTACGCACTACGAATTACCGGTGGGATACTGGTCTTCCTCATTGGTTTTCATATGCTGCAAGGCGATTCGACCCACAGCACGACAAAAGAGAAGGTGAACTCAGACGCTCAAAAAGATGCCGCGTTAAGTATCGCTGTCTCACCGTTAGCAATGCCAATTTTGGCTGGACCAGGCACTATAGCCACCGCGATGAATTTTGCTACGACCGGTGGACTTTATGAAACCATCATTACCATTATTGCTTTCGGTCTATTGTGCGCACTAACCTACGTTCTTTTTGTTTTTGGTGAACGATTTGTCAAAGCAGTCGGACCAAGTGCCTTAAATGTCATTACTCGAATGATGGGATTAATTCTTGCTGTGATAGGAATGCAAATGCTCATCGAAGGTGTAGAACAAGCGTACAAAGCCCTATTTATCTAGCTTTTCAGGCTGATAGCAAACACAAACTAAAGAAATGCCAACATTTCTTAACAGACAAACATATCTCTAAAGAGACAAAAAATATCGGCTTACAGACTTTATCTAGTTCTACTCTTTAAAGTCGAATCACCTCTCTTTATGATGACTCTAACGTAATTTAAGAGGGCAACGACGCTCTCTCACTGAATTTAAACATGGAGATTCAACATGGCTTACTTTTCTCTAGCCTTTGGTACGGCAACTAAAAACCGTGACGGAAAAATCATCGAAGCATTTTTCCCAAACCCAGTTCTAAATCCAGCTGATGCTCTTGTAGAAGCTGTAGCAAAAGTTGCAGGTTACGAGCAAGGTAACCAAGCTATCGAAATCTCTGCAGCGCAAAGTGCTGAACTTGCGAGTGCTTTCGAAGCAAACGGCGACGCTGCGAATGCCTCTTTCGCAGCAAAAGCAGCTGAATCAACACAACCACTTGTTCTAGTAGTTCTAGCTACAGACGAGAAACCAGCTTCTGTGGCTGAAGGCTTCCTAAAACTACAACTAATTTCTAACCGTCTAGTTCAACCACACGGTACTGTTCTTGACGGTATCTTTGGTCTACTACACAACATCGCATGGACAAACGAAGGTCCAATCGATCTACCTGAGCTTGCTGATCGTCAAATCGAAGCACGCCTAGCTGGTCGCGCACTGTCTGTAGATTGCGTAGACAAGTTCCCTAAAATGGTTGATTACGTGGTTCCAACTGGCGTACGTATTGCCGATACATCACGCGTTCGTCTTGGTGCTCACGTAGGCGAAGGCACAACAGTTATGCACGAAGGCTTCATTAACTTCAACGCTGGTACTACTGGTGTAAGCATGGTTGAGGGCCGTATCTCTGCAGGTGTTGTGGTTGGCAATGGCTCAGACATCGGTGGTGGTGCATCAATCATGGGTACGCTATCAGGTGGTGGTACTGTTGTCGTTTCTATCGGTGAAAACTCACTACTAGGTGCGAACGCAGGTCTTGGCTTCCCACTGGGTGACCGTTGTACTGTAGAGTCAGGTCTTTACGTTACCGCTGGCTCTAAAGTTCGTATGATTGCTGAAGGCAAAGAAGTTGAAGTAGTTAAAGCTCGTGACCTTGCAGGCGTTTCAGATCTTCTATTCCGTCGCAACTCAGTGACAGGTCAAATTGAATGTCTTGCAAACAAGTCAGCAGTTGAGCTGAACTCTGAACTGCACAGCAACAACTAAAGTAAAGCAATTCTTTTAAGGCTGACATGAAAGTGTCAGTCTTTTTTGTTGTTCATTTTTCGTGGTGGACAACAATCCGCCAATTTAGCATCCCCTTCACACTTCGCGCCACCAACTCATCATACCAGTTGTCATATCCATTATTCGGCGTTAGTTTAGCCACTCTTCATTTCCTCTTGGAACTATCGCGTTCGTCTAAGTTTCTTTTTTGTTCTAAAAGATGCGTTATTTAACAAACTGAGCGGGTTTGATTAACAATTTTATGCTCAAACGCTCACTTTTAATGTTCGTTTATTTTCGAAGTCGCCTAAATATGCACAATATCACCGTGCTAGATAAGCACAAACGACAAAGGACTATAAACATGACAACGAACAAACAACCTACTCTCTTGGGTGAATGCTTGGCCGAATTTATCGGCACTGGGCTACTCATCTTTTTCGGCGTTGGCTGCGTGGCGGCTCTGGTATTAACTGGAGCAACATTTGGACAATGGGAAATCAGTATAATGTGGGGCTTTGGCGTCGCCATCGCTATTTACTGTACTGCAGGTGTGTCTGGTGCGCACATCAACCCCGCGGTTACTATTGCTTTGGCAGCGTTCCATGGGTTCGACAAAGCGAAAGTCGTTCCTTACATTATTTCTCAGCTGTTAGGCGCGTTTTGTTCTGCAGCCCTTGTTTATGCTCTATACAGCAATTTGTTTACTGATTACGAAATCGCACATGGCTTTGCTCGTGACAGCAAAGATGCCCTGGCAACAGCAGGTATTTTCTCAACTTACCCACACGCTTCACTCTCTTTCTTCGGCGCTTTTGCTGTGGAATTTGTGATTACCGCTGTACTAATGTTTGTTATTTTGGCTCTAGGTGATGAAAGCAATGGAGCTTCTCGCGGAGCAATGAACCCACTGCTGATCGGTATTCTTATTGCCGTAATCGGTGGTTCATTAGGCCCGTTAACAGGTTTTGCTATGAACCCAGCTCGTGACTTTGGCCCTAAATTATTCGCTTACTTTGCAGGTTGGGAGTACGCACTTACCGGCGCTAAAGATATTCCATATTTCATCGTCCCTATCCTGGCTCCTATTGCTGGTGCATGTTTTGGTGGTTGGCTATACCCGAAAGCGATTGCTGCTTACCTACCTCAACAAGGTCAAGGATGTACGATTCCAAACCAATGCGAACAAGAAGACGAAGCTCAAGAAGCTCGCGCATAACTTTTCAACCCTGTATTAACTAAAATAGAAATAACGAAACTAAAAGGATTCTTACCATGACTGAGCAAAAATACATTGTTGCCCTAGACCAAGGCACAACAAGCTCTCGCGCCGTAATCCTAGACCACGATGCTAATATCGTTAGCGTAGCGCAGCGTGAATTCACACAAATTTATCCTAAAGCAGGCTGGGTTGAGCACGATCCTCTTGAAATCTGGGCAACACAAAGCTCAACACTGGTTGAAGCACTTGGAAAATCAGGTATCCGCAGTGATCAATTAGCAGGCATTGGTATCACTAACCAACGTGAGACTACGGTTGTATGGAATAAAGAAACCGGCAAGCCTGTTTACAACGCGATTGTTTGGCAATGTCGCCGTACTGCTGATATATGTGAAGACTTAAAAGAGCGTGGCCTTGAAGACTACGTTCGTGATAACACGGGGTTAGTGTTAGACCCTTACTTCTCGGGTACGAAAGTAAAATGGATTCTTGATAACGTTGAAGGCGCAAGAGAAGACGCTGAAGCGGGCAAGTTGTTATTTGGTACTGTCGATACTTGGTTGGTTTGGAAGATGACTCAAGGCCGTGTACATGTGACTGATTACACCAACGCATCACGTACTATGCTGTTCAACATCAACGACCTTTGCTGGGATCAGAAAATGCTGGATGAACTGGGAATTCCAGCGTCAATGATGCCAGAAGTGAAACGTTCTTCTGAAGTTTACGGCCAAACGAACATTGGTGGTAAGGGTGGTACTCGTATCCCTATTGCTGGTATTGCCGGTGACCAACAAGCAGCGCTTTACGGCCAGATGTGTGTCGAAGCTGGGCAGGCGAAAAACACTTACGGCACAGGTTGTTTCTTATTAATGAACACTGGCGAAGAAAAAGTAACCTCTAAAAATGGACTACTCACAACGCTAGCATGTGGCCCGCAAGGTGAACCTGCTTACGCACTAGAAGGTGCAGTGTTTATGGGTGGTGCTTCTATTCAGTGGCTACGCGATGAAATGAAGCTATTGGCCGATGCGAAAGATTCCGAGTACTTTGCAACGAAAGTGGATTCTTCAAATGGCGTTTATGTTGTTCCAGCGTTTACAGGCCTAGGCGCACCGTACTGGGATGCATATGCTCGAGGCACTATTGTTGGTCTAACTCGTGGCGTTAACTCTAACCATATTATCCGAGCTACGCTGGAAGGTATCGCTTACCAAACTCGTGATGTGCTTGACGCAATGCAAGCAGATTCGGGCATTAAGTTAGCTAACTTGCGCGTTGATGGTGGTGCAGTTGCAAATAACTTCTTAATGCAATTCCAGTCAGATGTATTGGATACGGAAGTTCACCGCCCTGAAGTAACCGAAGTGACCGCTTTGGGTGCTGCTTACCTCGCGGGTTTAGCAGTAGGTTACTGGAACAATATCGACGAGTTGCAAGGTAAAGCAGTATTGGATCGTACTTTCGTTCCTCACCACGACGAAGAAAAACGAAACCGTCGCTACAAAGGTTGGAAGCGTGCAGTTAAATGTGCTCAGACTTGGGCTGAGATGCACAACGAAGAAGATTAACCTCTCGTTCACTTAAGCAACTAAGGGCGCAATTTCTGCGCCCTTTTTGCGTCTTAGCCCCTATTCCTTATGACTTCCTCTTCTCTCTATGCGCAAATTCGAGCACAATAGCGGCAGTAAAATTATCGAGTAGAGCTTTCGAAATAGCTAAATTCGAAACCGACTATCCTCGATCAGGGAGTAATGAGTGAAACAAATACCAAGACACCAGCAAATTGTTGAGCTGGTTCAGAAGCAGGGCTACGTCAGCACGGAAGAACTGGTAGAAAAGTTTAACGTTAGCCCACAAACAATCCGACGAGATCTCAATGAGCTCGCTGACGACAACAAAATTCGTCGTTATCACGGCGGTGCTACCATTCCATTGAGCTCTGAGAATACGAGCTACACAACTCGCAAATCAATGAACTTTAATGAGAAAGACGTAATCGCAGAAGAGTTAGTGAAGCATATTCCCGATGGCGCAACTTTGTTTATTGATATCGGTACCACCCCGGAAGCCGTTGCGCGTGCGCTCAACACAAGTCATAAACAATTACGCGTGGTGACTAACAATATTAACGTTGCCAGCATTTTGCTTCCAAACCCAGAATTTAAAGTCATTTTGGCTGGCGGTGAAGTTCGCAACCGTGATGGTGGCATTGTCGGTGAAGCTACGCTCGATTTTGTTAAACAGTTCCGTTTGGACTTTGGCATTTTAGGTATCAGTGGCATTGATTTTGACGGCTCATTGCTCGACTTTGATTATCACGAAGTTAGAGTTAAACAGGCAATCATAGAAAACAGCCGTAGTGTGTTCTTAGCCGTTGACCACACTAAGTTTGGCCGTAACGCGATGGTTAAGCTCGGTAATATTTCTCAGCTTCACATGTTATTTACCAACCAAGAGCCGCCAAAAGAAATTCAAACCATTCTCAAAGAGCATTCTATTCCACTCGAAGTCGTGAGCAATACGGCCAGCGAATAATCTCAACTTGCACTACATTCGAAACCTCCTACATTTAATAGGAGGTTTTTTTATGCCTAAATCACACTAAACGCTCATAAACGAAAATAAAAGATGATCACAAACGAAAGCTGAGTTACGATTACTTTATGTTCCAAAATGCTCGTTCGCTCACCAAGAGGTCAAATTTATGAGTATCCAACACAACACGACTGCATCAAATGAGTCTGACATTCTCGACTTGATCGTTATCGGTGGTGGCATTAATGGCGCCGGCATCGCAGCAGATGCTGCAGGTCGTGGTCTTTCAATCGGTTTGTATGAAGCTAATGACTTTGCTTCTGCAACATCATCAGCGAGCTCAAAGTTAATTCATGGCGGGCTTCGTTATCTTGAACACTATGAGTTTCGCTTAGTTTCTGAAGCACTCGCAGAGCGTGAAGTATTACTAAGAAAAGCCCCGCATGTTGCTAGACCAATGCGTTTTCGTTTACCCCATCGCCCATTTTTACGCCCAGCTTGGATGATTCGCTGTGGCCTATTCCTTTATGATAATTTGGGGAAACGCACCACCTTACCAGCAAGCAAGGGAGTGGATTTATCTAAATCTGGCTTGTTGAAACCAGAAATGAAGAAAGGCTTCGAATACTCAGACTGCTGGGTGGATGACGCTCGACTAGTACTATTAAACGTACTCGCCGCAAAAGAGAATAACGCTGAGGTACGCAATTACTGCCGAGTAGAAAGCGCACACAGAGAAAATGGTATCTGGCGGGTAACCGTGCATGACATCATGACTGACCAACGCTTTGAACGAAAAGCGAAGGCTCTGGTTAACGCAGCAGGTCCATGGGTTAAGCAGTTCTTCGATGATGGCTTAGAGCAGGACTCACCGCGTAATATTCGTTTGATCAAAGGCTCGCATATAGTAGTCCCAAGAATCCACGATGAACCACAAGCTTACATCTTGCAAAATAAAGACAATCGTATCGTATTTATGATCCCTTACCTCGATCAATTCTCGATCATTGGTACTACGGATGTTGAGTACAAAGGGGATCCTAGAGAGGTCACGATTGAAGATGATGAAGTGGATTACTTGATTGATATCGTCAACCAACACTTTGTCCATCAGCTGAAACGTGATGATGTGGTCTGGACATACAGCGGTGTACGTCCATTGTGTGATGATGAGTCTGATTCACCGCAAGCGATCACTCGTGACTACACCTTGGAACTGGACGCAGAGCTTGATCAAGCTCCTCTACTTTCGGTATTTGGCGGTAAGCTCACCACCTATCGAAAACTGGGTGAAGCAGCCCTGAAAAAGCTCGAACCTTTTATGTCAAACATGGGTAGCCCATGGACAGCGAACCAAACGCTGCCTGGAGGTAATTTTAGCTGTAGCCGAGAGCAATTGGCTCAAACAATCAAAGCAAAATACTCATGGTTACCTGAAGCGTTAATCCTACGCTATGTCACTCAGTTTGGTACCTATACGTGGAAACTTTTGGAAGGTAAAACAAGCTTAGCTGATATGGGCGAGCATTTTTCACAAGGCGCTCAAGGTGTCTACCAGCTTGAAATTGATTATTTGATGAACCAAGAATTTGCCGTCACAACGGAAGACATCTTATGGCGACGTACCAAACTGGGTTTGTATCTAAGCAAAGATGAGCAACAAGCTATTGCTGACTATATTCAACAGTCACTACAACGCAAAGTAGTGACGATAAATGAAGTGAATAAAGCAGGATAACCTCATAAACAAACAAGGCTTGGCATCATTGCCAAGCCTTTTTATTTCTACTTAAAGAATCGATTATCCCGGATGACCATCAACTCGTGCTTTAATCAACATAGTGCCAAACCTTGCGATGTATAAAGCAAATGCTAATACCCACAACAGTCCACTGACATTTACCACTTCAATCAAGTATTGAGGGAAGAACGCAGCACCGATACTACGTACAATCGCAGCTAAAACAATCGCCCCAAATGCAATGCTCATATTAGGGCCTTGATAGATTGCACGACCCGTATGCCCCATTGTCACTCGAGCAATCATCGCTAAAATCACACCACCAATCGCACCAATAGCAAATAAATGCAGCATATTGTGGCTCACAAATGGGTTAGTCAATAAACCACGCAATAACAAGCTGACTGGAATACACAAATATGTCGCGTGCAATGACCAAACCAATGGCTCGCTTAACGTTCGCCATGGCTGCCAGCGCATCACTCTCACTAAATGAGCAAGACCTGAAATCACCATTAAAGGCTGGCCTAGCTCAGCAAATGTCATAGGGAAAAAGCTTAGAATAAACAACCCTGCTAAGGGCAGATTCGCAGCCCAATCCAACCACACAATCGGCTGAGGCTTATCAAAATTGAAGCGTCGTGCAGTGAAAAATGGAATCACACGGCTACCCATAATCGATAGCAACATAGTGAACCACCATAACATCGCATGCCAAACCGCAGAAGATGGGAAGGGAGGCATGCCTTTAATCGTTGCGTAACTAGCAAAGTTTGCTGCGATAGCCAATACAAACAACGGGACAAAAAATAGGTTGCGCCAACCCTTTGCTTTCACTACTCGCTGACCGATTTCATAAGCGGTAAAAGCAAGGAATAAAGCTTCGATTGAGGAAATTAGCCAAAGTGGTGCGGGAGTCCAAAATAGCACTCGTGGTATCACCCATAGCATTACCAAAATAGCTAACCTATGGTGTTTAGTCCCATTGATGCCCGTCCAATTTTGCACTGCCGTCAGTACAAACCCTGCAACGATCGCCATTGCAAAACCAAACAACATTTCATGAACGTGCCACCACAGCGCTGGAACACGTAATGCCGACGGCTGACCCGTTTGGAACATCCACACCCATAACGCTATAGCGATAACCGCATAAGCCGAACCCAGTAAGAAAAATGGTCTAAAACCTAAACGCAGCACTGGTGGAATGGCTTCTTCAACTTTTTTGTCAGTAATATTGAGCACTGAACAACTCCTAGTGGAAATCACAATCTTGTAAACTAAATTGACTATCGCAAGATATGTTCCAACTTTTCAAATCCCAATAAACCTAGCGCTTCCGACATATTGAACCTTTTTTGAGTCATAGTGACACACATTAAATTGGTCATATTGACTTCTTTATGTCTAAGTTATGAGTTTATTTTCACGCCAAAGATGTTAGCTTAGATTACAAAGGCAAAACTTAACTAGGAGGGATGAATGACGCACTACATTTTTGGCTATGGAAGCTTAATGAATTCAGCTTCTCGACGCTTGACTGGGCAAACATCGCAAGCAGAGCCTGCTACAGTAACTGGCCTAAAACGTTATTGGGGCAAAGTGGATGATAGCTATATCCTTTCTCCCCTAGTAGTCGATAAAGGACATGGAAAGGTCAACGGTGTTTTGTTGGCAGTCAGTGACAAAGGCTTAGAAGAGTTTGATGTTCGTGAGCGTGGTTATCATCGTATTCTAATCGAATCTAACGACATTAAATCATTAGTCCAGTTTGATCAAAATGATAGAGTCTGGGTGTACGTAAAAGATAGTCCTGAACCACCGTGTTCTCTTAGCCCGATCATGCAGACTTACGTCGACACTGTACTAGCGGGTTGCTTGGAAATTTCAGAACAATTTGCCAAAGAGTTTATAGAACATACTATTGGTTGGCACTTCCCATTAGAGAATGACCGTCATCAACCAAAATACGGTAATTTAGCTGGAGTAAAACCAGAGCACCACAATACGATCGATGCTCTGGTGGCTGAAGCAAGATCCTGAAAAAACTCAGCCGAATAGAGAACTAACTAAACAATTCGAACCCCAGCAGGCATCGAACGCTCTGGGGTCAACAGTACACTTTCCGATTCATCATCTGTTTCCGCACAAAGCAGCATGCACTCTGATGTCTCACCGCGCATTTTCGCTTTAGCAAGATTACACAGAACCACCACTTCCCTACCCATGAGTTCTTCTTCTGTGTAGTACGGCACAAGACTGGTTACCGTTTGCAATGTTTTTTCACCAACATCGATTTGCACAATGTAAAGCTTGTCAGCATTTTGATGACGAGCTACCTCAATAATTTTTCCCGTGCGCATTTCCAGTTTAGCGAAGTCAGTATAAGCGATCGTTTCCATGATAAACCTCAGAGCTTTTAATTTGGTAAAAGTTTACTAAAAGACAACGTTTACACTACCACCAAAAGCCGTTATTACAAGTGGTAAAGATCTCATTTTAATAATCAACAACGCAATCAGATTGCGTTATTTACACACTCAGGGTTAAATAGCCTAAGTAAAGTTTATTGAGGCCTAATATGGCGACTATCAAAGATGTTGCGAGGGAAGCTGGTGTCTCTATTGCAACAGTATCTAGAGTGATCAACAAATCACCAAAAGCCAGCAAAGCATCGGTCGAGTCTGTAACAAAAGCAATGGCCGAGTTAGGTTATCGACCAAATGCTGCAGCCAAAGCGCTCGTAAGCCAAAGTAGTAATACCGTTGGCGTTCTTGTCGGCGATGTTTCCGATCCCTTCTTCGGTACACTAGTTAAAGCGGTTGATAATGTTGCCCATGAAAGCGGCAAACATATTCTCATTGGCAATGGTTACCACAGTGCAGAGCAAGAGCGTCAAGCGATCGAGCTACTGATAAACAACCGTTGTGAAGCTCTAGTTATCCACTCAAAAGGTCTATCTGATGAAGAACTAATAAAATATGCCAAAGAGGTAAAAGGGCTAGTTTTTATCAATCGACACATTCCTGAAATGGCGGAGCGCTGTATTTCACTCGATAACTACAAAGGCGCTTACCTAGCAACTGAATATTTGATTCGCCATGGCCACAGCAAAATTGCTTGTGTCGCATCTGCACATAATATCGAAGACTCAAAACAACGTATTGAAGGCTATTTAGCAGCACTGCGCGATAACAATATTGAACTGCCAAGTAGCTACATCGAATATGGCGAACCAGACAGTGATGGTGGTGAGACCGCCATGACGAACCTACTAACAAAGTCAGTCGATATCACCGGAGTAGTTGCCTACAACGACTATATGGCCGCTGGAGCACTCTCTGTATTGGATGAAAATGGGCTTACTGTGCCCGATCAGGTTTCTATGATGGGTTTCGATGATGGGCTAATTGCGCGCTATGTGAATCCACGTTTAACCACCATACGCTACCCTATTGCAATGATGGCTGAGCGTGCAGCTCGCCTAGCTTTAGATTTAGCAAGACAAGAAAAGTCTGCAGGTGACGCTATGGTATTTACCCCAACTCTGGTCAGACGTAACTCCGTCGAAAAAGTGTCAAGTTAAACAAAAAAGGCATCGTTTACTTAACGATGCCTTTTTTATTATCTACGCTCGACTTATGCGACACCGTGTCCTTTTGAAGCAACCCAAATTCGGTACCACTGCTCTTGAGTCAAAGTAAGTTCAAGTGCTCCAACTGCTGTTTTAACACGCTCAATATTACCACTACCTAGAATCGGTACTGGTTTCGCTGGCATCTTCATTACCCAAGCAAAAATCACTTGGTCAATAGACGCTGCGCCAATTTCTTCTGCAATATCCTTCAGCGTTTCACGCAAGCGAGTCATTTGTTCACCGTTGTCAGTAAAGATGCCGCCACCAGCAAGACACGACCACGCCATAGGTTGAACGCGTTGCTGCTGAAGCTGATCCAATGTGCCATCTTCGGTAACCTGAAGGTTCACTGGGTTAATCTCAACTTGGTTAGTGATCAGAGGCGTATCTAGGCGAGACTGAAGTAGATCAAACTGAGAAGTCGTAAAGTTAGAGACACCAAAATGCTTCACTTTGCCTGCGGCTTTCAAAGTCGCGAAAGCTTCCGCCGCTTCATCCGCATCCATCAGAAGATCTGGGCGGTGCAGAAGTAGCACATCAAGATGATCTGTTTTTAGGCGAGATAGAGACTCATCAACCGACGCTAAAATAGCTGCTTTGCTACTGTCATAGTGGTTAACTTGTTTACCTTCTCCGCGATAGATACCACATTTAGACACGATCTCAATTTGGTCTCGCAGGCTAGGGTCCAATGACAATACATCACCGAACATACGTTCACACGCTGATTCTGGGCCGTATACAGGAGCGTGGTCAACAGTCGTAATCCCAAGCTCGATATGTTGTTTTACAAAAGCATGCTGCTGCTGAGTCGTCATGTTCCACTCAGCCATACGCCAGTAGCCTTGAATCATTGGTGAAAACACTGAATGTGATTTCTGCATCGTCTATACCCCTATTTTGTATCACTGCTCGTGCAATGTTCTAAGTTCAGTATACTTAGACTCTGTAGGGGGATTAAATAGCTTCTCATGAAAAGATAATTCGATATAGCAAACAATCAATGGAATTTAATTTCTTATACGGAAAGATATAATGAGGTTATATTGCGCCTTCATGAGTGATTGTTATGCATAAAATGCACAAACGTTTTGAACGCTACGCTCTGTTTAGCGAAGTGGCTAATCAGCTGAGTTTTTCCAAAGCAGCCGATAACTTGGGGATCTCACGCAGCTATCTGTCATCGCAGATCAATCAACTGGAACAAGAGCTTTCGACGAGCTTATTGATACGCTCGACTCGCAGTGTGAGACTTACCGCCGCAGGTGAAAAAATCCTCGCCAAAATGCACGGAATCAACGCTTCGATCCTGGAACTAGAAAAAGATCTCGACCATACCAAAACAGAAGTCAGTGGATTACTACGTATTACTGCCCCAACAATTTTCAGTCATCGATTCCTCATCGATATTTGTCGCGACTTTCAAACTTTACACCCTCATATCGAATTTGATCTCGATATCGGTTACCACCGCGAAGACTTAGCAAAAAGTCATTTCGATCTCGCCATTCGTGCCACCAATACACCGCCAGATAATATGGTGGCCAAGAAGCTGATGCCTTATCAGCACGTTTGCTGCGCCTCACCTGACTACCTAAAGAGAAATGGAACACCACAAGTGCCCAGTGATCTTACCAAGCATAACTGTATGTCTGACCCGAACCTAAGGCGCTGGCAATTTTCTAAAGACAATAATATTGAGCAAATCAACACCCATGGTGACATGCTGATCAGTGATAACCTTCTTTTGATGGCTGCAGCTGAGAAAGGCAAAGGGATCATAAAGATGCCTTGTTACCTAGTTGAGCCAGCCCTCGAAAGTGGTCACTTGGTTCGCTTACTAGACGATTATTTCATCGCAGAAAGTTATATTTACCTCATCTACCCACCTCAACTGCGAAGCAGCACTAAGCTCTCTGCCTTTACTGATTTTGTGCTCAAATGGTTCGAAGAAACTACCAACAAAATTGAATAAACGGCTATAAATTTTGTTCACTCCAGACATAAAAAAACCACTTCCAATTACTTGGAAGTGGTGTCGGATAATCGACGAAATGTTTGCAAATGAGTATGGACAGTAAATTACTACGCCGTTTCAGCGACTTTTGCTGGTGATGGGTTGCGGATTAGGAAATCAAACGCACCTAAGCTTGCTTTCGCGCCTTCACCCATCGCGATGATGATCTGCTTGTAAGGAACGGTTGTTACGTCACCTGCGGCAAACACACCTTTCATCGTTGTTGCACCGTGCGCATCAATTTCAATCTCACCGCGCGGTGATAGCTCAACCTTAGTGCCTTTTAACCATTCGCTATTTGGCATTAGACCGATTTGAACAAAGATACCCGCCAGTTCAATCTGCTTCAGTTCACCACTATTACGGTCTTTGTACTCTAGACCCGTTACTCGGTTTCCATCACCCAGCACTTGTGTGGTTTGTGCCATTTTGATGATTTCGATGTTTGGTGTTGCGTTCGCTTTGTCGATAAGCACTTGGTCAGCGCGAAGCGTGTCAGCAAACTCGAGTACCGTTACATGCTCAACAATACCTGCTAGGTCGATTGCCGCTTCGATGCCTGAGTTACCACCACCGATTACGGCTGTTTTCTTACCTTTGAACAGTGGACCATCACAGTGTGGGCAGTATGCGACGCCTTTGTTGCGGTACTCTTGCTCACCAGGGACGTTCATTTCACGCCAGCGTGCACCTGTACTAGTGATTACCGTGCGAGCTTTTAGTACTGCGCCGCTCTCTAGTTCAACGTGGATGTAACCATCTTCTGTTTCTTCTGCATCGATGATGTTAGCTGCTCGCTGCTCGGGCATCACTTCAACACCGTACTCTTTTACGTGCTCTTCTAGGCTTGCTACTAGTTTAGGACCCGTAGTCGCTTTCACTGAGATGAAGTTTTCAATCGCCATGGTGTCCATCACCTGACCACCAAATCGGTCTGCAACCACACCAGTACGAATGCCTTTACGTGCTGCGTAGATTGCTGCTGAAGAACCAGCAGGACCACCACCAACAACCAGTACATCAAATGGCGCTTGTTCGTTTAGGCTTGCTGCTTTCTTCTCTGCTGCGCCTGAGTCCACTTTGTTTAGGATTTCAGCCAGAGACATACGGCCTTGACCAAATAGCTCACCGTTGATGAAGACGCTTGGTACCGCCATGATGTCGCGAGACTTCACTTCGTCTTGGAACGCTGCACCATCAATCATGGTCGTTTTGATTAGCGGGTTGATTGCCGACATCATGTTGAACGCCTGAACCACCTCTGGACAGTTCTGACACGATAGTGAGATAAAGATTTCAACGTTTAGCTCACTGTTTAGTTCTTTAATTTGATCGATAACATCTGCTTCAAGCTTGATAGGGTGGCCACCACTGTGAAGCAGAGCCAGCACTAGAGACGTAAATTCATGACCCATTGGTAGACCAGCAAAGCCGATTGCTGTGCCTTTCTCTTGGTTTACAACCTGCATGATTGGCTTGCGTGCACTTGCGTTGTCGTCACGAGTCACTTCAATCTTATCGGTCAGTGACGCGATGTCGTTTGCTAGAGCTTCAAGCTTGGTTGCGGCTTCGCTGCTGTCTAGGCTCAGTACAAGCTGTACATTTGTTTTTAGGTTTTCTAGGTATGCTTTTAGCTGCTGCTTCATTGCTTGGTCTAACATAATCGTGCCCTTTCCCAATTCTTGTCTTAATTCTTTGTGTTGCGCTCTTTTGCGCTGATGGGGTTAGTTTGCCCCGAGCACTAAAATTGGTAAATTCGAACGTTTCTATCAGTTCGGTAGGCAAAACCTATTAGCAAAACAATGAGAACAAGCAATGAAATTCAATCAGTCTGAAAGCCAACGACTGACAAGCTTAAATACCTTCTGATCAAAATCCAGTTCCACTTGAACACCAATCGGGGTAACGAGCATAGGGTGAGTATGACAACTGTCGAAGCCATATAAGATAGGGATGTCTTTACCATTGAGCACTTCAATAAGAACATCTAAAGGGGAGCGCCCCGTTCCCTTATCATCAAACAGCTCATGTTTACCAAGCACAATCGCGCTTACTTTATCAAACACCCCACACGCTAAGAGATGAGCAAATGAACGCTCTACTGAATCAATCCCCTTTAATGAATCTTCAATCAGTAAAATATCACCTTGTTTAATCTCTGGCATATACGGGCTGCCCCAGATTCCAGCCATTGTGTTGAGATTTCCTCCTACAAGACGGCCGGTATAGCGACCGCGACCAATGAACTGCCATTGATTGTTAAAAATAGGCTTAGCGCAATTTTGTGTTTCCCAATCGTGCTTTATATCTGTCCAAACGGCAGGCATTGAGTAGCAGTACGAGTTCTGCGGTTCAGTCAGTAATGCAAAAAAGGAAGCGAATGTCTCGTCTACTAACGGAGGGAATTCGCCAAACGACGCGACCAAAGCAGGGCCATAAAAAGTGACGAGGCCAGTCTGCTGATAAATGCCGAGCAGCAGCGCTGTCACATCCGAGTAACCAATAATGATTTTCGGATCTCGTTTAAGCGCATCGTAATCAATATAAGGTAATAAGGCATTGCTGTTACTACCTCCGATCGTCGACATAATGCATCGAACACCCGGATCACGAATCAGTTGGTTCAGCTCTTCTGCTCTGTCCTTTATTGAGCCAGAGCGATAGCAGTCAGTTTGCCCAGTTAACGAACCTTCAACCAACTGAAAACCTTTTGATGTTAGATACTCTTTTGCACGAGTAAAACGCTTAGGTGCGAACACAGTCGCTGGCGAAGAGGGAGAGAAAAAGCCAATCTTATCGCCGACTTTTAGCGCCTTTGGGAACATCATATCTCGAACTCCTTATCTAGATATGCAACAAACTATATATTCTGGTTTTATATCACAGCTACAAAGCCGCCACCACCTCTTATAAATCAATAAGATAAAAAGGTTCCAAGCACAAAAAAGCCACACCGAAATACGATGTGGCTTTAAGGGTTTAGGCGGTACATCGAGCCCTTTAGGAGCGCGGACTCAATGTACCTTTAACATGTTCTAATCAGTGATTAGATTTTACCGACTAGGTCTAGAGATGGTGCTAGAGTCTCTTCACCTTCTTTCCATTTAGCAGGGCAAACTTCACCTGGGTTGTTTGCTACGTACTGTGCTGCTTTCACTTTGCGTAATAGGTCTTCTGCGTCACGGCCAATACCTTCAGCAGTGATTTCCATTGCTTGGATAACGCCTTCTGGGTCGATTAGGAACGTTGCGCGGTCTGCAAGACCTTGACCTTCACGCATTACGTTGAAGTTGTTAGTGATAGTGCCCGTTTGGTCACCTACCATGAAGTACTCGATAGTACCAATCTTGTCTGAAGTGTCGTGCCACGCTTTGTGTGAGAAGTGCGTGTCAGTTGATACTGAGTAAACTTCTACGCCACGAGATTGAAGCTCTGCATATTTTTCTTGTAGGTCTACAAGTTCAGTAGGACATACGAAAGTGAAGTCAGCAGGGTAGAAGAAGAACACTGCCCACTTACCTTTTACGTCTTGCTCAGTGATCTCTACGAATTCGCCGTTTTTGAATGCCGTTGCGTTGAATGGTTTGATTTCTGTGTTGATCATGATTTTACTCTCTTTCTAATTTAGTGTTTGTGAACGCTGCCTTGCGTCGATGGAGTTATATTGCCCCGAACCACTTAATAGGTAAATTTGAACGTTTCTATTGCTCTGATAGGAAAAGGCTATCAATTAAAATAGGCAAAACTTATCGTGAGATTCAAACAGGCTTATGAGCAACGAAAGAGAGTTTGAATATGGCGATTTGCTTATCGTTCAGATAAAGTGAGAACCATTCTATTCAGCAGCCCTACTTTGACGATTCATGCTTTGCGTCCCGCTAAACAGCTTTGTTCATCGTGTCTATGACAAAACTCAGTTCATCGAGTTAGCGAGTCGGCACCAGTGTCAGTTAAAAAGAATCCGTCGTTCTCGACATTGGCAACTCAGTGGTGAAGAGCACGCTCTACGCGCTCTTAAGTCTGCGCTGGTAGATGAAAGGTCTTTGTGGATAGTCAAAGCGATTGATAAAGCCCTACCCCTACCTGTCATAGATCTATCTAGTATGATTGCCGCCTCACCCAACATGACCGTCAAACAGTTAGTCAGCTTATCGGGCTGTAGTTTGTCTGAAGCCAGAATGGCCTTGGATGAATTCGAAGATTTATAGTAGAAGGATCACTATTCGACTTTGCTGAATCAATAAAAAAGCCAGCTTGATTGCTGGTTTTATCCTTAGAATCAGAATGTTATCTGATAGGTCGTTTTGTAACGATACTCTTGGTTGGGCTCAAGAATACAGCTTGGTTGCTGCCATTCAGGGTGATTCGGTGAGTCTGGCAAAAACTGTGTTTCGAGCGCAATCCCTGCATAGTCAGCGTAATCTTCGCCATTTCTAGCGGGCGTGCCTGCTAACCAATTTCCCGTATAAAGTTGCATTGCGGGCTTATCCGTTAATACGCTCACAGCAACTTTCTCATCCTGACTCACTAAACGAGCAATAGGCACAGTCACATCACGGTTTGGTTCAAACCAATAACTGTGATCGTAGCCTTTTGCTGATTGCTGCTGCTCATCCACTAAGAAATCCTGATTGACCTCTTTAGCAACACGAAAGTCGAATCCAGTATTATCAACATTTTCTAGTTTGCCGAGCGGAATCCCAACATCCGTTGTTGGCAGATAATAATCAGCTTTAATTTGCAGTTGGTGATCTCTAGCGTCGTACGTACCATCAGCGCCGTTCAGGTTGAAATAGGCATGATTAGTTAGATTGATTGGTGTCGCTTTGTCAGTATGTGCGGCGTATTCAATATCAAATCTGCCATCGTCACTAAGCTGGTAGATAACTGAGACATCAAGATTCCCAGGAAAGCCTTGCTCTCCATCAGCAGAATGTAAGCTAAATATCACCTTGTTCGCACTTTGCTCAACAATATTCCAGCGTACTTTATCAAAGCCTGTTACACCGCCATGTAGGCAGTTACCAGCTTGGTTCGTGACCAATTGATAGTCACTACCATCAATGTGAAAACGACCATTGGCAATGCGGTTTGCATAACGACCAACTGTTACCCCCATGTAACTTTGTTGGCACTCGAAATCAGTCATGGACCCTACACCCAAAACCACTTCACGATGCTCCCCACACGCCAAAGGTAGTCGACAACTGAGCCAAGTCGCTCCGATGTCCATCAACACAATGCTAACCCCCGCTGCATTGGTCAATTCCACAAGCTGAGCAGACTTACCGTCATAGGCCGGCTGCTCAGTCATTGTTTGAAAAAGAGGATGAGTCATGATTGATTACTCCACCAGACCTGCACCATCTTTTGCTTGGCAGACATAAATGGACTCTTTAAGTCCTGTCGCTGCCTGATATTTACTTTCAATCGCCGCTTTAACTTGGTCGACAAGTGCTGGCGGCATAACGGAAACAATACATCCACCAAATCCGCCACCAGTCATACGCACTCCGCCTTGCTCGCCGATCTCTTCTTTTACGATCTCTACTAGAGTATCGATTTCAGATACGGTAATTTCAAAGTCATCACGCATCGAGGCATGCGACTCAGCCATCAGCTCACCCATACGCTTCATATCGTGATTTCGTAACGCTTCTGCGGCCTCAAGAGTACGATCGTTTTCTGTGATGACGTGGCGAGCACGCTTAGCGACCAGTTCATCAAGCTCATTTACTTTAGTATTGAACTGCTCAATAGTCACATCACGCAATGCTTTTACACCAAAGATGCGAGCTGCTTCTTCACATTGCTCACGTCGAGTGTTGTATTCACTGTCCACTAAGCCGCGTTTTTTATTGGAGTTGATGATAACAACAGCCATATCCTCAGGCATGGATACAGCCGTCGTTTCCAAACTACGACAATCAAGCAACATCGCGTGGTTTTCTTGGCCTTCCGCTGAAATCATTTGGTCCATAATCCCGCAATTACAACCCACAAATTCGTTCTCAGCTTGCTGACCATTAAGTGCGATTTCTGCTTGAGAGATATCAAGGTTGTAAAGGACTTTAAATGTCTGACCAATAACCACTTCTAGCGCCGCAGAAGAGCTTAGTCCAGCTCCTTGAGGTACATTACCGCTCACTGAAATGTCGGCACCTTTGAACTCATAGCCACGACCAATTAAGCATTTCACTACGCCTCGAATGTAGTTAGACCACATCTTATCTTGCTGAAAAGTGATCTCTTGCGTGATGTCGAACTCATCGGTTTCATTGCCATAATCAACAGAAACAACACGTACGATATTGTCATCACGTTTAGCTGCCGCCACCATAGTCTGATAGTTAATGGCACACGGTAGGACAAAACCATCGTTGTAATCAGTATGTTCACCGATTAGGTTTACACGACCAGGTGCTTGAACAAAATGGCTTGGTGCATAGCCTAGTACTTGCTCAAAAGAGTTTTTTACTGCTTGGATTAAGTCAGACATAGTCAAATCTCACGTTCAAAATTGATTTCAGTTCCTAACCTATTCAGGCATTGGCTAGGATTGTTGTTATTCAGTCGTTTTACGGCTGTTCTTTGTAGTGCACATCGCTCACATCACGTAGACGTTGAGCTGCTTGCTCTGCCGTTAAATCACGCTGGCTTTCCGCTAACATTTCATAACCCACCATAAATTTGCGTACTGATGCGCTACGTAATAGCGGCGGGTAGAAAAGCGCGTGAAGTTGCCAATGTTCTATATCTGTACCTTGCTCAAAGAAAGGTGCGTAATGCCACCCCATTGAATACGGGAAAGAACATTGGAAAAGGTTGTCATAACGACTGGTGAGTTTCTTGATTGCGATAGCCAAATCGTCACGCTGCGCTTCGGTGAGTTCACTCATGCGGCGGATATGTGTTTTTGGCAATAGCATGGTTTCGAAAGGCCATGCCGCCCAATATGGTACTACCGCAATCCAATGCTCTGTTTCAACAACGGTGCGTGAACCATCTTTCATTTCTGCCTGAACATAATCGACAAGCAGATTAGAACCTTGCTGCTCAAAATATTCTTTCAGCAACTTTTCTTTCCGCTCAATTTCATTCGGTAAGAAACTGTTCGCCCAAATTTGTCCATGTGGATGTGGTTGAGAACACCCCATGGTTTCACCCTTGTTCTCAAAGGCTTGTACCCAAAGGTAGTCTTTGCCGAGTCCTTCGATCTGGTCGTTCCAAGTATCAATCACACCACGAATCTTGTTCACTGGTAGCTCTGGAAGAGTTTTGCTGTGATCCGGCGAGAAACAGATAACACGGCTTAGACCACGAACACCCTGAGTTTTAAACAGTGGGTTATCTGATTCTGGCGCATCTGGTGAATCAGGCATTAAGGCCGCGAAGTCATTGCTGAAAACATAGGTGCCTTTATAGTCTGGGTTTTCATCACCAGAAATACGAGTATTGGTCGGGCACAAGAAACATTCTTTGTCGTAGGCTGGCAACTCAGCAGTAGACGGCTTTTCATCTTGGCCACTCCAAGGGCGCTTTGCTCGATGAGGTGACACAAGAATCCACTGTCCTGTTAGAGGGTTATAGCGGCGATGTGGGTGATCGACTGGATTAAACTCAATATTCGACATCTTACTTACTCAACTTATAAAATTTCTTTCTACATTCATCGATAAAATAGCCGTTACAGCGAGGCTTCAATTATGCAGGGGAATAACCATTTGGATTGCTTGACTGCCACTTCCACGTATCAGCGGTCATCTGATCGACGCTGCGCATAGCCTTCCAACCTAAATCACGTTCTGCTTTGTCTGTACTTGCCCAGCACTCTGCAATGTCACCAGGGCGACGTGGACAAATTTCATAAGGGACAGGTTTGCCACACGCTTTAGCAAAAGCATCAACCATTTCAACGACGCTAGAGCCTTTCCCTGTTCCTAAGTTATAAATATGAAGGCCCGATTGTTCACCGACTGCTTTGAGCGCTGCAATGTGACCATCAGCTAGGTCCATGACATGAATGTAATCTCGTACTCCAGTACCATCAGGTGTTGGATAGTCATCACCAAAAACAGAGAGCTTTTCACGACGTCCGACAGCAACTTGAGCAATAAAAGGCATGAGGTTGTTTGGAATGCCTTGAGGGTCCTCGCCCATCGTGCCTGAAGGGTGAGCGCCAACCGGATTAAAGTAACGTAATAAGGTAATGCTCCAATCGTTTTCAGCGTTGAACAGATCGCTCAAGCACTCTTCCACCATATATTTACTACGGCCGTAAGGATTGGTTGTTTCACCTGTAGGCGAGTCCTCTGTGATAGGCACAATTTCAGGATCGCCATACACCGTCGCGGAAGAACTGAAAACGATACTTTTAACACCCGCTTTACGCATTGAACGTGCCAGTACTAAAGTACCGTTCACGTTGTTATCGTAATATTCCAATGGCTTTTCAACCGATTCGCCAACAGCTTTCAAGCCCGCAAAATGAATCACGGCTTTAATATCGTGATGACTAAACACCTCATCTAAGAATGCTTCGTTACGAATATCGCCTAAGTGAAATGAAGGTTTGGTCCCTGTTAGTGCTTCGATACGGTCCAATACAGCTTCGTTGGCATTACATAAGTTATCTACGATGATCGGTTCCATTCCCGCCTCGATCATCTGTACGCAGGTATGACTGCCGATGTATCCCATTCCACCTGTAACAAGAACTTTCACTATTCGATCTCCATTTAATAAGCATTACTGCGATCATTTCGCCACACTCTTCAATGATGAAAAGTCTATCAGCCAAAACAGGATGAGATCCGTGATCCATTTCTCGTTATGTAAACGTTTCCACAAAATTGATACTTAAATTAACCTTAGGGCCAGTAAGCGAGCCTAATTTAGTAAAATGAGTCTACTATCATCATCTTCCGGTTATAACTCAACCGCTTCACTCTACAATGGAGTGAAAACAGGCATACAGATTAAGGTTTTTACTAAAAATTTGTGAATAGTGCGTGGGATTGATTACAATGAAGGGCAATAAAACATACCCCGTTTTAGAGCACGTATAGGGATATAAAAGTAGATGGCAACACTTAAAGATATTGCAGGCGAAGCCGGCGTCTCTTTGGCAACGGTATCACGAGTACTGAATGACGATCCGACTCTTAGCGTAAAAGAAGAAACCAAGCATAGAATCCTAGAGATTGCCGAAAAGCTCGAATACAAGACCAGTAGTTCAAAGAAAGCGACCTTAGCACGTAAACAGAATCACCACTTCCTTGCTCTTTACAATTACAAGCAAGAAGCGGAAGTCAATGACCCGTACTACCTATCGATCCGTCATGGCATAGAAACTCAATGTGACAAGCTAGGCATTGAACTGACTAATTGCTACGACAGTGATATTCAACTAGATAGCAATAAGATCACGGGTGTCCTTTTAGTCGGAAGAAGCAACTCAAAAACACTCGCTGAAATTAAAAAACTGACCGATAACATTTGTTATGTCGACTTTAGTGACAACGATTCACTCTATGACTCAGTTGACATTGACCTTGCCAAAATCAGCAAAGAAATCACTGACTTTTTCATTAAGCAAGGCTACCAGCGTATTGGATTTATTGGTGGTCAGGATGCGCCAAACACACCTGACATTCGCGAGGTCGCATTTTCTGAATATGGCCAATTAAAAGGCGTAGTTGCAAAAGATGACATTTACCGCGGCGAATTTACTAGCTCATCCGGCTATAAACTCGCAAAGGAAATGCTCAGCAAACCTAACTACCCGAACGCTCTATTTATCGCTTCTGACTCAATTGCGATTGGCGTACTCCGCGCGATTCATGAACACGGTTTAAATATTCCACAAGATATCTCTCTGATTAGCGTCAATGATATTCCAACCGCGAAGTTTACGTTCCCGTCGCTTTCAACAGTAAGAATTCACTCAGAAATGATGGGAATTCAAGGGGTTAATCTCTTAGTAGAAAAGTCTCGTGACGGACGCGCCTTACCTCTTAAGGTATATGTTCCAAGCCAACTGAAGCTACGGGACACCACACAATGACTGAAGAACAGCTACTTAAAGAACTAAGACACAGCAATTGTTTAGACTTAGTAAAACTTTACCAAGCCAATCCAGATCGCTCTTTCTACGAGTTAATTGAGGAGCTGTATCAACTCCGTCAACAGCATGAGCTAACAACGCGCATCTCACCATTAGTGTCTGAAATTGAGTCACTCACCAGTGAACTTGATAATAAACCAATCACACAAGCTCAATTCGCTGAAATCGTTCAACGTCTCGACCTAAATCAACGAGCGCATAAAATGAGTCGTTATATTCTTACCCAAGATAATCATTCTGCGTTTGCAAAGCCTGTCGATATCGTGATGTTTGGTGACTCTATTACCGAATGGGGACCATGGCATGACGCCCTACCCAACTTCACTTTGGCCAATAGAGGCTTAGCCGGAGATACAACTGAGGGCATGATTCGCCGACTCCCAACGACTAAGGTGTGCCAGCCCAAATTAGTGTGTGTCATGGCGGGAATCAACGACCTGTCCCAAGGCTATACCGTCGATCAGGTTATCAAGAACTACCGTCAGATGTTGGATTATTGGCAAGGAGAAAAGATTGAGGTTTGGGTTCAGTCTACCCTATATGTCGGCGAACGTATTGCAACCCTCAATCCACTCGTCACCGAATTGAATCAACAGTTGAGTCTGTTGTGTAAACAAAGAGTATTACGTTTCATCGACCTCAACCAATACCTATGCCCGGAGCACTATCTCCCCCTCAACTGTAGCTGCGATGATTTGCACTTAAATTCAATCGCTTACAAGAAATGGTTGGATACTCTCGCGCCATTACTTGAGCAAAGATTCAATTAAACTTCCAGTAAAAATAACAATAAAGCACTGATTTTCAGTGCTTTATTTGTATCTAGTATCCGATAACACCCCTCCCTATTCTCTTCCTAATTTCACAAAACGGCATTCTTTTATCCAGATCACACCTTTCACTTGTTCACTCAATCAAAGCGTGATCGAGTTAAAGTAAAACGTTTTCACTAATTTTATTTAGTAAAACTTTTACTAATATATTTCCCAGATGCTCATTGAGCTGCATTTTGATTAGAACGTCGGCATCGCTAGCCGAGGGAGAATAAACGTGAACAACTGGGAAAACTTCCTTCACCTACATGAGAACCGTATGGCACCACGTGCTTACTTCTTCTCATACGACTCAGTTAAGACAGCCCAAACTTTTCAGCGTGAGCTAAGTAGCCACTTTATGCTGTTAAGCGGTCAATGGAACTTCAACTACTTCACCAACCCTATTTTGGTTCCTGAAGAGTTTTATTCACAAAAAATGGAACAGTGGGGCCAAATTACGGTTCCAAACATGTGGCAAATGGAAGGCCACGGCGACCTTCAGTACACAGATGAAGGTTTCCCATTCCCAATTGATGTTCCGTTTGTGCCAACGGATAACCCAACTGGTGCTTACCAACGAACTTTCACTCTCGGTGAAAACTGGAACGATAAGCAGACCATCATCAAATTCGACGGTGTTGAGACTTACTTTGAAGTGTATGTAAACGGAGAGTACGTTGGCTTCAGTAAAGGTAGCCGCCTTACTGCTGAGTTCGATATTTCTAAGTTTGTTCAGCAAGGCGATAACCTGCTTTCTATCCGCGTAATGCAGTGGGCTGATTCTACTTACATCGAAGACCAAGATATGTGGTGGACTGCGGGCATCTTCCGTGACGTTTACCTAGTGGGTAAAGAGCAAGTTCACGTTCAAGATCTGGCTGTTCGTACCGATTTTGCTGACGACTACGTTGCTGCAACACTGTCTTGCCAAGTTGAACTGGAAAACCTATCAACAATGCAAGCCTCTGGTTACGCTCTTGAATACGCACTTATCGATCAAGGTCAGGTTGTTGCAAAAGGCTCATGTGACAACTTGACCGTCGACAACAATGCGCAAACAAACTTTGCAATTGAAATGGCAAACCCAATTCACTGGACCGCTGAAAACCCATACCTTTACCAACTTGTCTTAACTTTAAAGGACAACCTTGGCAATGTGCTTGAAATCATCCCACAACGTGTTGGCTTCCGTGACATCAAAGTCCGTGACGGTTTGTTCTACATTAACAACCAATACGTAATGTTACACGGGGTAAACCGCCACGATAACGATCACCTAAAAGGTCGCGCAGTGGGTATGGATCGCGTTGAAAAAGACATCGTGCTAATGAAACAGCACAATATCAACTCTGTCCGTACTGCTCACTACCCAAATGATCCTCGCTTCTACGAGCTATGTGATATCTACGGCCTATTCGTAATGGCTGAGACAGATGTAGAAACCCACGGCTTTGCTAACGTAGGCGATCTGGACCGCATCACTAATGATGCAGCATGGGAAGCCGTATTTGTCGACCGTGCAGAACGTCATGTTCACGCTCAGAAAAACCACCCTTCAATCATCATGTGGTCATTGGGTAATGAAAGTGGTCACGGCTGCAATATCCGCTCTATGTACGATGCAACCAAAGCTATCGACGACACGCGTTTGGTGCACTATGAAGAAGACCGTGATGCGGAAGTGGTTGATGTTATCTCTACCATGTACTCACGCGCTCAACTGATGAATTACTTTGGTGAGTTCCCGCACGAGAAACCACGCATCATCTGTGAATATGCTCATGCAATGGGTAACGGTCCTGGTGGTTTAACGGAGTACCAAAATGTGTTCTACAAACACGACCACATTCAAGGCCATTACGTTTGGGAATGGTGTGACCACGGCATTCTAGCACGTGATGAAAAAGGCGAGACATTCTACAAGTATGGTGGTGACTACGGTGACTACCCGAACAACTACAACTTCTGTATGGATGGTCTAGTCTACCCAGATCAAACACCTGGTCCAGGTTTAAAAGAATACAAGCAAGTGATTGCACCAGTGAAGATTCGTGCGGTTGACGAGCAAGCTGGTAAGTTCCTAGTTGAGAACAAACTGTGGTTCACAGACCTAAGTGACTACACCATCACGGCAGATATTCGCGCTGAAGGTGAGACACTACGTAGCGTTCAGTTCAAAGTCGAAAACCTAGCGGCAAACTCAGAGCGTGAAATTGAAATCGCAATCCCTGAGCTTGATGAACGTGAAGTATTTATTAACTTCACTGTACGTAAAGACTCTCGCACTCTGTACAGCGCAGCGAACCACGACATCGCAATTTACCAGTACCAACTAAAACAAAGCACTGCCACTGAAAAGGCATTTGTAAATCGCAACGCGACTGAACTTAATATTGAAGAGAGCCGCCTTGCCTACCTTATTAAAGGTAACAACTTCGCGCTGAACTTCTCGAAAGTAAACGGCAAGCTAACCTCATGGCTAGTCAATGGCGAAGAACTTATTAAGTCTGAGCCTAAACTAAACTTCTTCAAGCCGATGATCGATAACCATAAGCAAGAACATGATGGTTACTGGGAGCCTGCACACCTGCAAATCATGCAAGAGCACTTCCGTACACTCGACGTTGAGCAAGTGGATGGCAAAATCGAAATCACCACCACCAGCATTATTGCGCCACCAGTATTTGATTTCGGTATGCGTTGTGAATATCGCTACCAAATCAATGCCGAAGGCCAACTGAATATCGAATTAAGCGGTGAACGCTACGGTGACTATCCACACGTGATACCAGTTATTGGTTTAGACCTAGGTATCAACGGTGATTTTGACCAAGTTAAATACTACGGTCGCGGCCCAGAAGAGAACTACCAAGACAGTAAACAGGCAAACATGATCGATGTTTACCAAAGCACAGTTGCTGACATGTTCGAAAACTACCCATTCCCGCAAAACAACGGCAACCGTCAGCACGTTCGCTGGGCAGCTCTGACCAACCGTAACGGTACGGGTCTATTAGTGAAACCTCAACAGGAACTGAACTTCAGCGCATGGTTCTACACCAACCAAAATCTACACGAAGCTCAACACACTATTGAGTTAGAGAAGAGTGGCTACATCACCCTAAACCTTGACCACAAACTAATGGGGCTGGGCTCAAACTCTTGGGGTAGTGAAGTGCTCGACTCTTACCGTGTATACATGGACGAGTTCCGTTACGGCTTAACCTTGATGCCACTACAAGCAGGTGACTGCAATGCCCAAGCATTGGCAGCGCATGACTTTGGCAACGCGTTCTTTACAACTTCAACATCAGCAAACGAGGCATAACCCATGATCGTGTTAGAGAGCTTAGAGCAGTTCAAAGTAGTTTACCGCGATGGTCGTAAATGGAATCGCTGTGTAGAAGCCATTGAGAATATTGGCAATATCAAAGGTGGCGTCATGCACTCCATCGGTGATTCACTCGCTTACATGATTGAAGACGGCATTGCCCGCAATACAGAAACCTTTGAAGGCCACCGCCGCTACTTCGATGTGCACTACTACCTTGAAGGCCGCGAAACGGTTGAGTTTGCAGACAAATCTCAGCTAGAGCTGGTTGAAGGCTACCGTGATGAAACCGACCGTGAATACCTAATTGGTAACGGTGAAAAACGCGAACTTTGTGAAGGCCAAGTCGCTATCTTCGACAACAGCAAGGCCTACCGTTTCCATGGCGACAACCGAGTCCGCAAGGTTGTGCTTAAGGTCACAATTGAAGACGGTTATTTCTTAAACAAATAACACATCTATCAGTTACCAGATAAAATACGGGCCGGACATAAGGATCTGGCCCATCGAAATAAAAAGCTTCAATACACAGTTTGAAGCAACCATATTCAGTGAAACCGGAGGACATTATGTCTGAATCTGTACGCGGTAAGTTAGGCAAATTCGCCCTACTATCCATGACGTTTGCGGCGGTATTTAACGTTCGTAACATCGTCAATAACAACATCGAACTGGGCTTAAGCTCGGCACCCATCTTTTTGTTAGCAACCCTTGTCTACTTTATCCCGTTCGTATTTATCATCGCAGAGTTCGTATCTGCGAATAAAAACTCAGAATCTGGTATGTACGACTGGTTAAAAAAACCACTAGGTACTAAGGCTGCTTACCTTGGTTCATTCCTATACTGGTTTGTTAACCTATTCTGGTTTGTATCTCTACTGCCAAACGTAATTGCCTACGCATCTTACGCTATGCTGGGTTACGAGTACGCCTTCTCTCCTATGGTGACGTCTGCTATTTCAATTGTTCTGTTTGCTGCAGCAACTCACATCTCGACTAAAGGTGCATCTTGGTTGGGCAAAATATCTGAGATCGTTGCTTACGGTGTATTCGCTCTATTCGCAATCTACGTTATAGGCGCATTCATGGCACTAGGTGGTAACCATGAGCCTGTACAACCAATCACACTAGAAGCAATGACCCCGACTATTAACTGGGCAACACTAGGTATTATGTGTTGGATCTTCCAAGCTGCCGGCGGTGCGGAAACAGCAGCGGCATACCTAAACGATGTTAAAGGCGGCCACAAGTCATTCATCAAGGTAATCATCGGCGCAGGTATCGCTATCGGCTCTATGTACGCACTTGGTTCACTACTAGTAAACGTATTCGTTGCTCGTGAAGACCTAACGTACGCTGGTGGTATGGTTGAAATCTTCACTGGTATGGCTCAGTACTTCAACATCTCTGAAGGTTTAGTCGGTCGCTTTGTCGGTATCGTACTATTCGTTGCGATGTTTGGCTCTATGATGATGTGGACAGCTGCACCAGTTAAAATTCACTTCTCTGAAATTCCAAAAGGCGTTTACGGCGAGAAGACAACTGAGCTTAACGAACACGGCGTTCCAGTTCGTGCGGCATGGTGGCAGTTTGCGTTCGTATTCGTAATGCTAATTGTGAATGGCTTCGGTTCTGAATCTGTACAAGAGATGATGAACACTGCAATCAACCTGACAGCCGGTACAGCAATGCTTCCACCAATCTTCATCATGGCTGCGTACTTCGTATTCCGTCTGAAGCATGATGACACGCCACGTGATTTCCGCATGGGCACACGTAAGCAAGGTATGGGTGTAGTATCTGTTCTAATCACTATCTTCGTGGTAAGTATGACAGCATCAGCATTCCCAACAGGTGTTGACCTGGTTCAAGCCTTCTTCATCAACGTATTTATGACAGCTGTATTCTCTGGCCTAGCGTGGTGGTGGATCTCTCGCTTTGAGAAGAAGCAAGCACTGAAAGAGACTCAAGCACCAGAAGCTAAACCAGCAACTCAAGCTTAAGTTACTCATTCCCTCTATGACCAATTGGGCACTTCTATAGTGCCCTTTTTTACGTCTAAATCTCTCAATAATAAATAAGTAAAGTTTTACTAAATTAAGATCACACTTTTACCCAACCATTATTACTCAACAGTATGTAGAGCGATAAAATAGCCTCAACAAATATGAGGTCTGCCATTAAAGGAACCCGAAATGACCCTACGTAAAACACTTCTAGCTCTTGCTGTCGGCTCTAGCCTCGCACTCGCAGGTTGTAGCTCTACCCAACACTCAGATCATGATCTACAAGCCAATGAGTTTAAAAATATCATCGACCGCACTGGTTCTCCTGAATACATGCGTGACTACGATTTTGATGACCATCAGCGCTTTAATCCATTTTTTGACAACGGTGCATGGCACGGTCACCTGTTACCTGATGGTCCTGAAGGTATGGGGGGATTTCCAGGTACCGCACTGCTTACTGAAGAATACATCAACTTTATGGCCAACAACTTTGACCGCCTGAGCGTGTTCAAACAAGGTCAAAAAGTTGAGTTTGAAATGGAGGCTTACAGTCTTCCTGGGGCATTGGTACAAACACTCACAGCAGACGATGTGACGGTAGAAATGACACTACGATTTGCAACAAATCGTACCTCGCTACTTGAAACTAAGATTACTTCCGATGAACCACTTAAGTTAGTGTGGGATGGCGAACTGCTTGAAAAATACCATGCAAAAGAAGGCACAGCACAATCCGATAAGACCATCGACCAAGCTTACCCAGACTATAATCGCAAACTAGTTGCGACTGACGACGGCATAACAGTTACGTTTGGTAAAGTCAGAGCGACTTGGTCACTACTGACCTCTGGCGATTCAGAATACCAGATCCATAAATCGATCCCGACAGACACAAAGATCGACGGCCATACGTTTACTTCAACCGCGAACGTTGAAAGCTCAACGACCTTCTACACCACTTATTCTCACGTATTGACCGCAGAAGAAAACCAAGCAGAGCAAGTGAAAATTGCTGATGTTCTGGCCAACCCACACAAATACTTACAAGCCTCAGAGCAACGCTGGGAAACATATCTCGAGCGTGGCTTGACTAATCCCAACGCCACACCCGCTCAAGAACGCGTTGCAGTAAAAGCAATGGAGACCCTCAATGGTAACTGGCGCGGTGTAGCCGGCGCGATGAAGTTTGATTCGGTCACCCCATCTGTTACTGCTCGTTGGTTCTCAGGCAACCAAACATGGCCTTGGGATACCTGGAAACAAGCCTATGCGATGGCACACTTCAACCCTGAGGTTGCCAAAGATAATATTCGCGCGATGTTTGCGTACCAAATTCAAGCAGATGATGCCGTGCGTCCTTGGGATGAAGGTTACGTACCAGATCTACTAGCATACAACTTAAGTCCAGAACGCGGTAGCGACGGTGGCAACTGGAACGAGCGTAATACAAAACCAAGTCTTGCGGCCTGGTCAGTGATGGAGGTGTATAAAACCACGGGTGATAAGGCGTGGCTAGAGGAGATGTACCCTAAGCTGGTTGCCTATCATAACTGGTGGCTTCGTAACCGTGACCATAATGGTAATGGTGTTCCTGAATACGGCGCAGCGCGTGACAAAGCCCACAATACACCGAGTGGCCAAATGCTGTTTACCGTTAAACGTGGCGAGTCAGAACAAACGTTTTCTGGCCTTGAACAGTACAACGAGATCATCAAAAACGGTCACTACGATCATATTGAGATTCCAGCCCAAACCGCAGCTTCATGGGAATCAGGCCGTGATGATGCCGCTGTCTTTGGTTTCATTGATGCAGACCAGCTAGAGCAGTATGTTGCCAATGGTGGAAAACGCAGCGATTGGGATGTAGCCTTTGCCCAAAATCGCTCACAAAATGGCACTCTACTTGGTTATTCATTGATGCAAGAGTCTGTCGATCAGGCAAGCTATATGTTTAGTGACAACCAATATCTTGCTGAAATGGCGACTATTCTTGGTAAAGATGAAGAAGCAAAAGCGTTTACAGAGAAAGCTGACAAACTGGCGAACTACATCAACACCTGTATGTTCGATGAAAGCACTGGTTTCTTCTATGACATCCGTATCGAAAGTAAACCACTGGCTAATGGCTGTGCGGGTAAACCAATCGTAGAACGTGGTAAAGGCCCTGAAGGTTGGTCGCCACTATTCAACGGTGCGGCGACTCAAGAACATGCTGACGCCGTGGTCAAAGTGATGAAAGACACTCAAGAGTTTAACTCATACGTGCCACTGGGTACGGCTGCACTTTCAAGCCCAGCCTTTGGTCCAGACATCTACTGGCGTGGCCGTGTATGGGTAGACCAACTTTACTTTGGCCTAAAAGGCATGGAAAAGTACGGTTACCGAGATGAAGCTGTAGAAATGGCCACGAACTTCTTCAACCATGCCGACGGCTTGGTTCAAGATGGTCCTATCCGTGAAAACTACAACCCACTCACCGGTGCACAACAAGGCGCGCCTAACTTCTCATGGAGTGCGGCTCACCTATACATGCTGTACAACGACTTCTTTACTGATAGCGAGTAACTTTACTCATTCAGACATGATCACAAACAAAGGGCTAAGTCTACGCTTAGCCCTTATTGCTAGTTATTTTCAACTTCTGTGATGCTGATTAACATACATGACTCTGGGTCTAAAATCGGCAAACTCAATCCAAGTGTCATTAACCATTCACCTGTCACTATTAACTGCCCCTCATCCCACCAACTTTCACTGGTTTTCATCAATTGCTTACTCGACTGCGGATAATCCACCAGCGTCACTTTATAACAAGCTGAACGGTCGAGGTTTTCGAGCAGTAGTGGTTCTGGTAACGCATAATCTGGCATCGCCAACTGACACACAGTTACTACCGATTGTTGAGCTTTTGTCACCCCATAGGCCAAACGTGTTTTATCACTAGAATCAAGGTAGAAACTCTGCCCAGAATGAAGCAGTTCTCGGTACTGTTTATGCAGAGCGATATACTTAGCAAACGCCTGTTTCTCATCCTCAGTCTCTTTCACCGGATCAAGCTCCACACCCATATGACCATTTAATGCCGTTAAGCCTCGCAAGTTAATATCATGCGTTCTTCGAGTAGTATGGCTATGATATGGCCCAATATGTGCTCCCATCACTTCTGGCGGGAAAAAGATCCCCATGTGTTTTTGGATGGTCTGACGCTCTAATGCGTCGTTACAGTCGGATGTCCAAAAGCGATAAGTGCGTTTTAATATTTCATAATCAACACGACCACCACCGGAAGAGCAGGACTCAATCTCGACGTTAGGATGCGCAGCAACCAACTTGTCGATTAGGCGATACAGCGCCAGTGTTTGCCCATGAACGGAACCTCGTCCTTGATGAGTAGGTTGGACGAGCTCGCGGTTCATATCCCACTTTACATAACCAATATTGTTCTCTGCCAGTAACGTATCTAAGCAGTGATACAGATAATCAAAGCAGTCTGAGTTTTGTAGATTTAAGACATATTGGTATCGTCCTGTTGGTTGCTCATACCCTTCGGCAGCGAGTAACCAGTCTGGATGTTCTCGGAAAAGGTCAGAGTCAGGGTTAACCATTTCAGGCTCGACCCAAATGCCAAATTCCATACCCAATGAGTTAACATGGTCAATTATAGGTTGTAGACCATTCGGGTATTTAGCGGTATCCAACGACCAGTCGCCCAAGGACGATTTATCATCGTTACGTCCTTTAAACCAGCCATCATCAATAATAAAACGCTCTACACCGATCGCCGCAGCCTGTGTCGCCATTTGGCATATATACTCGGGATCATGGTCAAAATAGATCCCCTCCCAAGTATTGAGATGAACGGGCCTTACTTTTCGTGAGTCAAACGACAACACTTGCTCTCGCACATAGCGATGGAAAGTCTGACGAATACCATTAATACCTTTTGGACTATAGGTAGCTAAAAGCTCTGGCGTGGTATAGCACTTACCTTGAGCAAGTATCACTTCACCGGGAATCAGCCACTCTCCCGCTTGCAGTAAACGTCTACCATCACTTTTTACATCAGCGCGCCATTGATGGTTACCACTCCAAGCAAGATGGAAACCCCAAACTTCTCCCTGTTGCTCACTAAAATTGGAGCTACCCAGCAGGCAACCAGGGAAATATTCATGAGAGGTACGGCCTCGGCGGTTCTCAACTACCCACGAACCATGCTCAATCGTCTGGCGGTGCGCTTGGAACTCTCGGCTCCAACGACCATGATAACTCTCAAGCTCTTGTGCCCGACGTGGTACTGGCAAGGTCAAAGCAAGTTTGTTTAACGTATATTCCTGCTTCGCTAAATTGGTCAACGTGATTTGCTTGCTGAGCGTCCCTGACAAATCTAAATTCAAACGTATCAACAGTGACAGCTGAGCCGTACCATCTTGACACAGTATTTCAACTTGATTGCCTTGTTGGGTATGCGAAAGGTATTCAAGCCTTGGCATACTTGCTAGCCCATTACGATGGCCTTCAATCCCCGACGACCCGAAACTGCCCCGTCCGAGTTCAGGACACAAAGTTAAAGGAACATCATGATCCAAACGCGCCTGCGGAACTGCTCTGCGCTGACTTAGTTCCAATTGTTCAAACTGATTCGACTTGAGTTCGGCAATACGCTTTCCCCAATAGAGTAGCTCTGGCGCTGGAAACAATTTGATAATCACAGAGACAGTGTGACTGTGAAGCTGAATAAATTGGCTCATCAATTGACTCCTACACATTGAAACTTAAGGTAACTTGATAGCGATAACGTCGCTCACTCAACTGATACTCTTTATGCACACTTGGTGTCCAAGAGTCATCGCCACCGACGCCCATATGGAAGCCATCGATACGAACAAAGATTGCGTCTTGTTTGGTCAATTCATTAGTGTGTTTTGCTGCCGCCAGATTAGACTGACTAAACTCACTGACCGCAAAATGGAAGTCCCCTTTAATGGTCAACTCACCAACCTGAGCCTCACTCACATCACAACGCAACCCGTTATCTGATGGGAAAATGTAGTTGGTGTGCATTTGCTGAACCGAAGATTGGTAACGACCAATATGAGCCGAATCTTTTCTGTCTGGGTAGTTTTCATGAGGACCTCGACCAAACCAACTGACTGGCTCTCGATGGTCATGCCTATCATGATCAAAAAGCGCCACTTCAAGACCAATACGCGGCAATGGTGACAGTCCATGAGCTAACTCCACATCAACATCAACCGATACTTCACCATCTTGACTAATCAGGTAACTCCATGTGGACACAAGTAAGGTCGCTCCTGCTTGTAGGTATGCTAAACGACACTCAACTTTGAGACCATTCTTGTGTTCAAACCACTCAAAATCAATCGCTTCACGCTTCAGGTTTGCTAGGTCAATCCCTTGCCAACGGGCAAACCATGAGTTGGGGTCGAGCTTATCTGCCTCACTGGTTCCAATATCATTATCTAGCGGGGCTCGGTAGAAATTGTCCAGAATCGGTTGTGATAGCTTTTCATTGTCGTTAACCAACCAGCTTGAGATAGCGCCAATTGTCTTATCGAATTCAATAGCAAAAAGATCACTGTAGACCAAAAGCTTTTCAGGGCTATCAGAAACATTAGCTTTCCACTGCTCCTTGGTATTTGGCAAAACAATATGCGGCTGTACTTTCAATTCAAACTGCTCACTTGCTGTCACATGCCCAGCCTTTGCCCATAACGTATTTTTGTTCAGGACAACTTCGATATTAAGATGGTAGCGAGCACCGACTTTCTTTCTTGGGGTACTGTTTTCGATACGAAATTCAACGCTGTTTTGACTCTCCACTAGCAACTCAACCACACCAAAATCAATCGCATTGCCATCTTCTAATAGAGTCCAATGAAAAGACTCCCCTTCACTCGAGGTAAACAAGTTTTCACTAGTGACCTTTACCGTTAAAGGTGACTGTTCAATCAACTCAAATTGATAATACTGCTGCGCTTTTTTCACTTCATACAGCCCTGGATGGGGCGAACGATCAGGAAAAACTAATCCATTAATACAGAACTGACGATCGTTAATCTCATCACCAAAGTCGCCGCCGTATGCCCAGAAGTGCTCTCCTTGCTCATCAACTTTGCTCAGCCCTTGATCGACCCAATCCCAAATGAAGCCACCTTGTAGCCTTGGGTTATCTCGAAATGCTCGCCAGTAGTTGGTGAAGCTACCTAAGCTATTTCCCATCGCATGTGCGTACTCGCATAGAATTAATGGTCGCTGCTCATTGGGTAAAGCGATAGACTTTTTGATACCCACACGAGGGGTCACCTCAGGTTGATGCGCCACCACAGGCAAGTCCCAATCGACACGTGCGTACATAGGGCAAATAATATCGGTCGCAGCCGTCATTGCACCGCCCCCCTCGTATTGAATCGGCCTTGATGGATCTCTCTGTTTGACCCATTGATACATTGCATGATGATTATTACCAATGCCTGACTCATTCCCTAATGACCAAATGATTACTGAGGAGTGGTTTTTGTCGCGCTCAACCAATCGTGTCATTCGGCGCATGTAAGCATTTAACCACTCACTGTCATCAGACAATCGACACATAGGAAACTGACCATGAGTTTCAATGTTAGCTTCATCCACTAGGTACAAGCCATACTCATCACAAAGCTGATACCAAAGTGGATGATTGGGATAATGGGCAGTACGTACTGCATTGAAGTTATTCTGTTTGAGTAGTTTGATGTCGCCAATCATGCCTTCGCGAGTCATCACATGGCCCAACTCAGGGTGATGTTCATGGCGGTTCACACCACGAATCAAAAGAGGTTGCCCATTCAATTTGAGTTGCCCTTGGCTAATCTCCACCTGTCGAAAACCCACAGAGTAAGCTTCACAATCGAGCAGTTCGCTTTGATCATCAATCACGCTCACGACTACGCGATATAAGTACGGGGATTCAGCACTCCACTTTTTCGGCTCTGATACAGCTATATTGTGATTGACCTTATCGCACCAAGCTCCCTTTTCATCGACAAACTCAATGCCAGGTTGTGCGAGCTGTTCTGCGATGAGTTTCTGCTCACTATCATAAAGTGCAACTTTCACCTGGTAAGGTAAATTCTTTTTCGAAAGCGTAGTGGTAACATTCAAGTGGGCATCTCGATAACTGCTATCGAGAAGAGTCGTCACCTCAACATCGCGGATATGGATACAAGGCTTACTCGTCAATGTGACATCGCGAAAAATACCACTGAGCCACCACATGTCTTGATCTTCTAGGTAAGAGCCATCACTCCAACGCAGTACCATCACAGTTAGCTGATTTTCTCCCTCACGAAGTGTTTTGCTCAAATCAAATTCCGCCGCAAGTCTGGAATCCTGTGAGTAACCAACCCATGAACCATTGCACCATAAATGGAAAGCGCTATTCACCCCATCAAAGGTTATTGTTGTCTGTTGACCGTTAGGGAAGTAATCAAAGCTCAGGCGATAGACGCCAGTCGGATTCTCATTGGGCACCATGGGAGGTGTATCCGCAAAGGGGTACTTCACATTGGTATAGATTGGCTTATCAAAGCCTTGGCATTGCCAGTTACTTGGTACCTCAATCGTACTCCAATTGCTGTCATCAAAACTTTCACGAATACACTCTTCTGGCACAGACTCTGGTCTATCAAATAAGGAGAATTGCCAACAACCATTGAGACAAAGTTGGTTATTCGACTCAGTTTGATGTAAAGCAGAGTGCTCACTATGGTAAGCATGAAGAGGAGCATGAGCTGACAGCACATTATGGTGGACCACATGTTGGCTTTCCCACTCGCGCGCCGCCATGATTTGGGCAAAAGTTCTCATCACAGCACCTTTATTGATTAGGCTTTGCAGTAAAGAGAGCGCACCTTCCGCCTAGATTTAGGAGTAAGTTGCGCTCTGAAAGGATACCAATCTTTATCTTTCCAACTACGTAATGACTCTTACTGACAAAGATCGGTAGTTCATATTACTTAAACGTACGTTGACGCACTTTCTCTAGTTTTTTCAGAATCTTATCGATACGTTCAGGCTTAACCATAAACTCTTGGAACCCTTTCATACCTTCTTTAGCCATTGCAGGATCGGTATCACGATCGTAGAACTGAGCAGTACCTTGTGCTTCAGCAAGCATAGTTACGCCTTTGTTCAAGAATGGGTCGTTTGCGGCTTTAGCTTTGTTGTTCGTTGGAATCTGTAGGATAGACTCGTTAATCAACTGCTGAATTTCAGCCTGAGCGACGAATTCTAAGAAGCGACGTGCATCTTCTTTATTTTTCGCTTTAGCAGGAATATGGATGGTATCCATTGGTGCATCTTCTGCCATTGGAACTGCAGGATCGATCACTGGGAATTGGAAGAAGCCCATCTTATCTTTGATATCTTCAGGGAAGTTAGGCGTGATGAAGTTACCAATGAGATACATTGCTGCCTTGCCGTTGTATAGGAATGGCTGCGCTTCTTGCCATGAATAAGATGCGTGGTTATCGAGGAAGTAACCTGGTTCAACAAGCTCCGCCCAGTTAGCAAACGTCTTCTTCACACGATCATCGGTATAAGGGATTTTGCCGTCCATAAGATCAATGTGAAAACCTAGACCATTGGTACGTAAGTTAATGTAATCAAACCAACCCGCTGCAGTCCAAAGATACTTAGTACCGATGGTAAACGGTGCCACGTTGTTCTCTTTAAGTGTTGCGGATGCAGATTTCAACTCTTCCCATGTTTTTGGCTCAGCGATCCCGTATTTATCAAACAAGTCTTTGCGGTAGTAAACACCCCATTGGTAGTAAGTGTAAGGCACACCATATTGCTTGCCATTAACCGTCATCGCAGGTGCTGCTGCTGCAAAATCTTGGGTCATATTCTGTTCAGCCCAAATATCGCTTACATCTTCCAGTAAACCACGATCAACGAACGTTTTCATTCGGTTACCCGCATACCAGAAAACCACATCCGGTGGTGATGTCACCAACCAGTTACGTATCGTTGTTTTGTACGCTTCTTTATCGTAGAGGTTGTATTCAACAGTAATATCAGGGTTAGCCGCCTCAAAGCGTTTTACAATTTCTTGCCAAGCCGCTTTCGGCGCAGGGTCAGCTTGGTCAGAGTTAATAACCAAAGTGCCAGCCCAAGCTGAGGTAGACAGAGTTGCCCCGAGAATTGCGGAAGCAGCAAGATGTTTCACGTATTTCATATTCAGGTCCTTGTTTGTGAGCATCGGCTCATGGGTCCAATTGTTGTTTTTATAAACTTACCTAAAAGAGCGAGTCAGCACGGGAGCAGTATGGCTGACTCACTGAAAATTAACCTTTTGTCGCACCAAGCGTTAAGCCTGCAATGAAGTGACGCTGCATCGTGAAGAACAACACCACCGGAGGAATTGCCGCAACGATGGCACCCGCCGAGATAAACTGCCATGACGCCAACCACTGACCTTTCAGTGAACTCAGGCCTGCAGTCACAGGGCGAACTTCATCACTTTGAACAAGCACTAATGCCCAGAAATAGTCATTCCAGATGAAAGTGAAGACCAATACCGACAACGCAGCTAGTGCAGGGCGAACCAAAGGCAACACGACATGCCAGAAAATCTTCCATTCTGTGACACCTTCCACTCGAGCAGCCTCAATCAACGCATCAGGAATACCAACAATGAAGTTACGCATAAAGAGCGTACAGAAGCCGGCTTGGAAAGCGACATGGAAAAAGATAAGTGCCCAGTGTGAGTCGTATAAGCCAAAGCTAATCGTTAGGTCACGAACAGGAATCATCAAGATCTGAAACGGGACAAAGTTACCAGCGATAAACATCGCAAAAATCCAAATATTGGCTTTAAACTTGTACTTAGCGAGCGCAAATCCTGCCAATGTTGATAGGGCAACTGCACCGGCCACTGCTGGTAGAGTAATCAGTAAGCTATTGATTAAGTACTCACCCATGGAGGTTGACGTGAATACTTGGGTGTAGTTTTCAATAAACTTAAATTCTGTCGGCCATCCCCAGTAGTTACCTGTGTTGATATCTTCAATACCACGTACAGAAGTCATCATCACTGCGATCAATGGTAGCAGCCACATCACAATGGAAATTGGCAACGCAACTCGGTAGCTGATGTTGGCAAAGCGTCCTGCTTTTTGAATCGGTTGTGGGTACATTATTTTTCACTCCTCAACATACGCCATAAGAAGTAAGCGATATACACATCCATGATGAGGAACAACACAACAGACACTGAAGCGCCATAGCCCATACGGTAGTTAAAAATTGATTCTTCATACATTTGGTAGGCAAGTACGGTTGAACTGCCCCACGGGCCACCAGCCGTCATGGTTGCAACTAGGTCAAAGGAACGCAGCGCACCGATCACCGTCACGACGATGGCAATGAAAGTGGCAGGTCTTAGCTGAGGGATAACGACATACCAAAGCATGCGCCATTTCTTTGCACCATCAAGTCGAGCAGCTTCAATTTGCTCAGGGTCAAGGTTATTTAAGCCTGTGAGATACAAGATCATGCAGTATGAAATTTGTGGCCATAAACCTGCCGCAATAATCCCATACGTGACGTAGTCTTCATCAGCAAGAATAGAGATAGGGTCAGCGCCAAACGCGCCAAGCAGCATATTGAATAGGCCAAATGAAGGGTCATAAAACCAAGCAAACACTAAACCGACAACCACTTGAGAAATAACAAATGGGAAGAAGAATAGAGATTTAACAACTCGAATGCCTTTGACCTGTTGGTTAAGAAAAAGCGCAATCGCCAAACCAATTGGCGGGGCCAACATAAAGAAGACTAACCAGAGGGTATTGTTCTTTAATGATGTGTAGAACGCCTCTGAATCAAACAGCTCACGATAGTTGTCCAACCCCACCCACGTTTTCTCGCCGAGGCCATCCCACTCAAAGAAACTCAGCCAAATACTGTCTAGTATTGGATAAATCACATAAATAGAAAAAATGGCCATGGCAGGAGCTAGAAATAGCCATGGTGAGAGCTTTGCGCTTACCCGAGCTTTTCGTCTCGCTGAGGGTAGACGGTTTTCTGGGTATATCGTTTTCACAGATTGCTCCATTTTGTGTGACTCCTTGTCACATCCTTCAGATTTATATAATCCAACCCACTTTTAAAAAAGTAGACGAAAACAGGCCGAAAGATGAAGTTTTGTCTAATCTATGTTCACATATTAATAATCCTGATGATTTAATACACTCTAACAAATCAATTTTGTAAACGTTTCCACAAAACTGGGGAATTTTCGTTAATTAACCATGATCGGGATCAACTATTGAATTACAACTGGTAACAAAATCATCTCAAACGCGTATGTTTTATGGACAAAGCGAAATCAAGAGTTATCAATCGAACATATTTCGCTCATGAAATGAGTTTTTCGCCATGTGGCAAGGAGTAAATATGGCTGACATCAGCTTAAAGCAGGTCATCAAACGTTACGGTGACGTACAAACTATTCACGGTGTTGATTTAGAAATAGAGAATGGTGAGTTTGTGGTTTTTGTCGGCCCGTCTGGCTGTGGCAAATCAACGCTATTACGACTTGTTGCTGGCCTTGAAGAAATAAGTGATGGAGAGATCCACATCGATCAACAACTGGTTAATGATGTCGACCCTGCTGAACGCGGCGTTGCGATGGTCTTTCAATCTTACGCTCTCTACCCGCATATGACGGTTGAAGAGAACATGGGATTTGGCCTGAAAATGAATGGACACCCGAAAGAGCTTATCGAAAAACAAGTCCATAGCGCTGCGAAAACACTCCAACTTGACCATTTATTGAAGCGTAAACCCAAAGAGCTCTCTGGCGGCCAGCGTCAACGTGTAGCGATTGGCCGTGCCATTGTTCGAAACCCAAAAGTATTCCTGTTTGATGAGCCTCTTTCCAACTTAGATGCTGAACTTCGTGTCGATATGCGCCTCCAAATCGCCAAGTTACATCAAGATCTGCAAAACACAATGATCTACGTAACACACGACCAAGTTGAAGCCATGACATTAGCTGACAAGATAGTTGTGCTTCGTGATGGCCGCGTTGAACAAGTTGGTTCTCCGCTTGAACTGTATCACCGCCCTCAAAATGAATTTGTTGCAGGTTTTATTGGCTCTCCTAAAATGAACTTCATTCCTACTAAGGTGGAAGTCTCCAGCGATCAGACACTCACAGTCGTCAGTGAAGATGGCACCCTATTCTCACTCCCTGCGGTTAAGCAACCACTTCCATCAGGTTCAGAAATTACACTCGGTATTCGTCCCGAGCATCTAGAAATTGGCCTGTCGAGTGATGTGCAATTTGAGTTTCAGAGTGAAGTTGTCGAGCGATTGGGCAACAGCACTTATATGTTTGGTCAAGCATGTGGAGTAGACGGCTTTAAAGTTCACCTTCCAGGCGATCAGGAAGTGACAAAATTCCAGAAAATGTCACTCAGTTGCAAAGCGTCGGACTGTCACTTATTTGATAGTGATGGATTGAGAGTCGGGTAAACCACTGTTTGAAAAATTCAGAAAGCTGTCAAATGGCAGCTTTTTTTATTGTTTCAAGGGCGTGCTCTGAAAACTCTCCTAAACTAGATAAAGGTCAATATAAACAGATAGATGCTGTATGAAGGAAAACCCCTCTCCATTCGCTGCTTTACTCATACTCAGCTTACTTGGACTGCTTGTGTTTTCGTTCAACTTATTTATTCCTCGTCATGAACCTTTTCTACTCTACGACAGCAAGCGATTATTTATCATTTTGATCTTATCGCTATCCATGCTTCTTTGCTGTTTTTCTAAACAAACCTCAATTGCAATTCATTATGAATACAAGCACCTTCAAACTCACAACCGCATTCTGTTGATTACTTTTTTAGTGTTCACATTATTGGCAACTGCTTTCGGAAAGTATCAACCCGCCGCAACACTTCAGCTGCTATATATGCTGGGTCTTTTTATTCTAGCCGTGCAACTTAAACAAACCATATACTCGCAAAAGCTAAGAGTTTTGCAGTATTTGATGTGGATGAGTGTGTTTCTAATGCTCAGTGTTTTTGCTGGTTACTGGACTTGGTTAGCTCATGGGTTGCCAGTCAATATTCATTCGATGTTTGGTTTTGTCAACGCACGCTTTATCAACCAAATACATGTTTGGTTGGTCATCCCTATCGCCTATTTAGCGCTGATTAAACTGCGTAGAAAGCAACGTTCTTGGCCAGAGCGACTGCTATTAGTTTTGTGCTTCACCGTTATCGTCGCCACAGACGCCAGAGGCGAGGCTATATCAGTCATTGGAGCCTTTGTATTACTAATGGTGATTAATCACTCAAATCGCCATTTTTGGTGGCGGCTACTGTGGCAAAGTACAATTGCGGGTATTACTCTCAAATTGCTGATTCTATCTCCTATGCCTAGCTTTATTCTAGGTATTCCAGCAGAGTGGCACACTATCCGAACAGGCAGCTCTGGCCGAGTTCAAATTTGGCTCGAAACCTGGGAGATGAGCACATTCTGGGGACACGGTGCCGATGCATTTGTTTGTGACAGCGAAGTATTTGGCCGACCACATAACTTTCTATTGAACATACTCGTTCACTGGGGAGTTATACCTGCTATCGCTTTTATTGGCGCCGGTTTTTCTATTCTTTACCAACTACCTAAAGTCCAAAAACTGTCCACGTTAGTATTTGGCGTATCACTGTTGTCTGGGTTGGCTTATAGTTTAGTATCCGGCGTTTTAGACTCACCACTCAGTCAATTACTCGCGGTTATCTCGTTCGCACTTTACTGGGCTCATATCGCCCAAAGGATACCAAAAAATAGACAAATCCTCCCATTAGGCTTACCTCATCGCGTTACATTATGTGTGCTCTCTATTCTCATATTGAGTGCCATCAATTATCGAAGTTACCAGCGATTTGCCAATTATCCAACGTTAGAACAGGGGGATGTTCCCAAAACACAATTCTGGCTAGGTTATAACTGTATCGAAACTCCATTGAAGCCTTGAGTCACTACTTAACGATGGCGGAAACTAGACTGCGCAGCCAACGGTTCTTTTCTTCATATTGATGAGCTTTGAATGAGAGTAAGCGAATATCAAAATCAGGAATCTCGATTGGAGAAGCCACCGCTTTTAAGCCGTGAGTATACGCTTCCATTTCCGCAAAACGTTTAGGTACAAGGCACACCAGTTGACGTCCTAACAATAAGCGGCGAATAGTCAGGAAGTTACGTGAAGCAACCCCAACTCGACGCTCTTCGCCCAGTTTAGCTAACCTATTGTCTACTTGCGTTTGCAGACTACCATCAGGGCTTACCAGAGCGTGCTCAACAGAAACGAACGATTCAATGGTCATAGGCTCACTAACTTGAACGACAGTAGGGTCAAATAAGCATAGGTGTTGTTCAGTATAAAGGTGCTCGGATAAAAAACGACGATTGAGGCTTTCAATACTACCAATAACAACATCAAGAGATTCAGACTCTGCGATATCAACGTAATTACTTCGATTGACGTTGTAAAAGCTGACTTGAGAGCTTGGTGATTGCAACTTAATTGCATCATAAATCAAGGGAGCAAACAGTTGCTCGGCATAGTCCGTAAGACCAATTTTCCAGACTTCAGAATAAGTACTCGGTGAGAAATGTTTCTTCACCAACAGCTCATTTTTAATATTAGCCAGCAGTTGATCGATGATGGGAGCAATGTCTTGAGCGTGCTGAGTAGGTTCCATTTTTGTTCCTACTCGCTCGAACAACGGATCATCAAATAAAGTTCGCATTCTCTGCAAGGTATGGCTCATCGCAGACTGACTGACAAAACAGCGCTCTGCTGCAAGGCTAACACTATTCACCTGATAAAGGGCTTGAAACGCCACCAGCAAATTAAGGTCTATCCCTTTCCAATTAAACTCTTTCACCACCCATCCCATTTGATTCATAATATATATTAAGACTATCAATTTGAGTCATTTTAGTTCATTCATTACAGTATTGGCAGTATTTGTTAATCGAGTAACGTGACCATGTTGTCCATTTTTAAAACCTTTTTTCTGCTAGGCTGGATAAGCTTTGGTGGCCCTGCAGCGCATATTGGCTACTTTCGTAATACTTTTGTTGAGAAGCTCAAGTGGCTTGATGACAAGGAGTACGCCCAAATTGTCGCTTTGAGTCAGTTCTTACCGGGACCTGGCTCCAGTCAGGTTGGGTTTGCCGTAGGCTATAAACGTGCAGGCCTACCAGGTGCATGCATGGCATTCTTGGGGTTCACACTGCCATCAGTACTAATCATGCTGGCACTGGCTATTTTAAGTAGCCAAGTTACCGAGAGCACACTATTCCAAAACGTTGTCCATGGATTGAAACTATTGGCCGTGGTTGTCGTGGCGGACGCTGCATTGGGAATGTATAAGAACTTCTGTAAAGAAAAGCTTTCGGTTAGCTTGTGTCTAATAACGGCAGTCGCGTTGTTGGTAGCGCCGAGCATTTCTACTCAAATCTTTGTTTTACTCGCAGCTGCGGCCGTTGGTATGAAATTTCTTGGCACATCAGAGCAAAACTATGACGGAAAGTTTGAGCCATCTATTTTGCCTTTAGCCCTATTTGGACTGCTATTGGTCGGCTTACCTTTCGCTGCTACAGCACTACCTGCTCTCGGTCTATTTAACGACTTCTTCCAAGCTGGTAGTTTAGTCTTCGGTGGCGGTCATGTTGTTCTGCCATTACTTCAAAACATTGTTGGTGACCAACTAAGTCAAGATGCGTTCCTAACCGGTTATGCTGCCGCGCAAGCAGTACCTGGCCCTATGTTTACTTTTGCTACTTATATCGGCTATGAGCTTATGCCTCAATCACCAATTGTTGGAGCATTGGTCGCAACTATCGCTGTATTTTTACCTGGTTTCTTGTTGCTGCTAGGGGTACTAAAGAACTGGCAATCACTGGCAAAAAATCCGAAGGTATCAGGGGCAGTCAATGGCGTTAATGCTGCGGTAGTAGGCTTACTTGTCGCAGCACTATATCAACCGGTGTTCACCAGTGCAGTAATGAGCGCTTGGGACATTTCATTTGTTCTAATTGGCTTCTATCTGCTGAAACATCAAAAACTGCCAATTGTTTGGATGGTCGCGCTCTTTATGACGGTTGGTGCTCTGAGTGGTTACCTAGTTTAACGTCAAGCTAGTGTCAAAATTAAAAAGGGAGAATCATATTCTCCCTTTTTGCTATTAATTGTCAGAGACTTCTCCCTCTCTCACTAACGCTAACGCTCTTTCTAAGTTTTCGTTCGCCACTTTGTAGTAGGTACTTTTGGTATCAATCGCTTGTTGAAGATAAGGAATGGCTTGATCTGGCTTGCCTTGCAGAATTAAGAAGTACCCAACATTGTTCAGGGCTTCCGGTTTATCCATGTGACGCGAAAATACATTGATTGCTCGAGTAATTTCCCCTTTCGCCAAATAGATCAAAGCAAGGTTGTTAAGCGCTTTGTCATTGCTAGAATCTTTATCGAGTGCTTCTAGAGTAAATCTCTGCGCTTTTCGGTAATCACCTGACATATAAAACGAATAGCCAACATTGGTTAGCGTCTTAGATGAGTTCGGTTCGATATTTAATGACTGTTTATAGAAGGCCTGTGCAAGTGAGTGATCTTTTTCCAGATCTGCGATCACCCCCATCCCCATATAAGCGAATTCAGGCGAGTTGGCATCACTCTTTAATTCAGCAACATCTTTGGACGTTTTAAGGTCTTTACTGACTAGTGTTTCGCTGCTACCAAAGCGAATTTGATCCGCATTGATTGCTCGTAAGAAATAGCTTTTACCTTGATTGATGTCGCCATTTTTACTGTAAATGGACCCTAGCTGTTCTAACACTTGAACATTATTTGGGTTTTCTTCGAGCGCTAGACTATAGGCTTTATCAGCCAAAGGAAGATTATTACGTGACTGGTGGATTCGGCCAATGTTATACAAAGAACGATCTCTAAACTGCCCATTTTCAAATGAGAGTGAGCGAATATACTCATATAGGGCTAAGTCGACATTACCTGCTCCGAGTGCCGTGTCACCTCGCATTATGGCTTCTTTTTCGGTTTTAGCAGGCTCTTCCGAAGAGAGCGTATCTATCGGCTTGCCATCGTATAAGGAGGTATCAAGACTTGGTTCTTGCGATGCACAGGCAGCCAATAACAGTGCAGTAAGAGTGATGGTGGCAACTTTAAATCCTTTCATAACCTGTCCTTAATTTCCCATCGTCGAGGTGAATAGCAACATAGAGGGCCCAATCGCAACGATAAAGAAACAAGGCCAAATAAAGATCAACAGTGGGAATATCATTTTTGTTGGAATCTTCGCTGCAATTTCTTCAATTTCCTGATTGCGTTTGTCTCGATAATCTTCGGTATATTCACGCAGTGTTTGTGACAAGCTGCCACCAATACGAGAGGCATGGGCTAACATCGTCACTAGGCCCGCAATCTCTGATAAGCCGGTCCGCTTGATGAGATCATTAAATGCATCCGACATCTCGACACCTGCATTGATTTTGACGCAAACCGTATCTAACTCATCAGCGAAGTCAGGGTGCGAAATCGTCAGTTCATCGGCAACTCGTCTAAGTGCTGCGTTAAAACCAAGCCCTGATTCCGTACAAACCACCAGCAAATCTAGCGCATCAGGTATCCCGCTACGAATTCGTGACTGTCTTTTATCCACCATCATACTCAAAACAACATTCGGGCTATAAAGACCAAAAGCGATACTGGCGATCATTGCTACGTTACGCATCGACATTTCGGGAGCAAAAAAGTAAATGCTCGCCGCCATTAAAAAGCCGACCACCAGAGCAACCCCTTTCATTGCATAGAAAAAGGTTAGAGCACTCGCGTCATGATAGCCCGCATGCATTAGCTTTTCTCTAATGCTCTCACTTTCCTTCGAGTTAGGTGTTTTCATCGCAGGCGCTAACGACTCTAAAGATTTCTCTAGGCGACTACCTTTTTTCAGCGTATCTGCGCGAGTTGAGTCCTTTAGGCGAGCAAGACGATTCTTCAACGGCGATTTAGAGCTGATGAGAAGTAATGAAAACGTGAAGCAGAGCAGAACTGTCGCAATCATGATAATGACTAGAAAGAACGTCTGTTCCTCAATTTCAAAAGATGAGATTAGATCGAATATTGATTCCATATCACACCTCGAAGTTGATAATTTTTCGGATCCATAATGAACCAATAAATAGACTCACAATCCCACCACTGACAATTTTCATTCCTCTAGGGTCGGTATAAAGAGGTTCCACATAGCCCGGGTTAATGACGCTAAGAAAGAGAAAAAGAATGAAAGGTGATAACACCAAAATCCAGGCAGATAGACGACTTTCAGCAGAGAGCGTTTTGATTTTTCGCTGCAATTTAAAACGTGAACGTAGCACTTTAGAGACTTTTTCTAAATTCTCAGAAAGGTTACCCCCCGTTTCCTTTTGCAAAATCACCGCACTTGAAAATGCGAGCATAGATACGGTCGGGGTGCGCTCTGCCATCTGCATAATGGCCATTCTCATGTCATAACCATAATTAAGAAGGTTAAACGTATTTTTAAACTCAACGCCGATAGGCGCTGGCATCTCTAACCCAACCTCATTGAATGCTTGGGTCACAGGTTGGCCAGCTTGTAACATCCGACGCATGATATCTAGCGCTTCAGGTAACTGCTCTTCAAACGCAGACAGTCGGTCTGAGATCTTCTTACCTAACCAGAAATACAAGCAGACCCATACACCGGCGATCGCTGCTAAACCAACATAAAAAGGCTGGCCAATTAATAGTGCAATTAGAAAACCACTAACAGACAAACTGCTTGTGACGAGCAAAGTTTGCGTTAAGCTCCAATCATAGCCAGACAACTCGATCATTTTTTTCAGTGACGAGAACGCATTGATTTTGACTAACCTTCTATCCCATGGGGTGAGACTTTTTAAATAGTGTTCTTGCAGCAATGAGCGAGCTTCTTCATCAAGCTTTGACTGAGATTCTTTCAGTCGTTCTGATAGCTCTTTGTGTTTGGCTTTACTACCAGCGGCAGGAAGAATTAACGCCTGAGAAATAAACACCACGGCGAAAAAGAGTAAAATAAAAAAGAGCGTCGCATCCTGCTGCATAACCTCCTCCTTTATGAGATTGACTCATTGAAAATGTCGAACGGCAAAGGCAGACCTTTTTTCGATAACTGGTCATGACATTGAGGCACCACTCCAGTCGCCGTAAAATGACCCAATACATTCCCCTCTTCATCCATTCCTTTACGGTGAAACTTAAAGATTTCGGACATCGTAATGATTTCGCCTTCCATGCCATTGATCTCACAAATACTCACCATTCTCCGCTTACCATCTTCTTGACGCTCCATCTGTACAACCAAATGGATAGCTGAGGCGATTTGCGAGCGAAGGTTTTTAGCACTCATATTCCAGCCTGCCATGGCAAACATGTTCTCAACCCTAGACAGAGCGTCACGCGGCGTATTAGCGTGAATCGTAGCCAGAGATCCATCATGACCAGTATTCATCGCGGCTAACATATCGACCGCTTCTGCGCCACGCACCTCCCCAAGAACAATTCGATCGGGCCTCATACGCAGCGAGTTTTTGACTAGATCTCGCTGAGTGATCTCCCCTTTTCCTTCCAAATTGGCGGGACGCGTTTCTAGTCTCACCACATGAGGCTGCTGGAGTTGCAATTCTGCCGAGTCTTCTATGGTGACAATGCGATCATCTGCAGGAATAAAGTTAGAGAAAATATTAAGCGTGGTGGTTTTACCGGAGCCAGTACCACCTGAAATAAGGACATTCATTGCTCCAGTGACAGCTGCTTCAACGAACTTAGCCATTTCAGGAGAAAGAGAGTTAAAGTTAAGTAAGTTATCCATATTTAACTTCTCAACCGCGAAACGACGAATTGAGACGGAAGAACCATCGAGTGCGAGCGGTGGAATGATCGCATTAACACGAGAACCATCAGCTAGGCGAGCATCTACCATAGGTGAAGCTTCATCAATACGGCGACCAACCTGACTAACAATTCGGTCTATGATATTTCTTAAATGCCTTTCATCGAGAAACGTATATGGGGTCAGTTCAAGCTTACCTCGCCGTTCGACGAACACATGCTTAGGACCGTTAACCAGAATATCCGACACTGTTGCATCATTAAGTAATGGCTCCAAAGGCCCCAAACCAAAGACCTCATCTTCAATTTGTTGGATAACCCGTTTGCGTCCTTCTGCACTCAATGCATGGGTTTGGTCATCAGCCATTAATTGTACTATCGCATCATGCAGCTCTTTCTTCGCTCTTTCATTCTCTAAACTTGCCAAGAGCCCCAAGTCTAAGGTTTCGAGAAGGCGCTGATGGTAATAGTGCTTTACTGACAGCTCTAACTCTAATTGCTTCTTCGCTTCTTCAACTGCATGCCCTTTGGCTTCAGCCTCTAACCGTTTACGTTCTTGAAAAGATTCCGCACCTTCTTTTGAAATTTGAACTTCTGAGGACGAGGCATCAATGACAGAAGCAGACTGTTGCTGCACTTGTTCCTGTTCAGCTTCAGCGACTTTCTGTTGCAGCTCTGGGTTTATATTTTTCCTTTTGAAGAACATGAAAGATCCCTTATTTATTCGTACTCGCTACGAGAACATTCTTTTAAACCAACCTTTTTTCTCTTCAGGTTCTGGCATCAAAGAATTCGCTAAATTCTGTACTGATTTCGACATCGAACTACTCTTCTTAGCTTGAATGTACGGACGCCCTAAGTTGGCACTTTCAATTGCGACTTTAAACTCATTTGGAACTGTGTGAACTTGGAGACTTCCGACTGTATCCTGAATGTCTTTCAATTTAATGGATTGACGTTTTTCGTAACGATTCACAATCACTTCCATTTGCTCTTTCGTAATACCAAATTCAAATGTAAGTGCCTTGAGAATTTGGGTGGTATTTTTTACCGCAACCAAGTTTTGTTGAGTCACTAAAAAGACTTTCGTTGCAGGAGAGATGACTGAGCCGAATTGACGATCCAATCCACGTGATAGATCAATAATGACCAATGGATATCGCTCACGTAATACAGGAATCAGTTTGCTTAGCTGACCCACTTTTTCGAAATTTTCATGGCTGTTTTCTCTTTTGAATCCGAGAATATGTAAACCTGATTCATGCTTAGTCACAAGGCTACCAAGGGACACATCATCAAGATCTGCTACATTAGCTATTGCATCAGCAATACCATAAGTACATTGGACATTAAGGTAGTCTTCAATCACCCCAAATTGCATATCGAGGTCAACCAGTAACACTTCATCTGGTTGATTTTTTGCCAAAGTAATTGCGGTATTGAGCGCAATCAGCGATGCACCCGCTCCCCCTTTGGTGTTCATAAATACGATAAGATCACCTAGGTTACGAGTCGCCACTTTCTCTTCAGCAATATTCCGCAACAACGGTACGAGTTCATCTAACACCGCTTTATCTGATATAAAGTCTACCGCCCCAATACGCAGCGCGATCTTTAACGCACCATTATCATTTTCATTACCAAAGACGATCAGTGACGCTTCGTGAGCAGGTTCATGTGACTCAGGCGCTTCATATTGCTGTAGCTCGACAATCTTCTGCGCCCAATTCGGCCCCGTCTCAACGAAAATCAAATCAGGCGGTGAGAAATGGGCTAAATTGGCTACAACTAAGCCATGAAATGAAATCATCTCAAAGTTCACGCTCTGACATTTAGACAACTCATGGCTAATGTGGAGGTGGAATGCATCAGATGAATAAAACACCCAAATTGTTAAATTGGTCTTCAGTCTAATAGGACTATCTCCATTTGGCGTTAACTTAACCGCTTCTCCCATATACTTGCTCCTAGCAATCCATGCTAATCGAGTTAAGGACACTAATGGCCTAAATAGTCTTCACATTAAGACTCTGAACGCAGACCTTCCAACTTTTGAAGCCCTTTACATACAATCACACGATTAATTTTTTATTTGCTATTTTTTGATATTATTAATTGTAGGAAACACCTAGCAATCTGTCAGAACTACACACTGACATTACTGCCCAAACTGTTCCAAAATCTGGCTATCCGAACCAGCAAGATCTGAAGTTTCCTTGCCCGTATAAGTCTGATAAACGCCTTCCATACGTTCACCGCTCCCTGAAGGAACAACACCTAGATTTTCAATCGTCGCATTAGGGTTATATGTTTGCTCCATTTGCAACTTTGCTACATGAGAACCGAGCTGTTCTGCGTTACTTACACACCCTGCCAATAACAGCGACAGGCTGGTAAAGACGACTAATCCAATTCCGTTATTCATACTGCCTCCTTACAAGCTGTGTCCAAATGTGCCTTCAGTACCACCTTTTGAATTGTCAACAAATGCGCCGACTTCCTCTTCAGGTTTCTGTTCACTCGCAGGGGCGATATAGGCGCCACGTCCCAATAGATAGTATTCAAAATCATTTGGTTCAACGAATGACTCTGTTGGTAGCGTAATGCGTCTTCGATCGATTGGTTTGGCTAGACGAGGTGTAACCAAAATGACGAGTTCGGTTTCACCGGAAATGTATTCTTGGCTATTGAACATTTGGCCTAGCACTGGAATGTCGCTAAAGCCAGGCATCTCTTCAACCACATCTCGCACTGACTCACTGAGCAGGCCTGCAATACCAATAGTTTGTCCATCCGCTAGTTCCAGAGTTGAAGAAGCACTACGACGAGTGATCGGTGGTATAACATAAGTGCCGTTAGTGCCCCCAGGGCTTAAAGTTAGCGTGGTAGAAGTCGCCAGTTCACTGACATCAACCGCCAGATTTAAATTGATTTTCTTGTCCGATAACACAGTGGGGATGAACTTCAAACCAACGCCATACTCTTTGTATTCTATAGTAATACCATCCTCATCAGGGACTGGAATAGGAAACTCACCACCCGCTAAAAACTCTGCTTTTGCACCACTTAGGGCAGTAAGGTTGGGTTCGGCAAGTACTTTGGCGGTACCATTTTGTTTTGCGATATCCAGCGCAAATGTAAACAGAGTATTGCTATCGATAAAGGTACCCAGTAAACCTGTACTTTCGACACCTGGCGCATTAAAGATAGGACCAATCACACCACCAACATCATCTATCACACCACCAGCAGAGGTCCCCCCCCAATTAAACTCCCCACCACTGGTTTGAAAGAAGTGGAAATTCGCATCAAACTTTCGCACTAGACTGCGCTGTACTTCGGCAACCGTCACTTCAAGCATGACTTGTTGTGCTCCTCCAATCGTCAATAGGTTAATAACACCGGTATTATTTACCTGTTCACTGAGCGATTCATTTTCTTTATCAACTTCTTCACCCGCTGAGTAGGTTTCTGCAACTCGTAGAGCAATATTCATGGTCGATTGCGAACTCACTTGACCACTAAGAATCAAACGATTTTGAGCACTATGGACTTGTATTTCTTCATCTGGCAGAAATTCATAAAGCTTGGCTTTGAGGCTATTTAAATCATGGGTAACTTCAATATTGATTGATTCGATTAATTGCCCACGGCTGTTCCAGGCCATAAGATTGGTTGAACCGAGCTTCTTACCAATTAAGAAAACTTCATCCGATTTCAACATCACAATATCAAGTACTTCTGGGTCACCAAGCGATACGCGCTTCGCTTTACCAGCTAAAGTTACATGGGTCGATTTATGATGCGGCACTTTCACTATCTTTCCGGATTGCGTTGAAGCAAAAGTAATACCACTACTTAACAGCAAAATAATCATTGCAGATATTATATTTCTCATAGCTCACCTCAATCCTTGACTCGGATATTGCTAGACTGAGTGCCCTTGATAATTGTGACACTTGGGGCGACATACCGTTTAACAACTTTCTCTTCTTCATGCGGGTTTCTAAGCGTGAGCTGAATATCTCCTCGACTTTGCGCCGAAAGCAGTTTTTCCGCTTCTCTAGGACTGACTTCAAGAGTAACCGCACGCACGATAACGGGTTTGTTTTCTTTTGTTCTTGCAGTTTGATCGACTGCCAACACTTTAATCTCTTTTAGCACGGTCACTGTCGATGCTGAATTCTGGCCGTATTTGATAGTGTTGAGAATATCGACCTTGTTACCGGGTAATAGAAAACCAGCGACCCCGATAACATCATTAACTCGAATGGTAACAGCACGCTTGTTCTCTGGAATCAGCGAAGCCAACGTTGACCCCTCTCCGGATACCGACAAACGATTAGGGTGAATAATCTCTCCAGGATAAATGGTAGTCGCAGCAACTTGACCGATAAGTTCTTCTGCTTGAGTAAACTGAGATTCACCGCGCCAATCTTTTTCAAGTAGCTTACTCTCTATGTACTGTTCCTCTATAACGCTACCTGCGAGGATTTCTTGCGCTGCAACAATCACAGGCTCACGCTCTACCACTTCAACCTCTGTCTGGGGTTGCAGTTGCCTATCCATCCATTGTTTGGCAAAGAAAACAGCACCCAAACCAAATACAATTGAGAGCAATAATAATAATATGACTTGATTCCGACTCATCGAGCTCCTCCTCCCTTGCCATCAGCAGTAAAGTACACTTCCCACGCTCGGCTCACTATTTCAGGAGAGATAACTGGCTCAACTTCTTCAAATACAATGATATCTCGGCTGATCCCTACAATGTCTTTTGGAAGACAAGGATAAAAGCCCACGTCATGCTGACGATGTAAGTCAAATAAAGTATCGAAACATCCCTCTGCGAGGGATAAGTTTTTGGAATTAGAAATGATGTTCCAGAGATCTCTGTACTCTTGTTCTAAAAGAGGACCAAACTGAATTTTGTAACCCAGTCGACGTAAGAATGCTGGGTCGCTGATCTTTTCTGGATCTAAGTTCGTAGAAAAAGCCAAAGTCAGTATGAAAGGGATAGAAATCTGCTGGCCGTTTGGCAAGTTCAAGTAATCATAGAAGTATTCCATTGGAACAATCCAACGGTTCAAAAGCGTGTCGACAGGCATTGGTTGCCTACCTAAGTCATCGATAATAAAGATACCGTTGTTGGCCATCATTTGCAGAGGAGCCATCCAAACTTTGTTATGTTCACTATGATTGACTTCGAGCATATCCATTGTAAGCTCACCGCCCACTTGTATACTTGGCCTTTCACAAAGTGCCCATCTTCGGTCAAAATGCTCTTTAAACGTAATGGATTGAATTTCATCACTTCGAACTTTTTTATGATGCTGCGGGGAAAACACTTTAATGATGTTTCCCATTGCAAATACTGCGTAAGGCACGTAGACGGAAGTATTAAGGGAATTTAGCAGCCTTGTAGCTACAAAGGTTTTACCTGAACCCGCACTTCCGTAAAGCAATAATGCGCGGCCAGAGTTTATTGCTGGACCGAGCACTCCGACCATTCTGTGCGCCCCTAGCACATCAGAAAGGGCAAACTCTACATCCGCACGGTTAACCATTTGAGCCCTAACATCCTGTTCTTCAACCATTTTGTTATATTGATTTAGAGAAACTGGAACAGGTCCTAAGTAAGCATCTTTAACAAACGCAGCATCCGCCTCTTGTAGACCAGATTCGGATAGGCCATAGCGCACATGCCCTGTTGACTGGACAGAGAATGTGGAGGAAGCGGCTTGAAACACTTCAACTAAAGACTTAGCTCGTAGCCCTGCAATCACGTCTTCGATCATGTGACTGTTAATACATAGCAACTTAGTGAGCTGAAGAATATCGGACTTTGGATAAGCAGCAATATGCTTTATGACAAGGTTCTCGACGACAGCTTTGGGAATCCCCAGCTCATCGAATGTTGTAGGAACTGGCGGTTCTGGAGCTTGCGGCGTCAGCTCAGTTCTATGTCGAACCGCAGAATTTGCCTGAACCATATTGACTCCTTGTCATTAATTCAGAAAATAAAAATAGAGAGCTAAACCGATGACAACCACTGGAGCAAAAGGCATTCGGTAATGTTCTTCCATTTTTTTGGGCGCTTGTAATACTTTAGTGCCACTCGTACCAAACTGAGCTAGCATTGAGTACTTATTTAGTTTGGTCCTAAGTTGTTCCGGAGAGTCCGCTAGCCTTAGTACCGCATAGAAAAGACCAACAATTACACTCGATATAGCAATCCAGTAGACAGAGCCAAGTATATGTTCACTCCCTACCCAAAAGCCGACTACCCCCAAAAGTTTAACGTCCCCAGGTGCCATGACTTTTAAAAAGTAAAGAAGTAATGCAACAATAAAGCAAGTAATACCAGTAGTAAGTGAATAAAAAAGAAGGGAAAAGTTTTTATCGATTAGAATTATATCTGCACAGACCAATGCAAATATAACCATTAATAGGTAGTTGGGAATTTTATGTTCTTTAGCATCTGAAACGGCTACAGCAAATAGTACCATCCATATAATAATATCCATTTAGCCGTCCTTGCATACACTAATTATTCATCCTTAATTAAATATAGTTGCAAATTCATTAGTTAGTATGCCTCTAAATGCAATAAATAGCCCTGCGAAACCAACCACTATTAATCCAGCTCCCACCACATACTCTACGACAGTAAGGCCTTCTTCATCTTGCAAGAAACTGTATACAGCGTTCATAGTGTACTCCTAAATAGCTCAAGCCCATGAAGTTATTTCATGGGCTTGTGAATTTAAAATTATCTTTCTAACTTTGTGTTAAGTGTTGAAAACATTAGACAGTTCATCAGTTAATGTATTGGAAAAGGTTCCGAAAATCCCAGCAAGTCCGGCTACAAGTAAACCTGCACCAACAACATATTCGACAACTGTTAGCCCTTCTTCATCCTTCATAAAGGCTTTAATGTTTTTAATTAGCATGCTCATATATGTCTCCTTCCAAAGTTCAGCAAGCTGTAACGCTTATTGATAATTTAGAGTCATTTATAAAAGACATGTTAGGATTATTATGACGACATTTAGCACTTTTTTGCCATAAAACTCAGCGCAATTCAGCATTAAACCTCAGTAGTTTGTCAAAATCTGTTAATTTAAGTTTAATATAATAAAAGTCAGACATGAATTAATTCATAAAAATCAGTTTATTAAAACTAGAAATTAAATAAACTCTTATAACAAACAAACCAACTTAAGTTAGTCTCAGTTTTGAAACTTGACAAAATACACCGCGAACAAAAATGTGATACTGCACAACAAAAAAACAACATAAAACTAAACATTCACTCAATAATGAAGATGGTCATTAAAAGGAAGTCGTACTAAGCTGATCCTTAATACCTTACTCGTATCAATTACAAAGAGAATGAAGGGTACTAAACAGTGGATGTATTACACAAAGGCTATTGGATAGGTCAATCGGTCACTTATGTTTCCAAAGATATTGTGAGAGACATGGAACGTTATTTTCATATCTTGGATTATGGGCATGATGTTTCTGTGCTGAGTGAGCCCGATATCCATTTTTGTTTCTTCTTTTATGAAGAACAGTTTACTTCTCTATTCCTCACCGCTACAAAGCTTTGTCAAAACCTTGATAAGCATATTATCGTCATCCATAAGCAGGAGCTTCCCAATGAGTTTGAAAGTCTAGATGTTGTATTTTCAACATTTAGTATTAATGACGATGACGCACGGACATGGTCAGCTGAGCTCAACAAACAAATCTACTATCAATTTACTCAGCACCAAGAGATCCTTGATATCAACAAACTCACTAACCAACATAACCAAAAGCATATTAGTAAAGACCTCGTTGAGATGTTGAGGTATATCGAAAAGAACCTTTCACGCACCATTCGTGAAGAAGATGTAGCTGAATACTGCCACTACTCTGTAACCTACTTCTCTAAGTTTTTTCATAAAACAATTGGGGTAAGTTTCCGTGATTACCTCACACTAAAAAGAATTAACCTCGCCAAACAGCTATTGACCAACTATCGCAAAGAGAAGATTTCTTTTATTGCTTTTCAATGCGGTTATAACGATGTCTCCTACTTTTCTCGCATCTTCAAAAAGAAAACAGGGATAACACCAGCCGTGTATCGCCAACTTCACTAACAGCATGGCAGTCACAAGATAACTCGAAACTCACCACAATTGCTTCCCTACAGTTTGATTTACATGCTAAAGTTAACATTCTATTAACAATAAAATAATCATAATTTTTGCCAATAACACGGAGTTAGAGAATGATTCAGCCTAACGAGTTGAGCAAACCAACCTGTGCTCTCCCACCACCAAATGAGATGATCTTAAAATGGGCAGCGGAACGCCCAAATGACATCTATCTCAAACAAATTATCAATCGAAAGTTTGTTGAATACACCTATAGCGAGGTTGCCGAACAAGCATTAAAACTTGTCAGTGCACTCAATGAGCTTGGTGTACAGCCTCGTGATAAAGTCGCACTTGTTTCAAAAAACTGTGCCGAATGGTTTATCTGTGATCTTGCAATGATGTTAGGGGATTTCGTCAGCGTCCCTATCTTCCCTACAGCAGGGGCCGATACCATTGAATACTGCTTAACGCACAGCGAAAGTAAGGTGTTAATCGGTGGTAAGCTTGATGATCCTGCTGCCACTCAGCAAGTCATTGAAAGTAAACCCGACCTCATTACTATCTCGTTGCCGTATGATTCGGCACCTGACTGTCAATATCAATTCAAGCAGTTACTGGATAACCACGAGCCAAGTTCTTATCGCCCTGAGCATTATGATGATAAGTTGATGTCCTTAGTCTATACGTCTGGTACCTCTGGGCTTCCGAAAGGCGCAATGCTTACTTATGGAGCATTTAGCTGGTCAGTACAGCAACTAATCAACCATATCGGCATCCAAGAAAACGACCGCCTGTTTTCTTACTTACCTCTTGCGCACATCACCGAACGTGTATACATCTTTGGCTCTTCAATTATGGGTGGCGTCCAAACCGCATTCCCTGAGTCTTTGGATACCTTCATTGAAGATGTGAAAATGCAAAGACCAACACTGTTTATTTCAGTGCCTCGCTTGTGGACTCTCTTCCAGCAGCGTATTCAAGACAAACTGCCTCAGAAAAAACTGAACATTTTACTTAAGATTCCATTCGTGAATTCTTTAATTAAAAAGAAACTGGCAGATGGCCTTGGCCTCGATCAAGCTCGCGTATTAGGTTGTGGCTCTGCCCCTGTTTCCCCTGCTCTATTGGATTGGTACCACAGTGTTGGGTTAAATATTACCGAAGCCTGGGGCATGACAGAGTCTTTTGCCTACAGCACACTCAATTACCCATTCAGAGCGGATAAGATCGGTAGCGTTGGTAATGCTGGCCCAGGTATTGAGCTTAAGATTGCCGATGATGACGAGATCATGGTGCGTGGACAAGGCTTATTCTCTGGGTACTACAAGAATGACATAGCGACTCAAGAGTCCTTTGACTCTGAGGGTTGGCTGCATACTGGTGATATCGGGTTTATTGATAGTGAGGGCTATCTTACGATTCAAGGCCGTAAAAAAGACACCTTCAAAACAGCCAAAGGTAAATTTGTTGCTCCTGTACCGATCGAGAAAAAGCTGTTTGAGTATAGCCGCGTCGAGATGATGTGTCTGATTGGTCTAGGGCTTCCTGCACCAATTTTGCTTGTCGTTCCTCACGACTTCCCTAACTTTGATCGTAAGAGATACGAAAGAACCACAGAAAAAGTGATTGCTCGTATGAACGCAGAGCTCGAGTCTCATGAGCAGATCAAAGGGGTATTAATGATTAAAGATCCTTGGAGCATTGAAAACGGAATCCTCACTCCTACTCTCAAGATCAAACGTCATGTTCTAGAGCAAAAATATCATGATGTAGGACATAACTGGCCTAAAGGACAGATGGTAGTTTGGGAGGAGTAAATTTCTACCAAACTACATAATCATAAATAAAGGAGAGCTCAGCTCTCCTTTTTGTTTACCTATTTATCTCGAGGGTAGTCGACACTATTGCCTTTTAAGGAGTCGTAGCTCAGATAGTGCAAAATTTTAGCTTCAACTCGAAGTCGGCTAATGTTATCGAGAATGAAACCTGAGAATAAGCACGATATCGCTATAACTCCAAGGGCGCTAGATAAGACTGCGGTAGGTAAGCGCTCTACAAGGCCGGTGTTCCAAAACTCAACCACTACAGGCAATCCTAAGACCAAACAAACCAACATAAACAGACCTGAAATCGTAGAGAAGAACTGAAGCGGTTTTACATCCCTCAGTAAAAAAAGGATGAAGTAAAGTATTTTTGCCCCGTCACTAAATGTTCTTAGTTTACTCGCCGTCCCTTCCGGTCTGCTTTTATAACGAGTCGGTACCTCTTTAATCGACATGCTATGGTGCAACGCATGCACAGTTAACTCCGTTTCAATTTCAAATCCGTGGCTAAATATTGGCACTGTTTTTACGAATCGCTTACTCATCACTCGATAGCCCGAAAACACATCATTCAGCTTAGTTCCGAAAAAGACGCTAATCAGTTTAGTGAACAGTTTATTTCCGAGAATATGCCCTTTGGGATAAGCGTCGGATGAGGTAGTACGAGTACCAATGACCATATCGAGATTATTATCGATTAAGTCCTGAATTAAAGAAGCGGCAACTCCTGCGTCATAAGTATTATCACCATCTGCCATAAGGTAAATATCAGCGTCAATATCAGAGAACATTCTTCGTACAACCTTACCTTTACCCTGCCGCTCCTCTTTGTATACCTTAGCTCCTGAATTTATCGCTTCACTAACTGTGCCGTCAGTTGAGTTGTTGTCATAAACATAAACAGTTGCATCAGGTAAGGCCTGACTGAACGCGAGAACAGTTTCCCCAATAGCGCCTTCTTCGTTATAGCAAGGAAGCAATATAGCAATATCTGGTTTGTTACTCATATGTTCTCCTTGTCCACTTTATACAGCTTAATGCCGTGTTCATTGGTATTAACCAAAGTCATCCATTCGGGTGGATTGTCGCTTCTCAAGCGATTAATAAAACCATCACGATTGCTGTTTCTTGAAATAGCCAAACTCGCACCATCTTCACCAAACATAACAAAATCAACGCTTCTGCTTCTTAACTGTGACTTTACATAAGACATATCGTTCGAAGATAAGACCTCGATGACGAATGTGTTCCCATTTATATTTCTATGATACGGCGCGGATATTATCTTGTTTTGCGTCAGTACAAGTGCGGGAGCACCATAAGGTATCGGAGCGAGTATGAGCGCATCCTGAATCTTGCCGTCAATGAGCACATCAACTTTAGATAACATGCTTACTTTCCCTTTTTCTTCACTCCGACTCTCTGCTGAAAATGGTAAAACTTTGAAAAGAACCAGAGCCATAAACCAAGGCATAAATCCCACCATAAACACGATTCTTAGCAATTGATTGGGAAAACGCCCCATAAAATAGACACAGAGCGCGGATTGAATAGGTATAGAGAATATAAATGAGGCAAATACCATTCTAGATTGCCAAAAGAGTGGCATAACTAAGCTGAGAAAGAGAGCTGAATAGAGAATTGCTAACTTTAAGCCTCCCTTGAGAAAGTATGGAGCAACCAAAGCAGGGAGCATAAATAGCAATAAGTTTCTTTCTGAAAAGAATCCATACTCGTGTATATAGTCCAGCATGGGCTTAGCTTCTGTAACATGATTCAGCCAATAGAGCTTTAAGACTTCTGGATAACTATGAAAGACACCTTTAACCAAAAATGGAAACGCGATTAGAACAGGAAGGAAAACAACCGATAATGCAATCAAGCGTATGATTTTGTTACGCTTACGGTAGTCCCCTCTTTCAAAGAATCTTAACGATGCAAAACAAAAAGCATACCCAGACACTAAAACACACAGATACACAATAGAAATAGAGTCATAGTGAACCTCCAAATATTCGTTTAGAGGCCTATTTAAAACGATAAAAACAGCCACAAAAATGGATGAGCTGAGACAAGTTATCGCCGTATATTTCAGTGTATGCAGGTGAATGAAATAACCTTGTAAAACCATGATCCCTAAAATAATCGCCACTATAGGGAGATTTTCCATACCAACCCAAAATGAAAGCGCAATCAACCCACCTTGAACAGTGGCCTTTAGATATTGACGACTATCTTCTCGATTGATTGGTACAAGAGCGACTATCCATGCCAATAGACAAAGCTGTATGTTGTGATGGTCTATCGCACCAGGAAGGAATTTGCTCACAATAGGTGAAAGCAAAACCATAACCATAGCTATCTTTGAGGCATCATCACCTGACAGCCTTTTCGTCATAAAACCAACTGCAGCAACGACTCCGACTAAGTACAATGCTGGAACTATGGTCATTGTCAGAGCAGCTGCTACAGTGCTGCTAAAATAGCTGTGAGTCATCAAATAACAAAGCGCCAACGGAATATCTGGCACTCTTAACCAGTGCATGATGAGGCCATCTTCTGGATTAAAGGCTTCGATTGGCTTCAAGTACCAGTTTCCGTCCTCAATCCAAGAGGTAAATTGGTTATAACGCATATAGTCATCATTATCCGACAACTCAAAAGTCGTTAGTGAATCCCAATGGTTGAACGCTTGCATTGCACTAAATGTCGTTGCGAGGCAGAAAGCAACAAACCAAATGAACACAACGCTATCAGTTCTCTGTCCTATCACCTAAATTCATCCATGAATTAATCTCGTTATAGAATTTTAGTATGGTACAAAGCTGTTTGATTTGTTTATGATTTTGACTTTTCTTCTAAGAAACAAATAAACCTAACAATACTTACTACTACGACTTTTTACTGATTCAGATTAATACGTACTGGCGAAAGAGGTAATTGAAGAGTAATAACGGTAGTATTGATAATTAGGTTCATTTCTAAATACTCAATAAGGCGAGAGTCACTCATGGATGCAAGACTTCATCACCTACCTGGATTACGCTACTTCGAAGTCGCAGCAAGACTAAATAGCTATAGCCGTGCAGCTGAAGAGCTGTTTATAAGCCAAGCAGCTGTCAGTCAAAAAATACGTCAACTTGAAGATGGCTTGGGTTGCAAACTATTTGTTCGAGATGGACGAGAAATGCGCCTCACTGAGCAAGGCAAGACGCTCTATAAATATGTTTCACAAGGTTTAGAAAGCATTGTGTCTGGTCTGAACCAAATTCAAAGCGAGCCATTGGATGGACTGCTGTGTGTCAGTTCAACTCCCTCTTTCGCATCTCGCTGGCTACTTCCTAGACTCTGGAAGTTTTCCGTTCAGTACCCAAATATTCCTATTCGTATCATCACCAGCTGCGACGCACCAAAGCTTAAGCAAGGTGATGCCGATCTTGCGATTTGGCAAGGTGAAGAACTCGATGAAAACTGCGCTCAAAAACTGCATAAAGAGTTCCTTTTCGAAGAGACCATTTACCCTTTTTGTTCGCCTAACCTTACCAAAGCGATTGAGCTTTCTAGCCCAGAGCAACTACTCAATACTTGGCTTATTCACTATGAATCTGGTGGTTACCCTTGGCAAACATGGTTTGCTCAAGCAGGGGTCAAAATGGATAAAGAGTCTGTACAATGGATGGATGTCAGTACTTTTGATCACGCGATGAATGCTGTGATGGCAGGGCATGGTGCGTGTTTAGCATCCGACTCCCTAGCAAGTGATTATATTGAAAGAGGCTTGCTCATTAAGCCATTTGATATCGGAATGACACCAGGTATTCAATTCAATTTGTTCTATGATGACGAATCACCTCGTAGCAATCGTATTCAAGCCTTTGCTGCGTGGCTTCATGAGGAAATTGACCCTCAGAACTAAGCGCTCACCTCTTACATTTAACCGCAAGATATTCTACACATACAAAAAGCCCCTGAAGCTCTCACTTCAGGGGCTTTATAAGCTATCTAGCTAACTTAAAGAATTACTTCTTCTCGTTACGCTCTTTAACTTCTGCGATTACTTGCTCAGCAACGTTTGCTGGACATGGTGCGTATTGACCGAACTCCATAGAGAACTGACCACGACCAGAAGTGATAGTACGTAGGTGACCGATGTAACCAAACATTTCTGATAGAGGAACGTCTGCTTTAATACGAACGCCAGTAGTACCAGCTTGTTGGTCTTTGATCATACCACGACGACGGTTAAGGTCACCGATAACGTCACCAACGTTGTCTTCTGGAGTGAATACGTCAACGTTCATGATTGGCTCAAGAAGTTGCGCACCAGCTTTAGGCATAGACTGACGGAATGCGCCTTTAGCAGCGATTTCGTAAGCGATAGCTGAAGAGTCAACTGCGTGGAAACCACCGTCGAATAGTTCAACTTCTACGTCTAGAGTTGGGAAGCCAGCTAGAACACCAGTTTCCATCATAGATGCGAAACCTTTCTCTACTGCAGGCCAGAATTCTTTAGGTACGTTACCACCAACAACTGTTGAAGAGAACGTGAAGCCTGAGTTTGGCTCACCTGGGCGGATACGGTAGTCGATCTTACCGAACTGACCTGAACCACCAGACTGCTTCTTGTGCGTGTAGCTATCTTCAACTGCTTGAGTGATAGTTTCACGGTAAGCTACCTGTGGAGCACCTACTTCTAGCTCAACGCCGTAAGTACGCTTAAGGATGTCTACCTTGATGTCTAGGTGAAGTTCACCCATACCTTTCAGGATAGTTTCGCCAGACTCTTCGTCAGTCTCAACCTGGAATGATGGATCTTCTGCAACCATCTTACCGATAGCGATACCCATCTTCTCTGAACCGCCTTTATCTTTTGGCGTTACAGCGATAGAGATTACTGGTTCTGGGAAGATCATAGCTTCAAGAGTACATTCGTGCTTAGGATCACATAGAGTGTGACCAGTTTGAACGTTCTTCATACCAACGATAGCGATGATGTCACCAGCTTGCGCTTCAGTAAGTTCGTTACGTTCATCAGCTTGCATCTCACACATACGACCGATACGCTCAGTCTTACCAGTTGCTGAGTTAAGGATAGTGTCACCCTTCTTCAGACGGCCAGAGTAGATACGTACGAATGTTAGTGCACCAAAACGGTCATCCATGATCTTGAATGCTAGCGCTTTTAGTGGCTCATCTGCAGATACAGTAGCTACTTCGCCAGTTGGCTCACCAGTTTCTGGATCTGTTAGAGGCTGAGGATCAACTTCTGCTGGAGCTGGTAGGTAATCTACAACAGCGTCAAGGATAAGTTGCATACCTTTGTTTTTGAATGCAGAACCACAGAACGTTGGGAAGAACGCTAGGTCACGAGTACCTTTACGGATACAACGCTTAAGGTCTTCGATAGAAGGCTCTTCACCTTCCATGTACGCTTCCATTAGGTCGTCGTCTTGCTCTACAGCAGTTTCAACTAGCTCTTCACGGTACTGTTCTAGGTCATCAATCATGTCCGCAGGAACATCTTGAATTTCGTAGTTTTCTGGTAGACCTGTGTCGTCCCAAACGTAAGCTTTACGGTTTAGTACGTCAACAACACCAACGAAATCGTCTTCACGACCGATTGGCAGAGTCATTACTAGTGGGTTTGCGCCAAGAACGTTCTTCACTTGATCAACAACGTTGAAGAAGTCTGCACCCATACGGTCTAGTTTGTTTACGAAGATCAGACGAGCAACTTCTGAATCGTTCGCGTAACGCCAGTTTGTTTCTGACTGAGGCTCAACACCACCAGAACCACAGAATACACCGATACCACCGTCAAGTACTTTAAGTGAACGGTATACTTCAACTGTGAAGTCAACGTGTCCCGGAGTATCGATAACGTTTAGGCGGTGGCCATTCCACTCACAAGTTACCGCAGCTGACTGGATTGTAATACCGCGCTCAGCTTCCTGTTCCATGAAGTCAGTTGTAGACTCACCGTCGTGTACTTCACCAGTTTTGTGGATTTTACCAGTAAGCTTAAGAATACGCTCAGTGGTGGTAGTTTTACCCGCATCAACGTGCGCGAAAATACCAATGTTTCTGTACTTTGATAAATCTGCCATTGTCTTACTCTGTTTATAAGGTATAAATTGCGCGCAGAGTATATCACAATCTGTCAAGACTGATACCCTTGCCAACGCTGTATGTAAAAAAAACTTTTCTCACCAATACTAGCGCTAATTTCACCGACTTGCGGCAAATTAACCTTAGGAGATTGTGTTTTTTAAGAATAAAAATGCTGCTTACACCAGATAAGCAGCACTGATATTGTGTCTAATGCCTACTGTTTAACGTGGGCAAATTTCCGACTCTGGGAAGAAGAACTCGATTTCACGAGCTGCTGATTCCGGACTGTCTGAACCGTGAACTGAATTATAGCGCATGCTCACTGCGTAATCAGCACGAATAGTGCCACAAGCTGCTTCTTCAGGGTTCGTTTTACCCATCAGTTCACGGTAACGTGCGATAGCGTTTTCACCTTCAAGCACCTGAACCATAATCGGACCAGATGTCATGAATTCTTTTAAAGCAGGGAAGAATGGTTTGCCTTCATGCTCAGCATAAAAGCCGCTCGCCTGCTCTTCAGTCAGTCGAACCATCTTCGCAGCAATGATTTGTAAACCCGCTTTTTCGATACGATGGTAAATTTCACCGATTAAATTACGCTCTACTGCATCGGGCTTAACAATAGAAAAAGTTCTTTCTAGAGTCATAGGGTATCCTTTCATTTATCTTTGTTTTAATAGAAGAGGCTCTTCGGCCTCTTATTGCTATTTATTCGCTTGCTGAAGAATCAGTCCAGCTAAACTGCGCACACCAACACCTGTTGCGCCCGCAGCCCATTTATCCGTCGCTGATTTGCGATATGTTGCAGCACAATCAAAATGTAGCCAGCCCTTCTTGTAATCTTCAACAAAGTAAGAAAGGAAAGCCGCTGCAGTACTTGCACCAGGAGAGTAATCACCACTACTGATGTTTGATAAATCAGCAAAGTTTGAAGGTAACATGCCACGGTGGAAATCCGCTAGAGGAAGTGGCCATAGCCCTTCTTTTTCTTCTCGAGCAACAGTCAGTGCTTGATGAGAAAGCTCGTCATCAAAACTCATTAAAGCGTGGTAATCGTTACCAAGAGCATTCTTTGCCGCACCCGTTAATGTCGCGCAGTCGATAATAAGCTCTGGGTTTTGCTCACTCGCATACATTAGACCATCAGCCAAAACCAAACGCCCTTCCGCGTCTGTATTCATGATTTCTACTGTTTTGCCATTTTTGTAGGTAATGATGTCACCAAGTTTCAGCGCACGACCAGAAATCATGTTCTCAGCACAGCATAGAATTAACTTAACGCGCTTGTTTAGACCACGCATGATAGCAAGTCCAAGGCCACCAGTAATAGTACCTGAACCACCCATGTCAGCTTTCATCGCTGTCATAAAACCAGATGGTTTAATACTGTAACCACCAGAATCAAACGTAATACCTTTACCAACAAGGCAAGCAAATACCGGCGCGTTTTCATCCCCAGTTGGGTTGAAATCAAGCTGCAGCATTGCTGAAGTACGCTCTGAACCACGCCCTACAGCATAGATACCTTGCCAACCTTCAGCTAACAAGTCTTTGTCTTTAACAATGCGAGCTTTAACCGTACCTTCTGGTGCCACTGACTTGATGAATTCAGCCGCCATTGTAGCAAGTTGACGCGGTGCAACTTCTTCAGCAGGTTTGTTAATGATATCGCGAGTAAAGTCAGTCGCTTTAATGCGAGCCTCTAGCTCTGCTTGATCGCTTTCCTCAAGTTCTTGCCAAATTAGCTGATTCGCTTTTTTCGGCCCACGGTAACCTTGATGAAAAGACCATACACTTTCCAGATCCCATCCATTTCCTTCTAAGGAAACTGACGCAATGCCTTGACTATCAAGCTTACGTGCTGCGCGTTGGATAGCACCAAGGTCATGACCTTCACCTATATGAACGACTGCACCTTGCTCTGAAAATGAAAGAATCGCCTTCTCGCCCCAATGTGGTGCTGCAGCGTCTTTGCTTAGAAATACTGACATCTGTGTAGACATGGTTTCTCCTTGTCTGTACTGGCGTTGCCTACGCCTTTTTCTATTCACCTCTGGATGTTAACACTTTAATGTTAAATTGATAAAAAAACGGACCATAAGGTCCGTTTTTTTTAGTAAATTTTGTTAACTGAGAGAGGTTTCCCCGCTAGGGTTAATCCATTTCATCCATCCAACATAGGATCACAGCTTCCAAAATTTTCTCATTTGAGCGGTTTGGCTCATCATCAAATTCTTCTAACTCTGTAATCCATTGATGCAGATCGGTAAAACGTACTGTTTTAGGATCAATCTCTGGAAACTTATCGCATAGCTCAATCGCAATATCACGCGAGTCTGTCCATTTCATTGCTTACCTTCCTTTCTACTCTGCGGTAGTCATTAACTAAGAATTAGAGATAAAGATTAATGATCTTCTGAAGCGTGGTTCAGCGTGTACTTCGGAATTTCTACAACAAGGTCCTCGTCAGCAACTTTAGCCTGACAACCTAGTCGAGATTCAGGCTCAAGACCCCATGCTTTATCTAGCATGTCATCTTCAAGCTCATCACTCTCATCCAAAGAGTCAAAACCTTCACGAATCACTACATGACAAGTTGTACATGCACATGATTTTTCACATGCATGCTCAATGCCGATACCATTTTTAAGTGCAACATCTAGAACTGTCTCACCTGAGTTAGCTTCTAGTACAGCACCCTCTGGGCATAAATCTTCATGTGGTAAAACAATAATCTTAGGCATAACTCTATCTCTTAAATATCATTTACTGATTGACCTGACAGTGCAGCTCGAATCGATTTATCCATACGGCGAGAAGCAAAATCCTGACTCGCCTTATCAGTATCTTTGATACCTTGTTCTATTGCATCTGCGTCATCGGCATTACGTAGCTCAATAAGTGCTTCGATTGCTTTAATAAGATCTTGGCGCTCGGCCTCTGACAACAGCTCGTCACCATCCGCTTGCATTGCAGCAATCAAACCTTCAATAACTCGGTCGGCTTCAACTCGCTGCTCTGCCAACGCGCGCGCCAACATGTCATCTTTCGCATAAGTCATCGAATCACGCAGCATATTCGCAACTTCATCATCACTTAAACCATAAGAAGGCTTAACTTGGATTTCAGATTGAATACCCGTGCTCTTCTCCATTGCAGTTACCGATAACAAGCCATCTGCATCAACTTGGTAAGTCACTCGAATATGAGCGGCGCCCGCAGCCATTGGTGGAATACCTTTGAGTGAAAAGCGAGCTAGAGAGCGGCAATCGTCAACCATTTCTCGCTCACCCTGAACGATATGAACACTCATTGCAGTCTGACCATCTTTGAAAGTTGTAAACTCTTGAGCTCGCGCAACAGGAATAGTGGTATTTCGTGGGACGATTTTCTCAACCAATCCACCCATGGTCTCAATGCCAAGCGATAGTGGAATAACATCAAGAAGTAGCATTTCAGAATCTGGTTTGTTGCCCGCTAGGATATCTGCTTGAATGCCCGCGCCAATCGCCACTACTTCATCTGGGTTGATCGTGGTTAATGGTTGACGACCAAAGAAATCTCCAACCATTTCACGAACCAATAATGTTCGTGTAGAACCACCAACCATGACAACTTCAAGCACTTCTTCTGCGTCAACATCTGCATCTTTAAGTGCTCGACGGCAGGACATCAGTGTTTTTTTCACTAATGGTTTAATTAGATCTTCAAATTCTTCACGTGAGATAGTGCCTTGCCAACCCAATACATCGACGGAAACATTGTCTTGCTCAGAAAATGCAATTTTTGTCTCTGTTGCGACATTCAACAATATACGAGTTTGTTCTGCAGTTAGTGATTGCGTGATACCCGCTTTTTCGACGATGTAGTCAGCTAACAAGTGATCAAAATCATCGCCGCCTAACGCAGAGTCACCACCCGTTGCTAGAACTTCAAAAACGCCTTTTGATAAGCGCAGAATAGAGATATCAAATGTACCACCACCAAGGTCGTAAACCGCAATCACACCCTCTTGGCCAGAATCAAGGCCGTAGGCAATCGCTGCAGCTGTTGGTTCATTCAATAGACGAAGAACATGCAGACCCGCAAGCTTCGCAGCATCTTTTGTTCCAGCACGCTGAGCATCATCGAAATAAGCCGGTACAGTGATCACAACACCAGATAACTCACCACCAAGTGTTTGTTCCGCACGTTGACCTAGCTTTCTAAGAATTTCAGCAGACACTTCAATCGGGTTTTTGTCACCACTTGCCGTTTCTAAAACAGGTAATCCATTGTCACTCGCCTTAAATTGGTACGGCAGGTTTGGATAACGTTGTTGTATATCGGCAAGAGATCGGCCCAATAGGCGCTTAACCGAAATGATAGTATTAGCAGGGTCGGTTTCTGCTTGCGCTTTAGCGTCATAGCCTACAACAGGTAGTTCACCTGAATAGTTAACCACTGACGGTAAGATGCTTATGCCTTTCTCATCAGTTAACGTCGCCGCATCTCCACTTCGTACTGAAGCAACCAAAGAGTTGGTCGTACCTAAATCAATACCAGCAGCAAGTTTGTGCTCATGAGGTGCCGAGCTTTGGCCCGGTTCCGCAATTTGAAGTAATGCCATGGGTGGTCCTTGTGTACACTAGCCGAGGAGCTTATCTTCCACTAGTTCAATTTCATTTTTTAATTTGGCGATAAACTTTAGCTTACGGACGCGATCAGCTGCTTGTTGCCAATCTGATTCATTGAGCTCTTGCTCTGTTGCCGCTAGCTGTTGTTTAAACATCTTGCTCACTTTGCTGTCAAAATCGAACAAAGCATCTTCAGGGTCTGAGCTAGATGAAATATCTTCCAGTTCTTCACGCAGTTCCATTTGCTCCATAAGGAACATTGGGTCTTGCATCGTTTGCTGCTCGCCACGAATCTCAACGCCATTTTGAGCTAAGATGTACTCTGCACGCGAGATAGGATTTTTCAAAACCTGGTGAGCGTCATTGATCTCTGCGGCCTTTTGTACAGCCAGTAATCGATCGCGTTCTGACGCAGTCGCAAAGTTGTCAGGGTGAAACTGTTTTTGAAGTTCACGGAACTGTGAAGAAAGAAGGCTACCATCCAGATTAAACTGACTTGGTAGCCCAAACAATTCGAAGTAATTCATTGAGAATTCGGTCCTTGGTAATAAACCTGCAAGTGATTCACTCGCAGGCGCTATCAATTAAACGTTGAAGCTTTCACCACAACCACATTCGCTTTTCGCATTCGGGTTATTAAATTCGAACCCTTCATTCAAGCCTTCTTTAACGTAGTCCAACTCTGTACCATCCAAGTACACTAGGCTCTTTTGATCAATGATCACTTTCACGCCTTCGTGCTCAAATACAGAGTCCTCTTCGTTTAGCTCATCAACAAACTCAAGTACATAAGCCATTCCCGAACAACCTGTCGTTTTCACACCTAAACGTAAACCGATGCCTTTGCCTCGATTGTCTAGGAATGTTCTAACGCGACTTGCCGCGGTTTCTGTCATTGTAATGGCCATACTGCACCTTAGTTTGTCTATATTGCGAATGAAATGGGAGAACTAGCCTCCCATTATATACTTAATCTTGATGTTTTTTCTTGTAATCAGCAACTGCTGCTTTGATCGCGTCTTCTGCAAGAATTGAACAGTGAACTTTCACTGGTGGAAGTTCTAGTTCTTCTGCAATCTCTGCATTTTTAATCGCTGCTGCTTCATCAATGCTCTTACCTTTCACCCATTCAGTGACAAGAGAGCTTGAAGCGATTGCACTACCACAACCGTATGTTTTGAACTTCGCATCTTCGATAATACCTTCTGGTGTTACCTTGATTTGCAGCTTCATAACATCACCACACGCAGGTGCGCCAACCATGCCGCTACCTACTGCCGGGTCTTCTTTATCAAATGAACCTACGTTGCGTGGGTTCTCGTAGTGATCAATTACTTTTTCGCTATATGCCATGATGTTTTACCTCGAATCCTCTATTAAATTCCTGGGAATAACCTATCGATTAGTGGTGAGCCCACTCAACGGTATCTAGGTCGATTCCTTCCTTGTACATATCCCATAGAGGAGACATGTCGCGCAGTTTAGTTACTGCAGTACGAATTTGTTCAATTGCGTAGTCGATCTCTTCTTCTGAAGTGAAACGACCAAATGAGAAGCGAACAGAGCTGTGTGCTAATTCATCGTTTAGACCAAGTGCACGTAGAACGTATGATGGTTCTAGGCTTGCTGAAGTACATGCACTACCAGACGATACTGCTAGGTCTTTTAATGACATAAGCAGTGACTCACCTTCAACGAAAGCAAAACTTACGTTTAGGTTATGTGGTACACGCTGCTCTAAGTCACCGTTAACCGTTACTGCTTCAAGGTCGATAACGCCTTCAAGTAGACGGTTGCGTAGCGCCATTGCGTGATCATAGTCTTTCTGCATATCTTCTTTAGCGATACGGAACGCTTCACCCATACCAACAATTTGGTGTGTAGGTAGAGTGCCTGAACGGAAACCACGCTCATGACCACCACCGTGCATTTGCGCTTCTAAGCGAATACGCGGCTTACGACGAACATACAGAGCACCGATACCTTTAGGGCCGTAGATCTTGTGTGCAGACATAGAGATAAGGTCAACTTTCATCTCTTTTACATCAATAGGCAGTTTACCTGCTGATTGTGCAGCATCTACATGGAATACGATCTTACGCTCACGACATAATTCGCCGATAGAAGAGATATCTTGAATAACGCCAATTTCGTTATTCACATGCATGATAGAAACAAGCACAGTATCTTCACGCATTGCTGCTTCTAGCTTTTTAAGATCGATAAGACCGTTTGATTCAGGCTCAAGGTATGTTACTTCGAAGCCTTCACGCTCTAGCTGACGGCAAGGATCTAGAACTGCTTTATGTTCTGTTTTGCAAGTAATTACATGCTTACCTTTTTTCGAGTAAAAGTGAGCTGCACCTTTAATTGCAAGGTTATCTGATTCTGTCGCACCAGAAGTGAATACGATCTCACGTGGGTCTGCATTCAATAGGTCCGCAATTTGCTCACGGGCAGTATCTACTGCTTCTTCTGCCTGCCAGCCGTAACGGTGTGAACGTGATGCTGGGTTGCCAAACGTACCATCCATAGTCATGTACTGAACCATTTTTTCAGCTACACGAGGATCAACAGGACAGGTCGCTGAATAATCTAGATAAATAGGCAGTTTCATTCTCTACTCCAATGTAACAGGCAGCCGCTTAATTGCGGACGTTTACACCGATGGGCGCGGTGTTTGTATTTTTATTTGCTAGCCCATGATTCACGGCAAGACCAATATCTTGTCGATCTGAAATTTCTAAAACTTCGTTGTCTTTCATCAGCTCACCTAGAGTGATGTTATTCAAGAAGTCACTAATGCGCGAGCTTAAGTCACGCCATAGTGTATGGGTTAAACAGCGAGAACCACCTTGGCAGTCTCCCTTACCATTACACTTTGTTGCATCAACCGATTCGTCTACTGCCGCAATCACTGTTCCGATTGCAATTGAGTATGCGTCTTCACCTAGTCGGTAACCACCACCAGGCCCACGTACACTCGCTACTAGACCAGCTTTACGCAATTTAGAGAAAAGCTGCTCTAAGTAAGACAATGAGATCCCTTGACGCTCAGAAATGTCCGCCAAAGGTACTGGGTTCTGTTGCGAATGCAGAGCCACATCTAACATGGCTGTCACTGCGTATCTTCCCTTAGATGTAAGTCTCATATAACACCATATCCACACCGTTTATGTGGTATGAATTCTTTCATACCTGACTATTTTGGTCAAGTATTTAGTTGACTAATTTAGTCAGGTATTTAACCTTTTTTAGCGCGTGGTTATATGTTACTAAGAAATACGCTTTTCAATTGCAGTAAGAACACCACGTAGAATATTAAGTTCTTGCGCTTCTGGTCTTGCACGATTGAATAGTCGACGCAGCTTGTTCATTACCTTTCCAGGCTGATCTTCACTGATAAACTGGGTATCTTTAGCCACTTTTTCAAGGTGTGAGAAGAACATTTCTAATTCTTTGTGTCTTGGGTATTCCACCACCTCTTGTGGCTCGTACTGACTTTGCTCACGCTCTAAAAATGCCATACGCACTTCGTAACTAAGAGTCTGAACAGCCATTGCTAAGTTTAGCGAGCTGTATTCTGGATTTGCTGGGATACAAACATGATAGTGACAGGTTTGTAATTCATCGTTTGTTAGGCCAGTACGTTCACGGCCAAAAACTAACGCCACAGGCGAGTCTTGACCTTCCTCGACGAACTTTTTACCACACTCACGTGGTTCTAACATGGGCCATTCAAGTGTACGAGAACGCGCACTGGAACCTACAACTAGTGCACAGTCAGCAACAGCTTCTGTTAGAGTACCCACAACTGTTGCATTCTCAGCAATATCAGCAGCCCCTGCAGCTAAAGCTAAAGTCTGTTCATCAACACTGCATTGAGGGTCAACTAGCACTAGGTTACTCAAGCCCATCACTTTCATTGCTCGAGCGGCAGAGCCAATATTTCCAGAGTGCGAAGTCCCTACAAGGACAACTTTAACGTTGTTAAGCATTGATAAATCCCAAGACGAATAATAAAGCTGCAAGATAGTACCATATACCTGAGTAAAATGGTCAGACCCTTTGATCGATAAAAACCAAGAGAGCAAAAAATAACCACTTCCTTTTAACGATTTATCTGGTATACTGCCGCCCGTTTTTCTGTTCTTTAACATCCGTTGGGAAATTAGTATGCATCCAATGCTTAATATCGCTATTCGTGCTGCACGAAAAGCTGGCAATCATATTGCGAAATCTTTAGAAAATGCTGAGAAGATCGAGTCTACTCAGAAAGGCATTAACGACTTTGTTACTAACGTAGACAAAGAAGCTGAAACGATCATCATCGACACTATTCAAGCTTCTTACCCTGAGCACTGTATTGTTGCTGAGGAAAATGGCGTTATCGAAGGTAAAGACAAAGACGTACAATGGATCATCGACCCACTGGATGGCACTACAAACTTTGTAAAAGGTTTACCTCACTTCTCTGTATCAATTGCTGTACGCTTCAAAGGTAAAACTGAAGTAGCATGTGTATACGACCCAATGTTAAATGAACTATTCACTGCACAACGTGGTGCTGGTGCGCAACTTAACAATGCTCGTATTCGTGTTAAGCAACTGAAAGACCTTCAAGGTACTGTTCTAGCAACAGGTTTCCCATTCAAGCAGAAGCAACACTCTGAGTCTTACTTCAAGATTATGTCTTCTCTATTCGTAGACTGCGCTGATTTCCGTCGTACAGGTTCTGCTGCGCTTGACCTATGTTACGTTGCTGCAGGTCGTGTTGACGGTTTCTTCGAACTTGGCCTTAAGCCTTGGGATATCGCTGCAGGTGAGCTTATCGCTCGTGAAGCAGGCGCTATCATCACTGATTTCGCTGGCGGTACTGACTACATGAAATCAGGCAACGTTGTAGCTTCAAGTGCACGTGGCGTGAAGAGCATGCTGAAACACATCCGTGAAAACGGAAATGAAGCAATGCTTAAATAATTAAGCTTCGTCACAGCTGAATATCAGAAAGCCCCGCTTTTTTATAAGCGGGGCTTTTTTTGTTTAGATAACTTTTATTAAGCTAATAAAAGAGCAGCCTCTATCTCAGCACACGTTATACCCTGTAGAGCGTCGGAAACACCCTTCGATCAACTTCATTTAATACATCATAGGCCTGATTGATTACGAGTAACGTTATTCTTAACCATGTTTAAGTCAGTCATAAAGACCTCTTACCTCTAGATTGCTTTATGCTTAGCTCCCTTTGAGCATGACTAATCATCATCCGCAAAACAAAAGAGACAATGATGCCAAAGTCGTCAAAATAATTAGATCGTCAGCATAGGGATAAGGAAGGTTGATACGCAGAGGATTAAGTAGGAGCTTCTTCTTTAAACTAAGGCCTTAATTGTGATTCCAATTAGTACCTAACTTGCTCGTTCTTGGGGGAAAGTGAATCCATTGCAGTGAACTGGTCTCACTCTACCGATAAAATGGCGTACAAAGTAAAAAGGCCTTAGTCTCTCGACTAAGGCCTTAAATATGGCAGGGGTGGAGAGATTCGAACTCCCAACACGCGGATTTGGAATCCGCTGCTCTGCCAATTGGAGCTACACCCCTGTAGTTCGTATTTAATGAGACGACTCTCTAAATAAGTGGCGGAGCGGACGGGACTCGAACCCGCGACCCCCGGCGTGACAGGCCGGTATTCTAACCAACTGAACTACCGCTCCGCACTGGTTAGACCTAAAGTCTAAATTTAAAGCCTGGCGATGTCCTACTCTCACATGGGGAAGCCCCACACTACCATCGGCGCTAATTCGTTTCACTTCTGAGTTCGGCATGGAATCAGGTGGGTCCAAATCGCTATGGTCGCCAAGCAAATTCTTTAATTTGAAAAGCTGTAGTTCTTACACATTCAATGTTCTTACTTTGAGTCCATCAAAACCCTTTGGGTGTTGTATGGTTAAGCCTCACGGGCAATTAGTACAGGTTAGCTCAACGCCTCACAACGCTTACACACCCTGCCTATCAACGTTCTAGTCTCGAACAACCCTTTAGGACCCTCAAGGGGTCAGGGAAGACTCATCTCAGGGCTCGCTTCCCGCTTAGATGCTTTCAGCGGTTATCGATTCCGAACTTAGCTACCGGGCAATGCGTCTGGCGACACAACCCGAACACCAGAGGTTCGTCCACTCCGGTCCTCTCGTACTAGGAGCAGCCCCCTTCAATCTTCCAACGCCCACGGCAGATAGGGACCGAACTGTCTCACGACGTTCTAAACCCAGCTCGCGTACCACTTTAAATGGCGAACAGCCATACCCTTGGGACCGACTTCAGCCCCAGGATGTGATGAGCCGACATCGAGGTGCCAAACACCGCCGTCGATATGAACTCTTGGGCGGTATCAGCCTGTTATCCCCGGAGTACCTTTTATCCGTTGAGCGATGGCCCTTCCATACAGAACCACCGGATCACTATGACCTGCTTTCGCACCTGCTCGAATTGTCATTCTCGCAGTCAAGCGGGCTTATGCCATTGCACTAACCTCACGATGTCCAACCGTGATTAGCCCACCTTCGTGCTCCTCCGTTACTCTTTGGGAGGAGACCGCCCCAGTCAAACTACCCACCAGGCACTGTCCGCAACCCCGATTCAGGGGTCAACGTTAGAACATCAACACTACAAGGGTGGTATTTCAAGGACGGCTCCAACGATACTGGCGTACCGTCTTCAAAGCCTCCCACCTATCCTACACATGTAGGGTCAATGTTCAGTGCCAAGCTGTAGTAAAGGTTCACGGGGTCTTTCCGTCTAGCCGCGGGTACACTGCATCTTCACAGCGATTTCAATTTCACTGAGTCTCGGGTGGAGACAGCGTGGCCATCATTACGCCATTCGTGCAGGTCGGAACTTACCCGACAAGGAATTTCGCTACCTTAGGACCGTTATAGTTACGGCCGCCGTTTACCGGGGCTTCGATCAAGAGCTTCGACCGAAGTCTAACCCCATCAATTAACCTTCCGGCACCGGGCAGGCGTCACACCGTATACGTCATCTTACGATTTTGCACAGTGCTGTGTTTTTAATAAACAGTTGCAGCCACCTGGTATCTGCGACTCTCAATAGCTCCATCCGCGAGGGACTTCACCGTCAAGAGCGTACCTTCTCCCGAAGTTACGGTACCATTTTGCCTAGTTCCTTCACCCGAGTTCTCTCAAGCGCCTTGGTATTCTCTACCCGACCACCTGTGTCGGTTTGGGGTACGATTCCTTACAATCTGAAGCTTAGAGGCTTTTCCTGGAAGCATGGCATCAATGACTTCACACCCGTAGGTGCTCGACGTCGTGTCTCAGCCTTAGAAAGAGCCGGATTTACCTAACTCTTAAGCCTACGCACTTGAACCTGGACAACCGTCGCCAGGCCCACCTAGCCTTCTCCGTCCCCCCATCGCAATTGTAAGAAGTACGGGAATATTAACCCGTTTCCCATCGACTACGCCTTTCGGCCTCGCCTTAGGGGTCGACTTACCCTGCCCCGATTAACGTTGGACAGGAACCCTTGGTCTTCCGGCGAGGGGGTTTTTCACCCCCTTTATCGTTACTCATGTCAGCATTCGCACTTCTGATACCTCCAGCATGCTTTACAACACACCTTCAACGGCTTACAGAACGCTCCCCTACCCAATGACTAAAAGTCATTGCCGCAGCTTCGGTTTATAGCTTAGCCCCGTTACATCTTCCGCGCAGGCCGACTCGACTAGTGAGCTATTACGCTTTCTTTAAATGATGGCTGCTTCTAAGCCAACATCCTAGCTGTCTAAGCCTTCCCACATCGTTTCCCACTTAGCTATAATTTGGGACCTTAGCTGGCGGTCTGGGTTGTTTCCCTCTCCACGACGGACGTTAGCACCCGCCGTGTGTCTCCCGGATAGTACTTACTGGTATTCGGAGTTTGCAAAGGGTTGGTAAGTCGGGATGACCCCCTAGCCTTAACAGTGCTCTACCCCCAGTAGTATTCGTCCGAGGCTCTACCTAAATAGATTTCGGGGAGAACCAGCTATCTCCAGGTTTGATTGGCCTTTCACCCCTAGCCACAAGTCATCCGCTAATTTTTCAACATTAGTCGGTTCGGTCCTCCAGTTGATGTTACTCAACCTTCAACCTGCCCATGGCTAGATCACCTGGTTTCGGGTCTATATCCAGCAACTCGACGCCCAGTTAAGACTCGATTTCTCTACGGCTCCCCTAGATGGTTAACCTTGCTACTGAATATAAGTCGCTGACCCATTATACAAAAGGTACGCAGTCACACCACGAAGGTGCTCCTACTGCTTGTACGTACACGGTTTCAGGTTCTATTTCACTCCCCTCACAGGGGTTCTTTTCGCCTTTCCCTCACGGTACTAGTTCACTATCGGTCAGTCAGTAGTATTTAGCCTTGGAGGATGGTCCCCCCATATTCAGACAGGATATCACGTGTCCCGCCCTACTCGATTTCACTGAATGTGCGTTGTCGACTACGGGGCTATCACCCTGTATCGCCGGACTTTCCAGACCGTTCGTCTAACGCATATAAAGCTTAAGGGCTAGTCCAATTTCGCTCGCCGCTACTTTCGGAATCTCGGTTGATTTCTTTTCCTCGGGGTACTTAGATGTTTCAGTTCCCCCGGTTCGCCTCATTAACCTATGTATTCAGTTAATGATACATGCTTATGCATGTGGGTTTCCCCATTCGGAAATCCCAGACTCAAGTGGCTTTTACTGCCTAATCTGGGCTTATCGCAAGTTAATACGTCCTTCATCGCCTCTGACTGCCAAGGCATCCACCGTGTACGCTTAGTCACTTAACCATACAACCCCAAAGAGTTTCGCGAAGCGAATCTTGAGGATGTTGTTAAACAACCAAAGTTGTCTGCAATTTTTATACATGATGCAGACTCGATTTTGCCGGACTCAAATTCCAAGAACACTTGAATGTGTTGTATTGGTGTTTGTCTTAAAGACAAACATTGAGAACTTTACAATCAACAATAACTTGTTGATTTGTCAGCTTTCCAAATTGTTAAAGAGCTAATCACTTCTAATGAAGTAACCATTTTTAAAAGCACTTAATCAAGTACGCTTAAAGATGGTATCCCGTAGGGGAGTCGAACCCCTGTTACCGCCGTGAAAGGGCGGTGTCCTAGGCCTCTAGACGAACGGGACACTAGATTCTTACTAAGTAAGAATTGGTGGAGCTAATCGGGATCGAACCGATGACCTCTTCGCTGCCAGCGAAGCGCTCTCCCAGCTGAGCTATAGCCCCTCAAAGCTCTAATAAAGACATATCAATCTGTGTGAACACTCATCGCAATAATCATCGTATAAGGAGGTGATCCAGCCCCAGGTTCCCCTAGGGCTACCTTGTTACGACTTCACCCCAGTCATGAACCACAAAGTGGTGAGCGTCCCCCCGAAGGTTAAACTACCCACTTCTTTTGCAGCCCACTCCCATGGTGTGACGGGCGGTGTGTACAAGGCCCGGGAACGTATTCACCGTGGCATTCTGATCCACGATTACTAGCGATTCCGACTTCATGGAGTCGAGTTGCAGACTCCAATCCGGACTACGACGCACTTTTTGGGATTCGCTCACTATCGCTAGCTTGCTGCCCTCTGTATGCGCCATTGTAGCACGTGTGTAGCCCTACTCGTAAGGGCCATGATGACTTGACGTCGTCCCCACCTTCCTCCGGTTTATCACCGGCAGTCTCCCTGGAGTTCCCGACATTACTCGCTGGCAAACAAGGATAAGGGTTGCGCTCGTTGCGGGACTTAACCCAACATTTCACAACACGAGCTGACGACAGCCATGCAGCACCTGTCTCAGAGTTCCCGAAGGCACCAATCCATCTCTGGAAAGTTCTCTGGATGTCAAGAGTAGGTAAGGTTCTTCGCGTTGCATCGAATTAAACCACATGCTCCACCGCTTGTGCGGGCCCCCGTCAATTCATTTGAGTTTTAATCTTGCGACCGTACTCCCCAGGCGGTCTACTTAACGCGTTAGCTCCGAAAGCCACGGCTCAAGGCCACAACCTCCAAGTAGACATCGTTTACGGCGTGGACTACCAGGGTATCTAATCCTGTTTGCTCCCCACGCTTTCGCATCTGAGTGTCAGTATCTGTCCAGGGGGCCGCCTTCGCCACCGGTATTCCTTCAGATCTCTACGCATTTCACCGCTACACCTGAAATTCTACCCCCCTCTACAGTACTCTAGTCTGCCAGTTTCAAATGCAATTCCGAGGTTGAGCCCCGGGCTTTCACATCTGACTTAACAAACCACCTGCATGCGCTTTACGCCCAGTAATTCCGATTAACGCTCGCACCCTCCGTATTACCGCGGCTGCTGGCACGGAGTTAGCCGGTGCTTCTTCTGCAGCTAACGTCAAATGAGGCCGCTATTAACGACTCCACCTTCCTCACTGCTGAAAGTACTTTACAACCCGAAGGCCTTCTTCATACACGCGGCATGGCTGCATCAGGCTTGCGCCCATTGTGCAATATTCCCCACTGCTGCCTCCCGTAGGAGTCTGGACCGTGTCTCAGTTCCAGTGTGGCTGATCATCCTCTCAGACCAGCTAGGGATCGTCGCCTTGGTGAGCCCTTACCTCACCAACTAGCTAATCCCACCTGGGCATATCCTGACGCGAGAGGCCCGAAGGTCCCCCTCTTTGAGCCGAAGCTATTATGCGGTATTAGCCATCGTTTCCAATGGTTATCCCCCACATCAGGGCAATTTCCCAGGCATTACTCACCCGTCCGCCGCTCGACGCCGTTATCGTTCCCCGAAGGTTCAGATAACTCGTTTCCGCTCGACTTGCATGTGTTAGGCCTGCCGCCAGCGTTCAATCTGAGCCATGATCAAACTCTTCAATTTAAGATTTTGTCGGCTCAATGAATACTGAACATTACATAAGTAATGTTTGAATTGACTGTGCTGAGTCTTTCGACTCGTTGGTCACTTCGTTTCATTGAAACCTAATTTGAAGCCGAAGCTTCTAATTGGATTATCATCAACGAGTGCCCACACAGATTGATAGGTCTATATTTTTAAAGAACTTCGTTTTGGGCTCTGCTCAAAACGGACGGCCATTTTATCGAGATAACTTTTAGTGTCAAACACTTTTTTCGTTATTTCTTCGAAAGTTATCATTTAACTTTCACCGCCGTTGCTGTCATTGCTTATCCGCTCGGTTTCCCGTGACAACGGAGGCGCATTATAGGGAGTTCCGAATTAAGCACAACCCCTAAAATTAAAAAAAATGCTTTTTTTAAACCGTTAGCTCAACAATCCATCAATAAGCATAAAAAGAACACAAAAGGGCCGGTTTTCGGCCCTTTTATCTAGTTTTAATTGTCTATTCTATTGATGAGCAATGATCTGGTCATTGTTCACTAGTAGTTTCACAGGTTTATCCGGAACAACCTTTCCTGCGAGTATCGCTTTCGCAAGTGGGTTTTCAACGCTTTGCTGAATAGCACGCTTTAAAGGTCTTGCCCCATAAACAGGGTCAAATCCTACTTGTGCAATTAAATCTAGCGCCTTGTCCGATACATCTAAAGAATACCCCTTCTCTTCCATACGCTTCGAGAGTCGCGCAAGTTGAATAGAAGCAATCGACTTGATGTGCTCTTGTCCTAATGGGTGGAACACGACACTCTCGTCAACTCGATTCAGAAACTCAGGACGGAAATGTTTACCGACTACATCCATCACCTGATCTTTCATGCCTTGATAGTCGAGTGAAGCAAAGTTTTCTTGAATGCGAGCCGAACCTAAGTTTGACGTCATGATCACAACGGTATTGCGAAAATCGACTGTACGCCCTTGCCCATCAGTTAAACGACCATCATCGAGTACTTGAAGCAGTATGTTAAACACATCTGGATGCGCTTTCTCTACTTCATCAAGCAGAATCACTGAATATGGCTTCCGACGAACCGCTTCAGTTAAGTAACCACCTTCTTCGTAACCAACATAGCCAGGAGGTGCTCCCACCAAGCGCGCCACCGAGTGCTTTTCCATAAACTCAGACATATCAATGCGAACCATTGCATCTTCACTATCAAACATGAAGTTAGCTAATGTCTTACATAATTCTGTTTTACCAACACCAGTAGGACCTAAGAATAGGAACGAGCCGATTGGTTGATTAGGATCGGACAAACCTGCACGGCTACGTCGTATAGCATTTGCAACAACTTCAACCGCTTCCGTTTGACCAATCACACGTTTGTGAAGTACATCTTCCATACGCAGTAACTTCTCTTTCTCTGCTTCGAGCATTTTTGAAACAGGAATACCAGTCTGCTTTGAAAGCACATCAGCGATTTCATTGTCAGTCACTTTATTACGCAGCAGCGTCATTTCTTGCATTTCGGCTTGGGTCGCAAGGTCTAACTGTTTTTCTAGCTCTGGGATGCGACCATATTGCAACTCAGACATTCTATTCAAGTCACCAGCTCGGCGAGCAAACTCCATATCCATTCGAGCTTGCTCTAGCTCAGATTTGATATGTTGAGTACCTGATAAGGCCGCTTTTTCTGCATTCCAAACTTCATCGAGTTCAGCAAAGGCGCGCTCTTTCTCGCTTAACTCTTCATTTAAAATAGTTAAGCGCTTTTCACTCGCCTCATCGTGTTCATTCGTTAGTGCTTGCTGCTCAATTTTAAGCTGAATGATCTTTCTTTCTAATTTATCTAGCGACTCAGGTTTAGAGTCGATCTGCATTCGGATGCTAGAAGCTGCTTCATCAATCAGATCGATCGCTTTGTCTGGCAGTTGGCGATCGGATACATAACGATGGGACAAACTCGCGGCAGCAACAATCGCTGGGTCGGTGATCTCTACATGGTGGTGAAGCTCATAACGCTCCTTCAAGCCACGCAAAATCGCCACTGTATCTTCAACACTTGGCTCATCAACAATGACTTTTTGGAAACGACGCTCTAACGCTGGGTCTTTCTCGATATATTGACGGTATTCATCTAACGTCGTTGCGCCAACACAGTGAAGTTCACCACGAGCCAAAGCCGGTTTTAACATGTTACCTGCATCCATCGACCCTTCACCTTTGCCAGCTCCCACCATAGTGTGAATTTCATCAATGAAGAGGATGACATTACCTTCTTCTTTAGAGAGTTCATTAAGGACGGATTTCAATCTTTCTTCAAATTCACCACGGTACTTCGCACCAGCCACCAGCGCGCCCATATCTAAAGAAAGGACTCGACGCCCACGGAGCCCTTCCGGTACTTCGTTATTAACGATGCGTTGGGCAAGCCCTTCAACAATCGCAGTCTTACCCACACCTGGTTCACCAATAATGACCGGATTATTCTTGGTTCGACGTTGAAGTACTTGGATTGTTCTGCGAATTTCATCATCACGGCCAATAACTGGGTCAAGCTTGCCTTGTTCAGCTCGCTCTGTCAGATCGATTGTGAATTTCTCAAGCGCCTGGCGAAGCTCTTCCGCATTAGGATCATCAATCTTTTGACCACCACGAACTTTATCTATCGCTTCAGACAATTTTGCTTCTGTTAAACCGAGTTCTTTTAGTAGTGAACCGAGTGGTCCTCTATCTTCTAGCGCAGCGAGTAGAAACACCTCAGATGAAATGTAGGAGTCTTGGCGTTTTTGAGCCACCTTGTCACACAAGTTAAACATAGTGCCCATAGCACTTGATAACTGCACATCACCACCAATGCCACTCACCTTAGGTAAACGGTCTAGGATTTCACTCAACTTTGATCGTAGATGAGTAACATCGACATTAAGCATTGTTAGCAGCGGACGGATTGGACTACCGTTTTGATCCATTAATGCAACCATTAAATGAACCGGTTCGATATATTGATGATCACGACCTAAAGCAAGCGACTGAGCGTCAGATATAGCGATTTGGAATTTGCTAGTAAATCTGTCAAGACGCATATCTACCTTCCTACCTCAACTGAGAAAAAATAACTAATCAGTATGAAAGATGGATACGCAGAGGGGGATTTTCAAGGGGGGATTGTCGGTTTCAGTTATGAAAGTAGACGATTAGTTTTCAATCCAAATAAAAGTTGCTTGTCGTCCTGTGATACCATCTCTACGGTAGGAATAAAAGCGACTTTCATCTTCAAAGGTGCATAGGTTACTGTAGTAGACCAGCTCAACACCCACTCTATTAAGACGCTGGGTCACGAGAATATTCATATTCGCTAGCCATTTGCCAGGTTGCGTTTTCGCAGTAAAAGCCTGTTGAGCATCTGGCACTATAGCGGTAAAGGCTTCAACTACATCTTGCCCTACTTCAAATGCGGGCTGACCAATCGCAGGACCAATCCAGGCCATAACGTCACCATCAAACTTGGCAACGGCATTTTCTACGATGCCATTAGCTAATCCGCGCCAGCCAGCATGAACAGCAGCCACTTGAGTGCCATCTGTATTAGTCAAAAGTACAGGGAGGCAATCCGCTGTCATAGCGGAACAGACCACACCAGAAGAAGCTGTATATAGGCCATCTGCGTCCAAAATTTGCTTCGTTGGTTCACTCACTTCTAACACAACAGAGGAGTGCGTTTGATTAAGCCATATCGGTGCAGTAGGCATCTTGGCTGCTTGCTGCAAGGCACTCCGATTTTTAAGTACCATAGCTTGATCATCCCCGACATGTGTTCCCAAATTAAGCCCTTGATAAGGCCCAATAGAAAAACCCTCACCTCTTGTCGAAGCAAATGCCTTTACGTGCGCTTTAGCTGGCCAGTTAGGGATGATCATTTCCATACTTAAAACTCGTCTTTCAAGCCGTGTTCTTGAGTATCTTGACGCAGTGCTTCTGCCATTTCGACCATATCATCAGGCACAGGCGCGTGGAACTCCACATCTTCACCAGTAATCGGGTGTTCAAACTTAAGCATTACCGCGTGTAGCGCTTGACGATCAAAACTACGAATATGATTCGCTAGCTCTTCTGACGCACCACTTGGAATTCGTGCACGACCACCGTATGCAGTATCACCCAATAGAGGGTGTTGCAGGTAAGACATATGGACACGAATTTGGTGAGTACGACCCGTTTCTAGGCGCAAACGGATACGTGTATGCTCACGGAAGTGTTCTGCAACTCGGTAGTGCGTAATCGCAGGCTTACCCATAGGGCTTACTGCCATCAAGGTACGCTTAGTTGAGTGGCGACCAATTGGTTGCTCAACTCGACCACCAGCGGTCATTCGACCAATGGCTATAGCTTCATACTCACGAACAAAGTTACGTTTTTTCTGCAGTGCACGAACTAAGCGAGTTTGAGCAGGAACCGTTTTAGCAACAACCATCAAGCCTGTTGTATCTTTATCTAGACGGTGCACAATACCCGCACGAGGCACTTCCGCGATATTAGGATAATGATGCAACAGCGCATTAAGCACTGTGCCATCTGGCGTGCCTGCACCTGGATGAACAACGAAGCCACGAGGTTTATTGATCACTAGGATGTCATCATCTTCATAAACGATATCAAGAGGAATATCTTGTGCTTCCCAGCGTTCTTCATCTTCAAGTTCCGCTTGCAGGATGATCTCCTCGCCACCCATAACCTTGGTGCGAGGTTTTGTAATCACTTCACCGTTAACTTTAACTTTACCGTCAAGCAGCCATTCCTTTAGGCGCGAGCGAGAAAAGTCAGCGAATAATTCGGCGATAGCTTGGTCTAGGCGTTGGCCTAATTGGCTATCTTTTACTGTATTTGTTAATTCAATCTGCTGAGCCATATCGAACTTTTTTAAAAACTGTGAGACTAATTGTCACTACTGTGGAAAAATGTACTATTGGACATTGTATCTGTTACTGCTTAGAAAGTAACGGAAGCAACTGAAATATTTATCTCAAGGAATCGAATCCTGACATGAAAAAGCATACTTTATCTGGCTTGTTGGCATTATCAGTACTGGTTGGCTGCTCTAGCAGTGAAGAAGTTGTTCCAGACGTGCCACCATCTGAACTCTATTCAGAAGCACAGATTTCGCTTCAAAGTGGTAGCTGGCTGACTGCAATTGAAAAGCTAGAGGCTTTAGATTCTCGTTACCCGTTTGGTGCCTATTCAGAGCAAGTACAGTTAGATCTTATCTACGCATACTATAAGAATGACGATCTTGCTTTAGGTCTTGCAACTATTGAACGCTTTATGCGCCTAAACCCAACTCACGAAAAGCTGGACTGGGTGCTTTACATGCGTGGCCTAACTCATATGGCACAAGACCGTAATTTCATGCACGACCTATTTAATGTTGACCGTAGTGATCGCGATCCTGAGCCAGTAAAGAAAGCATTTTCTGATTTTAAAAAGCTGTTAGAACGATACCCAACAAGCCCATATGCAGAAGACTCTCAAAAGCGAATGTATGCTTTGAAAAACCGTCTTGCAGAGTATGACCTAGCAACGGCTGATTTTTACCTTCGCCGTGAAGCTTGGATCGCAGCGATTAATCGCACTCAAGAGCTACAAAAAACATACCCTGATACGGAAGCAGCTCGAAAGTCTCTCGAGATTCAGCTTGAGGCGTACAAACAGCTTAATCTAGAAGATGCGATTGAACGTACCGAAAAAATGATCGAGCTGAACCCTCAGTAAGCCGCTATAAAATAAAAAGAAAACGCCTCACATTCTGAGGCGTTTTTTGTTTCTCACGTTTTGCCAACATATCACTTTCGGACTACATTTTAATCAATATGGTTTAGAGGTGGTTCATGCTCCGGATAATCTTACTTGTTTCAATTTTCAGCTTTTACATTGGCCAAGCAATGGCGTTGTCATTATCACCATTGCAAAAACAGCCCTACTTCGGCGACCTTCCAACCTTAGAAAAGAAAGGGGTCATTCGAGTACTTGTTGCTGCAGATCTTGGCTTTTATTACGTTGAAGCAGGAAAACCAAAAGGGATCTTAGCTGAGCTTTTATATCACTTCGAAAAAGAACTGAGACAACGTTCGTCTTATTTCAACTTACAAGTCATCCCAGTACATAGAGACGAGTTAGTTCCTTCACTTGAAAAAGGGTTTGGCGATCTTATTGTCGCAAATTTAACTATCACCCCTTCTCGGTCCAAGTTAATTGACTTTAGTGCGCCTGTTTTGAGTGACGTTCAAGAGTTGCTAGTGACGCATAAAGACCAGCCTGTTATTGAGAACATAGAAGAGTTAAGCGGCAAAGAGGTATGGGTTAGAGCAAGCTCAAGCTATTTTGAAAGCTTGGTGCAATTAAATGAACAATTAGATAAAAAATCCAAACCTCCCGTCATCGTTCATTTTGTCGAAGAGACACTACAGGACTATGAACTGGTTGAAATGGTTAACCAAGGCCACATACCTGCAACGGTTCTCGATAGTCATAAAACTGAGTTATGGCTAAAAGTGATGGAAAACATTCAGATACAAGAAGCGATACCACTAAGGAAAGATGGCCAAATTGCATGGGCAATGCGTAAAGATAGTCCAAAGCTAGAAGCGTATGTAAATCAATACCTAAGAAACTATCGTTCGGGCACACTGCTAGGCAATGTTATCTATGGTAAATACCTCGACAATACCCGCTGGTTACAACGCATCCTTAATCCAAAACATATAAATAAATTAGAAACGCTAGCACCAACTTTTGAGCAATATTCGGATCAGTACAGCTTTGACTCTCTGATGATTTCTGCTCAAGGTTTTCAAGAATCAGGGCTAGACCAAAGCAAAGTCTCACATAAAGGCGCGGTAGGTGTGATGCAGGTACTTCCTAGTACCGCCAAAGATCCTAACGTAAACATTCCCAACATTTATGAAGTCGATAACAATATCCATGCCGGCGTAAAGTATATGCGCTTTATTAAAGATCGTTACTTTAGTGATGAAGATATTCTGCCTGAGGATCAAGTCTACTTTTCCCTAGCGGCATACAACGCAGGGCCAGCAAATATACGTAAGATGCGGCGCTTAGCAGAAAAGAATGGTTACGACCCAAACAAGTGGTTTAGAAATGTTGAGATCATGGCGAGAAGAAACATAGGCAGAGAGCCGGTTCATTATGTATCCAACATAAACCGTTACTTCATTATCTACAAACAGTTGAACGCTTTGAAGCTGGTAAGGGAAAATCAAGCCACACTCAACCGCTCTAACACACCTTCATTAATTATTGATGATTAGAGAGAATCAAACGGGTCGAGCAAAGAAAAATAAAACGGAGAGAATTCTGGAATTCAATTCACATTAATGTGATGGTCAATTCGTAATCACCTGTTTTTATTAGGTCGCATTAAGCCGCTAAAAAGCAGATGATTTTTAGTTGTTTACCTCTTCCAATCTAATGAGATTTTTAAACGAAACAAGCTTTTTCGTGACAAAATAGTCATACAGTTTGAGCTAGATCACGTTTAAATTTAGCTACCTAAACAGCCCACAAAATAGTGATCTAAATCACATTATTTTACCATAAGATAAGTAATCTGGAGTTAACCCATGAGGGATGACACAGAGGAAAACATCTATGAAAGTAAACATCACTGGCAAGAACATCGACATCACCTCTGCAATCCGCACTCACATTGAGAGCAAGTTTAAAAAGCTAGAAAAGTGGCAAGTAGACATTATCGGTTGCCAAGCAAGCTTCAGCGAAGAACCAAATAAGCAGAAAAAATTTGAAGCTGTAATTACTGTACCGAAAGGCCAACTTATCGCATCTGCGACGCATGAAGATTTATACGCTGCCGTTAACGAGGTAGAACAGAAGCTAGAACGTCAGCTAAACAAACTACGCCATAAGCCAGAAGCACGCCGTGCAGACAAGCCTGAGCTTGAAGAAGTAGAATAAAAATATAAATTTAGAGGATTCAGAAAAATAGCGCCGAAAGGCGCTATTTTTTTGCTTGACGCTCCATACTCGGTTGCTTATTGTGTTTAAAGATTCACAACAAAGCCTATGAATATGCACAACACCACTCTGTTCTTTTTTGACTTCTTTTTTCTCCACTAGGCTTGGAGGCTCTCTCGTTTTCGAAAGATAAGTCAAAAACGAACAGGAAGCCTCCCAAAGGGAGGCTTTTTTTATGAGGAATACTAGGATGACTGACCAAAAATACTCGCTTGAAGAAATACGCTTACGATTAAATGAGCTCGATGATCAATTGCTACAGCTCTTATCGGAGCGTCGTCAAATGAGTATTGAAGTGGCGAAGAGTAAGGTCCAAACATCAAAACCTATACGTGATGCGGAAAGAGAGCAGCAGTTATTGGTTAAACTGATCAACAACGGTAACCAAAAATATGACCTTGATGCGCAGTATATCACTAAGCTATTCCACACGATTATCGAAGACTCTGTGCTTCTTCAGCAGTCTTACCTGCAAAACCTAGCCAACCCTGAACTAAGCCGCAAACCTCTAGCTAGAGTCGCTTTCCTTGGTTCAAAAGGCTCATACTCTCACTTAGCTAGCCGCGAGTACTTTAGCCGTAAGAACACAGAGCTAATTGAGCTAAATTGTGAGCATTTCAAAGGCGTGACAAACACTGTTGAATCAGGCCATGCTGATTACGGTGTTCTACCTATTGAAAATACTAGTTCAGGCTCTATCAATGAAGTGTATGACTTGCTTCAACATACAACCCTTTATATCGTCGGTGAGCTTACCCTACCTATTGAACACTGCTTAGTAGCAACCGCTGATTTAAGGTTGGAAGAGATCAAGACACTCTACTCCCACCCTCAGCCACATGCACAGTGCAGCGAGTTTTTAAGTAAACTTAAAGGCGTGAAGCTAGAGTCATGTGCAAGCACTGCAGATGCAATGCGTAAAGTAAAAGAAATGAAACGCACCGATGTTGCCGCTATTGGCAACGCATCAAGTGGCAAGCTTTATGGCTTACAGTCAATTCAAGGCAATATTGCTAACCAAACAGAAAACCACACTCGTTTCATTGTTGTCGCACGTAAGCCGGTTGAAGTTTCTACCCAAATCCCGGCGAAAACTACGCTTATCATGTCAACCTCACAGGAAGCCGGTTCATTGGTTGAAACACTGTTAGTACTTCAGCGCTACAGCATCAACATGACAAAACTAGAGTCTCGTCCAATCATGGGTAACCCTTGGGAAGAGATGTTTTATGTGGACCTAGAATCTCATCTGGACTCACAACAGATGCAACAAGCTCTTATTGAGCTCACCAAGATCACGAAACACTTGAAAGTGCTAGGCTGTTACCCAAGTGAAAATGTGAAACCAACCCAGGTGAAGTTACAATAAATAAACCTACGCAGATCAAATAAATACACTCTTATTGCTGACACAATTTATGAATATCTTAGTATCCTTAGATATTAAGTTGCATATTAGTGTTGTGTCAGCTCATTCCAACTGACTCTGATAAGCCATACATCTCAGATTTATCCAAAAGGTAAACCCTAGTCAGTATGAGAGTTCCTTTCTTATCGCTTTTTTTATTTGTTAGCACCTTTAGCTCAGCTTCCGAATCTCCTCTTAGTATTTACATGTGGGAAGACACCTTATCACCCAATGTACGCAGTGATTGGGAGACTGACACAGGTGTTCCTCTAAGATTGTCTCACTTTGACAATGACGATGAACGCAGCTTGTTGATGATGAAAAGCGTCCAGTTACCATTTGATATTGTTGTGCTTGATAACGTTTCGGCTCAAATATATGGCAGATTAGGCTCGTTTGAAGATCTATCGAGTTTAAAAAATCGTTCTAACAACGACTCCAAATGGAATCAAGCATGTGGTACACATGCTATTCCCTACTTCTGGGGATCTGTAGGTATTGCTTATCGAAAAGATATGATTGATTCACCACCAGCAACTTGGAGTGAGTTTGTCCAGCCTCCAGATGAGTGGGTTGGTAAGATAGGTATGATCAACGACAGTATTGAAACCTTTCTTCCCGTTTTTTACAGCTTAGGCATTCCCCCAACGACAGACAGCCCTGCCGACCTTCAAGCAGCATACCCAGCAATCATCTCGTTCAACAATAGTGTGCTGACGTATGAATACATTTTGAGTTACATCCGCAGCCAATCAGACCCAAACCGTTTACTGATGACATTAGCTTATAGTGGTGATCAGTATTCACTGAATCGTTTCTTTGGTCAGGAACAATGGGCATACATCATTCCAGAAGGAGAGTTGTTTCTTTGGGTTGACTGCCTTGCTATCAGCAGCCATTCAGCCAATAAACAAACAGCTAAAGCATTCTTAAACTACCTAATGGATCCCAAAGTAGCTGCAAAAAATGCAACCGATATCAAAGCTGCTACACCTAACTTAAGTGCTATCAAATTACTGCCTGATTGGTATCTAAATGATGCATCATTATTTCCATCAAAAGAGCGCCTTAAAAGCGCCAGAATAGATAGTGAACTCTCGGCAGAAAACATCAGCCTAAGAGTGAAAATGATTAACCAGTTACTTAAACGCCATGAAGCTAAATACTAGAGTATTATTACTTGTCGCCCCGGTGATCATGTTGAGTGCAGCAGTCTCTAGCTACAGCATTTACATAAACCAAAAAGATGCGCTAATAAAAAGGGAAAATAGCTACCTGCAACTTTCTATGGAAAAGCTGGCTGGCCACTTTCGTCAATCTTTAGCCCTAATCAACAGCTACTCTTTAACATTGACTAAAAGCGACATCATTCGCCACTACTTCGGTCAACCGGAAAATCCCTATCGGGAAATGAAGCTTATAGGCAACTTACAGACAACGATTGAGAACTTACAACCGAATAAACAAGATGATATTGCTGTCGCTATTGTCGATAGCAATCAACAGGTAAAGTTCTATGCTGACAACCAAAGTGACCCATTTTCAGCTCTTGATGAAAATGTCTTAAAATACGTCAATCATATTTATCAGCAGACTGGGCAAACGTCTCATACTGGTTTCGCTAAAAGTTATCAGGGACAGAGCATATTAATTCGCTACGATGTCCTTGATAAAAGCACGCTGGTTTCTCCACTTAGTTACAATAAAGATCAAGTGTTCTTTATCGTTGTATCCCTATCGCTTGAAAAATTCGATCAGCTTAAACATATTCTAGAATTCGATAACGACAGTAGTATCTTCTTTTCCGTTGAACCGGTAATTAAGTCAGGCCTAGCCCAATCGGTAGAACTCAAACCTGGCTTGCATGCTATTCTCGACCCGGCTCAATACCTAACCACAGAGAAACTTGCCAAAATTGAACAAAGACTGCTGCTATCATTTGGTGCATCTTCTTTAGTGACTGTATTGATCCTACTTTTTCTGTTGTACCGCCATGTCATCAAGCCAATCACTCACTTAGATCGTCAACTTAAAGACGTTGAAATGCAAAAGCGCAGCAACATTGAAAAGCTAGACAATGACAATGAAATTGGTCGTCTATCGATTCGCTTCTATGACATGTACAAAGAGCTCAACTCAAGCTATCAAAAGACCAAAGCGATGGCGGAAAATGATCATCTAACTCAACTAGCCAACCGCTACCAATTCCAAGTTTATGTCGAGCGGACTCTAGCAAATAAGATGAGCCACAAATATGCGTGGATCTTGTATATCGACTTAGACAACTTCAAATATGTTAACGATAAATACGGTCACCATGTGGGTGATTCCCTGCTAGTGAGTTTTGCCGAGCACATCAAGTCAGTGAGCAAGGCAAGTGAAGCACAATACGGCATTAAATGTTTGGCCTCACGACTGTCAGGAGATGAATTCGCCATCTTCATTGCTGCAGACCAAAATGCTCACTACGCAGAAAGCCTTGCTTTGTCTGTACTCGAACCTATCCAAAACAATACCAATACTGCTATCGGTAACTTCCCGATTACCGCCAGTATCGGTATAGCTTCATACCCAGAAGATGGGTTGGATGTTACTAAGCTACTGTCCCATGCAGATACCGCGATGTATCAAGCAAAACGCGCGGGTAAAAACCAAATAGCTCACTATTCCAAAGAGCTTGATGAAGTGGTTCGCCGCCGCACTCAAGTTGAGCGAGCACTGCGTAATGGGGATTTGGAAAATGAATTCACACTACTTTATCAACCTTACTTCGATCGAAGCGGTCAATACATAAAAGGAGTGGAAGCTCTGTTGCGTTGGGACTCTCCGAAGCTTGGAAAAGTAAACCCGAGTGAATTTATCCCAATTTCAGAACAGATTGGGCTATTTGGCACCATCGACCGTTGGGTAATCAAACAAGCCTTTAAAGACTTCTCTAAGCTACAAGATTGTTTTGAACAGCCGATCTGCCTGTCTATAAACCTATCCTCAGCAGAATTAGACTCGTTACAACTTGCTAGCGATATTCAATCATTGATGGAGCAATACCCTATTACTCCTCACTTGATTGATTTCGAAATAACAGAAACTTTTGCTTCGGACTCACAAAGCTATTTGCTACTCCATGAGTTGTCACAGATGGGCTTCAAGTTAACCATTGACGACTTTGGCTCGGGGTATACATCAATCACCCAGTTGGTCGAATACCCAGTACAAAAAATCAAATTTGATCGTGAGTTCTTAGAGACCTTGATTAAGACGAATAATCACCAAGTCGTTAAACCTCTGGTTGACCTTTGTCACTCTCAATCTATGATGGTAACCGCAGAAGGCATTGAGTCCGAAGAGATGCACCGTTGGTTAGCAGAGAATAAATGCGACTACATGCAAGGCTATCACTTATCGCCACCTCTCTCGTTAACTCAACTAAAGTTTGACCCTAAGGCCCAGAAAGGAAACCTTGATGTCCAAGAAGAAGGTTATTGTAGCTTCGCTTAATCCCGCAAAAATTAACGCCGTAAAAAGTGCGTTTGAAGCTTCATTCCACAATGAGAATTTTGAGTTTATCGGAGTAAGTGTCGCGAGTGGCGTTGCAGATCAACCCATGACCAATGAAGAGACTCATACAGGTGCCCTTAATCGTGTTGCCAATGCGAAAGCAGAACATAGTGGTGGTGATTATTATGTTGGCCTAGAAGCAGGTATAGAAGGCTCTGTAACATTTGCATGGATGGTGATTGAATCAGCAACTCATCGCGGTGAATCCCGTTCGGCCAGCTTAATGTTGCCACCAATCGTCATCGAAAAACTACAACACGCCAATGAACTTGGTGATGTAATGGATGACGTTTTTGGCACAGAGAATATTAAACAGAAAGGTGGCGCTATTAGCTTGCTGACCCATAACTTGCTCACTCGCAGTTCTGTGTATCATCAAGCTCTCATTCTGGCACTCATTCCTTTCGTGAACCCAAAACACTTCCCTAGTAACTTGTAATTTAACTATTAAACAGTTACTTGGTAGAAAGTAAAAAGGGTGCTTATTAGCACCCTTCTTTCTTCTCTAGTAACTGAGCAATTTCTTGTTTTTCCTCAGCACTTTTCGATTTCAATTCATTAGAACCCCGAGTAATAGTCGCAATGCCTACCCCGAGCATTTGACTGATTTGCCGCTGAGATAGATCGCCTTTTAGCAACTCTCGAAAGATATTTACTCGGGCAACCAGAGCGTCACGCTCATCTGGTGTGAGTAGCATAGTTAATAACATTTCGTGCTGCTGGGATTGGGTGCTATCGCTGATCAAATCTAAGATCTGCTGCCACTCTTTATACTCAGGCTCTAATGACATCTATAAGGTGCTCGCTAATATTTCGCATTCAACTCGTGTTGATTTAAAAAGGCGCCATCCACTCCAAGTACTTCTCGGTAGTAAGTTTCAAACATTAGGATATTTTGAACGTATCCTCGCGTTTCTTTGAAAGGAATAGCCTCAATAAATGCGTAAGCGTCCAGTTTTCCATCAGTACGCTCACGCCAAGTTTTCACTCGGTTAGGCCCTGCATTATACGCAGCCAATGCGAAAATTCGATTGTTATCGTACTGCTCAAGTAAACCATCAAAATAGTGACTGCCTATTTCAATGTTCTTACCTACCTCATACAGGTCTTTCGTGCCTTGATAAGTCAATTTGTACTTCTTGGCAGTGTATTTCGCCGTTGAAGGCATAATCTGCATGATACCTCGGGCACCCACTGGTGAACGAGCTTCGATATCAAGCGCACTTTCTTGTCTTGCGAGAGACATTAAAGTGATCGGGTCAATGCTGTGTTTGTCTGCATAGAAGTTAAACCACCAGCGGTGAGCGATCGGAAAACGCATATGAAGGTTATCCCACATTTTTGCTTTAATGGTCGCTGTTACAGTTAAGTGGTGCCAGCCCTTAAATGAAGCAAAAGCCGCTAACATCTCTTTTTGATTTGTGTCTGCACGCTCTAACAACCAAGTCCACTCACTCTTTGCAGCCGCTATTTTATCGCGCTCTACAAGCTCTTCGATTCTGACAAGATCAGTATTGAAATCCTGAATCTGTTTTTTATCTAAAGTAATCACGGATGTTGGGTACTCAATTGAACGCTTTAACTCTTTCGCTGCCGCCACACTGTAAAAGTTGCGCTGACCTATAATCGATTCCATACGCTTTTGGCCAGCTGAGCGATTACCGTTCTCTAGTTCACTGCGCCCTAGCCAATACTGCCAACGTAAACTGTCCTGCTTCTTTTGTGATAATTGCGCAATCCAATTCTCAACACCTTTCCAATCAGCGTGTTGTATGGCTAAACGAATACGACGCTCAATCAATACCTCGCTTTCGGAGTTTTTAATTTGCTTATCGCGCCATTTCGCCAATTCATCAGAGTCGGTATTGATTAAGCGAAAGGCGATGTAGTCAGCTAATTTCTGACGAGCGGGCTTATCCATTTTCTGCGCATCGACGACGGTTTCAAACACCTCTTGCGCCTGTTCAACATCTTTACGTGCAAGCTTCTTTAGCGCCAGTGTGGTTTGCTCACGATTGAAGTCCGTCGCTTCTTGTTTCTTAGCAAATGAAACGACCGATTCAGGCTTACTGAAAAGTTCCAGCATCAATTTGGCTTGTTTTTTCGCTTGAGAGGAGGAGACTTGTTTTGCTAGGTAATTGAGCAAGCGTCCATTGCGAGACTCAAACACCAATACCATCCGGTCAAGAACAAGTTGGTCGGTTTTTAGTCCTGCTTGGTCCCAATGCTCGAATAATGGGTCACAAGCATCTGCGATACTTTTACCTGACAGCCACAGTTTTTCAGCGCCTTGGAAAGCGAGTTCTTTGTTCCCTTCTAACGAATGCGCATAAAAGTAATGGCATTGATAGGTTTCGCCCCTCGGTTCTACCGTCTGAAACTCTAAGAGGGTTTTCCACTCCCCTTTATCTGCGAGCTGGTCAATATACGGTGCTCTAATTCGTTTAGAAAAAGGAAACGAATAATGATTTTCTATGAAGGATTCGACTTCCTGTGGGGAACGCTCACCTAACCCAACTAGAAAGCTTCGATAATCGACATAAGGGGTTAAGGGGTAATCTGCAATATCAGGTCGAATTTTTTGGTATGCCTCGACCTGCTGAGAATCCAATAGCTTTTGCGCTTGGTCATAGATTTCGCGTTGAGTTTGCAGGTCGACTGCCATTGCTGACGTTGAGAAAATTGCGCTGCAAGCCATCGTAGAAGCAAAAAAAATCGATGACGGAATACGATGCAGCGACTTGGAGAAAGTCAGATTCATAATGGTCTCATCCTGAGATTATCGTAATGTGTTTTTCCTATTAATGCTTATTGTAAACATCGGTGTAAAGCGAATAGGTGTAAATATTAATAAATTCACACTACTGTGACGTTTCCCCGACTTAAGCCTTACTATTGCTTAGTAATTCATCAGTAGTAACGTTTGTGACACACACCAGTCGTTTCTGTGGTAACAAACTGAGCGCTATTAGTATAAAATAACCGTTTACATAAATTGATTATTTAGGAACGATCGGCAATGGCTGAATACGTATATACCATGTCGCGCGTGAGCAAAATTGTGCCACCAAAGCGACAAATTCTTAAAGACATCTCTCTAAGCTTCTTCCCTGGCGCTAAAATCGGTGTTTTGGGTCTAAACGGTGCAGGTAAATCGACGCTACTGCGTATTATGGCAGGTATCGATACCGATATTGATGGCGAAGCACGTCCACAACCAGGTCTAAATGTAGGCTACTTACCTCAGGAACCTGTACTGGATGAGTCAAAAACAGTTCGTGAAATCGTTGAAGAAGCCGTATCTGATGTTGCAGGTGCAATGAAGCGTCTTGACGAAGTATACGCTGCGTACGCAGAACCAGATGCTGATTTCGATGCTCTAGCAAAAGAGCAAGGTGAATTAGAAGCGCTGATTCAAGCAAAAGATGGCCACAACCTAGAGAACTCTCTAGAACGTGCTGCCGATGCACTTCGACTACCAGAGTGGGATGCGAAGATTGAGCACCTGTCAGGTGGTGAGCGTCGCCGTGTTGCTATCTGTCGCCTACTTCTAGAAAAACCTGACATGCTTCTTCTAGACGAACCTACCAACCACCTTGATGCTGAATCTGTTGCTTGGTTAGAGCGCTTCTTAGTCGATTACACAGGTACTGTTGTTGCGATTACCCACGACCGTTACTTCCTAGATAACGCTGCAGGTTGGATCTTAGAACTTGACCGTGGTGAAGGTATTCCATGGCAAGGTAACTACACTTCTTGGCTTGAACAAAAAGATGCTCGTCTGCAACAAGAAGCATCTCAAGAGAAAGCTCGTCAAAAGACCATTGAGAAAGAACTTGAATGGGTTCGTCAGAATCCAAAAGGTCGTCAAGCGAAGTCTAAAGCTCGTATGGCGCGCTTTGAAGAACTACAAAGTGGCGATCACCAGAAACGTAACGAAACCAACGAACTATTTATCCCGCCAGGCGAGCGCCTAGGTGACAAGGTTGTTGAAGTTAACAACCTGACTAAATCATTCGATGGTCGCGTGCTAATTGACGACCTATCTTTCAGCATGCCTAAAGGCGCTATCGTCGGTATCATTGGTGCCAACGGTGCAGGTAAATCAACGCTATTTAAGATGCTAAGTGGCACAGAACAGCCTGACTCAGGCACTATCGAGATGGGTGATACTGTTAAACTCGCGTCTGTTGATCAGTTCCGTGATTCAATGGATGACAGCAAAACTGTATTCCAAGAAATCTCTGAAGGCGCTGATATCATCAAGATCAACAACTTCGAAATCCCTGCTCGTGCGTACTGTTCACGCTTTAACTTCAAAGGCTCAGATCAACAGAAGATCATTGGCGAGCTTTCTGGTGGTGAGCGTAACCGTGTCCACCTTGCTAAGCTACTAAAAGCTGGCGGCAACGTACTGCTACTCGATGAGCCAACCAACGACCTTGACGTTGAAACGCTACGTGCTCTAGAAGAAGCACTACTTGAGTTCCCAGGCTGTGCAATGGTTATCTCGCACGACCGTTGGTTCCTAGACCGTATTGCGACTCACATCATCGACTACCGTGACGAAGGTCAGGTTAACTTCTACGAAGGTAACTATACTGAATACATGGAATGGTTGAAGAAGACGCTAGGTCCAGAAGCTGCGGAACCACATCGCATCAAGTACAAGCGTATTACGAAGTAATATTACTGCTTGAAATTCATGCAAAGGCCGCTAATATTAGCGGCCTTTATTATATCGATCTCAATACGGATAAATTCGGTATTGATTAACGTGAAGAATGCGAACGAGCACGCATAGTGGCCACTGTAATTTTGATACTCTTCTGAGTTGGAATTAAGAGAGAAAGTTATGATTGAACGACGCCGTTTTTCACGAATTGTATATCAAACTCAGGCAGAACTGACGCAAGACTCAACGAAGGTCTATGCCGCGGTCAGCGATCTTTCCTTACACGGATTGCTCCTTACCAGTGACCAGTCAACACTGCTCGATACTGATAAACAAGTCGATGTTGAGTTTTCGCTTTCAGGAAGTGATGTCTCGATCCAACTGGTAGGGAATATCGTTGGACTTAATAACAATGTGATTCGTCTATGTATTGATCATATTGATATTGAAAGTATCGGACATTTAAAGCGGTTAGTTGAATTGAACGTAGGTGACGATGAACTGTTACACAGAGACATTGAACACCTATCTGATCTGGGTGAGTACGCCTAACCTAACGAGTTATGTCAAAAAAAATTACCATTTCTATCCCTGCCGAATCAGGGGTACAAAATTTCCATGTCTCTAGAACTGCACTGCTACTCTCCATTACTACCTTCGCAGGCACAATTGCTGCTGGTGTAGGCTACGGTTTCTATAGCTGGCAGCAAGAGCGCCAAACAGAGCAAGAATTTCGTGCATTGGCGAGCCAGCTTCAAGAGATTGAAACACAGAAGCAAGATATTGAGCTCCTATATCAAGAGCAAATTAAAGAAACTCATAGTCTCTCTCAAGAACTTGAAGAGAAGCGTGATCAAATCAATATTCTTGGCCAACGCGTCTATGACGTTGAATCTGTTTTGGGTTTGGCGAATGAAGCATCGGTGGATGAAAGTAACCTAGAAAACCGCCTTGATGCAGCTGCAATTGACTCCGCTGTGCGCGCCACAATGTTTCGTATGATTCCGAATGACTCCCCACTTAATTACCTGCGAGTATCTTCATCATACGGTCGACGTACTAATCCAATCACAGGCAAACGCCATACCCATACTGGCATCGATCTCACCTGTAAACGTGGTGAAGAGATCTATGCACCAGCCGATGGTGTTGTAGAAACCGTTCGACCAAGTAAGAAAGGTTTTGGAAATTTCCTAACGGTTCGCCACTCATTTGGTTTTATGAGTTCCTATGCTCATCTACAAAAGTTTAAAGTGCGTAGCGGCCAATTTGTGAGTAAAGGCGATTTGATTGCTACCTGTGGTAACTCAGGTAACTCAACAGGTCCACACCTCCACTATGAAGTACGCTTCTTAGGCCGTTCATTGAACCCACAATATACAATGGACTGGACACCTGAAAACTTTAACTATCTATTTGAAAAAGAGAAAAAAGTAAAATGGGCGCCATTGGTAAAGTTAATTGATGACACCGTTCGACTGCAAGTGAACCTTACCAATAACCCATACCAAGACAGTTCGGTCAGTACCGTGAAAAATGAACCTGATACGACAAAAGAAACTCTCTCTATCCAATAAATAAAAAGAGCGACCAGTGGTCGCTCTTTTTATTTATATCGGCTTATTATCCGCGGTGAATAGAATCATTCGCCTGCTTCAATAGGTTTTGGCTTTCATCTAGGAATTGCTTCGAGTAATCACCAAACCAATCACTAACTCGATCAAAGCTTTCTACAAACGCTTGCTTATCTTTACCATCGAGAATCTCTAACGCTTCTCCAAAACAACGATGGAAGCGCTTAATCATATCGATGTTTTCCTGTGACGATAGAATGATATCACCGTACAGATTTGGATCCTGCCCAAACAATCGTCCGACCATAGCGAGTTCAAGGCGGTAAATCGGTGAGCTCAGTTGCAATAACTTATCAATATTCGGGTTTTCACGGCTAAGGTGTAGACCGTAAGCAAACGAGGTAAAGTGACGCAGTGCCTGAATTAATGTCATACCATGGTCGTGTTCACTCGCATCAATCTGACACAGGCTAGCCCCCCAAATAGAGAACTGCTTTAGCAACCATTGGTAATGCTCTTCACCACGTCCATCACAGTAGACAATCACCTGCTTTGCCAAGCTCGGAACATCTGGGCCAAACATAGGGTGTAGACCAACAACAGGACCTTGGTGAACATTCAGCATTGCCTCAAGAGGCTTTGACTTAATTGAAGTTAAATCACATAAGATACAGTCACTTGGTAAGTTTGAGAGCTTTTCAATCACACCTTCTGTTAAGTGGATTGGAACCGTGACTACAACCATGCCCGCATTTTCCAAGATCGCATCTGCTTGATCCCAGTCTTTACTGCCCAATACCTTTACATCGTAACCAGACAATTTGAACATGCGGCCAAACAAACCACCAAGCTGGCCATTACCACCGACGATCACAACAGAGCGAAGCTCAGGATTCAGGCACTTAAATCCTGAATCTTTTTCACTGGCATAAGATTCACGCATTGTACGGCGAAGGATGTCTTCAATAAGCTGAGGCGGTACACCTTTCTTTTCTGCTTCTTCACGACGAGAAGCGAGCATCGCCGCCTCACGATCTGGGGCATAGATGGGTAAACCATGCTCACTCTTCACTTCGCCGACTTTCTCAACCAAAGAAAGTCGTTGTGATAATAAATCTAGAATCTGCTTGTCTACTGCGTCAATCTGATCACGCAATTCGTTCAATTCAACGGCCATTGATATTCCTTGTGCTCTCGTTTTAGCCTTTCAGTCTGTCTTCTAGGAAAGGAACTAGCTCTTCATGTGCGTGACGTAATAGTGCCTCAGTTGTATCCCAATTGATACAGGCATCTGTAATAGAAACGCCGTATTGCATCTCACTTAGAGGAATATCAGAAGGCTGGTTCCCTTCATTGATATGGCTTTCGATCATAAGGCCAATAATTGACTTATTGCCTTCGCGAATTTGATGAATAACATCTTCTGCAACAAGAGGTTGACGACGGAAATCTTTACGTGAGTTAGCGTGGCTACAATCAACCATCAATGAAGCATCTAAGCCATGTTTTGCCATGTCTTGCTCACATTCCGTTACTGATACTGAATCGTAGTTTGTCTGTTTACCACCACGCAGAATAACATGGCCATTTGGATTACCTTGAGTAGTCAGAAGAGCTACCTGGCCTTCTCGGTTAATACCCATAAAGCGATGGCTTGATGATGCAGCCTGCATTGCATTAATTGCTGTTGCAAGGTTGCCATCTGTACCGTTCTTGAAGCCAATTGGCATAGACAGACCACTCGCCATTTCACGGTGAGTTTGTGACTCGGTCGTACGTGCACCAATGGCAGCCCAACTGAAAGTATCTGCTAAGTACTGAGGGCTAATTGGGTCAAGAGCTTCTGTCGCTAAAGGAATTTCCATTTCAGCCAGCTCAACTAAAAGTTCGCGGCCAACATGAAGACCATGCTCAATATCAAATGAGCCATCTAAATGCGGGTCGTTGATTAAACCTTTCCAGCCGACAGTGGTACGTGGTTTTTCAAAGTACACACGCATAACAATATACAGTTGGTCACTCAGTTGCTCTGACAAAGCTTTAAGGCGTTTTGCGTATTCCTTCGCAGCCTCAATATCATGAATAGAACAAGGACCACAAACAATCAGAAGACGGTGATCTTTCTTGTGAAGAATATTGGCGATAGTTTGGCGAGACTCTTGAATAAAGCGACGAGCGTTATCACTCAACGGCAATTTTGCTTTCAATTCGTCTGGCGTAATCAGTACTTGCTCATCACTGATGTTAATATTGCTCAATTCACTTTTCTGCATAACTCTAACCTGTATATTTTTTTTTACACCAAGCGTAATCCGTATCAACCCGGCTGGAATAACGCTAAGATAACAGCCTGAAATTAGATTTCAAGATGTAAACAATAAAAAACATCGTGTAAAAATAAATTTACACAGATGCATTTTTCAGGTTTTATATCAGAATTATGAACTAAGCATGTTTTCTCACAACAATCTTTTCTAAAATAGTCCTTAAATACCACCGACTTTACCGTTATGGACTTAATACTCTCCTTACTACAGCAGATGTGTGTCTATCTAATGCTTGCTTATATGCTGAGTAAGACACCGATCTTCTTGCCTCTGCTTAATATCTCAAACCGATTAAGCCATAAAGTAAGCGTTTATGTGCTTTTCTCTCTCTTTTGTATCATGGGAACCTACTTCGGCTTACAGATCAATGACGCAATTGCCAATACACGGGCTATTGGCGCGGTGATGGGCGGTTTATTTGGTGGTCCTATCGTTGGCTTTTTCGTTGGTCTTACTGGTGGCCTTCATCGTTACTCTTTAGGTGGATTCACTGACTTAGCTTGCGCGATTTCCACGACCGCTGAAGGGCTGATTGGGGGCTTGTTCCACGTTTACTTTGTTAGAAAAGGAAAATCTGAGCAGCTATTCAACCCGAGCGTGGTATTTGCAATCACTTTAGTCGCAGAGGTGGTTCAAATGACGATCATACTGATCGTGGCTAAACCTTTCGATCAAGCTTATACACTCGTTTCAGCTATTGCCGCACCGATGATCATTGCTAACTCTGTCGGAGCCGGCCTGTTTATGAGTATCTTGCAAGATAGGAAAACAATATTTGAAGAGTATTCCGCGACATTTTCGCGAAGAGCGCTCAACATTGCCGAGCGTTCTGTTGGTATTCTTGCGTCTGGCTTTAACTCAAACAATGCAGATAAAATTGCTCGTATTATTTATGAAGAAACCAATGTCGGGGCAGTCTCAATAACCGATGATGAAAAGATTCTCGCTTTTGTTGGCATCGGTGCTGACCATCATAAACCCAATACACCAATTTCATCGCAAAGCACTTTAGACGCGATTAGCCAAAACGATATCATCTATCTTGATGGCAAAGAAAAGCCTTATCAGTGCTCAATTTCCTCTGATTGTAAACTTGGTTCGGCACTGATCATTCCTCTGCGCACCGGTGATAAAGTGATTGGTACCATTAAATTATACGAACCAAAGCGTAAGTTATTTTCAACTATCAATATGTCGATGGCAGAAGGTATTGCTCAGTTACTATCGAGCCAAATTCTATTTGGTGAATACCAGCAGAAACAGACCCTTCTCTCTCAAGCTGAAATCAAACTGCTTCATGCTCAAGTGAATCCTCACTTCTTATTCAATGCACTCAATACCATCAGTGCCGTAGTTCGCCGAGATCCGACTAAGGCACGCGAATTGATCCAACAGTTATCACACTTTTTTCGCAGCAACTTAAAGCAAGATATAGAGACAGTTACCCTGAAAGAAGAGTTGGCACACGTCAATGCCTACCTATCCATTGAAAAAGCCCGCTTTACCGATCGCTTAGAAGTGAATATCGATATTGATGATGAACTACTAAAACGTAAGGTCCCGACTTTCACTCTGCAACCCTTAGTCGAAAACGCCATCAAGCATGGTATTTCAAACCTACTCGAAGGTGGACATATCCATATTTACAGTCGAGATGTATCAAACGGTATGCAGGTCGTGGTTGAAGACAATGCAGGTAGCTATGTCGCTCCTTCACAAGATCATGCAGGCTTAGGCATGCAAATCGTTGATAAAAGGCTTACCAATAAGTTTGGTCGAGTTGCAGCTCTCAATATTGAGGTAAGTCCCAACCAATTAACCCGAATGAGCTTTATTATTCCTGATAAGAACTCGTATTAAGGTATTGCTATGCTTTCTGCTTTAGTCATAGATGACGAACTGTTTGCTCGTGAAGAGTTAACAGAGTTGCTCGAAGAAACTGGGCATATTGAGGTCGTTGATCAAGCCAGCAACGCCATTGAAGGGTTAAAGAAGATCAACCAACTCAAACCTGACGTTGTTTTTCTTGATATTCAGATGCCACAAATTACCGGCATTGAACTGCTCGGTATGCTCGACCCTGAAACAATGCCGAAAGTGGTGTTTGTCACAGCCTATGATGAATTCGCTATTCAAGCGTTTGAAGACAATGCATTTGATTATCTACTTAAACCCGTAGATACCTCTCGTTTAGATAAAACCGTCAAGCGACTACTCAAGTCTCATCAAAACACGCAACAGCAAGTTTCGGCTATTGCGCCACAAAGCTTGGATCAAATACCTTGTGTTGGCCTAAATAGAATCGTCATTATTCCAACTAAGGATGTAGAGTTTGCATACAGCGACATTAGTGGTGTACATGTTCAAACTCATGACCAAAAAGCAGACTCACAGCTTACTCTCAAAGTACTGGAAGAGAAAACCAGTTTGGTTCGTTGCCATCGGCAGTATCTGGTCAACATTCAAGCAATCAAAGAAATCAAACTGCTAGAAAACGGCTTAGCCGAAATTATAACCGTCAGTACTCACCCGCTTCCAGTTAGTCGCCGTTACTTAAAAACATTAAAAGAGATGCTTGGTTTTCACTAACCAGCAAATAAAAAAAGAGCCACATTACGTGGCTCTTTTTTAAGACTCAATTAGCCGTTGCATCGCTTGTGATGCTTGCTTCCAACGGTCACTGCGTTGAAGATCTGACAGAGTAAAGCTATGCGTTTTAATAAGTTGCGAAGCTTTCGGTGTTTCCATGATTGGCAAGTTATCTAAGACTTCTACTTGTGCGTCACGCTTATTACATACCAACACCATATCACAACCAGCCACCAGCGATTGATGAGCACGCTCTGCAGGTCCTCCCATAATCGCAGCGCCTTCCATAGTAAGATCATCAGAAAATATAATACCGTTAAAGCCAAGTTGCTCGCGTAGAACTTGCTTTAGCCAAAACTGCGAACCACTGGCTGGTTGATCATCATAATGTGGAAACACAACGTGTGCAGGCATCATAGCGTCTAATATCCCTGCCTCAATTTGCGCCTTGAAGATCGCCATATCTTGCTCAAGAATAGTGTCACGGTTATCAAATGGCGTTTCTAAATGAGAGTCAGCAATCACCCCCCCGTGACCCGGGAAGTGCTTACCCGTTGTCGCCATGCCGACTGACTTCATGCCTTTCATATAGGCTAGGCTGTGGCGGATGATACTCTCGACGTCTTCACCAAAAGCTCGGCTACCGATCGCTTTACATTCGTGCCCTTTGTCGAGCACTGGCGCGAAGCTCAAGTCTATATCATGTGCAACAAGCTCTGCAGCCATCAACCAGCCACCATGTTCTGCTAGCTGTTCACCGTTTGCATGTTTGGCATATTGCTCTGCGGCAGGAATAAGTGAGAACCCTTCTCGAAAGCGCTGTACTCGACCACCTTCTTGATCCACACCAATCAAAATTGGACGCTTAGCTGCTTCACGAATCGATTTATTCAAAGCAAGTAACTGCTCACTGTCATGGTAGTTACGGGCAAAAAGAATCACACCACCAACAGTAGGATGTTGCAGTATTTCTTTGTCCTCTGCAGTCAGTTCACAACCTTCCACATCTAGCCATAATGGTCCCATAATGAATCCTTATTGTTTTAATGCCGCAACCGCGGATTTACTTTGTTCTATCAGTTGATCTGCACTTTCTTCTCTCTGAGTCAGTGCAATAAAGAGCAAATCGGTAATCAATAATTGACTGTCTCGCGCTGTGATTGACGAGCTTCGTATTTGCTCTTCGTCTGCTGCAGTCTGCAACTTAATGTCTGAGTATTTGTCTAGTGGTGTCGGTGCAAGTTGGCTAATGGTAATGACCTTGGCCTTACGCCCTTTCGCTATTTGAGCCACACGTAAGACTTCTCGACTACGTCCCGAATACGATAACGCAATCAGCACATCACTTTCATTTAAGGCTGAGGCATTGGCAACTTGAATATGGGCATCATGTTCACAATGAACCGCATGTCCAATCTTCATCAGCTTATAACTCAGGTCTTTCGCAACTAATGATGAAGCCCCTACCCCAGCGATTTGAATTTTGTTCGCCTTGTGGAGAAGTTCCGTAGCAGATTGAATATTCGCACCATCATTCAAAGCGACCGTCCGCTCTAAAGAGTGCTGTTTGCTAGACAATAGCTTTTCCATCACCACTTGCGTGTCATCATTACGTGAAATTGAGCCATGAATAGCCTTCCGCGAGGTTGGTTGGTAACTGATTTCACCTTCATACAGTTTCAACTTTAACTCTGAAAAGCCACTGTACCCTACCTTTTGACTGAACTTAACGACCGTTGATTGGCTCACTCCAATCGCTTTAGCAAGCTCTGGTGAAGAGAGCAATTTTACCTGCTCAGGATGCTCTAATAAGAACTGAGCAATTAAACGATCAGAAGGAGAAAGCTGTGGAAGCATCGCATTGATACGAGGTAAACCTTTCATTTTTACACTCCTCTTAATGCGGCTTAGTTTACCTATCTCGTGATTTTTCGGAATAGCTATTCCAACCTCTAATTCAATTTGGAATAGATTTAGTCACCAATTGAGATCATCCTCAAATAAAAACACTGCTCACTATTCCATCAAGGAATAGAGTTTGGGATTACTTATTCACCCCATCATACTGTGCAAAATAACAACGATATATACCCTACACAATTCATGCTATGGAGCTGCTATGAATTCTCTATTTACTTCATTAGATTGGGCAGTATTTGCGCTTTACTTCGCACTGATAGCCTACACAGGATGGCACTTTAGTCGTGTCAAAATAACCTCTACAAAAGACTACTTTCTAGGTGGGAACAGCATGCCAATGTGGGTGGTGGCCGTTTCAGTTTTGGCGACCTCTCAATCTGCAGCCACTTTTCTTGGTGGACCAGAGTCAAGTTATCGCGGCAATTTAACTTACCTAGCAACCAACATTGGTGGCATTCTTGGTGCTCTTTTCGTTGCTTGGGTACTGATCCCTAAGTTTTACCAAAACAAAGTCTCTACCGTATACGAATTACTCAAGGTACGTTTTGGTGAAAAGACCAAACAACGTGCTGGCTTGATGTACCTCATCGGCCGTGTATTTGCGTCAGGTTCACGTTTGTACATGGCTGCGATTGCCGTATCTATGATTCTGTTTACTAATATCGAACCATCAAGTGTTGTTACATCCGTCATCATCCTTGTCGTTGTGGGGCTTGCCTATACCTACATGGGTGGTATCCGCTCAGTTATTTGGAGTGACCTAATCCAATTGATCGTATACGTCGGCGCTGCGCTTGCGGTGATTGTGTACCTACTTGGGCAAATTCCGGCAGACATGGGACAGATTATTGGTGCACTACAAAACCCAGGTGGTGAGCAAATATCGAAGCTGACCCTATTAGACTTCAGTTTAGATTTCTCTCCTGCTGGAACTTTTAGTTTCTGGGCGTGTATTACCGGCTTTGTATTGCTAAATATCGGCGCATTCGGCCTCGACCAAGATATGACACAGCGCGTACTGACTTGTAAAAATGCAAAACAGGGTTCACAAGCAATGATTAACTCAATCATCTTCTCTATCCCTGTGGTACTGGTATTCATGACTATCGGCCTACTGCTGTACATTTTTTACCAACGTCCTGAGCTAATGGGTGTAGAAGGTAAAGAAGTAGTACAGAGCTTCAACGGTGAAAATGTCACAATCTTTATGTACTATGTTCTCAATGAAATGCCAGCTGGTCTTCGTGGTCTAGTTACCGTTGGCGTCGTTGCAGCAGCACTCTCTACGCTAAACTCTGGCCTTAACTCTATGTCTTCGGTTGCCGTACAAGACTTATATAAACCTTGGAAAGAAGCACGCGACGGCATTCAAGATGACTTCCACTATGTCAAAGTAGGACGCTTTGGGATGGCTGCAGCAGCGATTGCTTTAGGTAGCATGGGGATCCTTTGTTACTACTGGCAGCAATACACTGACATGCCGCTACTGTCTTTTGCACTTAGTGTCATGGTCTTTGCTTACACTGGTTTACTAGGGGTCTACTTCACCGCTATCTTTACCAACCGTGGTAGTGAAGCTTCAGTAGCACTAGCACTCGTTGCAGGCTTCCTAACCACCTTACTACTTCAAGCCTACATTTGGGATACGGTTATGGGTGTCATAAACCCAGAGTGGGTTGGCGTACGACTGGCATTCCCATATCAGCTATGTATTGGCACATTGGTTTCTCTATGTGTTTGCTTATGCGGTAAGGCTCAGTCACAAGAACAGAATAAATTGCAGACCGCTTAACAATGATTACGCACCTTCTTGCTGTCGACGGGGGCGGGACAAAAACCGCTCTTCGTCTTACACCTCTGGAACCCCTAAAGACGGACCCGTTTTTCACCTTAACGTTTGGTCCGTCGTCTCTAACTCAACAAGGACCTGCATCTATAGAGACTATAAAGTCTGCTATTGCACAGTGTCTTAGAGAGCACCAGTTGCGACCAGACCAAGTTTCAATCGTGGTTGGCGTTGCCGGTGCTGGGAACATAGAGCTTAAACAACAATTACAACTGGCACTAAGCCGGTATCCAATATGCCAAGTTACAACGGATGCACATATTTCTCTCTTAGGCGCAAACGACGGTATGCCAGTGAATACAATAGCGATAGGTACTGGCAGCGTAGCAACAAAGTTTAGCACCACTGGTGAGATTTCTATTTACGGTGGATGGGGATTTCCAATCGGAGATGAAGGCGGTGGAGCTTGGCTAGGTCAGCAAGCGGTACGTTCATTGATTTCTGCGATAGAAACAGGACATCACAGCGCCATTACCAAGCAATTGAGTAAGACGATTGGTCATACCCGTCCAATGGTTTTGCAATGGCTTAAGACGGCCAATGCATCGACCTTTGCTCAGTTTGCTCCTGATGTACTTAATGCTGCTCAACAAGGTTGTGAGTACAGCAAAAACATTCTGTTTCAAGCAAATCAGTACATTGATAAATTAATAACAAAGTGCTGTAAAAATAATGAGCTGGATATCGCCTTTCTAGGTAGTTTAGGCGCATACTATCAATCACATATACAGCCCCAATGGCGCTCTAGGGTTATCCAAGCAAAAGGAAGTGCCTTAGATGGAGCAACCTTACTAGCGCGACAACAAATGGATGTAACTAATGAGTAAAGAACTCTACATAGGCGTAATGTCAGGCACTAGCCTTGATGGTGTAGATACCGCACTTGTCGAATTTGAAGATGGTCACCTACGCCTTTTAGCATCGCGTGACTATTCAATTCCTAGTGATCTAAAACAAAGAATACTTAACGTCTGTTTGGGGCAACAAACAAACCTTGTCGAGATTGGTGAAATCGATCACCAGCTTGGAAAACTTTATGCCGATGCAGTTAACGCCCTTCTTAAAGCGACTGGCTGCACTGCTTCGCAAATTACAGCGATAGGCAATCACGGCCAAACGGTCTTCCACCAGCCAAATAGCCAAAGCCCGTTTACCATGCAACTTGGTGACGCCAACATTATCGCCGCCCTAACTGGGATTGATACCGTCGCCGACTTTAGACGCAAAGATATGGCATTGGGTGGACAAGGAGCGCCGTTAGTTCCTGCATTTCATCAGTCGATTTTTCAATCAACTCATTCGAGTGTGGTAGTACTGAATATTGGTGGTATTGCGAACATTTCAGTGCTTAGGCCCGAACTGCCAGTGATTGGTTATGATACTGGACCAGGCAACATGCTTATGGATGCTTGGTGTATGAAACACCTCAGCCAACCTTATGATAAAGATGCTGCGTTTGCCTCACGCGGTGATGTGAATCAGTCACTGCTCAATCAGCTGCTTGATGAACCTTACCTCAAATTAGCGGCGCCAAAAAGTACGGGACGAGAACTATTTAACTTACCGTGGCTAGAACGCATTCTGGCCCAGCACACATTGTCGAACCAAGACGTTCAACGAACTTTATGCGAATATACGGCCATAACTGTTGCGCATGAAGTTAAGAAGTACCATTTAGGTAATGATCCCGAACTACTCGTCTGTGGCGGCGGTGCACAAAACCCACTTCTCATGGAGCGATTGACCCAGTTGTTATCAGGTTGGAATGTGATGACAACCAATGATAAAGGTATCGACAGTGACAATATGGAAGCGATGGCTTTTGCTTGGCTCGCCTATCGCCGCATTCATAACTTGCCAAGCAACCTACCTGAAGTCACCGGAGCCTCAAAGCTGGTTTCTCTAGGCGTGATGTACTCTGCTGATAAATAAGGATTTATATGACTAACGATGCGCTTATTGCTGCACTATCTCACCTTGTGTCTGAAGGTCGAAACCCTGAAACAATGGACATCGACCTATTGCCTTCTCTAGAGATCGTAAAGCGAATTAACCAACAAGATCAGCTTGTGCCTTTAGCCGTAGAAAAAGTCCTACCTGAAATAGCGCAAGCGGTAGACAAAATTACAGCGGCATTTCAGCAAGGTGGCCGCCTAATCTATATGGGAGCAGGTACCAGCGGGCGCCTTGGAGTATTGGATGCATCAGAATGTCCACCAACTTTCGGTGTCTCTGATCAAATGGTTATTGGCCTTATTGCCGGTGGCCCTGAAGCAATCTTAAAAGCAAAGGAAGGAGCAGAAGACTCTCCTGAGTTTGGTGTTGAAGACCTTAAGTCGATCGATTTTAGCGATAAAGATGTAGTTGTCGGTATCGCGGCAAGTGGACGCACCCCTTATGTCATTGGCGCTCTTAATTATGCAAATGACATCGGTGCGACTACCGTTTCACTCTCTTGTAACCCAGGCTCACCAATCGCCGATATCGCTCAAATTGCGATTAGCCCAGTTGTCGGCCCCGAAGCTCTCACCGGCTCTACGCGACTAAAATCAGGTACGGCGCAGAAGCTTGTTCTTAACATGCTGACAACTGCGAGTATGATTCGCCTAGGCAAGAGCTACCAGAACTTGATGGTAGATGTAAAAGCAACCAACAAAAAACTGGTTGCCCGCGCTGCTCGTATCGTAATGCAAGCAACAGATTGCGACCAAGCTGAAGCCACACGCACATTGGAGCAAACAGATTACGATGTGAAACTCGCTATCTTAATGATCCTCACTGGATTGGACGTTAACAATGCCAAACAGCAGCTACATCGAGAAGAGGGCTTCTTGCGTCGAGCGGTTGAATCAAACCAATAACCTCAATAACAAAGGGCTCATATCGATGAGCCCTTTTTTGTCACGCTACTTTGTTATTGTTTAGAGAAACTGTCCCAACCTCGTTTCCATTCCATGCGGAATTTTTGTGCGTTTTCAGTCCCTTCACAAACACCTTCGTAATACTGACCAGACAAACCTATCTGATAAGCATGGTCTGGATTGCAATACTCGCGAACGCCTTCTAGATAGCCCTGATCATAGTCAGACTGCTTAACACTACCTAGACTCGATAAGTCTTTATATGAGCGCTGAGTGTGTCCTGTTATACCATCCTGATAACCAATTTGGTGCCAATCACCTTGTTCAGCTAATTGCTCTGGGCTACTCGCACATGCGGCTAGTAGCGACACCATTGCAGCGACAACTATCTTTCTCATTATTTTTCCTTGTTTTTGCTGTTGTTGATCATCAAACCACTAAATTTAAATAAATACCACTCACAATCGAGAAAAACCATTTAGTTTCCCAGCAAACCACTCAATTCACTATATGACCACTCACTCTAGAAGCGAATGAAGCTTGGCAATGAATTACTTAGTATTCAACCTGAGCTTAATAAATTTCACTAAGGAACAAGTGCTATGTTGTGGTTTCTAACCTGCGTTGCAGCCCTAATCGGTGGCTACTTTATTTACGGCGCTTTCGTTGAGAAGATTTTTGGTATCAATGAAAAACGTCAAACCCCTGCCCATACAAAAACTGACGGCGTTGATTATGTTCCAATGTCGACGAAAAAAGTTTACCTAGTTCAATTGCTGAACATTGCCGGCGTTGGTCCTATCTTTGGTCCAATTATGGGTGCCCTTTACGGTCCTGCTGCCATGCTTTGGATTGTAATTGGTTGTATCTTCGCAGGTGCTGTACATGACTACTTCTCAGGTATGTTATCAGTACGAAATGGCGGAGCATCGGTTCCTACTATCACTGGCCGCTACTTAGGCAAAGGCGCAAAACACTTTATGAATATCTTTGCCATTGTCCTGTTGTTGCTAGTTGGTGTTGTTTTCGTTTCTGCTCCAGCGGGCATGATTACCAACCTAATCAATGACCAAACTGGATTTAGCGTTAGCATGACAACTATGGTCATTGCGATCTTTGCCTACTACATTATCGCTACGATTGTTCCTGTCGATAAAATCATTGGCCGCTTCTACCCGCTATTTGGTGCTCTACTTATCTTTATGTCTGTTGGCCTAATGACGGCAGTAGCTTTCTCTAGTGAGCACACTGTGATGGGTGATTTCCAAGTTTCAGACATGTTCTCTAACTTAAACCCTAATGATATGCCTCTATGGCCAGCACTATTCATCACGATTGCATGTGGCGCAATTTCTGGCTTCCACGCGACTCAGTCTCCATTGATGGCGCGTTGTATGGAAAACGAAAAGAATGGCCGCTTTGTTTTCTACGGTGCAATGATTGGTGAAGGTGTAATTGCTCTTATTTGGTGTGCGATTGCTCTATCGTTCTTTGGTAACTTAGATGCACTGTCTGAAGCAGTAAGCAATGGTGGCCCAGGCAATGTTGTTTACAGCGCATCATTTGGACTTCTTGGTGTGTTTGGTGGTGTGATTGCTTTCCTTGGTGTGGTTATTCTACCAATTACATCAGGTGACACAGCATTCCGCTCTAGCCGTCTTATTCTTGCTGAGTACTTCAACGTAGATCAAAAAGCACTGCGTAACCGCTTGATGATGGCAGTACCACTGTTTGTTATTGGCGGCATCTTGACTCAAGTAGACTTTGGCATTATCTGGCGCTACTTCGGTTTTGCAAACCAATCGACAGCAGTAATGATGCTTTGGACTGCATCTGCTTACCTACTACGTCACAACAAGCTGCATTGGATTACCACAATTCCAGCAATGTTCATGACAACTGTATGTGCAACGTTCATTCTAAACAACAGCTCACTTGGTTTCGGTTTACCAATGAATGTTTCAACAGTGGCAGGGATTCTATTCTCACTAGCAGTAACGGCTTACGTTATTAAAGTATCAAAAGGTAAAGGTGAAACAGACCTACCTGAAGATGAAAAACCACAAGCAGTCACTGAAACTGCATAAGCTAATCGCACTTCGCTTGCTATCTAAAAGGCTCCTTCGGGAGCCTTTTATTTTTCTGACATAATAAAAAAGCCAGCGTAAATCGCTGGCTTTAAAAATTCATTGCGGCTTAATCGACTTGCTTAATTTGCAGCTCTTTTGGCACTTCAAAGAACATGTTCTCTTCACGGCCTTGAATCTCTTCTACAGAGCGAGTGCCAACAAGTTCTTTAATACGTTCAAGGATTTTGTTTACGAGTTCTTCTGGAGCAGAAGCACCAGCTGTAACACCCACTCTTACTTTGCCTTCAAACCACTGAGGTTCGATATCTTCAGGGCAGTCAGTTAAGTATCCAGGCGTACCTAATTTTTCAGCGAGCTCTTTCAAACGAGTAGAGTTGGATGAGTTCTTAGAACCAACAACAATCACGACATCTACGTCTGTTGCCATTTCACGCACTGCATCTTGGCGATTCTGTGTCGCATAGCAAATATCGTCTTTACGCGGCCCTTGAATATCAGGGAATACTCGACGTAGCTCTTCAATAACATCTGCTGTCTCATCAACAGATAATGTCGTTTGGCTTACATAATGGAGATGACTTGGATCTTTCACGATCTCTTTCAGCTTAACGACATCCTCTGGTCGTTCAACCAAGTACATACCACCCTCATCGCTAGCATATTGCCCCATCGTACCTTCAACTTCAGGGTGGCCAGCATGACCGATTAGAACCACTTCCATATGCTTACGGCTTGCTCTAGCAACTTCCATATGAACTTTGGTCACCAGTGGACATGTCGCATCAAATACCGTCAAGTCACGCTCTTTAGCTTCTTTACGTACTGCTTGAGATACGCCATGAGCAGAGAAAATAACAATGTTATCGTCCGGCACTTCATGCAGCTCTTCAACAAAGATAGCACCACGTTGTTTTAGACCTTCAACAACAAAGCGGTTGTGTACAACTTCGTGACGAACGTAGATCGGTGGTTGATACATTTCTAATGCACGTTCAACGATGCTGATCGCTCTATCTACACCGGCACAAAAACCGCGAGGGTTAGCTAACTTAATTTTCATTTCATTGCTCATGGAGTCGTAATCTTCTTTGGGCGCTTATTCTACTGACAAAATCTCAACTTCAAAAGTCACATCTTGCCCTGCAAGTGGATGATTGAAGTCTACAGTTACTGAATCGCCAGCAATCTCAGTGATGATGCCAGGGATCTCCATACCATCACGACCAGAAAATGCCATGATAGTACCGACTTCAACTTCTGCATCACCAACAAATTTAGCACGGTCCATATGGTGAATATTATCTGGGTTAGGCAAGCCAAAAGCATCTTCTGCTTTAAGCTCAATCGCCTTCTGTTCCCCAGTATTTAAACCAAGTAGGCACTGCTCAAAATTTTCACTCAGGCTACCATCACCAATGACGAGTTTGGCAGGCTTGCCCATATTGTGAGTACTATCGGCAACTGAGCCATCTTTCATCTTAATCGTGAAGTGCAGAGTTACTGCTGAATCTTGGGCTATTGTAGTCACGTTACTGCTTCCTTGGAGTTGTTGTTATTTTTCGGGGCTAATAAGGCTCACCGATTAGCGCTTCAACATAAAGAAAAGCGCTATCGGAATCAACCGACAGCGCTTAAGGTTATTCGATCAATCACGAATTACGCTTTGGCTTCTTCTTTCTTACGAAAGCCATCTAGGATAATCATTGCCGCACCAATACAGATAGTCGTATCTGCCAGATTGAATGCAGGCCAATGGTAATCACCCCAGAAGAAATCTAAGTAGTCGACCACAAAGCCGTGAACGACGCGGTCAAAGACGTTACCAACCGCACCACCAATGATCATTGCATAAGCGATGTTGTTCCATTTTTCTTTTGCTGGCAACTTACTCATCCAGTAAGTCAACATACCCGTTACTAGAAACGCAATTCCAGTAAATAGCCAACGTTGCCAACCCGCTTGATCACTTAAGAAGCTAAAAGCTGCACCGTAGTTGTGTACATACAATAGGTTAAAAAATGGCAATACTTCGATACGATTAGCCCAGCCATACCCCATGTTGTCCATAACAAACAACTTAATACCGATATCAGCAAAGAAGATAACAATCGCCAACCAAAGCCAACGAACACCTGATTGTTTTAGTGGAATATTTGACATCTTATCCTCTGAAAAATGAGCCCTAAAAATAACCCCAGTAGATACTGGGGCTATAAAAATTACATAAAGTTCAGTCTATCGACGTATTAGGCAAATTTACGAACTTCACCTTCACCATCAACGTTCGTTGCACAACGACCACAAATCTTCTCGTGACCTTCGATTGTGCCTACGTCTGGAGTGTGGTGCCAACAACGATCACACTTCTCGTTTTCGGTTGCTTTAACTTCAACGAATAGACCTTCAACGTCAGTAGCCTGAGCCGCATCCGTCTTCTCGCTTAGAGGTTTAACCGTTGCTGCAGAAGTCAGAAGAACGAAACGTAGTTCATCTTCTAGCTTGTTGATTTTCGCTACGAGTGCATCGTCAGCATAAAGCGTTACTTCCGCTTGTAGTGAGCCACCGATAGTCTTCTCTTTACGAGCGTCTTCTAGAAGTTTGTTTACGCCGCCACGAACCGCTTGGATTTCAGTCCAGAACTCGTTGTTTAGCTCTTCACCTTCAGCCAGACCGAATAGACCTTCGAACCATTCGCCAGTGAAGACAAACTTATCGCGCTCGCCTGGCATTTCGTTCCAGATTTCATCTGCAGTGAACGACATGATTGGTGCCATCCAACGAACTAGAGCTTCTACGATGTAGTAAAGCGCTGTCTGACAGCTGCGTTGAGCGTGACCACCCAATTTCGCAGTGTATTGACGGTCTTTGATTACGTCTAAGTAGAATGAGCCCATTTCGATAGAACAGAACTGCATTAGACGTTGAGTCACACCGTGTGTGTTGTACTCTTCGTAAGCCTTAACAATCTCTTCTTGTGCAGCTAGTGCACGACCAACAGCCCAACGATCAAGTGCTACCATCTCTTCTGCAGGAACGATATCTGTTGCTGGGTTAAAGCCACTTAGGTTCGCTAGGAAGAAACGTGCTGTGTTACGAATACGACGGTATGCATCTGCAGAACGCTTCAAGATTTCATCTGATACTGCTACTTCACCCGTGTAGTCTGTAGAAGCAACCCATAGACGAAGAATATCTGCACCTAGCTTGTTCGTTACATCTTTAGGTGCAACAACGTTACCGATAGATTTAGACATCTTACGGCCGTGACCATCGACTACGAAGCCATGCGTTAGCACTTGCTTGTATGGTGCTTCGCCTTTCATTGCGATAGATGAAATTAGTGAAGATTGGAACCAACCACGGTGCTGGTCAGAGCCCTCTAGGTAAAGGTCTGCTGAGTTACCGTTGTACTCTTCACGTGAGTCAACTACTGAGTAGTGAGTCACACCAGAGTCAAACCATACATCTAGCGTATCAAGTACTTTCTCGTACTTGTCAGCTTCTTCGCCTAGTAGGTCTGCGATTTCTACATCCCACCATGCTTGAATACCTTTTTCTTCAACCAGTTGAGCAACTTTCTCAACTAGCTCAATTGTGTTCGGGTGAAGCTCTGCTGTCTCTTTATGAACGAATAGAGCAATTGGCACGCCCCAAGTACGTTGACGAGAGATACACCACTCAGGACGACCTTCAACCATGCCTTCGATACGGCTTTGACCCCATTCAGGCATCCACTCAACACCCTTGATTGACTCTAGTGCTTTTGCACGTAGGCCAGCTTGGTCCATAGATACGAACCATTGTGGTGTTGCACGGAAGATGATTGGAGTTTTGTGTCTCCAACAATGTGGGTAGCTGTGCTCGTATGCGTGGTGGTGTAATAACGCACCTTTCTCTTTCAGAACTTCTAGTACTGAGTCGTTCGCTTTGAATACATGCTGACCTGCAAATAGCTCAGTATCAGGTAGGTAAACACCGTTAGAGCCTACAGGGTTTGCGATTTCTAGATCGTATTTTTTACCAACCACAAAGTCTTCTTGACCGTGGCCTGGTGCAGTATGAACAACACCTGTACCCGATTCAGTCGTCACGTGATCGCCAAGGATCGCAGGAACTGTGAAATCGTAGAATGGGTGATTGAACTGAGATAGCTCAAGATCCGCACCCGTTGCGAAACCAAGGTTGTGGAAGTGCTCAATGCCAGCACGATCCATTACGTCTTTCGCTAGTTCAGAAGCAACGATGATACGCTGTGCAGCTTGCTCACCGTTCGCTTCAACTTGAATAAGTACGTATTCCAGATCATCACGTAGACATACTGCGCGGTTTGCAGGCAGAGTCCATGGCGTTGTTGTCCAGATAACGATAGAGATATCGCCTTGACCTTCGTGGCCTTCTGCTAGATTAAATTTAGCAAGTAGTGCCGCTTCATCTGCTGCTGTGAATTTAACATCAATAGATGGAGATACTTTATCTTTGTATTCTACTTCCGCTTCAGCAAGAGCTGAACCACAGTCAGTACACCAGTGAACAGGTTTAAAACCCTTTAGTAGGTGACCGTTATCTGCGATTTTACCTAACGCACGGATGATGTTCGCTTCTGTACCGAAGTCCATAGTGCGGTATGGCTTATCCCACTCACCCATGATACCTAAGCGCTTAAAGCTCTCTTTTTGGCCTTCAACCTGACCTGCCGCGTACTTACGACACTCTTCGCGGAATTCTGCCGCAGAGATTTTTTGGCCTGGTTTGCCTTTTTTCTTTTCTACCATTAGTTCAATTGGTAGACCGTGACAGTCCCAACCAGGAATGTACGGTGCATCAAAACCAGAAAGTGTTTTGGATTTAATAATAATGTCTTTAAGAATCTTGTTTAGTGCGTGACCAATGTGGATATCACCATTTGCGTATGGAGGGCCATCATGCAGAACGAAAGATTTTTTGCCTTTCTTCGCTTTACGGATCTCGCCGTAAAGGTCTTCTTTATACCAACGCTTAAGCATTTCTGGCTCGCGATTCGCCAGATTGCCGCGCATCGGAAACCCTGTTTCAGGAAGGTTCAGGGTATCTTTATACTCACTCATCGATTCTTAATTCCGTTGTGTTGGGTGACAGTTAGACATTATGCCAAGCAGCGAACTAAACCGCTTGGTCTTTACGCTGACGCAGCCACACCCTTGCTGCTTCAGCATCCAATTCAATTTGTTGTTTTAAAGCTTCGAATGACTCAAATTTATGCTCATCTCGAATCTTATCTAAAAGTACGATTTCTAACTGCTTGCCATATAAATTGGCTTTAAAGTCGAATAGATGTACTTCTAGTTGCTGGCGAACTCCGTTAACGGTTGGTCTATTGCCAATGTTCGCCACGCCTCCTACTGGTTTATCACCAAGGCCTAAAGCCTCAACGGTATACACACCAGAAACAGGAGATACGCAACGTTTTAGTGGGATATTCGCCGTAGGAAAACCTATCGTTCGGCCTAATTTTCGGCCATGGGATACTCGACCACTAATACTATAATCTCGCCCTAACATTTCCGCTGCTGCATCAAGCTTATCTTTCGCTAATGCTTCACGAATCGCAGTGCTGCTGACTCTTAATTGCTGTAGACGAAAGCTTTGAGTGCTAACCACTTCAAAACCATACTGCTTACCCGCTTCTTGTAGCATGGCAAAGTTGCCTTTACGGCCACGGCCAAAGCAGAAATCATCACCTACGACGAGAAACTTAACACCCAAACGCTTAACCAACAAGTCACTAATAAATTCATCAGCAGTTTGATTGGCAAACTGGTGGTTAAAGTTAACACAAAGCAACCTTTCAATATTGAGTTTACTTAGCTGAACATATTTGTCTCTCAGTCGTGTTAAACGAGCTGGAGCTTTATCTTTAGCAAATAATTCCAATGGCTGAGGGTCAAAGGTCATCACTATTGAAGGTAAACCTAAGACTTTTGCCTGCTCAGACACTTGGCGTAGTACTTCTTGGTGGCCTAAATGAACACCATCAAAGTTTCCGATCGTCAACACACACCCTTGATGGCGTGGCTTGATGTTATGAATGCCTCGGATCAATTCCATTGGAAACCGCTAAAAACCTATCTTTGTGTTAATTTCTCTTCTAAAAAGAGTCTTATTGCGTAAAACTGACGGATTATATACTAATCACGCTCACTCTGTCGCTGCTTTTAAATCTTTTAACCTGACTCCCAGCAATAGCAATGTCGCAAGGTAAACACCAGCACCTAACCCAATAAGTACCGTTAACCACATCACTCGCTCCATCAAACTCCAAGTAAGCCAAACGTCCATTTCTTCTAATTGCCATAAAATAGCAGTGATCATTAGACCACCAGCAACGACCAGTTTGGCCATAAATACGAGTGTTGTACGCGTCAACTTGTACACGCCAGCAAGATGTAAACCACGATAGAGTAAAGACATATTGACGAAAGCGGAAAGCGCTGTCGCAATTGCCAACCCAACATAACCATAGAACCAAGCAAAGATGGCGTTAAAGACCATATTAGTCACCATCGCAATGATTCCGTACTTCACCGGTGTCTTAGTGTCTTGTCGTGAGTAATAGCCCGGAGCAAGTACCTTAATAAGCATGAAATTCAGCAAACCAGAGGCATAAGCCATCAATGACATTGAAGCAAATTCGACATCTTGCGGAGTAAACTCACCACGCATAAATAGCACCATAAGCATTGGCTTAGCTAGCACCATTAAACCGAGCATTGCAGGGACACCGAGCAAGGTCACCATGCGTACGCCCCAATCCATCGTCTGCGCAAAGCCATCACTTTGAGCGTCGACATGCTTACGTGAAAGAGCAGGAAGAATCACAGTTGCAATCGCAATACCGAATAAACCGAGTGGGAACTCCAACAAACGGTCTGAATAATAAAGCCAACTGATTGAGCCTGTTTGTAAGAAGCTTGCAATAAACGTATCAAACAATAAGTTGATTTGGCTTACTGACACACCAAATAAGGCAGGGATCATTAAAGTGCGGATTTTGACAACGCCAGGATCGCGCCATCCCCACTTAGGCTTTACCATTACACTCGCTTTAATTAGGAACGGGATCTGAAACAAAAACTGAACCAAACCGCCAAGGAATACACCAATTGCAAGGCCTATTTCTGGTTGGCTTAACTGAGGTGCGATAAGCCAAGCAGAGAGAATGATCATTACGTTAAGGAAAACAGGTGTAAAAGAAGAGACGGCAAACTTACCCAGTGTATTAAGTATTGCGCCGGACAAAGCAACGAACGTAATAAACCATAAATATGGGAAAGTTATTTTGAGCATTAAGCTGGCGAGCTCAAACTTCTCAGCAGAAGGCCCGCCATTCATCCAGTCTAAGAACCAACCGAAGCCGAATAAAGCAGTAACAACACCAGAGCCTAATACACCAAGTAATGTAACTATAGAGACAATCACCCCGAGGGTACCTGCCGCTCTCGCAATCAGCTCGCGAGTCTTGTCCATATCTCCAGCGGCGTGGCTTTCTGTTAATACTGGAACAAAGGCCTGAGAAAATGCACCTTCAGCAAATAAGCGACGTAAAAAGTTAGGAATTTTGTTGGCAAAGAAGAAGACATCCGCACTTGCGCCTGCCCCCATTAGATTGGCAACAACTACGTCTCGCACTAAGCCTAAAACGCGAGAAATCAATGTCATGGCACTTACAATCATGCCCGACTTGAGTAGACGTTTACTCACAATAACCTCAGGATTCAAAAATTTTGCCTTACTTTACACTAGGAATGTCATAACCAGAGCAGATTAGTATTAGCATTGAAAAAAAAATACTGTTAGAATCCCCGCCATCTTAACCGTGAAGACCTTTCAATCCAAAATTTGTTTGGCTCGATTGGTTTTTGCACAAATTATTTGACATTTAAGAGCAAATAGGGGATATTCCTTGCCCTTAAATTGTCACTGAACTAAGTTTTTGGGAGTTAGACCCTTGGCAAATAGTAAATCTGCTAAGAAGCGCGCTATCCAGGCTGAGAAACGTCGTCAGCACAACGCTAGCCGTCGCTCAATGATGCGTACTTACATGAAGAAAACTGTTGCTGCTATCGAAGCTGGCGACAAAGCTGCTGCAACTGAAGCATTCGCTGCAGTTACACCAATCCTAGACCGTATGGCAACTAAAGGCCTTATTCATAAGAATAAAGCTGCTCGTCATAAGTCTCGTTTCGCTGCAGCAATCAAAGCTCTTTAATTAGAACTCTGATTATACAGTGAAAGAAAAAACCGGCATTAGCCGGTTTTTTTATACCCAAAATTTGGGGCTATCAAGATAACCCCTAATAATTTTATTCTTTGCAGTACAAATCATGCAGTAATTGGATCATCGCTTTAACTTCTTCACTGCTTAATGTGTAGTAAACAGTTTGCGCTTCTTTGCGAGTGTTCACCAACCCATCACGACGAAGCCATGCAAGATGCTGTGAAAGTGCTGATTGACTCAGTTCAAGCTTACTGCACAACTCCCCTACTGATAATTCTTGGTTATGTAGCAAACATAAGATTTGCAGACGACGCTCATTCGCCATCGCCTTGAGTAGTACTACCGCCTGAGCAGAGTTTTTTTCCATCTCTTGTAAATTCATCGGCCACTACCTCTAAACAATATGACAACTAGATCCAGTTTGAGCTTTTACACTGTCTAGAGCTATAACCACACTAAAAACAATGCTATTCAACAAGAATATTTCAAATATTAATCGAATTGTTACAACTAATCTATTTGTTGAAATGAAAAAAGTTCTTAATTAAATAAGGTTGTGAAGTCTGCATCACAAACATTCTTCACTGCTGGGTGCTGAATCATACGTTCTGCGAAGATCACGTAGTACTCTTCTTTTAGCTCATCGATATGGCCAATCAACTGAAGTGGGAGATCGCTTTCTACTTCCGTTACATAAATGGAAGGTGCTAAAAAGATCACATCGTGATGATAACGGGCAAAGGCTTTCATTAGTGCCACGTCATCAAACTCACCTAAGATATTTGGCTTCAAACCTTGTCTATCGAACCACTGCAAGACCTTACGCCCCATTGCTGTGCGACTACCAGGGATCAGGAGTTTTCTCTGTTCTAATACGGCTGGGAAACTAACGTTATCAACATTGCCTGAACAGAAGAAACTCATATTCGACTCACCTAACTTCTTACTATATAAGCCAGGACTTTGGCTGGAATCTACAGGGCAATCGGACAAAATCATGTCCAGCTTATGCTGAGAAAGCTGTTCTAATAACATTTCGTGAGTCGATTCAAAACAGCGTAAATGAATACTGTTGTCATCAGGTACTGTCGTTAACAAGATTTTACTGACTAACCGTTTTGATAAAGCATCAGCGACACCCACATCAAATAGAATATTGGAGCGTTGGCTGTAGTTAACGATATCAAGCATTTCATAACTTAAACCAAACATACGATCAGCGTACTTAAACACCAGTTGACCAAGCTCCGTTGGTTCGAGGCTACGACCATTTCGTTTAGTGAGCTTACCATCCATACGCTCTTCTAGTGCTTTGATCTGCCCTGTGACAGTTTGTGGGGTAAGAAATAGTGCATCAGCAGCTTTCGTTACTGACCCCTGTTTACACACCATCCAAAAGTAATACAGGTGGTTGTAGTTTAAGTGCGACATCGACAGAATCTCTTGTTAAACAGATATGATGGTTATATCAAAAGCAAACCATGACAACAATAACTCGGCAAAACCGATAATAACCAAGCATTAATCAACTTTTACCGAAATCTGATTTTATAATATGACAATTCGTTGTCATAAACTTCTACTCATCCTAAATTTTTTGTGATTTTTTTCGATGTTAGTCACATCTTAAATCGGCTTTAAAAACTCAATAATAAACCATTAAATTCAAATACTTAAAATCATTGTAAATTTCAAATTACACACCAAAAACCAGTCACAAGATAAAAAAAATTTCATTACACAGAACTGTAATATTACTGAAATATTTCCCCTCTAACATCGCCCTCAGTTTCAACAACAGACCAAAACAAAGACATTAACGGTCCACGGAGAAAATGATTATGAACCAAGCTACTACTACAGCGGCGCCGATTTCGAGCACTACTCGCTGGTTGCGCTGGGCTAACTTGGCATTCATGTTGTATCTGCTACTTCTAGCGGTATCTATGGTAGGCAGCGGTTTCAAATGGGCAACTGGCGATCAAGCTAAAGTTCTATTTGAATTTGCTTCTCACCCTGTAGCAGGTTTGATGATCGGTCTAGTCGCAACGGCGCTAATCCAATCTTCAAGTACAGTAACTTCTATTATCGTGGGCTTAGTTGCCGGCGGTCTTCCGGTGGAAACTGCAATCCCAATGGTTATGGGTGCAAACATCGGTACAACAGTAACAAACACACTAGTTTCACTAGGACACGTTCGCTGTAAAGAAGAGTTCAAGCGTGCATTTGCAAGTGCTACGATTCACGATTTCTTCAACTTACTAGCGGTAGCGATATTCCTACCTATTGAAATGATGTTCGGCATCCTTGATAAGATCTCTCATTGGTTGGTATCTCCGTTCCTTGCAACTGGTGATATGAGCATCAAAGGTTTGAACTTCATTAAGCCTCTTACTAAACCAGTTGTAAGCGCAGTAAAAGAGCCTCTAGCAACATTCGGTGATCAAGTTGGTGGTATCATGCTAATCGTTCTGGGTATTGCAACTATCTTCGTTGCTATCACAGTGATGGGTAAACTGATGAAGAGCCTAATGGTTGGCCGAGCTCGTGAGATTCTAAAGAACGCAATCGGTCGTGGCCCAATCCACGGTATCTTCTCTGGTTCAATTGTAACAGTACTTGTTCAGTCTTCTTCTACGACGACAAGTCTAATGGTTCCACTAGTAGGTTCAGGTGTTCTAAAAGTACGAGATGTATACCCATTCACTCTGGGTGCTAACATCGGTACATGTATTACAGCTCTACTAGCAGCAACAGCAGTATCAGGTGAGTTCGCAGTATTCGCTCTACAAATTGCTCTGGTACACCTAGTGTTCAACATCATGGCAACGGTATTCATCTACGGCATCCCGTTCCTACGTGAACTACCAGTGAAAGGCGCTGACCTTATCTCTGATATGGCAGTGAAAAATAAAGCAGTCGTTGCAGGTTACCTACTAGCAGTATTCGTTGCTCTACCAGGTACTATCCTAGCGCTGACAGCATAATAAAAAGTTAATTACACCATCGCTTGCTAAGCCCCTAACGAAAGTTAGGGGCTTTTTTATACCTGAAAATGAGGAACTACCAATCACAAAAGTCATCTCTATTTTCGCCCCTACTCGCTATCTATAATCAGTTTTAGATGCAAAGGAAAAAAATATGAAAGACAAAATAGTTGGAACGGTGGTCCTTGACCAAGAGCAGATAAGCCATGGTGTTAAAACAGTAGCTCGACAGTTAAACCAAGCTTTTGCTGATGCAGTGATTGTGACAGTCACCCCAGGCGGTACCCTGTTTACGGCGGATCTGGTACGGCAATTAGACTTTGATGTGGAAATGGATTTTATCTCTTGCCCACACACTCCAGGTGATAGAGAAAATGGCTCTGCTATCACCTTTGATAACAATATCGATCTCACCAACAAACATGTCATCGTCATTGACGACGCTATCGAATCAGGTGGAACAATGAAGAGACTGGTCGACTTTCTAAAAAGTCACTACCCAATAAACTCTCTATCGGTAGCAACTTTGTTTGTGAAACCAGGGCGAGTCGATATTGATGCTCAGTGTTATTTTGCCTATGAAATGGACAACGATGATTTACTCGTCGGTTACGGTTTACCTTGGAAAGGAAAGTACCGAAACCTTCCATGCGTTCATAAACTAAACATAGCTTGATCGTATGCACATAAATAAAAAGGCCAGCTTCATCGCTGACCTTTTATTTATTCTTTACTGACTATACCGAGAACGGATACTTAATCGCATCGTGATGCTCATACCCTTCAACCCAGAAGTCATCCAGAGTGACCCAGGTTTCTAAATCTTCTAATGACTTAATTTCAGGATTGATATGGAAAGTAGGTGCTTTCAGAGGCTCGCGCTTAAGCTGCACATCACGCATCAGTTCTAGCTGGTCTTCATAGATATGAGCATTTACGATCTTATGATATGCCTGACCCGCTTTCTTACCCGTAATCTGCGCCATGATCGCTAGAAATACATAAACCTGAACCATATTGAAGTTTAGGCCAAGAGGTACGTCACACGAACGCTGAGTGCTGTTTAGATATAAGGTATCACCAAGCAACGAAAAGTGATGGCTGTACATACAAGGACGCAGACAGCCCATATGGAACTCGCCTGGGTTGTAAAAGTTAAGGATTTCACCGCGGTCATCAACACCACGAGTTAAATCATCAACAATCTTACGTAGCTGATCGATATGTCCGCCATCTGGCTTCGCCCACGCTCGGCCCTGCACACCGTAAACACGCCCCATGTCATCCTCACCTTTACGGTAAGAATTGTTTAACCATGCGTCGTTAAGGTTTGCATTCGCATCCCACGTTTTAGTACCAAGCTTGCGAAAATCTTCTGCATTGTCATAACCACGAATATAGCCAAGTAGCTCAGCAACTGCGGCTTTCCAAAAACTCTTACGCGTTGTAACTAGGGGGAACTGGTTATTTGCGACATCGTAAGTTAGATCGGCATTGATAACGGTTAGACAGCGCTTACCTGTTCGCTCGTTTTCAACCCATTCACCTTGCTCAACAATTCGCTGACAGAGATCTAAATACTGTTTCACACCAATTCCTTACTTCTGTTGTTGGGGTAGTTCGTCTTTGTAATGGCCGCGCTTATATGCCCATACCATCATGAGGATGCCAATGATCACCATAGGTAGAGATAGGATTTGTCCCATTGAGATAAACCCGCCAAATAGACCTAGATGGGCATCAGGCTCACGTACATATTCGACTAAGAAGCGGAATGTACCATATCCAGCTAAAAATAGCCCTGATACTGCACCGAGAGGACGAGGCTTTTTGATAAACCAATTAAGAATAAAGAACAGCACAATCCCTTCTAAGAACATTTCGTACAGCTGTGAAGGGTGACGAGGAAGTGGCCCACCGTTCGGGAAGACGAATGCCCAAGGAACATCCGTCACACGTCCCCAAAGCTCACTATTCATGAAATTACCTAATCGGCCCATACCAAGGCCAAACGGCACCAACGGAGCGATGAAATCCGCAACACCAAAGAACGTGCGGCCATTTTTCTTCGCATACCAAAACATTGCGGTAATAACACCTAGCAAGCCACCATGGAATGACATGCCACCCGTCCAAACTTTAAATAAGTAAAGAGGGTCTTGAAGGAACAAATCAAAGTTATAGAAAAGAACGTAACCTACACGTCCACCAATCACTACGCCTAAGAAGCCAGCGAAAAGGAGGTCTGAAACTTGTTCCCTTGTCCAGCCACTGTCTGGTTTATCTGCTCGTCGGTTTGCTAGCCAAAGTGCAAAAGCAAAGCCAACTAAATACATTAATCCATACCAACGGATTGAAAGAGGTCCAATAGAGACTAAAACAGGATCTATATTTGGAAATGGTAGATATCCCTGAGACATAGGATTTTTACTCTTATTTATTTAGATAATCATGAAGCGTATAGATGAGAGTGCGTTACAGCAACATAGTTCCAGCAACAAACATTAAAAAGAGTGCAAATATTTTTTTCAATGTTGGTGTTGGTAAAGAAGTTGCGAGTTTCGCACCAATTCGAGTCGTCATCATCGATGTTGACGCGATAGCAATCAATGCCGGAAGGTAAACATAACCGATACTGTACTCAGGTAAAGACTCTACTTTATAACCGTGTAAGATAAAGCCAATCATTCCTGAGATTGCAAGCATACAACCACATACCGAAGAAGAGCCAACAGCTTTACGCATTTCAATACCATGGCGATTCAAAAATGGAACTGATAGGGAGCCGCCACCAATACCGGCAAGGCTTGATATCATACCAATACCCGTACCAATCATCACTGTAGCGGTATTGCCTGGCATCGTCCGGTTCGATTTACCCTTAATTGAAAATAGCATTTGAATAGCAAGGCACAGCACAATAACACCAAACACCTTAGGCAAGTACTGAGCTGGTATCCACTCCGCGACTTTTGCACCTAAGAAGCCACCAACGATGACCCCCGGCATCAACCATTTCACCACAAACATATCGACGTTACCCAGTCTGAAGTGATTCAGTGCGGACGAACCAGATGTCGCAATAATAGTCGCAAGTGAAGTCGCCAAGGCAATGTGCATGCTAATAGAAGGATCGATGCCTGCGAGCGGCAGAAGAAACAGCAGAGCAGGTACAACAAGTAGTCCACCGCCTATACCAAGTAACCCAGCCATTACTCCGACAAGAGCACCAAGTGCCATAAAGGCGAGAAGTAATTCAATTAACACAAGCTACCTTATTTTTTACCTGCACGGATAAACCCAGCAAAGCCTTTATCCTCGAAAAACACCTGCATCATAGTATATATGTCATGGCCATACGGCTGCATCAGAGCTTTGTCAGCAAGCGCCTGGAGTTCATCTATTTCAGTGTTACGCAGTAAGTATTTTACCTTTGCCACATTTGATGTGTTCATACTCAAGCTACGATAGCCCAATCCAACCATTAACAGCGCCCCTATTGGATCACCCGCGAGTTCACCACAGATACATACAGGCAACTTGAGTTGCTGACAGCTTTTATGAATATGGCTTAACGCCATAATCACAGAAGGGTGCATCGATTCGTAAACATCAGCGACACGAGCGTTATTACGATCCACGGCAAGTAGATACTGCGTTAAGTCGTTGGTGCCGATAGAGACAAAATCCACTTTACTCGCTATCAAGGGCAGTAAGTAAATCATGGATGGCACTTCAATCATCACGCCGATTTCAGGCATACGAACACGATCATCAAGTTCAGAAACTTCATCATAAGCGCGTTCGATTAACTCAATCGCATCATCCAGTTCCTGAGCTCCCGATACCATTGGCAGTAAAATACTTAAGTTCTGGTGTGTTGAGCTCGCACGCATCATTGCGCGGATTTGCATTAAGAAAATATCTGGGTGATCGAGCGTGAATCGGATACCTCGCCAGCCCAAGAATGGGTTGTCTTCTTCAATAGGAAGATATGGTAAAGCTTTATCTCCACCTACATCGAGGGTACGCATCACAACCCGTTTATTAGGGTAGGTATTTAATACGGCTTGATATTGCTGAGTTTGCTCTTCTTCTGAAGGGAAGCGATGTTGCAACAAAAACGAGATTTCAGTTCGATATAGCCCTACCCCATCAACGCCTTGGTTGATCGCAATATTCGCATCAGCACTCAAACCCGCATTAAGCATCACTTCAATGCGTTCGCCATCTTTGGTAAATGCAGGCTCTTCGATACGCTGATTGACCATATTCGCCAATTCGCGCTCTTCATTGGCTAATTCTCGATACTCACGTAGTAACTGACGGTTTGGCGAAACAAGAATTTTACCACTGTAGCCATCAACAACACCCAACTTACCGTTAATCGCCTTTAAGTTGAGGCTCACGCCCATCACCGCCGGAATACCAAGCGCTCGTGACAAAATTGCAGCGTGTGAATTCGCGGCACCTTCTAGAGAGATAACCGCCAGAAGCTTTTCTTTAGGTACCGACGCGAGCAAGCTTGCCGTGAGCTCACGAACAACCAAGATAACCGGCTTTTCGATAACCTGACGATCTTGCTCGGTATTGTGTAAGAAGAACAGTAAACGCTGGCCTAACTCGCGAATATCTTGTGCACGTTCACGTAAGTAAACATCTGACATACGAGCAAAGCGATTTGAATAGGACTCAACAACCTGACGTAACGCCCAGTCGGCTCGATCCCCTTTTTGGATCTGCGCTTTTAAGTCTTTACGCAGCATTGGGTCGTTCAATAAGTGAGTAAACAGATCAAATATCGCCAACGCATCTTTATTGATTTCGCTATCAAGCTTTTTGCGCATACGGCGAAAATCACTCAATGCTTCTTCAATTGCGAGCAATAACCACTCCTGCTCACGTTCAACATCAAGTGTCGATGCAGGATAGATATTAGAGAGCTCAGGTTGAGTGTCATCCCACCAAAACTCTCCGATCGCAACCCCCGAAGACGCAGGTACACCACGTATCGCCTGTTGCTTTTTCTCTAACCGCCAATGCCCTTGGGTTTGAGCATGGGCAATGATCACCGCGAGCTGTGCAGCAAGAGTCACTAAGAAAGACTCTTCCATTTCATTAAATAAACGTGGCGTTTTTTGTTGCACGACTAAAACCCCAAGCACCTGCTTGCGGTAAATAATAGGTGTGCCTAGAAAACTTTGGTAAATTTCTTCACCAAGTTCTGAGAAGTATTTAAATTTGGGATGTTTTGATGCTTCAGCAAGGTTCAACGGCTCAGCACTACGCTTAACCAAGCCGACCAAGCCTTCACTAAAGCGGATATGAATTTTATCGCCTTTGAAACGCAACCCCTGAGTCGCCATCAACTCTAGGCGCTGCATTTCTTCATTGGCAAGATAGACAGTACAACACTCAGTGCTCATAGCACTGCACGTTTGCTTTACTAGAATATCTAAAGCTTGATGGACTTCATCAACTTTAGATACTTGTTCAACTATTTCCCTTAGCTGAGAAAGCATGCCTATCCTCTTCGATGCTTACGCTTACCTTTAACTCTGCGTTCTTTAAATGGCATCGCCATGGATGCAAACTCTTTCATTGCTCGTCGATAAACATCGCGCTTGAAAGAGACCACTTGTCGCACTGGATACCAATAACTTACCCAACGCCAACCATCAAATTCAGGGGAACTACCTCGCTGCATGTTAATTCGTGATTCATCACAATCTAAGCGCAGTAGAAACCATTTCTGTTTTTGGCCGATACAAACCGGTTTCGAATCCCAACGTACGAGTCGCTTTGGTAGTTTGTACCTTAACCAATGACGACTTGTCGCTACGATTTTGACATCTTTTTTAGTAAGACCAACCTCTTCGTATAACTCCCTGTACATTGCTTGTTCAGGTGTTTCACCTTCGTCAATTCCGCCTTGAGGGAACTGCCAAGAGTGTTGTCCGTATCGTTTTGCCCAGAAGACCTGACCATGGCTGTTACAGATTACAATTCCCACATTTAAGCGGTAACCATCGCCATCTATCACTGGCCAACCTCTAATAAATTCTTAATTACAGTGATTTTTCCACATATCCCCAGCAGGAGCAAACTTACTAGTGTGACTAACACAGAAAATATTACCTTCCTTCTGAATAATGGATAACTTTTAATCAAAACCAAGGTTACTCACACACATGTGAGACATAGGCCACATTTATTCACCTTTTCTGTGTATAACTATGTGAAGAATCAATGAGAAAGTGATCAATAATCGAACGCACTGTAAAGCAGCAATATCAACATTAAGCGAAGGTAGATAATTAATCCTTTTAAAACATACAATTAATAAAACATCACTGTGAAAAACATGGAATCCCAACTTTAAAATATAACCTCAACACAGATCGGTCAAAGATCAACCAACCCTGCATTTATCCACACACCGCGTCCATGACTTGGGTAATAACTTGAAAAGACAAGTATTTTATCACTCAAAAACCACTGTTAATTTATACATAATCAATGAAAGTTAACTAATTTTGCGTTGCACCTGTGGATAACCTAAGAAATGATGATCTTTTGCTCATAACGATCAATCTTAGTACATTCGAAATTTCCTCAGATTCCGTTACAATAGCGACCCTCCACACATTAGATCGATGACATATGAAATCCGAACCTCAGTCAGAACAAGAACTGCTTGAACGAGCAAATAATATTGCTGGTGTCAGCTTTCAAGAACTCGCTGACGAGGCAAAGATCAATGTGCCACCGGATCTTCGCCGGGATAAAGGCTGGGTTGGTCAATTACTCGAGTGGCATTTAGGTGCGACTGCTGGAAGCAAACCAACTCAAGATTTTGAAAAACTGGGTATCGAATTGAAAACGATCCCAATTAGTTACACTGGTAAGCCATTGGAAACCACTTTTGTCTGTGTCGCTCCATTGGTTGGTGTACATGGCCTTACTTGGGAAACCAGTCATGTAAGAAATAAGCTATCCCGTGTTATCTGGGTTCCAGTAGAAGGTGAACGAGAGATTCCATTAGCTGAACGACGCGTTGGTTCGCCGCTAATTTGGTCACCAAGTCACGAAGAAGAATCGCAGCTAAAGCAAGACTGGGAAGAGTTGATGGAAATGATCGTGCTTGGCCGCGTAGAGCAGATCAATGCACGACATGGTGAAATGCTTCAACTGAGACCAAAAGCAGCAAACAGTCGAGTGCTAACGGAAGCGTACGGCGCTAGCGGAAAACCAATTAAAACCCTGCCGAGAGGGTTTTATCTTAGAACTCAGTTTACCGCTCGAATTCTAGAACAGCATTACGTTTAATGTGTGGTCAAAGATAACTCTACATCGTGGTACAACGGCCCATCTCCAGCACCAAATTCATCGTATGCATTGTGCAGACGTAAGTATGCTCTCTCTACTCCTAAGCGCAGCAGCTCCTCTTTGACAAGCTCTAGTGAATCAAAATGGATCGGTTCATCATCAACCTTTATTGGCTCGAGTTTATGTTTGTATTCCACGGCTAATAAGTACTGAGACAAATCAGAACAGCCAATTACAAATACTTTCGGCGGTTGATAGCTCTCTTTATGGTATCCATGAATCCACTTATCTAACTGACTTTTTTGCATAACTCACCTCCATATAACAGTATTAGCCAAGTTAGCAATTTTTGCGAATTTGTTACCTGATCCTTTTCTAACCCCAGAAAAATCACCTATAGTGGTATATCTTCAACAGTGATGACAAGGAAGATCGATGCAATACAACAAGTTACCTCATTCGACTCTTGAGCTAAGTAAGATCTGTCTTGGCACAATGACGTTCGGTGAGCAGAACACAGAGCAAGAAGCATTTAGCCAACTCGACTACGCCCTCGAGCGAGGTGTGAACTTCATTGATACCGCTGAAATGTACCCAGTACCACCAAAAGCAAACACACAAGGCTTAACCGAGCAATATATTGGTAACTGGCTTGCTAAATCAGGGAAACGTGAAAAAGTCGTACTTGCAACCAAAATCGCAGGCCCGAGAAACGTGCCATATATCCGAGACAATATGAGCTTGGATAGAAAAAACATCCACTTAGCGATCGACGACAGCTTAAAACGCCTACAGACAGATTACGTTGATCTTTACCAGCTTCACTGGCCTCAGCGTCAAACTAACTGCTTTGGTCAACTCAATTATCCATACCCAGATGAACAAGAAGAAGTCACGCTAATAGAGACTTTAGAAGCACTCGCTGAACTGATCAAAGCAGGTAAAGTTCGTTACATTGGCGTGTCCAATGAAACACCTTGGGGCGTAATGACCTTATTACGTTTGGCTGAAAAACATGAATTGCCAAGAATTGTCTCTATTCAAAATCCCTACAACTTACTGAACCGAAGCTTTGAAGTTGGATTATCTGAAATCAGTCACTACGAAGGAGTTCAGCTATTGGCCTACTCTCCGCTAGCCTTTGGCTGTCTCAGTGGTAAGTACTTGAATGATGCTCGACCTAATGGTGCACGCTGCTCGCTCTTTGAACGCTTTGTGCGCTACTTTACGCCTCAAGGTATTCAAGCGACTCAAGCGTATGTGAACTTGGCCAGAGAACATGGCTTAGACCCTGCGCAGATGGCACTCGCTTTTGTCAATCAAAGGCCGTTTGTCGCATCCAACATCATTGGCGCGACAAACCTTGAACAGCTTAAATCAAATATTGATAGTTTAGATGTCGTATTAACGGATGAGTTGCTTCAAGGGATTCAAGAGATTGGAACGACTTACTCCAATCCTTGTCCATAAACCGTCTGGTTCATTTTCGACAGTCATAGAGTTCGGGGCAGGTGAAGCAACCTGCCCCTTTTATTTACGTCAGTATTCGCGCACTGAGTACACGACGAAGATGACGAACACGACGCTCGGCTTTGACGCAATCTGGCTCGGTAAAACCAATTGGTCGACCATCTTGCTCTAGGCCAATATCACGAAGCAAGTGAGCATTATTCCACGGAAGATCATACGCGCTGCGGCGTAATTTTCGTTTCCATTCACGTTCTTCACGTTTAAGGTCTGCCTTTACTAAGACGGTGGCTAGCTTTAGATATACAGAATGACTCATGAGTTTTCTCCAGTTGAGTAAGTGCTGGGAAAAGATCAACGAATCTAGAAAGATTGAGTTTTAATTCGCTGCCTTTCCGCAGCCAATTAAAAATAAGAGGGTACGGATTAATTACATTGGTTTATCTAGGTTTCGATCGGCGATAACAGAGGTATGTTTATTCGCACCCATTGCTGGTGTGATTCGATCGACAGACGCACAGATAAATGATTGAACAGTAAAGTGTTTCATTGTGCGCCTCCTAGCTATGTATTAATCCAAATAAGTTTGTGGGTATGAACCTGAGCTCATGGTTAAATTCTAACCGCGATGGTTATTTATTCAACTGCTTTTTAACCAACAAAAGCAAAACAATTTTTTTACCTAAAAATAACCATTCATCGCCTAGGAGAATAAGATATTCATCTTGGCTCTAATCAATCAATGGTGAATTATGTCTAATTTATAAAAAAGCCACACTGAATATAGTGTGGCTTGAGAAGTCTGTATCGCATTTTAGGCGGGCACATCTGAGATCAAGTTATGCTTGTTTAACAAACGATACATTGTTGCACGCGATACACCTAGCTCTTTCGCCGCCATCGAGACCTGTCCAGAGTGAGACTCCAACACAAGCAATAGAGCATCTCTTTCGCTACGCTCTCGAATACTCTTCAAGCTACGTCGACTATCACTACGCTTAGGTAAATCCAAACTTACCTCATCGAGCATGACCGTATCTGACATGAGAACTACTCGTTTAATCTGGTTCATCAGTTCGCGAACGTTACCAGGCCAATGGTAGCGGGTTAAAGCACGGGTCGCTTCTTCGGTAAAACTGCGTGCTTGAGCATTGTACTCTTTCGAATATTCTTGCAAGAAATGACGTGCAAGAATCGCGATATCCCCAGCTCGTTCTTTCAAACTCGGCACATTGATTCTGAGCACGTTGATGTAATGGTATAGCTCTTCATTGAAATCACCATCAATTAAAGCTTTTTCTATGTCTGCAGAGTTTGCAGCTAGTACACGTACATCGACTTCTTTACGTCCTGAGGCAGTGTCAACCATGCCTTCTTGCAAGAAACGTAATAGATTAAATTGTTGAGATTTCGGTAAGGTGAGAATGTCATTGAGTAGAATCGTCCCGCCATGAGCTTTCTCTAGAATCGAAGGCTCATTAGTATCTTCTCGATTAATACCAAATAGATCGCTCTCAATACGACGCTCTGACATCGCTCGACAGTTAACTGAAATAAACTCTTTATTGGCACGAGCCGAGGTACGGTGCACTGCTCGCGCGACCGTTTCTTTACCTGTACCACTTTCACCGTAAATAAGAATACTGACGTCCGTTGGACCTATACGTTTGATTTGATCTCTTAGACGCTTAACTGGCATTGAGTCGCCAATTAACCCCATATCGCTTTGATTGCCATAGTGAGGCCACACTTTTTTCTCTAACTTCAGCATTCCCAACTGGTGACCGATCGTACTCAGCAGTTGTGCGTCTGGAATTGGCGCAGTGAAAAAGTCGATACAGAAGTTAACGATAAATTGGCAGATCGTATCGGAGCTCAACTGAGATTCACGGATAAACGCAAGCCATCGAACCTGCTTATGTTTACTCACCAAATTGGCGATGCCATTTAAGCTAAACTCGTCATGACTAAGATCGACAATGCCAATGCAAGGACCCGTTTCAGTAAACAGCTCATCAGCTTTGCGCAAATCTCCACACTGCGTGCACCTCCAACCGACTTGCTCTAAGACTGAAAGCCACGGCTCATAGGTTCCTCCCACTACAACCAACGAACCTGGAACGGAATCCATCCGGAATTGACTACCCATGAAGCTAGTTCCTTTTATTGATAACGTAAATAGTGTGCATACAAAAGCACATAAAAAATTATGTCGTTACATTATAGAGACTCGCGTAGAGAATCTGTCTCAATAATAAGACTAGTGATTGAATCGACCTTTTTCCATACATTGTGGGAGTAGTCTCAAAGAAATTTGCGTCTTTATCTTGATTTTCAGTAGCTTACAGAACAACGTTTTAGTACGTAATATATTTCAGGTAATAAAAAAGCCATCCGAAGATGGCTTTTTCAATTCAATTATTTTGACCGATTACGCTTGTGGACGCATCGCTGGGAACAGAATCACGTCACGGATTGTGTGCGTGTTAGTGAACAGCATTGCTAAGCGATCGATACCGATACCTTGACCAGCTGTTGGTGGTAAGCCGTGCTCAAGTGCTGTGATGTAGTCTGCATCGTAGTACATTGCTTCATCATCGCCCGCATCTTTCGCATTAACTTGCGCTTTAAAACGCTCGTCTTGATCTTCTGCATCGTTAAGCTCAGAGAAGCCGTTTGCAACTTCACGACCACCGATAAAGAACTCAAAACGGTCTGTGAAGAATGGGTTGTCATCGCTACGACGTGCCAGTGGAGAGATATCCGCTGGGTAGCCAGTGATGAACGTTGGTTGGATTAGCTGAGGCTCAGCTGTTTCACCAAAGATCTCTTCTAGAAGCTGACCACATGTCCAGAATGTCTCTACTTCAACGTGTACAGACTTCGCGATTGCTACCATCTTCTCACGGTCTTGTAGATCTTCTTCTGTTAGTGCTTGGATCTCAGCGTGGTCAGGGTTGTAGTGTTTGATTGCTTCAAACATGCTCATACGAGCGTACTTACCACCAAACTCAACCGTCTCGTCACCGTAAGGCATAGACGTTGAACCTAGAACGTCCATTGCTACTGTGCTTAGCATCTCTTCTGTTAGATCCATTAGATCTTTGTAGTCAGAGTACGCTTGGTAGAATTCCATCATTGTGAATTCTGGGTTGTGACGTGGCGATAGGCCTTCGTTACGGAAGTTACGGTTGATCTCGAATACACGGTCAAAACCACCCACTACTAAACGCTTCAGGTAAAGCTCAGGTGCAACACGTAGGTACATGTCGATGTCTAGTGCGTTGTGGTGAGTAATGAATGGACGAGCCGTTGCACCACCAGGGATCACGTGCATCATTGGCGTTTCCACTTCTAGGTAGCCTTTTGAGCTCATGAAGTTACGGATTGCCGATACAAGCTTAGAACGGATGATGAACGCTTCACGTGAATCTTGGTTCACGATTAGGTCAACGTAACGCTGACGGTAACGCATCTCTTGGTCAGTCAGACCGTGGAACTTCTCTGGAAGTGGACGAAGTGCTTTAGTTAGCAGCTCGTAAGACTCCATGTTCACGTAAAGGTCGCCTTTACCTGACTTGTGAAGTGCACCTTTAACACCGATGATGTCACCGATATCTAGACCTTGGTATTTCTCTTTCAGCTCTTTTTGAACATCTTTCGCTGCATATGCTTGGATACGGCCAGATGTTTCTTGGATAGCTAGGAATGGACCACGCTTAGCCATAACACGGCCAGCAATTGCAACAACGTGGTTTAGCTCTTCTAGCTCTTCCTTCGTCTTTTCACCGAATTCCGCTTGAAGATCGCCAGCTAGGTGCTCACGACGGAAATCATTTGGGTGGCCATTTGCTTTGCAGCTTTGACGGATATGATCCAACTTAGCGCGACGCTCAGCAATTAGCTTGTTTTCTTCTTGTACGTTTTCGTTTTGAACAGCATCAGTCATTTTCGATGTATCCTGTTTTCGTTAGTAACGAGTGTTTTTTCGGTGAAAAGCTTATAGACCTGATTTCAGGCTAGCTTCGATAAATTTGTCTAAGTCGCCGTCTAGAACCGCTTGAGTGTTGCGGTTTTCTACGCCTGTACGTAGGTCTTTAATGCGCGAGTCATCAAGTACGTAAGAGCGGATTTGGCTACCCCAACCGATGTCAGATTTCGCATCTTCATTTGCTTGCTTCTCTGCATTCTGCTTTTGAATCTCTAATTCAAACAGTTTTGCACGAAGCTGCTTCATCGCTTGGTCTTTGTTCTTATGTTGAGAACGATCATTCTGACATTGAACCACAGTGTTAGTTGGAACGTGAGTAATACGTACCGCAGATTCTGTAGTGTTAACGTGCTGACCACCCGCACCTGATGCACGGTATACATCAATACGTAGATCAGAAGGGTTAATGTCGATGTCGATGTTGTCATCAATCTCTGGGTAGATAAACGCAGAAGCAAACGATGTATGACGACGGCCGCTTGAGTCGAATGGTGATTTACGAACTAAACGATGAACACCAGTTTCTGTACGTAGCCAACCGTAAGCGTATTCGCCAGAAATCTTTACAGTCGCACCTTTAAGGCCTGCAACTTCACCTTCAGATACTTCGATAACCTCAGTCTTAAAGCCTTTCGCTTCAGCCCAACGTAGATACATACGCAGCATCATTGAAGTCCAGTCTTGCGCTTCTGTACCACCAGAACCAGACTGCAAGTCAATGTAGCAGTCAGATGCATCGTGGTCGCCAGAGAACATACGGCGGAATTCTAGCTTTTCTAGCTTCGCTTCAAGCTCTGCAAGTTCTGGTTCGATTTCGTCAAACGTTTCTTGATCTTCTTCTTCAACGGCAAGTTCTAAAAGACCATCAACGTCTTCCACACCTTGCTCAAGTTGATCGATCGTTTCAACAACCGCTTCTAATGCAGAACGCTCTTTACCTAACGCTTGTGCACGCTCTGGTTCGTTCCATACATCTGGTTGTTCTAGTTCTGCGTTAACTTCTTCTAGACGCTCTTGTTTCGCGTCATAGTCAAAGGTACCCCCTCAGGACATTTGTGCGCTCAGACACGTCCTTTAGGCGGTTTTTAATTGGATTGATTTCAAACATGTTTGCTCAACATTTATGAGTAGAATTTAACCGGAGAATTCTACTCAAAAATGTGACGAAGATACAGGAATTTTTTATTGGCGAATAAAAATTCATCAATATAAAAAATCCCCTGTCACGCCTTACGTGACAGGGGATCTTTGATTCATCTTTACTGAGTGATTATGCCGTTTCTTCGGTTAACTCTGCTTCTTCAACTTTACCAACAAAAAGCATAGCAATCATTGCTACAACAGTAGGAAGTAACCACCCCATACCGATATTGAATAGCGGCAGCATGTTAAATGCAGACACATCAACACCAGCAACTTTTGCTGCATCAATAAGAGCAAATAGCAGTGATACTAGAATAACCACACGGTACGCCGCTTTTGGATTTGGAAGCTTCTTACGAATAAACGTCAGTGCAACCAAAGCAATCGCAACAGGGTAAAGTGCAAATAGAACTGGAACAGACAAAGCAATCAGTTGAGATAGACCTACGTTTGCTACCGTCGCACAAGCTACACCGTTAATGATAACCCAAGTCTTGTAAGACATTGGCGTTAACGAGCTAAAGTAATCCGAACATGCTGAGATAAGTCCAATCGCTGTTGTTAGACACGCTAGAAGTACAATCACAGATAGAACGATTTGACCGTAAGGACCAAACAGAGATTGTACATATAGACTCAGTACAACACCGCCATTGTCTGCGCCCGCTGCTACAGCAGAGCTGGTTGCGCCCAAGTAGAACAGTGAAACGTAAACAAACGTTAGACCAGCAGCTGCAATACATGCCGCACTGATTAGGTATTTCGCTGTTGGTTTTTGCTCAGTAATGCCTTTTTGACGCAGTGCATCAACAATCAATACACCAAACATCAAAGAACCAAAGGTATCCATGGTGTTGTAACCTTCAAGGAAACCTTTTTGCAGTGGGTGCGTTAGGTATTCACCTTGCGCAGCAATCATCTCGCCTTGTGGGTCAATAAACACCGCTGCAGCTAGAATAATCAGGCCGATGAAAAGAACTGGCGTCAACACTTTACCAATCACATCAATCAGTTTTCCTTGTGACCATGCGAAGAACATAGCAACAGCAAAGAAAAGAATAGAGAAGATCGTTAGGTGAGCTTGTGCTGCATCAATAAAAAACGGTTTTACCGCCATCTCGTAAGCGACAAGGCCAGTACGAGGCGCAGCAAACGCAGGACCGATGATAATAAAGATCAGTACCGCCATTACCATGGCAGCACGCTTTGGCAAATCTTTCGTTAAGTGCTCCCAAGAGCCACCAGCAACTGCAATAGCAACGATAGTAATTAAAGGAAGACCTACCGCAGTTAAAAGGAAACCTGTCATCGCAGGAAGAAGGTTATCACCCGCAAGTTGACCCGCTAGAGGTGGAAAAATGATGTTACCTGCACCTAAAAAGAAAGCGAAAAGCATAAAGCCGACCGCAATAATATCTGTTAATTTTAAAGTCTGATTCACTGTCGACCCTTTACTTATTATTTATTCAATGTTGTGTATGCTGAGTAGTACAAAATTATTGTCTACTCTATAAAATTTAGGCGCGCATAATGACGAAATCCTAATTGAGTGGCAAGCAACAGATAAAAAACACCATATAAATTTACAACAAACGTTAAAATGCAGCATATATCACTAGTTAAATAAAAATAACCAGCCCAATTAACTAATCACCTTCTGTTACATTCACAAAACAGATAGAACAAAAAACCAAACAATAAGTTAACAACAGATCATTTAACTCAAAATCCATACAATCACCGATGAACATAAAATTTTATGAAAAAGACAAAAAGCTTTGAGTTTAAACAGTTTAAAATTGATGGTGGCTACTCAGGAATGCCAGTCAGTACCGACGGCGTACTATTAGGCTCTTGGGCAAAACTGGATAACATTAAATTCATACTTGATATTGGGACTGGCACAGGGGTGCTTAGCTTAATGTGCGCACAACGAAGTCCAAACCTTGCCCTTGAAGCAATCGAGATAGATCATCACGCATTACAAGCCGCCCAAACCAACTTCGAAAACTCTCCATGGTCTGAGCGCATTGACCTCCATTACGGTGATGTACTGACGCATTCCTTTTGTCATAAATTCGACACTATCATTTGCAACCCGCCCTATTTCAACAGTGGTGAACAAGCGCAAAATAGCAGTAGAGCAATCGCAAGACACACAGACACGTTAGATCATAGCGACTTGCTACAACGATGTTGGGATCTACTGACCGATCAGGGCTATGCCAGCTTTGTACTTCCTAAAGTCGAAGGGGAAGCGTTTATTTCGTTAGCAAAGCAGAACAAGTGGTCATTACAACGATTATGCCAAGTTAAGCCAACGGAGAGAAAAGAAGTGAATAGGCTATTGATTCAACTAGGTAAACAGCCGAAACCATTGGATGTCAGTACCTTGACGATTCATGATAATGGTGGCTACAGTGATGACTTTGTACAGCTAACCAAAGCCTTTTATCTAAAGATGTAGAAAATAAGGTGTGATCCTTGTCACCGAACACTCTATAATACGACCCCTTAAATTTAATGCTCACGCCAACTCGCTTGTGGAGACCTTATAGTGATCAGAAATTTCGCTGAATTAGAGTTAGACCCTAACCTACTCCTCGCCATTGAAGAAATCGGTTATGACCGCCCGACCCAAATTCAGGCTGAAGCCATCCCTCAAGCGCTAGATGGCCGTGACATTCTTGCATCTGCTCCGACAGGTACAGGTAAAACAGCTGCATTTGTACTGCCAGCGCTTCAATATTTGCAAGACTTTCCTCGCCGTAAGCCTGGGCCTGCGCGAGTATTGATTTTAACGCCAACACGTGAGCTAGCAATGCAGGTCGCAGACCAAGCGCGCGCATTGGCAAAACACACCAAACTCAATATCTTTACCATCACTGGTGGTGTGCAATATCAAGAGCACGCAGACATCCTAGGTAAAACTCAAGATATCGTAGTAGCAACTCCAGGTCGCCTGATGGAGTACATCAATGCAGAACGTTTTGACTGTCGTGCCATTGAGTGGCTAGTCCTAGATGAAGCTGACCGCATGTTAGATATGGGCTTTGGCCCAACTGTTGATCGCCTTTCAACTGAGTGTCGCTGGCGTAAACAGACGCTACTATTTTCTGCAACACTTGAAGGTAAAGGTGTTGAAGGCTTTACTGCAGATCTACTAAAAGATCCCGCTGATATTGATGCAGAACCTTCACGTCGTGAGCGTAAGAAAATCGCTCAATGGTATCACCGTGCAGATGATATGAACCATAAACTTGAACTGCTTAAGAAGATCATCACAGATCAAGCCGAGCGTTCAATCGTGTTCTTAAAAACCCGCGAGCGCCTTGCTGAGCTACGTACTGAACTTGAAAAGGCACAAATCCCTTGCGCATGGATTCAAGGTGAAATGCCACAAGATCGTCGTAACAATGCTATTGCACGTTTCCGTGATGGTACGGTGAACGTACTACTGGCTACCGACGTAGCAGCACGTGGTATCGACCTTCCTGACGTAAGTCATGTCATCAACTACGATATGCCTCGCAGTGCTGACGTTTACCTTCACCGCATCGGACGTACAGCCCGCGCAGGTAAAAAAGGTAATGCCATTTCTCTTGTTGAAGCGCACGATCAACCAATGCTTGATCGCGTCGCTCGTTATGTAAAAGAAGACATCAAAGAACGCTTTATTAAAGAGATGCGCCCTAAACACAAGAAGCCAGTGTTTAAGAAAAAGAACAAGAAAAAAGACGACAAAAAGAAAACAGCCGCTAAAGGCAAGAAGAAAGTCGCTAAGAAGAAAAAGTAATCTCTTGGTTTAAATAGTATGAATAAGGGTTGATGTGAGAGCATCAACCCTTTCTTTTTTCTGTGAAGACCACACTGTAAAGCTCATCTAGTTCACGGCCCACTTTAAGAGATTCCTTACTCACTCCTTCGTCGCTCTATGGAATGACGGCCTAAAAAAATACCGCCTTAATACGGCGGTATTTATAACAACTGAGATTATCACTCCATCTTCAAAGCATTTGTTGTGAGAGCAAGGCGACAAGTAAACTCAACCTTGGGAGCGTAGTACGCTACGTGACTAAGGTGAGTTTACGCAGTCAACGCCGCTATCGCAGCAAAGGCAAAGAAGATTAGTGTTCGCGAGTCGCGCGGAACTCAACCTCTGGAAAACGCTCTTTCGCCAGATTCAAGTTCACCATCGTTGGCGCGATGTACGTCAGGTTATCACCACCATCAAGCGCTAGGTTGGTTTGGTTCTTGCGCTGGAAATCATCTAGCTTCTTACCGTCTGAACACTCTACCCAACGAGCTGTCGCAACGTTAACACCTTCGTAGATTGCTTCTACGTTGTATTCCGCTTTCAGACGAGCAACAACTACATCAAACTGAAGCACACCTACCGCACCTACGATAAGGTCATTGTTTTGCAGTGGACGGAATACCTGTACTGCTCCTTCTTCTGAAAGCTGAACTAGCCCCTTCAACAGCTGCTTTTGTTTCAACGGATCTTTTAGACGAATACGACGGAACAGTTCTGGAGCAAAGTTTGGAATACCAGAGAACTTCAGTGCTTCACCCTGAGTGAAGGTATCACCAATCTGAATTGTGCCATGGTTGTGCAGACCGATAATATCACCTGCGTATGCGTTTTCTGCACGAGCACGGTCACCAGCCATGAAAGTTACCGCATCAGAGATACTCACGTTCTTACCTGTACGAACATGGTTCATCTTCATACCTTGCGTATAAGTACCTGACACGATGCGCATGAAAGCAATACGGTCACGGTGCTTAGGATCCATGTTTGCTTGGATCTTAAATACAAAGCCTGAGAACTTATCTTCCGTCGCTTCAACTTCACGCTCAACCGCTTGACGTGCTTTTGGTGCTGGTGCCCATTTAGTTAGGCCATCTAGCATGTGGTCAACACCAAAGTTACCCAGTGCAGTACCAAAGTAAACAGGCGTCAGTTCACCGGCTAAGAAAAGTTCTAGGTCAAACTCTGGACATGCGCCCATTACAAGCTCAAGCTCTTCACGAACGCTTTCTGCTAGGTCTGCACCAACTTTTTCATCAAGCTCAGGGTTATCTAGACCTTTGATGATACGCACTTCTTGAATTTCATGGCCATGGCCAGATTCATACAGGATCGTTTCATCACGATGGATGTGGTAAACGCCTTTAAACTCTTTACCACAACCGATAGGCCAAGAGATTGGCGCACACGCCATACCTAGCTCGCTTTCAACTTCATCTAGAACTTCCATTGGGTCACGTACATCACGGTCCAATTTGTTCATGAAGGTTACGATTGGTGTATCACGTAGACGCGTTACTTCCATTAGCTTACGAGTACGGTCTTCGACACCTTTCGCTGCATCTATAACCATTAGACATGAGTCAACCGCAGTCAAAGTACGATAGGTATCTTCCGAGAAGTCTTCGTGTCCTGGAGTATCAAGTAGGTTTACAAGACAATCATTGTAAGGGAACTGCATTACAGAGGTTGTTACCGAGATGCCACGCTCTTTCTCCATCTCCATCCAGTCAGATTTCGCATGTTGAGCAGAGCCACGACCTTTTACAGTACCCGCTTTTTGGATTGCGTTTCCGAATAACAGTACTTTTTCTGTAATAGTGGTTTTACCCGCATCTGGGTGCGAGATGATAGCGAAAGTTCTACGCTTAGAAACTTCGCCAAGAAAAGGAGTATTTGACATGAAAGGGTTCTTCTTCTGTCTATGAGCTACTTTGAGCGAGTCACAACTCTAGCTCTAGCGGTTCGATTCAATTTTGCGCGGTATTTTCGCTTATATTGCTCTATGGGGCAACTTCATCAACGAAATTGGTGTAAAAAGAGTATCTATGACGTTACAAATTAAAATATCAATAAATATGGGCTATAACTAAAGGAGTAGAAGGAACTAATCTCAACTATGCCTGAAAGCAAAAAAATTAACTCATTAGCTTTTCGACAAGCTAAAACAGTTTTCCTCGTATCAGTAATTTTGGGGATATGTTTTAGCTTCTATCATATTTTGGTGGATGTTCATCAGGAGCAAAAGCGCATTGAAGAGCATTACCAGTTTAAGCTTCTGCAGAATTATTCGAACGCCAGTCAAGCGGCCTACCACCTAAACCAGCTTCTTGCTGAACAGGTGGCTTCAAGCTTGATGATGGATAACGCCGTCTACAAAGTGCAAATCATTGATGACTTTGGCGATACCCTCACCGAGCGAGAACGCAATATCTCCCAACAGAGTGATTTTACCGAAGCGTTATCGAGTTACTTGACGCCTACGTCCCCCATATACACGACTGACCTTCACCAGCCTAACTCTCATGTTGTTGTTGGAACATTAAGCTTTTCGGTGAATGGCGCTTATATAGCTAAAGACTTTATCGCTAAAACAACACAGATCCTTCTGTTCGATCTATTTCGAAACATTCTTCTGACGTCGATTTTGTTGCTGTTCTTTTATCAGAAATTATCCAAGCCCCTTGTGACATTGATTGAATGGGTGCGTTCTCTACAAAACAACGACAGCGATGCTCCCCCACCAACCCTATATCGAGATGATGAGCTCGGGCACCTTGCCCAGACGTTCCATACGCTTTGGAAAGATAGAGAAGCTGCAGAAGTTCAGCTCAACCAATTGGCTTATTATGATTCATTGACCGGACTCGCCAATCGCAGCCTTATGCTACAAATGTTGGAAGAAGAAATTGTCCATGCAAATAAGGACAATCAAGCTGGGGCACTCTTCTATCTAGACTTAGACCGATTTAAAACGATTAACGACTCACTTGGACATACCATTGGTGATAACCTGATTAAGGCGATATCGATGCGGGTCGAAGCATGGCTACAAAGCGACTTTACCGCAGCGCGCATCGGCGGTGATGAATTTGCCATTTTACTGCCTAATACAAATGTCGATAAGGCCCATGAGCTTGCACAGCAGCTTTTGGCTCTGATCTCCAATCCATATTCAATTGATGATCACCAACTATATTGCACCGTAAGTGTTGGCATCGCAGTATTCCCATCTGTTGGCAGCACCAACATTGACGTACTTCGCCAAGCTGATACCGCGCTTTACCGAGCCAAAGTCGCAGGTAGAAATAAGTACATGTTTTATGAGCCAGAAATGCAGGCTCAAGTTGAGTCATTTTTGGAGATTGAGAAAGGGCTTCACGAAGCGATCAATAAAGGCCAGTTAGAACTCTACTACCAACCTCAAGTCGATGATAAACATAATATTATTGGTGTAGAGGCACTAATCCGTTGGAATCACCCAGATAAAGGATTGTTACCCCCTGGGGTGTTTATGCCTATTGCTGAAGAGACTGGACAAATACTTCAAATCGGTAATTGGATCATTGAACAAGCCTGCTACCAATATGCAAATTGGAAGAAGAATGACCTTTTACCCAGCACATTCCGTCGCTTAGCCATAAACATCAGTCCATTACAGTTCTCACAAAGCGCATTCGTTGAACACATTGTTGACTCTATGGCCCAAGCAGGTATCAATGGAGAACACATCGAGTTAGAGATCACTGAAAACTTACTACTTGAAAACGTAGAAGGTGCAATCCAAAAAATGACCGAACTGAAAGAACACAACTTGAAAACGTCGATTGATGATTTCGGTACGGGTTATTCCTCACTTCGCTATCTTAAGCATCTTTCAGTTGATGTTTTAAAAATCGATCGCTCCTTCGTCACGCAGTTACACTTAGATGAAAGTGATCAAGCCATTGTCGATACCATCATTATGACGGCGAAAAGACTCAATCTAGAAGTGATAGCAGAAGGTGTAGAAGATGCCTACGAGCTGCAAGCATTGAAGCAACTCGGTTGTGACCAATTCCAAGGTTATCTTTTCGATAAACCACTTCCGGCATCAGAGCTCAAACAACGTTTTGAAACGAACTACTACCCCATAGAAGAGCCTACAGTGATTAAAGCCGTGCAAAAATAATCGCTATCTAGAAGAAGATGTAACTCATAATAATTGCATCTTCTTTACCCGTCTGAGTTGGGTAATAGTTGATGCGTCGGTCGACTTCATTGAAGCCCACTGCTTCGTACAAACCTGCTGCACGAATATTACTTTCTCTCACCTCTAACCAGGCACTTTCAGCTTTGGCTTGCTCACACATTGTTAAAAAGCCTTCGATGAGCTGCTTACCATACCCTTTGCCCTGCTCATTAGGATCGACCGCTATGTTGAGTAGCGTCACTTCACCAACAATATTCTGGGCGTAAAAGTATCCGACAACCTTGTCATCTTTCATCAGTACATGATGACATGCGCCGCGACTATTGATATCGCGAATTAGTGTTTGTGACCAAGGGTGTGTATGTGCTCGAGTCTCAATCGAAAAAACAGAATCCAAATGAGATTCTGATAAAGAATGTAATGTCATATTATTTTAATGCTTGTATTTGCTGCCAAAGGGCACGCTTCTCGGCTTGATTTCCGTCGATCTCGGCTAAGCTTGGTGAATGCAACACTTTATCACTCAGACCTGACTGGCTGTCACACCCTGCGAACCAAGCCCATTCTAAATCCTCAGCGCTTAGCTGAGAAAGTAGTTCTGGAGAAAGGTGGCGAGTATCCTCAAGCGTTAGATTAATGGTCTTAAGAATATTCTCAAACAGCGTTGCTGTCGTCCCACTAGGCAGCTGCGGTGAAACCAAAAGCAACTTACATTCCACGGGCAGGCGGATCCCTTCAGCGCTATAACCTTGCAAGCGGTCTGGATGGGATAACTGGTAAGCTTGAATCCCCATTTCATGTAAGTAAGTCAGTTCTTGGTTCGACATATTTGGTAGTTCACGAAAATAAAAAGCGGTGTCATGCTAACACAAGCAGACACCGCTATTACATGATTAAAGACTAAGAGTGAGTTAGAAGCTCGCTTTAACAGCGTCTGCGATTTTTAGCGCAGAGCTTTGTACCAATTCAGCGTCTTCACCTTCCACCATAACGCGAATCAAAGGCTCTGTACCTGATTTACGTAGTAGTACTCGACCTTTATCCCCTAGTTCAGCTTCAACTTCTGCAGTCGCTTGTTTTACCGCTTCTGCTTCAAGTGGGTTTGACTCACCTTCGAAACGGACATTTTCCAATACTTGCGGGTAAAGTGTCATACCTTGAGATAGGTCATGTAACGACATGTCGCTACCAACTACCGATGCGAGCACTTGCAGTGCTGCGACAATCGCATCACCTGTCGTCACTTTATCTAACAAGATGACATGACCAGAGTTTTCGGCACCAATCTTCCAACCTTTAGCCAGAAGTTGTTCCATAACATAACGGTCACCAACAGCCGCACGAGTAAATGGAATACCCAATTGTTTCAGGCCATTTTCCATGCCCAAGTTAGTCATTAGCGTACCAACAACACCTCCTTTCAGTTCTCCACGACGTAGTGCATCACGAGCAATGATATAAGCGATTTGGTCACCATCAATCTTGTTGCCAAGGTGATCAACCATAATAATACGGTCACCATCACCATCAAACGCAAGACCAAGCTCAGCACCTTCTTCTACAACGCGTTTTTGGAGAGCACGAACATCCGTCGCACCAACTTCATGGTTGATATTAGTACCGTTTGGTTCAACGCCCATTGCAATGACATCTGCACCTAGCTCGCTAAATACTGCTGGGGCAATGTGGTAAGTCGCACCATGTGCACAGTCGACAACAATCTTCTTACCAGCAAGACTTAGCTCTGATGGGAATGTGCTCTTACAAAACTCAATATAGCGACCTGCAGCATCGTTTAAGCGACTTGCTTTACCTAGTTCAGCTGATTCAACACATTCGATTTCTTTGTCTAATTCAGCTTCAATCGCGAGCTCAATATCATCAGGTAGCTTTGTACCTTCAGAAGAGAAGAATTTAATGCCGTTATCGTAGTATGGGTTATGTGAAGCAGAAATCACAATCCCCGCTTCTGCGCGAAATGTTTGAGTCAAATAAGCAACGGCTGGTGTTGGCATAGGACCAGTGAATGTTGCTTTAAGACCAGCTGCTGCAAGGCCTGCTTCTAGAGCAGATTCGAGCATATAGCCAGAAATACGAGTGTCTTTACCAATGATGACTTTCTTTGTACCCTGCTTAGCCAGCACGCGACCTGCTGCCCAACCTAGCTTCAAAACAAAATCAGGCGTAATAGGGTATTGTCCTACTTTGCCACGAACACCATCGGTACCAAAATAACGTCTTTTCTCTGACATAGTTATTCCTTTATATTTTTTATAGCTCTCAATGGTTCTCTTTGACCATTGAGACAATTCTTATAGCATCAAGCGTTTGTTCGAAGTCATGAACACGAATAATTTGCGCACCTTTCATTGCCGCGACTGTTGCACAACTGACGCTCGCAGCAACACACTCTGCCGGCGCTTTATCAAGCAACTTAAACAGCATCGATTTACGCGACATTCCAGCCAGAATAGGCAAACCAAATTGATGAAACGCTTCTAAATGCGCAAGCATATGATAGTTGTGTTCAAGCGTTTTTCCAAAGCCAAAACCAGGATCAAGAATAAGTTGCTCACGTTTGATACCCATTTGCTCACAAGCATCAATCCGCTCTTGAAGGAACTCACCGACTTCTTTCAATAAGTCTTCATAATGCGGGTTCGTTTGCATCGTGCGAGGCTGCCCTTGCATGTGCATCAGGCAAATAGGCAATCCAGTTTCCGCAGCTACTTCTAACGCTCCTGGCTCTTGCAGTGCACGAACATCGTTAATAATGTCTGCGCCTGCTAAAGCGGCCTGACGCATTACTTCAGCTTTACTGGTATCAATTGAAATCCATACATCATAGTGCTGACGAATAGCTTTAATTACAGGAATGACACGTTGTAATTCTTCTTCTAAAGCCACATCTGGAGCGCCGGGGCGAGTTGACTCACCACCGATATCAATAATCGTAACGCCAGCTTCGATCATGCACTTAGCCTGTTCGAGTGCGTTTTCTAATGTATTGAATTTACCGCCATCAGAAAATGAGTCAGGTGTAACGTTAAGGATCCCCATAACTTGGGGATTGGATAAATCGAGAGATTTATTGTTGGCTTTCAGTATCATAATAAATGCAAAAACCCCGAGTTTCCCCGGGGTTTAGTCTTAAACATTGAATTACTCAGAGTCTTTCTTCTCTGGCGCTTCTACTGTAGTTTCGTCAGAAGATGCTTTTTCTTCTGCAGGTTTCTCTGCAGATTGCTCTGGAGCCACTTCTTCAGCTTTTGCTTCTGGTTTAGCTTCAGGCTTGTTCGCATTATCACCCCAGCCTGCTGGCTCGCGAATCTCTTCTTTACGATCCATTAGGTCATCGATTTGGCCTGCATCGATAGTTTCATACTTCATCAACGCATCTTTCATTGCGTGCATGATATCCATGTTGTCTTCAAGGATCTGCTTAGCACGAGCATAGTTACGGTCGATGATTTGGCGAATCTCAGTATCAATCAGCTTAGCAGTATCATCGGACATATGTTTAGTCTGTGTAACGCTGCGGCCTAGGAATACTTCACCTTCTTCCTCTGCATAAAGAAGAGGACCTAGTTTTTCAGAGAAGCCCCATTGCGTTACCATTTTACGAGCAATATCAGTAGCACGTTCAATATCGTTAGACGCCCCCGTTGATACTTTGTCTGCACCGTAGATTAGCTCTTCAGCAAGACGACCACCGTATAGGCTTGAAACCATAGACTCAAGATGTTGACGAGACATGCTCACACGATCTTGCTCTGGTAGATACATAGTCACACCTAGCGCTCGGCCACGTGGAATGATCGATACCTTGTACACTGGATCATGTTCAGGAACTAGACGACCAACAATTGCGTGACCGGCTTCGTGGTACGCTGTTGACTCTTTCGTCTCTTCAGACATAACCATTGAACGGCGTTCTGCACCCATCATGATCTTATCTTTAGCCAGTTCAAACTCAACCATAGATACATTGCGCTTGTTACCGCGAGCAGCAAACAAGGCCGCTTCGTTAACTAAGTTAGCAAGGTCTGCACCCGAGAACCCAGGCGTACCACGTGCGATTAGAGATGGCTCTACGTCACCTGCTAGAGGAACTTTACGCATGTGTACTTTAAGGATCTGTTCACGACCACGTACATCTGGTAGACCAACAACAACTTGACGGTCAAAACGGCCCGGACGCAATAGCGCAGGGTCAAGTACGTCAGGACGGTTAGTCGCAGCGATAACAATAATACCTTCGTTACCTTCGAAACCATCCATTTCTACTAGCATTTGGTTAAGTGTTTGTTCACGTTCATCGTGACCACCACCAACACCAGCACCACGCTGACGACCTACTGCATCGATTTCATCGATGAAGATAATACAAGGTGCTGCTTTCTTCGCCTGCTCGAACATGTCACGCACACGAGATGCACCAACACCAACAAACATTTCAACGAAGTCAGAACCTGAAATAGTAAAGAACGGTACTTTCGCTTCGCCAGCAATTGCCTTAGCAAGTAATGTTTTACCAGTACCAGGAGGACCAACCATTAGAACACCCGTTGGAATCTTACCACCCAGTTTCTGGAAGCGGCTCGGGTCACGTAGGTAATCCACCAGCTCTTTTACGTCTTCTTTTGCTTCGTCACAGCCTGCAACATCAGCAAAAGTGGTCTTAATTTGTTCTTCGCTCATCATGCGAGCTTTGCTCTTACCGAAAGACATAGCGCCTTTACCGCCGCCGCCTTGCATTTGACGCATGAAGAAAATCCACACACCAATCAGTAAGATCATAGGGAACCAAGAAATAAAGATAGTACCTAGTAGGCTTTGCTCTTCAGGAGGTGTGCCTTGTACTTTCACATTTTGGTTAATTAGGTCATCAAGGAGCTTTTGGTCGTAGACTGGCATGTAAGTAACATAACGCGCGCCGCCGCCACGACGAGTGAAACTAATCTCACCGTCTTTAAAAGTTGCTTCCTGAATCTGGCCTTGGCCAACTTCCTGTACAAACGTGGTGTAATCCACCGCTCTGCCATTGCTCTCTCCAGGGCCAAAGCTCTGGAAAACCGACATCAATACGACAGCGATAACAAGCCACAGAATTAAATTTTTTGCCATGTCACTCAAGGTGTCAGCCTCTCGATAACTAATTGTAATTAAAGGTAGGGTACTACAGTTTATAACCTGTAGCTATAGTGTTAACCAGGCCATTAAAGACCAAAATAGTTAACCTTTGTAACCAGTGGCTACAACGAAGACTTCTCGGGAGCGAGCTCGCGATGAGTCGGGTTTTCGGATTTTCACAGCTTTAAACATGTCACGAACTTCTTTCACAAATTGATCGAAGCCCTCACCCTGGAAAACCTTTACAACAAAGCTACCATTAGGTGCTAGAACTTGTCGACACATATCTAAAGCCAATTCAACTAAATACATAGCGCGAGGCTGATCAACAGAGTTATTGCCAGCGATATTCGGCGCCATATCTGACATTACCACGTCCACCATTGAAGGCTGGATACGTTCAAGTAATGCTTCAAGTACCGCATCATCACGGAAGTCACCTTGTAAAAAGCTAACGCCTGCAATTGGGTCCATCGGAAGAAGGTCACATGCAATGATCTGTCCTTCTTCACCTATTATCTTAGCAGCATATTGAGACCAACCACCTGGAGCCGCACCAAGATCGACAACAGTCATACCAGGTTTTAGCAATTTATCTTTGGTTTGGATCTCTTCAATCTTGAAGTAAGCGCGTGAACGATAGCCTTTTTTTCGTGCTTCGTTAGCGTACTTATCATCAAAATGCTCTTTCAACCAGCGGCCAGAACTGGCCGAGTGTTTCTGTTTACTCATTGGTTTCCTAATAGATAGAGGGAACAACTAACCCAATAAATTATAGTCTTCAGGGTTAGATGGCGTTAAAATGGTATTTTTCAACCCTTATATTAAAGAAAATTGGCCGCGTAATGAACCTAAGCACTAAACAAAAGCAGCATCTAAAAGGCCTAGCGCACAGTCTAAAACCTGTTGTGCTTATGGGCGCTAACGGACTAACTGAAGCTGTTCTAGCGGAAATCGAAATTGCTCTTGACCACCACGAGCTGATCAAAGTGAAAGTTGCGTCTGAAGACCGTGACACAAAAAACTTGATCATTGAAGCTATCGTTCGTGAAACAGGCGCAGAAAAAGTACAAGTAATTGGTAAAACTCTTGTGCTATTCCGCCAAGGCGAAGAGCGTAAAATCGAATTGCCACGTAAGTAATCTTACGTCAATTAGGCAATAAAAAAGGTCGCTAATGCGACCTTTTTTGATATCTGTGCAATAGAAATAATAGCTTAGATATACTCTACGCTATCAATTTCGAAGTCACGGTCACCACCTGGGGTAGAAATAACGACTTCGTCACCTTCCATCTTACCGATTAGACCACGTGCGATTGGCGAGCTTACTGAAATACGGCCAGCTTTGATGTCCGCTTCGTCGTCACCAACGATCTGGTAAGTTTTCTCTTCTTCAGTGTCACAATCAATTAGAGTCACTGTTGAGCCAAAGATAACTTTACCTGAGTTGTCCATCTTAGTTACGTCAATCACTTGCGCTACAGACAGCTTGTATTCAATATCACGAATCTGAGCTTCACAGATACCTTGCTCTTCACGAGCAGCGTGGTATTCCGCGTTCTCTTTTAGATCGCCAAGCTCACGCGCTTCAGCAATAGCTTCAGAAATCTGTGGGCGAAGCTTTAGTAAACGGTCTAGTTCTACACGCAGCTGTTGTTCGCCACGTAGTGTCATTGGGACTTTTTCCATGATGTACCTCTTTGCCAAAGCTACCTTTGGACAAAACAAAACTACCCAATCCGTTGGATTAGGTAGTGTATTAACTAACGATTTCTTCTAGTGTAAACAAACTTGGCAACTAAATCACCTTAATTCCATCCGTCGGAAAAAAGTGAGATCGCTGTCTAATTAAACAATCAAGCAAAACACTTCAAAAAAACCTAATTCAACTCTTTAGGCGTAAAAAAAACTAAAACTTCTGTTAATTACAACTCAATCAACTAGCCAATCAAAGCCATAAGAATCAGACACTTGATATTTTTTTACCATAAATAAAACAGTGTTCATAATTGCCTTTTATATCGTTTTACTACCTCACTGTGGAACTTTAGCGGTACAACATTGCTCACCGATTACTCATTCGGGAATCATTGATATTTCATAATTTTGACACAAGTCTCATATATGAATATTGATTCACAAGAGTAATGAGTAGAGGATGAACCATACGTGAGTCATCACTCGCAAAAACAACTATTTATGGACAGTAAATTAGGACTAATAAGATGAACAAAACTCTGATTGCTCTAGCAGTTTCAGCTGCAGCAGTGGCGACAGGCGCGGTAGCGGCTGACGGTAAACAAGCAGGCGGTATCGAAGGTACTTCTGTATACAGCTCAAACGGCAACTCTCTAGAGATCGGTGGTCGTGCTGAAGCTCGTCTATCTCTTAAAGATGGTAACGCACAAGACAACTCTCGTGTACGTCTAAACTTCCTAGGTAAAACTCAAATCACTGACAGCCTATACGGTGTTGGTTTCTACGAAGGTGAGTTCACTACTGCTGACTCTGATGCGTCAGCTACTGACAATGGCTCAGATATCGACCACCGTTACACTTACGCTGGTATCGGCGGTGACTTCGGTGAAGTGACTTACGGTAAAAACGACGGCGCGCTAGGCGTTATCACTGACTTTACCGATATCATGTCTTACCACGGTAACTCTGCTGCAGACAAAATTGCTGTTGCTGACCGTACAGACAACATGGTTTCATACAAAGGCCAATTTGCTGACCTAGGTCTAAAAGCAAGCTACCGCTTCGCTGATCGTACAGATTCTACAACTGACACTGGTTACGACAACAACGAGCAAGATGGTTACTCTCTATCTGCTATCTACGCTCTTGGCGAGTCAGGTGTTAAACTAGGTGCTGGTTACGCTGACCAAGACCTAGCAAACGAATACATGCTTGCTGCGTCTTACCGCATCAGCGACTTCTACTTCGCTGGTACTTTCACTGACGGTGAAAAAGCTGCTGACAACGTTCGTCGTTCTGTAGATTACACAGGTTACGAATTCGCAACTGCGTACACGCTAGAGAAGACAGTATTCACAGCAACGTACAACAACGCAGAAACTAACGATGAAACTTCTGCAGACAACGTTGCAATCGATGCGACTTACTACTTCAAGCCTAACTTCCGTACTTACATCTCGTACAACTTCAACCTAATCAGTGAAAATGACAAGATTGGTGGTACATCTCTAGTAAACGGCACAGCATCTAAAGCAGACGCTGAAGACGAACTAGCAATCGGTCTACGTTACGACTTCTAATTTATGGCTTAATGTCATGAATCTAAGACGCCCGCTCTCTAGCGGGCGTTTTTTTTACTCGCTATACTGAATCCTCTCGACTCAATAGTGACTCTATAACTATGCTTCTGTCTTTACGATTGCTTTCTCTCGCCTTATCTTTCTTGATTATACCGCTGCAAGCCTTAGCTTACGCTCCATTGAATGAATTACCTCAAGGCAGCCGAGCAGCATTAAAAATCCAAGGCTTAAGTAATAACAAAAGTTATGTCACGACAGAAAATCAAAACCAACTATTTCCACCTGCCAGCACACTAAAAATCGCTACTGCTCTCGCGGCAAAGTTAGAGCTTGGCGATGAATTTCGTTATCAAACCCATTTGCTACAATCTGGCAACGATGTTGTCATCCAATTTAGTGGTGACCCAACACTAACAACCGAAGATCTAAAGCAGCTTCTAACTACTAGCGGCATCAAGAAAATTGATGGTAATCTATGGTTAGACAATAGTGTATTCACAGGCTACGACAGAGCCGTCGGATGGCCGTGGGATATTCTTGGCGTTTGCTACAGCGCACCAGCTAGCGCGATTACTCTCGATGAAAACTGTGTACAAGCCTCAATTTATACCCAAGATGACGGCAGAACTCGTGTATATGTTCCTGAGCATCAACCAATTTATGTCACAACTCTTGCCACAAGTGTCTCTAAAAACGCGCAAGAGAGCCTTCAGTGTGATTTAGAGCTACTGACCTCACCAGATAACCACTACCAACTGCAAGGGTGTCTACAGCATCGCAGCAAGCCATTACCGCTAAAGTTTGCAGTGCAAGATCCTTCCCTTTATACCCAGCGTGTTTTATATACCTTGCTCTCTCAGCTAAACATTGAACTCACTGGTAGCATAAAAATTGGGGCAATGACTTCCAAGGGGAAGCGCTTGGCAACTCACGAGTCAGATGCTCTGCCTGAACTGCTCGAAGTCATGCTACGTAAGTCAGATAACCTGATTGCGGATAACCTAACTAAAACCATCGGTGCTCATTTTTATATTCAACCCGGCAGTTTTGATAACGGCACGAAAGCAATCAAGCAGATTCTATTTGCTAACACAGGTATCGATATAGAGCATACTCCGCTTGCTGATGGGTCCGGCCTATCACGCAACAATCGCTTTACGAGTCAAAATATGGCAGCTGTATTGCGCTATATTTGGCAGCATGATGATGAGTTAGAGCTCATATCGTTGATGCCTACTTCTGGTATCAATGGCACACTAAAATACCGCCGTAGCATGCGCAAAGAGCCAATCAAAGGTGAGATTACGGCTAAGAGTGGTTCACTATACGGTAGTTCCAATATGGCAGGCTTTGGCTTAGATAAACAAGGAAAGCCAAGTACTCTATTTGTACAGTTCGTCGCTGATTACCACCCCCCAAAAACAAAGAGCGACAGTAAACCTACCGTCGCTCCAATTACACAATTTGAAACCTTGTTCTACAAAGATGTTGTGAAGTTCAGTCAGGCAATACCTAAGAAGTAATTCACGACTGTAAAATAGATCCACATACCCGAGATATCAACGATAGACGCTAACACCGGACTCACTAGAACTGCTGGGTCCAATTTAAAGGCTCTTGCTAAAATAGGCAGCAATCCACCTAGTGTCGTCGACATCGTCACTTGAATAAATAAAGCGACTGCTATAGCCAGTGCAATGGTATTGAGTTCAAAACCACCTGTCGCGCTGTCATCGCTAAATAGTAAGATACGTCCGATGATCACCAATGAAATTGCCAGAGCCAAACATATTGCGACTCGGCTTTCTTTCCAAAACACAGCGAGCCATTGACGCTTACGCAACTCTCCAGTCGCTAGAGCTCGTATAACTAACGTTGCAGCTTGTGTTCCTGTGTTTCCTCCTGCTGCGGCGATAACTGGCATGTATATCGCCAACAATACCAGTTGGCTGAGTGTATCTTCATACTGAGCAATAATAAGCCCAGAAACGATTCCTAACAGCGCTAGAGCGATAATCCAACCAATACGCTGTTTTACATGTTCAATTACTGAAGTATCAAGATAACTACTTGGGGTTTCTACTTCGGAATGAATCAATCCAAGCTGATGAGCATAATGCCGAGCTAACTTATCATGCCCTTCAATTTCCAGTGCTGATATCAACTGCTGTACGTAACCAATAGAGCAGTGGTGAAGTATAGCCACTGCCTCCTCAACAGGCATTACCGTTAATAGGTGTACTTGTTGAGTTTGCTCATAACGCAAAAATGCATTGCGAGCTGCCCCTATCTCTTCATTCGAAAAGTGAGGTGTGTTTTCAATGTAAGTATTGCTCATTACCGTCATGGCGAATCTCCCGATTGGCAATAGGTAACGACCATCAAATAACAACTAACCAGAAGACGTGATCGTGAGGTGCAATTAGTCATTGACTAACCACTCACACTAAAAGTTTTCAGTGAAGGTAGCTGAGTATTTAATTACTAGTTTTCATGGAGAAAAATGAGAGAAATCAGAGAAAAGTGGATCGCTCTACCACATGGGTAAAGGCGAAAGTGACAATACCGATGAGGTTTATTTTTCTCCCTTGATACTAGGAGGATGGTCGATATTGTTCATAAAAGTCTCCGAATAAACTGCTTTAGTAGCAGCGCGAGAATAGTAACAAACTCGGATAGGAAAATCAGTCAATTTTAGGCAAAGATGAATAACATTTGACCGAGCTATCAGTCTAGTTATAAACATAAAAAAAGCGCCTAAAAAGGCGCTTTCATTCACAGTATTTTCTATAACGTAGCCGTTACTATTTAATATCTTTACTTAATAGTAATACGAGCAAACTTGCGTTTACCTACTTGGAATACGTAAGTGCCTGCTTCTGGTGCAAACTTAGAGTCAGCTACCTTTTCGCCATCAATTTTTGCTGCGCCTTGTTTTACCATGCGCATCGCTTCTGACGTTGAAGCACACAAACCCGCTTCTTTTAGAATGTTGCTCACTGGAAGACCAGCATCAAATGCAAACTCTGGCATTTCGTCAGGAATTTGATTCTTAGCGAAACGATTTACGAACTCTTGCTCTGCTGCATCAGCATCCGCTTCAGTGTGGAAACGTGCAATGATCTCTTTCGCTAGTGCTACTTTCACATCGCGTGGGTTTTTGCCTGCTTCTACACCAGCTTTAAGATCTGCGATCTCTTCTAGAGGACGGAAAGAAAGCAACTCGTAGTAGCTCCACATCAGTTCATCAGAGATAGACATGATCTTACCGAACATCTCGCTCGGCGCTTCACTCACACCAATGTAGTTGTGAGCTGACTTAGACATTTTCTTCTCGCCATCAAGACCAACAAGAAGTGGCATTGTCAGTACAACTTGAGGCTTTTGACCGTGTGCTTTTTGTAGTTCACGACCCATTAGTAGGTTGAACTTCTGGTCTGTACCGCCAAGCTCAACATCCGTTTCCATTGCTACTGAGTCATAACCTTGTAGGAGTGGATACATAAACTCATGGATAGCAATTGGCTGGCCGCCTGTGTAGCGTTTTTTAAAGTCATCACGCTCAAGCATACGAGCAACTGTCTGGTTAGCAGCTAGGCGAATCATACCCTCAGCGCCTAACTCAGATAGCCACTCAGAGTTAAATTGAATCTTAGTCTTTGCTGGGTCAAGAATCTTAAACACCTGCTCTTTATACGTCTCAGCGTTGCGCAAAACGTCTTCACGAGTCAGTGGTGGACGAGTCGTGTTTTTACCAGTTGGATCTCCAACCATGCCAGTAAAGTCACCGATTAGGAACGTCACATCATGACCTAGCTCTTGAAAAGCACGTAGCTTGTTCAAAATAACTGTATGACCTAGGTGAATATCAGGAGCAGTTGGATCGGCGCCCAATTTGATGCGTAGAGGACGACCCTCTTTCAATTTAGCAATCAGTTCTTCTTCTGGAATTAATTCGTCAACACCGCGCTTAATCTCGGCTAGTGCAGCTTCAATGCTCGCCATTCTTGTTCACTCCCACAGATTTGGCAAAAATTTGTTAGTTTGCCATCTTACTTGAATAGCGATGCTTTTTGAAACCAGTTAGACTAAACAGCTTAGCTTTTTTATTGAATTTTTTAGAACGGACATAAGATGTTGTCGCTTTTCGCTCGACTTCCATGGATTCACCGAGCTCTTATCGCCTTTTTTAGCGCCATTATTGTTGTCGCGCTGTTTCTTCCTGCCCCTAAAGATCTTCGCCAGGAAGAGAATAACTACCAAGTTGGCAAAGCTTACCCACTGGCCATTAATCAAGAAATCATTTCTGAGCAGCAGGCAATTCCTACGCTTGCCGTCCTTCGATGGGAAAAACATACCATTGGTTCTGGCGATAGCATGGCACTGCTTTTCCAACGGGCTGGATTATCTTCTCGACTTCTTTACGAGCTCACGTCTACTAACAAAGAGATTGAACGTCAACTAACTCGAGTCAGACCTGGTGACTCTTTCCAATTTGGCTTTGATTCAGACAACCAGTTAGTTCAAATTAAGCGCCAACTCAGCCCCTATGAAGCCTTCTTAGTCACTAAATCAAGCGACGGTTACACCTCTACCATCGATAAAAAAGAAGTCCACTTCCAATACAACTATGCGGAAGCAAACATCACCTCTAACTTCTGGAATGCGGGGATAAATGCTGGTTTGACGGCTAACCAAATTATGGAACTTGCCGGGATCTTTGGTTGGGATATCGACTTTGCGCTCGACATTCGTAATGGCGATAGCTTTCGGATTCTTTACCAAGAGAAAGTAGTTGAAGGTGAAGTCGTTGGTCGAGGAAAAATCATTGCCGCTATCTTTACTAACCAAGGTGATACTTTTACTGCCGTTAGAGATGACAAGACTGGCAACTACTATGACGAAAACGGCAGAGCAATGAAGAAAGCATTTCTACGCTCTCCACTCGATTTCCGTCGCGTAAGCTCAAACTTTAACCCTACACGTCGCCATCCAGTAACAGGCAAAGTGAGAGCACACCGAGGTACCGACTATGCTGCACCAGTAGGCACACCTATTTGGGCCGCTGGTGATGGTATCGTACAAAAATCGAGTTACAACCAGTTCAACGGTAACTACGTTTTTATCAAGCACAGCAATACTTACATTACCAAGTATCTCCACTTGACCAAACGAACAGTAAAGACCGGACAACGAGTCAAGCAGGGCCAAACCATTGGTACACTGGGTGGAACAGGACGCGTAACAGGTCCTCACCTTCACTATGAATTCTTAGTAAATGGGGTACACAAAAACCCACGAACGGTTAAGTTACCTCAATCTAAGTCTCTCACTGGAAAAACAAAGGCGACGTTTATCGCTAACGCTAAAATCAGATTAGAGAAGTTAGAACGATATGGTGAACTACTAGCTACACCATAACTTCTAAAAGGGTTAAAAATAAAAGCCCCGCCAAGTACGGGGCTTTATCTTTATTCCGCTTCAATTACGGTATTGGCTTGCTCTTCCACTTTGTGTTGTCGGCCCAACATCAACAAACATGGTGTAAGCACTAAGGTCAGAACAGTAGCAAATGCCAAACCTCCAGCAACTGCCGTAGCAAGCTGTGACCACCATTGCGTACTTGGTGCGCCAAACTCAATCTTTTGATTGATCAAGTCGATATTCATCTCTAGCACCATTGGTAATAAGCCAAGAATTGTTGTCACCGTCGTCAACATTACAGGGCGAAGACGCTGCACACCGGTACGCAAAATTGCTTCCCGTTTATCTAGCCCACGCTTCAGCAATTGATTGTAAGTATCGATTAATACAATGTTGTTGTTCACCACGATGCCCGCTAAGGCTATAACGCCGATACCCGACATCACGATGCCAAATGGCTTTTGAAATACCAACAGACCAACAAATACACCTACCGTTGAAAACAGCACGGCACTGAGGATCAAAAACGCTTGGTAGAAGCTATTAAACTGAGTGATCAATATCAGCGCCATAACAACTAAGGCAACTAAGAAAGCATTCTGTAAGAACGCTGAAGAGTTTTCTTGCTCTTCATTTTGCCCGCGAATCTTAAACTCAACGCCTGAAGGTAAATCCAATTGAGCCACCGCATCTGTAAGTTTGGGTAGCTCTAACGCTAAGTTATAGCCCTCTTTTATATCTGCCATAATGTTGATCACTCGATGACCATCAATACGGCGAATAGTGTCCTGCTTATGGTCAGGGACGATATTGGCAAAGTTAGTGATCGGAACAAGACCAGCAGGCGTTTTAACCCTTAGCTGATCAAAACGGCCGATATCTCGTTTCTCTTCTGGGTAGCGAACCAATATATCCACTTCTTCTGTTGCGTCATCAGGTAAGTAATCACCGATTTTAAGACCATTGGTGACAAACTGAACCGTATTACCAACCAATGTTGCATCCGCAGCAAAACGAGAAGCGTCATCACGGCGAATATCAATCTGCCAATCAATACCTTCTTTGCTTGAAGTATCACTGATATTGGTAAACGCTGGATAGTTGTCCGCCCACTTTCTTACTAACTTAGCAGCAGCATCAAGTTCTGCAGGCACTCTAGACGACATTTCAATCACAAGATCATGCTCAACCGGCGGCCCGGCATCAGGAAACTTGTACTCGATCTCTACTCCTGCATAGTTGTCAGTTTGTTGTTTGAGCTCTTCAATAATGTCTTTTACTTGGCGTCGATATTGCCAATCAACAGGCGTGATTTGAATTTGCCCAATCTCATCATCACCTCCAGTACGAGTGTAAACACTTTCAAACTCATCATGGCCAAGCATGACCGCTTCAATGTCTCGCATTATGACGTCTTTTTCATCCAGAGATAGGTCACCATAGGAACGTACTTTTACAGTAAAGAAAGGAGGATCAACTTCTGGGAAAAACTCTGCCCCTAACCCAGCTTTGGCATAAGTAAATCCAACTGCGATCGCCAACAAAATAGCACTCATCAAAATCTTCAAAGGGTGCCTGATAGCAATATCTAAAGTCTGGAAGTAAAGCTTGGTTATCCCGGTCGCTTTAGAAAAATCACCATCATGGAGTGCGACCATTTTCTCGCGCTGAGCTTTAGTTACATGCTGAGGTCGACCGATCAAACTACCGAGAACTGGCACAAGCAATAGCGCCATAGCTAGAGAAGCCGTCAATGTCGCAATCAGTGTTAACGGTAAGTATTTCATAAACTCACCCGTGACATCTGGCCAGAATAGTAACGGAGCAAAGGCTGCCAAGGTGGTTGCTGTGGAGGCAGTGATCGGCCAAGCCATGCGTTTAGCCGCGTCTCGGTATGCTTCTCGTCTTGGCGTGCCCTCTTGCATCCGCCTATCTGCAAATTCAGTAACAACGATGGCACCATCCACCAGCATTCCCACCGCCATGATAAGCGAGAACAGTACGACGATATTGACCGTTAAACCAAACACTGAGAGGACAAGTAAGCCAGTAAGGAAAGAACCTGGAATCGAAACGCCTACAAGAAATGCCGTTCTCACACCCAAAATCGCAATGATCACGATCACCACCAAAATAATGGCTGAAAGAATGTTATTTTGTAGATCGTTGAGCATCACTTTTACGTCTTTCGACTGATCCCAAGTGTACTTAACCAGCAAATTGTTTGGCCAATCAGGACGCTTTTGCGCTTCTTCGAGTACCAACTTAATCAAGTCAACGGTTTCAATGATGTTCTCACCAGCACGCTTCTTGACATCCATAACAACAGCAGACTTACCATCAAGTCGTGCATAGCTTTCTGGATCACGAAAAGCACGTCGAACCGTCGCCACATCCCCAAAAGTAATAACTTGCTTGCCATCGACTTTGACAGGCAGATCCAACACGTCTTTCAGCGAATCAAAAACAGAAGGTACTTTGACAGAAAATCGGCCATAGCCAGTATCAACAAAGCCAGCCGCTACGACACGGTTATTCAATGCGATAAGGTTGTATATGTCAGCTTGATCGAGTCCATAGCTTTCCATCAGTAGCGGATCTACAATGATCTCAACGATGTCTTCTCGATCCCCGGCAATGTCGACTTCTAAGATCTGACGGTAGCTTTCAAGTTTATCTCTTAGCTGTCGGGCAATATGAACAATCGTTCTTTCAGGCACAGTACCATAGAGCACCACAGATAATGCGGGCTCTTCTGAAGCAAGCGTAACCTCATTTACAGTTGGCTCGTCACTGTCACTTGGCAGTTTGGGCTTGGCTAAATCAACCGCTTCACGTACATCAGCCATCGCTTTATTCAGGTCAACACCGACACTGAACTCTAGCATCACAGAGGCATGACCTTCAGAGGCCGTAGAGGTCATCTCCTTCACGCCTTCGATCGCTCTAAGTTCCTGTTCTATTGGCCTAACAAGAAGGCGCTCAGCATCATTGGGCGAAATCCCTTGGTGACCAACTGACACGTAAATGATCGGTATCGTAATATCAGGGCTCGATTCTTTTGGAATCGTGATGTAAGTGCCTACCCCTGCTAATAAAATGAAAATCAGCAACACCATCATGGTACGAGTTCTAGACAATGCGGCATCAATCAATGCAAACATAATTGTGCCTCCTAGTTTTGTTGCTCGATGGCAATAACTTGGTCACCATCACGCACAAACCCTTGTCCGGTTGTGACAATTTTTACTCGCTCACCAAGACCCGTTAGCCAAACTCCATCTTGCTCAGCCTTAACCAATTGAATAGGAACAAATTCGATATGATCTTCAACCAAGGTTTTGACCCCAAGGTTACCCGACTCATCTAATGCCAACATTGCAGGGGTTATTTTGATTGCCAGCTGATCTTGCAGGTTTAGTGTCACTTCAGCGCTGACACCCGCAGGAATTCTTTGCTCAGGGTTAGGCATTTCTATTTCAATCGGGAATGTATTGGTGGAAGCAGAAGAAACACGCGAGATATAACGCACTTTACCTACCGCTTCTTGGCCATTGATAAAGCGAACTTTTGCATCTTGGTTAGCAAGTAGATCTTGGATATGACGCTCACTCACATCAGCTTCGATAATGACCTTTTCTAGATCAATTAAGGTCGCAACCGGATCACCCACACCGACAAAGTCACCTGTTTCAATAAACAGATGATCAACTACGCCACTAAATGGGGCTGTTACTGCAGTGTTTCTTAAAGCAATCTTGGCATTGCTCACCATCGCTTTAGCTTCGACTAAGCCTGCTTGAGCATTCGTGAACGCAACTTCCCCTTGCAGACCTTTGCTTTTTAGCGACTGCGCAGCTTTAAACTCTTTCTCTTTTACCTTCAACACAGCTTGAGCACGCTGAAGTTGAATTTCGAGGTCGCCTTTATCAATCAGAGCAATCACTTGCCCTTGTTCAACACTCTGTCCTTTTACAACCTTAAGCTGAATGATTTTCCCTGCAATTTCAGCCCCCAACTTGGCTTGCTTATTGGGTGCAGTTCTACCGTATAGATCGATGGTTTTGTGCGTGGATTGAGCCGTAAAATTGGTATAAACCACCTTAGCTAACGGGATATCTTGCGCTTCTTTCTGGGGAGAAGAGTCTTCTGCATTTAACATTCCTACGCCAAGCCATAGCGTCAGTAATGTCACTAAAATTAAGGAGATCAAATAAGGGCGAACCGCGAAAAATCGCAGAGGTGAAAAACTAGCCATAACTGTCCTTAGTGTTGCTGCGTTATATCGAACTACGGATTAAATGCCATGAAACAACATTCTGATTTATGTGTTGCTACTAAGAGGTAAACGAGAACTATTTATCAGAATATAAATTAACCACTAAAAAATAAAATACAGTTGGACAGTAATTTAGACTAGGTCTCAGTTTCTAGAATAATAGGGCAGCAAAATAATAAAGGACTAGATAAAACAAAGGCTGCAAACGCAGCCTTAGGAAAGTGAGTAGCGATTAAACGCTAAATGATGCACCACAACCACAAGTGGTCGTTGCATTCGGGTTATTCACAAAGAAACGTGAGCCCTCAAGACCTTCAGTATAGTCAACCTGACCACCAACAAGGTATTGCAGACTCATTGGGTCAACGACTAGCGTCACACCACTGTTTACGATGGTTGTGTCACCTTCATTGACGTTTTCATCAAAAGTGAAACCGTATTGGAAACCACTACAGCCGCCACCTGTGATATACACGCGCAGTTTCAGTTCTGGGTTCTCTTCTTCAGCAATCAAAGCCCCTACTCGTTTAGCGGCTGCGTCTGAAAATGTTAGTGGGATATTTACTTCGCTCACGATGACCTCTCTCAGTCGTCTAGTTCCAGACCGCTCTCACCATCTGGAGTTTTATCTTTTAATATTACGGTGATTATCTAATACCTGAGTGAAGCGTTCAAGTATTCACCACTTTTGAAGCTATTTTTTACACGAAATCTGTTCTATTTGCTGTCAAAGTACTCAGAATGTGGTGCAAAGCGTTTTATTGAATGGGATTGGACAGGTACAATGCGAGCCAAATTGGTCCGAGCAATCAAAAGAGGATATCCCATGACCAAATCAGCAGATCTATTTCAAAAAGCACAGCAAACCATTCCTGGTGGCGTGAACTCTCCAGTACGTGCTTTTAATGGCGTTGGTGGCGCACCGATTTTCGTTGAGCGTGCCGATGGCCCATTGATTTTTGATGCTGACGGCAAAGCGTACATTGACTACGTTGGCTCTTGGGGTCCAATGATCCTTGGTCATAACCATGCGGTAATTCGTGAAGCTGTGATTGACGCAGCGCAACGTGGTCTAAGCTTTGGCGCTCCAACTGAAATGGAAATCGCTATGGCTGAGCTTGTTTCTGAACTTGTACCATCAATGGAGCAAATCCGTATGGTGAGCTCTGGTACTGAAGCAACCATGAGTGCGATCCGCCTAGCACGTGGTTACACTGGCCGCGATAAAATCATGAAGTTCGAAGGTTGTTACCACGGCCACGCAGATAGCCTATTAGTTAAAGCCGGTTCTGGCGCACTAACACTAGGCCAACCAAGCTCTCCTGGCGTTCCTGCTGATTTTGCTAAGCACACACTAACAGCAACATTTAACGACCTTGATTCAGTACGTGAGCTATTTGCAGCCAACAAAGGTGAGATCGCATGTATCATCGTTGAACCTGTTGCAGGCAACATGAACTGTATCCCACCAGTAGAAGGCTTCCACGAAGGTCTACGCCAAATCTGTGATGAAGAAGGCGCACTACTTATCTTTGATGAAGTAATGACTGGTTTTCGTGTCGCTCTTGGTGGCGCGCAAGGTTACTACAACATCAAGCCAGACTTAACTACGCTAGGTAAAGTAATCGGTGGCGGTATGCCAGTAGGCGCGTTTGGTGGTCGTAAAGAAGTGATGCAGCACATAGCTCCAACAGGCCCAGTTTACCAAGCGGGTACTTTATCAGGTAACCCAGTAGCAATGGCTGCGGGTTTTGCATGTCTGAATCTACTAAAAGAAGAAGGTAATGAGAAACGCCTTGCTTCGAAAACCAAACAATTAGCTGATGGATTCAAAGCTCTTGCTGACAACCACGGCATCCCACTAGTCGTTAACCAAGTCGGCGGCATGTTCGGTTTCTTCTTTACGGAACAAGAAACAATCACCCGTTATGAAGACGTGACTAAGTGTGATATCGAACGCTTCAAGCGCTTCTTCCACTTAATGCTTGAGCACGGCGTTTACCTTGCACCATCTGCATTCGAAGCAAGCTTTACTTCTCTGGCGCACGGCAGCAAAGAGATTGAAGCAACACTAGAAGCTGCAGACCGCTGTTTTGCGATTCTAGCGAAAGAAGCTTAAGCCGATTCCAAATGACAAAAAGCTGCCTATGGGCAGCTTTTTTATTGCCAATTGATAACGACCAAAACCGCAAGTAGGCCAAGCAATAAAGAAAACCAAGGTACCTTTCGTCTCTTTTCTGCCGTCTCTCCTGAGCACTTATCTTTGTTACAACATCCCATAAATTGACGCCCCGCTGACTAACTTTTTGATTTTAAATTGAAGACTAGAAATTTTGCAGCCATTATACTGATATAAAGTCGAAAAATTGGACAACTATTGTGTCAGAGAAAGTCAAAATAACTTCCAGTCATTGGGTATTGATCGTTGCCCTATTAGCTGCTGGGTTCGCGAGTTTTCTACTCTTAGAGCCTTATATCAACTCCATTGTCATGGCTTTCATCATATCTCTATTGATGTTTCCAATTCATGAATGGATTGAGAACAAGCTACCCAATCACCGTAATATCAGCTCGCTAATTTCTTGTGTTATTCTTACATTTATTATCGTTGTACCTTTGTTATTCGTGTTTGGTGCCATTGTTCAGCAAGGTTCTACCTTCTCCCAAAACGTCTATCAGTGGGGCACTCAAGGGGGGATTCAAACCATCTTTGAACACCCATGGGTAATAAAAGGACTGTCATTAGTTAATACTTACTTACCGTTCGATACTATAAAACCACAAGAGATTGCTCAGAAAGTTGCTCAATTTGCTACATCGTTCGGCAGTAACTTAGTCGGGATGAGCGCAAAGATATTAGGTGATGCCACTAATTTCTTAATGGACTTCTTCTTGATGTTGTTCGTGCTATTTTTCCTTCTTCGCGATCACGATAAGATCATCAGCGCACTGCGTCACATTTTGCCTTTTTCACGTAGCCAAGAAGACAAGCTACTGGATGAAATTGAACAGGTTTCCAAATCTGCAGTAATGGGCTCTTTCTTAACCGCAATCGCACAAGGCTTTGCTGGCGGCATCGGTATGTGGCTCGCTGGATTCCCTGGACTATTCTGGGGCACGATGATGGGCTTTGCTTCCTTTATCCCAGTAGTGGGGACCGCTTTAATCTGGATTCCAGCCGCTATCTACTTATTCCTGACGGGCGATACAACTTGGGCCATTTTCCTAACGGTTTGGAGCGTTGCGATTGTAGGCTCTATTGATAACCTATTACGTCCACTGCTTATGCAAGGAAGTGGCAGCGCAGGTATGAGTACCCTAATCATTTTCTTCTCATTACTGGGTGGTTTGCACTTATTCGGTTTGATTGGCTTGATTTATGGCCCACTGATTTTTGCAATTACCATGGTGCTGTTCAATATCTATGAAGAAGAGTTTCAAGACTTCTTAGATCAGCAAGATCGCAGCTAATAAGCTAAGGCGATTTATCACTACAAGAGGAGGGAGGATTATGCGAAAATCCTCCCTCAATTTTTTACACCGAGTTCATTATGTCTGCTTACATCGCCCCAAGCCAAATAGCCCAGCGCCAGCTTGCTTACTTTGAAGGTAAACATGTACTAGTTGCAGGAGAAGCTGAAGATCTTTTCCCGGTAGAGCTAGCGAATCATTGCCACTCCGTTACGGTTTTCACAACTAACTACGGTTACCACAGACAGCTTGAATCTCAGCCTAAGATTACCAGTGTGTTTGGCGCAGAGTTTGACCAAGAAACACCGGCAGACGTGGTATTACTGTATTGGCCGAAAGCGAAAGCGGAAGCGGAATACCTACTTGCGATGCTAATGGCAAAACTTGGTGAAAATACAGAAATTGTCGTGGTCGGAGAAAATCGCTCTGGTATTAAAAGCATTGAAAAGATGTTTAAGCCATATGGCCCAATTACGAAATATGACTCCGCTCGACGTTGTTCTTTTTACTGGGGACAGTGTACTCAAACTCCTGAAGCTTTTGAGCTCGATAAATGGTTCAAGAGCTACCAAGTCAGCTACAAAGAAACATCACTAACGATTAAGAGCTTACCTGGAGTATTTAGCCACGGTGAATTTGATATTGGCAGTAAACTGCTTTTAGACACACTGCCTAATCTAACTGGAAAGGTGCTCGATTTCGGCTGTGGTGCTGGTGTGATTGGCAGCGTAATGGCAACTCTTAATCCTGGAATTGAACTCGAAATGTGTGATATCAGCGCATTAGCTGTTGAATCTAGTAAAGCGACACTCGTAGCCAACGGTCTAACGGGTAAGGTGTTTGCTTCAGATGTCTATTCAGACACAAGTAATGATTACGACTTCATTATAAGCAACCCTCCATTCCACGCAGGTCTAGATACGAGCTATAGCGCGACTGAAACCTTGCTGGCTAAAGCCCCAAGCTATCAGAACAAAGCCGGACAACTGCTTATCGTGGCAAACAGCTTTCTCAAATATCCACCAATTATTGAAAAAGCCTTTGGTAATTGCGAGACGCTAAATAAGACCACCAAGTTCGCAATCTACAGCGCTAAAAAGTAATCTATTCGCCCAATCTTCCGTTAGATTGGGCAAACCTTCATCGCAATTCGATAAAATTGGGCTTGTCTCCACGCTTTCCTTGCAACTTACTTGTCAAAGTAAAAAAACTCGTTAATTTTGTCATCTTAGGAAAATAACGTTTTTACCTAGCTTGTAACGTGCCATTCAACACAGCAAGCTGAATTCTTACGGAAAGTCTAAATAGATCATGTTTAAGCTGTATCGAAAGCAAAAATTTAAGCGTCTACAGAGTACGTTAATGCTCGCGTTTCTCGTCTTGAGCATTACTCCTCTCACTGTTATCGCAATATTCTTTTTACAATCCCATACTAAAGATCTTCAAGAGCAGAGCACTTCACACCTTGTTTCTGTTCGTGATAGTAAGCAACAGCAAGTTATCGACTATCTGTATGCGAAAGAATCCGAAGTAATGGGCTTTGTTCGTTCGGAGTTAGCTTATGCTAGTGGTGGACGATTCTATGGACTCGTTAATGCATTCAGAAGCTTAGGTCTCGATATAGACCAAGCGCGTCAATACGCACAAAAGCGTTACATTGAAGGTTCTGGTGATCAGATAAAAACGTCAATCCTACCCCAATCTAGCATTTACAACGGTACCGAACGATACCGATTACTGCATAAACGTTATCACTGGGCTTACCAAGAGTTGCTGAAACGTTCGGACTTTGACGACATTCTACTGATCGATAGAGAAGGTAACGTCACCTACTCCATTTATAAATATGACAATTATGGGACCAACCTACTCACCGGAAAGTATAAAGACGCTAACCTAGGCCAGACATTCGCGAAGCTACAAAGCTTAGTGACCGAAAAGCGTAAAACAAATGAAGATTTTACCCCTGTGATTATTTCAGATTTTTCACAAGAGCAAGGGAAATCAGTCGCATGGTTTGGTGCTCCTATCATCCAACAAGGTTACCTACACAGTTACGCAATGTTCAGGCTGCCTAATAACGGTATTACTAAGCTGATTGCGGATACCAACAACATCGCGTCAATGAAGACACTATTAGTGGGCAGCGATCATCAATCTCGTACTTTGGCTTATCAGCAAGAAGATATTGATAAAAGCCGTCAAGTAGTTGACCTTGCACTTGCGGGCTTAACCAATGTTGGGACTTACTCAAACACTGAAGACGAAGCAATCATTGCCGCTTACAGTCCAATATCTTTAAAAGGGATTGATTGGGCAATTGTGGTCGAAGTACCAGAGAGTGTTGCTTTTGCTCGAGTTCACCAACTTGAAACGCTGTTTATCTTCGCAATGCTGACAGCTGTTTTGCTAGTTGTAATGGCTTCTCACTACCTTTCTAACTTCATCACGGCTCCACTGCTGAAACTAACATGGGCAGCGGAGAAAGCATCTGCTGGTGATCTTGATACTGATATTACCAATACTCAACGTAAAGATGAGATCGGTCGATTAGCCGTTAGCTTCGAACGCATGCAGCGCTCTATTCGCGAAAAAATATTACTGATAAAACAACAAAATGAAGAGCTAGAGAGCAACTTAAAGCTGATCCAAAAGCAAAATGAAGAACTTCAGCTAGCTAACAAGCTAAAAGATGAATTCTTAGCGACGACTTCTCACGAACTGCGCACTCCATTACATGGCATGGTAGGTATCGCTGAAGCCTTAGCTTCTGGCGCAAATGGACCAATTACTTCAGAGCACAAATACCAACTCGATATTATCATCAGTAGTGGTCAGCGCCTTGCGACTTTGGTTGATGACCTGCTTGATTACCACAAGATGCGCTACGGCAATTTAGATATCGATACCAGTGCCGTTGACCTTTCTGGAGCTACGCGCCTAGTACTTGAGCTTTCTTCTCACTTACTCGGCAGCAAGCCGATTCGCATCATTAACCAAGTACCAAACGAGCCAGTGTGGGTAAGCGCGGATCCACAACGACTAGAGCAAGTGCTATATAACTTGGTCGGAAATGCCATCAAATACACAAGTGAAGGTAAGATCGTTATTTCTGCTAACGTCGTTGATGACCATATCCGTGTGCAAGTCGTCGATACAGGCCAAGGGATCCCTGCCGATCAACTAGAACATATTTTTGAACCGTTAATTCAAGCAGGCAGCGATTCGAGTCGCTACCGCCAAGGTGCAGGACTAGGTTTGTCTATCAGCCGTCAGCTTATTGAATTGATGAACGGCTCACTATACGTAAGTAGCCAGCCAATGGTTGGGACAACCTTTAGCTTTACTCTTCCGATCGCTTCCCTTGAACAAATTGAAGCAGCAAACCAGTATGAAGCGCCGCATTTCAAAGCGCCGGAAACTGGTAATATTGAGCTGACTGAGCCAGCTACCTTGCCAGAGAACCCAGATGGCCCGCTGCTGCTTGTGGTGGATGATGAGCCGGTAAACTTAAGAGTATTAGATAGCTTCCTACGTCTAGAAGGATATCGTGTTCGAACTGCAAAGGACGGTCATGAAGCTCTCGCTGCAGTTGAAAAAGAAAAACCTGAGCTACTGCTGTTAGACATCATGATGCCAGGAATGAGTGGCTACCAAGTTTGTGAGTCTCTACGTGAGACGTATGATCACGCTGCGCTACCAGTGATTATGCTAACCGCCTTGAACCAAACAGATGATAGAGTCCGCGGCTTTAATGCGGGTGCGAATGACTACCTATCTAAGCCATTTAATAAACAAGAGCTTGCTGCTCGTATCGTTGCGCACCTTACCGCAAGTAAAGCAGAGCAAAGAAGGTTGGAAAACCAAGCGCTTCAGCTAGAGCTAAAACATCGAGCTATGGTTGAAGCAAGTTTACTAGAAACTCAAGGACGCTTGTTAGAACAACTGGAAACTGCTCCTGAAGCCATTGTCTGTGTTAGAGATGACAACAAGATACGCTTTGCTAATGAAGCGGCATCTCGCCTATTTAAACGTTCAACAGAACAACTGAAACGTTCTAATGCTGATGAATTGATTGCTCCTAAATTCCTAAATGTAGTCCAAGAGCATTACTGTGGCATCATTGATATCTATGTCGAAGACGTCAGACAACACCTCTCGGCAGATATCCTAAAACTGCCTGAGGGAGCAGGCTTGAAGTCGATGTACATCTTTAACGTTGGCGGTAGCATCAATGCATCTCGCATTAACAACTTAGAGACTGCAATTGAAGCATTATCGAGTTTTGCCTTTGAAGGGGACAAAGCCAAGCTTCAGGAACTAAAAGAACTCGGCGGCGAATTTACTCGCTTAGCTGACCGTGTGGCGAGTGATAGTAAATCTAAACAAGAAGTGATGCGTGAAGTCCTCGTTGATGCAATGACAAGCGCACTCTCTTATTGGGAATCAGTTACAGGGCAAACTAAGTTCGCTTTCGCTGAGCAAAGTGGCTTATGGCGTGTGTATCTAGACAGAAGTACATTGCAAACCCGTACACTCGATAAATACTTACGTCCAGAGACGCTACCTAAAACACCACGTTGGAGAACGGTTCTGAGTTCACTCGATTACATCTTAGAGCACTGTAATGAGCAAAGCCCTGAACGCTCACATATCGAAGCGCTGCGTGACAAATTACACCACTTACTTACCAGCTAACGAGTGGCCAATTAAGTAACAAGAAAGCCTGCCATGTGCGGGCTTTTTTATTGCCTTCAGCTGCCTACATTGAACCCAACATTGAGTTATTACGCTACGTAAAACAACACTAATCAACGTCAACAATGACTTCTATAAATCCGCTTTAAGAGGCTATAAAAAGGGGCTAAATCTTAATATCTGAACAAAAAGAGTTCATATTGCGAAGGCAATCACAACAATACGGCAGTTTTTATTTAAGTTCGTAAATTAACACTATCTAGCACCAGTGACCAAGATCTCAAGATTAAATACAGGCAGCAAATACATTATATAAAAAGGCATAAGAAGTAAGTGACCACTCACAAGAAAAATTAAAGGTGGTATGTTATGCGACCCAGTTCAAAGTGCAAATTGCGAACAAAAATACAGCAACTTAGTTGTTTTCAACGGAATTGACGATGTTAAGTGGGGTTTTAACGGTTTTAACGGGAATAGCAATTGCTAAAATTAACGTTAAGGTGTTTTCTTACTGTGCCTAAGGCCTACAGGCCACTCTCGAACCTTGACCTCCTCCGGTGAAAGTTCAAATAGAGAGGTAGGCCTTAGTGAGTGTTTATCAATTGATAACATTCCATCCATATAAGTGAAATGAAAGCAAATAGTAAGGAACAGCTATGCTTGCCAACATTAAAAAAACAGCACTAGCAACAGCAATTATTGCAACAGCAACAACAGGATTCACATCTGTTGCAGCAGCAGCTGAACGCAGTGAACTGACGATCCACCCTAAAGAATTTACTACATTCGTTCGTAACTTTAACCCGTACCTAGGTGCTACTAACCTACACACTACAACTGACTTCTTATACGAGCCACTAGTAGTATTCAACGAAATGCAGGGCAACACACCAGTATTCCGTCTAGCAGAGAACTACACAATTGCAGACGATCTACGAAGCGTTGTATTTGACCTACGTAAAGGCGTGAAGTGGTCTGACGGTGAAACATTCAATGCAGACGACGTCATTTTCTCTTTCAACTTAGTTAAAGAGAAGCCAGAGCTAGATCAAAGTGGTATCAACTCTTGGGTTTCTAGCGTTGAAAAACTGAACGACTACCAAGTTAAGTTCAACATCAAAGAAGCTAACTCAAATGCTCCTTACGAAATCGTAAAAGTACCTGTAGTACCAGAGCACGTTTGGAAAGATGTAAAAGACCCATCAACCTTCACTAACGAAAATCCGGTAGGTTCAGGTCCATTTACTGAGATCGATACATTTACAGCTCAACTGTACATCCAGTGTGCTAACCCTAACTACTGGGATGCAGACAACCTAGACGTTGACTGTCTACGTGTTCCTCAAATTGCAAACAACGACCAGTTCCTAGGTAAAGTTGTAAACGGCGAAATGGACTGGACGTCTTCATTCATTCCAGACATCGACCGTACTTACGCTGCTGCGAGCCCTAACCACCAATACTGGTACCCACCAGCAGGTACGCAAGCATTCGTAGTTAACTTCAAAAACCCTGATGCAGCTAAGAATGAAGCACTAACTAATGTAGACTTCCGTCGCGCATTCTCTATGGCTCTTGATCGTCAAACTATCATTGATATCGCATTCTACGGCGGTGGTACAGTGAATGACTTCGCTTCAGGTCTAGGTTACGCATTTAAAACTTGGTCTGATGAAGGCATTCATAAGAAATACCAAGGCTACAACACATACAACGTTGAAGGTGCTAAAGAGCTTCTAGAAAAAGCGGGCTTTAAAGATGTGAACAAAGATGGTTTCGTTGACACTCCATCTGGTAAGTCTTTCGAGCTACTTATTCAATCACCTAACGGTTGGACTGATTTCAACAACACAGTTCAGCTAGCTGTTGAGCAACTTGCTGAAGTAGGCATCAAAGCGAAAGCTCGTACGCCAGACTTCTCTGTGTACAACCAAGCGATGCTAGAAGCAACATATGACGTTGCTTACACAAACTACTTCCACGGTGCAGATCCACACCTATACTGGAACAGTGCGTACAACTCAGAGCTTCAAGCTGGTGATGGTATGCCTCGTTTCGCGATGCACTTCTACAAGAACGATAAGCTAGATGGTCTTCTAAACAGCTTCTACAAGACAGCTGATAAAGACGAGCAGCTAGAAATCGCTCACGGCATCCAGCAAATCATCGCTGCTGACCAGGTAACTGTTCCTGTGATGTCTGGTGCTTACATGTTCCAATACAACACAACTCGCTTTACTGGTTGGTGGAACGAAGAAAATCCTAAAGGCCGTCCAAACATTTGGGCTGGTATCCCAGAGCGTCTACTACACGTACTGGACCTAAAACCAGTTAAATAAGTAGTTGTTCTATCTTGTGGCGTACTTTCTGTGCGCCACTCAATCCCCCACTCTATGAGTTATTTGCAATATGGCGCCAGTCGTCAGGGGATTATTCGCTCTAAATTTGAACTTTCGCTAGGAGCGACCTGAAACCAGAAACAGGGAAAATCTGGGTGAGTAAGGTGTGAGTTATGGGTTATTTTTTAAGACGTTTGTCGTTTTACTTTGTCGCTTTATTAGTTGCTGCGACGCTAAACTTTATTATTCCTCGTGCAATGCCGGGTGATCCGGTAACCATGATGTTTGCTAACGCTTCGGTACAGGTAACGCCGGAACGTATTGCCGCAATGAAAGAGCTTCTTGGCTTTGTTGATGGCGGTTTATTTACACAATACGTTGCCTACATGAAAAACATTCTTAGCTGGGAGCTAGGTACATCAATCCAATTCTACCCTCTGTCAGTAAATAAACTATTAGGTGGTGCTTTCGGTTGGTCTCTATTCCTAGCAGGTTCAGCAGTAATCCTTTCTTTCTCTCTAGGTTCAATCCTAGGTATTTTTGCTGCTTGGAAACGTGGTAGTAAGTACGATGCCTTTGTGACTCCTGGGATGCTAATCATTCAAGCCGTACCACAGGTTGTTATCGCAATGATGGCACTGTTCATCTTCGCTATCGGTTTGAAATGGTTCCCGACAGGCTACGCATATACCGCAGGTACAAGCCCTGACTGGACCAGTTGGGCCTTCTATAAAGACGTCGCTTATCACGCTGTACTTCCTTTGTTCTGTGCATCCGTCATCCAGATTGGTGGCTTCTTGGTAAACATGCGTAACAACATGATTAACCTACTAGCAGAAGACTACATCACAATGGCGAAAGGTAAGGGTCTTAGCGAAAATCGTATCGTATTTAACTACGCTGCGCGCAACGCTCTTCTTCCAAGTGTGACTGCTCTTTCTATGTCTCTAGGTATGGCAATTGGTGGTCAGTTAATTATTGAAATCATCTTTAACTACCCAGGTCTAGGTACTGTTCTTCTAAACGCTATTCATGCTCGTGACTATCAAGTTCTTCAAGGCCAATTGATCATCATGACGCTATTCATGCTGTCGTTTAACCTGATTGCCGACATGCTTTACGTTGTTCTAGATCCTCGCCTTCGTAAGGGAGGGAAATAATTATGAAAGACTTATTTAAACTTATTCTTGGTAATGCATACGCATGTGCAGGCTTAGTGATTGTTTCACTGTTTATCTTTATGGCCGTTGCTGCGCCAATGATTACCAAACACGCTCCAGACAAACGTTCAGGCAACCCACACGAGTACCCTAGTTTTGTCGTGAAGTCTGCCAAAGCTAACCCAGATGGTTGGATTGCAGAGAACCTAGCGACTGACCGACGCACAATGATCATGTCTAAGAAAGCTGATCACGTACTAGGTACAAGCCGTATGGGCCGTGATATCTGGTCTCAACTTGTTCACGGTGCTCGTATTTCTCTTGGTGTTGGTTTCGGTGCAGGTTTAACCGTTTGTTTCCTTGCAACAGTAATTGGCATTTCAGCAGGTTACTTCGGCGGTCGAGTCGATGACGTTCTGACCGCTGCCATGAACATCATGCTAGTTATTCCTCAATACCCATTGTTATTTGTTCTAGCGGCATTTATTGGTGAGGCAGGACCGCTAACCATTGCCATCATCATTGGTTGTACATCCTGGGCTTGGGGTGCGAGGGTGATACGTTCGCAAACTCTTGCACTGCGTGAAAAAGAGTTTGTTAAAGCGGCTGAGGTTCTTGGTGAGTCTTCATTCCGTATCATTTTCGTTGAGATTCTACCAAACCTAATTCCAATCGTAGGTGCGAGCTTCATCGGCTCAGTAATGTACGCAATCGGTATGGAATCAATTATTTCATTCCTAGGTCTTGGCGACCCAAGCACTATCAGCTGGGGCATCATGTTGTACAACGTACAAACTTCATCAGCGATGCTTATCGGCGCTTGGTGGGAAGTCATCGCACCTTGTTTAGCACTAACAATACTTGTTACAGGTCTAGCACTACTTAACTTCGCGGTTGATGAAATTGCTAACCCTCAGCTTCGTTCGCACAAAGGTATGAAGCGTTGGAAAAAACTAGCAGAGCAAGATAAGAAAGAGCGTGAGCCTGAGCTTGCACCTCAAAATGCACTTTGGAGCGGAGATAAATAATCATGACAGCACCACTCATTTCTATCCGCAACTTATGCGTTGACTATATTACAGCCGCGGGCGATGTCCGCGCCTGTAACAACGTAAGCTTTGATATCGCACCAGGTGAAGTATTTGGTTTAGCTGGTGAATCAGGGTGTGGCAAATCTACCGTTGCTTTCTCGCTAATGCGCCTTCATAAGCCACCAGCATTTATCACTGGCGGTGAGGTTATCTTCAACGGTGAAGACATCATTAAATACAGCGACGAGCGTATGCAAGCATTCCGTTGGAGTGAGATGTCTATGGTGTTCCAAAGTGCAATGAACGCATTGAACCCAGTACTGACAATGGAAGACCAGTTCTGTGACGTAATCATGCGTCATACCAACATGACGCGCGATCAAGCTCGTAAGCGCGCTGAAGGTTTACTGGAAATCGTCGATATTCACCCTAGCCGTCTAACGGATTACCCTCACCAGTTCTCTGGTGGTATGCGTCAGCGTTTAGTTATTGCTATTGCGCTCGCATTAAACCCTAAGATGATCATCATGGATGAGCCAACGACTGCTCTTGACGTAGTTGTTCAACGCGAAATTCTACAGAAGATTTATGCACTGAAAGAAGAATTTGGTTTTTCTATCCTATTCATTACTCACGACCTTTCACTGATGGTGGAGTTCTCAGACCGTATCGGAATCATGTATTCCGGCGAGCTGATCGAAGTTGCCCCATCAAAAGAGATTTTGGAAAGCCCTTACCACCCTTACACCAAAGGATTAGGTAGTTCTTTCCCTCCACTAACTGGCCCTAAAACGAAGCTAACGGGTATTCCAGGTAATCCATTAAATCTTTTAGAGGTACCACAAGGTTGTCGTTTCCAAGCTCGCTGTGATCGCGTGCACGAAGCCTGTACTCGTGTACCAACTCAGCTACGACAAATAGAGCCAAATCGTTTCTCAAACTGCCACCTATATGGTGAGCCAATCGCTCACGCGAAGCTCTAGAAAGCCATTGAGAAATAATAATAAAGATTACTGGAGACAATCATGAGCAAAGAATTTGGTGAACTACTAATCGAAGGGAAAAACCTAGTTAAGGATTTCCCAATCAATAGTAATTCCTTACAACAACCTATGATGCGTGCAATCAATGACGTGTCATTCAAGATGTACAAAAGCCGCGGCTTGTCTGTGGTAGGTGAATCGGGGTCTGGTAAATCAACGACTGCGAAGATGATTGCCAAGATGTATGCACCAACGTCAGGCGAAATCGAATACAAAGGACGCGACATCCAAAGCATTAAATCTCGTTCTGATCTAATGCACTACCGAGAAGGTGTGCAGATGGTGTGGCAGGACCCATTTGGTTCTCTTAACCCAACTCACAACATTTACCACCATATTTTGCGTCCATTGCTGATCCACAAAAAAGTGGATCCTCGCAATAAGAAAGAACAAGAAGAGCGCGTTTACGATCTTCTAGAACAGGTAGGTTTGATCCCACCAAAAGAGACGGCACAGAAGTACCCTCACCAGTTATCCGGCGGTCAACGTCAGCGTGTAAACCTGGCGCGTAATATTGCTGTTGGTGCTGAAGTGGTATTGGCCGATGAGCCAACGTCCATGCTAGACGTATCGATTCGTGCAGGTGTTTTGAACCTGATGGAAGAGATGAAGTTTGAGAAGCAAATGTCTCTGCTTTACATCACTCACGATATCGCGACAGCACGCTACATCGCTGAAGATCTTGCAGTTATGTACGTTGGGCACATGGTTGAGTGGGGTGATACAGAAGAGATCATTCACAACCCTCAACACCCATATACTCAGCTGTTAGTGTCAGCGGTTCCAGATCCAAGCAAATCAATTCACGAGAAGCTCAAAGGCAACAAAGGCGAAATTCCGTTGTGGACTCCTGCTTCTGTTGGTTGTCCATTTGCAGGCCGTTGTCAGCACGCTTCTGACAAATGTCGTGAACAACTACCTCAAGTGACTCAGCTTTCTGATAACCACTTTGTCCGTTGTTACCTATACGAAAATTAATGACTTACGCCAAGGGCTAAGCTCTTGGCGCTTCAACTAGACCTATAACATATTAATTTCGGAGATTTTGATGCTGCTACTTACTAACCATATTGGTTATGAAGCCCTTGGGCCTAAGCAGGCTGTTTTGATGACTCGTAAAGCGCGTCTTTCATCTACCACTGCGCTGTTAGTTTGTGCTGACAGTCATCAAACTGTAGCGTCTTTTAGTATCAATAAGGGTACAAAAGTCGCCAACTGGCACCAAGGGAATTTTTTTCGCATTGAATTCTCTCAATTTGAACAAGTCGGCCGCTACTACCTGAAAGTCGATAATTTACGTTCTGAAATCTTTCAAGTCGGCCAAGGTTTATTGCTTAAGAATACCTTCTCTGACGTACTGCACTACTTTAAATCTCAACGTAGTGGTGGTCGTTTTGATAAACAAGATCACCAAGCTCCCCTACTAGGCTCAGACAAAACCGCTGATGTTCACGGCGGCTGGTATGATGCTTCTGGTGATGTTAGTAAATACTTAAGCCACCTTTCTTACGCCAATTACCTTAACCCTCAGCAAATTCCTATGGTTGTTTGGAATATGTTCAACGGCGCTGAGCTTATTAAAGATAATGACAACGTCCCGCTGTTTTCAAAAGTTCGCCTGACTGAAGAAGCACTCTTCGGCGCTGATTTTTTAGTTCGTATGCAAGACGAAGCAGGCTTTTTCTATATGACAGTGTTTGATAAGTGGTCTAAAGACATCAAACAGCGAGAAATCTGTGCTTATGCTACACAAGAAGGTCATAAGTCAGATGATTACCAATCAGCATTCCGACAAGGTGGTGGGGTTGCGATAGCAGCATTAGCCGCCGCATCTCGCCAAGATGAACATGGAGAATATCAATCAGCGGAATACCTAGACGCTGCTACTCGCGGTTACTGGCACTTAAAAGAGCATAATCATCAATACCTCAATGATGGTGAAGAAAACATCATTGATGAATACTGTGCTCTACTTGCCGCAGTTGAATTGTATAAAAGCACTCGTAACCCTGAGTTTTTAACAGAGTGTCGATTGTGGAGTGACAAGCTACAGCAACGCCAGCTTTGTGACGAACAGTTTAATCATTTCTGGTCTGCGAATAATGACGGTAGCCGTCCATACTATCACGCAGCAGAAGCAGGTTTGCCGGTCATTGCACTATGTGAGTACCTTGCCATCGAGTCCGATGAGACTCTTCATAGCTCAGCACTTAAGACAGTCACTCAAGCTGTTGAGTTTGAATTGACGATCACGTCACACGTCGCTAACCCATTCGGCTACCCACGCCAATATGTTAAAGCAGTTGATGGCGACAAACATGATGCTTTCTTCGTCGCTCACAACAATGAAACTGGCTACTGGTGGCAAGGTGAAAACGCTCGATTAGGCTCTTTGAGTAGCATGGCTTTCTTTGCCCTTCCACACGTTCAAGACCCAGCGTTAAAACAAAAGCTAACGACATTCTCACAAGATTGCCTTAACTGGATTCTGGGCTTGAACCCGTACCATATGTGTATGTTAGATGGCCACGGCCATAACAACCCAGACTACCTACCAGATCTTGGCTTTTTCAATACTAAAGGTGGAATTTGCAATGGCATTACTGGTGGATTTGACGATGAAGAAGACATTGCCTTTAACCCGCCAAAACAAAAAGACGACATGTTGCAGAACTGGCGTTGGGGTGAGCAATGGATTCCTCACGGAGCTTGGTATTTGCTCGCCGTTTTGAATCATTCGACTTACTTCATAGCCAAGGGAGAAAAATAATGACCCTTTACTATGTAGGCATTGATGGTGGCGGTACTTCTTGCCGAGCACGTATTCGAACTGAAAATGGTGAGTTTGTCGGCGAAGCCAAAAGTGGCAGTGCAAACATTTTGCTAGGTGTTGATGTCGCGATGGCTTCAATTGTCGATGCCATTACTCAAGCAGCTAAACAAGCAAACCTAAGTGAAGCAGACTTTTCTGCAATGCATGTAGGTCTTGCATTGGCAGGCGCAGAGCAAAAATCTGCTTGGCACGAATTTATGGCTTTGCCTCATCCATTTGCTTCTATCGTTCTCAACACCGACGCATACGGTGCATGTGTTGGCGCGCACAATGGTGATGATGGTGCAATCATGATTGCAGGTACCGGTTCTTGTGGCATCTACTTAGCTAGCGGGACTCAACATGTTGTAGGCGGACGAGAATTTCCAATTTCCGATCAAGGTGGCGGTGCGGTTATGGGGCTTCGCCTGATCCAGCAAGTTCTACTCGCACAAGACGATATCATTGAGGAAACACCTCTTTCTCAGCATGTTATGTCTCACTTCAACAATGATGTTGACCAAATTGTCGAGTGGTCGAAAAGCGCCCTACCTCGTGATTACGGTCAGTTTTCACCAGCGATCTTCAAACATGCTCATCAAGGCGATCCATTAGCGATCAAAATGCTGAAACAAACGGCTGCTGATATAGAGATGTTCCTTGTCGCATTAAATCGTAAAGGCGCTACTCGCATCTGTTTGATGGGCAGTATCGCTGAACGAATAAAAGCTTGGCTTTCTCCACCAGTGCAAGCTTGGGTTGTAGACCCTCAGTTTGACGCCATCGAAGGCGCTCTTATGTTTGCTGGTCAGCCAGAACATAATTTGTATTAAGGATAAAATGATGAGCTACCGCGTTGAACTTGCAGTACTTTCTGAACAAAAACAGTTTTGTCGCTTTGGTTTAACTATCCATAATCTTAGTGATAAAGATCTGACGGATTGGCGTCTGCAATTTATCATCGACCGTTATATTTTGCCTGATAGCTTCACCCATGGTGAAGTAAAGCAAATTGGTAGTTTTTGTACCGTGCAACCAGATGTTACTTGTTTAGAGGCAAATCAGCACTACTACTGCGAATTTAGTATTAATACTGCGCCACTTCGTTTTTATACCGATGGCTTCAAGGACGCTCTGATCCTAGCAAATGGTGGTGCGGACAAATACCCAGTAACCTTGACTCCAATTGCGCTAGCCTCACCTTATCGCGAGCGTAGTGAGTTACCTCATGCAACGCCAAATGAGTTAGCATTAATTCCCAAGCCAAATCATATTGAACATCTTGAAGGGGCATTTTCACTAACCCATTCAAGTCAAATCACACTACAAGCTTCACTAGCAGAAAAAGCGGCGACGTGGTTACAGCAGGAGCTCACCCAGCTCTACGGATTCAATGCACCTGCTATTGGCCAAAGCGACATTGTTTACCGAAACAACCCAACCCTTGATGAAGGGGAATACCAATTAACGGTAGGTAGCTCAGGGGCTCGACTAGAGTCTGGCTCTCGCTCGGGCTTCGTTCATGCAAGCGCAACACTTATCCAACTGATTCGTGTCGACGAGAAAAACCGTTTAACCATCCCTTATATTAAGATCGTTGACCGACCACGCTTTAAATATCGTGGCATGATGCTTGATTGCGCTCGACACTTCCACCCTCTCGATAGAGTAAAACGCCTGATCAACCAACTGGCTCACTACAAGTTCAACACCTTCCATTGGCACCTTACTGATGATGAAGGGTGGCGTATTGAGATCAAATCTCTACCTGAACTTACCGCCGTTGGCGCATACCGTGGCACACAAACGTCTATTGAGCCTCAATATAGTCATCTAGCCGATGTGTATGGTGGATATTACAGTCAAGACGAGATCAAAGAAGTCATCGCTTTCGCAGACGAAAGAGGCATTAATATCATTCCAGAGATCGATATTCCTGGACACTGTCGAGCAGCAATTAAATCTTTACCTGAATTACTGTCAGATCCAAACGATCAGTCTCAATACCGCAGTATTCAGCACTACAACGACAACGTGCTTTCTCCTGCACTACCAGGTACTTACCTCTTCTTAGATAAAGTTCTAGAAGAAGTCGCTCAACTCTTCCCATCCACTTGGATACATATTGGAGCAGACGAAGTGCCTGACGGTGTGTGGCTAGAAAGCCCAGCATGCCAAGCATTGATGAAACAAGAAGGTTATCAAAGCGCTAAAGAGCTTCAAGGACACCTGCTTCGCTATGCAGAAAAGAAACTGCGTTCATTGGGTAAACGCATGGTTGGCTGGGAAGAAGCACAACATGGCAACAAAGTCAGTAAAGACACCGTTATCTATTCATGGTTGAGCGAAGAAGCTGCACTTAATTGTGCCAAACAAGGCTTCGACGTGATCTTACAGCCGGGGCAATCGACTTATCTGGACATGACTCAAGATTACAGTCCTGAAGAACCTGGCGTGGATTGGGCGGCAGTCATCCCACTTGAAAGTGCTTATCGCTATGAACCTCTTGCTCAAGTGCCTGATACAGACCCAATTCGCAAACGTATTTTAGGTATTCAATGTGCTTTATGGAGCGAGATTGTGATTCATCAATCTCGCATGGATTACATGGTTTTCCCAAGATTGACCGCAATGGCAGAAGCTTGTTGGACAGAGAAATCTGAAAGAGATTGGGACAACTATCTATCACGGTTGAAGAGTCACTTGCCTCTACTTGATAAACAAGAAATTGAATATCGACACCCGTGGAAATAACAACTGAGCGAATGGTGGCCATTCGCAGTTTTCACTAGCTTAAAATTTTGGCTACCCCGCTGGTAGCTTGGTAAAAAGGAAATTAACATGAAATACGGCTATTTCGATAACGACAATCGCGAATACGTCATCACTCGACCTGACGTCCCTGCGCCATGGACTAACTACCTAGGCACAGAGAAATTCTGTACTGTTATCTCACATAACGCTGGTGGGTACTCTTTCTACAACTCTCCAGAATATAACCGTGTTACCAAATTCCGCCCAAATGCGACATTCGATCGCCCTGGGCACTACGTGTACCTGCGCGATGATGAAACCGGTGACTACTGGTCAATCTCTTGGCAACCTGTCGCGAAAAGCTTAGATGAAGCAAATTACGAAGTTCGTCATGGCCTGTCATATTCTAAGTTCAAATGTGAATACAGCGGTATCACAGCGACAAAAACGCTATTCGTTCCAAAAGGTGAAGACGCTGAATTATGGGACGTTGTTATCAAAAACACGTCAGATAAACCGCGTACCATCAGTGCGTTCTCTTTCGTTGAGTTCTCATTCAGCCATATCCAATCTGATAACCAAAACCATCAGATGTCCCTATACTCTGCGGGTACTGAATATCGTGAAGGCGTTATCGAATACGACCTTTACTACAACACCAACGATTTCGAAGGTTTCTACTACCTAGCATCAACGTTTAGCCCAGATTCATACGACGGTCAGCGTGACAGCTTCTTAGGCCTCTACCGTGATGAAGCAAACCCTATCGCAGTAGAGCAAGGTAAATGCTCAAACACAGCCCAAACTTGTTACAACCATTGTGGTTCACTACACAAGCAGTTCACTATCCAACCAGGAGAAGAAGTACGTTTCGCTTACATCCTAGGTATCGGTAAAGGCAATGGTGAACGCCTACGTGAAAAATACCAAGACCTTGCTAACGTTGACGCTGCCTTTGCTGGAATTAAACAACACTGGAATGAACGTTGTGACAAGTTCCAAGTGAAATCACCAAACGAAGGTCTAGACACAATGATCAATGCTTGGACGCTTTACCAAGCTGAAACCTGTGTTGTTTGGTCTCGTTTCGCTTCATTCATTGAGGTCGGTGGACGTACAGGTCTTGGCTACCGAGATACTGCGCAAGACGCTATTTCTGTGCCGCATGCAAACCCTCAAATGACTCGTAAGCGTATCGTGGATCTTCTGCGTGGTCAGGTGAAAGCAGGTTACGGTCTTCACCTATTTGATCCAGACTGGTTCGATCCTGAGAAAGCCGATGTCGCTCCATCTAAATCTCCAACCGTAGTTCCTACACCGTCTGATGATGACAAGATCCACGGCATTGAAGATACGTGTTCTGACGATCATTTATGGTTAGTTCCAACAATCTGTAAATACGTGATGGAAACAGGCGAACACAGCTTCTTTGATGAGCTGATCCCTTACGCTGATGGCGGTGACGCTTCAGTATATGACCACATGAAAGCTGCGCTAGACTTCTCCGCTGAGTACGTAGGTCAAACAGGTATCTGTAAAGGTCTTCGCGCAGACTGGAATGACTGTCTAAACCTAGGCGGTGGTGAATCTTCAATGGTTTCATTCTTACACTTCTGGGCTCTACAAGAGTTTATCGACCTAGCTAAGTTCCTAGGCAAAGAAGAAGATGTAGCGAAATATACAAAAATGGCGGCGAACGTTCGTGAGGCGTGTGAAAGTCACCTTTGGGATGACGAAGGTGGTTGGTACATCCGTGGTCTGACTAAAGATGGTGACAAAATCGGTACTGCGCAGCAAACAGAAGGGCGAGTTCACTTAGAGTCAAATACGCTAGCAGTATTGTCAGGTGCGGTTTCTCAGGAGCGTGGTGAGAAAGCGATGGATGCCGTCGATGAGAACCTGTTCTCTGAATATGGCCTGCATCTAAACTCACCATCATTTGCAACACCAAACGATGATATCGGTTTCGTTACACGCGTATACCAAGGTGTGAAAGAAAACGGTGCAATCTTCTCGCACCCTAACCCATGGGCGTGGGTTGCTGAAGCGAAACTTGGTCGTGGTGACCGTGCAATGAAGTTCTACGATGCACTTAACCCATACAACCAAAACGACATCATTGAAAAACGTATTGCAGAACCATATTCGTACGTTCAGTTCATCATGGGTCGTGACCACCAAGACCACGGTCGTGCAAACCATCCTTGGTTAACAGGGACATCTGGCTGGGCATACTTTGCAGTAACCAACTTCATTCTAGGTGTTCGCACTGGCTTCGATGGCCTAACCATTGATCCATGTATCCCGACGAACTGGCCTGGTTTTGAAGTAACTCGTCAATGGCTAGGGGCGACTTACAACATCAAAGTAGAAAACCCAGACTCAGTGAGTAAAGGCGTGAAGTTGATTACTGTGAATGGTGAGCAAGTCACAGGACACGCAGTCCCAGTTCAAGCGGATGGCAGCGTAAACGACGTTGTTGTTGTTTTAGGTTAATTGTCAGCAGAGCCTCTTAATCAGAGGCTCTTTGTTTAGTTAAAGGATTATAACCATGATTAAGTTCGGAACAGGTGGCTGGCGCGCTTTTATCGGCGAAGAGTTTACCAAAGATAATGTCCAACTCGTCGCTCAAGCACTGGCCAATATCATCAACAACGAAAAGGTTGCAGATAAAGGCTTCATCGTCGGTTACGACCGCCGCTTTTTATCAGACAAGGCAGGCCGCTGGTTTACAGAGGTTCTCGCAGCAAACTCAATCAAAGTCAGCTTTATTGATAAATTTGTCCCAACACCTATCGTAATGTTCAAAGCAAAAGAGATGGGCTGTGCTTATTCTGCATGTATTACCGCTTCGCATAACCCTGCTGACTACAACGGTATCAAGGTGTTTATTGAAGGCGGTCGTGATGCGGATGAAGTGATCACTGAAAAGATCGAAACTCAAATTGCACAACTAACCTTAGATAAAGTACAAAGCGTCGAGTTTGACCAAGCAGTTGAAGATAAGCTCGTTGAGGTCATCAACCCGATGAACGACTTCGTCGATTCAATCATTAACTTTATTGATATCGACGCCATCAAAAAAGCCAACCTTCGTGTACTGATTGATCCTATGTTTGGTGTAGCAAAAAATGCCCTACAGACTGTACTGATCAACGGTCGTTGTGATGTTGATGTAATCAATGATGGCAAGAACCCTGACTTTGGCGGCTTAATGCCATCACCAAGCGCAGCAACCTTATATCGCCTAAAACACCTTGTCGCAGCAGAAGGCTATGATATTGGTATTGGTACTGATGGCGATGCTGACCGTTTAGGGATCATCGATGAAAAAGGTAACTTCATTCACCCGAATGAAGTGCTGATGCTACTTTACTATTACTTGTTGGAGTACAAGGGCTGGAAAGGTTCTGTCGTCCGTAATATTGCCACAACTCACATCCTAGATAAGATCGCTGAAGATCATGGCGAGAAGTCATTCGAAGTGCCAGTGGGCTTTAAACACATTAGCTCACAAATGGAAGCAGACGACTCGCTGATTGGTGGCGAAAGCTCTGGCGGCCTAACCATTCGCGGTCATATCAAAGGAAAAGATGGGGTATTTGCCTCAAGCCTCTTAGTTGAAATGTTATCCGTGACGGGCAAAAAACTGTCTGAGCTACTTGATGAGATTTACGGTAAGTATGGCTACGCGTACACAGCCGAAGGTGACTGTACATTTAAGCCAGCCCAGAAAGAGACGCTCCACAACCGTATTTACGTTGAAAAGCAACTACCTGAATTTGAATATGAGATTTATAAAGTCAGCTACGATGACGGAGCCAAAGTGTACTTTAAGAATGGCGGCTGGGTCATTGCTCGCTTCTCTGGTACAGAGCCATTGCTGCGTATCTTTGCTGAAATGGCAGATAAAGAGACTGCAGAGAAGGTTGTACTGCAAGTGAAAGAGTTTTTACAACTCTAATTTACTTGATTCACTACCCTATAGGTGGATGTCTTTGCCCGGCCGTATAGCCGGGCTTTTTTAAACGTAAACCTTATAAGGATTAGCTTTGAAATGCCTCTCGTTGCGACACTGTTTCAAACCAACGAGCGATATTAGGGTAGCTGTCTAGAACATCAATCTGAAGACCATTAATAGCAAAGCCAATAAAAATGTACCCAGTAATGTCTACAATGGTGAAATCATCCGTCGCAATATGCTTACTCGCGGCAAGCCTGTTATCCAAAACAGGAAGAAATTCACTCACTCGAGATTTCGACTCCTCTCCCCATGCGGCGACACAGTTTTCACGATCTTGATATATAGCAGTGATATTACGAAACGCTTGAAAAGCAGTATACAAGCCTTGGAATTCGACCACGCGATGCCACATTTCTATTTGGGCACGCTCAAGCGGATTAGCACCAAACAAAGCAAGTTTATTGGGGAATGTTTCATCAAAGTAGCGGCAAATCGCTACACTCTCACAAATCGTTGTGCCGTCTTCGAGCTCTAATAAGGGTACTTTTCCATTAACACTTTTTGATTTAAAGCCATCAGCTAGGTTATCACCGTCGCGGACATTGAGCGCAACTCGCTCAACCTCCCCTCCGATTTCTTTTAGAAAGATATTCACTCGTTTACAGCTTGGCGTCATAGCGGTTTCATACAGTTTCATTTCACTTCCTTGTTATTTTTTAACCTGTTAACTGGAATTGTATTAACGCTCAGCCCAAAAGAGAGCAAATAAATCACTTATTCATTCTAGAACGCTAACACACCCTGAGTTTCGATTTTAACTGCCACCTGTTGACCGATAGAAAGAGGTTCTGCAGAACTAGCAAGCAAGCGATTCCCGCTAGCATCGATCACATAGCGACAATGGTCGCCCATAAACTGCTGCTCAAGCACTTTTACGCTGCTCTCTTCGGCAGCATGAATCTGAACATGCTGCGGTCTAAGTAGTAACTGGCAACTCGCACCAATTTGAATATCATGCTGAGTAATCGCTTCCACGACGCCCAGATCGGTATTAAACTGCGACTCAGATGAACGGGTCGCAGTTAGGTAGCTCCCCCCACCTAAGAAGTCAGCAACAAACTTACTTGATGGCTGATAGTAAAGCTCACTTGCCGTACCATATTGCTCAATCACACCGTGGTTCATTACCGCCATTTTGTCAGCAAAAGCAAAGGCTTCTTCACGACTGTGAGTTACAAATATTGCTGTAACACCCTGCTTCTTAAATATCTTACGGATCTCACCAATCAATTCGTGGCGCACTTGAGTGTCGATATTTGAGAAAGGCTCATCAAGTAGCAATAGATCTGGCTTGTAAGCGAGTGAACGAGCAATAGCAACACGCTGCTGCTGACCACCTGATAACTGATGAGGATAACGCTCACCATAACCAGATAAATGAACTAGCTCTAGCATCTCATCAACTTTGCTACTCTTCTCTGTGACAGAGAGTTCGCGAAGACCAAAAGCAATGTTCTCTGCTACCGTCAGATGTGGGAACAGCGCATAATCTTGAAAAATCATTCCGATATTACGCTGCTCTGGTGGTAACCAGTTGTCACCATCATCAATCATCATACAGTTCAGGCTCATGGTACCTGAACTCAAAGGTAACAATCCTGCAATAGCTTTCAGTAATGTCGTTTTACCGCAACCACTTGCGCCTAATAGACAAACAATCTCACCTTGAGCAACTTCAAACGATAAAGACTCTAAAACCTTTGTCTGCTCGTCGTATTTACACGTTAAGTTATTAATTGATAGTGCACAGCTCATTAGTGGGAATGCTCCAGTGAACGGTTAACAATGACTAAAGGAACTAAGCCAACTAACACCAATAACACCGCAGGCATCGCTGCAAGTTCCAAGTGTTCATCAGAAGCAAAGTTATAGACATACGTAGCTAAGGTTTCAAAGTTAAAAGGTCTTAACAGCAAAGCAGCATTGAGCTCTTTCATTGATTCAATAAAAACAAGCAAACCTGCTATCAATGCACCGCGACGGACTAACGGGAAATGAATACGCCATAACATGGAATTGGCATTGCAACCCATTGTGCGCGAAGCCATATCAAGAGAAGGAGAAACCTTGCTTAAACTACTCTCAATACTACCAATCGCTACAGCAGAAAAGCGTACTACCATCGCAAAGATTAACGCAAACATTGAGCCTGAGAAAATCAGACCCGGGCGCCCCCAATCCATCCATTTGGCAATATCATTAACCAAATGATCCATGAACAATACTGGCACCATGACACCAATTGCTAGCACAGTTCCAGGGACGGCATAACCCATAGAAGCAATGCGCATAAATGTCAGGCTTCTACGTCCTGGGTTCACACGCTGGCAAAAGTTAACTATTAGCGCAACAAAGACACCAATGAACGCCGCGCTGAAAGACACGTACAGGCTATTGATCGCATATTCACGAAATTCAGCCGTCCAACTTTGTGCAAAATATTTGTAAGCATAGATGACCAACTGACCCAAAGGAAAAATAAAGGCGATACAAACCAGCCCCCAACACCAAGAGACCGCTAGCCATTTCTTCCAACCTACCAACACGTAGCGAAAATCTTCTCGGCTACTGTACTGATTTTGGAACAGCTTTTGTTTGCGACGGCTGTATCTTTCAGAGCTTAAAAGCAAGATAACGACCACCAGCATAATCGCTGAAATCTTAGCAGCCGCCGTTAAGCTGGAATACCCAAGCCAGGTGTCATAAACAGCCGTCGTGAGAGTGTTAACCGCAAAATAGCTCACCGTACCGAAATCACCGATGGTTTCCATCGCAACTAAAGAAAGGCCAACTGCCATAGAAGGGCGGACTAAAGGTAAAGAGATGCGTCTGAAGCTTTCCCAAGGGGAGCATTTAAGTAAACGAGCAGATTGGAGCAGTGAAACGTTCTGCTCCATAAATGCGGCTCGGCATAGCAAATAGACGTACGGATAAAGAACCAAGGACAGAACGATAATCGCACCAGTAAGGGTTCGAATATCAGGGAACCAATATTCACCTGGTCCCCAACCGGTAAGTTCTCTTAACAGAATCTGGACTGGGCCGGCAAAATCAAACCAGTCCGTAAAAATATAACCAACGATATAACCCGGCATAGCGAGGGGAAGCACAAGCGCCCATTGCAACACTTTTTCTCCAGGGATTCGGCACATCGCCATAATCCAAGCAGAGGGTATACCTAAAGCGAGAGAAAGCACCATAGTCCCCAATACAAGCACAACCGTATTGTAGGCATACGTGGGCATAACTGTGGACATTAAATGAGTGAAGAGCTCATTTGTTTCCCCAACAGCTGTCATAAATATTGCTAAGATCGGCAAAACCAGTAACAAAGCCAATACTCCGCTACTGGTTTTCCATAAGTAATTCTTTTCTTTCATCGCCTAATTACAACGAGGCCGTATGAAATACAAATGCGTTTGCAAATACATCTCATATCCCTTTGATAGTCTAAGGGTATTTATACCCATATACGTCAGTGACTTCAAGACACACAATTCATTAGCGTGCAACGTGAACGCTTTAGCTAGAAAGCAAACAACCCCAAGGGCCTGTTAAACGGCACTTGAGGTTGTGGTCTTAATAGGTCAAAGACCCACTACAAAGACTATTATAGGTCGAATTTCACTTCGTCTAGAAGTTTGATAGCAGCCTCATGGTGATCTGCGATCTCGTCTAGAGAGATAGTGTCAGCTTTGAACTCACCCCAAGAAGCAACTAGCTCTGAAGGCTTAACGTCCGCTTTCACTGGGTATTCGTAGTTAACTTCTGCGTACATACCTTGAGCAGTGTTACCCGCTAGGAATTCCATTAGCTTAACTGCGTTCTCTTTGTTAGGAGAGTATTTAGCCATCGCCATACCAGAAATGTTTACGTGAGTACCTGTTGTAGCTTGGTTAGGGAAGTTGATGTAAACCGCATCAGCCCATGCTTTCTGCTCTTTATCGTTAACCATCTTACCTAGGTAGTAGCTGTTACCAAGAGAAACGTCACATAGACCTTCTTTGATTGCTTTAACCTGTGCACGGTCGTTACCTTGAGGTTTACGTGCTAGGTTTGCTTTTACGCCTTCTAGCCACTCTTTAGTTTCAGCTTCACCTTTATGAGCGATCATAGAAGACACTAGAGATACGTTGTAAGGGTGCTTACCACTACGAGTACAGATTTTACCTTTGAACTCTGGCTTAGCTAGGTCAGCGTAAGTGAAATCTTCACCTAGGCGGCCTACACGGTCACGTGAAGAGTAAACGCTACGAGTACGAGTTGTTAGAGCAAACCACTCATTGTCAGTGTCTTGGTACTGAGCAGGGATGTTTTTCTCTAGGATATCGCTTTCTACCGCTTGAACTAGATCTTGTTTAGTTAGCTCAGATAGGCGGCTGATGTCTACAGTTAGAATCACGTCAGCTGGGCTGTATTCGCCTTCTTGAGCTAGCTTCTCTGCTAGACCTTTCTTTGCAAACTTAACGTTTACTTTAATACCTGTTTCTTTAGTGAACTCGTTGAACATTGGCTCAACTAGGAAAGGTTGACGGTAAGAGTATACGTTCACTTCTTCTGCAGCGATTGCCGCTGTAGGTGCGATTGTCGCGCATGCTAGAGCAGAAAGAGTTAGCAGTTTTTTCATTGGTTCAGTCCTTTAACTTCGTAATGATAACGTTTATCAGTTGCGTTATTATATTCATCATAATTTAGAAAACAATGATTAGAAACAAAAAAACCTGCTCATCAGAGCAGGTTTCAAGTGGCGAAAATGTAAATTTCTGTAAATTATTTCACTGTTACAAATTCTGGATAAGCGCCAACACCACAGTCATGCATATCCATACCTTCTAGCTCTTCGTCTTCTGAAACTCGGATGCCTATTGTCGCCTTAAGGATAGCCCACACAACCAAGCTTGCACCAAATACCCAAGCGAAGATTACTGCAGCACCAAGTAACTGAGTACCAAATGTTGCGTCGCCATTGCTTAGAGGAACAACCATTAGACCAAAGAAACCACATACACCGTGAACAGAGATTGCACCAACTGGATCATCAATCTTCAGTTTATCTAGGCCGATGATGCTGAATACTACGATTGCACCTGATACTGCACCAATTGCTACAGCGTATAGCGGAGATGGTGATAGAGGGTCCGCTGTGATGGCAACAAGGCCTGCCAACGCACCGTTCAAGATCATAGTTAGATCCGCTTTACCCCAAGTCGTTTTACATACAAACAGAGCCGCAATTGCACCTGCTGCCGCCGCCGCATTAGTGTTTAGGAAGATTTGACCCACAGCAGTCGCATTCTCAAAGTCAGAAACCATAAGTTGAGAACCACCGTTGAAACCGAACCAACCAAACCACAGGATAAATGTACCTAAAGTCGCAAGTGGCATGTTTGAACCAGGAATTGGGTAGATCTCACCATTCTTACCATATTTACCTTTACGAGCACCTAGTAGTAGAACACCTGCTAGAGCTGCTGCTGCGCCTGCCATGTGAACAATGCCTGAGCCTGCGAAATCACTGAAGCCAGCTTGTGATAGGAAGCCACCACCCCAAGTCCAGTACCCTTCCATTGGGTAAATGAACGCTGTTAATACTGCTGAGAAGATTAAGAACGACCACAGCTTCATACGCTCAGCGACTGCACCTGATACCACAGACATTGCTGTTGCTACGAATACGACCTGGAAGAAGAAGTCTGACTCTAGAGAATGGTCAGCACCTTCACCTTGTGTGCCAATGAGAGCACCAAATGATGGTAGCCAACCGCCTTCACCATTATCAACATACATGATGTTGTAGCCAACAATCAGGTACATAGTACAAGCAATCGCGTACAGACAGATGTTCTTGGTCAAAATCTCAGTAGTGTTTTTCGAGCGAACAAGGCCAGCTTCTAACATGGCAAAACCTGCTGCCATCCACATTACTAACGCACCTGAAATGAGAAAGAAAAAAGTGTCTAATGCGTAACGTAACTCGGTTACTGTTGTTGTTAATTCCATTTTATTGTCTCCAGTCCTTAGAATTCTTATAGCGCTTCAGCGTCCATTTCGTTGGTACGAATACGCACTGCTTGAGTTAGGTCATACACGAAGATCTTACCGTCACCGATCTTACCTGTATGTGCCGCCTTAGTTACGGCTTCAATAACTCGGTCTACGTTCTCTTCCTGTGTTGCGATTTCTAGTTTCACTTTTGGCAAGAAATCCACTTGGTACTCTGCACCTCGATAAAGTTCGGTGTGACCTTTCTGACGACCAAAGCCTTTAACTTCTGATACTGTCATCCCTTCAATACCTACATCAGCTAGCGCTTCACGTACATCATCTAGCTTGAACGGTTTTATAATCGCATTAATTAGTTTCATCGCATCCTCTCTGAAAACTGTCGTCCTTTTGTCTTATACAATCCAAGGTGCGTGCCAACTATTTATCTTATTGATTTTATTAATAAACCCGCATAGCCACCTCCTAAAAGACAAAAAGGGCGCACCATATCAGTGCGCCCTTTTCCCAATCTTAAAGCAAGACGATTAAACCTCACCAATACTGTGCATCTACTTCGTGGTTAAAAACTCTTTCCACTGTTCAATCATCAGTTCAAAGTCCTCTAACCCACAATTAGCAGTGCTTTCACTGTCATAAAAATCGAACTCACTATCAGCGTCCATCTCATCACCATGTGCTAAGACGTTCTCTTGGACAATCACTTCATCACCTTGGATATTGACGCTAATCTCTGTCCCTAATAGAAGGTGCTCTTTTTGAGGTTCCATTCGAGCTTGGTCGGTTAACTGTTCAACTTGAGCAATCTTGTCCCAGTTTTTGCCTATCTCTTCTTGAAGCCAACGACCGACAATTTCATGGCCCATACTCGACTTAACATAGTATTCGCCCATTAATGTGTTTCTAATAAATTCGAATTCCATCGGTCAGTTACTCTCAAAAAAATGGACCGAGAGTATATAGCGTTCAATCTCCAAGCACAAAAAAAGCGCCTACCGAAGTAGACGCTCTCAATTCTATGCCTCAATCAAATATGACGAGGATTTATGCTGGTTCTTGGAAAATAACCGTATCCGCTTTCTCTGTGTACTGACCCATCTTATGGAAGTTCAGGTAACGGTAAGTATCTGCTGCCGTTGCATCAATCTTCTGAGCGTACTCTAGGTACTCTTCTTTAGTCGGAATGCGACCTAAGATAGCACCCACTGCAGAAAGCTCTGCCGACGCTAGATAAACGTTCGCACCTGTACCCAGACGGTTCGGGAAGTTACGCGTTGATGTAGACATTACTGTTGCTTTGTCTGCTACGCGTGCTTGGTTACCCATACATAGAGAACAACCCGGAGTTTCAATACGAACCCCTGCACGGCCAAAGATACCGTAGTAACCTTCTTCCGTTAGCTGATCTTTATCCATCTTAGTTGGCGGAGCCACCCATAGACGTGTGCTTAGCGAACCATTGAACTCTTCTAGCATCTTACCCGCTGCACGGAAGTGACCAATGTTAGTCATACAAGAACCGATGAACACTTCTTGAATTTCTGTACCTTGAACGTCAGACAGTAGGCGTGCATCATCAGGATCGTTTGGTGCACATAGTACTGGTTCAGTGATATCAGCAAGGTCAATCTCAATGACATGAGCATATTCAGCGTCAGCATCTGCAGATAGAAGCTCTGGGTTAGCCAACCACTCTTCCATTGCTTTAATACGACGTTCAATCGTACGCACGTCACCATAACCTTCTGCGATCATCCACTTAAGCATAGTGATGTTCGAGTTTAGGTATTCTTCGATAGACTCTTGAGAAAGCTTAACTGTACAACCTGCCGCAGAACGCTCTGCTGAAGCATCTGAAAGCTCGAATGCTTGCTCAACTGATAAGTGCTCAACACCTTCGATCTCTAGTACGCGACCTGAGAATTCGTTGATCTTACCTGCTTTTTCTACAGTTAGTAGACCTTGCTTGATGCCGTATAGTGGAATCGCATGTACTAGGTCACGTAGCGTGATACCTGGCTGCATTTCACCTTTGAAGCGAACCAAGATTGACTCTGGCATATCAAGAGGCATAACACCTGTCGCAGCGGCAAATGCTACAAGACCTGAACCTGCTGGGAATGAAATACCTAGAGGGAAACGAGTATGCGAGTCACCACCTGTACCTACTGTATCAGGCAGAAGCATACGGTTTAGCCATGAGTGGATAACACCATCACCCGGACGCAGTGATACACCGCCACGGTTCATGATGAAATCTGGTAGCGTGTGGTGAGTGTTTACGTCTACTGGTTTCGGGTATGCAGATGTGTGACAGAAAGACTGCATTACAAGGTCCGCAGAGAAACCCAGACATGCAAGGTCTTTTAGCTCATCACGCGTCATAGGACCTGTCGTATCCTGAGAACCTACAGTCGTCATCTTCGGCTCACAGTATTGACCTGCACGAACGCCTTCTACGCCACATGCTTTACCAACCATCTTCTGAGCTAGTGTGTAGCCTTTATCTGAAGCTGATGGATCAACTGGCTTAGCGAATAGATCTGTCTCTTCTAGACCAAGAGATGTACGAGCACGGCTTGTTAGACCACGACCGATGATCAGTGGAATACGACCACCAGCACGAACTTCATCAAGCAGTACTTTGCTTAGTTCGAAGCTTGAGATTTCTGCGCCATCTTTACGTACAACACCTTCGTATGGGTAGATATCAATCACATCGCCCATGTTCATGTCTTGTACATTCAATTCAATTGGTAGTGCGCCAGAGTCTTCCATTGTGTTGTAGAAGATTGGAGCGATCTTACCACCTAGACAAACACCACCAGTGCGCTTGTTCGGTACGTATGGGATATCTTCACCCATAAACCAAAGTACAGAGTTTGTTGCAGATTTACGTGAAGAACCTGTACCAACAACATCACCTACATACGCCAGAGGGATACCGTCTTTTTGCAGTTCTTCAATCTGTTTGATTGGACCGACAGTACCCGCGTCATCAGGGTTAATGCCGTCACGCTCCATCTTCAGCATCGCTTTAGCGTGTACTGGGATATCTGGACGAGACCATGCATCTGGTGCTGGAGATAGGTCATCGGTGTTGGTTTCACCAGTGACTTTGAATACTTTAACCGTGATTTTTTCTGCAACTTTTTCTTTTGCAGTAAACCACTCAGCGTCAGCCCATGACTGAAGCACTTGCTGTGCAGAAGCATTACCTGCTTTTGCTTTCTCTTCTACGTCATAGAATGCATCAAACATCAGTAGAGTGTGTGATAGTGCTTTCACTGCAATAGGAGCTAGCTCAGCGTCATCTAGAAGAGAAACCAGTGATTCGATGTTGTAACCACCTTGCATTGTACCCAGCAGCTCTGCCGCTTTCTCTTTGCTAACAAGTGGAGATGATACTTCGCCTTTAGTAACGGCTGTTAGGAAGCCTGCTTTTACGTATGCAGCTTCATCAACACCAGGTGGGATTCGATTCTCTAGTAGGTCAAGAATAAATGCTTCTTCACCTTGAGGGGGATTTTTAAGAAGTTCAACTAGGCCAGCAACTTGCTCAGCATCTAGTGGTTTAGGAACAACTCCTTCGGCAGCACGCTCTTCGACGTGTTTACGGTAGGCTTCAAGCACGACTTTTTTCCTCTCATTGCGGTTCCTCCCTCTTATTACTATTTATTCAAAGAATAAGGGAGTGAACATCCTTGGAAACTTGGCTCTCCTTGCCATATTTTTCATTCAATGCTGACTGAGAAACAGTGCCAGAGAGGCCAAACTGTGGGCGGTAGGATAGCAAATTTAACGTTAAATTAAAATCTCATCATTTTGACCAACATAGCAACTTAAGACTAAAGTTCTATGATTTTCCTTACTTACTCGCCCCAATATCCCACTCTATGAGAATGAGCTATTGAGGCTGTTAATGCATTTCACTCTACTTGAAGGTGGTACCGATAATAAGGTAAACCGAGTCATAGTTTTCTTCAGTACGACCATAAGCAAACATCATCGGGCCAATCGGTGAGTTAACTCCAAAGAACACCGAGCCCGCTGCATAGAGTGGTGCTTCATTGAGTTCTAGGTCAGGGTCAGACCAAACGCCGCCATACTCTAGAGAAGCACCGACATAAAATGGTGAGGTAAACAAACCAAAGTCATTATCGAACCAACGATAGCGATACACTAAGCTACCAAACACTTTGTTTTGCCCAATCAAGCTATTACGCGCGACACCAGATAGGTTGAGGAAACCACCGATTTCTTTAGGGTCGATCGGCACTGATGAGCTTTTGCTTTCAACAAATCCAACGTCTGCGTTTGCGACCAAAGTATGGCGAGAAAAGGTGTGCGCAGCGATCATTTTGGCGCCAAACTCATAAGATGTGTCTTTATCTCGCTGCCCTTCAATGAGCGTTGTGTCTCCTACACTCTCATCATGCGAAATAAGATAATCAAGATCTAAGTAGAAACCAGTCCTTGGTAAGCTGTAATCATCTAAGGTATCGATTCGATAATTGGCAAATGCGCCCATTCGTCTAAACGACACGTCACCATATAACGGAATACTAGCTAACTCACCTTTACCATCGGTATAACGAGCGCCTAACATAAAGCGGCGCCATAAGGTATCTTGATAACCAAGCGCCCATTCAGCAACCCACTCAGTATAAGCGACTGGAATGTAGTTCTCGGTGGCAGATAAGCTGGTATCTTCAAAGCCGAGTAGTGGCGCATTTCGTTTCTCGTTGTTGTACGTTAGCCCCAATTTAGTAAAGGTTTTTTGACTTGAAAACAATGGAGAATAGAGCTCGGCTTCAATCAATTTATCGGTACCGATTTCAAAATTGGTTCTTAACTCTGCACCATGTGAGTTAAGGCCTGTGAAGTTGGTAGAGACACCAATAGAGTACTGACTGTCAGTACTAAAATCATCTTCAAGGAAGAAGCGGAAGTTAACGTAGTTCGGTCCCCAAGACTTCTCATTCACATCGACTATTAAGGCATCTTGACCGTCAACTTCGTCATAGCGATAGGTAACCAACTCGAAGCGATCAAGGGCATAGAGATTTTGAACACCACTCTCTACTTCAGCGATAGAATATTTCTCGCCTTCTTGAAGGTTTAAGCGATTTTCCAGCAAAGTGTCTGTGTAGTGTGTGTTATTGGTAATAACAATGTTCTCTACCGTTATGTCATCTCCGTAACGAAGTTGACGACGAGCTTGCTGCTTCTGCTCGATATAAGCTTGGTACTCAGACGAACTTAAACTGAGAACCGACAACTTATCTTTTAGCGACATCGCTTCTTGATAACCTTCTTCAAAAGCTTCCGGCATCTTATCGAACTCGGTTGTCTCCATGTCGCCCACTTCAGGCTTTAGGAAGTAATCTTTCTCAGTTAAGGTTTTCGCTTGTCGATTTGTGGTGCTTCTTACTAGATAGTTAGAGAGTTGGTCCGCGACAGAAAACAGGTTAGTAAATTCATCTTCATCTTTGTAATCGGTACTAATGTCTACCGCTATAACAATGTCTGCACCTAGCTCTCTAGCGACATCAACAGGCATATTGTTTGTCACGCCACCATCTACCAACAGTCTTCCGTCCAAGTTATACGGTGGAAGCGCACCAGGCACGGACATACTTGCCATCATGGCATCAACCAAATAACCATCACCAATGACAACAGGTTCAAGCGCAACGATATCTGTCGCCACAGAGCGGTATGGGATAGCTAGCTCATCAAAAGAGTCAAACGGTGGTAAGTTGCCTGCAGTTTCTCGCAACAACTTGAGCATACCCTGACCTTGAACAATACCTTTTGTACCGCGAATTTCTCCCCAACGGAGGCCGAGATCCGTGGTCAGTTGGTATCTGTCTTCGTATTCTTTGTCTTGTACTTTTCGTTGGCTGCGGTCAACTCGATCACGGTAGCCGCTATTCCAATCCACCGTGTCAATATAGGCTTCAATCTCTTCAGCACTCATACCTGTCGCGTATAAGCCACCAACAAAAGAACCCATACTGGTACCCGTAATATAATCGACAGGAACTCTCAGCTCTTCCAAAGCTTTTAGTACACCAATATGCGCAGCGCCTTTTGCTCCGCCACCAGCCAATACTAAAGCGATTTTTGGTCTTGGAGCATCCTCTTCAACGGATTGCGCCGACACACCAAATGCCACCATAGAGAATATGCTAATGATGAGGTAAGCCATCTTTCTCACGATATGAGTTCCTTTCTAAAGTCGTTCCTATGTTTATACTGGGTGTATAAATTGGCGTAAAGACCTAATTCTCTTAATTATTAGTCAAATAGACTGCTACCAAGTAAATAATTTTTTGATCCACTGCTTCGGTTGGTTTTCACACTGACTCTTAAATGTTCCTTGTGCATCCCAAACCGGCAATTTAAATGCATTCTCACAATCTAAACCTAAACTACCTTGTGCAGTTTTACTAAAGCCGTAAGTCGATATTTCTTGTGGCCAAGGCAGACTCAGCTTTTGAGGAATACGATGTTTAAGGTACTCAGCATACACACGTAACGCACCACTAGAACCCGTTAACTTAGTCGGTTTATTGTCATCTCGACCAAGCCAAATCGTCGTCACCTCTCGTCCATCGACTCCGACAAACCAACTATCTCGAGTATCATTACTGGTGCCCGTTTTCCCTGCTAGCGCAGCCCATGAGAACTGGCTATTGAGGTAGCGACCTGTACCTTCTAACACCCCTCGTTTCATAGCATAGGTGGTCAGCCATGCGGCTTGTTGATTTACCGTCTGAGAGACTCTTGGCAAAGATTGAAAAAGCACATTCCCTTCAAGATCAATAACCGAGCGAAGTGCTGACAACCTAGCTTGCTTACCGGAGTTAGTCAGTGTTTGGTACATCTGCGCCACTTGGAATGGAGTTAAAGTAAAAGACCCTAGGAACATCGATGGGACTGGGCGTATTTCACTCTTATCTACCCCAAGGTTTTCCAACGTTTCCACCACACTAGGAATGCCAACCTTCATACCTAACTCAACCGTCGGTACGTTAAGAGATTTTGCAAGTGCAGTGTATAGTGGCACATCACCACGGAATTTTCGGTCGTAGTTTCTTGGCGACCAAATATTACCTTTACTACCTTTTAAGCTGATTGGCTTGTCATGTAAGGTGGTGGCTAAATTATACTTTTCTGGTTGCTCTAACGCGGCCAGATACACAGCCGGTTTTGCTAACGAGCCAATCTGACGGCTAGCATTGAGCGCTCGGTTAAAGCCATCATAACCAGTACGTTTTCCGCCAACCATCGCTCGAATCTCACCGGTATGACGATCAACGGCAACTGCTGCTCCCTCTAACGATTTACCCGCTACACTAGCGAGCTGAGGAATCTTTTTAGCGATCGCTTGCTCTAGCTTTTGCTGAGATACCGGATCAAGCGAGGTAAATACTCGTAAGCCGACATCAGATTGAAATGCTTCGCCTACCTTCTCTTTTAGCTCTATTTTTAGCTGCTGGAAATAAGCTGGTTGTCGGCTCGCAATACGAGGGTTGTCTTGAATATCAAGAGGTCGACTTGCCGCCATATCATATTGATTAGCCGTCAAAATATCCTGTTGCATCATCAAGCGAAGTACCAGGTCGCGGCGCTTCTTCGCTCGTTCAGGAAAACGAACCGGATTGTAATAGGATGGACCTTTAACCATACCAACTAACAAAGCAAGCTGATCAATACGCAGTTCTTGTATCGGCTGACCAAAGTAGAGACGAGAAGCAAGACCAAAACCGTGCACCGCTTCCCCAGCACTCTGACCAAGGTAAACTTCATTTAAATAAGCTTCTAAGATGCGGTCTTTGCTGTAACGGTAGTCTAAGATCAACGCAATGTAAGCCTCGCGAACTTTTCGCCACAAGGTTCGGTCACTGGAAAGGAATATATTCTTAGCCAACTGCTGCGTCAGGGTACTGCCACCTTGTACAGTGCGACCAGCTTTCACGTTAGCAACCAAAGCTCTCGCAATCGCTACTGGGGAAACCCCGTCGTGCTGATAGAAGTTTCTATCTTCAGTCACCAACAACGCATCAACCATCACCTCTGGAAACTGATCTCGACGTAAGAAAAGACGTTGTTGGTCATGATTCTTTTCAAGCATGCCCAACATCTTAGGCTCGATACGCAAGTACCCCATATCCCCTTTTCTTTCTAGGGATTGGATACGGGTCAGGCTACTAGAATCAAAATGAAGCATGACATGACGATCTGGCTCAGGCCCATCACTGAACTCAAACGGTCGACGAATCAGTTCAATCTTTGTTGAAGACGAAGAATACTCACCAGGATAACGAGGTTGGCGTACTTTACGGTAGTTCAACACATCCAATTCGTTGCGAACTTCTTGAATGGTGATCGAATCACCAGGCGCTAGATTGAGGATTCGTGCGTAGACAACGGTAGGCAAATCAAACAACTGCCCTTCAAAGCGCTGTTTCACCACACTATCTAAATAAATTCCTACAAAGAGTAGAACAGCAAAGACAGCGACACCAAGCTTCCAACCGATCCCCCACAAGACTCTAAGCCAATTTCTCTGGCCTGTTTTACTTGGCTTACGCTTGGTCGATTTTCTACTAGGTTTTCGAGCGGGCTTTTTGGTCGTCTTGGTTGTTTTGTTTTTAGCGCTCGCCGTGGTGTTTTTCTTGGTCATGAATTTAACTGTCGTTTGGTTTTCGTTGTCGCTACATGTGTTGCTGGATTATCTGGCCATACATGTTTCGGATAGCGCCCTTTCATCTCTTTTTGCACTTCTTTATAAGCTCCAGCCCAAAAGCTTGCGAGGTCACGGGTCACTTGAAGTGGTCGTTGAGCAGGAGAAAGCAGCTCAAGCACTAATCTTTTTCTTCCTTGTGCAATTTCTGGGGACGCTTGCTCACCAAACACTTCTTGTATTCGCACCGATAATACGGGCTCTTGACCATATTGATAACGGATTTTCTTTTTGCTTCCAGTTGGTACTTGGTAATGCGTCGGCAACCATTTTTCGATCTCTTGATTCAACGGCCAACCCAAATAGGCAAGGAGTGCAGCTTCAAGATCCACTTTCGCTAGAGCTTTAACTGAATTCACGCCATTCAAGTAAGGCTCTAACCATTCATCCAGTTGGTTAAGAAGAGACTCATCATCGAGTTTTGGCCAAGCTTGCTCTGGTAACCACTCTTGCCCGCAACGAAGACGTTCTAATAAATCTTGGCTTGCAGACGTCCAATTTAATACTGAAAGCCCTTTGCGGCGAATGAAATTAAGTAAAGCTTCAGTCATTTTTTCACTAGATGGCTCTGGCAGCGCTTTAGTTTCAACAACTAAGCGTCCTAACTTGGTTTGCTGCTGGGCAAAGAGTCGTCCTTTCTGTTCATCCCAATCAACACTATCAACTGACTCAAACAAATCAGGAAAACGAGACTGAAGCTGACTAATATCCAGTTCAATCGCCGAAAAGACCATTGATGAATCAGAATGACTGCGCATCAGATCAAGCACAACTAAATATTCACTGCTCGCGAGACGCTCAGTATCTTGCAATTCAGCGCCGTGCCCATTGGCTAATACAAATCGACCTATTTGATTTCGACGAGCCTGAGCAATCCGATCGGGAAAGGCCATCACCAGCAGCACCGAGACTTGTGACTCATTAACATCAGTCAATTCAAAGCTATGCTGCAACTTTTTCGCCAACGTTTTTGCACGTTGAGTCACCAGCTTCTGCTTACTGTGTTTGCCTAGTTTCAAACGATAAACACTATGAATAAAGTCCAACGTATTTCGCTCAGGTTCTTCTAGTAATGCGCTAATCGCTAGTGCTGTGTTTAACTCAGTTCCAGCATTAGCTAACATCGCACTTGCTCGAGGCTCCAAGCCCAATTCACCAGCCAAGAAACCTGCTTCAGTGAGCTGCCCTTTGCCATCAATAAGTCCTAGTTTAACCAATAATGTTTTAGCCTGGTTAATCGCCGCTGCAGGGGGGACATCAAGCCAACTAAGGTCATCAGGGTTTTGAGCTCCCCACTGAGCCAGCTCTAGCACCAAATTAGATAAATCTGTATGAACAATTTCTGGTTGTGGCACGTAAGGTTGCTGATTGAGTTGTCCTTCGCTGTAAAGGCGCACACAGATCCCAGGTTCAATACGGCCAGCTCGGCCTGCACGCTGCTCGGCAGAAGATTGAGCAATTCGAACTTGCTCCAATCGAGTCACACCACTTTTTAAATCGAACTTAGCAACACGCTCCAAACCTGAGTCCACAACCAAACGAATACCTTCAATCGTTAGAGAGGTTTCTGCAATGTTAGTTGCCAATACCACCTTACGCTGACCGTTTGTTGCAGGCTGAATAGCGGCTTGCTGCTGATTAAAATCGAGTTGACCATACAATGGACACACATCAATATCAGAAGGAAGTGCTTGCAGCCTTTCTTCAACTCGCTTGATGGCAGCTACACCAGGTAAAAAAGCCAACAAAGAACCAGTCTCAGTTGCTAATAAACTCGTGATCTGCCTTGCCATAAGATCTTCTATTCGATCATTGGGTTTAGTTGCAATGTAACGATACTCAACCGGATAGCTACGACCGTGAGATTCAATAAAAGCGGCATCTGGAAGGAGTTTTGCTAAGGCGTGTTGATCAAGCGTTGCCGACATAACGACTAACTTAAGATCGTCACGCAACGCTTCTTGAATTTCTAGGCAGAAGGCCAATGCGGTGTCAGCATGAATACTGCGCTCATGGAATTCATCGAATATGATCAAATCTACACCTGATAACTCAGGATCAGATTGAATCATGCGTGTCAGCACCCCTTCTGTCACCACTTCAAGCTGAGTGTGCTTACTCGTCTTGTTTTCCCCACGAACACGATAGCCAACACGTTCACCAACACTCTCATCTAACTGCTGCGCAAGATAACGGGCAATGTTTCTTGCCGCTAAGCGTCGTGGTTCAAGCATAATGATTTTGCCATCAATCACATTCTCCAGTAGCAACTGCAAAGGGAAATAGGTCGATTTACCTGCGCCAGGAGCCGCTTTTAAAATCAGCTGAGAGCTTTCGCGCACACCAGAGAGTAGCTCTGGCATCACGCCTTGAATAGGCAATTGTGACAATGGGGAAACCTTGTGGTGTAATGATGACAAGTATTGTACATAAAAACAGTAACTAGTCCCAAATGAAGTTCGAGCCAGCATTAGAACAAGCAACATTAATCAAGCGCTACAAGCGTTTTCTGACTGACATAACTTTGCCTGATGGCAGTGAACGTACGATCCATTGTGCCAATACAGGTGCGATGACAGGTTGCGCGACTCAAGGCAATAAGGTGTGGTATTCCACCTCTGATAACCCAAAAAGAAAATACCCAAATAGCTGGGAGCTCACAGAAACCGGATTGGGGCATCGCATCTGCATTAATACTGCTCGAGCGAATCAACTGGCTGTTGAAGCTATCGAGTCGGGTGTCATTAAAGAGCTTCAAGGATACGACCAACTTCAAACTGAAGTAAAATATGGCAAAGAAAATAGCCGGATTGATATCTTGCTCAATTCAGAAAATGCACCAAAATGCTATATAGAAGTAAAAAGCGTAACCTTATTGGATGAGAAAAAATCAGGGCAAGGGTATTTCCCAGATGCCGTCACTACTCGCGGCCAAAAACATCTGAGAGAACTCACAGAAATGGCGCAAAGTGGAAGCAGAGCAGTACTTTTGTTTACTGTTTTACACTCAGGTATTGAAAAAGTTTCTCCTGCGACCCATATAGACGCCAAATATTCACAATTACTTAAATACGCACAAGAGCAAGGAGTGGAAGTCCTGTGCTACAAGGCAGAACTTTCCAACAGTGAGATAAAATTAGTGGAAGCGCTCAATTTCAGTCAATAACGACTAAAAGTGATGACACCTTCACATTGACAATAACTTTACTCACCAGTATTTGCCTCTGATGACTCTTTTTGCTATAGATACCCGCCTTAAATTAACTGCGAGCGCAGTTGACTAGGTGTTAGTAGGAGATGCTGCATGCCAGAATCAAAGAAAAAAGCGCTAGGCATCCTAGCCATTGCAGGGGTTGAGCCATATAAAGAGAAAGCAGGTGAAGAATACATGTCACCTGAGCAAATGGCTCATTTTACAAAAATTTTATCAGCTTGGCGCAACCAGCTCATGGAAGAAGTTGATCGCACTGTACACCACATGCAGGACGAAGCAGCGAACTTTCCTGATCCCGTTGACAGAGCTTCTCAAGAAGAAGAGTTTAGCTTAGAGCTACGTAACCGCGACCGCGAACGTCGTCTAATCAAGAAGATTGAAAAGACACTAACTAAAATCGAAGAAGACGATTTTGGTTTCTGTGAGTCTTGTGGCATCGAGATCGGTATCCGCCGTCTAGAAGCTCGTCCAACTGCAGACCTTTGTATTGACTGTAAAACACTTGCAGAGATCAAAGAGAAGCAGATGCAAGGCTAAATTAGCTTTGTCTGACTATTGAAGGGAGCTTTGGCTCCCTTTTTGGTTTTATTAAAACAGTACCCATCTATGAGTTATATTGGCCGTTTCGCCCCCTCTCCTTCTGGTCCTTTACATTTTGGTTCTCTGATTGCTGCACTTGGTAGCTACTTCCAAGCTAAGTCACAGCAAGGGCAATGGTTGGTTCGAATTGAGGACCTTGACCCACCTAGGGAAATGCTAGGAGCAAGCGAGCTAATTCTAGAAACTTTAGAAGCGTATAAACTGCATTGGGATGGTGAAGTTGTTTACCAAAGTCAGCGCCACGATTTGTATCAATCTCAAATCGAACAATGGTTAAGTTCAGGCCAAGCTTATTACTGCCAATGCACACGGAAGCAAATTAAAGCATTAGGCGGATTTTATACCGGAACCTGTCGCGACCTAGCTTTACAAAGCCACGAACAGTGCGCGATTCGTCTCCGTATGACCCATCCAGTCTACCAGTTTGCAGATCAACGCCACGGCACACTAACTATCCCGATTGGGCTAGCAGATGAAGATTTTATTATAAAACGTCGAGATGGCTTATTTGCTTACAACCTTGCCGTAGTATTAGATGATATCGAGCAAGGGATTACTGAAGTAGTTCGTGGAGCTGACCTTATCGAGCCGACCGGACGTCAGGTTAGCCTGTATCAAATGCTAGGTGCTAAGCCTGTCAGCTACTTGCACCTTCCACTAGCACTGGACGATAATGGACACAAATTGTCCAAACAGAATCACGCCAAAGCGATTGATAATAGCAATCCTAAGCCGGCCTTATTAGATGCAATGGCATTCTTAGGTTTTGATATTGATAAAGAAATTCAACAAGCTAGCGTAGAAGAAATCATTGAGTGGGGGGTTAAAAATTGGCGAGTGTCACAACTTCCCCAAACGACTGAGATCACACCAAGATTCTCAAACCGCTCGGTGTAAGCTATTATTAGCCGCAAATTCGCCCCTGATGGGCCTAAATATTAAACTCAAGCAAGGTTGGCTTGACCAATTATTGCCAGATGCACATGAACAAAAACGACAATACACCAAGCGAAACAGAAACATTCTCTGAGCTCGCTTTAAATATTATTACTCGCCAAGAACATAACATCTCGCGCAAACAGATCAGTGATAATGCATTGAAGGTGTTATACCGCCTTAATGGTGCAGGCTTTGATGCGTACCTAGTCGGTGGTGGCGTCCGCGATTTATTACTGGGGCAGCAGCCTAAAGATTTTGATATTGCTACTAACGCAACGCCAGAGCAGATCCGCCAGTTGTTTAAAAACTGTCGTCTAATTGGCCGTCGCTTCCGCCTAGCGCACATCATGTTTGGCCGTGACATCATTGAAGTTGCTACGTTCCGAGGTCATCACCAGGAACCAAGTAAGAACGTTTCACAGCAGTCAAAAGAAGGCATGCTTCTCCGTGATAACGTCTACGGCACAATTGATGAAGATGCTGAACGTCGTGATTTCACTGTTAATGCGATGTACTACAACATCGGTGATTATTCTATTCACGACTATGCTGGTGGTAATGAAGACTTAGAAGATAAGCTGATCCGTTTACTCGGCGATCCAGAAACACGCTATCGCGAAGATCCGGTTCGTATGCTGCGTGCAATCCGTTTTGCCGTGAAGCTCGATTTTGATATCGAAGAAGACACTGCCGCACCGATCGAAGACATGGCAACTCTACTGCAAGATATTCCAGCAGCGCGTCTTTACGAAGAGTCGCTAAAAATGCTTCAGTCTGGGCATGGTTTAGAGACCTATCACCTAATGCGTGAATACAACCTGTTCCAGCAACTATTCCCAACGATTGCAGAATTCTTTACGGAAGAGTACGACTCACCGACAGAGCAGATGTTAGATCTCGTTCTCGACTCCACTGATCAACGCATTGAAGAAGGCAAGCGTATTAACCCAGCCTTCATGTTTGCAGCTATGTTGTGGTACCCACTACAAGAAAAAGCGAAACAGTTGATGGAGACTCGCAAGCTCGCTTATTACGATGCAATCATGGAAGCAAGCAACTACGTTCTTGATGATCAAGTACGCACCATTGCTATTCCTCGTCGCCATACCGCAACTATTCGCGAGATTTGGCAACTACAGCTACGTATGCCTCGCCGTAACGGCAAGCGCGCATTCCGCCTAATGGAGTTAAACAAATTCCGTGCGGGCTTCGATTTCTTAGAAATGCGTGGTGAAATCGAACAAGGCGAAGTACAAGAACTGGCTAAATGGTGGGAAACCTTCCAAAACGCTGGCCGCAATATGCGTCAAGCCATGGTCGCTGATTTAGATTCAAGCGGTGAAGGTCAACCAAAACAACGTCGCCGTAAGAACTACCGTAAGAAAAAGCCAAAGGCATCATCATGATCACAGTATTTATCGCCGTAGGCAGTAACCTTGGCGATCCTGTTTCTCAAGCCAATGTCGCTATCGATGCCTTAAAGCAGCTACCGAAGTCACAGTTTGTTAGTACTTCATCACTGTACAGCAGCACTCCAATGGGGCCGCAAGATCAGCCTGATTACATCAATGCTGTTGTTGAGCTGAAAACAGAATTAACGCCGATTGAACTACTTAATTGCACACAAACAATTGAGTTAGAACAAGGGCGTGTCCGTAAAGAAGAACGCTGGGGCCCAAGAACCTTAGATCTCGATATTCTTCTTTATGGCAATGAGGTGATGGATTCCGAGCGTTTGACTGTTCCTCATTACGGAATGAAAGAGCGTGAATTTGTGCTCTACCCGCTCGCAGAAATCGCACCAAATTTAACCCTCCCATGTGGGACTAGACTGGACGATTTACTCAAAGTCGTTGATCAAAACGGTCTGCGTATTTGGCAATCATAGCCAAATTCTGTAAGGAAAAATCATGAAAAAAATTTCCATCAATGATCTGATGAAGTGGAAACAAGAAGGCCGTAAGTTTGCGACTTCTACCGCTTACGATGCAAGCTTTGCCCAGCTATTTGAAAGCCAAGAGATGCCTGTACTACTTGTCGGCGACTCTTTAGGCATGGTGCTTCAAGGTGAGTCTTCTACTTTACCTGTCACTGTAGAAGATATTGCTTACCACACGCGCTGTGTACGCGCTGGTAGCCCAAATTGCCTACTAATGGCTGATATGCCATTTATGAGCTACCCAACGCCTGAGCAAGCGTGTGAGAGCGCTGCTACGCTAATGCGTGCTGGAGCAAACATGGTCAAGATTGAAGGCGGTGACTGGTTAGTTGACACCGTTAAGACTCTTACAGAACGTGCAGTACCGGTTTGTGCGCACCTAGGTTTAACGCCACAGTCAGTTAATATTTTCGGTGGGTTTAAAGTTCAAGGCCGTGAGCAAGATAAAGCAGACCGCATGGTACGTGATGCTCTAGCGCTTCAAGAAGCGGGTGCTCAAATTATCCTACTTGAGTGTGTACCAAAAGAGTTGGCAGCGCGTATTACCGAAGTGTGTGACGTACCTGTCATTGGTATCGGTGCAGGTAACGTAACTGATGGTCAGATCTTAGTTATGCACGATATGTTTGGAATTGCAGCGAACTACATGCCAAAATTCTCGAAAAACTTCCTTGCTGAAACCGGTGACATGCGTAAAGCTGTGGCCAAATACAAGGAAGATGTAGAAAGTGGTGCCTTCCCTAGCGAAGCACACACCATCGCGTAAGGATTGAGTCATGCAAACTTTTGCTGAAATTGTCGCTCTTAGAGAGCAAATCAAACAGTACAAGCGTGATGGCCGAAAAGTCGCATTTGTTCCAACTATGGGCAACTTGCACGAAGGTCACCTAACGCTCGTACGTAAAGCGCGTGAGCACGCTGATATTGTTGTGGTAAGCATCTTTGTTAACCCAATGCAGTTTGATCGTGCGGACGATTTGAATAATTACCCTCGCACATTAGAAGACGACCTAAGTAAATTAACTACTGAAGGGGTTGAGTTAGTTTTCACTCCTACACCAGAAATCATCTACCCACACGGCGTTGAAGTACAAAGCTCTGTTGAAGTTCCTGGGCTTTCTAACATCCTAGAAGGTGCTTCTCGCCCTGGTCACTTCCGCGGCGTAGCAACGGTCGTGACAAAGCTATTCAACATCGTCCAACCAGACGTTGCTTGTTTTGGTGAAAAAGATTACCAGCAGCTTGCCGTTATTCGCAAGATGACTGAAGACTTAGCAATGGACATCGAAATCGTAGGCGTACCAACCGTGCGTGAGATGGATGGCCTAGCAATGAGCTCTCGCAATGGGCTGCTGACGATTGATGAACGCCAACGCGCACCTGTGCTTGCTCGTACTATGCGTTGGATCAGTAGTGCAATGCGTGGTGGTCGTGATGATTATGCTTCTGTTATCGAAGATGCTAGTGACCAACTGCGTGCCGCTGGTCTCCAACCTGATGAAATTTTCATTCGTGATGCACGTACACTTCAAGCTGTCACTGAAGAAACAACTCAAGCAGTGATTCTAATGTCAGCATTCCTTGGCAAAGCTCGCCTAATCGACAACCAAGTGGTTGAGATGGTTGTAGAAGCGAAGGAAGAAGAGAATACAGAAACGTCATCTGAAAGCGCTGAATAGAGCTTAGTGAAAAGCTAAAAAGGGTTGATGCGCAAGTATCAACCCTTTTTTATTACTGTCACCAACGAATGAGTTAGAGAACTCTTCTAACAAATCGAAAACGTAAAGAGATTCCCTACTCTCTCCTCCGTCGCTCTATGGAATGACTCGCTCTGTGCTAGCTTCTTTCCACACAACATTTTCCCTAACTGTCATCCTCAAGAGCGAGGTACGAGAGAATTGGGGATCTCTGTTAGCAAGTCATAGAGATTCCCTACTCCTTCCTTCGTCAGTCTAGGGAATGACGATTAACCCCGTAGGACGAAGTCCGTTCCCAATCAACTGCTAGCTACGCAACCCAATGCCTCGAGTCACTAGGTAATGCGCAACGGCGTAAAGAACAACGACAAAAATACTTAGCACACTAAACGATGTCACAATGCCGACATCCGACACACCTAAAAAGCCATAGCGGAAAGCGTTAACCATATAAACGATCGGGTTGATCTTAGAAACACCTTGCCAAAATTCAGGCAATAGACTGATTGAGTAGAACACGCCGCCAAGGTAAGTCAGAGGTGTTAAAACAAAAGTAGGAATGATCGAGATATCATCAAATGTTTTGGCATAGACTGCATTGATCAAACCACCGAGTGAAAACACTACTGAGGTCATAAATACTGTTGCGATAATAATGCCCCAATGATCGACCTGTAGATCAACAAAGAATAGCGACACAAACGTTACGATCGTTCCGACCAATAAACCGCGCACAACGCCACCCATAACAAAACCTAAAATGATCACGTAGTTTGGTACCGGCGCTACGAGCAATTCTTCAATATTTTTCTGAAACTTAGCGCTAAAGAAAGACGATGCAACATTCGAATACGAGTTGGTAATTACCGACATCATGATTAAGCCTGGAACGATATATTCCATGTAGCTAAATCCGTTCATCTCACCAATTCGTGAGCCAATTAAACTACCAAAGATGATGAAGTAAAGTGTCATCGTAATCGCTGGTGGCACTAGGGTTTGTACCCAGATACGAGTAAAGCGATTCACTTCTTTGGTCAGTAGGCTACAAAATGCAGTCCAATATAAACGATACATACTATTGGCTCCCTTCACGTACGATACTGACAAATAGCTCTTCAAGGCGATTGGCTTTATTACGCATAGACAACACTTTTACACTCTGCTCTGTTAGTTGGGTAAAAATCCCGTTCAGCCCTTGGCTCTTTTCTATCTCAATCTCAAGTGAGCCATTGCTGAAAGTCTGGCTATTCACACCAGTAAGTGTTGGTTCATCGCTGCCTTCTTCCAAATCTAAGATGAAAGTCTCTACATGCAACTTGCCCAACAACTCTTTCATCGTGGTATTTTCTATCAGCTCACCTTTGTTGATGATGCCGATATTGCGACATAGCATTTCTGCTTCTTCGAGATAATGCGTAGTCAGAATGATCGTAATGCCTTGCTCTGAATTGATCTCTTTTAAGAATTCCCACATCGAACGACGCAGCTCAATATCAACTCCTGCCGTTGGTTCATCTAGAATCAATAGCTGAGGCTCATGCATTAAAGCACGGGCGATCATCAAACGGCGCTTCATACCACCAGATAGGTTTCGTGCACGTTCGCTACGCTTTTCCCAAAGATCGAGTTTAGTTAGGTATTTTTGTGCTCTCTCTTTAGCAAGTGCTTTAGACACACCATAATAACCAGCTTGCTGTAGTACGATCTGCTCCACCGTCTCAAATTGGTTAAAGTTGAATTCTTGTGGAACCAAACCAAGATTCTGCTTTGCCAGTTCAAGGTCTTTATCAATATCAAAACCAAAGACTTTCACTTTGCCTGAAGTTTTATTAACCAGTGACGAAATCACACCGATTGTCGTCGATTTTCCTGCTCCATTAGGGCCTAGCAAGGCATAGAAGTCGCCTTTCTTAACATTTAGGCTAATGCCCTTTAGTGCTTCGAATCCACCTGCGTAAGTCTTTCGAAGCTGCTCAATTTCGAGTGCATACATAGAATAATTTTGCCATTGCTTGTCCAGTCGTAAATAAGTTTATCGTTGAATAACGATGATTACAATTAGACCTTTCGAATAATTTGGAAATGTTATGGATAAAGAACGTCAGAAATAAAAACGCCGCAGACTTTTTCTGCGGCGTTTATTTTTAATAACAGTGATTTAGTTAGCTAAACAGAGGCGGTCTGATGTTCGTCCGTCTCAACATGTTTGATCGCTGCTTTAAGCGCTTCATAACGGAACTTAAATGTATTTTCGTCTGGTACTAAGTCGATAACATGAAACTTCTCAAGTTGCTGGCGAGTCTTGTCATTTGGACAAAGCAAATAAACCTGACAATTAGTATCTAGTGCATCTTTAATTGCATTCTCTAGCGCAAGACCAACGGTCACATCAATCATAGGAACGTCAGTCAAATCGAGGATCATCACTTCATAATCAGAAATACTAGTATGTTGACGAGATATCGCCTTCGATACGCTGAAGATCATTGGCCCTGAAAGATAGAAAAACAGTACCTTACCATTAGCCATATCGAGTAAACCACGCTCACTGTCACTCAATGGCACATCATCTTCATCCGCATCACTAATCGCTTTAACCTGACGAGCCTGTTCACGGCTCAAACGCTCAATGATAATGATGTTAGAGATAAAGACCCCAAGCCCCACCGCCACGATCAAATCGACAAACACAGTAAGAAGCATCACGCCGTACATGATCGCCATACCCGCAAAGCTCACTTTATGCGCGCGCTGAATAAAACTCCAATCGAGGATGTTAAAACCAACATACACTGCAATACCTGCCAATACAGCCATCGGAATCGGTTCGGTCAGCCCACCAGCGACCAATACGACTAACGCAAGCATTAGCGCACGAATCACACCCGATAACGGAGAACGAGCACCGACTTGAATGTTGGTCACTGTGCCCATGGTTGCACCAGCACCAGGCAATGCGCCAAACAAGCCTGAGATCATGTTTGCTAGACCTTGGCCCCGTAACTCTTTGTCTGAGTCGTGCTCTTTACGTGTCAGTGAGTCTCCAATAACGGCAGTTAGCAGCGTATCAATACAACCAAGGGTACCTAGTACCAAAGCATCTATGACCATTTCAGTAAACATAGACGCATCAATGTGTGGAATAACCAAAGAAGGTAAACCTGCAGGTATCTCACCGATGCGGCGAATCGAGTCCGTATCAAAGAAGATGACCGAGAGAAGAGTAACCGCAACTAAGGCAACTAACTGAGCCGGCACATACTTGCGATAGCGTCTAGGAAAGAAAAACAAAATCCCTAGTGTCAGTAAACCTAAAAATAGCTCACTAAACTTCATATTAGCGATGGTATCAGGAAGTGCCGATAACGTGCCCATTACCCCACCCGATGGGGCTGCATGACCGAGTAGTGGGGATAACTGAAGAATAATAAGAATCACGCCAATCCCCGACATAAAACCAGAGATCACGCTATATGGCATCAAAGTTACGTATTTTCCTAACTTCAATGTACCAAGAAGGATCTGAAACGCACCTGCCATCATGACCACAGTAAAGGTCATTGCCATGCCGGTTTCAGGGTATTTGGCCATCATGCTGGTAAGTACAGCCGTCATGATAACGGTCATTGGGCCGGTCGGCTCAGAGATTAACGTGTTAGAGCCACCAAACAGTGAGGCAAATAGGCCCACCATGATTGCACCCCATAGGCCAGCTTCTGCACCTGCTCCTGATGCAACACCAAATGCGAGCGCCAAGGGTAAAGAGATAATAGCGGTAGTCACACCACCAAATACATCTCCTTTGAGATTCATATCTTCAAAACGACTAGCAAACACTGCTTTGCTCCCTGCTAAATATAAAGCACCTTTAAACACCAAATTAGTGTTAAATCATCAAACTGTTAACGTTGATAAAGTGCAATAACGACATCTTATTTTTAGGCTTAGTTGAGATACACTAGATACCTACAAAATAACCCTAAGTTTTGTAGCTAAATCTCACACAAAATGTAAGCGATTTGCTGCGAAATGTGGCTAATTTCATCATACTAACAAATGTTATCAGAGAGAGATAAGTGTTAATCACATCTCATAACTCATACGTTATAACCGTTAGTTAGGATGAGTGCTAAGTTTATGATTTTTGGCGCTCAAACACGTCAGATGAGTGCTGTTTAGAGCAATATTAGCGGGAAGGAAATTGTAACATTGTGTATAGTGATGCAAGTATTTATTAAGGATTGCAAACGAGATGCCGGAAATTAAACAGCTATTTGAAAACAACTCAAAATGGTCTGAGTCGATCAAAGCTGAGCGCCCAGAGTACTTTGCCAAACTCGAAGAGGGCCAAAGCCCTGGTTTTCTTTGGATTGGCTGTTCAGACAGCCGAGTACCTGCAGAACGCTTAACTGGACTCTACTCTGGTGAACTGTTTGTACACCGTAATGTAGCTAACCAAGTCATCCATACCGATTTAAACTGCTTATCTGTAGTGCAATACGCGGTAGATGTATTAAAGGTTAAACACGTTATCGTATGTGGTCACTACGGCTGTGGTGGCGTAAAAGCAGCAATTGATAACCCTCAACTAGGTCTAATCAACAACTGGCTGCTACATATCCGCGATCTCTATTTCAAACACCGTAATTACTTGGAAGCGATGCCAGAAGACGATCGAGCTGACAAGCTAGGTGAAATTAACGTTGCCGAGCAAGTCTATAACCTCGCTAATTCCACCATAATGCAAAACGCATGGGAACGTGGCCAAGACGTTGAGATCCACGGGGTGGTCTATGGTATCGGTGATGGCAAACTAGAATACTTAGGCGGTCGATCTAACTCTAGAGATAGCGTCGAAAAATCCTACCAAGCGGCGATGGAATCCATTCTCAACCCCGAGCATAAGCTTCTTTGTCGCTAATTTCGCATCGTTAAAACTAGCCAAACAAAAACGCCCGCTAAAATTAGCGGGCGTTTGTTTATTCTTCAACCAGAGTAGGATTACTCTTGAGGTACAACCTTACCGATAAATGGTAGGTGACGGTATTTCTGAGCGTAGTCGATACCAACACCAACAACGAACTCGTCCGGAATTTCGAAACCAATCCACTTAACATCAACATCAACTTCACGACGAGAAGGCTTATCAAGTAGCGTACAGATCTCAATAGACTTAGGTTCACGTAGCGACAGAATCTCTTTTACTTTGCTTAGCGTGTTACCTGTATCGATAATGTCTTCAACAAGTAAAACATCTTTACCTTTAATGTCATCATCAAGATCTTTTAGGATACGAACATCACGTGAGCTTTCCATTGTGTTGCCGTAGCTTGATGCAGTCATGAAGTCCACTTGGTGAGTAATATCAATCACACGCGCCAAATCAGCCATAAATACAAATGATCCACGTAGCAAGCCAACCATGACTAGATCTTCGCTGCCTTTGTAGTGCTCAGTAATTTGTTTACCTAGCTCTTGTACTCGCTTGCTGACTTCTTGCTCAGAAATCATTACTTCTACTGTATGCTTCATACCAATCTCGTTTTTTGCGTTAGTCGTATTGAGCGTAATTATAGTCGCTCAAATACAGTCTGATTTTGCAGGCGGGTAGTTTAACACCAGCTCGCCAAGAGGAAAAACGTTTGCCTCAAAATAACCAAATTGTTTGTGGAATAGCATGTTGATCGTTAGCACGGTATTAACAAAGATGCCTATAAAATAGCCTGAAGTCGTTGACCTTGCTCATATGCACCATTACACTCATAAAGCGTCATAGCAAAACTAATAAAATACTAAATAGGGCAAAAAGCCCAATAAATACAATCAACTCTTTTGGCAAGGAAATAACTATGGACTCTATAGAGAAACGACCGCGCACGCGTCTATCTCCTCAAAAACGAAAACAGCAACTGATGGAAATCTCGCTTGAAGTGTTTGCTCGTCGCGGTATTGGCCGTGGTGGTCACGCTGATATCGCAGAGATCGCTCAGGTATCTGTTGCAACGGTATTTAACTACTTCCCTACTCGTGAGGATCTTGTCGATGACGTACTCAACTACGTCGTACGCCAATTTTCGAACTTCCTTTCGGACAACATCGATCTTGATCTTCACGCAAAAGAAAACCTAACGAACATCACAACTGCTATGGTTGAGCTAGTTGTTGAAGACTGCCACTGGCTTAAAGTGTGGTTTGAATGGAGTGCATCAACACGTGATGAAGTTTGGCCGCTATTCGTAACGACCAATCGCACCAATCAACTGTTAGTACAAAACATGTTTATCAAAGCAATCGAGCGCGGTGAAGTGTGTGATAGCCATGATCCTTCGGATCTAGCAACGCTGTTCCACGGTATTTGTTACTCGCTATTCGTACAAGCAAACCGTGTAAGAGATGAGCAAGCCGTAACTCGCTTGACACAAAGCTACCTAGATATGCTTTGCATCTACAAGAATGCTGAATAATACAGACATCTGAGACTTAAAAGCCGGCGTAAATCACGTCGGCTTTTTTAGTTTAAGTACAAATACACACCCTTTGGTAGAAACAAAAAAAGCCGCTGATTACTCAGCGGCTTTTAGCATCTATATACTCAAAATAATTGGAGTTGCAGCTAGGCAACAAGTAAGTTCAGCCCTATGAGCATAGGTTTTCTATGTGATTAGGGCGGCCGGCGACCCGGTGAACTTACACAGTTAACGACTCTGCAGCTTCAAGTATGAAGAGTATTTACTTCTTCTTTTTAACTGCTTTCTTATTTGGAAGGTCAGTAATTGAACCTTCGAATACTTCCGCCGCTAGACCAACAGACTCGTGTAGAGTTGGGTGAGCGTGGATAGTTAGAGCGATATCTTCTGCGTCACAACCCATTTCGATTGCTAGACCGATTTCACCAAGAAGCTCACCACCGTTAGTACCTACGATAGCACCACCGATTACACGGTGCGTGTCTTTGTCGAAGATCATCTTCGTCATACCGTCTGCACAGTCAGATGCGATTGCACGACCAGAAGCAGCCCAAGGGAAAGTAGCAACTTCGTAGTTGATGCCTTCAGCTTTCGCTTCTTTCTCAGTCTTACCAACCCATGCTACTTCTGGCTCAGTGTACGCAATTGATGGAATTACTTTAGGGTCGAAGTAGTGCTTCTTACCAGAGATAACTTCAGCAGCTACGTGACCTTCATGCACACCTTTGTGAGCAAGCATTGGTTGACCAACAACGTCACCGATCGCGTGAATGTGAGGAACGTTAGTACGCATTTGCTTATCAACGTTGATAAAGCCACGCTCGTCCACTTCGATACCCGCTTTTTCAGCGTCGATAAGTGCACCATTTGGAACACGACCGATAGCGACAAGAACTGCATCGTAGCGCTCAGCTTCAGCTGGTGCTTTTTTGCCTTCCATTGAAACGTAGATACCGTCTTCTTTCGCTTCAACTGCAGTAACTTTAGTTTCAAGCATTAGCTTGAACTTGTTCTTAATACGCTTAGTGAAGACTTTAACAATGTCTTTATCCGCTGCAGGGATAACTTGGTCAAACATCTCAACTACGTCTACTTTAGAGCCTAGAGAGTGGTAAACCGTACCCATTTCTAGACCGATGATACCACCACCCATGATAAGCAGTTTTTCTGGTACTTCTTTCAGCTCTAGCGCGTCAGTTGAATCCCAAATACGTGGGTCTTCATGCGGGATGAATGGTAGTTTGATTGGGCGAGAACCCGCAGCAATGATAGCGTTGTCAAAGTTAACTGTTGTTGACTCGCCTTCGCCTTCTACAAGGATAGAGTTAGGGCCAGTGAACTTACCGTAGCCGTTAACTACAGTCACGTTACGCATCTTAGCCATACCACCAAGACCGCCAGTCAGTTGGTTTACAACTTTCTCTTTCCAGATACGGATCTTGCTGATGTCAGTTTGTGGCTCACCGAATACAACGCCGTGCTCAGCCATCGCTTTAGCTTCTTCAATTACTTTTGAAACGTGAAGAAGTGCTTTTGACGGAATACAACCAACGTTTAGACATACACCACCAAGAGTGCTGTAACGTTCAACTAGTACTGTTTCTAGACCTAAGTCTGCACAACGGAATGCTGCTGAGTAACCAGCAGGACCTGAACCAAGTACAACAACTTGGGCTTTAATTTCTTTGCTCATTGTGACCTCTTGTAGTCATTATCCCTAACAGGCTGAGAAGATGTTCTTAAATTATTGGGCTTTCAAACAGCCAACATTTTACAGAGATGTTAACAGTGTGAAAGTAGCTTTAAGTTAGCCTGTGAGCTAGACAACAATTCACCTTTCAGTTTCTGAAAGAGTATTGAAAATGCTGTCTAAAATTATTCTTTGTATAAAGAATTAAGGTGACTCGAAAGCCACCTTAATTTCTACTTTCTCTATTACAGTACTAGACGACGAATGTCTGATAGTGCACCGTTTAGGAAAGTAATGAAGCGTGCACCTTCAGCACCATCGATCACACGGTGGTCGTATGATAGAGACAGTGGAAGTTGTAGGCGTGGTTCGAACTCTTTACCGTTCCACACTGGCTTCATTTCAGACTTAGATACACCTAGGATACCTACTTCTGGAGCGTTTACGATTGGCGTAAATGCAGTACCGCCGATGCCACCAAGGCTAGAGATTGTGAAACAACCGCCTTGCATGTCAGCTGCAGTTAGCTTACCAGCACGTGCTTTCTTAGACACAGCCATTAGCTCTTCAGATAGCTCGTAGATGCCTTTTTTGTTCACGTCTTTGAATACAGGAACAACTAGACCGTTTGGCGTATCTACTGCGATACCTACGTTTACGTACTTCTTAAGAATGATGCTTTCGCCATCTTCAGAAAGTGAAGAGTTAAACGCTGGGAACGCTTCTAGAGCTTTCGCTACCGCTTTCATGATGAACACAAGTGGAGTGATCTTCATGCCAGTGTCTTTCTTCGCTTCGATTGCGTTCTGCTCTTTACGGAACGCTTCAAGCTCAGTGATGTCTGCGTTATCCCACTGTGTAACGTGCGGGATCATTACCCAGTTACGGTGTAGGTTAGCACCAGAGATCTTCTTGATCTTAGAAAGCTTTTGAACTTCAGTTTCGCCGAACTTGCTGAAGTCAACTTTTGGCCAAGGTAGAAGACCAAGAGCAGCACCATCGCCTTTGCCAGATGCTGCAGCACCTGCGCCAGACTCAAGACGCTTAAGCGCATCTTTAACGTAAGACTGAACGTCTTCTTTAAGGATACGGCTCTTACGACCAGTACCTTTAACCTTAGCTAGGTTAACGCCGAATTCACGAGCAAGACGACGAACAACTGGAGACGCGTGAGCGTAATCGTTGTTCTCTTGGAAATCACCAGTCGTTGCTGGAGCTGCCGCCGCTGGAGCTTCAGCTTTAGGAGCTGGTGCTGCTGCAGGAGCCGCGGCTTGAGCAGGAGCTGCAACAGGTGCTGGAGCCGCGCCTTCAACAACGAAAGTCATGATTAGAGAGCCAGTCGTTACTTTATCGCCAGCTGCAATCTTGATTTCTTTTACTGTACCAGCAAATGGTGCAGGAACTTCCATTGAAGCTTTGTCGCCTTCAACAGTAATTAGAGATTGCTCTTCTTCTACTGTGTCGCCAACCGCTACCATTACTTCAGTAACTTCAACTTCGTCACCGCCGATATCTGGAACGTTTACTTCTTTTTCTGCTGATGCCGCAGGAGCTGCTGCTGGAGCCGCTTCAACTGCAGGAGCCGCAGCTACTGGAGCGCCAGAGCCTGCTACTTCGAATACCATCACTAGAGAACCAGTTGATACTGAGTCACCAGAAGCGATCTTGATCTCTTTAACAGTACCAGCGAATGGTGCAGGTACTTCCATAGAAGCTTTGTCGCCTTCAACAGTTAGAAGAGATTGCTCTTCTTCTACTGTATCGCCAACTGCAACCATGATTTCAGTAACTTCTACTTCGTCGCCACCGATATCTGGAACGTGAACTTCTTTAAGTTCTGCCGCTGCTGCTGGAGCTGGAGCTGCTGCTGGAGCCGCTTCTGCTGCAGGAGCAGGTGCAGCAGCTGCTGCACCCTCGGCTTCGAAAATCATGATAAGAGAACCAGTAGTAACAGAATCACCTTCTGATACTTTGATTTCTTTAACGATACCTGCTTGAGACGCTGGAACTTCCATAGAAGCTTTGTCGCCTTCAACAGTGATCAGAGACTGTTCTTCTTCAACCTTGTCGCCAACGCTTACAAGAATCTCAGTAACTTCAACCTCATCCGCACCGATGTCAGGTACATTAATTTCGATTGCCATTGCTTATTTACCTTCTAGTTAAGCGCTGTATTAAGCGTATTGTGGGTTAGTTTTTTCAGTGTCGATGTTGAACTTAGCAATCGCTTCAACGACTACTGACTTCTCAACATCACCACGTTTCGCTAGCTCAGTAAGAGCTGCAACTACTACGTAGCCTGCGTTAACTTCGAAGTGACGACGTAGGTTCTCACGGCTGTCAGAACGGCCGTAACCATCAGTACCAAGTACTTTGTAAGACTCAGAAGGCATGAATGCGCGAACTTGCTCAGAGTAGTTCTTCATGTAGTCAGTCGCTGCGATTGCTGGCTCAGTACCCATTACTTGTGCAATGTAAGGTACTTTAGCTTCTGCTTCTGGGTGAAGCATGTTGTAACGCTCTGCGTCTTGACCGTCACGAGTTAGCTCGTTGAACGATGTTACAGAGAATACATCAGATGCGATGCCGTACTCTTCGCTTAGGATAGTCGCTGCTTTACGTACTTCGTTCATGATAGTACCAGAGCCCATTAGCTGAACTTTAGACTTGTCACCTGCGTAAGACTCAAGCTTGTAGATACCCTTACGGATGCCTTCTTCAGCGCCTTCTGGCATTGCTGGCATTGCGTAGTTTTCGTTCATCACAGTTAGGTAGTAGAACACGTTCTCTTGGTTCTCACCATACATGCGACGAATACCATCTTGCATGATTACTGCAACTTCGTAAGCGAATGTTGGGTCGTAAGAAATACAGTTAGGAACCGTGTTCGCCATGATGTGCGAGTGACCATCTTCGTGCTGTAGACCTTCACCGTTTAGCGTTGTACGACCTGCAGTAGCACCTAGTAGGAAACCACGAGCTTGTTGGTCACCAGCCATCCATGCCATGTCGCCAACACGTTGGAAACCGAACATAGAGTAGTAGATGTAGAACGGGATCATTGGCAGATCGTTTGTGCTGTAAGAAGTCGCAGCAGCAACCCAAGATGCCATTGAACCTAGTTCGTTGATACCTTCTTGTAGAACCTGACCTGATGTTGCTTCTTTGTAGTAAGAAACGATGTCGCGATCCTGAGGAGTGTAGTTCTGACCGTGCGGGTTGTAGATACCGATCTGACGGAATAGACCTTCCATACCAAACGTACGAGCTTCGTCACAGATGATAGGAACGATGTTCTTACCAATGTTCTTGTTCTTAAGCAGGATGTTAAGAGTACGAACGTAAGCCATTGTTGTAGAGATATCACGCTTCTGCTCACTTAGTAGCGGAGCGAACTCTTCTAGCTCAGGTGTTTTAAATTCTTGAGTGAACTTAGGTAGACGCTGTGGCGTGTAACCTTTTAGTTCTTTACGACGAGCGTGTAGGTATTCGTACTCCGCTGTACCTTCTTCAAGTTTCAGGTATGGAAGTTCTTTCACTGCTTCGTCAGTTAGGATGTCTTGAAGACCTAGACGATCACGTAGGTGTAGAACGTGAGTCATGTCCATCTTCTTAACTTGGTGCGCGATGTTCTTACCTTCAGCCGCTTCACCCATGCCGTAACCTTTAACAGTCTTAGCTAGGATTACTGTAGGACGACCTTTAGTTTCCGCCGCGTTTTTGTATGCTGCGTAAAGCTTAGAAGACTCATGACCACCACGCTTAAGTGCGAAGATTTCATCATCAGTCATGTCTGCAACTAGTGCAGCTGTCTCTGGGTACTTACCAAAGAAGTGTTCACGAACGTAAGCACCGTCTTTAGATTTAAATGTTTGGTAGTCACCATCTACAGTTTCGTTCATTAGCTGTAGTAGTTTACCAGTCGTGTCTTTAGCAAGTAGTGAATCCCAGTTGCTACCCCAGATAACTTTAACAACGTTCCAACCAGCACCTTTGAATAGGCCTTCTAGTTCTTGGATGATGCTACCGTTACCCATTACAGGGCCATCTAGACGCTGCAGGTTACAGTTGATTAGGAATGTTAGGTTGTCTAGCTTCTCACGCGCAGCGAAAGATAGAGAACCACGTGATTCTGGCTCATCCATCTCACCGTCACCTAGGAACGCGTATACACGCTGTGCAGACGTGTCTTTTAGACCACGACCGTCTAGGTACTTAAGGAAACGCGCTTGGTAGATAGCAGAGATTGGACCAAGACCCATAGATACTGTTGGGAACTGCCAGAACTCAGGCATAAGTTTAGGGTGCGGGTATGATGGGATACCTTTACCGTCTACTTCTTGACGGAAGTTATCTAGCTGTTCTTCAGTTAGACGACCTTCAACGAATGCACGAGAGTAGATACCTGGTGAGATGTGACCTTGGTAGTATACTAGATCGCCACCGTCCGTCTCGTTTGGAGCACGGAAGAAGTGGTTGAAACATACTTCGTAGAATGCAGCCGCTGACTGGTAAGAAGCCATGTGACCACCTAGGTCTAGGTCTTTCTTAGACGCGCGCAATACGATCATGATTGCGTTCCAGCGAATGATTGAGCGAATACGACGTTCAAGAGTTACATCACCTGGGTATGCTGGCTCTTGTGCTGCCGGAATCGTGTTGATGTAGTTAGTGTTGATACCAGTTGGCATATCAACGCCGTCTAGACGTGCTTTCTCTAGAACGGTTTCTAGTAGAAACTGTGCACGTTCTACACCTTCTTCACGTACTACTGACTCTAGGGCTTGTAGCCAATCTTGAGTTTCCAGTGCGTCTACGTCATGCTTCATGTCAGACATGGCGATCTATCCTTCTGTTGGTTGGATCTAGTTACTTAAGCAACGCTTCGTTAAGAATCGTTACCTTGTTGAATTCGACGCAAAGAACGCTCTCTGCGCGACTCTTCACGAGTCAAATCCAACAATGTTTCTTCGATGTAAGCTAAGTGTGAGTGAGACATTTCACGCGCCTTTTCAGGCTGTCCAGAAACAATCGCATCAACAATATTAGCTCGATGTTTACTTACTTTTTCAACCACTTCATTGCGGCGATGTAAGAGCTTTAAATTCTGTAAGACATTTTGCTCCAGCAAAGGGGCAAGACTACGAACAATATGTAGAAGCACAACGTTGTGTGCAGCTTCTGTTAAAGCAATCAGAAACTGCATTACTGCAGCAGCTTCCGCTTCAACATTCTTCTTCGTTTGCTCTTCACTGATGTTTTCCAGGCAAGCCTGAATACGCTCAAAGTCTTCTTCGGTACCACGAACTGCTGCAAAGTAAGCGGCAATACCTTCCATCGCATGACGCGTTTCCAGTAAATCCAGCTGAGTCTCAGAGTGGCTAGACAATAAATTTAGCAGAGGATCTGAAAAACTGGTCCAGATGTTCTCACTAACGAATGTGCCACCGCCTTGACGACGAGTAAGAAGACGTTTAGCTTCAAGGCGTTGAATTGCCTCACGGATTGACGGACGAGAAACATCGAACTGCTTTGCCAGCTCACGCTCTGGTGGCAGCTGTTGCCCCGGAGACAATGTTCCTTCCACTATCAGCCTTTCCAATTCCTGTTCAATGACATCAGAAAGTTTTGGCTGACGAATCCTTTGATAAGCCATAGTTGTTGTTCTTCTACTCTTTGCAGTCAATTGGTAATACCAATTTTAAGTTGGCGGGAAAATTAACATAATTAAAACGCAAGTTCCAGTCAAAAATTGACCCAAATCATAGAACAGGTCACGTATAAACACTTTGATAACAATAGTCGATTAAAACGGCAATTAAATTGGTCTGACCAATTACAAATTATAAACAGGTGGGGAGAAAGCGTGCCAGCCATCACACTTTAATTGGTCAGTTTTAAACAAATATGAAAGGTTATTAGGGAATGAAAAGAAAAACGCGATGTTCGGAGAGGTTTTTGAAATGAGCTCAAGTCGAAAATCATTAGAGATCCCCTACTCGGTCCTTCGTCGCTCTATGGAATGACAATTCAGACATCAAACCATACGAAACAACGTCATCCTCAAGAGTGAGGTACGAACGAGTTGGGGCTCTCAAAGCGAGTAGAAAACCTATAAAGACTCCCTACTCGCACCTTCGTGACACTTATTAAAAGACTACCTTGCCTCAATATGATCAATCATCAATTGCAATGACTGGTTACCGCGAAACTCATTAATATCAAGCTTATACGCCAAATGGACAGTCTTTGCAGAAGCATCAGGCCAACGACGTAAATCGACATTAAATGCTATGCCATCAATCATAATATTGGTTGGATGACCTTTATGCAGCGGCTCTAACATCAATTTTAAGTGCTTTTCGCCCACCAGCTTTTGATGAAGCACTTTAAATTCCCCATCAAATGTTGGTTCAGGGAACGCTTGTCCCCAAGGACCACCAGCACGCAGTGTCTCAGCTATATGCATTGAGAACTCTTCAGGTTTAAGTTCTCCATCGGATAGGATCACACCTTTGAGTGCCGCTTCATCTAAGTCCTCTTTTACCGCTTGATCAAAGAGCTTCGAAAAACGCTCAAAGTTACTCTCCATGATCGTTAAACCTGCAGCCATAGCATGACCACCGAACTTAACGATCAAACCCGGATTCTGAGTATCAATACGATCTAATACATCACGCATATGTAGACCTGGAATAGAGCGACATGAACCTTTAATCGAGCCTTCCCCTCCGTCAGCAAACGCGATAACTGGGCGGTGGAACTTCTCTTTGATACGAGAGGCCAAGATGCCGATTACACCTTGATGCCAGTCGCGCTGGAACAAAACCAAACCATGAGGCATGTTTTCACCAAACTGAAGGCGCTCACAAATGGCCATGGCCTCTTGCTTCATTCCCTCTTCAATCTCTTTACGCGTTTGGTTTAAACCATCCAATTCGCTCGCCATACGACGCGCAGCATGAATGTTATTGCTGAGCAGTAGCTCAACGCCAAATGACATATCATCCAAGCGGCCAGCTGCATTGATACGTGGGCCTAGTGCAAAGCCAAAGTCGGAAGCAACTAGACGTCTAGCATCACGCTTTGCCACTTCAATCAACGCTTGAATACCAGGGCGTGCTTTACCAGCTCGAATTCGTTGCAACCCTTGATGGACTAATATTCGATTGTTCTCATCCAACGGTACAACGTCCGCCACCGTACCCAAGGCGACAAGATCAATCAGCTCCATGAGTTTCGGTTCAGCCATACCTTGCTTGGAAAACCATCCTGTTTTTCTCATGTGAACGCAAAGCGCCATCATCAGATAAAAGGCAACACCTACACCAGCCAAAGCTTTCGATGGGAACGCACATTCTTGGAGGTTCGGGTTTACCATTGCATCCACATTCGGTAACTCATGACCGGGTAAGTGGTGGTCCGTTACTAAAACTTGAAGCCCTTTTTCCTTAGCATAACGAACACCTTCAATCGAAGAGACGCCATTATCCACCGTCATGATAACTTCTGCCCCGATTTCAATCGCTTGATCAACGACCTCAGGACTAAGGCCATAGCCATCTTCAAATCGGTTTGGCACCAAATAATCGACATTACTGGAACCAAGCATACGTAGAGCAAGAACAGACAACGCTGAACTGGTGGCACCATCAGCATCGAAATCGCCCACAACGATGATGCGTTTATTGTTTTGAATTGCACCAAACAGTAATTCCACCGCCAACTCAATCCCATGCAATTTCTGATATGAGTGTAAAGCGCGTGCAGTCGTCTCTAGCTGTTCAATGTTGTGAACGCCACGAGAAATATATATGCGCTTCAAAAGCGAAGGGATTGAGTCTGGTAACTGACTAAGATCGACGTCTGGTCTGCGTTGAATTTCTATCATAAAGAGTATGAGAGCCTCGTTTAGAGGCTCTTTTTCTGATTATTGGATTTGTTCTAGGCGCTGAATAAGTTGTGCTGGCGGTAAATAGCCACCAACCATCTCACCATTTGGTAGGAAAATAGCAGGCGTGCCACTGATACCCAACTCACGGCCAAGAGCGTAGTGTTGTTTGATAATCTCTTGGTACTTAGCAAAGTCTTCACCTTCCGAAGGGATCTCACGCTTTACTTTGCCGTTGTGCATCGCGGCATGAGGGTCTTCTGATCCCCAAATAGCTGCCATTTGATCCGCTACACCACCTGTAGCCCCCTGACGAGGATACGCCATATAGCGAACCGTGATTCCTAAATCGTTATAGCCTTTCATTTGGCTATGAAGACGAACACAATAACCACAAGTGATATCAGTAAAGACAGTCACAACGTATTTCTCGTTGTCCGCTTTAAACTCGATCATGCTGTCTTTAAATGCTTCTATCTTCGCGGCATTGATTGGCGCTTGGCGTTTAGCGAGAACATCTTCATACTGGCCGTTCGCATCCAATTTGTATAACGTCCCCGCTAGGAAATAGTCTCCATTTGGAGAAGCAAATAAGATGCCGCCGCTCGTTTGAACCTCGACTAAACCATCAATATCAGCTGGGACAACCTCTTTGACTTCTAAACCAAGTTTTTGAAAACGCTCTTCTAACTGAGCTTTATCAAACTTCACTTCATTTGCAGATACGCTCTGTGTTGCCAGTAGCAATGGCAACGTCAATAGAGTCATTCGGCGTAATACGCTCATTCAATTCACCTTAAATCAATTTAAGCTTAACGTTATATCGTTAGGCTCTTGGATGATGTTCACTATGCAGCTGTTTCAATCGCTCTGTCGCTACATGAGTATAAATTTGTGTGGTAGACAAGTCACTGTGGCCTAATAGCATCTGTACAACTCGTAAATCGGCACCGTAATTAAGCAAATGGGTCGCAAATGCATGTCGTAGCACGTGAGGTGACAGTAACTCAGTATCAATACCAGCTTTCACAGCATAATGTTTTATACGATGCCAAAAGGTCTGTCGGGTCATCTGCCTTGCACGTTTGCTCGGAAAAACCACATCCGACGTTGTGTCCCCAAGTAACTCAGACCTGCCTTGATGAAGAAAAGTTTCAATCCAATCGACCGCATTTTCGCCCATTGGGACTAAACGTTCTTTACCGCCTTTACCTGTAACCCGGACAACACCTTGGCGTAGGCTGACATTTTCCATCGTAAGACTGACGAGCTCAGTAACACGTAAACCTGTCGCATAGAGAAGTTCTAGCATAGCTTTATCACGAAGTTCCATAGGATCATTCGGATCTGGAGCATCTAATAACGCATCGACTTGTTCTTCACTCAGATCTTTTGGCAACCTTTTTGGTAATTTAGGGCTAACCAGCAAAGCGCTGGGATCATCTCCTCGCACTTTTTCTCGGTGTAAATACTGGAACAGGCGACGAATCGCTGACAACATTCTGGCTCGAGATGTTTGCTTATATCCCTCATCCACTAGCCAAGCTTGATATTCTTGTAAGCCTGATAAGCTAATAAAGTCCAATTTATAGTTGTTCGCGGACATCCATTGAAGCAGTTTTACTAAGTCTGTGCGGTACGAAGCCAACGTATTTTCAGACAATCCGCGCTCCATCCACATCGCATCTAGAAACTGTTCTACGATGCCTTGATCGGGTGACATTTGTTCTGACACAGCACACCTCTTGTTTTCGTTATGCGCTCAAATGTAAGTGCCCGACACGAATAAAGCTATAAAAAATCACACCTGAGGCCGATATTCGCTGCAAAGCTCGCCATTTTGTGGTTAGAATTCACCATCCATTTCTCACAATAATAAAGAACGCTATGAAAATCGGCCTATTTTACGGTTCCACCACTTGCTACACCGAAATGGCAGCAGAGAAGATCCGAGATATAATTGGTGCAGACCTTGTTGATATTCACAATGTTAAAGAGTCTCCTCTTTCTTTAATGACAGAGTATGATTTTCTAATTTTAGGTATCTCGACGTGGGACTTTGGTGAAATCCAAGAGGACTGGAACGAATTATGGGATCAAATCGATGGCGTAGCGCTCGATGGCAAAACCGTCGCACTATTCGGCTTAGGCGATCAAGAAGGCTATGGCGAGTGGTATCTCGATGCGATGGGACTGCTCCACGATGAGATTAAAAAGACTGGCGCAAACATTGTCGGTTATTGGCCTAATGATGATAGCTATGAGTTTGAAGCCTCTAAAGCACTCACTGACAATGAAACAAAGTTTGTCGGCCTAGCGCTTGATGAAGACTCTCAATATGAGCTGAGCGATGAACGTATTGCATCGTGGGTTGAGCAGATTTTGGTTGAGTATCAAGAGTCCCTGTAAGAAACAGTTTCAAATGAACATCGTTATTCCCGAAAGGGAGAGACGACCGAATTGGGGATCTCTTAAAGTTACTCGAAAACTTGAATAGATTCCCTACTCGCTCCTTCGTCACTCTATGGAATGACCACTGCTCTGTTTAGTGCCAAATCAATCACCTAATCCACTTCTAAATCGAACCCAATCAAACACCAACCCCGGATCCGTTTTTCGCAGCGGAGCAATATATTGATGCCCAGTGATTCTCGGTAACGTAATCATCGGATAATGGGTTTGTATTTGTTTGGTGAGCTTGGTCAGGGCTGCATATTGCTCGTCGGTATAAGCAACAAAATCACTCCCTTCTAGCTCAATACCAATCGAATAGTCGTTACACTTCTCCCGGCCTGCAAAGCTCGAAACGCCTGCATGCCATGCTCTAGCTTTAAAAGGGACGAATTGCACCACTTGACCATCTCGGCGAATCAAGCAGTGAGCTGATACTCCCATTTTATGAATAACTTTAAAAAACGGATGATCGTTAGGATCTAAGTTCCCTGTGAAAAACTGTTCAATATAAGGGCCACCAAACTGGCCAGGGGGTAAGCTTATATTGTGCACGACCAACAATGAGATATCCGACTCGTCCGTTCTTTGATCATAAAATGGCGAAGGGACATGCCTTGCTTCACTGTACCAACCTTGGTTATCAATCATTTTGCCGCTCTTTCTTAACCCAATTGATTGTGATTTTATCCCTTTGGCAATGAAATGCGAGATTAATGGCTGAATTTCATGCTTAGTCATCGTATCATGCCCACCTCTTGTTCAACTGCGTATTAGATTTGCGATGAAAAACACACACAATAGCCAAGAACGCCTAGAATATTTGAAACAGCAACTGCCACTAGAAATTTCTCGTACTGTTGCAGAAACACTTAAGGAAGATCTCGGTGGCACTCTTGATTCTGCTGCTGATATTACTGCAAGTCTAATTCCTGCCAACGCTCACAATGAAGCAACGTTGATTACCCGTGAACACGGTGTCTTTTGTGGTAAAGCTTGGGCAGACGAAGTCTTTAAGCAGCTTGGCGGCGAAGTGACTATCGAGTGGAATGTAGAAGATGGCGATCGCGTTGAGCCAAACCAAGTACTTTGTACACTTTCAGGCCCTGCACGTGCCCTACTAACCGGTGAGCGCAATGCGATGAACTTTATCCAAACGCTTTCTGGCTGCGCAACGATTACAGCCCGATATGCTAAAGAGCTTGAAGGTACGGATTGTCGCCTGCTAGATACACGTAAAACCATTCCTGGTCTACGTAGTGCATTAAAGTACGCAGTAGCGTGTGGCGGTGGTTTTAACCATCGTATCGGTGTGTTTGATGCTTACCTAATTAAAGAAAACCACATCATCGCTAACGGCGGTATCGCGCAAACAATCAAAACAGCGAAAGAACTCAACCCTGGTAAACCAGTTGAAGTAGAAACAGAAAGCCTTGAAGAGCTGAATGAAGCAATTGAAGCAGGCGCAGATATCATCATGCTAGATAACTTCACCACCGATATGATGCGTGAAGCCGTGAAAATCAACGCAGGCCGCGCTGCATTAGAGAACTCAGGTAACGTCACACTAGAGACACTTCGTGAGTACGCAGAAACTGGTGTGGACTACATCTCGGTGGGCGCACTCACCAAGCACTTGAAAGCAATGGATCTTTCGATGCGTTTTAAGTAGCATTGAGCCTACCAAAAAGTTAAATATTTGTCTTATATTTCAGACGGTAAGCGGAGACCATTGAGTCTCTGCTTTTGTATCAAGCTTAAGACTCTAAATAATAAAGCTTGCTCTCCCTCGAACGCTTTTGCACGGAATATGAAACAGAGCACCAAGTTTTCATAATCTGCTCGGAAAGCCCTCAGCAAAAGTTATCACCACTATTCTAAGCTGACTATCCTCTCTCCTACTTTTCGCATTCACCTATGGAGAGAAATGATGCAAACCAAACAACGCCACAAGCAAGGTGGCTTTACTTTAATTGAGTTAATGATCGTAGTAGCGATTATTGGCATTCTTGCCGCTTTTGCTATTCCGGCTTACCAAGACTATACAAAGAAAGCCACTTTAGCTGAATTTCCTAAAGTGGCTTCATCCATGAAATTAGCGGTTGAACTCTGTGCCCATGAAAATGCTGGAGATGCTGCTTCATTTAAAACATCTTGTATCCAAAACTCTAATGGCGTTCCTGCAACATTTACCCTGAACGATTTAGAAGTCACCGCCATTGGAGGCTCGGCTTCAGGAGCAGTTGACGTTCGCGTGAAAGCAGCCAGCGCAAAAGGTCCAATTAAAGCGAATGAAACGTACGTAGCTACCGCTACTTATGCGTCAACAGGAATTACTTGGGAAGCAAAATGTTACACTGATGCCGCATTAACGACCCAACAAACAACCTATTGCCCATAATGCTAACCAACCTCCCCTCTATCTTGCGCCAAGCAAATATTCTCAGTAGTGGGCAAGAAGCAGAACTCGTGGAACATGTTAAAGCTTCAGGCCAGTGTGTGCCTGAAGCTTTGCTATCACTCCAATTAATCCATCAATACGAATTGACTGAACAGCTGTCGCATATTTTCGGTTTGCCAGAGACCAATCTTACAAAATTTGAATATGAACCCATTTGTCAGAATTTAGGGCTGAGAGAACTTATCACTCGCTTTACTGCTTTGCCCATTTCTCAAACATCTCAGCTTTTAACCATTGCTGTTGCCGACCCAACCAACTTAGATATTGAAGATGAGTTTCGCTTCGCCACCGGACTGCAGACTGAACTTGTTTTGGCTGATTTTAAGCAGCTTCAAGGGGCGATTCGCCGTTTATATGGTAAAGCGATTGCGGGCGAAGATCTTATCGGCAACAAAGAGATCAATCAGCAGGAGCTCGCTTCATTAGTAGAAGTCTCTGACGATGAGATGACGACAATAGAGGATCTAAGTAAGGATCAAGCTCCAGTAAGTCGCTTTATCAACCAAATTTTGCTTGATGCTGTACGTAAAGGTGCCTCCGATATTCATTTTGAGCCATACGAAGAACTCTACCGAGTGAGATTACGTTGTGATGGTATTCTGATTGAAACGCAGCAGCCCTCGCATCACCTTAGTCGACGACTCTCTGCACGCTTAAAGATCCTAGCCAAACTGGATATTGCGGAAAGACGCCTTCCTCAAGATGGACGAATTAAATTAAGGCTCAGCCGAGAAACTGCGATTGATATGCGAGTCTCAACCCTGCCGACATTATGGGGAGAAAAGATCGTGCTGCGTCTATTAGACAGTAGCAGTGCGAGTTTAGATATAGAGTCCCTAGGCTATAACGCGCAGCAACGAGCGCTATATTTATCGGCATTGAAAAAACCGCAAGGGATGACTTTAATGACGGGGCCAACAGGCAGTGGCAAAACCGTTTCACTCTATACCGGTTTAAAAATACTTAATACGCCAGAAATCAACATTGCTACCGCGGAAGATCCTATTGAGATCAACCTACCAGGTATTAACCAAGTTCAAGTACAACCGCAAATAGGGTTTGGTTTTGCCGAAGCGCTACGAGCCTTCCTACGCCAAGACCCTGATGTTGTGATGGTCGGTGAAATTCGCGATCTTGAAACCGCAGAAATTGCAGTGAAAGCGGCGCAAACTGGCCACTTAGTCCTTTCCACCCTACACACCAACTCAGCCGCCGAGAGTGTCGTACGACTCAGTAATATGGGTATTGAATCTTTCAACGTTGCCTCCTCTTTAAGCCTAATCATTGCGCAGCGCCTAGCTAGAAAGCTGTGTCGTCACTGCAAACAAGAAACGCAAGCATCATCACAAGCTGAACAGATACTCAAGCTTGCTCCCAAAACCATGGTTTACGAGGCTAATCAAGCTGGCTGTAGCGAATGCAATCAAGGCTACTCTGGACGTATTGGCATTTACGAGGTGATGGCGTTTGATCATCACTTAGCACAAGCCGTCAACGAAGGCTCTAGCGTGCAACATATTGAAGCACTTGCGAAACAGCAAGGTATGCAAACCCTAAAAGAGTCCGGAGTTGAAAAGCTTCTTGCAGGAACCACGAGCTATCAAGAGCTGCAAAGGGTCCTCTACATTTAACGGAATTACAGATGAAAAGACGCCACCAAGCTCAATTGAAAAGCTATCGTTGGAAAGGCATTAATAGCTCAGGAAAACTCGTTTCGGGACAACTTTTAGCGCTCAGTGAAGCAGAAGTAAGAGATAAACTTAAAGAGCAGCACGTCCAAATAAAAAAGCTTAAGAAAAAGAGTATCTCAGCCATTACTCGATTGTCACAACGCATAAAAACGAAAGACATCACTATTCTAACTCGTCAGCTCGCGACAATGCTTGCCACAGGTGTTCCCATTATTCATGCATTAAAACTGGTAGCGGATAACCACAGAAAAGCTGAAATGAAGTCGATACTTGCTCAGATATCTAAAGGTGTAGAGTCAGGAACGCCTATATCTAAGGCAATGCGTACTGCCAGTGGACACTTTGACACCTTATATGTTGATCTCGTTGCAACGGGAGAGCAAGCTGGTAACTTAGCTGAAGTCTTTGAACGTATCGCCACCTATAGGGAGAAGTCAGAGCAACTCAGAGCCAAAGTTATCAAAGCGTTGATTTACCCAAGCATGGTTGTACTGATAGCTTTATCAGTCTCATATTTAATGCTAACAATGGTCATCCCTCAGTTTGAATCCATGTTCAAAGGATTTGGTGCTGAACTACCTTGGTTTACTCAGAAAGTCCTTCAACTCTCTTATTTGACCCAAACTTACAGCTTCGCCACACTCCTCACATTAGCGGCCGTAATTATCACAGCAAAATTAGCTCGTAAAAAATCTTTCCGCGCTCGTTTAGCTGCAAGTCGTCTAGGGCTCAAAGTGCCTATTATTGGTAGTGTGATAACTAAAGCGTCAATTGCCAAATTTAGCCGTACATTGGCGACTAGTTTTAGCGCAGGCATCCCCATTCTAACTAGCTTAAAAACATCAGCGAAAACCGCTAATAATGTGCATTACCAAGAAGCTATCACTCGCGTACACACTGATACTGCCGCGGGTATGCCAATCTATATTGCAATGCGCAATGCTCAGTGCTTTCCAGAGATGGTGCTACAAATGGTCATGATCGGAGAAGAGTCTGGCCGCTTAGACGATATGTTAAATAAAATCGCGACTATCTATGAGTTTGAAATTGATAACACCGTCGACAACTTAGGGAAAGTGTTGGAGCCTTTAATCATCATTTTCCTTGGCGTCGTTGTTGGGGGATTAGTTGTAGCAATGTACCTGCCAATCTTTAACTTAATGAACGTCTTAGGATAGTATAGAGAACAATACTCTTTACTATCGAGCAAGCTGCCCCCTCTATGGATATTTTTTATTATTACCCTTGGCTATTTCCTGTCATGGCCGCTATTTTCGGTCTGATAATAGGCAGTTTTCTTAATGTAGTCATACACCGTCTTCCTATCATGATGGAACGAGAGTGGCGACAAGAGTGTGCTGAGAGTTTTCCCGAATATAAAATTGAGCCACCACAGGGGACATATAACTTAAGTGTACCCGCTTCAACTTGCCCAAAATGTGAAACTAAAATTCGTATCATCGACAATATTCCAGTAATCAGCTGGTTGTTGCTAAAAGGCAAATGCCACCAATGCAATAACAAGATCAGCGTTCGCTACCCATTGGTCGAGCTGCTCACCGGTGTTATGTCATTCATGATTGCGTACCAATTTGGCTTTAGCTATTTCTCTATTTGTCTGATCTTCTTCACCTTCGTATTGATCTCTGCCACCTTTATCGACTTAGATACAATGCTGCTCCCCGATCAACTGACACTACCATTAACATGGTCAGGTATCGCACTAGCACTTATTGGTTTAAGCCCGGTTTCACTTCAAGATGCGGTTATCGGCGCCATCGCAGGGTATTTGGCGCTATGGAGTGTCTACTGGGCGTTTAAACTCATGACAGGGAAAGAAGGGATGGGTTATGGTGATTTCAAATTGCTAGCTGCACTCGGCGCTTGGCTTGGTTGGCAATATCTCCCGATGATCATTCTACTCTCTTCGTTGGTTGGACTGGTATTTGGCCTTATCCAACTACGATTAAAACAACAAGGTATCGATAAAGCTTTTCCTTTTGGCCCATACTTGGCGATTGCTGGCTGGATAAGTTTGATGTGGGGCGATCAAATCCTTAATTGGTATTTAGGGAACTTTGTAGGTATTTAATATGGCACTAGTGATCGGATTAACTGGCGGTATTGCCAGTGGAAAAACAACCATAGCCAATTTATTCAACCAAGAGTTTGGCATTGAAATTGTTGATGCTGATGTTGTTGCAAGACAAGTTGTCGAACCTGGCACAAAAGGACTCAACGCTATCACTGAACATTTTGGCCTTCAGGTTATTCATGATGACGGAACATTAGATAGAAGCGCTGTACGGGAAATCATCTTTAGCCAGCCGGAAGAGAAAGAATGGCTAAATCAATTACTACACCCAATGATTAGAAGCCAAATGCTCAGTGAGCTAGGCAAGGTAACCTCTGACTATGCACTGCTAGTCATTCCACTCATGGTCGAGAATAACTTACAGGCACTTGCAGATAAAATTTTGGTTGTTGATGTTGATGAAGAAACGCAAATCCAACGCACTGTAGAACGCGATAATGTAGAGGCCTCTCAAGCACGAGCAATCCTTGCCTCCCAAGCGAGCAGAGAGCAAAGGCTAGCGATCGCTGACTATGTGATTAAAAATAATGCAAAAAACCAAAAACTTTTGCCTCAAATCACAGAATTACACCAAAAGTTCCTAGAAATGTGTGGTGCAAATCTGTGAGAATAAGATGACGAGAACCCAGAGCTGCATATTAATGACAACCCATTACTTCGAACATCCACTAAATGAAAAGACCCGTATTTATCTGAGAGTAGAAGCACTGCTCAATCAGCTAAATATTGCGGCGAAGTTTAGTGATGATATGCAGCATCTCACTTTTTATCGCTCTCTCTTTGATATTGTCGAAATCTTTGAGCAAATTCAGTTAAAAAGTGAGTTAGCCAAAGACATAGAGAAACAACGCCTCGCATACCGCTCTTGGTTAAATGTAGAAGGTGTTGATCAAGAAATGCTAAAAAATGTATTAGCAGAAGTGGATGCAGCACACAGTGGTTTAATGAGTGCAGAACGCTTCGGTCAAAGCTTAAAAGAAGACCGCTTCTTAAGCGCGATTCGCCAACGCTTTAACTTACCAGGCGGTTCGTGTTGTTTTGATCTTCCAGCTCTTCATCATTGGCTTCACCTACCTATTGAGAAGAAACGAGCGGATGCTCAGAAGTGGCTTAGCTCATTAAAGCCTCTTTCTATCGCTTTGAAACAGTGGCTAAAACTCACTCGCGAAACTGGTCATTTTCGCCCTATCCAAGCTAAATCAGGCTTTTACCAAAGTGACGCTGAGGAAGCGAATATTTTGCGTTTAGAGCTGCCGGTCCACCATGGGGTTTACCCAATGATTTCAGGCCATAAGAATCGCTTCGCGATCAAGTTCATTGAGTTTGAATCAGGGCAAGCCTCAACTGCCGATATTGATTTCAAATTAGCGGTTTGCTGCTAATCCAAACGCATACCTTATTATTCCTAGTATACTAGCGATATCGTTCGCCTTAAGTTAGAGAATTATCATGTCAAAAATTACCATAGTGCCATGCCCGCAATGTGGCCAAGACGTCCCATGGGGTGAACAAAGCCCTTTCCGTCCATTCTGTAGTAAGCAGTGCCAAATGATCGATTTTGGCGAGTGGGCTGATGAAGAGAATACCATTCCCGGCGCACCTGATATGTCTGACGCCGATGGGTGGTCTGAAGACCAGTACTAGAGCGAGTAGCAAGAGTCTAGACTCTAGAGCGCTACATTGCTTGATACGAGTAAAAAGAGAAGCTGATGTGAGAACATCGGCTTTTTTTTAGGTAAGAAGCAAGTTTTGGTTTCGTCATCCTCAAGAGAGAGGTACGAGCGAATTGGGGATCTTTGATACCAATGGAGATTCCCTACTCTCTCCTTCGTCGCTCTATGGAATGACGAACTAGGGTTCACTATGGTGATGATTAACGCAAGCACAAATAAAAAAGCGGAGGCCAATTGGCCTCCGCTAATACTATGAGAACGCTAGTTATAGCATTACTTCTTAGCAAGTTTCTCTTTAATACGAGCTGACTTACCAGAACGCTCACGTAGGTAGTACAACTTGGCACGACGTACTGCACCACGGCGTTTAACTTCGATGCTATCAACGATTGGAGAGTGTGTTTGGAACGTACGCTCTACACCTTCACCGTTAGAGATCTTACGTACAGTGAAAGCAGAGTGTAGACCACGGTTACGGATTGCGATTACAACGCCTTCGAAAGCCTGTAGACGCTCACGGTCACCTTCTTTTACCTTAACTTGAACTACAACAGTGTCACCTGGTGCAAATTTAGGTAGGTCTGATTTTAGTTGCTCTTCTTCAAGAGCCTTGATGATGTTACTCATTTTAATAAATTCCTAGAATAAACTGATACTAAATTAATTAGGTTACTGCTTACTTTTTACTAGAGCGGTGCTCTTTAATAAATTCAGCCAGTAATTGTTCCTGTTCGTCAGTCAGAGCTAGGTTTTCCAGGAGTTCTGGTCTTCTTAGCCAAGTACGGCCTAACGACTGCTTGAGTCGCCAGTGACGAATGTCCTTATGGTTGCCAGATTTGAGTACCGCAGGTACTTCTTTACCATCTAACACTTCAGGACGAGTATAGTGCGGACAATCTAACAAGCCATTCGCAAAAGAATCTTCTTCTGCTGACGCAAAATCTCCTAGTACCCCCGGAACAAACCGAGAAACTGAATCAATTAACGTCATGGCTGGGATTTCCCCACCCGTCATCACAAAATCTCCAATTGACCATTCTTCGTCAACTTCGGATTGAATGATGCGCTCATCTACCCCTTCATAGCGACCACAAATCAGAAGTAAATTCTCATTTGTCGCTAGTTCTTCAACTCCTTTCTGGTCGAGTTTGCGACCTTGAGGAGAAAGGTAAATGACTTTCGTCTTACCCGGTGATGCTTGTTTGGCTGTCTGAATAGCGTCGCGCAAAGGCTGAACCATCATCAACATGCCAGGACCACCACCGTAAGGTCTATCATCAACAGTGCGATGTTTATCATGAGTGAAATCACGAGGATTCCATGTCTCAATAGATAAAAGACCTTTTTTAACCGCTTGACCTGTTACTCCAAAATCAGTAACAGAACGGAACATTTCAGGAAAAAGGCTAATTACGCCAACCCACATGTGTTCTCTCGCTCTGTAATTTTGGAATTAGAATCCAGGATCCCAGTCAACTTCGATCCGTTGAGCTTCACGATCAATGTTTTTGATCACTTGCTCTTCAAGGAACGGGATTAATCGTTCCTTTTGCCCGAAAGCATCTTTTAGATTTGCTTTAATCACTAGAACATCGTTGGAGCCAGTTTCTAGCATGTCAGAGACAGTACCTAGATCGTAACCTTTGTCAGTTACTACTTGCATTCCAATCAAATCACGCCAATAGAACTCGTCTGATGGCAATTCTGGCAATACCGCAGGGTCAATAGAGATTTCAAAGTTTGTCAGTAATTGCGCTTCTTCGCGCACATCCAGACCTTCAAGCTTTACCACCAAACCTTTGTTATGGCGCTTCCAACTTTCAGCTTTGTACTCGACCCACTGTCCACCTTGATTCACAAACCAAGGCGCGTAATCAAATATGCTTTCAGCATTGTCTGTGTAGGACAAAACTTTAAGCCAACCACGAATGCCGTAAGAAGCACCGAACTTACCCACAACAATCTTGTCTTCGCTCATCGTTTCATTACCTTTCATCGACATAAGCTAATTTCTTCTTTTAAGTAAGAATTAAGCCGCTTTTTGAGCGTCTTTAACTAGCTTAGCAACGCGGTCAGATAGAGATGCGCCTTGACCAACCCAGTGGTTAACGCGATCTAAGTCTAGACGTAGACCTTCTTCTTGACCTTGTGCAGTTGGGTTAAAGAAACCAACTTTCTCGATGAAACGGCCAGTTGCTGCATTGCGGCTGTCCGCTACTACGATTTGATAAAATGGACGCTTTTTAGCGCCGTGACGTGCCAAACGAATGGTTACCATGTCGTCCTCTTTGCTTTCTCAAAAATAAAATTAACCCCAGAAACCATTTATCGCTAAATGATTTGGGGCTCGTGCCAAAATAAAGCTCCGGAATTTTACTCTTATTCCGGAGCAATGCAAGGTCTTTAGCTACTTTTTCACCAACATAAAACTGTATTTAAGTTTGTGACCGAGCTAACACCTTGAAATTTTTATCGCTAAGCGAAATTAACGGCCAAATGGATTGAAACCACCACCGCCCATTCCACCCATACCGCCGCCCATCATGCCTTGCATGTTGCGCATCATGCCTTTCATTCCACCTTTCTGCATTTTCTTCATCATCTTCTGCATCTGGGTGAACTGCTTTAGCAGGCGGTTTACGTCTTGTACCTGAGTACCAGAACCAGCAGCGATACGTTTCTTACGTGAACCTTTAATCAGTTCAGGACGTTGACGCTCTTTCATCGTCATCGAATTGATGATCGCTTCCATCTGCTTAAACATCTTGTCGTCAACTTTATCTTTTACGTTGTCTGGTAAGTTGTTCATGCCTGGCAGCTTATCCATCATACCCATCATGCCGCCCATATTTTGCATCTGGCCTAGCTGTTCGCGGAAATCTTCTAGGTCAAAACCTTTCTTCTCTTTGAACTTCTTCGCTAGCTTTTCTGCTTTTTCTTGGTCAACGTTACGCTGAAGATCTTCAATAAGCGACAGGACGTCACCCATACCAAGAATTCGTGAAGCAACACGATCTGGGTGGAACGGTTCTAGTGCGTCAGTCTTTTCACCAACACCTAAGAACTTAATTGGTTTACCTGTGATATGGCGAACAGATAATGCTGCACCACCACGAGCATCACCATCAACTTTCGTCAGAACGACACCAGTAAGCGGTAATGTATCGCCAAAGGCTTTCGCTGTATTCGCAGCATCTTGACCCGTCATCGCATCGACAACGAATAACGTTTCGACTGGGTTAATCGCAGTGTGCAGTTCTTGGATCTCTGCCATCATCTGTTCATCAACCGCTAAACGACCCGCGGTATCGACAAGAAGCACGTCGTAGAATTTTTTCTTCGCGTGGTCGATTGCTGCATTCGCGATATCAATCGGTTTCTGGTCCGCTGATGATGGGAAGAAGTCCACACCAACGTCAGAAGCTAATGTTTCTAGCTGCTTGATAGCCGCAGGACGGTAAACGTCGGCAGAAACAACAAGCACTTTCTTTTTATCACGCTCTTTTAGAAGCTTAGAGAGTTTACCTACAGAGGTGGTTTTACCCGCACCTTGTAGACCCGCCATTAAAATAACAGCTGGCGGCTGAGCAGCAAGGTCTAAGGCTTCATTCGACTCACCCATAACCGCTTCAAGCTCAGCTTGAACAATCTTAATAAACTCTTGGCCTGGCGTTAGAGATTTAGACACCTCAACACCCACTGCACTCTCTTTAATACGCTTAATAAAATCACGTACTACTGGTAGTGCTACGTCAGCTTCAAGAAGTGCCATGCGCACTTCGCGCAACGTATCTTTAATATTATCTTCGGTCAGTCGACCTTTACCGCTGATATTTTTCAGCGTTTTGGATAATCGATCCGTTAAATTCTCAAACATCTTTGTCTCTTTACCTAGACGGTTTGCAAGTAGGCTCGCCCATCACTTTTGGCGAAATATTACTATGAGTATACCTTAGCCACCGCTCGCTTGACACTGCCTAGATTACTTTTGATCTCTCATGCTGGGTAAATGAAAGTGATAATTCATAGCTCAAGCCGTTGATGCAGGGTATAATTTGTTAAAAATCCACCAGCTCATAGAGAATAATGGACAACTTACTCGCCGTTGTTGCTGCAATACTCTATTCATTAGCGATTGCAACCATCATTCCGGGACTTGTTCATCAGACAGGTATCCGTGTTAAAACCGTTTTCGTCAGCGCATTTCTTGCACTGGCTTTTCATGCGTGGTTGCTTAGCGATCTTATTCTAGGTAGCTCGGGGCAAAATCTAAGCATCCTCAATGTCGCTTCTTTAATTAGCTTTATTATCTCGCTAGTAATGAGTGGTGCAATGCTCAAAACCCGCTTGTGGTTTTTACTGCCAGTGGTCTACAGCTTTTCGGCAATCAACTTAATCGCTGCTGCTTTTTTACCTAGCACCTTTATTACGCACCTAGAGCAAGACCCGAAACTGCTGATCCATATCTCTTTAGCGCTTTTCTCGTACTCAACTCTCACGATAGGTGCTCTGTATGCGTTACAGTTGGCGTGGCTCGATCATAAGTTAAAAACGAAGAAAGCATTAGCGATCAACCCGAACCTACCGCCGCTGTTAATGGTGGAACGTCAGCTGTTTAATATTATTTTGATCGGCAACTTACTTCTTACCGGAACCTTGCTCACTGGATTTGTCTTTGTTCAGGATATGTTTGCTCAAGGAAAAGCGCATAAAGGTATTCTTTCTTTTATCGCTTGGGTGGTTTATTCCGTACTACTTTGGGGCCACTATCAAAAAGGTTGGCGCGGACGTAAAGTTACTTGGTTTGCCGTTGCCGGAGCGACCTTACTTACTCTAGCCTACTTCGGTAGCCGCTTTGTCCGCGAAATCATTCTTAACTAATTGAAAGTGAAAGGTGCATCAGTTGCACCTTTCTTTTACAATATCTCACTCCGTATTTGAAATTGACTTAGCGAACAGTTTAGGTCATAAATTAACCAAAACATAACAAGGAAAAGATAAGCTTTGGACGACATATCAACGGGTATCTTATTTGCGCTACTCGCGTGTCTTATCATTATTTCAGGATATTTTTCAGGCTCAGAGACAGGGATGATGTCTTTGAACCGTTACCGCCTAAAGCATCTAGCAAACAATGGCCACAAAGGTGCCAAGCGAGTAGAGAAGCTGTTGGATCGCCCAGATCGCCTTATTGGACTTATCTTAATAGGCAACAACCTTGTTAACATTCTTGCGTCAGCTATCGCAACCATTTTAGGTATGCGTATATATGGCGATCTCGGGGTCGCTATCGCAACAGGTGCTCTAACCTTAGTCGTCCTTGTCTTTGCTGAAGTCACGCCAAAAACACTCGCATCGCTTTACCCTGAACGTGTTTCTTATGCCAGCAGTATTGTTCTGACGGTATTGATGAAGCTGCTGTCACCATTAGTAATGTTCGTGAACTTTATCACTAATGGGTTCATTCGTTTGCTAGGTATTAAAGCCGACCACGGTGGCGATGATCATCTCAGCTCGGAAGAACTACGAACTGTGGTTAATGAAGCTGGCAGCCTTATTCCTCGTCGTCACCAAGATATGTTGATCTCCATCCTTGACCTTGAGCATGTCACCGTCAATGACATCATGGTGCCAAGAAACGAAATCACCGGTATCGATATCAACGATGACTGGAAATCCATTGTTAGACAGTTAACCCACTCTCCTCATGGCCGTGTCGTGCTTTATCGTGATCAAATCGACGAAGTGGTTGGCATGCTGCGCTTACGTGAATCTTATCGTTTGATGCTAGAGAAGAATGAATTCACTAAAGAGACTCTGCTTCGCGCTGCCGATGAAGTGTATTTCATTCCGGAAAGTACACCACTTAACGTCCAACTGCTGAAATTCCAACGCAATAAAGAACGTATTGGACTCATCGTGGATGAATATGGCGATATCATTGGTCTGGTGACTCTTGAAGATATCCTCGAAGAAATTGTAGGCGAATTTACCACTTCCATTGCACCTAGCCTTTCAGACGAGATCACGCCACAAGGTGATGGTAGTTTCCTAATTGAAGGCAGTGCCAACATTCGCGATATCAACAAAGGTTTGAAATGGAAATTACCTACAGATGGACCTAGAACATTGAACGGATTGATCCTAGAGCATTTAGAGGACATTCCTGAAAGCCATTTAAGTGTTCAGGTATCAGGCCATCCAATGGAGATTGTTGAGCTTGAAGAGAATCGTATAAAGCTAGTCAAAGTCTTCCCTGTCATCAAAGCTGAATAGCGCTTTGAAAGACAATCAAAAAAGCCTCGGTTAACCGAGGCTTTTTTCTAGCATTTACTATTTAATCTTCTGTCACACTAAATAGATTTTCCATGTTCAGTCCTTGCTTAATAAGGATCTCTCTTAAGCGACGTAGGCCTTCTACCTGAATCTGGCGAACACGTTCACGAGTCAGGTTAATTTCACGTCCAACTTCTTCCAACGTTGATGGCTCATAACCAAGCAGACCAAAACGACGTGCTAGCACTTCTTTCTGCTTAGGATTTAGTTCATCTAACCAATGGATAAGAGAGTTTTTGATATCGTCGTCCTGAGTCGAAACCTCAGGGTCAGAGTTATTGATGTCTGGAATGATATCGAGTAACGCTTTTTCACCATCACCACCGATTGGCGTATCGACAGAACTAATACGTTCATTCAAGCGCAGCATTTTACTCACATCATCAACTGGCTTATCAAGTTGTGTTGCAATCTCTTCCGCCGTTGGCTCATGATCAAGTTTTTGCGATAGCTCACGAGCAGTACGCAGATAAATATTGAGCTCTTTAACGACGTGAATAGGTAGACGGATAGTACGTGTTTGGTTCATCAGCGCACGCTCGATGGTCTGACGAATCCACCATGTTGCGTATGTTGAGAATCTAAAACCACGTTCAGGATCGAACTTCTCTACTGCTCGAATTAACCCTAAGTTTCCTTCTTCAATTAAATCAAGCAGTGCCAAACCACGATTGCTATAACGGCGAGAAATTTTAACTACCAGACGAAGGTTACTTTCAATCATACGTTTACGCGCAGCTTCGTCACCTCTTAGGGCACGACGGGCGTACAGAACTTCTTCTTCGGCGGTAAGTAGTGGAGAAAAGCCAATTTCGCCTAAGTACAGTTGTGTTGCATCAAGACTTTTGGTTGATGCATCAAACTCTTCTTTAGCTTCTTCAGCTGGTGTAGGTTTGGTCGATTCTCGCGTTTTCAGCGTTTGAACCGTTTCTTGATCGATTTCGAATTCTTCGACTTTCGTTGCTGCATTGCTGATACTCATAGCGCCTCCCCCTGGCGAGCTAGCAAGACATTACTACGTCTAATGTCGCTATTACCTAACAGTAAGTTTTACGGTAAGTAGCGTTTTGGATTCACTGACTTACCTTGATAGCGAATTTCAAAGTGTAAGCGAACACTGCTGGCTCCAGAGCTGCCCATTGTTGCGATTTTTTGACCAGCTTTGACACTTTGCCCTTCGCGTACTAGCAACCGATCATTATGTGCGTATGCACTAAGGTAATTATCGTTATGTTTGATAATCACGAGATTACCGTAACCACGTAGCGCATTACCGGAATAAACGACGGTGCCGCCTGCTGTAGAAACTATGGATTGTCCACGCTGCCCTGCGATATCAATCCCTTTATTTCCTTGATCCCCAGCAGAAAAGTTTTTGATTACTCTCCCTTTTGTCGGCCATAACCATTTGGAAATTTTGTTGTTGTTTGCTGATGTACTATTGGTAGTTTTGTTAACATTTTGTTTACCAGTAGATTCAACATACTCCTTTGATTTCGATTGATCAACCTTCTTTGGTGGTTGTTTTGCAATCGATTGCTGGCTACTTTTTGCACTGGACGCGTTAGACTTTTGAGTAGAGTTTTTACTCGATACCGAATTTTGTTTTGGAGTAGAAGGGGTTGTAACCGCAGCTACCGCTACGCCAGCCCCTGTCCCACCGTACGCTGGGGCATTGTAAGCGGGTTGCCAAAGTTTAAGCTTTTGGCCAGGGAAAATGGTGTATGGCTTTTTTAAACCATTGTAACTAATGATTTCTTTTACATCCTTGTCTGTGACATAGGCTATAAAATACAGCGTATCGCCTTTTTCTACTTGGTAGTAACTTCCTCGGTAACTCCCTCGGGATACTGAGCTGTAGTCTTTCTTTAATCCAGTCACGGGCGCAGGGGAATGTGCAGCACACCCTAATAATGTACTGCAAACACCCAAAACTAATAAAAGATAAGACTTAAACTTCATCGTTAAGCAAGATCACCAGCAACAAGAGGAACAAAACGTACCATTTCTATGGCTTGAGAGAGGAATTCATCACCATGGCGAACGATTTTTAGTAACTGCTGTTCATCGGTCCCTACAGGAATCATTAAGATCCCCCCCTCTTTTAACTGCTCTAAGAGTGCCGAAGGAACAGATTCCGCCGCCGCCGTAACGATAATGGCATCAAAAGGCCCTTTCGCCGGCCACCCTTGCCAACCATCACCATGCTTCGTCGAAATATTGTAGATGTCTAACTGCTTTAAACGACGCTTCGCTTCCCACTGCAGCGCTTTGATACGCTCTATGGAATAAACATGATCAACAAGTTGAGATAGCACAGCAGTCTGATAGCCAGATCCCGTCCCCACTTCCAAGACGTTACTCGTGCGCTTCAGCTCAAGCATTTCCGTCATTTTGGCGACAATATAAGGCTGAGAGATAGTCTGCCCTTGCCCAATTGGCAAAGCATTATTGTCGTAGGCTTGGTGAATCATAGCTTGAGAGACAAATTGCTCTCTCGGTAGCCTATAAATAGCGTCTAAAACTTTCTGATCTTGAATCCCGTTCGCAACAAGAAAGTCGATTAACCTATCGGCATGTGGGTTTGCCATGCTTAACTATCCTTTAACCAGTTACCCATGCTTTGTATCGACTCATGCGCTGTCAAATCCACCTGTAGAGGTGTTATGGAAACAAAGCCTTGTTCGATAGCATAAAAATCCGTACCTTCTCCAGCATCTTGCTCTTTACCGGGAGGGCCTAACCAATAAATATCATGTCCACGAGGATCTTTCTGCTTAATCATTGCTTCAGCGTGATGACGCGCACCGAGTCGAGTCACTTGCGTCCCTTTCAGCTCATCATAAGCTAAATCAGGCACATTGACGTTCAATAAACGATTAGTCGGTATTGGTCGGTTCGCATGCTGGGAAACCAATTGACGCGCAATCGCCGCCGCGGTGGCAAAGTTTTCCTTACCCACCAGCGAGAACGCGATAGATTGCACTCCTAAAAAGTGCCCTTCCATCGCTGCTGCTACGGTCCCTGAGTACAACACATCATCACCAAGGTTTGCGCCATGATTAATGCCTGTTAGCACTAGATCAGGTAGCTCATCTTTCATGAGTTCATTTAAAGCAAAATGAACGCAATCTGTAGGCGTACCTTGCACTGAGTAGACTTTCGGTGCGATCTCATTAACACGTAAAGGCTGCTCTAACGTGAGTGAGTTTGAAGCCCCTGAGCGGTTACGGTCCGGAGCCACAATCGTCACTTCAGCCATATCACGCAATGCATCGGCCAATGTGTGAATGCCTTCAGCGTGTACGCCATCATCATTACTGATTAAGATTTTGAGTAAGTTATCACTCATTAATATTGACGCTCCACTTCAACTTCTTCAATCAGCTCACGGATAATCGCAGTGGCGAAGCATCCTGCATCCAATGAAAAACTCAAAGTCACATTATCGCCATCCACTTGCCAAGCCAGGTCTTGAGGCATAAGAGAAATCGCTCGACGATCATGACGCATGCGATTACCACGAATCAAAGCCATTAAATCCGGTTCAGCATCCAAGTGAGGCTGCTCTAGGGCCAGTGCTTGATCAGTTGTTGGCAAAGCGTTGTCACCAGCAAGAGCCGCAGTCACCGCAACCGTGCCATTCGCGACACCTGTATTGATCTTTTCAATCGATTCCGCCGTGACAGTTTGAGCTTGACCATCGACTTCAACTACATCACCTTGCAAAGCTTGGTCAAACAACCCTTTTTCGATTCGCTCTGAAAGAATGGTGTTAAAAATCCATGAGCGAGCAGCAGAAAGATAAAGGCTACGCTTATTCTGATTGCGAGTGCGTACGTTCTCACGCCCCCAACGACGAGCCTCTTCAAGGTTGTTACCTTGATTACCAAAGCGCTGGCTACCAAAGTAATTTGGCACCCCGACTTTCGATACAGACTCAAGTCGCGAAAGTACATCTTCAACATGACTCACTTCTGACATGGTAACGACAAATTGATTGCCAATGAGATCACCTGGACGAAGTTTTTTGTTGTGTCGATCCGTCGCAACAATTTCAATGCTTGGATATTGAGCTAAGAACTGACCAAAGTCTGGCATTTCACCTTTCGGTAAATGAACACTGAGCCATTGTTCTGTGACTGCATGGCGATCTTTAAGCCCCGCCCAACTCACATCTTTTGATTTAACACCACATGCTTTAGCCAATTCGTTGGCAACAAAGCTCGTGTTTTCGCCCGTCTTACGGATACGAACCATAAGGTGCTCACCTGAGCCAGTAAACTCAAAGCCTAAGTTTTCATTAACTTGAAAGTGCTCAGCTTTCGCTTTTAGTTTGCCTTTTGCAGTTGGCTTGCCATTTAGATAAGCCAATGAAGATAAAATGTCAGACATATTCTTTCCACTGCTAAGCCGCTATCTCATCAAGCGGCCCGCATTTCATTATTTTTTAACCAGCAGTACAACGGCTTCCGTTGCAATACCTTCTTTTCGCCCCGTAAACCCTAATCGTTCAGTCGTCGTGGCTTTAACATTCACATTACCAAGCTCTGTTTCTAGATCTTCGGCAATCACCTGACACATAAACTCAATATGAGGCGCCATTTTAGGAGCTTGAGCCATAATAGTGATATCCGCGTTTCCTAACACATAGCCTTTTTCTTTCACGCGGTGATAAACGTCTCTGAGTAGATCACGGCTATTTGCCCCTTTCCACTTATCATCGGTGTCTGGGAAGTGGCGACCAATGTCCCCTTCAGCAATTGCTCCTAATAAAGCATCACATAAGGCATGCAATGCAACATCACCATCAGAGTGCGCGATAAGCCCTTGCTCATAAGGAACAGCAATACCACCTATGATGACGGGACCTTCACCACCAAATTTATGTACATCAAAGCCGTGGCCAATTCGAATCATGAGTTATCCTTTGTTTCTATTTAGATAAAACTCGGCTAACGCTAAGTCTTCTGGCTGCGTTATTTTTATATTGTCTGAGCGCCCTTGAACAAGAGCTGGCTTACGTTCAAGCCACTCTATCGCCGAAGCTTCGTCGGTGATCTGAACACCTTGTTTCAAGGCGTCTGCCAGGGCCTGCGTTAGCATTTGAGTTTTAAACATCTGTGGAGTCAGTGCGTGCCACAGTGCTTCCCTATCTACAGTATGATCAATATCTTGATTCTGGTTAGAGCGTTTCATCGTATCTTTAACTGGTGCAGCAAGGATGCCTCCGAGTTGGTTGGCATAGGCGCACTCAATCAAACGTTCAATATCAGCCAAATCAACACAAGGTCTTGCAGCATCATGAACCATCACCCAATCAGCTAATTGATGCTTCTCAACATAGTGTAATGCAGATAAAACTGAATCAGCGCGCTCTTTCCCACCAGAGACGCGAATCACTTGCGGATTTGATGCTAACGATAGTTCTGGAAAGTAAGGGTCACCATCCGTAATTGCGACAATTACTTTGCTGATTGCCGGGTGACGCAGCAGTTTTTCAACCGTGTGTTCTAATACAGTACGTTGATTGATTAGAAGATATTGCTTTGGTCGATCCGCTTTCATGCGGCTACCTACACCTGCCGCAGGGACCACCGCTACAATCGATGATGGGGAGATTGCAGACATTTAATTATCTTCTCCGACAATACGATAAAACGTTTCCCCTTCTTTGATCATACCAAGCTCATGTCTTGCACGTTCTTCAATCGCGTCCAAGCCTTGGCGCAAATCATCAATTTCGGCAAACATTTCGTTGTTACGCCCTTGAAGGTTGCTATTGACCTGATGCTGGACCTCTGTCTCAGCGTTGACCGCCTGAAAATCTGAAATTCCATTTTTTCCAAACCATAATTCAAACTGTAGCCAGCCTAAAACTAAGAGTAAGGTCAGTGTAAAAACTCGCATATAATCAATCAAAGAAGAGATAAAAAGAAAGACCACATATATATCACAATGTCGCTTTAGGCGCGAGATTGGACTATGTGGCCCCAATGAATATGTCGCTATAATTTACCGATTAATTAAGCGTCAAGAACGCCAACAATCCCACACCAAGCAACAGACGGTAGATCACAAACGGTGTCATACCCATACGTGAAATCAGCTTCAAGAAAAAGTGAATACAGATGTAGGCACTGATAAATGAAGTAATGATACCCGTTAGGAGAAACCCAAAGTGAATAGGCTCACCACTCGTCACCAGTTTAAGCCCCAAATAACTGCCAGCGAGGAGAATAATTGGGATAGACATTAGAAACGAAAAACGAGCTGCCGCTTCACGGGTAAAACCCAGGTAAAGGGCTGCCGTAATCGTAGCACCTGAACGAGAAGTACCTGGAATCATCGCTAATGCTTGGCTAATACCGATAAACAGAGCTTTCTTCCAATCAGCTTGATATTCATCGTCAGCCAGTTTTGAATTTTTATCGACATACCAAAGCAGTAGACCAAATACGATGGTCGTCGTTGCAATCACCCATGCACTGCGCAGGTAAAGCTCGATAAAGTCTTTCATCAATAAGCCAAATATACAGGCAGGAATAGTCGCCATGACAATCATCCATGCTAATTTAGCTTCTTTACTACGATCACCTTTAAAAATAGACGCAAAGAAAGCACTGAGAAGAGAAACGACTTCTTTACGGAAATAGATCATTACCGCAGCTAGCGTGCCAACGTGTACAGCCACATCAAATGCAAGACCTTGATCTTCCCAACCTAAAATAGCAGATGGAAGAATTAGGTGAGCCGAGCTAGAAATCGGCAAAAATTCAGTTAACCCTTGAATTAAGGCAAGGATAAAAGCTTCAAAGTAACCCATTAGATTCTCTTAATAATTATGTAAACCACTGTGGGACAGGTGATAGTGACAATTTAAGCTGGAGCTGCTGGCCAATCTGCTCAATCGTACGGCCATCGTTAGGAACAACTAACTGAGGACATAGCTCCAATAAAGGCTGTAGAACAAAGGCAAACTTGAAAATATCACTACGTGGTAGCTCAGGCTTACTTTTCGAAACCTGTTCTCCAAAGAGGATGATATCAAGATCTACCGTTCTTGGTTCCAACTTCCCCGCATCAACTGCTCGGCCCCATTTGAACTCAATATCGCGCAACTGTCGTGAAAATTCCGTTAAATCTAATGACGTTTTCATTTCTACGACAAGGTTGTAAAACGGCTGACTTTCGAAGCCAACCGCTTCGCATTCATAGATGGTGGAAATACGAAGATTTTCATCCAAAGCTCTTAATTCACGGATCGCCGCTTCAACATGTTTATGTCGGGCGATATTAGAACCTATTCCGACATAAACCGTGGTCATGCATTGCCTCGTTCAATCACAACACCGACACCTTTCGCTTGTGCAACTGCACCTGGCTTCGTTAAACGAATTTTAATCCAAGGTACATTGAAGCGAGACATAATCAGTTCTGCGACTTCTTCAGCAACACGCTCAACTAGTAGGAAACTACCACCTTCTATATGATCCAATACCGCTTGACTGACCTGTGAGTAATCAAGAGCATCAACAACGTCATCACTTTTACCTGCTGGACGATTATCATGTGCCATTTCAATATCAAGCACGAGTTTCTGCTTAATCTCTTGCTCCCAGTCATAGACTCCAATGGTAGTGATTACTTCTAGTTGCTCGATAAATACTTTATCCATGTGTTACTTCCTTTAGAGGTCGGATACCCAAGCTAGGTAAAAAAGCGTACTATTTCAATCTCAAACACTATCGCAGTAGTTTGAGCGTGTCAGGCGCGATATAATATCAATTAGTTGCTTGACTAACACCTGTTTCAGACGAGTTCCCTTACTATGACCCCATTAGCACTGGTTATGATCATTATTGCCTACCTTCTAGGCTCGATCTCGAGTGCTGTTTTGATCTGCCGTATTCTACGTTTACCCGATCCTAGAGGCGTGGGTTCTAATAACCCTGGGGCAACCAATGTTTTGCGTATCGGTGGCAAAAAGGCCGCAGTTTCTGTCTTATTATGCGACATGCTTAAAGGCACACTCCCTGTATGGGGTGGCTACTTTCTCGATATCGAACCGATCATGTTAGGTGTTATCGCCATTGCGGCTTGCTTAGGCCATATGTACCCATTGTTTTTTCACTTTAAAGGTGGGAAAGGCGTCGCCACTGCTTTGGGCGCCATTGCACCTATCGGCTTAGACCTTACAGGTATGATTATTGCGACCTGGCTAAGTGTCGCTTTTCTGTTTCGTTACTCATCCCTTGCTGCCATTGTTACGGTCTTGCTCGCGCCTTTTTATACTTGGATGATCAAGCCTCAGTACACACTGCCTGTAGCGATGCTTTGCTGTCTGATAGTCTTTCGTCATCATCAAAATATCAAACGGCTTTTTGATGGGACTGAACCCAAAGTGGGTGAGAAAAAGAATGGATTAAATAAAGCCTCTTAATATAGAGGCTTTATTTTTAAACAAGGCTAAGAATAAACGCGAGATAAAAAGCTTTTCAGCATTTCTGAAACAAAGACTGGCTGCTCAAGGTTTGAGATATGCCCCGCCTTAGGAATTTGAATCAGCTCTGAGCCAGTAATGCAGTCATGCATTAAATATGACTCTAAAACTGGACGCGGTTTATCTTCTTGTCCGACTGCAATAAGTACAGGTAAAGCAAACTTTTCAATCTCTTCAATTTGGTCACGTCGGCCAAATACCATTCGTCCTACTCTTGCGACCTCAACCGCCTGTTCACCTTTCAGTTGAGTTAGGTAACTGGCGAACTGCTCTACTAGTTCAGGATTATCCTGAATCGCATTATTGGCAAAAAACAGAGGAGCTACAGCTTCGACAATAGGTGTTGGAAACGCTTGAGCTTGAGTAATGCTATCAAGCATAGCGAAGTATTTATTATGGGTCACTTCAGGCTCAAGACCAACAAACGTGTCCATTAATACTAAAGATTGAACGCGAGATGGTACTAAGGAAGCAACTTCTGTTCCCCACATTCCACCAACCGATAGCCCAATAATAGAGAACTGCTCGATCGCAAGGTGATCCAATAAAGCAACAATCTGCTTAGCATAGTCGGTCAATGAACGAGTTGTTTCAGGGGCGGCATCTGAACCACCATGTGCCCATAGCTCAGGCACGATACAGCGATAGTGTTGACTAAGCACTTCAACTTGTGGAGCCCACATTTTACTATCCCATAAATAGCTATGACCAAAGACAAGGACAGGGCCCGAGCCTACATCTTGATAAGCCATCTCTCGGCCATCGACAGCAAATTTTTGCATACTTCTATCCATTGATTATTTTTATAAAACGCAAGGTTACCATTTATCCTTCGACTAAGACGTCGGAACTCTATTGAAAAAGATAAAGAAAAGGCCGCCATGATAGCGACCTTAACTCTATTAACCTAAGAGGTTATCCGATTGGTTCCAATTGATCGATTGGCCAACGAGGTGTAGCTTGTACCGATAGATCGGCGACTTCACCATTTTTAAGGCGTTGCATACCTGCATAAGCAATCATTGCACCATTGTCAGTACAAAACTCAGTACGAGGATAGTAAACCTCGCCACCAATCTTCTTCGCTAGCTGCTCAAGGTCTGCACGTAGGCGTCGGTTAGCACTCACACCACCTGCAATCACAATACGTTTAAAGCCTGTTTGCTCAAGCGCACGCTTACACTTAATGCTTAAAGTCGCACATACGGCTTCTTCAAATGCCAATGCAATATCTGCGCGAGTTTGCTCATCATCGCCATTTGCAGCAATGGTATTCGCAGTAAACGTTTTAAGGCCTGAAAAGCTCATATCAAGCCCAGGACGATCAGTCATTGGACGTGGGAATTTAAAGCGACCTGGCGTGCCTTTTTCTGCCAATTTAGATAATAAAGGGCCACCTGGGTAATCTAAGCCCATTAGTTTAGCGGTCTTATCAAACGCTTCACCAGCCGCGTCATCAATCGATTCGCCAAGAATCTTGTATTCACCGATACCTTTTACTTCCACCATCATGGTATGGCCACCAGAAACCAATACCGCTACAAATGGGAATGGCGGTGGATTGTCTTCAAGCATTGGAGCCAATAGGTGACCCTCCATATGATGGACAGGTACCGCAGGAACCCCCCACGCATAAGCGATACTGCGGCCAATCGTTGCACCAACTAACAATGCACCAACCAAACCAGGACCGGCTGTGTACGCGACACCATCAATATCTTTAGGTGTTAGGTTTGCTTCCTTTAAGGCCGCTTTAATGAGAGGAATAGTCTTCTTAACATGATCACGGGATGCAAGCTCTGGTACTACACCGCCGTAATCAGCATGCAGTTTTATCTGGCTATATAATTGGTGAGAAAGCAGGCCCTTCTCATCATCATAAATTGCAATTCCTGTTTCATCACAAGAGGTTTCGATACCAATAATGCGCATGGTTTGTCCTGGATGTATTTGTCTCAAATTCAAAATTGGCGCAATCTTACCTCGCCTTGGCTTCGCAAACAAATTTTGTGCAAACTCTACCCAACAAAATACTTTACAAAGGCTATACGATCGGATTAAAATTCCGCACCATTTTTGATCAAGCTGGTTTGAGACCGAACATCAGTGTTTGGCTCACTAACGTTCCAGCATTAACGAATTAACCCCTGAGGTGAAAGGCATATGCCAGTAGTTAAAGTACGTGAAAACGAACCGTTCGACGTTGCTCTACGTCGTTTCAAACGCTCTTGCGAAAAAGCAGGTATCCTTTCTGAAGTGCGTCGTCGTGAGCACTACGAAAAGCCAACTACAGTTCGCAAACGCGCTAAAGCAGCAGCTCAAAAGCGTCACGCTAAGAAGCTAGCTCGCGAAAACGCTCGTCGCGTTCGCCTGTACTAATAACTAAGTCCTAAAGGATTATAGTTATGGCTCTTATTGACACGCTCAAAGAAGAGCAAAAATTAGCGATGAAAGCCAAGGACAAATTGCGCCTTGGCACTATCCGTTTAGCTCTGTCAGCAATTAAGCAACGTGAAGTCGACGAACAGATTACTCTGGGCGATGACGACATTCTTGCCGTGCTAACAAAAATGGTTAAACAACGTCGCGATTCTGTCGCTCAATTTGAATCTGCTAATCGTCAAGACCTAGCAGACGCTGAGAAAGCTGAAATCGCTGTACTAGAGGATTTTATGCCTCAACCGCTTACTGACGAAGAAGTAGCTGCGCTGATTGAAAGTGCAATTGCAGAATCTGGTGCTGCGGGCATGCAAGACATGGGTAAAGTGATGGGCGTTCTTAAGCCTCAAATCCAAGGGCGCGCAGATATGGGTAAGGTAAGTGGTTTAGTTCGCGCTAAATTAGCTTAATCCCCATCCCTATTGCAACAAGCCGTGCTATCCTCTGGAATGCGCGGCTTGTTTGTATCTACCCTTTCTATTGTTAGTGCATTTTTCTAAGGTTTTATGGCAGGACACATCCCTCGTAGTTTCATTGATGACCTCCTTGCTCGACTTGATATTGTCGACATTATTGATGCTCGCGTAAAACTTAAGAAAAAAGGCAAAAACTACGGCGCTTGTTGCCCATTCCACAACGAAAAAACTCCATCATTTAGCGTTTCTCAAGAAAAGCAGTTCTACCATTGCTTTGGCTGTGGCGTACACGGTAATGCCATAGACTTTATGATGGAGTACGAACGCTTAGAGTTTGTTGAAGCGATTGAAGAATTAGCATCATTTCTTGGTTTAGATGTCCCAAGAGAGCAGCGCCAAGGCGGCAACTTCCAAGCTAACCAGCCTAAAGCCAACTCAGAGCAAAAGCGTAATCTGTACGATTTGATGGGCAGCATAGCTCAATTTTATCGTGATCAACTCAAGCAACCTAAAAGCAAAGTTGCTATCGACTACCTAAAAGACCGTGGGCTTTCAGGTCAAGTTGTGCAGAAGTTTGGCATCGGTTTTGTCGCTGACGAATGGGATTTAGTGCGCAAGAACTTCGGTCAAACACCACAGACTCAAGATATGCTTGTCTCTGGGGGAATGTTGATTGAAAACGACAAAGGCAACCGATACGACCGTTTTCGTGGTCGAGTCATGTTCCCTATTCGTGACCGTCGCGGCCGAGTCATTGGCTTTGGTGGTCGTGTACTTGGTGACGGGACACCTAAATACCTAAACTCCCCAGAGACTCCTATTTTCCATAAAGGCAAAGAGCTTTACGGCCTTTATGAAGTGATGCAAGCCTATCGCGAACCACCTAAAGTGTTGGTCGTTGAGGGCTATATGGATGTGGTAGCACTCGCTCAATACGGTGTCGATTACTCAGTAGCTTCCCTTGGTACGTCAACAACTGGCGACCATATTCAGCTATTGTTCCGTCAAACCAATACCGTCGTATGTTGTTACGATGGTGACCGCGCAGGTAAAGAAGCGGCTTGGCGTGCACTAGAAAACGCGCTGCAATACCTAAAAACTGGCAATACTCTTAAGTTTCTGTTTTTACCTGATGGCGAAGACCCTGATAGCTATATCCGTAAATATGGCAAAGAAGCTTTTGAGCAGCAGATTGAGCAAGCAACACCACTTTCAAGCTACCTATTTGATAACTTAATTGAAATTCATCAGCTCAATTTAGGGAGTAATGAAGGTAAATCGGCACTGCGAGCGCATGCGAGTGCACTGATTGAAAAAATTCCGGATCCTTACTTCCAAGAGTTGTTAGAAAAATTGCTGGATGAGCGCACCGGTTTTGACAACCGACTGCGCCAACCGCGTAAAAAGCAAAGTGAAACTCGACCTCAACCGCATAAAGAGATCAAACGTACACCAATGCGTGAAGTGATCGCTTTGCTTATTCAGAATCCGAGCTATGCTCAAATGGTACCGGAGCTCTCAAGTGTGAGAGAGTTAACAGTGCCAGGGCTAAGTTTATTTGCCGAAGTGCTTGAATATTGTCATCAACATCCCAATATAACTACGGGCCAGTTGATTGAACATTGGCGAAACAGTAGCCACGAGGCTCTATTATCTCGACTTGCAGGGTGGGAAATCCCCCTCGACGAAGATAACGAACAAGATATATTTTTAGACTCATTGGACAAAATACTTGCCCAATGCGTCGAAAAACAAATTGAAAACCTGCAGGCCAAAGAAAGAAGTGTCGGTTTATCAACCGAAGAGAGAAGGGAGCTGCTAGCATTGATGCTAGATTTAAAAGCGTAACCCTGTTCGATTAGTCAGCAATCAATTAATTTGTTAAGATGTGTGGTTTGCAACTCGCATACTAATTCCTTCACCAGATACTAAGTTGGATACCGTCTATGGATCAAAATCCGCAGTCACAGCTAAAACAACTTGTCATTAAAGGCAAGGAACAAGGCTATCTGACCTACGCAGAAGTAAACGACCACCTGCCAGCAGAAATCGTCGATTCAGAGCAGGTCGAAGATATCATTCAGATGATCAACGATATGGGCATTCGAGTAGTAGAAACTGCTCCAGATGCTGATGATCTTGCACTGAATGATGACGATACAATCACCGATGAAGATGCGGCAGAAGCTGCAGCAGCTGCGCTATCTAGCGTAGAAAACGAAATCGGCCGAACCACTGACCCAGTACGTATGTACATGCGTGAAATGGGTACTGTTGAGCTATTGACTCGTGAAGGCGAGATCGATATTGCTAAGCGTATTGAAGATGGTATTAACCAAGTTCAAAACTCAGTGGCAGAGTATCCGGGTACCATCCCATACATTCTTGAACAGTTTGATAAAGTTCAAGCAGAAGAACTCCGTCTAACAGACCTTATTACTGGTTTTGTTGACCCAGACGCAGACGAAACAGCAGCGCCTACTGCAACTCACATCGGTTCTGAACTTGCTGAGTCAGACCTAGAAGATGAAGATGCGGAAGACGCTGAAGAAGAATCTGATGATGAAGAGGAAGAAGAGGAAGATACAGGTATCGACCCTGAACTTGCTCTTGAGAAGTTCACAGCACTTCGTAATACGTTCCAAAATTACCAATTAGCATGTAACGAATACGGCAATGAAAGCCCGAAAGCAACGCTTGCTCACGAGATGGTTATTGACGTATTCAAAGAGTTCCGTCTGACTCCAAAGCAATTTGACTACCTAGTTGAAGAGCTTCGTACTTCAATGGAGCGCGTACGTACTCAAGAACGTCTTATCATGAAGGCGACGGTTGAATACGGCAAAATGCCTAAGAAGTCATTCATTACTCTATTCACAGGTAACGAGTCGACTGAAGCTTGGCTAGATGAAATTCTTGCATCTGATAAGCCATACGCAGAGAAAGTACGTCGCAGCGAAGATGATATTCGTCGCTCGATCGCAAAATTGAAGATCATCGAAGAAGAAACGTCTCTAACGGTTCAAAACATTAAAGACATCAGCCGTCGTATGTCTATCGGTGAAGCGAAAGCTCGTCGTGCGAAGAAAGAGATGGTTGAAGCGAACTTACGTCTGGTTATTTCTATTGCTAAGAAATACACCAACCGTGGTCTACAGTTCTTGGATCTTATCCAAGAAGGTAACATCGGTCTGATGAAAGCCGTAGATAAATTCGAATACCGTCGTGGTTACAAGTTCTCGACTTATGCTACATGGTGGATTCGTCAGGCAATCACTCGTTCAATTGCAGACCAAGCACGTACGATTCGTATTCCGGTACACATGATCGAAACGATCAACAAGCTAAACCGCATCTCTCGCCAAATGCTACAAGAGATGGGTCGTGAACCACTACCGGAAGAGCTGGCAGAGCGTATGCAAATGCCAGAAGATAAGATCCGTAAAGTACTGAAAATCGCTAAAGAGCCTATCTCAATGGAGACACCAATCGGTGACGACGAAGATTCGCATCTAGGTGACTTCATTGAAGATACAACTCTAGAGCTACCGTTAGACTCTGCAACAGCAGGCAGCCTTAAAGTAGCAACTAAAGATGTTCTTGCTGGTCTAACGCCTCGCGAAGCGAAAGTACTTCGTATGCGCTTCGGTATTGATATGAACACTGACCATACTCTTGAAGAGGTAGGTAAGCAGTTCGACGTTACTCGTGAGCGTATCCGTCAGATCGAAGCGAAAGCACTACGTAAACTTCGTCACCCTAGCCGCTCAGAAACTCTGCGCAGCTTCTTGGATGAATAATTTGCTTAACGCATAATTGACTAAAAGGTGAGCACTAGCTCACCTTTTTTGTTTGTGAATGATTTAAGTGAATAAAAACTAAGCGCATTTACCCTTGATAGCGTCTAGACAGCCCGATCCTCATCCCCTATAATCGTTGACCTACAAGGCCCCTTAGCTCAGTGGTTAGAGCAGTCGACTCATAATCGATTGGTCCGCAGTTCAAGTCTGCGAGGGGCCACCAAATACAGAAAAGGCGCATAGAGAAATCTATGCGCCTTTTTCGTTCTTAGCTAAAACTGCTCTAAAAGCCTTTTGCTTTTTTGATTAAGTCATAAGCGTTTTGAATTTCTTGCGCTTTTTCCTTTGCGACATTCATCATCTCTGGAGGTAAGCCCTTAGCCATTAACTTGTCTGGGTGGTGCTCATTCATCAGCTTGCGATAGGCGCGCTTAACTGTTTTCGAATCAGCATTACTATCCACGCCAATCAACTTGTAAGCGTCACTTAACTGATCAGCAGTAGACGCTTGTTGCCAACTGCCTCCTGATTGATGAGAGCCCCCACCAGCTTGACCACCAAAACCACCTTGTTGGAAACGAAATGCTGCTTCTTGCATTCGCAGACGTTGTTCTAGCTGCTCTGATGAAAAGTTCAAGCCACGAGCAATTTTATGTAGAACATTGCGCTCACTTGGATGAATGTCACCATCGGCAAATGCTGCTGAGATTTGCAGCTCTAAGAAAAATTGCATCAGGTCAAATCGACCACCCGCAGAGATACGCACTCGCTCTAGCACTGTATCCAAAGGAAAGTCACTCTCTTTACCTTCACGAAAAGCGTTTTGCGCAGCTTTACGTTGCTCACCGTGTAAGTTCATCCGTTCCATCATGGTGCTTGCGAGCTGAATTTCTTCACGGGTAACTTGTCCCTTAGCCTTTGCAACATGGCCCATCACAGCAAAAGCGGCTTTGAAGAACTCTTCTTGGCGTTGTGCTTGGCTTGGACCACTGCCAAAACCAGTATTGAAGCCCGCTTGACGTAAACGACGCGCTTTATCGAATTGGTGACCTATAAATAAGCCGAATACAGCACCAAATGCTCCCCCAAATAGGAAACCAAAGAAGGTGCCGAGAATTTTGCCAAAAATATGCATTATGTGCTCTCAATCTCTGAATTTTTTCGCCATGAAGCGGTCTGATAGTGCCGTAAGCTTCAAATTACTTTATTATAAGGACCGTTTTATTTTACATTCGGTCATCTATTCACCGGATATATCAAGTTCAACAGGATAGTAAAACTCGATGTTACGTTTTCCACGCACCTTGTTAGCCGCTTCAATCAGTGCTGCTTTTGTAGTGCCTCAGACTCAAGCAGAAACTATGTCAGACGATAGTGTGCAGGAACTGCCCGCTATAGATCAATGTTTGATCAACGAACCTGAGTCTGAAAACCCAAATCAACTACCTGTAAACGTCGAAGCCGATAGCTTAGAAGCCATAAATGGTGACAAAGCAACCTATCGCGGCAATGTTGTTGTTGTCCAAGGCAAAAAACGCATGGTTGCAGACAACGTCACACTGCACCAGCAAGATAATGTGGTTGTCGCAGAAGGTAACGTCACCTTCAGTGATGGTGAAGTCAAAGCGATTTCAGACAAAGCAACCAACAACCTCAACACTGACTTTGTTACTTTAGAGAATACCAATTACCAATTCCTGTGTGAACCAGGGCGTGGTGAAGCTGTATACGTAGCAAAGACGGGGAAAGCAGTCTACGAAATTGAAGATGGCACAATTACCTCCTGTCCTGAAGGTGATAATTCTTGGCGCATGGTCGCATCAAGCATCGATATCGATCAAAATGAAGAAGAAGCGACTTTCTATAACCCTCGCTTTGAAATTGTCAGCGTTCCAGTTTTCTACCTTCCTTACCTGACCGTGCCTATTGGTGATACTCGTAAAACAGGCTTCTTGTACCCAACAGTCTCATATGGCTCCAGCGACGGCTTTGAGATGGAAGTTCCTATCTACTGGAACTTAGCGCCAAACTACGACTTAGAAACAACCTTCAAGTATATGCAAGAGCGCGGCACTCAGCTAAATAGTACTTTCCGACACCTATCTGACTTCGGCAACACTAACTTAAAATCTGAATATCTAGCAGATGATAAGAAGTATCCTGAGTACGGCGACCGTTGGGGTTTTCAATGGGAGCATAATGGTATTTACCAACAAAACTGGCAATTTGAAGTCGACTACTCAAAAGTCAGTGATATTCGTTATTTTAACGATTTAGACTCTAACATTGGTAATAAAGAAGACGGTCAGTTAATTCAAGAAGGCAAAGCAACGTATCGTTCAGACTCTTGGGACGCTTCACTACTTGCACGTGATTTCCAAGTGCTTACTCCAAATAACACTCCATACCGACTATTGCCTCAGTTGGAATTCAATTACTACGCTCCAGAGTTGATGCGTTACCTCGATTTTGACGTGAAAAGCCATGTATCCCGCTTTGATACTGATGATAGTGAGGCGCCTTCTGCGACACGAATCCATATTGAACCGGGTTTCACCATTCCAATTGGCTCAACCTGGGGAAGTTGGACAACGGAAGCTCGCTTACTAGGAACCTATTACCAGCAAGACCTAACGGGTGTAAACACAACGGATCAGAAAGTCTATAATGATAGTGGGGAGTTAGTTGATAACCCGAACTTTGGCTTAGAAGAAAATGTGTCTCGGGTTATTCCTGAGTTTAGAACGCATGCTGGTGTAGTACTTGAACGAGATACAACCATATTCCAAAACTATACTCAGACTCTTGAACCACAGGTGCAGTACGTATATGTACCTGAAGAAGATCAAAGTAATATCGGTAACTATGACACCACACTGTTACAAACCGACTACTATGGTCTATTCCGAAGTCGAAAATATAGTGGTGTAGATAAAATCGCCGAAGCCAATCAATTTAGCTATGGGGCATCCTCTCGATTCTTCGATAGTGACTATAAAGAAAGGCTCAATATATCATTCGGTCAAATATTCTATATAGACAAAGACACGAAGAGCTCGTCTATATCTGAAGAAGCAAATAAGTCTAACTACTCGGCGTGGGCTGTTGAGATGGACTTCAACTACGATGACTACCTATTTTACCATGGCGGCGTACAATACGATATTGACACCAGTGCCATGCAACTTGCAAATAGTACTCTAGAATATCGCTTCAGCGGTGGCTACATCCAAGGTAACTACCGTTATGTTTCAAAAGAATACTTAGATTGTACTGTAGGTCAATGTGCTTCTGAGGGGAATGGTAATGTCAATGTAAGTGACATTACCGTAGACGGTATTTCTCAAGCAGGTCTATTGGCAGGCTATACCATCAACCGTAATTGGAATACCAGTGCTCAATACTTCTATGATTTAACCACCGATGAAGCACTAGAATGGCTCGCACGCCTGAACTACACCTCTGATTGCTGGTATGTTGGATTTACGTACACCAAACAACTTCAAAACTGGGACCCTAGCTTCTCTAGCTACCCAGATGCAAACCCGAAATATGAGAATAACTTCAGTCTTAACTTCGGCATTATCGGCTTTGGTACTAAGATCGGTGCAGGTTCTGGGCTTGCAGGCGTAGATAGTGCAGGGAACTCACTTGGCTACGGTCGCCCATTCTTCTTAAACAACTAATTAGTCAGCCTGATGTCCAAGATATCAGGCTATTTAAATTTATAGGACTTTCAATGAAGTTTTGGAAACAAACATTAGTGGCGCTGCTCTTTGCTAGCCCAATGAGCTTGGTTCATGCAGAGCCAGTTGAGCTAGATAAAGTCGCAGTCATTGTAAACACGGGTGTTGTACTTCAAAGTGATATCGACTCATCCATCAAAACACTTAAAGCGAACGCAAAGAAAAAAGGCCAATCGCTGCCGTCAGAAGAGATCCTAACTGAGCAAGTGACTGAAAAGCTCATTGTCGATACGATTCAGCAGCAAGAAGCAGAACGTATCGGTGTTCGTATTGACGACAATCGCCTCAATGAAGCAATTGCTGAAATAGCTAAAAACAACCAACAAACGGTTGAACAACTTCGCGCCTCTATCACCAGTGAAGGTTTAAGCTACGCTGAGTTTCGTGAGCAGATTCGTAAAGAAATTGCTGCCAGTGAAGCTCGCAACGCACTGGTACGTCAGCGCATCAACATCCTCCCTGCTGAAGTGGACAATCTAAGCGAACTACTCGCTCAAGAAACTAACGCAACCGTTCAATACAAGATTGGCCATATCCAATTACGAGTGAACGATGGTGACGATAAAGCAGAAGTCGAAGCACAGGCAAAAGAGTTAGTGAACGAGCTTAATGATGGTGCGGACTTCAGTACTATGGCGTACACCTACTCTAAAGGTCCCAAAGCGCTACAAGGTGGCGACTGGGGGTGGATGAGAAAAGAAGAAATGCCGACCATCTTCGCTGATCAAATCAAACTGCAAAACAAAGGTAGTATCATCGGTCCATTCCGCAGCGGCGTTGGCTTCCATATTCTAAAAATCGAAGATGTTAAAGGTCTAGAAACTGTCGCGGTTACCGAGGTTAATGCTCGCCATATCCTTATCAAGCCAACAGTGATTCTGAGTGACGAAGGTGTTCAGAGCACCTTAAATAACATCATCCGCCAAATCCAAGCAGGTGAAGCTACATTTGGTGAACTGGCTCAACAATACAGCCAAGATCCAGGTTCAGCCGCTCAAGATGGCGAACTCGGTTATCAAACTTCAGATCTTTACGTGCCAGAATTTAAGCACCAAGTAGATACACTACCTATTGGCCAAATCAGCGAACCGTTCAAAACAGTTCACGGCTGGCATATCGTTGAAATTCTCGATCGTCGCGAAGTTGACCGAACAGACTCTGCTTTAAAGAACAAGGCTTATCGCATCCTGTTCAACCGTAAATTCAATGAAGAAGCGAGTGCATGGCTGCAAGAAATTCGTGCAAGTGCATACGTAGAGATCGTTGAGGACAGCGAGCAAGATGAACTGTAAACGTATTATTGTTACTGCTGGCGAACCAGCAGGCATTGGACCAGACTTAGTTCTAGCGCAATCTAAAGAAAGCTGGAGCCACCAGATTGTTGTCTGTGCAGATAAGTCAATGCTAGCTCAGCGTGCCGAGCAACTGGGTATTGAAGTTGAACTTATTGACTACCAACCGGATAGCCCTATTGAAGCGCAAAAATCAGGTACCTTGGTCGTTGACCACATTCCATTAGCTAACAACGCGGTAGCAGGTCAATTGGATGAGGCCAATGGTCACTACGTATTAAATACACTAGAAAGAGCGGCTTTAGGCTGTATGAATGGTGAATTTGATGCTATTGTCACCGGCCCTGTACACAAAGGGGTTATTAACCGCGCGGGTGTGGCGTTTAGTGGCCATACTGAGTTTTTCGCTGAAAAGTCAAACACCCCACTTGTGGTTATGATGTTAGCCACCGAAGGTCTACGTGTCGCACTGGTAACGACGCATATTCCACTGGCTTACGTGTCTCAGGCGGTAACAGAAGAGAGACTTGAAAAGATCATTGCGATTTTGCAAAAAGATCTCGTTGAGAAGTTTGCTATATCTTCACCAAAAATCTACGTATGTGGATTAAATCCACATGCAGGAGAAGATGGCGTTCTTGGCATGGAAGAAATAGACACCATTACTCCAACACTAGAAAAACTGCGTCAACGTGATGGAATCAACCTCATTGGTCCATTACCTGCCGATACCATCTTCAATGAGAAATATCTTGAAGATGCAGATGCAGTACTCGGGATGTATCACGATCAAGTACTTCCTGTACTAAAATACAAAGGTTTTGGGCGCTCAGTAAATATTACTTTAGGCCTACCATTTATTAGGACCTCCGTTGATCACGGCACTGCGCTTGACCTAGCAGGGACAGGTAAGGCAGATACAGGAAGCTTCCGAACGGCATTAGCTCATGCGATTGAGCTAGTCGATAAGAAATCAAATTAATTTGAGAATACTATGAGAAACGATGTCCACTTAGGGCACAAAGCAAGAAAACGCTTTGGTCAAAACTTCCTTAACGATCCATACATCATTGATGGAATTGTCTCTTCGATCAACCCTAAACCAGGTCAAAACCTTGTTGAAATTGGCCCAGGTCTTGGCGCGATTACAGAACCTGTAGGTAAAGAAGTCGACAAGTTTACTGTTATCGAGCTTGACCGTGACCTTGCTGAACGTCTGCGGAATCACCCTGATTTAGGTGACAAGCTGACGATTCACGAAGGTGATGCGATGCGTTTTGACTTTACTCAGCTTGTAAAGCCAAACAATAAGCTACGTATTTTTGGTAACCTACCATACAACATCTCAACACCATTGATGTTCCACCTTTTTGAGTTTCATAAAGACATTCAAGACATGCACTTTATGCTACAAAAAGAAGTGGTTAATCGCCTAGCAGCGGGCCCTGGTACAAAAGCTTACGGTCGCCTAACGGTAATGGCTCAATACTTCTGTAAAGTCGTTCCTGTTCTTGAAGTGCCACCAACTGCATTTGTTCCGCCACCAAAAGTGGATTCAGCAGTCGTTCGCCTAGTGCCTTACGAAGAGATCCCTCACCCAGTAAGCGATCTTAAATACCTAGATCGAGTATGTCGTGAAGGCTTCAACCAGCGCCGTAAAACAGTAAGAAATTGCTATAAAGGCTTACTAAGTGCTGAGGTACTGGAAGAGCTAGGCATCAACCCAAGTATGCGACCAGAGAACCTAACCTTGGTTCAATTCGTCGATATGGCGAACTGGTTAGCTGCCAACAACAAATAGTTTCAGCTAAAATAAGAAGGTGATAGACCATTGGTTTATCACCTTTTTTGACTTTATAAAGGAGTTTATATGGAAGCTACCCCTTGTATCAAAGTCCAAGTTCACACGAAATACATTCCAGATCAGTCTCAACCTGATGCTAAACGCTATGTATTTGCCTACATAATTACCATTAAGAACTTAAGTCAGCAGAACGTCCAACTGATGAGTCGCCGTTGGTTAATTACCGATTCCAATGGTCGACAAATGACAGTCGAAGGCGAAGGTGTCGTCGGTCAGCAACCTTTTATTTCTCCGAATGACGAATATACCTATAACAGTGGTACTGTGATTGAAACGCCTGTCGGAGTGATGCAAGGTCAATACATCATGCATGATGAAGGCGGCAAAGAGTTCGTCGCTGAAGTCGATCCTTTCAGACTCGCGATTCCCAATATACTTAACTAGGACAACTCATTGGCTAATTACATTGTTGGTGACTTACAAGGTTGCTTTGACGAACTGCTTCTTTTACTTCAGCAAGCTGATTTTGATGCGAGTGAAGATACCTTGTGGGTTGCTGGAGATTTAGTTGCCCGCGGACCAAAGTCACTCGAAGTATTACGCTTTATTCGTTCGCTAGGCAGTAGTGCGAAAGTAATTTTGGGTAATCATGACCTGCACCTGCTAGCAGTATCGTTAGGCTTATTTAAGGTCAAAGAGAAAGATCAAACCGCTCCAATTTTTAATGCTGAAGATAAAGACGAGCTGTTAGAGTGGCTTCGTCAGCAACCTTTGATGGCGGAACATGACGAGTTTGTCATGTGTCATGCCGGAATTTCACCACAATGGACACTTGCTCAAGCTCGAAAGTCCTCGCACGAAATAGAAGAAATATTGCAAAGCGAACAATGGCCTTGGCTAATTGAAAATATGTATGCCAATCAACCTGACTTATGGAGTGAGGACTTGGATGGTATCGAACGTTATCGCTATATCATCAATGCTTTCACTCGAATGCGTTTTTGTTTTCCAGACGGGCGACTCGATATGGCGTGCAAATTGCCACCCAAAGAAGTCAATGACGGCTCACTTGTTCCTTGGTTCCAACTCGAAAGCCGTATTAAGTTAGAAAAACCCGTTCTATTTGGTCACTGGGCAGCATTAGAAGGTTATGAAGGTGAAGAAGTGATTGGCTTGGATACAGGCTGCGTTTGGGGTGGACATTTAACTATGCTGAGATGGGAAGATAAGCAGTTTTTTACCCAAGCAGCACTATCATAACTCATAGCGGTCATTCCCTAGCGGAAGGGATGACAAAGTAGGGAATCTCTAAGTCAGTAAAGACCCCTACTCTCTCCTTCGTCGCTCTCTGGAATGACGACAAATTGGAATGACAGTGTTATCTTTCCAGTACAACAAAACGCATATCATAAGCGTTCTTTTCATCCGCAGAATAAGCTTCAGAGTACGTTTCTTTAAATTCATCACCCCAAGCTGGGAACTGAGTATCGCCTTGAATCTCTGCTTCAATATGAGTGACATACAGTTTACTGGCTTTTGGTAGGCAAGCCTCATATATAGTACCGCCGCCAATGATCATCACCTCATCGACAGAACCAACAGCGGTTAGCGCCTCTTCAATTGAAGTGACCGTCGTTACCCCTTCAATCACCAGTGAAGCATCGCGACTGATCACTATATTCTCGCGGCCTGGCAGTGGGCGACCAATTGAGTCATAAGTTTTACGCCCCATTACGACTGGCTTTCCCATCGTGCAGCGTTTGAACCAAGCAAAATCAGCAGGAAGGTGCCACGGCATCTGATTGTCTATTCCAATAACTCGATCTTTTGCCATTGCGGCGATCATACTAATGATCATTCCAGTACTCCTAATTTAGCCTAAACAATTGGTTTGCGGCGATAGAATAGCAAGCCTGGCATCGCTAAGCCAACTGCTAAGCCAGCAATAATAAACATAGCTTTAAGGAAGTTCTCCATTAGCATCGCAACCAACTCCGGTGAATAACCACGATGGTTCAGCTCAACCAGAGCAATCATAGCTTTAAAAGCAAACACTCCCGGGACCATCGGAATCAATGCTGCAACGGTAAATACTTTAGGGTGAGCTAAAAAGCGTGCCGACCAATGAATGCCAACCATACTGACAATGATGGCGGCGAAGAAGGTAGCCCATTCAATGGGAATACCAAAGTGCATCATTAAGTAGCGCGAACCATGACCGATAGCGCCACCCAGGGCACAATAAATTAACGCCTTTTGCGGCACATTAAATACCAACGCAAACCCAACCGCTGGGATCGCAGCAAAAAACATGTCATTTATCAGACCAAATAATAGGTCTAGGTTGATCATACTACCCACCCCCATACACCAACTAAGCTCATCGCTGCGACAATGCCAAGGCTAGTGGCCAATGTCAGTAGACTCGCCATAACAAAGCGGGCAATGCCCATGTTGATATAGCCTTTTAGCATATCTGCTACGGAGTTAATTAACGGAAACCCTGGCACAAGCATTAACACTGAAGAAGCCATAACCAGTGAAGGAGAGTTACCAAGCTCATAGATAACGGCTTGAGCTGATACGACCGTCGTAACAAAAGCGGTCGCAGCAAAATTCATAAGTGGATTAAAGTGACGATGACCGATTTCTTGTCTCACCACCATACCAGTAGCAGAGGCCATAAAAGTCATCGCAAAGACCACCCAATCACCACCTGCTAAATGACTAAAGGCTGCGCAAGAAAGGCCAATCATAAAGACGACTAGCCAACGATTATAACGTTCAGGGCTGATATCATCGAGTTTATGTTGGGCTAGAGAATAATCAATAATCCCGCGTTCGAGCATGATACAGATGCGTTGAACTTGGGTAATAGCCCACATATTAATGCCGCGGTCGGGACATCGACGGGCAGTGGTGATGCAATGTTCTTGGTAAACAGTCGTAACGACTAAAGAACTAGCAGATAACGATACTTCGACTTCATCCATACCGGCCGCTAAACCAAAGCGACGCATAAGGTCACCAACGAGAGTACTTTCAGCTCCATGAGCCAAAAGCATTTGCCCTGCTTGGGCGATTAAACGAGACACAGCTCGTTGCTTGGATGCCATGATTCTATCCTACTCCTTTAGAATGCACCTATTTTGCAGAGAAATGCTCAGGCATGATTTGATATAGACACAAAAAAGCCGCAATAAACATTGCGGCTTAAACTTTTCTTAGCTGTTATTCACGGACATAAACAACGTGACCGTCATCTTCTTCATCGTCCCAATCATCCCAGTCGTCATCATCTTCAGTGATAACATCTTTACCTGCGATAGCATCTTTGTGGTAGTCATCCCACATGAAGTCGACTTTCTCTTCTTCAGAGATCTCCTCTTCTTCGCGTGGTAGGTTTTCCATAAAGTCAGCCAGTTTGTAACAAAGCTCTTTAGTGCCATCGCGGTTTACAGCAGAAATCTTGTAGTAATCCTCTTCCCAACCTAGAGCGTCTAGAATGTTTTGGATCACTTCATCCGCTTCTTCCTCAGGCATTAGATCAACTTTGTTGAAAATTAACCAACGAGGTTTGCCCGCCAGTTTCTCGCTGTATTGCTCAAGCTCATCAATGATCGTTAGTGCATTTTCAACTGGATCTGTTTGATCAATTGGCATGATATCGATCATATGCAGTAGAACTCGACAACGCTCAAGGTGTTTCAAGAAACGAATACCAAGACCTGCGCCATCTGCTGCGCCTTCAATCAGACCAGGAATATCCGCAACAACGAAGCTCTTCTCAGGAACGACACTCACTACACCCAAGCTTGGGATCAATGTAGTAAACGGATAATCTGCCACTTTTGGCTTCGCTGCCGATACCGCACGAATAAAGGTTGATTTACCCGCATTTGGTAGACCAAGCATACCTACATCAGCAAGTAGTAGTAGCTCTAAACGAACTTCACGGATTTCACCTTTCGTACCTAGTGTCTTTTGACGCGGTGCACGGTTAACTGAAGATTTAAAACGAGTGTTACCCAGACCATGCCAGCCACCTTTTGCTACCATGACTTTTTTGCCATGCTCTGCAACTTCAGCAACGATCTCATTAGTATGGATATCAACAGCGCGAGTACCTACTGGTACGCGAAGAACTTTGTCTTTACCACGCTTACCGGTACAGTTACCACCACGACCATTTTCACCACGTTCCGCTTCATAGAAGCGCTGGAAGCGGTAATCAATTAGCGTGTTAAGGTTTTCGTCAGCTTGGATGTAAACATCACCGCCATCACCGCCGTCGCCACCATCCGGGCCACCTTTAGCAACGAATTTCTCACGCCAGAAACTCACTACACCGTTACCGCCATCACCGGCTTGAACTTTTACTACCGCTTCATCAACGAATTTCATCTCTTACTCCGCCCTTGTGCTATATACATAGCTGCGTTGCAAATATCATCTCAGCTAGCCCTATCTAATTAGGGAAAGTGAATGATATAAATTCTAGCAGATTCCAGTTTCAGACTGATCACCCGAGATCTTCACTGCTCTGCTACTGGAACAAATATGAAGGGACTCTTTACAGAGTGCCTTAGTATTGGTTCCACCGTATTGGTAAACTCAAAGTTACCATAAATAAAAAACCCCGCCGAATCGGCAGGGCTTTTGAATTCAGCTTGAAAGCTAATAAATAATTAAACTAGGTTTAATTACTCAGCTTCGATGCTAACGAATTTACGGTTTTTAGGACCTTTCACTTCGAATTTCACTTTACCTTCAGTAAGAGCGAAAAGAGTGTGGTCTTTACCGATACCAACGTTAGTACCAGCGTGGAACTTAGTACCACGTTGACGAACAATGATGTTACCTGCAAGAACAGACTCACCACCGAAACGCTTAACACCTAGACGTTTGCTTTCTGAATCGCGGCCGTTACGAGTAGAACCACCAGCTTTTTTGTGTGCCATTGTTAAACTCTCCTAATCGATTAAGCGTTGATACCAGTGATTTTCACTTCCGTGAACCACTGACGGTGACCAGCTTGTTTGCGAGAATGCTTACGACGACGGAATTTAACGATTTTAACTTTATCGCCACGACCGTGTTGTACAACTTCTGCAACTACTTTGCCGCCCTCTACAAGAGGAGCACCAACTTTAATGTCTTCACCGTTAGCAACAAGAAGAACTTTATCAAATTCAACAGTTGCACCAGTTTCAACGTCTAATTTCTCTAAACGAAGAGTTTGACCTTCGCTTACACGGTGTTGTTTACCACCAGATTGGAAAACAGCGTACATATCTTACTCCGCTTTTTCCGCACAGCCGTATGCTATTTGAGCATCAAGGGTGTGCGCTAAACTAATCATCAATAGGGCGCAGATTCTACAGAAAGGTCGCACCTATGACAAGCCATATTTTGAAAAAATTGGCGAAAAGCTAATCGCCAATGAAAAGTGCCGAGATCATGCCCGTTAAGCATGTATTAATCAACGTTTTTTAGTGTATTATTCAGCAAATAAACTCGATAAGAATACCTTACAAGTTCTAACTTCAGCCGGATTTACAATGGATTTTAAAGCTATCCAAGCACTCACCGCCGATGACATGGCAAAAGTGAATGAAACAATTCACGCACAACTCAACTCTGATGTCTCTTTAATCAATCAACTGGGTTTCTACATCGTAAGCGGTGGTGGTAAACGCATACGTCCTTTATTAGCCGTTTTGTCTGCAAGAGCGTTAGGTTATCAAGGCGACGCACACACCACTTCTGCAGCCTTTATTGAATTCATCCATACTGCAACACTTTTGCATGATGATGTTGTCGATGAATCTGATATGCGTCGAGGCAAAGCAACAGCAAATGCAGCGTTTGGTAATGCAGCAAGCGTTCTTGTCGGTGACTTCATTTACACTCGTTCATTCCAAATGATGACAGAGCTAGGATCTTTGAAGATCCTTAAGCTAATGAGTGATGCCGTAAACGTAATTGCAGAAGGCGAAGTTCAACAATTAATGAACTGTAACGATCCTGACACCACAGAAGAAAGTTACATGCAGGTGATCTACTCTAAGACTGCCCGCCTTTTTGAAGCCGCAACGCAAATCGGCGCGATTCTCAATGATGCGCCTGAAGAAGTTGAAGTGGCTCTGCAAAACTACGGCAAATACCTAGGTACTGCATTCCAGCTTATTGATGACGTGATGGATTACACGTCAGATGGTGACGAGATGGGTAAAAACGTCGGTGATGACTTAGCGGAAGGAAAACCAACCCTCCCTCTTCTTTATGCAATGAGAAATGGTACACCCGAACAAACTGCAATGATTCGTGAAGCGATAGAGAAAGCCAACGGAATGGAGCGCTTAAACGATATCCTTGAAGCAATGGAACAGACCGGCTCTTTAGAATATACCCGCCAAAAAGCTTACCAAGAAGCGGATAAAGCCATTGCAGAGCTAAGTGTATTGGAAGAGTCTGAATATAAACAAGCTCTGGTGACGCTTGCACATATGTCAGTACACCGCACTAGTTGATTCTAAGAGTACGCACTCCGCCTGAGTAATGCTTTTGGCCTTTACGTCCACTTATATAATGCATACAACAACGGGAACCTCAGGTTCCCGTTTTGCCTCTTAAGGCGAGGCATTCCAGATCAGCAAGTACGAAGGTAAGTTGGCTGGCTATTTCCTGTGAGTCTGACGCCCATCTAGGTTCAATTGCCTTACCCGCACTATTAAAGCTAGCAATGAAACTTTAGTTTAGATATGAAATTAGTATATTTTGTGAGTGATATATTTTTTAGATTAATCAAATAATCATTATTACATCGCTATTAGCTTTCACGTATCTTACTCGCATCGCCAAATCTATTGATCATTATTGATCTTCATTCTGACCTATACCTATCTTTGCTACCGACATAACCATTACACGACTCAAACAATTCTAGCGACGGACATGCACCACTCTACGTGAGCTATGCAGCACTTTTCTTATCAAGATATTCTTCTGTTGCTTTTCAGCCCATCTTGTAGATAGGTTTACTATTACTGAAAGAGCAGTGTTATCTCCTAATAGAAAAGAATGAGTTAGAATTTATGTTCACTCACAAATCTATAACGAACATAAAATCATATTGACCAGAAGTTGAACTGGATAAAAGCTAGGCAGACATAACGACCATAAAGAAAAGGAAGTCATTTAGTCATGCTGTCAATCAAATCGCCATTGCGTACTCTTTTTGTTGGAGGACTTACCCTCTCTCTTGCTCTCACTTCTTTCCATACCTTAGCTGCTGATAAAGTTTATCGTCTCAAGCTAGCAGAGACATGGGGACCAAATACACCCATTCTTGGTGATGCAACCAAAAACATGGCTCAACTAGCCGAAGAGATGTCTAACGGCAGGCTCAAGATTCGTATCGACTCTGCTAATAAACACAAAGCACCTCTTGGTATTTTCGATATGGTGAAGTCAGGCCAATACGATCTTGGCCACTCAAGTTCTTACTACTGGAAAGGTAAAGTGCCAAACACACTTTATTTCTCTTCTATGCCATTTGGTATGATCTCAACGGAGCAGTACGCATGGTTCTACCGTGGTGGTGGCATGGAGTTAATGGAAAAAGTGTATGCGCCACATAACCTCCTTTCTTTCCCTGGTGGTAATTCCGATATTCAGATGGGCGGTTGGTTTAAGAAAGAGATCAACTCAATCGATGACTTACAAGGTCTTAAAATTCGTATTCCTGGATTTGCAGGGGAAGTAATGGCAAGAGTTGGCGCAAAGCCAACCAACATTGCACCAGGAGAGCTCTACACCTCTCTAGAGCGTGGCACAATTGACGCACTAGAATGGGTAGGACCGGCTTTTGACCTACGTATGGGCTTTCAAAAAATCGCACCTTATTACTACACGGCATGGCACGAACCAGGTTCAGAGACACAGTTCCTAGTAAATAAGAAGACTTGGGATAAGCTACCTAAAGATCTACAAACCATTTTAGAAACAGCTTTCCGCGTCTCAGCCTTTGATATGTACACTCAAGCTGTCGACGCTAACGCTAACAGTTGGGCGACCATGAGTGCTGAATACCCAGACATCAAGGTTCGTGATTTCCCACCAGCTGTACTTGAAGCAATGCAGACTGCGACGAATGAGCTATTGGCCGAACAAGCCACAAAAGACGCGCTAGCGAAAGAAATCATCGAATCGCAAAAGCAGTACTTAGCTAAAGTTCGCGCTTGGACCGACATTTCCTCAAAAGCTTACTTAGACACCAACAAGTAACCCCTTAAGCACGCAGATGAAACTCTGCGTGCGCTTTTCTCATAAAAGAAAAAAAGCCACCATTTATTTATTCTCTGCCAAATAAATGCACATTATTTGATCTAAAATAAGAGAAAAAGCTCACCTCTCTCGCAAAAATACTAGCTTAAAACCCACTCTTATTTTACAATGCAAATTAAGCATTACATCTGACAATTTTCTATAGGAAAGACAAATGAGACTGATTCCTCTAAATAACGCTGCGCAAGTTGGTAAATGGGCAGCTCGTCACATTGCAAACAAGATCAACGCGTTCAACCCAACGGCAGATCGTCCATTTGTTCTTGGTCTACCAACTGGTGGTACACCTCTAACAACTTACAAAGCACTTATCGAGCTATACAAAGCAGGTGAAGTTAGCTTTAAACACGTAGTAACATTCAACATGGATGAGTACGTTGGTATCGACCCGAATCACCCAGAGTCATACCGTTCTTTCATGTACAACAACTTCTTCAACCACGTTGATATCCAAGATGAGAACGTTAACCTCCTTGACGGTCTAGCAGACGACATCGATGCTCACTGTGCAGCATACGAAGAAAAAATCCGCTCTTTCGGTAAGATCAACCTATTCATGGGCGGTATCGGCATCGACGGTCACATCGCATTCAACGAACCAGGTTCTTCGCTAGCATCTCGTACTCGTATCAAGACTCTAACTGAAGAGACTCGTATCGCTAACTCTCGCTTCTTCGACAACGACATCAACCAAGTGCCTAAATACGCACTAACTATCGGTGTTGCAACTCTACTAGACGCAGAAGAAGTAATGATCCTGACTACAGGTCATAACAAAGCTCAAGCACTACAAGTGGCTATCGAAGGTAGCATCAACCACATGTGGACAGTAACTGCGCTGCAAATGCACCCGAAAGCAATCATTGTTGCTGACGAGCCAGCACAGCAAGAGCTAAAAGTGAAAACACTTCGTTACTTCCAAGAGCTAGAAGCGGAAAACATTCAAGACCTATAATCTTTGAATATTCACGATTGATGAAAACCACTTCTTTAAAGGAGTGGTTTTTTTATACGCCGTTTATTTTTGCTTAAACATCTCTGCCACGACACGATTTTAGTCACGCAACCTCGATCCACTTAGGCAAAAAGTAGTAAGATTTGGCCCTCACCATACAACGAGTACGGAAATAATATGTTGTTGAACGAAATCGCGGAAATCATTGAATTTACTGATACTGACCATCTATCCGACGCGATGGAGACCTTTAACGCTGAAGGCTTAGTTCATTCAAGTCAGCTACCATTTCTAAATGTGGTTTATGAACAGGCGGATAAGCTATTGCTGGAGAAATTGGCAAGAATTGGTTTTAAAGGCAATCTCCAATGCTTGAAAGCGGTGAAAGGTGATTACATTATTTTTGATACATCAAGAATCACCACCGAAGATGTGCTGACTAAGTTTGCGTAATAACCCCTACTTCATCTAATCGATAAACCATGAGGTTCAACACATGAAACTATTGACCGACACTCACAGCAATGAGCGATTTTCTTTACTGGGTGCTGCATTAATCGCGACGCAGAAAGTCGACTTCTTACTTTATCGAGTTATCCAACCGATTTGCAAAACGCACCTGTCTAGTGAAGTAAAACCGTTGGCAAACAAGACTAGCGATCAGTTTCTACAAGGCACAATGAAAGAGCTTAAACCTGTACTTTCAACCCTTGAAGAAACATGCTCAGAACAAATGCCTTTGACGGCGAGCGAACTGTCGGATTTTATTTACAAAAGAAACCTGATCACTCATCAGTTTTGGCAAGTAACAGAAGCAGATATTAAAGGAAGCGAGAAAATAGCTAATCCGGAGGATTTTTTACGCAACTTGCTTACTGAATGTGAAGCATGGCAAGTGAAGATCGAAGCAAAACTAGGCTAAAAAAGAAAACAATCGTTATGATGTCAATGCATTGTCTCGCGACAACTGCTGATGGATATCATTAACAGCCAGCACGATAGTGGAGCGCACCTTTTGAAAGTGGCGTTCCAAAAACATCTTTTGCATATCTTCAGACATCCCTTCAATTAACTCAGGCGAGTAATCGACAGGCATATTCTTTTGTATCGCATTCACTTTATTCAACTCAAAGACAATATCTTTATCCCAAAAGTCGATCTGCCCCTCTTGGACTTTCACCCACTCTTTTAAGGTTACAAAGATTTCGATATCGTCGTAGACCTCTTTACTGATCACCCCTAGGCCGAGTAACAACTTAGTACGGACTAGAATTTCTCCCAGAGGGCCATCATTGGTCAGTAATGGATCGACAACAAATTTCACCGCGTAATCGTCTTTATGAAAGATGTTCTTTAGCAATGCATCCAGCATATCTTCCAACACATCAAAAGCACACAGCAAGCATTCCGCGGCATTGGCGGATTCCGCAAGTTCTTCTAATAATTCCGATTCTTGGTTTGAGTGTATTGGCATGGCTCTAACAAAAGGAGAAAGTGCCGCTAGAGCGGCACTTTGATGGTTTATCATTTCAATGCTTTATAAGCTTCTTCTGCTAGTTTAACAACTTCTGAGTTTTTGTTCAGCTCCGAATAGTGCGCCAATGTCTCAGCAAACCCTTTTTCTTCGAACATCGCTTGAAGTTCAACCGCTTGCGGGTCATCTTCATTTTTGTAATGGAATGCAGCAGCAATACCTTCTACTAAGTGCTTGTTAGGCAGATCGTATTCAAGAGTCCCATTTAATGGTTTAACCAGACGATCTTGCGGGCTCAGCTTACGAATTGGCTGACGGCCCACGCGATCCACTTCGTCACGTAAGTATGGGTTGGCAAAACGATCTAGAATCTTCTGGATGTATGCCGCGTGAGCTTGTGGGTCAAAGCCGTAACGCTTGATAAGAACCGCACCACTCTCTTCCATTGTCGCTTTTACTTGCGCGTGAATCTTTTCATCTTCAATGGCGTCTTTCACCGTTTCGTGACCAGCAAGCACACCGAAGTAAGCCGTTACCAGGTGGCCAGTATTTAATGTAAATAGCTTACGCTCAACGAATGCCATTAAGTTGTCGGTGCATTCCATGCCTGGGATGTTTGGAATCTCACCTTTGAATTGGGTTTGATCGACAATCCACTCGCTGAATGTTTCCACTGTTACCGCTAGAGGATCAGTCTCGCCCGCTTCTGCCGGTGGTACGATACGATCAACCGCTGAATCAACAAAACCTACATTCTCTTCTGCAAATACCTTCATCTCATCAGAAAGGTGCTCAAGTACCGCAACTTTAAGCTGGCTTGTACCACGAACCATGTTCTCAGCCGCGATGATGTTCATTGGTGTTGTGTTGCCTGTTTCTGCACGCTTCTCAATACCTTGGGCAATAGACTTAGAAATGATTCTTAAAACCGTTGGGCCAACTGCTGTGGTAATTAAATCAGCTTCAGCAATACTATCGATAACCGCGTCTGTTGCTGAATTTACAGCTGTTACGTTTTTGACGATTTCAACTACGCATTCTTCACCAACAATTTTAACTGGGTATTCTTTACGCTCAATTAGGGCGTTGACAACCGTCTCGTTTACATCCGCAAAAGTCACTTCAAGACCTGCATCTGCTAGTAGTTTACCAATGAAACCACGACCGATATTACCTGCACCAAAATGTAACGCTTTCATAATTTGTAGACCTTTTAACTATGTAATCTATATAGGTAACGATTTAACAACTGCCTTCTAAACCGTAAGCTATCTAGACTGAAAAAAGAGGCCAGAGGGGGACTGGCCTCGTTCACTCAGGAGCTTGACTAGAGCTTCTTGTTACCCGTTTAGAATCTTCAGAACATCTACTGGATTAGTTGTGCTCTGTAAGCGTTCCACTGCTTCTTCGTCATCAAGTGAATTAGTAATAGCCATCAGTACCATGTTGTGCTCATCACCTTGAGCGGCAATACCAATTACCATTTTGGCGATATCATCTTCGTCTTCACCCCATTGGATACCTTCTGGGTACTGACAGAACACAATGCCGGTTTTCTGTACGTGTTGTTTAGCTTCAATCGTGCCGTGTGGTACTGCGATTGATTCACCTAAGTAGGTAGACACTAGTTCTTCACGAGCAAACATACCTTCAACATATTCAGGCGCTACGTTGCCAAGCTTAACCAGTTGCTCACCCGCAAACTTAATCGCTTCTTTCTTGTTGTCCGCTTTTAGACCTAGGAATACAGCGTCAGCAGTTAGAGTGAGACCTTCTTCTTTCTCTTCCTCTACAACAGCTACTGGCGCTTCAGACTTTTTTACATCACCTTTCTGTGCCTCAACTAGCTCAGCGACAAGCTTGTCGTACACCGCACCATCTAAGAAGTTACTTAGAGACATATGCATTGCACTAGGGATCGTTTTACGTGCACGGTCTGTTAAGTCTTTATGCGTAATAACAATTTTCGAGTCTGCTGGAAGGTTGTTGATTGCATAGTTCGTTACCGTAATGTCTAGGCCAGCGGCGTCGACTTTCTTACGTAGTAGGCCAGCACCCATCGCGCTTGAACCCATACCTGCATCACATGCTACGTATACTGCTTTCACGTCTGCTAGGTTGATGTCTGCACCTGTTGTTGCACCTTTAGAAGACGCTTTCATGCCTTTCATTTGTGCAGAAGCTTTTTCTAGCGAGTCTTCTTCGTCATCTTGAGCTGTCGTTTTAAGTAGGATTGACGCTACTACGAACGATACTGCTGTTGCCGCAAGTACTGAAAGCACAACACCAACGTAAGCACCTTTTGGCGTCATCAGTAAAATCGCAAAGATAGAACCAGGAGAAGCTGGAGAAATTAGACCAGAGCTGAACATTACGTTAGTGAATACGCCAGCCATACCACCTGCGATTACCGCTAGGATTAGACGTGGGTTCATCAATACGTAAGGGAAGTAAATTTCGTGGATACCACCTAGGAAGTGGATGATAGAAGCACCAGCCGCAGACTGCTTCGCACTACCTTTACCAAACACCATGTAAGCAAGTAGTAGACCTAGACCAGGACCTGGGTTCGCTTCGATTAGGAAGAAGATTGAACGACCGATCTCTTCTGACTGCTGAATACCAAGAGGTGAGAAGATACCGTGGTTGATAGCGTTGTTTAGGAACAGGATTTTCGCAGGTTCTACGAAAATTGACGCTAACGGAAGAAGACCTGCTTCAACCATAGTGTTCACACCAGCCGCTAAACCGCTAGAAAGTACTTTTACTGCCGGGCCGATTGCTAGGAACGCGATAATCGCACAGATCATACCGATGATGCCGGCAGAGAAGTTGTTAACCAGCATCTCAAAGCCGCTCTTCACTTTACCGTGAATTGCTTCATCAAATTTCTTGATTGCGATACCACCTAAAGGACCAACAATCATCGCACCCATAAACATTGGGATATCAGTACCAACGATAACGCCCATAGTGGTAATAGCACCTACTACCGCACCGCGGTCACCGCCCACCATTTTACCACCGGTATAACCGATAAGTAGCGGTAGCAAGTAAGTAATCATAGGTCCAACCATGGACGCTAGCGTTTCGTTAGGTAACCAACCAGTTGGGATGAATAGTGCTGTAATGAAACCCCACGCAATGAATGCGCCGATGTTTGGCATTACCATATTGGATAAGAAACGACCAAAGTTTTGAACCTTAATCTTTGCTTCTGGAGATAACATAAGGGTGACCTCAGTAATTTATTGGATGACCAAATGGTCGAAAATGTGTCCGTAAAAGTTGAGAGAAACTTAACACAAGAATCTAAAATCTCATCACACAGGTGAATTTAGTGATACAAATCACACCAACAAAAAACAAGCAGCAACAGCAGGGTGATTACAATCACATTTTTACATAGTCCTAAAATTACACAGGCCAATAAAAGATAATAAGTATCATTTCAGAGTGATAAAGATCACACCTAACACCAACGAATACCTCAAATAGTTAGTGATCAAAATCACATTTAATAAAAGTTGCAAATTTTAATGACAAAAAACAGCTCAAATATCACCCAAAAACCACCTAGAACAGGTTGCATATCATCCAAAAAACAACAAATGTAATAAAATTACAAAATCAAGATATGACGTCAGATGCTCTGAAAAAAGAAAAATAGCTAAATAAAAAGAGAAGAATGGTTTGCAATAAGTAGAGAGGCACTGAAGATGTCAGATAAACATCACATGTAAGTAATCATACCGTTCAAACGTATGGAATTTTTACTCGATTAGAATAGGTGAATAGTAGAAATAGGTGGCCAAGAAGAAGAGAGCACTCGGTGGCTCTCTATTTAATATTGAAGCAGCGAGATCACTAGTTAAATACCACGACGAAGCGCCGCTACTAATTCGGTTATCGCGAGTACTATCGTAGAGGTCACTTTCTGATTATGTCGTGTGACAAACATTCTCATCATGGTATCAGAAAGGCCTGAAATCATACTCGGATCGTATTCTATCGGCATTGTTCGCTTGATCAGTTCAACACTGCGCAGTTCAGTCAAAACGTAAAGGTCCGTGAAAGATACCGGTTTGCTTGCATCCTCAAAATACTCTTTTAAACGTAAGAACGCTTCAAGATCAGCATATACATCTCGATGGATGACCCCTAGTCCAAGCAACAAACCGGCTCGCACCTTGATGTCACCCAACGGTCCTTTATTAGTCATAAGTGGTGCCACGATGTAATTCACCCCTTGTTCATTTTGTGAGAGCAAGGTTTGCATTACCGAGCCAATAGCGTCATCTAGCGCATGATACGCAGCACTGATCACAGCACTAGGCGTATCAGCTTGTGAAATTACCTCTAGTAAATCTGACTCATTGGGTATATAAATGGCTTCTTTCATTAACGTGGAAGACATTAGCTCGCCTTACCATTAAGTAGCATCACAACTTCTTCAACATTCGTAGTCACACTTAAACGTTCAAGGGTGTCTTTATTATCTAAAGTCGAGCTAATTGAGGATAAGATCTGAATATGGCGCTCTCCTTTCGCCGCAATCGCAACGACAATCTTAGCGACATCATCAGGTTCGCTTCCCCACTTAATACCGGCAGGGATCTGACCAAAAACGACGCCATCCTTCTTAACATACTGTTTGCCACCAATCATGCCATGGGGCAGTGCAATCGAGTTTCCTAAATAGGTCGACAATAAGGTTTCACGTTTATGCATCTCTTCGATGTATTCAGGCTCAACATGTCCTAGTTCAACCAACTTGTTGCCGAGCTGAGTAATGACCTCTTTACTGCTCAAAGCTGATATATCGAGACAAACATGTTGCGGGGTAATTTGCATCTGTTCTAACGGAGTCACTTGCGTGGGAACTGAAGCTTCAGAAGCCGCGTTCTCTGTTGAGTCCTCAGGCTGCTGATTGTTTTGTTTGTTTCTTAGTAACAAAGTCGCAATTGAAAAAGAGACAACGGTAGAAACTAGGACAGATGCAACCACACCAATTAGCGAGCTTTTCGGCGTCATCAATAAAATAGCAATGATCGAACCAGGTGAAGCCGGCGAAAATAGCCCAGCTTCAAATAATCCGAGTACGTAGATCCCAGACATTCCCCCAGCGATGAGTGCAATAATTAAACGCGGATTCATCAATACATAAGGAAAGTAAACTTCTTGAATGCCACCAAAGAGATGGATAACTGTCGCTCCAGCTGCAGTCTGTTGTACTCGACCTCGGCTCGTCACGATATACGCAAGTAAAATCCCTAAACCTGGTCCTGGGTTAGATTCAATCAAGAAGAAAACGGATTGACCAACTTCTTGAACCTGCTGAATGCCCAAAGGAGAGAAGATGCCGTGATTAATCGCATTGTTCAAAAATAAGATTTTGGCTGGTTCAACGAGAATTGAAACCAAGATCAGAGTATCTGACTCAATCAAGGTTTCAATACCGCTAGCAATCGCCGCTGATACAACTGAAACCGCAGGCCCAACAAAATATAAAGAGAGGATGGCCCCCAGCATGCCGATAATACCGGCGGAGAAATTGTTCACCAGCATCTCAAAGCCACTTTTTACATGTCCTGCAATGAGAGCATCGAACTTTTTAATGACAAAACCGCTTAATGGCCCTGCAATCATCGCCCCCATTAGCATTGGAATTTCAGAGCCTGCAATCAAGCCCATTGTGGTCACTGCACCTACAACAGCTCCACGCTCTCCTGCGACTAAACGCCCACCACTGAAACCGATTAGGATTGGAATCAAATAGGTGATCATCGGCGCGCTTAACGACGCTAGCTGCTCATTAGGCATCCACCCCGTAGGAATAAATAGTGCGGAGATTAACCCCCAAGCAATAAAAGCACCGATATTTGGCATGACCATATTGGATAGGAATCGTCCCGCGCCTTGGACTTTTACTTTTGATTGTGGGGATAGCATGGAGACCTCATAGACGAATTCGTTAGCTTACGGGTGAGAAATGTACCATACGCAAATAGGATGTCATTCCTCGTAGCCGAGAAACAATAAATCTAGATCAGAAATTAAGTGAATAAAAGCCTAAGCGTATTGATAAAGCTGCTATATGTCATTAGCTAGCATTGCTACACCTTAATGGAGCGCAGAAGTAGATACATACAAAAAAGCCCCCACAGAATGTTCTGAGAGGGCCTTTTATTACGAAAATAAAACCTACTCTACCGTGACAGCCTTAGCTAGGTTACGTGGTTGGTCGACATCCGTTCCTTTAATCAGCGCAACGTAGTAAGAAAGCAGCTGCATTGGAATGGTGTAGTAAATTGGGGCGGTAATCTCGCTCACATGCGGCATTGTAATGATCTTCATTGTCTCATCAGCTTCAAAGCCTGCATCCTCATCAGCGAACACGTAAAGCAAACCACCACGAGCACGTACTTCCTCAACATTCGATTTCAGCTTCTCTAACAGCTCATTGCTTGGTGCAACAACGACAACTGGCATATCTGCATCAATCAACGCCAATGGGCCATGCTTAAGTTCACCCGCTGCATAAGCTTCCGCATGAATATAAGAGATCTCTTTCAGTTTTAGAGACGCTTCCATTGCTATTGGGTAAAACTCACCACGACCTAAGAATAGCGTATGATGTTTATCCGCAAAATCTGGTGCGAGATCTTCAATCTCTTTTTCAAAAGAAAGCGCCGCATTAATCTGTTTCGGCAAGGCATGAAGTGCCTCTACAATCTCTTTTTCTTTCTCTTTAGTGATACGATTTTGCTGTTTACCAAGTGCAGTCACCAGCATTAGAAGAGCAGACAGTTGGGTGGTGAAAGCTTTTGTTGAAGCAACCCCAATTTCTACGCCAGCACGTGTCATGAATGCAAAGTCTGACTCACGAACAAGAGAAGAACCCGCTACGTTACAGATAGTCATCGCAGCCATGTAGCCTTTCTCTTTAGCCAAGCGAAGCGCTGCAAGTGTATCTGCCGTTTCTCCTGACTGAGATAACGTAATCAGTAAGCTATTTGGACGAGTCACAAACTTGCGGTAACGGAACTCAGACGCAATTTCAACATCACAGCTAACGCCTGCAATGTCTTCAAACCAATAGCGCGCCGTCATACCTGCATTGTAAGAGGTACCACAAGCCACAATTTGTACATGCTCTACTTTATTAAGAATATCTGCTGCGTTAACACCAATCGCTTCAGTAACAACTGAGTCACCCGTGATACGACCTTCCATTGTGTTAATCAACGCTGTTGGCTGCTCGTAGATTTCTTTTTGCATAAAGTGGCGGTACTTGCCCTTATCACCCGCATCATGTTCAGCATTTGACTCGATAATTTCGCGTTCAACACGCTCACCAGACAAATCAAACACTGATACTTCACGGCGAGTAATTTCAGCCACATCACCTTCTTCCAAATACATAAAGCGACGTGTGACATTAAGAAGAGCAAGTTGGTCAGATGCTAGGAAATTTTCGCCAACACCAAAGCCAATCACAATAGGGCTACCAGAGCGAGCAACAACAACTCGAGAAGGATCTTTACGATCAACAACAACCGTGCCATAAGCGCCTTCTAGTTGTTTCGCTGTTTTTTGCAATGCCTCAAGTAGTGAGTCTGACGTGCGACGCTCCCACTCCACCAAGTGAGCGATCACTTCCGTATCGGTCTGAGATTCAAAAACGTAGCCACGCTCTTTCAACGTTTCACGCAGCTCTTCATAGTTTTCGATGATGCCATTGTGTACAACCGCGATATCGCCTGATATGTGTGGGTGAGCATTCACTTCTGATGGCTCACCGTGCGTTGCCCAGCGAGTGTGCGCAATCCCCGTGCCACCAACAACGTTCTCTTTTTCAACCGCATCCGCAAGCTCTTTAACTTTGCCTAGGCGGCGAACTCGGGTCAGGTTAGATTCACTATCGACTACCGCGACACCAGCTGAGTCGTAACCACGATATTCAAGACGACGTAAGCCTTCTACAAGAATTTCTGCAACATCACGTTGTGCTACCGCACCAACTATTCCACACATGTTTCACTCCAGAGTTATTGTTCTAATTGGCAGCAAGCAAAGGCCAATTGAGGAAGTATTAAAAGTTTAGATCTATTTATGCACAAATCACTTTTATGCCATGAGATTCGATTTTTTGTTTGTACTCAGGCTCTAAGTCTTTGTTTGTAATTAATATGTCGATAGCATCCCACGCGAGCTCAAGGTTAGGTATTTTTCGGCCGATTTTCTCTGACTCCACCATAACGATCACTTCTCGTGAAACGTCTGCCATGACTTTACTGAGCCCAACAAGCTCGTTAAATGTTGTTGTACCGCGATCAAGGTCAACCCCATCAGCACCGATGAATAATTGGTCAAAGTCATAAGAACGAAGCACAGACTCAGCCACTTGGCCTTGAAATGATTCGGAATGTGCATCCCATGTTCCGCCAGTCATTAATAATGTAGGCTCACTCTCTAACTCATTAAGAGCGTTTGCTACATTCAAAGAGTTAGTCATCACAACCAGACCATTCATACCATCAAGCTGTTTGATCAATGCGCCTGTTGTACTGCCACTATCAATAACGATACGGTTATGCTCTCGAATCAACTTGGCCGCCGCTTGAGCCAATTCATTCTTTCGAATCGAAACATTCTCACTCATTTCGTCATTCACGACTTCTTTAGGGAGCGCGATTGCTCCACCGTAGCGACGAAGTAATTGACCATTTTTTTCTAGCGATGCCAGATCCTTTCTGATTGTGACTTCTGAGGTTTCAAATTGAACAGAGAGCGCTTCAACACTGATCTCCCCTTTTTCATTTACCAAGTTAGAAATCGCATGTCTTCTTAGCTGAGTGTTTCGTTTCGACATTTAATTGATACCTTTTAGTTTCGAACTGAAAGCAATTATAGTCAAGTCGAAACTTTTAAGTCCATTTATTTCGATCCAAAAAATTAATAAATAGCGCTAAAACCTTGTCCTAAGACAAATCTTAAGCAGTGATATTGAAATGATTCGGTGGTAGAATTCGCAACCGAAAAGAAAAAAAATTACAGAATTGACCGTTATTTTTTTGCAACCTAGACCATATATCCTAGTTTTGTCACACAAATACGGCATTAAATCTCAATAAGTTGGTCATAAAATGACTAAACTTATGAAAGACTTTCAGTTCTGGAGCAGACAACACAACTGGCTATTTTTACGAGTTGGCAGGCACAAAATGCCTAAAAATAGCTCTGGCTTCAGACCAATAACCGACTTTCAAATTGTAACTATATCGACCGGAGAGTATCTTCCATGAAAAAGACCAAAATCGTATGTACGATTGGCCCTAAAACTGAATCTGTAGAGAAGCTAACTGAACTAGTAAATGCAGGCATGAACGTAATGCGCCTGAACTTCTCTCACGGTGACTATGAAGAGCACGGCACTCGTATTGCGAACTTCCGCGAAGTAATGGACAAAGTAGGTAAGCAACTAGCTATCCTTCTTGATACTAAAGGCCCAGAGATCCGTACTATCAAGCTAGAAGGCGGCAACGACGTAGATCTAGTAGCTGGTCAAGAGTTCACTTTCACTACTGATACTTCAGTAGTAGGTAACAAAGAAACTGTTGCGGTAACTTACGCTGGTTTCGCTGCTGACCTAAACGTTGGCAACACTATCCTAGTAGATGACGGCCTAATCGAAATGGAAGTTATCGCTACAACTGAAACTGAAGTTAAGTGTAAAGTTCTTAACAACGGTGCACTAGGCGAAAACAAAGGTGTTAACCTTCCTGGCGTTTCTGTTCAACTTCCAGCTCTATCTGAAAAAGATAAGAACGACCTTAAGTTTGGTTGTGAGCAAGGCGTTGACTTCGTTGCAGCTTCTTTCATCCGTAAAGCATCTGATGTTAAAGAAATCCGTGAGATCCTAGACGCGAACGGCGGCAGCGACATCCACATCATCTCTAAGATTGAGAACCAAGAAGGTGTTGATAACTTCGACGAGATTCTTGAGCTTTCTGACGGCATCATGGTTGCTCGTGGTGACCTAGGTGTTGAAATCCCAGCTGAAGAAGTAATCTTCGCTCAGAAGATGATGATCGAGAAGTGTAACCGTGCACGTAAGATGGTTATCACAGCAACTCAAATGCTTGATTCTATGATCAACAACCCACGTCCAACTCGTGCAGAAGCGGGTGACGTTGCGAACGCAATCATGGACGGTACTGATGCGGTAATGCTTTCTGGCGAAACGGCTAAAGGTAAGTACCCAGTTGAAGCGGTAACTATCATGGCTCAAATCGCTAACCGTACTGACGGCGCTCTAAAAGCTGAACTAGGTTCTCGTCTAGACAGCCCACGCCTACGTATCACTGAAGCGGTATGTAAAGGTGCAGTAGACACAGCTGAAAAGCTAGCTGCTCCACTAATCATTGTTGCTACTGAAGGTGGTAAATCTGCACGTTCTGTACGTAAGTACTTCCCAACGGCAAGCATCATCGCTCTAACAACAAACAAGAAGACTGCAGCGCAGCTAGTTCTTACTAAAGGTGTTCGCCCAGTTCTTGTTGACTCTATCGAAAGCACAGACGCGTTCTACCAAATGGGTAAAGAGTACGCTCTTAAAGCTGAATTCGGTAGCAAAGGCGACATCGTTGTTATGGTTTCTGGCGCACTAGTTGCTTCAGGTACAACAAACACAGCTTCTGTACACGTTCTATAATTAATTAGACTTTCTACTTAATTAAATAAAAGAGGGCTTATGCCCTCTTTTTTTGTATTTTTCTATTGCCCAGCTAATCGGTACGCTGTATTATCACAAAACACTGCGGTATTGCATACCGTTAAAATGAGATTGGTTTTATATAACTACTAGCTGGAAGCAAATGAGGAATACATTGTGTCGAGCCCTACGTTAACAGACAAAGTATCAAAAATGATCCACCAAGATATTTTGAATGGTGCACTACAACCAGGTCAAAAACTTGTGGTTGCTGACCTAAAGCAAAAATACAATGTTGGAGCCTCTCCTATCAGAGAAGCTTTGGTACAACTCTCGTGGACAAAGTACGTAAGCCTTGAGCCACAAAAAGGATGTTGGGTTGCCCCTGTCTCAGTTAGCGAGTTAACTGACCTTTACGATAGCCTAAGATTTGTCGCATCTGTGCTGATCAAGCAAGCAATTGAGGTTGGTGATGAAAGCTGGGAGCTGGACGTACTAACGTCATTCCATAAGCTTTCACGTATTAAACTTTCTAAAGAAGACTTCGATTGGACAGAATGGGAAGAACGCCAGCACCAGTTCCATATTGCTTTGCTTGAAGGTGCAGTATCTAAAAACATGCTCAACTTCTTTAGCGATCTCATTAACCAAGTAAAACGCTACCGCTACTACGCTGTCGTCAATGGCTTAGACAATAGCGCAATTAACTTAGATGAATATGAAATGATCATGAAACTGGTACTTGCTAAAGATGCAAGCAAAGCCGCGGAGAAGTTTGATGCTCACTTAAATCGCACTAAAGAACAAATTCAGCAGGTTATTGAAGCGGCCGCTTAACGCTTAATAGTACCTTTGCATAAAAAATCGAGCTCGGTGCTCGATTTTTTATGCAACTTCTTCTTCACTTGCAATCCTCGACACTCGATTACGTCCCTGTGCTTTAGACTCATATAGAGCAATATCGGCATGCTTGTAACTGCGTACATTATCGGCGGTTAACTCTGTAACACCAATGCTCACCGTCACTGGAATATTCGGCTCTAGATCAATTGCTACTCTAAGTCGCTCTAACCCTAACAGTGCTTCATGCAGTGAAGTATTTGGCATTATTATCGCAAACTCTTCTCCTCCGATACGGGCAACAAAGTCGGTCTCTCGCAATATACGTTCAAGCATTCGACCCGTTTCCGTAATTACCCTATCCCCTTCATCATGGCCAAATTCATCATTGATACGCTTGAAGTAGTCAATGTCCAACAACGCTAAGCATGTGGTAGGCATCTCAGGGTAACGCCTGATGAGACCACTATAATGTCGCAATTTAAGTTCAAATTTACGTCGGTTCCACAGTTGAGTTAACGCATCTCGCTCACTCAATACACGTAACCGCTCCTCAAGTTGTTTTCGATCAGATATATCCACAATTGAGGTGATGTAATAACTCACTTTTCCTGAACGAGACAAAACACTCTGGACTCGACCAAGAGTCGTCACAAGTTCTCCCGTACCAAAATGGCGAAACACAAGCTCGCCTTCCCATAATTGATGACGAGCAACTTGTTCAAAAATAGAAAGCGTCTCCTCAAGCTGCTCTTCACCCAAGAAAAGCTTAATAATGTTTTTGGATTGAACTTCCGCTTTATCGAGCCCCGTCAGCTTGGTGAACTGCTCATTAACCCTAATAACTCGATGACGGCGATCGGAAATGATCATTGCAGACATACCACTTAATGCCGCTCTAGCTAACTGACTTTCAATACTTCGCTGACGGTAACGGCTGATAAGCAGGGCCGCTGGCATTACAAAAGCAAGTGTAATTAAAAACACCAAGATTGCTTCTTGAAACAAGTCATGCAAATCGCGATAGGCAATTTCATCCATTTGTTGCTCATCAAAGTGGATGACTAAATATAATTTCTTTTTCGGAGAAAGGCCTATTTGATTAAAGACGACCAATCCACCAGCTTCTCGCACGAACCCAGACTTTCGCTCCTGCATATCCTTCCAACTCATTGGTAGGCGCAAAGCAAAATTGTACTGCTCTCGAGTTTCAATCAAGTTGCCAAACAACTTACTTTGATTTTCACTCGCGAGGTAATAGCCCTCTTCCCCAATCAACTCAGGTCGGAAGCGTTTATTCGGAGAAAAATTAAGGCGTGATGCTAAATACCATACATCAATATTTAGAACCAAGTACCCAGAGCGAACGCCTTGCACATATACAGGGGTAAGCAAGCGCAGTGTCGGCCGATAAGGTTCAACGTGTTTACCGTAATCTTGTTCAAGGTCGATACCCCAAGCGCCAATCTCATTCTCTTTTAATGACGTGGCATACTGAAAGTAATCACGCTCAGATTTGTCTTGTAACTGAGAAGAGCGAAACACGCGTTCATCACTATGCAGGTAATTAAGGCGTATTTTTTCAGTACCGGTGACGTCCAAATAGCGAATTTGGGTATACCATTTTTGGTTCGCAGCAACGGAAGACCATACATCTTCAACCACCGCTTTATTCGCTTCTGATGGTGTTAAGACGTATTCATAGAGATTTCGGCTATGGGAAAGTAACTCGATGACAGAGACAAACTGATTGCGAACACTGCGGTATTCGCGCTCGCTGTAAGCAAGTTGATGAAGCGCTTGTTTACTCGTTTGAGAAACAATTTCCTGCTGAGTCTGCTGGTACTTTTGTGCATAGTAGGCTGAAACAACAAAAAGGAAAAACAGCGTCGTCGTAATCAAATAGGGATATATTTTATTCTGACGCATTGCCAACTCTGCACATAAGGAGGACTTGTCAGTATAACATTCAACCGAAGTGGGGATAAACAGTATATGACGCCATATACTGTTTACTGTGGTCATTTTTCTTTACAGGTTAACGCGTCTAAACCGTTAATCGAGCTTATAAATGACATCAACTCGATCACGGATGATGATCGTTGAGTCTTGGTAGCTATTAGATTCGGTTTTAGCGTCCATAGCCATGGTTCTCATCAGAACAGGCTGGCTGCCCGACATATTGTAATCAACTCGCCAAACACCATTGATCTCTTTGCCAAAACCTTTTGCGAGAGAATCTGCTTTGCTATTTGCATCTTTAATCGCTTCAAGACGAGCTTGTTGTTGATAGGTTGCCTGATCTTTTACTTTAAGCTGGATGTTATCAACTTGATTAATGCCCGAGTTCAGCGCTAAATCTAAATAACGATTTAAATCCGCCAGTTCATCCACCGTCACTGTGATACTGCGTGAAGCTCTATAGCCAACCAGCTCAGGCTTACCTTTCTTCGGATAGTGATATTGAGGCGTGATGTACAGATTGGAGCTAGCAATATCTTCGCTTTCCACTCCTTCTTCGCTTAACGCTTTTAAAAATGTTGTGACACTGCTGTCGACTGACTGCTTCGCTTGCTCTGCAGTCATTGTAGAGTCAACGACCTTGACGGAGAATTGAGCCATATCGGGCTTCGCAACGACTTCTCCGTATCCTGTTGTAACAAGATGAGGAAAATCAGGACTCGTTGCGAATGAGGTAAAACTCACCACTGATAGAGACAACGCAGCTAAAACTTGAGGAAACGCTTTCATACTTCATCACCATTTTGAATCAACATATTACATCATAGATATCGGTCAGAATTAGACCAGAGGTGGAGTTAAGTCCTGACAAAGAATTAACCTCTGCATTGGCTTCGCTACTACTTCGGTAATAAGTCTTTGGTGTGATTGATAATTGCTTGTGTAATCTCACTCAACAACCCTGTTTCAAGCTGCCAATGATGCCAGTAAATTCGAAAGCTCATAAAAAAGTCTGGCATCAAGTCTACTAATTTCCCTGATGAAAGCTCAGTTTCGATTTGTAACTTTGGAATAAGACAATACGCGCATCCCATCAAGGCTAAGTTTACAAATGCTTCCGAACTTGCGACATGATGATGAATGACTGAGTCAGATGAAATATTAAAATGGAGTTTAAGAAAATCCCTGTGTAACTGATCATGCTGATCAAATGACACCGCGGGCGCTTTAAGTAGTGATTCTCGGTTCACTCCGTTAGGAAAATAGGTTTCAGCAAACTGTGGACTGGCGACACACACATAATCCATTCTGCCTAAGTAAGTTGCTTCACAACCAACCATAGCCTTAGGTTCCATACTTAAAGCACCAACAACTTCACCGTTTTTTAGTTTGTCTAGTGTGCGCCCTTCACCATAAACGGCGAGGTTCAACTCAACTTGGCGAGACTTCATCACTGGTGCTAGAGCGGGCAACAACCAAGTCGCTAAACTGTCAGCATTGATCGCAATCGCCGCTTTTTGCACTCTACCGAGATTATCCCCATCAAGCTCTGGAATGAACTCACTCTCCAGCAGTTGAACCTGTTGGTAGAGTGCAAGCAACTTTTGTCCTATCGGAGTGGGTCTGGGCGGTTGCTCTCTTACCAAAGCAGGTTGCGCTAAAAGCTTTTCTAACTGCTTTACTCGTTGAGACACCGCGGACTGAGAGACAAATAAGGTTTCAGCAGCTCGTTCAAAGCTGCCACAACTCACAACCGCTTCTAAGGCCTCTATCCAACGATAATCCAAACCACGCATCGCTTACTCCCAATTATTAGAGATGCTTATATAGCATAAAAATTATTAAATATACTTATAACATTAGCTTACTTATCTTAGTCCCGATTAATAGTTAAATGGAGACTAAGCGATGAATTTTTGGCTGCTACTGCAAGGTTTTGGCCTCGGCGCCAGTATGATAATCCCAATAGGTGCGCAAAATGCTTATGTATTAAATCAAGGTATCAAACGCCAGCATCACCTTACTACCGCGACGATATGTAGCATTCTAGATATTGTATTCATCTCTTTAGGCATCTTCGGTGGTGGAGCGGTGCTCGCACAAAATGACACGTTATTATTGTGGGTGACCTTGGGTGGGATTGCGTTTTTGTCTGCTTACGGCTTGCTTTCATTAAAAAGTGCCTTTAACTCACAAAAAGAAGAAACCGAGATCAATAAGACGCAACGAGGAAAAAGAGCAGTGATACTTGGCGCACTAGCTGTAACGGTTCTAAACCCTCACCTTTATCTTGATACTGTGGTAATCCTAGGGTCGATTGGTGGTCAATTCGAAGGGCAAGATCGCATCACGTTCGCAGTCGGTACTATGTTAGCCTCACTTGTTTGGTTTTTCGCTCTCTCTATTAGTGCAGCTAAACTCGGACCAATATTGTCACAATCACGAGTCAAGCAAGGTATTGATATCGCCGTTGCCCTTATGATGTTCGTCATTGCCGCTGTATTGGCAAACCAATTACTTAATCAGTATATCTAGGTCGAATATGGACAAGCTTGAAGAAATTTACCAGTTCAATAAAGCACTATTGAAAAAGCTATCGGTTGAATATCAAGAGTGGCAGCATGAACCGATTCTCGATTTCGCGACTGATGAGGAAGTCGCCAAGAAACTCGGTTGGACTGGCACCCATAGCAAAAGCCTATTCTTGAAGTTAAAAGGGGCTGGGTATGCCCTGCTATTGACAGACAAAGATAGTCGTTTGGATAGCAAGAGTATAAAGGCCCTAACGGGTAAGCGACCTTCTATTGTCAGTAATGAGGAAATGATCAGTATAATCGGATGTGTGCCAGGCGCGGTGTGCCCTATCGGATTGCCAAACAACATCCCCATTATTGTTGACCGTAAATTGTTTGATTCAGAAGAGTTACTTTATACACCCGGTAAACCTGAATATACCATTGGACTCCCTAGCTCACGGCTTAAGGATATCCTACAAGCACTCGATAACCCTATTCTTGAAATATAAAAAAGCGAGGCAATTGAGCCTCGCTTTCAATCATCATATCAACGGATATTAAGCTTCAACTTTGTTCAGATGAACATCCATTTGTGGGAATGGAATTTCGATACCTTCGTTATCCAAGCCTTCTTTAATGGCTTGCATCAAATCGAAGTAGACGTCCCAGTAATCAGCCGTATTAACCCAAGGACGAACAACAAAGTTCACTGAAGAATCTGCTAGAGTATGAACACCAACCTGAACACCTGGCTCTTGAAGAACTCGCTCATCAGATTCACAGATCTTAGTTAACAGTTCTTTAGTCTTCTGCAGATCTGCACCGTAAGAAACACCAATCATAAGATCAATACGGCGAGTTGCATGACGTGAATAGTTAGTGATTGGGCTACCGATTACACTGCCATTTGGTACAACAACCATTTTGTTGTCTGGCGTCGTTAGCACTGTTTGGAAAATCTGAATTGATTCAACTGAACCCGCTACACCACCAATCTCAACGTAATCGCCCGACTTAAATGGGCGGAAAGCGACAATCAATACACCTGCTGCAAAGTTAGAAAGTGAGCCTTGAAGTGCTAAACCAACTGCTAAGCCAGCTGCACCAATAACCGCAACAACAGACGCTGTCTGCACACCTAGGCGACCTAGCGCAGCAATCAGTACAATAACGAATAGAAGGTAACGAACTAAGCCATGGATAAACTCAACAACCGCTTTATCCATTTTTTTCTTTTGTAGGACTTTCGCTACGCTGTTTGCGACCGCTTTAACGATAATGTTACCGATAAATAGGATCAGAACTGCGGAGATAATATTCACACCGTACTGAACCAATAGATCTGAGTTATTTGTCAGCCACTTCTCTGCGTGACTCAAACCATCAACCAAAGGAGTCTCAATCCCTGCTGATTCACCTGCCATAATTTTTATCCTCTAAAATGTAATGATTCTATGAATCTAACTGCTTTTACTTACGAAATAACAATGACATCCCTATCCATTCACTGAAACAATGTCAGTTTTTTGGCACGATATCTTATTTGCCGTCATTCTCAAAGTCATGTTTTTGCAAAGAGAATGAAAACAAAGGCTTATCAGAAACTTCTGATACCAGCTTGTTACAGATTACGCAAACTGTTTACATAGTGCCAGAAATTTCACTATAAGAATGGCATTTTGTTTAATAATGTTCAGGCATAAAAAAACCCGCTCAATGAGCGGGTCTTAGATAACTTAGTAACGACTAAATTATAGTACGTCTACTGCGTTAAGGTCAGCAAATGCTTTCTCAAGACGAGTAACCATAGAAGCTTGACCAGCACGTAGCCATACGCGTGGATCGTAGTACTTCTTGTTTGGTGCATCTTCACCAGTTGGGTTACCGATTTGACCTTGTAGGTAATCGCGGTTGTCAGCTTCGTACTGACGGATACCGTCCCAAGTTGCCCACTGTGTATCAGTATCGATGTTCATTTTGATAACACCGTAGCCGATAGACTCTTGGATTTCTGCTTCAGTAGAACCAGAACCACCGTGGAATACGAAGTTTAGAGCGTTAGGTGCAATACCGAACTTCTCTGCACAGTATGCTTGAGAGTCACGTAGGATTGTTGGAGTTAGAACAACGTTACCTGGCTTGTATACGCCGTGTACGTTACCGAAAGAAGCAGCGATAGTGAAACGGTGTGAAACAGCGTTTAGCTTCTCGTATGCGTAAGCAACGTCTTCTGGAGAAGTGTAAAGCTCAGATGCGTCCATGTGAGAGTTATCTACGCCGTCTTCTTCACCACCAGTACAACCAAGTTCGATCTCGATTGTCATGTTCATTTTAGCCATGCGCTCTAGGTACTTAGCACATGTTTCGATGTTCTCTTCTAGAGACTCTTCAGAAAGGTCTAGCATGTGAGAAGAGAATAGAGGCTTACCAGTTTGAGCGAAGAACTCTTCACCAGCGTCTAGTAGACCGTCGATCCATGGAAGAAGTTTCTTAGCAGCGTGGTCAGTGTGCAGGATAACTGGAACACCGTAAGCTTCAGCTACAGCGTGAACGTATTTAGCACCAGCTACAGCACCAAGGATTTGAGCACCTTGACCTTCAAGTTTAACGCCTTTACCAGCGAAGAAAGCTGCGCCGCCGTTAGAGAACTGAACAACAACAGGAGATTTAACTTTCGCTGCTGCTTCTAGTACTGCGTTTACAGAGTCAGTACCAACAACGTTTACTGCTGGAAGTGCAAATTTGTTCTCTTTTGCTACTTCAAATACTTTCTGTACGTCGTCGCCAGAGATAACACCTGGTTTTACGAAATCGAAGATCTTAGACATGGATTTAATCCTATTTATCTGTCGTTTTAAAAATAAAACTTGTTAAGTTTAAATTCTTGCAAACGTTTGCTCACAACTCGCGCTATTCTAGCAAAAAAGTGTGATGTGCAGCAAACAAGAAAGCGGGAGATTAACTCTCCCGCTTTCACTCAATTACTTAGCGCGCTCTTCAAGCATTGCTACAGCTGGAAGTACTTTACCTTCAACGAACTCAAGGAATGCACCACCGCCAGTAGAGATGTAAGATACGTCAGCTTTGATACCGAACTTATCGATAGCTGCTAGCGTGTCACCACCACCTGCTACAGAGAAACCTGCAGATTCAGCGATTGCTTTAGAGATACCAGCTGTACCCGCTTCGAAGTTCTTGAATTCGAATACACCTACAGGGCCATTCCAAAGGATAGTTTTAGCATTGCCGATGATTTCAGCTAGTGCTGCAGTTGAATCTGGACCTAGGTCGAAGATCATGTCGTCGTCAGCAACTTCAGAAACGTGCTTGATTTCAGCTTCTGCGTTTTCGTCGAATGCTTTTGCACATGCAACGTCAGTCGCAACTGGGATTGAACACTCTTTCATTAGTTTCTGAGCTGTTTCAACTAGATCTGCTTCGTATAGAGACTTACCTACATTGTGGCCTTCAGCAGCGATAAACGTGTTTGCGATACCACCACCAACAACAAGTTGGTCAGCAACTTTAGATAGAGATTCTAAAACAGTTAGTTTAGTAGAAACTTTAGAACCACCAACGATAGCGACTAGTGGACGCTCTGGGTTGTCCATAGCTTTACCTAGTGCTTCAAGCTCTGCTGCTAGTAGAGGACCAGCACACGCTACAGGTGCGTTCATGCCAACACCGTGAGTAGATGCTTGTGCACGGTGAGCAGTACCAAATGCGTCCATTACGAAGATGTCACATAGTGCAGCGTACTTTTTAGATAGCTCTTCTTCGTTCTTCTTTTCGCCTTTGTTGAAACGAACGTTTTCAAGAACAACAAGCTCACCAGTGTTTAGCTCTAGGCCTTCTAGGTAATCTTTAGCTAGTTTAACTTCGCAATCTAGTGCGTCGTTTAGATAATTAACTACAGGTTGTAGAGAGAACTCTTCTGCGTATTCACCTTCAGTTGGACGACCTAGGTGAGAAGTAACCATAACTTTAGCGCCTGCTTCTAGACAGTGCTTGATAGTTGGTAGAGATGCTAGGATACGTGCATCAGAAGTCACTTTGCCTTCTTTTACTGGTACGTTTAGGTCCGCACGGATAAATACACGTTTACCTGCTAGATCCAGGTCAGTCATCTTGATTACAGACATGATGTGTCCTCTCAAATATTCAATAAGTAAAGTTTTCAGTAGCCCGGCAACCCTGCCAGACCTATTAATTCTTCAAACGCTTCGGTGTACATGGAGGTTATCAATATTTATTTCAAGGGTAAAAATAAATATTTCTCCATCAATAGAGTGGTTATTTCGCACTCTGCATTGCGAGCGCTGTATCCAACATACGATTCGCAAAACCCCATTCGTTATCACACCATACGAGCATTTTAACTAGATGCCCGTTACTCACTCGTGTTTGTGTGCCATCGACAATCGCGCTATGGGGATCATGATTAAAGTCGATAGAAACGAGCGGCGCTTCAGTATAGTCAACAATGCCCTGTAATGTACACTGAGATGCGTTAACAATGGTTTGATTTACGTCATTAACTTTCACATTTGTATTAATTGTGACACTTAAATCCATTGCTGTGACGTTAACTGTGGGCACTCGTACAGAAATCGCTTCAAATTTGTTAGAAAATTTCGGGAAGATTCTTTCAATTCCCTTATGCAACTTCGTGTCTACAGGAATAATTGATTGGCTTGCTGCACGCGTACGCCTTAAATCAGAGTGGTAAGCATCAATGACCTGTTGGTCGTTCATAGAGGAATGGATGGTAGTAATAGTGCCAGACTCGATTTCAAAAGCGTCATCAAGCGCCTTGATGATTGGCACGATACAGTTAGTGGTACAAGAACCGTTGGAAACAACTTTGTGCTCCGCTTTTAGCGTATCGTGGTTTACGCCATAAATAATGGTGTTGTCTAAATCGCTCGCACCTGGGTGAGAAAACAGGACTTTCTTTGCCCCCGCCTTGATGTGTTCTTGGCCGTCAGCTTGCGAGCCAAATACACCCGTACAATCTAGGACTAAATCGACTTCAAGATCTCGCCATGGCAAAAGATCGATATCGCTTAGGTGAAGGATTCGGATAGAGTCAAACTCCCCCGTTCCCTCATGCGGTGCATCATGGTGAACATAGATATGCTCTTGGTCATTGGAGATCTTCTTACCAAAACGCCCGTGGCTGGTATCATACTGAAGCAAATGCGCCATAGCGTCTGGTTGAGCAAGTTCGTTAACCGCTACCACTTTGATCTGTTGGTTCTTTCCACTCTCATATACTGCACGCAGTACATTACGACCGATACGTCCAAATCCATTGATCGCAACTTTTAGCATGATTCCATCGCCCTACATGATTTTCGTGTCACAAATACTACCCGATAGACACTCAAAACGCATTAAGTTAGTGAAATGTGTCGAAGAATTTGTTTTATAAAACTTGATCAATATTCAATCAGTATGATTTATTAGCGAATAGATAAGTTATTTTCTGTTGGCTGTTTCTTTTCTAGTTTCATCAACCAAAGGAAATGACTATGTCTGGTTACCCAGCTACACACTTTTGTAAGCAATGCTCACAAGAAACACCTCATAGTGAAGTTTTAGTGAGAAAGACGAGCAGCTACGACACTGATCGTTCGTTGCTTGGAAGAGTTAAGCTGATGGCTCACACCTTTATCAACGGTGGGCATTATTACGACATGGACCGATACGTGACATGTAAAGTATGTGGTCACAAAGAAAAAGATAACTGGGGTAATGAGTTTGAATAAACTTTAAATTCAGTAAAGCCAATATAAAAAAACCGAGCCAAATGGCTCGGTTTTCTATTTTTCGTCGACGCGAACTAAATTAAGAAAGTAGTTCTTTCGCTGTGTTCACTACGTTTTCGGTTGTGAAACCGAACATCTTGAATAGCTCACCTGCAGGAGCAGATTCACCGAACGTTGTCATACCGATGATCTTGCCACCGAAACCAACGTACTTGTACCAGAAGTCAGCAATGCCAGCTTCTATAGCGATACGAGCAGTTACGTCTGAAGGTAGAACTTCTTCACGGTAAGCTGCGTCTTGCTTGTCGAATGCGTCAGTTGCAGGCATAGATACAACGCGTACTTTCTTACCTTCAGCTGTTAGTTCAGCCGCAGCGTTAACCGCTAGCTCAACTTCAGAACCTGTAGCGATAAGGATTAGCTCTGGCTTACCTTCACAATCTTTCAGGATGTAACCACCCTTCGCGATGTTTGCTACTTGCTCTTCGCTACGCTCTTGCTGTGCAAGGTTTTGACGAGAGAAGATTAGCGATGTTGGACCGTCTTTACGTTCGATAGCCAGTTTCCAAGCGACTGCAGACTCAACTTGATCACATGGACGCCATGTGCTCATGTTTGGAGTTAGGCGTAGAGAAGCCATTTGCTCAACTGGTTGGTGAGTTGGACCATCTTCGCCAAGACCGATAGAGTCGTGCGTGTACACTTGGATGTTCTGAACTTTCATCAGTGCAGCCATACGCATTGCGTTACGAGCGTATTCCATGAACATTAGGAACGTTGCGCCATATGGTACGAAACCGCCGTGCAGAGCGATACCGTTCATGATCGCTGTCATACCAAATTCACGTACACCGTAGTGGATGTAGTTACCCGCAGGATCTTCAGCTGAAACAGACTTCGAACCAGACCACATAGTTAGGTTAGAAGGTGCAAGGTCAGCAGAGCCGCCTAGGAATTCGGGCAGCATAGCACCAAATGCTTCTAGTGCGTTTTGAGATGCTTTACGTGATGCGATGTTTGCAGGATTTGCTTGAAGGTCAGCAATGATTTGGTTTGCTTTCTCTTCCCACTGTGCTGGAAGCTCACCGTTTAGACGACGCTTAAGCTCTGCTGCTTCTGCAGGGTAAGCTGCCGCATATGCGTCAAACTTAGCATTCCAAGCTGCTTCTTTAGCTGCGCCTGCTTCTTTTGCATCCCACTCTGCATAAACATCTGCTGGGATTTCAAATGGACCGAATTCCCAACCAAGTTGCTTGCGAGTCGCTGCGATTTCTTCAGCGCCTAGTGGAGCACCGTGACAGTCATGTGAACCAGACTTGTTAGGTGAACCAAAACCAATAACTGTCCTAGTACAAATCAGAGTAGGACGAGGGTCTGCTTTCGCTGCAATGATAGCCGCGTTGATAGCTTCAGAATCGTGACCGTCTACTGCTGGAATTACGTGCCAGCCGTAAGCTTCGAAACGTTTAGGCGTGTCATCAGAGAACCAACCTTCAACTTCACCATCAATTGAGATGCCGTTGTCATCCCAGAAAGCGATCAGCTTACCAAGACCTAGCGTACCCGCTAGCGAACATGCTTCGTGAGAGATACCTTCCATCAGACAGCCGTCACCCATGAATGCATAAGTGAAGTGGTCAACGATGTCGTGGCCTTCTTTGTTGAATTGTGCTGCAAGAGTCTTCTCAGCAAGCGCCATACCAACAGCGTTCGTGATACCTTGACCTAGTGGACCAGTTGTCGTTTCAACTCCTGGTGCGTAACCGTACTCAGGGTGACCAGGTGTTTTAGAGTGAAGCTGACGGAAGTTTTTCAGATCGTCGATAGAAAGCTCGTAACCTGCAAGATGAAGCAGAGAGTAAATCAGCATAGAGCCGTGGCCGTTTGACAGTACGAAACGGTCGCGGTCAGCCCACTCTGGGTTTGCAGGGTTGTGGTTTAGGTGAGAACGCCAAAGAACTTCAGCGATATCAGCCATACCCATAGGTGCGCCTGGGTGGCCCGAGTTAGCTTGTTGAACACCATCCATGCTTAGAGCGCGGATTGCATTGGCGAGATGTTGACGAGAAGACATGTCAGCTCCTGAGTGCATTAAGCGAATCAAAAAATATGTGAGCAATAATTCTCTCAAAGCGCTACAGGCTCTGCAAACGTTTTCCAAGACAAAACCTCACAATTTTCTGAGATTTCGCTCCCTTTGACGGCAAGTTATCAATATATAACCGCGCTAAAGCAAACGTTTAGTTATGATTCATGAAAAAAAAGAGCTTGTAATTCGAGCAGTGAAAATTAGAATAGACGTCTAGATGTAGATACACCTACAATATTTAATACTATTTAATCGTGATGGGCTTATAAAGTCGGTCACTCCAAGAGATAAAGTGGAGCTCACATGGCTAAGCACCTGTTCACTTCTGAGTCGGTATCAGAAGGTCATCCAGATAAAATTGCAGACCAAATTTCTGATGCAGTACTTGATGCGATTCTAGAACAAGACCCGAAAGCACGTGTTGCGTGTGAAACTTACGTAAAAACCGGCATGGTAATGGTTGGTGGTGAAGTTACGACTTCTGCATGGGTTGATATCGAAGAGATCACTCGTGAAACAGTACGTGAAATTGGTTACGTTCACTCAGACATGGGTTTTGACGCAGATTCTTGTGCAGTTCTAAACACTATCGGTAAGCAGTCTCCAGACATCAACCAAGGCGTTGATAAAGCAGATCCTAAAGATCAGGGCGCTGGCGACCAAGGTATCATGTTTGGTTACGCAACTAACGAAACTGAAATTCTAATGCCTGCTCCTATTACTTACTCTCACCGTCTTGTAGAAAAGCAAGCTGAAGTACGTAAGAGCGGCAAACTAGACTTCCTTCGTCCAGATGCAAAATCTCAGGTAACGTTCCAGTACGACCAAGGTAAGATCGTTGGTATCGACGCGGTTGTTCTTTCAACTCAGCACTGTGACTCAGTTTCTACGCCAGACCTACGTGAAGCAGTAATGGAAGAGATCATCAAGCCAGTACTGCCTTCAGAGTGGATCAACAAAGAGACTAACTTCTTCATCAACCCAACTGGCCGTTTCGTAATCGGTGGTCCTATGGGTGACTGTGGTCTAACAGGCCGTAAAATCATCGTAGATACCTACGGCGGCGCAGCTCGTCACGGTGGTGGTGCTTTCTCTGGTAAAGATCCATCAAAAGTAGACCGCTCTGCAGCATATGCAGCACGTTACGTTGCGAAAAACATCGTAGCAGCTGGCATGGCAGATCGTTGTGAAATCCAACTTTCTTACGCAATCGGTGTTGCTGATCCAACATCAATCATGGTTGAAACGTTCGGTACTGAGAAAGTGCCTCACGAAGTGATCATTGAAGCTGTTCGCCAGAATTTCGACCTACGTCCTTACGGCCTACAAGAAATGTTGAACCTACTTCAGCCTATCTACAAGAAGACAGCAGCTTACGGCCACTTTGGTCGCGAAGAGTTCCCATGGGAAGCAACAGACAAAGCAGCAATTCTTTCGGACTTTGCTGGTCTTAAGTAATTACAATTTAAGACATAATCAAATTTTAAAGGGCTTTTGGGTAACCAAAAGCCCTTTTTCTTTAGGGATAAATTTATGGCGTAAAGTTGTATTTTTTTGCCATCGGGTCAATAGTTAAAAATATGTTAATGAGCTAAGCCTTTATTTAGGGAGACCTCATAGCAGTAGATGAACTCTTGCCCATATATCGCGAAGTCACAGAGCCGGGCATCGAGTTTCCAACGCATTCGAGTGGCGCCGCCGCTTAAATGACAATAGAGAATCGATCAAGGAGGATGTATGCCTCGTACGGTGAATCCAAATGACTTCAACGATAAACAGAAGGAAGTCTCCGATGCGGAATATGCTCGTACCATTCCGTGTAATCAATTAAGTATTTCAGCACCCTTTCACTGGCTATCTCTCGGTCTGCATGACTTCGTGAGAATGCCACTGATCAGTGCCTTCTATGGGCTCTGCTTCATGGCCGCAGCCATTGGGATTGTATTACTAGTTCAATGGCAAGGCACCCACCTAGTTGTTATGCCAAGTTTAGTAGTCTATATGTTAATCGGCCCTTTCCTTGCGTTAGGTCTTTACGACGCAAGCTGGGAAAGAGAGAAGGGACACAGCCCTAGCTTGTTGCACTCAATGAGAGCCATTGGCCGAAACTCTACTTCACAATGGGCCTTCGCTGTCCTACTTGCGGTGTGTATGATTTTCTGGATGCGCATTGCTGCCTTGCTTCATGCTCTATACCCTTCTGTGCAAGGTGCACCACTAACAGAGTTTATGCCTTTCCTTGTCATAGGCTCACTGGTCGGTTTCGTTCTTGCCTGTATCGTGTTTAGTATCTCGGCTTTCTCGATCCCAGTGATGATGGAACGACGCGTGGATATGATGACTGCCGTCTTTACTAGCTTTAATGCTGTCAAATCAAACATACCTGCCATGGTGGTTTGGGCTGCGTTGATTTGTGGCGGGATTTTAATCGGCTTTGCCACCTACGGTGTCGGCATGCTCTTCACCATGCCAATTCTTGGTTATGGTACTTGGCATGCTTACCATGAAACTATCAAAAAAAAGCATCACCCTTAAGTCGCACACAACACAAAACCAGTATATGATTCGCCCCTACTTATTAGGGGCGTTTTTGTGGAGTCAGACTTGGATATAGAGCTAGAATATCGAGTAAAGAAAATCATCGCTGAATGTATCCAAACTGCTTCAAAGGTTTTTAAACGAACTTTTCCTATTCCAAAGGTGAGCTATAAGCTGCGAGGAAAAGCAGCGGGTAAGGCCTACTTACAACTGAACGAAATTCGCCTTAATCCAGTGCTATTTAGAGAAAACCAGCAAGCGTTCTTAAACGAAGTCATCCCCCATGAAGTTGCTCACCTGATTACCCACCAAGTCTATGGCCGTGTTAGACCGCATGGAAAAGAATGGCAAGGCGTCATGGAGGCGGTATTCAAAGTACCCGCAAAAACAACCCACAGCTTCGAAGTTGCATCCGTACAAGGAAAAACCTTTGAGTACCTGTGCGCCTGTACAACTTATCCTCTTTCTATTCGCCGCCACAATAAAGTCCTGCGCAACCAAGCCAGTTACCGCTGCCAACAATGTCAGCAACCCTTAAGCTTTACAGGAAAACAACTTTCCTAATCGAGATTAATCTCAATAATACTATTCCAGATTGCGTGTTAGACTGTATTTCATACTACTTTTCTAATGCGGAATCTCATGAAAAGAACGCTATTAATCAGCTTATTATCGCTATTAGTCAGTGCGGTTAGCTACGCTGCGCCTCCCTCTTCCTTTTCTAAGGCAAAAAAAGAAGCCCTCAAGATTTACGCCGACCATCCAACAAGCTTCTATTGTGGCTGTGATATTGAATGGCAAGGACGTAAAGGCAAGCCTGATTTAGAATCTTGTGGATACCAAGTCCGTAAACAAGAAAAACGCGCTTCTCGCATCGAGTGGGAGCATGTTGTCCCTGCATGGCAATTTGGCCACCAGCGACAATGCTGGCAAGAGGGTGGACGAAAGAACTGCACTAAAAACGATAAGATCTTTAAATCCATGGAAGCCGATCTGCATAACCTTACGCCAGCGATCGGAGAAGTAAATGGCGACCGCTCTAACTATAACTTCAGTCAGTGGAATGGTCTGGATGGCGTTAGCTACGGACGCTGCGAAATGCAGGTTAACTTTAAGCAACGTAAGGTCATGCCCCCCGACAGAGCAAAAGGCTCAATTGCGCGCACTTACCTATATATGAGCCAAGAGTACGGTTTTAAGCTGTCTAAGCAACAAACTCAACTGATGAACGCATGGAATAAACAATTCCCCGTGGATAAGTGGGAATGTACACGTGAAGAACGTATCTTCAAAATCCAAGGTAATCACAACCCATTTGTTTACCAAGCGTGCCAAGCCCTCTAGCCTATCCGCGTGATAAAATTTATGAGTTTCCAGTTATTGGCTGGAAACTCACTCTGCCCCTTGTTTTTTCTCACTAAAGCATCCATGTTAGAGGTTAATTCAAAACCTCTTGCTGGAAATCGAAATAGAATGCGAATCCCACGAATTTATCACCCAGAAGTCATTACTCAATTAGGTTCTTTAATGCTAAGCGATGATGCCGCAGGCCATATTGGTCGTGTGTTACGCATGAAAGAGGGACAAGAAGTTCTACTGTTTGACGGCAGTGGTGCTGAGTTTCCGGCAGAGATTACCAACGTATCAAAGAAGAGCGTTGAAGTTGAAATTAAACAGCGTGTGGAACGTAGCTCAGAATCGCCTCTAGATCTTCACTTAGGCCAAGTTATTTCACGTGGCGATAAGATGGAGTTTACGATTCAAAAATCGGTCGAGCTCGGTGTGAACACTATTACCCCTCTGATTTCAGAGCGCTGCGGTGTGAAACTCGACCAAAAACGCTTCGAGAAAAAACTCGCCCAATGGCAAAAGATCGCTATCAGTGCCTGTGAACAATGTGGACGCAACACGGTTCCAGAAATCCGCCCTATTATGCAATTAGAAGAGTGGTGTGGAGAAGAGTACGACGGTCTAAAACTTAACCTCCATCCTCGAGCTAAATACTCGATAAACACCCTGCCGACACCGGTTGAAAAAGTGCGTCTATTGATTGGCCCTGAAGGTGGCTTATCAGCAGAAGAAATCGGTATGACGGAACAATACAAATTTGAAGAGACGCTGCTTGGTCCACGTATACTACGCACTGAGACTGCGGCTCTAACTGCAATTACAGCCTTGCAAGTTCGTTTCGGCGATCTTGGTTAAACGGAGAACAATATGATCAAATTAGGTATCGTAATGGACCCTATCTCGTCCATTAACATCAAGAAAGACTCTAGCTTTGCCATGATGCTTGAAGCGCAGCGCCGCGGCTACGAAATCCACTACATGGAAATGAACGATCTTCACCTAGACCAAGGTGTTGCGGTTGCTGACACGAAAGTCGTTGAGCTCAAAGAGGATCCAACTGGCTGGTATCAGTTTAAATCAGAGCAAACTATCGAACTGTCAGAGCTTGATGCTGTTCTGATGCGCAAAGATCCTCCGTTTGATACAGAGTACATCTACGCAACTTACATCCTAGAGCGCGCAGAAGAACAAGGCACTCTAATCGTTAACAAACCACAAAGCCTACGTGATTGTAACGAAAAACTTTTCACTGCTTGGTTCCCAGAGCTAACACCAACCACTATCGTGACGCGTAAAGCAGAGAAGATTAAACAGTTCCGTGAAAAACATGGTGATGTCATCCTGAAGCCACTTGATGGCATGGGTGGCGCTTCAATCTTCCGCGTGAAAGAAGGCGATCCTAACGTATCAGTAATCATTGAAACGTTAACAAACCACGGCCAAAATTACGCAATGGCGCAAACTTTTGTCCCTGACATCAGTAACGGCGACAAACGCATTCTAGTGGTGGATGGTGAACCAATGCCTTACTGCCTGGCTCGTATCCCTGCAAAAGGAGAAACTCGTGGCAACCTAGCAGCAGGTGGCACTGGTGAAGCTCGCCCACTGAGTGAAACAGATAAAAAGATCGCTGAAGCTGTAGCGCCTACACTTAAAGAAAAAGGACTGATTTTTGTTGGTCTAGACGTGATTGGCGACAAGCTAACAGAAATCAATGTCACCAGCCCTACCTGTATTCGTGAAATTGAGGCGGCATTTGATGTCTCAATTACAGGTAAATTAATGGATGCGATTGAACGTCGACTAAAAGCCTAACCGCATTTGGGCGACGTCATTGGTCGCCCTACTTTTTACTGGGAGTAACGATGAATCTAACTAACCATTTTTTAGTGGCAATGCCCGGGATGAAAGACCCATACTTCCAGCGCAGTGTGATTTATGTCTGCGAACATAATGCTGATGGCGCAATGGGGTTAATGATAAACGCACCCATTGATATCACCATCGGAAAGATGCTCGAGAAAGTGGATGTAACATCAGAGCACCCAATGCTACAAACAGAAAGCTTGGAAAAGCCTGTCCTCAATGGTGGCCCAGTCTCTGAAGACCGTGGATTTATACTCCACCAGCCTAAAGATGAATACGAATCCAGTATCAAAATGAGCGACCGAATCTCAGTGACGACTTCGCGAGATATCCTTGGTGTACTTGGTACGGAAGCAGAGCCTAACCAGTATATCGTTGCTCTTGGCTATTCAGGTTGGGAAGCAGGCCAATTGGAGATAGAGCTGTCTGAGAACTCTTGGCTAACCGTCGAAGCTGATCCTAATGTCATTTTTGATACACCAATTAATGAACGTTGGCAAAAGGCCGTTCAGATGCTTGGTATTGATGTCTCTCAGCTTTCTAGCGACATTGGCCACGCCTAAACAATTTAAGAGTAATTATGTCTAGAACAATCATGGCTTTTGACTTTGGCACAAAAAGTATTGGTAGTGCGATTGGTCAAGAGATCACTGGTACCGCCTCGCCATTAAAGGCATTCAAAGCCAACGATGGTATTCCTAATTGGGATGATATCGAGAAGCAAATCAAAGAATGGCAGCCCAATTTATTGGTTGTGGGACTACCAACCGATCTCCACGGTAAAGACCTTGAGACTATTACGCCAAGAGCCAAGAAGTTTGCCAACCGCCTCCATGGCCGATTTGGCTTAGCGGTTGAGCTGCACGACGAGCGCCTATCGACTATGGAAGCGCGTGCAGACCTGTTTGAAATGGGTGGCTACAAAGCACTAAGTAAAGGAAATGTTGATTGCCAGTCTGCAGTCGTCATTCTTGAAAGCTGGTTTGAAGCTCAATACGGCGACTAGCGAGAAGTAAAAGAACAAAAGGGGTGATGCGCAAGCATCACCCCTTTTCCGTTTCAATCAGTTAAAACGTCATCCTCAAGAGTGAGAGACGAACGAGTTGGGGATCTTTTACAGTTAGTAGAGAACAATTAGAGATTCCCTACTCTCTCCTTCGTCGTTCTATGGAATGACCTGTCTAACTAAAACCCATACTCAAAATAGTTGAAGGGGATGTCAGTCCATATCGATCTGAACGCCCTCTAAGCTCCCACCACCAAAGCTATCGCCTCGTTGCGTTTTAAGCATAATACGTAGGTCGTTGGCAGAATCCGCACTATGCAGTGCATCTTCTTCGTTAATCTTTCCGTCCATAACCAACTTATACAAAGCTTGATCAAAGGTCTGCATACCGACTTGCTGCGACTTCGCCATTGTCGATTTAAGCTCATGCAGATCACCTCGACGAATCAAATCCGAGACTCGTGGACTGTTGAGTAGGACTTCAAATACGCCGTGACGCCCTTGACCGTTTTTATCGCGAATCAACTGCTGAGCAATCACACCTCTTAAGTTCATCGACAAATCAAACAGGAACTGCTCTTTTTGCTCTTTCGGTACAAGGTGTAAAATTCGCTCTAAAGCTTGGTTGGCGTTATTGGCATGCAAGGTTGCCATGCAAAGGTGCCCTGTTTCAGCAAACGTCATGGCATATTCCATGGTCTCACGCGAACGAATCTCACCGATTAGAATCATATCTGGAGCTTGGCGTAGTGAGTTTTTCAAGGCAACTTCATAACTATCAGTATCTAAGCCAACTTCACGTTGAGTCACAATACAGCGCTGATGCTCATGCACAAACTCAATAGGATCTTCTACCGTCAGAATATGGCCGGTTCTATGAGTATTTCTATACCCCGTCATCGCTGCCATTGTGGTTGATTTACCAGAGCCCGTAGCCCCGACAACCAGCACCAAACCACGTTTTGCAATCGAGAGGTCTTGCAGTACCTCTGGCAAACGTAAGTCTTCAAACGTTGGGATGGTCGTTTCTATACGACGGATCACCGCGCCCGGCATTTCTCGCTGGTAGAATGCCGAAACACGATAACGGCCAAAGTCACGAACGATGGCAAAATTTGCTTCTTTGGTTTTTAAGTACTCCTGATGACGCTCATCATCCATCATACTCTCAAGCAGTTGATTCACTTGAAGTGTGGAGAGCTTCTCACCATGAGCACGTAGCTCTCCATCTACCCGATACAAAACCGGAGCTCCTACCGTAATATAAAGATCTGAAGACTTTTGATCGTTCATTCCTTGAAGGAAAGCATCGATTTCCATATTCACCTCAATTAAAACATGCTCGATTCAACTTCAATTTTCTTCGCAACTTCATCGGCATCAACCAAGCCTTGAGCAATCAGCTGCTTGGCACTTTGCTCCATCGTCTGCATTCCATGAGCCGCACCTGTTTGAATCACCGAGTACATCTGCGCGACCTTATCTTCACGAATCAGGTTACGAATAGCAGGTGTTGCCATCATAATCTCGTGACAAGCGGTACGCCCACCACCCACACGCTTCAACAGTTTCTGTGCGATGACCGAACGCAAAGACTCAGACAACATTGAACGGACCATATCTTTATCGCTGCCTGGGAATACATCGATAATACGGTCGATGGTTTTAGCTGCGCTGCTGGTATGTAAAGTACCAAACACCAAGTGCCCCGTTTCTGCGGCGGTAAGCGCAAGACTGATCGTTTCTTGATCTCGAAGCTCGCCAACTAAAATAACATCAGGGTCTTCACGCAAAGCACTACGTAAAGCGTTCTTAAAGCTATGAGTATCACGATGCACTTCGCGTTGGTTGATCAAACATTTGTTATTGTTATGAACAAACTCGATTGGATCTTCGATAGTCAGAATGTGCTTGTTATGGTTGCGGTTAATATGATCAACCATTGCCGCTAACGTTGTCGATTTACCAGAACCCGTTGGGCCAGTAACTAACACTAAACCTTTTTCCATATCAGAGATATTTTCAAAGATCTTCGGTGCAGATAGCTGCTCTAAGGTTGGAATTTCGGTTGGTATGGTACGAAAAACTGCGGCACAACCACGAGTTTGGTTGAACGCATTGACACGAAAGCGCCCTACGTTTGGCAACTCAAAAGAGAAATCGACTTCTAGGCGCTCTTCAAACTCACTTCGTTGTGAGTCATTCATAATTTCAAACACTAATCGATGCACATCTGCATGACTAAAAGCAGGGACTCCAAGCTTCCTTACTTCACCATCGATTCTCACCATTGGAGATACTCCAGCAGAAAGATGTAGATCTGAAGCATTATGCTTTACACTAAAATCCAGTAATTCAGCGATATCCATTTAAAATCCTTAAGTAAAATCTGCTATGACTAGTATTCAACAAAATATTGAACAGATCACCTCACAGATTGAGGCTGCACAACAAAAGTGTGGACGCGGTCGAGAGACAGTGCAACTTCTCGCCGTTAGTAAAACTAAGCCTGTCGAAGCTATTCTAGAAGCGGCCCAAGCAGGACAAGTCGCTTTTGGTGAAAACTACGTGCAAGAAGGTGCAAATAAAGTAGCACACTTTTCAGAACGCCATCCAGAGTTAAATCTAGAGTGGCATTTCATTGGACCAATCCAGTCAAACAAGTCGCGCCACGTGGCGGAGAATTTCGCTTGGGTACATACCGTCGATCGCGCCAAAATAGCTCAACGTTTAAATGATCAAAGACTTGAAGGCAGTGACCCTATCCAAGTACTGATGCAAGTTAATACCAGTGGAGAAGCATCAAAGTCGGGACTGAACGAAAGTGAAATCTTTGAACTCGCAGAGTTGATTTCTAGCCTTCCCAACCTCACTTTAAGAGGATTGATGTCAATTCCTGCTAACGTGACTGACTACGCATCTCAGCTAAGTGCCTTTACTCAACTAGCCGAACTGAAAGATAAACTGGCACAACGTTTCCCTGAGCAGAAAATTGATACGCTCTCTATGGGGATGAGTGGAGACATGGAAGCTGCTATTGAAGCAGGAAGTACCATGGTACGAATTGGCACTGCCATTTTCGGCGCTCGCGATTACAGCAACAAAGCTTAAATCTAAAAAGGATCTAACAACCAATGGAACACAAGAAGATCGCCTTTATTGGCGCAGGCAACATGGTTAAGGCAATTGTGTCTGGCTTAGTTGCTGATGGATACCCAGCGTCGCTGATTACTGCTACTGCGCCATCAGAAACACGCCGCCTGCCATTAGAACAAGAGCATGGTATTCATACCACCAGCGATAACGCTCTTGCTGCGCAAAGTGCGGATGTAGTGGTATTGTCTGTAAAACCACAAATGATGGAAGAAGTCTGCAAGCCACTTCAAGCGATCGACTGGTCAGGAAAATTGGTCATCTCTATTGCTGCCGGTATTCAAAGTGTCCGTTTCAATGAGATGTTAGACAGCGAACTAAACCTAGTTCGAGTAATGCCTAATACCCCTTCACAACTCGGCTTGGGAATGAGCGGCCTATATGCTCCGTCTCATGTATCAGAGCAAGATAAACTGTTCGCTGCAGAGCTAATGAAGTCATGTGGCAAAGTATGTTGGGTTGAGCAAGAGTCAGGCATCAACAACATTATCGCCGCTGCTGGTAGTGCACCAGCCTACTTCTTTCTGTTTATGGAAGCCATGCAAGCTGAAGCTATCGCTCAAGGTTTTGATAAAGAGACTGCGCGTTTATTGGTTCAGCAATCCGCACTTGGCGCTGCAAGTATGGTTGTGGGCAATCCAGAGACTGAGCTTTCAACACTGCGTGAGAATGTGACTTCCAAAGGCGGCACGACAGCAGAAGCGTTACGAACATTCAATGACCACCAACTTTCAGATATAGTAGCGAAAGCTATGCAAGCGGCCGTGGTGCGCGCTGAAGAGATGGAAAAACTATTTTAATAATTTTGAGCTAACTGCTCTATAAGTAAGGGTAACCTATGAATTCAATGAGTTTTCTGATTTCCACCCTGTTTGATCTCTACATCATGGTGGTGATCTTACGTATTTGGTTGCAAGCTGCCCGTGCAGACTTCTACAACCCGTTTTCACAATTTATTGTTAAAGCAACTCAACCAGTGATTGCGCCTTTGCGTCGTATCATTCCATCTGTCGGTAACTTAGATTTAGCCACCATACTATTTGCTTACGTATTATGTGTTCTGAAGTTTGTCGCGCTTATCCTTGTCGCCTCTAATGGTTCTGTCAGCTTTAGTGCGGACTTCCTATTCCTTGGTTTGCTATCTCTGCTCAAAGCTGCTGGCGGTTTACTATTCTGGGTACTACTTATCCGCGCAATCTTAAGCTGGGTAAGCCAAGGTCGTAGCCCAATTGAATATGTTTTCCACCAACTAACTGAGCCAATGCTAGCGCCAATTCGTAGAATCCTACCTGCAATGGGTGGTTTTGACCTAAGCGTACTAGTGCTGTTTATTGCTTTGCAATTCGCTAACTTTTTAATGGGCGACCTAATTGGTCCAATTTGGTACCAGCTATAATGTCTTCAGCTGCTTGGTTTGATGGTGAAGACCTTTTATTGATGCTTTACATTCAACCTAAAGCGAGTCGAGACAAAATTGTCGGCCAGCACGGCGAGGAGCTAAAGATTGCGATTACCGCTCCTCCCGTTGATGGTAAAGCCAATGCTCACTTAAGTAAGTATCTCGCCAAGCAGTTTAAAGTGGCAAAGGGATTAATAACCATAGAAAAAGGCGAGCTCGGACGACACAAACAAGTCCGCATCCAATCGCCAGTGCAAATCCCACAAGAAATTAAAGCCATCATTTGATGGCTTTTTGTTTAAATCCAAATAGTAAAAACATCAGGACGCAAAATGAAAAAATGGATCACTCTATTACTGGTAAGCCTCTTCGCCGTACCTAGCTTTGCTGGACAGTTTAAAACGATCAAAGATGTTGAAGTTCACTACTCTGCCTTCAACTCTACCTTCCTTACACCACAAGTGGCACGTAGTTATAAACTAAAACGTAACGGCTATTCTGCCATTTTGAATATTAGCGTTTTAGACAAGTCTCAAGTCGGCAAACCAGCTATCACCGCACAGCTTTCAGGCCATAGCAAGAACCTGATTGGCCAAATGCGCGAGCTCACATTCAAAGAAGTGAAAGAAGCCGATGCGATCTATTACATTGCAGAGTTTCCAATCACGGAAGAAGAGCAGTTAACGTTCAATATTGATGTTAACGCTGGCATTACAGGCACAGGCACATTAAAGTTCACCCAGAAATTTTATGTCGAAGAGTAATTGGGTTGTGATGATCTAAAAGCTTTTGGACACCCTAAGACCAAAACCTATTCATGGGAGAGCAGCAACTCGCTTTCCTTTGATTGCAACAACAGAGACCACCATGAAAAAGATAGTGCTAGCAACAGGTAACCAAGGCAAAGTTCGTGAAATGGCAGACCTACTGGCTGACTTTGGCTTTGACGTTCTTGCTCAGAGTGAATTCAACGTATCTGAAGTGGCTGAAACAGGGACCACTTTTATTGAAAATGCCATCATCAAAGCACGTCACGCAGCAAAAGAAACAGGGCTTGCCGCTATCGCTGACGATTCTGGTCTTGAAGTCGATGCGCTAAAAGGTGCGCCAGGTATCTACTCTGCCCGTTACGCAGGTGAAGGCGCTACAGATCGACAAAACCTAGAGAAATTATTGGAAGCGATGAAAGATGTACCGGAAGCAGAGCGCTCTGCACGCTTTCACTGTGTACTGGTACTGATGCGCCATGAGAACGATCCTACACCTATCGTTTGCCACGGTAAGTGGGAAGGGCGTATCTTAACTGAAGCCCACGGTGACAATGGCTTTGGTTATGACCCTATCTTCTTCGTGCCTGAAGACAACTGCGCTTCAGCTGAGCTAGAGCCCACACGTAAAAAGCAACTTTCACATCGTGGTAAAGCCTTGAAAACTCTTTTTGCAACACTGTCAGAGCAACCTTTGTAAGCCCAATGAGCCAGCTAATTCCACCAGCCTTAAGCCTTTATGTACACATCCCATGGTGTGTACAAAAATGCCCTTACTGTGATTTTAACTCTCACGCCCTGAAAGCAGAGATCCCTGAGCAAGAGTATATTGCGGCCCTCCTGCAAGATCTTGACGCAGATATCGAGCGTTACCAGCTAAACGATAACCCTCGCTTACTGCATTCGATCTTTATTGGTGGCGGAACACCGAGCTTAATCTCTGCTGAAGGTATTACGAACTTGCTGACAGGAATTGAAGCAAGGCTGCCATTTAAGCCAAATATTGAGATCACCATGGAGGCGAACCCTGGCACAATTGAAGCCGAGCGCTTTGCTGGTTATCAAAAGGCTGGGGTGACACGTATTTCCGTTGGGGTACAAAGTTTTGAGCAGCAGAAACTTGAAAGGCTTGGCCGTATCCACGGTCAGGATGAAGCAGTTAATGCGGCTAAACTCGCCCACCAAATTGGATTGAACAGTTTTAATCTCGATCTAATGCACGGCTTGCCAGATCAGTCCGTCGATCAAGCATTGAAAGATCTAGAGAAAGCGATCGAACTCGATCCTCCTCATCTCTCTTGGTATCAATTGACGATCGAACCCAACACCATGTTTTACTATAAGCAGCCTACCTTGCCTGATGACGATGATTTGTGGGACATCTTCGAATTAGGCCATAAGAAATTAGCAGAGGCCGGCTACGTGCAATATGAGATATCTGGTTACAGCAAACCGGGCTATCAATGTCAGCACAACCTTAACTATTGGCGTTTTGGGGATTATTTGGGGATTGGCTGCGGCTCACATGGCAAGCTCAGTTTTAGTGATGGGCGTATTGTTCGAACCACTAAGATCAAACACCCTAAAGGCTATCTTGCTGCTTACGATAATATAGTCAAACCGTATTTAAACAGTGAAGAACAAGTCGCTGATGAAGATCGCCCTTTTGAGTTCTTTATGAACCGCTTCCGTCTTATCGAAGCCTGCCCAAAACAAGATTTTCTTGATACGACAGGACTTGATTTTGAAGCGATTCAAGAGACAATTGATTGGTCTATTGAGATGGGTTATATCGATGAAAGCGATACCCATTGGAAAATCACCGAGAAAGGTAAGTTATTCCTTAATGATTTGTTAGAAGCCTTTATGGCGGAAGAGTAGAGCGTTAATGGGATGCGCGGACTTCGTCCTATGGAGAGCGGGAGAGTTTACAGGGTTGGCGTTTTGCGCCAGCCCTTTATTTTTTGTCATCCTCAAGAATGAGGCACGAGTGAGTTGGGGATCTCTTAAAGCTATTCGAAATCTTAAGGAGATTCCCTACTCGCTCCTTCGTCACTCAATGGAATGACCGAATAATGCATGGGGTTCATCTCGAAAGGCGAAGCCCGTTCTCGAAGCAAAGCGTTCCTCAAACATCTAAAAAATCGAACGACCAATACGCTCAGCTAGCAGTTCAAGTGCCTTAGTCCCTGCTAATGAGTTACCTGACGGGTCAAGCTCAGGTGACCAAACCGCGATGGTCATCTCACCCGGTACGACTGCCATAATGCCACCACCAACGCCCGACTTACCTGGCATACCCACACGATAAGCAAATTCGCCCGCACCGTCATACAAACCACAGGTCGCTAGCAAAGCATTTAACTGCTTAGTTTGCGTTGGCGTAATTACTGATTTCTCAGTCTGTACCGAGGTGCCTTTATTGGCTAAATAACTGAAGGTTTTGGCTAAATCAACACAACTCATCTTCAGTGCACAAGCATGGAAGTAGTTATTGAGTACAGGAATAACATCATTCTCAAAGTTGCCAAATGAGCGCATCAAATACGCGATAGCCGCATTACGGTCACTGTGCATCATCTCTGAAGCGGCAACAATTTTGTCATAGCAAATATGCGTATCACCAGAAAGTTGACGGACAAACTCCAGCAAACGTTGACGAGGTGCAGAAAGACGACTGTTGAGCAGGTCAGCAACTACAATCGCTCCAGCATTGATAAACGGATTGCGCGGGATCCCCTGCTCCATTTCCAGCTGAATTAATGAATTGAATGCTTGGCCTGATGGCTCTTTACCTACACGTGCCCAGATCTCTTCCGGCTTATATAGACACATCGCCAAGGTTAAACTTAGCGCTTTAGAAATCGACTGAATAGAAAACGGCTCATCCGCATCACCCGCTTTAATCACTTCCCCTTGGTTAGTAAAAACCGCCAGCCCCAATTTAGAGGCCGGTACTTTTGCTAGAGCAGGAATATAATCAGCCACCTTACCTTGGCCAATTAACGGGCGAACTTCTTCGAGAATCTCATTTAAAATTTCTTGTGTCGGTTTCATCAGCAACCTTAAAAATCAATTAGTTATTATTATTTTCTTATAGGGTCAAAAAAGCCAACACATCAATGTTGGCTTTAATCATCTTTTACCTTACTGCTATTAGTACAAGCATCAAGGTCTAAGTCATTGCGGTTATTTTACGCGCTTGTACTTAATATCCCAAACGCCGTGACCTAAACGGTGACCACGCGCTTCAAATTTTGTCAATGGACGCTCATCTGGGCGAGGAACAAAATCACCTTGTTCAGCGATGTTCTCAAAGCCAGGTGCTTCGTTCATCACTTCAATCATGTGCTCTGCGTAGTTTTCCCAGTCAGTCGCCATATGGAAGATACCTTCACCTTCAATCAGCTTTTGACGAACCATCTCAGCGAAATCTAACTGAACGATACGACGCTTGTGGTGACGTTTCTTATGCCATGGGTCAGGGAAGAACAGTTGTAACGTTGCAAGACTGCTATCAGGGATCATGTTAGCAAACACTTCAACCGCATCGTGACACATAACACGCAAGTTAGTGATACCTGCTTCACGAGCGTCAGATAGACACGCACCTACGCCTGGGCTGTGTACTTCGATACCGATAAAGTTCTTTTCAGGAGCATTCTTCGCCATTTCAACTAGAGATGCACCCATACCAAAACCAATTTCTAGAACTACTGGGTTGTCGTTACCAAACACTTCTTTCCAATCTAGAAGCTTATCTTGGTAATCAATACCCATTGTTGGCCAACACTCATTCATCGCGTTTTCTTGACCTTTGGTCAAACGACCTTCGCGTCGAACAAAGCTGCGAACTTTGCGTATCAGTTTACCGTCTTCGTTGTACTCGTTAGTGGTCACTTCACTCATGATATTGCCTGTTTAAAAATTGGTCTCGACTCAAAGGGATTGTGATTATCCAAAGAATTGACACTGGTGCAAGTCTTTTAGAACATTTCACCCATATTATAACCCTACTCTTTATCGGTTGTACTTTAGCCACTGAATGTGGTGCAATTTTGACAAACCAAATTATAAATAGAGCAAGTCGTGACTCCTTTCGCCAGCGCCATCTTAGAATGGTACGAAAACTATGGCCGTAAAAGCCTACCGTGGCAGCAAAACAAAACCGCATATAGTGTTTGGCTGTCAGAAATCATGTTGCAACAAACCCAAGTCGCGACAGTTATTCCTTATTACCAGCGCTTCCTGGAGCGCTTTCCAACTGTCATAGATCTAGCCAATGCCGAGCAAGATGAAGTATTGCACCTATGGACAGGGCTTGGTTATTACGCCCGCGCGCGAAACCTGCACAAAGCCGCAAAAGTAGTAACACAGCAATACAACGGTGAGTTTCCACTTAACATCGAAGAGATGAATGCTCTGCCAGGAATAGGTCGCTCAACGGCCGCCGCCATTTTATCTTCGGTATATAAACAGCCTCATGCAATTTTAGATGGCAATGTTAAGCGTACACTTGCGAGAAGCTTTGCCGTTGATGGTTGGCCGGGGCAGAAAAAAGTAGAGAATCAACTTTGGCAATACGCGGAAGAACACACGCCAAGTGTCGATGTTGATAAATACAACCAAGCGATGATGGATATGGGTGCGATGGTCTGTACCCGCAGTAAACCCAAATGCACTCTTTGCCCAGTTGAATCAATGTGCGTGGCTAATAAGCAAGGCAACCAGCTCGACTACCCAGGTAAGAAGCCTAAGAAAGAAAAGCCGATTAAAGAAGCTTGGTTCATCATGCTGCACTATCAAGGTCAAGTATGGTTAGAGCAACGACCACAATCTGGCATTTGGGGTGGGTTGTTTTGCTTCCCTGAAAATAGTCACGCAGACCTTACGCATCAAATTGATAGCCGAGGTGTGTTAGATGCTGATATTAAAGCAACCACACAGTTGATTGCCTTTCGCCATACCTTTAGCCATTACCATCTCGATATCACCCCTATTTTGGTAGACCTATCAAAGCAACCTAACGTGATCATGGAAGGAAGCAAAGGTCTTTGGTATAACTTATCGCAACCAGAAGAGATCGGCTTAGCCGCACCAGTAAAACAATTACTGGAAAGCCTACCGTTCGAGCTTCAAAACTAATATTTTAAGGAGTCGTTATGAGCCGCACTGTATTTTGTGCTCGACTACAAAAAGAGGCTGATGGCCTAGACTTTCAACTTTACCCTGGTGAACTAGGTAAACGCATTTTTGATAGCATTTCGAAAGAAGCGTGGGCTGAATGGCAAAGTAAGCAAACCATGCTTATCAATGAGAAAAAGCTCAACATGATGGACCCAGAGCACCGCAAACTGCTTGAAGCAGAGATGGTTAATTTCCTGTTTGAAGGTAAAGAGGTTCACATCGAAGGTTACACGCCACCAAGCGAGTAATTGAAAACGAGTTTAAGATTAGAATGACATCATTGCCTGCAGTGATGTCATTTTTTTAGGATACATATGAAGAAGTTAGCGTATTTTCTGATCGCAATATCACTAACGGGTTGTAGCCGTGAGTTTGTAGAAAGCATCTATGATGTCAATTACGAGCCAACCAACCGTTTTGCGAAAAACCTCGCTGAATTACCCGGCCAGTTCGCAAAAGACACCGATGCTCTCGATGCTTTGATCAACAGTTTTTCTGGCAACATTGAAAAACGCTGGGGACGAAATGAGATCAAATTCGCAGGCAAAAGTAACTACGTTAAATATATCGACAACTACTTAAGCCGTTCAGAAGTTAACTTCGATAAAGGTTTGATAACCATTGAGACCGTCTCTCCTACGGATCCTAAACAACACCTAAAAAATGCCATTATCACGACGTTACTTACACCAGATGATCCAGCCAACGTTGACCTTTTCTCATCAAAAGAAATTACTTTAGAAGGCCAGCCTTTCCTCTATCGCCAGGTTGTTGACCAAGATAAAAAACCAATCCAATGGTCGTGGCGTGCGAATCGATTTGCTGATTATCTAATTGCTAACAAGCTCAAAGTTAAAGACGTTGATTTTAAAAAGGCTTACTACGTTGAAATCCCAATGGTTGAAGAACAGTTTGAGATCCGTAGCTACAAATATGCCGATATTGTTCAACGTGCATCGCGTAAGTATGACATTCCAGAAGACCTGATTTACGCCATCATCAAAACAGAGAGCAGCTTCAACCCATATGCTGTGAGCTGGGCAAATGCTTATGGTTTGATGCAAGTGGTACCAAAAACGGCAGGTAAAGACGTATTTAAGCTTGTTAAAAAGAAATCAGGGCAACCTACACCTGAGTATCTATTCAATCCAGAAAACAACATTGATACCGGCACCGCCTATTTCTACATCTTAAAAAATCGTTATCTGAAAGATGTCCGCCACCCGACTTCGCTTGAGTACAGTATGATCTCTGCTTACAACGGAGGAACCGGTGGTGTTTTGAACACTTTCAACCGCAATGATAGAAAACGAGCAATGCGAGATTTAAATTCCTTACAACCAAATCAAGTTTATTGGGCCCTTACGAAAAAACATCCAAATGCTGAAGCTCGTCGTTACCTAGAAAAAGTTACCAAATTCAAAAAAGATTTTAACTCTGGCAAAACATAATTAGTCAAAACGACTAAATAATCGACACTTAAGCACTTTTTTGATTTTTTTTCTAAAAACATGTTGACGGCAAGACCGAAAATCCGTTTAATAGCGCTCCGTTGCCCGGATAGCTCAGTCGGTAGAGCAGAGGATTGAAAATCCTCGTGTCGGTGGTTCGATTCCGCCTCCGGGCACCACAATTTGATTTGTTGGTGTCTTAACAAAAAGTTATTACACGGACAAAAGCACAAAGAATACAGTGTGCCGACTTAGCTCAGTAGGTAGAGCAACTGACTTGTAATCAGTAGGTCACCAGTTCGATTCCGGTAGTCGGCACCATTCTTTTGCCTCGATAGCTCAGTCGGTAGAGCAGAGGATTGAAAATCCTCGTGTCGGTGGTTCGATTCCGCCTCGAGGCACCATTATTTGGTGCTCTTGCATAGCAAGACACAAACAGAATAGTTCCTCCTTAGCTCAGTTGGTAGAGCGACGGACTGTTAATCCGCAGGTCGCTGGTTCGAGCCCAGCAGGAGGAGCCACTTTAAGAAGCCAAGTCGAAAGACTTGGCTTTTTTCATTTCTGCAACCCCAAACATTCTCTTGCTCATTCAATTTCATAACTTCAGCAATGTGTTCAGTTGCTTAATAAATAGTTATTTCGCACCTAAAATTTAATCTGAATCATAAATTCATCCATCGCTGCTACTCGCTTAGTTTGAACTACAATAAGATGACATTCTAATTACTAGAATGGATTCTATCGCTTTTTTTATTGAAGCTATTGTTTGTGAGCTAATTATATGAAATTAAAAACTCAAGCTTATTTATTGTCAGGAATTATCCTGATTGCACTGCTAGCACTAACTGCAACTGGCCTTTGGACCTTGCGCGTCGCTAGTAATCTAGACAACAAGGCACGAGTAACCGAACTATTCAAAAGTGCTTATAGCATTTTGACTGAAGTCGAGAAGATGTCGATAGATGGCACACTTGAAGAAGAACAAGCAAAAGCGCTAGCGACTCGTCTACTACGCAACAACATCTACAAAGATAATGAATATGTATATGTTGCAGATGAGAACATGACTTTCGTAGCGACCCCTCTTGATCCTCAGCTTCATGGTACAAGCTTCCACGACTTTAAAGATGGGAATGGTGATAGCGTCGGTCAGCTGATTTTAGATGTACTAGGCCGAAAAACAGGTCAAATTGTCGAATACACTTGGACACAAAAACTTCCTGATGGCTCGATCGAAGAGAAGCTATCTATTGCTGAGAAAACACCTCACTGGGGTTGGGTTGTTGGCACTGGCATTGGCTTCAATGAAGTCAATGCCCGCTTCTGGTCAACAGCCCAGTGGCAGCTATTTCTATGTCTAGTTATCGCTTCAACCATTCTAGCAACCTTGATCCTTTCAATTCGTCGTATGTTAGCTCTACTCGGTGGAGAACCAACAGATGTACGTCGTGCAGTTCAAGAAGTCGCAAGCGGTAGTATTCAAAGCTCATTTGAGCACTCAGCACCAAAAGGCAGCATTTATGAAGCAGTGCAACAAATGAGTAAATCACTCGCCCAGCTTGTTGGCAACTTGGATAGCTCAATGCATGCTCTTCGTAACGAGCTAGGCAATGTGGAAGGTCGAGCAGCAAGTATTGCCCAGCTGACTGACTCTCAGCAACAATCAACAGCAATGATCGCGACGGCAATGACTGAAATGGCTTCTTCTGCAAACAACGTGGCTGATTCAGCAAGCGATACGGCTCGAAACACTGATGAAGCCGATAAACAGAGCCAGCACACCCAACAGCTAATCCATAATACGGTTGATAATATTCAAGGTCTGGCTTCTCAACTAGGTACTGCAAGTCAAGCCGTTGCAGACCTCGACAATGATGTAAATAACATCGTAAAAGTCCTAGACGTTATTGGTGATATTGCTGAACAAACTAACCTGCTTGCGCTAAATGCCGCTATAGAAGCTGCGCGTGCCGGTGAGCAAGGACGTGGTTTTGCGGTTGTAGCAGACGAAGTACGTAACCTTGCAGGTCGAACTCAAGACAGCACAAAAGAAATTCAGCAGATGATCACCAACCTGCAGGAAGGCTCGCGCAATGCTATTCAAACGATGGAAGTATGTGCAGAGACAAGCCAGAATACAGTCGAAGAATCGCAACATGCCTCTGAAGCACTGCAGCAAATTGTTGTTGCCCTAGAGTCTATTACTCAAATGAGTCACCAGATTGCGACAGCTGCAGCTGAACAGACTCAAGTAAGTGATGATATTTCTCAGCGCATCAACATGATCGAAGAGAGCGGAAACCAGTTAAGTGGTGTCGTTACTGAAAGTCATAACAGCACACAAAGCTTAACTCAGCTTTCAAATGAACTCGAAAACTGGGTAAGCAAGTTTACTGTTAAGCACTAATCGTACTCAGACTAGTAAAAAGCACGCCTCTTTGCGTGCTTTTTTATTGTCTAAACCCAACTATTTCACCTTTTCTAATAGATATGCCCTGTTGCCCTCTATACATTTCTTAATCAAAACGGATAAAAACAGTCCATTAAGTATAGAAAAACAACAAACGATATTTTTTTTGCATTTTAATGTTGACCTAAAGAACGAAAAGCCGTTTAATACACCTCGTCGCCCGGATAGCTCAGTCGGTAGAGCAGAGGATTGAAAATCCTCGTGTCGGTGGTTCGATTCCGCCTCCGGGCACCACAATTTATTTGTTGGTGTCTAAGTAAGACAACAACATGAAAAGAAATAAAGTGCGCCGACTTAGCTCAGTAGGTAGAGCAACTGACTTGTAATCAGTAGGTCACCAGTTCGATTCCGGTAGTCGGCACCATTTCTTTTCTCAATGGACAATTCCTCCTTAGCTCAGTTGGTAGAGCGACGGACTGTTAATCCGCAGGTCGCTGGTTCGAGCCCAGCAGGAGGAGCCACATTTAGTGTGCCGACTTAGCTCAGTAGGTAGAGCAACTGACTTGTAATCAGTAGGTCACCAGTTCGATTCCGGTAGTCGGCACCATTCTTTCTTCTTAGAAAGATTTAAAAAAGAATAATTCCTCCTTAGCTCAGTTGGTAGAGCGACGGACTGTTAATCCGCAGGTCGCTGGTTCGAGCCCAGCAGGAGGAGCCACTTTTTAAAACCAAGTCGAAAGGCTTGGTTTTTTTTCGTTTGTACTCTCTCTAAATCTTCTCTCAGAAAATCCCACTTTTCCAAAGCAAACGTCGACTCTCATCATATAGATTTTCTACGTTTACCTCTTCACACTGAAGTAAACCTATCATGTAATGCTATTGTTCCTTGTCTAATTGACGCTTCAATACAACGGCGAGAATTAACAGATATAAAAAAGCCCCAGTCTTTCGACTGAGGCTTCTAGAAACGCTTGTACGGCTCTAATTAAGCTTTTACACCGTCTTGTTGGTTAAGCATAGCAACTTCATTGTCTAACGCTTCTAGCTTCGCTTTCATCTGCTCACGACACTCATTCGCTAGCTCACGTACATTCTCTTTGCCATACGTTTCAGTGCTGATCGCTGGTAGCATCTCTACAATAACGTGGCCATTGTTCCAACGGTTCAACTTAATGCCGGCGGTTGAGCTACATACAATCGGAACAATCGGCAGCTTAGCGCCAATCGCAGCATGGAAAGCGCCCGTTTTGAACGGAAGTAAACCTCGACCACGAGAACGTGTACCTTCAGGGAACATCCACACAGACACATCACTCTGCTTCATTTGATCGACAACTTGATCAATCGTGCCTTTCGCTTTAGAGCGGTTTGCACGGTCAATGAGAATATTACCTGTAAGCCAGTAAAGCTGCCCAAATAACGGCATCCAAGCTAAGCTCTTCTTACCTACCGTAACGACCTTAGGTGTTACCGCAGATGAAACCGTGAATAAATCCCAGTTATTTTGGTGGTTAGCAATGTAGATATGCTGACCTCGCTCGTAAGCATCTTTAGGAAGACGAAGCTCCAGCTTAATACCAAACACTCGTGACATCTTGCCGAACAGACGACCAAAGGTAAAAACATGCTTAGGGTTACGTGGGCTTAGTAAACAGTAGCCACAACCAAACACAAACATCACGACTGCAAAAATCGCAACAGCAAATACACGTAATAGTGCAATCATTGTAGTTCTCCAAGAATTCTGGGAGTCAAAAATAGTGACCAGACTCTAACTGATCTATCGCTCATAAAAAAGCCGAAACTTGCGTTTCGGCTTACAAATGTTAGCTCAAAGCCAAATTAGTCTTGAAAACGCTCGATATTCGCACCCAGTGCAGAAAGCTTGTCTTCAATTTTGTCGTAGCCGCGGTCGATATGGTAGATACGGTCAACGATTGTCTCACCTTGAGCAATACAGCCAGCAATAACTAGACTTGCTGAAGCACGAAGGTCAGTTGCCATCACTTGTGCACCACTCAGTTCGTCAACGTCACCACAGATAACCGTGTTACCTTCAATCTCTGCTTTTGCGCCCATACGCATAAGTTCAGGCACATGCATAAAGCGATTTTCAAAGATAGTTTCGGTAATGACACCGCCACCTTTCGCCATCAGGTTAAGTAGAGTGAACTGAGCCTGCATATCGGTTGGGAAACCTGGGTGTGGAGCAGTGCGAACCGTTACCGCTTTTAGCTCACGGCCCGTCATGTCTAGAGAAATCCAATCTTCACCTGTCTCTACTTTTGCCCCCGCTTCTTCTAGCTTAGCAAGAACAGCTTCAAGAAGATGTGCCTTAGTATTACGACAAACGACTTTACCGCCAGATACCGCAGCAGCAACAAGGAATGTCCCTGTTTCAATACGGTCAGCCACAACAGCATGTTTACCACCGCTTAGACGCTCTACACCTTCAATAGTGATAGTGTCAGTGCCTGCACCTGAGATCTTTGCGCCTAACTTATTAAGGAAGTCCGCTGTGTCTACAATCTCTGGTTCGCGAGCAGCATTGTCTAATACCGTAGTACCTTCAGCTAATGTCGCCGCACACATGATAGTGATCGTTGCGCCTACACTCACCTTGTCCATAACAATGTGAGCGCCCTTTAAGCGGCCATCAACATTGGCTTTTACATAACCATCTTCAAGAGTGATTGTCGCACCTAGTTGCTCAAGACCGTGAATATGCAAATCCACTGGACGAGCGCCGATAGCACAGCCACCAGGTAAAGATACTTGCCCCTGACCGAAACGAGCGACAAGTGGACCAAGCGCCCAAATAGACGCGCGCATCGTCTTAACCAAGTCATATGGCGCACAATATTCATTGATACTGCTTGGGTCGACATGAACCGAACCATTGCGCTCTACTTTTGCACCTAAACGCTGCAGTAGCTCCATCGTTGTATCGATGTCACGTAAGCGAGGTACGTTTGTCACCTCAACCGGCTCTTCTGCGAGAATCGATGCAAATAAAATTGGCAGTGCAGCATTCTTTGCACCAGAGATAGTTACTTCACCAACTAATGGCTGGTCAGAACCTGTTACTCGAAACTTTTCCATTATTAAACCTTACAGCGACATCAGCTTCTTATCACGTGCCCACTCTTCTGGAGTATAAGCTTTAATTGAAACCGCATGGATGTCATTTCTTTGGATGTATTCCATTAGTGGTGAATAGATTAGTTGTTGTTTTTTAACGCGACTCATTCCATCGAAACAAGCATCAACAGCAACGACTTCGTAGTGGCTACCTTCACCTTTTACGTGTAGTTCTTCTAAGTTCAGAGCTTCGTTCAAAATCTGTTGTACTTTTGCGCTATCCACAATTCACCCCTGTATTATTCTTTAAATGCTCAGCAATAAAATCATCAACATTGCTTAACTGAAATAGTGTGCGCAGTTCATCCGGCACGAAACTGAGCATTATATGACAGTTTTGTTTTTTTGCATGCTCTATTAGATGAATTAACATCACCATTCCGGCTGAGTCTATTTTATTTAGACCCTCAAGCGAGATTTCTATCTGACTGCCCTGCCATTGCTGCTCTTTCAAAGAACGCCATAGCTTGGGAACAGTCTCTCGATTGAGTTCCCCACTCAATTCAAACTCATTCACACTGCTTGAGTGCCAATTGGCATTATTCATTGAGCTTTGCTCTCAAAGCGAATCGGCTGTTTCGCTAGTTCTTCAAGTTCATTAGCTACAGCCAGAATACCTTCTTGGCGCAACTTGCTGTTCCACTCAGATTGTTTGCTCGACAATAAGCTAATTCCTTCTGCAATCATATCGAATGCCTGCCATTCGCCGCTCTTCTTATCTTTACGCAGCTTAAACTCCAATTTGATGTTGGGCCTAGGCGCATCAACAATCTCAACTTTCACCCCAGTAATGCTCTTTTTAGGGTTGAGTTTTGGTTCTGGACCGAACTCGATAGTTTGATCAGTATATTGCGTCAGAACTTGAGCATAAGAGCTCACTAAATACGAGCGAAATGCCACAATAAACTTAGCAACATCTTCACGCTTGGCACCCTTTAGATTTGGCCCCAAAAGCTTAAGTGCTGCATACTTTTCGTTGATATAAGGCATTAACTCTTCATCAACAATCATTTTTAAGTGCTCAGGATCTTGATGAATTTGTTCCTGCTCGGCTTTCAATCTTGCGAAAGCGTGTTCAGAAACTTGCTTCATCATCTGATATGGCTGGGTTTTATCTATCTCATTTGCTGTCACGTTAAAAGCAAAAAGCAATGAGCACAAAGTAAGTACTAACTTTTTAAACATCCTGCTGCTCCTTATTCGCTTTCAGAATCACCGCCAACGCTATATAAGACCTGACCAATCAAGTCCTCTAGCACTAACGCCGATTTCGTATCTTCAATATAGTCACCTTCCACCAGCATCTGTTCGTCGTCAAACACAAAACCCGGTGTTAAGCCAATATATTGCTCACCAATAAGACCTGAGGTCAGGATCTTAACGCTTGAGGTTTCAGGGAACTGATCGTAAGTACTACTGATCGCCATAGTTACAACCGGAAGTAAAGACTCACTATCCAAACCAATATTCGTCACTCGTCCAATCACAACTCCGCCTACCTTGACTGGTGAGCGAACTTTCAGACTACCTATATTGTCAAACTCCGCTTTGAGCGTGTAAGTATCATTTGAACCGAGACCTTTAACGTCAGCAACTTGAAAAATCATTACTAGAATTGCGCAAATTCCAGCAAGGACAAAGCTACCGACCCATAATTCAATCTTTCGAGTTTGTTGCATGATTAATTCCCAAACATCATTTAATTACCAAACATCAAGGCAGTAAGTACGAAATCTAGGCCTAGAACGGCCAACGAAGAGTGAACAACTGTACGTGTTGTTGCTCGACTAATACCTTCCGAAGTCGGAATGGCGTCATACCCATTAAACAGCGCAATCCAAGTCACCGTAACCGCAAAGACCAAGCTTTTGATCATGCTGTTACCAATATCTTGTCCTAGCTCAACAGACGCCTGCATTGCTGACCAAAAGCTGCCATGATCGATTCCTTTCCAATCCACACCAACCAGTTGCCCTCCCCAAATACCAACAGCCATAAAAATCATCGCTAACATTGGCATTGAAATAACCCCCGCCCAAAAACGTGGTGCAATCACCCTTTTCAGTGGGTCGACCGCCATCATTTCCATACTTGAAAGCTGCTCTGTTGCTTTCATTAAGCCTATTTCAGCTGTTAACGCAGAGCCCGCACGGCCTGCAAACAATAAAGCGGTAACAACTGGGCCAAGCTCACGTAAAAGTGAAAGCGCGACCATTTGACCTAAAGCCCCTTCGGCACCAAAATCCACTAGGATGACGTAACCCTGTAAGCTCAGCACCATACCAATGAATAAGCCAGAAAGAACAATAATAAGCAGTGATTGAACGCCAACGCTATAGAGCTGCTTAACCAGCAGTGGAAAGTTCTTAATTGGTTGAGGTCGACTCGCCAATGCGCCAAACAGCATTAAACTGGCTCGGCCAAATGACTCACAGACAGCCATACTTCTTTGGCCGACAGAAGCAACGAAATTAGCGAAACCTGCCATTATGAGAAAAGCTCCTTGGCTAAAGGTTGAGACGGGTAGCTAAATGGAACAGGTCCATCAGCTTGCCCTTCTAAAAACTGTTGAACTTGCGGGTCTGGGTTTGCTCGAAGTTCTTCAGGAGTGCCACTGGCAACAATTTTTCCGTTGGCCAGAATGTAGCACCAATCAGCGATACTCATCACTTCAGGAACATCATGAGAAACCACGATAGACGTGACTCCAAGCGCTTGATTCAAATTTCGAATCAGCTCCACCAGCACCCCCATCGTAATTGGATCCTGCCCAACAAAAGGTTCGTCGTACATAATAAGGTCTGGGTCCAAAGCGATGGCTCTTGCCAGTGCAGCGCGTCTTGCCATGCCACCAGACAATTCACTTGGCATCAATTCAGCAGCCCCACGTAAGCCAACGGCCTCTAACTTAAGTAGAACTAAAGTACGGATTAAAGGCTCTTCAAGCTCAGTATGCTCGCGAAGGGGAAAAGCGACGTTATCGAAAACGGTTAGGTCAGTGAACAGCGCTCCAGATTGAAACAGCATGCTCATTTTTTTACGCTCTTGATAAAGCTTAGAACGGCTTAAAGCAGGGATGTTATGACCATCGAACCAGATTTCTCCAGCATCAGGGGATATCTGACCACCGATAAGACGAAGCAATGTCGTTTTACCTATACCAGATGGGCCCATAATCGCCGTTACCTTGCCTTTTGGTACGTGTAAGCTTACATCGTCAAAAATCTTTCGCTTACCACGAGAGAAGGTCAGCTTTTTTACGGTAACTAAATCTTCAGATTCCATGCTCAACTCTTGGTCACTCCCTTTGAGAATGGGCAATCATAAGCACATTCATACATAATTTAAAGCACTGTTCAATTAATTGTGAGTGAGTTTAATATTAGTAATAGCGATGACATATCTCACCTAAAGTCTTCTAATCATCTGTATCGTTCACAATTAATTTGAATGAAGCGCTTCCCTTTTATAAGCCAAACCGTCAAAATTAACGGTTAAATTCTCTCGCTGTATATTGATTAGGAATCATCATGTTCGAAGCCGTTGCGTTTCTCATTATTGGATTAGTATTTTTGGTTTGGAGTGCAGATAAACTGGTATTTGGTGCTGCTGCTCTAGCTCGAAATGTAGGTATTTCACCGCTAGTTATCGGTATGACAATTCTTGCAATGGGTTCTTCAGCTCCTGAAATGATGGTTTCAGCAACGGCTGCATTGGATGGCAAGACAGATACAGCCGTTGGTAACGTATTAGGCTCTAACATTGCGAACATTGCTTTAATCCTTGGTATCACCGCACTGATTAAGCCACTATCCATTAGTTCAGCTGTACTGCGACGCGAACTCCCACTAATGATTGGCGTAACAATCCTGGCTGGCGTACTACTCTGGGACAACCACTTAGGCTTCTACGAAGGTGTGCTGCTATTTGTTCTGTTTGCCGCTTTCATTCTTGCGATGCTACACATAGGCCGCAGTGAAAAGAAAAACGGTGACGTATTACTAGAAGAGCAAGAATCCGAGGTACCTGAAGGCGTCAGCAACGCTAAAGCCGCAATGTGGGTCGTGATTGGTCTTATCATCCTTCCTATCGCCGCTGATGCTTTAGTCGACAGCGCTGTTATCATCGCTAAACACTTCGGTATGAGTGACCTTGTTATTGGTCTAACAATTATCGCTGTCGGTACTAGCCTTCCTGAGCTTGCCGCATCACTAGCGGGTGTGATGAAAGGTGAAGACGATATGGCAGTCGGCAACATCATCGGCTCTAACGTATTCAACATTCTCGCGGTAATGGGTATCCCTGGTATTCTTAACCCATCAATTTTAAGCGAGTACGCAATGGGGCGCGATTTCTGGGTAATGCTTGGCGTATCACTACTCCTTGTTGCTATGGCACTAGGTAAATCACGTAGCATTAACCGCTTTGAAGGTGCTGCGCTATTCTGCTGCTTTATCGGCTACCAAGCTTACTTAATCATGAACATGACCGCTTAAGATTCTCGGGAGTTCTCTATGTTTGATTTTCGTTCTGCTGCTTTAGAAGTTCTAGAAACTGAAATTGAGGCTCTAGAGCAGTTAGACCAATACCTGAACCAAGACTTTGTTAAAGCATGTGAGTCAATCATTGCAAATAAAGATGGCAAAGTTGTCGTAATGGGCATGGGTAAGTCAGGCCACATTGGCAACAAGATTGCGGCAACACTGGCTAGTACAGGCACCTCATCGTTTTTCGTTCATCCTGGAGAAGCCGCGCATGGCGATCTCGGCATGATCGAACCTGGTGATATTGTTCTAGCGATTTCCAATTCAGGTGAATCTGGAGAGATTTTAGCTCTTTTCCCAGTATTGAAACGCCTCAATATCAAAATCATCAGCATGACAGGTAAGCCAAATTCGAACATGGCAAAACTGTCAGATATTCATCTACAAATCACTGTGCCGAAGGAGGCCTGCCCTATTCAATTGGCACCGACCTCTAGCACAACCGCAACATTGGTAATGGGTGACGCTCTTGCTATGGCATTGATGCAAGCTCGTGGCTTTACCTCTGAAGATTTCGCCCTTTCACACCCAGGTGGTGCTTTAGGGCGTAAACTACTGCTTAAACTGTCGGACATCATGCATACCGGCAATGCGCTACCTTTAGTTACACCAACCACGGTAGTACGTGATGCATTACTCGAAATCAGTCAGAAAGGCCTAGGAATGACTGCCGTTGTCGATGACCACCAGCAACTAGTTGGTATCTTCACTGATGGCGATTTAAGGCGTATCCTTGATAAGAGAATCGATATTCATAGCGCACTAATTGGCGATGTGATGACAGTGAACCCAACGGTTGCTGAGCCAAACATGCTCGCAGCTGAAGGCCTTAATTTAATGCAAGACAAAAGCATCAATGGCCTAATTCTGTGTGAACAAGGCAAAGTGGTGGGTGCACTGAACATGCACGACTTATTAAAAGCTGGAGTGATGTAATGCCAGAAATGATTGAAACGCTGTATCAACCGGTGGAACCTTCTATCCTTGCCATTGCCAAAGAGATTAAACTGCTCATTTGCGATGTCGATGGAGTTTTCTCAGACGGTTTGATCTATATGGGCAATGATGGCGAAGAGCTTAAAACCTTCCATACCCGTGACGGTTATGGCGTTAAGTCATTAATGAATGCCGGTATTGAAATTGCGATCATTACAGGCCGCCGCTCTCAAATTGTCGAGAACCGTATGAAAGCGCTTGGTATTTCGCTGATTTATCAGGGACAAGACGATAAAGTAAAAGCGTACCAAGACATTTACAGCAAACTGAATATCTCTGCCGAACAAACGGGCTATATCGGCGATGATCTTATCGACTGGCCAGTAATGGAAAAAGTGGCATTGAAGGTCTGTGTTGCTGATGGGCATCCTTTGTTAGCAAAAAGAGCAAATTATGTCACCTCAATTAAAGGTGGCCACGGAGCAGTAAGGGAAGTCTGCGACCTCATTCTTCAAGCACGAGACGAACTAGACGTTCATAAAGGTTTAAGTATATGAGTCTTTCTCGTATTGGTTATATCATCGTGAGTTTCATAATATGCTGGTCTGCTTACTATCTTTTCGATAAGCAGCAGAGTTATGATATTCAGGTTGAACCAGATACAGAACTCCCAATGTTTAATGGTGAAGGGCTTGTGAATACCTCTTACACTGACGACGGTATTCGCAGCTATGTCATCACATCAGTAGAACTCGATCACTATGCGAAGAGCGGCGATACGATTTTCCAACAACCCGTCCTAAAAGTGTACAAAGAAGGGACAACCCAAGAGTGGGAAATTACCGCTGTTCGTGGAGTCTTAACTCAAGAACATGTGTTGACCCTATATGAAGATGTTCTGGCGACAAACTTGTTGCCCGACTCTGGGTTCGACACCCTGTCAACTGAGGTAATGAATATCCAGTTAGATAGTAGAGACTTTTGGGCAGATAACCAAGTAACCTTGGTTGGCCCACAATTTGAAACGGTAGGGCAAGCAATGAACGGTAACTTTGCCGATAATCATGCGACCCTATACAAACATGTACAAGGTAGATATGAAACTCTCACACCTTAGTCTGATTTCTTGTTTATTCCTATCTAGCCAAGCGCTAGCGCTATCAACAGACCAAGATCAACCGGTCTACATTGACTCAGATAGCCAGCAGCTAGATATGCAGAGCAATAAAGTTACTTTTCTTGGTGACGTTAAGCTGAAACAAGGCAGCATCAACATCAACGCTGACAAAGTTATCGTAATACGCGACCCAAAAGATGGCTCGATCCAAGAGATTGAAGGTTACGGTGATTTGGCGACGTTCTCTCAGCTAACTGATGACGGTAAGACCTTATATGGCGAAGCAAAAGAGCTTTATTACGTGATGGTCGATGATCAATTAACAATGATTGATCAGGCAATGTTGTCTCAAGATGACAGCGTGATCCGCGGAACAAAAATTCGCTACAAGATTTCATCTCAAAAGCTGATTGCTGACGGCAAACAGAAAGGCGACCGCGTTTCTACCGTTCTTCAACCACAGACAGTACAAGAATAATTATGGCAATTCTCAAAGCTGAGCATTTAGCAAAGACCTACGGTAATCGAACCGTCGTTACCGACGTAAGCCTTCAAGTTGAATCTGGACAAATCGTTGGTTTGCTTGGTCCTAACGGAGCGGGTAAAACAACGTCGTTCTATATGATTGTAGGCCTTGTTGCTCGCGATCAAGGTGCCATAACGATCGATGGAAAAGACATCAGCATCTTACCAATGCACAGCCGTTCGCGTATGGGTATTGGCTACCTGCCACAAGAAGCCTCTATCTTCCGTAAATTGTCAGTTGAAGACAACATAATGGCAGTACTAGAAACTCGTGAAGAAATGACGCGAGAAGAGCGCCAAGATAAGCTAGAAGATTTGTTGGAAGAATTCCACATTCAGCACATTCGCGCTAGTGCGGGTATGGCATTATCGGGTGGTGAGCGACGTCGTGTAGAAATTGCCCGTGCACTGGCTGCTAACCCACAATTTATTCTTCTTGATGAACCCTTTGCTGGTGTTGACCCCATTTCGGTTATCGATATCAAGAAGATCATTGAGCATTTAAGAGATCGTGGCCTCGGCGTTCTTATCACCGACCACAACGTTCGCGAAACGCTCGATGTGTGTGAGAAAGCTTACATCGTAAGCCAAGGACACCTGATTGCAGAAGGCACTCCTGACCAAGTACTGAATAACGAACAAGTAAAACAAGTTTATCTAGGCGAACAATTCCGTCTATGATTAAAGGGAAGAACGGTAAGATTCTCCAGCATTAAGGCAAACAATACTGAATGAAACCCTCATTACAACTCAAGCTAGGACAGCAGTTAGCGATGACTCCTCAATTGCAGCAAGCGATTCGCTTGTTGCAACTGTCAACGTTAGATCTTCAACAAGAAATTCAAGAAGCTTTGGATTCAAACCCTCTGCTAGAGGTTGAAGAAAACAGTGATGAACCTTCTTCAGAAGAGAACAGCCGCAATGAGGAAAAAGAGCCGACGGTTGAAGTCTCGGAGCCGGATGTAAAAGACAGCTCTGAATTGATCGAAAAGTCAGAAATCAGTAATGACTTAGAAATTGATACCACATGGGATGATGTCTACAGCGCAAATACAGGTAGTACAGGTATAGCCCTCGATGACGATATGCCGGTATATCAAGGTGAAACAACTCAGTCTCTCCATGACTACCTTATTTGGCAGCTTGACCTCACCCCATTCAGTGAAACTGACCGAACCATAGCCTTGGCGCTAATTGATGCTATTGATGACTATGGTTATTTAACCGTTTCAACACAAGATATTCTTGAAAGCTTTGATAACGAAGAAATTGAGATCGAAGAAATTGAAGCCGTTCGTAAGCGTATTCAGCAATTCGACCCTCTTGGTGTCGCATCAAACAATTTGCAAGATTGCCTATTACTACAGCTAGCTACGTGTCCTGAAGATACGCCATGGCTACAAGAAGCCAAGTTAGTACTTACCAACCATATCGACCAACTTGGTAACCGTGATTACAAGCTGATCATCAAAGAGACTAAACTCAAAGAAGCTGAATTGCGTGAAGTACTTAAACTCATTCAGCAACTTGATCCAAGACCAGGTAGCCGCATAGCTACTGAGCACGCTGAATACGTTATTCCGGACGTTTCCGTGTTTAAAGATCACGGTAAGTGGGTAGTCACTATCAACCCAGATTCCATTCCAAGACTTAAAGTTAACCAACAGTATGCAGCTCTAGGCAAAGGCAGTAGCCCAGACAGCCAGTACATCCGCAGCAATTTGCAAGAAGCAAAATGGTTAATTAAGAGCTTAGAAAGTAGAAACGAGACCCTGCTCAAAGTTGCTAAGTGTATTGTTGAACATCAGCGTGATTTCTTTGAGTATGGTGAAGAAGCGATGAAACCTATGGTGCTCAATGACGTTGCATTAGCCGTCGACATGCATGAGTCCACCATATCAAGGGTTACCACACAGAAGTATATGCATACTCCGCGTGGTATTTTTGAACTGAAGTACTTCTTTTCTAGCCACGTCAGTACTGATAATGGCGGGGAGTGCTCATCAACTGCAATTCGCGCACTAATTAAGAAGCTCGTTGCTGCAGAGAATAGCGCTAAGCCTCTGAGTGATAGCAAAATTGCAGCTCTACTTGCTGACCAAGGAATTCAGGTCGCTAGAAGGACAATAGCGAAGTACCGTGAATCATTAGGTATTGCCCCTTCAAGTCAGCGCAAACGCCTGCTTTAGGCCAACAACCGAGAAGGAAAGTCTATGCAAATCAATCTTACTGGACATCACGTTGATCTAACCGATTCAATGCAAGACTACGTAAACGATAAGTTTCAAAAGCTTGAGCGCTTTTTCGACCATATCAACAGTATTCATGTGGTATTAAAAGTTGAAAAACTTAACCAAATCGCAGAAGCTACCCTTCATGTTAACCAAGCTGAGATTCATGCATCATCAGATGATGAAAGCATGTATGCAGCAATAGATTCCCTAGTCGACAAACTTGTTCGACAGCTCAATAAGCACAAAGAAAAGCTAAACGCCCACTAACACCATGCAACTAAGCGAAATCCTCACATTGGACTGCACCAAAAGTGCAGTCCAATGTACTAGTAAAAAGCGTGCCCTTGAAATGATCAGCGAACTTGTCGCTGAGCAAACCGGGCAGAATTCTACCGAACTATTTGAATGCATGCTCAGCAGAGAAAAGATGGGCAGTACTGGCATTGGAAATGGAATTGCCATTCCCCATGCTCGTATGCACTCTAGTGATAAAGCTGTAGCTGTTTTGCTTCAGTGTGAATCACCAGTTGAGTTTGACGCTATCGATAACCGTCCTGTTGACCTACTTTTTGCTTTGCTTGTGCCTGATGCACAGTGCAAAGAGCATCTAAAAACTCTTTCTAGTATGGCAGAACGTCTTAACGATAAGCAGATCCTAAAACAACTTCGTAAAGCTCAATCCGATCAAGAACTTTACGATATTATGGTTAGCCAGTAATGCGTCTTATCGTAGTAAGTGGTTACTCAGGGGCAGGCAAAAGTGTCGCTCTGCGAGTACTTGAAGACCTAGGTTACTACTGTGTCGACAATCTTCCTGTCGATATGCTTGAAGCCTTTGTTCAGTCAGTTCAATCTAGCAAACAAAACGTAGCGGTAAGCATCGATATTCGAAACTTGCCTACTGAGCCAAACTTAGTTGAAGATGTTCTTACTAAGCTCAAGCAAGGCTCAGACGTAAGCGTGTTGTTTTTGGATGCCAACAAAGACACTCTACTAAAACGCTATAGTGAAACCCGCCGAATTCATCCACTGACGTTGAGCTTGGAGAACACATCCCTCGAGCAAGCTATTGCAAAAGAGCGATGCATTCTTTCACCGCTCAAAGAGAATGCAGATCTAGTGATCGATAGTAGTCACCAATCTCTTCATGATCTCAGTGAAACAGTCCGCATGCGGGTTGAAGGCCGAGAGCGCAAAGACCTAGTGATGGTATTCCAATCATTTGGCTTTAAGTACGGCCTTCCAAGTGATGCTGATTATGTCTTTGATGTACGTTTTCTACCAAACCCTCATTGGGAACCGGACTTGCGTCCACTTACTGGTTTGGATGCACCGATTAAATCGTTTCTAGAGGGCCATCAAGACGTAATGGATTTGAAACAACAAATTCAAAAATTCATCGAAAACTGGCTTCCTTTGCTTGAGAAAAACAACCGCAGTTACCTGACCGTGGCTATTGGCTGTACAGGTGGTAAACACCGCTCAGTCTACTTAACTCAGCAAATTGGCGAATACTTTGCAGAAATGGGTCACCAAGTCCAAATTCGTCACGCCTCATTAGAGAAAAATCATAAGGAATAGTTTATGCAGCAGCAAAGCCGTACAGTCTTAATCCAAAACCGTTTAGGGCTCCATGCTCGTGCTGCTGTTAAACTTGTCGAACTGGCCCAATCATTCGATGCTATTCTCACCATTCAAAACCATGAAGGTAAAGAAGCAACCGCCGACAGCGTAATGGGTTTGCTTATGCTTGAATCAGCTCAAGGCGAGCACGTCACGATTAGCGCTGAAGGTGGTGATGCACATCCTGCATTGGAAGCGGTTTGTCATCTAATCGAAGATAAATTCGATGAAGATGAGTAATCCCAAACGCTTCAGGCATTAAATTGTCTTCCTTAACATTAACTTATTAAATCCATTCTAAAATTAAGTTACTATCCTTAGCATTGTAAGCTTATAGAGTCAGGGGGAACCAATGGCAGAGCAAATAGAATTCGACCAAGCTCACCAAGCCCTCAAAGAAGTAACAGAAGCTCTAGAAAATGGCCGATTTGTCCATGTCCGCCGTCAGCTGCAAGACATGGAACCTGAAGATATTGCCCATCTCTTAGAAGCCTCTCCACGAAAAAGTCGTGAAGTCCTTTGGCAGCTCACCGATCCAGAAGATTACGGTGAAATCCTCGATGAATTAAATGAAGACGTAAAAGATGACTTGGTGTCTAAAATGGCACCAGAGATGCTTGCTGAAGCGACAGAAGGTATGGAGACCGATGACGTTGCCTACGTACTTCGTAGTCTTCCAGATGACGTTTCTCGTGAAGTTCTATCACAGATGGATGCAGCTGAGCGATTGCTCGTCGAAACAGCCCTCTCCTACCCTGAAGATACTGCCGGCGGCTTGATGAACACCGACGTCATTACCATTCGTAGTGATGTTGATGTCGATGTTGTACTGCGCTACCTGCGTATGAAAGGGGAACTTCCAGAGGCTACTGATGCCCTTTACGTCATTGATGAAGAGAACCGTCTAATCGGCCAACTTCCAATAACAACCCTGATCACGACTCAACCTGATATTGAGGTAAGTGAAGTCATGGAAGATGCTGATGAAGCAATCGAAGTGACTATGATTGACTCCGACATCGCGAGTTTGTTTGAGCGACGTAACTGGGTATCAGCGCCTGTCATCGATGAAAACCAACACCTAGTGGGCCGTATCACCATCGATGACGTTGTCGATGTCATTCGTGAAGATGCCGAACACTCTATGATGAGTATGGCGGGTATGGATGACGATGAAGATACTTTTGCACCCGTGGTTAAATCCGCCCGTAAGCGTAGTGTCTGGTTAGGAGCAAACGTACTTGCCGCTCTAGCAGCCGCATCCGTTTCAAACATGTTTGAGGCTACGCTTGACCAAATGGCAGCGATTGCGGTCTTGATGACAATCGTTCCATCTATGGGTGGGGTGGCTGGCAACCAAACTGTCGCTCTCGTCATTCGAGGTTTAGCACTAGGTCACATCGGTGACTCCAACAAACGCGAACTTCTCATGAAAGAAGCAGCTATCGGCTTGCTCAACGGCATCATGTGGGCATTGATCATTGGTGGTATCGTGGTGGCTTGGAAAGGCAACTGGATGCTCGGTGGTATTATCTCCGCAGCAATGCTTACCAACTTATTGGTTGCGGGTATTGCCGGGGTATCAATCCCTATTCTTTTAAAGAAGATGAATATCGACCCTGCTCTTGCAGGCGGTATGGCACTGACTACAGTCACCGATGTCATCGGTTTATCGGTCTTCTTAGGCTTAGCGACTATTCTTATCTAGAACCCATTAGACAAACAAAAAAGCGCAGTATCAATACTGCGCTTTTATTTTATCTCACGATTAACCGTTGATGTTTGGCCCTAGCCACTTCTCCGCCTCAAGCATATTCCAACCTTTACGATCAGCGTAGCTCTCCACTTGATCCTGCTGGATCTGTGCGATCGCAAAGTAACGCGAGTCAGGGTGTGAGAAGTACCAACCCGATACAGATGCACCTGGATACATTGCGTAGCTCGACGTGAGTGTCATACCAATTGTCTCTTCAACCTTCATCAGCTCCCACAAAGGACCTTTCTCTGTATGCTCAGGACAAGCTGGATAACCAGGTGCTGGGCGAATACCTTGGTACTTTTCACGAATCAAATCTTCATTCGACAAGTTTTCATCCGCAGCATAGCCCCAAATTTCCTTACGGACACGCTCATGTAAATACTCAGCAAACGCTTCAGCTAAACGATCTGCAACCGCTTGAATCATAATAGCGTTGTAGTCATCACCTTGTGCTTTGTACTCATCCGCTAGTTCACGCTCATTAATACCGCCAGTTACTGCAAAGGCACCAATCCAATCTTTCTTACCCGACTCTTTTGGCGCAATGTAATCTGACAAGCAGTAGTTAAACCCTTTTGGTTTTTCCGTTTGCTGACGTAAGTTACACAACACCTTAGCGACCTCGGTACGAGATTCATCGGTATACACTTCAATATCATCACCAACACTTGCAGCTGGGAATAGTGCACACATACCACGAGCTTTCATTAAGCCTTCTTTCTCGACTCGGTCCAGCAATTCATTGGCATCTTTAAATAAGCGCTGTGCTTCTTCGCCCACTTCCTCATGCTCAAAAATCTTTGGATACTTACCAACTAGCGACCAAGTCATAAAGAATGGAGTCCAGTCGATATACTTTCGTAGTGTTGAGATATCAAAATCATCAAACACATGCACACCCGGTTTAGCTGGTACAGGTGGCGTATAGCTATCCCAATCAATATCAACCTTATTTGCACGAGCTTGCTCTAATGTCACTGGCTTAGTGCGCGGCTTCTTACGGTTATGCTGATCACGAACGCGTTCATAATCTGCATCGAGTTTTTCTACGAATGCAGGACGTAGCTCATCAGATAATAAAGAAGTACATACACCTACGGCTCGAGAGGCGTTATTCACATAAACCACTGGATGTTTGTAGTTTTGCTCAATTTTAACGGCCGTATGGGCCTTGGATGTTGTTGCACCACCAATCAGCAACGGTAAATCAAAATCTAGACGTTCCATTTCTTTGGCGACATGAACCATCTCATCTAATGAAGGAGTGATTAAGCCAGACAAACCAATGATGTCGACATTCTCTTCTTTGGCAACTTTAAGGATTTGCTCACAAGGAACCATGACACCAAGATCAATGATCTCGTAGTTATTACACTGAAGTACGACACCAACAATATTCTTACCAATATCGTGAACATCCCCTTTTACTGTCGCAAGCAGAATCTTACCGTTGGTAGAGCCTGCCTGTTTTTCTTTATTGATGAAAGGCTCTAAGTGACCAACTGCCTGTTTCATTACACGAGCAGATTTAACCACCTGAGGTAAGAACATCTTGCCTTCACCAAACAGGTCGCCGACAACGTTCATACCATCCATTAGCGGGCCTTCAATCACCTCTAATGGTTTAGATGCATTAACACGTGCTTCTTCTGTATCTTCAATAATGAACTCGGTAATGCCCTTAACTAGCGCATGTTCGAGACGTTTCTCTACTGGCCAAGTACGCCATTCAAGTGCAGAAGCATCTTCTTCTTTACCGACACCTTTACCAGCATATTCAGCAGCTATATCAAGCAGGCGCTCTGTACCGTCTTCACGGCGGTTAAGAACGACATCTTCCACCGCTTCGCGTAACTTATCAGGCACGTTATCGTAGATCTCTAGCTGACCTGCGTTAACAATTCCCATATCCATACCATTCTTGAAACAGTGGTATAGGAACACGGCGTGAATCGCTTCACGAACGTAGTTATTACCTCGGAAAGAGAATGAAACGTTAGACACACCACCCGAAATCATCGCATGCGGCAAGTCTCGTTTGATGTCAGCTACCGCTTCGATGAAATCAACAGCGTAGTTGTTGTGCTCTTCAATACCTGTAGCGACTGCAAAGATATTCGGGTCAAAGATGATATCTTCTGGTGGGAAGCCTACTTCATCTACAAGAATTCGATAAGCGTTAGTACAGATTTCTAATTTACGTTCACGGGTTTCCGCTTGGCCAACTTCGTCAAATGCCATCACGATAACGGCAGCACCATAACGGCGGATCAGCTTAGCCTGCTCAACAAACTTCTCTTTACCTTCTTTTAGCGAGATCGAGTTAACGATACCTTTGCCCTGAATACATTTAAGGCCAGCTTCGATAACCTCCCACTTTGAAGAGTCAACCATGATTGGTACTTTTGAAATCTCTGGCTCAGAGGCACATAGATTCAAAAAGCGCACCATACATGCTTCAGCGTCAAGCATCCCTTCATCCATGTTGATATCGATGATCTGAGCACCGTTTTCAACTTGCTGACGGGCAACCTCTAAAGCTTCGTCATACAGTTCTTCTTTGATCAGGCGCTTAAAGCGAGCTGAACCAGTTACGTTGGTTCGTTCACCAACGTTGATAAATAGTGTTTCTTTTTCGATCGTTAGTGGCTCTAGACCTGATAAACGACATGCTGTTACGAGATCAGGCAATACACGCGGAGTAACACTTTCGACCGCTTGTGCCATCTGACGAATATGTTCTGGAGTAGTACCACAACAACCACCAATGAGGTTTAGAAAGCCGCTTTCAGCCCATTCTTTAACATGGACAGCCATACCCTCAGGAGATAGATCATACTCACCAAATGCGTTTGGTAATCCTGCGTTAGGGTGTGCAGAAACAAACGACTCAGAGATGCGTGATAGCTCTTCTACATAAGGACGGAGTTCATCTGGACCAAGTGCACAGTTAAGGCCAAATGAAATAGGTTTTACGTGACGCAGAGAATTGTAGAAGGCTTCTGTTGTTTGGCCCGATAGAGTACGCCCTGAAGCGTCGGTAATCGTGCCTGAAATCATAACAGGCAAACTAATACCCATTTCTTCAAATACGGTTTCGACTGCAAAAGCACACGCCTTCGCATTTAGCGTATCGAAGATAGTCTCGATAAGAATAAGATCTGAACCGCCTTTAATTAGCGCTCGAGTCGACTCAGAGTAAGCCGCTACAAGCTCATCAAAACTAACATTACGATAACCTGGGTCATTTACATCAGGAGAGATAGAACAAGTGCGGTTAGTAGGACCAAGTACACCAGCAACATAGCGAGGCTTATCAGGTGTTTTCGCCGTCCATTCATCAGCAGCTTCTCTAGCTAACTTAGCAGCCTCAAAGTTAATCTCTTCGCTAAGGCTTTCCATTTCATAGTCAGCCATTGCGATAGTGGTTGCGTTAAATGTGTTGGTTTCAAGAATATCTGCACCAGCTTCAAGATACTCTAGATGAATATCTTTGATAAGTTTTGGCTGGGAAAGAACCAAAAGGTCATTGTTGCCTTTTAAATCACAGTGCCAATCAGCAAAACGTTCACCACGATAGTCTTGCTCTTCCAGTTTGTAGTCTTGGATCATGGTGCCCATACCACCATCGATCAATAAGATACGTTGCTTTAATTGAGCTTCAATCTGTTGCCTTACATTACTTCCCACAGTACAGCCTCATTCCTTTAGTTATCACTCCATCCTATCACACATTAAAAAGGAGTCTAGACGTCTAAACGAGTAAATTGATGACTTTAAACTGACAAATAATGTTTGCTATTTGAACGAACTAGGCAGAAAATTCCTATTCACATTTTGTTACATGGTAAGAATCTAATGTCAGTCTATTACACGCTTTGCTTTCTATCTGCAGCAGCTATGTTGATAGCCTTTGTAAACAGTAAGATAGGTAAGATGCAAACCACAATTGCAATTACCGCCGGCTCGATGATGCTATCTCTTTTGATCTTAGTTGCAGGCCAGAATGACTGGTTCCAACTGACTGAGATTGCATCCAATACTGTCGCAAGTATCAACTTCGAAGACTTTTTGCTCAAAGGTATTTTAGGGTTTCTACTATTTGCCGGTGGTTTAGGCATCAAGCTACCAAACCTAAAAGATCAGAAATGGGAAATTACAGTCCTAGCATTAGCTGCAACATTATTTTCTACCTTCTTTATAGGTTTTGCTCTATACGGATTCTGTCAGCTTATCGGAATCCAGTTTGATTTAGTTTACTGCTTACTGTTTGGTGCTCTTATCTCACCAACTGACCCAATTGCTGTTCTTGCTATCGTTAAAAAGTTAGATGCTCCAAAACGAATCTCTACTCAGATAGAAGGAGAGTCACTCTTTAATGACGGCTTTGGTTTGGTTATCTTCGTAACACTATTCACCATCGCGTTTGGCACTGAAGCCCCAACAGTTGGCAGTGTGACTATGCTGTTCGCTCAGGAAGCTCTTGGTGGTATCGCTTACGGTTTTGTCCTAGGACTAGTATTCCACTACTTGATCAGTGCTACTGACGATCACTCAATGGAGCTACTGTTAACCATCGGCATCCCAACCGCTGGCTATGCATTTGCAGAAGTGCTTCATGTATCTGGTCCGTTAGCAATGGTTGTATCAGGTATTATGATCGGCAACTGGACTCGCTTTATCGGTTTCTCGAAAGAGAGTGAAGATCACTTAGACCATTTCTGGGAACTGGTTGATGAGTTCCTCAATGGCGTGCTGTTCTTACTTATCGGTATGTCGATGCTTCTGTTTGAGTTCCATAAAGAAGACTGGATTCTTATGGCTTTCTCAATCCCACTAGTTCTCACATCACGTTACCTTAGTGTCTTCTTATCTTACATAGGATTTAAGCGCTATCGTAAGTACAACCCATGGTCGGTTAAAATCCTAACTTGGGGTGGATTACGTGGCGGCTTGGCATTGGCAATGGCGCTCTCTATCCCATCAGGTATTTGGGTCATCCAAGATAAGCTCATCGATGTAAAAGAAATCATCTTGGTAATGACTTACTCTGTTGTTGTGTTTTCAATCTTGATCCAAGGCTCGACTATCACCCCTATGATAGAGAAAGCTAAGCAGGCGCAAAAAGAGATGGATTCAGCGAGCACTGATAATATCGAACAAGATTAGTCTTAACCCATTACATAAATAGATAAAGGCAGCCGAATAAGGCTGCCTTTTTCGTTTTATCAGCAATTAGATCATCGTAGACCAAAAGCTATTTTTGTATAACTTCAGCTTTAGTTACCTGCTTAGCATTCATTCGTCTAACTTTAATAACAATGATGCTAGATAGTGCGACACATAGGGTAATCACTGGAGCCGCCATCAACCCAGCCGTAATATATTTGCTCAGCGTTTCTGGTAGTAAAGGAAGTAACATTCCAAAAGAGCACAATAGTAGTGTCCACAAAATCGCACTCAACCAAGAAAAGTAGTGAAACTTGCTCACCTTGTTAGCTCGCATGCCCATCATTAGTGGCAATAGTGAACGTACTACAGGGATAAAACGAGCGCTAAAGAGCGCAACTAATCCATGCTTGCCTAGCAGAGTATCCACTTGTGCCATTCGATTAGCAGGTACGGCTTTCACCCAGCCTTGAACCTTAGGCAGCCTATTCAGCCAAGCGCCTTGTAAATAACCCGCCCAACTGCCTAGTGCTGCGCAAACGCAAATCAAGAGTAATATCGCAACGGGATCAAGTACACCGACAGCAGCTAGTGTTCCAGACAATACAACAACGCTATCACAAGGAAATGGAGCTGCCGGAATAAAGCCACTTTCTAAAAAAATCAAAGCGCCAACAACACAATAGATCATCATTGCACTTCCAGGACTTTGTAACACAGAAAAGTCTTGGTTCCACAGCGCCATGAACACAGAAAAAATTGCATCTAACATATCGTAATCCTTAGCTAGATATGGAGTAACTCCTTGTTGTATCTCTCAAGCAAGATAACTACAAATACGATAATCAATCGTGAAGATTAGACAGTAATAACCTAAGGTAATCTTTAAATGAATTGGGGTCAGAAAGAGAAATGCTAAAAGCCCGTTGCGTCAGCAACGGGCTTCTAAAACGACAAAACCCAGTCCGAAGACTGGGTTTCTAAATAAGTGGCGGGTGGTGGGGACGCCTAGTTCGGGCTTGCGCTCAAGCGGGACTCGTTGGTCGAAGACCAAAATAATAACGCATATACAAAAAGACCCCAGCATTTCTGCTGAGGTCTGGAATAAGTGGCGGAGCGGACGGGACTCGAACCCGCGACCCCCGGCGTGACAGGCCGGTATTCTAACCAACTGAACTACCGCTCCGCACTGGTTAGACCTAAAGTCTAAATTTAAAGCCTGGCGATGTCCTACTCTCACATGGGGAAGCCCCACACTACCATCGGCGCTAATTCGTTTCACTTCTGAGTTCGGCATGGAATCAGGTGGGTCCAAATCGCTATGGTCGCCAAGCAAATTCTTTAATCTGAAAAGCTGCAGTTCTTACACATTCAATGTTCTTTCTTTGAGTCCATCAAAACCCTTTGGGTGTTGTATGGTTAAGCCTCACGGGCAATTAGTACAGGTTAGCTCAACGCCTCACAACGCTTACACACCCTGCCTATCAACGTTCTAGTCTCGAACAACCCTTTAGGACCCTCAAGGGGCCAGGGAAGACTCATCTCAGGGCTCGCTTCCCGCTTAGATGCTTTCAGCGGTTATCGATTCCGAACTTAGCTACCGGGCAATGCGTCTGGCGACACAACCCGAACACCAGAGGTTCGTCCACTCCGGTCCTCTCGTACTAGGAGCAGCCCCCTTCAATCTTCCAACGCCCACGGCAGATAGGGACCGAACTGTCTCACGACGTTCTAAACCCAGCTCGCGTACCACTTTAAATGGCGAACAGCCATACCCTTGGGACCGACTTCAGCCCCAGGATGTGATGAGCCGACATCGAGGTGCCAAACACCGCCGTCGATATGAACTCTTGGGCGGTATCAGCCTGTTATCCCCGGAGTACCTTTTATCCGTTGAGCGATGGCCCTTCCATACAGAACCACCGGATCACTATGACCTGCTTTCGCACCTGCTCGAATTGTCATTCTCGCAGTCAAGCGGGCTTATGCCATTGCACTAACCTCACGATGTCCAACCGTGATTAGCCCACCTTCGTGCTCCTCCGTTACTCTTTGGGAGGAGACCGCCCCAGTCAAACTACCCACCAGGCACTGTCCGCAACCCCGATTCAGGGGTCAACGTTAGAACATCAACACTACAAGGGTGGTATTTCAAGGACGGCTCCAACGATACTGGCGTACCGTCTTCAAAGCCTCCCACCTATCCTACACATGTAGGGTCAATGTTCAGTGCCAAGCTGTAGTAAAGGTTCACGGGGTCTTTCCGTCTAGCCGCGGGTACACTGCATCTTCACAGCGATTTCAATTTCACTGAGTCTCGGGTGGAGACAGCGTGGCCATCATTACGCCATTCGTGCAGGTCGGAACTTACCCGACAAGGAATTTCGCTACCTTAGGACCGTTATAGTTACGGCCGCCGTTTACCGGGGCTTCGATCAAGAGCTTCGACCGAAGTCTAACCCCATCAATTAACCTTCCGGCACCGGGCAGGCGTCACACCGTATACGTCATCTTACGATTTTGCACAGTGCTGTGTTTTTAATAAACAGTTGCAGCCACCTGGTATCTGCGACTCTCAATAGCTCCATCCGCGAGGGACTTCACCGTCAAGAGCGTACCTTCTCCCGAAGTTACGGTACCATTTTGCCTAGTTCCTTCACCCGAGTTCTCTCAAGCGCCTTGGTATTCTCTACCCGACCACCTGTGTCGGTTTGGGGTACGATTCCTTACAATCTGAAGCTTAGAGGCTTTTCCTGGAAGCATGGCATCAATGACTTCACACCCGTAGGTGCTCGACATCGTGTCTCAGCCTTAGAAAGAGCCGGATTTACCTAACTCTTAAGCCTACGCACTTGAACCTGGACAACCGTCGCCAGGCCCACCTAGCCTTCTCCGTCCCCCCATCGCAATTGTAAGAAGTACGGGAATATTAACCCGTTTCCCATCGACTACGCCTTTCGGCCTCGCCTTAGGGGTCGACTTACCCTGCCCCGATTAACGTTGGACAGGAACCCTTGGTCTTCCGGCGAGGGGGTTTTTCACCCCCTTTATCGTTACTCATGTCAGCATTCGCACTTCTGATACCTCCAGCAGACTTTACAATCCACCTTCAACGGCTTACAGAACGCTCCCCTACCCAATGTGCAAAGCACATTGCCGCAGCTTCGGTTTATAGCTTAGCCCCGTTACATCTTCCGCGCAGGCCGACTCGACTAGTGAGCTATTACGCTTTCTTTAAATGATGGCTGCTTCTAAGCCAACATCCTAGCTGTCTAAGCCTTCCCACATCGTTTCCCACTTAGCTATAATTTGGGACCTTAGCTGGCGGTCTGGGTTGTTTCCCTCTCCACGACGGACGTTAGCACCCGCCGTGTGTCTCCCGGATAGTACTTACTGGTATTCGGAGTTTGCAAAGGGTTGGTAAGTCGGGATGACCCCCTAGCCTTAACAGTGCTCTACCCCCAGTAGTATTCGTCCGAGGCTCTACCTAAATAGATTTCGGGGAGAACCAGCTATCTCCAGGTTTGATTGGCCTTTCACCCCTAGCCACAAGTCATCCGCTAATTTTTCAACATTAGTCGGTTCGGTCCTCCAGTTGATGTTACTCAACCTTCAACCTGCCCATGGCTAGATCACCTGGTTTCGGGTCTATATCCAGCAACTCGACGCCCAGTTAAGACTCGATTTCTCTACGGCTCCCCTAGATGGTTAACCTTGCTACTGAATATAAGTCGCTGACCCATTATACAAAAGGTACGCAGTCACACCACGAAGGTGCTCCTACTGCTTGTACGTACACGGTTTCAGGTTCTATTTCACTCCCCTCACAGGGGTTCTTTTCGCCTTTCCCTCACGGTACTGGTTCACTATCGGTCAGTCAGTAGTATTTAGCCTTGGAGGATGGTCCCCCCATATTCAGACAGGATATCACGTGTCCCGCCCTACTCGATTTCACTGAATGTGCGTTGTCGACTACGGGGCTATCACCCTGTATCGCCGGACTTTCCAGACCGTTCGTCTAACGCATATAAAGCTTAAGGGCTAGTCCAATTTCGCTCGCCGCTACTTTCGGAATCTCGGTTGATTTCTTTTCCTCGGGGTACTTAGATGTTTCAGTTCCCCCGGTTCGCCTCATTAACCTATGTATTCAGTTAATGATACGTGCTTATGCACGTGGGTTTCCCCATTCGGAAATCCCAGACTCAAGTGGCTTTTACTGCCTAATCTGGGCTTATCGCAAGTTAATACGTCCTTCATCGCCTCTGACTGCCAAGGCATCCACCGTGTACGCTTAGTCACTTAACCATACAACCCCAAAGAGTTTCGCGAAGCGAATCTTGAGGATGTTGTTTAAACAACCAAAGTTGTCTGCAATTTTTATACATGATGCAGACTCGATTTTGCCGGACTCAAATTCCAAGAACACTTGAATGTGTTGTATTGGTGTTTGTCTATAAAGACAAACATTGAGAACTTTACAATCAACAATAAATTGTTGATTTGTCAGCTTTCCAAATTGTTAAAGAGCAGATTTTCTAATGAAAACCATGTTTAAAGATTCTTGTGAAAGAACACTTAAAGATGGTGGAGCTATGCGGGATCGAACCGCAGACCTCCTGCGTGCAAGGCAGGCGCTCTCCCAGCTGAGCTATAGCCCCATCAGGTGTTGATACTGTGTGCCAATGTCCAAAGGAAATTGGTGGGTCTGAGTGGACTTGAACCACCGACCTCTCGCTTATCAGGCGAACGCTCTAACCACCTGAGCTACAGACCCAGTATCGTCTCTTAAACTACATAAACCATCAATCTGTGTGAACACTCATCGCAATAATCATCGTATAAGGAGGTGATCCAGCCCCAGGTTCCCCTAGGGCTACCTTGTTACGACTTCACCCCAGTCATGAACCACAAAGTGGTGAGCGTCCCCCCGAAGGTTAAACTACCCACTTCTTTTGCAGCCCACTCCCATGGTGTGACGGGCGGTGTGTACAAGGCCCGGGAACGTATTCACCGTGGCATTCTGATCCACGATTACTAGCGATTCCGACTTCATGGAGTCGAGTTGCAGACTCCAATCCGGACTACGACGCACTTTTTGGGATTCGCTCACTATCGCTAGCTTGCTGCCCTCTGTATGCGCCATTGTAGCACGTGTGTAGCCCTACTCGTAAGGGCCATGATGACTTGACGTCGTCCCCACCTTCCTCCGGTTTATCACCGGCAGTCTCCCTGGAGTTCCCGACATTACTCGCTGGCAAACAAGGATAAGGGTTGCGCTCGTTGCGGGACTTAACCCAACATTTCACAACACGAGCTGACGACAGCCATGCAGCACCTGTCTCAGAGTTCCCGAAGGCACCAATCCATCTCTGGAAAGTTCTCTGGATGTCAAGAGTAGGTAAGGTTCTTCGCGTTGCATCGAATTAAACCACATGCTCCACCGCTTGTGCGGGCCCCCGTCAATTCATTTGAGTTTTAATCTTGCGACCGTACTCCCCAGGCGGTCTACTTAACGCGTTAGCTCCGAAAGCCACGGCTCAAGGCCACAACCTCCAAGTAGACATCGTTTACGGCGTGGACTACCAGGGTATCTAATCCTGTTTGCTCCCCACGCTTTCGCATCTGAGTGTCAGTATCTGTCCAGGGGGCCGCCTTCGCCACCGGTATTCCTTCAGATCTCTACGCATTTCACCGCTACACCTGAAATTCTACCCCCCTCTACAGTACTCTAGTCTGCCAGTTTCAAATGCAATTCCGAGGTTGAGCCCCGGGCTTTCACATCTGACTTAACAAACCACCTGCATGCGCTTTACGCCCAGTAATTCCGATTAACGCTCGCACCCTCCGTATTACCGCGGCTGCTGGCACGGAGTTAGCCGGTGCTTCTTCTGCAGCTAACGTCAAATGATGTAGCTATTAACTACACCACCTTCCTCACTGCTGAAAGTACTTTACAACCCGAAGGCCTTCTTCATACACGCGGCATGGCTGCATCAGGCTTGCGCCCATTGTGCAATATTCCCCACTGCTGCCTCCCGTAGGAGTCTGGACCGTGTCTCAGTTCCAGTGTGGCTGATCATCCTCTCAGACCAGCTAGGGATCGTCGCCTTGGTGAGCCCTTACCTCACCAACTAGCTAATCCCACCTGGGCATATCCTGACGCGAGAGGCCCGAAGGTCCCCCTCTTTGAGCCGAAGCTATTATGCGGTATTAGCCATCGTTTCCAATGGTTATCCCCCACATCAGGGCAATTTCCCAGGCATTACTCACCCGTCCGCCGCTCGACGCCGTTATCGTTCCCCGAAGGTTCAGATAACTCGTTTCCGCTCGACTTGCATGTGTTAGGCCTGCCGCCAGCGTTCAATCTGAGCCATGATCAAACTCTTCAATTTAAGATTTTGTCGGCTCAATGAATACTGAACATTACATAAAGTAATGTTTGAATTGACTGTGCTGAGTCTTTCGACTCGTTGGTCACTTCGTTTCATTGAAACCTAATTTGAAGCCGAAGCTTCTAATTGGATTATCATCAACGAGTGCCCACACAGATTGATAGGTTTATATTGTTAAAGAGCTTTGCTTTCAATGCTTTAGCACCGAAGCGGATGCGTATAATACGCTACTGACTCTATAAGTCAACATAAAATTCTAAAATAATTTAAAACTTTATGGTGACTTGCTTAAATCTTAAGCAAGTACAGATTTAAAGCCTGGCGATGTCCTACTCTCACATGGGGAAGCCCCACACTACCATCGGCGCTAATTCGTTTCACTTCTGAGTTCGGCATGGAATCAGGTGGGTCCAAATCGCTATGGTCGCCAAGCAAATTCTTTAATTTGAAAAGCTGAAGTTCTTACACATTCAATGTTCTTATTTGAGTCCATCAAAACCCTTTGGGTGTTGTATGGTTAAGCCTCACGGGCAATTAGTACAGGTTAGCTCAACGCCTCACAACGCTTACACACCCTGCCTATCAACGTTCTAGTCTCGAACAACCCTTTAGGACCCTCAAGGGGCCAGGGAAGACTCATCTCAGGGCTCGCTTCCCGCTTAGATGCTTTCAGCGGTTATCGATTCCGAACTTAGCTACCGGGCAATGCGTCTGGCGACACAACCCGAACACCAGAGGTTCGTCCACTCCGGTCCTCTCGTACTAGGAGCAGCCCCCTTCAATCTTCCAACGCCCACGGCAGATAGGGACCGAACTGTCTCACGACGTTCTAAACCCAGCTCGCGTACCACTTTAAATGGCGAACAGCCATACCCTTGGGACCGACTTCAGCCCCAGGATGTGATGAGCCGACATCGAGGTGCCAAACACCGCCGTCGATATGAACTCTTGGGCGGTATCAGCCTGTTATCCCCGGAGTACCTTTTATCCGTTGAGCGATGGCCCTTCCATACAGAACCACCGGATCACTATGACCTGCTTTCGCACCTGCTCGAATTGTCATTCTCGCAGTCAAGCGGGCTTATGCCATTGCACTAACCTCACGATGTCCAACCGTGATTAGCCCACCTTCGTGCTCCTCCGTTACTCTTTGGGAGGAGACCGCCCCAGTCAAACTACCCACCAGGCACTGTCCGCAACCCCGATTCAGGGGTCAACGTTAGAACATCAACACTACAAGGGTGGTATTTCAAGGACGGCTCCAACGATACTGGCGTACCGTCTTCAAAGCCTCCCACCTATCCTACACATGTAGGGTCAATGTTCAGTGCCAAGCTGTAGTAAAGGTTCACGGGGTCTTTCCGTCTAGCCGCGGGTACACTGCATCTTCACAGCGATTTCAATTTCACTGAGTCTCGGGTGGAGACAGCGTGGCCATCATTACGCCATTCGTGCAGGTCGGAACTTACCCGACAAGGAATTTCGCTACCTTAGGACCGTTATAGTTACGGCCGCCGTTTACCGGGGCTTCGATCAAGAGCTTCGACCGAAGTCTAACCCCATCAATTAACCTTCCGGCACCGGGCAGGCGTCACACCGTATACGTCATCTTACGATTTTGCACAGTGCTGTGTTTTTAATAAACAGTTGCAGCCACCTGGTATCTGCGACTCTCAATAGCTCCATCCGCAAGGGACTTCACCGTCAAGAGCGTACCTTCTCCCGAAGTTACGGTACCATTTTGCCTAGTTCCTTCACCCGAGTTCTCTCAAGCGCCTTGGTATTCTCTACCCGACCACCTGTGTCGGTTTGGGGTACGATTCCTTACAATCTGAAGCTTAGAGGCTTTTCCTGGAAGCATGGCATCAATGACTTCACACCCGTAGGTGCTCGACGTCGTGTCTCAGCCTTAAAAAGAGCCGGATTTACCTAACTCTTAAGCCTACGCACTTGAACCTGGACAACCGTCGCCAGGCCCACCTAGCCTTCTCCGTCCCCCCATCGCAATTGTAAGAAGTACGGGAATATTAACCCGTTTCCCATCGACTACGCCTTTCGGCCTCGCCTTAGGGGTCGACTTACCCTGCCCCGATTAACGTTGGACAGGAACCCTTGGTCTTCCGGCGAGGGGGTTTTTCACCCCCTTTATCGTTACTCATGTCAGCATTCGCACTTCTGATACCTCCAGCATGCTTTACAACACACCTTCAACGGCTTACAGAACGCTCCCCTACCCAATGACTAAAAGTCATTGCCGCAGCTTCGGTTTATAGCTTAGCCCCGTTACATCTTCCGCGCAGGCCGACTCGACTAGTGAGCTATTACGCTTTCTTTAAATGATGGCTGCTTCTAAGCCAACATCCTAGCTGTCTAAGCCTTCCCACATCGTTTCCCACTTAGCTATAATTTGGGACCTTAGCTGGCGGTCTGGGTTGTTTCCCTCTCCACGACGGACGTTAGCACCCGCCGTGTGTCTCCCGGATAGTACTTACTGGTATTCGGAGTTTGCAAAGGGTTGGTAAGTCGGGATGACCCCCTAGCCTTAACAGTGCTCTACCCCCAGTAGTATTCGTCCGAGGCTCTACCTAAATAGATTTCGGGGAGAACCAGCTATCTCCAGGTTTGATTGGCCTTTCACCCCTAGCCACAAGTCATCCGCTAATTTTTCAACATTAGTCGGTTCGGTCCTCCAGTTGATGTTACTCAACCTTCAACCTGCCCATGGCTAGATCACCTGGTTTCGGGTCTATATCCAGCAACTCGACGCCCAGTTAAGACTCGATTTCTCTACGGCTCCCCTAGATGGTTAACCTTGCTACTGAATATAAGTCGCTGACCCATTATACAAAAGGTACGCAGTCACACCACGAAGGTGCTCCTACTGCTTGTACGTACACGGTTTCAGGTTCTATTTCACTCCCCTCACAGGGGTTCTTTTCGCCTTTCCCTCACGGTACTGGTTCACTATCGGTCAGTCAGTAGTATTTAGCCTTGGAGGATGGTCCCCCCATATTCAGACAGGATATCACGTGTCCCGCCCTACTCGATTTCACTGAATGTGCGTTGTCGACTACGGGGCTATCACCCTGTATCGCCGGACTTTCCAGACCGTTCGTCTAACGCATATAAAGCTTAAGGGCTAGTCCAATTTCGCTCGCCGCTACTTTCGGAATCTCGGTTGATTTCTTTTCCTCGGGATACTTAGATGTTTCAGTTCCCCCGGTTCGCCTCATTAACCTATGTATTCAGTTAATGATACATGCTTATGCACGTGGGTTTCCCCATTCGGAAATCCCAGACTCAAGTGGCTTTTACTGCCTAATCTGGGCTTATCGCAAGTTAATACGTCCTTCATCGCCTCTGACTGCCAAGGCATCCACCGTGTACGCTTAGTCACTTAACCATACAACCCCAAAGAGTTTCGCGAAGCGAATCTTGAGGATGTTGTTTAAACAACCAAAGTTGTCTGCAATTTTTATACATGTGCAGACTCGATTTTGCCGGACTCAAATTCCAAGAACACTTGAATGTGTTGTATTGGTGTTTGTCATAAAGACAAACATTGAGAACTTTACAATCAACAATAAATTGTTGATTTGTCAGCTTTCCAAATTGTTAAAGAGCTAATCACTTCCAAAGAAGTAACCATTTTTAAAAGCACTTAATCAAGTACGCTTAAAGATGGTATCCCGTAGGGGAGTCGAACCCCTGTTACCGCCGTGAAAGGGCGGTGTCCTAGGCCTCTAGACGAACGGGACACTAATAAAGGGCTCTTAATAAGACATATCAATCTGTGTGGACACTCATCGTGAATAATCATCGTATAAGGAGGTGATCCAGCCCCAGGTTCCCCTAGGGCTACCTTGTTACGACTTCACCCCAGTCATGAACCACAAAGTGGTGAGCGTCCCCCCGAAGGTTAAACTACCCACTTCTTTTGCAGCCCACTCCCATGGTGTGACGGGCGGTGTGTACAAGGCCCGGGAACGTATTCACCGTGGCATTCTGATCCACGATTACTAGCGATTCCGACTTCATGGAGTCGAGTTGCAGACTCCAATCCGGACTACGACGCACTTTTTGGGATTCGCTCACTATCGCTAGCTTGCTGCCCTCTGTATGCGCCATTGTAGCACGTGTGTAGCCCTACTCGTAAGGGCCATGATGACTTGACGTCGTCCCCACCTTCCTCCGGTTTATCACCGGCAGTCTCCCTGGAGTTCCCGACATTACTCGCTGGCAAACAAGGATAAGGGTTGCGCTCGTTGCGGGACTTAACCCAACATTTCACAACACGAGCTGACGACAGCCATGCAGCACCTGTCTCAGAGTTCCCGAAGGCACCAATCCATCTCTGGAAAGTTCTCTGGATGTCAAGAGTAGGTAAGGTTCTTCGCGTTGCATCGAATTAAACCACATGCTCCACCGCTTGTGCGGGCCCCCGTCAATTCATTTGAGTTTTAATCTTGCGACCGTACTCCCCAGGCGGTCTACTTAACGCGTTAGCTCCGAAAGCCACGGCTCAAGGCCACAACCTCCAAGTAGACATCGTTTACGGCGTGGACTACCAGGGTATCTAATCCTGTTTGCTCCCCACGCTTTCGCATCTGAGTGTCAGTATCTGTCCAGGGGGCCGCCTTCGCCACCGGTATTCCTTCAGATCTCTACGCATTTCACCGCTACACCTGAAATTCTACCCCCCTCTACAGTACTCTAGTCTGCCAGTTTCAAATGCAATTCCGAGGTTGAGCCCCGGGCTTTCACATCTGACTTAACAAACCACCTGCATGCGCTTTACGCCCAGTAATTCCGATTAACGCTCGCACCCTCCGTATTACCGCGGCTGCTGGCACGGAGTTAGCCGGTGCTTCTTCTGCAGCTAACGTCAAATGAGGCCGCTATTAACGACTCCACCTTCCTCACTGCTGAAAGTACTTTACAACCCGAAGGCCTTCTTCATACACGCGGCATGGCTGCATCAGGCTTGCGCCCATTGTGCAATATTCCCCACTGCTGCCTCCCGTAGGAGTCTGGACCGTGTCTCAGTTCCAGTGTGGCTGATCATCCTCTCAGACCAGCTAGGGATCGTCGCCTTGGTGAGCCCTTACCTCACCAACTAGCTAATCCCACCTGGGCATATCCTGACGCGAGAGGCCCGAAGGTCCCCCTCTTTGAGCCGAAGCTATTATGCGGTATTAGCCATCGTTTCCAATGGTTATCCCCCACATCAGGGCAATTTCCCAGGCATTACTCACCCGTCCGCCGCTCGACGCCGTTATCGTTCCCCGAAGGTTCAGATAACTCGTTTCCGCTCGACTTGCATGTGTTAGGCCTGCCGCCAGCGTTCAATCTGAGCCATGATCAAACTCTTCAATTTAAGATTTTGTCGGCTCAATGAATACTGAACATTACATAAAGTAATGTTTGAATTGACTGTGCTGAGTCTTTCGACTCGTTGGTCACTTCGTTTCATTGAAACCTAATTTGAAGCCGAAGCTTCTAATTGGATTATCATCAACGAGTGCCCACACAGATTGATAGGTCTATATTTTTAAAGAGCTTCTCTTCTTTGTGATTCGCATCACTTCGGAAGAGGCGGCCATTCTAGCGACTTAATTTTCAGTGTCAAACACTTTTTTAAGTTTTTCATAAAGCGTTTCCGCTTAGCTAGTCAACCTTGCCAACCTTGCTGAACCCTTGTGAGCTCTTGCCCTGTCGACGAGGAGGCATTATAGAGATCGCGCTCACATTGGCAAGCGTTATTTTGAAAAAATTGCAAAAATAACGCTTAACAGGCTAACTTTCACCCAAAGCCTTATTTATCCAACTTTACCCCTAACAAGTAAACACATTACCCACAAAGTTATCCACATTTGTGTTTTAAAAGCATAAAAAAGACCGCTTACGCGGCCTTTCTTTATTAAGAGGAAACTAACTAGAAGTCAGATTCCTGAACCATCTTGCTCTCTATCATCTTCATGGAGACCGCATTCACGCTTTAAGCCAAAGAAACGGGTTTCTTCTTCTGCCATACCCGGCTCCCATTTCTTAGTCGTGTGCGTGTCACCAACCGAAAGATAACCTTCGTCCCAAAGCGGGTGATACGATAAGCCGTTCTCTTCTAAATAGTAGTGAACGTCTTTATTACTCCAATCGATCACTGGAAGAAACTTAAACACTCCGTTTTGTACCGACAATATTGGCAAGTTTGTTCTCGACTTCGATTGCTCACGGCGTAACCCGGAAAACCATGTACCTGCTTCTAGTTCATCTAGAGCACGACGCATAGGTTCAACTTTATTGATCTTGTTGTACTTCTCTATGCCCTCTATACCTTGTTCCCACAACTTGCCATAACGAGCTTCTTGCCAATGAGCACTTTGAGCTGAACGATAAACTTTTAAGTTTAACGTTAATTGCTCACTAAGCTGATCAATAAAGCGGTAGGTTTCAGGAAATAGGTAGCCCGTATCCGTCAATATTACTGGGATGTCAGGTTTCTGTTGAGTAACTAGATGAAGCATTACCGCTGCTTGGATACCAAAACTAGACGATACAACAAACTGACCTTCTAAGTTTTCGAGTGCCCAAGCAACTCTTTGCTTAGCTGTTAGCTGCTCTAACTCTGCATTAATTTCTGCAAGACGGAGGATTTGCTCCGTCTTAGTTAATGAGAGCAGTTCTGCTAACTTCGGTTTGGAAGCGACAGAATCAAGCATGTAAGTCCCTCTTTGAAACTTTGACTTCTTGAATGATGCCAGCTCGGATTGCGAAATCACCAAATCCTTCGCCAGTTTCACGCTCTTTCGCCCAACGGCCAACGAGCTGATCAATTTCTTCAAGTATCTGTGTATCTGTGATGTTCTCTTTATACATCTTCGGAATACGCGTTCCCGCTCTATTACCGCCTAAATGTAGGTTGTAACGACCTGGAGCTTTACCTACCAAACCGATTTCGGCCAACATTGCACGACCACAACCATTTGGACAACCAGTGACACGTAGAATGATATTCTCTTCTTTTGGTAAACCGTGCTTTTCAAGAATACCTTCTACGTCAGTAACAAACTGAGGTAAGAAACGCTCCGCCTCTGCCATCGCCAATGGACACGTTGGGAATGCCACACACGCCATTGAGCTCTTACGCTGCTCACTTACACTGTCATCAATCAGACCGTGCTCACGGGCAATTTTCTCAATCTTGGCTTTTTGGCTTTTTGCTACGCCAGCAACAATGAGGTTTTGGTTTGCCGTCATGCGGAAATCACCCTTATGGATCTTGGCAATTTCAGCGACACCAGTTTTAAGTGGCTTACCAGGGAAGTCCAACAAGCGACCGTTTTCAATAAATAGAGCTAAGTGATGTTTACCATCAATGCCTTCTACCCAACCGATGCGATCACCACGGTCAGTAAACTCATATGGTCGGCTTTCACCAAACTTCACGTCAGCACGCTTTTCTACTTCCGCTTTAAATACGTCAATCCCAACACGATCTAATGTGTATTTAGTTTTTGCATTCTTACGATTCGAGCGATTACCCCAATCACGCTGAGTGGTTACCACCGCGGCCGCAACTTCTAACGTTTTATCTAATGGAACAAAACCAAAGTCATCAGCACGACGAGCATAAGTAGATGTATCACCGTGAGTCATAGCAAGTCCGCCACCCACTAAAACATTAAAGCCCACCAGCTTACCGTTCTCACCAATCGCAACGAAGTTCAGATCATTAGCATGAACATCAACATCATTTTGAGGAGGGATCACAACCGTCGTTTTGAACTTACGAGGCAAATAGGTTTTACCCAAGATAGGTTCGTCATCATCCGTCGTTTCGACCTTTTCGCCATCCAACCAAATTTCTGCATACGCTTTGGTTTTAGGTAATAGATGCTCACTGATTTTCTTGGCCCATTCATAAGCTTCTTGGTGCAACTCCGACTCAACTGGGTTAGTCGTACACAGCACGTTTCGGTTTACATCACCGGCTGTAGCAATTGAATCAATACCAATACTATTGAGCGTTTGGTGCATCAGCTTAATGTTTGGCTTAAGAACACCGTGAAACTGAAACGTTTGACGTGTTGTCAGACGAATACTTCCATAAAGCGAATGCTCTGTCGCAAACTTGTCGATCGCTAACCACTGCTGCGGTTTGATGATGCCACCTGGCATACGAGCACGGAGCATAACGTTATGCAGTGGTTCCAGCTTTTGCTTAGCACGTTCATTTCGAATATCACGGTCATCTTGCTGATACATACCGTGAAAACGGATCAACTGAAAGTTATCTGCCGTAAATCCACCGGTGATTCTATCTTGTAAGTTCTCTTCAATCGTACCGCGAAGAAAATTACTTTGCGTTTTAAGGCGCTCGTTATCAGACAGTTTTCCTAACTCTTCGCCTAATACAACCTGCTTATTATTCTCAGTAGAAAAAGTCATTAGTACACATCCCTTTGATAACGTTTCGCTTTACGTAGTTCGTTAATAAATTCTTCTGCATCGTCGCGAGACATTTTGCCTTGTTGCTCTGCGACAATAACCAATGCTTCGTGGACATCTTTCGCCATACGAGTGGCATCACCACACACATAAATGTATGCGCCTTCTTGAATCCACTGCCATACCTGCTCTGCATTTTCTAGAATACGGTGCTGCACATAGACTTTTTCAGATTGATCACGACTAAACGCTACATCTAAACGATTTAATAAACCTGACTTGAGATACTTTTGCCACTCAACTTGATATAGGAAGTCCTGTGTAAAGGTACGGTCACCAAAGAACAACCAGTTTTTGCCTTCGGCATCTCGGTTATCACGTTCTTGAATAAAGCTGCGGAATGGCGCAATGCCTGTGCCCGGACCAACCATGATGACTGGCGTATTATCATCTTGTGGTAATTTAAAGTTATTATTGTTCTCAACGAACACCTTAACTTCACCACCCTCTTCTAAGCGATGGGAAAGGAAACTTGAAGCGCCACCAAAACGTTTTTCATCTCCTTTATCGTATTCAACCAACCCAACCGTTAAATGAACTTCTTCATCGACTTCTGTTTGACTTGAAGCAATCGAGTAGAGACGAGGAGTTAAACGACGCAGTAGAGAAACAAGCTGCTCTGCTGATAATTTGGTTTTCTTTTCAGAAAGGACATCAACGACCTGGGTATTCCCCGCGTATTCGCGAAGCTTATCTTTGTCTTCCACCAGCTTCTCTAGCTTTTTACTGCCAGATAACTCTGCGAACTTAGTCACCAACTGTGGGTTAGCCGCAGTAATTTCATATTTACTCACTAGAGCACTATGAATAGAAAGGCTTTCACCATCCACTTCAATACTTTCTACACCAGAAAGGCCGACTTTATTGAGAATCGCATTTGCAAGTTCCGAGCTGTTTTCAAACCAAACACCTAATGCATCGCCTGGTTGATATGTCAGACCTGATTCGTCTAAGTCAATTTCGACGTGGCGAACATCCTTACCTGAGTCTCGTCCAGTGATTTTTTGGCTAGTTAGCAAAGTCGCGGTATATGGGTTCTGCTTATTATAAGGAGAATGTCCAGGTGCAGCTTGGCCAACAGGCAATTGCACTACTTCAGCTTCAGCGCCTGAAGATAGTGCTTCTTTTACTTTATCTAGTGCTTTAGCACGCCACTCCGCTGCTGGCGCTTCATAGTCAACATCAAGATCAATACGATCAATAAATGGTGTAGCACCTTGTTTTGATAAGAAAGCATCAAAGTCTTTGCCCGTTTGACAGAAAAACTCATAGCTTGAATCACCTAAACCAATCACGGCATATTGCAGATTTGGTAGCTTAGGTGCTTTCTTTGATTGCAAGAACTCGTGTAACTCAATGGCATTATCCGGTGCTTCACCTTCACCATTGGTCGATGCAACAAAGATTACATGAGTCTCTTTCGCAAGGTTCTTACCTTTATAATCGCTCGCATCGAAAAGCTCGACAGCGATACCTTGTGCTTTCGCTTCTTGCTCTAGCGCTTCGGCAACACCTTTCGCGTTACCTGTTTGAGAAGCAAAGATGATAGATAATTTACCTGTAGGCTTAGCTGCTACAGCCGCTGCTGCTTGATTAATTGGCGCTGATGCCGCCGCTGGTTGAGCCTGAGCTAAACCCCAGAAGTATCCACTGACCCATGCCAACTGCTGAGACGACAGATCCGTAACGGTCTGCTGTAATGAATTCAGCTGCTGATCATTCAGAGGTGCTGCGATTGACGGTAGTTCTTGTGGTGTGTTTCCTTGAGAGGACACATTCTTGTTTAAAGACATGGTCTCGACATCCCTATTCATTGCGTGATGATAGATTAACCACTCTCTTTAATAACAAGAAAGAATAGAAGTGAATGTTTTATAACTTTTTGAATTAAAGAACGGAGAAAGTTTACTCAATAAAAGCTATTTCGCTTCGACGCGAACTTGCTTAAACCCTACCGCCATTGCTGATTTTGAAGCGAGGTCGAGATCACCATAATGACACTCTTCACCATGAGAATCCGTAAGTAATACAAACCCACCACGGGCATGACGAAATTCAACAATCCAACTGCCCTCCTGAGCAGAAGGTTCAATAATGGCTTCAATGAGTTGCTGCTCTCGATAAAGATTTCGAAGTTCATTAATCGTCATGAGATTCCTTTCTCTGAGGCTAAATACACTGTTCCTTACTAAGCATGGTCAATCAGAAAAAAAATGCTAAATGAAATGACGAGATATAATTAATAGGTATAAAAAAACGCCGCTTTAGAAAGCGACGTTTTAATGAAATTGATACGACAATTAAAATGCGAATTCAGCACCTAGGAAAAAACCATTGGCAAAGATAAACGGTTTACCTAATTCTGAACCTTCATCCGGAGTGAAGGTTTCTTTTGATTCTAAGTCGATAACACGGTAGCCACCACGAATAGCTAGAGTATTCGAACCAAGTGGTAGGCGGTACTGCATGCCTGCCATTAGGTCAGTACTTTTAATGCCGTTGCTGTTACCGAAGTTCATTTCACCAATAACATCAAAGTTAGTGTTTGGTACCGTCAACTCAGCGTAGCCATACCAAGCCCAAATAGTTTCATCAAATGTTCTTTCATCTCTAGAAACCGCTTCAACATATTTAGTATTACCTAAATCACTAAAAGTAACACCCGCATCAAAGTGCATTAAATCATGCTCTAGGATTCGGTAGTAAAGCGTCAGATCCAGCTTATCAAATGCCATGTAATCAGCATCTACAGAACCGTAACGAATGCGCGCGTCAGGCACATACTTAATATCGTGCTCAATCGCTGCATAAATTGTTGGTGTTGTAGTGTCATCACGCTTAACTTCATTAACTTCAGTGCTCGGCCACCACATCTCTGCCCCTAACTTAGTCGTTAGTGATGATTCAGCGAAGGCTGATGTAGAAATAACAGCAGCTAATGCAGCAATGGTTTTCAAACCCATGAGGTGAACTCTCCAAATATTTGCGTCAAGCAGCATGACTAGACAAGCTGTTGATGGCTAGAATAAATATGACATTGCTCAAATTCTATCATATTCAATCCACTAGCCTGCAAAAATTTATTTCACCAAATATTTTATCTCGGTTGAGCGACATGATTTTTGAAAAACCAGATACCAACAGCGATAACAATCAACCAAGGGATTAGTTTGATTACCGCACCAATCATTCCGAGCAGTAACATAACAACCAAAGAAAAAGCCACGCCGGCTAATACTGTCACCATTGTCACACCCGTAACCAACAGTGTTGCGACAAATACCATAATAAAGATCAGTTCAAACATATGATTCTCCTTAGTTTTCACTAAACTTACTTTCATGATGTGTGCCAACAACCAACATCCATATAAAACATTGATAAATAACAAATAAAAAAGAGCGCCAAATATTAGCGCTCTTTTTAAATGATTGAATTGGTAAAATTCACCAATCTACATGGTATTTTTTACACATCGAGTTCTTTAGGGATCTTCGCTAGTGCTGCTTCAACCACTTCAATACCTGAACCCGGCTTGTGGGCATTTTCACTAATGTAGCGACGCCATTGACGTGCTCCTGGCATATTTTGAAATAGTCCTAGCATGTGACGAGTAATATGACCTAGGTAAGCACCTTGAGATAACTGCTTCTCAATATACGGGTACATCTCTTCAACCACTTGGGTGCGCTTCTTAATCGGCTTATCTAGGCCGAAAATCTGTTGGTCTACTTCCGCAAGAATGTATGGGTTTTGATACGCTTCACGGCCAACCATAACTCCATCTAAATGCTGCAGATGCTCTTTAGTTTCAGCCAGTGTTTTTACTCCACCATTTACTGCAATCACCAAATGCGAGAAGTCTTTCTTTAGCTGGTAGGCACGAGGGTAGTCTAGAGGCGGGATTTCTCGGTTCTCTTTAGGGCTTAAGCCAGATAACCAAGCTTTGCGCGCATGGATAGTAAATTGCTCACACCCACCTTTTTCTGACACTGTTGATACAAAGTCAGTTAGAAATTCATACGAGTCTTGGTCATCAATACCAATACGGGTTTTGACCGTCACTGGAAGGTCGACAACATCCTTCATTGCAGCGACACAATCAGCCACAAGTTGAGGCTCAGCCATCAAGCACGCACCAAATCGACCATTTTGAACACGGTCAGATGGGCAGCCTACATTGAGGTTGATTTCATCGTAGCCTCGCTCAGCCGCCAACTTGGCACATGTTGCTAAGTCTTGCGGATTCGAACCACCTAATTGAAGTGCTACTGGATGTTCTTCTTGGTTGTACGCTAAGAAATCACCTTTACCGTGAATGATTGCCCCTGTCGTCACCATCTCGGTATACAGCAATGTTTCACTGGTCAGTAAGCGATGGAAGTATCGACAATGACGATCTGTCCAATCAAGCATAGGTGCGATCGAAAAGCGCTGCATTGGAAATTGTTGTTTAGTTTCAGTGTTAGACACGAAGCTACCTCTACACAGTCAGTACCGCTCTATATAAAACGTCCATATTCCCGTTAGCGGCATCAGAAAATAATCGCGCGATTATACACCGCCATAAAGAAAGATTCAGAATAATTGAAACGAATAGAGAAATTCGATTCTTCTACGCAATTCACGTTCCACAGGACTTATTGATAACTATAAGAATTATTCAGTGCTCAATTTATAAAAAATAACTATCCTAAGAAGACACGACGTTAGTGAATATGCTGTAAAGGAACTGCTGCAATGCTCAAGGAACAGAACGATAAACCCGTAGTGCTGGTCGTTGATGATATCCCAGACAACATTCATACCCTGTCTGGTGTCCTATCTGGTGATTATAGAATTAAAGCCGCTACCTCTGGTGCGAAAGCGATTCAAATAGCCAATAGCAAACCTCAACCTCATCTTATCCTACTCGATATCATGATGCCTGAGATGGATGGGTACGAGGTTTGTACGCGTTTGAAATCAAGCCCAATGACAGCTGATATCCCCATCATTTTTGTTACCGCTAAAGCTGAAGTTATTGATGAGCAACGAGGGTTTGAAGTTGGTGGCGTTGATTACATCACTAAACCGATAAGTCCACCGATAGTCCAAGCGCGAGTCAAAACGCATATTGCTCTCTATGACCAAAACCTTTCACTTGCAAACCAGGTCCGTGAACGCACCGCCCAACTAGAGAGCAGTCGACTTGAGGTTATTCAGCGTTTAGGTCGCGCCGCTGAATACAAAGATAATGAGACGGGTATGCATGTTATCCGTATGAGTCACTACTCAAAAATTCTTGCTGAGCAGTTAGATGTGAGTAAGCGTTGGATAGAGCTCGTCTTTCAAGCCTCGCCAATGCATGACATCGGTAAAATAGGCATTCCCGATGCAGTGTTACGAAAACCGGGCAAACTCGATAAAGACGAATGGGAAGTGATGCAAACACACGTCAAGATTGGCGCCGATATCATCGACAATGGCGACTCCCTTCTATTGCAAATGGCACAAGAGATTGCCCTCTATCACCATGAGAAATGGGATGGTAGTGGCTACCCACATGGTTTGAAAGGAGAGGAGATCCCACTGAGTGCCCGAATTGTTGCTATTGCTGATGTGTTTGATGCGCTAACCAGTGAACGTCCTTACAAAAAAGCATGGCCAATAGAAAAAGCGGTTGCGTTATTAGAAGAGGAAGCAGGAACACACTTTGATCCAAACTTAGTGCCTATCTTCATCGCCCAATTAGATCAGCTCCTTGAAATCAAAGAGTCTTTCAAAGACGAATTCTAACTTTCCTAACTGAGGTTCGAATGGACTCCGTAAAAAATTATTCGCTCGATTCTAAACGCATTCTGATTGGTTTTATCCTCGCATCTTTATTGCTTCTTGGTGCAGGAAGCATGGGCTGGATGAGTTTAAACAACCGTTTTGACACGATTGATCACTATGCAACCAACGCTCAGCTACTCTCTACTCTTGATCGAATAAAAGTCTTAGAGCAAAGCTATATCCGCCTTCCAGAACCTCAGCTCAATAAACAAATGGCTGATCAGGTCGAACAAGCACAACAGCTGGCAGAGGTCGCTGTAATAAATGGCATCAACGCATCGACTTCTAATTCAATTGTTCAATACCACCAGCTGTTTGAGCGATTTACCGAGCTAAGCCAGCAGACAAGCTCGACTCGAGTTTCTCTATCTGAGATAGGAAACAAAACCGAGATCCTAGTCCAGAAGCTGCAAATGAACCACGAGCTGTTCATTGAGTCTGGTATTTCTGAGATAGACCAACTGCGCGCTAAAGTCGACCATGAGTCAGCTAATGCTATCCAGGCTCATTGGCTTGTGAGTCAAATAGCCAACTCGCAAGCGCTGCAAAAAACCTACATGGTGACCAATAAGCAAGAGACTCTTAATGAAGCGCAATTGGAGCTAAAAAAAGCTGAGAAATTAATCCGACAGCTAGAACAACAAACCACAGACCAACAATCACAGTCGATATTAGTTCTGATTAATAATGCTAAAAATCGTTATAGTTCGGCGTTGGTCCAATTGCGGAGTTGGAGTAATCTGTCCGAAGCGTTACAAGCCAATATCTCATCACAAATAGAGCGCTCCACGGGTGAATTACTTAGAGTCTCCATCAAACTCAGATCGCACTTGCAAGACAGATTGAAGATCAGTCAACAAGCGGTATCCAATCTACAAGCCGCAATCAGTGACAAGCTATCGATAAGCTCGAACCTTCTGCAGCTCCATACCGAAATAAACAGTGCTCAGCAAAGTGATAAAGACTATGCCATCACACAGCATGAAGAGTCTTTAGAAGCTCTAAAACAAAAAGTTCAAGGCCACCTCTCTACGGCGCTCGTATTACTTGAAGCTCTATACGAACAAGTCACCTCCCAAGATGAGCAACTGCAAATCAGCGCATTACAGCAGGCAACTGAAGACTACCTCGCTCTGTTCAATCAAGTGACGACTCTGCGCAGTGAAAAAAATCAGTTAGTGTCTGAACTGCAGCAAAGCCATCAAATGATTATCGACGGAATTTTACCGAGCTTCGAAACTCAGCTGATCGCGGTTGAAGACTCAGGCAATATCGCGACTAATTTGGCAGTAGGCGGGGGAATTTTCTTATTTACGCTGCTACTCCTTGGTTTGCTGGCAAACAAATCTCATTCTGCTCTAGAACGTTTTGCAGAGAAGTTAGCGATAGCGCGTGACGAAGCTAATTCAGCCAATAGCGCAAAATCAGACTTCTTAGCCAATATGAGTCACGAGATTCGCACACCAATGAACGCCATTATTGGTATGAGTTATCTTGCTCTTAAAACCGATCTGACCAAAGCGCAGCGCAACTATATTCACAAAGTCAAACTGTCTGCAGACTCTCTACTTGGCCTGATTAACGACATTCTCGATTTTTCTAAGATTGAGGCCGGTAAATTGGACATCGAAAATGTCGATTTTCACTTAGAAAATGTTCTCGACAATATTACCAACCTCGTAGGCCTTCGAGCATCAGAAAGAGGCTTGGAATTGCTGATTCATATTGAACGTGGCGTCCCTACCGCGTTGGTCGGTGACCCACTGCGTCTTGGTCAAGTTCTGATTAATCTCGCGAATAATGCTGTTAAGTTCACAGAGAAAGGCGAGATAAAAATCTCCGTCCGCGTTGCTGAAAGAGATGGTGATAATGTTGTGCTTGAGTTCAGTGTCGAAGACAGCGGTATCGGTATGACTGAAGAACAAACCGCTAAGCTCTTTAGCAAGTTTACCCAAGCTGATAGCTCAACAACCCGAAAATACGGTGGTACAGGGCTAGGGTTAGCCATTAGTAAAGAACTCAGCCAATTAATGGGCGGAGATATTCGAGTTGAGAGTGAGTTTGGCAAAGGATCGCGCTTCTCTTTCTCTATTACGACTCAAGTCAGCCATGCTCTCAAACAAGATGACATCTCCATGCCGGTCGAACTCGACAAATTAAACGTACTAGTCGTTGACGACAATGCCAGCGCAAGAATCATCGTTGAAGATATTTTGCAATCTCTTCAATTTGAAGCGAAGAGCGTCAGTAATGTCGATGACGCAATCGCAGAACTGGACCTTGCTATCCAAAAACAAAAACCGTATGACTTACTGATCTCTGATTGGCAGATGCCAGGTAAAGACGGGATTGACTTGGTCGAGCTAGTCTCAAGCAAGCTCAGTGATAACCACCAGCCAAAAGTTCTTATGTTAACCGCTTACGGGCGAGAAGAGCTTAATGACGCGTTTATTCATCGAGGCCTCCCTACTCCAAGTATCCTTGATAAACCTATCACCGCATCTCATTTATTTGATGCCATCATCGCTTTATATGGTGTCACCAATACGCGAGTCAGTCGTAGTGAAGCACAAGAGCAGCATCAATTGGCCAATGTTCAGCAGCTTGCAGGCGCACATTTACTGTTAGTAGAGGATAATGAAATAAACCAAGAGCTGGCAGTAGAACTATTAGAAGGTCAACAGATAAAAGTTACCGTCGCTGAGAATGGTCAAATTGCCGTAGACCTATACAAACGTCATGACTTTGATGGCATTTTGATGGATTGCCAAATGCCGGTTATGGACGGTTATGAAGCAACCCAGTTCATCAGACAAACACTTGATGACCCGATGATACCGATTATCGCCATGACAGCGAACGTCATGGAGCGCGACAAGCTCAAAGCACAAAATGCTGGAATGAATGACATTATTGCCAAACCTATCGACGTGGGCAGTATGTTTAGTACTTTGGCAAAATGGGTGACGCCTAAGGCGCCTCTAGCACCAACTAGTCAAACCTCATCATTACAAGAAACGATTCCAGAGATAGAAGGGATTGATATTAAATCTGGTCTTGCCCGTACTAGCGGTAATAGCCATCTGTATAAAAAACTACTCATGCGCTTTGCTGATACTTATTCCGATCGTACTGCCGTAAATAATACACTGACTAGCGATGACATAGAGACTCGTAAGAGAAATGCTCATTCACTAAAAGGGGTGGCCGGAAACATAGGCGCAGAAGCTGTCCACAAACTGAGTGCGCAACTAGAACAAGACCTCGACAATGATGCTGTTAGACAAGAGTTATTGAGCACGTTAGAGCAGTTAGTAGAGCGTATCGAAAATGAGTTACTGACTGTTCAAACTGCACCTCAAACTCAAGCATCACAAGAACACAACTATGAGCCAGATACTTACCAAAACCTCTTTAATGCGATTGAACAGAGTGACACATTTGCCGTCGAGCTCATTAATAATCTTGAATCAGGCATGCAGATTGGTTTGTCGAGTGGGGAGCTGTCGGCGCTGAGTAAAGCGTTGGAAGAATTTGATTTTGAGCGAGGATTAGAGATCTTAGCCACTGGCCAAAAGTGAGTTAACAGCAATTTGCACCAAGTAGGTATCGTTTTTTCTGTAGATAAGGTAACTTATACACCTTAAGTTACCCTTAGTTCTATTCACTACATTAATGAGTAACTTACTGACAAAGCTATTAGATATTACCAAATGAGGAACGATAAACCTCAATAAATGGTATATTATTAAAAATGTCCATTGGTAATGGTGAGAAGTTTGGACCTCCAGTTAGTAAAACAAATAGAAGAAATCTGCACTGCCCGTGGCGTAAGGCTCACCACTCAGCGAAAACGCGTGTTTGAACTGATTTGTGCCAGCCCGAAAGCGTTCAGTGCTTATGAGCTTTTAGAAGAATTAAAGCTGAGTGAACCTCAAGCAAAGCCACCCACAGTTTATCGTGCATTGGACTTTTTGCTCGAGCAAGGATTCATCCATCGCGTTGAATCGACCAATAGCTACATACAATGCTGTTCTTGTAATGCTCATAAACACTTTTCGCATCTATTGATCTGTGATAAATGCGGTAATGTTATTGAACTACAAGATGATAGTTTGGTAGCCTTGTTGGCAAATAATGCAGAAAAGCATGGCTTTACCATTAACAACCATGTGATTGAATCACACGGTATTTGTCAGTCATGTTCCTCTGACAAAGCGAACTAAAGATATAGAAGAAGATTATGCGCGCTGAATTTGTAAACCCGTTTTTAGCATCATTGATGAATGTTTTAAAAACGATGGCTTCACTGGAATTGAAGCCACAGAAACCTCGTGTAAAGAAAGATGAAATTGCACGTGGGGATGTTTCAGGTTTGATAGGGATGGTTGGCCCGCAAAGCCGTGGCTCTATGTCTATTACTTTTGATGAGAGTCTCGCTCTAGAAATCATGCAAAACATGCTAGGCGAACGCCCTAACGGTTTAAACGACGAAGTGACCGATATGGTTGGTGAAATTACCAACATGGTAACTGGTGGCGCTAAGCGTATCCTAGCTGAAAGTGGCTTTGATTTTGATATGGCAACACCTGTCGTTGTATCAGGTAAAGGTCATACCATTCGCCACAAATGTGAAGGTTCGATCATTATCATGCCGTTTTCATCTCAATGGGGTAACGCATTCATTGAGATTTGTTTCGAATAATCGAACACTGAGTTGAATCAGATATAAAAAACGCTTCCTAAGGAAGCGTTTTTTGTTTGTTAGCCAATGATGCCACGTTCTTTCAATACTGAAAGGCAATCGTCCACCAGCGCATCAATGTTCTTTTCACCCGCCAACAAGTCAATTTCTGGATTCAATGGGGTTTGATACTCAGAATCAATTCCTGTGAAGTTGGCAATTTCACCTGCACGTGCTTTTTTATACAACCCTTTAGGATCGCGCTGCTCGCACACATCCAACGAGGTATTCACAAACACTTCTAAAAACTCACCTTCTGGAAGCATTTCTCTCACCAGCTGTCTTTCTGCTCGGTGTGGCGAAATAAACGCAGACAGCACAATCAACCCTGCATCAGCCATCAACTTCGCAAGTTCACCAATACGGCGAATATTTTCACGGCGATCTTGTTCGGAAAACCCAAGGTCACTGCATAAGCCATGGCGAACGTTATCACCGTCTAAAAGATAGGTATGATAGCCTGACTCAGCAAGGCGCGTTTCAAGAGCACCAGCCACCGTAGATTTACCTGCGCCCGACAGCCCTGTAAACCAAAGCACTACAGGCTTCTGTTTTTTCAGTTGGGAACGAAAGGCTTTATCGATGGCATGTTGATGCCAAACCACATTGTCATCTTTTGCCGGTGTTTCCGTAGTCATAATTGCGTCCTTTTAAAACGGAAAGAAGAGAGGGATAAGTGTTAGCACCAATACGGAGTAAACAATAGAAAGAGGAATCCCTACTCGAACATAATCAGTTAATTTGTAATTCCCTACGCTATAAACCAGCAAGTTGGTTTGATAACCGTAAGGAGAAATAAAACTCGCGCTTGCACCAAATAGCACAGCCATAATAAATGGCATAGGATCCACCCCATAGCCAACCGCCATGCTGTAGCCAATTGGGAAAGCTAATGCGGCCGCCGCATTATTTGTCACAAGCTCAGTTAAAATCAGCGTTAACAAATACGTTGCAACCAATGCTCCAAACACACCCCAGCCGTTAAAGCCTTCAATGAACATTTGACCTAAGCTGACCGATAGACCGCTCGAAAGCATAAGCTGGGCAATAGAAAGAGCAGAGCCCACTATCACCACTATATCAACTGGGAAGCGGCGGCGAAGTTCACCAAGCTGAATAACTCCAGTAAATAATGACGCCAGCAAAAAGACTGAAAGCCCTTTAATGAGTGGCACCATATCTAACAGCGCAAGTGCGATGACACCGGCAAAGCCGACTAACACCATTGCGGATTTGTTCGCATCTAGTCGAGCACTCGAATCTAGGTCGTTAATTAGAACGAACTCTTTTCGGTGCGCTTGTCGCTCTTGTTCAAAGCGTTTACCCGGAACAAGGACCAAGGTATCACCTGCATTCAACGTGATATTACCTAGCCCACCTTCAAGACGTTCATGACCACGACGAATTGCCACCACAACGGCATCAAAGCGGTCACGAAATCGGCTCGATTTTAAGGTTTTATTGCAAAAGCTTGCCGATGAACTCACTACAACTTCAACAAACCCTTGTCCATTCAAGTGATGTTGACCAAACAGCGTCAAACCTTGAATTTCTTGAAGCGTTGCAACACTCTCGATATCACCACAGAACAACAGTCGATCGCGAGCTTGCAAGATAAAGTCGGGCTCTACCGATGGCATTGTTTCACCATCACGCACGACTTCCGCTAAGAACAACTTACGTAATGCTCGAAGATTATTTTCGCTGATACTACGCCCAACAAGAGGAGAGCCTGGCTCTACCCTTGCTTCTAAGAAATACGGTAGCTCATCTTGGCTTTGATCTTCATAGTTAGGCAATAGATAACTCAGCGGGATCAAGATCAATAGACCACCGACTAAAACAGACAAGCCGATCATTGTCGGAGCAAAAAAGCCCAAACTCGGTAGTCCGGCATCTTCCACAAAACTATTAATGATCAAGTTAGTGGACGTACCGATCAAAGTTAATGTTCCACCAAGGATCGCGGCGTATGAAAGCGGGATCAATAATTTCGAAGGAGCGTGCTGTTGATTGCGCTTAATGGCACTAATCAACGACACGACTACTGCAGTGTTATTGGTAAATGAGGATAGTAATGCGGTCGAAACACCGAGCTTTGCGACTACAGTGCCTAAACGACCGTTTGATAGTGAACGGCTCACCCAGCTAATTAGGCGAGTTTTTTCTAGTGCTGCGGATGCCAAGATCAGCAGCACTAGGGTTAACAAAGAAGAGTTAGTAAAGTTAGTCGCAACCTCGCCCAGCTCTATCATCCCTGCTAAAAACGCGATAAACGCTGCTCCAGCAAAGAGATAACTCGGCTTAATTCGCGTTGTCAGTAGGCAAGTCACTATGCCTAGTAAAATTGCCAACACAAATCCTTGTTGCCACATAACGCTTCCTTGTGAGTTTAGGAGTGACTATTTCAACAACTGGCTGATATCTTTCGCTTCCCAATGTGGGAAGTGCTTACGAACTAAAGCATTCAGCTCAAGTTCAAACGCTGAGATATCTGACACTTGTGTTTCAACATTCGATAGACTTTCTCGAACTAGGCCAGCACCAACAGTGACATTGGTTAGACGGTCAATGATGATGAAACCACCGGTATCTTGAGTTGTTAGGTACGTATCTAACGCGACTGATTCAGTTAGCGTCAGTTCACACAGACCAATGCCATTGAGAGGCAGTTCGACAGCGCTATGTGTCGACAAATTGTTGATGTCGTACTGGTGACGAATCGACTCAACACGACCTACTGTCTTTTTACCTGCAATCTTGACGTCATACTCACGACCAGTCTGCAAAGGCTGCTCCGTCATCCAAACCACGTCAGCAAGTAAATGGTTACTTGATTCAACCTGTGCATTCTCAAGTACAATCAAATCGCCACGGCTGATATCAATCTCATCTTCTAGCGTCAGTGTCACAGCAAGACCAGCTTGTGCCTGCTCAAGGTCACCATCAAACGTAACGATACGCGCGACTTTAGATGTCTTGCCTGAAGGTAGTGCTTTCACTTCATCACCAACTTTCACAGTGCCTGAAGCAATCGTGCCAGCAAAACCACGGAAATCGAGGTTTGGTCGATTAACGTACTGAACAGGGAAACGGAACTCGCCCACTTCTTTGTCTTGGTCCACATCAACTGTCTCTAAAATATCGAGTAGCGATGGACCATCGAACCAGCTCATCTTAGGGCTAGCCTCGACTACGTTATCCCCTTCTAGCGCCGATAGCGGTAGGATCTGGATATTAGTTTCACCTTGTAGATTTTCAGAAAACTCCAAATACTCATCACGGATCTGTTCAAAACGTTCTTGTGAGTAATCAACAAGATCCATTTTGTTTACTGCGACAACAAAGTGTTTTAAGCCTAATAGGTTTGAAATGAACGAGTGACGACGAGTCTGATCAAGTACACCTTTACGGGCATCAATCAAGATCACCGCAAGATCACAAGTCGATGCACCTGTCGCCATGTTACGAGTGTACTGCTCATGTCCTGGAGTATCCGCAATGATGAACTTACGTTTTTGGGTTGAGAAGTAACGGTAAGCCACGTCAATGGTAATACCCTGTTCACGCTCCGCTTGTAAGCCATCAACCAGCAAGGCTAGGTCTGGACGCTCACCCGTTGTACCAACACGTTGGCTGTCGTTGTGAACCGCTGCTAACTGATCTTCATAAATTTGCTTTGAGTCATGCAGTAAGCGACCGATAAGTGTACTTTTACCATCATCTACCGAACCACAAGTTAGGAATCTAAGTAGTGATTTGTATTGGTGTTGTTTTAGGTATCCTTCAATACCAAGCTCTTCGAGTTGAGCTTCAACTGCGCTATTCATGTTCTGTCCTTAGATCCTAATTAGAAATAACCTTGGCGTTTCTTGAGCTCCATCGATCCAGACTGATCGTGGTCGATCGCTCGCCCTTGTCTTTCACTTGAAGTCGCAACTAGCATTTCTTCAATAATGCCCGTGAGCGTATCTGCTTCTGACTCAATCGCACCAGTAAGTGGATAGCAACCAAGAGTACGGAAACGCACACTTTTCTCTTCAATCTTTTCACCCGGCTGCAATTCCATACGGTCATCATCCACCATGATCAGCATGCCATCGCGCTCCACTACTGGACGCTTGTCTGCAAGGTACAGAGGGACGATTTCAATATTCTCTAGATAGATGTATTGCCAGATATCGAGCTCTGTCCAGTTCGACAATGGGAACACACGGATGCTTTCACCTTTGTTGATCTGTCCGTTGTATGTCTTCCATAACTCAGGACGCTGATTCTTAGGGTCCCAGGTATGGTTCTTGTCACGGAAAGAGTACACACGTTCTTTTGCGCGCGACTTTTCTTCGTCACGGCGAGCACCACCAAATGCAGCGTCAAAGCCGTACTTGTTCAGAGCTTGCTTTAGGCCTTGTGTTTTCATGATGTCAGTATGTTTAGACGAGCCGTGAACAAACGGGCTACACCCCATCGCTAGACCTTCTGGGTTCTTATGAACCAAAAGCTCAAAGCCATACTTTTCCGCTGTGCGATCGCGGAACTCTATCATCTCTTTAAACTTCCAATCCGTATCGACGTGAAGAAGTGGAAATGGAATCTTGCCAGGGTAAAAAGCTTTACGCGCAAGATGCAGCATGACAGATGAGTCTTTACCGATTGAGTACATCATCACTGGGTTATCAAACTCAGCGGCGACTTCACGAATAATGTGAATACTCTCCGCTTCTAGCTGTTTGAGGTGGGTTAAACGTTCTTGATCCATGTTAGTTGCTTCCTTTACAGCTCTATCTGAGCGTTTGGCTATTCTAAATAATGGCGTTAGGCTGATTGACGCTGAGCGACAGGTTCTTCTGCATGTGGGTTAAACCACGCGAGTTTCTCTGACAAGTTAACCACTTCACCAATCACAATAAGTGACGGCGACTGAGCGTCTTTAGCAAGGTCAGCAAGTTCGGCAAGCTGACCCTTGAAAACTTTTTGTTGCTTGTGAGTACCACGTTCAATAATGGCAATAGGTGTGTCAGGTTGACGGCCATGCTCAATCAGTTGGCTTTGAATGTACTCTGACTTCATTAAGCCCATGTAGATCACTAAGGTCTGATTGCCACGAGCAAGCGTTGACCAATCCATCTGATCGCTTTCCGCTTTCAAATGGCCGGTAATAAACATTGCAGATTGTGCGTAGTCACGATGAGTAAGAGGTATGCCAGCATAAGCCGTTGCTCCTGCTGCAGCGGTAATACCAGGGACAACGTGGAACGACACCCCAGCGTCTGCAAGCACTTCCAGTTCTTCACCACCACGGCCAAAAATAAATGGATCGCCACCTTTGATGCGAGCGACACGATGGCCTTGCTGTGCAAAATCGAGAAGAAGTTGATTGGTTTTTTCTTGCGGAACACTATGGTGACCAGCCCGTTTGCCGACACAAACTAAAATGGTGTCGCTTGGTACTAGCGCCATGATTTCGTCCGAAACAAGGTAGTCATAGAGAACAACATCAGCTTGTTGCAGAAAACGAATCGCTTTAAGTGTTAAAAGTTCAACATCACCAGGGCCTGCGCCAATCAGTGCAACTTCACCTTGCCCCAATAGACTTTGCCCAAGGGCATTGAGATCCTTTTGATTGCTGCGCTGTGCGTGCTGATTGCTCAATGGGAATTGAGAGATCGTATCCTTGCTCGCCATAATGTCACCCTTTCCGTATCTATGTTTGGCATTATGGCGTTCAAGTTATATTACCGGAAATTCTAAAATTTCATTTTTTATTACTTAAAATGATAAGTGTATTTATAAACAGTATGTCGTTTGATTGATTAATTTTAAATTCTTATACTTAGCGCCAAGTTTCGGCCTATAAAGCCGAAAGGGTTCACACTTTCGTGTTCCGAATTAATTCGTTTGCATAGTAATTTGTTACATTACGCAACAAATCTCTTCTACCCTAATTGGAGCTTTCCATGAAATCGGCAATGAAACCTTTATCAATCGCAGTAATCGCAGGTCTTGGCCTAGCGACGCTATCTGGTTGTACGACTACTCCAGATACTGACGAAGTAATCAAACTACGTGTTGTTGAAACAACAGATATTCATACAAACCTAATGGATTACGATTACTACAAAGACAAGCCAAGCCAAAAGATCGGTCTTGCTCGTACTGCAACACTCGTTAAAGAAGCTCGTGCTGAAGTAACAAACAGTGTTCTTGTTGATAATGGTGACTTGCTGCAAGGTAGCCCAATGGGTGACTACATGGCAGACAAAGGCATAGAAGCTGGCGAAGTTCACCCAGCGTACAAAGCGATGAACCAGCTAAACTACGATGCTGGTAACATTGGTAACCACGAATTCAACTACGGCCTAGAATTCCTAGCTGAATCTATCAATGATGCAGAGTTCCCTTACATCAGTGCAAACGTATTTGATGCTGAAACAGGTGAGCACTACTTCAAGCCATACATCATCAAAACGCACACATTTAAAGATACTGCGGGCGTAGAGCATGAAGTAAAAGTGGGTTACATCGGCTTTGTTCCACCACAAATCATGATTTGGGATAAGAAGAACCTTGAGGGTAAAGTTACCGCTCGTGACATTAAAGAAACAGCAGAAGAACTGATTCCTCAAATGAAGGAAGAAGGCGCGGAAGTGATTGTTGCTATCCCGCACTCTGGTGTCTCAATGGACCCGTACAAGCAAGGTGAAGAGAATTCAACTTACTACCTATCAGAAGTTGAAGGTATCGATGCTATTGCATTTGGTCACTCGCATGCGGTATTCCCTGGTAAGGGCTTTGACAACATGCAAGGTATCGACAACGAAAACGGTACAATCAATGGCGTAGCTGCTGTAATGCCAGGCCGTTGGGGTAGTCACGTTGGTATCATGGATCTAACTCTGGTTCAAAAAGACGGTAAGTGGGAAGTAGAAAAAGGCCAATCTGAAGCTCGTCCTATCTACAGCAAAACAGAGAAGAAATCTCTGGCAGACGCGGATGCTGGTATCGTTAAAGCACTAGAAGCTGACCACAAAGGTACACGTGACTTCGTTAACCAACCAATTGGTAAAGCAAACGATGTGATGTACAGCTTCCTAGCACTTGTTCAAGACGATCCAACAGTACAAATCGTCAACCTAGCTCAAAAAGATTACGTTGAGCGTTTCATCCAAGGTGACCCTGATCTAGCTGATATCCCTGTTCTTTCTGCTGCTGCACCATTTAAAGCGGGCGGCCGTAAGAATGACCCTGCAAACTTTACTGAAGTTGAGTCTGGTCAGCTAACGTTCCGTAACGCCGCTGACCTTTACTTGTACCCGAATACGCTAGTAGCGATGAAAGTAACAGGTAAAGAAGTAAAAGAGTGGCTAGAGTGTACTGCAGGCCAGTTCAAGCAAATTGACGTGAACAGCACGGCTCCTCAACAGCTTATTGATTGGGATGGTTTCCGTACTTACAACTTCGATGTTATCGATGGCGTGAACTACCAGATCGATGTTACTCAGCCAGCAAAATACGATGGTAACTGTAAAGTTATTAACGAAGGTTCTGAGCGTATCGTAGGCCTAACTTACCAAGGTAAGCCTATCGAAATGAATCAAGACTTCATTATTGCAACTAACAACTACCGTGCATACAGCAACAAGTTCCCTGGCACTGGTTCTGAGTTCGTTGCGTTCGATTCTCCAGATGAAAACCGTTCAGTTATCGCTGCATACATTTCTCGCGTAAGCCAAGAGAAAGGTGAAGTAACACCAAGCGCAGATAACAACTGGACATTCGCACCAATCAAATCGGACAAGAAGCTAGACATCCGTTTTGAAACTTCACCAAGTGAAAAAGCTGCGAAGTTCATCGAAGAGAAAGGTCAGTACCCAATGAAACGTGTCGCGACAGATGATGTTGGCTTTGGTGTTTACCAAATCGACCTTCAGAAATAATCTGACTCGCTAAACGATTTAAAGCCGCAGTTTCGATTGCGGCTTTTTTATACCCAACTTTTCAAACTCGCACCCTACCATTGATTTAAGCTACACTCTGGCTATCACTTTTATCGGTTAATGAACTCCATGCTCGACGCATTTCAACACCAATTGGCTAACAATGGTTTTACTCCGCAGGAAATTAAACAACTCTCCGATACAGCAAAGTTTATCGAACTGCCCACTCGTCATATTTTGCTTCATCAAGGGGAAATCGCATCTGAGATACACTTTTTGACAGAGGGAATTTGCCATTCAGCCTATTTAACCGATAAAGGTAAAGAGTTCAGTAAAGAGTTCTACTGGGAAAATGATTGGATCATAGGTTTCGAAAGCCTCATTAAGCAGCAACCCTCACCGTATTTACTCGAATCTCTGACTCCTTGCTCAATTCTATCTCTGCCAATTGAAACTTTACGTCAATGGCGCAAGGAAAAGCACAGTATCTACCTAAAGCTATTAGAAACTCAGCTGATGTATAAAGAGAACAAAGAGCGCTTTATGTTGCTTTATAGTCCAGAAGAACGATACGAGCTATTTTGCCAACACTACCCTGAGTTACTAGAACGCCTGAATGACTACCAAGTCGCTGCTTACTTAGGGATTACTCCTATTAGTTTAAGTCGGATCAAAAACCGTCAGCAAAGTTAACAATTGTTAATGCAGCTCTGGTAGTGACTTGCTAGATTCGCTTTATCAATCACTTAAGACGAAATAGTATGATCACTTGGCAACTTGTTCCTTTTTCAGAACTCAACACAAATCAGCTCTATCAACTTATCAAGCTAAGAGTCGACGTATTTGTTGTTGAACAAACCTGTCCATACCCTGAGCTTGATGACAAAGATCACCAACAAGGGGTTCACCATTTACTTGGCTACCAAGGTGAAGAACTGGTCGCTTGCGCTCGATTACTTCCTGTCGGACTAAGCTACCCGTCGGTCAGTATTGGCAGAGTTGCGACATTAGAGAGTAAACGTGGTGGAGGATTAGGGCACAAGCTTTTAAAGCAAGCGCTACTTGGATGTGAATCTCTATGGCCCGGAGAAAACATTGAAATTGGTGCTCAAGAGCATTTAGCTCAGTTCTACAGTAAGCATGGCTTCGTACAGACTTCAGAGATGTATCTTGAAGACGATATTCCCCATATCGACATGATACTGGAAAAGTAGCGTGATCCGTTCGGCTACCTACTCTGCAATCCTTCTTTTAGTGATTGGTAATTTGGCTGCTTCGTTGTCAGATGTTGCAGTAAAATTACTCAACGGAGAGGTGTCGACATTTCAGTATATTTTTATTCGCCAGTTACTTTCTACTATCGTCATTGCGCCATTTTGGTTACGACAAAGTAAAGATAAAAGGTCATTAATAAGCCCTAAACTCAATCTGTTGCGTGCGCACCTGATAATCATAGGCAGCGGCTGCATGGTGGTTGCTATCACTCACCTAACTTTAGCCACAGCCAATGCCGTATTTTATGCCGCACCGTTAGTCATGCTGCCACTGTCTGCGCTATTACTAAAAGAAAAGCCAAATACCAGAAGAGTCGCAGCAACGCTGTTTGGTTTTGTTGGGGTGATGGTGGTTTTAAGACCATCAGAGTTTCATTGGGCCGCGATTTTTGCACTTGGAACAACACTGACTCTGGCGTTGTTTAATATTACCGCTCGGAAGCTGCCAGCAAAGCAGAGCGTCATTAGCACACTGTTTTGGACATCACTTCTATCATTACCAGTATCCGCCTTGCTAGCGGCTCTTCACTGGTCACCAATATCACTGAATAAGGTAATGCTTATCTTAGGCAGCGCAGGATTAATTTTGGCTTATAACGGGCTTGCGGTAATGGCTTATCAACGCGCGCCTGCAAACAATATTGCGATTGCAGAGAACTCTGGCTTAGTCTTTGTTGCACTATTTGGAGTTGTTTGGTTTAACGAGGTGCCTGATTGGCTAACAGCATTAGGGATAGCTATGATTGTTCTGCCCCTAATGCCGTGGAAGGTGCTTATCGACGGGATGAAAAGAAATAGTAGTTACTTACTTCGGCCAAAACCACCATCGGACAGCCGGAAAAACATCACAGACTGATTGTTTTTCTCAAGTTGAAGAATGTCGAGTTGACCATTATCTTCCAGTTTAAAGCGCACAAGTTGGCCTTGCTTGATTCGACTCAATGGCTTATCTGAACCCTCTACTTTTACTAAGGCATTTAAGTCTGACATCGCTAAACCATTATTTCGGAAGACTTGTGCCAATGTATCGCCACTTTTGACCTCGTACTCTTTCCAAGTATTGGATGTTAGCGATTTCTGCTGAGCACTCTTCTGTTCACTTAAGCTACGGGTGTTAATGTTTACTTCTACACGTTGAGAAGAAACCACAGCTTCCTGTTCAGCCTTAGGCTCTGGAAGGGGAATCACAAGCAATATGAACAACAAGGGCACCAATACCATCAACGCTCGCTGATGCAATTTCGGCAGCATGTTCCACTTGGCAAGTACGCGCTCTTTCAGCTCTTGCCAATTAACCGAGTGAACCTTCTGTTTCGCTAATTCAACGTAGTCCACTTGCTGTTTCTTTTTCTTTCTGCGATTCATCGCACCTTCTCTCTAAACGGGCTGCTCTACCAGTATAAAAAATCAATACCTTATGAGTATAGAAATTTTCGTGCATGGCGGTCATTACTCGCCAAAATTTGACAAATCGCTGTCTGAAAGTCGATCTAAATCTCACATTGCAGCTAGCCCCAGACTATCGAAGCACTGGCGTTTCATCAAGCGGCCATTACTGGTATCCTTTACCCTTTATACACCATACAAAGAGAGACACCATGTCTGAAGTTAAATTTGAGACTGTAGAGCAGAAAGCAAGCTACGGTATCGGTCTACAAATGGGTCAGCAACTTGCTGGTTCTGGTCTTGAAGGTCTAAATGTTGACGCTATCGCTGCAGGTATCGCAACTGCACTAGTTGGTGAACAGCCTGCTATCGAAATCGACGAGATCAACAACGCACTACAAGAGCTACACACTCGCGTTGAAGCAGCACGTCAAGAAGCAGCTAAAGCAGCAGCAGCAGACGGCGAAGCGTTCCTAACTGACAACGCTCTACGTCCAGAAGTTACTGTTCTTGAGTCTGGCCTACAGTACGAAATTATCACTGAAGGTACTGGTGAAATCCCAACTTCTGACAAGCAAGTACGTGTTCACTACCACGGTGAGCTAACTGACGGTACTGTATTTGACAGCTCTGTTTCTCGCGGTCAACCTGCTGAGTTCCCAGTAACTGGCGTAATCAAAGGTTGGGTTGAAGCACTTCAACTAATGCCTGTAGGTTCTAAGTGGAAACTATACATCCCACAAAACCTAGCATACGGTGAGCGTGGCGCAGGTGCAGCTATCCCTCCATTTGCTGCTCTAGTGTTCGAAGTAGAACTACTAGACATTCTTTAATCCTTAAGGATTATCTGAACTCAAAACGGCGATACTTAGGTATCGCCGTTTTTATTTGTAAAAGAGATAAGCCGATAGCATTTATCGAGCAATTAGGTATATGATACGGAATGACGTTAGACAAATTATAAGGAAATGATATGAAAAAACGCGTCGTTCTCACTGCTGCACTGAGTGTTGCTCTCTTCGGCTGCCAGTCTACAAGCGAACAGCCACAATCCGAGACAACTTCAACCAACTCAACTTATAACACGTTAGCAACCGCTGCTCTGACAGGAGCGATCAATGCGTGGAGCAAACAAGGTGCTGCTGAAACAGACTTAGCAGGCCAAATTCAAGAAGCAACAAATGTCACGTCAGATCAAGCAATGGGCGGTGTGGGTTCTTTACTAGCGTTGGCGCAAAGCTCATTAGGCTCAACACAGAACGAAGAACTTGGTGCTCTCATCCCTGGCTATGATGTGCTGCAAAGCTCAGGTTTATCACAGATGATTACCAACAGTGGCGCTGTAGATAGCGCTTTCTCGGCATTAGGTATGGACCCATCACTAGTAAGTACATTTGCACCTTTGATTATTAACGCATTACAATCTCAGGGTGCAAGCAACGGTCTAACTCAAGCTTTAGCGAATATTTGGCAGTAACTAAAAGCCTAGAAGTGAAAGATTGAAGTGAAGAGGTCGATAGAAATATCGGCCTTTTTAATGGAATCAGAAACACCAGATACAAAAAAGCCGAGCTAATGCTCGGCTTTCTCGTTCTTACGAACCTGATTACTCAGCAGCTTCTTCAGCAGCTGGGCGATCTACAAGCTCAATGTAAGCCATTGGAGCTTTATCACCAGTACGGAAACCAGCTTTTAGGATACGAGTGTAACCGCCCTGACGAGCAGAAAAACGTGGACCTAGTTCGTTAAATAGTTTTGCAACTACTTCGTTGTCACGAGTACGTGCAAATGCTAGACGACGGTTAGCAACGCTGTCAGTCTTAGCTAGTGTAATCAAAGGCTCAACTACGCGACGTAGCTCTTTTGCTTTTGGCAGTGTAGTCTTGATAACTTCATGACGTACTAGAGAGCTAGCCATGTTGCTAAACATCGCTTTACGATGTGAGCTGTTGCGGTTGAGTTGACGACCACTCTTACGATGGCGCATGACCTAATCCTTCTAACTTTATCGATTAATCTTCAGCGATAGACGCTGGTGGCCAGTTTTCTAGGCGCATGCCCAGAGACAGACCACGTGATGCAAGTACGTCTTTAATCTCAGTAAGAGATTTTTTACCAAGGTTAGGCGTTTTAAGTAGCTCAACCTCAGTACGCTGTACAAGATCACCGATGTAGTGAATCGCTTCTGCTTTCAGACAGTTAGCAGAGCGAACTGTTAGTTCAAGATCGTCTACAGGACGCAGTAGGATCGGATCGAATTCTGGCTTCTCTTCCTTCTCCTCAGGTACACGTACATCACGAAGATCTACGAACGCATCCAATTGTTCAGCTAGGATAGTAGCTGCACGACGGATAGCTTCCTCAGGGTCTAGAGTACCGTTCGTTTCCATGTCGATAACAAGCTTGTCTAAGTCTGTACGCTGCTCTACACGAGCTGCTTCAACAGAGTAAGCAATCTTGTCTACTGGGCTGTACGTAGCGTCAACCAGTAGGCGACCAATTGGACGCTCATCTTCTTCAGTATGGATACGAGCCGAAGCTGGAACATAACCACGACCACGTTCAACTTTGATACGCATAGCGATCTCAGCGTTGTCATCCGTTAGGTGACAAATAACGTGTTCAGGGTTAGCGATCTCTACATCACCATCATGGGTGATGTCACCTGCAACCACAGGGCCCGAGCCTGATTTGTTCAAAGTAATGAACACTTCATCTTTGCCTTCGGCAACGCGTACAGCCAAACCTTTTAGGTTTAGTAGGATTTCAAGAATATCTTCTTGAACGCCTTCTTTAGTACTGTACTCATGAAGTACGCCTTCGATTTCTACTTCTGTTACAGCACAACCTGGCATAGAAGATAGAAGAATACGGCGAAGTGCATTACCAAGAGTATGGCCAAAACCACGCTCTAATGGCTCAAGAGTTACTTTTGCGTGAGTCGTGCTAACTTGTTCGATGTCAACAAGACGTGGCTTAAGAAATTCTGTTACAGAACCCTGCATTGTGTCCTCTCTTTAGTTTAAACCTTACTTAGAGTAAAGCTCGACGATCAATTGTTCGTTGATGTCAGCAGATAGATCTGAACGCTCAGGCATACGCTTGAACGTAGCTTCCATCTTACCAGCATCTACTTCAATCCAAGTTGGTTTTTCACGTTGTTCAGCAACTTCTAGAGCCGCTTTGATACGAGATTGCTGTTTAGCTTTCTCGCGGATAGAAACAACGTCATTAGCCGCAACTTTGAAAGAAGGAATGTTTACAACTTTACCGTTAACTAGGATAGCTTTGTGGCTAACTAGCTGACGTGCTTCTGCGCGAGTTGCGCCAAAGCCCATGCGGTAAACTACGTTATCAAGACGACCTTCAAGAAGCTGAAGTAGGTTTTCACCTGTGTTGCCTTTAAGACGTGCAGCTTCTTTGTAGTAGTTACGGAATTGTTTTTCTAGAACGCCGTACATACGACGAACTTTTTGCTTCTCACGAAGCTGAACGCCATACTCAGATAGACGACCGCGACGAGCGCCGTGTACACCTGGTGCGTTATCAATTTTACACTTGGTATCGATCGCGCGTACACCAGACTTAAGGAATAAGTCAGTACCTTCGCGACGGCTAAGCTTCAGCTTAGGACCCAAATATCTTGCCATGATCTTTCTCCAGTAATCTAAAAAACGTTATACGCGACGTTTCTTAGGTGGACGACAACCGTTATGAGGGATTGGTGTAGCATCAACGATGTTTGTGATGCGGAAACCAGCAGCGTTCAGTGCGCGAACAGTAGATTCACGACCTGGACCTGGACCCTTAACCATAACTTCCAAGTTCTTTAGACCGTACTCTTTAGCCATTTCTGCACAACGCTCAGCTGCAACCTGTGCTGCGAACGGAGTAGACTTACGAGAGCCACGGAAACCTGAACCACCTGCAGTAGCCCAAGCTAGTGCGTTACCTTGACGGTCAGTGATGGTTACGATTGTGTTGTTGAAAGAAGCATGGATGTGCGCAACACCGTCTGCAACTTGTTTGCGAGCGCGTTTACGCGCGCGAGTTGGTTGTTTAGCCATTGTACTCTACCTTCCCGATTATTTCTTGATCGGCTTACGCGGACCCTTACGGGTGCGAGCATTGGTTTTAGTACGCTGTCCACGTAGTGGTAGACTGCGACGATGACGAAGACCACGGTAACAGCCAAGGTCCATAAGACGCTTGATGTTCATTGATACTTCACGACGTAGATCACCCTCTACAGTGTATTTAGCTACACCATCACGCAGTTGATCGATCTGCTCTTCAGATAGTTCACTGATCTTAACATCTTCAGCAATACCCACTTCAGCTAGGATAGCTTGAGAGCGAGTTTTACCGATGCCGTAGATTGACGTAAGTGCAATCACAGCATGTTTTTGATCAGGAATGTTAATGCCTGCTATACGGGCCATTATTCACTCCTAGTGTTTCATAAAAGAATTAGCCGCAGCAAAGCCCGTTATGGATACGCTGCGGGGTACTACTTCTTTTGCACGCAAAAGGTAGGCCGAGGAATATACTCGACACTACCTTATATTTCAAGTAAAAATTTCTGCTAATTAGCCTTGGCGCTGCTTGTGCTTTGGCTCACTGCAAATCACGCGAACGACACCGTTACGCTTGATAACTTTACAGTTACGGCAGATTTTTTTAACGGAAGCACGAACTTTCATTGCTAAACTCCGTAAATGAAATCTGAGTCTACCGCCGAATTAACGGCCATAGCCTTTCAGATTTGCTTTCTTCAACACAGAATCATACTGTTGAGACATCAGATGAGTCTGTACCTGTGCCATAAAGTCCATGATAACAACTACTACGATTAGTAGAGATGTACCGCCGAAGTAGAAACGTACGTTCCACGCGACCATCATAAACTCTGGAATCAGACAGATAAAGGTAATGTAAAGCGCACCAGCAAGGGTTAAACGCGTCATTACTTTATCAATGTACTTAGCTGTCTGTTCACCTGGGCGGATGCCGGGTACGAATGCACCGGACTTCTTCAAGTTATCTGCTGTTTCACGCGGGTTGAAAACCAACGCCGTGTAGAAGAAACAGAAGAAAATAATCGCTGCTGCATAAAGCATTACATACAGAGGTTGACCTGGGCTAAGAGCCAAAGACACGTCAGTTAACCAACCGAACGCGCTGCTCTCACCGTTCTGACCAAACCACTGAGCCAGTGTTCCTGGGAACAGGATAATGCTTGAAGCAAAGATTGCTGGAATAACACCTGCCATATTAATTTTAAGTGGCAAGTGAGTGCTTTGCGCAGCAAATACCTTACGACCTTGTTGACGCTTCGCGTAGTTTACAACGATTCGACGCTGACCACGCTCCATGAAAACAACGAAGTAGATAACTGCGAAAGCTAGTACAGCAATCAACAGCAGAAGAAGTACATGCAATTCACCTTGACGCGCTTGCTCGATTGTTTGACCGATTGCAGAAGGCAATCCAGCAACAATACCTGCAAAGATTAGTAACGAAATACCGTTACCAATTCCACGCTCTGTAATTTGTTCACCTAACCACATTAGGAACATGGTGCCGGTTACTAAACTTACGGTCGCAATTAGCGTAAACATGGTTTGGTTGATAACAACCAGATTATCGACCATGTTTGGTAGGCCTGTTGCGATACCAATAGCCTGGAATGTTGCAAGTACAAGCGTGCCGTAGCGTGTATATTGGCTGATCTTACGACGGCCTGCTTCACCCTCTTTTTTGAGTTCAGCTAACGCTGGATGAACTACAGTTAGCAGTTGGACAACAATAGATGCCGAAATATACGGCATGATGCCCAACGCTAATATAGATGCACGCTCAAGAGCACCACCGGAGAACATGTTAAACATTTCAACGATGGTACCTTTTTGCTGTTCGAACAAATCGGCAAGTACAGCAGCGTCAATACCAGGGATCGGCACAAAAGAGCCTGCTCGGAATACTAAAAGTGCACCAATTACGAATAATAAGCGCGACTTTAGCTCACTTAAGCCGCTCTGAGCACTACGAAAATCTTGACCTGGTTTCTTAGCCATCTGTACCTCGTTCCTCGAGATTATTCCTCGATTTTACCGCCTGCAGCTTCGATTGCAGCTTTAGCGCCTTTAGTCACACGTAGACCTTTAACAGTCACTGCTTTGTTGATTTCACCAGATAGAACAACTTTTACGAATTCGATGTTCTTAGTGATAACGTTAGCAGCTTTAAGGCTGTTTAGATCTACTACGTCACCAGTTACTTTCGCTAGCTCAGCTAGACGAACTTCAGCAGACACTAGGCTCTTACGAGAAGTGAAACCGAATTTTGGTAGACGTTGTTTTAGAGGCATCTGACCGCCTTCAAAACCTGGACGAACTGAACCGCCAGAACGTGACTTTTGACCTTTGTGGCCACGGCCACCAGTCTTACCTAGGCCAGAACCAATACCGCGACCTACGCGCTTAGCAGTAGTCTTAGCACCAGCAGCTGGTGATAGAGTATTCAAACGCATTCTGATTACTCCTCAACTTTAACCATGTAGTAAACCTTGTTGATCATACCGCGAACGCACGGAGTATCTTCAAGTTCTACTGTGTGGTTGATTTTACGAAGGCCTAGACCTTTAAGACACGCTTTGTGCTTAGGTAGACGACCAATTGAGCTTTTAGTTTGAGTTACTTTAATAGTTGCCATGGTGTTCTTACTCCGAAATAGATTCAACAGTTAGACCACGTTTAGCAGCAACCATTTCTGGTGACTTCATGCTACCTAGTGCATCGATCGTTGCACGAACGATGTTGATAGGGTTCGTAGAACCGTATGCTTTAGATAGTACGTTGTGTACACCAGCAACTTCTAGTACTGCACGCATCGCACCACCTGCGATAACACCAGTACCTTCAGCAGCAGGCTGCATGTAAACTTTAGAGCCCGAATGGCGACCTTTCACCGGGTGGTGAAGAGTACCTTCGTTAAGCGCGATCGTAGTCATGTTACGACGTGCTTTTTCCATTGCTTTTTGAATCGCTGCAGGTACTTCACGAGCTTTGCCGTAACCGAAACCTACACGACCGTTACCGTCACCAACTACTGTTAGTGCAGTGAAGCTCATGATTCGACCACCTTTAACCGTCTTAGAAACACGGTTAACTGCGATTAGCTTTTCTTGCAAATCATTCGCTTGAACTTGTTGTTCTTTAGCCATCTTCCAACCCTACCTTAGAATTTCAGACCAGCTTCGCGAGCAGATTCTGCTAGCGCTGCTACTCGACCGTGGTATTGGAAACCAGAACGATCAAATGCAACTGATTCTACGCCTTTTTCAAGAGCGCGCTCAGCAACAGCTTTACCTACTGCTTTAGCTGCATCGATGTTACCAGTGTTCTTAACTTGCTCACGGATCGCTTTTTCTACAGTAGAAGCTGATGCGATAACCTCAGAGCCGTTAGCTGCAATCACCTGTGCGTACACGTGACGAGGAGTACGGTGTACTACTAGGCGAGTTGCACCCAGTTCTGCAATCTTACGACGTGCACGTGTAGCACGACGGATGCGAGATGCTTTCTTATCCATAGTGTTACCTTACTTCTTCTTAGCTTCTTTAGTACGCACATTTTCATCTGCGTAACGAACACCTTTACCTTTGTAAGGCTCAGGCTCACGGTAAGAACGAATGTCAGCCGCAACCTGACCAACAAGTTGTTTGTCACAACCAGTGATCACGATTTCAGTTTGGCTTGGACACTCAGCTTTAATACCCGCTGGCAGCTCGTGCTCAACTGGGTGTGAGAAGCCTAGTGTTAGACCTACAGCGTTGCCTTTGATAGCAGCACGGTAACCAACACCTTTAAGAGTTAGCTTCTTAGTAAAGCCTTCAGTAACACCAACAACCATGTTGTTAACTAGAGCGCGAGCAGTACCTGCTTGTGCCCATGCGTTAACAACACCTTCGCGTGGACCGAAAGTAAGATTGTTTTCTTCCTGAGCTACAACTACAGCGTTGTTAAGAACGCGTGATAGTTCGCCTTTAGCACCTTTTACAGTGATTTCTTGGCCGTTTAGTTTCACCTCTACGCCAGCTGGAATAGCGACAGGTGCTTTAGCAACACGAGACATAGTCTACTCCTTATTAAGCTACGTAAGCGATGATTTCACCACCAAGACCTGCTTTACGTGCAGCGCGGTCTGACATAAGACCCTTGGAAGTTGAAACGATAGCAACACCAAGACCACCCATTACAGAAGGAAGTTCATCTTTCTTCTTGTAAACACGTAGACCTGGACGAGAAACACGTTTAAGTTGCTCGATTACTGGTTTAGCTTGGAAGTACTTAAGAGTAACTTCAAGCTCAGGTTTAACTTCGCCTTCAACAGCGAAATCAACGATGTAACCTTCAGCTTTTAGTAGTGCAGCAATTGCAACTTTAAGCTTTGAAGAAGGCATTTTAACAGCAACTTTGTTTGCTGCCTGACCGTTACGAACGCGGGTCAGCATATCCGAAATCGGATCTTGCATGCTCATATGATTTACTCCAAATGATTAAGTGGCAATTACCAGCTAGCCTTACGAAGTCCAGGAATCTCGCCTTTCATGCAAGCTTCGCGAACTTTGATACGGCTTAGACCGAACTTACGTAGGTAACCGTGTGGACGACCAGTTTGGTTACAACGGTTGCGCTGACGTGATGCACTTGAATCACGTGGAAGAGATTGCAGTGTAAGAACCGCGTTCCAACGATCTTCTTCAGATGCGTTTACATCGCTGATGATAGCTTTAAGCGCAGCACGCTTTTCAGCGAACTTAGCTACTAGCTTCGCACGTTTTGCTTCACGTGCTTTCATTGAATTTTTAGCCATAACAGTAACCCTTCACCTTACTTACGGAATGGGAAGTTAAAGGCAGCCAGCAGAGCTCGGCCTTCCTCATCAGTACCAGCAGACGTCGTAATAGTGATGTCTAGACCGCGTACTTTATCAACTTTATCAAAGTCGATTTCCGGGAAGATGATTTGCTCGCGAACGCCCATGCTGTAGTTACCGCGTCCGTCAAAAGACTTAGCGCTAACGCCACGGAAGTCACGTACACGTGGAAGAGCGATGTTAATTAAACGCTCAAGAAAATCCCACATACGTTCGCCACGCAAGGTTACTTTACAACCGATAGGGTAGCCTTCGCGGATTTTGAAACCTGCAACAGATTTACGAGCTTTAGTGATAAGTGGCTTTTGACCAGAGATCGTTGCCATATCAGCAGCTGCGTTTTCTAGCAGTTTCTTATCGTTGATTGCTTCACCAACACCCATGTTTAGGGTGATTTTCTCGATTCTAGGGACTTGCATGACGCTTGTGTAGCTAAACTGTTTGGTCAGTTCAGCGACTACAGACGACTTGTAGTAATCATGCAGTTTCGCCATAGTAGAACTCCAAATTACTTCTATTAGTTAGAAACGATTTCGTTGTTAGATTTAAAGAAACGTACTTTCTTACCATCTTCAAAACGGAAACCGATACGGTCAGCTTTACCAGTAGCTGCGTTAAAGATTGCAACGTTAGAAGCATCAATTGCTGCTTCTTGTTCAACGATGCCACCTTGTTGACCTAGAGCCGGAACCGGCTTTTGGTGCTTCTTAACAAGGTTGATACCTTCAACGATAACTTTACCGGTTGCTAGAACCTTAGTTACTTTACCTTTCTTGCCTTTGTCTTTACCAGCAAGAACGATTACTTCGTCATTACGACGGATTTTAGCTGCCATTTCTACGTGCTCCTTACAGAACTTCTGGAGCCAGTGAAACGATCTTCATGAACTTATCGCCACGAAGTTCGCGTGTCACAGGACCAAAGATACGTGTACCGATTGGTTGCTCAGTGTTGTCGTTCAACAATACGCAAGCGTTTCGGTCGAAGCGAATGACAGAACCGTCAGGACGACGTACGCCTTTACGGGTGCGCACTACCACCGCCTTCAGAACGTCACCTTTCTTAACTTTACCGCGAGGAATTGCTTCCTTAACAGTAACTTTGATAACGTCACCGATATGTGCATAACGGCGGTGAGAGCCACCCAGAACCTTAATACACATTACGCTGCGTGCGCCTGAGTTATCAGCTGCGTCCAGCATACTTTGCATTTGGATCATGTTAGTGCTCCGCTAAATATAAAAAAAACTAGACCCTCTCGGGTCGGGCTGCCTCTTTAAAAGGGACGCGAATTGTACCACCCTTTTTTAAGATTGGGTAGTCAAAAAATAAACGGCTCCAAAAATAATTTTGGAGCCGTTTAATTTCATAGAATTAGCTAAGATTAACCTTTAGCTTTTTCTAGAACTTTTACCAAAGTCCAAGACTTAGTCTTAGACATTGGACGACACTCTGCGATTTCAACGCTGTCGCCTAGGCCACATTCGTTGTTCTCGTCATGTGCGTGTACTTTAGTCGTGCGCTTTACGTATTTACCGTAAATTGGGTGTTTAACCATGCGCTCGATAGCAACTACGATAGACTTGTCCATCTTGTCGCTAACAACACGACCTTGTTGAGTACGTTTTACTTCGCTCATTATGCGCCTGCCTTCTCAGTCAAAACAGTTTTCACACGTGCGATATCACGGCGTACAGCTTTCAGAGTATGAGTTTGCTGTAGTTGACCAGTCGCAGCCTGCATGCGCAGGTTGAACTGTTCGCGTAGCAAATTCAATAGCTCAGCGTTAAGCTCTTCAACGCTTTTCTCGCGTAGATCTTGTGCTTTCATCACATCACCTGCTTAGTTACAAATGTAGTTTTGAATGGCAGTTTACGAGCCGCTAGGCGGAACGCTTCACGTGCCAATTCTTCAGGTACACCACCCATTTCGTACATAACCTTACCAGGTTGGATTTGGGCTACCCAGTACTCAACGTTACCTTTACCCTTACCCTGACGAACTTCAAGTGGTTTTTCTGTGATAGGCTTGTCTGGGAACACACGGATCCAGATTTTACCTTGACGCTTAACGTGACGTGTCATTGCACGACGTGCCGCTTCGATTTGACGAGCAGTTAGACGACCACGGCCAGTAGCTTTAAGACCGAATTCGCCGAAGCTTACATCAGTACCTTTAGCTAGACCACGGTTACGACCAGTCTGAACCTTACGGAACTTAGTACGTTTAGGTTGTAGCATCTGTCGACTCCTTACTTACGGCCTTTGCGCTGCTTCTTAGGCTTGTCGCCTTTAGGCTCTACAGCGTTAGCTGCTGGCATACCGCCTAGAATCTCACCTTTGAAGATCCAAACTTTAATGCCGATCACACCGTATTGAGTGTGAGCCGAAGAAGTTGCGTAATCAATGTCAGCACGTAGAGTGTGTAGAGGTACACGACCTTCACGGTACCACTCTGAACGTGCAATTTCAGCGCCGCCTAGACGACCGCTTACTTCTACTTTGATGCCTTTAGCGCCTAGACGCATAGCGTTTTGTACCGCGCGCTTCATAGCACGACGGAACATAACACGACGCTCTAGCTGAGACGCGATGCTATCACCAACAAGCTGTGCATCTAGCTCAGGCTTACGTACTTCAGCGATGTTAATCTGCGCTGGTACACCTGCGATTTTAGCTACAGCTGTGCGTAGTTTTTCTACGTCTTCACCTTTCTTACCGATTACTACGCCTGGACGAGCAGTGTGAATAGTCACACGGATGCTCTTAGCAGGACGCTCGATAACGATGCGTGAAAGTGATGCTTTTTTCAGTTCACTTGTAAGGAACTGACGTACCTTGAAGTCGCCGTCTAGGTTGTCAGCGAAATCTTTGGTGTTAGCAAACCATGTAGCATTCCAAGGCTTAACGATGCCTAGACGAATACCATTTGGATGTACTTTTTGACCCATTGCTTACTCTCCTAGTCTCTTAGCGATCTGCAACAACAACAGTGATGTGGCTAGAACGCTTCAAGATACGATCCGCACGACCTTTAGCACGAGGCATAATACGCTTCATGATCGGGCCTTCATCTACGAAGATTTTTGCGACATTTAGATCGTCGATATCTGCGCCTTCGTTGTGCTCCGCGTTAGCGATAGCTGACTCAAGAACTTTCTTGATCAGTTCAGCAGCTTTTTTGTTGCTGAAAGTCAGGATTTCTAGAGCCTGGTCTACAGATTTACCACGAATTTGATCCGCAACTAAGCGAGCTTTCTGAGGCGAAATGCGAGCAAAGTTATGTTTAGCTAGTGCTTCCATTATCTACTCCTTAACGCTTCTTCGCTTTCTTATCCACGACATGGCCGCGGTAAGTACGAGTTGGTGCGAATTCACCCAGTTTGTGACCGATCATTTCTTCGGTAACGAAAACTGGTACGTGCTGACGACCATTATGGACAGCGATGGTCAAACCAATCATTGATGGGATGATCATTGAACGACGGGACCAAGTCTTAATAGGCTTTTTGTCTCCGCTTTCCACCGCTTTCTCTACCTTCTTCAGCAAGTGTAGGTCAATAAATGGACCTTTCTTGAGAGAACGTGGCATGGCGATTCCTCTTTATATAGATTACTTGTTACGACGACGTACGATGTACTTGTCAGTGCGTTTGTTCTTACGAGTCTTGAAGCCTTTAGTTGGCTGACCCCATGGTGAAACTGGGTGACGACCACCAGAAGTACGGCCTTCACCACCACCGTGTGGGTGGTCTACTGGGTTCATTACCACACCGCGAACGGTTGGACGAACACCGCGCCAGCGGTTAGCACCAGCTTTACCAAGTTCACGTAGCATGTGCTCAGAGTTACCAACTTCACCGATTGTTGCACGGCCTTCAGAAAGTACTTTGCGCATTTCGCCAGAACGTAGACGGATAGTTACGTATGCACCGTCGCGAGCAACGATTTGAGCATATGCACCAGCCGAACGAGCTAGCTGACCACCTTTACCAGGCTTAAGTTCAACGTTGTGTACAGTTGAACCTACTGGGATGTTACGCATTGGTAGAGTGTTACCAGCTTTGATTGGTGCATCAACACCTGACTGGATTGCATCACCTGCGTTAACACCTTTAGGTGCTAGGATGTAACGACGCTCACCGTCTGCGTACAGAACTAGAGCGATGTTAGCGCTACGGTTTGGATCGTATTCAAGACGCTCAACTTTCGCTGGGATACCGTCTTTAGTACGTTTGAAGTCAATTACACGGTAGTGGTGCTTGTGACCACCGCCGATGTGACGTACTGTGATACGACCGTTGTTGTTACGACCACCGTTCTTAGAGTTTTTCTCTAGAAGAGGTGCGTATGGCTTGCCCTTGTGTAGGTCAGCGTTAACAACTTTAACAACGTGACGACGACCAGGGGAAGTCGGCTTACATTTAACAATAGCCATTCTTAACTACTCCTGTTATTCCGCGCCGCCAACGAAGTCAAGATCTTGACCTTCTTTCAGAGTAACGTACGCTTTCTTAACGTCGCTGCGGCGACCTTGGCGTAGACCCTGACGTTTGGTCTTACCCTTAGTGATAAGAGTATTTACAGACTTAACTTCAACTTCAAATAGCTTTTCTACAGCTGCTTTGATCTCTTTTTTAGTTGCATCTTTAGCTACTTTGAAAACGATAGTGTTCGCTTTCTCAGCTGCCATAGTTGCTTTTTCAGAGATGTGCGGTGCACGTAGAACTTTTAGGATACGCTCTTCAGTGATCATGCTAGCATCTCCTCTACTTGTTTAACTGCATCAGCAGTAATTACAACTTTGTCAAACGCGATTAGAGAAACTGGGTCAATACCAGCAACGTCACGAGCGTCAACTTTGTATAGGTTACGAGCAGCTAAGAATAGGTTCTCATCTACTTCGCTAGTCACGATTAAAGCGTCAGTTAGCTCAAGCTCTTTAAGCTTAGCAACTAGTTCTTTAGTCTTTGGTGCTTCTACTGAGAAGTTATCAACAACGATTAGACGCTCTTGACGAACTAGCTCAGAAAGAATGCTCTTCATAGCACCACGGTACATTTTTTTGTTTACTTTTTGGCTGTGATCTTGTGGTTTCGCAGCAAAAGTAACACCACCTGTACGCCAGATTGGGCTACGGATTGTACCAGCACGTGCACGGCCAGTACCTTTTTGACGCCATGGCTTAGCGCCACCGCCAGAAACTTCTGAACGTGTTTTCTGAGCACGAGTACCTTGACGAGCACCTGCTGCAAACGCAACAACTACTTGGTGTACAAGAGCTTCGTTAAACTCACGTCCGAAAGTAGTTTCGGAAACAGTTAGTGCATCAGCACCTTTAACCATTAGTTCCATTACTTACTCCTGAGACGTTATGCTTTAACAGCTGGTTTAACGATCACGTTACCGCCAGTTGCGCCTGGGACTGCACCTTTAATAAGAAGCAGATTGCGCTCAGCGTCAACACGTACGATCTCTAGGTTTTGAGTCGTTACACGCTCAGCACCCATGTGACCTGCCATTTTCTTGCCTTTAAATACGCGACCTGGAGTTTGACATTGGCCAATAGAACCAGGAGCACGGTGAGACAATGAGTTACCGTGAGTCATATCTTGAGTACGGAAGTTCCAACGCTTAACAGCGCCTTGGAAACCTTTACCCTTAGATGTACCAGTAACGTCTACTTTCTTAGTATCGTTGAATAGTTCAACTGTTAGCTCAGCGCCAACTGCGAACTCTTCACCGTTTTCCAAACGGAATTCCCAAAGACCACGACCTGCTTCAACACCAGCTTTAGCAAAGTGACCTGCTTCTGGCTTAGATACGCGGTTAGCTTTCTTAGCACCAGTAGTTACCTGGATTGCTGCGTAGCCGTCTGTATCAAGTGTTTTAACTTGAGAAACACGGTTAGCTTCAACCTCAACAACTGTTACTGGGATAGAAACGCCTTCTTCAGTAAATACGCGGGTCATGCCCACTTTACGACCGATTAGACCAATCATTCTTCTAATCTCCCTTAACCTAGGCTAATTTGAACGTCAACGCCCGCAGCAAGGTCTAGACGCATTAGAGCATCAACAGTTTTGTCTGTTGGCTCAACGATGTCGATTAGACGCTTGTGAGTACGAATTTCGTACTGGTCACGTGCTTTCTTGTTAACGTGTGGAGAGATAAGAACTGTGAAACGCTCTTTACGAGTAGGTAGTGGGATTGGACCACGAACCTGTGCGCCAGTGCGCTTAGCTGTTTCAACGATTTCCGCTGTAGAAGCATCGATTAGTTTGTAATCGAAAGCTTTTAGGCGGATACGGATACGTTGGTTCTGCATGAGACAGAGCTCCAATATTAAAAATTACACAAACAATATCGCCACTCAGACTCGTTAAGACGAGAGAATGTACGATTGATTTATGTGAAACCGTAACTTCCAAGATTAGGAAGTATTGTCAGTTAATTTTCGATTAACTACCCCTATGTACCAGAATCACGTCTGGGGATAGTTATTCCGAAGAATAAGTAGCTAATTGTATTAACCGCGAACATAAGCTGAGTCTACATTACCTAATAAACCCTTAGATTTATTAGCTCCTCTTCGCTCATTGGTTCACAACTGGCTTAACCAGTGCGACGCATTATACAGATCACAGTTTTACATGCAAGTGCTGTTTGAAAAATAAACGAAGGAAAAAGGCGACGCTGATTCATTAATCTTTCGTCAGTCTAAAGAGACAACGAAGCTATACAAAAAAGCGCAGACTGAACCAACAGTCTGCGCTTTTTAAATAGAGTTGTAGCTACTTATGCTAAACGCTGGCGTACTGCTTCAAACAGACACACACCTGAAGCAACGGATACATTCAAGCTTGATACACTACCTGCCATAGGGATCTTGATTAGGTCATCACAGGTTTCACGAGTTAGGCGGCGCATACCGTCACCTTCCGCACCCATTACAATCGCAAGCGAACCCGTTAACTTAGCTTGGTAAATATCGTGCGTTGCTTCACCTGCTGTACCAACAAACCACACGCCCTGCTCTTGCAGTGCACGCATGGTACGAGCTAGGTTAGTTACACGCACTAGAGGCACTGTTTCAGCTGCGCCACATGCTACTTTGCTTACTGTTGCTGTAATATTCGCTGACTTATCTTTTGGTACGATAACCGCTGCAACCCCTGCCGCATCTGCGTTACGTAGACAAGCACCCAAGTTATGTGGGTCCGTCACGCCATCAAGCACTAGCAGAAGTGGAGACTCATGCTGCGCAAGAATGTCATCTAAGTCATTTTCGTTTAGCTGCTTTGCCGGCTTCACTCGAGCCATAATGCCTTGGTGGTTTGCACCACGTGCTTTGTCATCCAGTGTCTTACGTGTCATCTGTTGAATCGATACGCCACACACTTGCAGTTCATTGAGGATCGGCATTAAGCGGTCATCTTGACGACCTTTTAGTACAAATGCTTCGATAAAGCGTTCTGGTTCACGCTCTAGTACCGCTTTTACTGCGTGAATACCGTAGATAAATTCGTTACTCATTTAAAAACCTGTTGGGTTAAATTCTTTTTACTGCGCTGCTTTATTAGAGCGCTTGGTTTTCTTTGGCTTGCTGCCTGGCTTCTTTTTACGAGCCTTAGTCACTTTAGGCTTCTTAGCCGGACCTTTTGACTCTGGCTTATCAGGTCGTTTAGTTGGTTCTACCGACGGGCTTGCTTTAGCACCTTTACCCTTAGTTGCCGCGCGCTTCTTCTCTTTGGCTTTTCTCTTCGCCTCTGCCGCTCGTTTCTTGGCGGTCTTCCCTTCGCCGCGTAGCTTACGACTAGTTTCGACTAATTCAAAGTCAATTTGTCGATCATCTAAGTTCACAGACAGTACTTTAACTTTCACCGCATCACCTAAGCGGTAGATAGCACCAAAGCTTTCACCGATAAGTCGTTGACCAATTGGGTCAAATTGGTAGTAGTCATTCGCTAGTGCAGAAATATGTACTAGGCCATCGATATGCAGATCACTCAATCGAACAAAGAAGCCAAAGCCAGTTACGTTGGCAATCACACCATCTAGTTCTTCACCAACATGGTCTTGCATGTATTCACACTTCAGCCAGTCAGAGACTTCACGAGTTGCATCATCCGCACGACGCTCTGTCATTGAACATTGCTCACCGTAGAAATCCATATCATCGAATGAGTAATGGTAACCACCCGTTGGCGTCCAACGATCTTTCAGTGTGCCATTCTCTTTCGCGATAAGGTACTTAATCGCACGGTGAAGCAGCAAGTCTGGGTAACGACGGATTGGCGACGTAAAGTGTGCATAGCGTTTTAGAGCCAAACCAAAGTGGCCACAGTTGTCAGCGTTGTACACGGCTTGCTTCATAGAGCGCAGCAACATAGTTTGAATAAGTTCTTTGTCTTGGCGTTCAGCAATCAACTTAACCAGATCAGCATAATCTGTCGGAGATGGTTCTAACCCACCATTAAGATGCAGACCAAGCTCACCTAAGAAATCACGGAAGCCTTGTAAGCGTAATTCCCCTGGAGATTCGTGGATACGATAAAGTGCCGGTTCTTTTGCTTTCTCGACCAATGAAGCAGAAGCTATGTTCGCCAGAATCATACATTCTTCGATGATCTTATGCGCATCGTTACGGATTACTGGTTCAATACTGTCAATCTTACGCTCAGCATTGAAAATGAACTTAGTCTCTACGGTTTCAAATTCAATCGCACCACGATTATCACGAGCATGTTTAAGCACTTTATACATCTTGTGCAGCTCTTCCAGGTGTGGGACAACAGGTTCATAACGAGTACGTAGCTCTTCATCCCCTTCTAGAATGTCATGTACCTTGTTGTAGGTCAGGCGAGCATGCGAGTTCATTACCGCTTCATAATGTTTATAGCCTGATAACTTACCCGTTTCCGAGATAGTCATCTCACACACCATACATAGTCGGTCAACTTGTGGGTTCAATGAACAAAGGCCATTGGACAGCACTTCCGGCAGCATTGGGACAACTTGAGATGGGAAATAAACCGAGTTACCACGGTTAATCGCTTCTTTATCTAATGCAGAGTCTGGACGAACATAGTAGCTCACATCTGCAATCGCTACCCATAAACGCCAGCCACCGCTTTTCTTCTTCTCACAGTAGACAGCATCATCAAAGTCACGCGCATCTTCACCATCAATCGTCACTAGAGGCAATTCACGAAGGTCAACACGACCTACTTTTGCTTCTTCTGGCACTTCTTCACCTAAGCCTTCGATCTGTTTGTCGACAGCTTCTGGCCACTCATGCGGGATCTGGTGTGTACGAATCGCAATTTGCGTTTCCATACCCGGTGCCATATTTTCACCAAGTACTTCCACTACTTTACCCATCATGCCACGAGAGCGTGAACCACGGTCGGTAATCTCAATCACCACAACGTTCCCCATACGAGCACCGGCACGAAGATCATTGGGGATTAGGATGTCTTGGCTAATACGAGAATCATCAGGCACAACGTAAGAGTAACCGTACTCTAAGAAGAAACGACCAACAATTTGAGTTTGGCGCTCTTCCAAAACGCGAACCAATCGTCCTTCCTTACGGCCACGCTTTGAATTTTCTGTTGGCTGAACCAACACATAGTCACCATGAATGATGTTTTTCATTTGGTGGTGTGGCAGGACAATATCTTTATCTTTGCCAACACTTCCTTCTGGGCGCACCCATCCATGGCCATCTTTATGACCAATAACATAGCCTTTAACCATTTCGAGTTTTTCTGGCAACGCATAACATTGACGACGAGTAAACACGAGTTGACCATCACGCTCCATCGCTCTCAATCTGCGACGTAGCCCTTCGTAGTGATCCTCTCCTGACAGCTTCAATGCATCAAACAGATCATTACGGTTCATCGGAACCCCTGCTTGACTTAAAAACTCAAGGATAAACTCTCGGCTTGGAATCGGGTTTTCATAATTTTCCGATTCACGAGCTGCAAATGGGTCATTATGGGTATTGTCTGACATAGGCGCGCCTAATTAAGAAGGAAGGGAATTAAAACTAGTATATCCGAGTCCCCGTTCAAGGCACAGGTAAGTCGACTTAAATTCCTCTTTTTTCCGCACCTTTTTCATAACTTAGCATCTCCTTTAATATCTCTTTACGCCATACGATAAAGATCACACTTCTATGCAAGTGACAAGGCAAACGATTGCAACAAGTAAAGAAAGGGGTATGATTCAGGCAAATTTTACTCCCTTTTTACTACAGGTGTTTTTATGAGTATGAAACGTACATTGCTAGCAACGGCAATTGCAGGTCTAGGTCTGTTTTCTGCGGCAGCGTCTGCGGCTGAAAAAGTCGATCTGATGATCACTGATGCAATGGTTCTTACTATGAACCAAGATAAAACTGTTTATGAAAATGGCACCGTAGTCGTTAAAGGTAATAAGATTATTGCTGTTGGCGACGAATCACTGGAAAAACAATACGACGCTAAAAAGGTGTTAGATGTTGATGGTGATATTGTAATGCCAGGTCTTATCAACACACATACTCACGTATCAATGACCGTGTTCCGTTCACTGGCTGATGATGTGCCAGATCGCCTACACCGCTACATCTTCCCGCTTGAAGCAAAACTTGTATCACGTGATATGGTTCGAATTGGTGCGAACCTCGGTAACGTTGAGATGGTTAAAGGCGGTGTCACGACTTACGCAGACATGTACTACTTTGAAGATGAAGTAGCAAAGACGGTTGATGAAATCGGTATGCGTGCAGTACTAGGTGAAACGGTAATCAAATTCCCGGTAGCAGATGCAGCTAACGCAGAAGAAGGAATCAAATACGCTCTGAACTTTATCGAAGAGTACAAAGATCACCCGCGTATTACTCCAGCTTTCGCACCGCATGCACCTTACACAAACACCACTGAGATTCTGCAAAAAGTTGCTAAGCTATCTCTAGAACACGATGTGCCGGTAATGATTCACCTTGCTGAATCTCATCGTGAAGAAGAGAAGATTGCAAAACGTGCTGACGGTATGTCTCCAGTTCAATACATGCATAGTATCGGCGCTCTAAACAAAAACCTTGTTGGCGCACATATGATCTTGGTTGATGATGAAGACATCAAACTTGTGAAAGAGTCAGACATGGGTGTTGCTCATAATATGAGTGCTAACATCAAGTCGGCAAAAGGCGTATCACCAGCACTTAAGATGTACGATGAAGATGTACGTATTGGTCTTGGTACAGACGGCCCAATGTCTGGTAACACACTAAGCACAATTGATGAGTTCAACCAAGTAGCCAAAGTTCACAAGCTAGTCAATAAAGACCGTGCTGCAATGCCACCAATTAAAGTAATTGATATGGCAACAATGGGCGCTGCGAAAGCACTGCACATGGAAGACAAAATTGGCTCACTTGAAACAGGTAAGCTTGCAGACATCATCGTGGTTGATACTAAAGCACCAAACATGGTTCCAGTTTACAACCCATACTCAGCACTGGTTTACTCTGCTAACTCAGCGAACGTTAAGCACACTATTGTTGATGGCAACATCATCATGAAAGATCGTGAAATGCTAACCGTTGATGAAGATAAAATCCGCGAAGAAGCATTAGAGTTCACAAAAGTTGTTCGTGAAACTGTTATCGAATCGGGTGAAGTTGTTCAATAACGACTGACCAATAATGACAATGCCCAGCAAGTGCTGGGCATTTTTGTATCTATCGCAACCAACTGAGTGCAGTGAGTCAGGTGCTGTCGAGACTTTAACCGATTACCAGAACGTGTCGCGCTTTTTCGCTCGAGCAATGATGTTCTGTGGCATTCGCCTTTCTAGTCCTTGCCTTAACACACTAATACGCTTGTGCGTTCGTTGGTCAGCAGTGACGGAGTTGTATAACCAGCGGTAAGCATCTTCGTAATCTAAAGGACTGCCGTAATCACGTAGCAGCAGTTCTGCAAGATGGATACGTGCATTTAAGTTACCCATCGCCGCTGCTTCACGTAGATAGGGAATCGCTCGCTCTTTATCTTGCTGCACGATCGTGCCACGCGAGTAGTAACGACCAATTTGCTCAAGTGCGGCTGGCAAGCCTTGATGCGCTGCGTTTTCCATGTAGTAAAGACCAAGCTCAACGTCTTGCTCAACACACACTCCCCACGCTAGCATATCGCCATACAAAAATTCGTATGCTGGCAGGCTGATACGAGTCGCACGCGCAACGATGTCTTCCACTAGCTGGCAGCTATCCGCCTTTACACGTTCTAAATGCTGGTTGTTATTAATCAGTTTAATTAGTTCAGCTTCGGTATAAATTGGCACTGGCTCACCAATATTAGGCGAATCATTCGCCTGAACAACGGATGCGCTCAACGCTAATACCATCGAAGCCGCTAATTTCCTTAGCTTCATTTTCTGCACTCTTTACTTCGATTTCTATGCTGCTGCCAAAACGACCTTGATCGGCAAACAGTGAGTTATTTGCCGTTCTATGCGGCAAGCTTGATAACTTTATCGGCAAACGGTGCTAACTCTTTAATCAAAATTGCCGCTATTTGGCAAATTGTTGCCGTAAGCAACTCAGATCGCAAGGAAAAAAAGTCAAAAAAAAGCCAGCGATAAACGCTGGCTTTTTAAGTCTCTGAACAATCAGAAATTATGCACCGTATGGGTGAACTTTAATGATTGTTTCGTTACGGTCTGGACCTGTAGAGATGATGTCTACTGGTACACCCGTTAGCTCTTCGATACGTTTGATGTAGTCAAGAGCAGCTTGTGGAAGCGCGTCGATTGACTTAGCACCAAATGTAGTCTCAGACCAACCTGGCATTGTTTCGTAGATTGGCGTTGCTTCTTCGAAAGATTCAGCAGCCATTGGAGAAACTTCTAGGATAGTGCCATCTTTCATCTTGTAACCAGTACAGATCTTGATCTCTTTTAGACCATCAAGAACGTCTAGCTTAGTTAGACACATACCTGTTAGAGAGTTGATTTGGATTGCACGACGCATTGCTACTGCATCAAACCAACCTGTACGACGTAGACGACCTGTTGTTGCACCAAACTCGTGGCCAACATCGCCTAGGTGCTTACCAACTGGGTCTTGCTTATCTAGACCGTCGTAAAGTTCTGTCGGGAATGGACCTGAGCCAACGCGAGTACAGTACGCCTTAGTAATACCTAGGATGTAACCGATGTGACGAGGACCGAAACCTGAACCTGCAGCAACACCACCAGCAGTCGTGTTAGAAGAAGTTACGTATGGGTAAGTACCGTGGTCGATATCTAGTAGAGTACCTTGAGCACCTTCGAACATGATCTTGTCGCCGCGCTTACGTGCTGCGTCTAGTTCGTCTGTTACGTCCATAACCATAGAAGTTAGTAGATCTGCGTAACCCATGCACTGCTCAAGTACTTCTTCGTAGCTTACTGTTTCAGCTTTGTAGAAGTGCTCTAGTTGGAAGTTATGGAATTCCATTACTTCTTTTAGCTTCTCAGCGAACATTTCTTTATCGAAAAGGTCACCAACGCGTAGACCGCGACGAGCAACTTTATCTTCGTAAGCTGGACCGATACCACGACCAGTTGTACCGATAGCTTTCGCGCCACGAGCGATTTCACGCGCGTTGTCGATAGCGATGTGGTACGGAAGAATTAGAGGACAAGCTTCAGAAACGAAAAGACGCTCGCGCACTGGGATACCGCGCTCTTCTAGAGGCTTCATTTCTTTAAGAAGTGCTTCAGGCGATAGTACAACGCCGTTACCGATAACACATTTTACGTTATCGCGTAGGATGCCTGATGGAATTAAGTGAAGAACGGTTTTTTCACCGTCAATTACAAGAGTGTGACCAGCATTGTGACCGCCTTGGTAGCGAACCACATATTTTGCATCTTCAGTTAAAAGGTCAACAATTTTACCTTTACCTTCGTCACCCCATTGGGTGCCCAGAACGACTACGTTATTTCCCATCTTTCCAGTATCTGTTGCTAGTTAAAAATGGATTCTAGCACTGAATCACATTTCTTGCAGTCATTTTTTAATCATGCAAGCGTAATATGGTGTAAATCCAATAGGGCTGAAACTAAGGCCGAAATAAATCAGCCAGTTAGCTTAAGGCTTAGATAAATCAACTAGATTCAGATTACTCATCAGCATATATCTTAACGCTGAAATTGCCGTCGGCATCAATGCCAGCTCGATACATTCCTGAACTGTTCATCGCAAAGTGCAGCTCGCCTTGAGCATCAACTGCAATTAAGCCACCTTCACCGCCCATATCTTTGAGTTCACCTTGAATGACGGTTTCACTCGCCGTGTGCACGTCTTCCTTTAGATAGCGCATTCTTGCTGCTACATCACCTGCAACAGTTTTACGGATAAAGTATTCCCCCATCCCCGTCGTTGATACCGCAACATTGCCATTCTCAGCATAAGTGCCTGCACCAATGATTGAGGAGTCTCCAACGCGACCGTACTTTTTGTTGGTCACTCCTCCTGTACTTGTCGCCGCAGCTAGGTTACCTTGCTGATCAAGTGCCACCGCCCCAACCGTGCCGAATTTTTTGTCATCTGGATACTTTGACTCAGAAAGCGCAAACAGCCCTTTCTCTTTCATTGACAGTAGCTGCTCATAACGTCGGTCCGTAAAGAAGTAGTCTTGCTCAGTAAACTGGTAGTCGTGTTCAAATGCGAACTCTTCAGCCCCTTCACCTATCAGAAGGACATGATTGCTTTTAGTCATCACATCACGAGCAAGCTCGATTGGGTTTTTAATATGGCGAACACCAGCAACAGCCCCCGCATCGAGAGATTTGCCATGCATGACAGAGGCATCCATCTCAACCATCTCTTTGTGGGTTAATACTGAGCCTTTACCGGCGTTGAAGTTCGGCGAGTCTTCCAACACCTTTACTGCCACCACTACTGCATCAAGAGCGTCACCTGACTCCTGCAATATTTTGTACCCTGCACGCACAGAAGTTTCGAGATCAGACAAGATAGAGGATTTCAGTTCATCACTCATTTGCTCACGTAAAATCGTTCCAGCACCGCCATGAATCGCGATTGAAAAAGGTTGGCTCATGAGAGTCTCCATCTATATATCTAAACTGGTTGATAAGCTTTTAAATAACAAAAAAGGCGTTTCCCGTACAGCAGGAAACGCCTTTTCATATCTAGCTAATCGCTAATGGATTAGTGAGAACCGCAGCTGCCGCCACCGCAACAACCGTCTTTTTTCTCTTCACCGTGGTCATGGCCTTCGCCACCACAGCAACCGCCTTCGTGATCGTGGTCGTGACCACAACCGCCAGCTTGGTGCACGTGACCGTGCTCAATCTCTTCTGCTGTAGCTTCACGTAGAGCAACAACTTCAACATCAAATGTCAGTGTTTGGCCAGCAAGCATGTGGTTGCCATCTACAACAACTTCGTCGCCATCTACTTCTGTTACTTCAACAGGGATTGGACCTTGGTCAGTGTCCGCTAGGAAGCGCATACCTACTTCGATCTCTTCAACGCCTTGGAACACGTTAGCAGGAACGCGTTGTACTAGTGCGTCGTTGTGCTCGCCGTACGCTTCTTCTGGAGAAACAGTTACAGAGAACTTAGCGCCCGCTTCCTTACCTTCTAGTGCAGTTTCAAGACCTGTGATTAGGTTGTTGTTGCCGTGTAGGTAATCTAGAGGTGCTTCAGTCGTTGATTGGTCAACAACAACACCGTCTTCTAGTTTTACTTGGTAAGCAAGACTTACTACTACGTTCTTTTCAATTTTCATATTTACTCCAAGGAGAATAAAGGACCATTGCTACAACAATGGTCGTCAAACTTTCTATGGGGGTATTATGGGGATGATTTAGAGAAACTCAATCAATCAGGCTTAAAAATACCGATCATTTCTTGGCCACCGTGTTCCGCGGTATCGACGGATTCTGGTGTTCGTTGATCTTGATGACCACACTCAACACATTCTACTAATTCAATATTGTTCTCTATCCACCAGCGTAATGTGTCTTGTTGAGCACATTTAGGGCAGCTGGCGCCTGCGATAAATCTTTTTTTCATCTCTATTTATTTCACTAGTTTATTCCCAGAAGTTCTTCGCTTGCTGATCGCTTTCCATTTCACGACCAAAAATCTCTTCTAGTTCTTTACGGGCTTCTTTGGCTCTTTGGGCCAATTGTTTGTCATCATTATGCTGAGGAAGCAATTCCTTGAGCATAGCATTATCTAATTTTCGAAAATGCGCTTCAGCTCGCTTTGCTTGATATGGATGCATGCCCAAATCGATCAAGGCTTGTCGGCCTAAATCTAATGCACCTAAGAAAGTTTCACGCGAATAGCTCTCTACACCGTGACTAAGCAATTGATAGGCTTCAACACGACTTCGAGCACGAGCCAATAACTTAAGATTTGGGAAGTTCGCCTGGCAGAGTTCAATGATCTGCATGATTTCATCTGGAGAGTCGGTACAGATGATCATCGCTTCCGCTTTGTCTGCACCCGCCGCTCTTAACAGGTCAACTTGTGTCGCATCACCGTAAAAGACTTTATAGCCATATTTCCTCAGTAACTGAATTTGGCTAGCATCGCTTTCCAGTACCGTCACTTTAATTTTGTTGGCATACATTAAACGGCCAATAATCTGACCAAAACGACCAAAACCAGCAATGATGACACGCGGTTGTTTGTTGATGATATCCGTTTTTAGTTCATCACTCGCACCAGCATTAAGACCACGTGCATACCATTTACTTTGAGCCATCAAAAGTAGAGGCGTTGTTACCATCGACAAACTCACCACAACTAACAAGAACGCGGTCTGTTCGCGGTCTAGTAAACCTTCTGTTGCCGCTGCAGTAAAAATGACGAAAGCAAACTCACCACCTTGGCTCAATATTGCTGCCATCTTGCTACGTGCTTTTGGTCGGCTGCCAGCGATACGCGCCAAGAGATAAAGAATCATCCCTTTCACAATCACCAATCCGATGACTGCTGACAATACAGCAAATGGTTCTAACGCCAACAAACCCAAGTTGACCGCCATACCCACAGCGATAAAGAACAGACCAAGAAGCAGACCTTTGAAAGGCTCGATTGCTATTTCTAATTCATGGCGGTATTCGCTTTCTGCCAGTAGTACCCCGGCAAGGAATGTCCCCAATGCCATCGATAGACCTAGCTGCTTCATCATCAGTGCAATACCAATCACAAGAAGTAATGCTGCTACGGTAAAGAGTTCACGCACACCACTTAACACAACATAACGAAATAGAGGTCGTAGTAAGAAGTGACCACCGACAAGTAGGCCGCCGACACCAGCTAGCATCCATAGTGCATCTAGCCAATCACCTGCCGTGTTACCGGCTAAAACGGGGAGCAGAGCCAGCATTGGGATTACAGCAATATCTTGGAACAGTAATACAGCAAAACCTGACTGCCCTGCTTCTTTGCCTCCCAGCCCTTGCTCTTCAATTACTCTTAATGCGATTGCTGTAGAAGAAAGTGCCAACCCCATACCGATAACTAAACTGGTTTGCCACGACGTTCCTGCAAGGTATGCGACACTCGCTAACACCATGGTCGTAACCAAAACCTGTGCCCCGCCGAGACCCAATATTGGCCCTTTCATTTGCAGTAGCTTCTTTGGGTTTAGCTCTAGACCTATCAAGAACAGCAGCAGTACAACCCCAAATTCAGCGAAATGAAGAATCGCATCAACATCACTGATCAGCCCAAGTCCCCAAGGCCCGATCGCGACACCCGCCAACAAATAGCCTAATACCGATCCCAGACCCAATCGCTGGGCAAGAGGCACTGCTACAACTGCTGCAGTTAAGAAAATTGCACTACTTTGCAGAAAGTCATTTTCTAATGCCATGCTACCCTCCTACTTGTTCAGAATAGGACATCAATGGGTCATTTAGCCATTGACGGTAACGCTCAGCATGTTGATAGCGCTCCATCTCCGAGACATTACGCGCCCAGTAAAGCACTAATGGCTCAATCCAAAACATCTGGCACAATGCAGCCGTCAATTCGAATGGCTGCAGAATTTCTGATAGTGGGTAACGGTTGTATCCCCCTTGGCCAAATGCCTCTTCCTTACCTCCAGTGGTGATAACACTGCGCCAGTACTTTCCTTTAAGTGCCTCGCCATTACCAAACGCAAAGCCTTTGCCCAACACTCGATCCATCCACTCTTTCAACAAAGCAGGACAAGAATACATATAGAGAGGATGATGAAAGACGATCACATCATGATCATTAAGCAATTGATGTTCAGCATTAACATCAATAAAAAAGTCAGGGTAGTGAGCATAAAGATCATGCACAGTGACATGCTCAAGAGACTCGATCTTCTTAAGCATCATTTGGTTGGCAACGGAATCTCGCGACTCCGGATGAGCGTAAATCACCAATACCTTAGGTGTGTCGGAGGGTAAGTTCTGCATTCCTTGGACAGCAATCCTTATAATTTAAGCCAAAATCATTGTTTTTATAGGTTATCAGATTGTTATACGTGGTTAGCTACAATAACGCAACGATCGACATAGCTAGTTAAGTAACCTACTATTCGACGCAATACGAGCAAAGACAAAGCAAAAGATTATGATTACCTTCTCTGGCATTCAGCTTCTTCGAGGTGGCAAACCGCTACTTGATCAAGCCTCTGCAACGATTCACCCTGGCGATAAAGTCGGTCTTGTGGGCAAAAACGGTTGTGGCAAATCCACCCTATTCGCCTTAATTAAGGACGAACTTTCTATTGATGCTGGTAATTTTAGCAAACCCGCACACTGGGAACTGGCATGGGTCGCTCAGGAAACTCCAGCCTTAGAACGCAGTGCCATTGAATACGTAATTGATGGTGACCGCGAGTATCGTCGTCTCGAATCAGATTTGGCTGATGCCGAACAAAAAGATAACGGCACTCTGGTTGCTGAAATCCACGGTAAGATCGAAACCATTGGCGGCTACAGTATTCGTGCTCGCGCAGCAGAACTATTGGATGGTTTAGGTTTTAGCCAAGAGCAAATGAGCTGGAACTTAACTCAGTTTTCCGGTGGTTGGCGTATGCGCCTTAACTTAGCTCAAGCCCTGCTTTGTCGCTCCGACCTATTGCTACTCGATGAACCGACCAACCACTTAGACTTGGATGCAGTAATGTGGCTAGAACGCTGGCTACAAAACTATCCAGGCACTTTAGTTTTGATCTCTCACGACCGAGACTTCCTAGACCCGATCGTTGGTCGCGTTATCCACGTAGAAAACCAACAGCTTAATGAGTACACCGGTAACTACTCTTCGTTTGAAGAGCAACGCGCACAAAAGCTGATCCTGCAACAAGCACAATTTGAGAAGCAGCAGAAACAGATGTCGCACATGCAAAGCTACATTGACCGTTTCCGCTATAAGGCATCAAAAGCTCGCCAAGCGCAAAGTCGTATTAAAGCACTTGAGCGTATGGAAAAAGTATTACCCGCTCAGCTTGATAATCCATTTAGCTTCCAATTCCGTGACCCTGATGCACTACCTAATCCAATCATTATGATGGACGAAGTTTCGGCGGGTTATGATGACAACTTAATTCTTGAGAAGATTCGTCTTAACCTGGTACCGGGTAGCCGCATTGGTCTACTTGGTCGTAACGGCGCGGGTAAGTCGACACTAATTAAGCTGCTATCACGTGAGCTTAATCCTCAAGGTGGCGATCTTACCTATTCACAAGGTGTCAAAATTGGTTACTTTGCTCAGCACCAATTGGAAACACTGCATCCTGAAGAAACACCACTGCAGCACATGATGCAGATAGCACCTGATAAAAATGAGCTAGAACTACGTAACTACTTAGGCAGTTTTGGTTTCCAAGGTGATAAAGCGCTTGAAAAGGTAGCGCCTTTCTCTGGTGGTGAAAAAGCGCGTCTGGTTCTCGCGTTAATTGTGTGGCAAAAACCAAACTTGCTACTACTCGATGAGCCAACCAACCACTTGGATTTGGACATGCGCCAAGCTCTAACTTTGGCATTGCAAACCTTCGAAGGGGCGATGGTGATCGTTTCGCACGACCGCTACCTACTTAGAGCCACAACGGATGATCTTTACCTTGTTCACGACCGCCAAGTTGCACCATTCGACGGTGATTTAAACGACTACTATAAATGGCTGACGGATCAACAGAAGGCAGAGCGAAAAGAAGCTCAAGCTGCGCAACCTGCAAAGGATAGCACCAACAGTGCCGCCGCGAAAAAAGATCAAAAACGCCGTGAAGCAGAGTTCCGCAAGCAAACGGCTCCAATTCGCAAAAACCTGACAAAGCTTGAAGAAAAAATGGATAAGTTGGGCGCTGCATTAGCCGATGCTGAAACGCAATTGTCTGACAACTCCCTTTATGAAGCCGAAAATAAAGCTAAACTTAATGAAGTATTGGCTGTTCAGGCTAACAGCAAAGGTGAACTAGAAGATGTCGAAATGGAGTGGATGTCTCTCCAAGAAGAACTAGAACAGATGGAACAGGAGTTCAATAGCCTATGAGTTCAAAGCACGTCGAAATTTCTTTAACCCTTGAACGCTTATGGCAATTCAGTTTGCAATATTACAGCGTGCGAGAGGTAAAAGCGGCGTGCTTGAATCTTCAGAATCAATTCAAAGGTAACGTGAACTTATTACTGCTGCTCAAATGGTTAGACGAGCAGCAGATCTGCTTCAGAGAACAAGACTGGCATCGAGTTGAAGAGTGCTTAGGGCGCTCCGAAGCATTACTACTCAATTACAGAGAGTTCAGGCGCAAACTGAAACTCCATGTCAGCGACACGCTTTATCGAGAATCTCTTCAGTTTGAACTCCAGCTAGAAAAACAGCAGCAATCTGACTTGGTTGACTGCATTAATAGCATCCCACTGACTCTCAATCATAGCGAACCCTTAACGCTGCGCTATTGCCGCCAGTTAGGTGGAGAACAACTCTACTCTGCATTTGCGGAGCCTATCGACAACATCGCAAACCTATAGAGATCCTCTATGACTCAATTTGTTGCTGCTAAAGGACTAACAAACCCACATCTTCAAACTCTTGCACCGCGCTTTATTCGCAAAAAAGCGCTATTTGAACCTGTGTGGCAAACACTCGATACCCCTGATGGGGACTTTCTCGATATTGCATGGAGCGAAGACATCAATCAAAGCAACCAAGACGAGGCAAAGACTGATAAGCCAATTTTTGTGTTGTTCCACGGGTTAGAAGGCTGCTTCTATAGCCCATATGCCAACGGTCTAATGAATGCTTTTGCCAAACAAGGTTGGCTATCGGTCATGATGCATTTTCGTGGTTGTAGTGGCAAACCAAATAAACTGGCTCGCGCTTATCATTCAGGTGAAGTCGAAGATGCGCGATTCTTCTTGGAATACCTCAATCAATTATTCCCTAACCAAACCAAAGTCGCGGTAGGTATCTCATTAGGTGGCAATATGTTGGCCAACTATTTAGCCAAATATAGTGAAGAGCCCTTACTTGATGCTGCCACCATTGTCTCTGCGCCACTCGATCTTTCTGCTTGTTCAGAACGAATCGAGCAAGGCTTTTCAAAACTCTACAAGAGCTATCTGCTCACCTCGCTAAAAAAGAGCGCACTGCAAAAACAACATCTGCTGAAAGGCGAGTTAGGCCTGAGCTATCACAGCATCAAACGAGTCACGAGATTGTATGAGTTTGATGATTTGATTACCGCTCCCCTGCACGGTTTCAAAGATGCAGAGGATTACTACCATAAATGCTCTGGGATTCATCGCTTAAAAGAGATCACTCTTCCAACCCAGATCATTCATGCTAAAGACGATCCTTTTATGACCGATGCGGTGATCCCCAAATATGTCTTGCCGGATAACATCGACTACCGCCTTTTCGAGCAAGGTGGACACGTCGGTTTTGTCACTGGTAGTGCAATAAAGCCCCGTTTTTGGTTAGAAGAAGCGTTGCCCGCCTACTATGAAAGTCTGGCAGTTTCGGCATAATACCCAGCGTCTACAACGAACATAAAATCTAGAGGTATTTATGATTGTTCCTTGGCAACAAATTGACCCGGACACACTGGATAACTTAATCAAAGAATTCGTCCTACGCGAAGGCACTGACTATGGTGCTATCGAGGTCTCGCTACAAAGTAAAATCGACCAAATCAAGAAGCAGCTTGAGTCCGGTGAAGCAGTCGTTGTTTTCTCTGAATTGCATGAAACGGTCGATATCCAACTCAAAAATAAATTTTAGAGAACCGCATACAGTGACGCCCCATTAAAGCGTGTTATAGTGGGCGTCGATTACAGGAACGTATTCTCAGACAAGGTTTGTCATGTCAGCAAAACACCCAATTATTGCCGTTACTGGTTCTTCCGGTGCCGGAACTACCACTACCTCTGAAGCTTTCCGCAAGATGTTCAACATGATGAACGTCAAACCTGCATGGGTTGAGGGCGATAGTTTTCACCGCTTCACCCGTCCAGAAATGGATGTAGAGATCCGTAAAGCTCGAGAACAAGGCCGCCACATTAGCTATTTTGGTCCACAGGCGAATGACTTTGGTGGGTTAGCTGAGTTCTTCCGTAAATATGGACAAGAAGGTATAGGCCAAGTTCGTCGCTATCTACACACCTTTGACGAAGCCGTCCCTTACAATCAAATGCCAGGTACATTTACTCCTTGGCAAGACTTACCAGAAAACTCAGATGTACTATTCTACGAAGGTCTTCATGGTGGCGTAGTCGATGGTGATGTCAACGTAGCTCAACATGTCGATTTTCTGATTGGCATGGTACCCATCGTAAACCTTGAATGGATTCAAAAGTTCGTACGCGATACCCGTGATAGAGGCCATTCTCGTGAAGCGGTAATGGACTCCATTGTTCGCTCAATGGATGATTACCTAAACTACATCACACCGCAGTTTTCTCGTACTCATATTAACTTTCAGCGCGTACCAACCGTCGATACTTCTAACCCACTTAATGCGAAAGGAATCCCTAGCTTAGATGAGAGCTTTGTCGTGATCCGCTTGCGTGGTATCAAGAATGTCGATTTCCCATATTTACTCGCAATGATTGATGGTTCGTTTATGTCCCGTCATAACACCATTGTTGTCCCTGGTGGCAAGATGAGTTTTGCGATGGAATTAATCGTACGCCCTATTCTTCAACAACTCATCGAAACCGGGAAAATTGGCTAATACTCATGGCTAGAACGCGATTACTTTTCATACCGTGATCATGTGCACAGTTTTGCGTAGTAAATACACCGCTTGACCCGATTAAAATCAAGAAATCGTTTTCGAAAAAGGATACTATTTCTTACCGAAACACAAGATAGCTTGCAGCATTTGTAAAGTGCTCTTATCCTAGTAAGCCTATTTAAGGCTTTGCTAAAACATGGAAAGCGACAAGCGTACCCTGCAGAGGAAGTGAGATATTATGGTTCTAGGTAAACCTCAAACCGACCCAACATTAGAGTGGTTCCTTTCACACTGTCATATTCATAAGTACCCATCAAAAAGCACGCTAATTCACGCGGGCGAAAAAGCTGAGACGTTGTACTACATCGTTAAAGGCTCTGTTGCGGTTCTTATCAAGGACGAAGAAGGTAAGGAAATGATCCTTTCTTACCTAAACCAAGGTGATTTCATCGGTGAGCTTGGTCTATTCGAAGAAGATCAAGAGCGTACTGCTTGGGTTCGTGCTAAATCTCCTTGTGAAGTAGCGGAAATCTCTTTCAAGAAATTCCGTCAGCTAATCCAAGTTAACCCAGACATCCTAATGCGCCTTTCTGCGCAAATGGCAAGCCGCCTACAAGTGACTAGCCAAAAAGTGGGTGACCTAGCATTCCTAGACGTTACTGGCCGTATCGCTCAAACGCTACTAAACCTAGCGAAGCAACCTGATGCGATGACTCACCCAGACGGCATGCAAATCAAGATCACTCGTCAAGAGATCGGTCAGATTGTTGGCTGTTCACGTGAGACAGTAGGTCGTATCCTGAAGATGCTAGAAGAGCAGAACCTAATTTCTGCACACGGTAAAACTATCGTGGTATACGGTACTCGTTAATCCCAATTAACGTTTAAAAAATTTAAAAGCCACCAATGGAGACATTGGTGGCTTTTTTGTTTATTTGCGTCATCCCCGAGAAGGAGGGACGACTGAGTTGGGGATCTCTGCAAGCAAGAAAGCCAACCGATGAAGATTCCCTACTCCCTCCTGCGTCGGTCTATGGAATGACGTCTATCTCCCTAGGGGCAAAGCCGTTTTCACTTCTGCTTTTTATCCGTTGGTACTTTCAAAAATCTTATCTGCAGATGCTGCTACAAATCCTGGGTACAACTCACCATTCGCCATTGGGTAGCGCTTAGCAAATTCATAAAAACCACCAGGAATGATTTCCGTTCCTTCAGCAAATGACACTGCGACTTTGTCAGCCATAGTAGAAGATTGCTCTAGCAATACATCTGGAGAGCCTTTCACTTCACCGCCCGATTCATTGATAGTGAAACCAGCTTGGCGAAGATGATCATTAACACCTTTCACTTCATCAAAGGCGTTCAATTGATTCACACTCACAGTAAAGTGGTTCGCACCGTAACCATGTGCTGCGAGCCAAGAAGCGTATTCACTCTCTTTCGCTAGCGTTTGGAAATCTTGATAACTCAACTCCCATAAACGGCCACCCCACAGGAAGTCAGCACCTTTTAGATCATGGGTGTCCAATTGCTCTACAAGCTTGGCAACGATCGCCTGAAGCTCGTCAGAACACTCATTCACTTTAAGCTCACTGATAAACACTTTAGGTTGTTTAGGATCAGGATGTTCAAAATGCTTAGCCACCAGCTTCTTGCTTTCAAACTCATAATCACCACATGGTTTATAGCCAGCATCCAAGAAAGGCTGAGCCAGTGTTGCAATACCTAATGGCTCAATATTAAAGGTTCGCAGAGCAATATGGTCATTGATGAGAGCCTCATCTTCTTGTAGAAGTTGATGCACTTTTTCAGCAGAAGGACACAAGCGTTGAATATAGTCCGTCCATAACTGTTGGAATAAAACATCTGGCGTCATAACGCCTCCTTGTATGGGGTTGTTTACGTTATAGAGTTAGGTCGTTGTTATCGTTATTCGTTTAATTTTTGGTATAAAAGAGGCTACCAAACCGACTTGTCCAGATAATCAGTTTGATAGCCTTCAACCTGTGACGTTAAAACCTCCCTGCTCAGGGAGGAAGAAGGGAATTCCCTTAATTTAGGTTCTTACTGACCTAATATTTTTATAGCTCTACCCCTGGGCTCAAGGTCGCAGGAAGAATCGTTTCTCCGCCTTCCATCGATGCCATTGGGTAAGCACAGTAGTCTGCTGCATAGTAAGCACTTGGTCGTAAGTTGCCCGACGCACCAGGACCACCAAATGGTGCATCACCACTTGCGCCCGTTAGCTGACGGTTACGGTTCACGATACCCGCTCGGATATGGTCAACAAAATATTCCCACTCGCCATCGTCAGTAGAAACTAGACCAGCGGATAAGCCAAAACGTGTATCGTTTGCTAGCTCGACTGCTTTTTCTAAACCTTGGTAACGAACGACTTGCAGCAATGGACCGAAGTACTCTTCATCAGGCAATTCAGCAATCGCTGTCACATCGATAATGCCAGGCGTCACAAATGCTGCTTCACCTGCCTGTGCTTCAATCAAACTCTGACCACCCAGTTTTTGCAGATTGGATTGTGCTGCAAGGATAAAGTCAGCCGCAGCTTTAGAGATCTGCGGTCCCATGAATGGCGCAGGTTCAGCGAATGGCTGATCAACACGAATCTTGTTCGTCGCTTCTACTAGCTTGCTTACTAGTAGGTCACCTTTCTCACCGACTGGAACATACAGACGACGAGCACAAGTACAACGTTGACCGGCACTGATAAATGCCGATTGGATAATGGTGTAGACCGTTGCATCGACTTCACCGTAGTTTTCAGAGATAACCATTGGGTTATTACCACCCATCTCTAGTGCCAACATTTTACCCGGTTGGCCTGCAAACTGTTTGTGAAGGATATGACCTGTATTCGCACTACCTGTGAATAGCACACCATCAAGCCCCTTAGAATCAGCCAGTGCGATACCTGTTTCTTTCGCACCTTGTACAAGGTTGATTACCCCTTTAGGTAGACCAACCTGATCCCACAGCTTCATCGCGAACTCACCCGTTAACGGGGTTTGCTCTGATGGTTTGAATACTACGGTATTACCAGCAAGAAGCGCCGGAACAATGTGACCATTTGGCAAGTGACCAGGGAAGTTATATGGACCAAATACTGCCATTACACCCAGAGGTCGGTGGCGAAGTACAATCTGGTTACCTGCAGCTTCTCTCTGCGCTTCACCAGTACGGTCATGGTAAGCACGGATAGAAATCGCAATTTTGCCAGCCATAGCGGCCGCTTCAGTGCGCGTTTCCCAAATCGGCTTACCAGTTTCTTTAGCGATGATTTCAGCAATTTGCTCGCTGTTCTCTTTCACTTTCTCAGCAAAAGCTAGAACAATCGCTTCGCGTTCAGCAAAGCTCATTTTCTTCCAGCCAACAAATGCGCTACGCGCTGCTGATACGGCCTGTTCAACTTGATCTGGCGTCGCACTTTCACCCTGCCAGATGACTTCATTGTTGTATGGGCTTTGTGAGTTCATTGCCTCACCTTGACCTTTCACCCATTCACCAGCAATCCAATGTGTCATAACTTGTTCCTTCATAATATCAAGCTTACTGAGCCAACATGCGAACGTAGTCGCCTTCATTCAACTTCAATGCATCTGCTACTTCTGGCGACAAAATCACTGACTCAGTGGCATGGTCGTATGCCGCTTTTGCTGCGGTCGCTCGGAAGTCTTCGAACGAAGTGTTCGAAATGAGGTAGTCCTGAGAACTGGTATGTTCTGCGACTGTCACCTTAGCGCGAATCGAATGACGCACAGATTCAATATTGCGCACGTCACACTCTACCGTCGGGCCACCATCAAAAATGTCGACGTAGTTGCGACAAGTGAAACCTTCTTTTTCAAGTAGGCGCAGCGCAGGTTTGGTGTTGTCATGAACCTGACCGATCACTGCCTGTGCTTCCTTACTCAATAGGTTGATATAAATTGGCAGCTTAGGCATAAGGTCTGCGATAAAGCCTTTCTTACCAATACCTGTTAGGTAATCTGCTAATGTAAAATCAATCGAGAAGAAATGCTCTTGTAGCCATTGCCAGAATGGAGAGTTACCCTCTTCATCAGAAACACCACGCATCTCAGCAAATACCGTTTTAGAAAAACGATGCGGGTGCTCAGCCATCATGAGGAAACGACATTTAGACATTAAGCGACCATTCAATCCTCCGCGGAATGACGGTCTTAGGAATAAAGTACAAATCTCACTACAGCCGGTGTAGTTATTGCCGAAAGTCAGTAGCTTAACTACGTTATTCACGCCAAGTTTCGGCGATGAATGCACGACGGTACTGATGTGGTATGAGTAGAAGGGTACATCCCAACCAATTGAAGCTTCGATACCAGTACAACCAGCGACTTCACCAGTTTCACTATCAAAGCCAACCATTAGATAGCCTTCATCACCAGGTTCAGTTACGTCTGGCTTTGTGAAGCTATATTCTGAATGGGTAATACGATTAGTTAACAGTTCTTCGTTAACCGGTAGAGATGTAAATCCATGACCCGACTCAACCGCACATGTGTGCAGCGCATCGTAGTCCGACATTGCGATAGGGCGAACAACCAGCATCGAAACTCCCTCCTGATGCAGTGAACGCTAGTACTCATTAATTATCTGTTTATACTTTGACTTCGTCATTCCCTACAGTGAGGAATGAGCTTGATAGGGAATCTCTCAACGCTATGCAAGAGATCCCCAACTTTGTCATGCCTTCCTGTTGAGGATGACACTGTTTATGTCGATATGAGTACTAGACTAGGTATTTCTTATTTAACTAGCGTTGCTAGAGCTTTATCTAGGCGAGCTAATCCTTCTTCAATTTCTTCTTTAGTAATGACTAGTGATGGCGTGAAACGCACGACGTTTGTACCTGCAACTAGAACCATTAGACCTTCTTTACCTGCTGCAACCAAAACGTCACGAGCGCGGCCTTGCCAATCTTCATTCAGTGCGGCACCAAGCAATAAGCCTTTACCACGAACTTCGGCAAACATGTTGTACTTATCGTTTAGTTTAGCTAAGCCTTCGCGGAACAACGCTTCACGCTCAGCAACACCGGCTAGCGTTTCTGGTGCGCTAACAACATCAACCACAGCTTCCGCTACAGCACATGCTAGTGGGTTGCCACCATACGTTGAACCATGAGTACCTACTTTCAGGTGCTTAGAAAGTTCAGTCGTCGTAAGCATTGCACCGATAGGGAAACCACCACCAAGAGATTTAGCAGTGCTCAGAATATCTGGCGTTACACCTAGACCTTGGTAAGCGTAGAAGTGACCAGTACGACCGTTACCCGTTTGTACTTCATCGAAAATCAGTAGTGCGTTGTGCTTGTCACACAGCTCACGAACAGTCTGTACGAATTCGTCCGTTGGAGAGATGATGCCGCCCTCACCTTGAAGTGGCTCCATCATGATGGCACACGTACGATCTGAAATGTGTGCTTTCAATGCTTCCACATCGTTGTACGGTAGGTGAGTAACGTCACCAGGTTTAGGGCCAAAACCATCAGAATATGCAGCTTGACCGCCAACAGTAACCGTAAAGAAAGTACGGCCGTGGAAACCTTGTTTAAAGGCGATGATTTCTGATTTTTCAGGACCAAACTTGTCAGCGGCGTAACGACGAGCAAGCTTAAGTGCCGCTTCATTCGCTTCTGCACCAGAGTTTGCAAAGAACACTTTCTCAGCAAAACATACGTCTGTCAGCTTTTTAGCAAGACGCAGCGCTGGCTCGTTAGTCATAACGTTACTTAAGTGCCAGATCTTCTGACCTTGTTCTGTTAACGCGTTAACCATTGCAGGATGACAATGACCTAGGCAGCTCACGGCAATACCACCAGCAAAGTCGATATATTCAGTCCCTTTTTGGTCCCAAACACGAGCACCCTCGCCTTTCACTGGAATCATTTCCATTGGGTTGTAACAAGGTACCATTACCTCATCAAACAAACCGCGTTCTACATTATTTTCTACAGTCATTGCACATTCCCTCTTGATACCGCATGCATAGCGAATATGGTGTCCTTACTTCGAATCAATGAAATAAGATATTGTTTTGCTATTAAGCTATGCTGGCATTGTATTTACATTTAATTAACCATTTCAATAGTGGTTTATTCTTTTTAGTAGCCACTATGAAGTCTAATACTCATCATCCTTGAGTATTTATGCATTACCCTTTCACATTTATGAAGCAATATATTCTTATATTAAAGATAAGCTATGGTTAATCTTAGTCGCGATAAGGGCTGAGAAGTAGGCGTGACAAACTCTACGCATACTTTTTCACAAAGTATTCGCAGACGAGGTTATGAAGAAAATGTTAAGAAAAGTGATCTGAGTCAGGCTTTAACCGAATACCAAACTCAGGAATCGAGCGTTTTAAAGTGGCTTTCGAGCAATAAAGTTGGCGAGGATCTGGTGACCTTGCTCCGTTTTAATCGATTCAGGATGAAACTGTACGGCATCAATCGGCAGGGTTTTGTGTTGATAACCCATGATCTCATCCATGCTTCCGTCTTCCAATTGCGTCCAAGCAGTCAGCTCAAAACAATCCGGTAGCGTTCCGGTTTTCACCACCAGAGAATGATAGCGCGTGACCGTCAGCGGGTTATTCAATCCAGAAAAAACACTTCGGTTGTTGTGAACAATTGGCGATGTCTTGCCATGCATAACCTGACGAGCTCGTACAACTTCACCACCAAACACCTGCGCAATTGCCTGATGGCCAAGACACACTCCAAGTATTGGTAGTTTACCCGCAAAGTATTCGATAGCAGCTAGTGAGATACCCGCTTCATTGGGCGTACATGGCCCAGGAGAGATCACTAGATGAGTAGGGTTTAACGTTTCGATTTCTTCAAGCGTGACTTCATCGTTGCGCACGACTTTCACCTCTGCGCCCAGCTCACAAAAATACTGGTAAAGGTTATAAGTAAAGGAGTCGTAGTTATCGATGATCAGTAGCATGATGAAAAACTGCGTTGATAAAAGTCGAGGTTAGGGGCGGTATTGTGCAATAAGAAAGGAGAAAGGCAAGTGCAAACGATAAAATAAGGCCAGTATTCACTGGCCTTATGAATTTACACTAATAGGGAGCGCTACTGTTTACGGCGCCATAGTGCTAGACCAAATAGCGACAATGTTGCAGCAAAACCAAACGAACCCGCCATGTTCAGCTCAAGTACCGCAGGATCATGATCTGAAGAACGGAAATGGTCATTGTACTTCGGAAGGTCGCCTTTATATTCATCGTTGTAATCAAACAATGTCGACTCGCCACCGTTAATGTGCCAATCCGTAGCATCAACAAAATGCTTCTCTAGGCTTGAACTGATCAACAAGTGGTCCAGTGCACCCACTTCATCATTGTATGAATAGCTCCAGCTGTTTGGATGCGCTTTCGCTACGGCATTGATGTAGCCGTAGCTATCAGTGATCACTGCACCTTCGTCGCCAAACTGAACCTGACCATCAATGTACGTATTACGTGCTGCTTTGATCGTCTTACCGTATTTCTCTTGGCTGTAATCTGTCAGTACTAGCAATGGATCTTCCATTCCGTATGCGTTCAAGTCACCTAAGATAACTTTATGACCTTTGATTTCGCTTAGTGCATCACCCAAAGCCACAGCAGCTGCTACACGGAAGTTCTCACAAGAACCCTGTTTGTCTAGGTCTTGACCGCCTTGACCGCCCTGCTCAACTGGCGCCGCATCTTCCCAACACTTAGAACCTTTCGACTTAAGGTGGTTAATCGCAACCGTGATCTTCTCTTTGGTGCCTTTCACTTTGAAGGTCGGCGCTAGAGAATCACGTTGGTAGTTCTTACCATCCTCAATCACTTTACCATTGTCATCCAACACTTCTGGTGCTTGCTGACTTGGCATTGGAATAACGCGAGAATCTTTCAGCTTAACCACTTTCGGACGGTAGATTACGCCTGTAGTAATCACGTCAGTACCAATGTAGTCATTTTCGTCAGTTACTTTGTCGCCGTTAGAGTCGATAGCAACAATGTCGTAGCGATCTTTCTTCTTCTCAATACGAGCGTTCAACTGGTCAACAAGCTGACGAATTGCACCACTATCACCAAAGCCGTTATTTTCGATTTCCATCAGACCGATGATGTCTGCATCTAGGCGTAGAATCGCGTTAACGATTTTCGCTTGTTGCACCTCAAATTCTTCATAGCTATCAGCACCACGGTTATCACCATGTGGATTCGCGTCTCCCCCAAATGGCGAATTGAAGTAGTTGAGTACGTTGAAAGTAGCGATGCGTAAATCACCCTCTTTCATGTCGATGTCTTCAGTACGAGGATCGTTACGAATAAAGCTTTCGCTTGTAAGAGTATTGGTTGGAATAAGGCGGTAGTCACCATAGCTGTAGGTAATCACACCTTCTAGGCCAACAATAGTGTCGTCGATACGAATGTAATCTTCTGTCGAGCCATCTTGATCAACATCAGTGCGACCGAAGTCTGGGTAATATGGGATTTGACCATCACCGGCTTTAGCATCTGATTCTACGTATAAGCGACGCTCTGCATTTTCAATACTTTGTTGCTTAGCCTCTTCTGACCCTGCTGGGAAGTTTTGGTTTGGCTGCATGCTGATGCGGCCTTGCGCAAGTACCATATTGTTGCGACGCGCTGCGTAGTCATAACCAAAAGTTCGGGTAACTCGCATATCCAGAGCTTCAGTGGTGTTAACCAACATACCTTCATAACGCTCTAGGGTACGATCGAAGTTCTCATCCGTTGGTAAGATTTCGATATCAGTTGCCACTGGCGCGGTTTGTTCGCCTTGCTTAACCCAGTTATTGTTTTCTACTTTTAGTTGCGTGTGGTCGTAGTATTCTTGCACCTTACCTTTAACACATACCACATCACCCGCTTTTAACTCAGAGCTCGATTGGTTTGTATGAACAAACAGGCCTTCTGAGGTTTCAGGGTTGTAGTCATCAGTTAGTGCCTGAAGGTAGAAGCCTTTTGTCAGACCCGTTGTTACTGCACTTACTACACCTTTAACAAAGAAATCTTCATCGGTTATGTATGGGTAACCATTGATAAATGGTGAAGTATCGCCATCGCCTTGAATTTCTTGGATAGAAGTAAAGGTCGGCTCCGCGCCGTCTTGAGTACACGCGAACGGTTCTGGCGCTGTACCACCATCAAGAACACCTAAACCTTCGATACTGTCTTTCGGAAGTGATGACCATTGAGAAGCGTCATAAGTAGAAGAAGGTGTCATCGCATCCGAATTACGTACTAGAGTGACATCTTTTGCAAAGTCGACATCACCCGACACACCCAATAGGTCATGAACCGCACCATCTTTGAGCAGTGCCATTGGATCATCACCATTAAAATTAGTCGTTGAGCCATCAAGAATATTCGCAACAGCTTTAATGTCATCGCTCGCACTGGTATGCGCCACAACCAATACACTTTGCGCAGCGAGCACTTGGCCATTTAATGACAGTTTACTGCCCCATTCGCCTTTACCATTGCTCTGTTTCGCCAGTTCATATCCATCTAGAGAGACTGAGCTATCACCGGTATTGGCGATTTCAATAGCTTTGTTGTAACTACCACCTTCTACATATTGAGAGATGATGATGTCTGCCATTGCTGGAGACGAAAGTGCGCCGGCTACCACTGCGGCAAGTAAAGTAGGAGTGAGTTTTTGTTTCATGTTATCCACCGTGTATCGCTTTCAATGTTACACAGCAACTAGAAAGCGTGTTCCATGTCACTTTTTCTGTGACTACGTTTTAATAAATCTTGCTCAGTGTTGACGTTTTTTATGAAACAAAAAATTACATTCAGTGACAGTGAGATTTTGATCTCATAGGTATGGTGAATATTTGAAGCCTTATCAAATTTTCAACATATCGTGATAACAGAAGTTTCAAATTCAAGACTAGTTCTATGAATTAAATAAGGTTTTGCTAATAAATAAAGTAACAGCTCTACAGTAATTCGACTTGTTCAAGCATGAAAAAAGGCGCTACATGAGCGCCTTTTTCCGAGCTAATCGCTTAATTCAATCGATTTCGATCATCATCATCTTTGCGTTCAAACTCACCCTCAAAGGTAGAACCTTGTTGTGAATCGTCACGATGGAACGGGTTCTGTTCAAACGGGCTTTGACCAAATTGATCACCTTGAAAGCTTCCGTGGAAACCATTGCTCCCCATCGATTTAACCACCATTTTACTCATCAAATATTTAGCAATCATAGCGCGAGGGGCTGGCAACAATACCAACATACCCAATGCATCAGTCATAAATCCTGGTGTAAGTAGGAGTACACCCGCGACAGCTAGCATCACTCCTTCGAAAATTTGTTGGGCAGGAAGCTCACCTTGCTGAAGGCGATTTTGTACCGACATTAATGTTTGTAGACCTTGGCTACGCACGAGGGAAGCCCCTACGAATGCAGTAATTAGCACTAAGGCGATAGTTGGCCACAGTCCAAGGAAGCCACCAACTTGAATAAATAGACCTATTTCAATGATAGGAACGAAAATAAATAGCAGTAATAAGATAGGAAACACACGCCCTCCTTTGTTGTACTCAGTGTACGTGCTCCGCGGTTTGAGCTCAAATTAAAGCGGTAAAAAAACGTGACATAAGCATGATAAAAAACTCAATAAAACACTACCACTAAAGGGTTATTAACACTCTATTCATATCTAACATAACTTTGACTCAACGAAAGCAAAAAAAGGTGATCAAGTTACTATTTTTATACGCTAGGTACAGTATTATGTGCCACATAAGTCAGGACGGATTATACAGCCAAAAATTCTGCCGAATGGATTCTTACACTACAGAATGGCTAGAAATAAACTTTATTATCAGAATAAATTCCTAAGGATCCTGTATGGCTACCCTAACTGATACTTCAAAAACGGCTAACCTTGCAACTCGCATCGAAGAAGATTTACTAGGTGAGCGTCATGTACCTGCTGACGCGTACTACGGCATTCACACTCTACGTGCGATCGAAAACTTCAATATCTCTAACATGACCATCTCTGACGTACCTGAATTTGTACGTGGTATGGTAATGACAAAGAAAGCAGCAGCACTAGCAAACAAAGAGCTTGGAGCGATTCCAAAAGACGTCGCGAACTACATCGTAGAAGCGTGTGATTTGATCCTTGAAACAGGTAAGTGCATGGATCAGTTCCCATCAGACGTATTCCAAGGTGGTGCTGGTACTTCTGTTAACATGAACACTAACGAAGTTATCGCGAACGTTGCACTTGAACTGATGGGCAAGGAAAAAGGCCAATATGAGTTCATCAACCCGAACGATCACGTAAACAAGAGCCAATCAACTAACTGTGCGTACCCAACGGGCTTCCGTATCGCGGTTTACAACAGTGTTCATCAGTTGATGGAGGCGATCGAATACCTAAAAGGCGCATTCGAGCTTAAAGCACAAGAATTCAAAGACGTATTGAAGATGGGTCGTACTCAGCTTCAAGACGCAGTGCCTATGACTGTAGGTCAAGAGTTCCACGCTTGGGCAGTAACGCTAAATGAAGAGATTCGTGCACTAGACTACACGTCTAAGCTACTGTTAGAAATCAACCTAGGCGCAACAGCAATCGGTACTGGCCTTAACGCACCAACTGGTTACCAAGCAACAGCAGTGAAACACCTAGCGGAAGTAACAGGCTTAGAAGTAGTTCCTGCTGAAGACCTTATCGAAGCGACGTCTGACTGTGGTGCTTACGTAATGGCACACGGCGCGCTTAAACGCCTAGCAGTTAAACTGTCTAAGATCTGTAACGACCTACGTCTACTTTCTTCTGGTCCTCGCGCAGGTCTAAACGAGCTAAACCTACCAGAAATGCAAGCTGGTTCTTCAATCATGCCTGCAAAAGTAAACCCAGTTATCCCTGAAGTAGTAAACCAAGTTTGCTTTAAAGTTCTAGGTAACGACAACACCGTTTCTTTCGCAGCAGAAGGCGGTCAGCTACAGCTTAACGTAATGGAACCAGTTATCGCACAAAGCGTGTTTGAGTCTATCTCTCTACTACACAACGCATGTGTTAACTTGCGTGACAAGTGTGTTGACGGCATCACTGTTAACAAAGAAGTGTGTGAGAACTACGTATACAACTCTATCGGTATCGTTACTTACCTAAACCCATACATTGGCCACCACGAAGGTGACATTGTTGGTAAGATCTGTGCTGAAACAGGTAAGAGTGTACGCGAAGTAGTTCTTGAGCGTGGACTATTAACAGAAGATGAGCTAGATGACATTCTTTCTGTTGAAAACTTTATGCACCCAACGTATAAAGCGAAACGCTACGAGTAATTGCAGCAGGAAAAGGCCCCAAACGGGGCCTTTTTTAGGCCTGTATACGGTTAACCACATCAACGCCAAGGTCTTTATTTTCTGATTATCTAAACATTCAGACAACGAGTTTTTAGATAATCAGAATCAAAATTAACTTTATGAGGTAATTAATATGGTGGCAGTAGAGCTCTTTGTCGTTCTGCTTTTTATCTATTTAGGAGCAAGAATCGGCGGTATTGGGATTGGCCTAGCCGGTGGTGCTGGTGTCATCGCCTTATCTTTAGTATTGGGCGTACCAACAAGCCAAGCATTCATTCCTATCGACGTAATCTTGATTATCATGTCAGTGATTACCGCAATTGCAGCAATGCAAGTCGCGGGTGGTCTAGATTGGATGGTTCAAGTAGCTGAAAACTTTTTGCGTAAACACCCTGAACGCATCACATTTTACGCACCGATTGTTACCTTCCTGATGACATTAATGGCTGGTACAGGCCACACGGCATTCTCAACTCTACCGGTAATTGCAGAAGTAGCAAAAGGCCAAGGCGTTCGTCCTTCGCGCCCACTTTCTATTGCGGTTGTAGCTTCTCAAATCGCAATCACTGCATCACCAATTTCTGCAGCAGTTGTTGCTTTCGCGGCAATGCTTGCTCCAATGGGCGTTGATTACCTAACGCTACTTGCGATTTGTATTCCAACCACGTTTGTTGCTTGTATGATTGGCGCATTCGTTGCGAACTTCATGGGTTGTGAACTCAAAGATGATCCAGTTTATCAAGAGCGTCTAGAAAAAGGCCTGATTAAACTCGCTACGGATGAGCAACGAGAGATCCTGCCAACTGCCAAAAAAGCCACTTATATCTTCCTTGCAGCGATTGGCTTTGTGGTTTGTTACGCAGCCGCTATTTCAAACTCGATTGGCCTAATCGAAAATCCAGCGCTTGGCCGTAACGAAGCGATCATGACAGTAATGCTAGCGGCTGCTGCAGCTATCGTAATGAGCTGTAAAATCGACGCAGGAAAAATTCCAGCAGCAGCGACATTCCGCTCTGGTATGACAGCGTGTGTCTGCGTTCTTGGTGTTGCATGGCTTGGTTCGACGTTCGTAAACGCACACGTAGATGGCATTAAAGAAGTCGCAGGTGCACTGTTAGCAGACTACCCATGGATGCTGGCAATGGTACTGTTCTTTGCCTCTATGCTGCTTTACTCACAAGGCGCAACTACTGTGGCACTTATGCCTGCGGCGCTTGCAATTGGCGTAGCACCACTAACTGCCGTAGCGTCATTCGCTGCAGTGAGTGCACTGTTTGTACTACCGACTTACCCAACTCTGCTTGCAGCAGTTGAAATGGATGACACTGGCTCAACACGTATTGGTAAATACGTCTTTAACCATGCATTCTTTGTCCCTGGTGTCGTGACAATTGCTTCAGCTGTAGCACTTGGATTCACATTTGGTGGTCTATTTATCTAGTAAAACCTAGAACATCATAAAAGGGAGCTTCGGGCTCCCTTTTATTTTTGTAATCGTAAAAATATCTACCTCACACTTTATTTTTGACTTTAATCAAAAAAACATCCAAAAAGCGAACCTGCATTTTAATTCGACCATTTGAATAAAATTCCCTTCTTATTTCACTTCCCCTTACCCCACTTAAGCCAGTAAGAAAAACATGTAAACTAAAAGAATATTAATCCGCCTATTTCAAACAATTAACCCTTACAGAAACACGCAACAAAACCACCATAAAATAAACGCTATATTTTTGTGAAGATCCACAAAGTTACCTAATCACCCTCAGATTAAAATAGCTTCAACAGGCAAATGCCTAAATAAGAATTCCAATTACTAATAACTTCCCTACAAAGTTATTTATTTTTAATAACGATGAGTCGCTGATTCACTTTTATTTATCGGTATATAAATAAAAGTAAGGAGATAGCCATGACAACGCAAACTTTACCGACTGAAGAAAAAAAAGGTGGTTTCTTTGCCAACTTTAAATTCCCTTCTGCTTACACCATTCTTTTCATTCTAATTGCTTTAGTTGCAATGCTTACTTGGATCGTTCCTGCAGGTCAATACGACCGACAGATGAACGAAGACCTAGGCCGCGAAGTTCCTGTAACTGGCACCTATCAAGCTGTGGAAGGTAACCCTCAAGGGGTGATTGACGTACTTCTAGCACCAATTGATGGCTTCTATGACCACAACAGTTATGAAGCAGCGGCTATCGACGTTTCTCTGTTTATTCTAGTCATTGGTGGCTTCCTTGGCTTAGTAACAAAGACAGGCGCAATTGATGCCGGCATTGAGCGAGTGACCCATCGCTTGCAAGGTAGAGAAGAGATGATGATTCCTATCTTGATGGCTTTATTTGCAGCCGGTGGTACTGTCTATGGTATGGCGGAAGAATCACTGCCTTTCTACACTTTGCTTGTTCCAGTAATGATGGCTGCACGTTTTGACCCACTCGTTGCCGCAGCGACTGTACTTCTTGGTGCTGGTATTGGTGTTCTAGGTTCAACCATTAACCCGTTCGCTACCGTTATTGCCGCTAACGCTTCAGGTATTCCTTTCACAGACGGCATCATGCTACGCGCAATCATGCTAGTGATTGGCTACGGTATCTGTGTGGCTTACGTTATGCGCTATGCTCGTATGGTTCGCGAAGATCAAAGCAAGTCTATCGTTTACGACAAATATGAAGAGAACAAAGCGCACTTCCTTGGCAACCAGTCAGAAGAAGGCCTAGAGTTCACTACAACTCGCAAGATTATCTTAACCACCTTTGGTGCTTCATTCGGTGTGATGATCTACGGTGTATCAGTTGCCGGTTGGTGGATGGCAGAGATTTCTGCGATGTTCCTAGCAGCTACAATCCTAGTAGGTCTGGTCGCTCGTATGAGTGAAGAAGACTTCACCAATAGCTTTATCGACGGTGCTCGTGACCTATTGGGTGTTGCACTTATCATTGGTATCGCCCGCGGTATCGTGGTTGTGATGGACCGCGGTATGATCACTGATACTATCTTGTTCTCAGCAGAGCAAATGGTGACTGGCCTATCGTCAGTGGTGTTCATCAACGTAATGTTCTTCCTAGAAATTTTACTTTCATTCCTAGTGCCATCGACATCAGGCCTAGCGGTATTGACCATGCCTATCATGGCGCCATTAGCTGACTTTGCTGGCGTAGGTCGCGAGCTTGTTATCACTGCGTACCAGTCTGCTTCAGGTCTAGTGAACTTAATTACGCCAACATCTGCGGTGGTAATGGGTGGTCTGGCTATCGCTCGCGTCCCTTATGTTCGTTGGGTTAAATGGGTAGCGCCGCTACTAGCGATTCTGACGCTGTTCTGTATCGTTTGTCTAAGTATCGCTGCACTAATCTAAGTTAACTGTTTCTTTTCCTTACCCGGCTCACAGGACGTGAGCCCTCTCCCAAAGCCGCCCTAGTGCGGCTTTTCTCATTTATACGTTAAGAGATAAAGCGTCTAGAGATTCCCTACTCAATCCTTCGTTGCTCTATGGATGACTAACAAAACTCCTCTTCGCTACAACGCTGTCATCCTCAAGAGTCAGGAACGAACGAGTTGGGGAGCTCTTAACGCTAGCCACACTATTTTAGAAACTCCCTACTCGCTCCTGCGCCGCGCTATGGAATGACCAATTCAAATAACACCATTCAATAAACTTGTATTTCCCGATATTTATTAATAAGAAAAACTATCAGATTTAATTACTTTCATTTATCAGTATTAAATTAGTGTTCACTGTGTTTTAAATAGCTAATGTGATCTAGATTAAACTTACCACCGAAATATTTGTTACCAGAGCATTAATTCACGAGTCAAAATCAATTATATAGGAACTCTTAGTGCATATTTCCACCCTATTCACTTTATTGTCACCAATTAGAAATTGAATATTTTTCCTATAAAACCCGGCAAGCCTTATTAGATGAACAAACCCATGCATAAACTTCCCTACTTCCTACCTAATTAGGGCATTTACATCCAAGCAACAAGTGAATAGATATTGTTAAAACCCTTGTAAATCAAGGCTTGGAGCATAAAAAACGAACTGTGATTGACCTCTAAGATTCCCCCGCCAACAGGCGTAATATGAGTTCCAGAAACAAAATAAGTGAATAAATAAATTCACGCTTCTATTCCCTACAAATTAATTATTAGTTTTTAAATTAAAACTAAATTAAGAAATATAAGAGAGATACGATCATGAGTAAGTTATACGTAGGTTCTGAAATCGGTCAATTACGTCGCGTTCTTGTTCACCGTCCTAGACGCGCTCTCACTCACCTAACCCCTTCTAACTGTCACGACCTACTGTTTGACGATGTACTTGCAGTAGAACGTGCAGGTAAAGAGCATGATGTGTTTACTCAAACACTGCGTGACCAAGGTGTAGAGGTTCTACTACTTACTGACCTTCTTGCTGACACACTAGCTGTACCAGAAGCAAAAGATTGGCTACTAACTCACCAAGTGTCTGACTACCGTCTAGGTAAGACATTTGCGAATGATGTACGTTGCTACCTAGGTGACCTACCAAACATTGAGTTAGCAAAAATCCTAACAGGTGGTTTGTCTTACGCTGAAATGCCAATGAAATCTTCTTCTATGATGCAAGGTTTACACGCACCAACAGATTTCATCATCGAACCACTACCAAACCACCTATTCACACGTGATACCTCTTGCTGGGTTTACGGTGGTGTGTCTATCAACCCGATGGCTAAACCAGCTCGTCAACGTGAAACAAACCATGTTCGTGCTATCTACCGCTGGCACCCAAGCTTCGCGGGTCAAGACTTCATTAAGTACTTCGGCGACAACGAGCAAGTGAACTACGACAATTCAACAATTGAAGGCGGTGACGTACTGGTTATTGGTAAAGGTACGGTTCTGATCGGTATGTCTGAGCGTACTACGGCGCAAGGTGTTGAGCACTTGGCATCAGGTCTATTCAAGCATGGTCAAGCTAAGCAAATCATTGCGATGGAGCTTCCAAAACACCGCTCTTGCATGCACTTAGACACAGTAATGACACACATGGACGTAGATACCTTCTCTGTCTACCCAGAAGTCGTGCGTAAAGATGTGAAATGCTGGAGCCTAACTGGCGATCAATCTGGTGCTGTAAATGTGAAAGAAGAAGGCTACTTCGTTACAGCAATCGAGAAAGCACTTGGTGTCGACAAACTAAATCTAATCACAACTGGTGGTGACAACTTCCACGCTGAACGCGAACAGTGGAACGACGCAAACAACGTTCTAACAGTGAAACCAGGCGTCGTTGTTGGCTACGAAGGCAACACTTACACCAACGAGAAATACGACAAAGCGGGTATCACAGTTCTACCTATCCCAGGTGATGAACTAGGTCGTGGTCGTGGCGGTGCTCGCTGCATGAGCTGCCCAATCGAGCGTGATGGCATTTAATTAACCCGTTGATTTGGCAGGAGGTAACTTTCCTCCTGCCCCTGCAGAGAGATAAAAGCAATGACTAAACAAACTGTAGTTGTAGCACTTGGCGGTAACGCTCTTCTTCGTCGCGGCGAGCCATTAGAAGCCGATGTACAACGCCACAATATTGAAATCGCAGTAAAAACTATTTCTGAGATTGCAAAAGAGTACAACGTAGTACTTGTTCACGGTAACGGTCCACAAGTTGGCTTACTGGCTCTACAAGGTCTGGAATACAAAAAAGTAGCACCTTACCCACTTGATGTTTTAGGTAGTGAGACTCAAGGCATGATCGGCTACATGCTAATGCAAGAGTTCAAAAACCAAATGCCTAACGTCAACGCAACTTGCATGTTGACGCAAATGACAGTTGATCCAAAAGACCCAGCGTTCGCGGACCCAACTAAGCCAATCGGCCCAATCTACGAAGAAGCTGAAGCGCGTGAACTGGCAGAGAAGTACCACTGGACAATCAAACCAGATGGGCAGCACTTCCGTCGCGTAGTACCAAGCCCTCAGCCAACGGGCATCATCGAGCATGAAGCGATCACTGCACTGATCGAACAAGGTCACTTAGTGATTTGTACTGGCGGTGGCGGTATTCCAGTTAAACGTGAAGATGGCAAGTTGGTCGGTGTAGAAGCGGTTATCGACAAAGATATGTCAGCGGCATTCCTAGCTAAGCAATTAGACGCCGATGCACTGCTTATCCTGACTGATGCAGATGCGGTTTACCTAGATTGGGGCAAACCAACTCAACATGCACTGCGCAGCACGAATCCAACTGAACTGGCTAAGTATCAGTTCGATGCGGGCTCTATGGGTCCAAAGATCGAAGCATCCTGCGAGTTCATTAAACAAGGCGGCAAAGTCGTCGGTATCGGCTCACTGCAAGATGGCCTACGAATTCTACAAGGCACTGCTGGAACCAATATCACTAAAGGCTAAGCCTTAGAAAACAATTAATTAAAACCTATTACCTTGTGCGCTTTCTTACCTCTTTCCCTGCAAACAAGAGAGCGCATTCAAAACATAGAAGGAAAACATCATGGCTTTTAACCTACGCAACCGTAACTTCCTAAAACTATTAGACTTTACTCCACGTGAAATTCAACACATGTTGGATCTTTCAGCGGAACTGAAAAAAGCGAAATACAACGGCTATGAGCAACCTCGTCTAAAAGGCAAAAACATTGCACTAATTTTCGAGAAAACATCAACTCGTACTCGTTGTGCATTTGAAGTTGCAGCATTTGACCAGGGCGCACAAGTATCTTACTTAGGCCCATCTGGTTCTCAAATCGGTCACAAAGAGTCAATGAAAGATACTGCTCGCGTTCTTGGTCGCATGTACGACGGCATCGAGTACCGCGGTTTTGGTCAGGAAATCGTTGAAGAGCTAGGTGCATATGCTGGAGTGCCAGTATGGAATGGTCTAACAGATGAATTCCACCCAACTCAAATCCTAGCTGACTTCCTAACTATGATGGAACACGGCCGTGGTAAACAGCTACATGAAATGACATTTGCTTACCTAGGTGATGCTCGCAACAACATGGGTAACTCGCTAATGGTTGGCGCTGCGAAAATGGGTATGGACATCCGCCTAGTTGCTCCTAAACAGTTCTGGCCAGAAGAAGCGCTAGTAGCACAATGTCGTGAAATCGCTGAAACAACAGGCGCGAAAATCACACTAACTGACGATGTACAAGAAGGCGTTCAAGGTTGTGACTTCCTATACACTGACGTATGGGTATCTATGGGTGAAGCTAAAGAAGCATGGGCTGAGCGTATCAACCTAATGATGCCTTACCAAGTGAACATGGAAATGCTAAAAGCAACAGGTAACCCACATGTGAAATTCATGCACTGCCTACCAGCATTCCACGGCGAAGACACGACTGTTGGTAAACAACTAGCAGCAGAATACCCTCAGCTAAAAGATGGTGTAGAAGTAACAGATGAAGTTGTTGAGTCTGATTACTCTATCGTATTCGATGAAGCTGAAAACCGCATGCACACAATCAAAGCGGTAATGGTTGCGACATTAGGTGATTAATCACCACTAGTCGCAGTCAATACTCAAAATAGTTGGAGCTGTAGCATGGCAACAAATGAATGAGTCTTCCTGAGTTTAGTCCGCTAAATGATTGGCTGGGCCGGCACTCCGGGCGAATGAATGCAGTTAACGCCGCTACAGTTTCAAATATGAAGAGTATTTCTGCAGGGAAATGCGGGTGGCATGATGACTCTTCTCGATTACGTCTGAATAAAGCCCGCATTTTTTTTCATCGATGAGATGATGATTTAAAGCCAAAAACGCCGATAAGCAAGAACTACCAAAGGTTGGTAAAAAGTTTCGAAAAGATGTGAAATTCGCATAAAAATCCAATTTCTGGATACTTTTCGCAAACGCTTGCGTGGCGTTTTTTTGTGCGTATAATCCTCCGCAATTTGTCTAAGGAGACCAACATGTTACAGCAACTAACGACTCACCGTTGTTATAAGAAACGCCCTGAATCAGGGACAGTTGCTGTTTTGTTTTTCTCGTTCAATCCGTTTTAAGCCTCCTATTTTTAGGGGGCTTTTTTTTGTCTGTACATCACGACTAGGAAACATTGCTATGGCGCATTCGTTATTTAATAAGCACATTATCTCCATCCCTGAGCTCAGCCGTGAAGAGCTAGAGCTTATCGTCGACACTGCAGCAAGATTAAAAGCTGAACCAAATCCAGAATTACTTAAACACAAAGTTGTGGCTAGCTGCTTCTTTGAGCCATCAACTCGAACTCGTCTTTCATTCGAAACGGCAGTAGAGCGCTTAGGCGGCAGTGTGATTGGGTTTGATAACGGTGGTAACACTTCTCTGGCTAAGAAAGGGGAAACACTCGCTGACTCAGTACAAGTTATCGCATCGTATGTTGATGCTTTTGTCATGCGTCACCCTCAAGAAGGCGCGGCACGTTTGGCTTCTGAGTTTTCTAAGGGAGTGCCTATCATTAACGGCGGTGACGGAGCAAACCAGCACCCAACGCAAACACTTCTCGACCTGTTCTCTATCTACGAGACTCAAGGCACTCTAGACAACCTCAACGTCGCATTTGTCGGTGACTTAAAGTATGGCCGTACCGTTCACTCACTAACGCAGGCTCTAGCGAAGTTTAACAACGTGCGCTTTTTCTTTATTGCACCTGATGCTCTAGCAATGCCTGACTATATCTGTGAAGAACTTGAAGATGCCGGCATTAAATTCAGCATGCACAGTAACATTGAAGAAGTCGTGCCTGAGCTGGATGTGCTGTACATGACGCGCGTACAGAAAGAGCGCTTTGATGAGTCTGAATATGCGCATATGAAGTCCGCTTTCATCCTTACTGCTGCGACTTTAACGGAAGCGCGCGACAACCTAAAAGTGCTACACCCTTTACCACGTGTTGACGAAATCACAACTGACGTTGATAAGACCAAACACGCTTACTACTTCGAGCAGGCAGAAAACGGCGTTTATGCACGTGAAGCGCTACTAGCTCTAGTTCTTAACCAAACCATTTAATTGCAGGAGAGATATCATGGTGAAAGAAACCCAACTTCAAGTAGAAGCGATTCGTAATGGCTCTGTGATCGACCATATCCCTGCCAATATTGGTATTAAAGTGCTCAAGCTGTTCAAAATGCACAAAACCAATGAGCGTATTACGATTGGTTTAAACCTGCCCTCTTCCGCTGTGGGCGCAAAAGATTTGATCAAGATTGAGAATGTTTACCTGACTAAAGAACAAGCTAACCAATTGGCTTTATATGCTCCAAAGGCGACGGTTAATCAAATTGAAGAGTACAAGGTGGTGAATAAGCTCAATTTGGTTCTGCCAGATAGCATTGAGAGTGTATTTGAGTGTCCAAACAGCAACTGTATTTCTCATGGCGAACCGGTTGAGAGCAAATTTAAAGTGCAAGAAAAACACGAGAATGTGCAGCTAAAATGCCACTACTGTGAAAAAGTATTCTCTAGAGAGATCATGACAGAAGCACGCTAACTGCGTCATTGTTAGTCTCTTTTACCCTTCTATAAAATCTTGCGGATATTTATGCCAATGTTTGGATAAATATCCGCAAAACTTCAGAATTCACGTCTAATTACAGCAACTTGACCAGTTGTTTATTTGGCGATCCTATTCACAAAGCCGCATATACTTTGGTGGTAGACTGATAATCTAAATAAAGCCACCAAAGAGTGGTCGCTCACAACATAGACGGCACCCACATGGAACGGAGTGCTGATGGCCGCATGGACGATCGATTATTACGTCATGTTTTAAGGAGTTCTCATGAGTGAAACTCTAAACCCTAATGTCGTCGACTACAGCGAAGATAAAACGCTGACGGCAGCTTGCAAACGTCTACTGCAACAACAAAGCTTCACAACACAAAATGAGTTAAGAGAAGCACTAGTTAACATCGGCTTTCAGGGGATTAGTCAATCGACAGTATCTCGACTACTTTCCCAGTTGGGCGTAGTAAAAGTGCAGAATGCATGTGGTAAAAAGGTCTACTGTATTACCGTCGAAACTGCACCAGTACGCGTCGAGTCTTCTATTTCATCTCAAATTGAGTTTATTACCCACAACCAAGCAATGGTAGTGGTAAAAACCCACCCAGGCAGCGCCCAACTTGTTGCGCGTTTAGTGGATATAGACCCACATACTGAGATTCTTGGTACCGTTGGCGGCAATGATACCGTGTTGGTCATTCCTAAAGACACCGACCATATTGATGCCTGTGAACGGGTAGTTCGCGCTCGACTTGGTGTGGCATAACCTTTAATGAGCGATCACTTTTGCCTTCCTTATCTCCAAAGTGGTCGCTACTCAAGCTGTGTAAGACATTTCGAATAATTCCGCTAATCGTGAAACTTATTCCCCCAATCCTCTGTCTGATTGAGTTAAAATGATGAAAATTTAACTTAAGTGACACGTTTATGCGCTTTGCCTTATCTCTTTTCTTGCTGTGTGTTTCCGTTATCTCTGCGCCTGCTATGGCGTTATTTGGTAATTCGAATTCTACGCCAAGCTTTGGTAACAACAGCAATACCTTCGTCCCAGTGGACGAGGCTTTTCCGTTTAACGCATTTCAACAAGGCAACCATGTTCTAATAGACTGGCAAGTTAAAGAAGATTACTACCTCTACCAGCATCGCATTTCCGTCAGCGGAGAAAATGTCGCCCTGGGTGATATTGATATGCGCGATGGCGAACCTTATAAAGATGAGTTTTTTGGGGATGTGAATATTTACACCACTCCTCTTTTTGTTGATGTCCCACTTGCAAATTACCAAGATGGCGCTCGTCTAATTGTTCAATATCAAGGTTGTGCAAAAGCAGGTTTTTGTTACCCACCAGAAACACGAGTTGTCGACCTCACGAGCTTTGATAATCAAGCACCAACTGCAGCCGCACCAGCTAAAAAAGCCATTGAAGATAAAACAGCTTCTACTAACGAGAGTACGTCATCACCAGTATCAAGTGAATCCAACCTAGCCTCTAAGCTGGGTAACAATTGGTGGACGCCTCTGTTGTTCTTGGCCTTAGGTGTTGGTCTTGCTTTCACTCCTTGCGTACTACCTATGTATCCTATTCTGACGAGCATCGTACTTGGTAGTGGAAAGCTAAGTCACGGTCGTGCTCTAGGGCTCGCATTTATTTATGTCCAAGGTATGGCGCTGACTTATACCTTACTCGGATTGGTGGTCGCTTCTGCAGGCATGCAATTTCAAGCAGCGATGCAACACCCTTATGTTCTGATTGGTTTAAGCGTACTGTTTGTTACTCTCGCACTTTCGATGTTTGGCTTATACACCATTCAATTGCCAAGCAGTGCGCAAACTTGGCTTAATAACCTAAGCAACAAACAACAAGGTGGTAGCACTCTTGGTGTTTTCGCAATGGGTGCTATTTCAGGCTTAGTCTGTTCCCCTTGTACTACAGCACCACTGTCAGGAGCTTTACTGTATGTGGCTCAAAGTGGCGATCTACTCACTGGTGGTATCGCTCTATACGCATTAGCTATAGGTATGGGCATCCCATTAATGCTGGTAGCGGTATTTGGCAATAAGCTGCTACCAAAAGCTGGCAACTGGATGGATCGAGTGAAAACCTTGTTTGGCTTTATCCTTCTCGCAGCTCCTATTTTCCTGCTAGAACGTATCTTACCTGAGCTATGGGCAACGACACTTTGGTCAGGTCTTGGAATTGCAGCATTTGGCTGGCTGTATCATGTAAAGAACTCACTACCGTTTGGCGGTTGGAAGCAGAGCGTCGTGGGAATCATTGCTGTGCTGGGTCTTTTTGCTTCAGCGCAACCGGCTCTAAATTACTACTTTGGTAACAATGTGGTAGAACAACAAAGCCAGATTGAGTTTATTCGAATAAACAATATTGAAGAACTAAACCAACAGTTAGAAACGGCTAAGCTTGCCGGCAAGCCAGTGATGCTCGATTTCTACGCCGATTGGTGTGTCGCGTGTAAAGAGTTTGAGAAGTACACTTTCCACCAGCCAGCGGTCGAAGCCAAACTCAAAAACTTTGTGCTATTACAAGCAGATGTCACACGCAACCAGCCGCAAGATATCGAGCTACTGAAAGAAATGCGTGTACTGGGCTTACCGACAATTGAGTTTTGGGATGCCAATGGTGAGCCTGTTTCAAACGCTCGAATTACTGGCTTTATGAATGAACCAACCTTTCTAAAGCATTTGGACACCCATAGTCTTTAAGCTATTCAGCTACTACTGGTATTGCTGTGTTCAGAGAAAAAGGCGGTAATACCAGCCAAAGTGAGCAAGTACTCATTTATTTTTTAAGGCTGGAATATATATGCAATTTTGCTAATAAAACCCGATACAGTTCAGACTTTTAGCGGATAAATATTGTCCACAATCGCAAAGATGACAATAATTCTATTAACTAAACAGTCATAAGTAGTTAACGTCATGGATTCGACCTACACCATTATCATTGCTGATGATCACCCGCTATTTCGCAATGCACTCTTTCAGTCAGTGCATATGGCAGTGAGTGGTGCCAACCTACTCGAAGCAGATTCTTTAGAAGCACTACTCACCTTGCTCAAAAAAGAAGACGAGCCTGACCTACTGCTGCTGGATCTTAAAATGCCAGGGGCAAATGGTATGTCTGGTTTGATCCAACTTCGCGCTGAATACCCCGACTTACCGATTGTTGTTGTCTCCGCCAGTGAAGAGCCAGCGGTTGTAACCCAGGTAAAAAGTCATGGAGCTTTTGGGTTCATTCCAAAGTCGAGTGACATGCGTGAGCTAGTCAGTGCCCTCAACCAAGTACTTAACGGTGAACCCTTCTTCCCTGAAGGCTCGATCACAAACAATGCGGCCTGTAATGACTTAGCTGAAAAAATAGCAACTTTGACTCCTCAGCAGTATAAAGTACTTGGAATGTTATCTGATGGATTGCTTAACAAGCAGATTGCGTATGAGTTAAATGTATCTGAAGCAACCATAAAGGCCCACATGACGGCAATCTTCAGGAAGTTAGGCGTTAAAAATCGAACTCAAGCAGTAATACTACTGCAACAGCTTGAATCTGAGGTTTAGCTTACCTCTATCTGACATTTAACCTCCCAGAATTTTGCTAGAATACGAGAATCAGGCGACAATCTGATTTACCCCTCTGTTCACTAACTCTGGGAGTACTTCTCTTGTTAAGCATCATCATTACCCAATTCGTGGTTCTTTGGGCGGTTATTGATCCTGTCGGTTCTGTTCCCGTCTACCTTTCACAAACTCAGCATTTATCTGCGAAACAGCGTCGTTTAGTTGCCCTTAAAGCCGTAGCCATTGCCACGGGCGTATTGCTGTTCTTCCTTATTGCGGGCCAGCTACTCCTCGAAGCAATGCAAATCCCGTTGCCTGCATTTCAGGCTGCAGGTGGTTTAGTTCTACTGCTTTTTTCTCTGACGATGATCTTTGGTGAGTCCAAACCTGAGCAGGAAACCAAACTTTCTGAAGAAGTCAGCCGTTCTGACCTTGCCGATTTGGCGGTTTACCCATTAGCCATTCCATCAATCGCCTCTCCTGGGGCAATGATGGCGATTGTTATGTTGACGGACAATCACCGCTTCTCATTGATTGATCAAAGTATTACCGCAGGTGTCATGGTCGCAGTCTTACTCATCACCCTTTTATTACTGCTAGGTGCCACTCATATTCAAAAGTGGATTGGCAATGTCGGAGCAGCGATCATTAGCCGTGTGATGGGACTGATTTTAGCGGCAGTTGCGGTCAATAACTTGCTGATGGGGATCAAAGATTTCTATTTAAGCTAAGTTGAATTTATAAAATAATAAATAAAACGTTAGACTTTAGGCTAATTTAACACAACATTAACATCACAAAAATCAATACATCATTTGCTAAGCGCCCGTTATTTGGGCGCTTTTCGTTTTTATTGCCGCGACTAAAGTTGAAAAGAGTTCTTGCCAAGCCCTTGCTAATGTACATGGTGAAACATTTTTTTAACAACCCAAACCAATCGTAAGGAGGCGGCAATGGCGTTTGAAAGTCAGGATAAAGCCAAAGCCTATTGGGATAAGAACGTAAAACTAATGATCACGTTAATGGTTATCTGGTTTGTCGTTTCTTTCGGCTGCGGCATCTTATTTGTCGATCAACTCAATCAATTTCAACTAGGTGGTTACAAACTAGGTTTCTGGTTTGCTCAACAAGGCTCAATCTATGCCTTCCTAGGTATTATTTTCTACTACGCGTGGAAAATGCGCCAAATCGACCGTGAATTCGGCGTAGATGAGTAAGGAGTCACTCAGATGGATTTGAAAACAATCACTTACCTCGTTGTTGGTGCGACCTTTATCCTTTACATCGGTATTGCGATTTGGGCTCGTGCAGGATCAACTAAAGAGTTCTATGTTGCAGGCGGTGGTGTAAACCCAATCGCAAACGGCATGGCAACAGCAGCAGACTGGATGTCAGCAGCATCATTTATCTCTATGGCGGGTCTTATCGCCTTTATGGGTTACGGCGGTTCCGTATTCCTAATGGGTTGGACAGGCGGTTACGTACTTCTAGCACTTCTTCTTGCTCCTTACCTTCGTAAGTTCGGCAAGTTCACGGTACCAGAGTTCGTAGGTGAGCGTTTCTACTCAAACGCAGCACGTATCGTAGCGGTAGTGTGTCTGATCATCGCATCAGTAACTTACGTTATCGGTCAGATGAAAGGTGTTGGTGTTGCGTTCGGTCGTTTCCTAGAGGTTGACTACTCTACTGGCCTACTGATCGGTATGTGTATCGTATTTATGTACGCAGTAATGGGCGGCATGAAAGGGATCACTTACACGCAGATTGCTCAATATTGCGTACTCATTTTAGCTTACACTATTCCTGCAATCTTTATCTCTCTGCAACTAACAGGTCACCCTCTACCTCAGATTGGTCTAGGTAGTACCATCCAAGGCACCGACGTTTATCTACTCGATAGGCTCGACCAAGTGGTTACCGAACTCGGCTTTAGTGAATACACCACTCAAGTCCGTGGCGATACGTTAAACATGTTCGTTTACACAATGTCACTCATGATCGGTACTGCAGGCCTACCACACGTAATCATCCGTTTCTTCACTGTACCTAAAGTTCGTGACGCACGTACATCAGCAGGTTGGGCTCTAGTGTTCATCGCTATCCTATACACAACTGCTCCTGCAGTATCGGCGATGGCTCGTCTAAACCTAATGGATACAGTTAATCCAGCACCAGGTCAGCACCTTGCATATGATGAGCGCCCTGACTGGTTCAAGAACTGGGAGAAAACAGGTCTACTTGGTTTTGATGACAAGAACGGTGACGGCCTAATTGAGTACACTTCAAGCCCAGCAACAAATGAGCTTAAAGTTGACCGTGACATCATGGTACTAGCTAACCCTGAGATTGCGAAACTACCTAACTGGGTAATTGCACTTGTGGCAGCCGGTGGTCTAGCAGCGGCACTATCAACGGCGGCAGGTCTATTGTTGGCTATCTCGTCCGCGATATCCCATGACTTAATAAAAGGCGTCATCAATCCAAATATATCTGAGAAGAAAGAGCTGCTCGCCAGTCGGATCTCTATGGCGGTCGCAATTGCGGTGGCAGGCTATCTCGGCCTCAATCCGCCAGGCTTTGCAGCAGGTACGGTAGCACTGGCCTTCGGTCTCGCCGCATCGTCCATCTTCCCTGCACTGATGATGGGTATCTTCAGTAAAGGTATCAACAAAGAAGGTGCTATCGCAGGTATGATTGCAGGTATCAGTATCACTCTATTCTACGTATTCCAACACAAAGGCATCCTATTCGTTGCTGACTGGAAGTACCTAGAAAGCTGGGGTAGCAACTGGTTCCTAGGCATTGAGCCAAACGCATTTGGTGCAATTGGTGCTGTATTTAACTTCGCAGTAGCATTCGCTGTATCGAAAGTAACAGCTGAAACTCCACAAGAAGTGAAAGATTTGGTTGAACACGTACGTGTACCAGCAGGCGCTGGCGGTGCAGTAGACCACTAAAATTATACCTAAACCACAAAAGCCCCGATTGGGGCTTTTTTATTCGCTAAATTGAGTTAACTTAGCCTTTTAACGTTGAAGCCAGGACGCAAGATGTTCAAAAATAAGCACTTTCTAATCGCATTATTGATTGCCCCGATTCTCTCTCTGATTGCCTATTTTGGTACCGATATGGCGCTGAGTGAAAAACCTCATGCCGCTAAAGAAGGGGAAACTTATAAGTTGGCCGCGAAATCTAACTGCCGCTACACCAGTGGTTTGTGTGATATGACTAATGGTGACTTCAAAGTGCAATTTCGCTCAGAAAAGCTAACGGCTAAAGGGTTAGATCTAACATTGAAAGCGGCTTTCCCTCTTGAAGGAGTTAAGCTATCACTAGTAGATAGCCAAGATAAGAGCGCACAACCTATCGATATGGCATCGACCGATAGCACTGGTCAACACTGGGCTATATCCCTACCAAAACCAACCTCTGCAGAAAGCTGGCTACGAGTGGCTATTCAATCTGAAGGCACGCTCTACTACGGTGAAACTCAAACCGCTTTTGTTAAATACGAAACGCTATTTACGGAATAATCAAAAGCCCGTGACTTAATAAAACTGAAATAGTCCTACCGTAGATTTACGCTAACTCTATGAAAAGGACTACTTCAATGAAAAAACTACTTCTTTCTTTGCTTATTGCATCTTCACCCGCATTAGCCACTGATAACTACGCGATTACTCAAACAGACACTTACACTCTAACGTCAAACGTAGATCTGATGTCTATTCCAGCCGTAAATACTGAAGGTACGATCAATGCCATCATCGAGATTCCAACGGGGACTAACCAGAAGTGGGAAGTAAACAAGGAAGACACGTCACAAGTAATTTGGGAGTTCAAAAAAGGTAAGCCACGCGTCGTTAATTATCTTGGTTACCCAGCAAATTACGGCGCTATTCCAAGCACAGCGCTTCCTAAAGAGCTTGGTGGTGATGGTGATCCACTTGATGTGATCGTATTAGGTCACTCTTTACCACGTGGCTCAGTTGCTGAAGTTCGTTTAATTGGCGTGCTTAAGATGCTGGATGATGGCGAGCAAGACGACAAACTACTTGCTGTCATGACTGAAGGTTCTCCACTGTCTGAAATTAAATCAGTTTCTCAATTGGATAACGAGTTTAACGGCGTGTCTAAAATCGTTAGTACTTGGTTTAGTAACTACAAAGGTAAAGACGGCGGCATGGAACTTCAAGGAATAGAAGAAGCAGGTGTAGCAAATGAAGTCTTGAGCCAAGCGGTAAAGAACTACAAAGGCTAGATTTAATTCTTAAAACGCCCACCAAATGGTGGGCGTTTTCATTAACTAGTAGTGTCTAGTGGTAAAGCATTCCTAATCAAAAACAAAGTGTCGCGCTTAAACCCTATTTAACACTGCCCTCAACTTAAGCGGCTTAACTGGTTTAGGAATAAAACTAAAACCATTGGACTTGATACCATCCAGCATATCTTCGGTTCGGTCAGCACTGATGATCACACCAATGAAGCTATCACCTAAACGCAGGCGACATTGCTGGAGCACTTCTAACCCAGTACGCCCATTGTCGAGGCGGTAATCAGACAAGATCACGTCAGGCACCCAAGTTTCCTCAATTGCCTGAAGCGAATTGACCAAATCAGTCGCTGTTCGTACATCGCAACCCCAACGACCAAGTAAGTTCTCCATCCCAACCAAGATATCGCTTTCATTATCGACGCAGAGCACTTTTAAGTGACTCAAATCGGAAACAGCAGTCGCCTGAGGTGCCTTCACTGGCGCAATAGCTTGCTCACTGCGAGCTAAGGTAATCGAGAAGACACTTCCTTTACCCGGCCATGAGCGCATAGTGATTTGATGACCAAGCACATGGGCAATCCCTTTAGAGATCGCCAAGCCTAGACCTAATCCTTGGTCGGATCGTACCTGCGTGCCACGGTTAAACTCTTCAAAGATCTCTTGCTGTTTATCTTCATCGATACCCATGCCGTTATCCCAAACATCAATACGAGCTTGGTTGCCGACTCGCCTTACACCCAGCACTACTTTACCTTTCGGGCTATAACGAAACGCGTTCGTTAAGAAGTTTTGTACCACTCGGCGCAGTAATTTCGGGTCTGACTTAACCAGCAATAAGCTCGGGATCATCGTAAAATCAATGCCTTGCTGTTTGGCGAGTGCACTAAACTCAGCGTTGAGGTTAGCCAATACGTCATTTATCGCAAAGCCATGCACGTTGACATCTAGCTTGCCAGATTCAAGACGCGAGATATCGAGTAAATCGCCGATTAAATCTTCTGCTGCACCAAGAGCACTCTCGATATGATGAGAAAGCTGTTTGGTTTCAGAGTCCTTTGCCACTTCCGATAACGAAGAAGCAAACAAGCGAGCAGCATTGAGTGGCTGCATTAAATCGTGGCTCACAGCAGCTAAGAAACGGGATTTGGATTGAGATTCATGTTCCGAGCGTTGGGTTGCGCTGACCAACTTCTTATTCAGTTGTTCAAGCTCTTGAGTCCGCTCTTGCACGCGTTCTTCCAACGACTCGTTGGCATCTTTTAGAGCTTGCTCTGCATCCCTAAAAACTGTGATATCGGTAAAGCTCATAACGAAGCCACCGCCTGGCATTGGGTTACCTTGTACTTCAATTACTCGACCATCAGGACGGACGCGAGAAGAGGTATGACGGGTACCTTGCTCTAAGTGGAATACTCGACGGCGAACATGTTCTTCAGGGTCTCCTGGGCCGCACAAACCTTGCTCAGCATTGTGGCGGATGACATCTGCAATCGGCCTACCAACTTGAATAAGACCTGCCGGAAAAGTAAATAGCTCAAGGTAACGTTGGTTCCAAGCCACCAGCCGTAGCTGTTTATCGACTACTGCTATACCCTGACCAATATGCTCAATCGCACCTTGCAGTAACCCACGGCTAAAGTCGTAAAGCTCCGACGCTTCATCAACAATCGTGGCGACTTCTTCCAGCTGCATGTTTCGGCCTTGCAGCGCCGAAGTAAGGACTAACTTAGCTGAAGAAGCACCAAATACACCAGCCAGAACACGCTCGGTATGACGAATTAAGGTAGAAGGCGCTTGTTGATTTGGTAATAAGGTTTCACGTTGCTGCTGCCAATATTGCCTAAACGCACTTCGAACGCGCTGACGACCAACAAAACGAGAGGCCAGCATTTCTAGCTCACCCACCGTAACTCGGCTTTGGTACAAACTCATATTTTCGCTTTCTGGCAATGGCGTACCAACAAACGATGCAGACTGTAAGCGCTCACTTAGACTTGCTCGGGTAAAGAGTGAAATTACTACATAGCAAAGCGTATTCAGCGTAACACTGAGCACAATACCCCAATCAGAGTTCTTCACATCCCAACTTTGCAATAGCTCAGGCGGAGTGATCAGCCACAATAAGAAGTTACTTTCAGCCGAGCCTGCCAACATATCTGTCTGGCTCATCAAGGTAATCAGCCACAAGGTAAAACCTACCGCTAGACCAACATAAACACCTTTACGATTACCCTGACGCCAGTACATACCGCCAATCAATGCTGGTGCAAACTGAGTAATTGCCGCAAAAGAAAGGAAACCAATCGCAGACAAAGAGTGAATACTGCCAAACGCTTGATAGAAACCCCATGCGCCGAGCAACAGCAGCAAAATTAAGCCGCGGCGGATAATCAACAACAATCCAGAGAAATGACGATGAGTACGCTGTGATAAGCGCATCCTACGTAGCAATAACGGCATGACTAGATCATTCGATACCATGATCGCCAACGCAATGGTCGAGACGATCACCATACCACTCGCAGCTGATGTACCACCCAAAAATGCCAATAGCGCGACATCTTGCGCACCAACAGCCATCGGCAAACTAATCACATAGGTATCAGGACTAGCATTGCTCAACAGACTTTGCCCCACCCAAGCAATTGGCAAAACAAAGATACCCATTAAAATCAGGTAAACCGGAAAGAGCCAACGTGCAGTATGAAGGTCTTGAGCCCGCTCATTCTCTACTACCATGGTATGGAACTGACGTGGCAAACAGACAATGGCCAACATGGTTAAGATGGTGTGAATCAATAATGTCGGCACATTTGGTGATTGATATGTCTGGCTGGCTATTTCTGCCAGATCGACATCACCACGGTTCAACGCCAAAAAGAGAATAAAGAAACCAACCGCGAGAAAGGCCACCAGCTTAACGATAGATTCAAACGCGATCGCCATCATCATACCGCGGTGGTGCTCAGTATTATCAATATGACGAGTACCAAACAGCATGGTAAAAATCGCCAAAGCTCCTACTACAAACCATGACACATCGAAACTTGAGCCTTCAAAGTGCACAGGAAGTTCAGGGGCGATGATCTCCAGCCCCATCGTGATACCACGTAGCTGCAATGCGATGTAAGGCAATATGCCCGCAACAGCAATCAAGGTGACCACTACGGCTAACCCTTGCGACTTTCCGTACCTCGCAGCAATAAAGTCAGCGATAGAAGTAATGTGTTCGCGCTTTGCGGTAATGATCAGCCGAGCCAGTATTCGCCAACCAAAAGTGAACACCAGAATTGGTGCGATATAGATGGGTAAGAATGACCAAGGGTTATTGCTCGCTTGCCCCACCGTGCCGTAAAAGGTCCATGAGGTACAATAAACAGCGATGGAAAGGCTATAGACCCACGGGCGCCACTTCGCCAGCCAAGTATTACGTTTATCTCCATACCAAGCGATGAGAAACAGCAGCCCGAGATAGAGCAGTGAAACGGTGATCACTAACCAGCCTTGCATCCGATATCCTTATCTTGTGCGCATTCTTAACCACAAATAAAAAACCTCTCCGAATTGGAGAGGTTTCATTTAACTAAGGATAACTAGTTAACTCAATCAGATAGACTTAATTCTGTGCTTTAGGCTCTGCTTTCATTGATTGTGTTGCATTGGCGTTTTGCGGCTCTAGTTTAATAAACAGCGCCAATACCCCCATTGCTGCCATTGCCCAGAATACATTCGCACCCCAGTTTTCATAACCCCAACCACTTAACGTCGTCATCAGTGCAATGAAAGCGCCTAGTGGGATTGCATTGTAAAGTGCCTGTAGTGCCACCATCTTGCGCTGCTCCGAATGCTGGATATATTGAATAGCAGCGATATGTGCCATCGCAAATGTTACGCCATGCAGCAACTGAATAAGCACCAGAGCCATTAAGGCGGTCGTTGATGCCGTTAACCCCCAACGAGCCACTACTCCTAACGCTGCTACCACAAACAAAGCACGTAAACTCCAACCAGAGAACAGGCGCTTACTTAAAGCAAAGACCGCGACTTCTGCGACAACGCCTAAACTCCACAAGTAACCGATAATATCTTCGGAGTAGCCTGCTTCTTTCCAATAGATGGAGCTGAAGCTGTAATATGCGGCATGACTACCTTGGATGAGTGCGACCAATACAAGGAATTTCACCACGGGTAATTCACGCAACAGCTCAGACAGTTTTGGACGCTCAGCATCGACTTCTTCTGTCGTAACAGGCATAGGGTTGGTGTTACGCATACCAAACACTAATGATGCGAACACGCCGGCTAAAGCCGTATAAAGGATCATATCTGTGCCAAACTTAGCAACCAAGAAACCCACTACTGTCGACCCTGCAATAAAAGCAATTGAGCCCCACAAACGTGTACGACCGTAATCGAGCATTTTCAGACGAGCATAGTAGTTGGCCATGGCATCAGAAAGCGGAACAATTGGCCCACAGCAAAGGTTAAATAGAACCGTCGCTAACGCCATTAACCAGAAACTACCACCAGCAAAGAAGTGGAAGCCAACAAACAATAAAGACGCAAAGCTTAACCAACGCAGAGCTGGCATAAGGTGCTCGACTTTGTGCAATCGTGGTGTCAGCACCATATTAGCAACACAGCGCGTCGCAAAACCTATCCCCACTAAAACACCAATATCAGTCGCCGATACTCCTTGCTCTTCAAACCACAGCGCCCAAAATGGTAAATAAACGCCGTAAGCAAAGAAAAATCCAACAAAGTACTGGGAAATCCAGCCGTAAGGAGAAGGGGTGAGCATTGTGACCTCTGAATGCAATTTTTGGGGCACGGTATTATCGTTTGCTTTTAGGGAAATAAAAAGGGAAGAATCCCGACTGACACTTTTCCCTGTTGGCATGCCGTAAGTCATAAATTTGCTAGGATTCGACCAAAGTCGTCTGGAAGAAAAATATAGAACCCGCACACTTAGCGTGTAAAAGATTGCGCGAGTAGGTCAGTATGCCAGATAAGTTTAATATGCATTCCCCACCTTTCGATCGACTTGATGCCCAGCAGCAGAATCGGCTGCGCAGCTCACTCGACGTGGCTTATTTTCGCACCAAAGAAACCTTGCTTCAGCCTGGCGATAATAGCCAGCATCTTCATATCCTGATCAAAGGCGCCGTTGAAGAACGTTCCGAAGATGACAGCGAAATCTTCGCCCACTATGCCAATGATGACTTATTTGACGTTCGCGCCCTATTCGACGAAACCGTTAAGCACCGCTACATTGCGTTAGAAGATACCTTGGCCTACTTACTGCCAAAATCCATCTTCATAGAGCTTTATAACGAAAATGGACAGTTTGCAGCCTACTTTGATAACAACCTCGCTCGGCGCCAGGAATTGATTGAAGCGGCACAGCAACAACAGAATCTAGCGGAGTTTATCCTCACCAAAGTAGATAAAGAGATCTATCATCCGCCGATGGTGCTTTCACCAGAACAACCTCTCAATGAAGTCACTCTCACTCTAAAAGAAAATGGCATCGACTCAGCGTTGGTTCGCCTTAACGATAATGATGTCAGACTGATAGATGATTCACACTCACTGCCCTACGGCATTATCACTCGAACCAATATGCTCCATGCGGTGATGCTCGACGACCACCCCCTAGATACACCTGTCGGCAGAATTGCTACATTTCCAGTGATTCATGTTGAGGATGGTGAGTTCCTTTTCAACGCTATGATCAAAATGACTCGCCATCGCGTCAAACGTGTCATGGTAGCGGACGGCAAAGACGCGGTCGGCATGCTCGACATGACCCAGATCCTCAGTGCCTTCTCGACGCATTCACATGTGTTAACCCTAAGTATTGCCCGCTCATCGAGTATTGAAGAGCTCGCCTTGGCCTCCAACCGTCAGCGCCAGTTAGTTGAGAGCTTACTCAGTAATGGTATTCGTACGCGATTTATCATGGAGCTGATTTCAGCCGTTAATGAACAAATTATCGAAAAAGCCTTTGAACTGATTGTTCCCCCCGCCCTTCACGACCATTGCTGTTTGGTCGTTTTAGGCTCAGAAGGGCGTGGTGAACAAATTCTCAAAACAGACCAAGACAATGCCTTAATCGTCAAAGATGGGTTGCAGTGGCATCAATGTGAATCCGTGATGGAGAAGCTCACTCATACTTTGCAGCAGCTTGGCTATCCACTTTGCCCAGGTAATGTCATGGTCAACAACCCTAAATGGGTCAAAACACAAAGTGAGTGGAAGAGCACTATTAGCCAATGGTCGAAACCAAGTTCCGCCGAGCAAGTAATGGATTTAGCAATCTTTACTGATGCTCACGCCGTAGCTGGGAACACTAGCTTACTCGAGCCAGTTGCCAAACACCTTCAGCAAACAATGCTCAATAACATGCTTGCACTACAAGACTTCTCTCGTCCTGCTCTGCAATTCTCGCTACCGCTCACTCTGTTCGGCAATGTGAAAAAAGACAAGCAAGGTGTTGACGTGAAAAGTGGAGGGATCTTCCCAATTGTTCACGGCATTCGCACTCTGTCACTAGAGTATGGCCTTGAAGAAAAGAACACTTTTGAACGAATTGAAGCGCTGCGCAACAAACGGATCTTAGAGCCCGAAACCGCTGATAACCTCAGTGAAGCATTGAAGCTGCTGTTTAAACTTCGCCTTAATCAACAGTTGAGCAACCAACACAGCCACAACCGTATCGACCTAAAGCAAATTGACCGCACCGAGCGTGATTTATTACGTCATAGCCTGCATGTAGTGAAAAAGTTTAAGCAATTCTTAGGCTATCACTACCAAATTCGAGACTAGAGGTATTCAATGAATTGGTTTCGACGTCATTACTGGCACTACAAACTGAAAGGCTCGCCTTATCAGCCACTGTTTTCTTCAGTAAAAAAGGGAGAATATGTTTCGCTCGATTGTGAAACCACCAGCCTTGACCCAAATAGAGCAGAATTAGTCACCATAGCGGCAACCAAAATCATCGACAATCGCATTATCACCAGCAAACCTTTTGAAGTAAGGCTGAGAGCGCCGCAATCGCTCGATTCAGGTTCAGTCAAAATCCACCATATACGGCATCAAGACCTAGTTGATGGTATTGATGAGAAACAAGCACTGATCCAACTATTAGAGTTCATAGGTAATCGGCCACTGGTAGGCTACCACATTCGCTATGACAAAAAGATTCTCGACCTTGCGTGTCGCAAACAGCTTGGCTTCCCACTACCCAACCCTTTGATTGAAGTCAGTCAGATCTACCACGATAAGCTTGAGAAACATTTACCTAACGCCTATTTCGACCTCAGTTTAGATGCTATCTGTAAGCATTTGGATCTACCGTTGCAGAACAAACATGATGCGCTACAAGACGCGATTGCAGCAGCTCTTATCTTTGTTCGCCTAACAAAAGGTGATCTGCCAAGCCTAAATCTGCCCTACAGTCGATAGAGCAAGCTTAGATCTAACTCTCAATTTCAAACATAGTTCCTTCATTTTTAAGCAGATTCATCTCTCTCATCCTAAAGTCTAATTGTCGAATCTTCGCGCGTGATTGAAAGTTAAAGGCACAGGGATTTTGTACAACGTTAGTTGTTTTAAACGGACACTTGCTCGATTCGAGTTGGATTGAGCACAAGGAGATAAGCAATGAGTGAAGCCCACATTTATCCGGTAAAAGAAAACATCAAAAAAAATACACACGCGGATAACGATACTTACCAAGCCATGTACCAACAATCTGTAACAGACCCTGTTGGCTTCTGGAGTGAACACGGCAAGATTGTCGATTGGATGAAGCCTTTCACCCAAGTTAAGAACACCTCTTTCGATACTGGCCACGTTGATATTCGCTGGTTTGAAGATGGCACACTTAACGTGTCAGCAAACTGTATTGACCGTCACCTTGCAGAGCGTGGTGATGATGTTGCGATCATTTGGGAAGGCGATGATCCAAATGACGACAAAACACTTACTTTCAACGAACTGCACAAAGAAGTGTGTGAGTTCTCTAATGCATTGAAAGAGCAAGGCGTGCGCAAAGGCGACGTGGTTTGTTTGTACATGCCAATGGTGACTGAAGCGGCCGTTGCAATGCTAGCTTGTACTCGTATTGGCGCAGTTCATACCGTGGTATTCGGTGGTTTCTCTCCAGAAGCACTCTCTGGTCGTATTATCGATTCAGATGCAAAAGTCGTCATCACAGCGGACGAAGGTGTTCGTGGTGGTCGCGCAGTTCCACTGAAGAAAAATGTTGATGAAGCACTAACAAACCCAGAAGTAAAAACCATCGAGAAAGTCATTGTCATGAAGCGCACTGGTGGTGATGTAGATTGGCATGAGCATCGTGATGTTTGGTGGCACGAAGCAACCGCGAATGTTTCTTCAGAATGCCCACCAGAAGAGATGAAAGCTGAAGATCCACTATTTATTCTTTACACGTCAGGCTCAACAGGCAAGCCAAAAGGCGTACTGCACACTACTGGTGGTTACCTAGTTTATGCAGCGATGACGTTTAAATACGTATTCGATTACCAACCTGGGGAAACTTTCTGGTGTACAGCTGATGTGGGTTGGATTACTGGCCACACTTACCTAATTTATGGACCACTAGCAAACGGCGCCAAGACGATTCTGTTTGAAGGTGTACCTAACTACCCAAGCACAAACCGCATGAGCCAAGTAGTTGATAAACACCAAGTGAATATCCTCTACACGGCACCAACAGCGATTCGCGCACTTATGGCGAAAGGTAATGAAGCCGTAGAAGGCACTTCACGTAGCAGCCTACGTATAATGGGCTCGGTAGGTGAACCTATTAACCCTGAAGCGTGGGAGTGGTACTACAAAACCATCGGTAATGAAGACTCACCTATTGTGGATACTTGGTGGCAAACCGAAACTGGCGGCATCTTGATTGCCCCACTACCAGGCGCAACAGATCTAAAACCAGGATCAGCAACCCGCCCATTCTTTGGTGTTCAACCTGCTCTAGTTGATAACATGGGTAACATCATTGAAGGTGCGACTGACGGTAACCTTGTTATCCTAGATTCATGGCCAGGTCAGATGCGCACTGTTTACGGTGACCATGAGCGCTTCGAACAAACTTACTTCTCGACGTTTAAAGGTATGTACTTCACTAGTGATGGTGCTCGCCGCGATGAAGATGGTTACTACTGGATCACTGGCCGTGTGGATGACGTACTAAACGTATCCGGTCACCGCATGGGTACGGCAGAGATCGAATCGGCACTGGTTGCTCACGATAAGATTGCTGAAGCAGCGATTGTTGGTATCCCACACGACATTAAAGGTCAGGCAATTTACGCTTACATTACCCTTAACGATGGTGAGTTCCCATCTGCAGAACTACATGCGGAAGTTAAGAAATGGGTACGTAAAGAAATCGGCCCTATCGCAACACCAGATGTACTGCACTGGACTGATTCTCTGCCTAAGACTCGTTCAGGTAAAATTATGCGCCGTATTTTACGTAAGATTGCAACAGGTGATACCAGCAACTTAGGCGATACATCAACGCTCGCGGATCCAAGTGTGGTTGATAAGTTAATTGCGGAAAAAGCTGAATTAGCATAATCATCGCGCAATAAGTCAAACATGGTTCAAGCCGTCACTTTGTGGCGGCTTTTTCTATTTGTCCCTTTAAATTCCAGCTCTCCACCATTCCTGATTGGTCAAAAAATGTTATCTGTGTAACAGATTTTCCGTTTCAAACTGGGAGATTAGACCAGTAAATTGCTGCGATTTGCGCTGAATTAGCTATAATCTGGTTCTATTTCAAAGATCCAACGCTATTTTTGACAAAATACTTGCGTTGAATCAGCGATAATATGGGAATATTCCAGTTCATATCATGAAGTAGAAAGATGGCAGCATAATGACAGCAAAATCACGCATTCTTGTCTTAAATGGTCCAAATCTAAACCTGTTAGGTCTACGCGAACCGGCACATTACGGTTCTTCAACCTTACCGCAGATTATCGACACATTATCTAAGCAAGCTCACGAAGCCGATGTTGAACTTCAGCATCTTCAATCTAACCGTGAGTATGAGTTGATTGAAGCGATCCATGCCGCTTATGGCAATGTAGATTTCATCATTATCAATCCAGCCGCATTTACCCACACTAGTGTGGCACTAAGAGATGCGTTACTTGGCGTTGCTATCCCATTTATCGAAGTGCACTTATCGAATGTGCATGCACGCGAATCGTTCCGCCATCACTCTTATCTCTCTGATAAGGCTGTCGGCGTAATTTGTGGTTTGGGTGCTCAAGGTTACGAATTCGCTCTGTCTGCCGCAATCAAGCAATTGCAGGCAAAGTAAACAAACACTCTGCAGCTATATAGAGCTGTCTTATTCACAAGATAAAAGAGAAAGAAAAAATGGATATCCGTAAAATCAAGAAGCTTATCGAGTTAGTAGAAGAATCTGGCATTGCTGAGCTAGAGATCTCTGAAGGTGAAGAGTCGGTACGCATCAGCCGTAACGGTACAGCAGCACCAGCTCCTGTACAATACGCAGCAGCGCCTGCACCTGTAGCGGCACCTGCTCCAGCAGCAACACCGGCTCCAGCAGCAGAAGCGGCAGCACCAGCAGTTCCTGCGGGCCACCAAGTTCTTTCTCCAATGGTAGGTACTTTCTACCGTTCTCCAAGCCCAGACGCGAAATCATTCGTTGAAGTTGGTCAAACAGTTAACGCTGGCGACACTCTATGTATCGTTGAAGCAATGAAAATGATGAACCAAATCGAAGCTGACAAGTCTGGTGTTGTTACAGCTATCCTAGTTGAAGACGGCCAACCAGTTGAATTCGACCAACCACTTGTTGTTATCGAATAATAGAGGCTCTCTCTTATGCTAGATAAATTAGTCATCGCGAACCGAGGTGAAATCGCACTTCGTATCCTTCGCGCATGTAAAGAATTGGGCATCAAAACCGTTGCAGTTCACTCAACAGCTGACCGTGACCTAAAGCACGTACTGCTTGCAGATGAGGCAATTTGTATCGGTCCAGCTCGTGGTATCGACAGCTACCTAAACATCCCTCGCATTATTTCTGCGGCGGAAGTAACAGGTGCAGTTGCGATTCACCCTGGCTACGGTTTCCTATCTGAAAACGCAGACTTCGCAGAACAAGTAGAGCGCAGCGGCTTTATCTTTGTTGGTCCTAAAGCAGAGACAATCCGTATCATGGGTGACAAGGTTTCGGCGATCACTGCAATGAAAAAAGCGGGTGTACCTTGTGTTCCTGGTTCTGACGGTCCTTTGGATGATGACGAGCAAGCAAACAAAGCGCACGCAAAACGCATCGGTTACCCAGTAATCATCAAAGCATCTGGTGGCGGCGGCGGTCGTGGTATGCGTGTTGTACGCTCAGAGCCAGAGCTTATTGAAGCAATTGCTATGACTCGTGCTGAAGCAAAAGCAGCCTTCAACAACGATATGGTTTACATGGAGAAATTCCTTGAAAACCCTCGTCACGTTGAAGTACAGGTTATTGCTGACGGTCAAGGCGGTGCTATCCACCTTGGTGAGCGTGACTGTTCAATGCAGCGTCGCCACCAAAAAGTTGTGGAAGAAGCGCCAGCTCCAGGTATCACTGAAGAGATGCGTAAATACATCGGTGAACGTTGTACGCGTGCATGTCTAGAAATCGGTTACCGTGGTGCAGGTACGTTTGAGTTCCTATACGAAAACGGTGAATTCTACTTCATCGAAATGAACACTCGTATTCAGGTTGAGCACCCAGTAACAGAAATGGTTACAGGCGTTGACCTAATCAAAGAACAGCTACGTGTTGCTGCAGGTCAGCCTCTGTCATTCACTCAGGATGACATTAAGATCCGTGGCCATGCTATCGAGTGTCGTATCAACGCAGAAGACCCAGAGCGTTTCCTACCTTCTCCGGGTAAGATCGAACGTTTCCACGCTCCTGGCGGTATGGGTGTTCGTTGGGAGTCGCACATTTACACGGGTTACACAGTACCACCTCACTACGATTCAATGGTCGGTAAACTGATCACTTTCGGTGAGAACCGTGATGTTGCGATTGCTCGTATGAAGAACGCACTAGGCGAGATGATTGTAGAAGGCATTAAGACTAACGTTTCTCTACAAGAATCGATCATGAATGATGAGAACTTCCAACACGGTGGAGCTAACATTCATTACCTAGAGAAGAAACTAGGCCTTCAATAAGCCTCGATTCTAGATCTCTTAAAATGCTCACTTCGGTGAGCATTTTTGTTTTAGGGCATTTATTAACCTATAAAACCGGCCATTTTCTGCTAAACTCTGCGCCAAATCACATCAATCAATGTAAAGAGCTCATACTCATGCCTTGGATTCAAATCAAACTCAATGCGACCAATGAAAACGCTGAACAGATCGGCGATATGCTTATGGAAGAAACTGGCGCACTTTCTGTCACCTTTTTAGATGCTCACGATACGCCTGTATTTGAACCTCTACCGGGTGAAACTCGTCTTTGGGGTGATACGGATATCCTAGCGCTGTATGACGCAGAAGCGGACAGCAACTTTATCATTGAGCAAACCAAGCTTAGTGGCTTGCTTCCTGAAGGCTTTGCTTACAAAGTTGAGCAGCTTGAAGATAAAGACTGGGAACGCGAATGGATGGATAACTTCCACCCAATGAAGTTCGGTGAACGTCTATGGATTTGCCCAAGCTGGCGCGAAATCCCAGAACCTGACGCGGTCAACGTGATGCTTGATCCAGGTCTAGCATTTGGTACCGGTACTCACCCAACGACTGCGCTATGTCTTGAGTGGCTAGAAGGCCTAGACCTTACTGGCAAAACCGTCATCGACTTTGGTTGTGGCTCTGGCATTTTGGCGATCGCTGCGATCAAACTGGGCGCTGAAAAAGTTGTCGGGATCGACATTGATCCTCAGGCACTGCTGGCATCAAAAGACAATGCTGAGCGTAACGGCGTTGCTGACCAACTGGAAGTATTCCTACCTCAAGACCAACCTGAAGGTCTGCTTGCTGACGTTGTAGTAGCTAACATTCTGGCTGGCCCTCTACGCGATCTTTCATCGATTATTAAGTCTCTAGTTAAGCCAAATGGTGAGCTTGCGATGTCAGGCGTACTGGATACGCAAGCTGAAGATGTTGCTAACTACTACCGTGACGAGCTTCACATTGATCCTATCAAAGAGCAAAGTGAATGGTGTCGCATCTCTGGTCGCAAGCAAGGCTAGATAAGACTTTGCGAGCTAATTGACTGATTTTTGGGCATTTTGCGAAAACAATTTGTAAATGCTCAAATATTAGTCTTTTCACAGCGCAAAAAAATGCGTAAAATGCGCGCCCTTGCTGGTACTAAGCTGTGAAGACGTTTTGAAAATCGGAAACCACCAACTTAAGAACAATCTCATCGTTGCCCCTATGGCTGGCGTAACGGATAGACCATTCCGCGAGTTGTGCCTCCGCTATGGTGCTGGGATGGCCGTCAGTGAAATGATGTCGTCAAACCCAAAGCTATGGAAAACGTCAAAGTCGAAGCAACGCATGGTGCATGAAGGCGAATCGGGCATTCGCTCTGTACAGATTGCGGGAGCCGATCCGCAGCTTATGGCCGACGCTGCTCAGTTTAGTGTTGAAAACGGTGCGCAAATCATCGACATCAACATGGGCTGTCCAGCAAAGAAAGTGAATAAGAAGCTAGCCGGCTCAGCGCTGCTGCAGTATCCAGATATCATTAAAGATATTCTGCAAGCTGTAGTGAACGCCGTGGATGTCCCTGTGACATTGAAAACCCGTACTGGCTGGGACACAGACAATAAAAACTGCGTCCAAATCGCTAAATTAGCCGAAGACTGCGGCATACAAGCTTTGGCCCTTCATGGGCGCACTAAAGCGTGTATGTACAAAGGTGAGGCCGAATACGACAGCATTAAAGCGGTAAAACAAGCGATCTCTATCCCGGTTATTGCTAACGGTGATATCGATAGCCCAGAGAAAGCTAAATTTGTCCTAGAGTACACTGGGGCAGACGCTTTAATGATTGGACGCCCTGCCCAAGGTCGTCCGTGGATTTTCCAGGAAATCCAACACTTTTTGGAAAACGGCACCACGATGCCTGATCTTCCTTATTCGGAAGTGAAAGACATCCTGCTTGGTCATGTGAATGCCCTACATAGTTTCTATGGAGAGTATTTAGGTCCACGAATCGCGCGTAAGCACGTTGGCTGGTATCTAAAAGAACACGAGCAAGCAAGTGAGTTTCGCCGTACCTTCAACGCCATCGACGCAGCTGAGCTGCAACTTGAAGCGTTAGAAGAGTATTTTGATAAAGCCTAAATAGTTGAAGCTACGGCTTCAAATATGACGGGTAAACGTTGCATCATAATTAAGAGAAGAGCTAGACCGAATATGTTCGAACAAAATCTGACTTCAGAAGCATTAACAGTAACTACAGTAACGTCACAAGACCAGATTACTCAAAAGCCTTTGCGTGACTCTGTTAAAGCATCTCTTAAAAACTACTTGGCTCAACTAAACGGCCAAGAAGTAACAGAACTATACGAATTAGTTCTAGCTGAAGTTGAACAGCCACTATTAGATACTATCATGCAGTACACTCGCGGTAACCAAACTCGCGCAGCAACTATGATGGGTATCAACCGCGGTACTCTTCGCAAGAAACTTAAGAAATACGGCATGAACTAAAAGCATTGCTTTAAGTTTTTGTTTAGAAAGGGGGTTCTGTTAATTCAGAACTCCCTTTCTTGTTATATGTACCCTCACATGTACCCCGAGTAAATTTCTTAGCACAACTATGTACCCCAACTCCCCTATAAAAATACGCAATTCAAGCCACCCTCTCTGGCCTCATTGGTTTTCACTACCAAACTATGACTGTCTACTCGATTTAACGGTAGGAGAGCTCTTAAATGAGATAGAGCGGCGTTTGTTCTTTTACCAAAGTCCTTTACTCCCATCAGGCCGGAAAATGCGCGACGATAAAGCATGGCTAGCCTTAGAGAGAGGCTTCCCTCTGATATCAGAATTCAATTCAGGAGGCTTTCAACACTCCGCCTGTGCCTGCGTTCCAATCAACCACATAGATATTCTGACCTGTGCAGAGGAGATTAAGCGAACTCTTAGGGACTTACCCTACCAACCTGAGCCAATTTACGCTTTACCAATGCTTCCTGATCAAGATGTAGTGGTGGTAGCTTTAAAACTAAGTCAATACAACGACGAGATAGTTATCAAGCAAATGCCTTCTCTACTCTCCCTGATGCGTAAAGAAGCCAATATGCCAGAACAGGCTATCAAATCTGTCCGAAAAGCCTCTGAGATGACGCTGGTGAAGCTCCTTCGCTACCAGACCATTCCTTACTTAGACCTACTCTTGTACTCACAGACTCACAAACAATTAAGTGAAAGTGAGTGGAGACCGTTGATTTTAACTCAAGGAGCATTGCTCGATTTGCTGTTCAAAGATACGGCTGATACCGAACAATTGAAAAAGACAATCCTGCCATTCTATAAAGACAAAGTGTTGGACACTGAATTCATCAATCAACTGTTTTCAAACGTTCGCTCAGACAAAGAGCTATTAATTCGCAAGGTATCGGCTATCTAATTTTTGGGGTAGGAATCAATTTTCCATTCTTACCCCGAACAATCTGCTCAAAACTTACATCATTCACCCAATACAAACGAAGACAACGAAAGGTGAATGATGTCTATTCAACAATCAAATCCGCATCTGCAAGATCGTGTAATCAGAGAAAATGAACGTCAGCTCATTACCAGCATTTCTCGCTCGCAAGCTTACCAACTAGAAAAGCAAGGGCGCTTCCCGAAGCGCATAACACTTGGTAGTCGTTCAGTCGGCTGGAGGTTATCTGAGATTATGGCTTGGGTAGATCAGCGCACAATGGGGGTATAAATGAGTCCTATATGCAAACTTGTTGCGAGAGCCTATCCAGTAACTGACCTGATTCGCCCACCAGAGATGCGGCGTAGACTAAAAGTAAGTCGCTCAACACTCTATCGCTGGACCAAAAGCGGAGCGTTTCCACCTCCAATTGTTATAAACAAACGAACCGTTGGATGGAGTGAAAAAGACTATTCCAACTGGCTGAACCGCTAACATCACAAAGAATTAGGCAGGGTAAACCTGCCTATTTTTCACTCATTGATGACACAAGATGGAACACAGATGAAGGTTTTCAGCGGCTTTACTGATGATGACTCTAACCTTCAGCCCTTTAGTTATACGCATCCACAGCAGTCCGCACCAAATATGAGTGCAGGATATTTATATTATTTACCGCCCAATAAACGTACAGAGCCCTTCATCTTTAATGAACAGATTTGGCAAGTTATGAGATTCAATGAAGGAGTGAGCAACAAAATAATGCGCAAAATAATGGAGCAGCTAAACGCACTGTTCAGTCACTACTCAAGGCTATTGATTATTCGTATCGACTTCAGAAGCTACTTGTCTACTCCAAACAACAAAGCTATGTCTTCACTAATAGCCAAGCTAACTTCAAGACTAAAAAGGCGCTACCGCTGTAACGTTGGCTTCGTTTGGGTAAGAGAACAAACGGAAGGCAACCCACACTACCATGCTGCGCTGATACTTAATGGTCACAAAGTAAATCACTCAGCCAGAGTTGTAAGGCTTGTAGAGGAGCTTTTAGAACACGATACAACAATGGGCTTCTATCTACCGAAGAACTGCTATTACCTAATCCACAGAAACTGTACTGAAAGCCAGCAAAAAGCGGTATACCGATTGAGTTATCTCGCTAAAAACGCCACCAAAGGGCTCCGACCAAAACACACAAAAGACTACGCTACGAGCAGGGTAACTTACGTTAAAGCGAAGTAAAACCGATCACTAAGATTGAATTTCATTGGCAGCCCGAACGGTTAACATAAAAACAACAAACCAAATAACCCATAGCAAACAACATATTAGAGCCTTATCTTTTTTAAACGATCGATCGGTAGCATTCCTAAAACCGATCGTTTTTTTTGAAACAAAGAATGGATAACATTTAATTAACAACAATTAAAGAGTGTGCATTACTGTCTCACTATTTGTCTTCAAACCTTATTATTTATGCCATCACCTGCATTCGCTCTGATAAACTACCGCACATCACTTTTATGGGTTAAAGCACTACCATGGTCGAACAACATCAACAAGAGCTTAAGAAGCAGCTTTGGAACATCGCTAACACACTTCGTGGCAATATGGATGCGGATGATTTCCGTGACTACATCTTAGGGCTCATCTTCTACAAATACCTTTCAGATAAACTTAACCAATACGCTGACGGGCTATTGTCCGAAGACGGTATCAAGTTTGCTGGTATTGACGAAAAGACCGAAGAAGGCAAAGAAGTATTAGACGCTATTCGTGAAGAAGCGATTGATAAGCTAGGCTATTTCTTTAACCCGTCAGAGCTATTCCATGTTGTCGCACAAGCAGGTGAAAGCGGTGAGTTTATTCTTGATGATGTACGTGATGTATTAACAGATATCGAACAAAGCACCATGGGCTCTGACAGTGCTGATGACTTTGATGGCCTATTTGCCGAGCTAGATTTGCAGTCTAATAAGCTAGGTAAAACGCCAGACGCACGAAATAAGTTAATTGCTCAGGTACTCGTTCATCTTGATAACATCGACTTCCACCTACAAAACAGTGAAATCGATGTCTTAGGTGACGCCTACGAATATCTAATTGGTATGTTCGCTAGTGGCGCAGGTAAAAAGGCTGGTGAGTTCTACACTCCACAAATGGTTTCAAAACTACTCGCTAAACTGGTAACACTTGATAACCCTGTCGTGAAGTCAGTCTACGACCCAACTTGTGGCTCTGGCTCTTTACTATTGCGCGTAGCAAAAGAAGCGCAAAACCAAGACATCAAATACTATGGCCAAGAACGTAACCCAAGTACCTATAACTTGGCACGCATGAACATGATCATGCATGACGTCCACTATAAACGTTTCGACATCCAAAACGATGACACGCTAGAAACGCCAATGCACTTCGATGAACGCTTTGATGCTGTGGTTGCTAACCCGCCCTTCTCTGCACAGTGGTCAGCAAATCCGTTGCACCTTAACAATGACCGTTTCTCGGACTACGGCAAACTTGCACCAAAATCCAAAGCGGACTTTGCGTTTGTTCAGCACATGATCCACCAGCTCAACGACACAGGTACCATGGCAGTGGTACTGCCGCATGGTGTGTTATTCCGTGGTGCGGCTGAAGGGCATATTCGCCAACATCTACTCAAAGAGAAAAACCACCTTGATATGGTGATAGGCTTACCTGCCAATATTTTCTTTGGTACTTCGATTCCAACCTGTGTCTTAGTGTTTAAGAAAAACCGCCAAGCCGATGAGAATGTGCTGTTTATTGATGCTAGCCAACACTTTGAGAAAGGCACCAATAACAACTACATGCGTGAAGAGGACTTGCAACGCATTCTCAATGCCGTCGCCAAACGGGAAAATATCGACAAATTTGCTTTTGTTGCGACCCAAGCTGACTTAGCCGAAAACGACTACAACCTCAATATCCCGCGCTATGTTGATACCTTTGAAGAAGAAGCGCCTGTAGATTTATCTGCCGTTGCTAAGCAGCTAGTGGATAACGATAAAGCAATACTAGAGACCGATAAGACCATTGCCGATTTCTGTGCTGAGTTGGGGATTGATGCACCGTTTGAGGTAGTTCAATGATACAAAGTCTAAGATTCAAAGAGTTCAGCGGACCACTTCAGAAACAAAAGATTCGTGAATTTTGCTCGATAAAGTCAGGCTCAACACCTCTCAGAGCCAACCTAGCATATTTTAAAAATGGAAAAATACCTTGGGTAAAAACTACTGACCTAAACAACTCAACAATTATTTGTACAGAAGAAAAGGTCACTGAGTTAGCACTTAAAGAGACATCGTTGAAACTACAGCCTGAGAATTCAGTCCTAGTCGCAATGTACGGCGGTTTCAATCAAATAGGCAGAACTGGACTCCTTAAAAGCCCAGCGACAACGAATCAAGCGTTATCGGTATTAAAACCAAAAGACAGATTAGTTCTGCCCAGCTACCTTCAACACTATCTAAATGCGCACGTAGGCCGATGGAAGCGATTTGCTGCAAGTAGCAGAAAAGATCCTAATATCACAAGCTCCGATGTTGGTTCCTTTTACGTAACTTTTGGCTCAATTCAAGAACAACAAAGAATCACTGACTTTCTGACTTCAGTAGACATCAAAATCAGACAACTAGTAGAAAAGCATCGCCTACTCAAAGAGTACAAAAAAGGCGTAATGCAGCAGATTTTTAGCCAACAGATTCGCTTTAAGGATGAAGATGGAAAGGAATTTCCGGAGTGGAAAACCTATGCTCTAAGACAGATCTTATCTCTTCAATCTGACAGCTTAAATATGCAAGACGATGAGACTTACGAGCTCATTACTGTCAAACGTGGATTTGGTGGCGTTGTCAGTCGAGGTCTGTTTAAAGGGAAAGATGTGCTAGTGAAAAATCAATTCACGATCCACGAAAATGAGTTTGTTATCTCCAAACGACAAATCGTACACGGTGCTTGCGGTATAGTCCCTCCTGAGCTTGAAGGGGCTATCGTATCGAATGAATATAATATTTTTCGTCCAGTTGAAGACCTATTAGACATCGATTACTTCAACCGCTTTGCAACTACTCCATTGATGCGAAGAGCATTCTTTATCAATAGTGATGGAGTACATATTGAAAAACTACTTTTCAAAACGCAAAGCTGGCTAAAAACTAAAGTTGCACTACCTTGCCTAGCTGAACAACAAAAGATCTCTACATTTCTTCAAGCACTCGTTCAAAAAATCGAATCTGTAGAGAAACAAATCGAGCAGACAAAGCAGTTTAAAAAAGGCTTGCTCCAACAGATGTTTGTGTAATTCCTGCCATAGCGCCCACACGCTGGGGCGCTATGCAGTAGCAATCTAGGGTCCTAATACGTCATATGGCTTATCAATCAGAACAACAGTTAGAAGATAACTTAATTACTCAGCTCAACACTCAGAGCTTTGAAGCCGTTCGGCTAAAAGACAACGCCGCTCTCGAAGCTAATTTGAAACTTCAACTTGAGAGAGTTAACCACTGCACTCTAACTGATTCCGAGTTTCGTCAAGTATTGGGCAAGTTGGAACAAGGAAATATCTTCACTAAAGCCAAAACCTTGCGTGATCGCATCGCTGTGACACTTGATAATGGAGACTCTCTCCACCTAACATTGTTGTTTGATAAGGCAGAACAAAACCACTTCCAAGTAGCGCAGCAAATAACAGTAAAAGGGACCTACACTAATCGTTATGATGTGACTATCTTGGTCAATGGCCTGCCACTGATTCAATTGGAGCTTAAGAGACGAGGTATTGAGTTAAAAGAAGCCTTTAACCAAGTAAAGCGTTATCAGAAGCACTCTTACAACGCCAATCATCGACTGTTCAACTACATCCAACTCTTTGTTATTTCAAATGGCGTGAACACTCACTACTTTGCCAATAATAGTGAGCTTTCTGCAAAACAAACCTTTGACTGGACGGACGTAGACAATACTAGAATCAGCAAGCTACATGACTTTGCGAGTGCTTTTTTAACACCTAAACACATCACATCAATGCTAACGAAGTACATTGTGCTCAATGAGACGTTGAAGTGCTTAATGGTGTTACGCCCTTATCAGTTCTATGCAGTTGAAGCGATAATCAACCAAGTTAAGACTTCAAGTAAGAACGGCTACATTTGGCATACTACTGGCTCAGGAAAAACTCTCACGTCCTTTAAAGCCGCTCAGCTAATGACCGCTCTTAATGAGGTTGATAAGGTAGTATTTGTTGTAGACAGAAAAGACCTTGATTACCAAACAGCAGAAGAATTTAATGCCTTTTCAAAAGGGTGCATTGATACAACAAGCAATACCCGCATTCTTTTCCACCAGCTACTTGATAAGCCCATCAAAGGCAGAGAAATCAACGAAAAGCGCAATACGAAGCTGGTAGTGACCACACTTCAAAAGCTAAACAATGTTGTTACCAAGAACCGCTATCTAAAAGAGATGGCGTCTCTACAAGATAAACGCATTGTTTTTATCTTTGACGAATGTCATCGCAGTCAGTTTGGAGATACACACCAGAATATTGTGAGCTTCTTTAATCGAGCACAACTGTTTGGCTTTACTGGAACTCCAATTTTTGCTGATAACGCTGTGGCAAAGAACTCGATAAAAAGAACTACTCGCGACCTATTTGGAGATTGTTTACATCCGTATGTCATTGTCGATGCCATACGTGACAACAACGTACTCAAATTCGCTATTGAATACGTGGGCCGCTATCAATACAAAGACGGCTCCAATAACAACCTTGATATTGAAGTAGAAGATATCGATACCAAAGAGCTCCTCTGCTCCCCTACTCGATTAGAAAAAATAACCGACTACATCATTGCTCACCACAAACGTAAAACACACAGTGGTGAGTTCAATGCCATGTTCTGTGTTGCTGGTGTTCCTGAGCTCATTACCTACTACGAGTTATTCGCTAAAAAGAAAGCCGAGGGCAAACACAAGCTCAAGATTGCTACCATTTTTAGCTATGAAGCAAACGAGGAAGAAGAATTTGAGCTAGGTAACAGCGATGACAAACAAGTAAAAGAAGTTGCCGCCAAATACCTCAATCAAGGGGATAAGATAAAGCTCCACAGCAGAGAAAAGCTAGATGGGTTTATTAATGATTACAATCAGATGTTTGGGACTAGCTACAGCACAAAAGATAGTGACTCCTTTTACGACTACTACAAAAACATTTCAAAGCGTGTAAAGGCCAAAGAGATTGATATTTTGCTGGTGGTGAATATGTTCCTTACAGGATTTGACGCTAAGACCCTTAACACTATCTATGTAGATAAAAACCTAAAGCATCACGGTCTAATTCAGGCTTTCTCGCGCACCAATCGCATTCTGAACGAAACAAAGTCTCACGGGAATGTCGTATGCTTCCGTAACCTAAAGAAAGCCGCTGACGAAGCATTCACGCTGTTTTCCAATAAACGGCCGAAAGAAGTAATTGAAACACCGTCGTTTGATGAACTGATGGCAGATTTCAATAAAGCGTGCGAAGCCCTAAAAGCTATTACGCCAAATATAGACGCCGTTGACACCCTACCAGATGAAGAAGCGCAAAAGCTATTTGTCTTGCAGTTCCGCAAGCTAATACAACTTAAGAACATGCTAAGTAATTTTGCAGATTTCGATATGTCTTTAGCCGATATGGATGAACAGGAGTTCCAAGACTTCACAAGCAAATACGCAGACTTGAGTCGTCAAATCCGAGAATCCACCAGCAAAGAAAAAGTCTCTATCTTAGAAGATGTCGATTTTGAGCTGGAGCTACTGCACCGTGATGAAGTGAACGTTAGCTATATCTTGCACCTACTACGTGAACTGCACGAAGAAGAAAGCCAAGAAAGCAGAGAGAATAAGCGTCAAGTCATAGCCAATATCATTAGCTCTGATCCTGCACTACTCAGCAAGAAAGAGCTTATCGAGAAGTTTATGAATGAACACCTTGATGGCATTCCTGCTCACACTGATGTGGAGGAAGAATTTGAGTACTTCTGGGAGCGTGAAAAACGTAAAGCTTTGGAAGTGATGGCTGAAGAAGAAAAGTTAAACACCGACAAACTACAGATCCTAGTGAATCGATACGAACTAAGCGAAGAAATGCCACTGCGCGATGACTTTGCAGAGACTTTAGAAACCAAACCAACCATTCTACAACGCAAAAAAATTGTCGGCCGCTTAGCTGACCGATTTAAAGGGTTCGTGGATACGTTTATTGGTGGATTTTAATACAAGAAATTGAGTATAAATACGTATGTATAATTTAAAGTCACTACCCATAGCTATAACTATAAGTATTCCATCTGTACGAGATGACTTGAACGGCTTTTACAATTTATGGAACAGGTTGTATGAACACGATTGGCAGGAGTCATCTAAGTATTACATTACTTTAGATTTCTCTAGCTGCAATTTTGCAGGCGTTAATCTCACCGCAATGTTAGGAGCGTTTGTTTATTTTGTAAGACGTAAGTTGATTAATAGCACTTTGCGTATCGAGACAAAAACCATGAATCTTCCAGTTTATCTAAAACTGAGAAACATGGGGTTATTAGAGAGTCTAGATAAACTAGACGGCCAAGGTTTCACACACAAAACTGAAGATATTATTCCATATAGAGAATTTCCGACATCGACTAAAGAAGAGGAAATCCTGTCTTATTTGCGGGATGAATGGCTAGGTAAGAATAGATTAAATTTCTCAGAAGAAGTAGAGAGTGCGGTGTTAAGTTCTCTTTGGGAGGTTTATGCAAATGCATTCGAGCACAGCGGTACACATCAAGTTCAAAGCTGTGGTTCATATGATCGCAAAGCAAAAACACTAACATTGCTCGTTGGTGACTCAGGAAACGGCATAGCTACTTCTGTTCGAAATTATTTAAATACAGAACTTACAGCTCAGCAAGCACTTGAATGGGCTCTAGTAAAAGGTAACTCAACATATACTGCTAACTTAAAAGAAGCTGGGGAAGAGCAACCCCGTGGACTAGGTCTACATTTATTGACTCAACTAGTTGATATTAACGGAGGAAGTATGGAAATCTATACTGATACTGTTTATTACTCCAGAAACTCAGAGCAATGCTCGTACATTGATAAGCCTACGATGATCAAAGGCAGCTGGGTAAAGCTTACTCTCAACTGTAAGCATGATGTAATATATTACTTTCGAGATGAAGACATCCCGGAGTACTTCTAACAATTTAAAGGTAGTTGCTATGAGAATCGATGTTGCTCAAGTCGTAGGTAAAACCGCGGTATCACGTGATGGCGGCCTAAAACTCAAAAGTGCACTTGATGAAGGAATGCAAGGTGGTGAAAAAGTTGAATTGGACTTCCAACAAGTCCAAGTGTACGCGTCACCATTTTTTAATACTGCAATTGCTCCATACCTAGGACAAATGAAGTTTGAAGAGCTTAGAAATAAGGTAAGCTTTGAGAATCTATCTCCTGTAGGTAAACGACTTCTAAATCAAGTCATCCACAATGCTATCGAGTTTTATTCGAAAGACCAAAACGAACAATCGGTTTTAGAAGAAAAAATAACTAAGGGACTCGAGTGATGGGGATCATTTTAGAAAGCTCAACGTCATTCCCCGTTAAAGAGAAAATTTTGCTTGATACTAATGTCCTATATTGGCTGACATATGCGAACTCAAGAGTATTCCCTAGCAGGTTAAAACCTCAGGAATACCAATTGGAAGAATACCCTAAGCTATTCCAAAAACTCTTAGAACACGAAAACGAGCTATTCTTTTCTAATTACTCTATTTCTGAGTTAGCAAGTATCATAGCTAAAGTTGAAGCCTCGCTAAGTGGCAGAGGCTTTGACTACGAACGAAAAAAATGGCTTAGAGAAGAAAATGGTAGAGAGACTGTCGTGAAAGAGCTTACAGTTGCTGTAGAAACGATTGAATCATGGGCGGAACCATTAGCCTCTCACCCACCGTTATCGTCCAATGAGTACTTAAACAAATATGCTCAAGTCCATCTTGACGGTTATGACATTAACATTGAGAATGAACTGACAAAAAATCAACTTAGTTACGTACTAACTGATGATATTGACTTTATTAGCGTAGATTCACTCAAAGTTATCACCGCAAATAGAAGGCATCCTAGAGCAATGGTTATTAGATAATAACCTAACATACCACCAAGTTGCACAAGTGATTAGAATTAATACAAATTAGGGCATCAAGCCCTAATTCTTACTACATTTACACACGTATTATTCTCACTTATCAAATACTCGCACCAAGCTTCCAAAGCGCGCCTTTTCTCTAAAATATATTGGCTCCTGTTATAAACAGCAATTACACCACCTAACGTATGCCCAAGTAATTGTTCTACGACATGAATAGCGACACCTGAGTCATTAAGCCTAGTAGCGAATGTTCTACGTAAATCATGCAATGTCCATTTCTCGGAATGCCCTAGTTGCTTCCACAACATCCTTCCTTTCTGGCTCACGGCTTCAGGTTGCTTCAGTTCCCCTAGTATATAATCACTATTACCGCTAGTGGCTTTAAGTTCTTGCAACCAAGGTGCTAATGACTCCGGAATTGGACGCACTATCTTGTCATTGGTTTTGCTGTGAGCTTTAGGCACAGTCCAAAGCCTCTGTTCAAAATTCCACTCAGACCACTTAGATAAACGTACTTCTTGCGTACGTGCGCCAAAAACCACCAGCAACCGAATCAAATTACGATAATAAGGAAGATGTTTTTCGCATGATGTCATTTGCCAAACATCCATCAGCTCAGAATCAGTAAGGCAGCGGTCTTTTTTATTTTGCTTATTGCCAACATCAGTCGTAGTTAAATCATCCAGTACACGGCTGGTGGCATAACGTCGAACTCTACAAAACCTCAAGGCTTGTTTAGCATTTTGGAGCACATACCCAGCTGCAACAGGTGCTGGACGTTGTTTACCTTGTATACCTCTTTTAACTCGGTCAAAGCACTCCAGCCAGTGTCGCGTTTCCGTCTGCTCTAATGGTAAGTGTCCAATGTATGGATACAAATGACGTTCAAATTGCGCTCTGTGTTTACCTGCATTAGCCCTATTATCCTCAGCATACTCCACTAACCAGTACTCTAAGGCTTCTTTAACAGTAATTGGCTTAAGAGTTGCCGAGCGTTCTAGCTCGCGCTTGAGCTTAGGATCATGACCATTGGCAAGCCACTCTCGACATTGTTTAGTTATATCTCTCGCTTTCAAAATTGAAAGGTCCGGATAATCCCCCAAATCTATTCTTTTATTTTTTCCTTCGACTTTATAACGGAACTGCCAGCGAACTTTGCCTTGTGGCGAAACTCTAGCACCCAAGCCGTTCCCGTCTGAGTAGACGAGCGTTTTCTCTTGGGCTTTGTTTAGAAGGGATTTCAGTTGTTTATCGTACAGCTTTGCCATGTTTTCCTCTCTGGGTACAAAACCACTCAATATGTACCCCTATATGTACACGGAGTTAACCACAAAAATGAAAACAAACCAATACAAACAAATACGATAAAACCAAACAAGCCCTTATATTAAAAGGACTTTGCGCGTCACGTTAATACAAATCAAAACCAACTAAAACAATAGATTTGATAATACGGCATGAACTAATCGTTCATTCGGTACCAAATTTCAAAGCCAAACTATTCTCAGTTTGGCTTTTTACTTTCTAGAACTAACTATCATGGAATAAATCAGCACTTAGCCGTTGCGTAATGCTCCTGTCTTAGATAACCTTAACAATATACAGAATGAAATGCCATTTATTGTTAAGATGAGAAAGATAGCACCTATCAGACTAGCGTTAATTAGCACGATGCTTATTGGATGCGACTCCACTAATTCTACGTTAGAGCTGAGTCAACCAGTCCACCCCCCAGCAGCTTTCAATATCGTAGACATCAGTTCAGAAGGAAATGATGTACGATTTACTTGGAGCACTTCAGAAGTTGTCAGCCAGTCTTCCTCAAAATATACAGTCTGTATAAAAGAACTTAGTAAAGAAGATCAATGTACCCCTTTGGCTACAGGGTTTAATGTTAATTCATTATTAGTCACTTCACTGAGCCCTCTATCAGCGATTGAGCATGAATTCTTTGTTATACATGAAAATGCAGCTGGTTCTGTGTCATCGAATGAAGAAACACTTTCAAGCAACGTCGTCACTAACATTATTCAATATCTAAAAGCTTCTAACTCAGGTAATAACCTAGCGAATGGTGACAAGTTTAGCTCAGGGATAAGTCTAAGCGGTGACGGTCTAACTCTTGCCATAGGAGCCCCAGAGGAAGACTCTGACGCCTTAGGGGTCAACGGTGATAAGCACAACGAAATACGTTCAAACTCTGGCGCTGTCTATATCTATCGATATGACAATGGTCGCTGGATAGAAACCGACTACATAAAATCTTCAGGTGCTGAAATTGACGCTTTTTTTGGAAAAGCACTAGAGTTGAATCACGATGGTAGTCGTTTAGTTGTCGGTGCAGACGCGGAAAGTAGTTTTGAAGGAGCTGCTTATGTTTATTACTTTGATGGCTATTCATGGACTGAAGAAGCACATTTAAAAGCCCCTACTCCAACTTCTGGTGATAGCTTCGGTGAAAATGTCACCATTGATGCTGATGGTGAGACTCTTGCTATTGGCTCTAAGTACGCGGATTCATGGAAAGGAAAAAGCTACATTTTCACGCGAAGCGGGAACAGTTGGTCCCTAGAAAAAGAGCTATCAATAACCCCTGTTCAAAGTAATGGTGTCTTTGGCGACACGGTAAATTTAAGCGATGATGGTAAGTTACTCGCTGTATCGAGTCCTGGCGATAATACTAATGCCACCTCCAATGGAGCTATTTATCTCTATCGTAAAGTCAATGGCAATTGGGTCAACGAAGCTCAACTACTCACCTCGAATAAAAACAGGTCTCTGAACTCTGGTTTTAGCATGACATTAAGTGGGGATGGTCGGACAATTGCTTCGTCAACAATGCAGACTAATAGCGGTGGCACTATATTCCTCTTCACTTATGATGGTGCCTCTTGGAGTGAAACTGGAACCTTACAGGCACCAAATAAAATGAAAACTGATCGGTTTGGGTTTTCACTCGACCTCAATCATGATGGTTCCGCTCTTGCGGTAGGTGCTACTTATGAGAACTCAGATTTTACCGGCATAAATGGAGAGAAGGATAGCAACGCGAATCAGTCAGGAGCCGCTTACATATTCAAAAACTCGAACGGCATCTGGCAGCACAATCATCATATCAAAGCTTCAAACACTGGTAATGGGGATGAGTTTGGCTACTCAGTGTCACTGACATCTGATGGAGATCATTTAGCTGTTGGGGCTATAAATGAAGATGAATACAGCACTAATTCTGGCGCTGTTTATATATACTAAATTTATCGGAATGCACGGCTTACCAATATTGTTACGAGAAATGTCATGTGGTTAAACATTCACCAAACTGTGATCCATTACGATTGCACCCTACTTTAGTCGATATATAATGGCCTATTACGTCTACGGATAGGTCCATCTACATGGTTGATACGCAAAGAGAAGAATGGCTGAGCCTGCTCCTTAATGAGCTGCCAGAACGTCTGATCGTTATCAACGATGAAGGATATATCGTCGACGTTTTCTCTGAGAGTACTCACACAGGTGTCGAATTCCAGATCAACTCTCAGCAAGCGTTTTATCAACTCGCACCTAGTGCTATCTCTCATCAGCTTAAGTCTGCTTTTGAGTACACTCTCGCTAAAGATAAGCGTAGCCACTTTCGTTATTCCCTAAGCCCCAATCAACTTTTGCACCTGTCTATCGAAGCATTACAATCATGGTGTGAAGTCGAAGAGCGCTGGTTTGAAGCCTCTTTTAAGCCGGTTACCCTTTCAAATGGTACACGATATGTACTCTGGCAAGACAAAGAGATCACACAATCATTCCTTCATGAAGCTGAACTGAAAAGATTGGCTGAAACCGATGAGCTGACCGGTATTTTAAACCGTCGTGCTTTTATCCAGGGATTAGAGTGTGAATTCGACAAACCCTCTCAATCACTACTCTCATGTCTAATGATCGACATTGACCACTTTAAAGAGATTAATGATCAAGTCGGGCATTTATCGGGAGATGAAGTCATCACGCAAGTAGCACAAATTTGTCATGGGCAGATCCGTTCGAGTGATTATATTGGTCGCTTAGGAGGGGAAGAGTTCGGCGTTGTCTTAACCCATACCAACGCCATTCAAGCTTACGATATTGCAGAGCGGATTCGTCAATCCATCGAGTCCACTCCTTGCCGAGTCGATGATCATATCATTTACCCCACTGTCAGTATTGGCATTGCAGAGCTCAACAGCCAAGTTTCTTCAGTAAGGGAATTATTGGTTCAAGCGGACAAAGCCATGTACTACTCAAAACAGACAGGCCGTAACCAAGTGACCTTGTATTACGACAACCTGCCTGAAATCAAAACCAACACTGAGTTAAAAGCTAAAATTCTTAAAGCTTCTTAGTCTCTCGATTAAAATGCCTACACTCTAAGAGACTGCTCAGCCGTATCAAAGCAGAAGCATTACTACTTCTGCTTTGATTGTTTTCAATGACTAGCAAGAAGAAGCATCAGCAGGTCGCCATACTCCCCATTGACCTGTAGAGCCGGGCTCCTCATTTTTAGTCCACCAATGGTTAACCCAATGCCCACCATTCCAACTAACCACGTTGTTCGGTTGCGCGTAGGTTTTACCCGCCTCCCATGTTGGGCACTTAGAGTCCGTATCCGGTAAAGTCACATCGCCGTGCTCTTCAGCGTTCTGGGTGATATTCACATATGACGTATGACTCAAGCGACCATCACTCACCGTCAAACTAAATTTGTACTGGGTCGTTTGTTTCACTTCAGGGAAAGTCACTGACGTGGATGAGCTGGCCTGGTTGGCAATATTTGCAATTGGAGAGTATGGAGAAACCTGTTGCCAATGATGACTCAACGTATCGCCATCAGCATCATATGACATTGAGCCGTCAAGATTGATGCTCTGTGAACCTGTCAATTCCACCGTACTCGCTTGAATATGCGAGACAGGTGCTTGATTACTGTCTACACCACCGTCTTGACCTTCATTATCAGCACAACTTGGTGAACTCACCTCACGCCAAACTCCCCACTGGCCTGTGGTTCCTGGCTCTTCACCACGAGTCCACCAGCCATTTTCCCAAGTGCGATTGTTCCACTCAACAACACTGCCTGCAGCCGCATAAGTTGTCCCCGGCAGCCAAACATCACACGAAGTAACCTGCCCGTTATCTACTTCCCCAGTGTCAGTGTCAGTGTCAGTGTCAGTGTCAGTATTACCATCGCTCCCTTCTCCGATAGCGTAACTGTATTTGATATCGCTATCTCTATTCTCCCAGATAGGGTCAACTAACACTTCTAAGTTCTGCTGGGTTAACCAATAGCGAGTGTCAGAGCTCGGTGATAGTCCCCAAGCTTGGAAGAAAGGTGTTAAGTCATAACCACTGGTCAAGCTCGCATACCGAATAAAGGTTTGTTGCTTATCAAAATCTGATGTCGGTCTATGAGACGGTTCTAAATCTCTATAACGCTGACCGAGGTTACGATAAAACGCTTTGCCAAAAGTCAAATCAAGCTGCCAAAACATAGCTGCTTTATCAAACAGATTACCAATGCTGTTGTAGTCGATGCCCTGCGTATTTAAAGTTGGGATAACTCGATCCCAGTTGCCGCTTGCCTCCAAACGAGACTCATTGCCCAAGGCTCGTTGTACATACAAAGAGGTTAAGTTAACCGTTACCTCAGTAAGACCTTTCCATGTCATTGATGGGATCTGAATAAGGTGACCGTATTCATGCCATGGCCCCCAACTTTTTTTAAACTTGTCAGCATCAATGACATCACGAATAGATCCTTTGCTTGACGCTCCCAGACGATAGCGCCATGCAAACATATAGCCATATGACATTGCCCCATCGGTATAGTCAACGAAGTGGACTCGTGGTTGGCTATCAGCACTTGGCCAAATTGACGTGTCGTCCAAACCATACTGCTCTCGCCCTAATCTTATTACCTCTTCCCATGTATTCAGCATTTCAGTCGGTTTATTTGTATATTTAACCGCATTCTCTCGAATAACTGTTGAGAAAAAGTTGTCACTGACGAAATGAACATGAGGCGCATCCGGAAACGCATCTAACATTCGCTGTAGATCACCATCTGAATGCTGGCCTAGAACAAACATCGGCATTGCTCGTCCACCACTTTTCAGCGTAACTTCAACATTGGCACTCACAACCGATTCGTTGTTCGTCACAATGTAAATTTCGCCATCTTTGGTGACATCAATGGTATTCAATCCCGGTTGTAGTGCTACTCTTTGGGCTCCTGTGTAGCTATACGAACTGTCTTTTCGATTATGAATATAAATCTTCGGACTTACTCCTGAGCTTGATTTAAGCTCAACAACAAGACGATCTCCGACTTTCGCCCAGAACCCAGTTGGCTGCAAAGGAGAGAGTTCAAAATTCAGTCCCAAATTACGTTTGATACGATGGACATCTCCGAATTGAAGTGCAGGGATTGTACGAGACGGCATAATTGCCCTTTGTACAAAAGTTTGAACAGAAGCTTGCGTCCCCTCACTTGCTGCAACGACTGCAGTCGCACTCCCTAATAGTCCCAATCCTAAAGCGGCAGAAACCGCATAAGTAATTAACTTCTTTTCCATTAATACATCCTGAAAGCTGGTAAACATTGTCCGGAATGCTAAAAACGATCGAATCATTCTTGTCTCAAGCATTCATATTCATGCCGTTAAGGCGTTAACCTAACGAATCACAAACAACGTCTTGTTTATTGTTCAGCGAAGTAAGAGAACATTGGAACCTAAGTTTTTAATCCGAATTAGGAACGCTCCGCACATTTTCTGACAGATAGAACATCCAGAAGTAAGGAGAATACGAAGGACAAAAATGGGAAAAAGATGTCGGTTGCAGATTGGGGCTACGCACCCTTATCATCCAATGCCGCGAGAATAGAGCAATGGCTGGCGTCATCATTGTCATGACCGCAGCAAGCATCATTAATTTTCTTTAGAGCAGTACGTATCCGCGTCAACTCATTGATTTTTTCGTCAATCACATCCAACTTGGCACTCGTGATTGCTTTCACTTCAGAACAACTATGCTCTGTCGCTTCTAGCTTTATACTCAATAGCTCACGAATTTCTTCAAGACTCAACCCTAAGTCTTTCGCTTTTAGAATAAAGCTGACTTGTTTCTGGTTCTCTTCATTGTAGAGACGATAGCCTGAATCACTACGACCAGCGGGTTTGATCAATTGGTTTTTCTCATAAAATCGCAGTGTATCGGCTGTCACATTACAGCGTTTTGCCAGTTCTCCGATCTGAAACATAACTTTTCCTATTAACTGTTTCGTTACTTTTTACCGATAAAGACAAGCTTTTTGCAATTATTTTTGCGATGCCAAACGATTGCGCGAGCTTTTTTGTAATAAATTAGTTAGAATGTGCGCCATCAAACTCAGAGACTAGTTTATCACCAGTATTTACTGGAAAGGTCTTTACCAAAACTGGCTAATATTCTGCTCTTCTAAACCCTAGATAAGTAGAAACAAGTTCACTTTTGGCAAATATCTTTATCTTTCATATTAACTCTGTGACTTTGAGGAATTGAAGCATGACTAACGCTCGTCCTATTCGCCGCGCTCTAATCAGCGTATCAGACAAAACTGGTATTGTTGAGTTTGCACAAGCTCTAGCTAACCGTGGCGTTGATATTCTATCAACTGGTGGTACGGCTCGCCTACTAGCAGAAAAAGGCATCTCTGTAACTGAAGTATCAGACTACACTGGTTTCCCAGAAATGATGGACGGTCGTGTTAAGACTCTTCACCCTAAAGTACACGGTGGTGTTCTGGGTCGTCGTGGTCAAGATGATGAAGTGATGGAAACACACGGTATCAACCCAATCGACATGGTTGTAGTAAACCTATACCCATTCGCAGAAACGGTAGCAAAAGAAGGTTGTACACTAGCGGACGCTGTAGAGAACATCGACATCGGTGGTCCAACAATGGTTCGTTCAGCGGCTAAAAACCACAAAGACGTAACTATCGTTGTTAACGCTCACGACTACGACCGCGTTATCGCAGAAATGGATGCAAACGAGAAATCTCTAACTCTAGAGACTCGTTTTGACCTAGCTATCGCAGCATTTGAGCACACAGCTTCTTACGATGGCATGATCGCTAACTATTTCGGCACTATGGTTCCATCTTACGGTGAGAACAAAGAAGGTGATGAAGAGTCTAAGTTCCCTCGCACATTCAACCAACAATTCGAGAAGAAGCAAGACATGCGCTACGGTGAGAACAGCCACCAAGCAGCAGCTTTCTACGTTGAAGCAAACCCTGAAGAAGCATCAGTATCTACTGCTCGCCAAATCCAAGGTAAAGCACTGTCTTACAACAACATCGCTGATACTGACGCAGCCCTGGAGTGTGTGAAAGAGTTTGACGAGCCAGCATGTGTCATCGTTAAGCACGCAAATCCATGTGGTGTAGCACTAGGTAAAGACATCCTAGAAGCTTACGACCGCGCATATAAGACTGACCCAACATCAGCATTTGGCGGCATCATCGCGTTCAACCAAGAGCTAGACGCAGCAACAGCATCTGCAATCGTTGAACGTCAATTCGTTGAAGTCATCATTGCGCCATCTGTTTCAGCTGAAGCGGTAGAAATCGTAGCGGCTAAGAAGAACGTTCGCCTACTTGAATGTGGCGAGTGGACAACTAAGACAACAGGTTTTGATGTTAAGCGTGTTAACGGCGGCCTACTGGTTCAAGACCGTGACCAAGGCATGGTAACTCTAGATGACCTTAAAGTGGTTTCTAAGCGTCAACCAACAGCAGAAGAGCTAAAAGATGCCCTATTCTGCTGGAAAGTTGCAAAGTACGTGAAGTCTAACGCGATTGTTTACTCGAAAGGTGACATGACAATCGGTGTGGGCGCAGGCCAAATGAGCCGCGTTTACTCTGCGAAAATCGCAGGCATCAAAGCTGCAGACGAAGGTCTACAGGTTGAAGGTTGTGTAATGGCATCAGATGCGTTCTTCCCATTCCGTGACGGTATCGACGCGGCGGCAGAAGCTGGCATTAAATGTGTGATTCAACCGGGTGGTTCTATGCGTGATGATGAAGTTATCGCTGCAGCTGATGAGCACGGCATGGCGATGATCTTTACCGGAATGCGTCACTTCCGCCACTAATTTCCTCTTCGTATTTGGCACTGTGGCTTCGTTAACTGCTTTCGCCCACCCCAGTCACATAGCGAGCTATGCTCCTGGGGATGGACTCAATTGTTGCCTAGCCACATCACCAACTACTTTGAGTAAAACTTATAATTTGTTTTTTAAATATTCCGATATTTGAAATTAAGGATTAAAACATGAACGTACTTATTATTGGTGCTGGCGGTCGTGAGCACGCTTTAGGTTGGAAAGCAGCACAAAACCCAAATGTAGAAACAGTATTCGTTGCACCTGGTAATGCAGGTACTGCACTTGAGCCGAAGCTTGAGAACGTGAACATTGGCGTTGAAGCAATTTCTGAACTGGTTGCTTTCGCTCAAGAGAAACAAATCGAACTAACAATTGTTGGTCCTGAAGCGCCACTCGTTATTGGTGTGGTTGATGCTTTCCGTGAAGAAGGCCTACCTATCTTTGGCCCTACAGAAGCAGCAGCACAGCTAGAAGGTTCAAAGGCGTTCACTAAAGACTTCCTTGCTCGCCACAAGATCCCAACAGGCGCTTACGCAAACTTCACAGAGATTGAGCCAGCTATCGCTTACGTTCGTGAGCAAGGCGCGCCAATCGTAGTCAAAGCGGACGGCCTTGCAGCAGGTAAAGGCGTTATCGTTGCGATGACTCTTGAAGAAGCTGAAGACGCAATCAAAGACATGCTAGCTGGCAACGCATTTGGCGAAGCAGGTAGCCGCGTAGTTATCGAAGAATTCCTTGAAGGTGAAGAAGCAAGCTTCATCGTGATGGTTGATGGCCAGAGTGTTCTACCGATGGCCACCAGCCAAGACCACAAACGTGTAGGCGATAAAGATACTGGCCCTAACACAGGCGGCATGGGTGCTTACTCTCCTGCTCCAGTGGTTACTCCAGAAATCCACGAGCGCATCCTAGAAGAAGTTATCTACCCTACAGTACGCGGCATGGACGCGGAAGGTCACCCATACACAGGTTTCCTATACGCTGGCCTTATGATCGATAAAGACGGCACGCCAAAAGTTATCGAGTACAACTGCCGCTTCGGTGACCCAGAAACGCAGCCTATCATGATGCGTATGGAGTCAGACTTGGTTGAGCTATGTCTAATGGCTATCGACGAGAAGCTAGATGAAGCAGAGTCTAAATGGGATCCACGCGCTTCTATCGGCGTTGTTCTAGCAGCTGGCGGTTATCCAGCAGACTACGCAAAAGGTGATGTAATTTCACTACCAGCAAGCGAAGTTGAAGATCAGAAAATCTTCCATGCGGGTACAGCAAACAACGCAGAAGGCGAAGTTGTAACTAACGGCGGTCGTGTTCTTTGTGCAACAGCACTAGGTAACAGCGTTTCTGAAGCACAAGAAAAAGCATACGCACTAGCGAAGCAAGTTAGCTGGAATGGTATGTTCCACCGCAACGACATCGGCTACCGCGCAATTGCTCGCGAGCAAGAAAAATAAACGACAATATCAGTTGGCTTAAATAGAAAAGGCGCTCAATGAGCGCCTTTCGTTTATCTGGAAGCAGTTCGTTACTCTTCAATCAAGCTAGGACGCTCAATACAATCATAACTATCATCAGACAGCATCAACAACTCTTCAACCACGACTTTATTGCTGCGCGTTGAACCGATAAAGGCTGCATAGCTATCTACTGAAGCCAAGCGGTTCACAACGAAGCTCGGTAAGGTCTCATTAAATTCGACTTGCTCATAGCTTTTACCTGAGCATGTATCAAACGTAGAGCCATCCCAGTAGCCTTGTATCAGCCTTGTTCCATTGCTGCTTTGCTGTTTACTAATATCTGGGATATTGCGAGCTTCTTGCTTCAACCAAGCAATTTTATCCGCTTTGAGAGGTAGTACTTTACCGTCAAGACGATATTGCTGATAAACCGCATCTCCACCTTTGTTAAAGCGCACATGGATACGATATGGCACCAAAGCACCATCTTTTAACTGTTCACCTTCACGAATCAGCTCTCGTAGCTCTCCTTCATCCCAACGATAGTCGGTCTTGTATGAGCCATAGTCACCGGCAACTACATAATCCGCCGCCGTATAAGGAAACGTTAAGCGCTCGGTATACCAGTACAAGCTTGTGGCATCACCCATAGTTTGCCCGCCAGTATAGTTTGAGAACTGGTCAAGGTTTGGCGTCGAGACACTCGATGAGCAGCCAATAAGCAAAGAAGCAATTAGTGAAGGAAGAAGAATTTTTTTCATAGTCATAAAACAAATATACGCCAAGATAGGGAAACTACCTTGGCGTATTATATACAATATCGAGTGCTAAACTCTGAAATCAGTATTTAATTATTTTACTGCGTCTTTCAGTGCTTTACCCGCTACGAATGCAGGAACGTTCGCTGCAGCGATTTGGATCTCGTCACCAGTTTTAGGGTTACGGCCAGTACGTGCTGCACGGTGGTTAACTTTGAATGTACCAAAACCAATTAGTTGAACCTGGTCACCCTCTTTAAGTGCACCAGTCACACCTTCAAGAGTAGCTTCAAGAGCAGCTTTAGCTTGTGCTTTAGATAGATCTGCTTTCTCTGCGATAAAGTCGATTAATTGGGTCTTGTTCATTAGGTTTCCCTTCTCATATGTTATCGAATTCAACTCACTCTAAATCATAAATGCCCCATCTGGCAAAGGTTTGTAAGCGATCTTTCGCTTTCATGACGTACTTTTAACCATAATCTGAGCATTAACTCACAATTTGTTACTTTGACAGGAATAGTTAATACTTGTTTTTAACCTGCTTAGGCCTTATTTATAAACTAGCTAGAGCTCGTAAAGCCTGATAGTGCGGGGCTTAAAGCGAATACAAAATGTCCACTTCGACAATGCGCAGGCACGAAAAGTCATCCTTTTCATGCAAAATTAGAAGTGGGTATAACCTGATATAGGACACTTATGTTGTTGCTAACTATATACGTCTCTGTTGCGATTGGCGTATCGTTTATCTGCTCCGTTTTAGAAGCGGTTCTTCTGAGTATCTCACCAAGTTATATCGCTCAACTGCGTCAGCAAGGTCACCCTGCGGCAGACGCGTTGGCAAAATTGAAAACAGACATCGACCGTCCACTGGCTTCGATCCTAACTCTAAATACAATTGCTCACACGATTGGTGCCGCAACAGCCGGTGCGCAAGCAGCAGTGGTATTTGGTAGTGAGTGGCTGGGTGTATTCTCTGGCGTATTAACACTGGGCATTCTAGTACTGTCTGAAATCGTTCCTAAGACTATTGGTGCGACATACTGGCGTCAGCTTGCCCCTATGGCAGCAACCACATTGCGCTGGATGGTATGGGCGCTAACACCGTTCGTGTGGTTCTCAGAGCAGATCACTAAACGCCTAGCTCGTGGTCATGAAGCACCGAAGATGCGTGATGAGCTTTCTGCGATGGCTATTTTGGCAAAAGAAAGTGGCGAGTTTGCGGAAGGTGAATCTAAGATCCTGAATAACCTACTAGGTATTCAAGATGTACCAGTAACGCAAGTAATGACACCTCGCCCTGTTGTGTTCCGAGTGGATGCTGAGATGACAATCAATGAGTTCTTAAATGAGCACAAAGAGACACCATTTTCACGCCCGCTGGTTTACAGCCAGTCAAAAGACAACATCATTGGTTTTGTCCACCGCCTAGAGCTATTTAAGCTTCAGCAAGCAGGCAGCGGTGAGAAACAGCTTGGTGCGGTTATGCGCCCGGTACACGTATTATTTAATACGATAGCTCTACCAAAAGCGTTTGAGCAGATGATGGCAAACCGCCTACAGCTTGCAATGGTGGTCGATGAGTACGGTACAATTCAAGGTATCTTAACCCTAGAAGACGTCTTTGAGCACCTAGTTGGTGAAGAGATTGTCGACGAGGCTGACCGCACCACAGACATGCAAGAACTGGCGTTTGACCGCTGGGAGAAGTGGAAAGAAAAGCATGGTGTTATCGAAAATCGTGATGACGACGATGATGAAGAGCTAGAAAAGCCGCTAACCGCTGATGACTCGAAAGAAAGCAAGTCATAGATACAATAAAGGGAGCCGAAGCTCCCTTTATTTTTTGAATCACTTTACAAGCTAACGCCAATATTACTCACGCCTTCATCACGCAGTTCTGCACGTAAATCTTTAATCAGGTCAATATCACGTTCTTCTGCTTCACGTAACGGACGGAAAATGGCCCATTGCACATCCCACTCACCACAAACTGCTTCATTTTGTTTCTGGTTCTCGTTCGTCACTTCTTCACCCGTTTGGGCTTCTTCAAGTTGAGCAACCGTCATCACTGATTGCTGACTTACTTTGTGCATGTTTTCAAACAAGTAGTCTCGGTCTAGCAAGCCATGGAGTAGGTGCGACAAAGATACACAAGCATCAATTGCAGGGTAAACTCCGTAAAAGTCAAAATCTTCAGAAGAAGGAATAATCTCTTCTAGCTTTTCCAACTGACGCTCAAAGTTCACTTTTGCTGTTTTAACAGTAAGCTGCTCCCAAATGCTGTCCAAAACATCACGATAAACACGCGCCTCGGCAAACTCTGTGCTATCACAAAACATTGCATAGTTTGGGTACATACGTTCACACAGGCTCGCCATAAAGGTAATCTGTTTCCATGGTTCTAACTTCTCAAGACGAAGCTGAAGAGGATTCTGTAGCATAGAGACTCATTGGTTGAGAATAAAATAGACAGCGAAAGTGTACTTGATAACCAGCAGGGAAAAAAGCAAGGCGATGAACAATTTCACTCATAAGTTGTATCTACTCACTGAAGATGATCCACATTACCTCTCGCAAATAGAGCAATTAGCACTACCTGATATCGAAATCACTTCCGAGCGGCATCAAGCAACGATTCTATTGGCTTCTCCACCGATGGCTGCGAAATGCCTCAATGACTTTCCTAATGTTGAATGGGTGCAGTCTATCTACGCGGGGGTTGATGCATTGATTCCGTACTTAAATGACTTTTCTGGAGACCTCACAAATGTAAAAGGTATCTTCGGCCAACAAATTGCTGAATATGTTCTGGGTTATACCATTGAGTACTATCGCCACTTTACTCACTACCACCAGCAACAATTTCAGAAAGCATGGTCACCAAAACCTTATCAATCACTGGCAGGTAAAAAAATGGTGATACTAGGGACAGGGTCGATAGGTGCCTATTTGGCAAATACGGCTAAAGCGTTTTCCATTGTACCTATTGGTATTAATCGCAGTGGTATTCCAAGTAAAGACTCGCCATTTGAATCAACCTACCATATTCAAGAATTAACCACCGCTTTAGAACAAGCAGATATTGTCGTAAACACTTTACCTAACACACCTGAAACTCTACATATCCTAAATAGCGATAGCTTATCGCACTGCTCAGATGCTTTGCTTTTCAATGTCGGTCGAGGCAACGCGCTTGAGGAGCAAGGGTTACTAGCGGCATTTGAATCTGGTTCTATTCGTCATGCATTCCTCGATGTATTTGAACAAGAGCCATTAGATAACTCTCACCCTTATTGGCGACATCCAAATATCACTATCACACCGCATATCGCTGCTCTTAGCTTCCCTGAGCAGGTAGTGGAGATCTTTACAGAAAACTATCAGCGATGGCGAGACGGTTTTAGCCTCATCAACACTGTTGATTTGGATAAAGGTTACTAATGTTAGGCACTCTTTTAAGTGAAGTGAGAGCGTGCAAGCTTTGCGAACCAGATTTACCTCTAGGCGCTAACCCTATCATTCAGGCTTCGCAGTCCTCCAAGTTATTAATCATTGGTCAAGCGCCAGGTACTCGCGTGCATGAAACCTCAGTACCTTGGAACGATCCAAGTGGTAACAGGCTTAGAGAATGGTTGCAGCTTGATAAAGAGACGTTTTATGACGCTAGCAAAGTCGCCATCATGCCAATGGGACTATGCTATCCAGGAAAAGGAAAAAGTGGTGACTTGCCACCAAGAAAAGAATGCGCGCCAAAATGGCACCAAGCTGTGTTAGAACAGTTGCCGAATGTTGGCATGACTTTACTGATTGGCCAATATGCTCAAAACTATTACCTGCATGATAAACCCAAAACGCTGACTGAAACCGTGCAGCAATGGCAACGTTGGGCACCAACTTATTTACCACTGCCCCACCCTTCACCAAGAAACACACTATGGCTGAAGAAGAACCCATGGTTTGAGGAAAGTGTCGTGCCATTTATTCGCGACTATGTGCATCAACATCTAAACACCTAGCCAGCTAGCAGATACAAAAACGGAGACCGAAGTCTCCGTTTTAATATCAGCTAAAGATAGCTAGGGGATGATTACATCATACCGCCCATGCCACCCATACCGCCCATACCACCCATATCAGGCATTGCAGGAGCAGAGTCTTGAGGCTTGTCAGTAACCATTGCTTCAGTCGTGATCATTAGACCAGCAACCGATGCCGCGAACTGAAGTGCGCTGCGAGTTACTTTAGTTGGATCTAGGATACCCATCTCTAGCATGTCGCCGTATTCACCAGTCGCCGCGTTGTAACCGTAAGAACCTTCGCCACCTTTCACGTTGTTTGCAACAACTGACTCTTCATCGCCAGCGTTCTTCGTGATTTGACGGATTGGCGCTTCCATTGCACGTAGAGCTACACGGATACCCACGTTTTGCTCTTCGTTATCGCCTTGAAGATCAGTGATCTTAGAAGCTGCGCGGATAAGTGCAACACCACCACCAGCAACTACGCCTTCTTCAACAGCTGCACGAGTCGCGTGTAGAGCATCTTCAACACGGTCTTTCTTCTCTTTCATCTCAACTTCAGTTGCAGCGCCAACTTTGATTACTGCAACACCGCCAGCCAGTTTAGCTACGCGCTCTTGGAGTTTCTCTTTGTCGTAATCAGAAGTTGCTTCTTCAATCTGCTGACGGATTTGAGTTACGCGACCAGAGATCATTACTTCTTCGCCCACACCATCGATGATAGTTGTGTTCTCTTTAGTGATAGCAACACGCTTCGCTTGACCTAGGTCTTCTAGAACCACTTTTTCAAGTTCTAGACCAACTTCTTCAGAGATCACTGTACCGCCAGTTAGGATTGCGATGTCTTGTAGCATAGCTTTACGACGGTCACCAAAACCAGGGGCTTTAACAGCTGCAACTTTCACGATGCCACGCATGTTGTTCACAACTAGTGTCGCTAGAGCTTCACCTTCTACATCTTCAGCGATGATCAGAAGAGGACGAGATGCTTTCGCTACAGCCTCTAGAGTCGGAAGAAGTTCACGGATGTTTGAAACTTTCTTGTCGATTAGAAGGATAAATGGGCTTTCTAGATCAACACTGCCTGCTTCTTGGTTGTTGATGAAGTAAGGAGATAGGTAACCGCGGTCGAACTGCATACCTTCAACTACGTCTAACTCATCTTGTAGAGCCTGACCTTCTTCAACAGTGATAACACCATCACGGCCAACTTTTTCCATCGCTTCAGCAATGATGTTACCTACGCTTGAATCAGAGTTCGCAGAGATAGTACCAACCTGTGCGATAGCTTTAGTGTCAGCACATGGAACAGAAAGCGCTTTCAGCTCTTCGACTGCTGCCACAACGGCTTTGTCGATACCGCGTTTAAGGTCCATTGGGTTCATGCCAGCAGCAACTGCTTTAAGGCCTTCATTAACAATAGCTTGAGCTAGAACTGTTGCTGTTGTGGTACCGTCACCTGCAGCATCATTAGCTTGAGACGCCACTTCTTTAACCATTTGTGCGCCCATGTTTTGGAACTTGTCTTCAAGTTCGATTTCGCGCGCTACAGATACACCATCTTTAGTGATAGTTGGTGCACCGAAAGATTTGTCTAGAACTACATTACGGCCTTTAGGGCCCAATGTTACTTTTACTGCGTCAGCCAGAACGTTTACACCTTCAAGCATTTTTACGCGTGCGTCGTTACCAAATTTAACGTCTTTAGCAGCCATCTTTTATTTCCTTTAAATTCTTTGTTTTGACTAGTATTTGAATCTGAGCAAAAAACTACTCAATGATTGCTATTACTCAACGATCGCCATAATGTCGTTTTCAGACATCACTAGCACTTCTTTACCGTCGATTTTTTCAGTCTTAGTACCGTAACCTTCAGCGAAGATAACCGTGTCGCCAACTTTTACGTCCAACGGTAGAACAGTACCGTTTTCTAGAATGCGGCCTTTACCTACAGCTAGTACCACACCGCGAGTTGATTTCTCTGCAGCAGAACCAGTTAGAACGATGCCACCCGCTGACTTAGATTCAACTTCTTGGCGCTCTACGATAACTCGGTCGTGTAATGGACGAATATTCATTGGTCGTCTCTCCTGAAAAGTTCCATGTTTGATTTGATAAACGGCTTTCAAAGCCTTGTGGTAACTATATGAGGGACGGATTGATTAAACCCAAGGGGCAAAGGAAGTTTTTTTGTGATCGGGTTCAGAGATGTAGGGAAACGAGACTCAGTCTGACGAGAGTATTGTTGAAAAATAAAAAGGACTTTAAGAGCTCAACGCCACTCATCCAACGAGATAACATCTGCTAAAGGCAGCTTGCCTGCTTCTCCAACATCACCATCGAGTACATCTTGAAACTTAGTCATCTGCGAAACAAGTTCACGCATTAACACCATATTGGCATGGTTTGGGTTTTTACAATTGCTGACAACGCGATCGATATGGCTCTGCTGCGCCCACAACCTATCTTGCATCTCTTCAGAGGCAGAAAGAATCATCTCTTCACACATGTCATGTTTAAGTTGAGAGAAGGCGTCTGGATTAGTCTGTGCCAGCTCCATCAACTCATCAAAAGAAGGTAAGGTTTGATTAATTAATGGTGTTCTCATGCGGCCCCCTGGAACATTGACTGAATTATCAGCAACTCATTCAAGGATAGGAGATCATGGAAACAACGACAGCTAGGATTGCACTTAGTCTCAGAAGTGAGACCAAGAAAAGCACCTATTAAAGTTAACTCACCACCGACACTCGGTAAACACAACGCCTTTCGCCTTGAACAATGTGTTCTGTTCGCTCAATCGAGCAGCGATCACCAAGTAGCTTTTGAAATATATTCAGCTCAGATTGGCAAAGAGAAGGGCAACGAGTCGCAGCTTTACAGATAGGGCAATGGTTTTCAATCAGGATGTATTCCGACTCTGTTTTCTCTAACTCAGCTATATAGCCTTCTTGCTCACGCAGTTCGACTAATTTTAGTAGACGTGTTTCTAGGTCAGTGCAGTCACGTAACTGGCTTAGGTAGTTTTGAAAGGTTTGCTTTTCCCTTTCATCTGCGACCTTTTGCACCCCTTCGGCACCAAATAGATTCTCAACTGCATCAATTACCTGAATCGTAAGCTCACCATGACGATCTGCAAATTCCTGATGTCCTTGAGATGTAAGCAACCAGTGTCGAGTCGGGCGGCCCACTTTCACTTTACGATCTTCAAATGTAAGCACGCCTTCAGACTCAAGAGTTTGGAGGTGTTGTCGAGCCCCCATGGTTGTCATCGCCAACTCTTGTGCTAATTGCTTTACCGTAACCGCCCCATTGGTTTTGATTAACTGTAAGATCTTATCCGTGCTTTTCATATTGCTTCCTCTGTCACCTAAACATTATGAGCGAAGCCATTTATAAAGCAAACGCTTTACCTGCCATTCGCTTACTACGACGAAAGGTACTTCATCGGCACAAGAGTTTTTGTACGGGTATAACGCTCAAACAAGCTTTTCAATGCATTGGGAAGCTCTTGATGCTCAATCGTCGTGAAGCCATGTTGAGAATAGAAGTTCTCGAGGTGCAGATAAGCAAAACAATAGTCCCCTTCGGTTAATACATGTTCTAAGCAGTAGGCCATCAGTTCATGCCCTAGCCCTTTGTCCCTAAAATCGGGCACCACAAGCATTCCCGTTAGCAAACGACATTGTTCAATCGTTCTAAAGCGCACAACAGAAACCAATTGATTTTCTAGGTAACCCACAAACGTAAGCTCATCTTTTTTCGCCTTTCCTGATGAATAAAACGACTTGTACAACCTTGATACTAAAGGCAGCTTCATCGGGTCCAATTGTTCAATCTGCATTGCGCTCATTATCACCAATCCTAATTTAGGGTAGAATGAGCGCAGTTTAGATTACTCAATAAAACCAATGCAAATTACAGCCAACGCGGACCTACGCCCTTACCATACTTTTTCTATTTCTCAGCAATGTGCTTACCTTGTTGAAGTCAGTTCTATCGATGAACTGAGACAGGCCTACTTACACGCTGACTGGTTGGAGCTACCTAAGCTTGTACTCGGCAAAGGCAGCAATATGCTGTTTACAGAAAAGTATCAAGGCGTAGTTATCGTGAATGCTTTGCTTGGCAAGGAAGTCACTGAATCGGAGACTCACTGGCATTTGCGTATATCGGGTGGTGAAGATTGGCCTTCCCTAGTTCAATGGGCGGTTGAAAGCGGTTACCCGGGGCTAGAGAACCTAGCATTGATACCTGGGTGTGCGGGTAGTGCTCCAATCCAGAATATCGGAGCCTATGGCGTTGAGTTAAAAGATGTCTGCGAGTATGTCGATATTCTTTGCCTTGATACTTTTACCACTAGACGATTAAACGCTGAAGAGTGCCGATTTGGTTACCGCGACTCTATTTTTAAACATGAGTTATACCAAAAAGCGGTTATTGTCTCAGTAGGCTTAAAGCTCGCTAAAGATTGGCAACCAAACATCGAGTATGGTCCCTTAAAATCGTTGGCTTGTGAGGGCCTTGAAGCAAAGCAGATATTTGACCGAGTCTGCCAAGTCCGTATGGAGAAACTCCCTAACCCGGCAATTACCGGTAATGCAGGAAGCTTTTTCAAGAACCCTATTATTTCGTTAGCACACTTTGAGCAACTAAAAGCACAGTTCCCAGATATTGTGGCTTATCCTGCTGAGAACGGTATGAAGATCGCTGCAGGATGGTTGATTGATCAATGCCAATTGAAAGGCATGAGCGTTGGCGGTGCAAAAGTTCACCCAATGCAAGCACTAGTATTGGTTAATCACGATCATGCAACAGCTGAGGATGTGTTGCAGCTCGCAGCAAAAGTTAGAGACACCGTCTTTGCTCGTTACCAAATAAAACTAGAACATGAAGTTCGCTTTATGGGTGCTCAGCACGAAACTTACTTACAAGATATCTTGGAGAAACAGCAATGAAAGATCACTCTTTAAAGTTGTCGATATTGAAGGCTTTATCCCAAGGTGGCTTTCACTCAGGTGAAGAGCTTGGTGAACAGCTTGGTGTTTCTCGTGCAGCCGTGAGCAAACACATTAAAGGCATTCAGGATTGGGGTGTCGATATCTTCCGCGTTCAAGGCAAGGGCTACCAACTGGCTAAACCGATGCAGTTGCTTGACCAAGAGGTATTGGGCAAAGCTCTAACAACACCTGTAGAGCTTATTCCTATTATAGATTCGACCAATCAGTACTTACTCGACCGTGTCGATAATCTGGAGTCAGGCTCAGTCTGTTTAGCGGAGTATCAAGCCAAAGGACGTGGCCGCCGTGGCCGAGAATGGGTCTCCCCTTTTGGCTCTAACCTCTACCTATCGATGTTTTGGCGTTTAGATGCAGGTATGGCAGCCGCTATGGGGTTAAGCTTAGTAGTAGGCGTCGCCATTGTTGAAGCGCTGGAAGAAATTGGTCTAGAAGGTGTAAAACTCAAATGGCCAAATGACCTTTATTATCAGGATAGAAAACTGGCTGGTATTTTGGTCGAGATGTCAGGCCAAGCTGGCGCTGCGGCAAACTTAGTAATTGGCATGGGCATGAACTTAATGATGTCTGAGAGTACTGAAGGTATCACTCAGCCATGGGCAAGCCTTTCTGAAGTCGCTGAGAGCCAAGAAATCGACCGCAACCAACTGGCTATATCTATGATTAAAACCCTGCATAACGCGTTAGTTGATTATGAGATGCAAGGAATGTCCGGCTTTGTTGAACGCTGGAACAGGCTAGATAATTTCTTAGGCCGCCCGATTAAACTTATCATGGGCCCACGTGAAGTTACTGGTATCGCAAAAGGCATCAATGAGCAGGGCGCTGTGTTACTAGAAACAGAACAGGGTATCGAGAGCTATATAGGTGGTGAAATTAGTTTACGAGCTTCTAGCAGCGAGCTGTAGGTCACTCGCAACTTTTTCGTTCTTTTGCTAATATCCCTGTCCACTTCAAGTAAAGGTTACCCATCCAACATGATGACTCCTAGGAATTTATTCGAACAACTTCCTACTTTGGCGCAAGATCCAGCGCAGTTTGAAACCCTCTACGCCGCTAGAGATTTTCGAACTCGTTTAATTGAAGCGATTCGTCAAGCAAGCAAACGAATCTATCTTGTTGCCCTTTACTTAGAAGATGATGAAGCCGGTCGAGAGATCCTAACTGAGCTTTATCATGCAAAACAACGTAACCCAGGACTCGATATCAATGTTTGTGTCGACTGGCACCGTGCTCAACGTGGTTTGATTGGTGCAGAGCCTGGCGAAACCAATGCGACAATGTACAAATCCTTTGCTGATAACTACGAACATAAGGTTCCTGTTTATGGCATCCCTGTTCGTGGTCGTGAAGTATTTGGCGTACTGCACCTCAAAGGCTTTATTGTTGATGATCAAGTTATCTATAGCGGCGCAAGCTTAAATAATATCTACCTAAACTATAAAGACCGTTACCGCTTTGACCGCTACCATATGCTAAACAACAAAGCGCTGGCAGACAGTATGGTTGAGTTCATTCAATCTGAAATGATAGCTCATCCTGCGGTAAACGACTTAGCATGTCCGAGTAAACCTGAAACGAAAGAGATCAAAGCGCAAATTCGTCAGCTACGCGCATCGTTAGCCAAGTCGAATTACAAATTTGAATCTCAAGAAGTTTCTGCCGATGAAGTAGCGGTAACCCCGATTGTTGGCGTCGGTAAGAAACGCAACAAACTAAATCAAGGAATCAATCAATTACTTGCTCAAGCTAAAGATGAGATTTTCATTTGTACGCCTTACTTTAACTTCCCACGGAGTGTGGCAAAAGAAGTAAAGAAAGCGATCAAACGTGGCGTAAAAGTAACGATTGTTGTCGGTGATAAAACGGCAAACGACTTCTATATCTCTCCAGAAGAAGATTTCAGAACGATTGGCGGTCTGCCTTACCTATATGAACGCAACTTGCGCCAATTTGCTAAAGCGAATGAAGCTAATATTGCTAGCCGCAAACTATCTATTCACCTTTGGAAGCATGAAGAAAATAGCTTCCACTTAAAGGGGATTTGGGTCGACAAGCGCTATATGCTGATTACAGGTAACAACCTCAATCCACGCGCTTGGAAGTTGGACTTAGAAAACGCTATCTTCATTCAAGATAACTATCATCATCTAACTCCTCAGTTCGAGAAAGAGGTGGAAAACATTCTTCAGCATACAGATCTAATCTGTACTTACCGACAATTAGAGAAATTTGAAGACTATCCCGATGCAGTGCAAAAGCTGATGCGCAAGATAACGCGAGTGAAAGCGGATCGGGTTTTGAAGCAGATTTTGTAATAAAAAAGCGAGGAGTATTCCCTCGCTTTTTTATTGAATCGCGATAACTAACCGTTACCGAATAAATCTCGGCTATAAACTTTGTCACTCACATCGCTCAGCTTTTCACATATACGATTAGCTACGATAACGTTCGACTCTTGCTTAAATTGCTCAAGTTCATCAATAAGCATCACTTCTGGCCAGAATGACTCTGTCAACAATGGTTCATACAATCGTATCGATACCCCTTTGGCAATAAGGCGCTCAATAACCCCAATCATCGAAGAAGAGCGAAAATTGTCTGAGTCCGTTTTCATTATCAGCCGATAAACTCCTACAACCTTAGGTTGACTACTAAGTATCGAGTCAACAATAAAGTCTTTCCGTGTCGCGTTCGATTTTACAATCGCTTGAATCAAATCATTGGGTACGTCACGGTAACTCGATAACAGCTGCTTGGTATCTTTAGGCAAACAGTAACCACCATAACCAAATGAAGGGTTGTTATAATGATTACCAATCCGCAGGTCTTCACCTACACCGTTAATAATTCTTCGGCTATCTAAACCCGTTTGTTCAGCAAAGGTATCCAATTCATTAAAAAATGCTACTCTCATAGCTAAATACGTATTTGAAAAAAGCTTTACTGCTTCAGCCTCAGAAGAAGACATTAGTTGAATTCTAGGATTCTCTTGAGCACACGCACTTGCAAACAGTTGCGCGACAAATTCTCCATCAGGACCTTGATCACCTACAATAATCCTAGATGGGAATAAACTGTCATGTAGCGAGGAGCCCTCACGCAAAAATTCTGGAGAAAAGAGGATATTCTGGCAATTAAATTCGTTGTTTAGTCGCTCTGTGTAGCCAACAGGTACCGTTGATTTAATAACGATTGTGGCACTTTGATTAACACTCTTAACTTGTCGAACAACCTGCTCAATAGACGATGTATCAAATTGAAACGTTTCATGGTTATAGTCGGTAGGCGTCGCTACAATCACTACCTCCGCATCAGATAGTGCAGAATATGGATTAGTAGTAAAGCTAAGGGTCGCATCGTCCAAATATTGTTGAACAAGGGGGTCATGAAACGGGCTTTGTTTTGCTTTTAGCTGTTCCACTCTTACTGTCGAAATATCATAGACAGTAACCCAATTAGACTTATCTAAGAGTAGGGCAATAGAGAGGCCAACATACCCCGACCCGACTACAGCAATTTTTTTCACTCTTTTCCCTTTATTAATATCTTATGCGCCAAATTACTTATGAGAGTAACATAGCAACAGGTTGGAGGAGTGTGATAACGTATGAACACTGACTAAAAGCCTGCAAATCAAATGAAGCTCGATAAACAAATAAAACTGCATACTATTGGACTAACGTGCATTCTGTTCATTATAGCTCTATGGACCGCAACCTTTTACCCAGCACTCCCGAACTCGATTTTATACAGTGTTTGTGCCGTCACACTCTGCTTTTTTTCTACATGGTGGTTTAGCCCACAACCAAGGCCAAGAATATTAAAAACACAGCGCTATCAAATACTCCCTACTGTTCTCAGCAGCTACTGTATTGCATTAGTCACCATCGCAATGCTGCGTGTCGATTACTCTAGAACAGCACTCACTCTAGGGTTAATCCTATCTTTTATATGGTTTTCAGCTTTTCACTTTGTATGCTGTCAGCGAATGAAAGCAAAGCTGTTTTATCTCAGTAATGTTAGGGCTGAGCAATTTGGCCAATACCACAACTTAGAATTGACACAGATAAACGATCGAACACAAATTAAAGACATTATACATGGTGTGCTGGTTAACCTGCACAGACCCCTTACGGGGGAGGAAGAGCGTTTTTTAGCAGATTGCAGCCTAAGTAATATACCAGTCTATCACTCACATCTATTAAAAGAGCGACTCGATAAACAAGTATCTACAACCCATTTGACACAAAACACGATTGAAGTTTTATCGCCTAATATTCGCTACCTAAAATTCCGCTCGATAGTCGAAAAACTGCTCATCATCAGCTTAGCTCCTATTATTTTACCTGTATTACTCATTACCGCTCTGCTCGTAAAACTCAACCTTCCATCAGAATCTATTTTGTTCCGCCAAGAAAGAGTAGGAAGAAACGCTACGCGATTTAATATCTACAAGTTTCGAACCATGGAAAGCAAAGAAGATAGTAAGGCTAACTTCGCCACCTCAGAGCACAACAGAATAAGTCGCCTAGGGCGTTGGCTGCGTCAATCAAGGTTAGATGAATTACCACAACTGCTCAACGTGTTAAAAGATGAGATGTCTATTATCGGACCAAGGCCAGAACAATCATTTTTTGTAGAGCAATACCAACGAGAAATACCTTTTTACAACTATCGCCACATTGTAAAACCCGGAATTACTGGCTGGGCACAGATAGAGCAAGGCTATACCGATTCTCTTCAAAGTACTAAGCACAAACTCTCTTACGATCTGTATTACATCAAGCACCTATCCCTAGAGTTGGATATATATATCGCGATAAAAACGCTAAAAATCATCTTACAACGTAAAGGGGCGTAGCATTCCACCTACCAATAGTGACGTGATACTCCATTCCAAGCATAAAACGCAAAGTAATAGGCCGATTGAAAGATATTCAATTGTTCGCACTCCCTATAGACTGCCCACTGATAGGGTAAAACTTTGCATTTATTCGATGAGAGAGAGTTGTCACCTACTCTATAATAAGCGAGTGACTCAGGCATCCCACCAGACTTAGCGCCTAACTTCATGAGTTTTAGCCAAAACGCCAAGTCTTGCCTCTTGCGCAGTTCAGGCATAAAAACTTTACCTAATCTCTCAGTATCATAAATAGCGGTCAAACAACCTATTTCGTTACATTTCAATAGACTTTCATAAGTAACAGTAGAGGGAGCACTGCGTTGACTCGTCACCGCGCCATGTTGATCGATCACTTTATAGGCGGAATAACATAAATCAAGATTATGTTCCTGCATAAATGTAACCTGTCGACTCAGTTTAGTTGGCGCCCACACATCATCGGCATCGAGAAAAGCGATATATCGTCCTGACGCATGTTTAATGCCTTCATTTCTGGCAATCGCGGCACCGGAGTTACTCTCTAATGTGATAAATAATGTTTTAGGAAAGCCAGTAATTAACGATTTAAGCGCATCAGACTCAACCAAAGATGAGCAGTCATCGATAATTATATGCTCATAGTTAAGGTACGTTTGCTGAGCAACCGACTCCAACGTCTGCTTTAAATTTCTTAGATTGTTATAGTGGGGAGTTACAATGGATACTAGACTGTTCACTATCATTTGGACATCAAGCTTCGTTTGGTTAAGTAATATAACTCATTCAAAGAGAAAAAAATCTTTTGTCTCATTTTCAGGCAACATAGCAAACGTTCCCACCCTTTCTCAAAAGAGAACATAAATGCCCTATAAATATGGGGAATCAGCGCGAGCTTATACTGCCCACCTTGCTGTTCAATAAAATGATTGAATCTCAATGCGGTTTCAAAGCGAGTATCAAGGGCTTCTTCTGACGTTTTTTTGGTTAAGCTATCCATTCTATCTACTACACAGTAAAAGCTTCTGCGATCCACACAGATCTTTCTAGCAAAATGACTAGCATATAAGGAGAACATCACGTCATTAGACACATGGATTTCATCAAACTTTAACTGCTTCTTTTGTAAATAACCTCTTCTATAAAGCTTGCTCCAAGGGACATGAAATCGATATCGGATCCGCATGGGATCGTCCCCGTGGCTAACAACCAAATATTGATAGGGAAGATGCCTATACGCTGGTTCGGCATGCTCGTTGGTACTCATAGGAGCAAAAAAAACAATATCTATATCTTTATCGAGATAGTTAGAAAGTACTTCATACCACCCAGGTAGCAGATAGTCATCATCATCGGCAAAAAGAACATAACGGCCTTTAGCTCCACTAAGCCCTTTATTGCGAGCTGCGCCAGCCCACCTTTGGCTGACGCTTAGCTCCATGTAGCGTAAATCTATTGTAGGATACTCTAGCAGCAGCTCTTCAATTGATTCACTATTGTCGTTGACAACTATAACTTCAACACCTGTATTATCGCTTACGTTTATGCTATCCAGCAATCGACGTATACCATTCTCATTATTGTGATATGGAATAACAATTGTCAGTAACGTCGGTATCATGAGCTCTCACTAGGCTCACAGGTGAAAACCAAAATACTGAAACATATTATGCAAGTATTTGTCATTCAGGCCCCCTAACACATTCACCGTTTTGAGTTCTAGATTATTTTTGTGAGTTAGAAAAGTAAACCGTTCTCGATAAGAGTATGCACTCTCAAGCTTGCGAACTTCTATACTATGTAACTTAGCGATATAGTTAACCCAAACATCATCCGCATTTGGGCACAAAGTCATGGCTAGCTCTTTATTAACAAACCACAGCCTAGACTCGTCCGCAGGGAAAAAAGTACCACCTCCAGTCGTAACAAAAGTATTCTCTCCACAATGCTCTGATACCTCCTTTCGCCAATGGTGATAACAAGTCGGAATACCCTCTGAATTTCGCGTTATTGCGTGCGCTCGACATGCAATAATTGATTTTGGATAAGCCTGATGCTGCTTTAGTAGATCAGCGAGCATCGCTTCTGGGTATATAATATCGTCATCAATGGTAACGATATGCTTCTCAGGAAAGGCTTCAACAGCTGGAAATAGCTTCTTGTAAGAACCAAAGTTCGGAACGAAGCGAACCTGTAGCCCACGTATCATCTGCCTTTTGATCGTCTCAGGTAAGGTACTAGCATCAAATTCATCCTGATCTAGCCATAGAATGACAGATTCAGCTTTCACTGACTGATAAGCGATTGACTCAATTGCTACATAGGCGCTATTTATACGACTAGAGTAGGTTGTAAGGCTAACAATGATTTGGCTGTGTGAGTTAGGATCACAGATAGGTATATCTGAGTGCCAACAACTTTCTTTCATTTTGCCCAATAACCGCTTTCGCTTTACAGCCTCTTTAGTTTTACTAATCATTTTAAGCCAATTAATCTTTATACGCTCAACGATCATTACAACCCTAGCCTATTACGTAGCTTATGAAATACATTTATGGCTTTCCTTTCCAACGCGTATCCTTTCATTTTAATGTTTTCAACACTAGAACGGCAGCTAAAATGGTACATCGGTGTAGCACCCCAGCAGCTAATTGGATAATACCCTAAACTTCCTAAGTGTTTGGCTAACTTAAAATAGTCGTATCTCGAAGCTGCTTCTATAAACAACTCCGGTCTTTCTGATATTAGTGTATTAACAGCCCCCTTTAACACTTTCAACTCCATACCTTCAACATCAATTTTAATTATCGCTAACTTAAATTCTGGATGGCTCAACTTCCAGTCTGTAAATAGTGTATCAAAGCTAGTAATAGGAACCGTTCCCTGCTCTAACTCATTCAATCTTGCTGAGCCTATATTTTCATCCAATGGTATGGTTAGTTCACCAAAGCCCTCGCTCTCTCCAAGTGCGACAGGAAAAAGAGTGTGTGAAATGGCATTAATTTCTAAATTACATTTGAGTAGCGGCAGCACATCGGGATTAGGCTCAACGGCAACTACATGCTCACTAATAAATGAGCCTAAGAATACGCTATGATTTCCTATATTTGCGCCGACATCAACGCAAACTATACTTTCAGGAGCTCTATTTTTCATTACCTTGATTATGTATTCTAGTAACTCCACCTCATAGAAACTTTTTGTATTCACAATCGTTCTATAAATATGGTCATCCTTTGAATACCCCATTAAAGTGATGATTCTTCCCTTATAGTTAAACTTCACACCCGCCTTCCTAAAGCCAAGAAATTAGGTTTGATACAAGCAACAAGCCCTGTCTTTCGGAACAAAACAATAGCCATCCCTCCGCTCCAAGTTATTGTGCTAAAAGTAACTGCCCATGCAGCTCCCACTCCATACCAACGGGGTATAAAAGCTACCAACGTAACAAACAAAACCAAAACTGTAATAGCTAATACCAGTACTGACTGCTTTTCATGCCCTGTCATATGTAAAGCAGGCCCCACATTACCCATACAAATTCTCACGACTTGACCAACTAGTAGTATTAATAGCATGGCGTAAGCTTTTGTATAAACATCTCCAAAAAGGAAAGCCAATAAGTCAGAACCAAAAAAATAAAATACAATCACAACAGGTAAAGAGCAAAGGAAGGCATGATTTGCACTATGAGTCAGTACTTTTTGAGTGTCAGCGTAATTATTATCTGAATATAACTGAGCAATTTTCGGGGAATATACCGAAGCTGATGTTGAAAAGATTAAAGTAATGACTGTTATAGCTTGGATAGCAACTTTATAAAAGCCTAGCTCTTCTGGAGGGGCTAAAAACCCAAGTAGAACTCCCCCTAATTCTGTATTGAGTGTTGATAAAATCATAATAGTAGCAAACGGACCCAGCTGTTTCGTCCATCCAAGAGGCTCTAATTTTGGTTGAACATTTTTTACTTTATTCTGAAGGCACTGTCTCAACACTAGCGCAGATGAAGTAGCGGCAAAAAGTGCGGCAATACCGCTACCCATAAGCATTGAATTGGCATTCAAGTTAGGTACGCAATAAGAGTAGATAAGAGTAAAAAAGATACAAATAGATGGGTAAATGATGAAGGGGCCTAAAGTAGCTTGAAAAGGATGATTTAGACCTATTAATACCCCACCATATACATTTGATATGGCTTTACTGATAGTAACAATACATATTATTACGAAAGGCATTAAAAGCTCATCAACGTGTTCAATATACAAAGCCAAAACGACAGATGCACATATCAACAACAGTAGAAATAACGCCACAACCCATAAGGTGCCCCAAACAACCACCCCTTTTAAGCGTGCAGGTTGAAGAGGTTTAGAAAAAATGGCGGATTGCTTCGTAGCGAATGTAGGTAACCCCAAAGAAATGAATAAAATACCCATGGACGCTAGTGCTAAATAAAAACTGTATTGACCGAACTGTTCTGGCCCCAAACTCCGAGCAATCAATACCCCCATTCCAACTGATAGAGCTTTCCCTATTAGCTGGCCACTAGCCGCAACAAAATAATGAGCATCAAAAAAGACATAACGGAATAATTGGAGTAAGTGTTTCACTTTAAACCCTATCCCCAGCCCCTTTACCTAACACCGTTTGAACAATATAGATGAAGTAGTGCTTTGTCGTCATTGACTGGATCATACGTTGATCCCATTCCGCTAATGTTTTTGGGGTCGACATATCGATTTCATTAACCTGTGCTAAACCTGTTATTCCAGGACGCACATTAAAGACTCCTCGGCTCTCTCGCTCTGAAATTAGCTCCTCTTGGTTGAACAAACATGGACGGGGCCCTACTAAGCTCATTTCTCCTTTAAGCACATTCCACAATTGAGGGAGCTCATCTAGCTTTGTTTTGCGGAGAAACGCACCAAGTTTAGTTACGGAGCTAGCACCAACAAGGTGTGTAGCTACAGATTTAGTTTCTATTGGCATTGTGCGGAATTTCACGAGAGTAAACGGCTGTTGGTCCCTACCTACACGGACTTGTCTAAAAACAGGAGCTCCTGTATCGAAGTAACCCAATACACAAATGACGATAAATACCGGCCAAAGAAACAGAAGGCCGAATAAAGCAAATAAAAAATCTAATGTACGGATCAAAACTATCTCCGATGGGACTCTAAAGGTACTAATGAAAAAACTATTTAGTTTGTAGGTAAGCATCAACTGTTTTTTGGATGCCTTCTTCAAATGAAACGGGGGGAACCCACTCCAGCAAAGTTTTTGTCTTGGTTATATCAGCCTGAAGGCTACCACATAATCTTTGCGATAGCTGAGGCTTACCAATAAGCTTGGCAGAAAATGTTATCAATGACATAGGAATAGGCAATAATCGAGCGCTTTTCCCCATTGCAGAAGCAACTGTGTTTAGTAATTGAGTTGTAGATATATCGTTATCATCCGAGACTAAGAATACCTCACCAGCTGCTTTAGGGTGGCGACAACACGTAAGAAGAAGATCAACCAAATTATCAAGATATACAACACTTCGACTGTTATGAATCGCTCCTAACGGAAGCGGAACCCCTTTATCCATCCAACGCATCATAGACAAAAAGTTAGCTTTTACTTCTGGTCCGTAAACCAAAGGAGGACGAATAATTACTACCTCAAGACCTGTCTCTTTGGCTAATTGGCGAAGTTGAACCTCGGCTTCATACTTGCTTAATCCATAGGGGTTAGCTGGTACGTATGTCGAATCAGGGAGAAATGGTTGTTTGGGATTGGAAAACTCACCATTGACTTTAATTGAACTGACGAAAACAAAACGTTTAACACCCGCTTGAGCTGCTTGTCTAGCAAGATTTAACGTCCCTTCTGTATTGGTTTCTCTATAAGCCTTTATCGCTTCTGCTTTAGACTCTTTCATTTGATGAACACGGGCTGCGCAGTGGACAACACAGTCAATACCTACGAATGCGCTGTGCCAATCAGTAGCACCATCAATACTATCTACAACAAAAGTGCTTGGACAAAGACTCTCTTGAGTTCTGGCCCTAGAAACAGAGCATACTTCCCATCCGTTCAGGGCACATTGTTTAGTAAGTTGACGCCCAACAAACCCCGAACTACCTGTGACTAATAGTTTCAATACGTACTCTCTTCGCACTTAACACATTTGCATTCATATTTGATGAAAATGATACCGTTTTCTTCTAGCTATTAACATTAAAGCTTTCTAAAATACGGGCGACAATAACATAAGATAATCACTCACTGGCTATAGTTACATATATGTTCACTCCGATCCGGCTTCTTCTAAACGCAAATAGAAAAAACAAACGATTAATCAGTATTGGTTATGACATCATCGCAGTCCTGTTTTCGTTGTACCTTGCCATAGCACTTAGACTCGGAGCTGCTAGTTTTCATGTAGGCTTAGATGAGGTCTTTAGTCTGCTAGTAACGCTATTCGTTACAATTTACAGCTTTATTAAGCTCGGGATGTATAGAGCCGTGCTTAGATATATGATGCTGCCTGCTGTCGGACACATATTTTTAGGTGTATTCTTATCAGCACTTACACTTGCTCTGAGTGGTTTCTTTTTTCACTCATTCATACCTAGAAGCGTGCCGTTTATCTATGCCGGGCTGGCAATCTTAACCCTAGGTGGACCTCGTATCCTTGTACGAAGCATCTATTATCATTACTACAAACGCCAAAAACCAAACGTATTAATTTACGGGGCAGGTGCGACCGGAAGGGATCTCGCTTACGCTCTAATACAAGGAGATGAGTATCACCCTGTCGCCCTACTTGATGATGATCCAACAAAAGCAGGGCAAGTCCTGTTTGGGATTCGTGTATATCACCCGAATGAGTTCGAGCATCTTCAATCTCTTTATCAGCCAGTCAAATTGTTACTAGCAATCAACAATATCAATAAAGGGAAGCGATTAAGGCTGGTGGAAAAGCTATCTAACTGGCCAATTGAAGTACAATCTGTACCTTCAGTGGAAGATATTGCCGCAGGACGAGCGAGCGCAACAGAAGTAAAAGATTTAGATATTGCTGATCTTTTAGGCAGAGCGCCAGTTGAGCCAGACCAAGAATTACTATCAAAAAACATAGTTGGAAAAAGTGTAATGGTCACAGGTGCGGGAGGCTCAATAGGCTCAGAGCTTTGCCGCCAAATTTTAACTCAAAACCCTAAAACGTTGGTTTTGTTTGAGCTAAATGAGTATAACCTTTATCAAATCAACCAGGAACTGAATGCCAGCAAAGCGGCCCTGAAAGTTGAGACAAATATAATTGCAGCTTTAGGCTCAGTCCAACGTCAGAATAGACTAGAAAAGCTCTTGTCAGCACATGGTGTTGATACTCTTTACCATGCAGCAGCATATAAACATGTGCCTTTAGTCGAAGACAACGTTGTCGAAGGGATCCGAAATAATGTCTTTGGCACGTTAGCTTGTGCAAAAGCTGCTATTAATGCGCGTGTTAAGAACTTTACGCTTATCTCTACCGATAAGGCTGTTCGCCCAACAAATGTCATGGGGGCGAGTAAAAGGCTTGCGGAGCTAGTACTACAAGCTTTAGCAGAAGAGCATTCAAAAACTACATTTACGATGGTCCGCTTTGGTAATGTCCTCGGTTCATCAGGTTCTGTAGTTCCACTATTTAAAAAGCAGATTCGTTCGGGGGGCCCTGTAACGGTCACTCACCCAGATATCATTCGATACTTCATGCTTATCCCAGAAGCTGCTCAATTAGTCATTCAAGCAGGGGCCTTAGGTCATAATGGACAAGTTTTTGTCTTAGACATGGGCGAGCCAGTTAAAATTTTGGACTTAGCTCAGCGAATGATTCACTTAATGGGAATGTCAGAAGCGAAAGAAGCTAAGTCAGATGATGGAGATATCGAGATTAAGTTTACTGGACTGAGGCCTGGCGAAAAACTCTATGAAGAACTTCTAATTGGAGAAAATGTTGAAGGGACTGGACATCAAAAAATTATGACAGCACAAGAAGAGAGTCTAAGTTGGTTAGAGATGGATAAATTACTTCATAAACTCGACAAGTGTTGCCATGACTTTGATACAAGTCAGATAAAAACCATTTTGTTAACAGCGCCTACAGGCTACACTCCAACAGAACAGGAATAGTAATGAGTCTATATATATCAGTTGTGAATCATAACCACGATGAAATGATCTGCAAAAACCCAACATTAAAAAATTTAGCAAAAATACACCATGTTGTGATCAAATCAAACACCGTAGCCTCCGTTGAATTAAACAGTTATTGTGCTGAAGCAGGTATACACTTGATACAAGGCGTGGAAAAAAAAGGATTTGGGGCGAACAATAACGAAGTGTTTGAGCTTTGTACAGACCAATTAAATATGACTGATAGCGACTACTTTTTAGTGCTCAACCCTGATGTAGAAGTTACATGTGAAACTATCGATCAACTGTATGAAGCAGTTATAAACTCTCGAACAAAAGTAGCAACTATCAACTTGTTCCGTAATCGAGAAATGACACTCTACGATAACTCTATTAGACGGTTTCCTTCAGTTCTAAATCCAATAAAGACCCTACTGAAAATAAAAAGGAATGATCACTACAATAAGAAAACAATAACCCAACCAACTACTGTTGATTGGGCAGCTGGCTCTTTCTTACTATTTTCTACTCAAGTGTATAAAAAATTAAAAGGGTTTGATGAAAGATATTTCATGTACTTTGAAGATGTTGACATTTGTAAGAGAGCTCTCAACTTACTAGATTATAAAGTTACTTATTACCCTGAATATAAAGCAACGCATTTTGCGCAACATGCAAATAGAAGTATTTTTTCTAAAACCTTTCTTCACTACCTAAAGAGCTATATTAGATACTTCAAAACTTAATAAAAAAGGAAAATGCACTAATCGTTATTTCTACCAACCAAAACATTACCAACCTTAAAGTTAATTAATTATTTAAGTATTGCTTAAATAGCGGACTCAATAGTTTATTGCCAAATTCACTTAAATGGTCACCATCAAAGTAAATAGGTCTACCATCAATCTCTGCCATACACCGACCATCCCGACAAAGAACTTTAATAGGATCAATAACTGTAACACCACATGAATCTGAAGCACTAGAAATCATACTTCTTAAAATATTATTTCTTTGAAAATACAATCTTATGTCTATTGAGTAATCTAAGCCATACTTCCCTTGCGAGAGATCTGATGACATAACCTTTGGTATATTTCTTCTCATTTCAGGGACTGGCTGTGTAATAAAAACAGGAGAGCTTTTCTTGGCTTCACACAGTGTCTTTTTTAAGTTTTCTTGAAATAGTGACTCTAACTGTTTAATTTCAATCTGTTCATTATTTCCAAAGTACATCGATGGGTGGTTATCATCAATTATTCGTTCTGGATCTGATTGACCATAGAGATAAGCCCCCCATCTCGCCACAATAAATACTGGAATATTAGGGAATTCTTGTTGAATCCTTTCTAACCTTAGAAAGTTCTCATAATAGCATGCGTCTCCATTCCGATTATTTTTAGCGTTTAGGATGAATGGGCATGAAGCCCTTGTAAAGGCTAACACTCCATCACGATCCAGATCCAAGAGACTTGATATGGATGTCGTTAACGCTTCAGCATGACTATCACCAACAATAATAGCTTTAATATTATCTTGTTGGCCGATATAACAATATGTTAAATCATTTAACTTAACCTTACCATTAACCATACACTTGTATGGATTTCTATTATTTGCCTCCATTGAAGCAATAGCTATTGGTTTTGTACTAAATTTATCAATATAACCACTTACCCCTATTGAATATAAAGAAAAGAATAGGACAGAGGAACCCATAAACGCTAGCAATACCTTAAAAGAAAGCTTACGCCTAAAACTAATTTCAATAAATTGATATGATGCATAAGAAATTAATAATGTAATCAACATCAAAAGCACAAAGTGTTCTATTCTAAAAGATGGTGTTTCTATTAACCTAAAGAAAACAAAAATTGGTTGATGCCATAAATACAATGAATAGGAAATCAAGCCAACATTAACAACTGGCTTTAAAGAAAAAATACTAATGGCGACACTAGTTTTGTCATAAAACATAATAAATAGACAAGTACCTACTACAGGAAGTAAAGTAACAAATGATGGGTGCTTGACATTATGACTAATAAATATCATCGAGAAGATGACAAGCAATATTCCAAAAACTGGCAAACATCTATATATAAAAGAAGACAATCTTTCTTTAATTAATGTATCAAACTGTGACGTTCTATAAAAAGTAATTAAACCACCCAAAATCAACTCCCATGCCCTAGTGATAAGGAAATAGAAGGCCATATCAGGGTCTATATCTACAATATATCTTGATAATTGTAATGATAACAGAGCAAAAAACAGAAGAAAAATAAATAAGTATTTAGAGCAAACCTTATTCAACCCCCATACCAAAAAAGGGAAAACTATATAAAACTGCCATTCAACAGATAAGCTCCAGGTATGAAGCAAGGGACGATAAATACTTGCTATCGACGTATAGCTATCTTGCGTATAGAAATAATGATTTGAACCAAAGTATAATGCAGATCGTAACGACTCAATATAAGTAGTTAATTGACTTGGTAACAAAATAAAAAAAGCAAATATAGATGTAACTAAGAGCATAATGATATATGCAGGCAGTATTCGCTTAGCTCTTCGCCAGTAAAAATCACGAAACGAAAACTCTTCTTGCTCCATCTGACTACGGATTATAGATGTAATCAAATAACCTGAAAGAACAAAGAATACATCAACACCAAAAAAACCACCTTGAATGACCTTAAGTCCAAATACTTCTAAGTTAGCATGGTAAATAATCACTGCAATTACGGCTAAAGCACGTAATCCATCTAATTCTTTTCTGTATATCATTTCTCAGTTTACCCAAACAATCTTAACAATTGCCATCTTAGTTAAAATTCAACCTATCAAGGTACAGCAATAGCATTTATGACATCCCTATTTAAATACTATTTTTATTAGTAAACCTCAAAATAAGCGTTCTCATTGGAGCTTCAAAAAATTTCCATGATATGAGGGAAAATAATAATAAGAAACAAAAATACAAGAAGAATCTAATAGTTAAATCACTTCCAACAAGATCAAAGAAAAACTTCTCCATAATTAAATACACTGGCATTTGTAATATATATAATGAGTAACTAGCCTCTCCTAGGACAACAAAAGGTCGCTTAGACAACCATTGTGTTATGATGCAAGAGTTTGATGCCACCATATAGATGTATAGTGCAAAAAATATTGAATAAAAACTACTCCCATAAGCTAAAGTTATATCGAATAGTTTATTAAGACTGCGGCCATCATATAGAACATATATCATTAAAGCTGTTGATATAGTGAAAGTTAATAATGAAAACAGATTATTATTCACTGTTTTGTTATTTCTCATAAATATAACACCAGAGCATAAACCAAAAAAGAAACTGCAATAGTGAGATAGAGGGAAATAAAATATTAGCTCTCGAAGGGGAAGTTCAGAAGCCGAGATAGCGATATTGGAAAGTTGAATTTCTAATAACTGGCTTAATATAAATTGAGTTACTATATATAAAACAAAAGAAATAGTTATTAACTGTTTGATACTGAGATTAACTAACCGCCAAAAAATGAAAGGAAAACTAGCATAAAAAAACATTTCAACGGAAAGAGACCAGCCTGGAGCATTGTATGATAATGCGTATGAAGGAAACCAAGCTTGTAGCCATGTAATATTCAGAAATAAACCTAAACTATCATTTGGCCCCCAACCTACACCATCAAAAAACAGCCAGGTTAATAAAAGGGCTAAAAGATAAATAGGAGCAATCCTTGCTATACGTGCAAAATAAAAGGACAAGAGAGATGAGGTGGACCTTTTATAGTAAGCGATTGCTAAAACAAATCCAGAAAGAGTGAAAAAGAAAGTGACCATAATTGGTCCCATATTCCCAAATTTTCCTAAAGATTCTTTGAAGAGAGTCCCTGAACCATAATGGAAAATCACCACCAAACATGCTGCAATAAACCGGAAAAAAGTAAGTGATTCAACGCGCACTATTTATTCCCCTTGAGGTTTAGAAACCAAGAAGATACTTTAAGAGCCACATTTTCGACAAGAATAATACACCTGTCACGATGTGCTAATGCTTTCTTCTCAATATAGTGCCATGAAATGTATGCAAAGATTAATGTAACTGCTGTTGAAGTCCAAAAAAGAATCCAACCACTTGGCAAAAAGTAATAAACCAAAGCTTGCTGAACAGGAAATGCATAGATATAAGTACCATATGACAAGTCGCCAAGCTTATTATATCTAAGAACTCCTCCCTTAATTAAGTAGGCAAAACAAACAGTCCAATAAGTGATAAAGATTGGGAACAAAACTTTAGAGAACTTATAATCATTAACTAAATAGTAAAGAACAATGCTTAATACAAGAATGAACCATGAGATTAATATCTTATCTCTTAGAAGATAAAATAAAACCCCAGAATAAAACATAACAAGCAATTTTAGATAGACAGGACTAATTATTTCAATATCTACAAGCCTATATATCCCATTAAAGTATAGCAAGAACAAAAAACTAGCCGAAATAAAGAAGCCAATATTAGAGTGCTTTTTAAGTACTATGTAGATTAATAATACTGATATGTATGAGTAGATCTCCCAAGGAAGTGTCCACAATGATCCATTTACAGCATATTTGTATGGTGTATGTTCAAAAACTCCAGGAAGTGAATACTGAATAACATTATCAAAAAGCCAAATATTGCGCTTTACAAAACTAAAGGTATCACTATGTAGAATATAATCAAATAGATTCAATTCTGTCGTTACCGCACCAACAATATAAGTTGAAAATAAAACTGCAATAATAAGACCTGGAAAGATCCTTACTCCACGAGCAACTAAGAAGAAAGTGATACTTTTCCTATCAACTAAGCTTTTAGTCACCAACATCCCACTAGTAATAAAAAATATATTCACTGCAAGAGCTGAAATTGGCATTCCAATAAATCGAGCCAATGGATCAGCTCCATTTTGAGGGCCCATTGCTAAAATAAAGCTATGACTAAAAATTACTGCAATTGCAGATAACATCCTAATAAGGTTAAAGTTATTATCTCTACTATTTAAATGTGCTGATAATCTAGTCATTATTATAACTTCACTTTTTGTCTTTTTATCGCATCAGGAAATGCTTTATTCAGTAAGCTAGCTCTGCGGAGACGTTCTGCTTGGTCGGCTGGAGTTCTAAAAAGAGATGTTGTTTTCTCGACAAACTTAAACTGCGCATCAGATGCATAGCAAGTCCATAGGTTCCAATCTTCAAGCTGATCCATATCTTCTTCAAATCCACCATGTTGTTCATATAAGTCTTTCTTAAACAAAATTGACTGGATTGGTATATAGTTATGATCAAGAAGAGTTTTATAATCAAACTCTTGGTAAAAGAGAGGCAGCGTTTCAAAAACATGCTCTTGATAGCAGCGTGCTTCTTTATTAACTTCCGTGTGTGCATCCCAAGCTAATGAATACGTAGCCGAAACTTTAGGGTTACTGAGAATCTCATTAACCAAAACCTCTATATGATCTGGGAAAATTAAATCATCATCATCTAAGAATAAACAATATTCCCCTCTCGCCTTAGCTAGTCCTTGGTTACCAGTGTATGATCGGCCCTTCTTTTCAAAACCATAAAACTCAACATTATAGTCTGGGCCATAGGATTGCTTGGCTTTAGAAACAAGGGAGCTATGAGTATCGCCACCATCTTCAACGATTATATGCTGAATATTTGAGTAAGTTTGGTTAATGACAGAAGCTATGCATTCTTTTAGCCAAAACTCTCGTCCCTGATAGGTGCGTGTAATAATTGTCACTAAAGGTTGCTCGTGTGTGCTTATCGGAGTACTTACCTCATAAAAAGCACCATCTCTAATCAGTTCATAATCAAAATATCTGAATGGAAAGTTAACTTGCGAATTTTTATTTGCTGTAGATACAAAATAATTCGCATTCTTGAATATCAACTTTAGATTGTTTACCACCAGTTTACGGCTGCCCTCAAAGCCCCCGCCTCTCACTAGTAAAGCAACCTGTAGTGCCAGCCCTACTAACTTATCTGTGGTATTACCATATCTTAAACGCAGATATGCATTTGCAAGTGTGCTACCTGAGAACTGTATAGGTTTAACTTGGTTCACCTCATCATAGGTATAATGGTATACAAATGCAGAAGGCACATATTTCAATGAATATCCATAGGATCGGAAACGATAAGATAATTCAACATCTTCACCATACATGAATATTCGTTCTTCATACCCACCGACCTCTACATATGCTGAACGCCTAATTAAAATACAGGCATGTGAAGACCAATTAGTTTCAAATGTAACAGGATCATAATATTTAGGGTGTTCATAAGGTAGCTGTTTAAGCTCCCATGATGCTATTTTCTCGTCATCAGAGAGGGCATTTACGACTACCGTTTCAATTGACTCGGGTGCAAACTCTAAATCAATATTAGTTACTAAGAAAAGCTCATTAGTAGATTGACTGACCGCATAATCATGACCAGCACCAAAACCCAAATTTTCTCTTTGATACACAGAGAAACCAGCAAACTGACCTCCTAGCTTTTCCTTTGCATCTAATAATTGCTCAAAGGTATTATTTGTAGAGCTATTATCTACAAAGTGCAGATTAAGTTTATGTACTGGATAATTTTGTGATAGTAGGCTTCCTAAGAATTTATCAAGCCACTGTCCATTATTATATGTAACAATCGTTAGATCTATTTCTGGCAATGCATCGTGTGGAGTTTTATGAGTTATAGAGCGAACATGCTGTTCTGAGCACAAGATATCAGCCCTTTTCAAAGACATACTCTGTATCGCTGGCAAGTTTTGCTTAGAATAAGGACTTGTTGCGATAAATCGTTTAGACTTTAAATAACCATAGTAGAACTTTCTTAATACTGGCTCGAATGGACTTTCTTTGAGCTTTGACTTTAATGCAGGAAAATAAGCTTTCGGTTTAGAAAGTAAGCGTATTGGTCTTGTAACCATCCATGAAAAACTATTGAGTACACTATTTAGGTCATCTAGTATTGCTTGATTTTCTGTTGAGAGTCTATCTATCTCTTTTCTAAAATCATATTCATCTCTATCGAGTTTATTTTTTTGATTTCTAATCAATTCACTTGATATTAATAGTTGTTCTTTATGAAAAGAATCAATTTCTTTTTCAAGAGGAACTGAAAAATCTAAATTATACTTTTCTATAATAGAAGCGACATCAACTAGACTAGCACCAAATTTAAGTTCGTTATAGAAGTTAAATGTAAATCTAGAAACTGGGCTTAAGTCATTACACTCACTAAATATATTATGACGTAAGCTAGGATCGAGATATTCATGACAAAAATAGTTCAGCTTTGGTTTGTCAATATCAAGTGATAACTTTGAGGCAATATCCATTAACACAGATTCTGGATCAGAAATCACTTCACTATAGTCTACGATGTAACTTTTAGATCCGCTCTTTAAACAAGATAAAGATTGGGTTACATAATATAACCAAAGGTAGTATGCATGATGCTCTAGTATGGCATCTCGCTTTTGAAGAGAACCAGCAACTTCTACTGGGTTGCGTAAACAAACTAAATATTTAACTTCAACAGATGATAACTTCTGAAAAACTAAGTTCCAAAAATCCAATAACACACATGTTCTGGGATCTTTAAACCCCCAAACATCATGCTTTTCTAGCTTTGAGCTAATAAGTTCATATGCTTCAGATATTAAATCATTTAACTGGTTGCTATTAATATCGGAAACTTTGAAATGATTAGTAGAATACCAATGGCTACCAAAAATGTTCAATAACCTTTCATTAAAGTTCAATATATCCGCATCTTCCCAGAAGCCTTTTACATTATCATTAGCCTGAGGAATCACGGACTCACTTAGCTCAACTCTAAGACTTTCAAGACCTTTAGTTATTAAGCTAGTGCCGCTTCGATGCATACCTAGAACAACTATAATTTGTTTATTCACTTAAATTCTCACAAAATACCGAATAGATTTACTTAGCTAGCTTAATTGTGTCGCTCAGAGACTTATTTGTCTTATGAGAGTGAACTGATGAGTAGTCCAATTTCCATTTATTGATTCCACAAAACCTTGCTAACCCTTTCCAAGAGTGGGTTTCTAACTTATCAAAATATAGTCGGTTATCAGCATTCAATAGTTTAAAGTAAGCATTAATTTCATCATGATAAGTACAATGAAATTGTAAATAATAATCACGGCTCTCAGTAATTTTGAACGCCTCCCTTGTATCAACATAGTTAAAGTTATCAATAAATTGACTTTTCCATTCAAGATGCCCAAGTCTGCGATACACCTCTGCGTGTCGAATAGCCAAACCAGGATGATTCCCATCACTATGTTTTATCATAGAATCAAACCATTTCTTCGCATCCCTTTCTAGTAGAATAAACTTACTATCAGGTAAATTATGGAAAAGAAATTTGTATATATCGTTATGCCACCAAGGTGAATCTTCAAAAGCGTCATACTCGGATGTCTCAATATAATCTAATAACTCATTTAGTCGGTAGTCATGAGCCATTTCAATAATGCCATCATCAACAGCATTTTTATAAGTACAGACCTTTATCCCATTATCTCGAAGAAAATTACCAACAGACTTAGTTCCTGAACGCTGTAAACTAATACAAAATATTTTACTCATCTGAGTGCCTTAATAAATTTCTTACAAACCTTTTCTACAGGTACATCATAGTAAAGAGGTAAACAGATTACTCTCTCAGATATACTTTTAGAAATGGATTTTTCTTGTTTCCCATAGACCGAACAAAGTGATGGACGAAAATATCTTCGAGTAAGAATCTCCTGACTCGATAACTTTTCAACAACGTTTGATGTACGACATGAGCTATCTAGAACAACTGGCATATAACTTGGGGCTACATCTGTGTTATGGGCAAGTTCTTGAAACTGTACAAGGTCCCTCAAGCATTCCTTATATTCCTCGATTGAGTCTTTGCGGTTTGCAATAATCTTATCTATATCATCTAACAAAGCCAATCCAAAAGCTGCATGTACTTCTGATACCTTTGCATTAATGCCAACGCCATTTGTTTTATCAGGTCCAGAAATACCAAAGTTAATTAGCAACCTAACTTTATCAGCCACATCATTGTCATTTGTCACTATTGCACCACCTTCAACGGTATGAAAAAGTTTGGTTGCATGGAAACTAAGTGTACTAATGTCGCCTTGATTTAAAATAGACTCACCATCGGTCTTAGTACCGAATGCATGAGCAGCATCATATATAACTTTGAGCCCCTTTTCCTTCGCAATATCATTAAACAAGCCTGTTGCACAAGGATTACCATATACGTGTGTAGGCACTATAGCCTCTGTTTCTGGTTTGAGGTGCTCTAATACTCGCAATGGGTCTAGATTGAATGACTTGCCGCATATATCAGCAAAGTCAAAGTCTATTCCTTCCCACTCTAGACTACTTGCCGTCGCAACAAAGGAAAATGGGGTCGTTATGACATGCTTTGAAATTCCAAGTGCTCTATACGCTATTTGAAGTGCTAATGTTCCATTCGCGACTAGGATAACATTTTTTACCCCAAGGTACTCTTCAAGGCGAGTCTCTAACTGACGAACTAAAGGGCCGCGATTAGTCAGAATACCGTTACTGTATATCCCAGTCATATATTTATTGATCTTATTTTGATCAGGAAGATAAGGTTTAGTTACCGGAATCATGTATTGTACAATCTCTCAAGTTCATCACCGAATTTAGAGTACCAAGGAAATCGACCTGCAAACTCAGGAGATAATGCTCCCAAACTCAACCCTAAATCTAGCTGAGATACTCCTAACTGCATTTTGTGGATTTTATAGCTAAAGATAGAAGCTAACATGCCACACTGATAGAGAATGATACCATTCCCACTTTGAGAACCAATATGCTTAACTACTCTATCTACTATCTTCTCACGTTCTGACGCTGCTGAATATTCTGGAACGTCAACCATTTCACCCTTAAACAGCCCATTTTGAAACAGATAATTTAACTCTTTAGGTCCAACTATAATCACAAAATCATAATTGACATTAATCGACTCAATTAGTCGAATGAACTCACCTTTATAAACAATATCTTTTCCCTCCAAGCCATTATAATAAACCCCCCCATTAACTCCAATTAAAGACAATGCATCAACCATATTATCTTTTGACTTTGAGTTTATTTCATGGTGTTCACCACCAACTGAAGATATAGCTTGGTAATATCCTGAAGAGCTGTATAAGAATGACTCAAGCCATTCAAAATAGAGTCCTTCATGAGACCAATTCCTAGATATAGCCCAGTCAGGAAAAACCTCTTTATAGGCTCTTAATACTAGAGATATCTTTTGGTCATTTGTGAGGTTAACATCTGCACTATGAACACTTTTGTGTATAGCATTAATAGTGTCAAAAATTCCATGATTTTGCTTAACGTAAGTAAAATCATCATCAGAAGAGATCAAGTCAAATATTATGGGCTTACCTGTGATAAGGAAACCTCTATATTCTTCATTGTTTTTTCTTTTCTTATCTATTTTATCCTGAAGCTCTGGCAATGACAATGTGTCATTGTTTATATAGGAATGTTCTCTCTCAAACAATTCGAACTTACTATAGTCATTTTTAAAATGTCTCTTAAAACAAAAAAACAACAGCTCGAAGTTCAATGAACCTAAACAGAAGTATTTAGTATTTTCAAATAAAAAAGGGTCAATACCACCTAAAACCTTCAGTCCGTAGCGCTCACTAATTTCCATTTTTAATAAAATATCATTAGGAGAGAGGCTATTAATATCATAAATGTTTTTAATAGCCTTTTTTTTACATCCACTAATAAAAAAAACTGCAGACCAAAATATCGAAGTAATAATTAAAAAAAATCGTTTCAAGTATCACCTCTCAACATTTCTTGTTCAATTTTATTTTTCGCCGATAAAAGTTGCTCCCAAACTATATTATCTACGGATTTAAAATTTGCATCAATAATACTATCCCTAGGAACATCTCTATCACTACGAAGCGTAACACCAAGCTTGTCATACTTACTTTTTATTAAACTAAATACTCCCTCTGGATCTTCTACAAACCTTTCATAATCCAGGATTAATTTATTATCACTAGGAATAGACTTTAAACACTCTTCTATCTCATAGTTGCTGTATAAAACTTGCCCTGCAATTTGTTCAAAGATATTCCTATCTTTTAGTGATTTATATTGCTTTGGTTTTGCAGACCACCAATGGCTAGCCCCCTCCATTTCAGACAACCTTGACTTATAAATCGACTGCATATTATAAATAGGGTCTCTTCGTATATATATATACAAGACTTTCCCTAACTTATTTGAAAAAAAATCAAGATTATATTGAAACATTAATGCTTTTGTTAAGAAAGGTTTATTATTAAGCTCACATATAATATCTAAATCTTTTCTTAAAGAAACACAATCAACCTTAGAAAGCTCTTCTTTATTCAAATAGCGTATTGTTTGATTAGGGAAATAGTGTCTAAAGAAATGGAAAAATTCATTCGCATTCATAGCTCCCTTGCTACGCCCATATTCAGATGAAAAGTCAATATTTGATGAGTTCCTAATCAACCCAAACTTTTCATCAAACATCAATCTCTGAAATAGCATTCCTACATACAAAGATGAAGAAAAGCGAGTTAATAGGTTAGTCGGGTAGTTCCAAGCGTTCGTGTATGATAGATACTGAAGTAGCGCAGTTGTTCCACTTCGAGGACAGCCAAGTATGAACGCATGACAAAAGTCAGTTTTCATAAACTGACTTGAACCCTTCCTTACCCTATCTTGAACAGGCTTTAACAACCTTTCAAGTTCTTTAATTAATGTAATTTCATCCATATTTTTTTAGCAGCTTGTAAAGGCTTTCGATTAGAAAGCGAACATCAGCAAACTTAAGCCTATGATCTATAGGTAAGAATAATGTATTTTCGTACATGTAATTGTTACTTCTCGGCCAATATCTAGGTAAATAGATACCCTTGGGTATCAATTCTCGACAGATATTCGTCACATTTTCACTCATGACTAAAGGGTAGCAAAGTGGTACCGATTGAGAGTGTAAGGAAAGATTAGACAAATTAATTTTAGAAAATTCATCATCTAGTTTTTTATAGTTTTCTACTCGTGCAATCTTTATCGACTCGAGATCATAACTGTCAACAAGGCTTTCAGATATCTGAGACATGAAAAGTGGTTGCAGTTGTGTAAATTCACTCTCAGATGCTAAGAATTTTTCATACCCAAGGCTAATTTCTCCTTTCATCCTTAGATATAAGTGATCTATATGGCTCATACCATCAAAAAATAACTTTGGATAGTTATTATTTAAACTAACATCTGTATACAAATAGCCACCATCTGCTATTCCAAGAAACTTTCTTGGAGAATAAACTGTAGCAGAACAATCCAGAGGTTCAGAAAAAAGTGATTGAGAGTTATCGATAATCACTTTTGATCGATGAGCATCATGGCTGTATAAATATGATTCTATTTCTTTATCACACAAACCAAAATAATTAACTAGTAATAAAAATTCACCATCAAGCAGACTATTTAAATCAACAGAATCAGGTAGCATTCTATCATCAAGCTGATAAAACACTGCCTCTATTTTTAAAGTTTTAAATACAGGAAGTATTACATCACATACGTAAGATGGTATATAAATTTTACGGCATACGACATTTGAGAGGAATAAAAAAAGAGCACTCCTCGCAGATTGTAGTTTGAGAGCTTTAGGGTGAAGACTAGAGCTAGAATTACCATACTCTAACTCACCAAAACCACCAATCTTATATTTAACTTTACTCATCGCTATATAAGTTCGTAATTAAGTAACATTTCACAAACTTGCTCTTTTGAGTTCCACATGAGAATATCAATCATAGAAAGATTATCAATAAATTCACTATCAGTACTATTTTGATAGGAGTGCATTTCATTTTTTCTAATAAAGTTAAGACATATACTATTATCTTTAAAATAGGACTGATCGTATAAATTAATACCACCATATGAATTGACATATTTATTACAATTCATAATCTTACAAATATCGATTATCTTATCGGTTGCTGAAAGGGTTCTGTCATAGGCTAAGTCACTTGAAAAGTATAGCTCCTTTTCTATCTCAAGATATTTAAATACTAATTCTATTGATTTTGCAGCAACGACTGATAATCTTCGGTCTTCAGAAAGTAGAGTTTCTTTTATTAATGGGTAAATATCATTAAAGTAAGGAGCTTTACAATATGCTTGCTCAATTGTTGTAAGTAGCTTTCTGAGTTTATCACTGCATAGAACATCACAAATCAGTACATTCGATGAAGCGCCAGTCAAAGGAACCGTAAACCTTTGTTTTTTATTGTTAACCTTGATCAGATTTCTATTTATATAGCCACCTTTAATATAGGTAACATCATCATAGAAAACAAAACAATCGACTGAGTTTACTAGCTGATAATAGCCTAAATAGGGGAATATGTAAGGTTGCATTAACCCGAGAATCATATGTTATATCTCTAGATTCGCTAGTTTTATTCCTACTTTATCTTTTTCAGATAGAATAGGAGTGTCAAACATTGGCCAATTAATAGCAATATCATTATCGTCCCATGCAATTGTTAACTCAGCATTTGGATTATAATAATCCGTACACTTATAGACAAACTCTGCCTCATCACTCGTTACATAAAATCCATGAGCAAAACCTTCAGGCACCCAAAGTTGACGTTTATTTTCTGCTGATAGGTAAACCCCAACCCACTGCCCAAATGTAGGTGAGCCCTTACGAATATCTACCGCTACATCAAAGACTTCGCCAGAAACAACACGAACAAGTTTTCCTTGCGTATTTTCAGTTTGAAAATGCAAGCCTCGTAAAATGCCTTTTTTCGATTTAGAGTGGTTATCTTGAACAAAGTTCGCTGGCTTTCCTGTAACAAGCTCTTCAAACTTCTTTTGTTGCCAGGTTTCCATAAAAAAACCACGTTCATCACCAAACACAGTAGGTTCAATGATCTTTACTTCAGGAATCTTGGTATCTATAACTTTCATATTACTTATATGCTTGAATATTGGTTAATGCTTGTTGCCAGTCACTTGGTTTAATACCAAACTGTTCCACAACCTTACTGCAATCCAAACGCGAATTTGCAGGTCGCTTAGCTGGAGTCGGATAGGCAGAAGTTGAGATTGCTGTTAATTGCGGTTGTTTCGATATAATTTGTTTCTGTTCTGCCACGCTAAAGATCTGCTTTGCGAACTCAAACCAACTCGCATAAGGCATACCTGAAAAGTGGTACACACCCCATTTTGCTTGATTCCCTGCCTCAATAAACTCCATCATACGGATTAAAGCATTGGCAATATCACCAGCGTAAGTAGGTCCACCAACTTGGTCACCAACAACGCTTAGTTCATCACGGTTTTCTGCTAAACGCAGCATCGTTTTTACAAAGTTATTACCGTGTTCAGCAAACACCCAAGCAGTACGTAAAATTAGATACTTTGTACATGCTTCCGCTACAGCAACTTCACCTGCTAGTTTACTTTCACCGTAGACACCTTGTGGGCCAGTTAAGTCCGACTCTTTATAGGCCTCTTCTCCTTCGCCATCAAATACATAATCGGTAGAGATATGTAATATCACAGCACCACATTGCTGTGCCGCTTCTGCTAAGTATTTGGGACCATCACGATTAATCGCATACGAAGCAGTTACTTCTTCTTCAGCTTTATCAACTGCAGTATGCGCTGCGGCATTGATGATGTACTTCGGCTTAAACTCAGCAACAACCTTATCTACAGCTTGCTGATCAGTAATATCTAACTTGTGATAATCAAGAGCTAATAGTTCTGCTTTACCTTCTAATCGCTCTGTTAAGCAATGACCTACTTGACCATTGCAACCGGTAATCAAAACTTTCATCAGAACTTACTTCCCTTTTAGTAAAGACATTAAATATTGACCGTAATCGTTCTTAAGCATCGGAGCAGCAAGTTGCTCAATATCATGATCTGATAACCAACCTTGGCGCCACGCAATCTCTTCTAAACAAGCAACTTTGAGCCCTTGCACATTTTCTATTGTTTGAACAAAGGATGATGCTTCATGTAAGCTTTCATGAGTCCCTGTATCTAGCCACGCAAATCCACGACCAAGTAACTCAACATTTAATGAACCATCTTGTAGATACATGTCATTAATCGAAGTGATCTCTAATTCACCACGTTCAGATGGTTCAACCTGTTTAGCAAACTCCACCACACGGTTATCATAGAAATACAAACCTGTTACCGCATAGTTAGATTTTGGCTGTACTGGCTTTTCTTCAATCGAGATAGCTTTCATGCTGTCATCAAACTCAACCACACCAAAACGCTCAGGATCTTTAACTTGATAACCAAACACTGTTGCACCAAATTCACGTTCAGCTACATTCTGTAACGTTTTACTAAATGATTGGCCGTAGAAAATATTATCGCCAAGTACCAAACAGACATTATCATCACCGATGAATTCTTCACCAATAATAAATGCTTGTGCTAGACCATCAGGACTAGGCTGAATTGCATACTCTAAGTTGATCCCAAAGTCGCTACCATCACCTAACAAACGCTTGAAACCAGCATTATCTTCTGGTGTTGTGATGATCAAGATATCCTTGATACCCGCTAACATCAGTGTCGATATTGGGTAGAACACCATTGGCTTATCATAAATTGGCAATAACTGCTTAGATACACCACGTGTTAGTGGGTAAAGACGAGTACCAGAACCACCTGCAAGAACAATCCCTTTCATTATTTTTCTTCCTCTGTAACAACACCTAAGCGCTCACGCTGATAACTACCATCTTGAACATTCTGACACCATACTGAGTTATCTAAATACCACTGCACGGTTTTACGTAGTCCAGTTTCAAACGTCTCTTCAGGTGTCCAACCTAGCTCTTTCTGCATTTTTGAAGAATCAATCGCATAACGACGATCATGCCCCGGGCGATCTTGAACATATGTAATCTGCTCTGAGTAAGCTCTATCTTTAGGTACTAATGTATCTAAAATTGAACAAATCGTTTCAACTACCTCAAGATTTTGCTTCTCATTATGACCACCAATGTTGTAGGTTTCACCAACCTTACCTTCTGTTACAACTTTGTACAGCGCACGGGCGTGGTCTTCCACAAATAACCAATCTCGAATTTGATCGCCTTTACCATAGATTGGTAAATCCTTACCTTCTAAAGCATTAAGAATCACCAGCGGAATCAACTTTTCAGGAAAGTGATATGGTCCGTAATTGTTTGAGCAGTTAGTTACTATTGTTGGCAAGCCGTATGTGCGCAGCCAAGCACGTACAAGATGATCGCTTGAAGCCTTTGATGCAGAATATGGACTCGATGGCGCATATGGTGTCGTTTCTAAAAACATTGGCAATTCAGTGCCAGTTTCTACCTCATCGGGATGTGGTAGGTCTCCATAAACTTCATCAGTAGAGATGTGATGAAAACGAAACGAATCTTTTTGTGCCTCGCTCAGAGTATTCCAGTATGCTCGCGTAGCTTCAAGCAGTGTATAAGTACCCACCACATTTGTTTCAATAAACGCAGCAGGCCCTGTAATAGATCGATCTACATGAGATTCTGCCGCTAAGTGCATAACAGCATCTGGCTTATGTTCAGAAAAAACACGAGCCATAGCATTCGGATCACAGACGTCAGCACGCTCAAAAGCATAACGTGGATTATTTGACACTGTTGTCAATGACTCAAGATTACCAGCATAAGTTAACTTATCCACATTCACTACTTCATCCGAAGTGTTCTCAATAATATGACGAACAACTGCAGAGCCAATAAAACCCGCACCACCAGTAACTAATAATTTCATAATATTTTAAATATTTTCCAGTAATGTTAACGACACAACTTCGACTTCAGCTCCATCACATATTGCGGTAATAGAGTTTCTCTCATCTAGATATAACTCACCCTCATGGTACCTAGCCATACCAGCTTGCTCAATATCTTCATAATTGTTCTTATAGCCAGGTGTAGCAGTCGGACCTTGAAGCTGAATGTGTTTCATTTGCTCGGTTTTTACGAATAGGCCTGATACATTTCTATCCTTAAAATCAACTAAAACACATTTAAATTTCAACACATTACCAGCGACTTCAAACTGTTCAAATACGAATAAAAAGTCAGGGTTTAACTGATAATTCTCTACTGTCAATCCATAGGTCGAGAAACGCACATTAATATTGTACTCTTGGTAGATTTGTTTTGCTTCCCCCTCCTTCCGAACTTTCCCGCCATCTAACCAGACAATGCGCTCTGAAAGTCGAGATACTTGAGCTTCCGAGTGGGACACAATTATCACCGTAATGTCCGAAGCCATTTTCTCTTCGAGAGCCTGCTCTGCTTTTTGCTTGAAGCTAACATCTCCAACACCCAAAACTTCATCAATCAGCAATACATCGGGGGAAATATACATAGCAATAGAAAAAGCTAATCTAGCGCTCATCCCAGAAGAGTACGTTTTCACTGGCTTTTCAAAAAAGCCTTGAAGTTCTGAGAATGTTTTAATTAATTCTAGCTTTTCAATAATATCTTTTTTTCGGTAGCCTATTAGCATGCCGCTAATTATTGCATTTTTTCTTCCAGATAAATTAGGATCAAAGCCAGCAGCTAAAGCCATCAAAGAAACACTACTAGTATGGTGAGTAATTTCACCTTTATCTGGCTTAAATATGCCAGCTAAAAGCCTAAGTAACGTGGATTTACCCGCTCCATTTCTTCCAATAAGGCCTAATGTCTCACCTTTATAAACATCAAAAGAGACATCTTTAAGTGCGGTGTACACATTACTTTTAAAAAGAGAACTTCTCTCTTTATATGTAACGGCAACATTTTTTAGCTCAATTGCTTTATCATTACTCATTATTCAAGTACCACTCTAGGCAATATATACTCTAGCTTTCTATACAACCACAACGAAAGAAGGGTTAAAATCACACCAATACCTAGCACATAAGATAGCAATGCCCAACTTGGAGCAATTCCATCAATCAATACCATCCGATACGAAGAAAGTAGTGCTGCCATTGGGTTTATAAAAAAATATTCCTGAGCAGCCAAGGGGATATCTTTATAGCTAAAGAAGATGCCAGAACAAAACATTAAAAACTGAAGCCCTGTGGGAATAACAAAGGACATGTCACGAATAAATGGAACTAACAATGCGCATATTAATGAAACACCCAGTATAAATACGAACTGAATTGCGATGATAGGTAGTAAGCTAAACCAATTTAATGATGGACTTAAACCATAAAACAAAAGAAATAATAATAAAATAAAGAAAACAATTCCTTGTTTTACTAGATCTTGAGTAATGCAGGTTAATGGAAAAATGATCTTTGGTATGTGCAGTTGATTCATCAGCTGCTTCCCATTTAACACGCTATTCATTGCATGAGATACAGTTTTAGAGAACCATAGCCACGGGATCAACCCTGTTAAAAGAAAAGCAACAAAGTTATCCGCCCCACCATTAAGCAAAAAAGCAAAAACTGTATAGTAGACAGCCATATGCATTAGTGGTTCAATGATCCACCAAGCATAACTTAAGTAATTCACTGAAGCTTCAGAGCGTAAATTTAAACTAGCCCTTACCCAAATTAATTCAAGTGTTCGTTTCGTATCAAAAGAATGCATATAATATTTTAAACGAAGAGTGTTTCGTTTTTCCTACCTTTAACTTTTAAATGCTTTTACAGCCCCATTCAGGGAATTGCTCACAAATCAATGCGTTTAGTGCTTTTTCAGATTCGGTATATACACGACCTTCAGTATTACCCGATTTATCAGAGATTGTACTTATCATACCCGCACCAACCGTTACATTATTGATACGATCGATGACAATAAATGCACCTGTTTGCGGTAATTGCTGATACTCATCCATTGCTATAGTATCAGTAAGCTTGATGTTGATTAGCGCAATCTCGTTAAGCTCTAAACTATCAGCACCTTTAGCATGTTGTTCGAGTGTGTTTACATCGACTTTATGGGCAATGCTTGCAACCTTGCCTGAACAGCTCTTAGTAGCAAACTTAAATAGGTACTCTTTGTGCGTCAGCATTGGCTGTTCACCCATCCAAACAAGATGGGCCTCACACTGATTGGTCACTTGGGGTTCATGACCCGTATGAACAATCATATCACCACGAGAGATATCAATTTCATTTTCTAGCGTGATGGTAATAGCTTGGCCTGGATATGCAGTTTCTAACTCACCATCATGGGTGAAGACTGATTTTACTTTAGACGTTTTACCTGATGGTAGTGTTGTTACATCATCGCCTACCTGAACTTGACCTGAGGCCAATGTTCCACAGAAGCCACGAAAGTTTAGGTTAGGCCGATTTACATACTGCACAGGGAAGCGCATATGTTCTAAGTTCTTGTCTTTATCAACTTTAACCGTTTCTAGCAACTTCATTAGTGTAGCGCCCGGGTACCAATCCATTTTTTCACTTGGTGTAACTACGTTATCACCCTTAAGTGCAGAAATGGGCACAAAGCGAATATCATCGATGTTGAAGTTCTTCGCCATTTCACGGTAATCAGCTTTGATTTGCTGGTATACCTCTTGGCTATACTCCATTAAATCCATTTTGTTGATCGCAACAATAATGTGTTTGATACCTAATAGGGAACAAATGTAACTATGACGGCGTGTTTGAGTTTGAATGCCACGACGAGCATCGACCATCACGATCGCCAAATCACAAGTTGAAGCTCCTGTCACCATATTCCGCGTGTACTGCTCATGTCCTGGAGTGTCTGCAATAATAAACTTGCGCTTATCAGTAGAGAAGTAACGGTAAGCGACATCAATAGTAATGCCTTGCTCACGTTCTGATTGAAGACCATCGACTAAAAGCGCTAAGTCAAATGCTTCATCGGTGGTGTTAAACTTCTGAGAATCCTTTTCGATCGCAGCCATTTGATCTTCATAGATCAGCTTTGAATCGTAAAGTAGGCGACCAATGAGTGTTGATTTACCATCATCCACGTTACCACACGTTAGAAAACGCAATAGATCCTTGTTTTCATGTACTTTTAAATACGCTTCGATATCTTTAGCAATAAGCTCTGAAGAGTGTGACATGTCCTATTCCTACTTCTTATAAAATTCATTTAAAGCCTGTACGAAGTTTTCTACTTCAGACTTTGGTAATTGGTTAATACCTGCAGCAGCTTTTCGCCCGCCACCAGTTGCAAACTGACTACACACCTCATCGGCACCCGTTCTATTGTCTAAAGGAGCTCTTACACTGACAGTGTAGTCTTCTCCATTTGCATTCAAGGTTAGCACTGCATGTGCTTTACTTGATGATTGGTTAGCCAATTGGTTACCAAATACACCGCTAATTCTTCGAGCCCAAGCTTCACAAGGCAATACATACACTTCTGCTGACAAAGTTGTAAAGCTTGCTTCCAGTGTTTCTAGATTGCTTACATCACTTTCATACCCTTGCTTCAGCAAGTAGTAAGGGGAGTTCGTATCAGTTAACAGACCAAATGGTGACTCATACTGCATCAGTTGAACAAATAGCTCTGCGGGTTCTATGTGCAAATCAGATAAGCTTGAACCGTAACCATTGTAATTGATTAATACTCCGAGTTCTTTTAAAAACTCGACTTGTTCAACTTGCAGCTCACATTCATTAGCCAGCTTTTCTGCTTGAGCATTTAGGTTATCGCCAAAAGCACCCGCTATAGCCCAATGAATATAACGCCCACCAATATGTTTATTGATCAATAAACTAGTACAGATTTGAGCATCAAGATCGATCAAAGCGGTAAAGTTATCAGCTTGAGGCACTTCCCCTGTACGGTGATGATCACAATAGAAAACTGGTATCTCCCTATCTAATAACTCATGCAACGCATCTAGGTTCTTTTCCATTGAAATATCTAAGGCCGTCACACCACTAACATTTACCTCATTAACGACCTTTTGCAATAGTTTGATATCTCTCTTAACCCCGGTGATTAGAGTAGAGCTTTTGGGCTCATACTTACGCAGTTGGATAAGAGACAAGATGCCATCTGCATCACCATTAAAAACATCGTAATGCATATTAAATATATTCTTTTTCAGTCAGTGTATCGATAATCTGCTGTGCACACGCTTCAATCGTTGCGTCCGCTGTTTTGACATGTATTTCAGCAGAAGTTGGCGCTTCGTATTCAGAATCTATACCAGTGAAGTGTTTAATTTCACCCGCACGCGCTTTTTTATATAAGCCTTTAGGATCGCGTTGCTCACAGACTTCTAGCGGCGTATCAATAAACACCTCCAAAAACTGCCCACAATCTAACAGTTCTCGTACCTGATCTCGATCGGAAATAAATGGAGAAATAAATGCAGTCAGCACAATCGCACCGGAATCAACAAACAGTTTAGCCACTTCACCGATTCGGCGAATGTTCTCAACTCGATCTTCATCACTAAAGCCCAAATCTTTGTTGAGCCCGTGACGTACATTATCACCATCAAGTAGGTAGCTATGTTTGCCCAACTCTAGCAGTTTTTTCTCAACCGCATTGGCAACCGTTGACTTACCAGAACCACTTAAACCGGTGAACCATAGCACGACAGGTTGCTGTTGCTTCAATTCAGAGCGTTCTTGAGGTGATACTGTCGCATTGTGCCAAACAATATCATCATTCGCTGATTCATTTTTTTTTTGTTGTATGGATTCATAATTCATTAAAACGGGAATATTAGTGGAATAGCGGTAAGTGCTACGACGATATAACTCAGTGAAACTTTCCAACCCACTCGGATAAAATCTTTAAAGCTATAGCCCCCAGCATTCATCACCATCAAATTTGTCTGGTAGCCATATGGGCTGACAAAACAGGCACTGGCTGCATAAGCAACCCCCATAATGAAAGGCATTGCATTCACCTGGTATGCACTCGCAAGTGACAAACCTATGGGTAACATGATTGCCGCCGCTGCGGTATTAGTGATAATTTCAGTCATCATCACAGTTACCAAGAACAGTACCGAAAGAGCTATATAAGGGGATGCTTCACCCAATAGCTGATAAAGCATCTGCGTTATACTGTTAGCTAACCCTGAGTCACTAAATGCTTGGGCAATAGAAAGCGCACATACTAAGATGAGCCATAGCTCAAAAGGAAAACGTCGGCGGATTGTAGTACCATCGATAACCTTAATGCCAAGCATGAACACGATGTAAGCTCCGATAGACTCCAGCAAACTAACCGAAGTTAATGCAGAAATAGTAATGGCAAACACAAAACCAACAATGGCACACAAGTTCTGCATAGAAGTCAGGGTATTATTAAGCTCAATCCCGCTTAGTATAAAAAAGTTACGCGTTAAGTTTTGTCTTTTATTAAAATCTTGCCCTACCGCCAGAACCAACTTATCCCCTGACTGTATTTTTTGGTCACCCAATTTACCAGATAAACGTTGCCCCTCTCGGTTAATCGCTACTACTGCGGCATCAAAGCGAGAACGGAAGCCACTACTTTTAAGTGTTTTTCCAATCAATACTGATTCTGGGCTAACGATAACTTCGGTTAGGTTGCTGCTTAACAACTGGCTGTTATCAGCAAAAATTTCCACACCATCGAGCAGCTTTAATTGCTTGATGTTTTCCACATCACCTGTAAACACTAATTTGTCGTTGGCTTCGATGAGAGTCTCTGGGGTTACGGGTGAGATAAGCTGTTGACCTCTTACAATCTCGGCGAGAAACAATCCATCTAAGGCACGTAACTGATTAACTTTAACTGTCCTCCCAATGAGTTTACTCGCCCCTCTTACTTCAGCATCAATGAAATAGCCTTGATGAGATTCCACACCAGTTTGCTCATCTTTAAGGCTACCACAGCTCAAAGCGATGATGATCCCAACACAAGCGAGCAACAATAGTCCTACAGGTGCGAAGTCGAAAAAGCCCAATTCCGGCAGATCCATATCAACTAAAAGTGCATTAACTACCAAATTAGTGGCTGTACCTATAAGCGTGATCGTGCCACCTAGAATGGCAAAATAAGATAATGGAATAAGCAAGCGGCTAGAGGCGTGCTCTTGATTTCTTTTCACGCCGCTCATTAAAGTGGCAACAACCGCGGTATTATTCAAAAAAGCAGAGCTTAATGCAGATGATATTGCCAAATTGAACAGAGTTTTAGGATAGCTAGAATGGAAGATTTTACTCGATAGCCATGACAACAGATGGCTTTTTTCTAACGCTAAAGAGGCCACCATCAGACTAATTAAAGTCAATACTGCACTGTTAGTGACATTGGATAAAAGCTCGTGCTGCTCTACTTGACCAGAGATATACAGTACGATCGTAGCAGAGACGAATAACGACACTGCCCGATATTGAGTAAATATCAGGCAGAGTAACAAACCAATAATAACTAGAGCAGTCACTAACACAGCTTACAATCTTAATATCGCAGTTTAGTTAGAAGTAACCTTCACGCTTTTTCTTCTCCATAGAACCAGAGCTATCATGGTCAATGGCACGACCTTGGCGTTCTGAGGTCGTAGTTAGCAGCATTTCTTGAATGATTTCAGGTAGCGTTGTGGCTTCTGACTCCACAGCTCCTGTTAGTGGGTAGCAGCCAAGCGTGCGAAAGCGAACCATTTTCTCTTCAACTACTTCACCTTCTTTAAGCTCCATACGCTTATCATCCACCATGATAAGCATGCCATCACGGTCAACTACAGGGCGTTTTTTCGCTAAGTAAAGGCTTGGAATCTCAATGTTCTCTAGGTAGATGTACTGCCAGATATCTAGCTCTGTCCAGTTGGAAAGTGGGAACACACGAATGCTCTCACCTTGGTTTACTTTACCGTTGTAAATATTCCAAAGCTCTGGACGTTGATTCTTTGGGTCCCAGCGATGGTGCTCATCACGGAAAGAATAAACACGTTCTTTTGCACGCGACTTTTCTTCATCACGGCGTGCACCACCAAATGCCGCATCAAAACCGTGCTTGTCTAGTGCCTGTTTTAGACCCTGTGTTTTCATAATATCGGTATGCTTGGAGCTACCATGCACAAACGGACTAATGTTCATCGCCAAACCTTCAGGGTTTTGGTGAACAATGAGTTTCATACCAAGCTTCTCAGCCATGTAATCACGAAACTGAATCATTTCCTTGAACTTCCATGTAGTATCTACATGCATTAAAGGGAATGGGGGAATGCCTGGTGCAAAAGCTTTCTTTGCAAGATGCAACATAACCGAAGAGTCTTTACCGACCGAATAAAGCATCACTGGATTATCAAACTCAGCGACAACTTCGCGCATAATATGAATAGACTCAGCTTCTAGCTGCTTAAGGTGGGTCATACGCTCTTGCGTGATAGTCATTGTACTCATTCTTCCTTACTTGTAGGTCTTTGGTAGCGGGTACACTTTGACCACTCTGCCACCAAATTGTGGTAGAACAAAAATGCTACTACCATTAGTAGACGCTAAAACTCAGCTAATACTATGCTACTATATTATCCAGCCCAAATCGACTTGCACTATTCATTCGCGGTCAGATACTTGCCATCCATTTAACAAATGTAAGATTCAAAGAAGCTGTATACGACTCAGCCTCAATAGCATGATATACTTCTCCCAGTTTCATTATCTGACTGGACAATAACTATGATCATTGTAACTGGCGGCGCTGGCATGATTGGCAGCAACATTATTAAATCATTAAATGAGAAAGGCATTAACGATATTTTAGTCGTCGACAACCTTAAGAATGGTAAGAAATTCCAAAATTTGGTTGATCTAGACATCACAGATTATATGGACCGTGATGACTTTCTAACCCAAGTTATGGCTGGTGATGATTTTGGACCTATAGAAGCCGTGTTCCATGAAGGAGCATGCTCCGCTACCACAGAGTGGGATGGCAAATACGTGATGCTCAATAACTATGAATATTCAAAAGAGCTGCTTCACTATTGTTTAGAACGTGAGATCCCATTCCTTTACGCCTCTTCTGCAGCGACTTATGGAGAAACTGATACCTTCATTGAAGAAAAAAAATATGAAGGCGCATTAAACGTATACGGATATTCAAAACAGCAGTTTGATAACTATGTTCGTCGCATTTGGCAAGATGCAGAAGCACACGGTGAAACTTTGTCCCAAATTGCTGGATTCCGTTATTTCAACGTATACGGTCCTCGCGAACAACACAAAGGCTCAATGGCGTCAGTTGCATTCCATCTAAACAATCAAGTGAACGCAGGTGAAAACCCAAAACTATTTGCCGGAAGTGAGACATTCAAGCGAGATTTCATTTACGTCGGTGATGTTGTGGCCGTGAATCTGTGGTTTATGGAAAATGGCAAATCTGGAATTTTTAATCTAGGCACAGGTAATGCTGAGTCTTTTGAAGAAGTAGCGAAAGCTGTAATCAAGTTCCATGGCAAGGGTGAAATTGAGACTATTCCATTTCCCGAGCACCTTAAAGGTGCATACCAAGAGTTTACTCAAGCAGACCTGACCAAACTTCGTTCGGCTGGTTGTGAGCATCAATTCAAAACTGTTGCGGAAGGTGTCTCTAAATACATGTCTATAATTAATTAAAGAGAACATAGCGATCACTAAACATTATAAAATGCATAGATTAGTTCCAATGATCGAGCCCTTCATTATAGGGCTCCTCTTTTTATCTTTATTTATATCTAAGTCGGTGCTATATATTGCACTAGCATTACTACTGTTATTCCACTTCATCACTTCCATTAAAATTCAAACTTATAGCTTGCTAGGAAAGTCGCACCGATTACCGATGTGCTTATCTGTAGTTATTTTTTTGCTAGGAACCCTTGTCACATTCCCATACGACCTTAATTTCAATGATATTGGTGATTTCTTAAGAAAATGTATGATATTATTATTATTTCCATTACTTACACTACAATTAAGTAATGACAGACATCATACGACAGCACAAAAAAGTCTCTTGCTCGGCTTAGTCATATCATTACTTTACGCCTTATATCAATTCTTTAATATAGGGGTTAGCTCTTGGAGTGGGCAGCGAATTGGAAGTTTTTGGGATATTGGTCGATGGGCAGAGATTCTAGGTTATACAATCGCTTTATTAATCCCATTTTTATATGAATCAAGCCTGGGCTTAAGAAAAAGGCTAGCTTTAATTTCTATATTAATGCTAAGTCTAACCTGCTTAGTGCTTAGCGGTGGCAGAGGCCCTTTATTAGCAGTCTCAATTAGCATTAGTATATATTTACTACTAAGAAGCCCTAAAAGCCTTCTTTTTATACTGGTATTTATATTATCCATAGCAACATTACTTTCAGATAACTATTTTATCATCTACATTACGGAACGTATAGAAAGTATATTCAATATTAGCTCGCAACTATCCAACACCTCTAGAATAATAATGTGGGAGAAAGGGGTTGATTTCATTAAATACAACGCAAGCAATAGTATGGAAAGCCTATTGTTTGGAGTTGGTATAGATAGTTTTGAGCATGCCTACCATAGTTTTTTAAGAACCACGGATAGTTACAACTTGCTAGTAGCAAGTGGCAAATTTGATTTTTCGCTAACAGACATGCATAACACATACTTAGATTTAGCTCTAAAGCTTGGAGTATTATATGCTGCGCTATTTGTTTTGTTTCTAGCATGCCTATTCTGGGTATTTTATAGAAACAGGCACCTACGCCCTGATTTTGCTTATTCAGGAGCGGTCCTTGTTACCACCTACTCTATAACCGCTATATTCTACACTAGCGGTATAGAATTTCAGTTAACTGTGTTCCTATCCTTAGTTGCTTTATGTTACTCAAAGATATTGTGTTGTAGTGAGAAAAAAAATGAGAAGCCTTAAATTCAATGCAACAATTATCGTTGCATTTTATAATAACACCACTGCTTTATCCTGCATTATTAACGCATTACAAGCACAAAGTGACAATTTTGAAGTAATTATCGCTGATGATGGTTCCGCCCCCAATAATGTAGAAAAAGTTCAAGAGATAATAAGTAATTCCAGTATGGAAATACGGCATATTTGGCAAAGTGACAATGGATTCCGAAAAAATAGAGTACTAAATAAAGCAGTTAAAGCAGCTCGGAGTGATTACATTATATTTATTGATGGGGATTGTATTCCACAGTCACATTTTGTCTCTGATCATTTAGAAAATAGGGAGCTTGGATACATATTAAATGGAAGAAGAGTAGACCTGGCCGCTTGTTTTAAAGAGCCTTTACATGTATCACCTACTCCTCAAAACTTCTATCAAGATAATTTTTTTAAAATAGTTTTTAAATATCTCATGGGAGATGGAAAGAATGTAGAAAAAGGAATTAGAGTAACAAACAAACACTTATCACAGCTTCTAAATAGAAAAACCAAAGGTATTGTAGGGTGTAACTTTTCATTACATAAGTCTGATCTTGTTAAAGTCAACGGGTTTGATAACCGCTATAACACTCCAGGGGTAGGAGAAGATTCAGATATAGAGTATCGCTTGGTTGCAAATGGCATGAAGGTAAAAAACATATTTTACAAAGCCCCTGTATTACACCCTATTCACCCAGAGCTTACTCGAATGAATAGAGCTTATGAGATATTTGAGAAAACAAAGAAAGATCATCAAATTGTTGCATTAGACGGTTATGAACAAGCTCACCAACAAGACTAAGCTAGGGACTACCTATTATGGCTACTGAATATAAAACACCAGCGACTCTACACATCTGTCTTTCACATGGATGGGGTGGTCTTGAAATGTATCCAATTAGGATTGGACAAGAGCTTGTTCAGTCCGGCAGTAAGATTTATGGGCTATGTATAAAAGGCTCACAAGTGGCTACCGGAATGAAGAATGCAGGTATTGAAACATTTGAAGTCGAAAGTAAGTCTAAGTTGTTACTCTCTGGTTTACCTAAACTGAATAAGTGGTTAACTGAACGTAATGTGACAATTGTTCACAGCCACAAATCTGGTGATCTAGTTGTATCTTCTCTATTGAATACGCTTTCCAGGAGGAAATCATTTTTCACCGAACACATGGGGGTAAAGCGGTCAAAAAAAGATATTTATCACAAATATATCTATTCCCACTTAACGCATGTCTTCTCTATTAGTGAAGAAACTTACAAACGTAATATCAAAGCCCTACCAGTACCTCCAAATAAAGTCTCTCGATTGTGGCTAGGTACTGACATACCAGAAAAACCACTTGAATCTGCAGAGGTAGTTTCAAATATCCGTAGTGAGTTAGGGTTCAAAAGCAATGATATAGTTATAGGTAATGTAGGGAGGCTTTGTTCCGGGAAAGGCCAAATGGAGCTCTTAGAAGCGTTCGCCCTTCTTGAACCTAAGTTCACGTATTTAAAGCTGCTTCTTGTCGGGGGGCTTGACGTTAGCCACGGGTCTGACAACGACTTTGTCGCTCAAATTAAAGACAGAATTGCTGCGCTCTCCCTGGAGTCAAAAGTTACTCTTGCTGGTTTCAGAATTAACACATCAGATATGCTTGCTGCAATGAACATTGTATGCCTTCCAAACCACAACGAAGCGTTTGGTTTAACTGCGATTGAAGCTATGGCGGCTCAAAAACCGATAGTTGGTGCGAATACAGGTGCATTGCCCGAGATTCTTGAGCCTGTAGCTCTACTCTGTAACCCACAACTACCGAATGATATCGCAAACAAAATCGAAGTTTATCTATCTAGTCCAGACCTACAAGAGCGCAATTCAAAGCTAGCTTTTTCTCGGGCTCAAGCCGAATTTTCAATGTCATCTCACTTAGCTAAACTCCTGCAATACTATGAGATGGAATCAACTTCAAACAAAAGGCTAGATTTAAGTACTCGCCTCAGAAACAAAGTCCGGATCGAACATAACAACACGGTCACCATTTCAAGTGGTGCTAAACTTCGTGATTGTAACATTTCAATTAAAGGGCAGAATAATCGGTTGGTCATTGAAAGCGGTGTAAATATCAGAAAAACACAAATTGAAATCGATGGGAACCATTGCACAGTGTACATCGGCAAAGATTGTGTCATCGGCCATGGTTGTTACCTATCCTCTCGTGAAATAAAAACCGAACTGATGCTAGGCGCAAACTGCATGCTTTCTCGAAATGTTAAAGTCATGACTAGTGACGGCCATGACATCTTAAAGGGCGGGAAGCGCATCAACCCTGCTCAAAGTATTTCTATTGGAGAGCAAGTTTGGTTAGCTGATAATACAACGGTTCTCAAGGGTGTTAAAATCGGTGACAATTCTATAGTAGGAATCAATTCAACACTTACTAAATCCATTGCATCAGGAAGCATTGCTGTAGGTAACCCTGCCAAAGTGGTTCAAACAGACATATCATGGCGTTCTGATTTAACATATTAACCTAAATTTGTTCATATGAAGATACTTATTATTGGCCCTTCTTGGGTTGGGGATATGGTGATGTCTCAAAGCTTATACTCTGAGCTGAAACACCAATATCCAAGAGCCGAAATTGATGTGTTAGCTCCTTCTTGGTGTAAACCTATTCTTGAACGAATGCCTGAAGTAAATTCAGCAATCGAGATGCCAATTGGTCACGGTCAATTCAACTTTATGGGGCGCTATAAACTAGGGAGAGAACTCAACAAAAATAACTACTCTCATGCATTCATCTTGCCGAACTCAGCTAAGTCCTCTTTAATCCCATGGTTTGCAGGCATACCTACAAGAACAGGGTGGAAAGGTGAGTTTAGGTACGGATTGTTAACGGATTTAAGACCCAACAAAAAAGTCTTTCAATATATGGTGGAACGCTATGTAGCCTTGGCATTTCCAAAGTCCACCATGAATGAGTTGGTGTCCTTAGCAAATTGCCCCAGACCTAGTTTAGCTGTTGATGAGCAAGCACAACAACTAGCTCTAGATAGATTAGGATTGAATCTAGATAAGCCTACGTTTGGGCTATGTCCTGGTGCAGAATTTGGACCGGCTAAACGCTGGCCGGATAAATACTACGCAGAAGTAGCAAGTCACTTAATAAGTACAGGAAAACAAGTTTGGCTATTTGGTTCTAATAAAGATAGAGAAGTTACTCAGAAAATAAAAACATCATTACCTAAAGGTTTGCAAGCGTCATGCTTTAATTTGGCTGGCGAAACGTCTCTAATTGAAGCCGTGGACTTACTAGCTGCATGTCAAACCGTTATTTGCAATGACTCTGGGTTAATGCATGTCTCCGCTGCAGTCGGCTGTAATGTTGTAGCAATTTATGGTTCCAGCTCCCCTCAATACACTCCACCATTGACTGACTCTCTAGAAATAGTTCACACAGATATTGACTGTAGACCGTGCTTTAAACGAGAGTGCCCATTAGGCCACCAAAACTGTCTAAATGAACTGATGCCCAAACAAGTCATTTCTGCTATTAACGCTTTTTCGGATTAAATATTTATGAGTAACCTTTCTATTATCATTAGCAATCGACTCATTCGTTTTGTCGGCAACATCTTCAAGTTATTATCGTATCCTTTTCATGCACTTTTCCCGAATAAACGCTTTGTTATTCCATCAATCTCAAAGCCTAAGGTCGTTTCCACTGAACAGACTAAAATCCCAAAAATAATTTGGCAGACAAACTTTTCGGCTCGAAGTGCTTGGCCGGTTTATCTTAACTACCTGTTCAATCGCTTAATGTCTCTCGATTATGAATACCGTTATGTGAGTACCGAAGAGCGTGCAGAGTTTATTAAGGCAAACGCATCAGAGCGAGTCTACAACGCTTACATGCAACTGAATGATGGTGCTGCACAAGCCGATCTATGGCGCCTTGTGACTATCTATGTACACGGAGGTATTTACATGGATATTGACGCGACCCTCGTTTGGCCTTTAAAGCGTATCCTGCCTACGAGCGAGAACGCTATGTATGTAAAACTGAAAAAGAACCAGCACTACACTAATTTCTTTTTAGCTTCCGCTCCAAACAACCCAGATTATGAAGAAGCAATCAATAAGATTGTGGACAATATAGAGAAACGTTTCATCGAAAAAGGCGTTTACTTCTTAACAGGGCCAATGGTCATCACTGATATTCTAGAAAGTAAACAAGTAGCGTTTAAAGAAAGGAAATACGTTTGTATTCAAGGAACGTTTACCAATGAATACTTCCAATACCTTGATAAGCCTAGAAGTAAGTGGACGCATAAAAAACCAGAAGATTTGCTCAAGTGATACGCCTAATTTACACCTGCCTTTTGGTGCTAGCACTACCATTCCTTCTTCCTGGCTTATATAAACGTAAGTTGGGTAAACCATCAGTAGGCAAACGTTGGAAGGAACATTTTGGTGTTACTCCGACGCTACATAATCCAAGTCACAAACCTATCATTTGGGTTCACGCAGTTTCTGTTGGGGAGGTAATAGCGATCTCCCCACTAATGAGAAAACTGAGTGAGCAACACCCAAACACAAAGCTACTCATTACAACAACAACAGCAACAGGGGCGCAGCAGGCTTCTAAACTCAGCGATATTGCGGAGCATAGATACATGCCACTTGATTTTCCCTTTGCAGTCAAACGCTTCTTAAAGGTTATCCAACCGCAGCAAATGATCATCGTGGAGACTGAACTTTGGGCCAACACATTGACTTGTGTTTCCAGACTCAACATACCGATAACCGTAGTAAATGCCCGTCTCTCGGAGAAGTCGTTTCAAGGCTATAAAAAAATACAACCTCTATTCAATTTAATTGCACCTTGCCTACACAATGTCATCTGCCAACATGAAGATGACGCAGCAAGATTCCAAAAGCTAGGAGTTCCTCAAAGCAAGACCTCTGTTTCAGGCTCAATTAAATACGACATTTCAGTATTGCCTGAACAGTTTAGCAAAGCCGAGAAACTAAGGCGGGAGCTTGGCAATAAACGCCCTATTTGGATTGCAGCCAGTACCCATCAAGGAGAAGATGAGAAACTGCTTACCGCACACTCGCGCATACTTGAATCTCTTCCTTCTGCTTTGCTAATACTCGTACCTCGCCATCCTGAACGCTTTAATGACGTAATGAACTTAGCAAGTGCAAAGTTTAATACCGTTCGAAGAACAGAGCCGTCTAGTGTTGACGACAACACTCAAGTCTACTTGGCTGATACCATGGGTGAAATGATGGTGTTACTTGGTAGTTGTGATGTCTGTTTTATGGGGGGGAGCCTACTCGGTGACAAAGTTGGAGGGCACAATCTTCTTGAACCTGCAGCCTTAGCAAAGCCAACTCTGATTGGCCCTAGCTACTTCAACTTTGCAGATATTACTAAACAGCTCACCTCTGTTGGAGCATGTAAAGTTGTTGATTCAGAACAAGAGATTGCGCGAGTTTTAGTTGAATTATTCCTTAACCCAGAAGAAATGAAAATGAAAGGCTGCGCCGCTTTAGATGTCGTAGAACGCAATCAGGGAGCGCTAGATTGCACTTTGAATGAAATAGGGAAACTAAAGATATGAGTCTCAAAAAACTGTCGAAGCTTTATCATTACTTCAGATGCGTCCCTAAAACGATTTTCTTCAACTTGTATTACCTACCTATCAAGCAAGCGATCAAATTTCCGATATTGGTTAATCATCGAACCAAGTTCGTAGCGCTAGGCGGTCAAGTTAAGATTCCTAAAACTGCTAAGACCGCTAAAATCAAACTCGGCTTTGGTCGAGTCCAAATCTCTGATAGTAAATACTCTCGATTCATTTGGAACATAAGTAAAGACGGAGTCGTTGAACTGGGCCACCATATAAAAATAGGTACTGGTTCAAAGCTACATGTTCAGGGTCATCTTTCTATTGGGTCTGATAGCAACTTCACTGGTGAAGCAACCATTATCTGCAATAAAGAGATTGCGTTTGGTTCAAGTTCTCTTATTTCTTGGCAAACCCTTTTTATGGACTCTGACTTACATTCCATTACGAACGAACAAGGTGCACAGCTCAATGAGAATCAAACCATTCACTTCGGAGAGAATATATGGGTTGGAGCGCGAGCAACGGTACTTAAAGGCGTCAGCATTGGAAGTAATAGCGTCTTATCGAGTGGCGCTGTTGTAACTAAAACATTTCCAGAAAACAGTGTAATCGGTGGAAACCCAGCAAAAGTGATTGCTGATTTTACTGGGAAGAAATTCACGCATTAAAAAGGCTCCAAACGGAGCCTTCTCTTCTATTTCTCAGCTAGCCACAGTTCTGCTAACTCTTTTGCACCTTCATAATTCAAATGGTTGTTATCCAAATACAAAGGAATACCATTCAACTGACTGATACATTTTTCATCGTCACACATAAACGCAACAATTGGAATGACCTGAACCTGTGGGTATTTTGAAGCAACTTCATCAATTATGCTATTCGCTACAGATTGTCGATGTACCATTTCTTCAATCGGTAAATCACATGACTCGTCTTTCATCCAATCATACGTCATTTTCTTCACTAAACAGTTACTTGGCTTATAGCTGTACGATGGTGCTTGCTCAAACAATACTGGCGTGATTCCGTTATCAATTAGATGTTCTAATGTACGCTCTAAACCTTGCTTCAATGCTCGACGACTATTATCAATAGACTCGGAGTAATCCGTTGAATCCCCTAGAAATACACGGCTGCCTTTTTCACCTATAGCGCGAGTCGTTTCTGAGTACATTGCCCATCGACCGGCAAGAAAAACCATATCAGGTTTAAGCTCTACTATCTTTTTACCAATTTCATCATTTCTTTCGGAACAAGGTTTTTCTGGTGTGCCGTGTTTAATTAGATCTGAACCTAATAAAGGAGGGCACCCCCCCAAGCCACCATAAAGTGCAGAGAAACCACTGTCTTGACCTAACACATCGACAAAGCTTCTAAAATGCCCTGCGTGAGAATCGCCCCATACATAAGCATTAATAGGAGCAGTCACATCACCTATTAAATATGGCTCGAAAGGATACGATTCATCAACTTGAGGACGCTCTTGCTTGTCTTGGTCAAACGTATAGGAAGATACCTCGAAGACTTTTTGCACAGGCTCACTAAAGCGGCTTGGATACCCTTCTTTCGCAGCAATATTCTTGGCAACCGTCACAGATAGAGCAATTGGCAGAATGAGATAACATACGTATACCCAACGCTTCTTAATCTGTAGATGTCTCAATGGGTTTTCTACTAACTGCCATGATAAGAACGAAAGTACGATAGTAATCACACCACAGATAAGAGCATCTATTGTTGTGAAACCTGAAAAATAATAACGATAAAATGCCAATACAGGCCAGTGCCATAAATAGAGAGAATAAGACAATCGACCAACAAGAACGACGGGCTTCAAGCTCAATACATGTGACGTAATAGTCGTTTTAGACTCTCCCGAAAGAATGATAAAGGCAGATAAGAGCACCACCCAAAGCGCATTAAAGCCAGGAAATACATCACTTTCATCTAAAGAGAAAGACAACCAAACAAGGCCAATCGCGCCTATTACTCCAGCAAGTTGATAGACATGTTTTGACCAAGATACCTTTTTAAGCCGTTTTTGGTATATCGCTACTGCCAACAACGCACCAATCAAAAGTTCAAAAGCCCGACTTTGAATCAAGTAGTACCCAGCCCCGCCATCGATACGAGACAAATACTCTGAATAACCAACTAACCCAATGAAAGCAAAAAGCATTGAAATATTAAACCAACGCGGTGCCAAAAAACGGGTAGCTAAAATAAGAACAACAGGCCAGATAAAGTAAAACTGCTCCTCAATCGCCAGTGACCAAGTATGCAGTAATGGAAGAGTTTCAGATGTAGGAGCAAAGTACCCTGAATTTTTCTCGAAGTAGATGTTCGCAATAAATGAACTTGCATATCTCAAGCTATCCGCAAACCCGACAAAATCATTTGGAGTGTACAACCAATAAGCGAATACTAGGCTAGTTGTAGCAACAAGATAGAATAGCGGTAAGATTCTCTTAATTCGTTTTACATAAAACTGATTAAAAGAAAACTTTTTAGCCAGTACTTGTGGGTAAATGGCAGATGTAATGATGTAGCCTGAGATAACAAAGAACACATCAACGCCAATGAATCCACCAGGGATCCAGCTCGCATTCATGTGAAATAGAATGACCATCAAGACAGCAACAGCTCGAAGGCCATCTATATCTGCTCTGTATTTAATATTACTCACTTGTGTTTAACTCAACCTATTAGCCTACGAACAGATCATCCCACTGTTCTTGCGTCCAATGAATTTTTCGTTTGGTGGCTTCCTTCTCAAACGATCTTTTTAATCTATCTAAATTACTCTGCTTCCAGTCATCACCTGATTGCTGGAAGCATTTGTCGAAATCGATGATCCAGATTTTGTCTTGTTCATCGATAAGAATATTGTGAATGTTCAAGTCTGTGTGATTGACTTGAGCACCGTGCATTTTTTTGATTTCTTGACCGATTTTTTTGTACATCTCAGCAGAGAGTGGATTCTCCATCAATATAGAAACCAAATCTCGTGCATTTGGGATTTTTTCACTCAGTAGATCTGCTTTGTAAGTAAAGCCACTCTTCACTGCACGAGCTGCGATTGGCTTAGGCACATTCACGCCAGCCTCAATTAAGGTGTTTAAAAGCTGAAATTCTTGATGACTGCGAGTTTGCTCCCAACCAGAAAAGCGGTAACTGTCTTCCACTAGCTTGCCAAACAGACCGCCACGGCGATAATGGCGCAGTGCTGCTTCGATAGTTTCAGTTTGTACAAACCAAGTTGTACCTCGACCTTGAGCGCTGCCAATCACTTTGCCATTTTGCTGCCAAAACTCTGGGTTGAATACTTGCTTTGGGTCTTCTTTTAACAAGGCTTCATCATACCAAATCGTCTGGTTATCAAATTGCAAAGTCTTCATGCTCGGCTTTCTCTTAATAAATGCTGCTCGGTATTTTACATTTATTGAGCCTCTCTGCATAATCTTCGCTATTGCTCGTTAAAAGAAACGCTTATGACACTCTTCTCTTCTGCCCCTAAATCTCTCTGCATCTTGCGCTTGTCAGCCATTGGTGACGTGTGTAATACCGTTGCTGCAGTTCAAGCTATTCAACGTCAATGGCCAACGACAGAAATTGTCTGGATTACCGGTAAGCTTGAAGCAAAACTCATCGAAGATTTATCTGGTATTAAAGTGGTTATCTTTGACAAAAAAGAGGGATGGCAAGGGTATAAGAAGCTTTGGGCAGAGCTAAAGAGCGACCAATTCGATGCTTTGCTGCATATGCAGTATGCATTTCGAGCTAGTATCGCCACGTTAGGTATTAAAGCGAAATACAAACTCGGCTTTGATGCAGTGCGTAGTCAAGATTTTCAATCTCTTTTTACTAATGTAAAAGTGCCATCACCAAGCTCTATGCACGTTCTAGACGGCCTGCTGGCGTTTGGTGAAGCACTAGGGGTAACTGATATGTCCCCAAGCTGGAAGATTGATTACAGTGAGAGTGATTCAGCGTGGGCGGTAAGCAAACTGGCTAAAGATCAACGCAACTTAGTGTTCGTACCAGCAGCCAGCAAGGCTTATAAAAACTGGACGGCCGATGGCTATGCTCAAACGATTAAACATGCCCACCAACTAGGGTGGAACATTATCCTTACAGGTAGCCCAGCACAAATTGAAATTGATTTAGCCAATGAGATTGAGCAACTGCTCGATGTTCCCGTTCATAACCTCGTCGGGAAAAGCTCCCTAAAAGAGATGTTAGCGCTGCTCGACAAAGCCGACCTAGTCATAGCTCCGGACACTGGCCCTGCTCACATGGCGAATGCGGTCAATACTCCAGTGATCGGTTTATATGCTCATCATAATCCTGAACGCACAGGCCCTTATCAATATCGCCAATATGTCGTTTCTGCGTATGAAAAGGCGATTCAAGCAGAAACAGGCAAACCTTCGAGTGAGCTTAGTTGGCGAGCTCGGGTCAAAGATAAGTCCGCTATGCAGCGCATTCAACCACAGCAAGTCATCGCTATGTTTGATAAAGTAACCACAGAACTCGATTTACATTAAGCTCCGAGAGACTTTAGAGGTATCACAGTGAGTAAACCAACCATCGCCGTCGCACTTATCGTCAAGAACGAAGCGCAGCACCTAAAAGCTTGTTTAGAAACCGTTCATGATTGGGTCGATGAGATCGTAGTACTCGATTCTGGCAGTACTGACAACACCAAAGAGATTGCTAATCAGTTTACTGACAAGTTCTTTGTTAATGAGTCATGGCCTGGATTTGGTCCACAGCGCCGCCTCGCTCAATCTTATGTAGAGTCTGACTATGTACTTTGGTTAGATGCAGACGAGCGTGTGACCCCTGAGCTGAAAGAAAGCATTCTCAAAGCCGTATCTAACAACAACCCTGATACGATTTATCAAACGGCACGTTTAAGCTGGGTATTTGGTCGCTACATTCGTCATTGTGGGTGGTATCCTGATCGTGTGCTTCGCTTATACCCAACCAAGCTAACCCAATATAATGACTCACTGGTACATGAAAAGGTCGAAGTGACCAAAGAGATGAATGTAGAGAACCTGCAAGGGGATCTGATTCATTTCACTTACAACGACATGAACCACTACTTGGTTAAATCAGCGGGATACGCTAAAGCTTGGGCAGAACAACGTGAGAAGAAAGGCAAAAAGAGCAGCATTTCGCAGGGAATCCTTCACGCTTTTGGCTGCTTTTTGAAGATGTATGTGATTAAAGCTGGCTTCCTAGATGGCAAACAGGGCTTTTTGCTGTCCCTGCTCTCTGCGCACTCTACTTTTGTGAAGTATGCCGATCTATGGATTCGAACTGAAACCGAAAAAATGCCAGAAAAGTTTTAGGTTTAATTCGATTCGACAACAAGGCGACCATTTGGTCGCCTTTATTTTAATGTAGCTTTTCTGTTGCCCAAGGTTTTAGCTCTGCTAATACCTTATCGATATCGATTCTCGCCATATCCTCTTGGCTCGCTTTATCATCTGCTTTGGGCGGACAAAATGCGATGTGATTGCCTTGAGAGTTAATTGGTTGCCAACGTAGTGGTGTTGCCGAGCGCTTACTTGGGAAGAATCCAACCGTCGGTACATCAATCGCTGCTGCAATATGTAATGGGCCTGTCGAACCAGCAATGAACATATCGGCGCACGCAATCGAGCATGAGAAGTCCACCAACCCGTCATTCTTATCATACAAAGCGGCGCTTTTACCTTTCGCTTCGATCATCACTTTGAGTTCAGCCGCTTTCTCTTCTTCTCCTGGACCTGCGGTTAGCACCGTTTCAAACTCCCCCTCTAGGCCACAAATAAGGTTTGTGTATTGCGTAAGAGATAGATTATTGGCTGAGCCGCCGCTTCCCGCATGAACGTAAATCCACGGTTTATCCTGACTGATCGATAACTGCTGAGCTAACTTCGCCTTTTGGTTTGCAAGCTCATCTGAAGGGAATGATAGATACGGGGCCGCTGGTTCCTGAATCGAAATATTCTGGTCAGTTAAGAAGGCACGAATCAGATCCAAGTTGTATTGGTATTCTGGTTTAGCTGACTGAGAGCGTTTTTGTTTGATACGTTTGTTATAGAAGATTTGCGCTAATTTTGTCGCAGGAGCAAGTCGATACGGGATCTTTGCTTTCCAAACTAACTTGGCGTTGTAAGAGGTAGAAAATAAATTGATAGAGGCATCAAACTTCTCCGACTTAATCTTCTCAATAAGCAATTTTTGATCGGATTTAGCTGCTTTATCTGTCACATCCACAATCACTTCATCAATCCATGGACAAAGCTTAGCAAGGGCAACCGTATAGTTCGGGACTAGAGCGGTCACTTCACAATCTGGCATTGACTGCTTGAGCATAGCGAAACTCGGCCATGCCAACATAAAGTCACCAATTTTGTCATTGCGGACAACTAAAATCTTTTTCATTGCTTGTACCAACTCTCAATCTTTGCTGCCAATAATAACGGCTAAGTTGGGTAAATGTGAGCCTTTTTGTTACCATTGAAAGAGATAGAAGACTTTGAGTATAAAATCGTGAGCCAAAAACGCCTCTCCCGTGTCATTTACCCAGGCACTTTTGATCCCATTACCAACGGACATTTAGACCTTATCGAGCGTGCATCTGACATGTTTGATGAAGTGATCATCGCAGTTGCTGCCAGTCCAAGCAAAAACACCATGTTTACCCTTGATGAGCGTGTCGAGTTTGCCCAGCAAGTGACCAGCCATTTAGATAATGTCACTTCAAAAGGCTTCTCTGGTCTGATGGTTGATTTTGCTAAGCAAGAGCAAGCGAATGTACTAATTCGTGGCTTACGCACCACAGTCGACTTTGAGTATGAATTTGGCTTAACCAATATGTATCGTCGTTTAATGCCAGGCTTAGAAAGCGTTTTCCTAACCCCCGCAGAAGAGCACGCTTTTATCTCATCGACGATTGTGCGAGAAGTTGCGATCCATGGTGGTGATGTGACTGAATTTGTTCCAGACATTGTGGCCGACGCATTGAAAGGAAAAGCAAAAGTCTAATTTCGACCTGTAATTTGTCATCTTCGAGAGTAAGGAACGAGCGAGTTGAAGATCTCGCCGTTCACTAAAGAGATTCCTTGCTCTCTCATTCTTCGCTCCAAGGAGTGACAAGAAAACTTCAGTTCTATTTCTGGCAACTATTACAAAAAAACGTATTTCTTTGCCCTATTTTCTGCTCTGAAATGGGCTCTTCACAATTTGGGCAGGGCTCTCCTGCCTTGCCATACACCTGTAGTTCTTGTGCAAAATAACCAGGTTTGCCATCAGCTTGAGCAAAATCTTTGAGGGTTGTTCCCCCTTGTTTGATGGCGGTATCGAGTACTTGCTTAATCTCACTGACAAGTAGCATCCACTCTTTACTGGTTACCTTGCCCGCTGGCCGAGTTGGATGAATTTTGGCGCTGAATAAAGACTCATTGGCGTAGATGTTCCCAACGCCAACAACCACTTTGTTATCCATAATGAACTGCTTCACTGCCACGCGCTTGCCCTTCGCTTTTTCAGCAATATAGTCTGCATTAAAGTCATCAGTGAGTGGTTCGGGGCCCATTGTGCCAAGCGCGGTGTGGTTACCATCTTCCGTCCACAGCCATGCACCAAAGCGCCTAGGGTCGTTGTAACGCAAGACTTTGCCGTTAGTTAGCTTGAGATCAACATGATCATGTTTGGCTGGAGCGATCTCTGCATCTAGCACTCTCAATGAACCTGACATCCCTAAATGGACGATTGCACTGCCGACATCAGTTTCTATCAGCAAGTACTTAGCTCGGCGGGAAATATTGCGAATCACCTGCCCTTCCATCTGCTTCAATTCTTGGGGAATATCCCAACGCAGTTTAGGTGTACGAAAAGTCATTTTGGCGACAGTTTCTCCAATCAAATGTGGAGAAATACCCATACGGCTGACTTCGACTTCTGGTAATTCAGGCATGACAAGATCCTATGATGTGACTACTCGGGCATAAGATAACGAGGTTCGACTGAGATTGCTATCCACTTATCTTGCCAGTTATTCAATAGCCAAAACTGAGGTGTCTGATAAAAAGTGATCCTTTGCGGCTCTTCTTGATCGATATACCACACTTCAATCGTTTCAGGAGAACCGAGTTGAGGCCTCAGGCTATCAAAACTCTCTTGGCTCACCTCTGTACCCACCAGCTGTTGCCAACGTTGTACTAGCTCAGACTCAGGAACACTACTCGGAACAGAGCTTCTCCAACGACCTTGATTGTTTTCAAGTGACCAATTAGCAAAATGCAGCGCTTGAAGATCTTCACTTGGATTGAGGAGGTAAGGGTGTTGACTAATAACCACTGGCTCATCAATTAGGTAGGTTTTAATTAATGTTGGTAAATTCAACAGACCAATAAAGGCGATAATGCCTAGAATAAGGATATTATTCCAACGTCGGCGACGGGTAGGAGACACACGCATATCATTTCCTTGGCAGGCACTAGCGCCGCTTAAGTATTTAATACGCTGAGTATAAATTGCAGGTAATAAAAAACCCAACCATATTGCTATGATTGGGTTTCAATTCACGCTTCCCAAAGGAAGTTCAAAGAAGAATCAATTACTTGATTTTAGCTTCTTTGTACATAACGTGCTGGCGAACTACTGGATCAAATTTCTTGATCTCAAATTTGCCTGGCATGTTACGCTTGTTCTTATCAGTCGTGTAGAAGTGACCAGTACCTGCAGAAGATACTAGACGAATTTTCTCACGTACGCCTTTCTTTGCCATTGTCTATTTCCTCTTAAACGTTTACGCCGTTTGCACGGATATCAACAAGAACAGCATCGATGCCTTTCTTGTCGATGATACGCATACCTTTAGCAGATAGACGTAGTTTAACAAAACGTTTTTCGCTCTCTACCCAGAAACGATGAGTTTGTAGGTTCGGCAGAAAACGACGCTTAGTAGCATTGCGTGCGTGTGAACGGTTGTTACCCGTTACTGGACGCTTACCAGTTACTTGGCATACTCGTGACATGAATGTCTTCTCCAAAATCGTTTCAGCTCGATATCAACCTTGGTGGCCGAACCTCTCAGTTTCTAAATTAGAAGCTTGAGGTCTTATACCGCTATGGAAACCCATACAAGGCTATCAAAGGTCGCGCATTATACTAACTTGATTAGCATTGCTCAAGACCCGAACAGATCCTTTTTACAGGTTTTCGTGATCTTTTTTAGGCAGAGCTGATGTAAGTACTAAAAAATGTCGGGGGATTGTAGCAGAATTCAGCGAACTCACAACCCAAAATGTGACTTAAATCCAACCACGTTCTGCAAAGGAAACCACTTCGCCATCTCCGACAACAAAATGGTCAAGCACTCGGATGTCGACCAAAGCAAGCGCATCGCTTATACGGCGGGTGATTCGGCGGTCAGATTGACTGGGTTCTGCGACCCCTGAAGGGTGATTATGCGCCAATATTAATGCCGCGGCATTATGCTCTAGCGAACGCTTTACCACCTCTCTAGGGTAAACAGAAGCCGAATCAATCGTGCCTTGGAATAAGGGCTCGGTGCAGATCACTCGATGTTGATTATCTAAAAACAGCACATGAAACTCTTCTCGTTGTTTATCTCGCAAGATCCCCGAAAGGTAAAGCTTGGTTTGTTCAGGGCTCGTTAGTGCATCACCTCTTTTTAACGTCTCAACCAAATAGCGCTGAGTCATCTCAAGGGAGGCTTGTAACTGAACATATTTTGCGACTCCTAGCCCCTTGTGCTGACAAAAATTCTCTATATCGGCAGAGAAAAGCGACCTTAGTGAGCCAAATTCCTTAATCAAATGGTCTGATAGTGCCAGTACATTCATTCCCTGAGTACCTGTGCGAAGAAATATCGCCAGCAACTCAGCATCGGTTAATGATTGGGGCCCATGAGAAAGCAGTTTTTCTCTCGGCATTGACTCTTTAGGTAGCGCATTCATCCCTTCCTCCTTTGATCGTTTAGGAAGAATAGAGAAATTTACGTTTGAGAATAGACAAGCTAAACAAACCTGAGAGCGGACAAGAACAACGAATGAAAACCTATGTAGAAATAAGATTACCAAACGCTCTATCTATCACTTAGCGCTGGCGCTAGAAACTTTTTCATTAGCCGTGGTATCTTACAGGCAGAAAATTTAAGGAAGATCATCATGCAAACACTCGCAGGCAAAAAGATCCTTTTGGGTATCAGTGGCGGCATCGCTGCATACAAATGTGCCGAGCTGACTCGTCGCCTTATTGAACGCGGCGCGCAGGTTCAAGTGGTTATGACCAAAGCGGCCAAAGAATTTATTACTCCACTGACCATGCAAGCAGTATCGGGTAGACCCGTATCAGACAGTTTGTTAGACCCAGCGGCGGAAGCGTCTATGGGCCATATTGAACTGGCAAAGTGGGCAGACCTAGTGTTACTTGCGCCTGCAACCGCGGACCTAATTGCTCGTATGAGCGCTGGTATGGGTAACGACTTGCTGACAACTTTAGTTCTGGCGACCGATTCCCCTATCGCCGTCTCTCCCGCGATGAATCAACAAATGTATCGCAACATTGCTACGCAAGAGAACATCGCTACTCTAGAACGCCGTGGGATGCACATTTGGGGGCCTGCCGCTGGTGAACAAGCGTGTGGTGATGTCGGCCCAGGTCGAATGCTTGAACCAATGCAACTCGTCGAACGCTGTGAGCAATTCTTTGGTGATAAACCTCTACAAGGTAAGTCAGTACTCATTACCGCAGGCCCAACACGTGAAGCGATTGATCCTGTGCGTTACATCTCTAACCACAGTTCAGGCAAGATGGGCTTCTCATTAGCTCAGGCGGCAACCCAGCTGGGTGCAAGTGTTACGTTAGTCTCAGGCCCTGTTTCACTAACAACCCCAGCTAACGTTAAGCGTATAAATGTCGATAGTGCTCAAAGCATGTTTGATAGTGTGATGGGGAACGCGGCTCAGCACGATATCTTTATTGCTTGTGCTGCAGTAGCGGATTACCGACCTGAAAACATTTCCGAACAAAAGATTAAGAAGACTGACGACAGTGACCAAATGACCATTACTATGGTTAAGAATCCAGACATTGTTGCTTCTGTTGCCAAACTCAACGAATCAAGACCCTTTACTGTTGGCTTTGCAGCTGAAACTCAAGACGTCGAACACTACGCTCGTACTAAACTTGCAAAGAAAAAGCTCGACATGATTTGTGCTAACGATGTCTCAGTAGAAGGACAAGGATTCAACAGTAACGACAATGCTATCACCATGTACTGGAAAGATGGTAAGCAATCACTTACTCTAGCCTCCAAGCAACAGATTGCATCTCAGATCATCCTTACTATCGCAGAGCGACTAGAAGCCTAAACGGCCATTGCTCTCATTGAGTTATCCTCAGCGAAAAGTAATAGAACTTATAATATTCGGCTCCGAGACTAACGGAGCCTTTTGATTCAGAATGGTAACAGAAGGAAAACAGTTCATGGCCGGAACAAGAAAGTCCAACCGCCGAGAAGAAATTTTGCAAGCACTAGCGGAAATGCTGGAGTCCAATGAAGGCGCCTCTCGCATCACTACTGCAAAACTGGCAAAACAAGTTGGTGTTTCTGAAGCCGCTCTGTATCGCCATTTTCCAAGCAAGGCTCGCATGTTTGAAGGATTAATTGAGTTCATCGAAGAGTCATTAATGTCACGCATTAACCGAATCTTAGATGAAGAAAAAGATACCCTGACTCGCATTCGTCTTGTTTTACAACTTATCCTTGCTTTTGCAGAGCGAAACCCGGGCCTGAGTCGCATTCTATCTGGGCATGCTTTGATGTTTGAGAACGAGCGTCTACGTGAGCGAATCAACCAGCTATTTGAGCGTATCGAAACCTCTATCCGTCAAATACTGCGTGAACGCAAACTGCGTGAAGGCAAGTCATTCCCTGTTGATGAAAAAATCTTAGCGGCACAGCTACTAGGGCAAGTTGAAGGCAGCCTTAACCGATTTGTTCGTTCTGACTTTAAATATCAACCTACTGCTAATTTCGAAGAGTACTGGGCTCTACTAAGCGCACAAATTAAGTAATCGCTATGACAAAAAGATCGACCGTTGAGAAACCTAAATTCACACTCGCTCTCCTTCATCCTAAGTATTGGGGGGTATGGCTTGGTTTCGGCTTGCTTGCTCTTATCGTAAACCTCCTTCCTTATGCGGTGCTTTATCGTATCGGGCGTGGCATTGGAAAACTGGGGATGAAAGCGGGAAAATCCCGCGTAAAAATCGCTCGACGAAACTTAGAGCTAGCCTTCCCAGAGATGGGAGAGGTAGAACGCGAAAGAATGGTCGAAGAAAATTTCAAGAATACCGGTATGGCGCTGATCGAGACAGGTATAACATGGTTTTGGCCAACATGGCGTTTTAAACGCGTTATAGTGGCTAAAGATGTTGAAGAGCTCAAACGTCTCGACCAAGAAGGCAAAGGTGTCTTGCTTTGTTGTGTACACGCATTAAACCTTGAGATTACAGCTCGTGCTTTTGGTGCTTTGGGCCTGCAGGGTTATGGTGCCTATCGTCCGCACAGCAACCCAGCTTATGAGTTCATTCAATACCGTGGACGTACTCGTGATGGTAACCAACTGATTTATCGTCGAGACTTAAAGCAAATGATCAGAGTGCTACGTGATGGTGAGCGATTATTCTATTTACCCGACCAAGATTATGGTCACAACAAATCTGTATTTGTTCCATTTTTTGCTGTAGAGGAAGCATGTACCACAACAGGTACCAGTATTCTTTCTTACACAAGTAAATGCGCCATTGTTCCTGGTTCAGGGTTTAGAAACCAAGATGGCAAATATGAAATCATAGCCGATAAGTCTATTGATGCAGACTATCCTAAGAAAGATGAGCTAGCGGCTGCCGCTTACATGAATACCTTTGTCGAAGAGATTATTATGCGTGCTCCTGAACAATGGATGTGGTTACACAAACGCTTTAAGTCACTTCCAGACCACAACCTAACCAACTCTCGTTATCAATAATATAGGCACTGCTTGATGATCAACAACGACAAAAACAGCATTGATAAACACATACATAATCCTACTTTTGAGTGGTCACTTCTTCACCCAAAACACTGGGGGACATGGATTGGTATTTTCCTTGCTGCGATATTCGCATTCATCCCTTTTAGATGGCGTGATAACCTAGCGCGAAAGTTATCGGTATTCGCTGTGCGTAAAAATGGTCGTGTGGTTCGCAGAGCTCGAGTTAACCTTGCGTATTGTTTCCCAGAGAAATCAGAACAAGAACGCCAAGAGATTCTAGAAGAAACCTTCGTCAAGGCTTCTCAATACCTGCTTGGCTATTCTGAGTTTCTGGTTCGTTCAACCAAACACAACCAAAATCGTGGTGTAATGATTGGCGAAGAGAATATTCTTCCTCTGTTAAATGCAGGTGAAAATGTCATTATCCTTGCCCCTCATGCGTGGGCAGTCGACTACCCAGCAGTGATGCTGGCAGCGAAAGGCTATAAAGTCACGACCATTATGAAGCCGCAACGAAACCCAATTGGTGATTGGTTAATGCAAGTGCAGCGCATGCAGTATGGCGGTCGTATCTTTGCTCGTGATGCAGGAGTAAAACCCTTTGTTCGTTCCATCAAAGACGGGTATTTAGGGTATTGGCTACCAGATGAAGATTTCGGTGCTGCTAATTCTGTTTTTGTACCGTTTTTCGCTACCGAAAAAGCGACTTTAAAAGGGTTTGGTAAAATGGCGCGTTTATCAAAAGCTAAAGTAGTGCCTGTACTACCAGCCTACAATGATAAGACGGGTAAATACGAAGTTCATATTTTACCAGCACTAGAGAACTTTCCTACTGGCGATGAAGAGACCGACGCTCGTGCCATGAACCAAGCGATTGAAGATTTAGTTCGCCCTCGCCCTGAGCAATATATGTGGAACTTGTCTCTTCTTAAAACTCAACGTGATGGGCGAGAGATATATGACAACTCACATAAAGGCGCCTAAGCATAGCGGTCTTCCTCATCTATAGATTAAGTGTAAGTAAAAAGGGGCTGATGTTTACACATCAGCCCCTTTTGGTTTTATTAGTTTAGAGCATCATTCCCTAGAGGAGTTGGGAATCTTTTCAAGCGAGTAGCAAACCTCGAGGGATTCCCTACTCACTCCTACGTCACTCAATGGAATGACGGTTCTATTAGATGCCATACTCAGTTCGGTAAGCTTTTACTGCTTCTAGGTGTTCTGCGTCAGTCCCTTTCTCTTCTAGGAAAGTTACTAGGTCAGTCAGGCTTACAATTGAGATGATTGCACAACCAAAGTCACGCTCAACTTCTTGAATAGCAGATAGCTCACCTTTGCCTTTCTCTTGACGATCAATAGCTACTAACACACCGGCTAGGTCTGCTCCGTTGGCTTGGATGATTTCCATTGACTCACGGATTGCCGTGCCTGCTGTGATCACGTCATCAACAAGCATGATACGCCCTTCAAGCGCACTACCTACTAGGTTGCCGCCTTCACCGTGATCTTTTGCTTCTTTACGGTTGAAACAGTAAGGCGTATCAACATCGTGGTGATCCGCTAGTGCAACCGCTGTCGTCGTCGCAATTGGAATACCTTTGTATGCAGGGCCAAACAGAACATCAAACTCAATGCCAGAATCCGCTAGCGCAGCTGCGTAGAAGCGACCTAGACGCGCTAAGTCACGACCAGTATTGAAAAGACCAGCGTTAAAGAAGTACGGGCTCTTACGGCCAGACTTTAAAGTAAACTCGCCAAATTTTAGGACTTCTTTCTCTAGTGCAAACTCAATAAATTCACGCTGGTATGCTTTCATTACTTTCTCTCTAAATAAAAGGTCTAGTTTTCTAGACGGTTCATAACATAAAGAAACATTTTCTAAATAGATGGCTTAGCAGCTAGGCAACAAGCGCTTTCAACCCTATGAGCATAGGGAACCTATGTGATTAGGGGGAAAGAGTGCAGTTAACAACGCTGCAATGCTATCTATGACGAAAATAAAAAAATAGCCCCCAATTGGGAGCTATCTAAAAATTAATTTTCTAACGCCACCTTCTGCGCCGCTACGATCTCGGTGATACCTTTGGTCGCCGACTCCAACAACTTCATCAACTCAGCGTGGGTGAACGGTTCGCCCTCTGCCGTGCCTTGAACTTCGATCATGCGACCGTCTTCGGTCATCACTACGTTCATATCGGTATCTGCTGCTGAGTCTTCTGTGTATTCAAGGTCACAAAGGATATCTTCACCTAAAATGCCTACAGATACAGCGGCAACATGACCCTTCATTGGGTTCGCTTTTAGCTTGCCCTTTTCAACTAGGTGTTGGAATGCATCTGCCATCGCAACGCTCGCACCAGAGATAGACGCAGTACGCGTACCACCATCCGCTTGGATTACATCACAGTCTACTGTCACCATGATTTCGCCCATTGCTTCTAGGTCAACCACTGCGCGTAAGCTACGAGCAATCAGGCGTTGGATTTCCATCGTACGGCCACCTTGCTTGCCACTTGCCGCTTCACGACGCATACGTGAATGGGTAGAGCGTGGCAGCATGCCGTATTCAGCCGTTACCCAGCCCTTACCTTGACCTTTTAGCCAACGTGGAACGTTCTCTTCAACGGTCGCATTACAAAGTACTTTTGTATTGCCGAATTCAACCAATACAGAACCTTCTGCATAAGCTGTGTAGTTACGAGTAATTTTGATTGGGCGAACTTGATCCGCCTTGCGATCGTTTGGACGCATGGGCATCTACCTTATATGAAGGGGGAGACGTTTTTGGTTGGAGCAGGATTATAGCGAAGTTTGCTCTACAAAGCTATCCATCCGAGATTTGTGCTACTATTGCCTCGCGTTATTTTCAAAGATGATTAAACAGGAAAATTCGATGATCTACAGTATGACAGCCTACGCTCGTAAAGAAGTGAAAGGCGATTGGGGCAGCGCCGTATGGGAAATTCGTAGTGTTAACCAACGCTACCTTGAAACCTACTTCCGCTTGCCAGAACAGTTCCGTGGCCTAGAGCCAGTATTGCGTGAGCGTTTTCGTAAACGTCTTGCGCGCGGTAAAGTTGAATGTGCATTGCGATTTGAAGCTAACCCAGCGGCAAAAGGCGAGTTAAGCATCAACGAAAACCTAGCACAGCAAGTGATCAATGCAGCTAACCAAGTAATGCAAATGACAGGCGATGAAAGCCGCTTAAACCCATTCCAAGTAATGAACTGGCCAGGCGTGATGGAAACGTCTGAGCAAGACATGGATGCGGTTAACAAAGACCTGCTTGGCGCATTTGATGAAGCCGTGAGTGAGTTTATTGAAGCTCGTGGTCGTGAAGGTGAAAACATGAAAGCGCTGATCGTTCAGCGTTTAGATGCGATCACTGACGAAGTCGTCAAGGTACGTGCTCGCATGCCAGAAATTCTAGAGTGGCAACGTGAGCGTCTGTTTTCGAAGTTTGAAGATGCCAAAGTTGAGCTAGATTCATCTCGCGTGGAGCAAGAGTTGATCCTTCTCGCGCAAAAATCTGACGTGGCAGAAGAACTAGACCGCCTAGACTCTCACGTAAAAGAAGCTACCAACATCCTGAAAAAAGGTGGTGCTTGTGGCCGCCGTCTAGACTTTATGATGCAAGAGTTCAACCGTGAGTCGAACACGCTAGCCTCTAAGTCAATCAGCACAGACATCACAGCATCTGGTGTTGAGCTTAAAGTTCTGATTGAACAGATGCGTGAGCAGATCCAGAACATTGAATAATCAGTTCAATTGAATTAAAAGCCCCGCCATAAAAGGTGGGGCTTTTTTATATCTACAGCCTAACTAGACGCTAAGTCGTTTCGCACATTGAGCACAAAGCACTGGTTGTGGTTTTGCGCGCCAAAAACAAAGTTTGCGCCAGAAAGACGGCTCCGCTTTGGTCACCAAAATACCCAGCAGTAGTGGCACCATCAACAACAGAGACGTCATCGAAAAGCTGTTTCCCGCCACCCAACTCGACAGACTTAAAGCAATCAGTGGGAAAAAGAGAAAACAGATAGAGGCAGTAAACGGCGTCGACACCTGACCAAGCTTAAAGTACGCCACAATACCGCCGACACTTGCAAAAACACCCAAATAGACCACTGCCGCCATTGAGTCTACTGAAAATGAACCAATCTGTGGTTGCTCTAACCAGAATGAAACCAACAACAAGCACACTGAGGCAATCAAACTTGGAATAGCATTATAGGTCAAAACTGGCGTACTACGGCAGTACTTTTCCACAAACACATACATCACAGAATGAATAGCAACGGCGCCACCAAGAGCCAGTGAACCAAGCAAATAGTCTTCGCCACCTAATGTCATTTCCGTCGCTAATATCAATGCCAAACTTAATACCGCAACCAACAGGCCAGCTATTTGCAACATACTCAGACGTAAGCCCAAAAACAGACTTGATGTCACCATCACAGCAATCGGCATATTGGCAAAAATAATTGAAGCCAAACCTGATGAGATATACTGCTCACCAAAAATCATCAAGGTAAATGGAGTCGCAAAATAGAAGATAGCGACGACAAACATCCAAAATTGCTTTCCTTTCGGGAACAACAACGGTTGTTTCAACTTTATCGCCAGAAAAACTAACAGCGGCGAAGCAATCAAGAACCTCAAACCCGTAGCAAAAATTGGCGGAACAGTCGCTACCGCAACCTCCATGGCTAACCAAGTCGTACCCCAAATAAGGCATACTGAACAAAACAAAAACGTCGTTAGATATTTATGCGGCATAACGACCTCCTTGCATCAAAGAAAGCGAAGTCAACGTCGTCAAGCAAACAGCAGAAGCAGCACGGACACTAGTGCCATAAGTCATTTCAAATTTCATATTCTTATTCCCATCACAGGATGGCATAAATAGCCAAGCTACTTACACCGATATCAAAGGCACACAAGCAAGTTGTGTGAATATTGGTACGATAAATCGCAGTGAAATAAGAATTAGGCTATTGGAGGTCGGTATAGAGATGGGATCTCTACACTGGTGTAACTAATAGGTGCACTTACTGAAAGCGCATAGCGGAAAGGGGAACTATAGGAACGAACATTCGTCTCGACGAGTGCAATGTTTGAGACGTTTATATGAGAACAGCACTGTTTCTCGAAACAGGTACCGCCGGGATCGCAACAACCAACCTCAGCCTCTGGCATTGCTGATTCTAAACCACATACGCCAAACTCTATCTTCTGCACGACAGAGTTAGAAGTGTGATGAGGAGAAACATGATAAGAAGAGACGTCCGCCTGAGCTGCACTACTGAACAGCACAACGGATAGCAATGCGCTTAGAAAAAAACAAATTGTGGATGTATAGCGAAGCTGCATCACACACTCTCATCACAAAAAGGGTTGCTGAAAAGATAATCGGCTAAACAGAAAATAACAATATGATTTGAGAAGACTTTACACTTCTTTACCTCATATTGCCTCACAGATAACCCTACTCATCTTTCTCGGCAGTATTGTTATCAATGTATGGCCAATAGTGGTGGCCTACTCGAATCACCATGGTCGCTATCGCCAAAATTAATGCTGCTACTGATAGCCAAACCACCAAAACTGCATCCAACTCTTTCATACCTAAAGTGATATAACGAGCAATCGCCATCATCGCAATATAGATTGGGTAGCGTACAGGAATTTTACCATTCATCACGAACTGCTTAACCATCGCCAGCACTTCGAGATAGATAAACATCAACAGGATATCAGTCAGAAGGACACGCTTTTCAGTAAAGACATGGACAAACTCTTCGACCATCGCAAACAGCGTCGCAAGAGTTATCGCAACCAGCAGCACAGCCTCTAATGCGTGGAAGATTTTAAGAAACGGCTTACTGAAAGATTTAGGAAGATTGGAAGGCATAACCCCTATCCGTGATAAATATTAATAAGCATGCAGTTTACCACGAGAAGTATGACAAAGAAGCGAGCGGTCATCATTCTTTAGTCGATAACCGCCCTTGGTCGTGTAATTGTCTATAGCAGAAGTAGGTAAGCTAGGAATACTGCAGACAGTGCATAGATAATTGGATGAACTTGTTTGCCTTTACCTGCAACCACCATAGTAAATGCATAGCTGATAAAGCCCATAGCCATACCATTAGCCGGTGAGAAACTCAGAACGGTGAACATAATGGTAAAGAAAGCGGCAATACGAGACTCTTTCTTATCCCAATTGATTTGGCCTAAGCGACCAATCATGTAGATACCAACTACAACCATCGCCGGTGCCACCATAGCAGCAGAGAAGATAGAAAATAACGGGTATAGGAACAGAGAAACGAGGAACAGGCCTGATACCACAACCGCAGCAAGACCAGTTTTCGCACCTTGTGAAGAAGCGATGCCTGATTCAGAGAATGCAGTAATTGATGTAGTTCCCAGCACAGAACCAATCACCGTACCGCCAGCATCCGCCACTAGTGCAGAGCGTGCATTCGGCACTTTGCCATCTTTATCGATAATCCCTGCGTCACGGCCAACACCCACAATGGTGCTCATGCCATCAAAGAAATCGACAATCAGGAAGATAACCACAACAAACAGTAGATCGAACATTTTGTCTGCGGTCAGTGCTGAAAAATCAAATACCGCACCAAACGTGCCAGACATACTTGGCGGCGCCGTCACAATCTCTTCTGGGATTGGCGCATTGGATGTCCCCATCACTATGTCAGCAACAATCGTTAGAACAATAGCGCTTACAAACGAGATAAACGTCGCGAGTTTGATGTCACGCACCATACAGCCCAAAGCGATAAAGATACTGACATAAGCGATGATCACTTGTGGGTCAGCAATGTTACCCATACCAACCAAAACAAACTTGTTATCAACGATAATGCCAGCATTTTTAAGACCCAAGAAGGCAATAAAAAGACCAAGCGAAACGGTAATAGCATTTTTTAAATCTTCTGGAATCGACTCAATCAACGATTTGCGAATATTAGTGAGTGAAAGCAGTAGATAAACCACACCAGATAAGAAGATACCAAATAGCGCCTCATTCCACAGCAAAGCCACCGAACCGCTTAGAAGCATCCCTTTAAAGAAGCCGTTCATACTCATCCCTGGTGCAAGCATGACTGGGTAGTTACCCCATACTCCCATAATAAAGGTCGCAATCGCAGCCGCGAGAGCCGTAGCAGTAAACACCGCGCCTTTATCCATTCCAGGGATGCCCCCCAAGATTGCTGGATTAACCGCTAGAATATAGCTCATCGCTAAAAAGGTAATAAAGCCTGCATATAGCTCGGTACCTAGGGTTGTTTTGCGTTCAGTAATTTTAAATACAGAATCTAAAAGACCTGCTTGATTTTGCGCTTTAAGCGTTGAATCGAGACTCACAGTGAAACCTATACAATTAAGATGGAAGGTAAATGAGATGAAATGCCGTAAGCGGTGATAATAGGAGTCTCAGCACTTAAAAACTGTAGTCACTAAGATAGGCTCAGTGGTAGAGACATCTAGACCATCACTCTAGATATATACAGCATTTAATCGTTTGCGCGGATTGTAAGGAAGTAGAACAAAAACTCAACGATTATTTGATCAAATCCACAAAACAGTCCAAATTATCGTATTGAGTTGATGAGTTAAATTAACGATATAGAGACACAATTTTGCTAATAAAGCAGAACTCATCAATGTTATTGTCCTAAATAGGCGATTTATGCTACTCTTCGCCTCCATTTTTCTGGCCTAAATTTCACCACTTCGGTGAGTCAATCCGGTCAGTGCTATCTTTATATATGTCAGCTTACTGCTGGCTGTTATCAAACCAAATGTGAGATCGTACCTATGGGTAAAGGCACTCTATATATCGTATCTGCACCAAGTGGTGCTGGAAAATCTAGTCTTATTTCAGCAATGCTAGAAACAAATCCAACCTACGCGATGAAGGTGTCGGTATCTCACACGACTCGTGGCATGCGCCCGGGTGAACAAGATGGTGTCCACTACCACTTCGTACAGAAAGAGCACTTTGAAGAGCTGATTGATAAAGGTGAGTTCCTAGAGTGCGCAGAAGTGTTCGGTAACTACTATGGCACCTCTCGTGTTTGGATTGAAAATAATCTAGATAAAGGGATCGATGTGTTCCTAGATATTGACTGGCAAGGCGCTCGTCAAATCCGTGAACAAATGCCTCAAGCAAAAAGCCTATTTATCCTACCACCATCAAACGGTGAGTTAGAGCGTCGCCTTAACGCTCGTGGCCAGGATAGTGATGCTGTTATCGCTAAGCGTATGGCAGAAGCGAAGTCAGAGATCTCACACTACAGTGAGTACGACTACGTGATCGTTAATGACGATTTCGATACCGCATTAATGGACTTTAAGGCCATCATCCGCGCAGAAAGATTGAAGCAAGACAAGCAAGCTGCTAAATATAAAGGCATGCTTGATGCGCTTTTAGCTGAGTAAATTAGCCGAATGGCAAACAGATCCTAGACACTAGGAACTGTCAGCCTGTATAATTTCTCGTCATTCAAAATTTTAGTTAACTAATTTGGAGTTCTCATGGCACGCGTAACTGTTCAAGACGCTGTTGAAAAAGTTGGCAACCGTTTCGACCTAGTTCTAATTGCGGCACGCCGCGCTCGTCAAATGCAAACTGGTGGTAAAGATTCACTAGTGCCAGAAGAGAATGATAAGCAAACGGTTATCGCTCTACGCGAAATCGAAGAAGGTCTTATCACTAAAGAGATCCTTGATGCACGTGAGCGTCAAGAACAGCAAGAGCAAGAAGCCGCTGAACTAGCAGCTGTAAGCAGCATCGCTCACAGCCGTTAATTAGCCCCTCTCTTTTACAACTATCTTCCGGGCCTAAAGTTTGTATCTATTCGATAGCCTTAAAGACGTTGCCCAAGAATACCTAACAGAGCCTCAAATTGAGGCTCTGCGTCAATCTTATGTGGTAGCGAAAGACGCCCATGAAGGGCAAACCCGCTCTAGCGGCGAACCTTATATCATCCACCCTGTTGCTGTAGCTCGCATCTTGGCCGAAATGCGCCTCGATATTGAGACTCTACAAGCAGCCCTTCTGCATGACGTCATAGAAGACACTGAAGTAACCAAAGAAGAGCTCGAAGCTCAATTTGGTAATACAGTTGCAGAACTTGTGGATGGCGTTTCTAAGCTTGATAAGCTTAAGTTTCGTGATCGCAAGGAAGCTCAGGCAGAAAACTTCCGTAAGATGGTTCTTGCCATGGTGCAAGACATCCGCGTTATTCTGATCAAACTCGCTGACCGTACTCACAATATGCGCACACTAGGAGCTCTTCGCCCAGATAAAAAGCGCCGTATTGCTCGCGAGACATTAGAAATATACTCTCCACTGGCTCACCGCCTTGGTATCCACAACATCAAAACAGAGCTGGAAGAGCTTGGTTTTGAAGCGCTCTACCCGAACCGTTATCGTGTTCTTAAAGAGGTAGTAAAAGCTGCGCGTGGTAACCGTAAGGAGATGATTCAACGCATCCACGATGAAATTGAAGGTCGACTTGAAGAAGTTGGTCTAAAAGCTCGTGTCTTTGGCCGAGAGAAGAATCTTTTCTCCATCTACAATAAGATGAAAACCAAAGAGCAGCGCTTCCATACCATCATGGATATCTATGCTTTCCGCGTCGTGGTTGATGATGCAGACACCTGTTACCGAGTGCTTGGTCAAGTTCATAGCTTGTATAAGCCACGTCCAGGTCGCATGAAAGACTACATTGCGGTACCAAAAGCGAACGGCTACCAATCTATTCACACTTCAATGGTTGGCCCTCATGGTGTACCAGTTGAAGTTCAGATCCGTACCGAAGATATGGATCAAATGGCGGATAAAGGTGTTGCGGCTCACTGGTCTTACAAAGGCAACGGTGAACGCACAGGCACAACCGCTCAGGTTAAAGCACAACGTTGGATGCAAAGCCTACTTGAGCTACAACAAAGCGCAGGTAACTCATTTGAGTTTATCGAGAACGTTAAATCTGACCTGTTCCCAGATGAGATTTACGTCTTCACACCGAAAGGCCGCATTGTTGAACTGCCAGTAGGTGCAACTGCAGTAGACTTCGCTTATGCCGTACACACTGACGTAGGTAACACCTGTGTTGGTGCTCGCGTTGATCGCAACCCGTACCCATTAAGCAAGTCGCTTAAAAACGGCCAAACAATTGAGATCATCAGTGCTCCAGGTGCTCGACCGAACGCAGCTTGGCTAAACTACGTAGTGACATCACGCGCGCGTACTAAGATCCGCCAGGTTCTGAAAACAATGCGCCGCGAAGAGTCAATTACGCTAGGTCGCCGCCTACTGAACCATGCACTCGGTGAACTATCACTTTCAGACATTAGTGAAGAAAACATCAACCATGTCTTGGGCGATCTTAAGATTGACTCGATTGATGACCTATTAGCCGATATCGGTTTAGGTGAACTGATGAGCATCGTTATTGCTCGTCGTCTACTTGGTGATGCGGACGAATTAACCGAAGTTGAAGCGTCTAACGAAGCAGATAGCAACAAGAAGAAGCTGCCTATCCGTGGAGCGGAGGGGATTCTTCTGACGTTTGCCAACTGTTGTCACCCAATTCCAGACGATCACATCATTGCCCATGTATCTCCAGGCCGAGGCTTGGTGGTTCACCGCGAGATGTGTCCAAATGTACGTGGTTACCAGAAAGAACCAGATAAGTACATGGCGGTAGAATGGTCTGAAGATTACGAAAAAGAGTTCATTACTGAAGTCACCGTTGATGTTCAAAACCGTCAAGGTGCACTAGCCGAACTGACCAACGTAATCTCGAAGACAGGTTCAAACATTCACGGGCTTTCTACTGAGGAACGTGATGGTCGCTTGTACACTGTGACAGTGCTGCTAACAACTAAAGATCGTGTTCACCTTGCAGGCATTATGCGTAAGATTAAAGCAATGCCACACACGCTAAAAGTACGCCGTCGTAAGAACTAATCAACTCATTCGTTGAATATAAATGTCCTTGAAGCCATTGGTTTCAGGGACATTTTTGTAAGTAAGTTATCATTATGAATTTAGAACGCTACAACCGAATCCAAGAAGTCCTTAAAGCTCGCCAAGCAGATCTCACACTCTGCCTCGAAGAGGTTCATAAGCCAAACAACGTTTCAGCGGTAATTCGTACTGCTGATGCAACAGGCATCCACAAGATTCATGCGGTATGGCCTAATGAAATGCGCACTTTAAGCCACACGTCAGCAGGCGCTCGTAACTGGGTTGATGTAGATACTCATGATTCTATCGAAGAAGCCATCACCGAGCTCAAAGCACAAGGCATGCAGGTTCTGGTAACCAACCTCTCAGATACGGCTGTCGATTTTCGTGAAATTGACTACACCAAACCAACCGCAATCATTTTAGGTAGTGAAAAGGTCGGCGCTTCTGAAAAAGCCAAGCAACTAGCCGATCAGGACATTATCGTACCTATGGTTGGCATGGTTCAGTCACTCAATGTTTCAGTAGCAAGTGCGGTTATTCTTTATGAAGCGCAGCGTCAACGTGAAGCGGCAGGCATGTACGAGAACGAAGTCAGCTCAGTTCCACAAGAAACCATTCACCGTCTGTTGTTTGAACGTGGCCACCCTGTGCTAGCAAAAGTGGCTAAGCGCAAAGGCCTAGCTTACCCACCACTTGATGACCAAGGCCAAATCGTTGCAGACGACGATTGGTGGGCAGAGATGCAGAAAAAGTAGTATTTCCCTGTACAAAAACACAGCTCGATGGTTAACTATCTAAATTAGATTGAATGACTTATCGAGCTTTTTTATGTCCCAGCTACTCTCTGCTATTCCTTTAACGTCGTTAACTGGCGTCGGTGCCAAAGTGGCCGAGAAATTAGCAAAAGTTGGGCTTGTTACTGCTCAAGACTTACTGTTCCATCTTCCTCTTCGTTATGAAGACCGCACTCGTATTTATCCAATAGCCAAACTGCACGCAGGGCTCTGGGCGGCAGTGCAAGGCAAAGTAATGAGCATCGATACCCTTTTCGGTAAACGCAAAATGTTGGCGGTAAAAATCAGTGATGGCAATGGCACCATCACGCTGCGTTTTTTCAATTTTACCGCAGGCATGAAAAACAACTTCGCTGAAGGAAAAACCGTTCATGCCTATGGAGAAATTAAACGAGGCGGTTATGGGTTAGAAATCGTCCACCCAGATTACAAGTTTTATGCTCCGAACCAAAAAGCGGATGTTGAACAGACATTAACTCCGGTTTACCCAACTACAGATGGTCTGCGTCAAGTTACATTGCGTAACCTTACTGACCAAGCTCTTGAGTTACTCGACAAAGCCGCAGTGCAAGAGCTGCTGCCTAACGGATTATATGATCAGCAAACAACGCTTGCTCAAGCGCTACATACCATTCATCGTCCGCCGCCAAATATCGACTTAGAGCAATTCGACGAAGGTAAGCACCCAGCGCAAATACGCCTAATAATGGAAGAGCTACTTGCCCAGAACTTATCCATGCTCTCAGTACGTAGTAAAGGTCAACAAGACACCGCCCTACCTTTAGCAAAACGCGATAACCTCAAACAGCAACTGCTGAGTCAATTGCCGTTTTCACCGACTAATGCTCAAGCTCGCGTCGTACAAGAAATCGAACAAGACTTGGAAAAGCCTCACCCTATGATGCGCTTAGTTCAGGGCGATGTAGGCTCTGGAAAAACTCTTGTGGCAGCCTTAACTGCACTTCGAGCGTTAGAGCATGGCTATCAAGTCGCACTGATGGCTCCGACTGAACTATTGGCAGAGCAACATGCGATCAACTTTGCTAGTTGGTTAGAACCAATGGGCATCAAAGTCGGCTGGCTTGCCGGAAAACTAAAAGGTAAAGCGAAAGAAGCGGAACTGGCTAATATCGCTAGTGGTGAGGCGCAAATGGTGGTTGGTACCCATGCGCTATTCCAAGAACACGTTGAGTTCCACCATTTAGCGTTAGTAATTATTGATGAACAACATCGATTTGGTGTCCACCAGCGTTTAGAGCTGCGTGAAAAAGGAGAAAAGCAAGGTGCTTATCCTCACCAGTTAATCATGACCGCAACGCCAATTCCACGTACGCTGGCAATGACCGCCTATGCTGACCTTGAAACCTCAGTAATTGACGAACTGCCACCAGGTCGAACACCAATTCAAACCGTCGCCATTCCTGATACTAAGCGTGAGGATATTGTCGAACGAGTACGTAATGCTTGTCTTAACGAAGGCAAGCAAGCTTACTGGGTATGTACACTAATTGACGAGTCTGAAGTACTTGAAGCCCAAGCTGCCGCCGATACCGCAGAAGAGCTACAACGCAAACTGCCAGATGTCAAAATCGGTTTGGTTCACGGCCGAATGAAGCCTGCCGAAAAACAAGCCGTCATGCAGGACTTTAAAGACAATAAACTCCACCTTCTAGTTGCCACAACCGTGATTGAAGTCGGTGTTGATGTACCAAACTCAAGCTTGATGATTATCGAAAACCCAGAGCGTCTTGGTTTAGCTCAGCTGCACCAGTTACGCGGGCGAGTAGGTCGAGGCAGCGTTGCGAGTCACTGTGTGTTGCTCTATCACTCACCGCTATCTAAAACTGCCCAGAAACGCCTAGGTGTGCTGCGTGAAAGCAATGATGGCTTTGTGATTGCTCAGCGTGATTTAGAAATTCGCGGCCCAGGTGAATTACTTGGAACGAAACAAACTGGTATGGCAGATTTCAAGATTGCCGACTTGGTGCGTGATCAGCGCCTAATACCGGAAGTTCAGCGCATCGCTCGTCATATTCATGACAACTACCCAGGTAATGCTGTCGCGATTATTGACCGTTGGTTGGGTGATAGGGATGTCTATTCGAAGGCGTAATGACAGACTGTCATCCTCAAGAGTGAGGAACGAACGAGTTGGGGATCTCATAAAGCAAGTAGAGAACTTACAAAGACTCCCTACTCGCTGCTTCGTCACTCGATGGAGCGACTATATAGATTAACTAATCCTTCACTTGCAGAATCTCATCCCACGGCAAGTTTTCATCACCCAACACAATAAAGTTCGGGTTTTCCAACGTATCACGCTCGTTGTATGAAAGAGGCTCTAATTGAGTACTCAAGATACGTCCGCCAGCTTCTTCAACAATACATTGCGTCGCAGCAGTATCCCACTCCCCTGTAGGCCCTAGGCGTAAGTAACAGTCGACTGCCCCTTCCGCAACCAAACATGCTTTCAATGCAGCAGAACCCAGCGGTACTAAATCATAGTTCCACGCACTACTCATACGGCCAGTAATACGATTGATATCTTGACGACGACTGATTGCCATCGCTATTGGGCTTTTTGGTCCATCATGCTGATGCGTCTTGATACGAACACTCTCACTCAAGTCCGGAATTTTCCAAGCGCCTTTACCGTGATAAGCATAATATGTCACCCCAGAAACAGGGCCATATACCACCCCCATCACTGGCTTATTGTTCTCTATCAGAGCAATAATCGTAGCGAAGTCACCACTGCGAGCAATGAATTCTTGAGTCCCATCGAGTGGATCCACCAACCAATAGCGATTCCATTGTGAACGTTTATCTAAGCTTATATCCGCAGCTTCTTCAGAAAGGACAGGAATGTCGGGTGTGAGCTCCGATAATTTCTCAACAATCAGCTTATGTGCAGCAATATCGGCACTCGTGACTGGGGTTTCGTCACTTTTGGTAAATTCTTCGTACTCTTTCTTCTCGTAAATATCGAGAATTAACTGCCCTGCACTGCGAGCAATTTCAATCACGGACGGTAAATGATGAGACAAGTCTTCTGTTATTGGCATAAAAATTCCTTTGCGCTCTCGCTATAACTCCTTTGCTCAAGGCAAGGACGATGATTATTATTTTAAAAGGCGTAGAGCAAGTAATAACGCAGTAATACTTCGCGCTTCACTAAAATCGAGGTGCGTCAGCAGTTCTTCAGCTTGCGCTAACGGCCAACGAACCACATCTAATGGTTCAGGTTCATCACCTTCTAACTTTTCTGAGTATAGATCTTCGGCAATGAATAGGGTCATTTTACTAGAGAAATAAGAAGGTGCTAAAACGACTTCTTTTAGTGGAGTCAGTTTCTTTGCACCTTGACCAATTTCCTCTTTCAACTCTCGAATCGCAGCTTGCTCAGGAGTCTCCCCTGGGTCAATCAACCCTTTTGGGAAACCTAACTCATAACGCTCTGTCCCTGCCGCATATTCACGAACAAGCAAAATGTCGCCTTGCTCAGTGATTGGTACCATCATCACCGCATTTCGGCCACTTGGCTTCATACGCTCATAGGTACGTTCTTCACCATTGCTAAAACGCAAATCCAGCGCTTCAATAGCGAACAGTCGAGACTGTGCAACTGTTTGTTTATCTAGAATTTCTGGTGGAGTACGTTTAGCCACAAGCCTGCTCCTTTACGAAAGTTGAAGATCTTAATATATGAGAAATCTTATTGTTTTGAAAACAAAAAAAGGGCTGGCACAAACGCCAACCCTCTCGATTCGGTTCAAGTTAGACAGATGTCTTAGTAGTAAGAGTGCTCACCACGGTCATGCTCAGTCGCATCACGTACCGCAGATAGTTCACCTTCAAACTGTTGAAGAAGTTCTTTTTCAATACCTTCTTTTAGAGTCACATCCACCATAGAACAACCGTTACAACCACCACCAAAGGCTACGATAGCAATGCCTTCTTCCGTGATTTCAACTAGGTTTACATGGCCACCGTGACCTGCAAGTTGAGGGTTAACTTGTGTTTGAATTACGTATTCAACACGCTCTACTAGAGGAGCATCATCAGACACCTTACGCATTTTCGCATTTGGTGCCTTCAGAGTAAGTTGAGAGCCCATCTTGTCCGTTACGAAGTCGATCTCAGCATCTTCTAGGAATGGTAGGCTTAGCTCATCGATATAAGCAGAAAAACCTTCAAACTTAAGTTCTGTATCCGTGCTCTCTACCGCTTCTGTTGGGCAGTAAGACACGCCACACTCTGCATTTTGAGTGCCTGGGTTTACAACGAATACACGAATGTTTGTACCTTCTGGCTGCTGACCTAGTAGGTTAGCAAAATGAGTTTGGGCAGTTTCTGTAATAGTAATAGAATTTGACACGACGAATACCTGAGTAATTTTGTAGGCTATTTGTTGCCCATTTTACTCCTGAAAATAGAGAGATCTAGCGTTTTGATCAAATTCAGCTAAGTTACTGGATCAGGAGTTCGACAAACGCAATAAATATCAACGCTTTTCACGCCACTATCAAGCAGTAATTTACATAAATGCTGCACAGTACTCCCTGTGGTGACAACATCATCAACAATCGCGACATGGCGGTAAGTTTTCGATGATTTTAGCTTAAAAGCACCATTTAAATTCATATGACGCTGTTGGCGATTAAGTCCTTTTTGCTGTTGAGTAGAGCGTATACGTTCAAATAGAGGGATGTAAGGTCGCTCAATACGCTTAGCAATTGATGCCGCCAATAACTCACTTTGGTTAAAGCCTCGTCGCCACTTTCTACGCCAATGCAAAGGCACGGAAGTAACCACCTCTGCTGGTATATCAATTCTGGGCAGTAATAGATCCACGAGTTTTCTCGTTTGCCAAAACTGTCCTTCATATTTTAAGTGATGAACATAGGTAGACAGTGGCTGCTCATAATTTCCAACACAATATAGCCGATCCCAAGCCGGTGGCCTCACCAAACATTCACCACATTGGGCAATCTCTGTACTACAAGGTAAACCACAGCGAAGACATCTAGGCGCGGGTAAGAATTTTTCGCTGCAAGAAAAGCAAAAGCCACCCCCTTGGTTTTCTAGGCTTAATCCACATAGTTCACAGTTAAGAGGTAACAGGTCGGCGATGTATTCCCGCAATCTTTGAGTTAACATGAGCAAAATCCCAACAATGGAAATTCCCATTGTGAAGATCGACGCTCAACCTAAAGGATGAAAAAAGTGGCACAGAACGAGAGTAAATTAGAACCTTTATTTTGGCATACAGCAGGGAGTGGCGAAGATATCGTTCTACTTCATGGCTGGGGAATGAATGGCGCCGTTTGGCAACAAACTGTTGATGTTCTTAGCCAACATTACACGGTTCATGTTGTCGATCTACCAGGATTTGGCCATAGCCATCGTTCGGGCTTTGCCGACATGGAAGAGTTAGCAAGTCAGGTTCTTGCTGATGCTCCTCAAAAAGCGACTTGGCTTGGTTGGTCTCTCGGAGGCTTGCTTGCTACTCATATCGCTCTCAATCACCCGGACAGAGTTCAAAAACTGATTACCGTTGCAAGTTCACCTAAATTTGCGGCTGAGCGTCCATGGCGCGGTATTCAGCCCGATGTGCTAAGCAACTTTACCGAACAACTCGTAGAAGATTTTCAGCTTACGGTTGAACGATTTATGGCACTTCAAGCGATGGGAAGTCCATCAGCAAGACAAGATGTCAAACAACTCAAGAAAGCGGTACTTTCACGCCCTGCTCCAAATCCAAACTCCTTGCTTGCTGGGCTTAAGCTGTTAGCCGACATTGACTATCGCGCTGAACTCGACCGCTTAACCACTCCCACACTTCGACTCTATGGTCGGCTCGATGGCTTAGTACCAATCAAGGTTGCGAGCGACGTAGACAATCTATTACCAAGCAGTGAAAGCTACACATTTAGCGCCTCTTCCCATGCACCATTTATGACGGAGTTTGATGAGTTTTGCCAGAAAGTTCGTCAATTCATCGCCTAAGTATTTGTTTCTAATAAGTACATTTAACTAATTGTCATTTGCGCTAAATTTTTGTCGCTACTGGTCGATAAATATACTAACCGACGGAGTGTTCGCTCCAACGGTTGGGCGTGAGGAGACAAACAATGCTCGTATCACCTACGAACGTAAGCGTTCCACTGATCGCCCCATCGGTTAATGTGCAAACAGAACAAGCGGCACGCGACAATAAAGTCCGAGAGCCGATTGCTCCAACCATTGCATTAGCCAAGAGTAACGCCGAACGAAAAGTGACGGCAGACGATAAGCGACGAAAGCAATCTTCATGGGATCCCTCGGAGCACCCTAGCTACGAGACAGATGAAATTGAAGATGCTGTGGCCGCTTCTCAATATCAAGCTGAAGATAATATCGAACGGCTTTTTAAACTGCTCTCACTCGATAGTTACAGCGAACATCAAGGTAAAGGCTATGCCATGCGTTTTCGCTTGCCGAGACGCATAATCGATGCGGCGATATCAGAAGGGATGATGGCCAAACGAAGGACCGTGATTAAATTTCATTACGGCCATGCGGTTGCACCAAACACTCCATCTGATGTAATTGCGGTGTTGTAGTACCTTGTTTAGTGCAAGCTCGATAAGGTAATACCAAAAAAATCCCCGCCAGTATTGCTACTGCGGGGATTTGTCTTTTTTAAAACGTCCACTAGCTGTTATTAACGCTTCGCTTTGGCAAAAGCAGCAGCAAATGCGCCGCCCATTGCGTTATTTCCGCTGGACTCTTCACGACGACGTTGACCACCTTGTGTTTGGCGCTGCTGACCACGAGGGGCACTTGAACGTTGAGAGCGGTTGTCTTGTCCAGGCTCATCATTTAGACGCATAGAAAGACCAATGCGTTTACGTTGCACGTCTACTTCCATTACTTTGACTTTAACGATGTCGCCCGCTTTCACCACCTCACGTGGGTCAGACACATAGCGATCGGTTAACGCAGAAATATGAACCAAACCATCTTGGTGGACGCCAATATCAACAAACGCACCAAAGTTCGCCACATTCGATACCACACCTTCTAAGACCATCCCAGGTTCAAGATCAGAGACTTTATTCACGCCATCCGCAAAGGTCGCCGTTTTAAACTCAGGGCGTGGGTCGCGTCCAGGCTTGTCTAACTCTTTAATGATGTCTGTCACCGTTGGAACACCAAAATTATCGTCGGTGTAATCGACAGCATGCAGGCCACGTAAGAACTGCGTGTCACCAATCAAGCCTTTAACATCTTTCTGGTTCTTCTCAGCAATCGCTTTTACCACAGGGTACGCTTCTGGGTGCACTGATGATGCATCAAGTGGGTTTTTACCATCCATAATACGAAGGAAACCAGCACACTGCTCGAACGCTTTAGGTCCAAGACGTGCCACCTTCTTCAACGTCGTACGTGCTTCGAAACGACCGTTTTCATCACGGTAGTCGACAATATTTTGTGCAATGGTACTCGATAGACCAGCAACACGAGTCAATAGCGCAGGAGATGCTGTATTCACATCAACACCCACGGCGTTTACACAGTCTTCTACGACCGCATCAAGGCGCTTCGCGAGCATAGACTGGCTAACATCGTGCTGGTATTGACCAACACCGATCGATTTTGGATCGATTTTCACCAGCTCAGCCAATGGGTCTTGTAAGCGACGAGCAATCGACACTGCACCACGCAAAGATACATCAAGGTTCGGGAATTCTTTTGCTGCCAGTTCAGAGGCCGAATAAACCGATGCGCCCGCTTCACTCACCATGATTTTCTGTACTTTCAGATTGCCTCGTTTAATGAGGTCTGCAACGAAACTGTCTGTCTCACGAGAAGCCGTCCCGTTACCAATGGCGATTAGGTCAACATTGAACTTGCGAACTAAAGCATCAACGACTTGCGCTGATTTATCGTATTGATTTTGAGGTGGATGCGGATAGATAGTTTCTGTAGCTAACACTTTACCTGTAGAATCAACCACGGCGATCTTTGAGCCTGTACGCAGACCCGGATCAAGACCAAGGGTTGCACGAGGGCCAGCAGGTGCGGCCATTAACAAGTCTTTTAGGTTAGTGGCAAAAACTTCGATCGCTTCGATTTCCGCGCGCTCTTTCATCGCCCCCATTAGCTCAGTTTCCATATGCATAGAAACCTTAATGCGCCATGCCCAGCTAATAACCTGCTTGCGCCAACCGTCGGCTGGAGCGCTGCTCAATGAAATACCGTAATGATCGCTAATAATCGTTTCACAGTAAGACTGACGAGCCCCCTCTTCTTGTTCAGGGTCAGAGTTCATTGCGAGAGTTAAGAAGCCTTCATTTCGACCACGTAACATAGCTAACGCACGGTGTGATGGGACCTTGCTCAGCGCTTCATTATGCTCGAAGTAATCTTTGAACTTTTCACCTTCTTGCTGCTTACCATCAACAACTCGCGCCACAAGCTCTGCATTACGAGAGAGGTGCTGGCGAATTTTCTCAAGCAGGTTCGCGTCTTCTGCTATACGTTCCATCACGATAGCTCGTGCACCATCTAGTGCCGCTTTGGTATCGGCGACGCCTTTATCTGCATCAATATAGTGCGTTGCTTCCGACTCTGGCTCTGTCTGAGGATCATTCCAAAGCTTATCAGCCAAAGGCTCTAGACCAGCTTCGATGGCAATCTGCCCTTTGGTACGGCGCTTTGGTTTGTATGGCAGGTATAAATCTTCTAAGCGCGTTTTACTGTCTGCTTGGTTGATTTCTGCTTCCAACTCAGCCGAGAGTTTGCCTTGTTCTTGAATCGATTTAAGAATGGTTTGACGACGGTCATCCAACTCACGCAAATACGATAAACGGCTATCAAGGTTTCGCAGTTGGGTATCATCCAGCCCACCAGTCACCTCTTTACGGTAACGAGCAATAAACGGCACAGTGTTGCCATCATCAATTAAGTTAACAGCAGCGATTACTTGCTCAGAACGTACGTTCAACTCCTGAGCAATCAAATTACAGATAGCTTGGCTCATCCGTGTCTTCTCTTAATTCTAATGTAGGTATCAGCTCACGCTTCATGCGCTCTATAGCTGTCGATATGACTCAATATATTGGGGTAACTAACAGATTTTGCAATGCTTTCGACGCAGGTCAGAAAACTAGCTCATAAATTGCTGACCTAAGTTGGACATCGGTCAAAATTGTGTCAAAACTAAGGAGGATTTCGAAACTTATTCGCTCAAAACTGCCTACTATTTCTATAAGCACGAATTTAATAATGAACAGGCGCGGAATAATAAATGAAAAAATTGTCACTGGCGGTCGCTTTAGCAAGCTCATTACTTACCTCATCACTTTCATGGGCTGCCCCTCTTGAAGCCACAACTCAAAAGCCCGTTTATCAGCTCGAAGACAAACTGGTTCTTGGTCGAGTCGAAAGCGTTTACTTAAAAAATGTCAAAGGATTAGAAGGTATCTCTTTCGCTGGCAAGATAGACACTGGCGCAGACACAACCTCCATGCATGCTGAAAACATTCACGTTTCAAGTGAGCACCCTAAGTTCAAACATTTAAAAGATGAGAAGCTTATGAAAGCTCTCATCGACTACGATCCGATTGATGACGTCCATTACGATAAGTGGGACGATGAACTCTTTGCACCCTACAAAGTCACCGTTTCGTTCACCGTTCCTCACCCTCATACAGGGAAAGATATCGACATATCACTGCCTATCGAACGTGTGGGGGTGATTCGCAGCCGCACCAGTAAAGAGCCCCTATTGAGGCCTACCGTCAACCTGCCTCTCGTCATTGCGGATAAAACCGTGATGACGGATGTCAACTTGACTAGCCGCACTCAGTTCTCAGCTCCGTTCCTCATTGGTAAAACATTCCTTGATGACAATGCTTGGGTCTTTGCAGGTTACGACTACTTACAAGAACAAAAAACAGCACAGCTGATTGGTAAAAAAGAGAGTGTCATGATTGATGGTCTTACTCAAAAGATCAGTTATTCACTCAAAAACAACTACAGCTCTTTGCACGCAACAGACATCAAAGTCGATGAGAAAAGTGGTCAGGTGAACTTCACACTCGAAGACAAAGACGGCAAAACAGCTCAACTCTCTCGACCTTTAGTCCGTATGCTCAATGTAGATGGCGAGCAAAGGCCGCTTGTATTTGTCCCGATCAATACCAATGGCGATGAAACTCAATATTGGATGGTTTATTTAACCGACCGCAGTGACTACAGCTCTCAGCTTCGCCTAGGCAAAGGTACCTTAAACAAGCGCTTTATGATTGATACCAGCAAGAAGTCGCTATTAAGCGGTGCGCCGCAAGCTTTCAATAGCAAATCTAAAGCGATGCAAGTAACAGGTGAAGAAAACCTGGTGCTCGATGGTATCCCACTTCACGCAGAACCTTCTTTAGTCGTAAAAACGCCGCTGCTCAAAGTAAGCAGCTTTGAAATGTTCGAGAAAAAAGGCAAAGAGTGGGTTACTTATTACCTCACCAATTCAGAAGGTGATGTGCAGCAGTTCTCTAAACCTATCAACAAAAAACTGCGCGTAGGTGAATCGGTAAGGCCTGTCGTATTTGGCACTTTCACTCTATATGGAAAGGAAGTAGAGATGCCTTACGCGATTGATGTCCTCAATGACGATGAAGTGGAAGATTACTTCATAATTGGGCAAAAAATGTCGAAAAATGGCGTGCTCATCAATACCCGAACAGAGCACCTATTAGATGCTTATCCATTATTTACGGCTGGTCACATCGAAGTAGCGAAAGTAGAAGGCATGAGCTTTCCAGTGAAGCTCGATACGGGAGCCGATGTCAGCTCAATCAACGCACAAAACATCAAGCTGTTTAAAAAAGATGGTAAGCAAATGGTAAGCTTCACCTATGAAAATGATGTTGGTATGAAAGAGAAATTCACCCGAGAAGTGGTCGATACCATGACTATCACAGCCAAAGAAGGTGAGAAGGCCAACGTTCGTCCGGTGGTGGAGATGCAAGTTGCACTCGGAGAACTTGAGAAAAAGATTCACGTCAACTTACAAGATCGTAGCCGCTTCCATTACAGCATGATTCTTGGGAAGAACTTCCTCAAATACGGTGCGGTTGTTGCCAGTGAAACCGACTACATCGTAACGGATAAACCAGACTACGAGAAATAACGCACTTAGGTTAATAAGCCCCGTATCATGCGGGGCTTACTTTATTCTTCACTATAGCGGATGCTGTTAACAAACCACTCTTTAAAACCTTCTGGCGTTTTCACACTGAACTCGTCATCTACTTCTTTTTTGAGTAATGCACGCGCCATTGGTGAATCAATCGAGATGTAGCCTTTCGCATCCCCGTAAATTTCATCCGGACCAACAATACGAAATGCTTTGGTTTCACCAGATTCATTCTCTATTTCAACCCAAGCACCAAAGAAAACCTTACCCTCTTGCTGAGGTGAGTAATCTACTACTTTGACTTGTTCTAAGCGTTTACGCAGGTAGCGAACACGACGATCGATCTCTCGCAAACGTTTTTTGTTGTATTGGTAGTCAGCATTTTCACTTCGATCCCCTAGGCTCGCCGCCCAAGTAACCTTTTTGGTCACTTCAGGCCGGTCCTCTTTCCATAAAAAGTCGAGCTCTTTCTTAAGTCGATCAAAGCCTTCTCTCGTTATTAGGTTTGTTTTCATATTTCTGACGCTATTAAATTGCAGTTCCGATATACATTAGCTAAAAAGGAAATAAACGTTAACAATTCTTTGCGCCAATAGAACAAGAACAGTGTTACATTTTAAGCTGCGCAACAGAATCATCACTCTGTGTTTGCGTAAGCTTATTTAATAGGTGGAACCATTACATGCAAGAAAATCACAAAATTTTAGTTGTCGATGATGATGCACGACTTCGTGCCCTACTAGAGCGTTACTTGTCTGAACAAGGATTCCAAGTTCGTAGTGTTGCCAACAGTGAGCAGATGGACCGCCTGCTAACACGTGAAACGTTCCATTTGATGGTATTAGACCTGATGTTACCAGGAGAAGACGGCCTATCGATTTGTCGCCGTTTACGTAACGCAAACAGCACCTTGCCTATCTTAATGTTGACGGCAAAAGGTGATGAGATTGACCGTATCGTGGGTCTTGAGGTGGGTGCAGATGATTACCTGCCAAAACCATTCAACCCTCGTGAACTATTAGCACGCATTAAAGCCGTGCTTCGCCGTCAAACAACTGAACTACCTGGCGCTCCAAGCAGTGAAGAGTCAGTTGTTGAATTTGGTGACTTCCGATTGAACCTAGGTACACGAGAAATGTTCCGTGGTGATGAAGCAATGCCTCTGACTTCTGGTGAGTTTGCGGTATTAAAAGCGCTGGTAACCAACGCTCGTGAGCCAATGTCACGCGATAAGCTAATGAATATGGCACGTGGCCGAGAGTATTCTGCAATGGAACGCTCCATCGACGTACAGATTTCTCGCTTACGTCGTATGCTTGAAGTTGACCCAAGCAAACCACGCTACATTCAAACCGTCTGGGGCTTAGGTTATGTCTTTGTCCCTGATGGCAAAGAAGCCTAGAATTAACAGACATTGATAGAGTGCGAGACTGAGTCTCGCACTCTTTGTTTTGACCACCGTTACTTGCCCAAGGTTGGTGTTATGCGCATTCGCAGCTCATTTACTCAATCCATACTCATCTTTCTGACACTACTGATTGCCAGTCAGGTCTACTCTTACTACGCTGTTTTCAACTACGCCCTCATGCCAAGCTTGCAACAGTTCAACAAGATCTTAGGCCATGAAATTAATCTGATGCTTGACGATTCAGATGCCCTTGATGGTGACTTAGAAATGGACTCGTTGATGCGTCGCCGTGTCCTAGAGCAGCTTGGTGTGACCATACACTCAAAAGATAGCCAAATCGCAGATGAGTACTACCACGCTGTGAGTATCGATCTTATGAGTGAAGAGATGACTCAAGAGCTCGGCTCTCCGACTGACGTACGAATGATGCTGGGCTCCGAAAGCTATGTGTTATGGATGCAGATCGAGTCCTTACCCGACTCTTTATTGAGGATCCCACTCTCTGAGCTACAGGAAGAAGATTTTGCCCCACTATTTCGCAATAGCCTGATTATGGCACTGCTGATTGTCGCAGGCGGTTGGTTATTTATTAGAATGCAGAATCGTCCACTAACAGCGTTAGAGCGTGCAGCAAAAGGTGTTGGTCGTGGTGAGATTCCACCACCTATCCCTGAAAAAGGTGCCTCCGAGATTCGATCGGTCACTCGCGCTTTCAATCAAATGTCTAAAGGTATTCAAGCACTCGAAGAAGATCGTGCTCTGCTAATGGCAGGTATTAGTCATGACTTACGTACTCCACTGACTCGTATTCGACTAGCAACCGAAATGATGTCGCCAGAAGACAGCTACCTTGCCGAAGGCATTATTAGTGATACTGAAGAATGTAACGAGATTATCAGCCAGTTTATGGACTACCTCAAGCCGGTAAACAAAGAGTCGTTTATTCCTATCGATCTGAATGACATTGCCAGTGATGTCGCATCATCTGAAGGAGGTTATGAAGTACAAATCGAAACCGACCTTCACAAGCCTTTAAAAGAAACATTAGGCAGTGCAATAGCGATAAAACGTGCAGTCAGTAACTTGGTGGTCAACGCGATTCGCTATGGTAATGGCTGGATAAGAGTCAGCACAGGTATCACCGCTGACAACAAATTAGTCTGGGTATGTATTGAAGATAATGGTCCCGGGATTGAGCAAAGCCAAATTGGCAAACTGTTCGAACCCTTTACCCGTGGCGATACAGCACGTGGCAGTGAAGGGACTGGGCTTGGACTGGCCATTGTGAAACGCATAGTCAGCCAGCACAATGGTTCCGTTATCGTCAATAATCGCAGTGGTGGTGGTTTAAAGGTTCAAATTAGCTTTCCTGCTAGTAAATAAACTAAGGGCAGCCATTGTGGCTGCCCTTATCAATTCTGTTCAACGGCTAGAATCGCCCTCGAAAAGTAAATGGAAATTTACCTTCTGCATTTGCTTGATTAGGTAACCACTTCAGTTGTTGAGCTAGTTCATTCGGAAAATCACCTTCCGGCTTAAACCAAGCGGTAACCGCATAGTTACGATTTGCTTCTAAAGTCACATCTGCACTACTTGATACCTGCTCGCTGTTTTGCTCTGCAGTAAACGCAATCTTGCTGTCCTGGCAATTAAACTGCGCGATCACTGGACCAATAGATAAACTCGCTAATGGTGAGTTTACCACGTCAGTGTTCCATACCACGCTACCTTCCGCGGCCTGACAATAAGGCGCAGCATAAGAGTATGAACGAAGACTTAGTTCAACTTGTCCATTCAGCTCAAGAGGTACGGGTAGTGCAGGAGCATACTCTAACACCGACTCAACCGGCATCGACACCATCAAGTTTTCAGCATATGGGCCACTCGCCGAGTAGCCGACCACACCACGCCCTTGTATCTGCATATCACTACCACGGCCAAAGCGCACATTCGCTTCTACACTAGCCGCTATAAGTTTAGTAGGACTTAGCTCCCAGCTCAGCTCACCATAGTTTTTTCGATTCCATATCACTTGGTTTGCAGAGCCTTGCCACAGTGTGCCTTCTACACCAACAAGACTAAGCTGGCTTGGTAGAGGAACATATTGCACGATAAACTGCGCAGGAACATGGACGATCGCGCTCGTAGCCAATACACCACTCAAGAACAGTCCAGATAGGATGATTTTTTTCACACTTCTATCCTCGACCAAATTGCAGTCGCTTAATCTCTACCATACCTTCTTGATCTCCTTTATCTAGGTCAAGAAATACGACACCAATACCGTAGCTTTCCTGTAAGAAGGTCACCCAGCTCATGAATTGGTTAAATGGCATAGGTGCAACCCATACTTGGAATTCTTCTCCACGAGGTTGAACACGGATTAACTCCACTTTAAAGCGAGAGACACTCGAAGAGACCGCTTGGTTGATAGGCAAACTTGAGACACTCTTACCTCCTTGCCCTTTTAGCTGATTGATCTCGTCTGCTTTGTCTTTCACCCAAGCAAGCAACTGTTTTTCATTTTGAATGCGCAGCTGTGCGTTATCCGCTCGATTTGAGACAGGTTGAACGACCCCCCAGTAAAGGCCACCAACCAAGATTAAAACGGTACAAACAACAACTAGACGCTGTTCACGCTGAGAAATGCTCTGCCACCATGTCTGCAAGGAGGCTAATAGGTTTTTCATATTCACTCCTTACAACGGCTTCAACACAAACGAGCCATTCACATTGCCACCCGAGCGATTGAGTTGCCCTTGCTCAACACTAAAGCGACTGCCCAGTAACTCAGCAGCTTTCTCGAACGTCTGGAAATCTTTGCTCTGAGCCTGTAACCGAACCTCATTTCGACCATCGTCATATTTAAAGCTAGTTAACGTCATACCTGGAACTTGTTTTAGCAGCGGTGGTAGTTGAACCATCAGACTCAACAACGCACTACTATCCGCACCACCAGACAAACGCTCTGCCTCACGGTTCATTTCGCGCTTTAGGTAACTGACCGTTGGGATCTTGTTTTTACCCGGTAAAGACTGACGGAATATACGCTCGCTCTCAGCACGGTAAGCTGCAGCTTGCGCTTCATAACGTTGCACTTTCTGAACGTTATCAACTACCACGACCGCGAGTAACAATACCGCAGCGATCGCTACTTTTTGCCAAATTTTCCAGTAGCGGCTGAAAGAAGACTTTGGCTTAAATGCTCCCGTCAAAAGGTTGATTTTACTTGTGACCATTTGCTCAGCAAGTAACTGCATCACCAGTTTAGGCTCTCCATCTCGCCACTGTTGCTCATCGGCTAGCTCTAACTTTGGTAAAGCAGAAAACGCAACTAACGGCAAAAACTCGTCATCATTTTTCACCCATTCAGATTGAGCAATTAACGGCAGCCAATCACTGTCAATCGACATACCTGAGTGAGCCGCTTTTTTAAGTAGCCACTGGCCGTCAAGCTCAACTGCTGAAATACCTTCTACGTCAGGCAGAGCAAGTACATCAGGCATCACTTGATGAATTTGGCAGCCTTGCTCTCTTAAATCACTCAGCAGTTGTTCCAGAAACTCTCGATCGATAGCACAAATGTGCGCCCGACCTTGGCTTTTGCTTAGCACTGAAAAATGCAATTGATCGACGTCTTGTGCCAAGTCATCTTCAAGGATATACGGCAACATAGATTCAAACTGACGGCTCGCACCTGCTGGTACTTCAACCTCTGTTAGCACAAGGCTTTGCGCTGATAGAAGTACTGACGTACGTCGGCCCTGGGCATAATTAGCCAGTTCTGGTAATTCAGAGCGGTCTGCTAACTCACCACTCGCAATCACTTCTTTTTGCGATTCCGACCACACTAGCCACTGGATAGCCTGCGTCGTGTTATTGCTCAGTCGAACGATCAGAAACTCGTTCACCGATACCTCCGAAGCGACGGCGTACCACCATCGCAGTTTCTTTATTCTCACTAAACAGTAAACTGCGCACTCTCACACGGGAGTCGCCTACTAACAATTCAGCATCCAATTCAAAGTAAACACTGGTTACCGCAAGATAACCTTTAGCATCTTTCCTTTGCTCTTCAGTCACTGAAGAGAACTCTTTTTCATTTAAAAAGTCGTCAACACTACCCCAACCATCAAAGGGACGGTTATCCAACACTTGTTTCGCTTGATCTAATCCTAATGCTGGATGAAATAAAGCCACCAGCAATTCTGCTTGTTCAGCTTTTAAGGTATTCACATTTAAGCGAAAATCAGAGGTTGGCAAAGCGCATACATACGGGCGAATTTTTTCCATGGCCTCACCCGATACTTGGTTGATCGCTCGAAGCTCAGAACCATCAGCCAATAGACTGTTTGCCGTCATATACGCTGGCGACATCGATTCATAAAAACTGTCTTCCACGCCACTCGTTGAGTTCACAGAGTTGTCACTATCCACATACTCCCACAATGATTGGGCGATGGTTTCAGCTTGGTAATTTTCAACCTCTAACTCTTCAAGTAAATGTTGAAACACTTCGACTAAATATGGCGCTTTATCTGAGCCCGCAATCGCTTCTACCCCAGCAAGTGCGTTGAGGTTAAAACAAGCCTGTTTATCCACCAAACGTCCGGTAAGGGTACCGAAATCTAGAGGGTATGTTTGCTCCTCTAGTGCCCATGGCTGAGACAAATTAATCGTGTCAGAGTCTTTATAGCTCTGTTCAATACCCACTTTTGCTAATGCTTCTGCACCCAAGCTATACCAATAAGCTTGTTGATAATTAATCTGGTTAGTCGCTCGTTTAAACTGTCCAAATAAACGGTCTGCCATTGTTGCAGTGATCGTTACCATCACCGCCAATAGCAGTAAAATAATGATCAGAGCAACGCCGCGTTGCTTTTTAACCATCATTTTCAGACTCCTCTCCACTTTCCAGTGTCGCACCTGTGGTGAGGTAGATTCGTTCGATCTTACCGTAATCTTTCAGCTCAAGACTGACGGTCACGGCTGTCGGTAGACGATAATTGTTCTGCCAATTGTCACTCCATTGGCTTCCGTCGTAAAAACGCATCTTGAAGGACTCGACACCATCAAGCAGCGGCATGATTACGCCTTCTTGCCCGACAGGCGTATCCACATAGCGCCACCAAACTCGTTCCAGTTGCTCATCTTTAATACGGTAACCAACTTTACTGATTTCTCCTCGCGGGAACTGTTGTTGTGGATTGTGCCAACCCAAGCGGGTAAACATGATGCCTTTCGCATCAGAATCAAGTAAGTAGTCTTGCCATTGTATTAACTGCTTAGACGCTTCTTCACCATTAGTGCGTGACTGGCGCAGCGCCATCTGGCGAAAGTCATTGTCCATAAAGACTAAAGTTCGCTGCAGTGACTTTAATCGTTCACTTCGCTCAAGAGATAGCTCATTACTGCGTTGTATCTGATTTAGAACCTGATAAGCACCAACACTTAAGCTTGCAAATATCGCAATAGCTACCAGCACCTCAATTAACGTAAAGCCTTGCTGGCGCTTCTGATTATTTCGGAACATAACTTCTCACCGTAACAACAGGAGAACCTTTGGCACTGGTTGCAACCTTGACATCAAAGGCTTGAAGCATGTCTCCACTGGTTGAGACAGGTTCAACAGTCCAATACCACTCACGCTCAGCTAATGTTTCTTTTCCCTTTTTCTTGCTCACTTTACTATTTGAGAGCATCACCTTGGCCATTTGATTGTCGGCCACCATGGCAGCAAAGGTCTTCTCTTCCAGTAAGCTGAGGGTATTAATATGCTGACTCACCGAACGAATCGTCGCGATTGCAGCCGTTGCGAATATCGCCAGAGCGACCAAAACTTCTAATAAGGTAAATCCGCGTTTACTGCTGTTCATCGTTTTCTCCCGGTGCAAACAGGAGAATCTGACCATTTTCTTTTGCCACTACACGCCACGAATCTTTATCTGCATCAGAATTTTGCGGGTAAATAGCAATAGAAAATGGCGTCACTTCACCACTAGACATAATGAAGACTTGCGGAGGAGGAAGACGTTTTTCTTCCTCATATTCCGCAAACATTTCTTCATCGAATAGACTGCCTGGCTCAAACAAGCGCTCTTTATTGGCCCAAACATTACCGCCCAGAGATAGACTTAAAGTCAGATCGTCTTGCAACTCCGTACGGTTCGGGATGTCGATCCCTTCCATACGTTGCCATCCATCCACTTTTAGCTGCAAGAACTCATAGGCAGATTTTTTTTCGTCAACATGCAAGCCATAATCCCGGCCACTCAGTATTGCTTCCTCATTGAGAAGCTGAACACGATGATAGAGTGATTGCGCCTGTTGTTTAGCACCATCTTCCGCACTGACAGGTAGCGTTGAAATAACGGCTACCGATGCTATCGAAACAAGCACCAGTACCAGCAAAATCTCAAGCAGCGTAAAACCAGAATGATGGCGCACTTTCAATGAAAACCTGACGACTTATTGGAAATCTTGAATATTCCAGTTACCAATATCAGCACTCACACCTTCACCACCTTCTTGACCATCAGCACCAAGAGTAAAGATATCAACACTGCCGTTGTCACCAGGGCTTAGGTATTGGTAATCATTACCCCAAGGGTCAGTTGGCAAGCGTTTAATGTAACCACCATCGCGGTAATTACGTGGTTCTGGGCTTGATGGCTTTGTTACTAGCGCATCTAGGCCTTGGTCAGTTGATGGGTAAACGCTGTTATCCAATTTGTACATATCCAATGCATTTTCTAGCGCGACAATATCGGTAATCGCTTTTTGCTGATCGGCTTTCTCTTTGTTACCTAGCAAGTTAGGCACAACAAAGCTTGCTAAAATACCTAAGATCACGACAACAACCATGACTTCTAATAGGGTAAAGCCTGACTGCTTTTGCATTTTTTTGTTCATTTCTCTCTCCACTAAATTTTTAGCTTGGCTAAAAACGGTTATGAACTCATTAAGTTATTCATTTCTAAAATCGGCATCAGCGTCGCCATCACGATGAACAGCACGAGACCCGCCATAATTGCGATCAACGCCGGAGTAAATATCCCCAACGCAATATTGACCGTAGATTCAAAATTCGCATCTTGGTTATCTGCTGCGCGTGTCAGCATGCTTTCCAACTCACCACTTTGCTCACCACTGGCGATCATGTGCAACATCATTGGTGGAAATAACTTGGTTTGCTCAAGCGCGCGACGCAGACTTGCACCTTCACGAACATTGTCAGTCGCTACTAAGACCTGCTGTTTGACGTAATGGTTCGACATAACATCAACGGCAACACGCATTCCTTCCAAAATTGGAATCGCACTCGAAGTACAAATAGATAAGGTGCGTGCAAAACGAGAAGTGTTCAAGCCACGAGCAATCTTGCCAATCAAGGGCAACGAAATGACTTTGCGATCCCAGCTCAGACGTATTTTGGGTTTGCTGAGTAGAAACTTCACTAGGTAAATCAACACAACCATCGCAACTAATAGCTGCAATCCCCAATTCTGGATAAATTCACTGGAGGCCAATAGAAACTGGGTCGACTGTGGCAGCTCTTGTCCCATTTGAACAAACTGGCCAACAATTTTGGGTACAACTGCTGCTAATAGGAAAGCAACGATACATACGGCAAAAATAACCAAAACCACAGGGTAAATCATAGCCTGTTGCAGCTTGGAACGAAGCTTCTGCCGATCTTCTGCATAATCTGCTAATCGCTCTAATACCGAATCAAGGTGACCCGATTTTTCCCCTGCTGATACCATAGAGCGGAATAGTTCATCAAAGATATGAGGAAAGTCAGCCAAACTGTCCGATAAGGTATAACCTTCAGTGACTTTTGAGCGAACCGCCAATAGCATGGTACGAATACGCGGCTTTTCAGACTGCTCTGACACCGCCTTTAAACACTCTTCAAGCGGCATCCCCGACTGGACTAACGTTGCTAATTGTCTAGTAATGAGCGCCAAGTCTGGAGTACTTAAGCCACGTTTAAATTGAAACGTCGCCTGGTTGCTGCTGTTTTGCTTTTTAGCTTTCTGCCGCGTCTCATTTACCTCGACCGGAATCAAGCCTTGCTCTTTTAGCCTAGCGCGCACTTGACGAGCATTATCGCCTTCAATAACGCCTTTTTTGCTTTTTCCTTTAGCATCCAGTGCTTTGTATTCAAACGCTGCCATTACCCTTCCTTGGTCACTCTCATGACTTCTTCAAGTGAAGTAATGCCTTGGCGCACTTTGTCCAAACCATCTTGGCGAATACTCGGAGTACGTTCACGAACGCTTTTCTCGATAGCCTGCTCACCAGCCTCACTATGGATAAGTTCTTGAACTTCTTCATCAACAACTAACAGTTCATGAATACCAGTTCGACCACGATAGCCTTTAAAGTTACAAGCTTCACAGCCAGTAGCACGATACAAAGTCAGATCATCTTTCTTCTTCATACCAAACAGCTTTTTGGTTTCTTTATCCGCTTCGTGTGGCTGCTTGCAATCAGGACACAAAGTGCGAACCAATCGCTGGGCAAGAACCCCAAGTAGAGAAGAAGAAATCAAAAATGGTTCAATGCCCATATCTCGTAGACGCGTAATCGCACCAACGGCTGTGTTGGTGTGCAATGTCGACATCACTAGGTGGCCAGTCAAAGAAGCTTGAACACCAATCTGTGCGGTCTCTAAGTCTCGAATCTCACCAACCATCACCACATCCGGGTCTTGACGCAGAATCGCGCGTAAGCCACGGGCAAAGGTCATATCTACTTTTGGATTTACTTGGGTCTGGCCGATACCATCGATATCAAATTCAATTGGGTCTTCAACCGTAAGAATATTGCGCTCGTTGCTGTTAATTTCAGTTAGGCCAGCATACAAAGTGGTCGACTTACCTGAACCCGTTGGGCCGGTAACCAATATAATGCCGTGAGGGCGCTGAATCATTTGGCGGAAGGCGTTATGGTTCACCTCCGTCATTCCCAAGCTATGCAGATCTAGGCGAGTGGCATTCTTGTCCAATAGACGCATTACTACACGTTCGCCGTGTGAAGATGGCATGGTTGATACACGTACATCGACCGCTCGACCACCGATACGCAGAGAAATACGACCATCTTGAGGAACGCGTTTTTCCGCAATATCCAACTTAGCCATAACTTTTACGCGTGATACTAGCAGCGGGGCAAGCTTGCGGCTTGGCGACAATACATCGCGCAATACACCATCAATACGGAAACGGATCGACAGGCTTTTCTCGAACGTCTCAATGTGAATATCCGATGCACCTTCTTTGATCGCTTCACCAAGCATGGCATTGATCAACTTGATGATTGGCGCGTCATCTTCTGACTCAAGCAAGTCTTCATCTTGAGGTAAATCTTCTGCCAAAGAGAAGAAGTCATCACTATCAGCCCCGATATCTTCCATTAGCTGACGCGCTTCTGAAGAGTCTCGCTGATACGCCTCCGTCAGTTTGCTATCAAACATTTCTTTGTCGATTGCTTGCAAAGAAAAAGGCTGAACACAAACGCGTTTTACTTCTCGAAGCGCATCAATAGAAATAGGCGCAATATAGTACAACACTAAGCCTTGCTCACTAGGCTCAAGTACTAGCTTGAAGCGGTTAGCGAAGCTGAAAGGTAAGCGCTTAAAATAAGGCGTAACTTCTACATCCATTACTGGGTATCCATTTGATCAAGGAATGCTTGGATCTCTACCGGGTGGCGAATATCTTCACCAAATTTTGGCAGTACAGGAATATGGCCGTCGTCCATTAATTTCAGGCCTTGGTCCGCTTTATAAAGCTGCTCTGCACGGATAAAGTTGTACTTACGCTGAGTGATACCATCCGCCGTCATACCATCACGAATAATGGTTGGCTTGATAAATACCATCAGGTTCTTTTTCTCAACTTGGGTGCTCGTCGATTTGAACAAGTGGCCTAAATATGGAATATCGCCTAACAATGGTACTTTCGATTCACTTTCTAACGCACGCTCATCAATCAAACCACCTAAGACGATCATTTGACCATCTTCAACCATCACAGAAGTATTCAACTGGCGCTTAGCAAAACGAACGTCAACCGCACCATTCGCCCCAAGGACATTAGACACTTCTTGCTCGATGTTCAGCTGAACAGAGTTACCTTCGTTGATTTGAGGTACGACTTTTAGTTTGATACCCACTTCTTTACGGTCAACAGTCTGGAAAGGGTTGTCGTTGTTTGAACCAGCTGTCGAACCAGTAATAACCGGCACTTCTTCACCAACAATGAACGACGCCTCACCGTTATCCATTACGGTAATACTTGGCGAAGATAGAATGTTCGAGTTTGAATCTGTTGATACCGCACTAATTAGGGCCGTCCAATCACCCATTACGACACTCAGTGCCGCGCCGTTGACACCACCTAAGGCTGAAGCTAGGTTGGAGTAGTCACCTTCTTCTGTCGTGGTCTCATTGCGGAGGAAATTGCCATCAGAGTCGTAAACTGCCGTTGTTGTTGTGGTGTCTTTGGCTTCTTCTAAACCTACCATCACCTGACCAATTGGCGCACCAGTGTTGCCGTACTGAATGACCGCGCCACTTTCAAGCGATCCCCACTGTACGCCAAGGTTGATACCATCGCCTTCAGCCATCTCGACAATCAGCGCTTCAATCAGAACCTGAGCTCGGCGGATATCAAGTTGAGCAATGACATCTTGTAAGGTGTTCATAATATCTGGCGGCGCAGTCAGTACGAGTGAGTTAGTACCTTTATGCGCCGCAATCACAACTTCACCACGTTGAGCAGAGCTTGAATTCTTGCCACCTGTAGACTTCTCTGCTTGCAGATTATCGGAGACCCCTTTAAGTACTTCAACCATCTCTTCGGCTTTCGCATACTTTAAGTAAACAACGCGGTTATTACCTTTCGAGGCCATTTCAATATCAAGCTGTTGGATCAATCGACGCAAGCGCTGACGAACTTGAGGATCGCCCGAGATCAAGATGGAGTTGGTTCGATCGTCGGCCACCAGCTTAGGTTGAAGAAAAGCTGGCGTGTTTTTGGTGTCGGTCGACTTATTTAGTGCTTCAACAATACGTACCATTTCAGCCGCAGAAGCGTTATCTAATTCAACGACCTCAATTTCTTTATCACCAGCTTGGTCGACACGTTTAATAATGTCAGCAAGGCGATTAACTACCGCCGCTCGGCCTGTAATCAAAATAATGTTAGCTGGATCGTAATGAACAACGTTACCTGCACCGGCATTATCGTTTAGTTGACGTAGAAGTGGAGAGAGTTCGCGTACCGAGACGTTACGTACCGCCACAACGCGCGTCACGACTTCATCACCCTTAATAGAGCCATCACCTACAACTGGTACAGAAGACGTCTTGGCATCTTTCGACTTAATCACTTTAAGGATGCCATTATCCATCTCTACGACAGCAAACCCATACACCTCTAATACATTAAGGAAGAAGCTGTAATATTGCTCTTCCGTTAACATATCGTAGCTGCGTACATCGACTTTACCGCGTACAGAAGGGTCAACAATGATGGTTTTTTCTAGGTTTCGACCAACGATGTTGATGAATTCTTGAATGTCTGTGCCTTTAAAGCTGGCACTAAAGTCATTCGCTGCCACCATCGCAGGGGACGTCAATAAGCTTCCTGCTAAAAGCCACATGCTTTTCTTAAGCCAATGGTTCACATTTTACTCCTCGAACGACTGCCGCCTTGTGCGACACTCTTATAATTCAATGTATATCTCATGTGGCTGACCATCTCGCTCTACTGTCAGCGTTAATTCGGTCAACTGAGATACACTCTTAAAGATTTCACTCATGACCGAGGAATCTTTCAAATCTAATCCATTTATCGATACTGCAATATCACCCGGTTTTAACCCAACAGAGTCAAACAATGCTCTGTCTTTACCTGGAGATAAGCGATAGCCCGCAATGTCACCATCTTTCTTGATTTGCGACATGCGTACATACTGGAAAATCTTCTTACTGTCTTGGCGAAGCTCCGCGCGTATTTTGTCTAATGACGCTTGCGATATCTTACTGCGTGTAGAGCTGGTACTTGGACGAACATCAACCGGTTCTGTCGGCTTACTGTATTTGAGTCCTTCTAACATCACAGTTTCATTGCGCCCAGAGTTATCGATAATCACGCGGTCAGGTTGAACTTGAATCAACTTGGCGCGGGTTCCTTCGATCACCTCATTAATCCCATAGGTTGCCTGTCGACCGCGATTAGCAATTACCGCAAGGCTTTTTTCTGGGTCAGAACTTGTCACAAGCCCAACCAAAACAACGTTAAGTCTACTCTTTGGCGCGTCTTGTAGTTTCGGTTGTTCAACAACAGGGGCGGTTTGATTTAACTCACCAAAAATATGGCTATTTTGCAGCTCAGAGATATCAATACCTGATGCACTCTCACCACCACGTTGAACCACGCTGGAAGGCTGCCATTGAGAAACTGATAGCGAATTCCAAGGCTGCCAAATCATTTGACCTGCAATCCATGCGCTTATAGCTAGTAGCACGATCGTTGCGGTATAGCTCACGCGTTGCTGAACGAGTGGTTCTTTTAACGATTCACTGAGCTTAAAAAATGCTTGGACACTGCTTTGCTTCACTCACTATCCTTATTGTTCATCTGAAGTTCTTGATACGCTATCACACTGACAACCTAGGTGTTCCAATAAATTTGTTGATTTCGATAACTTATGAATAATTTAGCTGTTCATTGTACCAAACCATGAAACAAGCTAAACGATAAACCCCGACGACTTAGCTCTACACGTCGATTTTTTTGATCTTGCTTGAAAAATGATACCTCCATCACCATTTTTTATAGTATCGACATCAAAGAAAGTAAGTTGTCACACTTATTTTCAACCAAAGAATCATCAACTCAGAGGTAAGAAAACTATGGGTTCCCAAACTGAAGCTGTCAGACTTGATAAATGGCTATGGGCTGCACGCTTCTACAAAACTCGTTCCATCGCGAGAAATATGGTCGATGGTGGTAAAGTCCACTATAATGGCCAGCGTAGTAAACCTAGCAAAGCGGTCGAACTCGGTGCGGTGATCACTCTAAGACAAGGTCACGAGGAAAAGACCGTGGTCATTGAAAAAATCTCTGACCAGCGACGCGGAGCTCCAGAAGCGCAACTACTCTACTCAGAAACAATTGAAAGTGTAAATAAGCGAGAAGAAAACGCGGCACAACGTAAACTTCACGCACACAACCCTAGCCCTGAGCGCCGCCCTGACAAAAAACAGCGCCGCGATATCATTAAGTTTAAACACCAATAAGCTCTACCAGATTTACGAGGAACCGCCACATGGCAAACAATGTTTTGAATCGCTACTTATTTGAAGACCTTTCAGTTCGTGGTGAGTTGGTACAGTTGGATGACGCTTACCAGCAAATTATTTCAAGCAAGGAATACCCAGCAGCCCTACAAAAGCTACTTGGGGAGCTATTGGTATCAACAACTCTACTTACAGCAACACTAAAATTTGAAGGCTCTATCACGATGCAATTGCAAGGTGATGGCCCGGTATCGCTTGCAGTAATTAATGGCGATCACGATCAGAAGATTCGTGGTGTGGCTCGTTTTGAAGGTGACATTGCCGATGATGCAACTATCCACGACATGATGGGTAAAGGCTACTTGGTTATCACTATCGATCCTAAGAAAGGCGAGCGTTACCAAGGTATCGTTGCACTTGAAGGTGACAACCTTGCTCAGGTTTTAGAGGGTTACTTCGCCAACTCAGAGCAGCTTAAGACTCGTCTATGGCTACGCACTGGTGAACACGAAGGCAAAGCTCATGCTGCGGGTATGCTTATTCAGGTTGTTCCAGATGGTACTGGCTCACCAGATGACTTCGAGCATCTAGAGCAACTGACTAATACAGTTAAAAATGAAGAACTGTTTAGCCTAGAAGCAAGTGCTCTACTTTACCGCCTCTACAACCAAGAGAAAGTTCGTCTGTTTGACCCTCAACCAGTTGAGTTCTTCTGTGGTTGTTCACGTGAACGTAGCGGCGCAGCGATCGTTACCATTGATCGTGCGGAAGTAAATGACATTTTGGCCGAGATTGGTTCAATTTCTTTACATTGTGATTACTGCGGCACGAATTATTCGTTCGACGCCTCAGACGTAGAAGAGCTATTTACACACGCAACTTCAGGCGACAATAAGCTGCATTAATTTTTATGGCATAGCAAGCCTGTAATTTACCTTTCAAAAGGCCAGCGCACGCTGGCCTTTTTGTGATCAAAACCCCGTATTACCTAGCCTCCCTCGTAATAAAGTAACCGGTTAATTTTAGACAATTAATAATTCTTTTGCCCTAGCGCAAAGCTTTGCGCACACGATAAACTAACCCTGCCAATATGTGATGAGTCGCTTAAAACCCCATGAAGATTGCGGATATTTTTTGAGCTATATCCCTGTTTTCTCTGAGGCCCATTGCTAGCATGGTGAGCAGATAAAAATTAAAAAATTATTACAAAATCCCTACAAAATATTCCGATAAGGAGCACCTATGACCGTTATGGAACATACTAAGGCTGCAACAATTGATCTTACCAAACACGGGCTTCATAACGTAAAAGAGGTTATTCGTAACCCAAGCTACGAAGTGTTGTTCGAAGAAGAGACTCGCGCTGATCTGGAAGGCTACGAAAAAGGCGTCGTAACTGAGCTGGGTGCTGTCGCAGTTGATACCGGTATTTTTACCGGCCGCTCACCAAAAGATAAATACATCGTGAAAGATGCGACTACAGAAGAACATATGTGGTGGACATCTGATGCAGTGAAAAACGATAACAAAGCTATCGACCAAGCTGTATGGAATGATCTGAAAGAGCTCGTTACTGGTCAACTTTCAGGCAAGCGTGTATTTGTGATTGACGGTTACTGTGGTGCAAACCCAGATACACGTCTTAGCATCCGTGTGATTACTGAAGTAGCATGGCAAGCTCACTTCGTGAAGAACATGTTCATTCGTCCTAGCGAAGAAGAGCTAGCAACATTTGAACCTGACTTTGTGGTCATGAACGGTGCGAAGTGCACTAACCAAAAATGGGAAGAGCACGGCCTAAATTCGGAAAACTTCACTGTATTTAACCTAACCGAGCGCATGCAGCTGATTGGTGGTACTTGGTACGGTGGCGAAATGAAGAAAGGCATGTTCGCGATGATGAACTACTTCCTTCCTCTGAAAGACATCGCATCCATGCACTGTAGTGCCAACATGGGCAAAGAAGGCGATGTGGCTATTTTCTTCGGCTTATCTGGTACAGGTAAAACAACACTATCAACAGATCCTAAACGCGCACTTATTGGTGATGATGAGCACGGCTGGGATGACGATGGTGTCTTCAACTTTGAAGGTGGTTGCTACGCAAAAACCATCAAGCTATCTAAAGAAGCAGAACCTGACATCTACAATGCCATCCGTCGTGATGCATTACTAGAAAACGTAACAGTTCGCGGCGATGGCTCTATCGACTTCGATGATGGCTCTAAAACAGAGAATACTCGTGTTTCTTACCCAATTGAGCATATTGAAAACATTGTTAAGCCAGTATCAAAAGGCGGTCATGCTAATAAAGTGATCTTCCTATCAGCTGATGCATTTGGTGTGCTTCCTCCGGTTTCTAAACTAACGCCAGAACAAACCAAGTACCACTTCTTATCTGGCTTTACAGCAAAACTGGCAGGTACTGAGCGTGGAATCACTGAACCAACACCGACCTTCTCTGCATGTTTTGGCGCTGCGTTCCTTACGCTACATCCAACAAAATACGCAGAAGTACTGGTAAAACGTATGGAAGCAGCGGGAGCTGAAGCTTACCTAGTTAACACAGGCTGGAATGGCAGCGGCAAACGTATCTCAATTCAAGATACTCGCGGCATCATTGATGCAATCTTAGATGGTTCGATTGAGCATGCTGAAACCAAGCATATCCCAATCTTCAATCTAGAGGTGCCAACAGCACTGCACGATGTTGACCCTGCTATCTTGGACCCTCGTGATACTTACACTGATCCACTACAGTGGGAAAGCAAAGCGAAAGATCTAGCAAGTCGCTTTATCAATAACTTTGAGAAGTACACTGATAATGATGAAGGCCAATCACTGGTTGCAGCAGGTCCTCAGCTAGATTAGTGACATCGGCAGTAAATGTTTATCTAAGCCCCTCTTTTGAGGGGCTTTTTGTTGCTTGAAATGAAAAAGTGTTCCAAGCTAGTAACACTGTTCACTAAGGGAATGTGAGTTACTGTGAAGAAAGCACTCTTGCTGCTGGCGTTGGTTATCGTCGGTACTCTCGCTTTGTCTGCTATTGGTCTTTATAGCGTCATGCAGACGCGCTATGCGACGCAAGTGGTGAACACACTTCTTAGTCAGCTCACCCCGTTTCAAGTATCTCCCGCTAAAGTTGCCTATACGCCTCCTTTGCAACTAACCCTAGAAGACACTGTTATTGGTACTAGTGAAAACAGCACATCAATTCCCAAGCTGACCCTATGGGTTAGCCAACAACCTTGGCAAAATGGAAAACTCTCGTTTGATTCAATATTGATCGAAGGTGCCACGCTCGATCTAAAGCACGCTAACTTGCCTCTACTTGCTCAAGTGAATCTCCACCAGCTAGCTCTAAAGCAAACCGATATAAGCAGCTCTAAATGGTCTGCCCGAGGCGTTAATCTGCAAGTAGATCAGCCAACATGGAAGTCAGATAGCCAGCAACTTCCCTATGGTGATATTCAACTAGCAACCGAACAGCTTTATATTCAAGGAGAAGCGTTAGACAACCTGCTAGTCGACATGCGCTATCAGCAACAGGACAGCACCATATTTGGTAGCTCTTTTAATTGGCGTGGCGCCAGCATTTCTGGTCAGGCAGAGCAGTATGCCCAAGGCTGGTCCCTTGTTAATGTCACGATTGATAACCTGTCACTGCCTGAATCTCAACAAATTCAACCTTTACTCACTACGCTGCAAAACTTCGGTCTGCCAATCAACCACATCAATAGCTTGGATATTCTCAATAGCTCGTTTTCTTATGGCATGTGGCAATTAAAGCACCTTGATGCGTCTATCGAGGCAATATCACTAAAAAACTCTATCTGGCAGCAAGAACAGGGGTATGCATCATTTAACGCAGAGAGCATTCGTAACCCAAGTTTTGCCCTATTTTCTCCTCGAGCAAAAGTGACTTTTAACCAAGAGCAAATCTACATTGAAGAGTTTGATAGTGACTTTAAAGACGGGCGTGTGCAGATTCAGGGGAAAATCACTCCGAACCAAGTGAAGCTTGATCAGCTGTCCATTTCTGGAGTGAAGTGGTTAGAAGATGTCGATCAACTCGCTTCCACTATCGAGCAAATTACCACTCCATTAAAACATCTTGAGATTTCTTCATTGGAAGTTGAAAACACTCAATTTATTCAAGTTGAGCAAGAGCCTTATTGGCAAGTGTCAGGGCTGACGATTGAAGGCAAAGATCTTACCTTGATTGAAGAGGGCAATTTGGGATTACTTGATGGTGTGCTAGAGGTTAGCGCTAACTCAGCAAGTATTGATAAATTACTAACCACTCAGGCTCACTTTGCTGCATTTGCTAACGGACATAAATTGACGTTAGAGCGCGCTTTTATTCCTCTTGAGCAAGGTTATATCGAAGCGAATGGCACATGGGACAGAGCCTCTCTGAGCGCTCCTTGGCAGGTATCGATTCATGCCGACGGGATTCCGCTACAACAACATCACATTCAACAGAACTTACCTTTTGCTTTATCTGGAACGGCTGAAGTCGAAGTCGAGTTAAGTGGATTATCCGGTGATTACTCGATGTTTTCGCATAGCTTATCCGGACAGGTGACCACTTTCCTACACCAAGCCATCGTAGAAGCGAAAAGTGTCGATGGTGAGAAAAGCTACACTCAAAAGCTCGATATTGATGAAATTAAGCTTAAAGCGGATAGAGGAAGAGTTATTGTTCAATCAGTAAGTCAGAGTGAGGTAACACAAATCGCTGGCGAGATGGATTTAACCAAACCTCAATATGCGACACTATTGCTTAAATCGGAGCAAGCTTGCTTACAGCTTTGGTCCGATATAATCAATGGAGCTAACGTTATAAAGGCAACCTGTGGCACTCAAGAACAAGCTAAGCCTATCGCACCACAGGTAGTAGAGGGTCAAGAGTCAGAGACAGGGTCAGAACCAAGTACCGCTTTGTAATCAGGCAGCAACATGTAGGTGCCGATAAACTCGACCGCAGCTTCATTACCACTGTAGATAGTCACGTGGATAACAATACGTGCTTTACGACCAGAAGCCAGTCTATCTAAATCACCGCTAATACCATCAAGTGATGTCGACGCCACTGGGTTTTGAGTAACTGGCTGGCGATAACGAATCTGACTGTCGGCCAACACAATATCACCGGTAAGATTACGCTCTTTCATCAATAGCCATGTCATTCCCCAACCTGTTAATGTGGCTAGCGTAAATGCAGAACCAGCAAACATCGTATTGTGGGGGTTTAAGTTGGGATTGAGCTGAGCTGAACACTCAAACTGATAACCTGTGTACTGATTTATCTTAATCCCCATCTTGTCACTGATTGGGATTTGGTGCTCCCAGCGCTCTTGAAGCTCGGTACACCATTCAGGCTTACGCAAGACATTTGCCATAGGGTCAAGCGGCTTGACCATCTGTTGGTGCCTTACTGGGCCACGCACATCGGTGAGCTCACCTCGACGCTCAAAACCATTCTTCTCATAGAATGAAATGGCATCTTCACGTGCATTACACACTAAGCGTTTTGCTCCCTCTTGTCGTGCTAACGACTCAAGCGCGACCAGAACCAACGAGCCCATACCCTTGCTACGACGATTACCTTTTACCGCCATAAAGCGGATCTGACCTTCACTGTCAGGGGTAATGTATAAACGACCAATCGCCATTGGCCTACCTCGCCCATCGACAATCATACGATGATGACCCATTGGATCATATTCATCACGCTCAGAACCGATAGGCATTCGCCAAGGTTCTCGCAGCATTTGCCAACGGAAGTGGTAATACTTATTCAGTTGTTTTTCAGTCTTCGGCGTAATCAGCTTAAACATGTAAATCCTTTTCTAGAGACACTGAACATCTCTACTAGCCTTATAATTATACTTGCAACCAGAACGTCACAGGGCCGTCATTCACTAGCGACACTTTCATATCCGCTGCAAATTGACCTCGCTCTGTTGGTAAAACTTGTGCACATTGATCCGCAAAATACTCATACAAGCGTTCAGCTTCAGCTGGGTGAGCTCCTCGCGAGAAACCTGCTCGAGTCCCTTTTTTGGTATCTGCTGGTAAAGTAAATTGAGAAACGACCAGAACTTTACCCTCAACTTGCTTCACGTTGAGGTTCACTTTTCCTTCGTCATCACCAAACACACGATAAGTAGTGACTCGCTCCATTAGACGCTTTGCTTTCACTTCATCATCGTCTTTTTCTACGCCTAATAGCACAAGTAGACCTTTGTCGATCTCACCGACAATTTCACCTTCTACGCGTACTGCTGCTTCACTTACTCTTTGTATCAGGGCTATCACCGCTGTTTCCTTCTACTTGTTGTGTGATTGAACTTTCCGAAGAGTGTACCATTTCTTCGTCCTTGCTCCACTCTTCCCTTTCACCCAAGGCTGCGGTGACTTCTGCCCCAATGAGCACTATTAGCCAGCATAAGTAGACCCAAACAAACAAGATTGGAATCGCCGCTAATGCGCCATAAATCAACTGATAAGAAGGGAACTGGGTAATGTAGGCAGCAAAGCCTTTCTTACTCGCTTCAAACAGCAACGCCGCCACAATTGCACCAATCAGAGCATGAGAAATGCGCACCTTTTTATTTGGTACCAACAAGTACAAACCAACAAAAGCAAACAACGACAGCAAAAACGGCAACCAACGAAGCAGCAAGTTATATACACCAGAGACTGCTTCGCTTTCGAGAATTTTGAGAGACGTTACATACGAAGTGGCAGCAATGCTCGCCCCGACTAGTATTGGGCCAAGGGTCAATACCATCCAATACATCGAAAACGAAAACACCGCACGACGCTTCTGCTGAACACGCCAGATATAGTTAAGATTTTTATCGATGTTGGAAATCAACATAAGCGCTGCGACAAATAGGAAAGCGCCGCCCACCGCACTCATTTTGCCGGTATTAGAAACGAACTCTAGCAATGCGCCTTTCACCGCATCCCCCGCAGCGGGAACAAAGTGAGTAATGACAAAATCTTGAATGGCATCACCAGCGTTTTCAAAGATAGCAAACGAAGATAAAACCGAAAGTAGAACGGTCAACATAGGAACAATCGAGAGCAAAGTAATGTAAGCCAAATACCCTGCATTCACATTAACTCTATCGTGCCCCATTCGGCTCAATAGATAGCGCCCGAACAGCATGGTTTGTTTCACCAATGACTCGATTTTCAACTTGTATCTCCCTATCAACTCAGTCATCCTAACATTATAATTCTAAAGGAAAGGAACCCATCATGCCGTACTTACTGGCTATTGTATTGTCTATTTTTACCCTGACAGGATGTCAATCAGCCTATTACTCTGCGATGGAACAAGTAGGCTACCACAAACGAGACATCATGGTGGATCGCGTTGAGGACGCAAAAGAGTCACAGCAGGACGCACAGCAAGAATTTACTAGCGCACTAGAAGCACTATCTGCATTAACAAACTTTGATGGCGGTGAACTTGAATCGGTTTACAACCAAATCAACGATAAATACCAAGACAGCGAAAAAGCAGCGCAAGACGTTAGTGATCGAATTGCGGCAATTGAAGATGTATCAGACGCTCTATTTGCCGAATGGCAAGATGAATTAGAACTCTACACAAGCAGTTCTTTACGCCGCTCTAGTGAACAGAAACTGCGTGAAACCAAAGCATCATACACAACGATGTTGTCAGCGATGAAGCGCGCAGAAGACAAGATGACGCCGGTGCTCAACACCTTGCGAGACAATACCCTTTACTTGAAGCACAACCTCAACGCCAGCGCAATTGGTGCGTTGCAAGGCGAGTTCACCAACCTTGAACAAGACATTCAATTCGCAATTAAGCAGATGAACGCTGCGATTGCTGAATCGGATAAGTTTTTAGCTCGCTTAAACCAGAAGTAACCGAGTCAATGCTCCCAATAATCATCACTGGTGGCCCCGGCGCAGGTAAAACCACGCTGATCGATGCACTCAGCGCGCATGGGTATCAAACCTTTGCAGAATCTTCTCGCCAGTTAATTGAAGAGCAAAGCGAATTAGATGATGGCATTTTACCTTGGACTGATTTACTTGGGTTTGCCCGCTTGTGCCTTGCAACTATGCTGAAGCAAAAACAGCAAGCCAACCAATGTGATGTAGCGTTTCTCGATCGAGCAATTCCGGATATTTGTGGCTATTTGCAACAAGCAGGGTTAGACATAGAACCTTGCTATATATCAGAAAGCGAAGGCTATCATCGACAAGCATTTTTCTGCCGCCCAGAACGCAGTATCTATGTGCAAGATGAAGTAAGGCCTTACCCATTTGAAGGCGCTGTAGCGATCCACAATGCTTTAATTGAAGTGTATCAAGAGCTCGGATTCCAAGTTGTTGAGGTGCCCTTTATGTCAGTATCAGAACGTGTTCAGTTCGTTCAGCACCATTTAGGGCTTAAAAGCTAGCTCCCCTCCCCCTAATTCACAACTAAGAGGGGCAACAGATTAGAGTTTCTCCTCGACGTATTGCTTATCTACAACCCATAAAACAAAAGCCCCGAGCAGCTAGGCTACTCGGGGCTTCTTTATTTAATCACTAAGATTACTTAGCGTTACGAGCTTCACGCTTACGATCGCTTTCCGTTAGGAACTTCTTACGGATACGGATGCTTTCAGGCGTTACTTCTACTAGTTCATCTTCATCAATGAATTCTAGTGCTTGCTCAAGCGTGTGCTTGATTGGCGGAGTAAGAACCTGTGCGTCATCAGTACCTGATGCACGAACGTTGGTTAGCTGCTTACCTTTCAGTGCGTTTACTGTTAGGTCGTTGTCACGGCTATGAATACCGATGATCATACCTTCGTAAACTTCTACACCGTGACCGATAAATAGACGGCCACGTTCTTGAAGGTTAAACAGTGCGTTAGTCAGTGCTTTACCAGCAGCGTTCGCAATTAGAACACCATTGATACGTTGACCGATTTGACCACCTTTGTGTGGACCGTAGCTGTCGTATGTATGGTAAAGAAGACCAGAACCTGAAGTTAGAGTCATGAACTCTGTTTGGAAACCAATCAGACCACGAGATGGCATGATGAAGTCCATACGTACACGGCCTTTACCGTCTGGCGCCATGTCTTTCAGCTCACCTTTACGTAGGCCGATGTTTTCCATGATACCGCCTTGGTGCTCTTCTAGAACATCAATCGTTACCGTTTCAAACGGTTCCATTAGCTGGCCATCAATTTCTTTGATGATTACTTCTGGACGAGATACTGCTAGCTCGAAGCCTTCGCGACGCATGTTTTCGATCAGGATAGATAGGTGAAGTTCACCACGGCCTGAAACGCGGAATTTGTCTGGATCGTCAGTCTGTTCAACACGTAGTGCAACGTTGTGTACTAGTTCTTTCTCTAGACGCTCAAGGATGTTACGTGACGTTACGTACTTACCTTCTTTACCCGCGAATGGAGACGTGTTTACTTGGAAAGTCATCGTTACTGTTGGTTCATCAACAGAAAGTGCTGGTAGTGCTTCAACTTCACCCTGCGCACATACTGTGTCAGAGATTTTCAGCTCACCAAGACCAGTGATTGCGATGATGTCACCTGCAGCGGCTTGGTCTACATCGTGACGCTCTAGGCCAAGGTAACCTTGAACTGTACCCACTTTACCGTTACGAGTCTTACCATCAGCACCAACTACTGTTACTTGCTGGTTAGGTTTGATTGTACCGCGAGTTACACGACCAACACCAATAACGCCTAGGTATGAGCTGTAATCAAGCTGAGAGATTTGCATCTGTAGAGGACCATCAAGGTCAACAGCAGGTGCCGCTACTTCATCAACGATAGTTTGGAATAGTGGTTCCATGTTCTCGCCAGTTTCGCCTTCTTCGCGTGTTGCCCAACCATTTAGAGCTGAAGCGTAAACCACTTGGAAGTCTAGCTGTTCGTCAGTCGCACCTAGGTTGTCGAATAGGTCAAATACTTGATCCATAACCCAGTCAGGACGAGCACCAGGACGGTCAATCTTGTTGATAACAACGATTGGCTTGAGACCGTGAGCAAATGCTTTTTGTGTTACGAAACGAGTTTGCGGCATTGGGCCGTCAACAGCGTCAACGATAAGTAGAACTGAGTCTACCATCGACATGATACGTTCTACTTCACCACCGAAGTCCGCGTGTCCCGGAGTATCGACGATGTTGATGCGGTAGTCATTCCAGTTAATTGCTGTGTTCTTAGCAAGAATGGTAATACCACGCTCTTTCTCGATGTCGTTAGAGTCCATGACTCGCTCTTCAGCTTCGCCGCGAGACTCTAAAGTACCTGATTGCTGTAGTAGTTTATCAACCAGTGTAGTTTTACCGTGGTCAACGTGCGCGATGATCGCGATATTTCTTAAATTATCAATCTGTGGAGTAGCCATGGATTTGATTCGCTCGATAGAAGAAGCTCGCACTTAAATGTTGAAACCTAAGCTGCGCGCTTACTTGATTAAAAAAACGGCCATAATGTACCAGATTCTAGCGAAAAACCCAGAAATATGTGATCTGATTCGCCCCTTTTCGGCGAATATTTTATTGATGAAACGCAAGCTGCCTCCGAGTAACACAAAAACCTCATTGACAACATCAGTAAAACTGGGCTGAATGGTATGCGATTTTGTATTATTTTGGTGCAATGACACTATTAACGCACCAACTTGGTGCAATACAGGATCAATTTGGTGCATCATGACGCACCAACTTCTTACTAAGCCCGCTAATTTATTGAAATTAATGGATTAATTTTTTTGGCACGGTTTTGGCTTTAATAAATTCAGCATCGATTAATACGATTGAAATGAAGTTAATCAATGCTGGATTGTACTAAACAAGTCGAGCTAAACCGCTTTAATAACACTGGAGGTTATCCAAGATGTCAGTAGAAAATGTTCTATCGCTAATCCAAGAAAACGAAGTTAAGTTTGTAGACCTACGCTTTACAGATACTAAAGGTAAAGAGCAGCATATCTCTCTACCTTCTCACCAAGTTGACGCAGACTTCTTCGAAGAAGGTAAGATGTTCGATGGTTCTTCTGTTGCTGGCTGGAAAGGCATCAACGAATCAGACATGGTAATGATGCCAGACGCATCATCTGCTGTTCTAGACCCATTCACAGAAGATGCAACGCTTAACCTACGTTGTGACATTCTAGAACCTGCAACAATGCAAGGCTACGACCGTGACCCACGCTCAATCGCTAAGCGCGCTGAAGACTTCATGCGTTCTACTGGTGTTGCAGACACTGTACTTATCGGTCCTGAGCCAGAGTTCTTCCTATTTGACGATGTTAAGTTCGCAACTGACATGTCGGGTTCATTCTTCAAGATTGATGACGTAGAAGCAGCTTGGAACACAGGTTCTGACTACGAAGAAGGTAACAAAGGCCACCGTCCTGGCGTTAAAGGTGGTTACTTCCCAGTAGCTCCAGTTGACTCTTCTCAAGACATCCGCTCTGCAATGTGTCTAATCATGGAAGAAATGGGCCTTGTTGTTGAAGCGCACCACCATGAAGTAGCAACTGCGGGTCAGAACGAAATCGCAACTCGCTTCAACACGCTAACAACTAAAGCTGACGAAATCCAAATCTACAAGTACGTTGTACACAACGTAGCACACGCATTTGGTAAGACTGCGACATTCATGCCTAAGCCACTAGTTGGTGACAACGGTTCTGGTATGCACGTGCACCAATCTCTTGCAAAAGACGGCGTTAACCTATTCTCTGGTGATAAGTACGGCGGCCTATCTGAAATGGCTCTACACTACATCGGCGGTATCATCAAACACGCTCGTGCAATCAACGCATTTGCTAACCCATCAACTAACTCGTACAAGCGTCTTGTACCGGGCTTCGAAGCGCCAGTTATGCTTGCTTACTCTGCACGTAACCGTTCTGCTTCTATCCGTATCCCTGTGGTACCAAGCCCTAAAGCACGTCGTATCGAAGTTCGTTTCGGTGACCCAGCAGCAAACCCATACCTATGTTTCGCAGCAATGCTAATGGCTGGTCTTGACGGTATTAAGAACAAGATCCACCCAGGCGAAGCAATGGATAAAGACCTTTACGATCTACCTGCAGAAGAAGCAGCAGAGATCCCAACAGTGGCTTACTCACTAAAAGATGCTCTAGAAGAACTAGATGCGGACCGTGAGTTCCTAACTGCTGGCGGCGTATTCTCTGACGACTTCATCGATTCTTACATCGCTCTTAAGTCTGAAGACGTAGAGAAAGTAAACATGACAACTCACCCACTAGAGTTCGAACTTTACTACTCTGTATAATCGATTGTCGTTCGCAACATTCGATCGTGTTGCATAAAATCAAGGCTCGCCTCGCAGGCGAGCCTTTTACATTTTTATGAGCCTAAAAGTGCTTGTTAGTATGTCGTCATCGCTACATGAGGACAGGTTATGCAAGTCTCTAATTTCGCAGTCATTATAGCGCTATTGTTTAGTGCGAAATCATTCTGCCAAACTGTCTATACATGGGTAGATGAAGATGGCACTTTGCATTTCGATGACGCACCTAATCACAGCCAAGCTCAGGCGATCGATTTACCCGACTTCGCTCAGCCAGCGCTGCCTCCTCAATTCGGTCACTCTGAGCCAGCTCAAACCAAACCAAAGCCTGTTGCACCAATGCCTCTATCCGTCACGATTACATCACCAGAAAACAACCAAGCAATAAGAAGCAACAACGGTTTTCTCTCTGTAAAGGCAACACTGAACAGAAAGCTGAAGGTTGGTGAACAGTTACAATTAACCTTAGATGGCAAAAATTATGGAGCGCTAACAACAACCCCTAACTGGCAGCTAAAAAATATTGACCGAGGTTCACACTCACTGACAATTCAAGTAGTTAAGGACGGCAAGCTTATTGCATCGTCTCTACCAACTACGGTGCATTTACAACGTACAACGATGAAACCAGCAGAGATCTCCCCTAAAGCTTGAGGCATCTCACTATTTCACTTTCGTTCTCTTAGTGATTGCGCCATACTTGAAAAGTACTCCGCACCAATTTGGTGCAAAGGGTAATTCAGGTTCATGGAATGGGGTAAGGCAGTGGATAGCGAACTGAGCGATATTATTTTAAATCACCAAGTCACATCGATTTTGATCATGAATGAGTCATTGCAGGTGCAATATGCCAACCCGGCAGCCGAGCAATTGTTTTCTCAAAGTGCAAAGCGAATCGTTGATCATCCTCTCTCTAACCTAATTCAACATGCTTCAATGGACCTCGCGCTACTCTCTCAGCCTTTGCAAAGCGGTCAAAGTATCACTGACAGCGACGTGACTTTTGTTGTTGACGGAAAGCCTTTGATGCTTGAAGTCACAGTCAGCCCGATCGAGTGGAAAAAAGAGCTGATGCTATTGGTTGAGATGAGAAAAATTGGCCAGCAACGTCGACTGAGTCAAGAGCTTAATCAACATGCGCAGCAACAAGCCGCTAAATTACTGGTGCGCGGATTAGCCCATGAGATAAAAAATCCTCTCGGTGGATTAAGGGGCGCAGCTCAGTTACTCGAAAGAACATTGCCCGATCCTAGTCTGGCTGAATATACCCAAATCATTATTGAACAAGCAGATCGACTTAGAGCCTTGGTAGACAGGTTACTTGGTCCACAAAAGCCCGGACAAAAGAAGCAAGAAAACCTGCACCTGATTTTAGAAAAGGTACGCCAGTTAGTCGACTTGGAAGCCAACCAAAGCATTTGTATTGAACGCGATTACGATCCGAGTTTGCCAGAGATTTTAATGGACGCGGCGCAAATCGAACAAGCGCTACTTAATATAGTCAGTAACGCCGGACAGATATTAAAAGATCAAAGCAACGGCCAAATTACTATTCGCACCAGAACAGTGCACCAAGCTAATATTCATGGTCAACGCTGCAAGCTTGCGGCCCGTATCGAAATCATCGACAACGGACCAGGTATTCCAGCAGATCTTCAAGATACCCTTTTCTACCCAATGGTCAGTGGGCGAGAAGGTGGCACTGGGCTAGGTCTATCCATTGCCCAAAATCTAATCGACCAACACCAAGGCAAGATCGATGTCGAAAGCTGGCCTGGTAGAACAACATTTACAATATATTTACCGATTTAATTTGACGCTATTGGCATTGCCGGAAGGAAGAGACTATGAGTAAAGGGTATGTGTGGGTCGTAGATGACGACAGTTCCATTCGCTGGGTAATGGAAAAAACGCTTTCATCGGCGAGCATAAAATGCGAGACCTTCTCCGATGCAGAGAGCGTGTTGCTTGCCCTTGAACGTGAAACGCCTGATGTCCTAGTTTCCGATATTAGAATGCCAGGAATAGATGGTTTAGAGCTGTTAAAGCAAGTTAACGAACGTTCACCTGAGCTACCAGTCATCATCATGACGGCTCACTCCGATCTTGATGCTGCAGTGAATGCCTATCAAAAAGGAGCATTCGAATACCTGCCAAAACCCTTTGATGTTGACGAGACCCTAACGCTGGTAGAGCGTGCAATTGCCCACAGCCAAGAGCAAAAACAAGTTCAGGGCTCTTTGGCGGATGAGGACTATACGCCGCCTGAGATCATCGGTGAAGCCCCAGCAATGCAGGAAGTCTTTCGCGCTATTGGCCGCCTCTCTCGCTCTTCCATTTCGGTGCTAATTAATGGCGAATCAGGTACAGGTAAAGAGTTAGTTGCTCATGCCTTGCACCGTCATAGCCCAAGAGCCAGTAAACCCTTTATTGCTCTTAATATGGCAGCCATTCCTAAGGACCTCATCGAGTCAGAGCTTTTTGGCCACGAAAAAGGGGCGTTTACCGGAGCGAATAGTGTAAGACAAGGGCGCTTTGAACAATCAAATGGAGGCACTCTTTTCTTAGATGAAATCGGTGATATGCCCCTCGACATTCAAACTCGGCTGCTAAGGGTTTTAGCGGACGGTCAGTTTTATAGAGTCGGGGGTCACTCACCAATCAAAGTGGACGTGCGCATTGTTGCAGCGACTCACCAAAACCTTGAAAAACTCGTCCATAAAGGCGACTTCCGTGAAGATCTCTTTCATCGCTTAAATGTGATTCGTATTCAGATACCAGCACTACGAGAGCGCAAGCAAGACGTTGAAAAGCTAACATTACACTTCTTGGCTCTAGCCGCTGAGGAGCTCGCTGTCGATGTCAAAACATTACACCCATCAACCGTTGAAAAGCTTACTCAACTTGATTGGCCAGGTAACGTACGTCAGCTAGAAAATATCTGTCGTTGGTTAACTGTGATGGCAAGCGGCAGTGAAGTACTTCCGAGCGATCTGCCCTCTGAATTGTTCGAAGAGAGGATGACAAGTGAAGAAATGTCATCAGGAACATGGCAACAACAGTTAGCAAGCTGGGCGAGAAACTCCCTCACTCAGGGAGACACAGAGCTTCTATCTTACGCACTTCCTGAATTTGAACGTATACTTTTGGAAGCGGCATTAGAACACACCAATGGCCATAAGCAGGATGCAGCTAAGGTTTTAGGCTGGGGACGTAACACTCTGACGCGGAAGTTGAAGGAGCTTTATTAGGCTATAGTGTTCATAACCCTAAAGCTAATTAATCAACACAAGTAGGTAGTATTAGCTCTATCTTAAACCAAGCTAGGGCTAGATGACTTACTTTTTGACCAAAAAGCCTCGCTCGCATTTATTAAAACAGATAAAATACACAATACTGTAAGAATAGAAGACGATATATGTCAGCGACAACACAAATTACGCTAAGAACTGCGGTAGTGCTGCCCTTTGTAATGATTTTTATCATTACCATTGGTGTGATAGTGACTGTGCAGAAAAATAGCTATGAAGAAATGGTCGTTGATATTAGTGATAAGCAGCTCTCTGCTTTAACCGGAAACGTTACATTAGAGCTTAACAAATTCTTAAACGACCCTTTCCAAGCAAGTCTTGCGCTTAGCCATTCTATTGGTTTCAATCAACTGTACCAACAGGGCGATACCACAGATATAGAGAACTACTTCCTAACTTCATTTCGCTCTCTTTATAACTCAATCCCTCAGCTCGATGTTATTGGATTTGGCGGAGAAGGTGCAGAATATGTAGGTTTTAGAAAAGAGCCCAACAATGCCTACACCCTCATGGTTCAAGATGACCGAACCGAGCAACAGCTTATCATCTATCGGGGCCAAACTATCAGCCGTGACATTCGCTCTGTCATTGGTGGTTATGACCCTCGAATTCGTCCATGGTATGCACCCGTTGCAAAAAGTTTAACCCCTATGTGGTCTTCCATTTATGCCAATGCGGATGAAAGACAAGAAATCACCTTATCCGCACTGACCCCTGTCTTCTATGGGCAAGATTTTCAAGGCGTTGTGGTCACTGATGTCAAAATCGATACCTTTAATGCATTTCTAAAAGACCAGCAGCAGCAAACGAACGCAGTCATTTACCTAGTGGACGATAAGAAAAGGCTTGTCGCTCATTCGACAGGTGGTAGCGTTGTTTCATGGGGTACGCCTTTCAGCGATAAGGGAGAACGACTCCTAGCAACAGAGAGCGCAAACCCAATCGTCAAAGCAAATGCAGAGTACTCTAAAACCAGAGATTTCTACTCTCAAGGTACCGTTCAGCGCTTTGCTCTCGATATTAATAATGAGCGCTACTTTAACCACTTTACCCCATACGTTGATGAACATGGCCTCAAATGGTACATCGGGGTTGCGATTTCCGAATCCAACCTACTTGGCAAACTACCTGAAAGTCAGAGAGATAGCTGGATCATCGGTATCACAGCGAGCTTAATCGGCATTGCACTAGGCTTATTTGCATTTAATAGAGTTGTCGCTCCGATCACCTCTACCGCTGCAGCTGCCAAGCACCTAGCCAAAGGGGACTGGGAAAGTAATATGCCTCAACCGGGTAATATCTATGAAACGACCATGTTGGTATATGCTTTTAACGAGATGGCAAACAACCTCAAAGCATCATTCCGGGCTCTTCGTTCTCAACTGCTTTATGACTCTTTGACTAAGCTATACAGCCGAGAGGGACTGATTGATACTTGCGATAAATTACCTGAACTTAATGGCTCACTGATACTTGTCGGTATCAAAAAGTTTCGTGACATCAACGATAGCTTAGGTCATTACAAAGGGGACCAACTGCTCGTCACCATATCTCAGCGCCTTAACTCAATTTATTCTCAAGATCACTATATCGCCAGAATTGGCGGTGATGAGTTCGCTATCTACACACCCAAGAAACAGAATGAACAAGAGCTCATTCTCGCTGCAAACCGAATTCTGCAAATGTTTGCTTCACCGTTTGTTATGGAGCAAGACAGTGTCATCGTAAATGTATCTATTGGTGTGGTTGAAAGCGGCCCTGACTTCAATATGACGCTATGGCTACGTAACGGTAGTATCGCCCTTAGTAATGCAAAACAAGAACTGACCAACATCAGCTTTTATCGCCCAGAAATGGCGGATATCTCGCGTAAGCGCACGCTTATGGTGGCTAAAATTAAGGATGCAATTGAACGCAAAGAGTTCATACCTTTTTATCAGCCCTTAGTTGATCTCAATAGTGGAGAGGTTATTGGTGCTGAAGCGTTAGCTCGTTGGCTGTCACCTTCAGCAGGCCTAGTGTCACCGTTAGAATTTATCCCTATCGCTGAAGAAAGCGGATTAATTGGTTCTATTGGCGAGCAGATTCTCCTTCAAGCGTGTAACGATGCTGTTCGAGGAATGCGTGCAGGAAAATGGGATGAGAGTTTCCACATGCACGTTAATCTGTCAGTGAATCAACTATCACAGCCGGACTTTATATCGATACTGCAAAGAATATTAACTCAATCGACCTTGAACCCTAATAACCTCACCCTAGAGATAACTGAATCTCGAATTGTCGACAACGATCCTGTGACAATACGAAATATGCAGGCAGTCAGAGATCTGGGGGTTCACATCGCCATTGATGATTTTGGAACCGGCTACAGCTCACTTGCCTATCTACATAAGTTGCCATTTGACTGTATCAAGATAGATCGCACGTTTGTTGATAAACTCTCACCACAAGATTTAGATACTTCCATTGTTTCGGCGATCATTAACATGACGCGCGGAATGAAAGTTAATCTCGTGGCAGAAGGTATCGAAACTTCTGAGCAAGCCAAAATGCTCACACAGTTGAACTGCCCTCAAGGACAAGGTTTTCTGTATAGCCGCCCTGTACCATTCGATGAATGGCCAACAGATTTGGTTAACATGAAATAAAAACCAACATTAATGGTTGGTTTTATGCCCTTACTCTACTGACACTTCTGTCTTTGATTCTTATACTTAGCTCAATTCATTTACTTGGAACGACGATAATGATAACCAAAAATCTTCCCCTAACTGATTTGCACCGTCACCTTGATGGTAATATCCGCACAAAAACAATCCTAGAACTAGGTCAGAAGTTTGGTGTTGCTCTACCTGCGTACGATATCGAGTCTCTAACTCCGCACGTACAAATCGTTGAAGCAGAGCCATCGCTCGTAGCGTTCCTATCAAAGCTAGATTGGGGTGTCGCTGTTCTTGGTGACCTAGATGCTTGTCGTCGTGTTGCTTACGAAAACGTTGAAGACGCACTAAACGCACAGATTGATTACGCCGAGCTGCGCTTCTCTCCTTACTACATGGCGATGAAACACAAGTTGCCAGTAGAAGGTGTCGTTGAAGCTGTAGTTGATGGTGTTCAAGCGGGTGTGCGCGACTTTGGTATTAAGGCGAACCTAATCGGTATTATGAGCCGCACATTTGGTACTGACGCTTGTCAGCAGGAACTGGATGCAATCCTGACGCAAAAAGACAAGATTGTTGCTGTTGACCTTGCAGGTGATGAACTTGGTCAACCTGGCGATCGTTTCGTTAAGCACTTTGCACAAGTAAAAGACGCAGGTCTTAATGTTACTGTACATGCTGGTGAAGCCGCTGGTGCTGAAAGTATGTGGCAGGCGATTCAAGAACTTGGTGCAACACGTATCGGCCACGGTGTTAAAGCAGTCCATGATCCTAAACTAATGGACTTCCTTGCTGAAAATCGTATTGGTATCGAGTCTTGCCTAACATCGAACTTCCAGACAAGTACGGTTGAGTCTCTGGTAAACCACCCGCTTAAACAGTTCCTAGAACATGGTGTGTTAGCCTGTCTAAATACAGATGATCCAGCAGTTGAAGGTATTGAACTTCCTTTCGAATACGAAGTAGCAGCACCTCAAGCCGGTCTATCTCAAGAGCAAATTCGTCAAGCACAGATCAATGGTCTTGAGCTTGCGTATATCTCTGATGCAGAGAAACAAGCACTAAAAGATAAAGTCGCTAACCGCGCTTAATCAGTTTTAAGTGATTTTGAAGCCGACACATCGATGTCGGCTTTTTTGTACCTTATTGTTCATCGAATTTACTCTGCATAAAGTCGATAAATGTTTTGAGTCGCTTCGGCTGGTATTTATCACGATGGTAAATCGCATAAAAAGGAACTGGTTCAACTTGCCAATCCCCCATTATAGGCCTCAGGAGGCCACTCTCTATCTGCTCTAAACAGTACATCTCTGGTACGCGAATAATACCATTGCCTTGAATAGCTCCAGCCACTAACGCCCGTCCATTCTTACACACTAAGCTCGCTTTCACAGAAGCCTCATAGCGACTTTTGTCCGCTTTATGTTGATAATGCCAGCGAGTAACAGAACCTCTTAATATACGATGCTCTAGCAACTGTTTAGGATGTTGTGGCTCACCATATTTAACTAAGTATTCAGGACTCGCTAGTGTGACCATCTTGATGTCACTTAAACGGCGACCGACGAAGTTAGCGTCCTCCAACTCCCCCATACGAAAAGCAATATCAAACTGATCTTCAATTAAGTCTATACGTGGACTCGAAAAGTCGAGCTCCACCGTAATATCCTGATGTTGACGCATGAACTCAGCTATGTAACTGGCAATCACATCTTCACCCAGCGGACCACCAACACTGTTAACCCGAATATGACCTTGCACATTCTCAGTGTCATCAACCGCCGCGAGTAACGCTTGTTCAACCTGAATCAATGCTGCCTCGCACTGCTTATAAAAACGCTCCCCAGCATAAGTCAGTTTTAAAGAACGCGTCGTACGAGTTACTAAACTTACTCCCATACGGGACTCTAAAGCAGAAATCTGACGAGAAACATGGGAACGAGATACGTTGAGCGCTTCAGCAGCTTTTGTAAAATTACCAAGTTGGGCAATCAGTACGAAAGAGCGAATATCTGCGAGGTTTACGTTATTAATCATCAATGGCGGTATGTTTAAAGATTTTCTTTAGCATACCAAAGATCGGCTTATTACTTAGCCTTAAAACGCAAAAAGCCCGTTGCGTTAGCAACTGGCTAAAATGAAAAAAGCCTCGCTATTTCTAGCGAGGCTTTTCAATGTGGCGGAGAGATAGGGATTTGAACCCTAGATACGCTATTAACGTATGCCGGTTTTCAAGACCGGTGCTTTCAACCACTCAGCCATCTCTCCACAAATTGTCATCGTCAGATTAGTACACTGATGATGTTGTTACACGTCTATACGGGTAACGATATTTAAAGCCTGGCGATGTCCTACTCTCACATGGGGAAACCCCACACTACCATCGGCGCTAATTCGTTTCACTTCTGAGTTCGGCATGGAATCAGGTGGGTCCAAATCGCTATGGTCGCCAAGCAAATTCTTTAATTTGAAAAGCTGAAGTTCTTACACATTCAATGTTCTTATTTGAGTCCATCAAAACCCTTTGGGTGTTGTATGGTTAAGCCTCACGGGCAATTAGTACAGGTTAGCTCAACGCCTCACAACGCTTACACACCCTGCCTATCAACGTTCTAGTCTCGAACAACCCTTTAGGACCCTCAAGGGGTCAGGGAAGACTCATCTCAGGGCTCGCTTCCCGCTTAGATGCTTTCAGCGGTTATCGATTCCGAACTTAGCTACCGGGCAATGCGTCTGGCGACACAACCCGAACACCAGAGGTTCGTCCACTCCGGTCCTCTCGTACTAGGAGCAGCCCCCTTCAATCTTCCAACGCCCACGGCAGATAGGGACCGAACTGTCTCACGACGTTCTAAACCCAGCTCGCGTACCACTTTAAATGGCGAACAGCCATACCCTTGGGACCGACTTCAGCCCCAGGATGTGATGAGCCGACATCGAGGTGCCAAACACCGCCGTCGATATGAACTCTTGGGCGGTATCAGCCTGTTATCCCCGGAGTACCTTTTATCCGTTGAGCGATGGCCCTTCCATACAGAACCACCGGATCACTATGACCTGCTTTCGCACCTGCTCGAATTGTCATTCTCGCAGTCAAGCGGGCTTATGCCATTGCACTAACCTCACGATGTCCAACCGTGATTAGCCCACCTTCGTGCTCCTCCGTTACTCTTTGGGAGGAGACCGCCCCAGTCAAACTACCCACCAGGCACTGTCCGCAACCCCGATTCAGGGGTCGACGTTAGAACATCAACACTACAAGGGTGGTATTTCAAGGACGGCTCCAACGATACTGGCGTACCGTCTTCAAAGCCTCCCACCTATCCTACACATGTAGGGTCAATGTTCAGTGCCAAGCTGTAGTAAAGGTTCACGGGGTCTTTCCGTCTAGCCGCGGGTACACTGCATCTTCACAGCGATTTCAATTTCACTGAGTCTCGGGTGGAGACAGCGTGGCCATCATTACGCCATTCGTGCAGGTCGGAACTTACCCGACAAGGAATTTCGCTACCTTAGGACCGTTATAGTTACGGCCGCCGTTTACCGGGGCTTCGATCAAGAGCTTCGACCGAAGTCTAACCCCATCAATTAACCTTCCGGCACCGGGCAGGCGTCACACCGTATACGTCATCTTACGATTTTGCACAGTGCTGTGTTTTTAATAAACAGTTGCAGCCACCTGGTATCTGCGACTCTCAATAGCTCCATCCGCGAGGGACTTCACCGTCAAGAGCGTACCTTCTCCCGAAGTTACGGTACCATTTTGCCTAGTTCCTTCACCCGAGTTCTCTCAAGCGCCTTGGTATTCTCTACCCGACCACCTGTGTCGGTTTGGGGTACGATTCCTTACAATCTGAAGCTTAGAGGCTTTTCCTGGAAGCATGGCATCAATGACTTCACACCCGTAGGTGCTCGACGTCGTGTCTCAGCCTTAGAAAGAGCCGGATTTACCTAACTCTTAAGCCTACGCACTTGAACCTGGACAACCGTCGCCAGGCCCACCTAGCCTTCTCCGTCCCCCCATCGCAATTGTAAGAAGTACGGGAATATTAACCCGTTTCCCATCGACTACGCCTTTCGGCCTCGCCTTAGGGGTCGACTTACCCTGCCCCGATTAACGTTGGACAGGAACCCTTGGTCTTCCGGCGAGGGGGTTTTTCACCCCCTTTATCGTTACTCATGTCAGCATTCGCACTTCTGATACCTCCAGCATGCTTTACAACACACCTTCAACGGCTTACAGAACGCTCCCCTACCCAATGACTAAAAGTCATTGCCGCAGCTTCGGTTTATAGCTTAGCCCCGTTACATCTTCCGCGCAGGCCGACTCGACTAGTGAGCTATTACGCTTTCTTTAAATGATGGCTGCTTCTAAGCCAACATCCTAGCTGTCTAAGCCTTCCCACATCGTTTCCCACTTAGCTATAATTTGGGACCTTAGCTGGCGGTCTGGGTTGTTTCCCTCTCCACGACGGACGTTAGCACCCGCCGTGTGTCTCCCGGATAGTACTTACTGGTATTCGGAGTTTGCAAAGGGTTGGTAAGTCGGGATGACCCCCTAGCCTTAACAGTGCTCTACCCCCAGTAGTATTCGTCCGAGGCTCTACCTAAATAGATTTCGGGGAGAACCAGCTATCTCCAGGTTTGATTGGCCTTTCACCCCTAGCCACAAGTCATCCGCTAATTTTTCAACATTAGTCGGTTCGGTCCTCCAGTTGATGTTACTCAACCTTCAACCTGCCCATGGCTAGATCACCTGGTTTCGGGTCTATATCCAGCAACTCGACGCCCAGTTAAGACTCGATTTCTCTACGGCTCCCCTAGATGGTTAACCTTGCTACTGAATATAAGTCGCTGACCCATTATACAAAAGGTACGCAGTCACACCACGAAGGTGCTCCTACTGCTTGTACGTACACGGTTTCAGGTTCTATTTCACTCCCCTCACAGGGGTTCTTTTCGCCTTTCCCTCACGGTACTGGTTCACTATCGGTCAGTCAGTAGTATTTAGCCTTGGAGGATGGTCCCCCCATATTCAGACAGGATATCACGTGTCCCGCCCTACTCGATTTCACTGAATGTGCGTTGTCGACTACGGGGCTATCACCCTGTATCGCCGGACTTTCCAGACCGTTCGTCTAACGCATATAAAGCTTAAGGGCTAGTCCAATTTCGCTCGCCGCTACTTTCGGAATCTCGGTTGATTTCTTTTCCTCGGGGTACTTAGATGTTTCAGTTCCCCCGGTTCGCCTCATTAACCTATGTATTCAGTTAATGATACATGCTTATGCATGTGGGTTTCCCCATTCGGAAATCCCAGACTCAAGTGGCTTTTACTGCCTAATCTGGGCTTATCGCAAGTTAATACGTCCTTCATCGCCTCTGACTGCCAAGGCATCCACCGTGTACGCTTAGTCACTTAACCATACAACCCCAAAGAGTTTCGCGAAGCGAATCTTGAGGATGTTGTTAAACAACCAAAGTTGTCTGCATTTTTATACATGTGCAGACTCGATTTTGCCGGACTCAAATTCCAAGAACACTTGAATGTGTTGTATTGGTGTTTGTCATAAAGACAAACATTGAGAACTTTACAATCAACAATAAATTGTTGATTTGTCAGCTTTCCAAATTGTTAAAGAGCATGATTCTTCCGAAGAAGGTCATTTTCTAAAGACTTTCGGCGTCAAAAAATCCAACCACATACGCTTTACTGAAGTGGTTTGGAATTCCTATCCAAAAATACTTAGAGAATGGTGGGCGATACCGGGCTCGAACCAGTGACCCCCTGCTTGTAAGGCAGGTGCTCTCCCAACTGAGCTAATCGCCCACATAAGTTTTAATTCTTCGTGGAGAAGAATGGTGGGTCGTGCAGGATTCGAACCTGCGACCAATTGATTAAAAGTCAACTGCTCTACCAACTGAGCTAACGACCCAATGGTATCCCGTAGGGGAGTCGAACCCCTGTTACCGCCGTGAAAGGGCGGTGTCCTAGGCCTCTAGACGAACGGGACACTAATCTGAACACCTTGGGGGGTGTTCCATCTCTTAAACTACATAAACCATCAATCTGTGTGAACACTCATCGCAATAATCATCGTATAAGGAGGTGATCCAGCCCCAGGTTCCCCTAGGGCTACCTTGTTACGACTTCACCCCAGTCATGAACCACAAAGTGGTGAGCGTCCCCCCGAAGGTTAAACTACCCACTTCTTTTGCAGCCCACTCCCATGGTGTGACGGGCGGTGTGTACAAGGCCCGGGAACGTATTCACCGTGGCATTCTGATCCACGATTACTAGCGATTCCGACTTCATGGAGTCGAGTTGCAGACTCCAATCCGGACTACGACGCACTTTTTGGGATTCGCTCACTATCGCTAGCTTGCTGCCCTCTGTATGCGCCATTGTAGCACGTGTGTAGCCCTACTCGTAAGGGCCATGATGACTTGACGTCGTCCCCACCTTCCTCCGGTTTATCACCGGCAGTCTCCCTGGAGTTCCCGACATTACTCGCTGGCAAACAAGGATAAGGGTTGCGCTCGTTGCGGGACTTAACCCAACATTTCACAACACGAGCTGACGACAGCCATGCAGCACCTGTCTCAGAGTTCCCGAAGGCACCAATCCATCTCTGGAAAGTTCTCTGGATGTCAAGAGTAGGTAAGGTTCTTCGCGTTGCATCGAATTAAACCACATGCTCCACCGCTTGTGCGGGCCCCCGTCAATTCATTTGAGTTTTAATCTTGCGACCGTACTCCCCAGGCGGTCTACTTAACGCGTTAGCTCCGAAAGCCACGGCTCAAGGCCACAACCTCCAAGTAGACATCGTTTACGGCGTGGACTACCAGGGTATCTAATCCTGTTTGCTCCCCACGCTTTCGCATCTGAGTGTCAGTATCTGTCCAGGGGGCCGCCTTCGCCACCGGTATTCCTTCAGATCTCTACGCATTTCACCGCTACACCTGAAATTCTACCCCCCTCTACAGTACTCTAGTCTGCCAGTTTCAAATGCAATTCCGAGGTTGAGCCCCGGGCTTTCACATCTGACTTAACAAACCACCTGCATGCGCTTTACGCCCAGTAATTCCGATTAACGCTCGCACCCTCCGTATTACCGCGGCTGCTGGCACGGAGTTAGCCGGTGCTTCTTCTGCAGCTAACGTCAAATGATGTAGCTATTAACTACACCACCTTCCTCACTGCTGAAAGTACTTTACAACCCGAAGGCCTTCTTCATACACGCGGCATGGCTGCATCAGGCTTGCGCCCATTGTGCAATATTCCCCACTGCTGCCTCCCGTAGGAGTCTGGACCGTGTCTCAGTTCCAGTGTGGCTGATCATCCTCTCAGACCAGCTAGGGATCGTCGCCTTGGTGAGCCCTTACCTCACCAACTAGCTAATCCCACCTGGGCATATCCTGACGCGAGAGGCCCGAAGGTCCCCCTCTTTGAGCCGAAGCTATTATGCGGTATTAGCCATCGTTTCCAATGGTTATCCCCCACATCAGGGCAATTTCCCAGGCATTACTCACCCGTCCGCCGCTCGACGCCCTTAACGTTCCCCGAAGGTTCAGTTAAGTCGTTTCCGCTCGACTTGCATGTGTTAGGCCTGCCGCCAGCGTTCAATCTGAGCCATGATCAAACTCTTCAATTTAAGATTTTGTCGGCTCAATGAATACTGAACATTACATAAAGTAATGTTTGAATTGACTGTGCTGAGTCTTTCGACTCGTTGGTCACTTCGTTTCATTGAAACCTAATTTGATACCGAAGCATCCAATTGGATTATCATCAACGAGTGCCCACACAGATTGATAGGTTTATATTTTTAAAGAGCGTTTCTTCTTTGTGACTTACATCACTTCGGAAGAGGCGGTCATTTTAGCGAGATAAAGTTTAGTGTCAACCACTTTTTTCAAACTTTTTTCAAACGTTTCCGCTTGGCTAATTGACCTTGCTAACTGGGCTCTCGTTTCTTTCGAAGCGTTCCCGTGTCAGCGAGGGGGCATTATAGAGATCGCCATCACATTGGCAACCCCTTTTTTCAGTTTTTTTTGATTTTTTTGTCTTTTGCGTATTTTCTATTCAAAACGACCTATTTTCCTGCCTTTTCTTTGCTTCTCTAGGCAAGTTTCCCTCTATATAAGGAGAAAAAATGAGCTCTCTACGCAGTTATAAAGGAATTTCCCCTCAAATTGGCCAACGCGTCTATATAGATAGTAGCTCTGTTTTGGTTGGTGACATTAAAGTTGGCGACGATTCGAGTATCTGGCCACTTGTCGCAGCTCGAGGTGATGTAAACCACATTCACATTGGAGAACGTACTAACATTCAAGATGGCAGTGTTTTACATGTTACTCATAAAAATAAAGAGAACCCTGAAGGCTACCCTCTTATTATTGGTAATGACGTTACTGTAGGACATAAAGTCATGCTGCATGGATGCGTGATTAAAGATCGCGTTTTGGTTGGTATGGGAGCGATCGTCTTAGACGCAGCAATTATCGAAGAAGAGGTGATGATTGGCGCTGGCAGTTTAGTGCCACCAGGAAAACGACTCGAAAGCGGTTATCTTTATGTTGGAAGTCCTGTAAAGCAAGCTCGTCCACTTAATGATAAAGAACGAGCTTTCTTACAAAAGTCAGCAGATAACTATGTACAGAATAAAGAAGATTATCTTCATGAGGTAAAGGAACTTAACTAACCACCTCTATATTACCCTCTGAATTGAACTCTTCTTCTTCAATCAGTTCTTCAGCAAGCTCTTCTAGGTCGAATCGATACTGAGAGAATACTTCTAGAGCTTGCTGTTCATTCCCAATTACCTGCCCTGAGATCTTTGCTAACTCATCTTTACTTATCAAGCATTGAATCAATGCGCCTGATTGCTGAGCAGTAAACACTACAGCTTTCTTCTCTTCATCCCAAGATTGGATATCGGGGAATAAAATTGACTGGTTCATTACTGACCCTCTAAATTTTTTCTTAACTCGCGGAGGATTTGCTTAGTTCCAGGCCTTAAACCACGCCATAACATAAAGCTCTCCGCTGCCTGACCAACCAACATACCTAGGCCATCGTAAACCAATGCCGCGCCTTGCTCATGTGCCCATTGGTTAAAGGTGGTTTTCCCAGCCCCATACATCATGTCATAGACAACACTCTGGTTAGAAAATATTGCCGCTGAGATATCTGGCAGCTCACCACTCAAGCTTGATGATGTGGAATTGATGATCACGTCAAACGACTGTGTTACTTCATTCATTTCACAAGCCTTAATCGAGCCATAAGGAGAAAACATTTCTGCAAGCACCTCTGCCTTCGCAAAGGTTCTATTAGTTACTACAATTTCAGCTGGCTGCTGGTCTAACAGTGGCTTAATCACACCACGGGCCGCCCCACCAGCGCCAATAAGTAAAATACGAGCACCTTTTAAAGGCACCTGATATTGCAGCAAATCTTGTACTAGTCCTTCACCATCGGTGTTGTCACCAATGATTTCGCCGTCATCAAGTTTTTTTAGCGTATTCACTGCCCCAGCAAGTTGAGCTCGCTCGGTTAAGCGTGTAGCAAATCGGTAAGCGTCTTCTTTAAAAGGCACAGTCACATTACAGCCTTTACCACCTTGAGCGAAAAACTCGGTCGCTGCTTGGTCGAAAGCGTCTTTATTTGGGCTCTCTGCAGTGTAAGTCAGAGATTGACTTGTTTGGCGAGCAAATAGAGTGTGAATGAATGGGGACTTACTTTGTCCGATAGGATTACCAAAAACGGCGTAACGATCTATTTGCTGAGTCATTTCCTTTACCTGCAATAATATAAAAGGGCCAATGCGATGCATTGACCCTATCACTAACTATTTATTGAAGAAAGTCTTACCACTCTCTTGGTTTGAGGTAATGATCGTATAACTCTGCTTCAGGAGAGTTAGGTTCTACTTGATACGCATATTCCCAGCGCGCTAGTGGGGGCATCGACATAAGAATAGACTCTGTACGGCCACCACTTTGTAGTCCAAACAATGTGCCACGGTCAAAGACTAGATTGAACTCCACATAGCGACCACGACGATATAGCTGGAACTGACGTTCGCGTTCTCCATATTCAGTCTCTTTACGGCGTTCAACAATAGGTAAGTATGCTTGCGTGTAACCTTCTCCCACCGCCTTAATGTAATCAAAACACTTATCGAATTCCCAATGGTTGAGATCATCAAAGAATAAACCACCGACACCACGTGTTTCATCACGGTGAGGTAAGTAGAAGTATTTGTCACACCAAGCTTTATGCTCTGAGTACACTTCACCGCCAAATGGCGCACAGACCTCTTTCGCCGTGTTGTGCCAATATTGAGCATCTTCTTCGAAAGGGTAGAAAGGGGTTAAGTCAAAACCACCACCGAACCACCAAATCGGCTCTTCACCGTCTTTTTCTGCAATAAAGAAGCGAACATTTGCGTGTGAAGTTGGGATATAAGGGTTATTAGGGTGCATCACCAAAGAAACGCCCATCGCCTCAAAACGACGCCCTGCTAATTCAGGTCGGTGCGCCGTTGCGGATGCTGGCATCTCTTTTCCTTGAACATGAGAAAAGTTAACTCCTCCCTGCTCAAACACTGCTCCCTCTTTCATTACTCGTGTTCGACCACCACCACCCAGTCTTTCACCAGGTTCGCGATGCCATTCATCCTCTACAAATACGGCTTGCCCATCGGCTTGCTCTAGTTGCTGACATATAGAGTCTTGGAGTGCCATAAGAAATTGTTTTACGGCTAATTTATCTATCGCTGACATTCGACTTCCTTTATTGCAGGGTTAACCCTGTCTCAATATTTGTGAGGTTATTGCATCACGAATTTCACTTGGGTTCGTTCTACCACCTGTTTGCCCTTCAAGTATCGCAACCAACTGATCGCCTAAATGTTGATAAACTTGCTCAGTCGTCACACATGGTGGCTCGCCCGTTAAGTTGGCGCTGGTAGAGGTTAGCGGCTTTCCAAACGCATTACACATCTTTTGTACTAAAGGATGATCAGTCACACGCACTGCGATCGAGTCATATTGCCCCGACACCCATTTAGAGACCTTATCGCTACATGGCATTACCCAAGTGACCGGGCCTGGCCATGTTTGAAGCACCTTTTCTAGCTGCTCTTTCGTTAAAGCCTGCTGATTAATATAAGGCAATAGCTGTTCATAGCTTGCCGCAATTAAAATGAGGCCCTTTTCTATTGGTCGCTGTTTAAGTTCAAGAAGCTTTTGTATGGCTTGGGGGTTATCAGGGTCGCATCCTACCCCAAACACGCCCTCAGTTGGGTAGGCGATCACTTCACCTTGTTGTAACGCACTGAGTGCTTTTTCAAAGTTACTCACCTTAAGCTTCCTATTGGTTGGCAGTTTGGGTTAAGTGTACAAATAATCGAGAGTAGTGACTAAACCTATTTAAGAGCGATTATTTGCACTTCCCGTCCAAACCTGACGCAAACGTTTGCTTAGTGGCAAAATCCCCGTATAATGCGCTCAAATTATTTTCTCACCTGTTCTATGCAGCTTTGAAGGAGTTTGAGATGAAAGTCGGTATCATCATGGGTTCTAAATCAGATTGGCCAACAATGAAACTAGCAGCTGAAATGCTAGACAGATTCGGTGTTGAATACGAAACCAAGGTTGTTTCTGCGCACCGTACTCCTCAACTTCTTGCTGACTATGCAAATAGTGCAAAAGAACGCGGCCTTAAAGTTATCATTGCAGGTGCGGGAGGCGCAGCTCACCTTCCTGGAATGGCGGCAGCGTTCACTTCTCTGCCAGTTCTTGGCGTACCAGTACAATCACGTGCACTTAGCGGCTTAGACTCTCTATACTCAATCGTTCAGATGCCAAAAGGTATTGCGGTTGGGACACTTGCAATTGGTGAAGCAGGTGCCGCAAATGCTGGTATTCTGGCGGCACAGATTCTTGGTACTCACGATGAAGAAGTGATGGCAAAAGTCGAAGCTTTTCGCCAAGAACAAACAGACACGGTTCTAGCAAACCCTAACCCTGCAGAGGACTAATGCAATGCATGTTTTAGTGCTAGGTGCTGGTCAACTGGCTCGAATGATGTCTCTAGCGGGTGCTCCGTTAAACATTGAAATTTCTGCATATGATGTGGGCAGCGAAAATATTGTTCACCCTCTCACTCAAAGTGTGCTTGGTCACGGCTTAGAAAATGCGATTGCTAAAGCGGATGTCATCACTGCAGAGTTCGAGCATATTCCACACGATATTCTTGCGGTATGTGAGCAAAGCGGTAAGTTCCTCCCATCAGCTGATGCAATCAAAGCCGGTGGCGATCGCCGAATTGAGAAAGGTTTGCTCGATGATGCGGGTGTTCGTAATGCAAAATATTATGTCATCAACTCTCGTGAAGATTTTGACAAAGCGATAGAACACGTCGGTATTCCTATGGTACTCAAAAGTGCCTTAGGTGGTTACGATGGTAAAGGTCAGTGGCGTTTAAAAGATGCAAATCAAGCCGATAGCATTTGGGCAGAAATGGCAGAGTGTATTGCTGCCACAGAGACTCAAGCAATTGTGGCTGAAGAGTTTGTTCCTTTTAGCCGAGAAGTTTCATTGGTTGGGGCACGAGCAAAAGATGGCTCTGTCGCTGTCTACCCACTGGCAGAGAATGTTCACACCAATGGCGTACTGACACTTTCTACCGCGATTGCAGATAACGAACTGCAAGAGCAAGCCAAAGAAATGTTTACCGCAGTTGCAAATAAGCTCGACTATGTCGGTGTGCTAGCACTAGAGTTTTTTGATGTCGACGGCACTCTATTAGTGAATGAGATTGCACCACGCGTACACAACTCTGGTCATTGGACCCAGCAAGGTGCTGAAACTTGTCAGTTTGAAAACCATCTACGTGCAGTTTGCGGTCTACCTTTAGGCTCAACCAAACTGATTCGTTCGACTTCCATGATCAACATTCTTGGTGAAGACACGCTTCCTCAAGCAGTGCTTGAAATGGATGGCTGTCATGTTCACTGGTATGGCAAAGAGAAGCGCGCGGGTCGTAAAATGGGTCACATCAATGTTTGTGGCGACTACAACGGCGAGCTGCAACGTAAGCTTTGCGCACTAGCAGATAGCTTAGACAAAGAAGCTTTCCCTGCGGTACACGAGTTTGCCGCTAACTTTTCTGAGTAGCCGAAACTAACAAACAATAAAAAACGGCGCACCCAGCGCCGTTTTTTTTAATCTTGTTGAATGTGATGACACTTTCGGTCAGCACATTGAAGCTTGTCACCACTGACGAGCTTTTTTTCTACCAATAGCGGATAGCCACACTTCTCACACTTGCCAGCAACCGGAGGCTGATTAACGGCAAACTTACATTTAGGGTAGTTATCACAAGCATAAAACAATTTACCAAAACGAGTTTTACGCTCAACCAATTGGCCTTTATGACATTCAGGACACGAGTGCGTTTGCGGTGCCTGCTCTTGTTTAGGCTGGTCGAGAGACTCGATATGGTGGCAACTTGGGTAGTGACTGCAGCCAATAAACATGCCGTAGCGACCCTGACGTAATACCAGCTCATTCCCGCATTCAGGGCATGGCACACCTAGCTCTTTAACGATGTGTCCATCGTTTTGATGCAAGGGCTTAATGAAATCACACTCAGGGTATTGGTTACAACCAAGGAAAGGGCCATGTTTGCCGTGACGAAGCTGAAGCTCACCTTCACGCTGCTCCGCTTGGCATTTTGGGCACGATTGATGCTCCAACGCATGCTCATGCGCTGAAAACAGTGTCTGATCAATCTTGTTACTCATATCAACTCATGAAGATTAGTGAAGAATACCTTGCTCTTTGGTATACAACAGCTCTTCCATAAGCGTATAAGCGTTCTCATTGCCCGGCACATTAAACAGCACCATTAACACAATCCATTTCAGATCATCTAATTCGAACTCATCCGTTTCTAAACCCATGATACGGTCAATCACCATTTCACGAGTTTCTGTCGTCAGCACATTAACCTGCTCAAGGAAGGTTAAAAAGCCACGACATTCAATGGATAGGCGTTCACACTCTTTACTGGTGTAAATACGAGTCGAATTGGAAGTGCTGCACACAGAAATTGCAGAGTGGGTTTCACTTTGCTGAAGTGCCGCTAGCTCTTCTAGCCAGACAAGGGCTTTATAGATGTCTTTTTGATGAAAACCAGCTCGAAGAAGTTCTTCTTCTAGTTCATCTTGATTGACTTGTAACTCCGCATCGCTATGGATGTAAGTCTCGAACAGATACATTAGGATATCCATCATCATAGCTAGCCCCTCCCCTTTCGAATATAGCCACCGGAAACTGCAACAACATGCCCTGAAAGCTCAAGCTCTAAGAGCTGCATCATGACTTCCTGCACAGGTATATTGGTCCTGTTTGCAAGAATATCAACTGGTGTAGCCTTACTTCCTACGTTAGCTAACAGCAAAGGAAATGGCAATTCTTCTTTACTATCTATTTTATCGAACAATTCTGCTTGAATCGGTGGCTTCTCATATTCAGACCAAGCGCGCAACGTTTCTATTTCATCAAGAATATCTTGAGCCGTCATTACGAGACATGCACCTTGCTTGATCAATAGGTTACACCCTCGAGCACTAGGTTGATGTATAGAGCCAGGCAGCGCAAAAACTTCACGCCCTTGCTCTAACGCATAACGAGCTGTAATTAAAGAACCACTCTTCTCTGCTGCTTCAACGACTAAAACACCTAATGAGAGACCACTAATAATTCGGTTACGACGAGGAAAGTGATCGGCTTTAGGCTTCGCTGACGGATGAAATTCAGAGACAAGTGCTCCGCCACTTTCAATAATCCGTTCAGCAAGGTCTCGATGCCGAGCGGGATAGACCGTTTGCAAACCACAGCCCAAAACAGCGAGTGTTGTTCCGCCGCCTTGCAGAGCACCATCATGAGCATAGCCATCTACACCTAATGCCAAACCACTGGTAATCGCTAGGTCATGTTCAACCAGACTGGTAGCGAAATATCTGGCGCTATTTAAACCATCGATAGTCGAATTGCGACTACCCACAATGGCAACTTGTGGAACAGACAAACAATGTAGGTTTCCAGACACAAACAACAAAGGAGGTACTCCCTCGGCCTGTTTAAGCAAATTAGGAAACCTCTCATCGCCTTGAGTCATGATGTGATGATTAGAGGAGCATTGTTGCCAGTCGATACTAAGCTCTACGTCACGCTGGGCAGTATGGCGCAAATAATGAACTTGCTTATCACTCAAGCCAATCGCTTTTAACTGGGTGGAATTAGAGTTAACAATATTACTCGGCGAATCTACCGCTAATAAGCGAGCAAAGGTTTTAGGTCCAATTCGAGGAGTAAAATAGAGAGCGAGCCAATCAGCCAGCTCTTGAAGGTTCATAGCTTTTCACCAGAGAATAAGTGTGGAGCCCTTAGTTTGGAATCAGTCGCAACTGGCTGCTTACTTTGTGTAATAAGGGCGAGGCTAAAATATTGATAAGGGCGAATAATGATCAAGTTGCCAATATGGATATCAGGAAATCGCACGATTTCAGTATCACTCAAGTCTGCTTCTGCCCCCTGCTGATACAGTTCAAACATACTACCCTGATCAAGTTCATCACTATGGCCACGATTCAATACCACCACATCGTATTCCCCTGCATAGCGGTTGCCCTCTAGCGTACCTAAAATCTCGGCAAACAAACCTTGTGTTGAAGGTGTTGGATAGAACGTTGTAGAAAGCGTATCTGAGCTCCCATTCATTTCTGGTAAAGCGATGTCATCGACTAAAATTTCTTGCACTTGGTGAGTAACGTTTAGGCGAGTCATATTGTCATTGTGTTCCACACGCTCAGCACTGGCGATTCGCTTTAACGCAACAGCAACATGCTCACCACGACTAAACGTTGCCATCTGACGGTAAATACCCCAATGAGGCTGCAACTGCTGACCAGAGATATAAAGAGACTCTTGCTGAGTTAGATATTGTCGACCATTGCTAGACCCCAAAACCCGAGCACTACTATCTACTTTCATTTGGCTAAGCAATCGATCTGACTCAAGGTAAGGGAGTACAAGCTCTTCTTTTAATGTTGGAATCGGCTGCTTATCAGCTAAGCGTATTTTCGGGCTAAGCTTCACCATCGGCTTTACACTCAGCACTGGTTGACCATTTTTCCAAACTAAACTCAGGCGATCGCCTGGATAAATAAGGTGAGGGTTTTCTATCTCAGGGTTAACCTGCCACAAACGAGGCCAGAGCCACGGGTTATCAAGATACAGTTCAGAAATATCCCAAAGCGTATCACCTTTCACAACAGTATAAGTCTCGGGGGCATCTTGCTTAATATGAAGAGGCGTAGTTTTGTCACCAGCAGAACTCGCAAACGGAGCTAGCAATAAACCAAGCAAAACCGAGGGGTACTTCAATAAACGTAACATAGCCAATCCCTGACAATGATGAAATCCTTGGCCTACTTCTACTCCCTCAATCTCCGTTTAAGGTAAGAGAAGCTGTTCAAAAAGCCGCATTGATGCTGTCATTTGACATATAAAATGTCTAGAATTGAGCCAACGAGGTTTATCCTGATTCGGCACAGTTCAACATTTCGAGTGTATATGTCTGTATTACAAGTATTAACATTCCCAGATGATCGTCTTCGCACCGTGGCAAAGCCAGTAGCAGAAGTGACACCTGAGATTCAAAAGTTCGTTGATGACATGATTGAAACCATGTACGACGAAGAAGGTATTGGCTTGGCTGCAACCCAAGTTGATTTCCACCAACGTATTGTTGTTATCGATATTTCTGAAACTCGTGATGAACCAATGGTTCTGATCAACCCAGAAATTATTGAAAAGCGCGGCGAAGATGGCATCGAAGAAGGTTGTCTATCGGTTCCTGGTGCTCGTGCACTTGTTTCACGTGCAGCTGAAGTTACCGTGAAAGCACTTAACCGCGATGGTGAAGAGTTCACATTTGAAGCCGATGACTTATTGGCTATTTGTGTTCAGCATGAGCTTGACCACTTAGAAGGCAAACTATTTGTAGATTACCTTTCGCCTCTAAAACGTAAGCGTATTCAAGACAAGCTAGCTAAGATCAAGCGCTTCAACGAGAAGAATGCTAACAAAGCCTAACCGCTAATCAATAGAAGGAAGGTACCTTGAGCAAACCTTTGAAAATAGTTTTTGCTGGTACTCCGGATTTCGCCGCCCGTCACTTGGCGGCGTTGTTGTCTTCGGAGCATGAAGTTATTGCTGTTTACACTCAACCAGACCGCCCAGCAGGCCGTGGTAAAAAGCTTACAGCAAGTCCAGTAAAGAACATCGCCCTTGAGCACAATATTCCGGTTTACCAGCCAGAAAACTTTAAGTCAGACGAAGCCAAGCAAGAGCTTGCTGATCTAAATGCTGACATCATGGTTGTTGTCGCTTACGGTTTATTGCTACCGCAGGCAGTATTAGATACACCGAAACTAGGTTGTATCAACGTACACGGTTCTATTCTTCCACGCTGGCGTGGTGCGGCTCCGATTCAACGTTCAATTTGGGCGGGAGATGAAGAGACAGGCGTGACTATCATGCAAATGGACATCGGCCTTGATACTGGCGATATGTTGAAGATAGCGACGTTACCGATCGAGGCAACCGACACCAGCGCATCTATGTATGAAAAGCTGGCTGAGCTTGGCCCTGGCGCACTAGTTGAGTGTTTAGCTGACATTGCTTCAGGTAGAGCGATTGCTGAAAAGCAAGACGATGAGCTAGCAAACTACGCGAAGAAACTGAGCAAAGAAGAAGCTCGCATTGATTGGAATGATGATGCGGCTCATATCGAGCGCTGCGTTCGTGCGTTCAACCCTTGGCCAATGAGCCACTTTGAAGCGGCTGAAAACAGCATCAAAGTTTGGCAAAGCCGAGTTGAGCAACAAACAACAGATAAGCCTGCTGGTACCATTCTTCAAGCGGACAAAACCGGTATCTACGTTGCGACAAGCAATGGCGTACTGGTGCTAGAACAGCTCCAAGTTCCGGGTAAAAAAGCAATGCCAGTGCAAGATATTCTTAATTCTCGCGCAAGCTGGTTTGAAGTCGGCACTCAGCTGGTTTAAACATATTCTCCCTCATGGGGAAAAGTACATTTTGAGGGTGGAGACACCCTCCCTTAATTTAAGGTATTCATCATGAATGTTCGCGCTGCTGCAGCCAACGTCCTATTCCAAGTGGTCGATAAAGGCCAATCTCTTTCACACGCATTACCTGCGGCGCAAAAGACTATCAGACCGAGAGACCATGCGCTCTTACAAGAGATCTGTTATGGCGCCCTACGTTACTTGCCACGTTTGGAATCTATTGCTAACGAGCTAATGGAAAATCCACTGAAAGGGAAAAAGCGTGTTTTCCACCACCTCATTTTGGTCGGCATTTACCAACTGAGTTTCATGCGTATTCCAGCACATGCTGCAGTCGCTGAAACGGTTGAAGGTACTAAGACGTTGAAAGGCCCAAGCCTACGCGGCCTAATTAATGCCGTACTGCGTAGCTACCTTCGCGAACAAGAAGAGCTAGATGAGAAAGCAGTTAGCCACAACGCTGGCAAATATGGTCACCCAAATTGGCTGCTCAACATGCTACGCGAGAGCTACCCGCAGCAGTGGGAACAATTGGTTGAAGCGAACAACAGCAAAGCGCCAATGTGGCTACGTGTAAATCGCCAACACCATACTCGTGATGAATATCTAGAACTGCTGAAAGATGAAAACATTGAATTCAGCATTCACCCTGAAGCAGCTGATGCCATAAAATTGGCCTCGCCTTGTGACGTGACGCTTCTTCCAGGTTTCGATCGTGGTTGGGTATCGGTACAAGACGCTGCTGCTCAGTTGTCAGTAAACTATCTGCAGCCACAAAATGGTGAGTTGATTCTTGATTGTTGTGCTGCGCCAGGTGGTAAAACAGCGCACATTCTTGAACACACTGAAGATACCGAAGTAGTTGCGATTGATTGTGACGCAAAACGCCTTGACCGTGTCTATGACAACCTAGAACGCCTTCAACTGCGTGCCGATGTTATTTGTGGTGATGCCCGTTACCCTCAAGAGTGGTGGACAGGCGAAAAATTTGACCGCATCCTGCTTGATGCTCCTTGTTCAGCAACTGGTGTTATTCGTCGTCACCCTGATATTAAGTGGTTACGTCGAGCAAACGACATTGATGCCTTGGCTGAACTGCAAAGCGAAATTATGGATGCGATGTGGGGGCAATTGAAAGTGGGCGGCACTATGGTTTACGCCACTTGCTCAATTACGCCACAAGAAAACGTACTACAAGTAAAAGCTTTCCTTGAACGCACTGATAACGCAACCTTAGTTGGTTCTGATATCGACAATCCTGGACGCCAAATCTTACCTGGTGAAGAGGATATGGATGGCTTCTACTACGCAGTGTTAATCAAAAACGCGTAATACAGTTAGGCGGTGACAATAGTCGCCGCCTTTTCAGTAGTTAAACGAGATAAATGTATGAAAATCATCATTCTTGGTGCGGGTCAGGTTGGCGGCACGCTGGCAGAAAACCTTGTCGGTGAAAACAACGACATCACCATCGTAGACAGAGACAGTGATCGACTGCGTGAACTGCAAGATAAATACGATTTACGAGTTGTGAACGGCTATGCAAGCCACCCTGATGTTCTGCGTGAAGCAGGAGCTCAAGATGCCGATATGTTGGTTGCGGTAACCAACATGGATGAAACAAACATGGCTGCGTGTCAGGTTGCTTTTTCTCTGTTTAACACTCCTAACCGTATTGCTCGTATTCGTTCTCCACAATACTTATCTGAAAAAGAAGCGCTATTCCAATCAGGTGCAGTACCGGTTGACCACCTTATCGCACCAGAAGAGTTGGTGACGAGCTATATCGAGCGCCTAATCCAATATCCTGGTGCGTTGCAAGTAGTCAGCTTTGCCGAACAAAAAGTCAGCTTAGTTGCGGTCAAAGCCTACTATGGTGGTCCATTGGTGGGTAATGCACTTTCTGCACTGCGTGAGCACATGCCACACATTGATACTCGTGTAGCTGCAATTTTCCGTCAGGGACGCCCTATTCGCCCTCAAGGCACGACTATTATCGAAGCCGATGATGAAGTCTTTTTCGTTGCTGCAAGTAACCACATCCGCTCGGTGATGAGTGAACTGCAACGCCTTGAAAAGCCATATCGCCGCATCATGATCGTTGGTGGTGGTAACATCGGTGCTAGCCTTGCTCGACGCTTAGAACAATCTTACAGCGTTAAGCTGATTGAACGTAGTTACCAGCGCGCAGAGAAACTCTCAGAAGAACTTGAAAATACGATTGTTTTCTGTGGTGATGCCGCTGATCAAGAACTACTAGTAGAAGAGAATATCGATCAAGTTGATGTCTTTATTGCCTTAACCAACGAAGATGAAACCAACATTATGTCTGCCATGCTTGCTAAGCGCATGGGAGCCAAGAAGGTAATGGTTCTTATCCAGCGTGGCGCCTATGTAGACCTAGTACAAGGTGGTGTGATTGATGTGGCAATATCTCCTCAACAAGCGACCATTTCAGCACTATTGACGCACGTTCGTCGCGCAGACATTGTAAACGTATCATCACTTCGTCGCGGCGCTGCAGAAGCGATCGAAGCGATTGCTCATGGTGATGAGACGACATCTAAAGTGGTTGGCCGAGCCATTGGCGACATCAAACTGCCACCAGGTACCACCATAGGTGCGATTGTTCGTGGTGAAGAAGTATTGATTGCCCATGACCGCACGGTTATCGAACAAGACGATCACGTAGTAATGTTCCTCGTTGATAAGAAATACGTGCCTGACGTCGAAGCGCTATTCCAACCGAGTCCGTTCTTCTTGTAAGGCTCTGTTATGGTCAATTTCCGCCCCGTACTGTTTGTTATCGGGCTAGTGTTATCAAAGCTAGCCCTATTTATGTACGTCCCAACCTTAGTCGCCTTTATCACTGGTACGTCTGGGTTCTTAGAATTTGGTCAAGCAGTCGTCATTACTCACCTCGCAGCCTTTGTCTGCCTGACCGTTGGACGAACCAAAGACTTTAAATTAAGCGTGCGTGATATGTTCTTAATCACCAGCTTAGTTTGGACTATCGCAAGCGCCTTTGCTGCCCTGCCTTTTGTTTTCATTAACCATATAAGTTTCACTGACGCTTACTTTGAAACCATGTCTGGTATTACTACCACAGGTTCTACAGTATTGAGTGGCCTAGATAATATGGCGCCAAGCATTTTATTGTGGCGTTCAATATTGCAATGGTTAGGTGGGATCGGTTTTATTGTAATGGCAGTAGCCGTACTACCAATGCTTAACGTCGGTGGTATGAAGCTCTTTCATACTGAATCCTCTGACTGGTCAGATAAAAGTAGCCCTAGAGCCAAAACCGTGGCGAAAAATATTGTTGCGGTCTATCTGGTCCTAACGGGCTTGTGTCTATTGGGTTACCTCGCCACTGGCATGACCCTATTCGAAGCGATAAACCACTCTTTCACCACTTTGTCGACTGGTGGCTACTCGACCTCAGACGGTTCAATGAACCACTTTGCTAATTCCGCTCACTGGGTAGCAACCTTGTTTATGTTCCTGGGAGGCTTACCCTTCCTGTTGTTTGTCGCCGCTATGCGTAAACGACGCTTAAACGAACTGGTCAAAGATGCACAGGTTCGTGGGTTTACCTATTTGTTTCTGATCAGCAGCTTAATTATTTCAGCTTGGTTGGTTATTCGTGATGGCTATACGATATTAGATGCCTTGCGTGTCTCAATGTTTAACATCGTCTCTGTCGTTACCACCACAGGCTTTGGCCTAGAAGACTTTACCGCCTGGGGCGCTCTGCCTACAACGCTGTTTGCTTTCTTGATGATGGCAGGTGCTTGCTCGGGATCGACTTCAGGCGGGATTAAAATCTTCCGCTTCCAAATTGCCATTACGTTACTCAATAAACAGATGATGAAGTTGATTCACCCATCTGGGGTGTTTGTTCAGCGCTACAACCAACGCCCTGTCAACGATGATATCGTTCGCTCAGTCGTGGCATTCGGCTTAACCTTTTTCATTACCATCATTGCAGTAGCAGGCGGTTTGAGTGCGATGGGACTTGACCCTATTACCAGTATTTCAGGTGCTATTACCGCTGTTGCTAACGTGGGTCCTGGTATGGGCTCAATTATCGGCCCAACGGGTAATTTTGCTCCTTTGCCTGATGCAGCCAAATGGCTACTAAGCTTAGGAATGTTGATGGGACGACTAGAAATCTTGACGCTACTTGTGCTGTTTTTCCCAGCATTCTGGCGACGCTAAGGAATAATAATGATGAAACCACTTTTTGTACTTTGTAGCCTATTGGCGAGCTCTCAGCTCATAGCGGCACAACAAATTATTTTAGAGGATGGGCGACACGTTCAGCTCAATGATGACTTTACGTGGCAATATGTGAATACTTCTGAAGAAAACTCGGCGGATTCACTGAAGACTTCTAGCTTAACTCCAGCCGTGGCAATTCCTGTTACAACGAACAAGACAGGTACATTGGTCAATGTTGGTAGTAGTAAACCGACCATGCAGCTTTCAGATTCTGGTATCGATATTCTTCTGGGAGCGGCAAATTACCAAGATGGCCAACTCGTCATTCCAACCTCACTGACCAATCAAAGTAGACAAGCCGTCATTGCCGTTGAGCTCGAAATCGAAGTATTGGATAGCACAGGCAATGAACTTACTGCGCAAAACGTAAAAATTTGGTCTTCCATCAAACGTATGGCAGACACTTATCTAAGGCCTCAACAAATCGCCGAAGGTAAGCCGATTAAGATTTCGCTTGAGTCAGCGAAGCAGTACCAAATCAACGTTACTGTCACCAATATAGAGAGCCGCTAGACCGGCTCGACATAGAGGTAAATGGCAAAGAAATGACAAGCGCATCCTGCTAAAACAAAGCCATGCCAAATAGCGTGGTTGTAAGGGATGCGTTTCGCGACATAAAAAATAACCCCTAACGAATAGATCACACCACCAGCCGCCAACAGAGTTAACCCTTCCACCGATAAGCTCATCGCCAATTGATAAATTACGATGAGAGAGAGCCAACCCATCGTTAGGTACGTGACCAATGACAGCTTCTTGAAGCGATAGACAAACGCTACCTTCATGACAATGCCAAACAAGGCTATTCCCCAAATCACAGCCATTAGACCAACTGCTAAGGGAGTTCGCAGCGCCACTAATAGGAAAGGCGTATAGCTGCCAGCAATAAGTAAGTAAATCGCACAATGATCAAAAGTTTTGAGTGCTCGCTTTGCACTAGGGTTAGGAATCGCATGGTATAGCGTTGACGCCAAAAACAGCAAAATCATACTGCTACCATAGATACTCATACTAACCACTGTCATAGTGTCGGCATTGTGCTGTGAAGCTTTCATCAGCAATAGCACAAGGCCAACGATACTCAATACCATACCTAGAGCATGAGTTAACGTATTAGCGAACTCTTCTTTTATGCTGTATTCAGCAGGGGGGTGTACTGACATGCGTGCGCAACTCTTGAGTAAAATTGGAATAATTACTCAAGAGTATTGCACATTAAGCTTACACTTGTAAGCTGAAAGTTTTAAATTTCGGTTAAGAATGGCTATCGAGGTAGCTAAGTACCTGTTTACCAGCTTCTTCAGCAGGAGTGTGTAAAGGAAGGGCAAGCTGCCTTTTAAGCTGGCCAACTCCTAGTAAGCTAGCGAGCATCCCTTTCGCCCCTTCACGGTGGCGATCGATTTCAAACCACATCTGTAGCTCATCATCAGTGCGGTAAGCCACCACTTCTAATTCTCTCCAACGGCCATGGAATGGACCAGTCGTTGGCACAAACTCAAATTCCTGAACGAATGGCATCGCAAAGCCGTCCACCTCTTCACATTCAACCTGTCTGATGCGCAGGCCTTGTTCTTCAAGCGCGGTAAATATGCCATCGAGTAATGGGTCCGGACGAACCGTAAGAATATCTTTGTCGGTTGGATCTTTAGCCATCGCAATATCAAGCCCTGTCTCTAACCAGACTTTAGAATCACCAATTGTGACCGGCGTATTCCATGGCACGTCGAGCTCAACCTCAAAGTCTCGGGTTTCACCTGGGCTTATAGTAAATGCATAAGGTAATGACCACTCGGCAAGCACATAACTTGCTGGAACGCGACGCATCGTACCCGCCGTTTGCTTGCTTTTGTCATGGTCTGCAGGCACTTCTTTGATGTAGCGGCAATACAGTTTCAGATCGATATTATCGATCTCTTGCTCTGTGGAGCCACCATAAACGTGAATAGTAATGTTGACCTTTTGTCCCGGGTACAACACTTCTTGCTGTAATACCGAATCAACCTTCGCCGATCCAATACCAAAACTTGCCAGGGTTTTCTTGAATAACGACATAACGACCTCCTGGGCTCTAAAAGAATTCAATTACTTTCATACTAATCTTGTTTAGTGTCTCACTACTACTACCCGCTTCACATAATTGTAGTGGACGGAAAACGATTAGATATCGATCAATCCAACTGATAATGCTAATCTATTTATTGATATGCACGCATATCAATACTCCTGATTAATTAATTGGATTGGCATCAGCCAAAAGAGCCTACCTTCAGCAATGGAGCTTCGCTCATAGTTAATTAGGCCATTACATTGGCAATGGATATGCCTGACAGTTAGGTATCTTAAATGCGCCCAACAACCGTCAGGTTTTCGCACACTAACCGTAGTGCAATGCGCCGCCGCAGTGGCTTTGTAGCTGCTCCAGTGGCAAAAAAGACAGCTCCTACAATGACCTTAGTTGAAAAGACTGCCGTTATGGCATCTGCTCCAGCAAAAGTTGTTAAAGCAGCCTAATTAAAAAGCGCAGTGTTTACTGCGCTTTTTTCTTACCTTCATTTCATCTATTTGATACCTTTAGCCTCAAATCATTATAAATATTGTGGAGAAAACCTGTGAAGTGTCACCGTATTGAGGAGCTGCTTGAGCTACTGGAGCCTGAATGGCAAAAAGATCAAGACCTTAACCTGCTACAAATGATCGTTAAGCTAGCGCAAGAAGCTGGCTATGAAGGTAAGCTTGAAGATCTCACTGATGATGTGCTGATCTACCACCTTAAAATGCGTAACAGCGAAAAAAATGAAATGATCCCTGGTCTGAAAAAAGACCAAGAAGACGATTTTAAAACGGCTATTTTGAGAGCGCGCGGCATCATCAGCTAAAGCACTATCGAAATCTCTTAAAGCGGCAATAGCCGCTTTTTTTATACCTATTTCCCCCGAAACTAAGGAACTGTTAGGCGATTTATTTCTATAACTGTACTGATCTTTGTTGTTAAAGGTTGATAACCTTAAAGAAATAATAATGTTATTGCGTATATAATCGCCGTCCATAAGAATTTACTAAAATATTAAATAGCAATGTCTTAGAGCGAGAGCCCAAGAACCTCGCCATTCAGCCGAGAAGGAAGCGTAATGAGTCAGGACAAGATCGATATAAAAGATGTGACTCCTAAAACCTTTAACCCCAAAACCCATAAGACTAAGGGGGATAGGTTTAACCCAAGTAATCGCATTTACGTTCGTGAAAGCAAAGGTACATTCCAACAACTTCGTCGCTATGGCGGTTGGTTTTTGCTGCTCTTTTTTGCCCTTATTCCTTGGATACCTTATGGCGACCGCCAAGCTATCTTGCTCGACATTGGCAATCAACAGTTTAACTTTTTCAGTACTACCCTTTATCCGCAAGATTTAACCTTACTTGCACTACTGTTCATGATTGCCGCCTTTGGTCTGTTTTTCCTGACGACTTTTTTAGGTCGCGTTTGGTGTGGTTATCTCTGTCCACAAACGGTGTGGACCTTTATGTATATTTGGTTCGAAGAAAAGTTTGAAGGTAGCGCTAACAAGCGTCGCAAACAAGACTCAGGAAAACTCACGACTAACCTTGCGATGCGCAAAGCAGCAAAGCATACAGCTTGGATAGCGATCGCAATTGCAACTGGCTTAACCTTTGTCGGCTATTTCGTGCCAATGAAAGAGCTAGTGGCAGGCTTCTTTACGTTCGATGCTGAGTTTTGGCCAGTATTCTGGGTGCTGTTCTTTGCTGGTTGTACCTACGCGAATGCGGGTTGGATGCGTTCGATTATGTGTATCCACATGTGCCCATACTCTCGTTTCCAATCTGCCATGTTTGATAAAGACACATTTATCGTCGGTTATGACAGCAAGAGAGGTGAAACCCGTGGCCCTCGCTCACGTAAAGCAGATCACAAAGCACTAGGCCTAGGCGACTGTATCGATTGCGACCTATGTGTTCAGGTCTGTCCAACTGGCATTGATATTCGTGATGGTCTGCAATACGAGTGTATTAACTGTGGTGCGTGTATCGATGCTTGTGACAAAACCATGGACCGCATGGGCTATGAAAAAGGCTTAATTAGTTACACCACAGAACATCGTCTATCAGGTAAACACACGAAAGTGGCTCGTCCTAAACTGCTTGGCTACGGCGCTGTATTACTGATCATGATTGGACTGTTCTTCGTCCAAGTGGCCAGTGTCGACCCTGCGGGGCTGAGCGTGCTTCGTGACCGAAACCAGCTATTTAGAGTCAACGGTTCCGGGGAAGTCGAAAATACCTACACACTTAAGATCATCAATAAAACTCAACAAGAGCAAGAGTATCAGTTGAGCGTTGAAGGTTTGAGTGATGTCTCTTGGTATGGGAAACAAACCATACAAGTTGACCCAGGTGAAGTTCTCAACTTGCCGATGAGCCTGGGAGTCAACCCTGACAATCTGAGCTCTCCAGTTTCGACAATTCAGTTTATACTGTCCGATAGCGAAGACTTCACTATTTCTGTAGAAAGCCGCTTTATTAAGAAGCTTTAGATTTTCTACTTACCCAATGGAAAGAGGCTCAGCAATGAGCCTCTTTTGTTTTATGACACAACAAGCATTCAATTTTGACGCGTTGACTCCCGACTTCATGTGGTATGCCTTAGAAAGTATCGGCATTCGCGCTGAATCAGGCTTTCTTGCTCTAAACAGCTACGAAAACCGCGTTTATCAATTCACTGATGAAGAGCGTCAGCGCTACGTAGTGAAGTTCTATCGTCCAGAACGCTGGAGCCAAGAGCAGATTCAAGAAGAGCATGACTTTACCCTTGAGCTCATCGAGTCTGAAATCCCCGTCGCGCCGCCAGTTAAACTCAACGGGCAAACTCTGCATCAATACCAAGGTTATCTGTTTGCCTTATTTGAAAGTGTTGGTGGACGTCAATTTGAAGTGGACAACCTAGAACAGCTTGAAGGCGTCGGTCGATTCCTTGGCCGTATCCATAAAGTGGGTTCAAGAATACCATTTACACATCGTCCAACTGTTGGCTTAGAAGAATATCTTTACCAACCACGCAAGTTATTGGAGCAATCTCAATTCATCCCGATGCACCTTGAGAATGCGTTTTTTAATGACCTCGACCTACTGATTAAGTCACTAGAAAATCACTGGGATGAAAGCGCGACAAGCATACGCCTACACGGTGACTGTCACCCTGGTAATATATTGTGGCGTGACGGACCAATGTTCGTTGATCTAGATGACTCAAGAAACGGCCCTGCAATTCAAGACCTATGGATGCTACTCAGCGGAGAGCGCTCAGAAAAATTGATGCAATTAGACATTATCTTAGAGGCGTACCAAGAGTTTAATGATTTTAATAGCAGCCAATTGAAACTAATTGAACCATTGCGCGGTCTACGTATGGTGCACTATATGGCATGGTTGGCAAAAAGATGGCAAGATCCGGCCTTTCCTATCGCTTTCCCATGGTTTAATGATCCAAAATATTGGGAAAGTCAGGTGCTTGCTTTTAAAGAGCAAATTTCTGCAGTGGATGAACCCCCACTTTCACTCATGCCACAGTGGTAAGTAAAATGACAACATGGAGTCAAAAATGAAAAAGCTGTTCGCACTCGTTGCAACATTGATGTTGAGCTTCACAGCTCACGCTGCACAGTTTAGTCAAGGTGAGCACTACAAGGTGCTGGATTTAGAAGCATCGAAGAAGCCAACAGTAACAGAGTTTTTCTCTTTCTACTGTCCGCACTGTAATACCTTTGAGCCAATCATCCAGCAGCTGAAAGCGCAATTGCCAGCTGATGCTAAATTCCAAAAGAACCACGTATCCTTCATGGGTGGAAGCATGGGTGAGTCGATGAGTAAAGCTTACGCGACAATGGTTGCGCTTAAGATTGAAGACAAAATGACTCCAGTGCTATTTAACCGCATTCACAACATGCGTAAAGCACCAAAGAACGATGAAGAACTTCGCCAAATCTTCCTAGATGAAGGTGTAGATGCAAAGAAATTTGACTCTGCTTTCAAAGGTTTTGCAGTAGATTCAATGGTTCGACGTTTTGACAAACAGTTCAAAGACAGCGGTCTTTCTGGTGTTCCTGCGGTAGTCGTAAACAACAAATATCTTGTTGATGCACAATCTATCAAAACATTAGATGAGTACTTTGCACTAGTAAACTACCTACTAACGCTGAAGTAACTCGATAGAATCATGACAAAAAAGGGAGCAATTGCTCCCTTTTTTATTACTCTTATTTAGCCGACGATTCTTGGTGTAAATCTTTAAGGAGCTCATCCTTTTCTTGCCATACATCGCCCAACCATTGCTGAAAGCGACGTTTATAAGGCTTGTCATTGAAATAATCACCACGCACTTGCTCATCAACTGGCATAACCTTAGTGCGAACGACAATTTTCGTCATGCGCCCCATTAGCACGTCCTTAAATGGTTTTCCCGTGTTCTCAGGGTAGGCTAGCGTCACATCGATAATATTTTCAAACTGATCGCCCATAGCCGCCAATGTGTAGGCAATGCCCCCAGTTTTAGGCTGCAGTAAGTACTCATAACCAGCACGGCTTTTACGTTGTTTCTGCTTGGTGAAGCGAGTGCCTTCCACATAATTCACCACTGTTGTCGGCGTATGCTTGAACTTAGCACAAGAGCGACGCGTCGTTTCTAAATCTTGGCCCCGCTTTTCAGGGTGACGAATCAGATACTCTCTAGAATAACGACGCATAAACGGCATATCCAAAGCCCAGCAAGCCATACCAATAAATGGCACATACAAGAGTTGCTGTTTTAGAAAAAACTTAGGCATTGGGATACGATCTTTAAACACACTGCACAGCACCACAATATCAGTCCAGCTAAGATGGTTGCTGATCATAAGATACCAACCATCTTTTTTCAGATCCTCACCACCTTGAATATCCCATTCGACACGATTCGATACATTGAGGATTAGAGCGTTAACACTCGCCCATACCCACATGATTTTATTCGCCAGCTGGGTACCTTTTGCTTTAAGACGTGCACTTGGTAGCAAAAACTTAAAGATCGCCACCACACAAATTGCCATTGAACAAAGAGCAGAATTGAGAATAACAAGAGAAACGTTCAGGATAAGTATCAGATATGCCAACATGATGATTAATAATATTACTTTTAGGGAAAATTATTATTTATTAGTGATTAATGAAACAGCGTGTAATTATACCGCCCCTTTACAACATTGAAACTAATCTCAATATGGTCAGATTAGTTCGACAAAATTTCGACCAGAACTTCAATAAGGTCCAATGGTTATACCACGGAGACTCAATATGACGATCAAACCCCTTTTTTTCGCAGTGGCCATTGCTTTTGCCACACCCACAATTGCCAAGCTATCGGATCAAGCCGGCATCAGTGGTGAAGTATCGCTAAGCGCCGGTTATACCTCTTCGACCTCTAATTTTGACACCGACGCCAATGCGACTATTTCAGATAATACTCAAAAAGGACAAAGCGAAAGCGGCTTCATCCCTCTGCCACTAGGTAATGTCGCCTTTACCTTTGGTAGCCAGTTAGATAAACAATTTTATGCAGGTACAGCACGTGAAGATATTGCTGTCGGTACATTAGCGCTGGAGCTGGGTTATAGGCAACAACTTGCCAATGGAACAGTGATTGATGCCTCTTTCCTACCAACAATCATGTCTGGTGAAACTTGGGCTAACCCGTTTCAAGAAAACGTTGAGCGAACAACCACAGATGAAAAAGGCAATGCATATCGACTCAAACTGAGCAATATTGCCAACTCTGGCTTTAGTCTGGATACCGCCTATGCAGTCAAAGACATTGAGAATGAACTATCAGGTCAATCACACTCAAACGACGCAGCAGAACAACTCAAGCGAGATGCGACATCCATCTACGTGAAAGGGGACTATCGCCTATTTCTGAGTCGAACTACCTTCTTAATGCCATCAATCACCTACACTCAGACTGACGCAGATGGCAATGCAAACTCCAACACCCTATGGGGCGGTGAGCTATCACTATTTAAAGTTCTTAACCAACATCAGTTTGCATTAACGGCAGGCTACAAAACTCGTAGCTATGACGCTTCACACCCAATCTATGGTACAACGCGCTCTGATGATGAATTGAGCCTGTTCGCTGCCTACGAATACCAACAGTTTATGGGGTGGCGGAACTGGTCTCTGATTTCATTTGCTGGCTACGGTACCACCGATTCAAATATCGACTTCTATGATGAAGAGCAGCTCATTGTTTCTGTCGGTATGAACTACCAGTTCTAATCAGCAAGCCCGCTCTGAATGCGGGCTTCATTTTTTACACCGCTTGTGCCGTCAGCTCTCGAAGTAATCGGTCCATAGCTCGATAACCTAGCGCCTCAGCCAAGTGCGAACGGTTTATATCTTCAGCCCCCTCAAGATCGGCAATGGTTCGCGCAACCTTGATAATGCGATGATAAGCTCGAATAGAAAGGCCGAGTCTGTGCAGCGCACTTTCTAGAAATTGAGCATTTTGTTTATCTAATGGGCAATACCGCTCTATTTCACGACTACCTAGTAACGCATTCACTTTATTGGAACGAGACAACATCGCCTCTCGCGCAATATAGACTCGCTCTCTCACCACTACCGTCGATTCACCTCTATCTCCTCCCTCTGCTAATGTGCCTTTAGGTAGTGCTGGTATCTCTAGCGACATATCAAATCTGTCGAGCAATGGGCCTGATAAGCGGCTTAAATAACGTAAAATGGTTTGTGGGTTTACTCGAGATTGATTGCCTTCATAGTAGCCAGTCGGACTTGGATTTAAGGCGCCAACCAGCTGAAAGCGCGCCGGAAAGCGGGTTTTACCTTGAGCACGAGAAATGATGATTTCCCCTGATTCTAGTGGCTCGCGCAAAGAATCCAGCACCTTACGTTCAAATTCCGGCATTTCATCTAAAAACAGCAAGCCATTATGTGCCAAGGAGATTTCACCAGGGCGAGGAATGGAGCCGCCGCCAACCAGTGCTGCCATGGAACTGGAGTGGTGAGGAGCGCGAAATGGACGCTGTTTCCAATTTTGGATATTGATCTCTTGCTGAGTCAGTGACGCCACCGAAGCGGTCTCCATCGCTTCTTCAGTGGTCATTTCAGGGAGTAAATCACACAACCGCGAAGCAAGCATGGTTTTCCCTGTACCGGGAGGACCTAAAAACAATAGGTTATGATTACCTGCTGCGGCAATTTCCAACGCACGTTTACCTTGTTGCTGACCAATAATATCTTGCAGATCTCTCGACAGCTTTCGCTTTGTTTCGTGTGTCGCAGTCTGATGCAACGCCATGGATTGTTGTCCACTTAAATCTGCACACACCTCGAGTAAACTTTGTGCCGATTTATGTGTACTCGCCCCCACCAAAGCCGCTTGGTCGCCATTATGGTGAGGCACGACAAGTCGCCGATTCGCTTTGTTTGCGGCTAGTGCTGCAGGTAATACCCCCTTCACACTGCGCAGTTCACCCGATAGAGCCAACTCTCCAACAAACTCCATATCGGATAGACACTGCAAAGGGAGTTGCTCGGAAGCCGCTAAAATACCGAGCGCAATCGGCAAATCGAATCGCCCTCCTTCTTTGGGTAGATCAGCCGGAGCAAGATTGACGGTAATCCGCTTAGCCGGAAACTCAAAGCGAGAGTTAATGATCGCGCTTCGTACCCTATCGCGGGACTCTTTAACGGTTGTCTCTGGTAGACCAACCAAAGTAAAGCCTGGCATTCCATTGCTGATGTGTACTTCTACAGTAACGGCCGGCGCTTCCACCCCAACACAAGCGCGACTATAAACGACCGCTAACCCCATAACATGCCTACTTGGCTCTTGATGTTCATTTATCCTCCTGATAGTTCGTTCATTTTGTTATCAAGGTTGTTATATAGCTTGGCTAGATGCTGAAAGAATGTGAAAAAAGAATGAGTTTTTGCTTGTCATTTAACGGAATTGTATGTTACCACTAGAGACGCAAACATTTTCGTGCCTAACTAGGCACACATATAACTATAGAAATAAAGATGAACTTCAACGCCCGCACTAACGCACTGATTGCCCTGATTATCGTGGTCATTATTGACACCACGCGGGGTCTAGTGGGCGAAAGATAGCCACAGAATAGAAAAAACCCCCGCACTGAAAAGTCCGGGGGTTTTTTACAATTAATACGCCGTAAATTAAGGCGATAACGAATTTAAAAGCTCATAAAAGAGCTGCAGGAAGAATGGGAGCGCACATGATGTGCAATGCAACACAACAAAATATGACAGACTACCAAGGAGGTATGCGATGACAGGTGCAGAGTTAGTCGTAGCCGCTTTGGCACAACAAGGGATTAAGACGGTATTTGGTTACCCAGGTGGGGCAATCATGCCAATCTACGATGCGCTTTACGATGGCGGAGTAGAACATATCCTCTGTCGCCATGAGCAAGGCGCTGCGATGGCCGCAATTGGCATGGCACGAGCAACACAAGATGTCGCGGTTTGTATGGCAACATCAGGTCCTGGGGCAACCAACTTAGTGACTGGCCTCGCCGATGCCTTTATGGATTCGATTCCCCTTGTTGCGATCACAGGTCAGGTTGCTAGCTCTCATATCGGTACTGACGCATTCCAAGAAATGGATGTAATCGGTATGTCTCTTTCGTGTACTAAACACAGCTACCTAGTTACCGATATCAATGAACTTGCGCCTACTTTAGCTGAAGCGTTTGAAGTGGCAAAAACGGGGCGTCCAGGACCAGTTATTGTTGATATCGCTAAAGATGTTCAGCTTGGCCAAGCTCCTGTCGATGTTCTTCCAACCTTTACCCCTCCAGCAATGCCAACTGCAACCGCAGACGAGGTAGCTAAAGCTCAAGAGCTGCTTTCTCAAAGCTCTCGACCTGTATTGTATGTTGGTGGTGGTGTTCAACTTGGTCATGCTACTGATGCCGTTCGTGAGTTTCTACGCCTAAACCCAATGCCGTCTGTAAGCACGCTGAAAGGTCTAGGTACCATCGAACGTCATGACCCGCATTACCTTGGTATGCTAGGTATGCACGGTACTAAAGCCGCTAACCTAGTAGTGCAAGAGTGTGACTTACTAATTGCTGTAGGCGCGCGTTTTGATGACCGAGTAACTGGTAAGCTGGATACGTTCGCTCCAAACGCAAAAGTCATTCATATCGATATCGATGCGGCGGAGCTGCACAAACTGCGTACTGCCAATGCTCCTGTTCGTGCTGAGATCCCAGCGGTTCTTCCTCAACTAGAACTGACTCATGATATTACGCCTTGGGTTAAACATAGCGAGAGCCTACGTAGTGGTTTCAAATGGCGCTACGATCACCCAGGTGAGCTTATCTATGCTCCGGGGCTACTTAAGCAGCTATCCGATATGATGCCTGATAGCTCAATCATCTCAACAGATGTTGGCCAACACCAAATGTGGGCAGCGCAGCACATCCAACCTCGTGATCCACAAAATTTCATCACTTCGGCAGGTCTAGGCACCATGGGGTTCGGCCTTCCTGCAGCAATGGGCGCGGCTGTAGCTCGACCTGATGACCAGTCTATCCTTATTACAGGGGATGGCTCTTTTATGATGAACATCCAAGAGCTAGGCACACTAAAACGTCGCCAGATCCCTGTGAAAGTGGTTCTACTAAACAACCAACGTTTAGGAATGGTTCGTCAGTGGCAATCACTATTCTTTGATGGCCGCCATAGTGAAACCATTCTAGATGACAACCCAGACTTCGTAATGCTAGCTAAAGCTTTTGATATTCCTGGTAAAACTATTACTAAGAAAGAAGAAGTTGAGCCGGCACTAAAAGAAATGCTAGAAAGTAAGACGTCATATCTTCTTCATGTTTTAATCGACGAAGAGGAAAACGTATGGCCACTTGTACCACCAGGTGCATCAAACAATGACATGCTGGAGAACACATAAAATGGAAAGATACCTACTAGACATCAAAGCAGACGACAAACCTGTATTGTTAGAGCGTGTTCTTCGCGTTGTTCGCCACCGAGGCTTCATTGTTAAACAAGTGGCAGGTACACAAAACCACGAAAGCAAAATCGCCAGCGTAGAAATCATCGTTGATAGCGATCGTCCTATCTCTTTCCTAACGAATCAGATTGAGAAGCTATGGGATGTACGCACCGTTGAAGTTACGCAGATCGCGCGAGATGAATTACCTAATAACAACCTACAACAAAAGATTTGTGCATAAGGAAGGCAATAATGGCTACAAAAACAGCAGATTACATTTGGTTCAATGGTGAGATGGTTCCTTGGGCAGAGGCAAATGTACACGTGTTGACTCACGCAATGCACTACGGTACGTCAGTATTCGAAGGTGTTCGCTGCTACAACACCCCGAAAGGTCCAATTGTCTTCCGTCACCTAGAACACGCGAAACGTCTTAAAGATTCAGCAAAAATCTACCGTTTCCCGATCCCTTACACGGTTGAGGAGATCATGGAAGCAACACGTGAGACTCTACGCCAAAACAAACTAGAAAGTGCATATATTCGCCCATTGGGTTTTGTAGGTAATGTTGGTTTAGGTGTGTGCCCACCAGCAGACACAGAAATGGATCTAATCATTGCGGCATTCCCTTGGGGTTCATACCTGGGTGAAGAAGCGCTAGAGAAAGGCGTTGATGCGATGATTTCAAGCTGGAACCGCGCAGCTCCAAACACAATCCCAACAGCAGCAAAAGCAGGTGGTAACTACCTATCGTCACTACTCGTTGGTGGTGAAGCTCGTCGCCACGGTTACGATGAAGGTATCGCACTAAGCGTTGATGGTTACCTATCTGAAGGTGCAGGTGAAAACATCTTTGTGATTAAAGATGGCGTTATCACAACACCACCAGCGACCAGCGCAATCTTGCCAGGTATCACTCGTGATTCAATCATGACACTTGCTCGCGATCGTGGTTACGAAGTACGTGAAGCAAATATCGCTCGTGAAGCCCTGTACCTAGCAGACGAAGTATTCATGACGGGTACAGCGGCGGAAGTTGTCCCTGTATCAACTATCGATAAGATTGAAGTGGGTAGCGGCAAACGCGGCCCAATCACCAAAGAACTGCAAGAAGCATACTTTGGCCTATTCAACGGCACCACTGAAGATAAGTGGGGCTGGTTAGATTACGTTTACCCAGAAGACGCGGCGAAATAAGGAAGTAGTAAGATGCCTATATATAGATCAGCAACCACCACTCATGGCCGCAACATGGCCGGTGCTCGTGCCCTTTGGCGCGCTACTGGGGTAAAAGACGAAGACTTCGGTAAACCAATCATCGCTGTCGTGAACTCATTCACGCAGTTTGTTCCTGGCCACGTGCACTTAAAAGATATGGGTCAGCTGGTAGCAGGTGAGATTGAAAAAGCAGGCGGTATTGCCAAAGAATTCAACACTATCGCCGTAGATGATGGTATCGCAATGGGTCACGGCGGCATGCTTTACTCTCTGCCATCACGTGAGCTTATCGCAGACTCTGTGGAATACATGGTTAATGCTCACTGTGCCGATGCGATGGTATGTATCTCCAACTGTGACAAAATCACTCCGGGAATGCTAATGGCGTCAATGCGCCTAAACATCCCAGTAATCTTCGTTTCTGGCGGCCCAATGGAAGCAGGTAAAACCAAGCTTTCTGACCAAATCATCAAGCTAGACCTTGTTGATGCGATGATCCAAGGCGCCGACCCGAAAGTTTCAGACGAGCAAAGCGAACAGATCGAACGCAGCGCATGTCCGACATGTGGTTCATGTTCTGGTATGTTCACAGCAAACTCAATGAACTGTCTGACTGAAGCATTAGGTCTTTCTCAGCCAGGTAATGGTTCGATGCTAGCAACACACGCTGACCGCGAAGAGCTATTTATCAACGCTGGTAAACGTATCGTTGAACTGACACGTCGTTACTACGAGCAAGATGACGAATCTGCACTGCCACGCAATATCGCAACCTTTGACGCATTCGAAAACGCAATGGCGCTCGACATCGCGATGGGCGGCTCAACCAATACCATTCTTCACCTGCTCGCAGCAGCGCAGGAAGGTGAAATTGACTTCGATATGGAAGATATCGATCGCTTATCTCGCAAAGTGCCTCATCTGTGTAAAGTGGCACCATCAACACAAAAATACCATATGGAAGATGTCCACCGCGCAGGTGGTGTGATGGCTATCCTTGGTGAATTAGACCGCGCGGGTCTACTTCACAACGAAGCTCGCACTGTACTTGGCCTTTCAATGAAAGAGCAGCTTGCGCAATACGACATCATCCAGACTGAAGATGCAGATGTATTGAAGTTCTTCCGCGCTGGCCCTGCTGGTATTCGTACTACAAAAGCGTTTTCTCAAGATTGTCGTTGGGACCGCCTTGATGATGACCGCGCTGATGGTTGTATCCGTTCAATTGATAACGCGTTCTCTCAAGAAGGTGGCCTAGCGGTACTTTCAGGAAACATCGCTCTGGATGGTTGTATCGTTAAGACCGCTGGCGTTGATGAAAGTATTCATAAGTTCACTGGTCCTGCAGTCGTATTCGAAAGCCAGGAAGATGCAGTTGAAGGCATCTTAGGTGGCAAAGTCAAAGCCGGTGATGTTGTGGTTATCCGCTACGAAGGTCCTAAAGGTGGCCCTGGTATGCAGGAAATGCTTTACCCAACGACGTATCTAAAATCGATGGGGCTTGGTAAAGAGTGTGCACTGCTTACTGACGGACGTTTCTCTGGTGGTACATCTGGCCTATCAATTGGTCACGCGTCACCAGAAGCGGCAAACGGCGGCGCAATTGGTCTAGTTAAGCAAGGCGATATCATCGCGATTGATATTCCAAATCGTTCTATCTCTCTAGAAGTATCTGAACAAGAGCTAGCTGAACGCCGTGCAAAACAAGACGAGTTAGGCTGGAAACCTGTCGATCGTCAACGTGAAGTTTCTTTTGCACTAAAAGCGTACGCAAGCATGGCGACAAGTGCTGATAAAGGCGCTGTACGAGATAAATCCAAGCTAGAGGGCTAGCTTATGAGTGATTCGTTATTCTCAGGGCAAGAGCCTCAAACTGGCGCAGATTACCTGCGCCAGATCTTAAGAGCGCCAGTTTATGAAGTGGCAACAGTAACACCTCTTCAAGAGATGCCTCGTCTAGCAGCACGTATTGGTAACAATGTGCAGATAAAACGCGAAGACCGTCAGCCGGTACACTCGTTTAAACTGCGCGGTGCCTACAATATGGTCGCGAGCCTAACTGAGAAGCAGAAAGCCGCAGGTGTCATTGCAGCATCCGCTGGTAACCATGCTCAAGGTATGGCGCTTTCAGGCACTAAACTCGGCATTAAGACCACTATCGTGATGCCAAAAACCACACCAGACATCAAAGTCGAGGCAGTACGTGGCTTTGGTGGTAACGTGGTTCTTCATGGCAGCAACTTCGATGAAGCAAAAGCAGAAGCAGAACGTCTTTCTGCTGAACATGGCTACACCTTCGTACCGCCATTCGATCACCCACTAGTGATTGCTGGTCAAGGTACGATTGGTATGGAAATGCTGCAACAAAATGGGCACCTCGATTATATCTTCGTCCCTGTCGGTGGCGGTGGCCTTGCTGCTGGCGTTGCTGTTTTAGTCAAACAGCTGATGCCTGAAATCAAAGTCATTGCCGTTGAGCCTGAAGACTCATCATGCTTAAAAGCAGCTCTGGATGCTGGCGAGCCAGTGGTACTAGACCAAGTAAGTATGTTTGCTGATGGCGTTGCGGTAAAACGTATCGGCGAAGAAACGTTCCGTCTATGTCAGAAATACATTGATGGCCATATCTCTGTATCTAGTGATGAGATCTGTGCAGCAGTGAAAGATATCTTTGAAGACACTCGCGCAATTGCAGAACCTTCTGGAGCGCTTGCACTGGCAGGCCTTAAAAAGTTCGCTGAGCAGAACAAGCTAGAAGATAAACAGTTAGGTACCGTCCTATCTGGTGCGAACACCAACTTCCATGGTCTACGCTATGTCTCTGAGCGTTGTGAGTTAGGTGAAAAACGTGAAGGTCTACTTGCTGTTACTATTCCTGAGCGTCAAGGTGCGTTCTTTGAGTTCTGTAACCTCATTGGCGGCCGCGCTGTTACTGAGTTTAACTACCGCTACAATGATGATGCATTAGCCAATATCTTTGTCGGTGTGCGCCTACAAGGCGGTCAAGAAGAGCTAGATAACATCATTCATGACCTTCGTGAAGGTGGCTACCCAGTGGTCGATTTGTCCGATGATGAAATGGCCAAGCTACACGTTCGCTACATGATTGGCGGTAAACCGTCAAAGCCACTCAAAGAGCGTCTCTACAGCTTTGAGTTTCCTGAATATCCGGGCGCTTTGGTGAAATTCCTAAGCACACTGGGTACTCACTGGAACATCAGCTTATTCAACTACCGTAACCACGGTGCTGACTATGGCCGCGTACTGTGTGGTTTTGAGCTAGACGAATCAGACTTATCTCGTTTCTCAGCACATCTACGTGAACTGGGTTACCAGTGTAAGGATGAAACCGATAACCCATCGTATAAGTTCTTCCTTTCCTAAAGCCAGAAACATAAAGCCCTTAACCTGTTGGATTAAGGGCTTTTTCTTTATCTAAATTACATCCTATCTCTAGATTGATCATACTTTAGTCAAAATGCGTGATGCGCATAAATATAATGCTAAAGTTTCATTTTTGTCATGGCGATTTTAGGTCTACACTAAATCCAGTTTTTAAATTGCTGCTCTATTTGTGGAGATCATTATGTTTAACGCACTGATTCTAAACCAAGAAGAAAAACGTACTATCGCAACCATCGAACAGATCGATGAGACGCAACTGCCAGAAGGCGAAGTACTGATTGATGTTGATTACTCATCACTAAACTACAAAGACGGTTTAGCAATCACGGGTAAAGGCAAAATCATCCGCAACTTCCCAATGGTTCCAGGTATCGACCTTGCAGGTACGGTCGTAAGCTCTGACGATGAGCGCTACCAAGCAGGTGACAAAGTTGTTCTAACCGGTTGGGGTGTTGGTGAAAACCATTGGGGTGGCATGGCGCAACGTGCTCGCCTAAAAGCAGATTGGTTAGTACCACTACCACAAGGCCTAGATAGCAAGAAAGCGATGATGGTCGGCACTGCAGGCTTTACTGGCATGCTATGCGTACAAGCGCTACTTGATGCCGGCATCAAACCTGAAGATGGCGAGATTCTAGTAACTGGCGCAAGTGGTGGTGTGGGTTCAGTTGCCGTAACTCTACTAGCACAACTTGGCTACAAAGTAGCAGCTGTAACTGGTCGCGTTGAGCAAAACGGTCCGCTGCTAGAGAAACTTGGTGCTAGTCGCATTATCGACCGCGTTGAATTTGAAGAGCCTGCGCGTCCACTAGAAAAGCAAGTATGGGCAGGTGCCGTTGACACAGTTGGTAGCAAAGTACTGGCTAAAGTACTGGCACAAATGGATTACAACAGCGCTGTTGCTGCTTGTGGTCTAGCTGGTGGTTTTGATCTACCAACTACGGTTATGCCGTTCATCCTACGTAACGTTCGCCTACAAGGTATAGATTCAGTTTCATGCCCAACAGAAAAACGTATTGCTGCATGGGAAAAACTGGTTGAGCTACTACCAGATAGTTACTTTGAGCAAGCATGTACTGAAGTTGAGTTAGCTGAAGCGCCAAAATTCGCTGAAGACATCACTAACGGTCAAGTAACAGGCCGTGTCGTTATCAAGCTTTAAACACACATAACAAAAAAGAGCCAGCATCTGTAATGCTGGCTCTTTTTTTATTCAAGCGTATTAATCCAAACCAATATCTTCAATACGTTTAGCAATCAAACGACTACATTCTTCCTTAACGATTCCTCTTAACCACTCCTGAGCCGGAGAGTGCTCACAACGCGGATGCCAAATCATAGAATAGTCAAACGGAGTAAACTGGAAAGGCAGAGGCTTAATCACTAAATCATAACGTTCCGCCACTAGGTAAGCTAAATCAGCAGGCACGGTAATGATAATTGGCATGGTATCAATGATCGCAAGTGCTGCTTCAAGGTGATAAGCACGAAGCACCATTTTACGCTTTGGTTGATCAACTAACGCTCCTTCAATTAACGCCCTCACTCCATCACTGATCGCAATCATCGCATGCGGGTAGGTCAGGTAATCTTCCAGACTCATTTCTTCATTAGCTAGAGGATGTTGTTTAGAGAGCAGACATAACACACCTACACGACCAAGAATCTCGCTACGCAATGGTTCTACTGGACCTATAGGGCGACAGATCGCTAAATCAGCGCCTTTTGCTGTTAACTGATCGGCCAATCGATCATGCTGTAGGGGTAGAAAATTAAATGAGACGTTTGGCGCTTCTTGGTAAATACGCGGCAAAGCAAACGGCAAAATGGTCTGCATCGCATAGTCAGTCGTCGCAATGGTAAAAGTTTGGTCACAGCTTTGTGGTTCAAACTCAATCGGCGACAACAACTGGCGCAGTGACTCTAAAGGTTCACCTAATGATTGGTCGATTTCTAACGCTTTCTCAGTCGGAATTAGATGCTGGCCCTGGCGAGTAAATAAAGGGTCGCCAAGCATTTCACGTAAGCGGCCCAAAACACGGCTCATTGCTGACTGGCTCAGGTTTAATCGATGGGCAGCTTTACTCACACTGCACTCTTCAATTAATACTCTTAGCGCCACAAGTAGGTTTAAATCACGACGATAAATCTCTTCTAATTCCACGTTGAGCCATTAATATTTGTGAGGGATTAAATCGATTGTACCTTTTTCAGGCAAAAAAAATCCCGCTTTTCAGCGGGGAAGCCCAAGAAAACTGGGGATAGTGTCGGAATGTAGTTGAGCGTAGCGATAAAACAGATAACAGTTGGAAGTGCTGCTATCCATTCTCTTGTTCTTCAGATGCGCTCGGCCAGCGATGCATCTCAAGCCAAATCCCTACAACCGTCGCGCCCATACCAAGTAATGGCATAAACGAAGACGATTCTGCTGGCGAACGTAAAACAAGGGCGCAAAAAGAGATAAAACACAGCACGGAGTAGATTGTTAAACGATCTAGAGCTGTCAACATACTTGCTTTCCTTGTTAATTGTTACCAACTTGTTAACTAAGTTAAAACAAATTGTTCACTTTGCCAAGGGGTTATTGAATATTTTTTCTTCACTAGTATTATCTAGGCCAAATTGAGTAACCAAAGATACGACCATGACATTCAATCCAGAACAGGCAAATAAAACCCTAGAGGCAGAAGGATTACGCTGCCCAGAGCCGGTAATGATGGTCAGGAAGACAATTAGAACAATGCAAGATGGAGAAGTTTTGCTTGTAAAGGCAGACGATCCGTCAACCACTCGCGACATCCCTAGCTTTTGTCGCTTTATGGATCACCAATTGATAGGTTCTCAGACTGAAGAGCTACCCTTTCTATATCTCATAAAGAAAGGTTTGGCTTAATTGAAGAGCTAAAAGTGAAACGGCAGCCATTTGGCTGCCGTTTTTTATTCGTCATATTCAAGGGTGCGGACTTCGCTTTGCAGTTTATTGAGCTGTTTTCTCATCGAGCGCATTTCCTCATGCATAGGAATAATATGCGCGACGCGAATCCAAGCTTCGACCGTCAATCCAGTTAAAATAAACGACCCTGCGACTATCGGAAGCCACATATCAGTTAACACCATTGCCAATAGACACAGTACCAAACCGAAGGTGAACAAATAACTCTGACTCTTAGGGGTCATCCCCATATAACGTGTAAGCATAATCTTGCCCTCTCGCTATCATCCACAAAGTTAAATTACCATGACAAGTATGACACTAATATGTCAGCGATCACGTATCAGTTCGAATTTGAATCAGAGTTTGATCTAACGCGAGTTCATCTACAGTTATTGATATTTAACACCGTAATCGCAGCTTTTACCTACAACACTGCTGCGCCAATCGCTAAAGCAACAAACAGCAAAGCCGTGATTTTACGAATCAGAGCAAGCGGCATTTTATCGGCGGAAAGTTTACCTATCAGCACCACTGGAACATTAGCTAACAACATACCTATCGTGGTACCCAAAATGACCATAGTCAGTGCATCAGCATACTGCGCGCCTAGGATCGACGTTGCGATCTGGGTTTTGTCTCCAATCTCTGCAACAAAGAACGCGATAAAACTAGCGATGAAAGGGCCACGATTGGAGATTTGCTCATCTTCATCCAATTTATCTGGGATCAGAACCCAAGCGGCCATCGCAATGAAACTGACCACCAGCACCCATTTCAGTGTTTCAGGCGTCATATAATCGGCTACAACCACACCGAGCCAAGCTGCGAGGGCGTGGTTTGCAATCGTAGCGAAAAAAATTGCGGCAATAATAGGAATTGGTTTGCGGTATCGACTGGCTAGCAGTAATGACAACAACTGAGTTTTATCACCGATCTCCGCCAGTGCGACGGTGGTGATTGAGATAGCTAAAACGCTCACGACATGCTCTTCATAGGGCGGGAATATTATATTTAACCAAAGACAAACCTCATACCCCACCCCGGTTCATGATGATTTGTCTAAGGTCTTGCTAAACCGCATCGGCATATTTTTATTTTTGGCCGATATTGGGTCTCGAATGCCATGATGATTTTGCATCAATTATGTTGACAGACGAACCTATCATCCCAGTGTTGATGAATAGGTAAGCTACTCCCCAAAGACGGCACGATTCTAACCAGCTCTGATTTGATTCTCAACTGACAAACTGCAAATAAACTCCCTTTTAAGAGAATTTGGTTAGATAAGTCGGAAAAATTCCATTAAAGGAGATTTTTGGCTACCAATTAATCAAGATTAGCTCTACTCCCATGCCAAATATCTGGGTATACTTGATTGTTATTTTTCTCTGTTTTAGACAGACCTTTTACTCAAAGAATTGCGCGAATTACTATGCAAAAATACGATATCAAAACCTTCCAGGGAATGATCCTCGCGCTGCAGGATTACTGGGCACAAAACGGTTGTACTATTGTTCAACCTCTAGATATGGAAGTAGGTGCAGGCACCTCTCACCCAATGACATGTCTACGTGCACTTGGCCCAGAGCCAATGTCGACAGCTTACGTTCAACCTTCACGTCGTCCTACCGATGGCCGTTACGGTGAAAACCCGAACCGTCTGCAGCACTACTATCAGTTCCAAGTAGCCCTAAAGCCTTCTCCAGACAACATTCAGGAGTTGTACCTAGGCTCGCTTGAAGTTCTTGGTATCGACCCGCTAGTACACGATATTCGCTTCGTAGAAGATAACTGGGAAAACCCAACACTAGGTGCATGGGGTCTTGGTTGGGAAGTATGGCTAAACGGTATGGAAGTGACTCAGTTTACTTACTTCCAGCAAGTTGGTGGCCTTGAGTGTAAGCCAGTTACTGGTGAGATCACTTACGGTATCGAACGTCTAGCGATGTACATCCAAGAAGTCGACTCTGTTTACGACCTAGTGTGGAACATCGCACCAGACGGCAGCAAAGTAACTTATGGTGATATCTTCCACCAAAACGAAGTTGAGCAATCAACTTACAACTTTGAGCACGCTGACGTAGATTTCCTATTCACGTTCTTTGATCAGTGTGAGAAAGAGTGTAAAGAGCTACTTGAGCTTGAGAAGCCACTTCCGCTTCCAGCTTACGAGCGTATTCTTAAAGCTGGCCACGCATTCAACATCCTTGATGCGCGTAAAGCTATCTCTGTTACAGAGCGCCAACGTTACATCCTTCGTATCCGCAACCTGACTAAGTCTGTTGCAGAAGCGTACTACGCATCACGTGAAGCTCTTGGCTTCCCAATGTGCCGTAAGGAAGAGGAGAAGTAATCATGGCTAAAGAATTTCTAATTGAACTGGGTACTGAAGAGCTACCACCAACACAGCTTCGTACTCTAGCAGAAGCTTTCGCTGCAAACTTCGAAGCAGAGCTTAAAGGCGCAGACCTAGCACACGAAGGTGTGAAATGGTACGCGGCTCCTCGTCGTCTAGCGCTTAAGGTTGCAGGTCTTGCTGAAGGCCAAGCTGACAAAGTGGTTGAAAAGCGTGGTCCTGCAGTTTCTGTGGCATTCGATGCTGACGGTAACGCGACTAAAGCGGCTCAAGGCTGGGCACGTGGTAACGGCATCACGGTTGAGCAAGCTGACCGTCTAGTGACAGACAAAGGCGAATGGCTTCTTTTCAAACAAGAAGTAAAAGGCCAAGCAACGTCTGAAATCGTTGTTGAGCTGGCAGCAAAAGCACTAGGTAACCTGCCTATTGCTAAGCCAATGCGTTGGGGTAACAAGACAACTCAGTTTATCCGCCCAGTTAAAACGCTAACCATGCTAATGGGTTCTGACCTTATTGAAGGTGAAATCCTAGGCGTAGCATCAGACCGCACTATCCGTGGTCACCGCTTCATGGGTGAGCAAGAGTTCACTATCGAATCTGCAGAGCAATACCCAGCGATCCTAGAAGAGCGCGGTAAAGTAATGGCAGATTACGAAGCGCGTAAAGCGATCATCCTTGCTGACTCGCAAAAAGCAGCAGCAGCGGTTGGTGGTACAGCGGATCTAGAAGATGACCTAGTAGAAGAAGTGACTTCTCTGGTTGAATGGCCAGTAGTCCTAACTGCGAAGTTTGAAGAAGAGTTCCTAAAAGTACCTTCTGAAGCTTTGGTTTACACCATGAAAGGTGACCAGAAGTACTTCCCTGTTTACGATGACAACAAGAAGCTACTACCTAACTTCATCTTCGTTTCAAACATCGAATCAAAAGAGCCTCGCTACGTAATCGAAGGTAACGAGAAGGTTGTACGTCCACGTCTTGCGGATGCAGAATTCTTCTTCAACACTGACCGTAAGCGTCCTCTAATCGACCGTCTACCTGAGCTAGAGCAAGCTATCTTCCAGAAGCAGCTTGGTACTATCAAAGACAAAACAGACCGTATCACTGAGCTTGCTGGCTACATCGCTGAGCAAATTGATGCTGACGTTGAAAAATCTAAGCGTGCAGGCCTACTGGCGAAGTGTGACCTAATGACCTCTATGGTATTCGAATTTACCGATACTCAAGGTGTAATGGGCATGCACTACGCGACTCACGATGGTGAAGACGAGCAAGTTGCACTGGCGCTTTACGAACAGTACATGCCTCGTTTCGCTGGTGATGACCTACCAAGCACAGGTATTTCTTCAGCAGTAGCAATGGCAGACAAGCTAGATACTATCGTTGGTATCTTCGGTATTGGCCAAGCACCTAAGGGTTCTGACCCATTCGCACTTCGTCGTGCATCTCTAGGTGTGCTACGTATCATCGTAGAAAACGGCTACAGCCTAGACCTAACTGACCTGATTGCTAAGGCTCAGTCTCTGTTCGGCGATAAGCTTACAAACGCGAACGTTGCCAACGACGTAATCGACTTCATGCTTGGCCGTTTCAACGCATGGTACAAAGACGAAGGCTTCAGCGTGGATATCATCCAAGCTGTACTGGCTAACCGTCCAACTAAACCAGCAGACTTCGATCAGCGCGTGAAAGCGGTATCTCACTTCCGTGAGCTAGAAGCAGCAGAAGCACTAGCAGCAGCGAACAAGCGTGTAGGTAACATCCTAGCGAAATTCGACGGCGAACTAGCAGCAGAAATCGACCTTGCTCTTCTACAAGAAGACGCAGAGAAGACGCTAGCAGAAAGCGTTGAAGTGATGACTGAAGCTCTAGAGCCAGCATTTGCGACAGGTAACTACCAAGAAGCGTTAAGCAAACTAGCTGACCTACGTGAGCCAGTTGATGCATTCTTCGATAACGTAATGGTTATGGCTGACGACGAAGCTCTGAAGAAGAACCGTCTAACGCTACTGAACAACCTGCGTAACCTATTCCTACAGATTGCGGATATTTCTCTACTGCAAAAGTAGTGAAGAGTTGAATAATTAGTAGTGATGCAAAAGGGAAGCAAATGCTTCCCTTTTTGATATCTGAAGCGTCTATATTTGCGCAGTTTTTAATTAAACTTGTGAACTTCTTGGGAATTTGTAGGGCAAACCAGCGAATAACCTATGCCTCATCCCTCAGACTGTAGAGTCCGAATGTTGCTATAACTGCAACGTTTATTCGGGGGAAGGACACATGAACAAAACATTTCTCGCAGTTTCTATCGGTTTACTGAGTGCGTGTAGCCAAATATCAGACAACACTATTTTCCTCACCGTCGGAAACAAGCAAACAGCATTTGAGACTAATGAGCAAGGCTTACTTGTTGCCGAGCAACTACTGGATAAAGGCAATTACTCAATCACAATTGCCAATCGCACTCAAAGCTGTGGTAGTCGCTTCGCACCGTTAGAAGAAAGCCGTATCAAATTTAACCGCCCATTAAAAATGGATGATTGTGCGGACAACAGAGATATTGCTCTTAAAGTTTTTAAAGCCAACTCCTACCAATTTCTACTCAACCCGAAAAGCAATGAACTCACCGTTCAACTTAAACCTAACAAAAAGCAAAAGATCACCTATACCTGCCCAATTGCAACCGAAACAGCTAAAGCGATTAATGTCGCGAAAACATTCCCAGATGGAACCAAACTTCGTGATGCTCTAACAGGCCAAGAAACGACCGTCATCAATGGTGTCATTACTTTACAGCCTGGTACAAACAGTCAAGGCCTACTGCTAATAGAAGAAGTCAAAGTCCCTGAGGAAGCGACGTTCAGCTGGGATAACGCTACGGTCTATTTTGTTATGACCGACAGGTTCTATAACGGTAACCCTAGCAATGATAATAGTTATGGTCGGAGTAAAGATGGCGCAGATGAAATCGCAACATTTCATGGTGGTGATTTGGCCGGTCTGACACAAAAGCTGGACTATATCGAGTCCTTAGGCGTCAACGCTATCTGGATAACCTCACCACTTGAACAAATCCATGGTTGGGTTGGTGGCGGTGACAAAGGTGACTTTAAGCATTATGGCTACCATGGTTACTACCATCAAGATTGGACCAAACTTGATGCGAATATGGGCACCAAAGATGAACTGAGAGAATTTGTCGATACAGCCCATCAAAAAGGTATCCGTGGGATGTGGTCATGAATCACACCGGTTATGCCACGCTTGCCGACATGCAAGAGTTTGGTTTTGGTCAGCTTTATCTAGACTCAAAAGAGGCGACAGAAATCCTTGGGGAAAAATGGACGGACTGGACACCAAAGAAAGGCCAAACTTGGCACAGCTTTAATGACTACATCAACTACCGTGACGGTGACGCTTGGCAAAAGTGGTGGGGAAAAGATTGGATACGTACCGATATTGGTGATTACGATATCCCTGGATACAATGAAATCACCATGTCTCTAGCTCATCTACCCGATCTCAAGACAGAGTCTCAGCAAGCAACCCGCCTGCCCAATTTCTATCAGAATAAATCCACTAATGCTGCGGATGTTGCGCGAACACCTCAGCAGCATTTAATTGTTTGGCTTTCGGATTGGGTAAGAGAGTACGGTATTGATGGATTTAGAGTCGATACTGCCAAGCATGTTGAGTCGGAAACCTGGCAACAACTAAAAGCTGAAACCACAGCAGCTCTTGCCGAATGGCAACAAAGTAACCCAGACAAAGCTTTAGATGATTTACCGTTCTGGATGACAGGGGAAGTATGGGCACACGGTGTAGTTAAAAGTCCATATTTTGCTAACGGATTCGACTCCATCATCAACTTCGAGTTTCAGTCTGATGTTGCTCCAAAAGCACTTAAATGTTTCGCTGACTTAGATAATGACTATCATCGTTATGCAAACAGCATCAATACAGACCCAGACTTCAATGTATTGAGTTACTTATCATCGCACGATACTCAGTTATTTTGGTCTTCACGTAGCCGTAGTTTTGATGACCAAGCTAGAGCCGCCAACGCCTTAATGTTGGCTCCCGGCGCCGTACAAATCTACTACGGGGACGAAATTGCACGAAATTTTGGGCCAACAGGCTCAGACACACATCAAGGAACGCGTTCAGATATGCCTTGGGATTTAATCGAAGGAGAACGTGAAGCACTGTTGCAACATTGGCAAAAGCTAGGAGAGTTTCGACAAAGACACCCTGCCGTCGCGCGAGGCAAACACATAACAAGAAACCAAGAAGGCTACTATTCATTTGAGCGTCAGTATAAAAGTGACAAGATTCTTATCGTATACACAGGCGAATAGGTCTCACTATGTCCACCAGCAAGGGAAGCATAAGCTTCCCTTTTTTATTGTGCTTCTAGTGCAAAAGATGCGTGCTTCTGGTCTGACAACGCACTTTTTTCTCTTCTGGCGGTATTCACACTTTGCGTTAATAGCGCATTAAGGTAAGGTCAAGGATTACTCGATTGGCTAGCCACGCACTAGCTATTTAAAAACAAAAGCAATGACAATAATGAATTAGGTACGACAAGTAATGCAGTTCTCAAAATTTGGTGAAAAGTTTAATCAGTATTCAGGCATCACCCAGTTAATGGATGATTTAAATGACGGTCTACGTACTCCAGGAGCCATTATGCTCGGTGGAGGTAACCCAGCCGCAATACCAGCCATGCTCGACTACTTTCATCAAGCCAGTGAGGAGATGCTCGCTAGTGGAGAGCTTGTTGCTGCTATGGCCAATTATGATGGCCCACAAGGTAAAGATGCCTTCGTCAAAGCACTCGCAAACCTTCTTAAAGAAACCTACGGTTGGAACATCAGCGAGAAAAACATTAGCCTAACCAATGGCAGCCAAAGTGGCTTTTTCTACCTATTCAATTTACTTGCGGGTAAGCAGCCTGATGGTTCACATAAAAAGATCCTGCTGCCATTAGCGCCTGAGTATATCGGCTATGGCGATGCTGGTGTCGATGAAGATATCTTTGTCTCTTACCACCCTGAAATTGAGCTACTAGACAACGGTCTATTCAAGTATCACGTTGATTTTGAGCAACTGAAAGTCGATGACTCGGTTGCAGCGATTTGTGCCTCTCGACCAACTAACCCAACAGGGAATGTGTTGACTGACGAAGAGATCCACAAGCTAGATAAACTTGCCCGCGAGAACAACATTCCACTGATCATCGATAATGCCTACGGTTTGCCATTCCCAAATATTATTTTTGAAGATGTTGAACCATTCTGGAATGAAAACACCATTCTATGTATGAGCCTATCTAAGCTAGGCCTACCAGGTGTGCGCTGCGGCATTGTGATTGCAAGTGAAGAGGTGACTCAAGCGATGACCAATATGAATGGCATCATCAGCTTAGCACCAGGCAGCCTTGGCCCAGCACTAGCTAATCATATTATTGGTAAAGGCGATTTACTTAAGCTTAGCTCTGATGTGATTAAACCTTTCTATAAGCAGAAATCTCAGCGTGCGGTTGAATTGCTACAAAACGAAATTACCGACCCTCGCTTCCGTATCCATAAGCCAGAGGGAGCTATCTTCTTATGGCTATGGTTTGATGAACTGCCTATCACCACTATGGAGCTGTATGCACGCTTGAAAGCACGAGGTGTGTTAATTGTTCCTGGTGAGTATTTCTTTATTGGCCAAGAAGATGATTGGGAGCATGCTCACCAATGTTTGCGTATGAACTACGTTCAGGACGATGAAATGATGCAGAAAGGTATCAAAATTATTGCAGAGGAAGTTGAACGCGCTTACCAGCAAGGTTAAGCGCTTCAACACTAAACAGCCCAAAGAGTTTTGGGCTGTTTGTATTTATAGTGCAGGGATGTGTTCACATAAGAAGTAGGTTGCTTCAATCGTAGAAGAACGCTGATACACACCACCGTATGTAGAAGAGCCAGCAAAGCCACGATTAATGTAGTTTGCACCTAATGCTGCGGCCTCTTCACCAAAAGTTGAGTTAATTTTGTGCTCAGCATCCATTCCACTATCACCAAACGATACGATCCCCATAATACTCTGCGAATTAGGGTTAAACGCAGATTGGCCTTTCAGCTCACAATTAGCTGATTTTTCAGGGTTTGCATAAGCGATATGAATCTTTTCACCATTTGATGCAGTGTAGTCAGTCGCAAGTGGGGCAACAAGGCTAGAGCAGCCTGAGACAGCAATAACTAAAGCCGCCAATAATAATTTCTTCATTCTATTATCCAAATTTATAGTTTGCGGCGCTGAAAGTACTGATTTACAGATCTAAGAACAATAAAAAAGAGCGCTAATCTGCGCTCTTTCACTCTTTACTCTCAGTTTTGAGACAGTTAATTAACCTTCGATTAGGTTACTGCCATTGATAGCAATCTTACGCGGTTGCATCGCTTCTGGAATTTCGCGCTCTAGGTCTATATGCAGTAGACCATTTTCCATGCTTGCACCCACCACTTTCACGTAGTCTGCTAGCTGGAATTTACGCTCGAAATCACGCTCTGCGATACCTTGATACACGTATGTCTTCTCTTCTTCTGATTTACGCTCACCCTTAACGATCAGCATGTTCTCTTTTTGAGTAAGATCTAGCTGCTCTTCAGCAAAGCCTGCAACTGCCATAGTAATACGGTAGTTGTTCTCATCTTTTTGCTCGATGTTGTAAGGAGGGTAACCGCCAGAAGTGTTCTTCGAAGTATTCGCTTCCATCATGTTGAATATACGATCGAAGCCAATTGCGTTGCGGTAAAGTGGAGTGAAATCTACAGTTCTCATAATGCTATCCTTTTAGTAAGCAATAGTCTTAGTCGTGAGTTTGCGCGGATCGATAGTGTGCTCGCTCGTCGCCGACTAAGGGATTTATTCGCTACTCCTCGGGCTCTGTTAGCGCTGGGACGTAGTAATAAATCAGTTCAATTGTGTGCCTCTAAGTCATCCTCTCCTGAGCGATACCTTATCAGCGAATCAGAAGGTCTGTTTCTTCTCTCTTGAGCAAGACAGTCATCCCTCTTCACAACTAGATATATGGATTGAACAAATTGGTTTCAAGGGAAGAAATGAATTATTTTCTCCTCACTGACTCACAAGCGCCCTAACCTATTGATATAAAAACAATCATAATTTCACCCAATCCTTCGACAAACTAGATGAATCTTGTGTTCAAAATATCAAAACAGTGCATAAGAATTATTTAATTTAACTAAACCTAAACTCTTTCTATGCTACAAGTATTCACTCACTACCTTGATAGCAAAGGGTTGAAATCATGCCTGCCAAACATATTTCATACAGTCTCAATTCTTACGAAGCTCTATCCCACTTCGGTACTCAGGTAAATAAGGTAGCCCTCGTCACTGAAGGAGGTGGACAACGTGGAATTTTCACTGCAGGTGTGTTGGATGCCTTTCTTGGGCAAAACTTTAACCCTTTTTCCCTTATGATTGGCACCTCTGCGGGTTCACTAAACCTTGCTTCCTATATTTGCGGACAAACAAAGCATGCTTATCACTTCATTAAAGAAGCAACGGTCAGTCCTAAGTTCTTCACTCGCTATCAGTTTTTAACCGGTCAGCAAGGTTTAGATCTAGACTGGTTACTTCGGCAAGCAATGACAACGCATCGCTTAGATTGGGATAAAGGCCATGCCAACATGCACAACTGCGAAGTTTTAGCCTGTGCCTGTCATGCCACTGAGCACAAACCTGCTTACTTCAACCTTGATAGCCCTCACTGGCCTCAAGCGCTCAAAGCATCATGTGCGATTCCATTTATTAATAAAAAACCTGTCAAAGTGTGTGAAACAGAATGGCTAGATGGAGGCGTTTCAGCGCCGATCCCAGTACAAGAGGCATATCAACGAGGCTATAAACATATCGTTGTGATTCGTACCGTTCCACTCTCAACGGTATTCGATCACCAGTGGATGAAGAAGTACTCGCGCTATTTAGGCAAAACTAAGCTTAAAGCACTGATAGATCTACTGCTAAAACACGAAGAGTGTTACCGAGCAACTCAGGCGTTTCTTAACTCCCCTCCAAGTGATGCCACTATTTACGAAATTCACCCTAATAAAGCTCTGCATTCAAATGTGTTAGGTAGTTCTAGTCAGGCACTAGACCATGACTATGAAACCGGCCGCCTTTCTGGCGAATATTTTCTAGCAACGGCAGGAAAATTAATGTCCAAAAACAAAAATACCGCCTGAGAAGGCGGTATTTTTTATCAACGAGAGTCGGTACTACACGTCTAAGTTAGCAACTTTCAGTGCGTTCTCTTCAATGAAGTTACGACGAGGTTCTACTTGGTCACCCATTAGTGTCGTGAACAGTTGGTCTGCACCTACTGCATCTTCAATCGTTACCTGCATCATGCGGCGTGTTTCTGGGTCCATAGTGGTTTCCCAAAGCTGATCTGGGTTCATCTCACCTAGACCTTTGTAGCGTTGCAGGCTTAGACCACGACGTGACTCTTTAATTAGCCACTCAAGCGCATCAACAAAGCTTGAAACAGGCTGAGTACGCTCACCACGCTTGATGTAAGCACCCTCTTCAATCAGACCGTCTAGCGCTTCAGAAAGTGATGCTAGTTTGCCGTACTCTTTTGAGTTGATTAAATCGATGCTCAGAACATGCTCGTGTGTCACACCATGAGTACGAACCACAATCTTAGGTAGGCTTAAGCCTAGCTCAGCGTGTTGTTCTACTTCAAAGCTGTATTGGCTCGCGCCTACTTCTTTCGCGTTTAGCTGTTCAACAAGCTGCTTAGTCCATGCTTCAACCGCTGCAGCATCATGACACTGCTCTGCCGTTAGACGAGGAGTGTAGATAAGCTCATGTACAAGTGCACGTGGGTAACGGCGACTCATACGATCCACCAGCTTGATACCCGCATTGTATTGCTGAACTAGCTTCTCTAGAGCTTCACCTGATAGCGCTGGCGCTTCTGGGTTTACGTGTAGAGATGCATTATCTAGAGCAAGGGCCACTTGGTACTGGTTCATTGCGTCTTCATCTTTAATGTACTGCTCTTGTTTGCCTTTCTTCACTTTGTAAAGTGGTGGCTGAGCAATGTACACGTAGCCACGCTCGATAAGCTCTGGCATTTGACGGTAGAAGAAGGTCAATAGTAGCGTACGGATGTGCGAACCATCGACATCGGCATCGGTCATGATGATGATGTTGTGGTAACGCAGTTTGTCTGGGTTGTACTCGTCACGACCGATACCACAACCAAGAGCTGTGATAAGCGTTGCAACTTCCTGAGAAGAAAGCATTTTGTCGAAACGCGCTTTTTCAACGTTAAGAATCTTACCTTTTAGCGGTAGGATTGCTTGGTTCTTACGGTTACGGCCTTGTTTTGCGGAGCCGCCTGCCGAATCACCCTCCACTATGTATAGTTCAGAGAGTGCTGGGTCTTTTTCCTGACAGTCAGCCAGTTTGCCTGGTAGACCAGCTAAATCAAGTGCGCCTTTACGACGAGTCATTTCACGAGCTTTACGTGCTGCTTCACGAGCGCGCGCTGCATCGATGATCTTAGTACATACCATCTTCGCTTCTGTTGGGTTCTCTACTAGGAACTCAGACAGTTTTTCACCCATTGCAGATTCAACCGCAGACTTCACTTCTGAAGAAACAAGCTTATCTTTAGTCTGGCTCGAGAACTTAGGATCTGGCACTTTCACCGAAACAACTGCAGTTAGGCCTTCACGTGCATCATCACCTGAAGTTGCAGTTTTCGCTTTCTTCGAGAAACCTTCTTTATCCATGAACGAGTTCAGGGTACGAGTAAGCGCAGCACGGAAGCCCGCTAAGTGAGTACCACCATCGCGTTGAGGGATGTTGTTGGTGAAACAGTAGATATTCTCTTGGAAGCCATCGTTCCATTGCATCGCTACTTCAACCGAAATGCCATCTTCACGTTCAAAGTCGAAGTGGAAGATTTTCTCGATGATCGGTGTTTTGTTAGTGTTTAGGTGATCAACGAACGCTTGGATACCACCTTCAAACATGAAGTGGTCGCTCTTGTTTTCTTCACGCTCATCTTTAAGCTTGATAGAAACACCAGAGTTTAGGAATGATAGCTCACGTAGACGTTTTGCCAGGATATCGTAGTGGAACTCGGTATTTGAGAAAGTTTCAGCACTTGGCCAGAAACGAATCTGCGTACCCGTTTTATCGGTATCACCAATCACAGCTAGTGGAGCTTGAGGCTCACCATGGTGATAAGTTTGAGTATGAATATGGCCGCCACGATGAATCGTTAGCGTCACTTTTTCTGATAGCGCGTTTACTACCGAAACACCTACACCGTGCAGACCACCCGATACCTTGTATGAGTTGTCATCGAACTTACCACCAGCGTGAAGTACCGTCATGATAACTTCTGCTGCTGATACGTTTTCTTCAGGGTGCATTTCCGTAGGGATACCACGGCCATCATCGCTTACAGATACTGAGTTATCCTCATGAATAGTCACAATGATGTCTTTACAGTGACCTGCTAACGCTTCATCAATTGAGTTATCCACCACCTCGAAAACCATGTGGTGCAGACCGGTACCATCATCCGTGTCGCCGATGTACATACCAGGACGCTTACGTACTGCGTCCAGACCTTTTAGTACTTTAATACTCGATGAATCGTAATTTTCAGACATGAGTTATCTTCCGCTATATATTTTGCTCTATTGTGCCATGTTCCACATGGAACATCCTGCCATTTTCATCTCGCATATCTGCAATCTGACTGTCAGTAATAGAACTTACAAAAACTTGAGCCCCCGTCTCTTTCAAGCAATCAGCAAGACGCTTGCGACGTTGGCTATCTAATTCAGATGCAAAGTCATCAATTAAGTAGATACATTGCTTGCCTGTCATCTCAGTGAGGTGTTGTCCTTGCGCTACCCGCAACGCACACACCATCAGCTTTAACTGGCCTCGTGACAACACATCCTCAACAGGAGTGCCATTCACTTTTATGCGTAAATCAGCTTTATTTGGCCCACTAAAGGTATAACCAAGCGCCTGATCACGCTCAAAATTCTTTTCTAGTATTTCTTGGTATGGGGTCTCTTTATCCCAACCACGATAATACTTTAATTGGATATCAAATTCTGGCAAAAACTCTTGACAGATCTGCTCGGCTTTGACTTTCATCTGCTCGACATAAGTCGCTCGCCATTGGCTGATGTTTTCAGCCAGTCTAGCCATTTCTTGATCCCAATAACTGAGCTCTCGATAACTAGTCGCTGTTTTTAACAAAGCATTACGCTGTTTATTGAGACGCTTAAAACGCCCCCACGCTTCATAAAAAGCAGACTCGGTGTGAAACACGCCCCAATCAATAAATGCACGGCGATGTTTCGGTCCATCAGTGAGTAGATCAAACCCTTCAGGGTGAATCAACTGCAAAGGTAATACTTGGGCTAACTGCGCTAGCTTTTGTCCAGATTGACCGCCTATTTTAACCTCTGTTGAGCCGTCGCGCTGCTTATTAATGCCAATTGGTAGCTCAAATTGATCCGAGTTCAAAAAACGACCGTGAACAAACAGCTCATTACACTCATTTTGAATAATTCGGCCGGTCAGTGAACTCTTAAATGAGCGACCATGACCAAGTAGGTAAATGGCTTCTAAAACACTGGTTTTGCCACTACCATTCGGCCCAATAAGAAAGTTAAAGCCTGCTGACAGGTTAATGTCACAGGCTTCAATGTTTCTAAACTGTTTTATAATAAGGCGAGAAAGCGGCATGCTAGAGTCGAATCGGCATCACCACGTACATGGCACTGTCATCATCAGCATTCTCAATCAATGCACTGGCGTTCGCGTCTGACATTGAAATGCGGACTTTTTCACAGCGCAGCGTATTGAGAACATCCAGTACGTAACTCACGTTGAAGCCTATCTCAATTGGCTCACCTTCGAAGCTCACATCGAGCATCTCTTCCGCTTCTTCTTGTTCTGGGTTATTCGCCGTAATACGCATTTCCGTATCTGCAAGGTTAACTCGAACACCACGGAATTTTTCATTCGACAAAATCGCTGCGCGAGAAAACGCTTGGCGTAGTTCGTCACAACCCGCTTCTAGAGTTTTACTGGTGCTTTGTGGCATCACTCGGCGGTAATCAGGGAATCGACCATCCACCAGCTTAGAAGTAAACACATAATTATTTACTTCAGCGCGTACGTTTGAACTACCAATCTGTAGCACTACTGGCTGCTCTGGCGCATCAAGCAATTTAACCAGCTCAAGGACACCTTTACGCGGAACAATGATTTGCTTTTGTGCAAAGTCTGCGCCCAACTGAGTTTGAGATACCGCCATACGGTGACCATCAGTCGCAACACTACGTAATGTCGTACCATCAATCTCAAATAACATACCATTGAGGTAGTAACGTACATCTTGGTTTGCCATCGAAAATTGGGTCTTCTCAACTAAGCCGCGCAGCTCAGCTTGAGTCAGTGACACTTCAACTTCACTCTGCCAATCTTCAATATTTGGGAAATCATTGGCTGGTAGTGTTGATAGTGAGAAACGACTACGACCAGAACGCACTTGTACGCGATCACCTTCTAATACAAAAGTAATCACTGAGTCATCAGGCAAGCCACGACAAATATCAAGGAACTTACGTGAAGGTACAGTAATGCTGCCCGCTTCAAATTCGCCTTCCAAAGTGACACGACTAATCAGCTCTACTTCTAAGTCTGTTGCCGTCATCGATAGCACGTTGTCTTCTACTTTAAGTAATAAGTTACCAAGAATAGGCAAAGTAGGACGACCACCTAGTGCACCTGACACTTGTTGAAGAGGTTTAAGCAGGTGGCTACGCTCAATGGAAAATTTCATAGGATGCTCTTATCCGAATTCGTTATTGTTGCTCGACGCTTAGAATACTGTGAATCAAGAAATAGTGCGAATTAAGAAGAAAGTGTACGAATCAAGTTCGAGTAGTCTTCTTTAATATCGTGGCTCTCTTCACGCAGTTGTTCAATCTTACGGCAAGCGTGCAGAACCGTTGTATGGTCGCGACCACCAAATGCATCACCAATTTCCGGCAAGCTATGGTTAGTCAGCTCTTTCGCTAAGGCCATTGCTAACTGGCGCGGGCGTGCAACAGAGCGTGAACGACGTTTAGACAGCAGATCAGCGACTTTAATCTTGTAGTATTCAGCCACCGTCTTTTGAATGTTATCGATAGTCACTAACTTCTCTTGTAGAGCCAGTAGGTCACGTAGTGCTTCACGAACAAAATCGATAGTGATTGGACGACCGGTAAAGTTCGCATTCGCAATAACACGGTTGAGTGCACCCTCAAGCTCACGAACGTTTGAACGCAGACGCTTAGCGATAAAGAATGCCACTTCATCAGCAAGGTGAATTTGGTGGTCTTCCGCTTTTTTCATCAAGATCGCAACGCGCGTTTCAAGCTCTGGTGGCTCGATCGCAACGGTTAGACCCCAACCAAAGCGAGATTTAAGACGATCTTCTACGCCGCTGATCTCTTTCGGATAGCGATCCGAAGTTAGGATGATCTGTTGATTGCCTTCAAGTAACGCGTTGAATGTGTGGAAGAACTCTTCCTGTGAACGCTCTTTATTAGCGAAGAATTGAATATCATCAATAAGCAGCGCATCAACGCTACGGTAGTAACGTTTAAACTCTTCAATCGCGTTATTTTGCAGTGCTTTAACCATGTCCTGCACAAAACGTTCAGAGTGCATGTAGACCACTTTTGCGTTTGGCTTATTGTCGACAATGGCATTACCAACTGCGTGTAAAAGGTGCGTTTTACCTAAGCCTGTACCACCGTATAGAAACAACGGGTTATACGCTGAGCCTGGGTTATCAGATACCTGACGCGCCGCAGCCAAACCTAATTGGTTTGACTTACCTTCAACGAAGTTAGTGAATTTGTGTTTCGGATTTACGTTCGAGCGGTGATTGATGTCAGCGATCGCTTGTGCATCATCATCCCATGTTTTATGAACCGGTTTACGCGCTTGTAATTGTGCTGGTGCTGAAGATTCCGCAGCCACATCAGCAGGCGTACGTTTTGGTGCTGGCTTTGGCGCCGCAACTGGACGACTACCTACCTCAAAACGCAAGCTCGGCACATCATTACCACAATATTCTTGCAGTAGACGGTTGATGCTATTTAGGTATTTATCGCGAACCCAGTCCAAAACGAAACGGTTTGGGGCAAATAAAGTGAGCGTATTGTCATTGAGCTCTGCTTGTAACGGACGAACCCACATGCTGAATTCCGTTGCTGGTAGCTCTTCTTGAAGCTGTTGCAAACATTGCAACCAAAGCGAAGATGACACGGTGCCCCCACTCGAAGTAATTGATCTGAAAAGACTGGCAATTTTACCTGTTGATAACCAAGATCGCCAGCAAATGATCGATGATCCAGTGAATAAGATCTAAGTTATTCACAATATTTTCGACATTATTCGATGGATCCCCACATCCTGCCCCATTTTTACCCACACTTTGATCCACAAAATGACCAAATCACACAGATCATCAATCTGGTGATAACTCTGTGAATGAATATTTTTATCCACCTATTTTCCGTCTTTTTCATATTGAGTTCGTCTAACCGACTGAATGACAGCTAATAACGGCACCTTATTACTCTACTGTCTAGGTTATTGCTCTTGGTTATTTATCTAATTAAGTAAAGAGACAGTAGTATTTATCCCCATAATTATATGGAGTTGTACTATGAAAAACTGGATTAAGGCTGCAGTTGCAGCAATCGCGCTTTCTGCTGCTACCGTTCAAGCGGCGACTGAAGTAAAAGTTGGTATGTCTGGCCGCTACTTCCCGTTCACTTTCGTTCAGCAAGATAAGCTACAAGGTTTTGAAGTGGACCTGTGGGATGAGATCGGCAAACGTAATGACTACAAAGTTGAGTATGTAACAGCGAACTTTTCTGGTTTATTTGGCCTACTAGAAACAGGGCGTATTGATACGATTTCAAACCAAATTACCATGACAGATGCTCGTAAAGCTAAATACCTATTTGCAGACCCATACGTGGTAGACGGAGCACAAATCACCGTTCGTAAAGGTAATGACAGCATCCAAGGTGTTGAAGATCTAGCGGGCAAAACGGTTGCAGTCAACCTAGGTTCGAACTTTGAGCAACTGCTGCGTGACTACGATAAAGACAGCAAGATCAACATCAAAACTTACGATACAGGTATCGAACACGATGTTGCTCTAGGCCGCGCTGACGCATTCGTGATGGATCGTCTTTCAGCACTTGAGCTGATCAAGAAAACAGGCTTACCACTACAACTAGCAGGTCAGCCTTTCGAAACCATTCAAAACGCTTGGCCATTTGTTGATAACGACAATGGTAAAAAACTACAAGCTGAAGTAAACAAAGCCCTAGCAGAGATGCGTGCAGATGGTACATTGGCAACTATCTCTCAGAAGTGGTTTGGTGCTGATATCACCAAATAAGCTTTAGTAAAGCTTGCAAGTCCAACTCAATCCATTGAGTTTGGACTACCCTATAACCCACTGCTTTCCTTCCTTTGCAGTGGGTTTTGCTTTTTTATTCTCGTGATTTAATGTTTGGGACACGTTATGGGATTCGATTTTAACTACATGCTGGATCTAATGCCGATACTGCTAAAGTATCTTGGCACAACCATGGAAATGGCGACGTGGGGTTTGTTCTTTTCACTGATTTTATCTGTGATTTTAGCGAATATTCGTGTTTTTCGCGTCCCTGTTCTTGATCAGCTTAGTCAGCTATACATTAGCTTTTTCCGCGGTACGCCACTGCTTGTTCAGCTATTTTTGCTCTACTATGGCCTACCTCAAGTATTTCCGTTCTTAGTCGGCCTAGATGCGTTTAGCGCTGCTGTGATTGGCTTAACCTTACATTTCGCCGCTTATATGGCAGAAAGTATTCGAGCAGCCATTATTGGTATCGATCGCAGCCAAATGGAAGCCAGTTTATCAGTGGGAATGACTACATCACAGGCAATGCGTCGTGTCATTTTGCCTCAAGCTACCCGCGTCGCGCTGCCATCTCTGATGAACTATTTTATCGACATGATCAAATCGACTTCACTCGCTTTTACTCTAGGCGTTGCAGAGATCATGGCTAAAGCGCAAATGGAGGCCTCTTCAAGCTTCCGCTTCTTTGAAGCCTTCTTGGCCGTTGCGCTTATATACTGGGGTGTAGTTGTTATCCTAACTCGCATTCAAATTTGGGCAGAAGATAAACTCAATAAGGCGTATGTACGATGATCAAGTTAGACAACATTCATAAACGCTTTGGCGACACTGAAGTATTAAAAGGGATCGACCTGGAAATCAATCAAGGTGAGATCATCGTTATTATTGGTTCAAGTGGTACTGGTAAATCGACCCTCCTGCGCACTGTAAACTTCCTAGAAAGTGCTGATAAAGGGGTCATTTCTATTGATGATGTCAGTGTCGATAGTGAAAAACACACAAAAGCTGAAGTACTTGCCCTGCGCCGCAAAACAGGCTTCGTATTCCAAAACTACGCCTTGTTCGCCCATATGACAGCAAAACAAAATATTGCTGAAGGCTTAATCACAGTTCGTGGTTGGAAGAAATCTGACGCTTTGGCTCGCGCTCAAGAGATTCTTGATGACATTGGCTTAGGTGATAAAGGCGAAAGTTATCCAGCAGCACTGTCTGGTGGCCAACAACAACGTGTGGGTATTGGCCGTGCTATGGCACTCCAGCCTGAACTGCTGCTTTTTGATGAGCCAACATCAGCACTTGACCCTGAGTGGGTTGGAGAAGTTCTTAATTTAATGAAGGACTTAGCAACAAAACACCAGACCATGTTAGTGGTCACCCATGAAATGCAATTTGCTAGAGAGGTCGCCGATCGCGTGATCTTTATGGCTGAAGGCAACATTGTTGAGCAAGGTTCTCCACAGGATATCTTTGGTAACCCACAGGATCCTCGCTTACAAAAGTTCCTTCGACAAGTTGGTGCTGAATAAAGATCAACAATGAGGATCGATCGATCCTTGAGATTTTGCTCACACTACGTATAATCGCTCGGCCGGAATTTTAGACTCATCTTCACCTATTTTACTGTCGCTCAAAGATTGACAGTTTATGTGACTGTGATTACAATTCCGCCTCTTTGTTGAGAGGCGTCGGTTTGTCCCTCTTTTATATATAAAGAAGACGTTAATACCCACGCCGGGTTAACATTGACCTAAAACTACTGATCAGTAAAGGTAATTATCATGAAACGCACTTTTCAACCTTCAGTTCTAAAGCGCAAGCGTACACACGGTTTCCGTGCACGTATGGCTACTAAGAACGGTCGTGCAACAATCAACGCACGTCGTGCTAAAGGCCGTAAGCGTCTTTCTAAGTAATCTTCGATTATTTTGAATACGTACGCGTTCAATCGGGAGTTACGCTTGTTAACTCCCGAGCATTATCAAAATGTCTTCCAGCAAGCTCATAGAGCTGGCTCACCTCATTTCACCATCATTGCCCGTAAAAATAGCCTATCTCATCCTCGACTAGGTTTAGCCGTTCCTAAAAAGCAGATTAAAACCGCCGTTGGTCGTAATCGTTTTAAACGCCTTGCTCGTGAAAGCTTTCGTAACAATCAGCATCAACTTGCTCACAAAGATTATGTTGTTATTGCCAAGAAAACCGCGCAAGATTTAAGCAATGAAGAAATTTTCAAATTGTTTGATAAATTATGGCAGCGCCTGTCTCGCCCTTCACGTGGGTAGCAATCGGCTTAGTCCGATTTTATCAAGGTTTTATTAGTCCAATTCTTGGACCACGTTGTCGTTTTACCCCAACTTGCTCTACTTATACCCTAGAAGCGTTGAAAGCTCACGGTTTTGTAAAAGGGTGTTGGTTATCAAGCAAACGTCTATTAAAATGCAACCCTTTAAATAAGAAGGGTTGGACATACGATCCCGTACCACCAGTCCAACAACAAGACAGAGATAAATAACGATGGATTCTCAACGTAATATCCTGTTAATCGCGCTAGCACTGGTTTCTTTCCTATTGTTCCAGCAATGGCAAGTTGCAAAGAATCCAACGCCTCAGCCGGTTGAGCAGGCTCAATCAAGCAGTACTCTACCTGCACCATCATTTGCAGACGAGCTAGATCCAGCTCCGACGCAGCAAGCTTCTGCTAAAACTATTACCGTGACAACTGATGTATTGACTCTGTCGATTGATACGGTTGGTGGTGATGTTATCAATGCAGATCTGAATCAATACTCGAATGAGCTTGATTCTGAAGACCCATTCGTTCTGCTGAAGAATGAAGCTGGCCACCAATTCATTGCTCAGAGTGGTCTTGTTGGCCCTCAAGGTATCGATCTAAGCAGCACAAACCGTCCAGCTTACGCAGTGAGTGCCGATAGTTTCGTTCTGGCAGAAGGCCAAGATGAACTACGCATCCCAATGACGTTCACAGCAAACGGTCTTGAATACACGAAAACATTCGTAATGAAACGCGGCAGCTACGCTATCGACGTTGAATACGACATCGTGAACAAATCAGGCAACAACGCGACATTTGGTATGTACGCTCACTTACGTCAAAACCTACTTGACGCTGGTGGCAGCATCACAATGCCAACTTACCGCGGTGGTGCATACTCTACTGAAGATACTCGTTACAAAAAGTACAGCTTCGAAGACATGCAGGATCGTAACCTGTCTCTAAACCTTGCTAACGGTCAAGGTTGGGCAGCAATGATCCAACACTACTTCGCTTCTGCGTGGATCCCGCGTAACGAGCCAGGTGCAAACCTATACACTCGCGTGATCGGCAACCTTGGTGATATTGGTGTTCGTATGCCAAACAAAACCATTGCTGATGGCGACAGTGCAAAATTCCAAGCAACACTTTGGGTTGGTCCTAAGCTACAAGACCAAATGGCTGAAGTTGCACCTAACCTAGACCTAGTAGTTGACTACGGTTGGTTATGGTTCATTGCTAAACCACTACACACTCTACTTTCATTTATCCAAGGTTTTGTGGGTAACTGGGGTGTAGCAATCATTTGTTTGACCTTCATCGTACGTGGTGCAATGTACCCACTAACGAAAGCGCAATACACGTCTATGGCGAAAATGCGTATGCTGCAGCCAAAACTGCAAGCAATGCGTGAGCGTATCGGTGATGACCGTCAGCGTATGAGCCAAGAGATGATGGAACTGTACAAGAAAGAGAAAGTAAACCCACTAGGTGGCTGTTTACCTCTGATTCTTCAGATGCCAATCTTCATTGCACTATACTGGGCACTAATGGAGTCAGTTGAACTGCGTCATTCACCATTCTTTGGTTGGATTCATGACCTTTCAGCACAAGACCCTTACTACATCTTGCCACTACTGATGGGTGCATCTATGTTCCTAATTCAGAAGATGAGCCCGACAACGGTAACGGATCCAATGCAGCAGAAGATCATGACCTTTATGCCGGTTATGTTTACTTTCTTCTTCCTGTTCTTCCCGTCAGGTCTAGTTCTATACTGGCTAGTATCGAACGTAGTAACGCTAATTCAACAGTCGCTAATTTACAAAGCACTCGAGAAGAAAGGCTTACACTCTAAGTAACCTTTAAGCGAAATTTAATTGAGAAAGGCGGCCTAAAGGTCGCCTTTTTTATTTGAGCTGATTACAATTCATCACATGATTTATTTGCCACTGTATGGCACCAAGAATAGACAGGCACAACTATGACAACTGATACCATTGTTGCACAGGCAACCGCCCCAGGACGTGGTGGCGTGGGCATTATCCGCGTATCTGGACCACTCGCCTCAAAAGTCGCACTCGAAGTGACTGGCAAAGAGCTGCGTCCACGCTACGCCGAGTACCTGCCATTTACCGAGGAAGATGGCACACAACTCGACCAAGGTATCGCTCTTTACTTCCCTAACCCGCACTCTTTTACGGGCGAAGATGTACTTGAGTTGCAAGGTCATGGTGGCCCCGTTGTTATGGATATGCTGATCAAACGAATCCTTAAAATTTCAGGGATTCGCACCGCACGTCCTGGTGAGTTCTCTGAACGTGCTTTCTTAAATGATAAGCTCGATTTAGCTCAAGCAGAGGCGATCGCAGACCTAATTGATGCTAGTTCTGAAGAGGCAGCAAAGTCAGCATTGCAATCATTACAGGGCGCGTTCTCAGGTCGAATTAATACCCTTGTAGAATCGCTTATCCATTTACGAATCTATGTCGAAGCCGCGATCGATTTCCCTGAAGAAGAAATTGATTTTCTCGCTGACGGTAAAGTTGCCGCAGATCTGCAAACCATTATTGATAACTTAGCTGCCGTGCGCCAAGAAGCGAATCAAGGCGCTATTATGCGTGAAGGTATGAAGGTGGTGATCGCTGGTAGACCAAATGCCGGTAAATCGAGCCTATTGAATGCTCTGTCAGGCAAAGATTCAGCAATTGTTACTGATATCGCAGGTACGACACGTGATGTTCTACGTGAGCATATCCACATTGATGGAATGCCGCTACATATTATTGATACCGCAGGCCTTCGAGATGCGTCAGACGAGGTAGAAAAGATTGGTATTGAACGTGCGTGGGATGAAATAGCACAAGCTGATCGCGTCCTGTTTATGGTTGATGGCACGACTACAGATGCTACGGATCCAAAAGAAATCTGGCCAGACTTCGTTGATCGCCTGCCTGATAACATTGGTATGACGGTGATCCGCAACAAAGCCGATCAAACAGGTGAAGATCTCGGTATCTGTCACGTCAACGATCCTACACTTATTCGCCTATCAGCAAAAACAGGTGAAGGTTTAGAAGCTCTACGTACCCACTTAAAAGAGTGTATGGGCTTTGCTGGTGGCAATGAGGGTGGCTTTATGGCTCGCCGCCGTCATTTGGAAGCATTAGAAAGTGCTTCGCAGCACCTTGATATCGGCCAACAACAGCTTGAAGGCTATATGGCTGGCGAAATACTCGCTGAAGAGCTTCGTATAGCACAACAGCATCTAAGTGAGATCACTGGTGAGTTCAGCTCTGATGACTTGCTAGGCAGAATCTTCACTTCATTCTGTATTGGTAAATAACCCTAGCGCGGCCTTCAAAGCCGCGCTTTTTTTATTTCAACAAGGAATAGAAATGATCCACATTATTACAGGCAGTACGCTTGGTGGTGCTGAATACGTTGGTGATCACTTAAGTGATTTGCTGATTGAAAAAGGCTTCAATACCACCATTCACAACCAACCCGAACTCGCAGAAATCGATACTCAAGGTATCTGGCTTGTGATTACGTCCACCCATGGTGCGGGAGAATATCCAGATAACATCCAACCCTTTATCCAATCTTTGCAAGCGACACCGCCTAAAATGAGCGATGTACAATACGCAACCATAGCCATTGGTGACTCGAGTTATGACACATTCTGTGCCGCTGGGCAGCATGCTCATGACCTACTCACCGACATCGGTGCGACAGCTTTAACGGAGTGCTTCACTATTGACGTACTTAGCCATGACGTACCTGAAGATGCCGCTGAAGAGTGGTTAAACAGCCATATTAAACTGTTCCAAGCCTAAATAAAGTGGTCGTAAGTACGACCACTTCCCACCAAATTTTCTCTCTCTGTATAACTTTCTTCATTTCCTTATGAACTGTTTGCTGCTTTTTTGATCAAACGAGCTGTGGATAAAGTATGATCTATCCGGTGATTAACCTATAGTTATCCAAATAACAACTTAGATCCTTTTTGCCCCCTGTGCATAACTACCATTTTTGATCCCAGTTAATCCTCGATCAGATCAAAGCAAGATCACATGATATGATCCATCTAAGATCCATGATCTTGTTGATCATTTTCTACTTATCCACAGAAAAGGGCGATCTTAATAATAGATCCAATAAAAGATCATATATATAGATCTTATATATATAAGAGTTTTGAACCTTTGAATGAAAAGAGTCAAAAGCATTTTCTCTCTTCGTGAAAGAGGGTAGAATAACGCTCTTTTATCTGTCCAACTCTCTCTTGAATACCTGAGGTCGGTTCATGCTTTATCACGAAAAATTTGACGTCATTGTTGTTGGTGGCGGTCACGCAGGAACGGAAGCCGCACTCGCATCAGCTCGTACTGGGCAAAACACGCTTTTGCTTACACACAATATTGATACTTTAGGTCAAATGTCCTGTAACCCAGCCATTGGTGGTATTGGTAAAGGTCACTTGGTGAAAGAAGTTGATGCAATGGGTGGATTAATGGCTCAAGCCATCGATCACTCTGGTATTCAATTTAGAACATTGAACGCTTCAAAAGGACCAGCTGTTCGAGCAACACGAGCTCAAGCAGACCGCGCACTCTACAAAGCTTACGTTCGTAATGCGCTAGAAAATGCACCTAATCTAACCTTGTTCCAGCAATCGGTTGATGATCTGATTGTTGAAAACGATCAGGTAACAGGTGTAGTGACTCAGATGGGGTTACGATTCCATGCGAAGGCTGTTGTACTCACAGTTGGGACCTTCTTAGGTGGAAAGATCCACATTGGTATGGAAAGCTCTTCTGGTGGCCGAGCTGGGGATCCACCATCGATCGCATTGGCCGATCGTTTACGAGAACTGCCTTTCAGAGTGAATCGTCTTAAAACAGGTACACCTCCGCGTATTGATGCTCGTAGTGTGGACTTTTCTGATCTTGAAGTTCAGCACGGAGATAATCCTGCTCCAGTATTTTCATTTATGGGTAAGCGTGAACATCACCCACGCCAAATTCCATGTTTCATTACTCACACAAATGAAAATACTCATGATGTTATCCGCAACAACCTTGACCGCAGCCCTATGTATGCAGGCGTAATCGAAGGTATTGGCCCTCGCTACTGCCCTTCAATCGAAGACAAGGTAATGCGTTTTGCAGATAAAAACAGTCACCAAATCTTTATAGAACCTGAAGGTCTTGATACGCACGAGCTGTATCCAAATGGTATTTCCACCAGCTTGCCGTTTGATGTTCAAGTTCAAATCGTACGTTCAATGAAGGGTTTCGAGAACGCTCATATTGTTCGCCCTGGTTATGCTATTGAGTACGATTTCTTTGATCCTCGTGATTTAAAACAGACTTACGAAACTAAGTTTATCAATGGTTTATTCTTTGCCGGTCAAATTAACGGTACGACGGGCTATGAAGAAGCTGCCGCTCAAGGTTTGATGGCAGGTCTTAACGCAAGTTTGTACAGTCAGGACAAAGAAGGTTGGAGTCCTCGCCGAGATCAAGCTTATATGGGCGTTCTTATTGATGACCTTTCCACGATGGGCACGAAAGAACCATACCGTATGTTTACTTCACGCGCCGAATATCGCTTACTGTTACGTGAAGACAATGCTGATCTGCGTTTAACAGAGCATGCGCGTAAAGTAGGGTTGATTGATGATCTTCGTTGGGCTCGTTTCAACGAAAAGATTGAGAATATGGAATCAGAACGTCAGCGTCTGAAAGATATTTGGATGAATCCAAAATCGGAAGGCGTTGATGCGCTAAACAGCTTATTAAAAACACCGATGGCTCGTGAAGCGAGTGGTGAGGATCTTCTTCGTCGTCCTGAGATCACGTATGCACAATTGACAGAACTAGAAGCGTTCGCTCCAGCACTAGATGATCAACAGGCCGCTGAGCAAGTTGAGATCCAAGTGAAGTACGAAGGTTACATTAAGCGCCAGCAAGACGAGATTGAGAAATCGCTACGCCATGAGAATACCAAGCTTCCTATCGACATTGATTATTCTCAGGTGAAAGGTCTGTCGAATGAGGTTGTCGCTAAACTCAGTGAAGCGAAGCCTGAATCTATCGGCATTGCTTCGCGAATTTCTGGTATTACACCTGCGGCGATTTCGATTCTTCTTGTTCATCTAAAGAAACACGGCATGCTAAAAAAAGGTGAGGAAGAATAATGTCTCAGCTACGCACACAGCTTGATGCTCTGATTGCTCAAACAGATTTAGAAGTCTCGCCACATCAACGTGAACAGTTGGTGGGTTATGTTGAAATGCTCAACAAATGGAACAAAGCGTACAACTTGACGTCAGTTCGTGAGCCGCAAGAGATGCTCGTTAAGCACATTATGGACAGCATCATTGTTAGTACTCACTTACAAGGTGAGCGTTTTATCGATGTGGGTACTGGCCCTGGTTTACCAGGAATTCCATTAGCGATCATGAATCCGGGTAAAGAATTTTTCTTACTTGATAGCCTAGGCAAGCGAATTCGTTTTATTAAGCAAGTTCTTCATGAGCTAAAGATTGATAATGTGAATCCGATTCAAAGTCGAGTCGAAGAGTATCAACCTGAAGAGAAGTTTGATGGTGTACTAAGCCGAGCATTCGCCTCCATTAAGGATATGGTTGAGTGGTGTCATCACTTACCAAAATCGGATTCAGGTTGTTTCTTAGCATTGAAAGGACAATTACCACAGGATGAGATTGACCAATTACCTGACTGGTGTTCTGTGACCGATGTCAAAGCTTTGAATGTTCCTCAATTGGAAGGCGAGCGTCATCTAGTAATCTTATCGCGCAAGGAATAATAGCGAGGTCCATTGTGGGAAAAATCGTAGCAATTGCCAATCAGAAAGGCGGGGTTGGTAAAACAACAACATGTATCAACTTAGCCGCATCTATGGCTGCGACTAAGCGCAAAGTCTTGGTGATTGATCTCGATCCACAAGGAAACGCGACGATGGCGAGTGGCGTAGACAAATATCAAGTCGACGCCAGTGCCTATGAACTGCTGGTTGAGGACGTACCATTTGAAGATGTGGTATGTCGAAAAACGTCTGGCCACTATGATTTGATTGCTGCCAATGGCGATGTGACTGCGGCAGAGATCAAGTTAATGGAAGTGTTTGCTCGTGAAGTTCGCCTCAAACACGCACTGGCCTCAGTTCGCGATAACTATGATTTCATCTTTATCGATTGTCCTCCTTCTCTAAACCTTCTTACAATCAACGCTATGGCTGCGGCCGATTCGGTCTTGGTTCCTATGCAGTGTGAGTATTTTGCACTAGAAGGTTTAACTGCGTTAATGGATACGATCAGCAAGTTAGCTGCTGTTGTTAACGAAAATCTAAAAATTGAGGGCTTACTGCGTACGATGTATGACCCTCGCAACAGACTATCGAATGAAGTATCCGATCAATTGAAAAAACACTTTGGCAACAAGGTGTACCGCACTGTTATTCCACGTAATGTACGCTTAGCAGAAGCGCCTAGTCATGGTAAACCTGCGATGTACTATGACAAGTACTCATCAGGTGCAAAGGCGTATCTTGCTCTCGCTGGTGAAATGCTTCGTCGCGAAGAAGTCCCTGCATAACGACAACCAAAGGAATTCTGTCTCATGTCTAAACGTGGTTTAGGTAAAGGGCTTGACGCTCTGCTTTCTACTAGCTCATTGGCACGCGAAAAGCAGCAAAATGCTCAACATAGCCAAGAGTTATCATCGGATGGTAATTTAACCGACCTCAATATCAACAGTCTAAAACCTGGTGTCTATCAGCCTCGTAAAGACATGGAAGCTGAAGCACTTGAAGAACTGGCCGCATCGATTGAATCGCAAGGTATTATCCAGCCGATCGTTGTTCGTCAGGTCGAGAGCGATAAGTTCGAAATCATTGCAGGTGAGCGTCGCTGGAGAGCTGCGCGTAAAGCCGGCCTAAAACAAGTACCATGTGTGATCAAAAATGTTGAAGATCGTGCGGCGATTGCGATGGCATTGATCGAGAACATTCAGCGTGAAGATCTTAATGTGATCGAAGAGGCTCAAGCGCTTGATCGCCTTCAAGTCGAATTCAAGCTGACGCATCAACAAGTCGCTGAGGTTATCGGTAAGTCACGTACAACAGTAAGTAACTTATTACGTCTAAATCAGCTCGAAGATGACGTAAAAGGTCTTGTCGCTGAAAAAAGTATCGAAATGGGCCATGCTCGTGCTCTCTTAGCTCTTCAAGGTGACCAGCAAGTAGAAGTTGCTCAGCAAGTTGCTAAGAAGCAACTGACCGTTCGTCAAACTGAACAACTGGTCAAAAAGTGTCTACAGCCTGTTGTTGAAGACAAAAACGAGCCCCAGGACGTTGAGATACAAGAATTGTCACAAAAATTGAGTGTAATGCTTGGTGGTAAAGTTGCTATTGTGCGAAATCCAAGCGGAAAGTCCAAAGTGACGATTAGTCTTGATGAGCCTCACAAATTAGAGCAACTGATTGCCAAGCTAGAGAGCTAAGTGAGATAATTGATCTCAATCAATTATGTAAAAAACGATTTTTTGTGTGAAAGTTGTCGGCTTGTAAACAAAATTGTAACTTTTTGCAGGGTTTTAATTGCAATAAGGTGCACTGACCGTATAATTTTCGCCAATTTCCCAGCACAGAACGAAGTCGTGCAAAGTGGATATTACTAGAGGTACGAATACATGGTAGCTGCGTTAGCGAGACCAGGACGAGAGCTTGCAAAGCAATTGTTGATGATCGAGATATGCGCGGTTACGTTAGTGGCAGCAGGAGTATCGATTGCTGTAAATACTGAATGGGGAGTTTCAGCGCTAATTGGAGGGAGCATTTTTGTTTTCGCCAATGCTGTATTTGCCTTGTGTGCATTTCTTTTTGTAGGAGCGCGTGCCGCGAAAATGGTGGCTGTGTCTTTCTTTACAGGAGAAGCACTAAAGATCCTCATCACAATAGCACTCTTCTCCGTTGCTTACATGTATATCGAGGTGGAACTTGTTCCCCTCAAACTAACCTATTTGCTGGTACTAGGTATTAATATCTTTGCGCCAGCGCTATTCATTAACAACAAAAAATAGGATGAGTTATGGCTGCGCCAGGTGAAGCGCTAACATCGTCCGGATACATTGCCCACCACTTATCAAACCTTTCTTTAGCTAAGTTAGGCTTGGTAGCGGATGAAGCAAGTTTCTGGAACGTACATATCGATAGCCTGTTTTTTTCTTGGTTTACTGGTTTAATCTTCTTAGGAATTTTTTACAAAGTAGCGAAGAGAACGACAGCGGGTGTACCGGGTAAGCTTCAGTGTGCTGTTGAAATGATCGTAGAATTTGTCGCGGAAAACGTCAAAGATACGTTCCATGGACGCAACCCATTGATTGCACCTTTAGCACTGACTATCTTTTGTTGGGTATTTTTAATGAACGTGATGGACTTAGTTCCTATCGACTTCTTACCTTACCCAGCAGAGCATTGGCTTGGTATCCCTTACCTTAAGGTTGTACCTTCTGCTGATGTGAACATCACCATGGCTATGGCTCTAGGCGTATTCGCTCTGATGATTTATTACAGCATCAAAGTGAAAGGTCTAGGTGGTTTCGCCAAAGAACTTGCTTTACATCCATTTAATCACTGGACCATGATTCCGTTTAACCTACTGATTGAAGTGGTATCGCTACTTGCGAAGCCTCTATCACTTGGTATGCGTCTATTCGGTAACATGTTCGCAGGTGAGGTTGTATTCATTCTTTGTGCGGCAATGTTACCATGGTATTTACAATGGATGGGTTCACTACCGTGGGCAATTTTCCATATTCTGGTAATTCTGATTCAGGCCTTCGTGTTTATGATGCTAACGATTGTTTATATGTCGATGGCACACGAAGACGGCGATCACTAATTTTTTAAACTCTTATTAGTCAAAAGTTATATTTGGAGATAGTAATGGAAACTGTACTGAGCTTTTCAGCAATCGCAGTAGCAATCATCGTTGGTCTATGTGCAGTAGGTACTGCAATCGGCTTCGCAGTTCTAGGTGGTAAATTCCTAGAAGGCGCTGCGCGTCAACCAGAAATGGCTCCTATGCTACAAGTTAAGATGTTCATCATCGCTGGTCTACTAGATGCGGTTCCAATGATCGGTATCGTAATCGCTCTACTATTTACTTTCGCAAACCCATTCGTTGGTCAACTAGCTGGTTAATCATTGCTTTTCAAAGGCAAACACTGGTTTGTCATTGATTAACACTAAGTCCAATAAAGAGGGGTAGCTGTTGTGAATATGAACGCAACTCTGCTAGGTCAAGCAATCTCATTCGCACTATTTGTGTGGTTCTGCATGAAGTATGTATGGCCGCCAATCATGCAAGCGATTGAAGAGCGTCAGAAGAAAATTGCTGACGGTCTGCACGCTGCTGAGCGCGCTGAGAAAGACTTAAACCTAGCGCAAGCTAACGCTTCTTCTCAATTGAAAGAAGCGAAGCGCACAGCAACTGAGGTCATCGAGCAAGCAAACAAGCGTAAAGCTCAAATTCTTGATGAAGCTCGCGAGGAAGCTCAGGCAGAACGCCAGAAAATCCTAGCGCAAGCAGAAGCAGAACTTGAAGCTGAACGCAACCGTGCGCGCGATGAACTGCGCAAACAAGTTGCAACTCTGGCTTTAGCTGGTGCTGAGAAAATCCTTGAGCGTTCTATCGATAAAGATGCGCACAAAGATCTTCTCGACAACATTACTGCAAAACTTTAAGTCTGGGGGCGCATATGTCTGATATGACTACTATCGCACGCCCCTATGCTAAAGCAGCATTCGACTTTGCTGTTGAAAAAGGCCAACTAGACCAATGGGGTCAAATGTTGTCTTTTGCAGCGGAAGTTGCCAATAACGAACAAATTCATGAGCTATTAACTAGTTCTACTTCTGCTGAAAAACTAGCAGAAATTTTTGTTGCGGTATGTGGCGAACAAGTTGATGAGTTCGGTCAAAACCTAATTAAGGTAATGGCTGAGAATGGCCGATTAGAGGCCCTTCCTGATGTATGTGCTGAGTTCTTACTACTTAAGCAAGAACACGAGAAAGAAATTAGTGTTGAAGTTATTTCAGCAACTGAGCTTTCAGAACAGCAAAAAGCAGACATCAGCAGCAAACTTGAAACGCGTCTTGAACGCAAAGTCCAGCTGAATTGCAGCGTAGATGAGGCCCTACTTGGTGGGGTTATTATTAGAGCCGGAGACTTAGTCATCGATAACTCAGCACGTGGCCGTTTAAGCCGCCTGAGCGATGCATTGCAGTCTTAATGGGGATTGGAGCATGCAACTTAATTCCACGGAAATTAGCGATCTAATCAAACAACGTATCGAATCTTTCGAAGTTGTTAGTGAAGCTCGCAACGAAGGTACTATCGTATCGGTAAGCGATGGTATCATTCGCATTCACGGCCTAGCGGACGTGATGCAAGGTGAAATGATTGAATTACCGGGTGGCCGTTATGCACTAGCACTTAACCTTGAGCGTGACTCGGTTGGTGCGGTTGTAATGGGCCCATATGCTGACCTTAAGGAAGGCATGAAAGTTACAGGTACTGGTCGTATTCTTGAAGTACCAGTTGGTCCTGAAATGCTTGGCCGTGTTGTAAACACGCTAGGTGAGCCAATTGATGGTAAAGGTCCAATCGAAGCGAAACTAACTTCGCCTGTAGAAGTGATTGCACCAGGTGTAATCGACCGTAAATCGGTAGATCAACCTGTTCAAACTGGTTACAAATCTGTTGACTCAATGATCCCAATCGGTCGTGGTCAGCGTGAGCTTGTAATCGGTGACCGTCAGACTGGTAAAACAGCAATGGCGATCGATGCAATTATCAACCAGAAAGACTCTGGTATTTTCTCAATCTACGTAGCTATCGGTCAAAAAGCATCGACTATCGCTAACGTAGTTCGCAAACTAGAAGAGCACGGCGCGCTAGCAAACACTATCGTTGTTGTTGCATCTGCTTCTGAATCTGCAGCGCTACAATACCTAGCGCCATACGCAGGTTGTGCGATGGGTGAATACTTCCGTGATCGCGGTGAAGATGCACTGATTGTTTATGATGACCTATCTAAGCAAGCGGTAGCTTACCGTCAGATCTCTCTACTACTAAAACGCCCACCAGGCCGTGAAGCATTCCCGGGTGACGTTTTCTACCTCCACTCACGTCTACTAGAGCGTGCAGCTCGTGTAAGTGAAGAGTACGTAGAAAAGTTCACTAACGGTGAAGTAAAAGGTAAAACGGGTTCTTTGACAGCACTGCCTATCATCGAAACTCAAGCTGGTGACGTTTCAGCATTCGTACCGACAAACGTAATCTCGATTACTGACGGTCAGATCTTCCTACAGACTGAGCTATTCAACGCGGGTGTTCGCCCAGCAGTTGACCCAGGTATCTCAGTATCTCGTGTTGGTGGTTCTGCACAGACGAAAATCATCAAGAAGCTATCAGGCGGTATCCGTACTGCACTAGCTCAGTACCGTGAACTAGCGGCATTCGCACAGTTCTCGTCTGATCTTGATGAAGCGACAAAGAAACAGCTAGACCACGGTCAGAAAGTTACAGAACTAATGAAGCAGAAGCAGTACGCTCCAATGTCTGTATTTGACCAAGCTCTAGTAATCTTTGCGGCAGAGCGCGGCTACTTAGCAGATGTTGAACTAAGCAAACTGCTAGATTTTGAAGCGGCTCTACTATCGTTCGCTCGCGGTCAATACGCTGAATTTGCAGCTGAGATCGACAAGACGGGTGCTTACAACAATGAAGTTGAAGAGCAGCTTAAGAAGCTGACTGATGACTTCGTAGCAACCCAAACTTGGTAATAGGTCGGTGGCAGTAATGCCACCAACTAATGGAGAGTAACGATGGCCGGCGCAAAAGAGATACGTAATAAAATCGGTAGTGTTAAAAGCACTCAGAAGATTACGAAAGCAATGGAAATGGTAGCAGCTTCAAAAATGCGTCGTTCTCAAGACGCAATGGAAGCTTCTCGTCCATACGCTGAAACAATACGTAAAGTGATCGGTCACGTAGCTAACGCAAGTCTAGAGTATCGTCATCCATATCTAGAAGAGCGTGAAGCTAAGCGTGTTGGTTACATCATCGTTTCTACAGACCGTGGCCTGTGTGGCGGCTTGAACATTAACGTGTTCAAAAAAGCAGTCACAGATATGCAAAGCTGGAAAGAAAAAGGTGCAGAAATTGAACTAGCATTGATTGGTTCAAAAGCAACTGGCTTCTTTAACAACAGCGGCGCAAAAGTAGCGGCACAGGTATCTGGCCTTGGTGATAAGCCAAGTCTTGAAGACCTAATCGGCTCTGTAAGCGTAATGCTTAAGAAATACGATGAAGGTGAATTGGACCGACTATATGTTGTGAGCAACAAGTTTGTTAACACTATGGTTCAACAACCAACGATCGATCAATTACTACCTTTGCCTAAATCGGACAGCGAAGAGATGCAGCGTACCCACCAGTGGGACTACATCTACGAGCCAGAACCAAAAGCGCTACTAGATACGCTTCTAGTACGTTATGTGGAATCTCAAGTATACCAAGGTGTGGTTGAGAACCTTGCTTGTGAGCAAGCGGCTCGAATGATTGCAATGAAAGCTGCAACTGATAATGCGAGCAACCTGATTGATGACTTAGAACTTGTGTACAACAAAGCCCGTCAGGCTGCGATCACACAAGAACTATCAGAAATCGTTTCAGGTGCGGCAGCGGTTTAAGCTTAGGTAAAACTAAATAGTTAGAGGATTAACGATGGCTACAGGTAAGATCGTACAGATCATCGGTGCAGTAGTCGACGTAGAGTTCCCACAGAGTGACGTACCAAGTGTATACGACGCTCTAAACGTAACGGACTCAAAAGAGCGTCTAGTTCTTGAAGTTCAGCAACAGCTAGGCGGTGGCGTAGTTCGTTGTATCGTAATGGGTAGCTCTGATGGTTTACGTCGTGGAGTTGAAGTAGTAAATACAGGCGCTCCAATTTCAGTACCAGTAGGTACTAAGACCCTTGGTCGTATCATGAACGTTCTTGGTGATGCGATTGATGAGTGTGGTGAAATCGGTGCGGAAGAGACTTACTCTATCCACCGTGAAGCACCAAGCTACGAAGATCAATCAAACGAGATTGCACTTCTAGAAACGGGCGTTAAAGTAATCGACCTAGTTTGTCCATTCGCTAAGGGTGGTAAAATCGGTCTATTCGGTGGTGCAGGTGTAGGTAAGACCGTTAACATGATGGAACTTATCAACAACATCGCACTACAACACTCGGGTCTATCAGTATTTGCTGGTGTAGGTGAGCGTACTCGTGAAGGTAACGATTTCTACTTCGAGATGCAGGAAGCTGGCGTTGTTAACGTTGAAAACCCTGAAGAATCTAAAGTAGCGATGGTTTACGGTCAGATGAACGAGCCACCAGGTAACCGTCTACGTGTTGCACTGACTGGTCTAACAATGGCAGAGCGTTTCCGTGACGAAGGTCGTGACGTTCTACTGTTCGTTGATAACATCTACCGTTACACACTTGCAGGTACAGAGGTATCAGCACTGCTAGGTCGTATGCCTTCAGCGGTAGGTTACCAGCCAACTCTTGCAGAAGAGATGGGTGTACTTCAGGAGCGTATCACGTCAACTAAGTCTGGTTCTATCACGTCTGTACAGGCGGTATACGTACCTGCGGATGACTTGACTGACCCGTCTCCAGCAACAACGTTCGCACACTTGGATGCAACGGTTGTACTTAACCGTAACATCGCTGCAATGGGTCTATACCCAGCGATCGACCCACTAGATTCAACATCTCGTATGCTTGATCCACTAGTAGTTGGTCAAGAGCACTACGACATCGCTCGTGGCGTTCAGCAGACTCTTCAGCGCTATAAAGAGCTGAAAGACATCATTGCTATCCTTGGTATGGACGAGCTATCTGAAGAAGATAAGCAAGTTGTATCTCGTGCACGTAAGATTGAGCGTTTCCTAACTCAGCCTTACCACGTAGCAGAAGTATTTACTGGCGACCCAGGTGTTTACGTACCTCTTAAAGAGACTCTACGTGGCTTCAAAGGTCTACTAGCTGGTGATTACGATGACATTCCAGAGCAAGCTTTCATGTACTGTGGTGCAATTGAAGATGCTATCGAGAATGCGAAGAAGCTATAAGGCTAACTAGGAGGCGATATGGCAGCAATAACCTTTCACCTAGACGTAGTTAGTGCAGAGAAGAAAATCTTTTCTGGCCTAGTTGAAACGTTTCAGGTGACCGGTAGCGAAGGTGAGCTTGGTATTTACCATGGTCACACTCCGCTGCTAACCGCTATCACGCCTGGCATGGTACGTCTTGTTAAACAGCACGGCCACGAGGAATTCATTTATGTTTCTGGTGGTATGGTAGAAGTTCAGCCTGGTACAGCGACTGTACTGGCTGATACAGCTATCCGTGGTGAAGAACTGGATGCAGCTAAGGCTGAAGAAGCTAAACGTCGTGCTCAAGAAGCAATTCAGAACCAGCACGGTGATATGGACTTCGCTCAAGCGGCTAGTGAACTGGCTAAAGCCATAGCTCAGCTTCGAGTTATCGAGCTGACACAACAACGTCGTTAATTTTCAACGTTGTTTTAAAAGTGATAAAGGCGACCGTAAGGTCGCCTTTTTGCTTAATTCTTGCTAGAAATTTATCCTACCCGATTAACTAATCTTCGATTAATGTCTAGAATACCTCTCAGTATAAATACAACGTCAATAAGGTAAGCGAATGAAATTTAGCGCGGTCATTCTCGCGGCGGGCAAAGGGACTCGCATGTACTCGAATAAGCCAAAGGTGCTTCATACGTTGGCTGGTAGGCCAATGGCTAAACATGTGATTGATACGTGTAGCAGCTTGGGCGCGCAAAACATTCATCTGGTTTATGGTCACGGTGGTGATCAGATGCAAGCAGAACTTGCGAAAGAAAACGTCAACTGGGTGCTTCAAGCGGATCAGCTTGGTACTGGTCACGCTGTGGATCAGGCTTCTCCACAGTTTGAAGATGATGAAAAGATCCTAGTTCTATACGGTGATGTGCCACTGATCTCGGAAGAAACGATCGAAGGCTTGCTTGATGCACAACCAACGGGTGGCATTGCTTTACTAACGGTTGTATTGGATAACCCTATGGGATATGGCCGTATTGTTCGCCGCAACGGCCCTGTAGTAGCTATCGTCGAGCAAAAAGATGCGACTGATGAGCAGAAACTGATTAAAGAAATCAATACGGGCGTTATGGTTGCTACTGGTGGCGATCTAAAACGTTGGTTGTCAGGCTTAAATAACGAAAATGCCCAAGGTGAGTATTACCTAACTGACGTTATTGCAGCTGCTCATGACGAAGGTCGTGCCGTAGAGGCGGTACACCCAGTCAACCCAATTGAAGTGGAAGGCGTTAACGACCGAGCTCAGCTAGCTCGTCTTGAGCGTGCTTTCCAATCCATGCAGGCGCAGAAGCTACTAGAGCAAGGCGTGATGCTTCGTGATCCTGCTCGCTTCGACCTACGTGGTGAACTGCAGTGTGGTATGGATTGTGAAATTGATGCCAACGTTATTATCGAGGGTAAAGTATCACTGGGCGATAATGTGGTTATCGGCGCTGGTTGTGTACTGAAAGACTGTGAAATTGACGACAATACGTTGGTTCGTCCATATAGTGTGATTGAAGGTGCGACTGTTGGTGAAGAATGTACTGTTGGGCCATTTACGCGCCTTCGCCCTGGTGCTGAGATGCGTAACGACTCGCATGTAGGTAACTTTGTCGAAGTAAAAAATACACGGATTGGTGAAGGCTCTAAAGCCAACCACTTAACTTACCTAGGTGACTCAGAAATTGGCCAGCGTACCAATGTTGGTGCTGGTGTGATTACGTGTAACTACGATGGTGCAAATAAGTTTAAGACGAAGATCGGCAATGATGTCTTCGTTGGTTCAGACTGCCAGCTGGTGGCGCCAGTAACGATTGCTGATGGTGCAACTCTTGGCGCAGGTACTACATTAACAAAAGACGTAGCAGAGGGTGAGTTAGTCATCACTCGCGCCAAAGAACGTAAAATTTCAGGTTGGCAACGTCCAGTAAAGCAAAAGTAATTTCTGATCGTACTTCAAACTGAACTAAAGCAAAGCCGCTCATTATGAGCGGCTTTGTTGTATTTACTACATTGGAAATCGAGTTAATGGCTAGGAATAGCGACTCGTTTTTCTAACCAACGAACGGCTTGAGAGACTAAAAGAATTAGCACTAAATATTCTAAGACAAGGAAGGTATAAATCTCTAAAGGTAAGTACTCATTTACCACTAACTCGTTGGCACGACGGGTTAGGTCACTGAGACCAATCACACTGACCAGTGAACTCATTTTAAGAATGTAAACAAACTGGTTCCCCAACGGCGGTAAGATTTGTCGAAATGCTTGTGGAAAAATCACTAGACGCATCTTCTGCCAGTAATTCAAACCGAGTGACTCAGCAGCTTCATGTTGGCCGCGACTGATGGCTTGAATTCCCCCACGAAATACTTCAGCCATAAAGGCACTTTCCGCGATAGTTAGAGCGATCACTCCTGCCCAGAAGTGATCTAACGAGATGTCCAATAAAGTCGGCATACCATAGTAAACCCACAGTAGCAGAACGAGCACAGGAACAGATCGCACGCTTTCTACATAGATTCTGTTGATAGCACGCAAGTATTTGATAGGTGAAAGCGCAGGTAATGCGATGATTAGCCCGAGCGTCATGGCAAATAGCATACTCAGCAGAGAGACTTGAATTGTGTCGCTAAAACCTGCGACTAGAAACCATAGGTTGGTTTGGCCTTGATCGGTTGTTGGGTCAAGAACGTACCAACCCCATTGATAATCCGAGCAGCCGGTGAGAAGTAGCAGTGAACTAAGCAATAGATAACGAGAAGTCACATTACACCTTGTATTGACTAAAAAAATCCGTTTGATGCTGCTATGTTAGCAATGAACGGACTTAATTCGTAATAACTTTAGGGAAGATATAATGAACAAGTACATATTAGCACTTGGGTTGTGCTTACTTTCAATAGGTCAGGTCATGGCTGAAACCAGTCGTTTACACCAAATCCTAGATAAAGGAGTGCTACGTGTTGGCACTACTGGGGATTGGAATCCGATGACAATGAAGGATCCAGCAACTAATAGTTATCGTGGTTTTGATATAGATGTAACCACGGAGCTGGCGAAGGATCTTGGTGTAAAAGTTGAATACGTTGCGACGGATTGGAAAACGCTGGTAAACGGGATTACCGCTAATAAGTACGACATTACTGGTAGCGCTTCGCTTAATATGTCGCGTGCCAAAGTAGCAGGCTACAGTCAGCCATACTTCTACTTGGCGTTTGTTCCTGTGGTACAGAAAAAAGATTTAGAAAAGTTCTCCGATTGGAGTGACTTTGACAAAGCTGAAATAAAAGTAGCGGCAACGCTAGGTACAGTACAAGAAAAGATGGTGAAAGAGTTCTTTCCATCTGCACAGCACGTGGTCATTGAAGCCCCTGCGCGTGATTTCCAAGAGCTACTTGCACGCAGAGCTGATGTCTCGGTGACTTCAAATGTAGAGGCTGCAACGTTGGTGGAAAAGTTTAATCAATTGGCCATCGTTCCGGTTAAAGATCCACGCAAACCAACGCCAATTGCGATGTTGCTTCCACAGGATGATCAGGTTTGGATTAACTATCTGAATCACTGGGTGGAGCTCAAGAAAACTCAAGGCTTCTTTAAAAAAACTGCTGAAAAGTGGGGGCTGAAGAGTTTGTAACTACTTACTTATCTTATTGAAGCTAAAAAGAGCCGCATCAGCGGCTCTTTGCTTATTTATTCATCACCGACCACTCTTGAGTTGTCAGGTGTCATGAAGTGCTGAGACAGTTCACGATTAGACACTATGTATCCAATCCACAATCCACCCATACAAATCACAATCGCAATACCTGTTACCATTTGCGCCTGACTTGCCATTGCGGCGACTAGAGCACTCGATAGGCTGCTGACACAGATCTGTAAACTATTTTGTAACCCTGCAGCTGTGGCGGGACTCTGTTGCGCACTCGCCAATGCTCGGTTTACGACGATTGGGTAGAGAGCACCGTTAGCGACCGCAATTAAGCAGAACGGAGCAAGTATTGGCCAGATAGACGTAAGCGTCCATTGAGAGGCGATAAATATGAGTAGGGAAGCAACGCTAAACAGCCCGATTAGCTGGCGCAGCACTTTCTCATCACCATATTTCTTCACTGATACTTTACCTAGGTAACCGCCAAGCATGAAAGCGATAGTCTGAGGGATAAAGCTCAAACCTATATCTTTTGCTTCATAACCCAGCTGAGCCATGATCTCTGGCATCCCTGTTAGGTAAGCAAAAAAAGCAGCTGAGGCAGTGGCAAACATTAATACATTACCAAGATAGGTCTTAGAGCGAAGAAGCGCTTTGATATCGGCAGATACTGACGTTGATTTTGGCTGATCCGGTTGGTCTTTTTGAGCCATGGTGACCGCCACTAGTAGGACACCCATTACTGTTAACGCAACAAAAATGCTGTGCCAACCAAAACTATCAGCCAATAGAACGCCAAGCTGAGGAGCAAGAGCAGGTGATAGCGCCACTAACGGCATTATCGTTGCAAATATTTGCTGACTCTGGCTAGAGTAGCGCTTAATCACCATAGCTTGCCAAATAACGGCTGGAGCACACACGCCAATAGCTTGTACAAAGCGTAGTGATAGCAACTGCCATACTTGATCGCTAAATGCTAAGCCAAACGATGCAACCGTAAATAGTGCTAAACCAGCTGCGAGAGTATTTCGGTGCCCAAACTTATCTGAAGCTAGGCCCCATAGTAGCTGTCCTACTGCCATACCAACGAGAAAAACGGTTAATGAAAGTGCGATATACTCTGGGCCAGTTGCGAAGTCTATTTCCATTGCTTTAAATGCAGGTAAGTACATATCGGTCGCAATAAAACCGAGCATGGAAAGTGCTGCGAGGTAAATGAGTTGTAGTTTAGAAATGGTCATGATTTTTCCAATCAAATTATTTAATCATTAATTACTCAGTATCAGTTAGCGCTAACCCTGATTTATTTGCCCTACTATTCTATTTTTCGATTTATTTAATTAGAAACGCTAAAATTGTAGGTTATTAATCAAATTTTTTGATGGGTGAGCTATGTTCTCAAAATCTTCGCTAGAAATGCTTGATACAGTCGCGAGGCTCGGTAGCTTTACCGCAGCAGCTGATGTGTTGCATAAAGTTCCATCTGCAATCAGCTATGGAGTTAGGCAGGTAGAACAAGAACTGGACGTTGTATTGTTTCGTCGTTTACCGCGTAAGGTCGAGCTCACACCTGCAGGGGAGTTGTTCATTGCAGAAGCTCGGATGTTATTGAGGCAAATGGAAGACTTAAAGTCCCAAACACGCCGAGCGGCTCAAGGCTGGCAATCAACGTTAAAACTAACGCTCGACAATGTCGTTAAATTAGACAAGCTCAAGCCAATGGTTGAGAGCTTCTATCAAAAGTTTGAGTTCGCAGAATTGCAGATCAATATGGAAGTCTTTAATGGCTCATGGGAAGCGATTGCTCAAGAGCGTGCTGACATCGTTATCGGTGCCACGTCTGCTATTCCTATTGGTGGAGACTTTGAAGTTAGAGATATGGGCGTTCTTGATTGGGCGTTTGTTATGTCTCCTGCTCATCCATGTGTCCGTGAGCAACATTTAAATGAAGCTTTTGTTAGTCAGTTTCCGGCCATTTGCTTAGATGACACTTCTAGTGTGCTACCGAAAAGACATACTGGCCATTACCCTCAGCAGCGAAGGTTGCTATTGCCGAACTGGTACAGCGCGATCGAGTGTTTGAAAAACGGTATTGGAGTGGGCTATATGCCACGCCATATTGCTCAACCACTCATTACGGAAGGAACGCTTGTCGAAAAGGTATTACCGGAAGATAAACCCCTGAGTCAATGTTGCTTGGTATGGCGTAAAGATGATAACCATAAAATGATTGAATGGATGGTTAACTATCTTGGTTCGAGTGACCAGCTTCATCAAGATTGGATTCGAGCGGGTTAATACATGCCAAGAAACTAGTTCAACTAAGTGCGTAATGTGACAATGAAGCAATACTAGATAAATAACCACAAATTGTTAATTGAGTTTTGTATAAACATTGTTAGTATTTGGACTATTGTTCTGTAAATGTTTAATGAGTGGCTTGTGAGAATTGTCGATACAAAATGGCAAATATTGCCCATCGTCATCCTATCGATATCGATGCTACTGGGTTTGTATGGGTTCTATGTGACCCTAGAGAAGCTGGTGGTTGAAAATGAAAGTGACCGTTTAACTTCACTGATGTCAGATGTTATCTATGAAATCAGAGAAGATAGCGGTTCTTTTACTCCAGATCTCGATGTTGATAATTATATTGGTGACTTAACACAAGCTAGTCCTAGTCTACGTATCCAAGTAATCGCTACTGACGGTATGGTTATCGGTGATACTGATTTATCTGATCACGCTCTGGCAAATGTTGAAAACCACGGCAATCGCCCCGAGTTTATTCAAGCGATTGAAACGGGGAGTGGTAGCGATGTTCGCTTTAGTACAGTCACTTCGACCGATCGTATTTATCATGCGGTTAAAGAGAGTGTGAATGGTAGCGATTATGTTGTTGTTATCTCTTCCCCTATGTATCAATTAAAGCAGATGAACTCTCAGTTGATGACTATCTTAGTTGGTATGGTTCTGCTCAGTTTAAGCTTTTTGATTGGAACATCTTATGTCAGTAATCGACAAATCAATCTCAAAGTGGAAGAAGAGCAAAAGAAGCAAGATGAGCGGATTCGCCAGCGTACTCATGAAATAGAATTAATGCACCGCTTAGCTAATATGCTCGCTGCGTGTAACAACATGGTTGAAGCACAAAAGATCGTATCGGATATATTGCCGAGAATTTTAGGTAATGTTAATGGTAGTGTCTCTTTGATGCGTTCCTCACGAAACCAATTGCTGACTCAATTGGACTGGGGTGAACCATGGGTAGGAAGTCATGCTTTCTCTCCTGATGAGTGCTGGTCTCTAAGAAAGGGACGAGTCCACCTCTCTAATGATGACTTTCATTCGCTCTCCTGTGGCCATATGGGGGAGATAGAAAATAACCAAACTTTGTGTATCCCGCTGACTGCTCATGGTAATACGATTGGTATTATGCACCTCTACTTTGGTCAAGGTGATGTGAAGATTGATGCTATAACAGAGCAATTAGCGTTCAGTGTCGGTGAGCATTTAGGGCTAGCACTAGCGAACCTTAACCTGCAAGAGAAACTCCGTTCACAAGCATTGAGTGACCCACTTACTGGACTATTTAACCGTCGCTTCTTTGAGCAGAAATTGGCTGATTTAACCATGAACTCTAGTAGTGGGGATTATGAAATATCGTTACTGATGCTAGATCTGGATCATTTCAAGCGCTTCAACGACAACTTCGGTCATGATGCAGGTGATTATGTCTTAAAAGAGATTAGCTTGTTACTTAAGAACTCAGTTAAAGATGATGAAGTTGCCTTCCGCCTTGGTGGTGAAGAGCTTGCCATTCTTCTTCCTGGTTATGATGTTGAAGCGGCTACTATGTTTGCAGAACAAATTTGCCAAGAAGTGCGTGCGATGCATTTGGAACATAAAGGTTTATCGCTTGGGCAATTAGGGGTTTCGATTGGTGTTGCGTCATTCCCACAACCAGCGTCTGATTCTGAATCTTTGGTAAAAATGGCAGATAAAGCGCTCTATATGGCGAAAGACCTTGGTCGTAGTCGAGTGGTTAATCACCTACAATACAAACATACTAAGACAGATACGGAACTACTTGAGCTTGAGTTGGCAGAGTTTATGTCTACTTCAGAGCAGCAAGAGATAGTTGAAGAAAAAAGTGAAGAAGCCCCTGCTTAGTCATTGTAAGAATTAGAAAAATGCCCGCATTTACGCGGGCATTTTTGTTTACTGAGCGTCAGATAGTTACGGGCGTTCAAACACGGTTGCAATGCCCTGACCTAAACCGATACACATGGTTGCCAGACCGTATTTAGCATCTTTTGCTTCCATTAGGTTGATCAGCGTCGTCGAGATTCGGGAACCAGAGCAGCCAAGCGGGTGACCCAGTGCAATTGCGCCACCGTTAAGGTTGACCTTCTCATCCATCACATCAAGCAGACCTAGGTCTTTGGCACATGGCAGAGATTGAGCTGCAAATGCTTCGTTTAGCTCAATAACATCCATATCTTCAATGGATACACCGGCACGTTTGAGCGCTTTCTGTGTCGCAGGAACTGGCCCGTAACCCATGATGGAAGGATCGCAACCAGCAATCGCCATGCCTTTAATGCGTGCGCGAATCTTCAAGCCAAGTTCATTGGCTTTCTCTTCACTCATGATCAACATTGCTGATGCACCATCAGATAGTGCCGATGATGTACCAGCTGTTACCGTGCCGTTTGCTGGATCGAACACAGGGTGAAGTTGAGACAAACCTTCTACTGAAGTTTCAGGACGAATCACTTCATCATGATCTAGAGTAAATAGCGTACCGTCTGCAGCGTGCCCTTCGATTGGAAGGATTTCGTTTTTAAATCGACCTTCTACCGTTGCGGCGTGTGCTCGAGCGTGAGAACGTGCGGCAAACTCGTCTTGCTGCTCTCGGCTAATACCATGCAGTTTACCTAGCATCTCAGCGGTTAAGCCCATCATACCAGCGGCCTTAGCAACCGTTTTTGACATACCAGGATGGAAGTCAACGCCGTGGTTCATTGGTACATGACCCATGTGTTCAACACCGCCTATCAAGCAGATTTCTGCATCACCTGTCATGATAGCGCGTGTACCATCATGCAGAGCTTGCATCGAAGAGCCACACAGACGGTTAACAGTAACTGCACCAATTTCAATCGGCAGACCTGCAAGCAGAGCAGCATTACGAGCTACGTTAAAGCCTTGCTCTAGTGTTTGTTGTACACAACCCCAGTAGATATCTTCAATTTCACTTGGGTTAACTTGTGGGTTACGCGCCAGAATACCTTTCATCAAGCGCGCAGACAGATCCTCTGCTCGTGTATGACGGAAAGCACCACCTTTAGAGCGACCCATTGGAGTACGTAGACAATCGACTACGACAACATTTCTTGTTTGATTAGTCATTTTAGAATCCCTCCTTAGATAGAACCTTGCTGTTGTGCGCCGTAAAAGCTTTCGCCTTTCTCCGCCATATCAATCAGCATTTGCGGTACGTGGTACATAGCACCTAGCTCTGAGTACTGTTGCGCCATTGCTACGAACTCAGCAATACCTACGCTATCTAGGTAACGGAATACACCGCCACGGAATGGAGGGAAACCAAGACCGTAAACTAGCGCCATGTCTGCTTCTTGAGGTGTGGCAATGATGCCCTCTTGTAGACATAACACTACTTCGTTGATCATCGGAATCATCATGCGTTGAATGATGGTTTGATCGTCAAAGTCCTGTTTATCGGTACAAACGTCAGCAAGTACTGGCAAGATTTCTTCTGAGAAGGTCTTCTTAGGCTTACCTTTTCTATCGATGGTGTAGCTGTAGAAACCATTGCCATTCTTCTGACCATATTTGTCGGCTTCAAAAAGGGCGTCGATCGCATCACGGCCTTGTTTACCCATACGTTCAGGGAAACCTTGTGCCATTACGGCTTGTGCATGATGAGCGGTATCAATGCCAACAACATCGAGTAGGTACGCCGGTCCCATTGGCCAGCCAAACTTACGCTCCATGATTTTGTCGATTTTAGTAAAGTCTGCACCGTCACGAAGTAGCATGCTGAAACCACCAAAGTATGGGAACAATACGCGGTTAACGAAAAATCCTGGGCAGTCGTTAACGACAATTGGTGATTTACCCATTTTCGCTGCGTAAGCGACAACTCGATTAATGGTTTCGTCAGAGGTGTGTTCACCGCGAATAATTTCAACAAGAGGCATACGATGCACTGGATTAAAGAAGTGCATACCACAGAAGTTTTCTGGGCGTTTTAGTGATTTCGCTAATAAATTGATTGGAATCGTTGAGGTGTTTGAGGTGATAACCGTATCGTCACCTACATGAGCCTCTACTTCACTCAAAACTGCCGCTTTTACTTTCGGATTTTCTACTACGGCTTCAACAATCACGTCTGATTCTTCGATCCCTGCGTAATGTAGACTCGGTGTGATAGACGCTAAAATACCAGCCATCTTAAAGCCATCAATACGACCGCGAGATAAACGTTTATTAAGTAGTTTAGATGCTTCTGTCATACCTAAATCAAGTGATGGTTGAGCGATATCTTTCATCAATACCGGCACGCCTTTGAGCGCAGATTGGTAAGCGATACCGCCGCCCATGATACCCGCACCAAGCACAGCTGCACGCTCAGTATCTTTACTCGCCGATTTAGCCGATTTTTTCGCAAGGCCTTTGATGTATTGGTCGTTCAAGAATAAGCCAACCAGAGATTTCGCTTCTTCTGACTTAGCAAGCGTAACAAAGTGCTTACGTTCAACATCTAGAGCTTCGTTACGAGCGAAGCGAGCGCCTTGCTCAATGGTGATGACTGCTGCCATTGGAGCCGGGTAGTGAGGGCCTGCTTTTTGTGCAACTAAGCCTTTCGCCATGGTGAAGCTCATCATTGATTCAAGCTTACTTAGCGTTAGAGGTGATGTCTTTTGCTTACGACGAGTTTGCCAGTCTAGCTTCTCATTGATTGCTGATGTCAGTGTTTGCAGTGCTGATTCGTATAGAGAGTCGGTTTCAACAACCGCATCTAAAAGACCGATTTTTAATGCTTCATCGGCACGGCATGCTTTACCTTGGGTGATTACTTCCATTGCGCTATCGGCACCGATAACACGCGGTAGACGAACACAGCCACCGAAGCCAGGCATAATACCCAGTTTCGTTTCTGGTAGACCGATGCTGGTGGTTTTATCACCAATACGCATGTCTGTTGCAAGTACACACTCACAACCGCCACCTAAAGTGTGGCCTTTTAGGACTGAAATGGTCGGAACGGGCAAGTCTTCTAGTTTATTGAAAATGCTATTGGCAAATTTCAACCACTGATCAAGCTCTGCATTTGTTTTTGCGAAAAGACCTAGGAACTCAGTAATGTCTGCGCCAACAATAAAGGTGTCTTTATCAGAGGTGAGCATCAGACCTTTTAGTTCTTGGTGTTCAGTTAAGGCATCAAGAGCTTTATCGAGTGACTCTAGTGTTGCTAGGTCGAGCTTGTTTACGGATTTTGGAGAGCAGAAGCTTAGCTCCGCAATACCATCTTGTACTTCCTTTACCTGTAGGGTTTCGGCTTGGTAAATCATTGTCTATCTCCATGACATACAATCTTGGATTGTCTGTATACCCATTTGATGCGGGCGAAGGGCCATGTAATGCAGCAAATAGATATAAAGGAAAGTCGTTTTATTTTTTGTTCTGGTTAGACCAGTTATTGTAGTTTGGACGGGTCATTGGTTAAATTCAATACATTTTTTAAACAAGTGTTTAACATTGTGCGCTTGTTCAGATCTTAGGCGACGCAGAAATTACTCTCATGCTACACTGCAACCATTGCGCAAAATGAAACAACACCATGAATGACCAGCCTTATTTGGTTCCAGCACAACCAACTCAATTTGAAGAAGAAATAAAGAAAAGTGTCTTTATTACTTATCTTGCCCATACGCCCTCTATCGAAGCAGCAAAAGCTTTTGTTGAGCAAATTAAATTGAAGCATTCTGATGCAAGGCATAATTGCTGGGGATTTGTCGCAGGTCGACCTGAAGATTCAATGAAGTGGGGCCTTAGTGATGATGGAGAGCCATCAGGCACTGCAGGGAAACCTATCTTAGCGCAATTATCTGGCTCGGGAGTTGGTGAGATTACAGCGGTAGTCACTCGATATTCTGGTGGAATTAAATTAGGGACGGGTGGATTAGTCAAAGCGTATGGTGGTGGTGTGCAACAAGCATTAAAGACGCTTCAAACAATTGAGAAAAAAATAACCACAAATCTACTACTGGAGTTAGACTATGGCTTTATGCCTATCGTTCAGTCTCTATTCCCGCAATTTGGTGTTCAAGAAATCAGTGCTGAATATAGTGAGCTGGTAAAGATGGTAGTGGAAATAGAAGTACGCCAAGTGAGCGATTTTTCTCAAACTATTACTAATAAAAGTGGCGCCAAGGTAAACATTACCGCTTTGGATCAAGTATAAAGATAATCAGGAAGTCGGAAGCTACGCTTCATACATCATCTATTCATGCAATTTCGTTCTATTATTCGCATCGTAGGGCTGTTACTCGCCTTATTTAGTATCTCTATGCTTGCTCCGGCATTGGTAGCACTGATCTATAGAGATGGTGCTGGCGTTCCTTTTGTCACAACTTTTTTTGTATTACTTTTTTGTGGTGCCGTCTGTTGGTTTCCAAATCGCCGGTATAAGCATGAGCTAAAAGCACGTGATGGCTTTCTAATTGTTGTTCTATTTTGGACCGTACTAGGTAGTGCAGGCTCGTTACCTTTTCTTATCGCTGACAATCCCAATGTCTCAGTGACTGATGCTTTTTTTGAATCCTTTTCTGCGTTAACGACCACTGGTGCAACGGTTATTGTTGGGTTAGATGACCTACCTAAAGCTATTCTTTTCTATCGTCAGTTCCTGCAGTGGTTCGGTGGCATGGGGATCATTGTTCTTGCTGTTGCTATTTTACCTGTCCTAGGTATCGGTGGTATGCAGTTATATCGTGCCGAGATCCCTGGGCCAGTAAAAGACTCCAAGATGACCCCAAGGATCGCCGAAACGGCAAAAGCTTTATGGTATATCTACCTTAGTCTGACTATTGCTTGTGCTTTAGCTTTTTGGCTTGCGGGCATGACGCCGTTTGACGCGATAAGTCATAGTTTCTCTACAATCGCGATAGGCGGTTTCTCTACTCATGATGCGAGTATGGGGTATTTCGATAGTTATGCGATCAATATGATTACTGTTGTTTTCCTGTTGATTTCTGCATGTAACTACTCACTGCACTTTGCCGCGTTTGCTTCAGGCGGTGTACATCCGAAATATTACTGGAAAGACCCAGAGTTTCGCGCGTTTATTTTTATCCAAGCACTATTGTTCTTGGTTTGCTTCCTCATATTACTTAATCACCACTCTTACAACTCTGTGTATGACGCGTTTGATCAGGCGTTGTTCCAAACCGTATCCATATCAACGACGGCGGGTTTCACCACCACGGGTTTTTCGGAGTGGCCACTGTTTTTACCAGTATTGCTTCTATTCTCTTCTTTTATTGGTGGATGTGCTGGTTCTACCGGAGGTGGTATGAAGGTTATCCGTATATTACTACTAACTTTGCAAGGTGCTCGTGAATTAAAGCGTCTTGTTCACCCAAGAGCTGTCTATACCATTAAAGTTGGTGGTACGGCGCTGTCACAGCGAGTTGTTGATGCTGTATGGGGGTTCTTCTCTGCTTACGCCTTAGTTTTTGTTGTATGTATGCTGGGTCTAATTGCAACAGGAATGGATGAGCTAAGTGCTTTTTCTGCAGTCGCGGCAACATTGAATAACTTAGGTCCGGGGTTAGGGGAGGTCGCACTGCACTTTGGCGATGTGAACGATAAAGCTAAGTGGGTGTTAATAGTTTCGATGCTGTTTGGGCGGCTAGAAATTTTTACCCTTTTAATATTACTTACGCCGACCTTTTGGCGTAGCTAAGGAGATTCCGTGGCAAAAGCTCTATTCTTATACTCTAGCCGTGAAGGGCAAACTAAAAAGATACTTACCTATATAGAAGAGAAGCTACAAACGCTTGAGTGTGAGGTAGTTGATTTACACTCTGTCACTGATATTGACTTATCTCAATACGAGAGAGTCCTTATAGGTGCATCTATTCGTTATGGCCATCTCAATAAAAAGCTTTACCAGTTTATTGATAAGCATCAACAGCAGCTAGAAAGCAATAAAGTGGCGTTCTTTTGCGTCAACCTTACTGCTCGAAAAGAGGACCAAGGCAAAGACACACCGGAAGGGAGTGCATATATAAGAACGTTTCTTAAGAAGTCTCCTTGGCAGCCGAGCCTGATTGGCGTATTTGCGGGTGCACTTTATTACCCCCGTTACAACTGGTTTGATAAAACAATGATTAAGTTCATCATGACTATGACTGGTGGGGAAACGGATACAACGAAGGAAGTCGAGTATACTAACTGGGAAAAAGTAACTGTATTTGCCGAAAAGTTTGTAAAAATGTAAAGGAAAGATGTTTTTTTATCCTCTTTAGGGTGTTTTTTAATCGAACAATAAAAAAGTAAGAAAAAACGCAAAAAAGGGGTTGCCAAGATGATTCCGATCTCTATAATGCCCCCTCGCTGACACGGGAACGCTTCGAAAGAAACGAGAGCCCAGTTAGCAAGGTCAATTAGCCAAGCGGAAACGCTTGAAAAAAGTTTGAAAAAAGTGGTTGACACTAAACTTTATCTCGCTAAAATGGCCGTCCGATTTGAGCGAAGCTCAATAGGAAAGCTCTTTAACAAAATAAACCTATCAATCTGTGTGGGCACTCGTTGATGATAATCCAATTAGATACTTCGGTATCAAATTAGGTTTCAATGAAACGAAGTGACCAACGAGTCGAAAGACTCAGCACAGTCAATTCAAACATTACTTATGTAATGTTCAGTATTCATTGAGCCGACAAAATCTTAAATTGAAGAGTTTGATCATGGCTCAGATTGAACGCTGGCGGCAGGCCTAACACATGCAAGTCGAGCGGAAACGAGTTATCTGAACCTTCGGGGAACGATAACGGCGTCGAGCGGCGGACGGGTGAGTAATGCCTGGGAAATTGCCCTGATGTGGGGGATAACCATTGGAAACGATGGCTAATACCGCATAATAGCTTCGGCTCAAAGAGGGGGACCTTCGGGCCTCTCGCGTCAGGATATGCCCAGGTGGGATTAGCTAGTTGGTGAGGTAAGGGCTCACCAAGGCGACGATCCCTAGCTGGTCTGAGAGGATGATCAGCCACACTGGAACTGAGACACGGTCCAGACTCCTACGGGAGGCAGCAGTGGGGAATATTGCACAATGGGCGCAAGCCTGATGCAGCCATGCCGCGTGTATGAAGAAGGCCTTCGGGTTGTAAAGTACTTTCAGCAGTGAGGAAGGCGGAGTCGTTAATAGCGGCCTCGTTTGACGTTAGCTGCAGAAGAAGCACCGGCTAACTCCGTGCCAGCAGCCGCGGTAATACGGAGGGTGCGAGCGTTAATCGGAATTACTGGGCGTAAAGCGCATGCAGGTGGTTTGTTAAGTCAGATGTGAAAGCCCGGGGCTCAACCTCGGAATTGCATTTGAAACTGGCAGACTAGAGTACTGTAGAGGGGGGTAGAATTTCAGGTGTAGCGGTGAAATGCGTAGAGATCTGAAGGAATACCGGTGGCGAAGGCGGCCCCCTGGACAGATACTGACACTCAGATGCGAAAGCGTGGGGAGCAAACAGGATTAGATACCCTGGTAGTCCACGCCGTAAACGATGTCTACTTGGAGGTTGTGGCCTTGAGCCGTGGCTTTCGGAGCTAACGCGTTAAGTAGACCGCCTGGGGAGTACGGTCGCAAGATTAAAACTCAAATGAATTGACGGGGGCCCGCACAAGCGGTGGAGCATGTGGTTTAATTCGATGCAACGCGAAGAACCTTACCTACTCTTGACATCCAGAGAATTTTCCAGAGATGGATTAGTGCCTTCGGGAACTCTGAGACAGGTGCTGCATGGCTGTCGTCAGCTCGTGTTGTGAAATGTTGGGTTAAGTCCCGCAACGAGCGCAACCCTTATCCTTGTTTGCCAGCGAGTAATGTCGGGAACTCCAGGGAGACTGCCGGTGATAAACCGGAGGAAGGTGGGGACGACGTCAAGTCATCATGGCCCTTACGAGTAGGGCTACACACGTGCTACAATGGCGCATACAGAGGGCAGCAAGCTAGCGATAGTGAGCGAATCCCAAAAAGTGCGTCGTAGTCCGGATTGGAGTCTGCAACTCGACTCCATGAAGTCGGAATCGCTAGTAATCGTGGATCAGAATGCCACGGTGAATACGTTCCCGGGCCTTGTACACACCGCCCGTCACACCATGGGAGTGGGCTGCAAAAGAAGTGGGTAGTTTAACCTTCGGGGGGACGCTCACCACTTTGTGGTTCATGACTGGGGTGAAGTCGTAACAAGGTAGCCCTAGGGGAACCTGGGGCTGGATCACCTCCTTATACGATGATTATTGCGATGAGTGTTCACACAGATTGATGGTTTATGTAGTTTAAGAGATGGAACACCCCCCAAGGTGTTCAGATTAGTGTCCCGTTCGTCTAGAGGCCTAGGACACCGCCCTTTCACGGCGGTAACAGGGGTTCGACTCCCCTACGGGATACCATTGGGTCGTTAGCTCAGTTGGTAGAGCAGTTGACTTTTAATCAATTGGTCGCAGGTTCGAATCCTGCACGACCCACCATTTTCTCGATGGGGCTATAGCTCAGCTGGGAGAGCGCCTGCCTTGCACGCAGGAGGTCTGCGGTTCGATCCCGCATAGCTCCACCATTCGAGAAACTTCTTCCTATAAGAAGTAAAACTAATATGGGCGATTAGCTCAGTTGGGAGAGCACCTGCCTTACAAGCAGGGGGTCACTGGTTCGAGCCCGGTATCGCCCACCATCTTTAAGCACATTTCTCAAGTGTTCTTAAAAATGGTTTCATTAGAAACTAGCTCTTTAACAATTTGGAAAGCTGACAAATCAACAAGTTATTGTTGATTGTAAAGTTCTCAATGTTTGTCTTTATAGACAAACACCAATACAACACATTCAAGTGTTCTTGGAATTTGAGTCCGGCAAAATCGAGTCTGCACATGTATAAAAATTGCAGACAACTTTGGTTGTTTAAACAACATCCTCAAGATTCGCTTCGCGAAACTCTTTGGGGTTGTATGGTTAAGTGACTAAGCGTACACGGTGGATGCCTTGGCAGTCAGAGGCGATGAAGGACGTATTAACTTGCGATAAGCCCAGATTAGGCAGTAAAAGCCACTTGAGTCTGGGATTTCCGAATGGGGAAACCCACGTGCATAAGCACGTATCATTAACTGAATACATAGGTTAATGAGGCGAACCGGGGGAACTGAAACATCTAAGTACCCCGAGGAAAAGAAATCAACCGAGATTCCGAAAGTAGCGGCGAGCGAAATTGGACTAGCCCTTAAGCTTTATATGCGTTAGACGAACGGTCTGGAAAGTCCGGCGATACAGGGTGATAGCCCCGTAGTCGACAACGCACATTCAGTGAAATCGAGTAGGGCGGGACACGTGATATCCTGTCTGAATATGGGGGGACCATCCTCCAAGGCTAAATACTACTGACTGACCGATAGTGAACCAGTACCGTGAGGGAAAGGCGAAAAGAACCCCTGTGAGGGGAGTGAAATAGAACCTGAAACCGTGTACGTACAAGCAGTAGGAGCACCTTCGTGGTGTGACTGCGTACCTTTTGTATAATGGGTCAGCGACTTATATTCAGTAGCAAGGTTAACCATCTAGGGGAGCCGTAGAGAAATCGAGTCTTAACTGGGCGTCGAGTTGCTGGATATAGACCCGAAACCAGGTGATCTAGCCATGGGCAGGTTGAAGGTTGAGTAACATCAACTGGAGGACCGAACCGACTAATGTTGAAAAATTAGCGGATGACTTGTGGCTAGGGGTGAAAGGCCAATCAAACCTGGAGATAGCTGGTTCTCCCCGAAATCTATTTAGGTAGAGCCTCGGACGAATACTACTGGGGGTAGAGCACTGTTAAGGCTAGGGGGTCATCCCGACTTACCAACCCTTTGCAAACTCCGAATACCAGTAAGTACTATCCGGGAGACACACGGCGGGTGCTAACGTCCGTCGTGGAGAGGGAAACAACCCAGACCGCCAGCTAAGGTCCCAAATTATAGCTAAGTGGGAAACGATGTGGGAAGGCTTAGACAGCTAGGATGTTGGCTTAGAAGCAGCCATCATTTAAAGAAAGCGTAATAGCTCACTAGTCGAGTCGGCCTGCGCGGAAGATGTAACGGGGCTAAGCTATAAACCGAAGCTGCGGCAATGACTTTTAGTCATTGGGTAGGGGAGCGTTCTGTAAGCCGTTGAAGGTGTGTTGTAAAGCATGCTGGAGGTATCAGAAGTGCGAATGCTGACATGAGTAACGATAAAGGGGGTGAAAAACCCCCTCGCCGGAAGACCAAGGGTTCCTGTCCAACGTTAATCGGGGCAGGGTAAGTCGACCCCTAAGGCGAGGCCGAAAGGCGTAGTCGATGGGAAACGGGTTAATATTCCCGTACTTCTTACAATTGCGATGGGGGGACGGAGAAGGCTAGGTGGGCCTGGCGACGGTTGTCCAGGTTCAAGTGCGTAGGCTTAAGAGTTAGGTAAATCCGGCTCTTTTTAAGGCTGAGACACGACGTCGAGCACCTACGGGTGTGAAGTCATTGATGCCATGCTTCCAGGAAAAGCCTCTAAGCTTCAGATTGTAAGGAATCGTACCCCAAACCGACACAGGTGGTCGGGTAGAGAATACCAAGGCGCTTGAGAGAACTCGGGTGAAGGAACTAGGCAAAATGGTACCGTAACTTCGGGAGAAGGTACGCTCTTGACGGTGAAGTCCCTTGCGGATGGAGCTATTGAGAGTCGCAGATACCAGGTGGCTGCAACTGTTTATTAAAAACACAGCACTGTGCAAAATCGTAAGATGACGTATACGGTGTGACGCCTGCCCGGTGCCGGAAGGTTAATTGATGGGGTTAGACTTCGGTCGAAGCTCTTGATCGAAGCCCCGGTAAACGGCGGCCGTAACTATAACGGTCCTAAGGTAGCGAAATTCCTTGTCGGGTAAGTTCCGACCTGCACGAATGGCGTAATGATGGCCACGCTGTCTCCACCCGAGACTCAGTGAAATTGAAATCGCTGTGAAGATGCAGTGTACCCGCGGCTAGACGGAAAGACCCCGTGAACCTTTACTACAGCTTGGCACTGAACATTGACCCTACATGTGTAGGATAGGTGGGAGGCTTTGAAGACGGTACGCCAGTATCGTTGGAGCCGTCCTTGAAATACCACCCTTGTAGTGTTGATGTTCTAACGTTGACCCCTGAATCGGGGTTGCGGACAGTGCCTGGTGGGTAGTTTGACTGGGGCGGTCTCCTCCCAAAGAGTAACGGAGGAGCACGAAGGTGGGCTAATCACGGTTGGACATCGTGAGGTTAGTGCAATGGCATAAGCCCGCTTGACTGCGAGAATGACAATTCGAGCAGGTGCGAAAGCAGGTCATAGTGATCCGGTGGTTCTGTATGGAAGGGCCATCGCTCAACGGATAAAAGGTACTCCGGGGATAACAGGCTGATACCGCCCAAGAGTTCATATCGACGGCGGTGTTTGGCACCTCGATGTCGGCTCATCACATCCTGGGGCTGAAGTCGGTCCCAAGGGTATGGCTGTTCGCCATTTAAAGTGGTACGCGAGCTGGGTTTAGAACGTCGTGAGACAGTTCGGTCCCTATCTGCCGTGGGCGTTGGAAGATTGAAGGGGGCTGCTCCTAGTACGAGAGGACCGGAGTGGACGAACCTCTGGTGTTCGGGTTGTGTCGCCAGACGCATTGCCCGGTAGCTAAGTTCGGAATCGATAACCGCTGAAAGCATCTAAGCGGGAAGCGAGCCCTGAGATGAGTCTTCCCTGACCCCTTGAGGGTCCTAAAGGGTTGTTCGAGACTAGAACGTTGATAGGCAGGGTGTGTAAGCGTTGTGAGGCGTTGAGCTAACCTGTACTAATTGCCCGTGAGGCTTAACCATACAACACCCAAAGGGTTTTGATGGACTCAAAGAAAGAACATTGAATGTGTAAGAACTCCAGCTTTTCAGATTAAAGAATTTGCTTGGCGACCATAGCGATTTGGACCCACCTGATTCCATGCCGAACTCAGAAGTGAAACGAATTAGCGCCGATGGTAGTGTGGGGCTTCCCCATGTGAGAGTAGGACATCGCCAGGCTTTAAATTTAGACTTTAGGTCTAACCAGTGCGGAGCGGTAGTTCAGTTGGTTAGAATACCGGCCTGTCACGCCGGGGGTCGCGGGTTCGAGTCCCGTCCGCTCCGCCACTTATTTAGAAAGCCTCGCTTATAGCGAGGTTTTTTCGAATCTACAATTTGAAAGATTCTACAGGGGTGTAGCTCCAATTGGCAGAGCAGCGGATTCCAAATCCGCGTGTTGGGAGTTCGAATCTCTCCACCCCTGCCACATTTAAGGCTCTAGTCGAAAGACCGGAGCCTTTTTGCTTTTTGATGTTGAAGTCTTCAATTAGCAGAGCAGCGGATTCCCCGACTTACCAAAACAGCGCGTGTTGGGAGTTCGAATCTCTGGAGCGCCAGCCCGGTCCACACCTGCCATATTTAAGGCCTTAGTCGAAAGACTAAGGCCTTTTTGTTTATCTATAGACTTAAACCTCATTGTATTGAGAATTATTCTTAATTATCTGCTACTTTAGTTCCCTGAAACATAGGAGCAATAAAATGGATATATCTCGTCGCCAGTTTCTTCAATCTTCTTTAGCTATTTCGGCGTTGTCAGTTCTCCCTGCCTGTACGGTTCATCAGTCTCGTACAGAAAACGGGAAGTATGTGTATGACTTAACAGCGGAACCTGCTGTTGCTGAAATAGTCCCTGGATATAAAACAGATGTTTTAGGCTTTAACGGCCAGATACCTGCACCAACGATCCGTTGCCGACAAGGTGAAGAAGTCATCATTCGCTTTACTAACAAGCTATCGGAACCAACGACGATTCATTGGCACGGTTTACGTATACCAATTGAAATGGATGGTGTTCCATTTCTTAGCCAGCCTCCAATTATGCCTGGTGAAACTTTTGTTTATCGTTTTACTCCTCCTGATGCAGGTACGTTCTGGTATCACCCACACATGAATAGTGTAAAACAGTTAGGTATGGGCTTAGTAGGTCTCATCATTGTTGAAGAACGTATTCCAGTTCAGTTTGATGAAGAGCATGAGATTATGCTCAAGCACTGGCACCTTGATAAACAAGGGGATTGGAAAGACTTAATGATCCCTCGTCTTAGTGCCAGAATGGGAACACCTGGTGAGTGGAGTAGTGTGAATGGCGTTCATGAACCTGTATATACATTAAAAGCTCATAGTACGACTCGTCTACGTATCGCTAACGTCGATAATACAATTACTTACCCGATTGCTCTTGAAGGGGTTGAAGGTTGGGTTGTAGCTATTGATGGAAACCCAATAAAAACGCCTTATAAGCTTACTCAGCATAAGATTGGGCCTGGAATGAGGGTTGATATTGCTTTTATTGCTCCTAGTGAAGGAGCACGTGTTCACGTGCGTCAAATGAAAGGAAGATTCCCCTTCCCATTGTGTTCATTTGATGTGATCGCTTCCGATCTAGATGATCGCCAAGCGATCCCTTTGCTTCCGCTCAACCCGGTACCAGATCTTGATCTTATCAATGCTGAGTCTATTGATTTTGTTTTCGAGTGGGAGGGAGCAATTAGTCCTATCGGAAAAGATGGTAAATCGATGCCTAAATTCTGGTTAACTAACAAGCGAGCATGGGAAGGGATGAGTAAGGACAATATTCCAGCACCGCTAGCTACACTTCAGTACGGTAAAACTTATATATTTAACCTAAAGAATGTTACTCAGTACCATCATCCAATTCATATTCATGGTCATACTTTCACTGTACTTGAGTTGGATGGTAAGAGGGTGGCAGAACCTTTTCATACAGATACGGTTCTGCTTGGTAAAAACGGCAGTGCCAAAGCCGCATTTGTTGCTGATAACCTTGGGCGTTGGATGTACCACTGCCATGTCATTGAACATATGAAAACTGGCCTGATGGGTTATATTGAAGTTAAGTGACACCTGTAACTTTTAAATTTTCTTGTACTTTATTAGGCTATTTATTGATTTAAGTGAGTCAAAAATGACTTTTCGCCGCTAAAATGTAGCAAGATTTCAATTGGAGTAAATGATGGGACAGCTTTCTATTTTGGGTTTCATTGCTATTGGTGGAGCCTTTGGTGCGTGCTCTCGGTATTTGGTAGCAGAGATGTGTGCACTTTTATTGGGGCGTGGATTTCCATATGGAACGTTAACAGTAAACGTTGTTGGCTCTTTTATCATGGGTCTTCTTATTGCTGCATTCGAGAACGAGATGTTAGCTACTGAACCTTGGCGCCAAATCATAGGACTGGGCTTCCTTGGAGCACTGACAACCTTTTCAACATTCTCAATGGATAATGTTCTTCTTATGCAGCAAGGTGCGTTTTTTAAGATGGGACTGAATGTACTTCTCAATGTCGTGCTTAGTATCTCTGCTGCATGGATTGGCTTTCAACTGTTAATTAAAAGCTAAGGTTGTTCAAAAAACTACCAATATTTATGTAAGTCGACTTGGTTTACCCAAGCTGATTTTATATACTCGCTTTACTTGTCGGAGTGCCTTAAGGCTGAGACCGTTAATTCGGGATCCGTTGAACCTGATCAGATTAATATCTGCGAAGGGAACAAGAGAAGATATCTAGACCTGTTTTCTACAGGTTTTCTATTCTTAATCGATACTGGTTATAGCCTTTGTAGCTGTGGTATATCGATACCTCTTGTCGCATCTTTCCGCCAAGCATTTTTATCCAAATACTTTTTATCTAAGAATAACAAAGCAAGGAAAAATGCTATGTCGAATCGCAAGCAAGCGAGACTGGAAGCAAAACAGTTCATTGATACACTCTCGGTACATCCGTACCCAAACTCAAGTAAGGTTTATGTAGAAGGCTCACGCTCAGATATTCGCGTACCGATGCGCGAAATATCACTCGCTGACAGCCTTATCGGGGGTACAAAAGAAGCGCCTATTTTCGAACCTAACGAGCCAGTACGCGTTTATGATACTTCAGGTGTATACACAGACCCAGAACACACCATAGACCTTTACAGTGGCTTACCTAAGCTCAGAGAAGGGTGGATTGAAGAGCGTGCTGATACTGAGTTACTTAACGAGGTGAGCTCGGTATACACCAAGGAACGCTTAGAAGACGAGACGCTAGACGATCTTCGTTACGGTAATCTACCACGTATTCGACGTGCTAAAGATGGCCAGTGTGTTACCCAGTTACACTACGCTCGTAAAGGCATTATTACCCCAGAAATGGAATACATTGCCCTGCGTGAAAATATGGGGCGTGCTCAATACCGTGATGAAGTGCTGAATCAACAACACCCGGGTCAAAGCTTCGGAGCAAATCTTCCTAAAGACATTACCGCCGAGTTTGTGCGTAAAGAAGTCGCTGAAGGTCGCGCGATTATTCCTTCTAATATCAACCACCCAGAATCCGAACCAATGATCATTGGACGCAACTTTTTGGTTAAGGTGAACGCCAATATCGGTAACTCATCGGTTACGTCTTCTATTGAGGAAGAAGTTGAGAAACTAGTGTGGGCGACACGCTGGGGTGGCGATACTGTTATGGATCTCTCTACTGGGCGTAACATCCACGAAACCCGTGAGTGGATCCTACGTAATAGTCCAGTGCCGATCGGTACCGTACCAATGTATCAAGCGCTTGAGAAAGTGAATGGCGTTGCGGAGAACCTTAACTGGGAAGTAATGCGAGATACTCTGATTGAGCAAGCAGAGCAGGGTGTGGATTACTTCACTATCCATGCTGGATTACTACTTCGCTATGTCCCAATGACAGCAAAACGCGTTACTGGCATCGTTTCTCGCGGCGGTTCTATCATCGCGAAATGGTGTTTAGCGCATCACCAAGAAAGTTTCTTATACACCCACTTCCGAGAGATCTGTGAAATCTGTGCTAAGTATGATGTGGCTCTTTCTCTCGGTGATGGCCTGCGTCCTGGTTCGGTTGCAGATGCAAATGACGAAGCTCAATTTGCAGAGCTTCGTACTCTTGGTGAATTGACCAAGATTGCGTGGGAATACGACGTACAGGTTATTATCGAAGGCCCTGGTCATGTTCCAATGCACATGATCAAAGAGAACATGGAAGAGCAACTAGAGCACTGTCATGAAGCGCCTTTCTACACGCTTGGTCCACTGACTACAGATGTTGCGCCTGGCTACGACCATATTACTTCAGGTATTGGTGCAGCCATGATTGGCTGGTATGGCTGTGCGATGCTTTGCTACGTAACACCAAAAGAGCATCTTGGCTTACCAAACAAAGAAGACGTTAAAGTAGGCATGATTACCTACAAGCTTGCTGCCCATGCCGCTGATCTGGCGAAGGGACACCCTGGTGCGCAAGTTCGTGACAATGCCCTTTCTAAAGCACGTTTCGAATTCCGTTGGGAAGACCAATTCAACTTGTCACTTGACCCAGACACTGCTCGCGCTTTCCATGATGAAACTCTACCTCAAGAGTCAGGAAAGGTTGCACACTTCTGTTCAATGTGTGGACCAAAGTTCTGTTCAATGAAGATTTCACAAGAGGCTCGTGAGTACGCGAAAGACACTGAACAAGTAGCTGCGGACCAAGCTATCTCTATCAAGATGCTAGATGACCCACTTGAGGGAATGCGTAAAAAATCGCAAGAGTTCAGAGAAACGGGCTCTGAGTTATACCACCCAGCAGCACATGCCGAGGTAAGTGACTAATGAGCAAAATCCTTATTCCGTCATCATTGATTGAATTAACAGGCTTAGTTCAACAATGTTTGTTGTTGGCGAAAGAACAGGGTTTTAGCATTGAAGACATTGAGTTGGGTGTGAGCCCAACTCAATCTATTCAGCTTGTTCGCGACCAACAGATTACATATTTAACTACCGACCTCATTGATGGGTATGACTCTGATCCTGAGAGCTTACTGACGCTTTATTACCGTTCTGGTTTATCGGTAGAAGAAAGTGCAAACCAGCCTTCGGATAATATTTATATCGGTATTGTCGATCGTCAGGCGTCTTGTGAAAAGGACGAAGAGCTTCAACTTGATATATGGCGTCATCCAATTAACGATGAAGTGAGAGCGCTTTCCGTTACGTCTCAACGAAACACAACATTTGTGCCAGAGCATCACCTTGCTTGGGTAGTAACGCTGACAATACTCGATTTCCCTATTGAAGACGCACTAACACTTGCTCGAGGAATGACAACGCAACATGGGAATGTTTCACGTGAAACACTTGTGGATGGCAGTTTACAGGATGAACGATCTACTTTGTGGGTTTGTCAATTCGATGATTTCCCAACACCGGTTCTGGAAGATGAACGACTGGGTATTCAAGTTGGCTGGTCAGCACAAGGAGAAACCGTCAGCTTTCCAACTCTGACTAAGCAGAGTTTAGGGTTATACCCTGTAGTGGATGATGTTGCTTGGATAGAGCGTTTGCTGCCTTTAGGTATCAACACTATTCAATTACGAATCAAGAATCCACAACAAGCTGACTTAGAACAACAGATCATTCGAGCAATTGAGCTGGGTCGTCAGTACCAAGCGCAAGTGTTTATCAATGACTACTGGCAACTTGCAATCAAGCATGGTGCTTATGGTGTTCATTTAGGGCAAGAAGATATAGAGGAGTCGAATCTAGCTCAACTAACTAACGCCGGTATTCGTCTTGGTCTTTCTACTCATGGCTATTATGAGCTGTTGCGCATCGTACAAATTCATCCTAGTTACATCGCGTTAGGGCATATATTCCCAACCACCACAAAACAGATGCCATCGAAACCACAGGGCCTAGTGCGCTTGGCATTGTATCAAAAGTTGATTGATAGCATTCCTTATGGAAACACAGAGTCTGCTTTCTCTCCTTCAAAAGATGAAGTCGTCAGTGGGGATGTACTCGGCTTTCCGACGGTCGCGATTGGTGGTATTGACCAATCGAATGCTGACCAAGTTTGGCAAACTGGTGTTTCTAGTTTGGCAGTCGTGCGTGCTATCACGTTGGCAGAATCACCTCAGTCCGTCATTAATTTTTTTGCACAACTGATGAAGGAAAGACAGCTAATGTTTACTGATCAGAATAGTGAATTAGTGGATACCAATAGAGGCGAACATGCTCACTGATAAACAGTTCCTTCGCTATCAACGCCAAGTTGCTCTGCCAGAAATTGGCGAAAGTGGGCAAGAGCGGTTGAGCAAGTCGCATGTGCTAATCATCGGTTGTGGTGGGTTAGGGAGCGCAGCGAGTTTGTACTTGGCATCGGCGGGTGTTGGTAAGTTAGTCGTAGTCGATGATGATGAGGTTGATAGCAGCAACTTGCAACGCCAGGTCATTTATCGCGAACAAGACCTTCAAGTCCCAAAAACAGAAGCTACCGTAAAGCAGCTCTTTGAACTTAATTCGATGGTTCAAGTACGTGCTCTCAATAAACGATTAGACAAAGCACAGCTTCAGCTCGAGGTCATGTTGGCTGATGTGGTGTTGGATTGCACAGACAATATGCCAACTCGTCAGCTGATTAACCAAGTGTGTTTTGAACAAAATACGCCGCTCATTTCTGCTGCAGCAATTGGTTGGCAAGGGCAATTCGCTGTCTTTGATTATAAAGCATCAATTAAACAAGAAGCTGAGAGTGAAGCTTGTTACCGCTGTGTATACCCATTCGATGAATTACCTCAAACTAAAAAGTGCAGTGAGAACGGAGTTGTCGGCCCGGTGGTAGGCACCCTTGGGAATTACCAAGCGTTAGCTGCAATTCAAAAACTGGCAACCGGAAAGTTTTATGTCGAGACTGGAAAGTTACATCTGTTTGATGGATTGAAAATGCAGTGGCAAGCCATGGCGATAAGCAAAGACAAGCAGTGCAAAGTATGTGCTTAAGTTCAGCGAAATCGCTAAGTAAACAACATGTCCAAACTATCTGTTTATGTGGATGGACGGCTTAGAAATATTGGTCGGAATTAAGAGATTTGGAAGCAATGACATTATCAGAACAACAAGCAACACAGATGAACTCTGTCGACTTAGATATGATCACCATTGTAATCAATGAACAATCACATCAAGTTTCCAGTGAATCGAATCTACAGCAAATCATTAGTCAATTTGAGTTGCCTGAAATGGGCTGTGTTTTTGCAATTAACAATAACGTTGTGCCGCGCAGTGAGTGGGCTAGCACAGTACTTTCACAGGGAGATAGTATCTCTTTGTTTCAAGCGATCGCAGGGGGTTAAAGTCGATGCTTAAAATTGGTGATAAACAATTCGAATCAAGGCTGTTCACTGGAACAGGTAAGTTTGCCAACAGCCAGTTAATGGCAGAAGCAATTCAAGTATCAGGCTCTCAACTCGCAACGATGGCGTTAAAGCGCGTGGATGTTAATGACCAGCAAGATGATATTTTGCTGCCGTTAGTACAAGCGGGTGTTAACTTACTGCCGAATACCTCTGGAGCTAAGAACGCCAAAGACGCAGTGTTTGCTGCGCATCTGGCACGAGAAGCGCTGGGAACTAATTGGCTAAAATTGGAAATTCACCCAGACCCTAAGTACTTAATGCCGGACCCAATTGAAACACTTGCTGCTGCAGAACAACTGGTTCGAGAGGGATTTATTGTGCTTCCTTACTGTCACGCAGACCCTGTTTTGTGTAAGCGCCTTGAAGAGGTTGGCTGTGCCGCTGTTATGCCGTTGGGTGCTCCGATCGGTTCAAACAAGGGAATTGCGTCTCATGACTTCCTCGAAATCATTATTGACCAAGCAAATGTGCCTGTAGTCGTGGATGCTGGTATTGGTGCGCCATCACACGCGGCGAGAGCGATGGAAATGGGGGCTGACGCTGTTCTCGTCAATACTGCAATTGCAGCTTCGAGTGACCCAGTAGCTATGGCCAAAGCATTCAAGTTGGCAGTAGAGTCAGGACGTATGGCTTATGAAGCGGGTCTTGCTGGTAAGGTGTCCCACGCAGTTGCGTCGAGTCCATTAACTTCATTCCTAGATGAGCTATAAGTTCTAAGCGAGGAAAACATGAGCTTCGTCGAGCAATTTAAACAGCTCAACTGGGATGACATTTCAATGTCGATCTATGCTAAAACGGCACAAGACGTTGAACGGGCATTGAATAAACCCAAGCGTGATTTGGAAGATTTTAAAGCATTGATCTCTCCAGCTGCAGAACCTTATTTAGAGCAGATGGCGCAGTTGTCTTACTCGGCAACTCGTAAGCGTTTTGGCAATACCATGTCGCTTTATATTCCATTGTACCTATCGAATTTGTGTGCCAATGCTTGTACTTATTGTGGCTTCTCGATGGAGAACCGCATCAAGCGTCGTACTCTAAATAAGCAGGAAGTATCTGCGGAAGTAGAAGCGATCAAACGTATGAAGTTCGATAGCGTGTTGTTGGTTACCGGTGAGCACGAAACCAAAGTTGGAATGAAATACTTCCGCGAAATGGTGCCAATGATTAAACAACGCTTTAACTATTTAGCGATGGAAGTGCAGCCGCTTGAGCAAGGCGAGTACGCTGAACTTAAGACATTGGGCTTGGATGCTGTGATGGTTTATCAAGAAACTTATCATCCATCAACGTACGCAGAACATCATTTGCGTGGTAACAAGATGGATTTTGAATACCGCTTAGATACGCCGGATCGTTTAGCCAAAGCGGGTATTGATAAGATTGGAATTGGCGCTTTGATTGGATTAGAAGAGTGGCGTACAGATTGTTTTTATGTGGCTGCACACTTGGATTATCTTGAGCGTACTTACTGGCAAACGCGGTACTCTATTTCATTCCCACGCCTGCGTCCGTGTGAAGGAGCACTTCAACCGAAATCGGTCATGACGGACAAACAGCTTGTTCAATTGATTTGTGCTTATCGTTTATTGAATCCAGAAGTGGAGTTGTCATTATCGACACGTGAATCGCCGAAGTTTAGAGACAATGCTCTGCCTTTAGGGATAACGAGTATGTCTGCTGCTTCGAAAACTCAGCCGGGTGGTTACGCGATGGATGATGTCGAGCTCGAACAGTTTGAGATCAGTGATGAGAGAAGTGCTGGTTCCGTCGAAGATATGATTCGAGCGAAAGGTTTTGACCCAGTATGGCGAGACTGGCATTCGGCGTATTCTGGTTAGATAGTAGATAACCAAATCGATCATCACTATGTTTCACGTGAAACATAGGTAAACAAAGAGGGTTGACGCAAAACGTCAACCCTCTACTTTTTCTAGCTTCTAGTTTCTAGCTGTGTGCTAGAGGAAGAGTCGCTGTTCGTAGCCACTCTTTTACTTCGCCTTCAACAAGCGGGCTAATTTCATTCCACACTTTCTCATGGTAATCATTCAACCATGCAAGTTCAGGTCGAGTCAGCATATCGACATTAATATTGCGTTGATCGATAGGACAACGAGTTAGAGACTCAAAGCTTAAAACAGGGAAGTCGCCGTTTGTTGGAATTTCTACAACCAATTCTAAGTTCTCAATTCGAATACCGAATGCATCTGCACGGTAGTAACCTGGCTCGTTAGATAGCACCATACCTTCAACCAATGGAACATCGATAAGCTTTTTCGAAATACTTTGAGGACCTTCATGAACACTTAAGAAGTGTCCAACGCCATGTCCAGTACCATGGTCATAGTCAAAACCTTCAGCCCATAAATGTTGGCGAGCTAAGATATCAAGCTGATAGCCACGTGTACCTTTCGGAAAGCGAGCGCGTGCGATACCAATATGGCCTTTCAAAGCGAGAGTGAATTGTTGAATCATCTCTTCACTAGGTTGACCAATTGCAATGGTGCGTGTGATGTCTGTTGTACCATCTAGGTACTGGCCGCCTGAATCCACTAAGTAAAGGGTGTTCAGTTCTAGCTTTCCAGGCTCTGGTTGATTCTCATGGTTGTAGTGACACATCGCTGCATTGCCACCAGCGGCAGAGATTGTATCGAAGCTTAAGTCTTTTAAAGTCGGATCTTTACGACGGAATTGCTCTAGTGTGTCAGACAGTGTCGCTTCGTCATGTAATCGCCCATTTGCAACTTCAGCATCAAGCCATGAAAGGAAGCTAACCATCGCTGCGCCATCACGGACATGACATGCTTTCATGCCTGCAATTTCTACAGAGTTCTTGGCCGCTTTCGGCATTAAGCATGGATCCGCTTGGCTAACTACTTCAGCACCACTATTTTGTAGTACAAGCTTAAACCAAGCATTCGATGTTACTGGATCTACTAGTACTTTCTTGCCTTGTAAAGCTTCTAGTCGTTGCTTTAAAGAATCAGGGTGATGAACTTCAACACCACCGCCCACATGGCCATTAAATTCGTTTGGAATTCGTGCTGGGTCCAAGAAGAACTCGACGCTTGAGTCGCTGTGTAAGATAACGTGTGATAACAATACTGGTAGACGAGATACGTCCAATCCACGAATGTTCAATAGCCAGCAGATTGAATCAAGCGCCGTGATAACGGCACTATCAGCGCCAGTGTCGGCAACAAGCTTAGCGATTTCTGTACGTTTGCTTTCACTTGATTGACCTGTTGACTCGGTTGGCATCAAGATAACATCTGAAACAACTGGCGTAGGGCGGTCATGCCAAAGCTGATCAATTGGATTGCTCTCGAGTATGATCAGTTCGTGTTTACTTGCTAACTTTGCTTGTGCTTGGTTAAGCCAATTTGCGTTGTGCATTCGTGGGTCGATAGCAACCTTGCTGTTGGCTGGTAGTTGCTGAACAATCCAATCTAGTGCTGGCTCTTCGATTAAATGACGGTATTCAAACTGAGCTGCTGGTACTTCTTTAGTTACTTGCACGGTGTAGCGACCATCAACAAAAATCGCTGCTTTATCTTGGCTGATGACTGCAGCGCCAGCTGACCCTGTAAAGCCAGTTAGCCAATGTAATCGTTCATTTTGGGCTGGAACGTACTCACCTAAGTATTCATCTTCATGAGGTACTAGTAGGGCATCAATATTATTTTGTGCAAGCCACTCGCGAATCGCATTAATGCGTTGCTCAGTATTAGTTAGCATCTGTGGTAATCCTTCATTATGGTTATGGCGTCCATGACAACGGTCGTTATGCCACCTGGACGATGTGAATAAGCTACTCTTTTTACCGTCAGCCTGCAAACTATCTCAATGCTGCGGTTTTATCTTTTATTATCTGACGTAGCCAAGAGAGTGCTGGGTCGGTTTCTCGATCGCGATGCCAAAATAAGGTGTAGGCCATAGGAGGAAACTCCATTGGAAGAGGCAACACCGTTAGATCAAGTTGCTTAGACGCTAACTTGACGAAATGGCTCGGGGCGGTAAAGACAAAATCTGTGTAAGAACATAAGCTAGCAGCACTGTTAAAGTCGGGGACTGTGATTGCGATATCACGCTCTTTACCGTAGTCAGCTAGTCGATAATCAAGTAACCAACGCTCATTTCCATCGCACCTAACTTGTACATGACGCTGGGCCAAATAGTTTTCTAGGTTCCAGTTTTGATTAAGTGCTGGATGGTCTTTTCTGACGAGACACATTTGGTTATCTCGGTAGATCTCTTGTTCACAAATATCACTTGGCGGCAGCATCGTAAGCTTTGCATCGTTGATATCAATATCTTTACCTGTAATACCGAGATCGATTTCTCCGCGCTGAATCTGGCGAAATGTTTCTTCTGCCCATGCGTGAGTAGCAATTGTCACTCCCGGGGCTCGTTTGAAAATAGCGGGTAAGAAGTGAGGTAGTATCAGAGGATAGACACTTTCAACGGCGGCTATTTGGTAGCGATAGTCACTGGAGCTTGGTGAAAACTCTTCAGGTTGAGTGAGCTGTTCTAGCTGATGGATCAGGATGTCCAGTTTGGGTTTTAGAAACAGTGCTTTTGGTGTTGGCTTTAATCCATGTGCATGGCGGACAAACAGAGCATCATCAAACTGTGTCCGAAGTTTTGCAAGGTTCTTACTCACGGCGGATTGGCTTAAACAAAGACGGTGGGCTGCGCGTGTTACGTTTAATTCTTCTATCAATACGCGTAGGCAAACCAGTAAGTTAAGGTCAATGCGAGCGAGCTTTTCAATGTTCATTAGAAATTCCTTTAGAGAATAACTTTGATGACAATACGTCATTGGATGGCATATCTAGTTTAGCTTACCATATCGCCAAATTCATCTAGTGCTGCGGAGTAGTAAGTGCAAACGGCAAACCAATACCAACCGAAAAAACAACAGTTAGTGTTATTGACACTGCTGGTTCTATTTAGCCCTTTAGCGATAGACATTTACTTGCCAGCTTTGCCTATGATCTCTTCAACGTTTCACGTGGAACACGCGTTAGCACAAGATACGATTACCTGGTTTCTATTTGCTATGGGTATCGGGCAGTTATTTGCTGGACCTTTAGCGGATAAACTCGGACGTCGAACTGTTGCATTGGGAGGCGTGAGCATCTATGCAGTGAGTGCTTTATTGGCGTGGAGCGCTCAAAACATTGAATGGATGCTGGCAGCTCGATTGCTACAGGGCTTAGGTGCGTGCGCGACATCGGTAGCAGCCTTTGCAACAGTTCGCGATCTTTTTGGTCCACAGAAAAGCGGTAAGATGATTAGCTACCTTAATGGCGCGATCTGTTTTATTCCTGCATTAGCACCAATTCTTGGTAGTTGGTTAACACAACAGTTCGGCTGGCGCTCAAACTTCAGCTTTATGGCAGGATTTGCTGCGATTGTTCTGATTTTCTTATGGACGAGTCTAAAAGAAACCAACCCAGAAATGAGCAAAGAGCCGGTATTCAAACTTAACCGATATCTTGATGTTGTGAAGACGCCTTCATTCCTATTTCATGCCTCATTGTGCATGTTAGCGATGGCGGTGATTCTTGGATACGTTACGTCAGCGCCGGTTGTTCTTATGGAGAACCTAGGTTTGAGTATGAACGAATTTACGTTTTGGTTTGGTATTAATGCGGCTATCAACATCGTTGCTTGTATGAGTGCACCAAAGTTTATGGATAAGTTTGGCACCCACTGGGCACTAACTGTAGGCATTGTAACCTTAGCCTTGGCTGGTGTAGTGATGTTAATGCTAATGACGCAGGCAACCCCATTCGCTTTCATGCTACCTATCTTTATGTCATCAGTGGGCTTTGCATGGATTCTAGGTGCGGCTGCAGGTAAAGCGCTTGCGCCATTTGGTGATAAAGCAGGTACAGCTGCGGCTCTCCTTGGTTTGTTCCAAATGAGTGGCTCAGGCTTGGTGGTAGGCACTGTTCAACGATTAGGGATGGAGCCTCAGGTCATGATTGCCACACTAATGCTGATTGTGATGCCAGCACTTATGATTTTGTGGTCAAAGTCAGGTAGAAACTGGCACTACGCTGTTGCTTAAGGACTCTATTTGCACTTTTCTAAACTAATAAAACGCTGTATATTTAAACTCCTTTTATCGAAATCTGTGGATAAATCACAACGATGTCAATGACAGCATACGAGATGGCTCGTGTTATGGAGCAGTTAGACGACGCTCCAGAAAAGATCATGTTTGGGAAAGTGTTGAATGAACTGGGAAACCAGAGTGCAGAGCGTATTCAAAGTGCAGCAAAGCAACTCCCACTGCCTGTATTGCGTGATATGATTTATCAGTTTCAACAAGTGGTTGAATCTCGTAAAGGTGAACGAGTGGAATCATTGGCAAAGGAGATTGCTGAACAAGGCATCTCGGTCGAAGATTTAAAACAATACCTTGCATCAAAATAGATTACTGATTTAAAAAAACTCGCTACGGCGAGTTTTTTTATGGGTTAACGTTACGGTTGATAGGATTTTGTAGAGATATAAGTGTCTCAGTTGACTGCACTTCATCAATCGCTTGTAACTTATCAATAAGCACATATTGCAACTCTTCAATTGAGCGACACATCAACTTTACAAAGATATTGTATGCCCCGGTTGTATAGTAGGCTTCCACTACCTCTTCGAGTGCATTGAGTTTTTCAAGTGCGGAGTGATAGTCGCGTGCTGCATTTAGGTTGATACCAATAAAACAACATACGTCGTAGCCAAGTTTCTTGGTGTCTACAATTACTTCTGTCCCTTGAATAATATCTCCGGCTCTCATCTTCTCTATTCGAACGTGAATGGTCGCTGGACTGACTTCAAATTGTTTCGCCATCTCCGCATACGGGGTACGTGCATCTTCCATTAATGTCTTAAGAATCGCTTTATCGAGATCATCCAATTTTACATTTTGACTGTGCATAGAAATCCTTATGGTTCACGTTAACACTATGGAATAAGTACAAATTATCACCGTTAATGATACAATTATACCTACACACCCTAGATATCGAGACTTAAATTTGCTGCGTTTTTGCCTTGTTCTTCTGTCTGCTTTAACCAGCATGTTTGTCATAGCTGATGATCGGGATGTGTTGGTGGTACATTCTTACCATCAAGGTTTTTTCTGGACGGATACCTTTCAAAAAGGGCTAGATGCAGAAATAAAAACAGCGGGGATTCCAACCCGAGTACTCTACTTAGATACTAAACGCTCACAAAGTGAAGCCTATTTAGACCAGCTGTACCTTCTCTATAAAACCAAATTTGAGCAAGAGAAGTTTCGCGCAATTGTGGTGAGTGACAATAATGCGCTTGCGTTGGTGCAAAAACTGTCTCCCTTAATAGAGAATACTCCTGTCATCTTCGGCGGTATCAACAACTATTCGCCTAAGCTACATACTGGTTTGCTGGCGACAGGTGTTATTGAAGATATTGACCTCTACAGTAATATTTCTTTGATTGAGCGTCTTCAGCCTAACCTTGACTCGATCCATATAGTAAGTGATCACTCGGTAACTGGTGAAGCGGTTCGCAGCCAAGTCAAAGCCTTCCTAAACAACTACCCACAATATCAAGACAAAGTTATTTCGGTGGTACCTGACGACTACAATCAATTGTTAGATCTGGTCGCTGGATTAGATAAAGATAATAGCGTTCTATTTTGGGTTTATTATCGTGATAAGGACGGCACAGTTCGAACCGATGTTGAGCAATGGAAGCGGTTAAATGAGGCTTCGAATGCGCCAATCTATATGGTGCATGATTTAGGCTTGGGTTATGGTGCAATCGGCGGGGTCATACAGAGTGGTCAAATGCACGGCCAGCAAACAGCAAGTATGTTGTTGGAGGTTCTCAATAATCCAAATAAGCCACTACCCAAAGTTGAAGTTGGTTTACCAGAAATAAAGCTCGACTATCAAGCCGTCCTCAAATGGGGGCTTGGCATTGAAGGGGAGGCAACCTCCGTTATTTTTAATAAACCTTTAAGTTTTGCTCAGCGTTATCAGCAAGAGCTTAAGGTGGTTGGTAGCGTCGTAGCCTTTCTTTCCGTCGTAATTCTAGTTCTGGTTTACTACTTAAGCCGTATTAAACGTAGCGAACAATTGGCTAAAGAGAGCCAAACGTTGATCGAAATGGTGTTTGACCAGAGCTATCACTTCATCGGGGTATTGGATGAAAATGGTACCGTCACATCGAGCAACCGTAAGCTACAAGATCTTCTCTATGACCAAAACTTCAGTGTTGAACGCCCAATCTGGCAACATCACCACTGGGAAGTGGAAGCTGCTCAGTTAATCAAACAGTATTTCACTGAGGAAACCTTTGATTCTATAGCCCAGTTTGAGGCAGAAATTTGGCATGCAGAACATGGCTCGATGGTCTTAGAGCTATCGCTTAAGCCAATCCCTTCTCTCAACAGCCATAAGCAGTACTTACTTGAAGCTCGTGATATTACTTCTCGTAAAATCACAGAAGAACGATTGTTCCAGCGAGAAGTAAACCTGAGTCACTATTACGATCAGCAACCCGTGATGATGCTGACGCTTGACGACCAAAATCGTATTCAACAAGTAAACCAATTTGCCGAGCAGCTTCTCGGTTATAAATCTGAGCAACTGTTTGGGCACCGACTGCGTGAATTCTATTTGCACAGTGATGCGATAATTCCACGCCAAGTATTATTACAGCCTAAGCAGGCTCTACAAGGTGTATGGCGCAGAGAAATCGAATATCGCCATTCTGAAGGTCATACCGTGTGGATTCGGGAGAATATTCGTCCACTGGCGGAATCAGGGCACCTACTCATTGTTGGTGAAGATGTTACCGCGACGAAAAAGCTCTCAGAACAACTTCAATACCAAGCAGAACATGACTTGCTGACGGGCACTTATAGTCGTAACTACTTCGAAACTGAATTGACTAAAGCATTAAAAGAAGTCGCAAGCTATACGCGGACTCATGCGATGCTTTATATCGACCTAGACCAGCTTAAAGTTCTTAATGATACCGCTGGGCATGAAGCAGGAGACGCGGCGATACAGTTTTGTGCCAGTATGCTTGAGGAAGTGCTTCCGTATAATACCGTGCTTGCTCGGATGGGCGGAGATGAGTTTGCGATACTACTTAAAGACTGTACTGAAGTGGATGCGAAGAAGCTGGCATCGACGATCATCAATACGTTAAGTGAGCACCCGTTTATTTGGGAGGATATTCGCCTGAGTCTCAATTGCTCGATTGGTATTCGACTGATTGACCACACAGCACTGTCTCCTCAAATGGTTCATGCTCAGGCCGATACGGCTTGCCACGTCGCCAAAGAAGAAGGGCGAAATCGTTATAACTTGTATTGTCTTGATGACAAAGAGCTTCGTCGTCGTGAACAAGAAATGGAAAGCGTCAACTTAGTCCATGATGCGCTGGCTAACCAACGGATTGAGCTTTTCGCACAGCAAATTTTAAGTTTGAAAGATTCAGAGTCAGGGATGCACTTTGAAATTCTGATTCGGATTAAAAATGCGCAGGGAGAGTACATTTCCCCTGGGATTTTTATGCCAGCGTCCGAGCGTTATAACATCGCTCATTTGCTCGATAAACAAGTGGTTACGCAGACGCTAGATTGGTTTGCCTGCCACCCTCAAGCACTGGATAAACTCAGCTTGTGCTCAATTAACTTATCTGGTCACTCAATGGGCAACAAAGAGTTTATCGCCTTTCTATTAGATAAGCTGCAACATAGCTCTGTGCCTTGCGATAAGATCTGCCTAGAGATCACTGAAACAGCCGCGATGAGTAATATGAACCAGGCGATTGAATTCTTCAGCCAGCTTAAAGAACTAGGATGCTGCATTGCTTTGGATGACTTTGGTTCTGGGCTCTCTTCATTTGGCTATTTGAAGAAGCTACCGGTTGATATCGTTAAGATTGATGGCTTGTTTGTACGTGATATTGATGTCAACGAGATGGATCACCTTATGGTTCGTTCTATTAACGATTTGGCGCGCCAGATGGGTAAGAAGACCGTGGCTGAGTTTGTTGAAAATACGCGAATTATTGAGCAGCTCATGGAGTTAGATGTCGATTACGCGCAAGGTTATATTATTGGTAAACCGAAACCATTGGCGGACCTCGTTGAAGAGCTGCTGCTAAAATAGAAATCTTAGTACCCCAATCGAAAATCCAGTACACTGCGCACTCTTATTGTTACAAGGCTTTGGAGCACTCCGTGCAACTACAACTTCAATGTGAAGACTCAACTCAATTAGACCGTTTTCAACAGCTCACTCAACGCTGGGGGTTAACCCACAGTGAAGATAGCCCGTTTGCTTTGGTATTGACTGAGCAGCAGTTGGAACTACGTAAGCTAGATGAACCAAAGCTTGGTGCGATATTTGTTGACCTAGCTGGTGGGGCGGTGGCCCATCGCCGTAAATTTGGTGGTGGTAAAGGCCAAGCTATAGCCAAAGCCGCGGGCCTAAATAAAGGCACGACACCGACTATTTTGGATGGAACTGCTGGGCTTGGTCGAGATGCATTTGTTCTCGCGTCGCTGGGTTGTAAGGTCCAAATGGTCGAGCGTCACCCTGTGGTTGCTGCTCTACTGGATGATGGTTTGGAGCGCGCTAAGCAAGATGCTGAAATAGGTTCATGGGTGAGTGAACGTATGTCACTGATTCACGCATCAAGCTTAAATGCACTTAATGACTTAGCGAGTGATGTAAACTTTGTTAAGCCAGATATAGTCTATTTAGATCCTATGTACCCACATCCAGAGAACAAAAAGAAGAGCGCGTTGGTTAAAAAGGAAATGCGAGTCTTTCAGTCTTTAGTCGGTGCCGATCTTGATGCAGATGGTCTATTAGAGCCCGCTTTAGCCTTAGCGAGTAAGAGGGTCGTGGTTAAACGACCAGACTATGCAAATTGGCTCGATGAAAAGAAACCGTCCATGGTGATTGAGACGAAAAAGAATCGATTTGATGTTTATGTCAACGCATCAATGACTTAGCGCATACTGTATTTAGTAGCGACTTTTAAAGCTTGCGTATTGGTCAATTAGCGGGTATATCTTACTAAGAACTATTCGTATTCTTAGCTGGAGTAGTAGTGTGGCTAAACGTCTTTGTAAGATGAATCGCAAGCAAATTGCCGAAAATTTAGGGGATATTCATCGCCTAGTTGTTGAACCGAAGTTTGTTTGTCGTTCATGTGCGCGCTCGTCATCTGACAATGCCAATCTATGTAAACCAGCAGCTATTCCTCCTCAATCTTGCCAAGATAAACCGATCAGTGAGCAACAGAAGTGTGGCTTATTGGTTGAAGCTCTACCTAAAACTCAGCAGTCATCACAAAAAGCAGAAGCTGTACGACGCATTGTTGATCGCGTGAAGCACAAAGCTCAGCAGCAAAAGCCTGTGGTTCTTGCAGAGAGCTTAGAATCTAACGCATTTGAGTTAGTAGACAAAAAAGCGATTAAGAAAGCGAAAAAGGCGGCGAAGAAGCAATTTAAGCAGCAGAAGAAGCTGATTAAGTTGGCGAAAAAGCAAAATAAGTTGTTGAAGAAACAAAGAAAGCTTGAAGCGAGTATTGAATACTCTAAGCAGCAACTGGCGATAATTCCGCAAGAGGATTCAGCCTGCCAAGGTGCGAACTTGCACTAAGCAAACCTTTATAAAAAAACGCTCTCCAATTGGAGAGCGTTTTTTTGTTTATGCAGCCGATTGGTAGCTTTGCTCAACCTTACGCTTAATCCAGGTTTCATTAACCCAAAGGGAAAGTAAGATGATAGCACCGCCAATGCTCAGTTGAACAATATCTACGTCTCGGTTCCAAATTACGATGTTGACGATAAGGCCAGCAGGTACTAAAGCGTTATTCATCACTGCAAGCGCACCTGCATTGACCATAGTCGCGCCTTTGTTCCAAGCAAAGTAACCCAAGCCAGATGCTACTAAACCTAGGTACGTCAGCACGCCCCATTGAGTCGTTGTGGTTGGTAAGTTGTCCAAGTTACCTTTTAATGCGAAAGCGACCGTCGCAACACACAAGGCGCCTAAATAGAAGTAGCCAAAGATAGTGTGCTGAGGTAGGTCAACCTCATATTTTTCCATCAGGTACTTATAGCCAACTTGGCCAATAGCGAAACAGATATTTGCTCCTTGCACGACAAAGAAACCCGCAACAAAGTTCTCATTGATCCCTGCAAACTTAATAAACGCAGCACCGGCAACGGCGATCAATGCAGTGACTAGGTACCAAGGTGAGAAACGACGTTTGAGTAGATCGTAAATCAGAGTGACATAGATTGGGGTGAAAACGGTAAACAGTAGAACTTCTGGTACAGAAAGTAGTAGGAAAGACTGGTAATAGAATAGGTACATTAAACCAAGCTGGCAGCCACCCACAACCATCAGCTTAGCGATCAATCCTTTATCAACGCCTTTGAACTTTAAGAATGGTAAAAACACCAAACTAGCCAGAGCGACGCGCATAAAAACAGAGAACCAAGAATCAACCTGACCAGCAAGATAGACGCCGATCAGGCTAAATGAAAATGCCCACAATAGAGTGACAGCCGATAGATAACCCATGATTAAGACTCATTATCAAAAACTATGGGCGCAGTTTATACCAATATGGATTTTGAATCAGTCTTTAAGAGGTACAACCAACATATCGACAGGTGAACAATTAATAAGCTGTCGCGTAGAAGAGAGTAGTTTGCTCCAAAAGTCTTGATGATGGCCACAAACCACTAAGTCGATGTTGAACTCTTTGATTGTGTCACACAGCTCATTGTTCAGATCACCGCTGCCTACCAAGGTGTGCTTAATCGGATAATTAGCGTGCTCTGCAAGGTTCTGCAGTTGCTTCTGAGAGGCCTCAATCGCTTGGTGCTGGGTTTCTGCCAAGTTGATATCGATCAGGCCTGTATATAGCTCTGCATAGTTCACGTCGATATGAACAAATGAAATATTGGCATCGAGAGGTTTGGCCAAGGATACTGCTTTGTTGACCAACAATTTACTGTCTTCAGAGAGGTCAATGGCAACCAAAATATGCTGATAACTCATAATGCTATCTCCTTGTAAGTGTCTGTTTAAAGATTAGCACCTTGATTGAAGAAATTTTGCAGGAGTGATCTCAGATCCACATTTGTTAGACAAAGTGTTATGGTGGCGAACATGATATAGTCAATTTAACTTCATAGACTTAGTAGGAGTAGCAAATGCTTTCTCAAGCAATGGTTGAACAATTGAATGAGCAAATTAATCTCGAATTTTTCTCATCCAATCTATACTTACAAATGAGTGCTTGGTGTGAAGACAAAGGATTCGAAGGCGCAGCTGAATTTTTACGTGCACACGCCGTAGAAGAAATGGAGCACATGCAGCGTTTATTCACTTATGTGAGTGAAACAGGTGCAATGCCAATTTTGGGTGCGATTGAAGCACCAAAGCACGAGTTCAATAGCCTAGGCGATGTATTCCGCGAGACGTTTGAACATGAGCAAATGATTACTGAGAAGATCAATAAGCTTGCACATGTTGCGTTTACATCTCAAGACTATTCTACGTTCAACTTCTTACAGTGGTACGTTGCAGAACAGCACGAGGAAGAGAAGTTATTTAAAGGGATCTTAGATAAGCTGGATCTAGTTGGCGAAGACGGTAAAGCGCTGTTCTTCATCGACAAAGACCTAGCCGCTTTGGCAAAAGAAGGTTCATCTTCAATTATGGATGCCCCTGCTGAATAATTTTCAGCGAGAGACACTCTAAGCAGATCGTCTTTTTCTCTGGGCAAACATGAAGATGTAGGGAGAAAAAGATGATCAATGCTGACACAATTCTATTCACACTTATGCTGGTAACGGTTGTTAATATGGCGCGTTATCTTACGGCACTTCGCTCTCTGATTTACATTATGAGAGAAGCTCATCCTCTGCTATATCAACAAGTCGACGGTAATGGGTTCTTCACCACGCACGGAAACGTTACCAAACAAGTTCGTCTCTTCCATTACATCAAGAGCAAAGAGTATCACCATCATCATGATGAAGTGTTTACTGGTAAGTGTGATCGTGTCCGAGAACTCTTCATTCTTTCTACATCATTGCTGGGTGTCACTTTATTGGCAGCGATGATTCTTTAAGCGGTGAATTGGCAATCTAGCTAAATATCGCTAGAATACCGACTCAAATTGCAAAGGATGTGCGTAATGCACATCCTTTTTTATTGGTTTTTTATGAGTAGTTGTTCATGACAGAAAAGTTTGATGTTGTCATCATCGGTGCTGGTGCGGCGGGTTTAATGTGTGCGGCAGAAGCAGGCAAGCGTGGCCGTAAAACGTTAGTGCTTGATCATGCTAAAAAGCCGGGGCGCAAGATCCTGATTGCTGGTGGTGGTCGCTGTAACTTCACCAACTATGACGTTTCTGCAAACAACTTCCTATGCCAAAACCCGCACTTTGTTAAGTCAGCATTGTCGCAGTACACCAACTGGGACTTTATCTCTATGGTCAGCAAGCATGGCATTGAGTTTGAAGAACGTGACCATGGTCAGTTGTTCTGTGTGGGTGATTATGATTCAAAAGACATAGTGAAAATGCTGCTGGCTGAATGTGATTACCCAAGTGTCAGTCAACGCTATCAGCAAGATATTCACCATATTGAAAAAACCGAGTCTGGTTTTACGCTGCATGCCAATACCAGCGTCATTGAGTGTAAGTCGTTGGTGGTTGCGACGGGTGGACTTTCAATGCCGAAACTAGGGGCGACGCCATTTGGTTATAAGATTGCCGAACAGTTTGGACTTGAAGTGATCTCGACGACTGCTGGCCTGGTGCCATTTACGCTGCATAAAGAAGATAAAGAAGCGTTTGCTGAGCTTTCTGGCATTGCTATCCCTGCTGAAATTACAGCGCAAGATGGGACGGTATTTAAAGAAGCGTTGCTATTTACCCACCGTGGTCTATCGGGTCCTTCAGTATTGCAGATCTCGTCTTTCTGGAAAGCAGGTGAAAAGGTCAGCATTAATCTTGTTCCAGAAGCGGATATTGATGAGTTATTGCAACGCTCACTTGAAAAGCATCCAAATCAGAGCCTCAAAAACACTCTCGCTAAGGTGTTGCCAAAACGCCTGGTTGAAGTATTAATCGATAGAAAAGTTCTGCAAGACAAGCCATTAAAGCAATTTAACAGCAAACAGCTTAGTGAGATTACTCATACTCTTGAGAACTGGCAGATCATGCCAAATGGCACTGAGGGCTATCGCACAGCAGAAGTAACCTTAGGCGGTGTTGACACCAACTATCTTTCATCTAAGACCATGGAGTGTAAACAAATTAGCGGTTTATACTTCATTGGTGAAGTTATGGATGTAACTGGTTGGCTCGGTGGTTACAACTTCCAATGGTGCTGGAGCTCCGGTTTTGTCGCAGGGCAATGGGTATAACTTTAGGGTTATTAGAAAAAGCGGAAGAGTCTAAGCTCTTCCGTTTTCCATTGAAGGGAAAAAGCAAAATGGAAGGGGTTATAATTTATCCGCAGCAACTGTTTTGATACTTGTCCAGTTGGTGTTTGCATCCTGAATGAAGCCCTGAGTATCCTCCAACCAGCGCTGTTGTACCGTTTTGTCTAGATTGAGATAAAGCTTACCGTCTTCAATTTTCCATGCTTGTGGGTCTGTTTCAAACTTCTTACCCATTGCTACGCCAAACGCGCAGTAGCCGCCATACTGAGGGGCGAAAGCATGGGGATTCGCTTTGAATTGATCTCGGTTATCACTGCTCGCGAAGTGATAAATGGCATTTTTATAGGTGGCGGAAAACTGTGGGTTGCCCTGCACGGCACCTTGGTCAGTAAAGTACGCGACTGGATCATAACCTTTGATTGCCAGATCATTCTCATCCACACTCATACCTATATCTGCTGCCATTAGTGGGAAACTAGTACCGAGCAGTGCTGCCATAAGAGTCAGCTTTTTTCCGGTTGATTTAATACGTGCCATAACAAGCTCCTTGCCTATGTTTGGTTATCTTGTATGAAATAAATTAGCCGACTCTTCCGGTCTATAGAGGGACTAAAAGTCTAAAAAGTACGCGAATCGTTCGGAGGTAACATGGATCTGCTGTCACAATTGATGGGGCATTTCTCTATCCGCACTGGTGTTTTCTATTCTGGCCAGCTATGCGGTGTCTCTTCGTTTAAGCAGAGTCCGCATATCCAAGGACACCTTCATGTGCTTAAAGCTGGCCAGTTGAAGTTGGCAAGTTCATTGGGGATAGCACATCACTTAACTCAACCCAGCATCATTTACTTACCGAGTAGTACGCCGCATGTGATAGAAGGCGTCGAGGAGGGGGCTGATCTCGTTTGCGCTAATGTTGAATATCGCACTGGGCAGGTGAATCCTTTGTTGTCAGCGTTGCCGGACGTTGTCGTTATTCCGTTTGAAGTCACCCCAAACTTAACGCCAGTCATCGAGATGCTATTTCAAGAGTCACATAGCGAGTCTGCAGGGCAACAATTTATGATGGATAAGCTGAGCGATGCATTAATGGCACTGATCTTTCGCTACCTAATTGACGAGCAAAAGATTGAACAGGGACTCTTTGCGGCTCTGGCACATCCACGTTTGGCGGCGGTTGTATCTACAATTCACCAACTTCCTGCCCGTCACTACACTATTGCAGAAATGGCTTCGTTGGCGGCTATGTCACGCACTCAGTTTATTGAAACCTTTAAGCAGGTTGTCGGTGACACCCCAGGGGATTATGTACAGAAGTGGCGAGTGTCGGTTGCTCAATCATTGTTGCTAAAAAACAAACCTCTTAACTGGGTTGCGGATGAAGTTGGCTATGGTAGCTATTCTGGATTTTCTCGCGCTTTTCAACATGTTTCGGGTACTTCGCCACGCCAATGGTTACAGGACTTGAAGAAATAAGTTACCCCGCTTCATGAAAGGCTTATCGACCTATTTGTTAATTTCTGTCCTATAGTAAATGGGGAGAAGAGAGCAAGGAGTAACCTCTATGAGTCAACAAGCACTGATCTCGCGTATCAATGAACTTCCACGTATTGAAAGTGTCCTGCAAGAGCTATTAGAAATGGTGAACCGAGACTCGATCGATTTCGGTGAGTTAGCCCATAAAATGGCGATGGATCAGGTGTTGTTGGCAAGAGTGCTCAGGATGGCGAACTCTGCCCAATTCGGTGGCATTAAAGGTATTTCCAATATTAACGATGCCATTGTTCGAATAGGTGTCGGTGCCATCCGTAACCTTATTTCTTCTTCGATTCTTGCTTCGACTTTCCCCAAAATAGAAACGCTCAATATAAAGGACTATTGGGCTGGTACGTTTGAAATCGCGACCATTGCAAGCACGATAGCCAAAGATATTAAGCTTGATCCGAATGAAGCATTCTCAACCGGCATTTTGCACAATATCGGCGAGTTGATGATTCACACTCTTGAGCCAGAGAAAGCAGTCATAATTAGCCATCGAATCTCCAACGGAGAAAACCCTGCTGTCGTGCAGCGAGAATTATTAGGTGTGGACGCACAGCAGTTAGGTGCGGCTTTAGCAGAAAGCTGGATGTTTCCAAATCAGCTAGTGGATGCAATCGCTAACGTTAATCACCCGGCAAAAGCGGTCGAATCAAAACGTTTAGCTTGCTTAATGTATCTAGCTCGAGATGCTCATCATCGTTGGGACAACATGTTTGATGAGGCAGAAAAACAGAACTATCTGGCCAATAGTAAAGCGGCGCAGGCACTGCATGCATCACCAGGGCTGGCGTCAAAAATTGATGGTGTGAGAGGGCAAGGTAGTGAACTTGCCTATCAACTATTTAATGGCTGACAGGCAAGTTAACAAGATGTTAAGTGGCTTGCTTGGCCTGATCTTTTTTACCAATTTTGATCTGTTGGATCACTAGACCAGTGATAATCAGCATTAAGCCAATAAGTGTTGTTGGATGAATCTGTTCACCAATAATGGTGGCCAATAGCATGAGTGAGATAAACGGTGAAGCGAAGATTAGGTTACTGATACGAGCGGTGTTCTCGGTTGCTTTCAGTGCACTTAGCCACAAGACAAACGTGACTCCCATTTCAAATAGCCCAACGTAAGTGACCGCTAACCAACCTTTAGTCGTTACTTGCGCAAAGCTTTCACCTTCAAAGAGGGTTAATCCTACGGCAAACGGGATTGCCACTAAGAAGCCCAGAAGTACCCCAACTACAGGATCCGCTTTGTTCTTCGCGTTGAGAATCCAGTAACCCGCCCAAAGCAGAGTGGATAACAAGGCCAAACCTACCCCTAGTGGACTATCGAAATTCATTTCGAGTACATCACCTTTAGTCGCGATAACAATGACGCCGATGTAACTGAAAGTACAAGCAATCCAATCTTTCTTACGGATTTTTTGTCCAAGGAAAACCGCGGCCATTAAGGTTAACGTGATTGCCCAACTGTAGTTAATGGCTTGAGCCTGAGAGGCAGGGAGCAAGTCATAGGCTTTAAACAAAATAATGTAGTAAGCTAATGGGTTGATAAGCCCCAGTAATAGGTAGTACCAAGGGTTGGAAAGAAAAGTACTTGATAACAGCTTCAACTTACCTGATACGGCACATATCACGGTGAGCGCAAGGGCTGACACTATGCTGGCAACAGTGAGCATTTGAATGGGAGTGAACTCAGCTAATGTGAGTTTGAAAGCGGTAGCTACGGTCGACCAGAGTAGTACAGCGGATAAACCTAATCCTAAAGCGCGACGCTCGTTCATGATGTTCCTTTAATAAAACCAACGACTTAAATATCAATGGCCACATGAGTGGTACAGGGTACGGAGCGCCTAGTCTAGCTGTTCGATATCTAGCCGACAAACTGGACATTTATCCAGTGCTAAAATACCATTGAAGATATCTAAGTTAGAAGAGTTAAATCGTTATTATGCAATGGATTCTTGAGCATCAAAGTGTGTTAGTTAGCGGCTTGGTCAGCGCTATCACAAGTGGTGTTGCTGTTGGCTGGTGGGTAAAACAGAAAATGCGTTTCGACAATCAGCTTTTGGAGCAGCAGCTAGAATCAAATCAGCAGTTAGCCAGCAGCCAGATCGGGCAGTTACAGAAAGAGTTAACAGAAGCTCAAAATGAGCTTGATGAACTCGATACTGAACGGGATAAAGCCGCTTATGAATTAAAACAATCTCATGGCAAATTAATGGCGGTATTGGAGAAGCTGCGCTACTTCGATGCGGTAAAACAAGAGCGTCAGCAATATGCGGATGATCTTAACCGAGTACGCGAGCACAAGTCCCAGTTAGAAGCCCAACTGCGTGAACAAGAAGCCCGTCATGAACAAGAAAACAAAGCTAACCAAGAAAAACTACAGTTACTTGAGCAAGCAGAAGAGCGTCTCAAACAACAATTTGAGCATTTAGCTAATCAACTGTTTGAAACTAAAACGGCGAAAGTCGATCAGCAAAACCGCCAAAGCTTGGATGGTCTCCTTTCACCATTACGTGAGCAGTTAGAAGGCTTTAAGAAGCAGGTCAATGATAGCTTTAACCAAGAAGCCAAAGAGCGTCATACGCTAGTGCATGAGCTGAAAAACCTCCAACGCCTCAATGAACAGATGACGAAAGAAGCGTTAAACCTTACCCAAGCTTTGAAAGGGGACAACAAGCAGCAAGGTAACTGGGGGGAAGTGGTACTTGCTCGTGTTCTTGCTGAGTCAGGTTTGCGTGAGGGGCATGAATACCAAACTCAAGTGAGCTTACAAAACGAAGCGGGTAAGCGCTATCAACCCGATGTGATTGTTCACTTACCCCAAGATAAGCAAGTGGTGGTCGACTCGAAGATGGCTTTGGTCGCTTATGAACGCTACTTTAATGCAGAAACCGATGCTGAGCGAGAGCGAGCTCTAAGTGACCACTTACTTGCTTTACGTGCCCACATTAAAGGGCTATCGAATAAGGATTATCACCAACTTAAGGGTATCCAAAGCTTAGATTATGTGCTGATGTTTATTCCGGTAGAGCCCGCTTTCCAAGTGGCAATTCAAGCAGATCCTAGCTTGGTCAAAGATGCCATGGAGCAAAACATCATCTTAGTTAGCCCAACGACATTGCTGGTGGCGCTGCGCACTATCGACAACTTATGGCGAAATGAACGCCAAAACCAGAACGCACAAATTATCGCAGAACGGGCGAGTAAGCTTTATGACAAGTTGCGCCTATTTATTGATGATATGGAGAGCCTAGGTGGGGCGCTAGATAAAGCGAATCAAAACTATCAAGGGGCGATGAACAAGCTGGCGACTGGTCGTGGAAATGTAATTCGCCAAGCAGAGAGTTTCAAACAGCTTGGTGTTGAAGTGAAAAAGCCGATATCCAGTGAGTTAGCGCAGTTAGCTCAGCACGACAGCCTCACAGAAAACCATGTACTGGATAAAAATGATTCTTTCGTGGAAAGACATCCGTCTGAGGATAAAGTAAACTAATCGCCCGCAGCGCTTAGGTCGTATTAATTGGTAGCGCTGCTCGAAGAGGAATCATCATGACGGATACAAGCGTGCAATCGAATACAGCTTTAGAATCAAATGAAACCACGCATTTTGGTTTCACAACCGTAGCGAAAGAAGAGAAAGTAACCAAAGTTGCTGAAGTTTTCCACTCTGTGGCGGCTAAGTACGACATTATGAATGACTTAATGTCGGGCGGCGTTCACCGTTTATGGAAGCGTTTCACTATCGATTGTAGTGGTGTTCGTCCTGGTCAACGTGTACTAGACCTTGGTGGTGGTACGGGTGACCTTACTGCTAAATTCTCTCGTATTGTCGGGGAAAAAGGTCATGTGGTACTGGCTGACATCAACAACTCTATGCTTAATGTTGGTCGTGACAAGCTACGCGACAATGGCATTGTGGGTAACGTTCACTACGTACAAGCAAACGCAGAAGAATTGCCATTCCCAGATGACTACTTTGATGCCATCACGATCAGCTTCTGTCTACGTAACGTAACAGATAAAGATAAAGCGCTGCGTTCTATGTACCGCGTGCTAAAGCCTGGTGGTCGCCTACTGGTGCTTGAATTCTCTAAGCCTGTTTTAGAGCCATTATCAAAAATTTACGATACCTACTCATTCCACCTATTACCTAAGATGGGTGAATTGGTGGCGAATGATGCAGAAAGTTACCGCTACCTTGCTGAGTCTATCCGCATGCACCCAGATCAGGAAACCTTGAAAGGGATGATGGATGAAGCTGGTTTTGAAAACACCAGTTACTACAACTTGACGGGTGGTATTGTTGCTCTACACCGTGGTTACAAATTCTAAGGTCGTTCCCTATGCCATTTGAACCTCTTGTTACAGCGGTGATTGAGACTTCTCTCAACACATTGATTAAGGACGATCCAGAACTGGGTCGTCGTCTTGCTCGTTTAAAAGGGCAAGTGATTCAAGTTCATCTCAAAGAACTTAATAAAACGCTTACCTTTATCTTTAGTCAGCAGATTGATGTGTTGGCGAATTATGAAGGGCAGCCTGATTGTTTCCTATCGCTTAACTTGTCAGTTTTGCCAGAGCTACGCGATCAATCGAACATCACTAAGCTCATCAAGCAAGACAAGTTAATCCTAGAAGGTGACATCCAACTGGCTCAGAAGTTTTCTCAGCTAATGACCGACTGTAAGCCTGACATCGAAGAGTGGCTATCTAAGCTGACTGGTGATGTCGTCGCTCATACTGTTGTTCAAGGTGTTGCTGGCGTTGGCAATATGCTTAAAACACAGGCAAGCAAGCACCAGAATCACCTTGCGCAAGTCTTAACTGAAGAGTGGAAGATTGCTCCTGCACCTCTAGAAGTCGCGCATTTCTGTGATCAGGTTGACGACGTGAAAAGTCAGGCAGCTCGCGTGGAAGCTAAGCTCAATAAATTGCTGGAGCTTGCATGACCCTAACAGAGCTGCGCCGTTTATATCATATTGTTCGAGTTCAGCTTGAGTATGGGCTTGATGAACTTCTTCCAGAGCATCAATTAACGAAAGCGCCACTATTGGTTCGAAAGAGTCTTTTTTGGATCAAAAACAAACATCCAGAAAAGCCACTCGGTGATCGACTGCGCCTCGCGCTACAAGAGTTAGGTCCTGTATGGATTAAGTTCGGCCAGATGATGTCGACTCGCCGAGACCTATTTCCTCCGCATATCGCTGATCCATTAGCATTGCTGCAAGACCAAGTGTCGCCATTTGATGGCAAGCTAGCAAAAGAACAAATGGAGCAAGCGTTAGGTGGGCCGCTCGAAACTTGGTTTGATAACTTTGAGATTGAACCGCTGGCATCTGCGTCAATTGCTCAGGTACACACAGCTACGCTCAAAGAGACTAACCAAGAAGTGGTATTAAAGGTCATTAGGCCAGATATTCGCCCGGTCATTGATGCAGATCTAAAACTTATGTACCGAATGGCACGTATAGTCGCCAAAGCGCTTCCTGAAGCACGTCGATTGAAACCGGTCGAAGTGGTACGTGAGTACGAAAAGACACTACTGGATGAACTAGACTTACGTCGTGAAGCGGCGAATGCAATTCAACTGCGTCGAAACTTCGAAGGTAGTGAAGAATTGTATGTACCAGAAGTTATTACGGATGTTAGTAATGAAACTGTCATGGTTTCTGAGCGAATATATGGCATTCAAGTTTCTGATATTGAAGGTTTAAAGGCGAACGGCACCAACATGAAGCTTCTCGCTGAACGTGGTGTGAGTGTATTCTTTACGCAAGTATTCCGTGATAGCTTCTTCCATGCCGACATGCACCCTGGCAACGTATTTGTTGAACCAGAACATCCAGAGAATCCACGTTGGATTGGTCTAGATTGCGGTATTGTTGGTACGTTAAACAGTGAAGACAAACGTTATTTAGCGGAAAACTTCTTAGCTTTCTTCAATCGCGACTATCGACGTGTCGCTGAATTGCATGTTGATTCAGGTTGGGTTCCACGTGAAACCAATATCGATGAGTTTGAATTTGCGATTCGTATTGTGTGCGAGCCGATTTTTGCTAAGCCGTTATGCGAAATTTCGTTTGGTCATGTGCTTTTAAACTTGTTTAACACTGCGCGTCGCTTCAATATGGAAGTACAACCGCAACTGGTGTTACTGCAAAAGACACTACTTTATGTGGAAGGTCTTGGACGCCAGCTATACCCACAGCTTGATTTGTGGGAGACCGCTAAGCCATTCCTTGAAGAGTGGATGATGAACCAAGTTGGTCCGCAAGCGGTGATCAACGCGGTAAAAGATCGTGCGCCGTTCTGGGCAGAGAAACTGCCGGAACTGCCAGAGTTGCTGTATGACAGTTTGCGCCAAGGTAAGATGATGAACCAACGTATGGATCAGCTTTACCAAGGTTATCGTTCAAGCAAGCGTCAGCAAGCAACAGGTAAATTTTTATTTGGTGTTGGTGCCACATTAGTCGTATGCTCGGCAATATTGGTAAACAGCACTTATGAGCAGCTTTCATTGGCCAGCGCCATTGGTGGGGTCACATTTTGGTTGCTTAGTTGGCGAGCTTACCGTCAATAGACGTTAAACTCTTGAAATAATTTTGTTTAATAAGACCCGAGGTAAAAAGAATGGGTGGTATTAGTATTTGGCAACTTCTGATTATTGCTGTCATTGTAGTTCTACTGTTTGGTACTAAGAAACTACGTGGTATTGGTGGCGATCTTGGCGGCGCAGTAAAAGGCTTCAAGAAAGCAATGAGCGAAGATGATGCGGACAAAGACAAAAAAGACGCAGACTTTGAGCCAAAAGCTGTTGATCAGCAAAAAAGCGTAGAACAGCAGAAAACAGAAGCAACTGCTGAAACTAAGAAAGACAAAGAGCAGGCGTAACTCGTGTTTGATATCGGTTTTTGGGAACTGGTATTAATATCTGTTGTTGGGCTGGTGGTGCTTGGTCCTGAGCGTTTGCCACATGCGATTCGTAGTGTGTCCAAATTTGTTGGTGCTGCGAAGGATATGGCAAACAGTGTGAAAGACGAACTTTCTCATGAGCTTAAGGTACAAGAGCTACAAGATAACTTGCGTAAAGCAGAGCAGATGGGGATGGAAGATCTCTCTCCTGAGCTAAAGTCTTCAGTAGAACAACTGAAGCAAGCTGCGCAAGACGTCCAGCGTCCATATGCGAGCAAAAGCGACTCAGCGACGAACAGTACTGAGACTGTGGATGACAAAGCTTCATCCGTTCACAGCGCCAATGACTCCGCTGGTGAGGTTGAGAGTTTGAATACTCAACCAACGCCACAGGCAGATAAAAAAGCCGAATAGTCTCGTATTTAGAGGAGCTACGACTTATGTATAGAGTTCGTAGCTCTTTTTCTATCTTTTTTAGTAGAGGTTTTCATGTCTTCTGTTGAGCAGACACAGCCTTTGATCAGTCATTTATTGGAACTTCGTAACCGCCTATTGCGTGCTATTGTCGCCGTACTCGTGGTGTTTCTAGGTCTGATCTACTTTGCTAACGACATCTATGAGTTTGTTTCTGCACCTTTGGTAGAGCGTTTACCAGAAGGGGCAACGATGATCGCTACCGATGTTGCGTCCCCATTTTTTACGCCGTTAAAGCTGACCTTAATCGCGTCTATCTTTGTTGCGGTACCGTTTATCTTGTATCAGGTTTGGGCCTTTGTAGCACCTGGCTTATATAAGCATGAACGTCGTTTAATCATGCCATTGATGTTCTCAAGTTCACTGCTGTTTTACTGTGGTGTTGCCTTTGCGTACTTTGTGGTATTCCCGCTGGTGTTTGGCTTCTTTACTGCTATTTCTCTTGGTGGTGTTGAGTTCGCAACCGACATTTCCAGTTATCTGGACTTTGTTTTGGCGCTGTTCTTAGCATTCGGTATTGCGTTTGAAGTGCCAGTAGCCATCATCTTGCTATGTTGGACAGGGGCGACAAACCCTAAGAGTTTGAGCGAGAAGCGCCCATATATCATTGTTGGTGCGTTTATTGTCGGTATGATGCTGACACCGCCAGATATGATTTCTCAGACGCTATTGGCGATCCCAATGTGCCTGCTATTTGAAGTCGGTTTGTTCTTTGCTCGCTTCTATGTGCGTAAAGATCAGGATGAAGACGAACAAGTAGAAGAGTAGGTTGTACTAGCTAGAATAAGAAAGGGGTTGATGCAGAAACATCAACCCCTTTTTGTTTTTTTGCAGAGAGTTAGAGCTTAAACAACTCAACCGCATTGGCTGTAGTCAGGCTATCAACCTCAGCTAAGCTTATCTCTCTTAGATCGGCAACGCGTTGAGCGACAAGAGAAGTATAGGCTGGCTCATTACGCTTACCGCGATGAGGGACTGGCGCAAGGTAAGGGCAGTCAGTTTCTAGAATTACATAATTCATATCAAGGTGTGGGATGACCTTATCCATACCGCCATTCTTAAATGTTGATACGCCACCTAAACCTAAGTGAAAGCCTAAATCATTGATAGCTTTTGCTTCTTCAACACTGCCACCAAAACAGTGGAATACACCGGATAGGGAGCCATCTTGCTCTTGACGTAGTAGCGCTAATGTTTCTTCAATCGAGTCTCGAGTATGAATCACTACAGGTAAATTCATCTCTTTGGCCCAATTCAACTGGGTAATGAACGCCATCTCTTGCTCTGCTTTAAAGGTTTTATCCCAGTACAGGTCAATACCAATTTCGCCAACAGCAATAAAATTGTGCTTGTCGAACCAAGAATGAACCACGTCGAGAGTCTGCTTGACGTTACCATCCACATAGCACGGATGAAGGCCCATCATTGAGCGGCAAACTTCTGGGTAGTTCGCTTCGGTCTTTAACATTGGCTCAATCGACTCTAGGTCTATATTAGGCAGTAGAATCTTATCAATGCCTTGGGCTAGAGCGCGCTGAACAACGTCATCACGGTCTGCGTCAAATTCACTGGCATAGATATGGGCGTGGGTATCAATCATGGTCGTTCTCTGGGCTAACTAAGTGGCACAAGTATACGGCAGTGTGAGCATTTGGTCATTTTCTGCATTTTTCTGCTTTGTTGCTAGCGTCGTATACAATGAGTGATATTATGCAATACAAGCACTTTCACCACACAAGGAGAATAGAGTGTCAGTTTCGATTCAAGGTCAATTCCCTGGCCGTCGTATGCGCCGTATGCGTAAACATGACTTTAGTCGCCGCTTAATGGCTGAAAACCAACTGTCTGTTAACGATCTTATCTACCCTATGTTTATTTTAATGGGTAAAGATCGCCGAGAAACTGTTGAGTCAATGCCGGGTATCGAGCGCTTGTCGATCGATTTGATGTTGGAAGAAGCGCAATACCTAGCTCAGCTTGGTGTGCCAGCGATCGCTCTATTCCCAGTCGTTAACCAAGATGCAAAAAGCCTATGTGCTGCTGAAGCTTACAACCCAGAAGGCTTAGTTCAGCGTGCCGTTCGTTCATTGAAAGAACATGTGCCTGAGATTGGTGTGATTACTGACGTAGCATTAGACCCATTTACCACCCATGGCCAAGACGGCATCATTGATGAAGAGGGTTATGTCCTCAATGATGAAACGACCAAAGTATTGGTTAAGCAAGCATTGTCACACGCAGAAGCGGGTGCAGATGTTGTAGCGCCTTCGGATATGATGGATGGTCGAATCGGTGAGATTCGTAAAGCGCTAGAGCAAGCAGGTCATATCAATACCCAAATTATGGCTTATTCTGCTAAATACGCCTCTTGTTACTATGGACCTTTCCGCGATGCGGTCGGTAGTGCAAGTAACCTTAAAGGTGGTAACAAGAAGAACTACCAAATGGATCCAGCTAACAGCGACGAAGCGATTCATGAAGTGGCAATGGACGTCAACGAAGGCGCGGATATGGTTATGGTGAAGCCTGGTATGCCTTACCTTGATATCGTTCGTCGTGTGAAGTCTGAGCTTGAAGTCCCAACTTTTGCTTACCAAGTTTCTGGTGAGTATGCGATGCACAAAGCCGCTTTTGCCAATGGTTGGTTAAAAGAGCGTGAGACCGTGATGGAATCATTACTGTGCTTTAAGCGCGCTGGCGCGGATGGCATCCTAACTTACTTTGCAAAAGATGTAGCAGAATGGCTAGCAGAAGAAAATGCACAAGCAGCTACATACTTAAAACAGAGCGAAGAATAGCTTTAGAATAATTAAGTGTTGAAAGGCTGGCGGATGTCAGCCTTTTTTAGTTTTGGAGGTTTATCGTGAGCATCATTTATCGTGAAGGGACATTAGAAGAGTGTGTCCAAGTGGTAGAGCAGATCAAAGAGTTTGCCCACAAAGAAACGGTCGAGAGTTTAGCCGCTCGCTTAGAGGGTAAGTCGCGTTCTTTGATTCAAGTAGCGCAAGAAGGTGACAACCTATTGGGTTTTAAAATTGGCTATCAGTTGGATAAAGAAACTTTCTATAGCTGGTTTGGTGGAGTTTCTGCTTTAGCTCGTAAGAAAGGGGTCGCGCAAAAATTACTGGAAATCCAAGAACAGTGGGCTATTGAGCAAGGCTACAAACAACTAAAAGTGAAGTCTCGAAATCAATTTCCAGCTATGTTGAGATTGCTAATTAGAAATGGTTATCTTATTGAAAATTTTGAAGAAAAATCACCAATCGTAGAGAGCCGAATTCACTTCTCAAAGGCTTTATAGCCTTGTCATAAAAATTAAATGAGATTTTTTCTCATTTAACTGTTGACGCATTAAATGAGAATGGTTATTATTTATCTCGTCTTAGGGAATGAGAGAAGTTCACAAGGATGTTGAGTTACCAGATTCAAATTGGAGACGGTGATGACACTGAACTTAATCGAACTTGCACTAGTTCTTTTTGACACGACATTGCTCACATTGCTTCCAGTGTAATTTATAGCTTTATGGCAAAGCACCTCATTCACCTGAATTGCTTTGACCCCTTTTTGCTAGGCGACATCGAAAGATGTCGCTTTTTTTATGTCTGCTATTTTGGATCGAATAAAAGGACACCAATGGTCTTTTCCACAATGCAAGATCGTTTCAAGATCGATCTGTGGATGATCGATCTCTGTTAATGTCCTTTTATTACATGGGCTTATGATGTTTTTTCTTTCCTATCTCTCTCTTTTTATATCCTGTGTATAAATAATATAAACAGAGTTATCCACAGGAGAGGGTAGGCGCTGGTATAAGAATAATCAAATGTGTGAGTAGAGTTCAGAGAGTTAAAATGGATTCACTGACTGAGTCATGGCATCCTAAGCAGATCTTTTTTGCATTTTCTTTGGATACGTAAAGACTATGGCTCACATCCCTGATAATCCGTTAATCCTGATTGACGGCTCTTCTTACCTATATCGTGCTTTTCATGCTTACCCAGGCACAATGAGTAACGGCGATATTCCGACTAATGCGGTTTATGGTGTCGTAAATATGCTACGCAGCATGATGCGCCAGTTTTCTTCGGATCGTATTGCTGTGGTCTTTGATGCGAAAGGTAAAACCTTCCGTGATGATATGTATCCAGAGTACAAAGCTAATCGTCCTCCAATGCCTGATGATCTCCGTTGTCAGATCGAACCATTACATAATGTCATTCGAGCAATGGGTTTACCGCTTATCTGTATTCCAGGTGTTGAAGCCGATGACGTGATTGGTACCTTAGCGTATCAAGCCTCTCAAGCAGGTATGCCAGTGTTGATCAGTACTGGTGATAAAGATATGGCTCAGTTGGTGGATGAGAACGTTACTCTAATCAACACCATGACTAACGTAGTGATGGATCGTGAGGGCGTAGTTGAGAAGTTCGGTATCCCACCAGAGCTGATCATCGATTATCTCGCATTGATGGGTGATAAAGTCGATAACATTCCAGGTGTTCCTGGTGTTGGTGACAAGACTGCTACCGCTTTGCTGCAAGGTATTGGCGGCCTAGATAAGCTGTATGAAAATCTCGATGATATTGCACCTCTTGGTTTCCGCGGTTCTAAAACCATGGCGAAGAAGCTGGTCGATAACAAAGATAATGCTTTGCTGTCATATGAACTGGCGACTATCAAGCTTGATGTTGAACTGGAAGAAACCCCAGAATCTCTATTAAAAGCGGAGCCAAATAAAGACGAGCTGATCAAACTTTATGGCCAGCTAGTGTTTAAGTCATGGCTGAATGAGTTATTGGATGGAGGCACTGGTGTTGTTGAGGCAGATGAAAAGTCAGGTGCAGTAGCAAGCTCGGCGTCATCAAGTGCAGCAGAAATGGATACCTCTGCTGTAACGATCGATCGCAGCCAATACGAAACTATTCTTGATGAAGCGACGTTCTCTACTTGGGTTGAAAAGCTAAAGGCTTCAGAGGTATTTGCGTTCGATACTGAAACAGACAGCCTAGATTACATGGTGGCGAACCTTGTTGGTTTGTCATTTGCGACAGAAGAAGGCATCGCTGCTTATGTCCCTGTGGCTCACGACTATCTAGATGCTCCACAGCAACTTGATCGTGACTGGGTGCTCGCACAGCTGAAGCCAATTCTTGAAGATGATGCTCAAGCGAAAGTAGGCCAGAACCTGAAATACGATGCGAGTGTGTTGGCGCGTTATGGCATTGAAATGAAGGGTATCAAGCACGACACCATGTTAGCTTCATACGTGTATAACAGCGTTGGTGGCAAGCATGATATGGATAGCTTAGCGCTACGCTTCCTACAACATAGCTGTATTTCGTTTGAGCAAATCGCGGGTAAAGGTAAGAAGCAGCTAACTTTCAACCAGATTGAGCTTGATCAGGCATCGCCTTATGCGGCAGAAGATGCAGATGTGACATTGCGTTTGCACAACCGCTTAATGAGTAATATTGAGCAAGATGACAAGCTAAAAAGCATCTACCAAGAAGTGGAAGTGCCGCTTGTTCCTGTTTTATCACGTATCGAACGCACAGGCGTTTTGGTTGATGACATGAAGCTTGCTACTCAGTCGCAAGAGATTGCGCAACGTTTAGACGAGCTAGAACAACAGGCGTATGAGATTGCAGAACAAGAGTTCAATATGAACTCACCGAAGCAGCTACAAGCACTGTTGTTTGAAAAAATGGGCTTACCGGTTATCAAGAAAACACCGTCAGGCACGCCTTCTACAAACGAAGAAGTGTTGCAAGAGCTTGCTTTAGATTACCCGTTACCAAAACTGATTCTGGAATATCGCGGTCTAGCGAAGCTCAAATCAACTTACACCGATAAGCTGCCGAAGATGATTAACCCTGAAACGGGTCGTGTACACACCTCATATCATCAAGCAGTTACGGCAACGGGCCGTCTTTCTTCGACCGATCCTAACTTACAGAATATCCCAATTCGTAACGAAGAAGGCCGTCGTATTCGCCAAGCGTTTATTGCGCCACATGGTTATAAAATCATGGCTGTCGATTACTCTCAGATTGAATTGCGCATCATGGCGCACCTATCGGGTGATAAAGCGCTACTGGATGCTTTCCAACAAGGTAAAGATATCCACGCTGCAACAGCGGCTGAAATTATGGGTACGACGATTGATCAAGTTAGTTCAGAACAGCGTCGCCGTGCAAAAGCGGTTAACTTTGGCCTGATCTACGGTATGAGTGCATTTGGTCTGGCGAAACAATTGGGAATTCCGCGTGGTGAAGCGCAAGACTACATGAACAAGTATTTCGAACGCTATCCAGGTGTGATGCAGTATATGGAAGATACTCGTAGTACTGCATCAGAACTGGGTTACGTTGAAACTATCTTTGGTCGTCGTCTACATTTGCCTGAAATCAAATCGCGTAATGGTATGCGTCGTAAAGCGGCAGAACGTGCAGCGATCAACGCGCCAATGCAGGGAACAGCTGCTGATATTATTAAGAAAGCGATGCTACTGGTTGATGAGTGGATTCAAGCAGAAGGTGATGGCCGAGTTAAACTATTGATGCAAGTACACGATGAACTGGTTTTCGAAGTTGAGGAGTCAGCTTTGACCGAAATTGAAAGTAAAGTACAAGAATTGATGGAATCTGCAGCATCATTAGATGTTCCATTAGTGGCTGAATCTGGGCACGGCGATAACTGGGATCAGGCGCACTAGACAAAAAATAAGCCATTTCCGACAAATAACATGAGCCAGTGCACAAACACTGGCTTTTTTTTGTCGATAAATAAGTGGCTGTTAAATTGATCTAAATGTCATTTAATAAAACTTTAATGAAAAAAACTTACAAAAGTAGTTTTCATTTCTGACCAATTGTTGTACATTAATCTGCGTAGGGTACAGAGGTAAGATGTTCTATCTTTCAGACCTTTTGTTTCACGTTATTGGATTAGGCTGATTCAGCCGCCCCAGTCAGTTTTTGACTGGGGCGTTTTTTATTGTGCGAAAGAAAAAAATCAACAAACTCAAAGTCTTATAATAATTCTTCCCCATTACTCCCAGCTCTTGCTTCTCTTTCTCGATCATTTTGCTATGACAACCAGCATTTTTTCTGTTCTGTAATTACAGTCAATTTTGTAACTTTACTCCACTCACAGTTTGGTTATTTTGGGTGAAAAAACAATGCTACTTATCATGGTCTTTTAGAACCTGTATGAATTTAACTTGTTGTTTTTATTTGGTTATTGTTATTTTCTCGTCAAGCGGAGGAGGAAGGTTATTCGAGTTGATCTCAGCTCAGATATTCGTAACCTAGGGCGCATAATAATTTATAACAACTATTTCTCTCCCGTTGCCCCGCCAGGAAGGTGGGGCGTTTTGTTTTTACGGCACTTATTCGATTAGACAGATATAAAAAAGCCCCGCATTTCAGCAGGGCCAGTTTAGAAGCAATGTATCAAGTCGATACTATTGTTGTTCGTCGTCGATGTTCTCTTCTTCAACGATCTCTTCAACTATTGTTTCAGCAAGTGCTGGTGCAAACCACTCGTCTAGCTTGCTGCGTAGCACATCAACACCAATTCCTTTTAATGAAGAGAATGCTGCAACACTTACGTCACCACCAAAGCCAACCGCATCTTTCTTGATCTTCAATACTTGAGCTTTACGCGCACCACTTTTCAGCTTGTCTGCTTTAGTAAGCAGTACCTGTACTGGGATTCCGCTGTCTACCGCCCAAAAAATCAATTGTTGGTCTAGGTCTTTCATTGGGTGACGGATATCCATCAGTACGACAAGACCTTTCAAGCACGCACGTTTCTGTAGGTATTCGCCTAGTGATTTTTGCCACTTTTTCTTCATTTCTAGTGGAACTTGAGCAAAACCATACCCTGGTAGGTCAACAATATGACAGCCGTCAGTGACTTTAAATAAGTTAATAAGCTGCGTACGGCCAGGTGTTTTACTGGTTTTTGCTAGGCTACGTTGGTTAGTCAGGCGATTTAGAGAGCTTGATTTGCCCGCATTGGAGCGTCCTGCAAACGCAACTTCGATACCTTCATCTTCTGGCAAGGCGCGGATATCCGGCGCACTTGTGATGAAATGAGTGTTTTGATAATGAATTTTTACGCTCACTGTTAACTCCATCTCGACTTTGTGTAGTCGATTGATTACTTTTTTGTGAAATTGTGTAAAATAACCGTGCTCGGCATAAGGTCGCCTATTGTACCATGAGTGGTACTGGAAGCTTGATAATTATAAATGGAATGTCATGAAGAAATTAGCGCTAATATTGAGTCTTTTAGCCAGCTGCTCCGTATGGGCCCAAGGCAGCATAGAAGCTGGTAAAGCAAAATCTCAAACCTGTGTTGCCTGCCATGGTGCTGACGGCAACAGTCAACTCGCAATGTACCCGAAAATTGCTGGTCAGCATGCTAAATATATTGAAAAGCAGCTGAAAGAATTCAAGTTGGGTATGACTAGTGGTGGTAAACAAGGTCGTGTAGACCCAGTGATGGGTGGTATGGCTATGCCACTATCTGAGCAAGATATGAAAGATCTTGCGGCTTACTACGCATCTCTATCTATCTCGGACAACACAACACCTGAAAATGTTGTTGAAGCTGGCAAAGTTCTTTATACCGCTGGTGACGCTGAACGTGGCCTAACTGCTTGTATCGCATGTCACGGTCCTCGTGGTGATGGTACTGAGCTATCTGGCTTCCCAAAAATTTCAGGTCAACATGCTGACTACATTAAAGCTCAGCTAGAAAAATTCCGTGATGGCTCTCGTGCAAATGATATGAACGAAATGATGCGTGATATCGCCAAGAAGCTAACGGATGAAGATATCGATACACTTTCAAAATATGTTGGTGGCCTACACTAAAGCCCTTTGAATTTGTTCGAGCACAAAGTTGTATTGAAAAAGCCCAGACTTCGGTCTGGGCTTTTTCGTTTGAAGCGGATCACATGACAATATTCAGTGAGATCATCTATCTTTCCATCCCTTTTATAAGAGATCGTCCATACATAGCTCATCCTTCTTCTTATATTGTTCTGTAAGGTATTGAAAATATTAAGAGGAGATAATGAGCAGAGAAAAAAGCGCATTTATTTCGTTTTGTAGATTGTTCGGGCGGCTCATCAAGGTAAAGTATCGTTATCGGCAGGGCGCTGATGAAGGATTTCAGACCAGGAGGTCTCCAAGGACGCAAGTAAAGGATACTTGGTTGTTGATGAATGGAATCAGGGTAGGTAGGACACCTACTTGATACGGATGGTCGACTTGTCTAATGGTTTAAGACAGCGCAAAGGATCAGGCTAAGGACTAGCCCAGATATCAGGAAGTAAAAGGAAAGCCAAAACTCACCAGGATGGTGGCAAACAACACTTTGGCAGGGAAAGCACTAAAAACAAATGGATTATTGGTGTACTGAACTCAGTACAACACAGTTTTGCCGTCAGGCGTTTAGAAAGCGATAGAGATACTCTATCGCTTTTTTTATTCCTATTTTTCAAAAATCGATGATTATTTGCGCAATAGTGCTCCACTCTAACGCCAGTTTCTGGTATGTTTCGCATCCCCGTTTGAGGATGAGTTTGCGCAACCGATATGCATAATTGCCCCCTTTGTCAGAGCTTAGACACTCAGCACTATTATGAAGATAAGCGTAGAGAGTATCTTCAGTGCCAGCAATGTGAGCTTGTGTTTGTTAATCCAGACCAACGTTTGGATGCAAAAGCAGAAAAAGCCCACTACGATCTGCATGAGAATGATCCAAGTGATGAAGGATATCGACGCTTTTTATCTCGGGTTTGTGACCCCATATTAGAGCGCATAGCGCCCAACTCTCTCGGGTTAGATTTTGGTTGTGGCCCAGGGCCAACATTGTCATTAATGTTGGAAGAACAGGGACACACCATGAGTTTATATGACCTGTACTATCACCCAGATACCTCGGTGTTAGATAAGTCGTATGACTTTATGACTGCCACAGAAGTGATTGAGCACCTATATGAGCCCAATAAGGTGTGGCAGCAATGGTTGAATTTAGTTAAGCCAGGTGGCTGGATTGGTCTTATGACTAAGATGGTCATTGATGTTGAAGCGTTCGCCTCATGGCACTATAAAAACGATCAGACCCATGTGATCTTTTTCGGTCGTAGAACGTTCCAATACTTGGCAGAGCGGGATCAGCTCGAGCTTGAATTTATTGGTAATGATGTAATTTTACTGAGGAAAGCCCAGTAATGAGCCGTAGTAAGAAAGCAAGATCAGGCGGTAATAGCGACGTAATCGTTGTTCGTAACCGTACTGAATCAGACGTTGAAGGACGTCTACGTAAAAAAGACAAGAAGCGCAAAGGTCTAAAGACTGGCGGTCGTAACTCTGAAGCTAAAACGCAAAAGCAACAAACTGTTGGTCAAAAGCGTGACCCACGTTTAGGCAGCAAAAAGAAGATTCCTTTAGTTGTTGAGGCTGTGAAAAAACCAAGCAAAGCTGAGCGTCGTATAAACGCTGAGAAAGAGCTAGAAATGCTTGAGAATGACGCGCAACTGAATGTGTTATTGGATCGCCTAGACAATGGTGACAGCTTAGGCGCAGGTCTACAAAAGTACGTGGATGAGAAACTTGCGCGTATTGAAGTTCTGATGAAGCAACTTGGTATCTACGAAGAGCCTGAAGAAGAGCTTGAGGAAGAAGAAGTTGTAGCGCCAGTTGCAGAAAAGAAACCGAGCAAGAAAGCACACTCAGATGATGAGCTTCTTTCTCAGTTTGAAGGTTTGGATCTGAACCAATTTAAAGGGTAAGAGAGCACGATGAATGTAACCTTATTAGCTATCGCAGGCGGCGCAATCATTGTCGGTTTAGCCTCTCATGCTGGTTACCTTCTGCTCCAGCTCAAGAAGCAAAAGGAATTGCAATTGCAGCAACAAAAGCTCGCAATTGAAAAGCGTAATGCCAACATCTTTGAAAGCGTCAACGTCCTTTGCTTAGCCGGCATCCAAGAGCAGTGTGACCTATCTGAAATTAGTATCCGTCTTTATAACATCATGGACTATGTCCAAGGTGAAGATCGTATTGATTTCGACAAAGAGTATCCAGCGACTGCTGAGCTGTTCCATATTGTGAAAGATATGGCGCGTGGTGAAGCTCGTCAGGAGTTGGCCAAGCAAGAACGCATGAAGCAAAACCTTGAGCGTCACAAAGCAGAGTCTCGCCTTCAGCAAGACATTACTGAAGAGCTAAAACGTCTGCAGGAAAAAGTGAAGCCATTAAATAATCAGATCAACATTCAAATGATCTAGCGCGTAACTTTTATAACTCGATCGCTTACACTTAAAGGGTAGTGATCGAGTTATCAATTCTGAGTATTGCTACTCAAAAAGCAGCCAGCGCACCGACGACTCTATCTTAGGTGTGGCAAAATAGCCTGCTAATTACATGGCCCAATCAGCCAGATAAGCATTAAAGCCCAAACGGAAATACCATCATGTCGCAGCCAGTCGTCGCAAGCCAACAAATTGTCTGGGATCAAGCGGTTCTTGATAAGTACAACTATTCAGGTCCTCGTTATACCTCTTACCCAACAGCTTTAGAGTTCCATGAAGCGTTTACTGTCGCAGACTACGACATGGCGTGTACTCAGTATCCAGAGCGTCCGCTTTCTCTTTATATCCATATCCCTTTCTGTCACAAGCTTTGTTACTACTGTGGCTGTAATAAGGTGATTACTCGTCATGCGCATAAAGCGGATGAGTATCTTGATGTACTAGAGCTAGAAATTCGTACTCGTGCTGCATTGCTTCAAGGCCGTAAAGTAACACAGCTTCACTTCGGCGGTGGTACTCCAACCTTCTTAACTAAAGCGCAAATTAGCCGTGTGATGGCAATTCTTCGTGGTGAGTTTTACTTTGAAGGGGATGCTGAAATCAGTATCGAAGTCGACCCGCGTGAAATCGAACTAGATATGCTGGATCATTTACGTGGTGAAGGTTTCAACCGCTTGAGCATTGGTGTTCAGGACTTCAATAAAGAAGTGCAGAAGCTTGTTAACCGTGAGCAAGATGAAGAATTTATTTTTGCGATGGTTGATCGTGCCAAAGAGCTAGGCTTCCGTTCAACGAATCTCGATTTGATTTACGGCTTGCCGAAACAAACCAAAGACTCTTTTGCAGAGACGCTTAAGCAAGTTTTGGAAATGAAACCAGGTCGTTTATCTGTCTTTAACTACGCACATATGCCGCAATTGTTTGCCGCGCAGCGTAAGATTAAAGATGAAGATCTGCCGATCGCTGAAGAGAAAATGGCGATTCTGCAAGACACGATTGCGACATTAACTGGTGCTGATTATCAGTTTATCGGCATGGACCACTTCGCTCAGCCTGATGATGAGCTCGCTGTAGCACAGCGCAATGGTGTTTTACACCGCAACTTCCAAGGTTACACGACGCAAGGTGAAGCAGACCTAGTGGGCTTCGGCGTTTCAGCTATTTCAATGATTGGTGATGCGTATGCGCAAAACCAGAAAGAGCTTAAAAAGTACTACGCTCAAGTCACTGACCAGCGCCATGCTTTATGGAAAGGCGTAGCACTAGATAGTGATGACTTACTTCGTCGTGAAGTGATCAAGCAGCTGATTTGTAACTTTAAGCTCGATAAGAGCATGATTGAGTCTGAGTTTAGCGTTACGTTCAATGATTATTTCAAAGAAGACTTGGAACTGTTGCAGACGTTTATTAATGACGAGCTAGTGGAAGTGGATGATACAGAGATCCGAGTGACACTACGTGGCCGTCTACTGATTCGTAATATCTGTATGTGTTTTGATAAGTATTTGAGAGCGAAGGCTAGGCAGCAGCAGTTCTCTCGCGTAATTTAAATTTTCTTCGTATTTGAAGCCACAGCGTTGTTGTCTTCACAACCTTATCCCAATCACATAGCGGACTATGCTCATGGGAATAAGGTTGTTTGACGCCTAGCTGTGACTCCAACTACTTTGAAAATTACCAATATTTGAAGCCACCGTTTTTCTCTATATCTGAAAAAGCGGTGGCTTTGTTGTATCTGGAGCTTAGGCTATGGAGCGATGTAAGTATCGTGTGCCATTTCCCATAGAGCTTTGACGAGTGGGTTATCAAGCTGTGAGCGTTTGCAGCATACACCTAATTTGAATGGCTTAATTGAAGCGACTTTCAATCTCTCAATCTTGTCCTTTACCGGACTGTTATTGATTACGACATCAGGTGCAATTCCGACACCACATCCTAACGCCACCATGCTGACAATCGCTTCGTGACCAGAGACCTGCGCGTAAATGTTGGGCTTAATCTTCATTGCTTTAAACCATGCATTGGCACGCTCTCGGGCGGTACCTGATTCTGGCACGATAAAGGGAATCGTCGACCAATCTGGCTTATCCTTTTGCAGCTCTTGGGCAAAATTGCTCACTCCAGTAGGAGCAATCACTGACAGTGGAATTTCACTAATGGTTTCAAACTCGATACGAGCGGGCAATTGTTCTGGTTGAGCAGAAATCGCAATATCCACTTCATCCGCCAACACTTTCTCTATCGCTTGCGCAGGATCCCCAGTAGATAACTTAAATTCGATAAACGGATGTTGAATACGAAAGTCTGACAGCAGTTCTGGTAGGTGGCTATAGCTGGCGGTCACAGAGCAGAACAGTCGAATCTCACCTTTTAGCTCTTCATCATGACCGCTAAGGAGCGCATTGTAGTTCTGCCACTCGCCAATAATGTTCAATGCGACGGGCAGCAGTTTCTTTGCTGCTGGGGTGAGCTCGACACTGCGGTTGTCACGCAAGAAAAGAGTTTGGTCGATTTCATCCTCAAGCTTTTGTATTTGACGGCTCAGTGCTGAGGGGCTGATGTGCATCGATGCCGCTGTCTTTGAGAAATTTTGGCTCTCACATAGGTGAATGAATAGTTGCAGACTTTTTATGTTCATATTTCGATCTTGAAAAGAGAATAAAACTGACTTTTTGCCAAATTACTATATGAATGCCATACGCTTTTAAGGTATAACAGAATCAACGGATTTATAGCTTGTTGCAAAAAGCGCAATTACTAATTGTGAATATATCACTTTAAGCAACGGAAAGTCTGCATTAGTATCAGGTCATTCGATAATGAAATATCGACCAAATGGAAAAATTTTTAAGGAGAGCCCGACCATGGCTAACTATTTCAATACATTAAACCTTCGTGAGCAATTGGACCAATTAGGCCGCTGTCGTTTTATGGACCGCAGCGAATTCGCAACAGAAGCAGACTACCTAAAAGGTAAGAAGGTCGTAATCGTTGGTTGTGGTGCGCAGGGTCTTAACCAAGGTCTGAACATGCGTGACTCTGGCCTAAACGTAGCTTATGCACTACGTCAGGCAGCGATTGACGAGCAGCGTCAGTCTTACAAGAACGCAAAAGAGAATGGTTTTGAAGTAGCAAGCTACGAAACGCTAATTCCAGAAGCAGACCTAGTAATCAACCTTACTCCAGACAAGCAGCACACTAACGTTGTTGAGACGGTAATGCCGCTAATGAAAGAAGGCGCTGCACTAGGTTATTCACACGGCTTCAACGTAGTTGAAGAAGGCATGCAAATCCGTAAAGACCTAACAGTTGTAATGGTTGCGCCTAAGTGTCCAGGTACAGAAGTACGTGAAGAGTACAAGCGTGGCTTCGGTGTACCAACGCTAATCGCTGTTCACCCAGAGAATGATCCAAAAGGTGAAGGTTGGGATATCGCGAAAGCATGGGCTGCAGGTACAGGTGGTCACCGCGCAGGATGTCTAGAGTCTTCATTCGTTGCAGAAGTTAAATCTGACCTAATGGGTGAGCAAACTATCCTATGTGGCATGCTACAAGCTGGCTCTATCGTTTCTTACGAGAAAATGGTTGCTGACGGCATTGACCCAAGCTACGCAGGTAAACTTCTACAATACGGTTGGGAAACCATTACTGAAGCACTGAAGTTCGGTGGCATCACTCACATGATGGACCGTCTATCTAACCCAGCGAAAATCAAAGCATTTGAGCTTTCTGAAGAGCTAAAAGAGCTAATGCGCCCGCTTTACAACAAGCACATGGATGACATCATCACTGGTGAGTTCTCAAGCACTATGATGGCTGACTGGGCTAACGATGACGCAAACCTACTAGGCTGGCGTGAAGAGACTGGTGAAACAGCATTTGAAAACTACCCAGCAGGCGATATCGAAATCTCTGAGCAAGAGTACTTCGACAACGGTATCCTACTAGTAGCAATGGTTCGTGCAGGTGTTGAACTAGCATTCGAAGCAATGACAGCATCAGGCATCATCGATGAGTCAGCGTACTACGAGTCACTACACGAGCTACCACTAATCGCAAACACAGTAGCACGTAAGCGTCTATACGAAATGAACGTAGTAATCTCAGACACAGCGGAATACGGTAACTACCTATTCGCTAACGTAGCAACTCCGCTACTACGTGAGAAGTTCATGCCTTCAGTAGGTACAGACGTTATCGGTAAAGGTCTAGGCGAAACGTCTAACCAAGTAGACAACGCAACGCTAATCGCTGTGAACGATACTATCCGTAACCACCCAGTAGAGTACATCGGTGAAGAGCTACGTGGTTATATGACGGATATGAAGAACATCGCAGTAGGCGGCTAATTACTTGTCTTAAGGTTCCATTTCGGTGTCGAAGGTGCTCATTTACTATCGTAAACTCCGCGCCTTCTCCTAGAAATGAAACCTTAATCCCACGTAATTCACTAACCTAAATAGTAGGTTAGTAAGAACTCCAGACAGACTGGGGTTATAAATACAAAATAAAACACAACATCTAATTAAAAGGCTTGGTCTCCGTTGACCAAGCCTTTTTTGTTTTGCATTTGAGCCAAAGTGATCAGCGTTATTCCATAGAGTGACGAAGGAGCGAGTAGGGAATCTCCAATAGTTCTAAAGCTGCTGTAAGAAAACCCCAACTCATTCACTCCTCGTTCTTGAGGAGCATGGCAATAAAAAAGGCCGACGTTTTTACGTCAGCCCTTAGGGTTCTCTAGCTTCTCAGCTTATTTGTCCGCTAGCTTCTCTTCAAGATCTGCTAGTTTCTTTTCCATCTCTGTTAGCTTTTGACGAGTGCGCAGTAGAACCTGAGTCTGTACGTCGAACTCTTCACGGCTTACTACATCTAGCTTGTTCAGTTGGCCTTGGATAACTTGACGAACTTTTTGGTCTACGTCTGAACCAAGCTCTTTTACTGGCGCAGGCATAGAATCATGAATTTGTTTAGCAATTTGCTCTAGTTTCTTTGGGTCAAACATGTGACTAAAACTCCTTTCGATTTGTCCTCATTCTATGTAATTGATACGGGAAAGTCGCTACTTTGAGAGTAAAAATTCGAAGCTAATAGCGACAAATGACAGGCAATAAAAAAGGCCACCGAAGTGACCTTTTCATTTTCTCGCAAATTATTTGTTGTCTGCTAGTTCACGATGAGCCGCTTTAGCTTCATCAACGCGTGCAAGCTTTTCCAAATCTTTGTCTTCTACAAACACTGGTAGTGGCTTGTGTTTCTCAGCTAAGTAGCTGTAAATCACAGGCAGTACGAACAGTGTGAAGATAGTACCAATTGCAAGACCAGCAACGATTACGATACCGATACTAAAGCGCTGAGCAGCACCTGCACCAGTTGCGTACATTAGCGGGATAAGACCAGCGATCATTGCCGCAGTTGTCATTAGGATAGGGCGTAGACGAACTTTCGCCGCTTCCATTACCGCTTCTGTCTTACTCAGTTTATTGTGTAGCTGCTCTTCTTTTGCAACTTCACAGATCAGGATACCGTGCTTGGTGATAAGACCAACCAGAGTAATCAGACCAACCTGAGAGTAGATGTTCATAGACGCTGCGCCCCATGCTAGAGCAATTAAGGCACCACAAATTGCCAATGGTACAGATACCATGATAACCAGTGGGTCTTTCACCGACTCGAACTGAATAGCCAGTACTAAGAAGATGATCGCTAGTGCTAGACCGAACGTTGCGTATAGTGCGCTACCTTCTGTTACGTACTGACGGGCTTCACCCATGTAGTCATGGTTGTAGCCGCTTGGTAGTTTGTTTGATGCGATGTCTTCAAACCATGTAATTGCATCACCCATAGCTGCGCCTGGAGCTGGTACAGCACCGATAGTTGCAGAGTTTAGCTGGTTGAAGTGAGGTAGAGAGCGAGGCTCTGCTACAACATCAATCGTAATCAAGCTACCTAGAGGAACCGCTTTGCCATCTGCAGCGCGAACGTAGTAGTTGTTCATCGACTCAGGGTTTAGACGCCATTTACGCTCAACTTGAGGGATAACTTCGTACGAACGGCCATTTAGGTCGATACGGTTTACGTAGCCATCAGCCATCATCGTCGATAGCGTAATACCAATGTCTTGCATGGTTACGCCATACGCACCAGCTTTATCTTTGTCGATGTTAATTTTCATCGTTGCCGAGTCGTAGTTCAGATCAAGGTCTGAGTAAACGAACATTGGGCTCGATTTAACTTCAGTCAGTACATCTGTCGCGATAGAGAATAAGCTCTCAAACGCATTCGGTGTAGTGATAACAAACTGAATTGGAAGACCTGAACCTGCACCTGGTAGTTCTGGCATCTGGAATGCTGTTACTGCCATTCCCGGTACGTTAGAAACTAAACCACCAACACGGTTTGCTACTTCAGACTGGCTCGCTTCACGTTCACTCCATGGCACCATGGACGCAATACCAAATGCTTGGTTTGAGTTAGGTACACCAGTAAACACCTGAGCAAACGCGACTTCTGGTTGATCTGACAGAATCTTGTTCACATCATTCATGGTGTTCTGCATGAAGTCTAAGTTTGCGTTTGATGGCGCAGTACCCATTAGCATGATTACACCTTTATCTTCAGAAGGTGCAAGCTCACTTGGGATGAACTTAAACAGCATCGGTAAGCTACCGAATACGATAACAGCGAAAGCAATAACTACAGGGCGATGATTCATAACAGCGCCAAGCATTTTCGCATAGCGGTTAGTCATTCCATCCAGTACGTGGTGAACTTTCTGCTCAAATTTGCTTGGCTGTTCGTTAGCCTTAAGCATTTTTGAACACATCATCGGTGATAGCGTTAGTGCCACGATACCGGATACAAATACCGAACCTGCTAGGGTTAACGCGAACTCTTTAAATAGTGAGCCAGTAATACCACCCATTAACGCGATTGGTGCATATACCGCACCTAGCGTCAGTGTCATAGCAATAACTGGTACCGCGATTTCACGTGTACCGATAATCGCTGCGCGGAATGGTGATTCACCCAGTTTGATGTGGCGGTCGACGTTCTCAAGTACAACGATCGCATCATCTACTACCAGACCGATCGCCAGTACCATTGCCAGTAGCGTCATCAAGTTCCAAGAGAAGCCCATTGCTTGCATTACCATTGCCACACCAATCAAAGAGAGTGGGATAGTAACGATAGGAATGATTACCGCACGGAACGAGCCTAGGAACAATGTGATCACTACAAGTACGATAAGAGCCGCTTCAACAATGGTTTTAACAACTTCATTGATTGACTCGTTGATCGCGATAGTAGAGTCGTACATCACATTCATCTTGATCGTGCTTGGCAGGTTACGCTCTAGCTGAGGTAGAAGTTCAAGTACGTCTGCGGCAATGTTGATCGGGTTAGCACTTGGCGCGGCGTTAATCGCTGCAACCACGGCTTCTTGACCGTTCGCACTTGCACGGTAAACATCGTGACTCTTCTCTAGTGTTACCTTAGCGATATCACTTAGACGAGTAATGTCACCTTCGTCAGAACTTACGACTAAGTTTTCTAGTTCAGCAACGTTTGATACCTGGGTATCAGCACTACCGTTGTAAAGTACGAATTCACCCACAGCCTGACCAGTTGCTGACTGGTAGTTGTTGGCATTCAACACGTTCATTACGTCAGTCGCCGTTAGGTTTAATGCCGCCATTTTGGCAGGATCAAGCCAGATACGTAGTGCGTATTTCATACCACCGTATAGATCAACTTTAGAGACACCGTTTACGGTGAATAGCTGCGGGTTGATTACACGCTCTAGATAGTCAGTAATTTGGCTAGATGAAAGCTCATCACTGGTGAAACCGATGTACAGTACCGCTGTTGTTGAACCTGTCGACATAGTTACAGTTGGATCTTCAGCCTCTTTAGGTAGCTGTGAACGAACCGAGTTTGTCTTGGCCAGAATGTCAGACAGCGCTGCATTTGGATCGGTATTCAACTTCATGTTTACGGTAATGGTAGAGCTACCAAGCACCGATGATGAGGTCATGTAGTCGATATTATCTGCTTGCGCGACGGCTTGTTCCAAGGGCTGAGTAATAAAGCCTTGGATCAGGTCCGCACTAGCACCGTAGTAACTGGTCGTAACCGTTACTACTGTGTTTGTCATTTCAGGGTATTCTCGAACCTGCATCTTGAACACCGCTTGTAAACCAAGCAGGGCAATCAAGAAACTGATCGATACCGCTAAAACTGGACGTTTAATAAAAACATCAGTAAAGCGCATGAGGCCTCCAATTACAGCATTGGTGTTTCAGCTGGTGGAGTAGTTGCATCGCTTTCTACTACACGAACTTTAGCGTGGTTACTTAGACGTACCTGACCAGAAGTTACGATCACATCACCAGGTTTTACTCCCTCAAGGATGTGCGCAATATCTTGAGTACGTTCACCCACTTTTACCACTTGCTGCGTTACACGCTTCTCGCCATCTTTTTCAGATACGATGTAGACGTTGTCGCCGTATAGAGTAAATGTGATTGCCGTTTGTGGCAGAGTTACTTGGTTCTCAAGCTTAGGTAGGATGATGTTCGCACGTGCAAACATACCACTACGTAGCTGACCGTCACTGTTAGGGATGTCTGCTTGAACCTGAATTAGACCACTTTGGATGTTAACTGCAGGCTCAATTGCTGAGATAGAACCTTTAAATGGCTTCTCTGGGTAAGCATCAACAAAGATATCAACTTCTTGGTCAAGGCTGATGCGAGAGATATCTGTTTGAGGAACAGTAAAGCGCAGGCGCATAACTGTTGTATCTTCAAGGCGAACGATATCTGTACCCGCTTGTAGGTACTGACCTAGGTAAACGTTACGAATACCAACAACACCAGCAAATGGAGCTTTGATTTCACGACGGTCGATAGATGCTTTTAAGCTTTCAATATCAGCTTGAAGAGAGAAGTAGTTTGCTTCTGCTTCATCGAAAGCTTCTTTTGAAATAGAGCCTTTCTTGTATAGACCTTGGTAACGCTTGTACTTCGCTTGTGCTGCTGGCAGCTTAGCTTGTGCGCTTTTTAGGTTTGCTTTCTCAACTTCAGAATCAAGCAGCACAAGTGGCTGGCCTTCTTCTACTTGAGTACCCGAATTGAATGAAATCTTATCGATGACACCGCTAGTTTCGTTTGCAACCGTTACACCTTGGTTTGGCTCAATGAAACCGATCGCTTCAATAACAGGCACCCAATCAACGGCTTGAACCTCGGTTACCGTAACCGGGAACTCAGGCTCAGGTCGATTCGCCATGTATTCAGCGATCTTCTGTTGTTTAAATAGATTGAAACCTATCACGCTGCCAAATAGCAGTACCGCGATAAGTAACATAAAGAAAGTCCACTTTTTCATTCTAATTAGAACTCCAAGTTAATGTGTAATGATTGCATCCCAGCTGGCTTCAATTGCCGCGTCGATGGCATTTTGATCCAGTTGGTAATATCCAAGCGATTGTTTACGAGCCAGAGTGACACTGACTTCTAAACTAAGTGCAGCCAACACTGGGTTGTCTAAGGGTTTAAATACCCCAGTCTCACGCCCTTCCGTGAAAAGTTGATCTACCTTGCTAAACATCTTTCGCTCAATCTCTTTCGTCTCATGGCTACGAACACAAGGTAAAGAGTCGTATTGCGCACGATTCTTTAAATTGTCGATGTTCGACACCGAGAGATCGAAAATGTTTAACCACATTTTGCGAAAACGTTCCTTTATTGGCATTGATTCGTCAACGTCACGCTGAATAGCTTCGGCATTGCGTTGAGCAACCTCTAAACGAACCTGTTGCAGTAAATCTTCTTTGTCAGAGAAGTAGCGATAAATCGTTCCTGCTGCGACCCCAGCTTCTTTGGCCAACTTATGCATCGAGAGTCCTTGAAAGCCTGATTCTGCAATCAGAGTTTCTGCGGCATCTATGATTTTTTGTCTTTTATCTTTCATTGAAACAGAACCAGACAGTAAGCATATAGCGGGTTGATGAATGAACGTTCATTCATTATAGCCTAAAGAGTCGCCACTTATGCAACAAACTATTGCATTATTTAGGCAAAAAAATTGTGAATAAGGCTCACTGATGACCGTTTAGCTTTTTGAGTAAACATAGCAATCTGAGTGTTGCACTATTATTATATGCGCCACCTTTTTGTTCTTCAGAGATAGCCATGAAGCTGAACCCCAATCAAGACGAAGCAGTCAAGTACGTATCAGGCCCATGTTTGGTGCTTGCAGGCGCTGGCTCGGGTAAAACACGTGTAATTACCAATAAGATCGCTTATCTGGTTCAGCAGTGTGGTTACAAGGCTCGAAATATAGCAGCGGTAACCTTTACCAATAAAGCAGCTCGAGAAATGAAAGAGCGTGTTGGACAGACTCTAGGCAAAAATGAATCGAAAGGCTTGATGGTTTCGACCTTCCATACACTAGGTCTTAACATTATTAAGCGAGAGTATAAGTCGCTTGGATTAAAGTCGGGCTTTTCATTATTTGATGACCAAGACCAGATGGCGCTGTTGAAAGAGCTGACAGAAAAGCAGCTTGATGGTGATAAAGATTTATTGCGCCAGCTGCTCAGTACTATTTCTAACTGGAAAAACGATATGCTGACCCCTGACCAAGCGAAAGCTCAGGCGAAAGGGGAACAACAGCAGCTATTTGCATTCTGTTTTGAAATGTACCAAAAGCAGATGAAGGCATATAACGCATTGGATTTTGATGACCTTATCTCTCTGCCGGTATTACTGCTTAAAACCAATGAAGAAGTGCGCCAGCGTTGGCAAAACCGTATCCGTTATCTATTGGTCGATGAGTACCAAGACACCAACACCAGCCAATATGATTTAGTTAAGCTTATTGTTGGGGAACGTGGCCGTTTAACTGTAGTTGGCGATGATGACCAGTCTATCTATTCATGGCGTGGTGCAAAGCCGCAAAACCTAGTGTTACTTGGTGAAGATTATCCAAATTTGCGTCTTATTAAGTTGGAACAAAATTATCGTTCAACCAGTCGTATTCTGCGCGCAGCGAATATCCTGATTGCCAATAACCCACACGTTTATGAAAAGTCACTGTTTTCAGAGATCCCAGATGGTGAAAAGCTGAAGGTGTTGTTGGCGAAAAACGAAGAGCACGAAGCAGAGCGTGTTACTGGTGAGTTGATTGCTCATAAGTTCCTTAACCGAACTGAGTACAAAGATTATGCCGTGCTTTATCGAGGAAACCATCAATCTCGCTTAATTGAAAAGTCATTGATGCAAAACCGTGTGCCTTACAAATTATCAGGCGGTACTTCTTTCTTCGCGCGAGCTGAAATTAAAGACATCATGGCGTACTTGCGTGTGTTGGTGAATCCGGATGACGACAATGCCTTCCTACGTATAGTGAATACACCGCGTCGTGAAATTGGCCCAGTGACGCTAGAGAAGCTAGGTAGTTATGCCAATATGCGTGGTAAGAGTTTGTTTGAAGCCAGTTTTGAAATGGGGCTTGAGCAGACACTTTCAGGCCGAGGATTAGAGAACCTACGTCGCTTTACAGCTTGGTTGGTAAAAATAGCAGATCAAGCTGAGCGTGGAGACACGGTTGAAGCGGTTCGCTCGCTTGTGCGTGATATTAACTATGAAGATTGGCTGTACGAAACCTCCTCTAGCCCAAAAGCGGCAGAAATGCGCATGAAGAATGTGTCGGATTTGTATTCATGGATTGTGGCTGACCTTGAAGGGGATAACTACGACCAAGAAGAGAAAACCATTAAAGAGGTTGTTCAGCGCTTAACCTTGCGTGACATGATGGAACGTGGTGAGGAAGATGAAGACAGTGATGCCGTTCAATTGATGACATTGCATGCTTCCAAAGGTCTTGAATTCCCATATGTTTACTTGATTGGTACAGAAGAGGGCATCTTGCCGCACCAAACCAGCATTGACGAAGACAATGTTGAGGAAGAGCGTCGTCTTATGTATGTGGGTATAACTCGAGCTCAACGTGAGTTGACCTTCACTATGTGTAAAGAGCGTCGTCAGTTTGGTGAGTTGATTAAGCCGACACAAAGTCGATTCTTAGATGAACTGCCATTTGATGATGTTGAATGGGAACAAGTGAAAAAGCCAGTAACGCAAGAAGAACGTATGGCAAAAGGCCAAGCACATATTGCGAACTTGAGGTCTATGTTCAACAAGAAATAGTGACTAAAAGTTAGCGGATGATTTAGGTTGCCCACTATCAAAAAGACAAAAAAAAGAAGGGCTTGGTCACTGACCAAGCCCTTCTTCTATATAAAGAGGAGTTACAGGCCTTCAATCATGTGCTGAATAGCGGCAATGATTTCATCATCTGAACAGTCCATACATGAACCTTTCGCCGGCATTGCGTTGAAGCCGTTAATCGCGTGGTTGTTCAACACATCTTGACCTTGAGCAATACGAGGAGCCCAGTCGTCAGCGTTACCTGTCTTAGGCGCACCGCTCACACCAGATGCGTGACAAGCAATACAGAATGTGCCGTAAACAGTTGCACCATCACGTGGGCCAGTTGGCTCTGCTTTAACTGGTTCTGCACCTGCTAGGTAAACATCACCAACAGGCTTAATACGTTCTGCAATTGCATCATATTCTTCTTGGCTTACGCTTGCTGCAAAAGAGGCGCTAGAAAAAGTGATTGCAGCGACCAAAGCGGTTAACATTTTTCGAGACATATCCATTAAACTCACTTTACATTCCTGAAGGTAAGTTCGTGCTTACCCATTATTAGAGTGTGATTTGATTTAGGGTGACAAATGACGCTAAAAGCGAAACTTGCTGTTAAATCAATGTAAATAATGGGTGATTATATCCTGTTAACTTGTTGCAATAAACAGCAAGTTACCTCCTTCATATCAGTTATCTAATGGGAAATAGGGGTTTATCACACTTTAATTGTCGAAAAAGGCGCCAAACGATAAAAAAAGTTGAAAAAGTACTAGACGGCATAGTGTGATATACGTATTATTCCACTCCGCCGATGGGGCATGCGCCCGTAGCTCAGTTGGATAGAGCGTTGGCCTCCGGAGCCAAAGGTCGAAGGTTCGAATCCTTTCGGGCGTGCCATTCGTCTTAAGGTTTGTCGGTAAAAAATATCAGTGGTGGCTATAGCTCAGTTGGTAGAGCCCTGGATTGTGATTCCAGTTGTCGCGGGTTCAAGTCCCGTTAGCCACCCCATTATTCAGGTAGCTTTGCTCCCTTTCTTGATTAAGTTCGAGATAAAACATAAGTCGGTGAATAGCGCAGCTTGGTAGCGCATCTGGTTTGGGACCAGAGGGTCGGGGGTTCGAATCCCTCTTCACCGACCACTATTTCGTTTAACGCAATAGCGGTAAACAACAAAGTTAGCGGTGGCTATAGCTCAGTTGGTAGAGCCCTGGATTGTGATTCCAGTTGTCGCGGGTTCAAGTCCCGTTAGCCACCCCATTATTCAGGTAGCTTTGCTCCCTTTCTCGATTAAGTTTGAGATAAAACATAAGTCGGTGAATAGCGCAGCTTGGTAGCGCATCTGGTTTGGGACCAGAGGGTCGGGGGTTCGAATCCCTCTTCACCGACCACTATTGAAGCCCTAGTCGAAAGACTAGGGCTTTTTGCATCTGGAGTTCTAAACTAGGGCTTCAGAAAAGCCTCAACTAGCCGTCCGCGTCAGAAATGACGAGGCCTTTTGCTTTCTAACGCCTGTTAATACTTTCCTATAACAGCAGATTCGTCTAAATCGATGGCTCATTAGTCTTGGCTTTTAACCTTCGATCTTGTTGATTCTCTCTCTTCATACTTACGCACTGCATTTAGAACTGGCGAGACTATTTGTCAGAATTATCTCTAGGTAATTAATCTAAATTTTTTATTCTTCATGTTGGTTAAATTCTATCTAGTAGTCTATTTTTAAATTAATCGACCATTTTGTGGTTTTGTGATGGTTGTTTGTTTTAAAATTGTTAACTCTATCTTTGCTTTGGTATGTGAATTTATATTCATTTTGCTTATTGTTAAAAGTTGTATGAAATAGCCAGAAGTTTAGTTTCTGCTTGGTTTTTCTGGTGCTTTTCATCAGGTTAGACCAAACGATGATCTAACCTTATTGCATATTTATTTTGATAAGCTGCTTGGTTTTTGCTCGAATTCAACTTTTTCCCCTATATTTGTTGCTTTTCTGTGAATTTTTTGCCAAATTGATGAGCTTATAAATTACCAGAACGATATTCTGGTAAGAATGGATTCACTTTTCAGACAGGGCAGAAAGCTGCCGAAGCAGTAGAGGTCTGGTAATGTCACTTTTAGAAGTTAAAAATCTTCGAATAGAGTACCCTTCGCGTCATGGTGTTCATGCCGCAGTAAAGTCGCTTTCTTTTAATATTGAGCGTGGAGAGATCGTTGGTGTTGTTGGCGAATCTGGTGCAGGTAAGTCAACCGTTGGTAATGCCGTGATCGATCTACTTAGTCCCCCTGGTCGAATTGCTAGCGGTGACGTCTATTTGGATGGCGAGCAGATCTCGGGTCTTACTCCGGAGCAGATGCGCAGTGTGCGTGGCTCAAAAATTGGATTTATCTTCCAAGATCCAATGACCTCCCTAAATCCACTATTCACAGTAGAGCAGCAATTGAAAGAGACGATTCATGCCAATATGAAAGTCTCTGATGAAGAAGCGTATAAGCGTGCGTTGTCACTGATGGAGCAGGTGGGGATTCCTCAACCAGAGAACCGTTTAAAACAGTATCCACACCAGTTTTCAGGCGGTATGCGCCAGCGTGTCGTTATTGCGATTGCACTAGCAGGTGAGCCGGATCTCATCATTGCCGATGAACCAACGACTGCACTGGATGTATCGATCCAAGACCAAATTCTTAGCTTAATCCGCGAACTGTGTATTAAGAACAATGTGGGTTGTATGTTGGTTACCCACGATATGGGTGTGGTGTCGAACGTAACTGATCGCGTTGCAGTTATGTATCGTGGTGATTTGGTAGAGTTTGGTCCTACGGCGAAAGTACTTGGTGATCCAGACCACTCTTACACACGCAGCCTAATTTCTGCGGTTCCGCGTTCTGATATGAAGCTTGAGCGTTTCCCACTAGTTAGCTACATCGAAGAAGCTCACGAGATGGAACCACTGGATGTGAAAAACCACTGGTTAGGTCAGAGCCAAGATCATCGTGACTACACGGGTTCTCTGCTGAATGTTGAGAACGTCAATCTGCGCTTCGTGACCAAAGATTCTCTATTTGAAAGCCGCCGTGAATATGTTCAAGCATCGAACAACGTCAGCTTTGAGGTATTTGAAGGTGAGACGTTTGGTCTCGTAGGTGAATCTGGTTCGGGTAAATCGACTATTGCACGAGTGATTGCAGGTCTGTATGCGCCGAACTCGGGCAAGGTAACGTTTGAAGGCATTGATTTGACGTCATTGAAGTCAGAGAAAGAACGTCGCCCGCTTCGCCGTCAAATGCAGATGGTATTCCAAAACCCATATACTTCGATGAACCCGCGTATGAAAATTTTCGACATCATCGCGGAGCCGATTCGTTTCCACAAATTAACCAATAGTGAAGCAGAGACTCGGCAGATCGTTAACGATCTACTTGATCATGTTGGTTTGGGCAAAATGGCGGGTGTTAAGTACCCACATGAATTCTCGGGTGGTCAGCGTCAACGTATTTCGATTGCTCGTGCATTGGCAACACGCCCACGTCTACTTATCTGTGACGAACCAACATCAGCATTGGATGTTTCGGTTCAGGCTCAGATTCTTAACTTGCTGAAAGATCTACAAGATGAGTTAAATCTCACCATGTTATTTATCAGCCACGACTTACCGGTTATTCGCCAAATGTGTGACCGAGTGGGTGTGATGCAGATGGGTACGTTGCTAGAGGTTGCACCAACAGAGCAACTATTTACAGCACCACAGCATGAATACAGTAAGCAGCTTATTTCCCTAATGCCTGAATTTACGGGCTTAAGAGAAGAAATAAAAACGGCGTAAAGTCGTAACCTTTCCTGACACAAGTAGAGTCAGGTGTTTAACAGACGCAAATACAACAACTAGGGATAGAAATCCCGCATAAGGAGTTATGCAATGAAAACCATGAAAAGCAAACTAGCAGTGGCTTTAATGGCAGCTGGCCTTAGCTTTGGCGCAGCGGCAGCAGATATTACCGTCGCTTATGACGCAGACCCAGTGTCACTTGACCCGCATGAGCAACTGTCTGGCGGTACACTGCAAATGTCTCACATGGTATTTGATCCGCTAATCCGTTTTAACCAGAAGATGGAATTTGAACCACGATTGGCTGAATCTTGGGAACGTATTGATGGCGAAACGATGCAATTTAATATTCGCCAAGGTGTTAAATTCCACTCAGGTAATGCACTAACTGCAGATGACGTAGTGTGGACATTTGACCGTCTGAAAAGCTCACCTGACTTCAAAGGTATCTTCGGTCCTATCGTTTCGATCACTAAAACTGGCGATTACACAGTTGAAGTGAAAACGGAAGGTGTTTACCCACTAGTAGAAAACGTAATGACTTACCTGTTCCCAATGGACAGCAAGTTCTACTCAGGTAAGACAGAAGATGGTAAAGACAAAGCTGAGCTAGTTAAGCACGGTAACTCTTACGCATCGACTAACGTATCTGGTACAGGTCCTTTCATCATCACTCAGCGTGAGCAGGGCGTAAAAGTAACGTTTGAGCGTTTCAACGATTACTGGGACAAAGAGTCTGACGGTAACGTAGACAAACTAACGCTAGTGCCAATCAAAGAAGACGCGACTCGTGTTGCTGCACTTCTTTCTGGCGACGTAGATATGATTGCTCCTGTTGCTCCAAACGACTACAAGCGTATTAAGAAAGCAGACAGTGTTGACCTATACACTATGCCTGGTACGCGCGTAATCACGTTCCAAATGAACCAAAACAGCAACCCTGCATTGAAAGACGTACGTGTACGTCAAGCGATTACCTACGCAATCAACAACGAAGGTATCACTAAGAAAGTAATGAAGGGTGCGGCAACAGCTGCAGGTCAACAGAGCCCAGTTGGTTTCGTTGGTCACAACGCAGACCTTAAACCTCGCTACGATCTTAAGAAAGCTAAAGAGCTGATGAAAGAAGCAGGTTACGAGAATGGCTTCACGCTAACTATGATGGCGCCAAACAACCGTTACGTGAACGATGACAAGATTGCTCAAGCTTCTGCAGCAATGCTGTCTAAAATCGGTATCAAGGTTGATCTGAAGACAATGCCTAAAGCTCAGTACTGGCCTGAATTCGATAAGTGTGCAGCAGATATGCTAATGATCGGTTGGCACCCAGATACAGAGGATTCAGGTAACTTTACTGAGTTCCTAGCAATGACGCGTAATGCTGAAACAGGTAAAGGTCAGTACAACTGTGGTCACTACTCAAACGCTGAAGTTGATAAGTTGATTGTAGAAACTAACACGATGACTGATCTAGAGAAGCGTAGTGCATCGCTTAAGAAGGTAGAAGAGATTCTATACAACGAAGCAGCATTCGTACCTCTACACTGGCAAGATCCATCATGGGCAGCAAAAGGTAACGTTGAGATTGGTCCAATCATCAACGGTATGAACTTCCCATACTTCGGTGACCTAGTGGTTAAATAATCACAAGTGAACTAGACCAAGTATTCATGCTTGTGTGAGTACTTGGTCGATTTTTGGTGCTTAGCTTTGTTTCAGTCGGGCTAAGTACCATTTTTAAGACTGAAATCTATGGAAAGTTTAAGGGGCAAGGAATGTTTTCGTTTCTGGTCAAGCGCCTGTTTCAGGCACTGATAGTGATGTTTGTGATCAGTCTAGTGGCGTTTGCCATTCAGGATAACCTAGGCGACCCATTACGAGAGTTGGTTGGTCAGTCGGTTTCAGAAGCCGAGCGACAAGCACTGCGTGATGATCTAGGTCTGAATGATCCCTTCATTACAAAATACACTCGCTTTGTCGGCAATGCGCTACAAGGTGATTTAGGTACATCTTACTTCTTCAAGCGCCCAGCGGTTGAAGTGATTCTTGATAAATTAGTAGCAACACTTGAGCTGGTATTTGGTGCCACGCTAATTATTGTGTTCTGTTCGATTCCTCTTGGCGTTTACTCAGCAATTCATCCAAAAAGCTTCTTCACTAAAATTGTAATGGCAGGCAGCAGTATCGGTATTTCGATTCCTGTTTTCTTAACCGCTATCATGCTGATGTATGTGTTCTCTATTGAGTTAGGCTGGCTACCATCTTATGGCCGAGGCGAAACCGCCAATGTATTTGGCTGGGAATCTGGGTTCTTTACTCTTGATGGTTTAGCTCACCTTGTTCTGCCATGTATTGCTCTGGCATCTATTATGTTGCCGCTATTTATCCGCCTAGTACGTTCTGAGATGCTTGAAGTGTTGAGCTCTGAGTACATTAAATTCGGTAAAGCAAAAGGCTTAGCTCTAAACAAAATTTATTACCAACATGCTTTGAAAAACACTTTACTGCCAGTACTGACGGTAGGTGGTGTTCAGATTGGTACTATGGTGGCTTATACCATCCTGACTGAAACGGTTTTCCAGTGGCCAGGTACAGGCTTCCTTTTCCTTGAAGCAATCAACCGTGTAGATACTCCACTGATCACGGCTTACGTTATCTTCGTTGGTCTGATTTTCGTGGTAACCAACACGATTGTTGACTTGCTATACGGCATCATTAACCCGACCGTAAATCTAACAGGTAAAGGAGCATAATCATGAGTCAAACAGCAGCAGCTCCTTCTCGTTGGGAGCGTTTTAAACAGTCGGATTTCTTGTATTACTTCAAGCGCGATAAAGTCGCGATGGCAAGTTTTACTGTGTTCATGCTTTTCTTGGTCATGGCACTCGCGGCTCCAGTTTTATCACCAACTGACCCATATGACTTATCATCGATTGATATTATGGACTCAGAGCTTCCACCATCATGGATGGAAGATGGTGATGAGCGATTCCTACTTGGTACGGATGAGCAAGGCCGTGATATTTTATCGACCATTCTTTACGGTTCGCGTCTATCACTAACGATTGGTTTCCTAGCGGTTGGCTTACAGCTAATTCTAGGTATCGTAATTGGCCTGTCTGCAGGTTACTTCGGTGGCCGTATCGATAGCTTCCTGATGCGTTTTGCCGACGTACAACTGTCGTTCTCAACTATGATGGTTGCGATCATTGTTTCAGCTATCTTTAAAGCCAGCTTTGGTAGTGACTTTTACAGTCAATATGCAGTTGTTATGCTGGTGGTGATCATTGGTGTTGCAGAATGGCCTCAGTATGCACGTACTATTCGTGCTTCGGTACTGGCTGAAAAGAAGAAAGAGTATGTTGAGGCGGCGCGTGTGATGGGCTTTAAGGCACCTCGCATTATGTTCCGTCACATTCTGCCAAACTGTTTATCACCAATCTTGGTTATTTCGACGGTACAGGTGGCAAATGCCATCATGTCTGAAGCGGCACTTTCTTTCCTAGGTTTAGGTTTACCAGTAGACCAACCATCACTAGGTGCTCTAATCAGCATTGGCTTTAACTACATCTTCTCTGGTGCTTGGTGGATTACCGCCTTCCCAGGTATCGTATTGGTAACATTAGTATTAGTTATCAATCTGTTGGGTGACTGGTTACGTGATGTATTTAACCCGAAAATCTACAAAGGGTGATCCAAGCCTAAGATTTGATTAGCAAACTATCACTACACTAAGAGCCGTACATTGTTACGGCTCTTTTTTTGCATTCACTTTTTCTCAACAGTGAACCAGTAATAATGTCACTATATTTGTTTATATCAGCCGGGATAGATAGGCGGTCAAATATTTATCATGGTTGGTATGTTAGGCAGATAAAAGAATGAAGTTTAAGGAATGGGTATCGATATGGCCTTAAAGCCAAAGCAATCTTCTTTAACCAAGTTGGGTATGCTCGCACTATTAGCATTGCCAGTTTGGTCTGCGCCAGCTATGGCTGAAGAATTTCTGTGTGATGCAACGCAAGCCTCTAGTAACGAATTGCCTTTATTAGATAAAGCCTGTCCTATCGGAAAGGGGCTATGGGGCAACTCTAAGCCTCGTGGTACTGAGTCAACATTTTGGATTCAGTGTGGTGTCTTTAATAAGCCGCTTTCGCTGGAAAAAGCGAAACAACTTTATAAGCATATTGGTACCGATGTCTGGGCCAAGCCTGAAGCAAAAGGCACGCGCTGTTTGATTGGTCCATACACTGACTTCTCAGAAGCTAAACAAGACCTTGCTAAAGTGAAAACAGAAAAAGGTTACAAGGAAGCGTTTATCCGTGAGGTCGTTGGTGGGGCTCCTGCACGTACGTCGTCACCAGCTGCGAAGTCTAAACCGGTCAAACAAACAACCACTCAATCTACAACGGTTATCCCAGCACCGGTTAAAGCGTCCCCTCAGCCAGCGCCGATGAAAACGTCAAAACCGAAAGCGGCGCAGCAAGAGATCGCCATTCGTTTGGCGACCAGCATCAATGGTGTGGAATATAAAGTCCCTTATGTGATGTTTGCCGATGACCAGTTCTATATGGAACACTCTCTGCCGTGGAATCGTATGGATTATGAGGCGGCATACAAAACCTGTTATCGCCTAGGGATGAACCTTGCTACTCGCGAGCAATGGCAAGCGTTGCTTGATTCCGGTGAAATGGAAAAATCCCAATGGCCAATGCATCTACCATATTGGGGTACTAACAAGGTGGGGCTATTTACCAGCGGTAAAACCAACCAATTGAAAGGAACCTCATTACTGAATGTGATGTGTGTGAAGTAAGATTTTCATTGTTCCAAAAACAAAAAAAGGATGCCGAGGCATCCTTTTATTTAATATCGCAATTGCTTAGCGCATTGTCACAAACTCTTCAGAGCCTGTTGGGTGGATAGCAACAACAGAGTCGAAGTCTGCTTTAGTTGCGCCCATCTTCATTGCTACGCCGAAGCCTTGAATCATTTCATCAACCGTGAAGCCGATACCGTGTAGGCCGACTACTGTTTCTTCTTCGCCAGCACATACTAGCTTCATCTTACAAGGTTGACGGTGCTTAGTTACCGCTGTGTACATTGCAGTAAAGCCAGACGTGTAAACTTTCACGTTGTCTTTGCCGTACTTCTCTTCAGCTTCTTGAGTCGTTAGACCGATAGTGCCGATAGGTGGGTGACTAAATACAACAGTTGGAACTAGGTTGTAGTCCATTTTTGCGTTTGTTTTACCGTTGAACAGACGCTCAGAAAGTTGACGACCAGCTTTAACCGCTACAGGAGTCAGTTCGATACCGCCTTCCATGATGTCACCTACACAGTAGATGCCTTTCACGTTAGTTTCTTGGTACTCGTCTACTTTGATGTAACCACGGTCATTAGTTTCAACGCCTGTTGATGCAAGGTTGATAGCGTCAGTTGCAGGGTGACGACCGATCGCCCAGATAAGTTGGTCAACGTTTTGCGTGTTGCCGTTTTCTAGGTGAAGAGTCAGGCTGCCATCCGCTTCTTTAACGATCTCTTTTGGAATTGATTGCGTGTGAAGTTTAGGGCCTTCAGCGTCCATTACTTCAACTAGCGTTTCAATGATCATTGGGTCAAAGCTACGTAGCGGAGATTCTTTACGTACAAAAAGGTGAGTCTCAGTGCCAAGTGCGTTTAGTACACCTGCAATTTCAACGGCAATGTAACCTGCACCAATAACCGCAACGCGTTTTGGCTGCTCGTTTAGCTCGAAGAAACCGTTAGAGTCGATGCCGTACTCTGCACCTGGGATATTAGGGATAGTAGGACGACCACCCACAGCGATTAGGATGTGATCCGCTGTGTAGTGTTCACCGTTAACTTCAACCGTCTTCTCATCAACAAACTTAGCAAAGCCTTTGATGACGTTTACTTTGTTGTTACCCAGAACACGATCGTAAGATTGGTGGATACGACCAATGTAAGCTTGGCGACTTTCAACCAGTTTGCTCCAGTCAAAGCCTTTTACATCTACATCGAAGCCATAGTCTTCAGCGTAAAGGTTCATTGCATCCGCAATTTGAGCACCATGCCACATCACTTTCTTTGGTACACAGCCAACGTTTACACACGTGCCGCCCAGATCCTGAGCTTCAATCAGTGCTACTTTTGCGCCATACATAGCTGCACGGTTAGCTGATGCGATGCCGCCAGAGCCGCCGCCGATACAGATGTAATCAAAATGAGTCGCCATTACTTTCTCCGAGCTTATTAATTTATTTGATTGCTTCTGAATATAGGGATGAATTTGAGTAAACTCAATCCGCTACCCAGAGCTGTCCTTGTTGTCTATCATAAATCGACTCTGACTGATTTCCCAATGGGAAAAAGTGAGGTTGGTTATGACAAATAGCGATAATAGCCGTCATATTTGAAGCTGCAGCGTTGTTGACTGCATAAATCCACCGGATCGCCGGCCGCCCTAATTACATAGAACACCTATGCGCATAGGGCTGGATTTACTTGTCGCCTAGCTGCAACTCCAACTATTTAGGCTAGAGTAATCTTACTCCGGTACTATCCATTTCACTTTAAAGTGACCGGTTGCAGGAGCAATTGCTTCTTGCAGGAATGGAAGAATTTCTTTCATCTGGCTTTCTAGCTTCCACGGTGGGTTAATCACGATCATACCTGACGCTGTCATGCCGCGTTCATTGGTGTCTGGTGATACGCCCAATTCGATTTGCAGAATCTTGCGAATGCCCAAGCCTTCCAGCCCTTCAATCATGTCTTCGATGTCACAGCGGTTAACTACTGGATACCAAATTGCGTAGATGCCGGTTGCCCAGCGCTTGTGGCTTTGGAAGATTGCTTGCACTACATCGCGGTACTCTTTCGCCAGTTCGTAAGGTGGGTCAATCAGCACTAAGCCACGACGCTCTTGTGGTGGCAGGCTTGCCTTAAGTCGTTTAAAGCCATCTTCTTTGTAGATACTGACTTGGCGATCACGATGAAACTCTTGCTCTAGCAGTGGGTGATCAGCCGGGTGAAGCTCTGTCAGAACCATACGATCTTGCGGGCGAATCTGAGCGCGAGCAACACGAGGTGAGCCTGGGTAGTAGCGCAGTGCATCACCATTATTCAGCGTTTTAATCGACTCTAGGTAGCTTAGAATATCTTGTGGGATGTTTGCTTGGTCCCAAATACGAGCGATACCTTGTTTGTACTCGCCAGTTTTTTCTGACCACTCGTGAGTCAGGTCATAACGACCTACACCTGAGTGGGTATCGTGGTAAACAAATGGCTTATCTTTTTGTTTTAATGAATCAAGGATAAGGCTTTGAACGATATGCTTAACCACGTCGGCGTGGTTACCAGCGTGAAAACTGTGGCGATAACTTAACAAAATGACTCTCTCGAAATGGTCTTGCAACCATACTGAAGTTAATACGAACGATTCGCTGATTATATACGCAGTGGCTTTGTGATGCTCGCATTTAGCAACAACTTAGCTGTATCTCTCTATTGAAAAATGCTTATCGCACCTATATTTAATCTTTAAGACGTTGAATATACTCAATAGACGAACCCGTAGTTCGCTTTGGCTAACAAAAGGAATGATTTATGTCGAATCCACTTCTTAGTTTTACCGATTTGCCCCCGTTTTCAGAAATTAAACCAGAACATGTAAAGCCAGCGGTAGAGCAGGCGATTGCTGACTGTCGAGCTAAAATCGAACAAGTTCTAGAAGGTGATATTACACCGACATGGGACAGTGTCGTGGCGCCAATCGAAGAGGTGGATGACCGATTAAGTCGTATTTGGTCACCGGTGAGCCACATGAACTCTGTGGTCAACAGTGATGAGTTGCGTGATGCTTATGAAAGCTGTTTGCAACTGCTGTCTGAATACGGCACTTGGGTTGGTCAACATAAAGGCCTATTTGAAGCGTACAAAGCGCTTAAAGCTGATGATAGTTTTGAATCGTTGACTCAGGCACAAAAGAAAACCATCACTGATTCGCTACGTGACTTTGAACTATCTGGCATAGGTCTACCTGCGGATGAGCAGCACCGTTATGGTGAGATCAGCAAGCGCATGTCTGAGTTAGGCTCTAAATTCTCTAACAACGTACTTGATGCCACTATGGGCTGGAACAAGCATGTAACAGATGAAGCAGACCTTGCAGGTATGCCAGAGTCAGCATTAGCTGCAGCGAAAGCGGCCGCTGAATCTAAAGAGCTAGACGGTTACTTGCTGACACTGGATATTCCATCTTACCTACCAGTCATGACCTACTGTGATAACCAAGACTTACGTAAAGAGCTCTACGAAGCGTACGTGACGCGCGCATCTGACCGTGGTCCAAAAGCCGGTGAATGGGACAATACTGAGATCATCAACGAGCAGCTAAAACTGCGTTTTGAGATCTCTCGTATGCTTGGTTTCAACACTTACAGTGAAAAGTCACTCGCAACCAAAATGGCTGAGAACTCTTCACAGGTATTGGGCTTCTTGAATGACTTAGCAAGTAAAGCCAAGCCTCAAGGTGAACGCGAAGTTGAAGAACTGCGCCAATTTGCTAAAGCTGAGTTTGGTGTAGAAGAACTAAACCTATGGGATATTGCTTACTACAGCGAGAAGCAAAAACAACACCTATTCCAAATTTCAGATGAAGAGCTGCGCCCTTACTTCCCAGAAGCAAAAGCGGTGAGCGGCTTGTTTGAAGTACTTAAGCGCGTGTTTGGTATGACAGTACAAGAGCGTGAAGGTGTAGATACTTGGCACGAGTCAGTGCGTTTCTTCGATATCTTCGATGCGGATAACAACCTACGTGGTAGCTTCTATCTAGATTTGTACGCTCGTGAACATAAACGTGGCGGTGCTTGGATGGATGAGTGTCGAGTTCGCCGTATTAATGAGTCTGGTGAGCTGCAATCGCCAGTGGCATACCTAACGTGTAACTTTAACCGCCCAGTCGGTGATAAGCCTGCGCTATTTACTCACGATGAAGTAGTAACTCTGTTCCACGAATTTGGTCATGGTATTCACCACATGCTGACTCAAGTCGAGTCTGGTGCAGTATCTGGTATCAATGGTGTGCCGTGGGATGCGGTTGAGCTACCAAGCCAGTTCCTAGAAAACTGGTGTTGGGAAGAAGAAGCGCTGGCGTTTATTTCTGGCCACTTTGAAACTGGTGAAGCGTTACCAAAAGAGATGCTAGAGAAAATGTTAGCAGCGAAGAACTTCCAGTCTGCGATGTTTATCTTGCGTCAGCTAGAGTTTGGTCTGTTTGATTTCACGCTCCACACGGAGTTTGACCCTGAAGTCGGTCCGCGTGTACTTGAAACGCTTGCGGAAGTGAAATCAAAAGTCGCTGTATTACCAAGCCTAGAGTGGAACCGATTCTCGCACAGCTTTAGCCATATCTTTGCTGGTGGCTACAGTGCAGGTTACTACAGCTACCTATGGGCAGAAGTGTTGTCATCAGATGCGTTCTCTCGCTTTGAAGAAGAAGGTATCTTTAACACAGAAACTGGCCAAAGCTTCTTGAATAACATCCTTGAGATGGGTGGTAGTGAAGAGCCAATGGAACTGTTCAAGCGCTTCCGCGGCCGTGAGCCACAAATCGATGCTCTGCTTCGCCATTCTGGTATTAGTGCCTAAGACTTCAGTCGATAAGTGAAAACGCCCTCAAATTGAGGGCGTTTTTTGTTTTGGAAGGGGTTGGAAAGATCAACTCATCAGTTTGTTTTTAATGATTTTATCCAATGATAGCGGTCCTGGTCCCCAAACAATCACAATCAAGATCATTAACCCCCACAGCTGGTGGTCAAAGAAGCCTTGCTCCCAAAGCACCGGATATGACACAACGGCGATGATATTAAATACAAACAAGACCGCAGCCATCGGACGGGTTAATAGACCAAGTGCGAGAAATATAGGCAGTATTAGTTCAGCTGCGGTGCCCATATATGCGGCCATTTGCCATGGTAAAATCGGTACTTGGTACTCGTATTCAAATAGAAATAGGGTGCTGTCCCAGGTGGCAATTTTGGTTAGGCCTGAATTGAAGAAAACCCAAGCAACCCAAAGGCGACAAAGCAGTAGCAAAATAGGAACAAAGGCGCTTTGGCTCTTTTCGATGATGCTGTCATAAGTATTGAGCATAGTTTTGATTGAGTCAGACATGCCGGTCCCCCTTAATCTGCAAGTGTAAATCCAGCAATAATGTTGCTGTCAAAAATTGAATTGATATGTTGTAGTTGTTCTGGTGGTATCTCACCGAGTGTGCATCCGGAGTGCAGGTATTGCAGCAAATCAAATGCACAGCTTTCTATCTTTTGTGTCCAAACTTCCCCTTGGGACGAGCAAAAAATGAAGCCTTGTTCTGCTTGGTTTAATTGCAAATCATCAAACTGGTTATCGGCAATGGCTTTCTTCAATGAGAAAACAGCATAGTGCGAGTGAAAGAGCACGACGCCAGTATGAAGGTGAAGATGGATAGAGGCTTGTTGTTCAGGTTCCACTTCCGCAATTTTAGCGAGAGGCATGAGCGCCAGAGGCTGGGAAATATGACCTTGATGCTGTTGGGCCACGTCAATATACCACTCAAAACGTGCAACTTCGGGTGCATACGGCGCAGCTTCGATAACGGCAGGGAAGCGCTCTATCGAATCGTTGAAGTGTTCGCCGTAGTACGTCACATCACCTGATTCGAGTGGGTAATCGAGCACATGCTGACGCGCGAGTTGGTCAAAACATTCTTCACCGACTAGGGCAGAAACCATAGGGTAGGTGGCGGCCAATACTTCACTTAGACTAACAACGAAATTGTTGCGGTAAATCTGTATTCGTTCTTCAGCAGTGAAGTTGTCGCTGCTTATATCACAGGCTTCTCCACTAGCTTGATAATGCAACGCGCTGGCAAAGGTTTGTTGAAGTTCGATCAGAGAAGGTCCATTCATGAGGCTTTCCTTTGTTTATCGAGCTCACTCTGCAGGTATTGCGTTGCTTTGGTTGCTTCGTTTAACAAAACCTCCGGCTCAGGAATATCCAAATCCCATTCGATAAGTGTGTGCCGTTCACCATACTTCTCTAACCAGTATTGATAGAGCTGCCAAACTTCGTCACTCACTGGGCGACTATGGGTATCAATCCATATCTCCCCCTTATCGAGCTGCTTAACGGTGAAGCCTGCCAAGTGAATCTCATCAACCGCATGTTCTGGGATCGCATTAATGTATTCCATGCTATCGAAGCCATGATTAAACGCAGAGACATGAATGTTATTCAAATCGAGCAGTAACCGACAATCCGTTCTCTTTTGTACTTCGGCTAAGAACTCCCACTCTTTAATTGTGGAATGGTTGAACTTTAGTAGCTAGATGGGTTCTCGATCAGTATTGGCCGTTGTAGAGCCTCTTGAACCTCATCGACGTTGCGACAAAACACTTTGAGGGCTTCTTCGGTGTAGGGCAGCGGTAGTAGATCATTAAAGTAGTGGCCGCCAGTTTGACTCCAACTCAAATGGTCGGAAATCAAAAACGGTTCAATATCCTTGATAAGGTGTTGCAACTGCTTGAGATGTGCTTTGTTTACTCGCTCTACACTGCCAAGGGATAAACCAATGCCGTGACAGCTGATTTGGTATTGATCAGCCAGAAGCTCTAGCTGTTGTCTCGCTTTAGAGTAGGGTTGGAAATAGTTTTCGCTGTGAACTTCTAACCAAGAGATAGCTGGCTTGTTTTCGACAAAATAGTTGAGATGCGGGGAACGCAATCCAACGCCGACATGAGGGTGGTAAGAGTTTGAACTCACAATCGCTATCCTTGAAAACTGATGAGATGAAAGCGGGGCGGTCGGTTGAGCCTAGACCGCCCATTGATGTCGGTAGAAATTATGATGATTGAGTGCTACCGCCAGACAATTTGCCACACAGACCTTTAGGTACGACTACAAACGCATCAGATTGGTTATCTTCTTTTGCTGTACCTGCACAAGAACTGGTTTTAGTTGCGCAGTCATTTTTACCTGCTTTTGCTACGCCGTAGCATTTTTCTTTCTCTGCAGCGACAGCCGGTGCAGCGGTTAGAGCAGTACCTCCAAGAGCGATTAGACCAGTTACAGCAGCAGTGATAGCAAGATTAGACTTTTTCATAATAATTTCCTCAGACTTTATTCCTTTACTTATGTGGGCAAGTGAATCATGAAGTAATTCATCAACTTGCTTAGTTAAAAGGATAGAGAAGGAGGCAGAAAACTTTCAGGAAATTTATAGAAAATGCAGTATTTATTAAAAATAAATATCTAACTAGTTGTTTTAACAAAGAAATAACATTTAAGTTTTTTTCTGATTTTTTACTGGTCGAGTCCGATAATGTTTCACATTGCTCTTGAGCAGGTGTGTTTCGCACCTAGCATCTTAAGGTCACTCGGGTATAATGCCTTTTCATGTATAGATAAACAGTAGCTGAGCCCCGAATGGATCCTTCATTACTTCTCGATGGTCTGAATGACAAGCAGCGTGAAGCTGTTGCCGCCCCACTAGAAAACTCACTTGTTTTAGCGGGTGCAGGTAGTGGTAAAACGCGTGTGCTGGTGCATCGTATTGCGTGGTTGATGTCGGTGGAGCAAGCCTCGCCATTCTCAATCATGTCAGTAACCTTCACTAACAAAGCGGCAGCTGAAATGCGTGGCCGTATTGAAGAGATCATGATGGGCAGTGCGTCAGGAATGTGGAATGGTACTTTCCATGGTATTTGTCACCGTATCCTACGCGCGCACTACCTTGATGCTACGCTACCAGAAGATTTTCAGATCATTGATACCGATGATCAGGTTCGTCTACTACGCCGTTTAATTAAAGCGCAGAATTTAGACGAGAAGCAGTGGCCAGCGAAGCAAGTTGCTTGGTGGATTAACGGTAAAAAAGATGAAGGGCTACGTCCGAAGCATATCGATGCTTACCATGACCCAGTGACGAAAACCTATCTGCAGCTCTATACCGCTTATCAAGAGGCTTGTGACCGTGCAGGTTTGGTCGACTTTGCTGAAATTCTGCTTCGTGCTCACGAGCTACTGCGTGATAAAAAGCATATTCGTGAACATTACCAAGCACGCTTTAAGCACATTCTGGTCGACGAATTCCAAGATACCAACAACATTCAATATGCTTGGCTACGTATGATGGCTGGACCAGAGTCTCACGTCATGATTGTTGGCGATGATGACCAGTCTATTTATGGCTGGCGAGGCGCCAAGATCGAGAATATTGAGAAATTTACTCAAGAATTCCCAAGCGTTAATACTATTCGCCTTGAGCAAAACTACCGCTCGACAAAAACTATCCTAGAAGCGTCAAACACTCTGATCGCCAATAACACTGAGCGTATGGGTAAAGAGCTCTGGACTGATGGCGCAGAAGGTGAGCCAATTTCTGTCTACTCAGCTTATAACGAACTTGATGAAGCGCGCTTTGCGGTGAACAAGATCAAAGAGTGGCAGGACAAAGGCGGCGTATTGAATGATGCGGCGATGCTGTATCGAAACAATGCCCAGTCTCGTGTGCTGGAAGAAGCGTTAATCCAAGCGGGCCTGCCGTATCGAATCTATGGTGGTATGCGATTCTTCGAACGCCAAGAGATCAAAGACGCGCTAAGTTATTTACGTTTGATGTCGAATCGTAATGATGATGCCGCGTTTGAACGTGTAGTGAATACGCCAACTCGTGGTCTGGGTGATAAAACACTAGAGACGATTCGCTTTGCAGCGCGCGACCAAGGTAGCACCATGTGGCAAGCAAGTATGCACTTGCTAGAGAATAAGGTACTCGCGGGGCGAGCAGCTAGCGCACTAAGTCGCTTTATTGAACTTGTGAATGCGCTAGAAGATGACACTCATGAATTGTCTCTGCATGAGCAAACTGACCATGTGATTAAATACTCTGGTTTGTTTGCGATGTACGAACAGGAGAAAGGTGAAAAATCTAAGGCACGTATTGAGAACTTGGAAGAGTTGGTAACGGCAACTCGCCAGTTTGAAAAGCCTGAAGAAGCAGAAGATATGACGTTGCTGACGGCATTTTTGACGCATGCTGCACTTGAAGCGGGTGAAGGACAAGCTGACGAATTTGATGATGCAGTGCAGTTGATGACGCTGCACAGTGCGAAAGGTTTGGAATTCCCTCTAGTGTTTATGGTGGGTGTCGAAGAGGGGATGTTCCCAAGCCAAATGTCTGCTGAAGAGGCTGGCCGTTTAGAAGAAGAACGCCGCTTATGCTACGTAGGTATGACCCGTGCGATGGAAAAACTCTACATCACTTATGCGGAAATGCGTCGCCTGTATGGCCAAGATAAATACCATAAGCCATCACGCTTTATTCGTGAACTTCCAGAGAAGTGTCTTGATGAAGTGCGCATGAAAGCCCAAGTGAGTCGCCCGACAAGTTCAGGTCGCTTTAGCCAAACGGTGGTTAAAGAAACCTTTAATGAAACTGGCTTTAGTTTAGGTTCTCGCGTTATGCATCCTAAATTTGGTGAGGGTACTATCATCAACTTTGAAGGTAGTGGCCCGCAAAGTCGTGTGCAGGTTGCCTTTAATGGTGAAGGTATTAAGTGGTTAGTCACGGCTTATGCCAAGTTAGAGCAGCTTTAACTGTACCCAATTAATAAAAAAAACGGCGCTTAATAGCGCCGTTTTTTTTATTGGAATGCTGTGATATTACAGTGCGGAAAGTGCGGCTTCGTAATTAGGTTCTTCGGTAATTTCCGAGACAAGCTCAGAGTGAGTCACTAGACCTTCTTCATTGATACACACAACCGCTCGAGTTGTTAGGCCTGCCAGTGCACCTTCTTTAATAGCGACACCGTATGCTTGAGCAAATTCTGGAGAACGGAATGTAGAAGCGTGTTGCACACCTTCAATCCCTTCTACTTCACAGAAGCGACCTGCAGCGAATGGCAGATCAGCTGAAATACAAACGACCTCCACGCCTTCTTTTTCCGCAGCTTTTTGGTTAAAAGCACGAACACTTTGCGCGCATACTGGTGTATCGATACTTGGGAAAATATTCAGTACGACTTTTTTCCCTGCTAGGGACGCTTGCGTCAGCTCTGATAGATCGCCAGCAGTCAGCGAGAATGCTGGTGCTTGAATACCTGCTTGTGGAAAAGAGCCAGAAAGGGGTACAGCAGCGCCTTGAAAAGTTACATTTGACATGATAATAGTCCTTATTATGTGTGTGGTTATGAAACTGGTTGAGCCTCATGGAAACTACACTACATAGAGATGGCGAGGAAGTGAACCGTGAAAATGTGAATTTTTATGCAAGAGAGGGGATTTATCCTATTTTAGTTGGATAGATATACAAAGGGATAAGGATGAGTAGGATAAAAAAGAAAAACCCCGAGGGCAAAAGCCCATCGGGGTTATAGTCTTACTCGCAGCAATCCGGCTACTATAGGTGCTCCATGCATCTAATCCTTGATAGTATGCTGATGTCCTTCAGCTCAATCCTTTACTCGCCATCCTAGCGGTGTCCGTATGACCTTATCCTGGTCTGCTAACAATCCTCGTTAGCTCACGTCGCTTGTTCCTTGAGCGGTGTCCTTTTCATCTTCCTGATGATAAGTCCTTTCCTCGTCCAGAGGTGTCCATTTTCCATCCTTAGTAGCAACCATCCTAGTTACTAATGAGTCCGTTCAATGTCCAATTCGCTTTCCATGCCGACTATTCATCCTGAATAACCGTATCTTCTTCCTGAAGATTACCTAATCCGTGGTAATTTCCTGTTCCGTGTCAGTATCCTTCCGACAGGGTTAATATTACGCTTTTGCAGACTTTCAGCAATATGACGCAAACGTTATTTTGCATAATGATTCGAGCGATAATTATACGAATCATTTAAAAACAATAACTTACTGGTTGTTGTTTACATTTGTCTCAGCGAAAAAGCTATATTTACTCACTTGCCTGTGAGAGATCTCGCACAAGCAAGTGAGGAGATCTGCACTATTGGCCAATAGCTGCACCTTCACGGCGTGGATCAGCAGCCCCTTTGAGCTCGTCACCTTCAATTAAGATGGCGTGTAAACCTGAGTTTAAGTCTCGTACATTGACCTTAAATCCCATCTTTTCTAGCTCTGGTTTGAACGTTTCAGCTTGTGTACCTTGCTCGATATCTAGGGTTCCAAAGCGATTCAACAGATGAGGCTGATCGATCGCTTGTTGTAAATCCATACCCCATTGGGTGTGAGCGATAATCGCTTGCGCAACATACCCAATAATGCGGCTGCCACCCGGAGAGCCAATTGCCATGTATGGCTCATCGTCTTGCATGATAATCGTTGGCGCCATCGATGAACGCGGGCGTTTGCCTGGCTCTAAACGGTTAGCGATAGGTTTGCCGTCTTTGTGAGTTCTGAATGAGAAGTCGGTTAGCTCATTATTGAGTAGGAAACCGTTCGTCATTAAGCGCGAGCCAAATACGTTCTCAATTGTGGTGGTTATTGAGACGACATTTCCCTGTTTATCGACAATGTTGAAATGGCTGGTGGAAGGTAATTCAATAGACTCATCTTGGCTTTGATTGTAGGCATAGCTCCACGGGGGTGTTCCCGCTGAGGTAGACTCTAATGCTTTGCCCGGTTGGATAAGTTTAGCTCTTTGCTTGAGATAAGATTTATCCAGCAACCCTTGAGTTGGCATTGGGATGAAATCTTCATCGGCCATATACATGCCACGATCAGCAAACGCTAGGCGAGATGCGTCTGCGATTACTTGCCAAGACCTAGCATCTTCAGCCCCCCATTTCTTCAAATCAAATTGTTCAGTTATCGACAGTATTTGCCCGACAGTTAACGCTCCTGAGCTAGGTGGCCCCATGCCACAGACATCATAACTCTGATAAGCACTACACACTGGTTGACGTTGTTTGATTTGGTAAGCATCGAAATCTTTTTGCGACAGCACACCTGGATTACCTGTCGCGCTTTGCACCGTTTGAATAATATCGCTGGCGATATCACCTTGATAGAACGCTTTTTCACCTTGGTTAGCTATGGCTTTCAATGTCGCTGCGTATTGAGGGTTTTTTAATAGAGTACCGGCGGTTTTTGGTGAACCGTCAGAGTTAAAGAAATAAGCTTTTGTTGTCTCGAAACGGCTGAGGCGTTCTGCGTCTTTTTCTATTAATGTTGCTAGTCGAGGGCTGATCTCAAAGCCTTTTTCTGCGACTTCAATGACCGAAGTGAATAGCTTTTTCCACTCCAACTGGCCGTATTTTTGGTGGGTATCCCAGAGCAGCTTTATCGTGCCAGGTGTCCCGACTGAGCGACCGCCTACGACAGCATCATAGAACTTTAAGGGTTCGCCGTTCTCGTCTTGGAACAAGCGTGGCGTCGCATCAAGAGGGGCTGTTTCTCTACCATCGTAGGTTGTGAGTTTGCTGTTCTCTGCATCCCAATAAACTAAAAATGCGCCACCGCCTATACCAGACGACTGTGGTTCGACTAAACCTAACATCAATTGGGTTGTGACCATGGCATCTATGGCATTACCACCTTGAGCAAGAATATCGGCACCAGCTTGGGTTGCGAGCGGGTTAGCTGCTGTTACCATCCAATCTTTGGCAGTAACCAGCTGTTTTTGTTCGAGTCCACTACTGTATTCAGGTGCGACTGAATCGGCGGCTTGATTAGCGAAGGTGCTTGCTGACGTAAGCAGTAAGCTTGCGGTAAGGCATGTAACTTTCCACTGCATGTTTTTCTCCTTATTGTTTTTGCAACGATAAGAGTGACAGTGGAAAGTAAGTAGGTCTAAATGTTTTTGGTCAAAATTTAATCTTGAATCAAACTTAATACCGTCAAGTACTTAAAACTGTGTGATGAGTGCCGTTGTCGACTGCCACAGAATACTCAAGCCGATAAAACTAAATAAGATGCCACAGAGCCCGTCAATGTAGATGGCGAGTGATTTAATTTTACGTTGCATACGCTTGGTCGATAGAACCCAGGCAAGAAATGAAAACCATAGCAGCGATAAGCTCCAAAGGATCACTAAAGCGATTCCTTTGCCGCCCAATGACATCGTTGCAGGTACTAAGCTCGACATGAGACTAACAAAAAAGACCAATGCTTTAGGGTTGAGAATATTGGTGGCAAAACCGCGAGAAAATGCCTGACGCTTATTACTCAATAGCAAACTTGGTTGTTCATTTTCTGTTTCATCGCGTGTGGGAGTTTTGAAGCTATTCCACGTCCCCTTAAGTGCCCCGTAGCCGAGGTAAAACAGGTAGCTACCCCCTGCAAGTTGCAGCAGAGCAAACAGAGAAGGTTGCTGGTGAACTAAATAGCTAACGCCAGTAAGACTGAATATTGAGTGAAGTAAGATGCCACATGATAGGCCAAGTGCAATATACAGACCTGTTTGGCGCCCATAACGTGTTGCGTTTTGCACGACTAGCGCAAAGTCGGGGCCTGGGCTCATTAATGCGATGAAGTGAACCACCGCAAGGGTAGTAAGGATAGTTAACTCGTTCATGATGATATTGATAAATGACTAATCACTAAATTGTGCCAGTAGTGTCTAACAAAAGATTGTAAATAATCGACACTAGTTGATGTGCGATGGGCTGACACCGTAGACCGCTTTGAAGGCTTTACTAAAATGCGCTTGATCGTAGAAGCCTACTTGATGGGCAACATCAGTACCTTTCATTCCGGCTTTTAAGAGCTTCATGCCTTGCTCCATGCGTAAACGACTCAGCCAAGCATAAGGGGTAAGGCCAATCTTAGCCTTGAAGTGGCGTTGGAACTGAGTAGGGCTAAGTTGGCATAGCTGAGAGAGCTCTTCCAAGCGAACAGGCTGATCGAGGTGGTGTAGCAAATACTCTTTCAGTGTTGCGACGGATTGATTACCCAGTGGAACCGCTCGCGTTTGTGCCGAGCTACCGTAATGGCTAAACAATCTTTCGAACCCTTCATAAGGTAAGCAGTCTTTAGCTAGTTGGCTGAGGTCATCTTGCACTAATCGTTGGTGGAGCTGCGTCAATGAACCAAAGAGTTTCTGGTCTGAAATGACCAGTTGATTGAAGTTAATTTGATTATGCGGCTGTTTGAGCTGAGCCAGTTCACTCAACCACTTTGGCTCTAAAGAGAAGACACGAACCTGATAACCGGACTTTTGCATCGACTGGCCATCGTGCAGTTCGTCAGGAGGCATGATGACTAATTGTCCTTTACCTACATGGTGGCTAGCGCCTTTGTAGTGAAACTTCTGTTCACCCGATGTGATAAGACCAATATGAAAATCAAGATGATAGTGGCGTGAAAAAGCAAACGACTGATAATTCGCTTCGATCAGACTTATCTCTTTATTTTCTGTGGTGTGGTAATTGACCTTATCCATAAAACAAAAAAGCTTGGTGAATATTCCACCAAGCTTAGCGTGACTAATTCTGCATGTCTTGTAAAAAACGATCAGTCGTTTGTTGTGGCCTTCTTCGACTTCTTATTATGGCTTAAACCATCGAAGCTAAATACGACCAGCGCTCCCCATATAAATGCGAAAGTAATGGCTTTATCTGTTGTGAAGGCTTCACCGTAAACTAACACTGCTAACAAGAACATTAGACTTGGTCCAATGTACTGGAAGAAACCGAGTGTTGAGAGCTTGAGTCTCGTCGCTGCACCAGTAAAGCAGAGCAGTGGCAATGTCGTAATGATACCTGCTGAAATGAGCAATAGATTGAGGCTTAGCGGATTCTCAGTGAAGTTTGAAGTTGGAGTATCTGCAATCCACATTAGGTAGATCGCTGCAGCAGGTAGCAGCACTAATGTTTCAATGAATAATCCTGTTTGGGCTTCTAAGCTCACTTTTTTGCGCAGCAACCCATAAAAACCGAAACTTAGCGCTAAGGCGATAGCCACCGTAGGGATAGAACCAAAGACAAACAGCTGGACTAAAACGCCGCAAGCCGCCAATACAACGGCAAACCACTGTAGTTTTCGCAGCCGTTCGCCAAGAAATAACATGCCGAGCAGTACATTGATGAGCGGGTTGATGTAATAACCTAAACTCGCATCCAGCATATGGTCAGAATTGACCGCCCAAATAAAAATCAGCCAATTTGCCCCAACTAATATTGCGGTGGTGATGAGGTACATCAATTTCTGTTTTGACTTCATTACATCCCGCACATTGCGCCAGCGGCGACCGAAATGCAGTAAAGCAGCTAACAAGAAGAACGACCAAACGACACGGTGGCTTAAAATTTCTAACGGAGATACATCACCGAGAGCTTTGAAGTATATTGGTGCAATCCCCCACATGGTGTAGGCACCGATAGCGAGAAGGACACCTTGCTTGGCTCGCTGTTGTTCTTCTGGAGTCATAGTTGTGTGCTCAGATTAAATAATTTACAAATTGAGAGGGCAGTATACGAATGACACTAAGAATCACCTAACAATTTGCGGTTTTATTCACCTCTAAACCCCTCTACAATGTGCCCCTTGCGTTTACCTCGCAACCGAACCCCAATCCTACTGAGAAAACTCATGACCTCGACACTTTTAGCACAACAACCGACGGAAGCATTGCCTGCGCCACAAAGCATTTTAGAAGATGTTTTTGGTTACCAGAGCTTCCGAGATGGTCAGCAAGAAGTGATAGAGTCAGCGGTTGCTGGTCAAGATAGCTTGGTGATTATGCCAACAGGTGGTGGTAAGTCACTCTGTTATCAAATTCCAGCACTGGCACGTAATGGCCTTACTTTGGTTATTTCTCCTCTTATCTCTTTGATGAAAGACCAAGTCGATCAGCTTAAAGCCAACGGTGTTGCGGCTGAATGTGTTAACTCGACTATGCCACGTGAAGAGCTTATTTCTGTCTATAACCGCATGCATTCTGGCGCTCTTAAATTAGTGTATGTGTCACCAGAACGTGTATTGATGCGTGACTTCATCGAGCGTTTAGAAAGTTTACCGCTGTCTATGATTGCCGTTGATGAAGCGCACTGTATTTCTCAGTGGGGACATGACTTTAGACCAGAGTACGCGTCTTTGGGCCAGCTAAAGCAGCATTTTCCTCATGTCCCTGTGATGGCACTAACCGCGACAGCTGATGACGCAACTCGTAAAGACATCATGCAGCGTTTACAGCTTAATGAGCCGCATACCTATTTAGGCAGTTTCGATCGCCCGAATATCCGCTACACCTTGGTTGAAAAACATAAACCAGTTTCTCAGGTGGTTCGTTTTCTTGAAAACCAGCGGGGCAGCTGCGGCATTATCTATTGTGGTAGCCGTAAGAAAGTCGAAATGGTGACCGAGAAGCTGTGTAATAACGGCTTGCGTGCTGCTAGCTATCATGCAGGTCTTGAGGCGGATGAGCGTGCTTACGTTCAAGAAGCTTTTCAACGTGACGATATTCAGATCGTGGTTGCGACAGTCGCGTTTGGTATGGGGATAAACAAACCTAACGTGCGGTTTGTAGTTCACTTTGATATTCCACGCAATATTGAATCTTACTACCAGGAAACTGGCCGCGCAGGGCGTGATGGACTGCCTGCGGAAGCGATGATGCTTTATGACCCAGCGGATATTGCTTGGCTGCGCCGCATGCTTGATGAGAAAGACGATGGACCACAAAAGCAGGTCGAAGCACACAAGCTCAATGCGATGAGTGCGTTTGCAGAAGCGCAGACATGTCGACGTCAGGTTCTACTCAACTACTTTGGAGAATACCGCGAAAAGCCATGTGGTAACTGCGATATCTGCTTAGATCCACCAAAGCATTTTGATGCTACCGAGCAAGCACAGAAAGCCCTTTCATGCGTATATCGAGTCAACCAAAGCTTTGGTATGGGCTATGTGGTTGAGGTGCTGCGCGGCATGCAAAATATTCGTGTGCGAGAAAACGGTCACGACAAGCTATCGACGTACGGCATTGGCCGCGAAAATAGTCATGACTATTGGGTGAGTGTGTTCCGTCAGTTAATTCATAAAGGCTTACTGTTCCAGAACATTACCCGTAACTCGACTCTGCAGCTGACTGAAGAAGCGCGTCCACTATTGCGTGGTGAGATGAGTTTAGAATTAGCTGTGCCGCGTTTAGATACCGCAGCACGCGCCGCCAAGTCAGATAAACTATCGAGCAAAAATTACGATAAGAAGCTGTTTGCTAAATTACGTAAGTTGCGTAAAGCGATCGCTGATGAAGATGGGTTGCCACCATACGTAGTATTCAGTGATGCTACCTTGATTGATATGGCGGAAATTCTCCCAACCTCTTACGGTGAAATGTTAGCCGTAAGTGGAGTAGGGCAACGCAAGCTAGAAAAATACGCTGATCCATTCTTAGATTTGATTCAGGAGCACATTACTACTCATGGTTGATTCAACGCAGCAAACAGAATTTGGTCTTGTTGAGTACCAAGCTCAAGAAGGGCGTATCATCATTCGAACTCCTCGCTTCGATTTTGACAGTTTCCCTCAATTAGCAGAAAAACTAGTTAAGTTGTTATCCGCCTCAGTGATTGAAAAACAGTGGGATGCGGATATTCACTCGTGGCTAATTGATTTTGAAGGCTGCCAATTGTTCCTAAAGTCAGAGCATTACAGTGAAAGTGTTTGGTTTGAAGCACTTGCTATTGATGATTCAAAAGAAGAATTAGCCTTCCTCGCTTCTCTTTTTCAACGTGGTTTCTAAATAGAACCATTCACGCTAACGATTGCTTCAAATTCCCCTATTGCAGGTGAAATTGGTTAATGTATAATCGCCCGCCGCGATATTTGTCATAAAATATTGCGGCTAAATTCATTTAACATTGTTGGTAAGGCTTTTTCCTTGGCTTGGAAAGAGTCGATTTGGGTTCCCTCACCCCCAAACCAAACTAAAAAGGTATCGCATGAGTAACTTTACCCCTGCGCAGCAGCGCAAAGCCCTTTTTCTATTAGTTCTGTTCCACCTGATCATTATTGCATCAAGCAATTACTTGGTTCAGCTTCCTTTTACTGTCTTTGGTTTCCACACTACGTGGGGCGCATTTACGTTTCCTTTTATCTTTTTGGCTACTGACCTAACGGTACGTATCTTTGGTGCTCAGTTGGCGCGTCGTATCATCTTCTTGGTGATGCTGCCTGCGTTAGCGGTCTCGTATGGTCTATCAGTTTTGTTTTACGAAGGAGCGTTCCAAGGTTTTGCCCAACTAGGTGAATTCAACCTATTTGTAGCACGCATCGCAATTGCGAGTTTCATGGCTTACCTATTGGGTCAGATTCTTGATGTGCATGTGTTTAACCGCCTGCGTCAGTTGAAGCAATGGTGGGTAGCTCCAACATGTTCAACGTTGTTTGGTAATGCGCTAGACACCATCGCATTCTTTGCCATTGCCTTCTACCAAAGCCCAGATCCATTTATGGCAGAGCACTGGACTGAAATTGCGCTGGTGGACTACGGCTTTAAACTTGTAATCAGTTTAGGTCTGTTTGTTCCAATGTACGGTGTTTTGCTGAACTTCATCGTTAAGAAAATTACCTCAGTGAATCCGAGTTTCAAAGCCTCAGGTGTTAGTGCTTGATTGCTGATATTTAAGTAACTTTTCTATCAGTTTGAATGCCCCTTGGTTGTTACCAGCCAAGGGGCATTTTTGTATCTAACTCTCTTTTTCGAGCTGAGTGTGTTTGCGGATCTCAGCATTCTTTATCGTGGTAGTCATGTTTTTATGCATTACCTTTGTCACGCTCTTTTGTAACAGCAGTGAATTTGGATAGGTAATGATGTTGTCACCTGGGTGGCGAATTAAGGTATGGAACATGCGTATTTCAAGAATTTTCCCTTCAATGCCATCTCCATCGGCGACCACAATGAAGTCTCCGATTCGGTATGGGAAGACAAAGAAAATTAAAAAGCTGGCGGTGATGTTACTTAAAATCGACCACTGTGCGATGAAGCCGACACCAAACACAGTAAAGACAGAAGAGATAAAGATAGAGAAGTTACCGTAACCGATGCCACTGACAATGATGTAGCTGGCCGACAGAAACACAAAGTAGGTGATATTAAAGCAACGAATAATGAATGCGCTGCGTGTTGATGAGACCGCTTTCTTATGTGCCAACGCGGTAATGGTCTTATCGGTAAACCGTTTAAGTAGCCAAAATACGAGGTAAAAAAGTAAGCCAAGTAATATGTCATATTCTCGCAGTGTGGCAAAAACAGAGTAAATAGTGTCTAGCATAACGCCCCCTAAGTGAATGAAGGGGCATTGTCTAAATCTACGCCATTCTCGGCATCATCAAACGCTTATCTTTTTATCATTTCGACTGTACGTCACTCTACCTGCGCCTTCTCTGTTCGATAGTTCTTTGTTCTTTTGATGTTTAAGTTATTGAAAATATGCGCTTTATATTTTGTTTATATTCTGTTTATTGATAGGTAACGCTTTGCTGATGTCACAAAATGATTGATTTGTAGAATGGCCGACCTTTTTACTTTCAGGTGGGACAACCATGATATTTATTGCAATCAAACTAGTCTGTGTATGTGTTTATAAATGGCGTAATCGTCAGTCAAGCTTCTCCTCTTTCGTTCTTAAGCGACAGGGGGCTAAGTAATGGTTACCGACTATTTGGTTGCATTTAGTACCTTGTTATTACTCGAGGTCATCCTTGGGGTCGACAACGTGATATTTATTTCGATTTTGGTTGAGCGATTACCTACTGGCTTACAAAGGAAGGTGCGCAACTTGGGGATAGGCTTGGCAGTTGTATCTCGTATTGCACTGGTATTTTCGGTCTCTTGGCTTATGTCATTAACTGAACCAGTGATGAGTATTTCGAAGTGGGCGTTCTCAGGTAAAGATCTAATTTTGATATTTGGCGGTGCGTTTCTGCTATTAAAGAGTTTAAAGGAACTATTGGCGTGGTTGCAGTCGAAAGGACAGGCTGAAAAAGGAGCGGTAACGGCAAGTGTGACACTGGTGGTACTACAAATTATAGCGATTGATGCGGTGTTCTCGTTTGATTCGGTCATTACCGCAGTTGCTCTGGTTCACGATGTAGAAATCATCGTCGCAGCCATTGTCATTTCAGCCATCATAATGCTGGCATTAGCAGAAAAGATTCAGCTTACCATCGCTGCTTACCCTGGGCTCAAGCTGCTAGCTTTGCTGTTCCTTATTTTGCTAGGTGCAATGCTTGTATTTGAAGGAACTGGCTTTGAAGTGGATAAGAGCTATACCTATGTTGTACTCGCGTTTGGTTTAACCTTGGAAATACTGCACATTATTCTTGATAGGCAGCAGAAAAAATCCAGTCAAATGACCCCAAATTGGACGCATGATGAACATATTCGTCAACGATTGGAAACTACTCAAATTCTTTAAGTAGTGGGTCTAAGTTACTGTCAAAGAATAGTGGGGAAGCAAACTGCACCGCTCTCAATGAAGAGTTACTTTGTGTCGCTTTGAGGTAAAGCTCTTTTGCCGCCCCTCCATTTCCTCGAGCTTCCTCTGCTTTTGCTAGCAGTAAGTAAGACAAGATTGAATGTTTCTGATCGGGCAGGGACAGCAAGATACGCATGGCTTTTTCTGGGTTGTCTTCAGAGAGAGCCATCATTGCCATTGCATCAAAAGCACGTGGCATTTCCCCTTGCTCAAGTAAACGAGTAAGTCGATCACGGTACTCATCATTGATCGCAGCAATCGTCTTTTGTTTATCTGAATCGTTTGAGTTGAAGGTACGGAACATTTCACCGATGTAATTTACGGTATAAGTAAAGTCATGATCTGGAGCTAGTTGCTTGGCTAATGCTAGGTTCTGTAAAGCCTTCTCCATTGGTTCTCCGTTATACAAGAAGCCAATTCCAGTAAGAATATGCTCTAGTGCAGCCTCATTATCTGGCAGTTGTTCGAGCAGTTGCATCAGCTCTTGCTTTGGTGGCGATATATACAATGCTCCTAACATATCATCCAGCATAGAAAACAGAGTCTGACGGATAGATGACAGCTCGGTTGGGTAACGGCGGCTCAGGTGGCCTTGGTTGGATACTCGATTATGGTAGTGCATGGTCAATCGTGTATGTTTGCCATCTCGGCTTGGAGAGGTCGCAAACTTAAGCTCTATCGCGGCGATTTTTTGTAACTCAGGGCTATGGACGATACGGATATTGCTGTAATAGCCCACATATTCAATAAACTTGGTGACCACGCCGAATAGCACTGGATTCTGCTGAATATCATCACTGATCTCTAACACTACGTAGCGGGACTCAAAATTGCCGATTCGAACGGGTTGATTGGTCGGTTGCTGAGTTTGATTGTTCAAGGCGGAGTATAAAATGTAGCCAGTTTCAAAGCAGACAATGGCTGCGAGCAATATGAGCAACGGACGTTTGGTTTTATCGCTAGAAGCCTGTGGGGAAGGTGTCTTCTTTTCGGTATTTACAGTTAGGGCTTTTGGCTGCGGGGAGTCATTGGCAACACTAGTGTTAGTGTCATAACTAACACCCACTTCAGCAAAGAATTTATATCCTCGCTTAGGAACAGTGATGATATAACTTTCATTCTTCGTTGAGTTTTGCTTTAGGACTTTTCGTAACTCGAATACAGCTTGGGTAACGACTTGATCAGTCAAAATCATGCCATTCCATACGTTCTCGATTAGTTCATCACGAGTGTGTGTCTGCCCAGGATTCTGACAAAAGAATTCCAGTAGTTTACTAAGACGTTTGTCGATGTTGATGGTCTTATTGCTAAACACAATCTGTCCTTCATTGGGAATGAAAGACCATTCATCAATATTAAAGCTAGTCGCTTTATCCACCATGCACCTGACTCCTTAGTACTGAACTCCATCAAAAAACAGTATATGGCATAATGTGATGATTTTTATGATGTTGTTTGAATTTCTTCACTCAATCTTGTTATTAATAATTAAGTCAATAATTCTGGTTGGGCAATAAAAAACCCTCCGAAGAGGGTTTCTTTAGTATTCGACAATCGACAAGGGCCAACCAATATCACTCTGACGGTTAGCTTCGATTTCAAGTTCAGCTGCAGTCAGTGGGTTTGCATGTAGCCACTCAGACTTGATCGTCAAGGTTAGCTTGTCATCGGCTGAGCCTAAACTAATGTTCGGTTCTAGCTCTGGGTTACGACGATGAGTAAGCAATACTGCGAGGCGTAATAAGCGCAGAACTCGTTTCGCACTAGTACTCGAAAGAGCATGTTGCTCAGGCAGAGACGTTAACTGCTCTCTATATCGACGAGCCAGTTCACCTAGAAGATGTTTTTGCGCGCGAGTGTAACCTGGCAGATCGAGATGCTGAAGCAGGTAAGCACTGTGTTCTCCACCTTTCTTAAAATCGATGGTTAAACCAATCTCATGCAGTTTAGCTGCCGTTTCAAGTAATACGTCACCTTGAGATTCGGCAATCCAATCATCCTGACACTCAGACAGTAGTTTAGCGGCCATATTAGCCACTTGTTCACCATAAATTGCATCGATCTGATAGCGACTTTGCACGCTAGCGATAGTACGAGCACGGATATCGTCTTGCTTTAACTCATCAACCATCTCGTAAACTAAACCTTCACGCAGAGCACCGCCCGCTAAGGTCATCGAGTCAATCTCTAACAGCTCAAAGATAGCAATCAGAATCGATAAACCACTTGGGAACACTAAAGCTCGCTCTAGCGTCAGGCCTTCAATTTCTAGCTCTTCTAAGTGGTCGGCTAGCATCGCCTGCTTTTGTAGACGCTTAAGTTTGGCATGAGTAATGACCTCATCCATCCCTTGTGCCAGCATGATCTCTTGCAGAGCCTGAACGGTTCCAGAAGCACCGACACAAACATCCCAACCAATTGACGTGTATTGTTCCAAGATCGGCTGAAGTGTTTCTTTCGCTGCTTGAATGGCGTTGTTGAAGTTGGTTACCGTAAGTTGACGGTCTTTAAAGTGACGTTCTAACCAAGTAACACAACCCATTTTTAGGCTGGTTAAGGCCTTAGCTTCAAAGCCTTCGCCAATAATGAGTTCAGTACTTGCACCACCAATATCAACCACCAAACGGCGGCCACTACCACCAGAAGTGTGAGCGACACCTTTATAGATGGTCGCAGCTTCTTCTTCACCACAAATCACTTCAATCTTGTGGCCAAGAATTTGGTTCGCTTTCTCGAGGAAAACATCCACATTGGTTGCGGTACGCAAAGTCGCCGTACCCACAATGCGAATGTTTTCTGTCGGAATATCTTGCAGTCGTTCTGCGAATAGACTTAAGCAGTCCCACCCGCGTTGCATGGCTTCTAGGCTTAGCGCGTTATTTTCGTCTAAACCTGCCGCAAGGCGAACTTTGCGTTTAATTTTAGCCATAGTTTGGATGCTGCCATCAATGTGACGCACAACGAGCATATGAAAACTGTTCGACCCGAGGTCGATGGCTGCGTAAAGCGGAGATGAAACTGCTTGGCTCATAGACGACTTAAGAATCCTTTTGTTGACGTGGACGAGAGCGATGGTTCGAGCGACGATTATTTCCTGAACGTGACCCGCCAGTATTGGTACGACGTTGTTGCGGACGGTTAGAACGCATACGAATCGGTGCTGGTAGATCTTCGATCAGTGCACTTGGGTCGTAGTCAGATACTGGAATAGCGTGCTCGATGTACTCTTCAATCGGCGGTAAGTTGATTGCGTAATCTTCACAAGCAAAGCTGATTGAGTGACCACTTGCACCAGCACGGCCTGTACGACCAATACGGTGTACATAGTCTTCACAATCATCTGGTAGATCAAAGTTAAATACGTGCGTTACCTGAGGGATATGTAGGCCACGAGCAGCAACGTCGGTTGCAACCAATAGATCGACTTCACCTTTAGTGAATTGCTCTAGAATGCGCTCACGTTTTTTCTGTGGAACATCACCAGTTAGTAGGCCAACGCGGTGACCATCGGCAGCTAGGTGTCCCCAAACTGACTCACACTTATGTTTAGTGTTGGCAAAAATGATCGCGCGATCTGGCCATTCTTCTTCAATAAGTGTCTGAAGTAGAGACATCTTATGTTCATTAGAAGGGTAGAACAGTTCTTCTTGAATGCGATGACCTGTTTTCACTTCTGGTTCTACGACAACATGCTCTGGGTTGTGCATATGTTCGAAGGCTAGCTCTTGAACGCGGTAAGAAAGCGTTGCTGAGAACAGCATGTTCAAACGCTCTTTTGGTTCAGGCATGCGACGGAACAAGAAGCGAATGTCTTTAATAAAGCCAAGATCGAACATACGGTCAGCTTCATCAAGTACAACAGCTTGAATGTGGTTGAGGTTAAATACCTTTTGTTTATAGAAGTCGATAATACGACCCGTTGTACCAATCAGTACATCCACACCGTCTTCTAGCTTAGCCAATTGCTTATCATAGCTTTCACCGCCGTAAGCAAGTGCCGCTTTGATGCCAGTGCTCGCGATTAGTGGTTCAGCATCGTTAAAGATCTGAATCGCTAGCTCACGAGTTGGAGCCATAATAATGGCACGTGGCTGGTTTGGCTTACGACCTTCATGTTCAGAAGTGGTCAGTAAGTGGTTAAAAGTAGCAGTCAGGAAGGCTAATGTCTTACCTGTACCCGTTTGGGCTTGACCTGCGATGTCTTGGCCGGTGAGCAGTACCGGCAACGCCAAGGCTTGGATTGGGGTACAAAATTCGAACCCTTTTTTCTCCAGACCTTCAGTAATTTGAGGGTGTAAACCCAAATCGGCGAACTTTTGCTCTGTGATATGCGTCTTTTTCATTGCTATAGAATATCAGCTTAAGCTTGCAATACGAAAGTAAATACATTCCAATAGGGCATCTAAATACTGGTTATCATCCAACCAGTTCCGAAAAAACACATTGGAGTGGAAGATGAGTGATAAGATTTTGCAGCTAACTGATGACGGTTTTGAAGCCGACGTAATTAACGCTGCAGGCCCAGTTCTTGTTGATTTTTGGGCAGAATGGTGTGGTCCTTGTAAGATGATTGCGCCAATTTTGGACGAAATTGCAGACGAGTACGAAGGCAAACTCACTATCGGTAAATTAAATATCGACCAAAACGCAGGTACTCCACCTAAATTTGGTATCCGTGGTATTCCAACGTTGCTTCTATTTAAAGACGGTAACGTAGCAGCAACTAAAGTAGGTGCGCTGTCTAAAACTCAACTTAAAGAGTTCCTAGACGCTAACCTATAATAGTTAGATAAGACCGTGCTGTTTCTATAGCACGGTTTTGTTTTTTGAATACCAACAAAATCTAGACTAGGCTACTATTTAGTGCTAGTTTATCGCACGTTAAATAAACAAGTTTTCTCTTCTTGGTCGATCCTGTGACCAAATCCATCTTAACCAAAAAAACAGATCCTTATTTTGACTAAACAAGTATCCACCACTATGAATCTAACAGAACTGAAGAACAGACCTGTGTCTGATCTTGTCAAACTTGGCGAAAGCTTAGGCTTAGAAAACCTAGCACGTCTAAGAAAGCAAGACATTATCTTCTCCATCCTAAAAGCGCATGCGAAAAGTGGTGAAGATATTTTTGGCGACGGGGTTCTGGAAATACTTCAAGACGGCTTTGGTTTCCTACGTAGTGCGGACAGCTCATACCTTGCTGGCCCAGATGATATTTACGTTTCTCCAAGTCAGATTCGTCGCTTTAACCTACGTACAGGTGACTCAATTGCCGGTAAGATTCGTCCACCAAAAGATGGCGAACGATACTTTGCGCTTTTAAAAGTCAATACAGTTAATGATGACAAGCCAGACAACGCGCGTAACAAGATTCTATTTGAAAACTTGACGCCACTACACGCTAACGAGCGTATGGTGATGGAGCGTGGTAATGGTTCGACAGAAGATATTACTGCACGTGTTTTGGACCTTGCTTCACCGATTGGTAAAGGTCAGCGTGGTTTGATTGTTGCTCCGCCAAAAGCGGGTAAAACAATGTTGCTACAGAACATTGCTCAAAGCATCGCTTACAACCACCCAGAGTGTGAGCTAATGGTACTTCTTATCGACGAACGTCCTGAAGAAGTAACAGAGATGCAGCGTCTAGTTAAAGGTGAAGTTGTAGCATCTACGTTTGATGAGCCAGCATCTCGCCACGTGCAAGTAGCTGAAATGGTTATCGAGAAAGCGAAGCGTCTTGTAGAACACAAAAAAGATGTAGTTATCCTGCTTGACTCAATCACTCGTCTTGCTCGTGCATACAACACTGTTGTTCCTTCATCAGGTAAAGTTTTGACTGGTGGTGTGGATGCAAACGCACTTCACCGTCCTAAGCGTTTCTTTGGTGCAGCTCGTAACGTAGAAGAGGGTGGTAGCTTAACTATCCTTGCAACTGCTCTAGTTGATACTGGTTCTAAGATGGACGAAGTTATCTACGAAGAGTTTAAAGGTACAGGTAACATGGAAATTCACCTGAACCGTAAGATTGCAGAAAAACGCGTATTCCCAGCGATTGATTTCAACCGTAGTGGTACTCGTCGTGAAGAGCTTCTAACTAAGAATGAAGAGCTACAGAAAATGTGGATTCTGCGTAAGATTGTTCACCCAATGGGTGAGATCGACGCGATGGAATTCCTGATTGATAAGCTAGCAATGACGAAGACCAATGATGAGTTCTTCGATGCGATGCGCCGTCAGTAAATTCTGAAAAAATTCGTTTTATAGAATGCCACCGTTATCGGTGGCGTTTTTGTTTGCATTATCCCAGTAGAACGAGCACAATGGGGCAAATGTTACAAGGAGGTTAACATGCAACAAGGAATGTTGTCGTCGGTACTCCTATCAGCAACGCTACTCTTTGGTGTACCAGTCGCTACTGCAACGGAAATGCAGCCCCAGCAAGTTGAGCAATGGCTTCAAGAAACACAAGTTCACGACAAGGTCGCTGAGCTGCTTCAGTTTGTCGTGGAAGATGATATTGATGGACTCAATTTCGCCCTACAAAGACTCTCTTTACCTGTCCAAGAAGTCTCACGCTATCTATTACTAAAGAAAATTGAAGACCAGAACCTGATCTTAACTCCAAAGATGGCCCTGTTTGTTGAACAGCAGAAGTCTATGGTCCCTACTTATCAAGTATTGGAAAGAGGTGATGGTTATGAGTTTTCCGTTCCAGCCTTTAATTACCCAGCAATCGCTCATCGCTTACTGAAGCAATGGCACCAAGATCAGTCTACACTAGCGTTTGTGCTAGATGCTGAGCGTCAAGAGCTCATTCTTAAAGATTGGCTCAAGGGGACGGAATATCAGGTACAGGCTCGAGAAGCGTTATTGATTAGAGAACTAGACAGTCTGTCTCCAGAAGCTGTTAAAGGGTTAACTGATCAGTTGACTCAAGAGGCGGTGACCAGTTGGTTACCTTCATCGGAAGTCATGGTCAGACTGGCACAAGTGAGTGAAAGCGCTGAAGTATATAAACTGCTGTGGTTAATGAAAGCAGACTTTAACAGTGAACGTGAGTTGGTCCGTTTAGCGAGAGTGGGGAATGAGTTTTCACTTAACCAAGTCATGCAAGCTGCGAATAATCCAAGTCTTAAAGAGCGGGCAATTACTGAACTAACCAAAGTACGCCCAATGTCTCCAGATATTAAAGATTTCTTAGTTGCACGAATGGCAGCTTCTGATGATGCTAGGTTTATTGCTGGTGAGCTTGCACGCCAAGGCTACTCGTCTTGGCTAGAAGAACTAGCAAGCAGTAATCAACGAGTGAATAGCCGTGCTATTTTGAGCGTACTCAGTCAGTAATACTTGGCTATATCCATAATAAAAAGAGGGATCGGACGATTCCTCTTTTTTGTTATACTGCGTGTAGATTAACCAGCCCATGATTAGGTCTATGAGTTTTAAGGATTTACGCGATTTCATCGCACACCTAGAAAAAGAAGGGAAGCTCAAGCGCATCTCTTATCCTGTCGATCCTGATTACGAAATGACAGAAATTAGCGATCGCACACTTCGTGCAGGTGGCCCTGCATTGTTATTTGAAAATCCCATTGGCTACAACATGCCCGTTTTGACCAACTTGTTTGGAACGCCAGAGCGAGTAGCGATAGGTATGGGACGACAAGACGTTAAAGAGCTGCGTGAAGTAGGTAAATTACTCGCTTATTTAAAAGAGCCAGAGCCACCAAAAGGCTTCAAAGATGCTTTGGATAAATTGCCAGTGTTTAAGCAGGTATTAAATATGCCAGCTAAGCGACTGCGTAAAGCATCTTGCCAAGAGGTTGTTTGGCAAGGTGATGAGGTCGATCTTGATAAAGTCCCGGTAATGAGTTGTTGGTCTGGTGACGTTGCACCTCTGCTTACTTGGGGTTTAACTGTCACTAAAGGGCCAAACAAAAAACGCCAAAATCTCGGTATATACCGCCAACAGAAAATCGGTAAGAACAAAATCATTATGCGCTGGTTAGCTCACCGAGGTGGCGCATTAGATTTACGTGATTGGATGGAAACCAACCCTGGCAAACCATTTCCAGTGTCGGTGGCTTTTGGTGCTGACCCAGCGACTATTCTTGGTGCGGTAACACCGGTACCAGATACGCTTTCAGAATATGCCTTTGCAGGTTTACTGCGTGGGAGCAAAACAGAAGTAGTTAAATCTGTTAGCAATGATCTTGAAGTTCCAGCTAGTGCTGAAATTGTCATGGAAGGTTATATCGATCCGAATGAATTTGCGGATGAAGGACCTTATGGTGATCACACAGGTTATTACAATGAGAAAGAAAAGCACCATGTGTTTACTATTACTCATATCACCATGCGTAAAGACCCTATCTATCACAGTACCTACACTGGTCGTCCGCCAGATGAGCCAGCAGTGTTAGGCGTTGCACTCAATGAAGTGTTTGTGCCTATCCTGCAAAAGCAGTTTCCTGAGATAGAAGATTTTTATCTACCGCCTGAAGGATGTTCTTACCGAATGGCCGTAGTGACGATGAAGAAACAGTACCCTGGTCATGCTAAGCGTGTGATGATGGGTGTGTGGTCTTTCTTACGTCAGTTTATGTATACCAAGTTTGTTATTGTTTGTGATGAAAAGGTCGATGCCCGTAACTGGGATGATGTTGTCCAAGCTATGACAGACAATATGGAACCTGTGCGTGATACCTTATTTATCAACAACACACCAATTGATTCGCTCGACTTTGCTTCTCCTGTAGTAGGCTTAGGCTCAAAGATGGGGCTAGATGCCACGATAAAGTGGGAAGCCGAACTGGTTGGCTCTCAAGATTCAGCCAACTCTTCAGTTCAGATTGAAGATACTGAGCTGAAAGCCTTTATTGACCGAAATCCAGAAGTGAAAGATATCTATATTCCTTCTACAGCGAGCAACAACAGCTTTGCTATCGTTACGATGAATAAGGAACGAGCTGGCCAATCTCAGCAGCTAGCTGAAAAAGTCGAACAGTTCCTTTCTGAGCGTGGAGAACCTAAGTTTGTGGTGCTTTGCGATGGCGATGTCGATGCAAAAGATTGGAATGACATCATTTGGGCAATCACGACTCGAATGGATCCTGAGCGTGACACGAAACAAGTGAATGCTTTTGACGGGCAATCATCCCGATTGGTTCTCGATGCAACGAATAAAGTTGAAGGCGAGGAAGTCAGTCGTGAATGGGGTACCCCAATTGAGAAAGATCCGCAATTGGTAGCGAAAATCGATGCGTTCTGGGATAAGTTGGGTATCCTATGAGCAATACAGTCATCTTGCAGCCAGCAAATATAGAATTTGAGGTGCAAGAAGGACAAACGGTGTTGGAAGCTGCGCTCAACAATAATATTAGCTTTCCACACCGCTGCCAGGTTGGTGCATGTGCAGCCTGTTTATGTCGTAAACTAGAAGGGAAAGTTTCTTATCACCTTGAGCCAATGCTGACAGAAGAAGAGCAGCAACAAGGTTGGATATTTGCTTGCCAAGCCTTCGCAGAAAGTAAATTAGTGCTTACTTTGGAAGAGTAAGTAAGAGGAAATCATGACTATTCAATGTAAAGTAAAGTCCATTCAGCCGTTGGCTTGCAATACTTACCAAATTTTATTACACCCAGAAAGCCCAGTAGACTTTAAAGCCGGTCAGTACCTAATGGTCGTGATGGGTGAGAAAGACAAGCGTCCGTTCTCTATTGCTAGCAGCCCGTGCCGCCATGAAGGTGAGCTAGAACTACATATCGGTGCTGCTGAGCAAAATGCTTATGCCCTTGAGGTTGTCGAGGCAATGAAAGCAGCACTAGAACATGATGGCGAAGTTACGATTGATGCGCCACACGGTGATGCGTGGATAAAAGAAGAGAGTGAACGTCCTCTATTACTTATCGCTGGTGGTACTGGCTTTAGTTATGTACGTTCAATCTTGGATCATTGTGTTGCACAGAAACTAGAAAACGAAATTCACCTTTATTGGGGTGGTCGAGATGAGTGCCAACTATATGCAAAAGCAGAACTTGAAGAGATTGCTGCTAAATACAGTAATGTAAGCTTTGTTCCTGTAGTAGAAGAAGCGCCAGCTGATTGGACTGGTAAGGTTGGTAATGTGCTTCAGGCAATTGAGCAAGACTTTGACTCATTATCTGAATATGACATCTATATAGCAGGTCGCTTCGAAATGGCAGGTGCTGCAAGAGAACAATTCACCTTAAATAAACAAGCGCAAGCAGAAAGAATGTTTGCTGATGCTTACGCTTTTATTTAAAAGCGGCCGTATTTGGTGAAAAAGGGAGCGTTTAGCTCCCTTTTTGTTAGGTTTTGAATATAAATTCATCGAACGCTTATTTTTTTCAATTTTTTTTGAAAAAGGGCTTGCGCTTAAGTCTGAACTCCCTATAATGCGCTTCCACTGACACGGCAGACGCCACAAGGCTTCAGCGACGAGTCGGTAGGATGAATAAGACAATTTAGCTACTTAACTTCTTCTAAAAAGAAATTGAGAAAAACTTCAAAAAAGTGTTTGACACTGAAGTCTGAATCGCTAAAATGCACGTCCACTTTGAGAGAAAGCGCTAACGCTTAGCTCTTAAAGGAATGTTCTTTAACAATATAAACCTATCAATCTGTGTGGGCACTCGTTGATGATAATCCAATTAGAAGCTTCGGCTTCAAATTAGGTTTCAATGAAACGAAGTGACCAACGAGTCGAAAGACTCAGCACAGTCAATTCAAACATTACTTTATGTAGTGTTCAGTATTCATTGAGCCGACAAAATCTTAAATTGAAGAGTTTGATCATGGCTCAGATTGAACGCTGGCGGCAGGCCTAACACATGCAAGTCGAGCGGAAACGAGTTATTTGAACCTTCGGGGAACGATAACGGCGTCGAGCGGCGGACGGGTGAGTAATGCCTGGGAAATTGCCCTGATGTGGGGGATAACCATTGGAAACGATGGCTAATACCGCATAATAGCTTCGGCTCAAAGAGGGGGACCTTCGGGCCTCTCGCGTCAGGATATGCCCAGATGGGATTAGCTAGTTGGTGAGGTAAGGGCTCACCAAGGCGACGATCCCTAGCTGGTCTGAGAGGATGATCAGCCACACTGGAACTGAGACACGGTCCAGACTCCTACGGGAGGCAGCAGTGGGGAATATTGCACAATGGGCGCAAGCCTGATGCAGCCATGCCGCGTGTATGAAGAAGGCCTTCGGGTTGTAAAGTACTTTCAGCAGTGAGGAAGGCGGAGTCGTTAATAGCGGCCTCGTTTGACGTTAGCTGCAGAAGAAGCACCGGCTAACTCCGTGCCAGCAGCCGCGGTAATACGGAGGGTGCGAGCGTTAATCGGAATTACTGGGCGTAAAGCGCATGCAGGTGGTTTGTTAAGTCAGATGTGAAAGCCCGGGGCTCAACCTCGGAATTGCATTTGAAACTGGCAGACTAGAGTACTGTAGAGGGGGGTAGAATTTCAGGTGTAGCGGTGAAATGCGTAGAGATCTGAAGGAATACCGGTGGCGAAGGCGGCCCCCTGGACAGATACTGACACTCAGATGCGAAAGCGTGGGGAGCAAACAGGATTAGATACCCTGGTAGTCCACGCCGTAAACGATGTCTACTTGGAGGTTGTGGCCTTGAGCCGTGGCTTTCGGAGCTAACGCGTTAAGTAGACCGCCTGGGGAGTACGGTCGCAAGATTAAAACTCAAATGAATTGACGGGGGCCCGCACAAGCGGTGGAGCATGTGGTTTAATTCGATGCAACGCGAAGAACCTTACCTACTCTTGACATCCAGAGAATTTTCCAGAGATGGATTAGTGCCTTCGGGAACTCTGAGACAGGTGCTGCATGGCTGTCGTCAGCTCGTGTTGTGAAATGTTGGGTTAAGTCCCGCAACGAGCGCAACCCTTATCCTTGTTTGCCAGCGAGTAATGTCGGGAACTCCAGGGAGACTGCCGGTGATAAACCGGAGGAAGGTGGGGACGACGTCAAGTCATCATGGCCCTTACGAGTAGGGCTACACACGTGCTACAATGGCGCATACAGAGGGCAGCAAGCTAGCGATAGTGAGCGAATCCCAAAAAGTGCGTCGTAGTCCGGATTGGAGTCTGCAACTCGACTCCATGAAGTCGGAATCGCTAGTAATCGTGGATCAGAATGCCACGGTGAATACGTTCCCGGGCCTTGTACACACCGCCCGTCACACCATGGGAGTGGGCTGCAAAAGAAGTGGGTAGTTTAACCTTCGGGGGGACGCTCACCACTTTGTGGTTCATGACTGGGGTGAAGTCGTAACAAGGTAGCCCTAGGGGAACCTGGGGCTGGATCACCTCCTTATACGATGATTATTGCGATGAGTGTTCACACAGATTGATGGTTTATGTAGTTTAAGAGACGATACTGGGTCTGTAGCTCAGGTGGTTAGAGCGTTCGCCTGATAAGCGAGAGGTCGGTGGTTCAAGTCCACTCAGACCCACCAATTTCCTTTGGAGATTGGCACACAGTATCAACACCTGATGGGGCTATAGCTCAGCTGGGAGAGCGCCTGCCTTGCACGCAGGAGGTCTGCGGTTCGATCCCGCATAGCTCCACCATCTTTAAGTGTTCTTTCACAAGAATCTTTAAACATGGTTTTCATTAGAAAATCTGCTCTTTAACAATTTGGAAAGCTGACAAATCAACAATTTATTGTTGATTGTAAAGTTCTCAATGTTTGTCTTTATAGACAAACACCAATACAACACATTCAAGTGTTCTTGGAATTTGAGTCCGGCAAAATCGAGTCTGCATCATGTATAAAAATTGCAGACAACTTTGGTTGTTTAAACAACATCCTCAAGATTCGCTTCGCGAAACTCTTTGGGGTTGTATGGTTAAGTGACTAAGCGTACACGGTGGATGCCTTGGCAGTCAGAGGCGATGAAGGACGTATTAACTTGCGATAAGCCCAGATTAGGCAGTAAAAGCCACTTGAGTCTGGGATTTCCGAATGGGGAAACCCACGTGCATAAGCACGTATCATTAACTGAATACATAGGTTAATGAGGCGAACCGGGGGAACTGAAACATCTAAGTACCCCGAGGAAAAGAAATCAACCGAGATTCCGAAAGTAGCGGCGAGCGAAATTGGACTAGCCCTTAAGCTTTATATGCGTTAGACGAACGGTCTGGAAAGTCCGGCGATACAGGGTGATAGCCCCGTAGTCGACAACGCACATTCAGTGAAATCGAGTAGGGCGGGACACGTGATATCCTGTCTGAATATGGGGGGACCATCCTCCAAGGCTAAATACTACTGACTGACCGATAGTGAACCAGTACCGTGAGGGAAAGGCGAAAAGAACCCCTGTGAGGGGAGTGAAATAGAACCTGAAACCGTGTACGTACAAGCAGTAGGAGCACCTTCGTGGTGTGACTGCGTACCTTTTGTATAATGGGTCAGCGACTTATATTCAGTAGCAAGGTTAACCATCTAGGGGAGCCGTAGAGAAATCGAGTCTTAACTGGGCGTCGAGTTGCTGGATATAGACCCGAAACCAGGTGATCTAGCCATGGGCAGGTTGAAGGTTGAGTAACATCAACTGGAGGACCGAACCGACTAATGTTGAAAAATTAGCGGATGACTTGTGGCTAGGGGTGAAAGGCCAATCAAACCTGGAGATAGCTGGTTCTCCCCGAAATCTATTTAGGTAGAGCCTCGGACGAATACTACTGGGGGTAGAGCACTGTTAAGGCTAGGGGGTCATCCCGACTTACCAACCCTTTGCAAACTCCGAATACCAGTAAGTACTATCCGGGAGACACACGGCGGGTGCTAACGTCCGTCGTGGAGAGGGAAACAACCCAGACCGCCAGCTAAGGTCCCAAATTATAGCTAAGTGGGAAACGATGTGGGAAGGCTTAGACAGCTAGGATGTTGGCTTAGAAGCAGCCATCATTTAAAGAAAGCGTAATAGCTCACTAGTCGAGTCGGCCTGCGCGGAAGATGTAACGGGGCTAAGCTATAAACCGAAGCTGCGGCAATGACTTTTAGTCATTGGGTAGGGGAGCGTTCTGTAAGCCGTTGAAGGTGTGTTGTAAAGCATGCTGGAGGTATCAGAAGTGCGAATGCTGACATGAGTAACGATAAAGGGGGTGAAAAACCCCCTCGCCGGAAGACCAAGGGTTCCTGTCCAACGTTAATCGGGGCAGGGTAAGTCGACCCCTAAGGCGAGGCCGAAAGGCGTAGTCGATGGGAAACGGGTTAATATTCCCGTACTTCTTACAATTGCGATGGGGGGACGGAGAAGGCTAGGTGGGCCTGGCGACGGTTGTCCAGGTTCAAGTGCGTAGGCTTAAGAGTTAGGTAAATCCGGCTCTTTTTAAGGCTGAGACACGACGTCGAGCACCTACGGGTGTGAAGTCATTGATGCCATGCTTCCAGGAAAAGCCTCTAAGCTTCAGATTGTAAGGAATCGTACCCCAAACCGACACAGGTGGTCGGGTAGAGAATACCAAGGCGCTTGAGAGAACTCGGGTGAAGGAACTAGGCAAAATGGTACCGTAACTTCGGGAGAAGGTACGCTCTTGACGGTGAAGTCCCTTGCGGATGGAGCTATTGAGAGTCGCAGATACCAGGTGGCTGCAACTGTTTATTAAAAACACAGCACTGTGCAAAATCGTAAGATGACGTATACGGTGTGACGCCTGCCCGGTGCCGGAAGGTTAATTGATGGGGTTAGACTTCGGTCGAAGCTCTTGATCGAAGCCCCGGTAAACGGCGGCCGTAACTATAACGGTCCTAAGGTAGCGAAATTCCTTGTCGGGTAAGTTCCGACCTGCACGAATGGCGTAATGATGGCCACGCTGTCTCCACCCGAGACTCAGTGAAATTGAAATCGCTGTGAAGATGCAGTGTACCCGCGGCTAGACGGAAAGACCCCGTGAACCTTTACTACAGCTTGGCACTGAACATTGACCCTACATGTGTAGGATAGGTGGGAGGCTTTGAAGACGGTACGCCAGTATCGTTGGAGCCGTCCTTGAAATACCACCCTTGTAGTGTTGATGTTCTAACGTTGACCCCTGAATCGGGGTTGCGGACAGTGCCTGGTGGGTAGTTTGACTGGGGCGGTCTCCTCCCAAAGAGTAACGGAGGAGCACGAAGGTGGGCTAATCACGGTTGGACATCGTGAGGTTAGTGCAATGGCATAAGCCCGCTTGACTGCGAGAATGACAATTCGAGCAGGTGCGAAAGCAGGTCATAGTGATCCGGTGGTTCTGTATGGAAGGGCCATCGCTCAACGGATAAAAGGTACTCCGGGGATAACAGGCTGATACCGCCCAAGAGTTCATATCGACGGCGGTGTTTGGCACCTCGATGTCGGCTCATCACATCCTGGGGCTGAAGTCGGTCCCAAGGGTATGGCTGTTCGCCATTTAAAGTGGTACGCGAGCTGGGTTTAGAACGTCGTGAGACAGTTCGGTCCCTATCTGCCGTGGGCGTTGGAAGATTGAAGGGGGCTGCTCCTAGTACGAGAGGACCGGAGTGGACGAACCTCTGGTGTTCGGGTTGTGTCGCCAGACGCATTGCCCGGTAGCTAAGTTCGGAATCGATAACCGCTGAAAGCATCTAAGCGGGAAGCGAGCCCTGAGATGAGTCTTCCCTGACCCCTTGAGGGTCCTAAAGGGTTGTTCGAGACTAGAACGTTGATAGGCAGGGTGTGTAAGCGTTGTGAGGCGTTGAGCTAACCTGTACTAATTGCCCGTGAGGCTTAACCATACAACACCCAAAGGGTTTTGATGGACTCAAATAAGAACATTGAATGTGTAAGAACTTCAGCTTTTCAAATTAAAGAATTTGCTTGGCGACCATAGCGATTTGGACCCACCTGATTCCATGCCGAACTCAGAAGTGAAACGAATTAGCGCCGATGGTAGTGTGGGGCTTCCCCATGTGAGAGTAGGACATCGCCAGGCTTTAACTCTGCACTTGCTTAAGATTTAAGCAAGTCACCATAAAGTTTTAAATTATTTTAGAATTTTATGTTGACTTATAGAGTCAGTAGCGTATTATACGCATCCGCTTCGGTGCTAAAGCATTGAAAGCAAAGCTCTTTAACAATATAAACCTATCAATCTGTGTGGGCACTCGTTGATGATAATCCAATTAGATACTTCGGTATCAAATTAGGTTTCAATGAAACGAAGTGACCAACGAGTCGAAAGACTCAGCACAGTCAATTCAAACATTACTTATGTAATGTTCAGTATTCATTGAGCCGACAAAATCTTAAATTGAAGAGTTTGATCATGGCTCAGATTGAACGCTGGCGGCAGGCCTAACACATGCAAGTCGAGCGGAAACGAGTTATCTGAACCTTCGGGGAACGATAACGGCGTCGAGCGGCGGACGGGTGAGTAATGCCTGGGAAATTGCCCTGATGTGGGGGATAACCATTGGAAACGATGGCTAATACCGCATAATAGCTTCGGCTCAAAGAGGGGGACCTTCGGGCCTCTCGCGTCAGGATATGCCCAGGTGGGATTAGCTAGTTGGTGAGGTAAGGGCTCACCAAGGCGACGATCCCTAGCTGGTCTGAGAGGATGATCAGCCACACTGGAACTGAGACACGGTCCAGACTCCTACGGGAGGCAGCAGTGGGGAATATTGCACAATGGGCGCAAGCCTGATGCAGCCATGCCGCGTGTATGAAGAAGGCCTTCGGGTTGTAAAGTACTTTCAGCAGTGAGGAAGGTGGTGTAGTTAATAGCTACATCATTTGACGTTAGCTGCAGAAGAAGCACCGGCTAACTCCGTGCCAGCAGCCGCGGTAATACGGAGGGTGCGAGCGTTAATCGGAATTACTGGGCGTAAAGCGCATGCAGGTGGTTTGTTAAGTCAGATGTGAAAGCCCGGGGCTCAACCTCGGAATTGCATTTGAAACTGGCAGACTAGAGTACTGTAGAGGGGGGTAGAATTTCAGGTGTAGCGGTGAAATGCGTAGAGATCTGAAGGAATACCGGTGGCGAAGGCGGCCCCCTGGACAGATACTGACACTCAGATGCGAAAGCGTGGGGAGCAAACAGGATTAGATACCCTGGTAGTCCACGCCGTAAACGATGTCTACTTGGAGGTTGTGGCCTTGAGCCGTGGCTTTCGGAGCTAACGCGTTAAGTAGACCGCCTGGGGAGTACGGTCGCAAGATTAAAACTCAAATGAATTGACGGGGGCCCGCACAAGCGGTGGAGCATGTGGTTTAATTCGATGCAACGCGAAGAACCTTACCTACTCTTGACATCCAGAGAACTTTCCAGAGATGGATTGGTGCCTTCGGGAACTCTGAGACAGGTGCTGCATGGCTGTCGTCAGCTCGTGTTGTGAAATGTTGGGTTAAGTCCCGCAACGAGCGCAACCCTTATCCTTGTTTGCCAGCGAGTAATGTCGGGAACTCCAGGGAGACTGCCGGTGATAAACCGGAGGAAGGTGGGGACGACGTCAAGTCATCATGGCCCTTACGAGTAGGGCTACACACGTGCTACAATGGCGCATACAGAGGGCAGCAAGCTAGCGATAGTGAGCGAATCCCAAAAAGTGCGTCGTAGTCCGGATTGGAGTCTGCAACTCGACTCCATGAAGTCGGAATCGCTAGTAATCGTGGATCAGAATGCCACGGTGAATACGTTCCCGGGCCTTGTACACACCGCCCGTCACACCATGGGAGTGGGCTGCAAAAGAAGTGGGTAGTTTAACCTTCGGGGGGACGCTCACCACTTTGTGGTTCATGACTGGGGTGAAGTCGTAACAAGGTAGCCCTAGGGGAACCTGGGGCTGGATCACCTCCTTATACGATGATTATTGCGATGAGTGTTCACACAGATTGATGGTTTATGTAGTTTAAGAGATGGAACACCCCCCAAGGTGTTCAGATTAGTGTCCCGTTCGTCTAGAGGCCTAGGACACCGCCCTTTCACGGCGGTAACAGGGGTTCGACTCCCCTACGGGATACCATTGGGTCGTTAGCTCAGTTGGTAGAGCAGTTGACTTTTAATCAATTGGTCGCAGGTTCGAATCCTGCACGACCCACCATTCTTCTCCACGAAGAATTAAAACTTATGTGGGCGATTAGCTCAGTTGGGAGAGCACCTGCCTTACAAGCAGGGGGTCACTGGTTCGAGCCCGGTATCGCCCACCATTCTCTAAGTATTTTTGGATAGGAATTCCAAACCACTTCAGTAAAGCGTATGTGGTTGGATTTTTTGACGCCGAAAGTCTTTAGAAAATGACCTTCTTCGGAAGAATCATGCTCTTTAACAATTTGGAAAGCTGACAAATCAACAATTTATTGTTGATTGTAAAGTTCTCAATGTTTGTCTTTATGACAAACACCAATACAACACATTCAAGTGTTCTTGGAATTTGAGTCCGGCAAAATCGAGTCTGCACATGTATAAAAATGCAGACAACTTTGGTTGTTTAACAACATCCTCAAGATTCGCTTCGCGAAACTCTTTGGGGTTGTATGGTTAAGTGACTAAGCGTACACGGTGGATGCCTTGGCAGTCAGAGGCGATGAAGGACGTATTAACTTGCGATAAGCCCAGATTAGGCAGTAAAAGCCACTTGAGTCTGGGATTTCCGAATGGGGAAACCCACATGCATAAGCATGTATCATTAACTGAATACATAGGTTAATGAGGCGAACCGGGGGAACTGAAACATCTAAGTACCCCGAGGAAAAGAAATCAACCGAGATTCCGAAAGTAGCGGCGAGCGAAATTGGACTAGCCCTTAAGCTTTATATGCGTTAGACGAACGGTCTGGAAAGTCCGGCGATACAGGGTGATAGCCCCGTAGTCGACAACGCACATTCAGTGAAATCGAGTAGGGCGGGACACGTGATATCCTGTCTGAATATGGGGGGACCATCCTCCAAGGCTAAATACTACTGACTGACCGATAGTGAACCAGTACCGTGAGGGAAAGGCGAAAAGAACCCCTGTGAGGGGAGTGAAATAGAACCTGAAACCGTGTACGTACAAGCAGTAGGAGCACCTTCGTGGTGTGACTGCGTACCTTTTGTATAATGGGTCAGCGACTTATATTCAGTAGCAAGGTTAACCATCTAGGGGAGCCGTAGAGAAATCGAGTCTTAACTGGGCGTCGAGTTGCTGGATATAGACCCGAAACCAGGTGATCTAGCCATGGGCAGGTTGAAGGTTGAGTAACATCAACTGGAGGACCGAACCGACTAATGTTGAAAAATTAGCGGATGACTTGTGGCTAGGGGTGAAAGGCCAATCAAACCTGGAGATAGCTGGTTCTCCCCGAAATCTATTTAGGTAGAGCCTCGGACGAATACTACTGGGGGTAGAGCACTGTTAAGGCTAGGGGGTCATCCCGACTTACCAACCCTTTGCAAACTCCGAATACCAGTAAGTACTATCCGGGAGACACACGGCGGGTGCTAACGTCCGTCGTGGAGAGGGAAACAACCCAGACCGCCAGCTAAGGTCCCAAATTATAGCTAAGTGGGAAACGATGTGGGAAGGCTTAGACAGCTAGGATGTTGGCTTAGAAGCAGCCATCATTTAAAGAAAGCGTAATAGCTCACTAGTCGAGTCGGCCTGCGCGGAAGATGTAACGGGGCTAAGCTATAAACCGAAGCTGCGGCAATGACTTTTAGTCATTGGGTAGGGGAGCGTTCTGTAAGCCGTTGAAGGTGTGTTGTAAAGCATGCTGGAGGTATCAGAAGTGCGAATGCTGACATGAGTAACGATAAAGGGGGTGAAAAACCCCCTCGCCGGAAGACCAAGGGTTCCTGTCCAACGTTAATCGGGGCAGGGTAAGTCGACCCCTAAGGCGAGGCCGAAAGGCGTAGTCGATGGGAAACGGGTTAATATTCCCGTACTTCTTACAATTGCGATGGGGGGACGGAGAAGGCTAGGTGGGCCTGGCGACGGTTGTCCAGGTTCAAGTGCGTAGGCTTAAGAGTTAGGTAAATCCGGCTCTTTCTAAGGCTGAGACACGACGTCGAGCACCTACGGGTGTGAAGTCATTGATGCCATGCTTCCAGGAAAAGCCTCTAAGCTTCAGATTGTAAGGAATCGTACCCCAAACCGACACAGGTGGTCGGGTAGAGAATACCAAGGCGCTTGAGAGAACTCGGGTGAAGGAACTAGGCAAAATGGTACCGTAACTTCGGGAGAAGGTACGCTCTTGACGGTGAAGTCCCTCGCGGATGGAGCTATTGAGAGTCGCAGATACCAGGTGGCTGCAACTGTTTATTAAAAACACAGCACTGTGCAAAATCGTAAGATGACGTATACGGTGTGACGCCTGCCCGGTGCCGGAAGGTTAATTGATGGGGTTAGACTTCGGTCGAAGCTCTTGATCGAAGCCCCGGTAAACGGCGGCCGTAACTATAACGGTCCTAAGGTAGCGAAATTCCTTGTCGGGTAAGTTCCGACCTGCACGAATGGCGTAATGATGGCCACGCTGTCTCCACCCGAGACTCAGTGAAATTGAAATCGCTGTGAAGATGCAGTGTACCCGCGGCTAGACGGAAAGACCCCGTGAACCTTTACTACAGCTTGGCACTGAACATTGACCCTACATGTGTAGGATAGGTGGGAGGCTTTGAAGACGGTACGCCAGTATCGTTGGAGCCGTCCTTGAAATACCACCCTTGTAGTGTTGATGTTCTAACGTCGACCCCTGAATCGGGGTTGCGGACAGTGCCTGGTGGGTAGTTTGACTGGGGCGGTCTCCTCCCAAAGAGTAACGGAGGAGCACGAAGGTGGGCTAATCACGGTTGGACATCGTGAGGTTAGTGCAATGGCATAAGCCCGCTTGACTGCGAGAATGACAATTCGAGCAGGTGCGAAAGCAGGTCATAGTGATCCGGTGGTTCTGTATGGAAGGGCCATCGCTCAACGGATAAAAGGTACTCCGGGGATAACAGGCTGATACCGCCCAAGAGTTCATATCGACGGCGGTGTTTGGCACCTCGATGTCGGCTCATCACATCCTGGGGCTGAAGTCGGTCCCAAGGGTATGGCTGTTCGCCATTTAAAGTGGTACGCGAGCTGGGTTTAGAACGTCGTGAGACAGTTCGGTCCCTATCTGCCGTGGGCGTTGGAAGATTGAAGGGGGCTGCTCCTAGTACGAGAGGACCGGAGTGGACGAACCTCTGGTGTTCGGGTTGTGTCGCCAGACGCATTGCCCGGTAGCTAAGTTCGGAATCGATAACCGCTGAAAGCATCTAAGCGGGAAGCGAGCCCTGAGATGAGTCTTCCCTGACCCCTTGAGGGTCCTAAAGGGTTGTTCGAGACTAGAACGTTGATAGGCAGGGTGTGTAAGCGTTGTGAGGCGTTGAGCTAACCTGTACTAATTGCCCGTGAGGCTTAACCATACAACACCCAAAGGGTTTTGATGGACTCAAATAAGAACATTGAATGTGTAAGAACTGCAGCTTTCCGAATTAAAGAATTTGCTTGGCGACCATAGCGATTTGGACCCACCTGATTCCATGCCGAACTCAGAAGTGAAACGAATTAGCGCCGATGGTAGTGTGGGGCTTCCCCATGTGAGAGTAGGACATCGCCAGGCTTTAAATTTAGACTTTAAGTCTAACCAGTGCGGAGCGGTAGTTCAGTTGGTTAGAATACCGGCCTGTCACGCCGGGGGTCGCGGGTTCGAGTCCCGTCCGCTCCGCCACTTATTTAGAAACCCAGTCTTCGGACTGGGTTTTGTCGTTTTAGGCGAAATGATTTTCTCTATTAGGTGACTAGTCTTAGTTAGCTGGAAGTCCAATCGTAGTTATACATATTTAGAAAAAGCCCTAGTAGCAATGCTAGGGCTTTCGCGTATCTACTATTAATTAACACTGATCGCTCTAGATTAGATTAAGCTACGCTCCGATCGATTATTTGCATAGACTCTTAACTAAGAACACTCAACAGCAACGGTCCTATTAGGTCATTACAGCCGAAAATGAACTTGCAGTGTTACCTATTGTTCATTCAGGCAAAACAAAGGGGTTGATGCTTTCGCATCAACCCCTGTTAGTTCGAGTGTTTTAGTTGCTATGATTTATTCACTTTTTCAATGTAGGCGAAGATATCTTTAACATCACTTTCAGTGAGAACCGCTCCCCATGCTGGCATACCTTCGTTCCCGTTTAGCACTGTATCAATTAACTCAGCTTCACTTTCAAACCATGAATTTAAGCCTGCATAGATGTTTGACGGTGCTTCTGAAAGAGTTTTACTTGCAAAGCCATCACCATGCCCTTTGTCTCCATGACACGACATGCAAAGCATCTTGTAATTACTTTCTCCTTTCTCAATGTCGATTGGCTTTGCTTGAACTGCAGCGCACAATGATAAAGAGACTAGTGAAATTAAAGCTACTTTCTTCATGTTCTAAATCCTATATATGCTTAACTAAGTTAATAGTACTCCGTACTACATTAACGTTAGGTGAACATAATCTTCATTTTTGTATGAAATAAAAAAGCCACCCTAAAGAGGGTGGCTGAATGATAGGAGAGAACTCTTGAGCTTAAGCTGCAGGTTCGTTAATAAGTGTCAGTGCCTTCTTAGAAACTTCGTGAGCTGCTTTGGTTAGATTTTGCTTTTCTAGCGCATCTGATAAGTAGCCATAATCAGCAACATTCGAACGTACTGATAGTGCTTTTTCAAAGTGAGTTTGAGCTTCAGACCATTTCTCGTCACGCAAGTAGAACTGAGCTAATGCGCTATGAGCATCTGCATTGTTACCATCTTTACGGATTACGCTTTCAAGGAAGGTAACTACAGGATGGCTATCTGCTAGTTTCAGTTCAGGTAGTAGAGTGTATAGGTTAGAGTTTGGATGCTTTTTCAGTGTTTCCTTAATCAAGGTAAATGCTTCGTTATCAGCTTGTCGAGAGATCAATTGCTTAGCAAAACATTCGATTAAGTGACTATCTGCTTTCACCTTGCGTGGTAGTGAATTCCAATGAGCAACAAGGCCTTCACTGCCTTTCTGTGTCGCGACTTCATTCAGAAGCCCACACTGTGCTCGTTGAACTAATGGCTCCTGATCTTCCTTCGATACAATCTTATGTTTCACTAGCTTCGGTAGCAGATCCAATAGTGGCTGCCATAACTTAAGTTCGATATACACTTGTTTTAGAAGATCTAACACAATCGTGTTGCTTGGGTACTGACCTTTCAATGTTGATAGCGTATCAAAGGCAGCAGTATAGTTTGCCTCACGAATCTGCTGTTTTGCACGAGTTAGTTCAACTGCCAGTGTTGAGTTCTCTTGCTGTGCAGCCAATTCAAGGTAGCGATCTCGTTGCTCATCATTACCCATCCCTTGTGCTGCTTCTGATGCGACTAGGTAGCAGAGTAGTGGCATATCATGATGGTTTGCCCAGCGTGTTACTTTTTTCTCGGCTTGTTTAAAGTCGCCTTCTAGTAACTTAATGATGCCTTCGTTTGTGTAACGACGTGAACGGCGCATTTTACGCACACTAAACCAGTTCCAAGTTGCAGAACTCGCATAAAGGGCTCTTTTAACGAGATATTCAAGGCCGAATAGAGCTGCTAGCGTGGCGATAACAAAGATCACTAGCGTTGTCACACTCATCTCAATTGTCTTACTTGCAACAGAAATGAGTACATAACCTTGTTGACCAGCGTATTGAGTTCCTGCAAAAAGGCCGAGCCCCAGAATGACAAAAAGGAAAATCAATCGAAACATTATTTATCCTCCGTCACTAGAGTTGTTACCTCTCGGCGAAGTCGATCACGAATCACATCAGATAAATCTTGTTGTGTTTCAAGTTTAACCGGGTACTCCACCTGGACCGTCTGTTTGCTTAATAGCTCTAGCGCTTTATTGAACTCTTTTACCTCATTTGAGTCTTGATTAAAGAAAGTGGAAGACCACTTATCAGCGGTTGTCAGTGCAGTTGAGTAAATCTCTTGTTGTTCAACGTATACCGCTTTAATTGCTGTTTCTAGCTTCGCTTTAATGTTCTCTTTCAGATAGAAATGCTGCTGAGGAGATAGCAATGGAATGACGTTACCATCGCGAGTTCTAAAGGTGATGAAGTTCTCAGAGAAGTCCTTCAGTGACGTCATTAGGTTATCTTTCCAGTCATACACGTCTTGAGAAACGACGTGCTTCTCTTCTTGTTGTGCTTCTGGAAGTAGGGCGTTCGCTAGAGGTAACGTATCGACTTGTTGTTGAAGGGCTGTAATTCTTAGGACTAGGCCTTCTCTATCAATAAGCGGGATAGTTTTAAGCTTAGTAATATCATTTGCCATTGCTTTACGCAGTGGCACTAGGCTCGGATCGTTCAGTGCAGCGATACGTTGGTCGGCGCTTTCCATCAATTTGGTTGCGCTGACTGCATCATGCTCAAGGAAAAGCTTACGCCCAGCAAGTTTGACTAAGTAGTCTGCCTCTGCCAGTAACCAGTCATTTGGACGACGGCCTTTTACATCCGCCATAGCAACTTGAAGACTTTCGATGCTTTTCTGTTGTTGTGCTAAAACTGTTTCAGCTCGGTGGGTAATTTCAGTAGCTTTCGCAATCGCTTGTTGCTGCGTCGATTCTAACTCAGATTGTACGTTGGTTTGAGTTTGCTTGAGTTGTGCTTGAAGCGCATTAATTTGAGCTTGGTATTCGGCATTCTTTTGCTGCATTTGCAGAGTAAGGCCACCGCCAAATAGAAGTGAGATGATTATTGCGACGGCACCTAATTTCACGCCTCTTTTGCCTTGTTTTTCTTCGAATTCTGGCGGCGTCTTTTCTTGTGCTGTTTTAGGTGCTTTTGTCTCAGTCTCTACGGTGCTTTCTGCAGCCATCGATTCTTGTTTAACGTCAGAGGCGGTTGATTCAACTTTGTTGTTATCCTCTGCCGTCGATTTGTCTTGGTCAGGGGCAATGTTTTCGTTTTTATTTTTGCTTGTCATTACTTATTGTCCTGTTTTATCTGGCTGGAGAGCAGCCAATAACACTGGGTTAGAGGCACTTAAGGTGTTGGTGACAACTTTAAAACCAGCCTCACGTGCATGTTGTGCGATACGCTCACTAGGAACAAATAGATGGAGCGTATATAGCCAGTTCAGCTCAGTGACTGTTAACTGAGAGATAAAATAGTCGAGTTGACCTGAACTGGTGATGACTAATTGGGTTATTTGTTTATCTTGCCAGATTGGAACTAACAAATCTGAGCGGAAAGCTAGGTTTTCTCGTTTGTAGACTTCCCGATATTCGACCTTAGCGCCACGCTTGCTAAGGGTGTCGAAGATCAGTTCTCGGCCACCATTACCACGCAAGATAAGTATTCTTTTATTGGTGACATGCTTGAGAGCGTCTAGTTTCAGTAGGTGCTCACTGTCACTGATGTCGGGGTAGTGTACTTTTTGTTGGGTGACTTTGCTTAAAACATGTGCAGTTTTTTGACCAACGGCAAGATAGACGACGTTTGAAGGCCAACTTTGACACGTTTGTGCAAGATAATCGCTAGTTTCGCTCACCGCATGTTGGCTAACCGCGATAATGATGTCGAAAGAAAGGATGTGATTTTCCAACCCAGAGAGCTGGTCTCCGGATTGAATTTCAATCAGAGGATGGTGATGGCTTGCGATCCCCACCTCTGATAGTTGTTGGCATAGTGAAAGGCCTTGGTTTCCCGGCCTAGTGACCAGAACTGCCATGCATGATTACTCGTGATCAGCGTATAGCTTGGTTAGGATCTCTTTTGCGCCATCGTCTAGTAATTGATTCGCTAGTTCAACGCCTAGTTTTTCGGCATCGCTGCGAGAACCACGGATTTCACCACGTACAATCTTAGAACCGTCTGGCTCACCAACAAGAGCACGTAACCAAATGTTATCGCCATCGATAAGTGAGTAGCTACCAATTGGTACCTGACAGCCACCTTCTAGCGTTAGGTTCATTGCGCGCTCACATAGAACACGGTCAGCTGTTTCTTTGTGGTTTAGTGGTTCTAGCAGTTTAATTAAACGTTCATCATCAAGGCGACACTCAATGCCGACAGCACCTTGACCAACTGCTGGTAGCGATTGTTCTGGTTCGATAAAGCTCTTGATACGCTCTTCTAGTTCTAAGCGTTTAAGACCAGCAGCGGCAAGAATGATTGCGTCATATTGGCCGTCGTCTAGTTTTCCTAGACGGGTACCAACGTTGCCGCGAAGTTCTTTAATCACTAGGTCTGGGCGGTATTCTTTCAACTGACACTGACGACGCAGGCTACATGTACCTACTACTGCACCTTGAGGTAACTCATCAATGTTGTTGTAAGTATTAGAGACAAACGCATCACGTGGATCTTCTCGCTCACAGATAGTGACAAGACCTAGCCCTTCAGGGAAATCAACAGGGACATCTTTCATCGAGTGAACCGCTAGATCAGCTCGACCTTCCAGCATTGCTACTTCTAACTCTTTAACGAATAGACCTTTACCACCTACTTTTGCCAGTGGAGTATCTAGAATGATATCGCCTTTAGTGACCATCGTTACTAGCTCAACTTCTAGGCCTGGGTGGGCCGCTTTAAGTGCATCTTTAACAAAATGAGCCTGCCAAAGAGCAAGAGGGCTTTTACGTGTTGCGATTCGAATAGGAGTTGATTGAGTCATAGCGTTCTACTGAAAACAAAATAATGGGCTAATCCTACCACTGTCGGTTAAAAAAGCATTATTGGTTATCAAATCGGGCCTAAGTTTGATGTTCGCTAGCATAAAATCATTAAAAGAGTGTGATAAATGTCTCGTTTGTAAAATAGGCTATTATTATTAATAGAAGTTACGTACCACACTAAGAGCGACAATTTCAGGTGGGCAAAATTGTGTCGAATCGATCGTACATTTCTTTACCAACTCAAAGAAAAATGTTAGATTGATCACGTTTTGTTGGTGCTTTAGAACAATTAATAGTCAGGCACTATCTAGGATATGAACCAAGGAAGCTCTCTTGCAGGCTTACACCAAGACGCTAACTAAAAGACTTGATAACCTTAACCAGCAACGTATTGAACGTGCGCTGGCGCTTATGGATTTATCAAGTCAGCGTGTATTCCATCTAATTCCGACCCTGCTTCATTTTAATCACCCAGTTATGCCTGGTTATTTCGACGCGCACGTACCTTTTGGTATTTGTGATTTCGAACTTAATGATATTCAGCGACAGTTTGTAGAAGATACACAGTTAACGATTGGTCAGCCTCTTATTGCATCGGATAACCCAGCGATTTTGGGCTTATATACGATGGGCAGTACATCTTCTATTGGTCAGAGTACATCAAGTGATTTAGATATCTGGGTGTGCGTTTCTCCTGATATGAGTGCTGACGAGCGTGAAGTTTTAACCAACAAATGTTTGCTGATCACCGACTGGGCGCAAACCCAGGGTGTTGAAGCGAACTTCTTCTTAATGGATGAACAGCGATTCCGTTCTAACCATTCTGAAGAGATGACGGGTGATAACTGTGGTTCATCTCAACACCTCCTTCTACTCGATGAATTCTATCGCAGTGCCGTTCGCCTAGCGGGGCAACGTCTATTGTGGCAAATCGTGCCACCTGAGATGGAAGAGTGCTACGACGAATATGTGAAAGACCTTTGTAGTAAAGGATATATTGATTGTTCTAAGTGGATCGATTTCGGTCAACTCAATCGTATTCCAGCAGAGGAGTATTTTGGCTCGAACCTATGGCAGTTGTACAAGAGTATCGACTCGCCATATAAATCGGTTCTCAAAGCTATTTTGCTTGAAGCCTATTCGTGGGAGTACCCAAATACCCAACTTCTAAGTTTAGATACTAAACGTCGTTTCTTTGCTCATGAGCCAGATCTCTATGGGATGGATGCGTATTATCTAATGCTAGAGAAAGTAACACGCTATCTTGAGCGTATTGGTGATACCACGCGTTTGGACTTGGTTCGTCGTTGTTTCTATCTCAAAACCCATGAAAAACTATCACGTGAGCCTAGTGTTGGTTCGGTTGCTTGGCGCCGAGAAGCACTAACTGACATGGTAGAGAAGTGGGACTGGTCTGATTCTGTGGTCGCTGAATTAGATGATCGCCGTAATTGGAAAGTTGAACAAGTTAAGGTTGTACACCATGCACTGCTTGATGCATTGATGCAGAGTTACCGTAACTTGATTCAGTTTGCACGCCGTAATGACATCACTTCTGCAATCAGCCCACAAGATATCAGTATCTTAGCTCGTAAGCTGTATGCTGCTTTTGAAGTGCTGCCAGGTAAAGTGACGCTATTAAATCCGCAGATTTCACCGGATTTGCATGAGTCAGACCTGACCTTTATTGAGGTTCGCCCAGGTCGCACGAATAAGTCAGGCTGGTATCTATATAAGCAACCGCTGACTCCACATCGTATTCTTGGTCAGGCACCGCTTGAGCACAATGAGTATCTTAGTAAGCTGGTCGCTTGGTCATTCTTCAATGGTTTGATTACCGAATCGACGCGTTTGCACTCGGTTATTCGAGATGCACACTTGGATATCGATAAGTTCTACCAAATGGTCAGCGATCTGCGTAATACCTTCTCACTGCGTAAGCGCCGTCCGACGATGCAAGCATTAGCGAGTCCATGTGAGATTAGCCAGCTAGCGATGTTTATCAACTTTGAAAATGACCCGACGGCAGAGCTAAGTGGTAAGTCACTGAAACTGGATCCTAAGAGCACAGATATTTTCAGCTTTGGTCCTGAGCAGAAATGCTTAGTTGGCAGTGTTGATTTGGTTTATCGCAATTCATGGCATGAAGTACGTACTTTACACTTTAAAGGTGAGACTGCGATGCTTGATGCTCTAAAAACGGTACTGGGTAAAATGCACCAAGATGCGATTCCGCCAGAATCAGTGGATGTGTTCTGTTACAGCAAGAACCTTCGCGGTGTGATGCGTAATATGGTTTATCAGCTGCTCGCTGAATGTATTGACCTACGTTTGAAACCTGTTGAACAGGAAAAACGTCGTCGCTTTAAAGCTTTACGTATTGGTCAGCAGACATATGGCCTGTTCTTTGAACGTCGCGGTGTATCTGTTCAAATGTTAGAAAACTCGGTGGACTTTTACCGCAGTATCTCGACCAACAAGCTTAAAGGTTCTCCATTACTGATGCTCGATAAAGAGCAAGATTACCAACTGCCAGAAGTCGTTGATGGGTTTGCTAGTGAAGGCTTGATCCAATTTTTCTTTGAAGATAGTGAGCAAGGGTTCAATATCTACGTGCTTGATGAAGCAAATCGTGTTGAAGTCTATCACCAGTTCAAAGGTGAGAAAGATGAGATGATTGCGAGTGTGAATAGCTTCTACACCTCAGTACAGGATGAGAATCCACTATCGTCGAAGCTAATCAACTTCAACTTACCTCAGTATTACCAAATTGTTCGCCCTGAAGATGATGAACCTTACATCGTCCCTTACCGAAATGATGGGGCGAGTTATTCAAGACCGAGTAAAACGGTTAATGCCTAACGAGTAGACAATAAAAAAGAGCATCATAAATGCTCTTTTTTGTATCTGTTGGGAAGACTAATTATACCCACTCAATCTCTTCATCACTGTGCTTTTCACACTCTTGCTTAACCATAGCAATCAGTTCAAGGTGAGTTTTAGAGCATGTCCATTGACCGTCAATCATTGAGAAATGGAAACCACCTGATTTAGACGCCAACCAAATTTCTTTCATTGGTTCTTGGCGGTTAATGATGATTTGGCTACGGTCTTCAAACTCTAGTGTCATTACGTTGCCAGAGGTCTCGTAGTCGATGTCCGCTTCTGAATCATCAATCATTTCCTCGATGATTTGCATTTGAACATCTACTAACTGATGAAATTCAGTATCGTTCATCCAATCTATCCTATTGCTTTTCCTGAGTGTGGTGCGATTATAGGGGGCATTGAAAGAATAATCACGATACAACCGATGAAAAAATCAATCTTAGTACTATTTATCTTTTCGCTTCTTGGCCTCGCTGGCTGTGGTCAAACTGGACCTCTTTACATGCCTGAAGACGCTCAACAGAACGAGCAGCCTTCGCAATAAAATAGAATCAGAATATAAGGGAAAGAATTTTGGATTACTTCAACTATCAGGACGATGGCCAGCTTTGGGCTGAGGATGTCTCACTAACGGAACTAGCGCAACAATTTGGCACTCCACTTTATGTTTACTCACGCGCGACTCTAGAGCGTCATTGGCATGCTTTTGATAAATCGGTCGGCGAACATCCTCATTTAGTGTGTTACGCAGTGAAGGCGAACTCAAACCTTGGCGTTCTGAACACACTTGCTCGTTTGGGCTCAGGCTTTGACATTGTATCTGGTGGTGAGCTAGAGCGTGTTATTGCTGCTGGTGGTGAAGCCGCAAAGGTAGTGTTCTCTGGCGTAGGTAAGACTGAAGCTGAGATGAAGCGTGCGTTAGAACTCGGTATTAAGTGTTTCAACGTAGAATCAGAACCGGAACTAGAGCGTCTAAACAAAGTGGCTGGCGAACTTGGTGTTAAAGCGCCTATTTCGCTGCGTATTAACCCTGATGTTGATGCAAATACTCACCCTTATATTTCTACTGGTCTGCGCGATAATAAATTTGGTATCGCTTTCGACCGCGCACCTGCGGTTTATCAGTTTGCACAAAGCTTAGATAACCTAGACGTGAAAGGTATCGACTGTCACATCGGCTCTCAGCTAACGGATATTGAACCATTTATTGATGCAACAGACCGTTTATTGGCTTTGATTGATGACCTTAAAGCACAAGGTGTGACGATCGAACACCTTGATGTCGGCGGTGGACTTGGCGTTGTATACCGTGATGAACTTCCACCAGAACCGTCTGATTACGCAAAAGCGTTGTTAGGGCGTCTAGAGAACCATCAAGACCTTGAGCTTATTTTTGAGCCAGGACGCGCGATTGCCGCTAACGCTGGCGTACTGCTGACTAAAGTTGAGTTTCTAAAACATACTGAGCATAAGAACTTTGCCATCATTGATGCGGCAATGAATGACTTAATGCGTCCCGCCCTTTACCAAGCTTGGCAAGATATCGTGCCTGTTTCTCCTCGTGAGGGTGAAGCGGTTACTTATGACCTAGTGGGCCCTATCTGTGAAACAGGTGACTTCCTGGGTAAAGACCGAGCGCTAGTGTTAGAAGAAAATGATCTTCTAGCGGTACGTTCTGCTGGTGCCTATGGTTTTGTTATGTCATCGAACTACAATACACGCTCTCGCGCTGCGGAAGTGATGGTCGATGGTAAGCAAGCTCATTTAGTTCGCCAGCGTGAAGAACTCTCTAGCCTATGGGCACTTGAAAACGTACTTCCGGAGTAATTGAAGTCTTATGCATTTCCACTTCTCAAAAATGCACGGTTTGGGTAATGACTTCATGGTTGTTGATTGCATTACCCAAAATATTTTCTTTTCCCCTGACCTGATCCGCCGTTTGGCGGATCGTCATACCGGGGTTGGTTTTGACCAATTGCTGGTGGTCGAAGCTCCATACGATCCTGAAACAGATTTCCACTACCGTATCTTTAATGCTGATGGCAGTGAGGTTGAGCAGTGTGGTAATGGCGCTCGTTGCTTCGCTCGCTTTGTTCGTATGAAAGGTTTAACCAATAAATACAGCATCAGTGTCAGCACTAAGAAAGGTAAAATGGTGTTGAACATCGAAGAAGATGATCAAGTCACGGTCAACATGGGTGTACCCGAGTTTGAGCCGAGTAAAATTCCTTTCAAAGCTAAGCAAACTGAGAAAACCTATATTCTACGTGCTGAAGATAAAACGCTCTTCTGTGGTGCAGTCAGTATGGGCAACCCACATGTGGTCACTGTGGTTGATGATGTGGCGACAGCAGATATAGACAATTTAGGTCCGCTTTTAGAATCCCATGAACGTTTCCCAGAGCGAGTGAATGCAGGGTTTATGCAAGTGCTGGATCGCAACGAAGTGAATTTGCGAGTTTACGAGCGCGGTGCAGGTGAAACGCAAGCGTGTGGTAGCGGTGCATGTGGCGCGGTTGCCGTTGGGATTGTGCAAGGGCTGCTTGATGAGCGCGTTAAAGTGAACTTGCCTGGTGGCTCACTGAACATTCAGTGGCAAGGTCCAGGTAAACCACTTTATATGACTGGCCCAGCTACGCATGTCTTTGATGGCCAACTAAGCTGCTAATATACCCTGCATATAATAATAAAAAGGAACAATTGTGTCGCATATCGAAGCAGATGCACTGACGGCAGAAGTCGTCGCTGAATACCTGCGTGACAACCCAGATTTTTTTACTCATCGTCGTGATTTGGTGGATCGCTTAGCGCTACCTCATCAGGAGCAAGGTGCGGTTTCATTAGTTCATGTTCAGATGAATCGCCAACGTCAGCGTATTGAAGAACTTGAAGAAGAGATCACCACGTTGATGTCATTGGCAAAAAGCAACGACCAAACCTTTCATGAGTTTATGGATTTGCAAGAGCAGATCCTTAGAGGTGATGCACTACTGTCGGTGATTAAAGCGATTGAAGAGAAAGCGAAGACATTGGGCTTAGTCGCTTATATTCGCTTGTTAGACAGTGAATCTAGTTATTACTCATTGGATAAAAGCAGCTATCAACGCTTCGCTACTAACCACCTTAATGGCAAAAGTGCTTACTTAGGTCGTATGCGTAAAGTGGACCGAGAACTGCTATTTGGTGATAACTCACGAGCTCCAGAAATGGGCTCTTACGTGGTTCTGCCTTTAAACAACAAAGGACTACAAGGTATTCTGGCTTTTTCTAGCAGTGACGGCGGGCATTTCCAACCGCATATGGATACTCTGTTCCTACGCCATTTGGCTCTTGTCCTTTCTCACCTTATTGAAACCCTTCCTTGGCAGTGCGAGTCGAATGAACGAATCAGCAGTACCTCTGCCTAAAGGTATACAGCAGCCTCTAGAGCGTTTCTATGAATATCTAAGAAGCGAAAAGGGGCTGAGCCTTCACACTCAGCGTAATTACAAGCAACAACTCGAAACGATGGCGGGTCACTTAGCTCAGCTTGGTTTAAAAGAATGGCAGCAAGTGGATGCTGGTTGGGTTCGTCAGTTAGCCAGTAAAGGCATGCGTGAAGGCATGAAGCCAAGCAGTTTAGCGACGCGACTTTCTTCTTTGCGTAGCTTCTTTGATTTTATGATGCTGCGAGGGGAAATGAATGCTAATCCTGCGAAAGGTGTTTCGGCTCCTCGTAAAAAACGTCCTCTACCAAAAAACCTTGATGTTGACGAAGTAGGTCAGTTGTTGGAAGTCAATGAAGATGACCCATTGGCAGTACGTGATCGAGCAATGATGGAGTTGATGTATGGTGCGGGCCTACGTTTGGCTGAGCTTGTCAGCATTAATATCAAGGATGTTGGTTTATCTTCTGGTGAGATTCGTGTCATTGGTAAAGGAGATAAAGAGCGTAAAGTGCCTTTTTCTGGCATGGCGGCTGAATGGGTTGGTAAATGGCTAAAAGTGCGTTCAAGCTTAGCGAATAGTGATGAACCTGCGTTGTTTGTTTCTAAATTAGGTGTGCGAATTTCCCATCGAAATGTACAGAAACGTATGGCTGAATGGGGGCAGAAACAAGCGGTTGCAAGTCATATCAGCCCGCATAAATTACGCCACTCCTTTGCAACTCATATGCTTGAGTCGAGTAATAACTTACGTGCCGTTCAAGAGCTATTAGGGCACGAGAATATATCCACTACACAAATCTATACCCACTTAGACTTTCAACACTTAGCTGAGGTATACGATCAAGCTCACCCAAGAGCAAAAAAGAAGGGCAGTGACTCATGAAATTCTTTCGCCATTTGAAGCCTATTAAAGCGATGACGTTTGATTTGGACGATACGCTCTATGACAACCGACCAATCATCCGTCAGGTTGAGGCGCAAATGGCGCAATGGATTCATCACCATCACCCTGTATCAGCGACTAAGCCACTAGGCTGGTGGCACGAGCTTAAAATGCGTTTAGCGCAGCAAGATGACTGGCTGCTTAATGATGTCACCTTATGGCGCTTCAAGCAGATTGAATGCGGGTTAAGAGAACTTGGCTATAGCGAAGAACAGGCGAAACAGGCAGCCCATGATGCAATAGAGCAAGTGCACCGCTTACGCAGTGATTTTACAGTGCCACAGGAAGCTCATCAGGTACTAAAGCAGTTAGCGACACATTTGCCTTTGGTTGCGATTACTAATGGTAACGTTGATGTCGAAAAAATTGGTTTAGCGCCTTACTTTTCATTGGTACTTAAAGCGGGCCCTGATGGTTACGCAAAACCTCATTGCGATTTGTTTGATAAAGCGCGGAGTTACCTAGCGTTACCCGCAGAAAATATTCTTCATGTAGGCGATCATTTAGTCTCTGATGTTGTTGGCGCTAAGCGTAGTGGTATGCAGGCATGTTGGTTTAACGACCAAGGCAAAGATATCTATGCATGCTCTAAAAGCCGTACATTGCCAGACGTTGAAGTAAACCGTTTGCATGAGTTGTTGTTATTGAGTGAGAACTAAATAGCAACCGGCAAAATCAACACTTTTCATATGGGTGCACATCGATTACGGTATAGAAAAAATATATAAATACTAACGTCTCAGGCTAATAGAATGCGCACCTATTCCGCACTGATTACAAATAGTCAGCAACTACAATCGTTTCTGCAGGATATTCCTAGTGGAAATTCAGCCTCGTATTTGGTCCAGATCTTGTCGACCGATACAGAGCAAGTAGCTTGTTCCTATGCTGACCTTTTGTTGCTACACCTACCTCACTGCCAGATTATTGGTCACAGTACTCGTCATACGATGTTTGATGGACAAATCCATCATGAAGGCAGCCTAGTTTTGCTGTCTTACTTTGAACATTCTTTAGTTACCTCTACGAGTGTCCAGCTCGACAATAACTTAGAATCTCTGGTTGAAGAGGTTCTAGCTAAGTTAGAAATAGGCTCGACATCTAAATCGATTATTAGCTTTTCTGCTCATGCAAATGGACTTTACCAAGCATTAGGTGCTGCTATTGAGACGCCAATGAGTGGTGGCCTAGCGAGTAGTGTTGATGGGCGAGAAGAGTGGGTTTTGTGGGGCAATCAAACCTATCACAACGCGGCTGTTTTAGCAGGGCTACATGGTGAAAAGTTGATGGTCTATCGCAACGCGTTTTCTGAGTGGACGCCAATTGGCGGTACGTTGAGAGTGACAGATGCGCAAGGGACAATATTAAAAAGCCTAGATTATCAGCCGACTTATTCCATTTATCAGCAACGTCTAGCTGACGATTGTCCCATCACGTTAGAACAGATGTACAGCTTTCCTTTGAAAGCGAGCGGCGGTCAAATCAGTAGTCTGAGAGAAATCTACCTCGATGGTTCTATTCGGCTCGACAACGCGATCAGTATCGGGGACGAAGTTCGTATCTGCTACAACCACCCATCATTGACGTTAGAACAAGTCCGCTATGATGTGGTTCAGTTAGCTCGTCATAATCCAGAGTCAGTATTTATTTACAACTGTGAATCTCGCTTAGAGTTTCTTGAAGGCGTGAGTGAAACTAAGCCTTTTGACCACCTCGAAAGTAGCAATGGCTCTTACTGCATGGGGGAATTGTATCGCGGTGATATTCAAGAGACGCTCCACCACAGTATGACTTACCTAGCGCTCAGCGAAGATAGTGAGCGCCCTGAGATTGTGATTGACGAGCACAGTGAATTCCCAGTGTCACCACTGTTTCATTTGATTCGCCATTCTATTGATGAGCTCAATCAAGCTCAGAAAGGAATGGAGCATAAATTAGCTAAACAGGCAGAAAGGCTAATTGAAAGCTATCGATTAGATAAGCACACCGGCCTTAAAAATCGCGTCGCCCTGCAAGAACGATTAAAAGTGTTCAAAGATCATGAGCATGTTATTACCATCAAGTTATCTAACTTCCACCAAGTGAACGAGAAGTATGGCTATCAAGTGGCTGATGAGTTGATCCGTGATTTGAGTGATCACTTCATTGACCGCTTGTCACAGCGTCGTGGCAATGAGTTCGTTAAAAACCTTTACTATATTGGTACGGCCGAGTGGGCGATTGTGTTTAGTTCTGATGTGACAAGCACCAAAATCCAGCAAGACTTCTCTACATTTGCCGATCAAATTGAAAGAATTAATTTTGAACCCTACGGTTTACCAGAAGTTGATTACTTGTCGGTTTCGATTACCGGCGGTATAGCCAGTGCTTGCGACTTTCCTGATATTCCAGGAGACGAGTTGCTGTTGAAGTCCATTGATGCGAGACGAACAGGTAAAGAACGTAATACACATTTCTTCAATGCTAAAGACTGTTCAATGAGTGTCGAACAACAGCAAGATAAAATTGAGTTAATGGGTATTGTCAGTCGAGCGATTCTTAAAAAGCGTATTATTACCTACAGCCAGCCAATATTTGCAGCTAATACCCGAGAGCAAAAGTCTCAGGAGTGTTTAGTGCGAATTGAGGACGAAGGTAGCATTATTGCGCCGGGTCGATTCTTACCCATCATTGAAGGCACTCATCTTTATACCCGTTTGAGCCGTTATATGCTCTCTTCAACACTCAACTATATGGCGGATAAGCAGGACTCATTTTCTATCAATCTATCGCCACAAGATATGTTGAGCGACAAGACGCTTTATCTTCTCGAAGAATCGATCGCAAAGTTAAATGACCCTTATCGTTTGGGGATTGAGGTGTTGGAGTCCGAACAAATTAAAGACTTCGGCCGTATGTCTGAGATCTGCAGTCACTTCAAAAACATGGGTGTACGCTTGCTGGTGGATGACTTTGGCTCTGGTTACTCAAATATCGATGAAATTATTCGCTTAGAGCCAGATATCATCAAATTGGATGGCAGTTTGATTAAGACCATTGACCGCGATGTAAAACAGCGCCAAATCACAGGTCAGCTGGTCAAGCTGTGCCAAGTACTAAATGCCAAAACAGTCGCAGAGTTTGTCCATAATCGAGAAGTATGTGAAATTGCCGAGGATCTCGGCGTCGACTACCTGCAAGGCTTCTATCTAGCAGAGCCTACCCGTCTGTTTTAATCTTTAAAGCATGACCACTTTTGTCAGCTTTAAACGCTTGCATGTAGTGGTCAAAGAAAGTTAGCAGGTGCTCAGCCTGCTGCTTTTCTCCTATTGCTCTGAGTACTTCGCTACCCACTTCGAGAGTGCATAAGTGCCCCTCTTCTTGATTACGACGCAGCTGATAGTTGGATGCGTGACTTGTAATGATGTGGGCGAGAGGCAAGTCTTTAAGCCAAGCGCTTTTACGCAGCATTTTTTTCGCTTCTTGCCAGGTTCCATCGAGAATAATAAAGAGCGGTGTTCGTCCTTCGCTGCTCGTAAGGCGAAAGGCTTGGCTTACAGGCACACTGTCTTCACTCGGAAACAATAAATAAGCTTGATAGTGCTTATCATTGAGTAGGGCAAGCAGTTTCGAGCAAGGCTCGGTTCGTTGCCAGGTATGCACGCTAGTGGAAGAGGGGAGGCTTTTCAGTAGCCATTGACCGGTGTTGGTATCACGGCGTTGCTCGTTCTCATGCATTAGCAGGGCAATATGTGCTGCAGAGGTGAGTGACGGTAGGTGTTCACAAATACACTGATAGCGAAGCTGACATTGAGGGCACACACTTGGTAAGCCCTCATTTTTATTCTGTGTTGCTAGCGTCACAGAGTGATACCTTCTTGGTGAGGGGTTAACCCGTCAGAGAACAGCTGAACTTGGCTAATCTCATCGTAGTTAGCAACGGGCGCAGTGCTTGGATTTAGTGGGTAGCTGACACCATCATACTTCATAATATGTTGATTGGGTGCTGCGCCGCCGCCACTAACAAAAAAGATCAAGTCCTGCCAGCCTTCACTGCTATTCACCCCAAGATTAAGCGGGGTGTTAACGAGTGTAATTCGGCTGTTAAAACGCCAATTGTTCTGATGGTTTTCAAAGACTAGGAGTGTACAACCACCTGAACCGCACCAATCTAACTGAGTAATGAGCTCTTTATTGCCATCACCATTTAAATCGTAAGTTAACCAGCGATAACGAGTACCTGCTGGGTCTGTTTGGTTAATTGTAAAGTAGTCGCGTATAGCTTGGTCTACCTTAGGGTTAAACTCTGCAAAAGATGGGATTGCGTTCTCAGATAACGGTTTAGTGTGCTGTTGGGCTTGTTGTGACTCGGGTTTAGTTTTAAATAGAGTGACACCGCCATCTGCAATTGGATAGATGACATTACCGACTTTTTCTTGCGTTGCAGTCAGCTGGTAACCGTCACGGCTAAAGAGGCGTTCAGAAAGCAAAGGCTGCTGTTGGTGGTGCGTCATTACAACTTGGACCTGTTCAGGACTGAGTTGTTGCCAATAACCACGCTCAACTGAGTCAGATTCGCCATTGTTATAGCTGTAAGAGGTAACCGCTGTGTGGTCTGGGTTGATTTGTAACGAGACAGAGAAGTCGCTGCTTTTTGTCGAGGCTGCTTGATAGAAACCAGTCCAGTCTTGAGAACCATCTTGGTTTGAGAGAGTTGCACACCCTTGATAATCCTGTCCGTTTAGCAGCAGAGTTGCACTCCATCCATAAATAGAATCGCTCATGCCGTCGACACAGCTGCGCTGATTCAGTTCTAACGAGCCACCTTCAAATAGATAACGACGTCGATCTGCTTCAATTCGGCTTGAGCGAAGCCCCAACACTTGCTTATCTTCCCCCATTTTCTGGAAGGCGAGTTGGTTGCTTTCAAAGCTCATTGACCAAAATGGCTCCGTACCAAAAGCGCGTGTTGGCTTGGTTGGTTGATCGCATCGCTTAGGGTTCTCGGCGGTGAGCAGATTGATGGAGTCAACAACAAAACGAGCGGTATAGTCAGAAACAAAGCCATCAGCTAGCCCCGTTTCTAGGTGGCCAATAACTTCGCCATACATAGGCTCATAAGGAGCACGAACTAAAGACAAAGCTTGCTGGAAGCGGTCATTGGGTAGGTCGAGCCAATATTGCTTTTGACTCCCGCATGGCCGAATAGAACGCACTTCATGACCAAGAATTACTTCACCACGCATGATAAACGTTTGAGGTTTGATGCTCGCAGGCTTATCTAAACTGGCAGCAGGTATGGTTGATGTTGACTCGGAGCTTTGCTGTGTTGAAGTAGAACACGCTTGTAATGCAAGTAATGTCATTACAGCGACTGGGTTTCGAAGCGCCTTCATGCTATATCTTCCCTATTCAGAAACTGGCGGATTCTATTATGGCATATTGGTTATTCAAAACTGAACCAGACACCTTCTCTATTGACACTCTTAGAACACAAAACAGTTCTTGTTGGGAAGGCGTTCGCAATTATCAAGCACGCAATATGATGCGAGATGAGGTGAAAGAAGGCGATTTGGTGCTTATTTATCATTCATCGTGCAAGAAAGTTGGTGTAGCAGGTATCGCTAAGGTGACGAAAGAAGCCTACCCTGATCATTTTGCATTTGATCCAGGGAGTGATTATTACGATCCAAAATCAAGCCCAGAGAACCCTCGTTGGGTCATGGTGGATATTGAGTTTGTGCGAAAAACCGATCGACTTATACCACTTACGGTAATGAAAGCGATGCCAGAGTTAGAAAATATGCCGTTGGTGAAGCGTGGAAATCGGCTTTCAATTATGCCGGTGACGGAACAAGAGTGGCAGGCGATTTTGGGGAAAGAGAAATTACCAAGTCAGCGTTAACTCATAAAAAATCAGGCAGCACTACAGGCTGCCTGATGATAAGAAAAACGCACTTATAGTAGGTTATCTTGTAGGTAGTGAGCGACGGCATCATCAGCATTGCTACCAATGACTTCATTGTTTGGTAGCGCTTCTTTAACTTTGTGATGAGACGTTCCCATAACTAAGCCTTTACCCGCCATCGCAAGCATCTCTGCATCGTTCATACCATCACCAAACGCAATACAGTTCTCAAGCGTTAAGTTAAGTGATTTAGCGACAGCTTCTAATGCATGACCTTTCGACACTTCTGCTGCCATCACTTCAAGACACCATGGTGTAGAGAATGCGATGTTCAATTTATCACCAAAAGCTTCACGCAATTTTTGCTCAAACGTTACCAGATGGTCATGGTCGTGCTCTGGATGAGTGAAGAAGATTTTCGCAATACCATTGGTAGGAGCAGCATCAGCTTCGAAACGTTTGTAGCTGAAGTCTTCATGAAACTCAGCCAATGTTTGGTCTTCTCTATCTAACAACCAATCTTCATTTTGGTACATGTGGATAAAAATGTTTGGATCCTGTCGGATCATGTCGATCACTGGCTGGACTAGTTCTTCAGGAACGTTCTTGCTGTACATGAGTTGATCATTCTGGTCATGTACGCGCGCGCCATTAGAGGTGATCATGTAGGCAGGAATGCCGGCAATTTCACGGATACCAGCAACGTCGACATGGTGACGACCTGTAGCAAATATAAATGTAAATCCTTTTTCGTGCAGTGTTCTTAACGTCTCTTTTGAAAAAGTACTCAGCTGGTGGTTTGGTGCTAGAAGAGTACCGTCGAGATCAGAGGCTACAATGTGAAAAGGAGTATCTTTGCGTGCTTCGGTCATATCACCCTCGTATGTACAGCGATTAATTTCCCATGCGGGTAGAGAGTGTAGTTTACTTGAACAGAAAGGGGAAAAAGAGGGTAAAGATCACCCTCTAAGATTTCCTGTTTTTAGTATTGCTCGAAGAAGTGGAGAACGGCATCGAGTGTTTGATTACGATACTCATCTTTTTCAAACAGCAGCTCATGCTTAGCATCATGAATAATCTTAAAAGCGCACTGGCTATGTGTCTTAGCTAGTTTTTTCATAAATTGAACTTGAGCTTGGTTAGATACGATTTGGTCATTTCCTGCTTGCAGTACAAGAAATGGAACCTGAATATGTCGAGTCATTAGATAGCATTGTTTGCAGGCCATCAGTCCTTGCCATACCCACTGAGTGCTCGCCCCGCCAATTTTTAATTCTGGATGTTGTTCATACCAATCTCTGAACCAGTGATAACGAGCATCACTTTGACTTAGCAGGTTGTTCTCAAAAGGTTTTGGGTAATACGCGACTTGGCCAGGAGCAAAAGTCGGTTTTGGGTATACCGCTGTGAGCACTTGGCCTAGCAGTGTTGCTATTGGTTTTAAGTGCCAAGGTAAATTTACGCCAAACATCGGGGCGCTAAGAGCCACAGCGTCAAATTGCGCATCATAGGTTTGGAGGTAGCGCGTGGTGATGTTACCTCCCATTGAGTGCCCAAGCAGATAACGTTTTTCATACCCAGATAAATCAAAGTGCTGAATGAGCTTATCGAGATCTTTAACGTAGTCTTCAAACTCTCTGACAAAGCCCATTTGTTTGTCTTCAATGAGGCGGTCAGATAGACCTTGACCACGATGGTCAAAAGAGTAAATGTCGTAGCCTTGCTGAAACAGATCGTAGAAAAGCTCTTGGTATTTTGATGTGCACTCTATACGGCCGTTGACGACGACAATTGCTTTTGTATGTTCTGGTGAGGTGAGTTTCATCCAGTAAAGCGAGGTCTTATCAAACGATTTCAGGTACCCTTCTTCGCGAGAGCGCCATAAGTTAGCAATATTGCCATTGATTGCTTGCTCAAAATTGGACTCTTGAGTATAAGAAGGACTAATGTTGGAGCGTGAATCATTCATGGTGTAATAAAGCCTGATTATGGTTTCAGTTTTGCGACAGAATTAGATTATGTGTGGCTAAGAGCGTTTAGTCGAGAGGAAATACTATGGATATGCATGTTTGGCTCGCTTATGTGGTAACGGCAATTGTTTTCAGTCTTGCACCAGGTTCAGGTACGGTGAACTCAATCAGTAATGGCTTGAGTTACGGCACAAAACGCTCTCTTTCTGCGATAGCTGGCCTACAGATTGGCTTAGCGATACACATTATGCTTGTTGGCGCGGGTATCGGTGCTCTGGTTGCACAATCAGCGTTTGCTTTTAGCGTGATTAAGTGGGTCGGGGCTGCCTATCTGATTTGGTTGGGTATCCAGAAATGGCGCGACCGTTCTAGTTTGGCAACCGCCGACACAGACACTCATCTATCAAGTATGAACTTAATGCGCAACGCCATTTTGATTAACTTAACCAACCCTAAATCTATCGTGTTTTTGGTCGCTCTATTTCCTCAGTTTATTGACCCAATGAAAGACCAAATGACTCAACTATTGGTGCTTGGCGTAACAACGGTATTTATCGACTCTGTGGTAATGCTTGGTTATACAAGTTTGGCTTCACAAATGGGCCGCTTCATTCGCTCAGATAAGATTATGTCTAAAATCAACAAGGTTTTTGGCTCAATGTTCATGGGTTGTGGTGCATTACTCGCAGCCGCTAAAGCCTAAGCTAATTGTACCGTCACGATGCCGCAACGAATTAAAGAAACCTACGTCGCTCGCCAGCCTATCTTGAACGCGAAGCGACAGACTCTGGGTTATGAGTTGCTGTTTCGTGACGGTGAAAAGAATGCTTACCCCGCACATATAGAGGCGAACCGAGCGACTTATCGCCTGATCGTTGAAAACTTCTTGTCTGTAGGTACGAACCCAGGTTTATCTACCTCTCGCTGCTTTATCAACTTTCCTCATGAGAGTCTGATTCGACTATTACCACTTTCTCTGCCGAGAGAGCGAATCGTGGTTGAAGTTTTGGAAACCTGTATTCCAAACGATGAGTTACTTGATGCGATTAAACAGTTGCATGCCCAAGGTTATCTCATCGCGTTAGACGACTTTATTTATACGCCTGAGTGGGAGCGTTTTCTCCCTTTTGTTCAAATCGTAAAAATCGACATCATGGCGGTGGGTTTAGAGCAAGCTTGTGCGATGGTGAAAGAACTGCAAGCAAAAAGCTCCAAACGAAAGTTTCTTGCAGAAAGAGTAGAAACAGAACAAGAGTACCTCGCTGCACGCTCAGCTGGATTTAGTTTTTTCCAAGGCTACTTTTTTAGTAAACCTGAAATTGTACGCCAACGTTATTTGAGCCCTGAACAACTTATTGCAATGGAGTTGTTCCGAGAAGTTTGCCAACCCGAAGTGGATTTCCTTAAAGTCGAATCTATTGTCGCTAAAGATGTCGCGTTGTCTTATAAGCTATTGCGATTCGTTAATACGATGTCTGATCGTTTGGAAGTACCGATTTCTTCATTTAAACAGGCGCTTGTCTATTTAGGGCAAGACAAGCTGAAAATGTTTGTCTCACTGGCTGTTGCATCATTCGTGTCGGCGAACAAACCGAAAGAACTTTATACCTTGTCATTACAGCGCGCCCAGTTTTTTATGTTAATGGCGCGCGAAAATCCATTTAGCCAATTTCGTGATCAGGCTTTTTTGATTGGCCTATTTTCTTTACTTGATGCTCTGTTGGATGTTTCCCTAAAAGAACTGGTGGAGCAACTCCCACTCTGTTCTTCGATTAAAGTGGCATTGCTTGAGCGTGAAGGCCCTTATGGTGTGTTATTGCACTTAGAAGAGTGTTATGAAAATGCTGACTGGAATGGGGTAGAGACGGCTTGCCAACAGCTTAATTTATCGGTCAACGATGTCATGCCACGTATCTCCCAGGCTCAGCGTTGGAGCCAAGATTTGAACGCCATTATTTAACCCTCGCTCAATTTAACTTCATTAAACTTTTATGACAATGAGTATATATGGCTTGACGTATATGTTCTTTCTTCTAATATATACGCATATCCATATATGAGTATGTAGTTATGCTTCCTCACCAATTTTTTAAGCTTCTATCTGATGAAACTCGCGTTCGCTGTTTAATGCTAATCGTTCGCCAAGAGTGTCTATCTGTCGGTGAGCTGACTGAAGCACTGCAAGAGAGTCAGCCGAAAGTGTCTCGCCATTTAGCGCAATTGCGCTCAAACGGGATCCTAACGGACGTTCGTCAAGGGCAGTGGGTCTTCTATCGCCTAGCACAAGATTTACCCGGTTGGATGCTAAAGTTAATTGACGACCTTATCGCATCGAACTGTTTGAAAACTGAATATCAGCAAGATATTGAGCGCTTAGAAGCGATGACTTCACGTCCTCAATGTTGCGTTTAAATAGTTAAGGAAAAAGACATGACAGTTAAAGTAGGTATTAATGGTTTTGGTCGTATTGGCCGTCTAGCACTTCGCGCAGCTTTTGATTGGGAAGAGTTAGAGTTTGTGCAAATTAACGATGTAGCGGGTGACACAGCAACGCTTGCACACCTTCTAGAGTTCGATTCAGTTCAAGGTCGCTGGAACCATGAAGTAACGGCTGAAGGCGATGAGATGATCATCAATGGCCAGCGTATCAAAACAACCCAAGAGCGTGATATTGATGCGATTGATTGGTCTGGCTGTGATGTTGTGATTGAAGCGACCGGTGTTCACCGTAAGACTTCTTTCCTAAACAAATACCTAGAGCAAGGTGTGAAACGCGTTGTGGTTTCTGCTCCAGTAAAAGAAGATGGCGTAGCGAATATTGTGGTCGGTGTTAACGACAACATCTTTGACCCAGCAGTGCACAAAATCGTGACAGCGGCTTCTTGTACTACTAACTGTATCGCACCAGTCGTTAAGGTGATCAACGAGAAACTTGGCATCGAGAATGCGTCATTCACCACTATTCACGATCTAACCAACACACAAACTATCTTAGACGCGCCGCACAAAGACCTTCGTCGTGCACGTGCTTGTGGTATGAGCTTAATCCCAACAACCACAGGTTCTGCTAAAGCGATTGTTGAGATCTTCCCTGAGTTAGAAAACCGCATCAACGGCCACGCAGTACGTGTACCTTTAGCGAATGCGTCTTTAACTGACATCATCTTCGAAGTGAAACAAGACACGACAGCTGAAGAAGTAAACGCACTTCTAAAAGAAGCGTCAGAGAATGAACTACAAGGCATTCTAGGCTATGAAGAGCGTCCATTAGTTTCTATCGACTACAAAGGCGACCAACGTTCAACAATCGTAGACGCGCTTTCTACCATGTTAGTGGGTAAGCGTATGGTGAAGATCTACGCTTGGTACGATAACGAAATGGGTTACGCAACACGTACGGCAGAGCTAGTACGTAAAGTCGGCTTAGCATAAGGGGAAATGACAATGACACATCCAACCTGGCAACTAGACCTTACGAATGGCGCACTTATCTTGACTCCGTGCCCAGGTACAAAAGAGGCGGACCTAGATTCATCTCTAGCACAGCTTAAAGAGCAAGGCGTTGAAGCAATCGTAACGGCACTTGATGATACAGAGCTTGCAAGCAAAGACGTTGCAGCACTTGGTGAGAAAACTCGTGCGCTTGGCATGCAGTGGTTCCAAATCGAAATTGAAGACGATTGTGCACCAGGTGCTGAGTTTGCTGCTAAGTGGCAAGCAGCAAGCCCTGAGTTACACAAAATCGTAGATAACGGCGCAAAAGTAGCAATGCACTGCATGGGCGGTTCTGGTCGTACAGGTCTATTTGCAGCGCATCTACTGTTAGAGAAAGGCTGGGATCTAGACAAGATCGTTCAAGAGGTTCAAGCACTTCGCCCAGGAGCGTTTACGAAGCCGATTCAAGTTGAATATATTCAAGACATTGCTGCTCAGTAATTTATAGTCAAACAGCGATTCGAGCTTTTGGATCACCATGATCCAAAAGCTTAATTTACTCCCCTTTTCGCTTTTCCCTGATTTAATCGGTGTGATGTTATGTTCTCAAACCTAAGTAAAAGCGTTCGCCAATATATGTTGGTGACTTTCAACTATTGGAATTTCACGATTACCGATGGTGCGTTACGCATGCTGGTGGTTTTGCACTTCCATGGCCTTGGCTATAGCTCATTAGAAATCGCTTCGTTGTTTCTCTTTTATGAGTTCTTTGGCGTCGTGACCAACCTCATTGGTGGTTGGCTTGGTGCGCGACTGGGGCTGAATAAGACCATGAACTTAGGGCTAGCAATGCAGATCATTGCACTCTCAATGTTGGCAGTGCCAAGCGCGATGTTAACGATCCCGTGGGTGATGGCAGCTCAGGCGCTATCGGGTATTGCGAAAGACCTGAATAAGATGAGCGCGAAAAGCTCAATCAAAACCTTAGTGCCTGACGAGCAGCAAGGCGCTCTTTATAAGTGGATTGCGATTCTTACCGGCTCTAAAAATGCACTCAAAGGTGCAGGTTTCTTCGTAGGTGGTTTGTTACTGTCTTTAATTGGTTTCAAATATGCTGTGTTAGCGATGGCGGGTGTATTAACACTGGTCTTCATCGGTAGCCTACTGAGCCTTGAAGCGGACATGGGTAAAGCGAAAACTAAGCCTAAATTTAGTCAGCTGTTCTCTAAGTCTGAATCAATCAACATCTTGTCTGCGGCACGCATGTTCCTGTTTGGTGCGCGTGATGTATGGTTTGTGATTGCTTTACCTATCTACCTAGGCACCGTCTTTGGTTGGGATCACTCTATGGTTGGGGGCTTTTTGGCGGCTTGGACAATAGCGTATGGTTTTGTACAAGGTGTCGCGCCTAAGATCACTGGTAAGGCTCAAGGCAAAGTTCCTGATGGTCATGCTGCACTGTTATGGGCGGGCGCTTTGGCTGTGGTTACGGCCGGTATTGCATACGCTGTTCAAATTGGTTGGCAACCGGAACTGGTCATCATTGGCGGATTAATGTTGTTTGGTGCCATCTTTGCAGTTAACTCTTCGCTGCACTCTTATTTAATCGTTAGCTATGCCAAAGGTGATGGCGTCTCATTAGACGTAGGATTCTACTATATGGCTAATGCGATGGGACGTTTGATTGGGACGATCTTGTCAGGCTGGGTATTCCAGATGGCAGGACTAGCAGCTTGTTTGTGGGTGTCGTTTGGCTTCCTTACTCTGACTACTTTGATTTCTTTGAAGTTGCCTAAGATAAAACAAAGCGCGATCGCCTAACTAGGTAGCATGATTTATTGACTAAAAGCTGACCAAGTAAATAACGCGGTCAGCTTTTTTATTGCTATATTCAATAGGTTATTGTTTAAAGGTGGTGATATGAGAGAAAGGGTTCTGTTTTTTGATTTGTTACGCTGCGTCGCAGCGGTAGCCGTAATCGCGATCCATGTGCTTGCACCATACCGACATGAACTTGGTGTCATCCCTTTTGGTGAATGGGCTACGGCCGTCGGGGTCAATAGCGTTACCCGCTGGGCGGTTCCAGTCTTTATCTTGATCACCGGCGCTTTGATGTTGAGTGATAACAGACCATTTGATGCTAAGTATTATGTCAAACGGAGACTTGGCAAAGTCTTGATCCCGTTTCTTGTTTGGTCTCTCTTTTATGCATTTCTCTCTGGTGTAACAAGTAGTGGTTATGATGTATCGGTAACCCAGCAGGTGCTCGCTGATAGCCCATCTCATGCTACCTATTACCACCTTGGCTTTTTCTATTACTTCATTCCGCTCTATTTTGTGATCCCGTTTTTTCAAATAATGGTGAAAAAGTCGGGACCTAGTGCGCTCTATGCTTTTGTCGCTGTATGGTTATTTACCTCGCTTTTGTACTTAATGAAAATCGATGGTCCGTGGAGTCATGAACTTTGGCTCTACAGTGGGTATTTACCTTTGGGCTACCTTCTTTACCAACGCGTTCCCTTAACTAAGGCAATGGTAGCGGTATTTGTAGCGCTAGGAGGTCTAGCTCTGTTTACTACAGCGTATATGGTCATAAGTAATAGCGTTGCCGCTGAGCAATACACTGTGGGACGCTGGCTATCCTACAAGACACTCAATGTGATTTTAGCTGCGAGCATGATATTCATGCTGTGTCGCTACTTTGGGGAAGGGCTTTCTGCGCAAGCAAATAAAGTCATTGGCTTCATTAGCCAACATAGCTTGGGTATTTATATCCTACACCCGATTTTCTTATGGCCAATGAAAGAGTTTGGTTGGCATCAGGGACACCCGGCTTGGGTTATCCCTGTTTGGATTGTTTTAAGTGGTGGTGGGGCGTTAATGATGAGTTGGATGCTGTCCAAGTCTGAAAAAGCTCGCTGGCTATTGCCTTAACGCTTGATTGCAAAATGGAGAAACTTATCACCCTGATAAGTTAGCGTGCCCTGATCGCCAGGATTAAGGGCATGAAAGTAGTGAACACCGACTTGGAACTCTCGTTTTGGTCCAAGGCGGCCTCGTTGTACGTAAATCCAATATTCTTGGTCATCTTGTCCTGGCTGCGCGTTATCAATGTCGATGGATTGTTTATCCAGTACGGTCACTTCTGCCGTTTGCTCAGGAGCATTCTCGCCTTGAATATGCTTACGGTAGAAATGGACAAAGGCCCAGCCGCTAACAAGGGCAAAAAGAATGACAGCGATGAAGAGCGTTATAGGCATGGTTGATGGCCTCAAATGGGTTTAGCCTAATGATAGCGAGATTTTAGACTCTATTCTGGGTATGAGTCTTGCTATGTAGAGAAAATACTCAAGGACGAAAAACTATTCGAGCGATATCACACCAATCTTGCTAGATAGAAGTTGGAGCCATGGCTTAAGTATTGATTCTAAAGTACAAATATTCTTGCAACTTAAAGAAAAAGTGGGAGAGTAGGTAGTAGAAGGATCAAATACCGCTAAACTTAGTAGTAGTGGAGGGAAACTATGTCAGATATTGAAAAAGTGGTCACACGCACTCGTCGTATCGAGAAGCTTCTCCGTACTCAATATCATGCAGATGGCCGAGGGTTGCATCAGCTTATTACGAGCTGTGAAGAGCGGCTCCCACATGATGTGATCGGTAAGCTAAGATATATTGCAACCATACGAAATAAAGTCGTACATGAAGAAGATTTCAAGTTAGATAGTCGTAGAGACTTCTTAACCACGTGTGATGAATGTGAAAAAGAGCTCACGCCAAGAAGTAGTCGCTTTGTCTGGCGAGCAGCTATCACGCTAATGACGCTAATAACGTTAGCAGCGCTTCTATTCTATTATGCTCATTGGGACGTTTTATCAAAGCATCTCTAGTCTAAAGGTTAAAACTGGCACTTTTCGTGGCTGTGTCAAAACTAGACATGTCGCTGATATTTAAATCAAAAAACACTATTTCAATGATTGGAAAAACAAAAAGGGACGCATCTGCGTCCCTTTTTGTTTCTGAATTTGACTTAGTACATCATCGGCAGTGTCATTAGGCCTACGACTACTGCGATCATTACAAGTCCTTGTTTTTGTGAAGAAGAAATCATAGCACTGCTCCTTTAATGTGATGTTTGATTCTATGTTTTTTAGAATAGCAGTATTTTGATGCTTTGATCAAGCGATTTGTTGTCTAAGCCTTAAAAATATAAGTTTTCTTAAATATATTAGTCGATATTTCAGGGGTTGTTTGTGATCTATAAAAAATAAACTTGTCTATTATCTAAACTAAATAAGCATCGGTATTTTTGTAAGTTGTTGATTTTTATTTGAGTTTACTATGTTTTTATAATGTTAATGATAGTTTTGTTTTAGTTTTGGTGTTTTGGATCTCCTCTGTCTTGTGGGTCTTTGTTTTCTTGGTAATGCACTCTTCGTTGACGATGGTTTCCTGACAATGTCGGTCTTTTGTCAGAGTGAAGTTAAAAACTAGACCGTAAAAGTTTTATTTATCATCTCATTTTTTTAGTTTAAGTATTGTTTAAGTTATTGTTTTTGATTTGTTTATTCTTTATGTTTTGTTTTTGGTATGGTGTTTTTGTTTATTTGAGATCTCTAGTGGGAACAGTTGAATGAAACTACAAAACTTTTCTCTCAGCCAATAATGCAATTAATGGAGTGGTGTTCTTTTTATTAAAAGGGTGTCGAAAGATAAGTCATATCAAGATCCAAGTTTTGCTTTCTCTTAGTAGACATCTAATGAAGTCTGCCTAAACTGGCAGCTCATTTTTATTGAGGTGTTCGAATGTGGAGCTGGCTATCGGTTGCCCTTTCTGGGTATATCAGTATTTCCGCCAATGAAAATAACCATGTGAAGCAAGCTGCAATGTTTAAAACAATGTCGCTGCTTATGCTGTTAGTGATGCTATGGAGCCAAGGCGCGCTAGTGAATGCGGCTGCGTGGTGGGTGTCGCTAGGATTGGTGATTTCAATAGTGGCTGATGGACTCTACTTATTTAAGAAGCACCTTAAATTAAGCTTTGCTGGTTTTGTGGCGGCTCAGCTTTGCTACAGCGCATCATTCTGGTTCAAACTTTCAGGTGACATGGTCTTGTGGTTGCCTGCATTACTTTTAGGTATTGGGGTGGTGAGCTTCTTCCTTCTTTTGCCTAAAATTGACCAACTGATTTTTCCTGTCGTGATCATGGGGATTGTCTTACTGCAGCTAAATTGGGCGGCAGGGGAGGTCTGGTTGATTAATGGTGGGATTGCCAGCGTGATTGGCTTTATCGGTTCCCTGACTCTGACGTTATCGGCAGTCTTACTGGCTATTCATGACTATAAACATCCTTTGCATCAAGGCCGTTATCTGATTTCGGGTAGTTACCTTCTTGCTCACAGCCTAATAACTGCATCTCTGCTTATCTAAAATCAAAGAAAAAAATCATTGATTGATTATCCTCACTAGACCCAATTTGTTGAGGAAATATCATGTCGACTGAAATTCATGCCCATAACGTTCTAAACTTGTTGAGAGAGCGCCCTATGTCCAAACTTGAGTTGGAAGCGGCGGTGAATGAAGAATTTGGTGAACAAGCCCGTTTCCGTACCTGTAAGTGCAATGGCTTTTCGTTAGATACGCTATTAGAGTTCTTTATTGAACGTGAAAAAGTGATTGTTCAAGATGGTATTTGGCAGATTAATGCTGAGCGAGTGTGTAGTCATTAACTGAAAACGCGCATTAATCTTTAAATCACAAAGATTAATTTTTGCCACGCCTCCAAATCACAGGATGAGATTGTTATACTTCGCCGACTTTTTTGCGCGCTTGATTTATAACACTTTGGAGGCTTAATTCATGGACATTCTTTCCGCCGCAACCATGATCTTTCTAATCATGGATCCGCTTGGCAATTTACCTATCGTCCTATCGATATTAAAGCATTTAGATCCTAAGCGCCGTCGTATAGTACTAGTACGTGAACTCTGCTTTGCCCTCGGCATTTTGTTGTTGTTCCTTTTTGCAGGCAAAAGCATCCTTAACTTCCTACATGTACAACCTGAAACCTTGAGCATTTCAGGCGGTATCATTCTATTTATTATCGCGATTAAGATGATATTCCCAAGTGGTGGTAGCATTGTTGGCTTAGCGGCAGGTGAAGAACCATTCTTTGTGCCAATGGCGATTCCTATGATTGCTGGTCCTTCGGTTATTGCGTCGATCTTGCTGCTTTCTAGTCAACATCCAGATAAGTTACTTGAGCTATCAGGCGCGGTGATGCTGGCATGGGGCGCGACCTTCTTTATTTTGATGTTCTATAACTTCTTCCACCGAATTTTGGGTGAAAGAGGCTTAAAGGCGGTGGAAAGGTTGATGGGCTTATTGTTGATTATGATTTCTACCCAGATGTTCCTAGATGGAGTGAAAGGGTACCTAGCTTAAAACAGAAAACGCCGCTCAGTTGAGCGGCGTTTTTTTACATCATGTATTTACGTCGGATATCGAGCAACGCAAAAATACCAAATATTAGAATGGACCACTTTTCCCAGCGGCTCATACTGATCTTGTCACCAAATGCTCCGATAAAGATAAGCATCTGCAAACCATGCATGATGAACAAAAATGCTGCCATGATATAAAGAGCAATCGCCGCATTGCCTGGAAATGGGCTAAAGAAATTAAGAATCAAAATAAACCACACAAAACCAATCGCGGCCTTTGCGAGTAACAATAATGCTTTCATAACGACTTCCTATTTAGTCTTGTTGTCGTTCAAACAGTCGGTAGCAAACTTGTCCGGCTGTTTTTTCTCTGTGCTGGTGCCAGTGTGCCGGAATGCCTTCCAAAGCCAACTCTTTTTCTGTTTCAATATAAATCATAGCGTCTTCTGCGAGCCAGCCATTACTCTCTAACAAAGCGATGGTTTCGTCGAGTAGGCCTTTACGAAAAGGAGGGTCGATAAACACCACATGGTGAGGTGTCCCCGGCTGCTTTAGGTAACTTAAAGCATCACTGTTGATCGCTTTTAGATTATCTGCTTTTAAAGACGCAATATTGGTTTGCAACTGTTTAAACGCTTGGGGGTTTAGCTCAATTAGAGTCACCATTTCCGCTTGTCGAGAAGCAGCTTCAAAGCCTAAGCCCCCCGAACCTGCAAAAAGGTCAAGACACTTTGCTCGTGGCACGTCTTGAGCAATCCAGTTAAATAAGGTTTCTTTTACGCGATCCGTCGTAGGTCTTAGACCTTCCGCGTCGTGAACAGGCAGTTTTCTACCTCTCCATAAGCCGCTAATAATACGAACAAAGCCCGTCGATGGCTTTTTTTGTGATGTGTTTTGCTGGCGACGTCTTACCATAGATTTTTTGACCGCTAATAAAGTGATACTATAGCCAGTCGCTCTGCTGTTGAGCGCTAACATACAGCCCAAATTTGTTGATAACAAAGTGTATACCATCGCCTTATCGGTGAAAACTTTTCACTTTGTTGTCATTTGTCTTTTCTAAGTAGTGATAATACCTACCGAAAAGAGTCTGATTTAATTAAGACGATCTAGGATAGCCCCAGATGACGGAAAAAAAGAAGCGCGGATTACTCTCTTGGCTTGGCTTTGGTGATGAAGAACAAGCGAAACAACCCGTTGAAGAAACACAACAAACTGCGGAAGACGCTGAGCAACAACCGCTTGAATCTGTTGACGAACAATTAGAAGAAACGAAAACTTTGCCAGCAGAAGCAGAAGCAGAAGCAGAAGCAGAAGCAGAAGCAGAAGCAGAAGCAGAAGCAGAAGCAGAAGCAGAAGTAATTGTTGAAGTTGAAGAAGAAGTTGCTCCACCAGTAGAGACTGAGCCTCGTGTTGTCGAACAAGAAAAACCAACAGAAAGCTTCTTTGCTCGCCTTAAACGCAGCCTAGCGCGCACCAAAGCAAACATTGGTGCAGGTTTCTTTGGTCTATTTAAAGGCAAGCAGATCGACGACGAGCTATTTGAAGAGCTTGAAGAGCAACTGCTGATTGCCGATGTGGGTATGGATACCACGCTAAAAATTATTGATAACCTGACAGAGAAAGCTTCTCGCCAGGATCTAAAAGATGGCGAAGCATTATATGGTCTGCTTAAAGAAGAGATGGCAGAGATCCTATCTAATGTTGAGAAGCCACTTGAAGTTGATAGCAGCAAAGCGCCTTACGTTATTTTAATGGTAGGTGTGAACGGTGTTGGTAAGACTACGACGATCGGTAAGCTAGCGAAGCAATTCCAAGCTGAAGGTAAAAAAGTGATGTTGGCTGCAGGTGATACATTCCGTGCAGCAGCAGTAGAGCAGCTACAAGTTTGGGGTGAGCGTAATAATGTTCCAGTAGTGGCTCAGCATACCGGTGCTGACAGTGCCTCTGTTATTTATGATGCAATTGAATCAGCGAAGGCGAAAGGCGTTGATGTTGTTATTGCAGATACTGCTGGTCGTTTGCAGAACAAGTCAAACTTAATGGAAGAGCTGCGCAAGATTGTACGTGTGATGCAAAAAGTCGATGGCTCAGCACCTCATGAAATCATGCTAACGCTAGATGCGGGTACTGGCCAGAATGCAATCAGCCAAGCGAAACTATTTAGTGATGTAGCACCGCTGACAGGTATTACTTTGACTAAGTTAGACGGCACCGCAAAAGGTGGTGTGATCTTCGCGCTAGCGGATCAATTCCAAATCCCTATCCGTTACATTGGTGTCGGTGAAGGTATTGATGATCTACGTCCATTTGAAACTCAAGAATTTATCGACGCACTATTTAGTCGAGAAGATTAACCCAGTCATTAATCTAACAAGCAATTGAAGAAACTCAGTTAAGAGGGATTTCGAGTGATAAAATTTCAGCAAGTGAGTAAAGCGTATCGAGGTGGTCGACAAGCTTTACAGAAGGTTGATTTTCATCTCCGCCGAGGTGAAATGGCCTTTCTCGGAGGCCATTCGGGCGCCGGGAAAAGTACGCTGCTAAAGTTGATTTGTGCCATTGAACGTCCAACTGATGGAAAGATCAGTTTTAATGACCATGATATCACTCGTATCCCTAGCAAAGACATTCCATTCTTACGTCGAAACATCGGGATTGTTTTCCAAGACCATCGACTACTTATGGACAGAAGTGTCTTTGATAACGTCGCATTACCTATGCGAATCGAATCTATTTCAGAAAGTGAAATTAAACGTCGAGTTTCAGCTGCATTAGATAAGACCGGCTTGCTTGATAAAGCCAAGTGTTTGCCAAGTCAGCTATCGGGCGGTGAGCAGCAGCGTGTTGGGATTGCCCGCGCAGTCGTAAATAGACCAACATTGCTTTTAGCGGATGAGCCAACAGGTAACTTAGACCCAGAGCTATCGAATCGAGTACTGAAGTTATTTGAAGAATTTAACCGTGCCGGTGTGACTATCTTACTTGCGACGCACGATCTCGGGTTAGTGAATACTCGCCCACAATATCGTCACTTAGAGTTGAATCAAGGTTTCTTGAGTGAGGTTGAAGACTATGGCCATTAATCCTCGCAAGAAAAACACCAATTCAAGTCGTGCGAAAAATCGAGTCAAGCGTGACAGTTTCTTCGCTGTCCACTTTAAGCAAGCTAAAGCCTCACTGGGTGAGTTTTGGTTGCGTCCGATGGGTAATATATTAACGTTAGCTGTGATTTCGATGGCACTTGCTATGCCGTCGGCGCTCTATTTGCTGGGTAAGAACATCTCTGCTGCTTCAACCAATGTGACAAGTCCTTCGCAAGTAAGTGCTTACTTAAAAGAGCAGACTCCAGAAGCACGTGTAATGGTGCTGAAAGATCAGCTAGAAAGTGCATCCGATGTTGCTAAAGTAGAATATGTCTCTCCTCAGCAAGGGCTTGATGATCTCAGTCAGTATTCAGGTTTTGAGCGTGCACTGACAATGCTGGATGACTATGCTTTGCCTGGTGTGTTAGTGATTACGCCAAGTAAAGAAGATAAGGCGTCAATCAAACAGCTTGCAGCGCGTGTGGCCCAAGAAGATGGTATTACTGATGTCAGGCTAGATGAAGATTGGCTTACTCGACTGGATGCAATCAAGAATTTGGTTGGCGGTATTGTCGTGACTCTATCGGTGCTTATGCTTGGCTCGGTCTTTCTCATAGTAGGTAACACGTTGCGATTTAACGTACTTGCGAATAAAGAAGAAATCCAAACTATGAAGCTTATTGGTGCGACCAACAGCTATATTTTACGTCCTTATCTCTATTCTGGGATGTGGTTTGGTTTACTTGGGGCGACGATAGCTTGGGTTTTGACTGCGTTAATCACAGTTTTACTCAACAACAGTGTTGAGCAGTTGGCGCTACTGTATGATAGCCGCTTTAGATTGGTTGGCCTTAGCTGGGATGAGTCCTTGCTGCTGTTGATGCTAGGTACCTTCTTAGGTTGTCTTGCGGCGAAGGTTTCGGCGCAGCGTCATCTAAAGGAAATAGAACCAGTTTAAATTGAACCTGTTTATTATGCTGCTGTCATACTATTGAAAAAAGTACACGCTACCGTGTACTTTTACCTTGTATAGACAGTTTGTTTATGCATAATAACTTTCCCCTGCTTGAAACCTGTTCACTTTAGGTTCAAGATTGGTGGGTTAAAAATACTCCAGATCAGAGATTGATGAGGACCTGAATGACAAATCAAGCATACCCAATGGCAGCTGTAACGCAAGATAGCTTAGATAGCTACATTCGCTCGGTAAACAGCTACCCAATGCTAACTCCTGAAGAGGAGCGTGATTTAGCAGAGAGATTGCACTACGACGGTGAAATTGAGGCGGCTAAAGGATTGATCCTTTCGCACCTACGTTTTGTCGTGCATGTTGCTCGTGGTTATTCAGGTTATGGCCTACCAATGGCTGACCTTGTTCAGGAAGGTAACATCGGCCTAATGAAAGCAGTAAAACGCTTTAACCCAGAAGTGGGTGTGCGCCTTGTCTCTTTCGCTGTTCACTGGATTAAAGCTGAAATTCATGAATACGTACTACGCAACTGGCGTATTGTGAAAATCGCAACAACCAAAGCGCAGCGTAAATTGTTCTTTAACCTACGTAAGTCTAAAAAACGTCTAGGTTGGTTCAATAACGGTGAAGTAGAAACGGTTGCACGCGAGCTAGGTGTAGAGCCATCTGAAGTTCGTGAAATGGAATCTCGACTAGCGGCACAAGACGCTACATTTGAGATGCCAACGGATGATGATGACACCGGCACGTCTTATACAGCACCTATGGTGTACCTAGAAGACAAAGCTTCTGATGTAGCAGACAGTGTTGAAGCAGCAAACTGGGAAGCTCATACTAACAATCGCCTAAGCCTAGCACTAAAAAGCTTAGATGATCGTAGTCAGCACATTGTTCGTTCTCGTTGGTTAGATGACAATAAGTCAACGCTACAAGAACTTGCTGAAACATACAGTGTATCTGCTGAACGTATTCGTCAGCTTGAAAAGAATGCGATGAAAAAGCTTAAAGCGGCGGTTGGCGAATTTTAAGCTCCCCACCTTTTGAATTTTATGAAGCCGAGATCTTTTGATCTCGGCTTTTTTATTGCCGATCATAAATCGATTTCAAACACGATATTGCGATCGAGTTAGGAGTACCTAGCCTGTGGGTAAGTCTGTGATAAATTTCTTTGCTATCTGTCAGAAAGCAGGGTGAATAAAGGCATTCAAGGCATATTGTCGATGGGGATAGTTTCCTCTTTACACACAATCAAATAAGGATCATCACTATATGTTGTGGATCCATGATCATTAAAACACTTTATCAACGCAATCCACAGTTTTATCCACAGATGGTCGAATTATGATCGCTGGTGGATAACCTTACTCCCCCCGTGTACTTGTTAACCACTGGATAGGTTACAATAGTGCTCAATAATTAAGACTGAAAAGAGAATATTGATGGACCAGTTTAAACATATTGATGTTGAAGGCGCACAAGGCTTACTGGAGCAAGGTGAAGCAAGAATGGTCGATATCCGAGACCCACAATCTTTTGCCGTTGCTCATGCAAAAGATGCCTTTCATCTAACTAACGACACTATGGTTTCTTTTATGGATGAAGTGGAGTTTGAACAGCCAGTCTTGGTGATGTGTTACCACGGTGTGAGCAGTCAAGGTGCTGCGCAGTATTTGGTTAACCAAGGCTTTGAGCAGGTGTATAGTGTGGATGGTGGCTTTGAAGCTTGGCAAAGAGCCCAATTACCAACACAATCCAATCTAGGATAACCTTATGCATAGACTCATCTCTCTCAATAATCCTCGGATGGCTCAGGCCTTTATCGATTACATGGCCTCACGTCAGATAGATATTCAAATGATGCCAGAGGGAGAAGGGCAGTTTGCATTGTGGTTAACGGATACTCAGCATCAAGTCGAAGCTCAAGCTGAGTTGGAACACTTTCTTGCCAATCCAAGTGCCAGTAAATACCAAGCGGCTTCTTGGGATATGGCAGAATCACGTAAAAATAACTTCACCTATCATTCACCTAGTATGTTGGCGATGATCAAAGCCAAAGCTGGTCCTATGACCTTGTTGGTTATGTTGGTGTGCTCTGGCATTTTTATCATACAACAACTGGGGGCTGGAGATGCAATTTTCTCGGCGTTACATTTTCCTGCATTCTCTGGCCAAGAGTGGCAGCTATGGAGATGGTTTAGTCATGCGCTCTTACACTTTTCTGTTATGCATGTGGCATTCAACTTACTGTGGTGGTGGCAGCTTGGTGGTGACATTGAACAAAGGCTAGGTTCCGTTAAGCTGATTCAACTATTCTTGGTTTCTGCTGCACTATCGGGCGCTGGGCAATATTGGGTCGAAGGAGCGAACTTTGGTGGTTTGTCTGGTGTTGTTTATGCGTTAGTCGGTTATTTATGGATGCTTGGCTACAAAGCGCCGCAAGTTGGGCTAAGTATGCCTAAGCCTATTATTGGTTTTATGCTGGTGTGGTTAGTGCTTGGCTTTGTGCAGCCTTTCATGGCTATTGCCAATACTGCTCATTTAGTCGGTTTATTATCGGGTATCGCATTTGGCTTAGTCGATGCAAACCGAGCCAATGCTAAACGATAGACAACAAAAAGCGGCGATTTACGCCGCTTTTTAGTTTCAGATAGTCGTTACTGTTATTGATACAAGTATTTGGTAAACAGCAAGTCGGCAATGATGGTCTTGCCAGTTTCTGGCAGTAATGTTTCATTGAGTTGGGTAACCAGTGTTTTACGCAAGTCTTCCCGCCCAGCTAATGAGGTAATGGTATCTTCTGATTGTTTGCCAAGTAACTCAATGACCGCATCACGAATCAATGGCTGGTGCAGTTCAATCACCTGCAAGTCCGCTTCACTCGCCACCATGATATCAATACGAACTTGAATGTAGCCGAGTTTTTTCCCTTTAGTATAAAAGTTGGTCGTTAAATCTGGCTCTAAAGTGAAGTAAGCTAACTTGGGTACAGACTCTTCTTCAGCAAACGTAGGCAAACTGACGAGTAGGCCTAAAACGCAAAATATTTGGGCTAGGTAACGTTTAATCATATTTATAACTTTTCTTTCTTCCAATCACGATATTCGAATCGCCTGAGTCTTGTTACAATGGAGCATCTATTTGTAATGAAAATGCGTTAAGCACTCGAAGTAGTGGTTAACATCAGAGATCGAAGCTTTATTGTACGATGATAAAGCTACTTATTGAATACTAGTATGAATCAATCGACTGCGCTTTATTTATCAGCCCTGCGTCAAACTGAGTGGCAAGACCCTGATAATTTTAGCTTTCCTACACAAAGTGCAAAAAAATGGTTATTGGAACAGGGCTCATTATCACGTTTATTGGAGTCTTACTGCCAATCTTTGAATGTAGATCTAATCCATAACAAAATTGTCAAAGCAGAAAAGCTCAATGATCAAGAAGTATCGTTGTTAGCTCAAGAAGCCTGTCTACTGCGAAAAGTTGTACTTAAAGGTGATGGTCAGGCTTGGGTTCTTGGCCGAACGCTGATTCCTCAGTCATCAATGCAAGGGCAAGAGTTCGATCTTGCTCAGCAAGGTGAGATCCCCCTTGGACTCACTGTTTTTAGTGCCAATGATGTTAAGCGCGATGCACTGCAGGTGGGCATTGTGGAAGTGAATAATGAAACCTTACTTGCTCGTCGTTCACGTTTGTGGATGAACCATAAACCGATGTTAGTTGCGGAGTTGTTTTTACCTACCGCCCCCATTTATACACAGGAGAGTATGTAAATGACCTCGGAGAAGGCCGTGGCGTATTGGCAGTTAATGCGTATGGACAAACCCATCGGTACTTTATTGCTGCTTTGGCCGACATTGTGGGCGCTGATAATTGCTGCTGAAGGAATACCGAATATCAAAGTACTTATTGTCTTTGTTCTTGGGGTTATCTTTATGCGAGCAGCCGGTTGTGTGATTAATGACTTTGCTGATCGTAAAGTTGATGGGCATGTCAAACGTACTAAATTACGTCCACTGCCGTCAGGCCGCGTCAGTTCGAAAGAGGCAATTGGCTTATTCTTAGCTCTAGCCGTTAGCTCATTTGTTCTAGTGCTCAGCATGAATGCGCTTACCATTCAGCTTTCTTTTGTTGGTCTTGTGCTTGCCTTTATTTACCCATTTATGAAGCGCTTTACCCATCTCCCTCAGCTGTTTTTAGGCTTGGCGTTTAGTTGGTCTATTCCAATGGCATGGGCAGCTCAATCGGGTGAAGTGCCGATGATGGTCTGGTTCATCTTTGCAATTAATGCTTTATGGACGATTGCTTACGACACCCAGTATGCAATGGTAGATAGAGATGATGACCTAAAGATTGGTATTAAATCGACTGCGATTTTATTTGGCCGCTTCGACAAAATGGTGATTGGTGTATTGCAGCTTGTCACTCTCGCGATGCTGATGTTTGTCGGTACTTGGTATCAGTTAGGTGCGAGCTATTACTGGAGCTTGTTGATGGTTGGAGCGCTGTTTGTCTTTCAGCAGCATTTAATTCGTCATCGTGATCGTGACTTATGCTTCCGAGCTTTTCTCAATAACAACTATGTTGGAATGATTGTTACCTTCGGATTGTTTATCGCATTCTGGTAATAGAAAGGGCATCCATTGGATGCCCTTTTTTGTACCTAAGTTTGACCAAGCTAGTTATGACTGCTTAGCTTCTGCGGTTTGGTGAATACTCTCTTCTATCGTCAAGCGAACTTCAGGGTACAGCGTTGAGTAGAGTAGATTTGCAAGCTGCTCACTCTTAGCGGTATCACAGTTACCATCAACATCAAGATACGCTTGCTGCTTCAAGGTAGTAAATAGCGCCGAGAACACTCCTTTATCGAAGAACTCTGGGGCATTAATTCCATGCAGACGACCTAGGCGCTGGGCAATATCTTGACTCTTAAGCTCTAGGTCAGACTTACCGAACTCTGGGTTAGCAACTAGTAGATTCAACGCAATTGAGTAACGTTGCAGAGTTTCAGTGATCGTGCGACCAAGTAATACCAATACTTGGCTGTTTGCAGGATTAATTGAAACGTTTTGATCGCTGCTGATTGTTACCAGCCCTTGGCGCGCTATCTCTTCAATGTAAGATTCTGTCAGCTGACCTAGGTTTTCTTCGGCCACACTTAAGAACAGCTCCTGCTTAAGGAACGGGTAAATCAGTGCGACATTATCTTTGATCTGTTCAAGCGATAGCTGTTGGTGACGAACCAACATTTGTGCGATCAACGACGGTAGCGCCAGCAGGTGAATAATGTTGTTGCGGTAGTAAGTCATCAGAATCGATTGGTTACGATCGAGAGATACAATATCACCCATGCTATCGGCTTCGAGCATGAACTTGTCCAGTGACTCAGCATGCGTAACCAATGCCTCAGCATCATCTTGTGGCACAGTATAGGTTGATGAGTAAGGGACATTTTTCAAAATCGAAAGATAACAGTCGATTTGATTGACTAAGCTGTCACGAGACAAAGCACGTTGACGGGATGCGAGTAGTGCCGTGGCACAGAGGGTCAGAGCATTGGTCGCTGCTGCATCGTTGATGTGAGTCATCATCTTAGTCGCAAGATCGTTAACCACAGGGTTTAACCATTGTGGCTTACTTGAACCCATAGGATCGATATCTTTCGTCCATTCAGGTGCTTGCTCATTAAGGTATTGATTAAGAGGAATTGGCTCACCGAAGTTTACGTAGCCTTGACCAAAGTTACGTAGTTTACGAATAGTGCGCAGTACTAAACTTGCGTTCTCTTTCTCTTTACGTTTTCCGCGTAGCTCTTTCGCATACGTTGCAACTTCCATGACGTGCTCGTAGCCAATGTAGACAGGAACGAGAGTCACCGGGCGGTTAAGACCACGAAGCATTGCTTGAATAGTCATAGCAAGCATACCAGTCTTCGCTTGTAGTAGACGACCGGTACGAGAGCGGCCACCTTCACTGAAGTATTCTACAGAGTAACCTTTCGCAAATAGCTCTGCTAAGTACTCACGGAATATCGTTGAGTATAACTTGTTGCCCTTAAAGCTGCGGCGAATAAAGAACGCACCGCCACGGCGGAAAATTGGTCCTGCTGGAAAGAAGTTAAGGTTAATACCGGCTGCGATATGCGGTGGTACCATACCTTCACGGTAAAGAACGTAAGACAGCAGTAAATAATCCATGTGACTACGGTGACAAGGTACGTAGACAATTTCATGGCCATCTTGAGCAAGCTTACGCACGGTCGCAGCGTTGGTGATATTCAAACCTTGGTAGATTCGATTCCAAAGCCAACCAAGTATACGCTCGCCGTTTTTGATCAACGAGTAAGAAAAATCCGCTGCAATCTCATCCATGATCGCTTGTGCTTCTTTACGCGCTTTTTCTATCGAGATATTTTTCGCTTTTGCTTCATCTTCAATCGCTTTCTCGATCGCTTTTGACTTCATCAAACGATTAAACAGCGCTTGGCGATTCGGCAGGTTAGGCCCCGATGCAGCGAGTTTTTGACGAGAGAAATGGATACGAGCGACGCGAGCAAGTTTGTGCGCAATTGAAGCATCTGTACCATGAGAGTCCGCCATATAACGCAGCGAAACGACAGGGCTAATACGTACCAGACAGTCACGACCAGCTAGCAACATTGCTTTAGCCTTCTGCGGCCCATTGAGTGACTGCAAGTATGGCTTTTGCTGAGACTCTTTCCCTGGCTTACGCCCCCATAGGACAGTAGTTGGGATAACTTGTACATCCAACTCAGAATCAAATTTGTGCAGTTCCAGCAGATCTGAAAATTGCGTAATTGAGTCGCTTGGTACGTCTTGGTCATTCCCCATGACGGTTTGGCGAGAAGAGGTGAAAACGTAGCGGTTGAATTGCTTACCATTGATTTCCACTGGCTCAAGTGGATCTGGTAGCCCTAGTTTGCTGACTTGAGCTTGCAGAGCGAGCAAGTCCACATCCGAGCGATATGGCAAAGCGTAGATAATAGGCTTGTTTATATCAATGCTATGATCTTCAATAGGGTTTGAAGGAATTGTGGTTCCTTTCACTAGTACTGACATTGGCAGTTTTAGTAGGGAACGCGATAACATTCGTCCAGAAGACATAAGGTTCTTAGCCTCGAAATAGATGTTTTGCATAAGCGTATTTCCATTTCTTTAACTATAGAAGTGGGAATGCACCCAAGCGGGTATTTTTATAGCCGGCAAGGATAACAGAAACTGGTCGAACCTTTTACTTATTATTGATTATGAAAACATCAATTTTTGTTCTAGATGGGCGGTTTGCTAAATAAGATAGAGAAAATACTTTGAAGCCAAAAACGACGCACGGATTTAAACGACTGAAAAATGCCACACGCTATTCATGTCAGGGATTAAAAGCCGCGTTTAAACATGAGCCCGCCTTTCAAGAAGAAATTGTTCTAGCCGCATTAATGATTCCAGCTGCGTTTTTTATTGCTGATGGTCAGCTTGAGCGGATGCTCTTGATTGCCACCGTCGTGCTGGTTTTAGTTGCGGAGCTATTTAATAGTGCGATAGAAGCGGTGGTTGATCGTATTGGGGAAGAGCTACATCCACTTGCTGGTCGAGCAAAGGATATTGGCTCTGCAGCGGTGATGGTCACCATGTTATTGGCGGGTTACACCTGGATAGAAATCTTGTTTTTCTAAACTCGCTAAAAAACAATCAATTGGCTTTTCATTTAACCAATTACTGGATATACTCACAGTTAACTGTATAAAAAGACAGGTGACTTATGAAGCCGTTAACGCCCCGCCAACAACAAGTTTTTGACCTGATCAAAAACAAAATTGAGCAGACTGGTATGCCGCCAACTCGTGCAGAGATCGCACGTGAACTCGGCTTCCGTTCAGCTAATGCAGCTGAAGAACATTTGAAAGCGCTTGCACGTAAAGAAGCGATTGAGATTATCCCTGGTGCTTCACGTGGTATCCGAATCTTGTTAGAAGATGCGGCAAATGATGAAGAAGGCCTACCATTAATTGGTCAAGTTGCTGCTGGTGAGCCGATCCTTGCTCAAGAGCATGTTGAGACGCACTATCAAGTTGATCCAGGCATGTTTAAACCGCAAGCGGACTTCTTATTGCGTGTTAATGGCGAAAGTATGAAAGACATCGGTATTATGGATGGCGATCTACTGGCAGTTCATAAAACTCAAGATGTTCGAGATGGGCAGGTTGTTGTAGCGCGTGTTGATGATGATGTAACAGTGAAGCGCCTAGAACGTAAAGGCTCAACGGTTTTACTGCATGCAGAGAACGAAGAGTTCGCACCAATCAAAGTTGACCTAACTAGTCAGCACCTTGCGATTGAAGGTTTGGCTGTTGGTATCATCCGCAACACAGATTGGATGTAATCTCTCATTGAGATAAGTTCTCATCTGTTGATTTTGTAATTGATATTCATTATCATCTACTTTCTGGCTACAGAAGGAAGATGATAATGGCCGCCAATCAGACATCAGCAAAGCATCGCTATCAAATACCGAGCAATTTACTAAAACCGTTATGGCTTCGTAGTCGTGAGAGCTTAGTAGATAATGGCTTGGTTTATGACCCGATTGCAGCCCGAGCATGTCAGCGTTGCCAGCTAGCACCAGAATGCTTTTCTGGTGACATTGACCAAAAGCAACTCCTTCACGCTACTCTTACCCAATTGTGCGACAAGCACGTTTCAGATTTTATCAAACGCAACCCTGATGGCTGGATAGTCAATGTTGGTGCTGGGTTAGATACACGCTTTTACCGAGTCGACAATGGCCGTTGTCATTGGCTAGAACTCGATGTCACTGAAAATCTACTTTGGCGTCAGAAGCTATTTCATAACAGTGAACGTTATCACCACGTGTGCGGCAGTGTTGATGATCTTAGCTGGTTAGAATTGTTACCCATTCCAGAAAAAACGCCGGTAATGATTGTTTGCGAACATGCATTGCTGGATTGTTCTGAGAAACAAGTTGCTAAATTTATTCAAGCATTGGGATGCCATTTTGATAGTGCTCGAGCGTGTGTAGTTCTGGCGGGAGATCTTTCTCATTCGATGCTTGGGCAGAAGTTAGGTTCTGACCAATATGGTCATGGCTATAGTGCCCCTGGGGATGCCATGCTTGGTTATTTGCCATGGGCTCGCTGGGCAAAGACTTATCAACCGATTGAACAAAACTGTGGTCGATGGAAACTTTGGCAGCGTTTACTCAATAAAGTTAACTTTCTAAAACAGCGTTTAACACCAGTAGTGGTTCAGCTTCGCTGGTGATCCCGTTACACTTGTCACTCAATTGATTATCGAGTGGCAACGTGCAAATACTTCAAACCCTTTCCAATCGTGACGTGCACAAACAGGTGTTCTTGCTCGCGATCCCAATGGTTCTCTCCAATATCACAGTCCCATTACTTGGATTAGTTGATGCGGCGGTAATTGGTCATCTCGAACATGCTTGGTATTTAGGCGGTGTAGCTCTCGGTAGTACCATGATTAGTGTAACTTTTTGGCTACTTGGCTTTTTACGTATGTCGACAACAGGCCTCGCGGCTCAGTCATACGGTGCAGAGAATAAACAGCAACTGGGTTTGGTTTTCACACAAGGTATGGCGATGGCTCTCGGCTTTGCTGGACTGTTTTTGCTATTCCACCAAGTCGTTGCCGATTGGGTCTTTAGCTTCAGTGATGCCAGTGACCAGGTGAAACACTACGGCGAGCAGTACTTCTCCATTCGGGCATGGAGCGCTCCAGCGGCGTTAGCTAATTTCGTATTGCTGGGCTGGTTACTCGGGACACAAAATGCCAAAGCGCCAATGTGGATGGTGATTATTTCAAATGTCACCAATATTGCTCTAGATGTGCTTTTTGTCATCGGTTTCGGCTGGAAAGTTGAAGGTGCCGCGCTTGCGTCGGTAATCGCAGATTATACGGGTATGAGCTTTGGCTTATGGTGTGTATGGCGTAAGTGGCATCAAGATAATCTACCGCCACTAATCGAGCTGATTAAAGATACGACCAATGGACTAAGCCGTTTTGTGAAGCTCAATCGCGATATTTTTCTTCGTTCACTCTGCCTGCAAATGACTTTTACCTTTATGACCTTCCAAGGTGCGAGCTTTGGAGACGAAATCGTTGCGGCTAATGCGGTACTCATGAGTTTCTTAATGATGATTTCCTACGGCATGGATGGTTTTGCCTATGCAATGGAAGCTATGGTGGGTAAAGCGATAGGAGCTAAAGACCGTAATCAGCTTAACCAATCTTTGGTTGGCACTTTCTTCTGGAGTTTGATGATCTGTATTGGCTTAACGGTTGTGTTTGGTTGGGCAGGATCAAGCCTGATCAGTCTGATCACTGATATAGAGCATGTTCACTCAATCGCTTTAGAGTATTTACCGTGGTTGGTAGCCATGCCATTGGTTTCGATGTGGTGCTTCTTATTAGATGGCATTTTTATTGGTGCAACGAAAGGTAAAGAAATGCGCAATAGTATGTTTTTGTCTACTTGTGCCTTCTTCACTATCTTCTACTTCTCTATGGGCTGGGGAAATCATGCGTTGTGGTTTGCGATGTTGAGCTTTATGGCTATGCGGGGGATTACGCTTGCACTGATACTCACTAAGCAATGGCGTAGAGGGGAGTTTCTCGCTTAGTTGAGAATAGATAAGCATTAGCCGGGCTCGAAGTTCGGCTTTTTATTGTTTCAAAATCATTATTACGTATGTGTAAAAATGATTTTCTATTTAATGGGATTATCATTTTTAGAGAAATACCTAAAATAGCCACCAACAAAACGACGCAGCGCTGAGATAAATCCTCGACTACGCTTATGACGTCACTCCCTATACTGAGAATTAAGGAAACATCCAATGACACTTGAACTCAAACCAGGTCAAACTCATATTCAATCTAAAGCAATGGTTGCTTGGGCAGCTGGCGAACCTCTTAAGCGTGAAACGGTAGATGTTGAACTACCTAAAGCAGGTGAAGTTCTGGTTCGTATCGTTGCAACTGGTGTTTGTCACACTGACGCATTCACTCTTTCAGGTGACGATCCAGAAGGTATCTTCCCTTCTATCCTTGGTCACGAAGGTGGCGGTATCGTTGAAATGGTTGGCGAAGGCGTAACAAGCGTTGAAGTTGGCGACCACGTTATCCCACTTTACACAGCAGAATGTGGCGAATGTAAGTTCTGTAAGTCTGGTAAAACTAACCTTTGCCAAGCGGTTCGCGAAACTCAAGGTAAAGGCCTAATGCCAGATGGTACAAGCCGTTTCTCTATCAACGGTGAGCCAATCTTCCATTACATGGGCTGTTCTACTTTCTCTGAGTACACGGTACTTCCAGAAATCTCTCTAGCGAAAGTAAACAAAGAAGCGCCACTAGAAGAAGTTTGTCTTCTAGGTTGTGGTGTAACCACAGGTATGGGTGCAGTACTCAACACAGCTAAAGTTGAAAAAGGCGACACTGTTGCTGTATTCGGCCTAGGCGGTATCGGTCTTTCTGCAATCATCGGTGCACGTATGGCTGGTGCAAGCCGTATCATCGGTGTTGATATCAACGAAAGCAAATTCGAGCTTGCAAAACAACTTGGTGCGACTGACTGCATCAACCCAATGAAATTCGACAAACCAATCCAAGACGTTATCGTTGAGATGACAGACGGTGGTGTTGACTACTCATTCGAATGTATCGGTAACGTAAACGTGATGCGTCAAGCACTTGAATGTTGTCACAAAGGTTGGGGTGAATCAGTAATCATCGGTGTAGCTGGTGCAGGTCAAGAGATCTCAACTCGTCCATTCCAGCTAGTAACTGGTCGTGTATGGCGTGGCTCTGCTTTCGGTGGCGTTAAAGGTCGCTCTGAGCTTCCAGAAATCGTAAACCGTTACATGGCTGGTGAGTTTGGTCTTCAAGAGTTCATTACTCACACAATGGGCCTTGATGACGTAAACGAAGCATTTGAACTAATGCATAAAGGTGAATCTATCCGTACTGTTCTACACATGGATAAGTAATTCACTTAGGTCTCTTATTGTCTAACTGTCCTGTCGATAAGAGGCCGTCTGTTCACTCAGACAAAGTCTTTCACCACCTTTCGCCCGGGAGGTGGTGGGATTCATTTTGTTTAGAGCGACTGTACTACCGTGCTTTAACCAAAGTGAATGTTTTTTTGTATTTAACCGTCAGCCTTATGGAGCACTATCATGACTATCGAAAATATTAGCCAAGCCAAGGTTGCTGGTGGTTGGCATAAGCAATACAGCCACGACTCTTCAACGCTTAACTGCAATATGCGCTTTGCGATTTTCTTACCGCCAAACGCTTCTAAAGCGAAGCCAGCTCCCGTTCTTTATTGGCTATCAGGCTTAACTTGTACTGACGAAAACTTTATGCAGAAAGCAGGCGCTTTTCGCCGTGCTGCTGAGTTAGGTATTGCGATTGTTGCTCCAGATACGAGCCCGCGTGGTGAAGATGTCGCCGATGATGAGGGTTACGATCTTGGTCAAGGTGCAGGTTTTTACCTTAATGCGACGCAAGAACCTTGGTCACGTCACTACCACATGTATGACTACGTGACAGAAGAGCTACCTGCATTGATCGAAGCTAATTTTCCTGTATCAAACATTAAGTCTATCTCTGGTCATAGCATGGGTGGTCATGGAGCTTTAACGATTGGCCTTAAGAATGCTCAGCGTTATCGTTCAATTTCAGCATTTAGCCCGATCAGTAATCCAATGCAATGTCCTTGGGGGCAAAAAGCATTTAACGCTTACTTAGGTAACGATTTTGAAACGTGGAAGCAGTACGACGCTAGTGAACTGCTTAAACAAGCGGAAGCGAAATTGCCAATTTTGGTTGACCAAGGTGATGCAGACAATTTCTTAGTCGAGCAACTTAAGCCTGAAATGCTACAAGCAGCGGCTAAAGAACATGATTCAGATGTTGAAATCCGTATTCAACCTGGTTACGACCACAGCTACTACTTCATCTCAAGCTTCATTGATGATCACTTAGATTTTCATGCGGCTTACTTAAATCAATAACTCTTTTTTGTTGACGAGCCTGTGCTGTGTCAGTGCAGGTTTTTTTGTGCCTTAAAAACAGCTTTTCCATTCAATTTTAATAATAGGAAGTCTTACAATGAGTTGGTTTTTCTTACTGATGGGCGTGATGGCTGAAGCGCTTTCTCATGTTGCTTTAAAGGCAACGGATGGCTTTAGTCTTTCTAAGCCATTGCCAGCCGCTATGGTTATTGCAGGGCACTTAGCCGCTTTTCTGTTTTTAGGTCAAGCGATGAAAGATTTACCGGTAGGCATAGTACATTCGTTGTGGGCGGGGCTTGCCATTGTCACAGTGAGTTTGATTTCAACCTTTGTTTATCGTCAGCACCTTGATACGACGGTATGGATTGGAATGTTGATGATTGCTGGTGGAGTGGTATTGATCAATCTGTCTCAAGGTCATAGTCATTAATTGGATGTGAAAGATAATAAAAAGCCGCGCTCTATTTAGAGCGCGACTTTTTCATATGCGTGCAGATTTAAAACAGGCGATTTAAACCGTTTAGCGCTGCAACACGGTAGGCTTCAGCCATAGTTGGGTAGTTGAAAGTGGTGTTAACGAAATATTCGATGGTATTCGCTTCACCTTTTTGTTCCATGATCGCTTGGCCGATGTGAATGATTTCCGCAGCACGTTCACCGAAACAGTGAATGCCCAAAATCTCTTTGGTTTCACGGTGGAATAGAATCTTCAAACTACCAATATCTTTGCCAGCAATTTGCGCGCGAGCTAGGTGTTTAAAGGAAGAACGCCCAACTTCGTATGGCACTTTTGCTGCTGTAAGTTCTTGCTCAGTTTTACCCACGGAGCTGATTTCTGGAATGGTGTAGATCCCTGTTGGAATATCTTCGATAAGGTTGCCATCTGCTTGACCTTTATTGATCGCTTGAGCAACGAATCGGCCTTGGTCATAAGCCGCACTAGCAAGACTTGGGTAGCCAATCACATCACCTACTGCGTAGACATGATCTACTTCTGTCTGGTAGTTACCATCTACTTTTAGCTGACCACGAGAATCTGCCTCTAGACCAACCGCTGAAAGATTTAATTTATCGGTATTACCTGTGCGTCCATTAGCGTAAAGAATACAGTCAGCACGCATCTTCTTACCTGACTCTAGGTGAACAATTACACCATCTTCTGTGCCTTCAATCTTCTCAAACGTTTCATCATTACGAATCACGACACCGCTGTTCCAGAAGTGGTATGAAAGTGCATCTGATACTTCGTTATCTAAGAATGCTAGTAGGCGGTCACGAGTATTGATTAAGTCTGTTTTTACCCCTAAACCTCGGAAGATTGACGCGTACTCACAACCGATTACGCCTGCCCCATAGATAATGATATGTCGAGGGTCATGTTTAAGGTTTAAGATTGAGTCGCTGTCGTAAATACGTTCGTGGGTGAAGTCGACGCCTTCAGGCTGATACGGACGGGAACCCGTCGCAATGACAAAGCGGTCTGCACTGTAGGTCTCTTCCGTTCCGTCGCTTTGCATAACAGCAATGGTGTATTTATCGATAAAACGCGCAGTACCAAAAATCAAAGAACATTGGTTACGATCATAAAAGCCCTGGCGCAGTCGAGTTTGTTTATCGATGACAGACTTAGCATGTCCAAGGATATTAGAAAACGTTGAGTGTAGACTGGTATTGTTATGACAGAAGAGAGGGTTGTTGTTGAATTCGATAATACGGCTCACGGCGTGACGTAGTGCTTTTGAAGGAATTGTTCCCCAGTGAGTACAACCACCACCGACACTGCTCTCTTTTTCCACAATGGCGACATTTAGCCCCGCTTTGGTTAATCCCATCGCTGCCCCTTCACCACCTGGGCCACTACCAATAACGATTACATCAAAGTGGTTACTCTCCACCATAGCTTCTTCCTTGTTATATAGTCTTAACATTGCTGTAGCGAGATTTTAACTGATTCCGCTACGGCGTACACCAAAAGCACACTAGAGAGTCGGCGGGATCACGTAGAATCAAGCAAATAGATTAAAGGGTATGTCGTATGTCTCTAATTGAGAGCGAAAAGATTGAAATATCAACGGAACTCGGTTTAATTGCCACTCGATCGTCAAAGCGAGAGATTTTGGGTTATCTCCTTAAGTCAATCGTTGTATATTAATGACTATCGCAGTACGAAGTAGAAAACGAATATGAAATCCATGGGAATACGAGCACAGCAGAAAGAGAAAACACGTCGTTCTTTGATTGATGCTGCGTTTAGTCAACTCAGTGCTGACAGAAGTTTCTCAAACTTAAGTTTACGTGAAGTTGCACGTGAAGCCGGTATTGCTCCTACCTCATTTTATCGCCACTTTAAGGATATGGATGAGTTAGGTTTGACCATGGTCGATGAAGGCGGCTTACTGTTGCGCCAGTTAATGCGCCAAGCTCGTCAACGCATTGTCAAAGAGGGCAGTGTCATACGCACTTCGGTTGAAACCTTTATGGAGTTCATCGAAAGCAGTCCTAACGTATTCCGATTACTACTACGTGAGCGCTCTGGTACATCATTTGACTTTCGAACGGCGGTTGCGAGAGAAATGCAACACTTTGTTGCCGAGATGACCGAGTACCTGATCAGTACAGGTATGAATCGTGATGAAGCTTTTACCCAAGCGGAAGCTTCCGTCACTCTAGTTTTTAGTTCTGGTGCAGAAGCGCTAGATCTGGATAGACATGAGCGAGATGAACTTGCTGAACGTCTAATAATGCAATTGCGAATGATAGCCAAAGGGGCTTTCTGGTATCGCAAAGAACGTGAACGTAACCGATTAAAAGGTGGGATAGATTAATGTCGAACGAAACAAACCAAGTTAATCGTGGTTCTGAGAAAAAAACGCTAGTACTTGCATTGGTTGCAGGTATGTGTGGTGACGCTATGTTGTCTTGGCTGACTATGAGCGAAGTAACTTTCTCAATTTTTCCACTGATTGCTCTTGTCCTGTCAGTACAAGCTCTTTACCAAGAATACTTAAGTAACCCAGTATCAGAAGATATTCCGCTTGTTGGTCTAGCGTGTTTCTTCGTAGGTGCATTTGGCCATTCTGCATTTGTTAAAGCTCAATACCCAGATGCTGGCTCAAACATGTTAGCGATCTTCATTACTCTTGGCTTGTTGCTATGGGTTGCGAAGAAGTTAGGTTTCCTAACTCCATCGTCAGCAAAAGCTGAATCGTGATTCGCTAAGTTTCAAATATAAAAAAACGAGCCGCTTGGCTCGTTTTTTTATGTCTTTAGCAATTACGCTTTGCGCTCAAGTAACACGCCAGCTTCCATGTGATGGGTGTATGGGAACTGGTCAAACAGAGCAAATCGAGTCACTTTATGAGTTTCACAAAGTACATCTAAGTTCTCTTTCAGTGTTTCTGGGTTACATGAGATGTACATAATGCGCTCATAACCTTGAACCATCTTACAAGTATCGATATCCATGCCTGCACGAGGTGGATCAACGAAGATAGTGTTGCAGTTGTAGCTTTGCAGATCGACACCTGCATCTTTTAAGCGGCGGAACTCACGCTTACCTTCGATAGCTTCGGTAAACTCTTCAGCTGAAAGGCGTAGGATCTGAACGTTATCAATCTTATTCGCTGCAATGTTGTATTGCGCTGAAACTACGGAAGGTTTCGCCAGCTCTGTTGCAAGTACGCGGTCAAAGTTTTGTGCTAGCGCCAGTGAGAAGTTACCGTTACCACAGTAAAGCTCTAACAAATCACCAGTACTCTCCTGAGTACAATCAACGGCCCACTCAAGCATCTTTTCAGCTACCTTACCGTTTGGTTGTGTAAAGCTGTTTTCTACTTGTTGGTAGATGTATGGATTTCCGTTTACATCAAGCTTCTCAATCACATAGTCACGATCGAGAACAATCTTCATCTTACGTGCGCGGCCAATGATATTAAGGTTAAAGCCTTCATCGTTTAGGCGCTGCTTCAATGCTTTCGCATTTTCCGTCCACTCATCATCTAGCTGACGATGGTAAAGCAGTGATACTAGAATCTCGCCACTTAGCGTAGAAAGAAAATCCACTTGGAAGAGTTTACGACGCAGTGAATCATTGTCTTTCATTGCATCGATCAGTAGTGGCATTAGGTCGTTGATTAGGCGACTCGCTGCAGGGAATTGATCAACACGGTATTTTTCACGCGTTTCTTGGTTGAACATGATGTAGTAAAGGTCTTCACCTTCATGCCAAACACGAAATTCCGCGCGCATACGGTAGTGTTGCTCAGGAGATTCAAATACTTCCAATTCAGGTACATTGTAAGATGCGAACATCTCATTAAGACGATCGACTTTATCAGCCAATTGTTCTTGGTAGCTTTGCGGGTTTACATCAAGGTTCGCCATGATTATTACCTTTGGTTTGGTACCTGTGGAAGGTGTATTTAGTTTAAGAGCGCAGATTTTATTCAATCTCAGCGCTATGTCCAGTCTTGTCCGATTATGTGTTAAAGATAGTGTGTAAAGAGACAGTTGTGAGCGCTATGAAATATGGCTCAATAATATAAATCTGCAATATGGGCTAGACAAACTACTGATAGCTGAATAACATCATCGCCAAGCTGGTGCTGTCTAGATGTATAGATGGCTGAAAAGGGAATCTGGTGAAAGTCCAGAACTGACGCGCAGCGGTAAAAGAGAACGAAAGCTCAATATGACACTGCATATAGGTTTATGTGGGAAGTCGAGTGATTAGGTGGTGAATCCAAGCTCTTAAGTCCGAAGACCTGCCAGCAGCTGAGCAAACACACTGGAAGCAAGCGCTCCATGCTCAGTAGGACTTACGCGATTTAGGATTATAAAAATGAACCGATCTATTCTAGCGATGACAGTGGCATCGCTACTTTCACACGCCTCTTATTCGTACGCTCAAGAAGTCTCTGCAGATGAGACTATGGTGGTGACAGCTAACCGTTTTGAGCAAAGCACAGATAGTGTAGTTGCTCAAGTAGAAGTTGTTACCCGTGAGGATATTGACCGCATCCAAGCGAAATCTCTAACGGATGTATTTAAGCGTCTGACGGGAGTACAAGTAACCCAAAATGGAGGCCGAGGTCAGCAAGCTTCCATTCTTGTCCGTGGTGCAAATTCTGATCAGGTATTGGTTTTAATCGATGGTATTCGTTTTGCTCGAGCGGCAAAAGGTGGCGTTGATTTTAGCCAGCTACCAATTACTTTCGTAGATCGCGTAGAGTATGTTCGTGGTGCTCGCGCCTCAATGTATGGTTCTGAAGCTATTGGTGGTGTCATCAACATCATTACGTTAGCGAACTCAACTAATGAAACAACGAAAGTCAGTGCAGGGCTAGGTAGCTTAGATTATGAAGAGTTGAGCTTAGTAACCGGCGTTAAGGTCGGTGAAAATGGTCACCTGAATGTATCCGTTGGATATGATTCTGACGAAGGCTATAACGTACATCCAGTTGCTGGGGTCAATGACCAAGACCGTCATGGCTTTGAGTCGCGTAATGCATTGATCGGCTATGTACACAACTTCGATGCTCAATGGAAAGCCTACGCAAACTTCCGCTTGTTTGAAAACTTCTCTCAATACGACGGGACTTACTTTAGTACAGACTCTAACTCATACGTATACTCATACAAAGAGTCAGAAATTCAAAATGCGACCGTAGCAGTTGGTGTTCAATACTCGGGTGAGAAGCTTGATTCACAGGTTCTCGTTAACTACCAGAACCAAGATAATTGGGACTACAATAAAGACCAAGGTAAGTACTCAGCATTTGCTTCAGCAGATGAATTGGAGCAACTGAACTTTCAATGGGTATCGGCATACGATCTGAATGATGCATTGACACTAAGTGGTGGTGTTGATTGGCGTGATGAAGCTTATATAGTGAAGCCTTCTGATATCGAATATGATCGAACTAATGTTGCCTATTTCGCAGCACTCAATGCAGATTACGAAAAAGCCTTTGGTGAACTAAGTGCTCGTGTTGATGATAATGAACAGTTCGGCACGGAAACGACGTTTAACACCGGTGCTGGTTACCGATTTGCTGAATGGCTAGTTGTAAAAGCTGCTTACGGAACTTCTTTCAAAGCACCTAACCTTTATCAGTTATACAGTTTCTATGGTAATGATGCGTTAGAAGCGGAAAAGGCAGACTCATTTGAATTGACATTCGGCGGTGTTGTACAAGGTGTTGAATGGTCAGTTACGGGCTATGATACGAATGTTGAAGATCTTATCGACTACAGCTTTGTTACCGAGAAGTACTACAACACACCAGGTGAAAGCCAATTACGCGGTGTTGAAATTGTAGCTGCCTTTGATACTGACTTTATCTCTCACCAAGTGAGTGCGGATTTCAAAGATCCAGAGGATCAATCAGGTGAGCAGCTAATTCGACGTGCGAAAGAGATCTACAAATACAATGCTGTTGCAGGCTTTAATGATGTTGATTTCTCTCTAGGCTATCAATATGTTGGTAAGCGACCTGACTTTTCAGGAGAGTTAGCGGCTTACAGCTTGTTTGATATTGCTGTTAACTACTATGCGAATGAACAGTTAACGCTAAATGGCCGAATTGATAACTTGACCGATGAGAAGTACGAAACAGCTGGCGGTTACCCTGCGCCAGAACGAGCTTACTACATCAACGCAACTTACCAATTCTAATTAGATAAACCGCCTTCGGGCGGTTTTTTCTTACCTATACACAATCACTATGAAAAAGAACGTCATTATTAGTTGGTCGAGTGGCAAAGACTCGACACTGACTCTAGAAAGATTGATGGACAGCAGCCAATACAATGTTGTTGGCTTATACACCACCTATGTTAAAGATGAAGTGCCGTTTCAAGCGACGCCTATATCTGTTCTGGATATGCAGGCTGAGCTTTTGGGTCTTCCCCTGATCAAAATAGAAATGCCGGCAGCGTTTCCACCAAACGAAGTGTACCAATCGACCATCATTAAGACCTTAAAGGCCTCAAGCATTAAGATTGACGCCGTGGCTTTTGGCGATATGTTTTGTAATGGTATAGAAGCTTATCGTCGTAGCTATATTGAACCTGCGGGCTGGGACTGCGTATTCCCCCTTTTAGGAGAAGATAGTGTATTACTGGCACAAGAGATTCTCCAACGTGGTATCCAAACCTTGGTCGTGACGACGGATGGTTCGCAATTGAACTCGAGTTACTGTGGTAAGTGGTACACCCAAGAGTTCATTGATAGCTTGCCAAGTGGCGTCGACCCATGTGGGGAGGATGGAGAGTTTCACACCTTGGTTACCCATACTCGCAGTTACTCTGGACGTCTTGAGTTGGAACTGACTCATCTGGATAAAGGAGAGCGATTTAGCCATCAGCGCTATCAGGCGAAGAGATTGCCAAAAGTAGAACAGTGAGTATCATTGCAAAGTCGATAATGAATGAGTGACTCAAGTGTCCAAGCAACAATCTAAAATTTTGATCTTTGATTCTGGTGTAGGCGGATTATCTGTTTATAAAGAAATACAGAGTAAACTGCCTCAACTTGAGTACCTTTATATATTTGACAATGAAGCCTACCCGTATGGTGAGCTTGACCATGATACTCTGATCGATCGTGTCGACAGACTGGTGACTTCACTAGTAGAGAAACATTGTATCGACTTGGTTGTTATTGCTTGTAATACCGCAAGTACAATTGTCCTACCTACGCTACGTGCTAAGTTAGCTATACCGGTAGTAGGGGTTGTCCCTGCTATCAAGCCAGCTTCTAACTTAGCAAATAAAGCTGTTGGTCTTATCGCGACTCCAGCGACGGTTACTCGCCCTTATACACATGAACTCATCCGAGACTTTTCACAAAGCAAGCCTGTAGAACTGCTCGGCTCGACGCGTTTGGTCGATATTGCTGAAGAAAAGCTGCGCGGTAAGGCTGTAGATTTAAATGAGTTAAAGCAAATTCTTTCTTCTATAGATAATAGAGTTGATGTGGCTGTACTTGGTTGTACGCACTTTCCTCTTATTAAAGATGAAATCCAGTCTGTACTGACAGAGCGTGTATTGCTGGTGGATTCTGGAGAGGCAATAGCGAGAAGAGTAGCGGGGCTGCTAGAGTTAACGTCTGTAAGTGATAAGTTGGGGAAAAGAGAGATTTTCTCAACAGCTCCCCCTTGGGAAGAGGGAGCATTAAATAAGGCATTACATCAACTCGGGTTTAGTGCTGTTCAGCATTATCCGATTGCGATTTAGGATCGTTAGCGATGCGCACCTTTAACGTGCGTTGCATATAATCTTTTTCATTTAAAGCATCGATTGCGGTTTGAGCGTCAGTTGCTGCCATAACCACAAATCCGAAGCCTCTTCTTTTACCAGTGCGTTTATCTTTCATTAAACGCACCGCAAAGACTTCACCATGTTTAGCAAACAGCTCTTTTACGTGAGACTCATTTGCTTTGTATGGCAGGTTACCTACATACAATGTTTTTGTTGATGGATCGTTTGGTTGTTCTTGCTCAATATCGGTGTTTGAAAGTTTAAGAATAAAAGCGGAAGCAACAACACCCAGAACAAAGCTTAAAGCAGGAGGCACTGCAACCTGCGAAAAGATGATTCCACCTAAAACTGCTAAGGCGACAATCATTAAGGTCGATTTGTTTGAACTCATATCAGAATACAACTTTTAGGTTTGAAGAAAAATTAGGTCTACTGTTAACAAAATAGACACAGGGATCTTACGTATATGGTTGTTGTTTTTCCAACGTATTGATGTGACATGACTCAAATGTTGAAATTTTATTCTATTTTTAATGATTTGATTTCTTTTTGAGCAAACAAAAATTAATTTCAAAAAAACACTTGTCATCCTCTCAGACCTCCCTATAATGCCGCCTCACCGACACGGAGTGAGACGAACATCACACACCGAGTTGGAAAGAGAGAAAAGAAAGTTTGAAAAAATGCTTGACTCTCAAAATGGGAAGCGTAAGATACGCACCCCTAACGACGAGGCGCTGAGCGCAACGGAAGTTAGAAAAAGCT